>NZ_AP031390.1:0-583316 GCF_055385985.1 Cupriavidus sp. LA-1 | reverse complement strand
GACGCCGGGATCGTTGACAATCGTTTTCCTTGCGTAAGCAAACAGGAGCCCACTTTGCCTCTAACGAATCTGCGTCTCTACGTCGATGCTCAATTCGCAAGTCCATATGTGATGTCGGCCTTCGTGGCCCTTCACGAAAAGGGGTTGTCGTTTGAGCTTGTAACCATCGACTTGGCCAACAATGCAAACCTCGAACCCGAATATGCAGCGAGTTCACTCACGCAGCGTGTACCTACGCTGGTTCACGACAGTTTCGCTTTGTCCGAGTCCTCAGCAATAACTGAGTACCTCGACGAGGTTTTTCCGAGCACCTCGCTGTACCCAAAAGATGCGATCAGCCGCGCTCGGGCGCGTCAAGTCCAAGCGTGGCTGCGAAGCGATCTCTTGCCCATCCGGCAAGAGCGCTCCACTGAGGTGGTGTTCTACGGCGCTTCCGCCGCGCCACTATCCGCTACAGCACGAACGGCCGCAGGAAAACTGTTTTCTGCGTGCGAGATATTGCTTACCGACCACTCGCCGAACCTCTTTGGCGAATGGTGCATCGCAGACGCCGACCTTGCGCTGATGCTGAGCCGGCTCGTCCTGAATGGTGATACGGTGCCGGGAAGGTTTGCTGACTACGCTGCCCTTCAGTGGCAAAGGCCGTCTGTTCAACGTTGGGTCGCCCTGAATCGTCCCCCGCTGTGAAGCCGTCGAACTTGCGGCGGGTGCTTCTGTTCAAGCTGGCGTATTGACTTAGGGCACACGGTCTGGTGCGCCGCTGAGTGTCCGCTCGTTGAAGATGCGACCGGCTCTTGTGGGTCGCGAAGCGACGGCGACAATCGGAGAGGCATTGGCCGTTCATCGGCCGGCACTGACGTCCACCGATGCAGGGAAGGATGGCGGAGTCAGCCGAACTCGGTCAGGGGGACGGGAGGACGGCGATCGCTGCTGCCGTGCTACCAAATCCCCAAGAATTTAGGGATTAACCGCCGACTCTAGTTTCGAGTCGGACGAAATTGGGGATGGGTCAGCGTAGTTCCCTACGTCACTTAGCTAACGACGCCGCGCGGATTGACCCCTCGGACATGCAGGAGCGCCAAATGCAGGAAACGGGGTCGACAGCCAGCAGAGCTGGTGACGTGTTCCGCTACGCCTGGTTGGCAATTGATCTGGTCGGTGGGGGGATGCCGAATCTAGCCCTGGCCGGAAACGCTCACCTCACTTTCGATTTGCTTGCGTAGCATCGCGAAACGCTCCTGGACGTTTTCCCCGAAGAGCGGATCGTCGCTCGCCGGAACGGCAGCGTCAACTGCGGCCCAATCCTCGCGCGTTAGTAGCTGAGCAGCGCGCGGCATGACGTGTCGCTCCTCTGTCGAAAGATGATTTCGATAGTACACAAGGTACATCGCTCCGGCGGCCTCCAGAGCCGCACGCGAACTTATCACATCTCCTTCAGCCTCATTGAGGCGGTCTGATAGCGTTTCGCCCACCGTGGCAATCACACGATGTTCCTGCTGGAGCCGGCTAACAACAATTTGCATGCCGGGATCTCGCTCAACGAGCCGTGCGTATGTAACATCCTCACGGGGATGGTGAACGCGATCGCCGAAACTTCGCATGTAATAGATGATGATGCTCATCAAATTGTAATTTGGCCGCTCTCCCCGATCGAAAAGAATTACCTGCTCTTCCAAAAGGTCTAGCAGTCGAGCGAAATGAATGTGATCTTCGTGCCATACTGCAAGTGGGGTGGTCACGGCGCGCTCCTTGGAAACGGGTTATGCTCACGTCGCCTTCGACGCCATATCGAATCGAAGAGCCTTACTTAATACAATATTCCTCGATCCAGAGACTGCCATGACATAGATCAATGGACCGAAGCTAAAGCCGTGCGCGGCTATCGCTGCCCGACCGGGCGCGACCCTTCTGCGACATCTGGTTGCGCTGTATTGAAGGGCTGGATCGGCCGATTCTCCGCCGTTCGCTTGGCAGCGGATATGGCAGTTTCCGCCAGGAGCGGCCATTCGACATCGACGAGTAGATCGTTGAGAACCCCCCTCTATCAGAGACGTTCGAATTAGAAGTTCTGCTGGACAAAGGTCGCCGCTGGTGGCGGGGATTTGACAGAGGTGTCCGGGCTTTCCACCGTGTTGGTGCTCGCTCCGCCTTTTCGCGCGGCTAAATCCGATCGACCCGAACCCCTACCGTGGGGGGATGGCATCGCGTCTTTACTCGAAACAGAATGGCCTCATCGTGAATTGACCCGATGATCCCTGCCCGCATCTGATTTTCGCGGGCTTTCTTCGGTACCTGCGAACAAGCATGGCACGGCAAGCCAGCACCGCCCAGCCGTCAGCGCATTAAAAATATAAGAAGCCTGAATTGCATATTTTCAAGATCAGGTAAGTCATGGGCCTTGCTGTCATGCGAGGCCATATCGGGAGGAGGGTCTGGAATGAGGCTGCAAAGAATTGTGCCGATGTCTGTGCTGCTGGTTTCAGCGGTCGGGTTGAGCGCTTGTACTGCGCCGGCGTCACAAGAGGGATACCTAAGGGAAACCTGGACGTCCAAGCTCAGGCAGTACGACATGGTGCCTGTCTTTCCACCGAGGGCAGACATTCAGGTTGGCGATGTCTATCTGACCTGCCTGACGTCGGTGGAGGAGCGCGCCGATGCGCACAACAAGGATGAGCGGATGATGGCGCCGCATCCGGTGTGGATAGACACTCTGCCGGGTATGACGGACAAGAGCGCCCAGGATCCGGGTCTGTTGTCCGCGAACTATTGGGCGCGCGTGCGGCTTCCTTCCATTCCGGTCGATCCGGATGCGCTGGCAGACATTCAGGTCGCGGATGGCGGAGGCGGCGCTGCCGCCGATCCCAAACCGGCAGCGCAGCCCACGGCAAAGCAGGCTGCCGGAAAGCCGGAAACCAGGCCGGCGATGGTAAAGACATCCGCCGCCGAGCCACGCACAGCCGGGACCGCCAAGCCTGCCGACGGCGCGGCAACCCAGATCTTTGCCGCGCGACCGTTGACCACCATGATGCCGGTCTCGTTCCCCGAGTTCTTCTCGGTTTCGGCGACCAAGGCGGAAGCCAGTGCCATCATCCCCTTCCCGACGATCCTGGCCAACGTTGGCGTTGCGGCATCGGCCGTTGAGAACGTCCAGATCTCGATTCCGCAGGGCGAGTCCTATGGCCTTCCCGCGTTCCGGGTCGCAACGGCCCTGGACGGCTACCTGAAGAATCCGGAAACGTTGAAAGCCCTGAAACTGGTGGTGCCGAACGCCGCAGCGGCAGCGAAGTTCTGCAACGTGGGTGTGCCGGCCGTGTCGGTGGTTCGGGAGATCTATGCGACGCGGGCTATCGATGTCAGCATGTCATTCGAGAAGACTGCCGGCGCCAATGCAGGGGCTGGTCTCTATATCCCCGAGGCGGACAAGCGAAAGGCTGTGTGGGATGCCTTGAGCCAATATTTCACAGCTGACAACAAGCCGGCCGCCGACGGCGGTGACAAGGGCGGAGGCGACGGCAAGACACCGCAGGCGAACGCCAAGCCGGATGCCCCCGCTCAGCAGAAGCCCACTATCTCGCAAGCAACCGTATTTCTGCAGCAGATGAATCAACTCTACTCGAACATGAATGGAGACAAGAAACTGACTTTCGCAGGCGGTCAGGTCGTCTTCGTGAGTGGCAACATGAGTGGGGTTTCAATGAACAGAAGGTTCAAGGATCCGGTGGTCATCGGCTTTCGGGAGCATACGACTCTGTTATCCTCGCTATACAGTGAGCACACAGGTTTGTTGAAAACCGCGACGGAGATCACGCTATTGGACGTCGCGCCTCCCCGTATGTCATCAGATCAGGCCTTTGCCATGAAAATCGATCTGAATCGGAAGATTCCATCATCGCGGGATCTCATTCCGTCATTGTCCGGCCAGTCGTCAAAGTAGTTTGGGAAAACCTGGAGTGGCTCGTCGAACCAGTCCTGAATCGGCCGCTCCGGGTTGCCGAAAGGAGGGGCACGAATGACGGTTCCTAGCGGCCAAGAATCAGGACGTATTTACAGTCTATGGATTCTTGGTCAGCCCCGCTATGGAATAGCCTTCGATCCTGCTTTCAAATCGTTTGTGACATTCATGCCCGAATCCCGCCTCAGATCACGGAAAGCACTTCACTCCGGCAGCTAGAACGGCTCAAAGCGGCGCGCTAAGGGTCGTTCTGCGACTCTCGGACGTCGTAGTGTGGCGTTGAACGAAAAAATGTTGTTACGCCAGATTTACGCCTTGTGACGATAAGTGCATGAAATTACAGGAAGTATGATTCCTGTCGGCAGGGCCATGCCCCCTATGAGTCAGTCAGAGACAGCCGTGGCTTGGCGATGGGCAGCCGGCCGAGACCAAATGCGGCCGTTCATTCGCTTCTCTAAACGACTATTTGAACGGCCGGTTTGACCCTGCGATCCGACGACGGCCCCATCCTATGAGGCTGCACGCTGGAGCTTTCGTTGACGACCACGATGCAAGGTCATTACGCCCGGGATGATTAACACTACTACCGCGAACTCCACAGACCGAATTTTTCTACGACGACAGGCCTATACTTTTAGTGGCAACCGACCTCGGGCGAGTCCGAATTCACGATTGTGCATATGTCCTTGTGCAGCTCGCTCGTGTACACACCGGTCTCGCGATAGATGTGCGTAAGGATTGGACTGAGATCCTGCTGAAGCCGCGCAACCGGCTCGAACTCTGCTTGCCCGCCGCTCGCCGGCAAGCGTTGCGCCACCGGCCTGAGCGCTTCCGCCGCGCGTTGCAGCCGCTCTTCCGGCGGCGGATGCGCGGCTTGACGTCCCGGGAAGCGAACCAATTCACCGCGCTTGCCGAGCGCATCACACACAAAACGTTGCGCGTTGGCACGGATGATTCCCGGCGGCGTCGGAAACTCCGTCGGCGTGAACGACGGATGCACCTTCGGCATGTTGACCAACTCCCGCTCGAGCTCGCCGCGCCGCCATGCGTCGGACGCGAGCGCGAGCTGATCGATGTTCCAGTACAGCGAGCCCTGCGCGGAGAAGAGCGGCTCACGGTACGGCGCCTGCGGCAGCAGGCTCGCCATCACGGCCAGCGCGAGATCGTCCGCCTCCTTCTCCACCTGGAACGACTCCGGCTTGCAGGTTTCGCGAAGCTGCGACAGCCGCGCGCCCGGCGTCTTCGCTCGCCCGAAGCTCGCCACACGTTCCGAGTAGTCGCCGCGCGCGCCCTGGTACACATGTCCCAGCTCATGTGACAGCACGTACAGCAAGGCCGGATTCTGGCGGCCGGGCTTGTTGCCCGCATCGCCGAAAAGATGCAACGCGCTGGACGAGCAGCGCAGCACGGGCGCGCCGAACATCTCCGTCTCGCATCCCCCGGTCACGCTCAGATCGTCGAGCACGTCTCCATTGGCGGGACGTGCCGTGGTGCACGTGTTTTTTTTGGCGGCGGCCGCCGCCGCGTCCCTGACGATATAGACGGTCAGTACGTTCGGCCTGTCCGCTGTCTGCGGCGGATTAACGGCCACCGTATCGAAAGGCAGCGGCTTGCCCGCTGCCTTGTACGCTTGCGCTGACCGCTCGAGCGTTTCCTTGACGAGCGACGCGTCGCGGCTGTCGAGACGGCAGGCCGGGATCACCGGCTGAACACACCACGCCGAGGCGCACGCGAGACTCATCCCTGCTGCGGCTAGCGCTCTCATGTCAGATCCCGCGCCGGTCGACCAGCACGTCGATCGCCACGGCATGACCGTTCGCCAGCACTAGCAGCGGCCAGCGCTTGAAAACGCGGGACATCAGCCGAAGCGAGGTCTCACGCGCGAGAAAGACAGCGACCTCATACTGGCTAGCGTTCTGAAGGTTCGGGAGCTTGCGCTGACCGCTGGGCGTCGTGGTGCTGTCCTTGGCGAGATCGTGGTGCGAGAGGGCGCCCGCCGCGCATTTTTGCGGAAAGCCCCAGAACACGAAACCGGAGACTAGCCCTTCTTTCTGCAATGCGTGGATCGTGTCGCGCGCACCCGGACTCCAGAGTTCCACGAGCGGAATGTCGGTGATGTCCGCGGCCTTCGGCGCCTTCAGCTCGACGTAGTTGCTGTGGGCATAAAAATCCTGCACCGTGTGGAGCGCCTGACCGATCACATAGAAGGCGGCACGCACTTCCGTCGCCTCGCTCGCGGCGTCTTGCGCGGCCTTCGCCTGCTCCGCCGCCGCGACGTGCTTGCCGGCCTCGTCGAGACGCTCGTTCAGATAGTCGATCGCGTCGTCGAAATCGCAGTTGTCGAAGTGCACTTTCGACTCGAACTGGTGCAGCGAGTCCTGCACGTACAGCGCGCGTCTGAGTTCCGCGACATACGGATTGGCGGCCAGATCGGCGAGCAGCTTTTTGTGGGTTTGCGTATCGAACGGCGCGGGGCAGTTGACGCAGAGCACGACGGTTTTCGGATCCGCCATGTCGGGCACGGTCTGCGGCGGCGCCGGTGGTACGGGCGGTGCGGACGCCGCGGCGTCGCCGGCCGACGCGACGTGAATCGAACCCATTGCGAGCGCCAGACACAGAACTATGCTTTTGACACGCGTCATCGTTGTCCCCGGCGGCGCCTTGTTCGAATTTGACTCGGAGTATAGGAGATGGATACGCTCAAATCGACCTTGTCGTCGCGGACTTCCCGGGCTGCGAAGCGCGCCGTGCCTGGACTCGCGCTGACGCTGTTTTCCCTGACGGCTTTGGCGGCGGATGCCGTTACGGACCGCGGCTTCGCTCATACGGCGACCGACGCGGGCATCGTCGCGAAGAGCATCGATGATGCCAATCTGCTGCTCGCCGACCTGGGCATTCGACTCAGGCCGTCGTGGAAAGAGGTGTCCGGCTGGAAGGACGCGACGCCCGTCTACCTCGTCGCCGCGAAGCCGAATGCCTTGACGACGCCCGCCGCGGTGCCCGACGACTGCGGCTGCATCTTCGTCAACCCCGTGGCGCTGCGGCGCTGGGTCGCCGCGCAGACCGGCGGGTCGGGGCAACTGTCGATCGATCGCGGCAATCTTCTCGTGTACATGCTGCTGCACGAAGCGGGGCATCTGAAGAACGGAACATCGGGAGTATCGTTCGTCAACGGCGGCCTGTCGATGCTGAACGTCGACAGAACCATCGCCAAGAGAGACGAGGAACGCGCCGACGAGTTCGCGGCGAACGCGGTCAGGCAGGCACTCGCCGCGAAGCCGCCCTCCGACACTTCGCTCACCGCGACCTGGATTGCCAACGAACTCTCGAAGCTGAGCTGGAACATGCAGGCATACCGGACGCTGAACGAATTTGGCTCGGCCGCCACCGGCAAGCCGTCCGTCTACTTCGATGCCTCCTACGAGCATCCCAACCTGGCCTGGCGAATCCTGCGCACCAACGACATGATTCAGCAAACGCCCAGCACCCGTGCGCTGCTCGATGCCTTCGAGGCGTCGCGGCAGCGGGGCGTCGCGGCGGCCAGCAGGCCCATCGTTCCCTAGCCAGCAGCGCGGTTGCAGCGGGCATCTGCACCTCGATTATCCCGCAGGCGGCGACATTGCGTATTCCTGCAATAGCTCTAGGGAAAGACTGATTTAATCAGCGCGGCAGTCATCGTTGACTGGCGTGCAAGCGTTGTCATGTGCATGCCCACGATATGAGTCGGAGATGAAGCGACAGATCAGTTTTGCGGAAGCCGAGAGCCACGGCAAGAAGCGGGTGACGCGACGCGAGCGCTTCCTGACGGAGATGGAGAGTTTGGTGCCGTGGTCGCGCCTGATTGAGGCGGTCGAGCCGTACTACCCCAAGGGAAAACGTGGACGGCCGCCGATCGGTCTGGAGCGGATGCTGCGCATCTACTTCCTCCAGCAGTGGTACGGGCTGTCGGACGAGGCGCTGGAAGACGCGCTGTACGACAGCATGGCGATGCGGGCATTTGCCGGGATCGACTTGGCGGTCGAAGCGGTGCCAGACGCGACCACGCTGCTGAAGTTTCGCCGCCTGCTCGTCGAGCATGAACTGACGCGAAAGCTGTTTGACGAGATCGGCATCATGCTGTGCGAGCGGGGGCTGATGATGAAGGAAGGCACGATTGTGGATGCCACCATCATCGAGGCGCCACCATCGACCAAGAACAAGGAGAAGAGCCGCGACCCGGAGATGCACCAGACCAAGAAGGGTAATGAATGGCACTTTGGCATGAAGGCGCATCTCGGCGTGGATGCGACTTCGGGGCTGGTGCACAGCGTGGTGGGCACGGCGGCCAACGAGTCGGATGTGTCGCAGGCGCATGCCTTGCTGCATGGCTACGAAGAGCACGCGTTTGGCGACGCGGGCTACACGGGCGTGGACAAGCGCAAGGAGATGCAAGGCAAGTCCGTGAAGTGGCACGTGGCCGTCAAGCGCGGCAAGATTAAGGCAATGCGTGACGGTGCGGTCAAGGACTTGCTGATCGCTGTCGAGCGGGCCAAGGCCCAGATTCGGGCGCGGGTCGAGCATCCGTTCCACGTCATCAAGAATCTGTTTGGTCATCGCAAGGTTCGCTACAAGGGCCTGGTCAAGAACACGGCACAGTTGTTCAGCCTGTTTGGTCTGGCGAATCTGGTGCTCGGCAGGAAGCTGTTGTTGGCCTCACAGGGGAGCAATCCGTCCTGAGCGCGCAAAGCGCGCCAGAAATGGTGCCAAACGAGAGAAAAATGGCTTGAATCGGCCCATCTCTCCCGCGTTGCGAAAACCGAAATCCTTGGCTTGTGCAACATCAAGCGCAAACCTCATTGATCAGCGATTCCCTAGCGCTCGGAGGATTGCGCCCGGTTCGGCATGGCGGAATCCTCTGCGATATATCGAAGGATGCTCTCAATCAATACGACTCGTGGGAAGCGATTGTGGTCTACCAGTTCCGGCCAGGGCGACTTCGCCGAAGAGAAAGGTAACGCAACCGCCCAATGATCTGCGCGCGCGTATCCAAGCAAGGTTCCGCCGGGAAAGACAGCATCGTAGTAAATGACCTGGCCGTCGCTACGAGGATCGACATACGCGAGCTGGTCGTAGAACCCGACGAGCGGGGCTGATATCTCCGCGCGTTGCGCGTATGCCGCCACTGAATAAAATCGGACCGAAGCCGGTAAATTGTGTTCCGCAAGCCAACTGCTCCTATAGGCACGTGTCAGGCTTACAACACCGCCGCCATCTCCCGGCTCGCATTTGGAGTATGGCATCTTCTCGAGCAGTGTGGCATACGCGCGCGCATAGCCATCGGCTATTGGCGTGCCGCCGATCACTCCTGAGATAGAAACGACAGCTGCAATCTTGTTGGCCATCTCCGGGTAGAGTCCTAGCATCTCAATGACGTCGGAGGCCCCTTTGGAATAGGCGACTAGAATCACCTTTTGGGTAGCCTCATGTTGGAGCGCATCCTTTATGAGCGCAGCGTTAAAAGCACTGCTTGAACGGCCACTTAGATGAATGAACGCAGTCTGTAGCCCCAGGGATTGGAGGTGTTCATACGAGTCGGAGAACGGTGTTACTAAGTCTTCGACGCACTCGCCGAATATCCCGGGGACAAAAAGCACGGTCGTTGAAGGCAGGCCTGCGATCTTTCCCAAAGGTACGGTTCGGCCCTGTCCCTTTGGCTCGTCGAGCAGCCGGTGAAGGATGTCGGCACAGTCGCGGTTGTTGGGAAATGCATCGCCATGGTCTGCTTGGACCGCGCAGACGATCTCCCGGAACCGAGCACGTCCATCATTGGTGGGCGCTTGACGAATCGGATGGAGGGCCAACGCAGGCGCCTTCCCGTCTGGGGCCAAGAGGGGCCGCATTCCACAACCACCGACAAAAAGCATGACCCCAGCGATTGCGACCAAGTTCTTTGTCGATAACCAGCGCATGTCCCCTCCCCCATAAGTCAGCCTTGCTAACAAAGCACACCCGAACAATACTGTAGGAGCCGTTTCGCAGCACAGGCAAGAACAATAAACAAGGAACCTGCACTCCCCCTAACCGGGGCTCCAGGGTCATAAGGGAGAGCAAAAATGAGAACAATCCTTTTGTCCGTCGTCCTTGCGCTTAGCGGGTGCACAACGATTGATCGCCTGCGCACCGACAAGCCGCTTCATGACCTGACCACACAGGTGACCTTTGTTGGCGACAGCCAAGAGCATGAGATTGGCGGGCTGCCTGCTCGCGCCGCAAATGGGGTTGTCGATAAGCTCAATCCCGTCACTTTCAGACCCCCACAGCAAGCCCTATTTGGGCGTCAATACTTCGCATTACTGGCAGAGGAGACCGCCCCTCGTCCCCTTATCCATCTCGGCGACGTATTGGACATTAGTTGCCACAGCGAATGGAAGAGATACAACGCGATTCTCAAATCCTTGAACCAACCTTGGGCCCTGGCCCCCGGAAACCACGATGGGATTCTGAACGGTATATTCAACATAAGAGATAACGAGCAGAGAGGCCTTTACGGCGCGAGCGCTTGGGATTATGGGTGCCGAGAATTCTCAGAAACAGAAGATCGCTCTGCGATTAATGATTTCAGCCATCTAATGTCAAGCGATGAATTTTTGATCGGATATTTAGATCTTAAAATAAAAAAGAAAGACATAGGTATTATTAATTACACTAACGATAAGCAAGATGCATTTCTTGTTGCCGCGCGAGGCAGGATCACAAAACGCGATGCCAATTGCAAGCCGAGATGCGGGGATTTTTCCGAGTCGTTTCTCATTCAGAAGATTCGCCTCCCCTCAGCACCAGACACGAAGCTAACTACGTACCTAATTCTTTTGGACACGACGCAGTGGGGAGCCGACTCTACCTTTGAAGCACCGGAGGATATGAACTTTCGTCCAGGGACACTTCAGGCAGCTCGGCGGCTACTTCTGAGCCCGAATCCGGGAAACAACGGCAATTTGCTTGACGAACAGATTTCGGCATTGAACGAGTTGCTAAAGGGTGGAAAAGATGACATCTTCATCCTCGCAGGCCATCACCCCTTCGCCAAGCTCCTCCCCGAAGCGAGGAAAGAGGTTTCGGCGGCGCTCTCACGTTTGAATCAGCCATTGATTTATATCTCCGCGCACACACACACCGGCTCTTGGGCTCGTCACTCCATCGGTGATCGGGAGTTACTGGAGTTGAACATCAACTCTCTTGCTGATTGGCCCATAGCATTCAGAACTGTCAACCTCGCCATTTCAGACGACCGGACGGTAATCCGCGTTTCAGCCGGCCTAAACGTCACCGCGCAAGACGATGGCATTAAAAATTTCGATAACTTTTGGGACTCGTGGCATAAGGCATGCACACGGTGGTTTCCCAAATATGATTCGATTGCAAAAAATCATTCCGACATTGTAAAAGCGTTCAATAACGATGGGATGACTCCTCTACAATTCGCGACCATGAATGATCTCAAGCAACTTAATCCAACGCTCCCTTGCACGTATGGCACTCCAACTTGCAAGGCCAACAACGCCGACACCATTGCCTTTGATTGGCTCCTTTACTCAGACAAACGCAATGCGATGGAGAAGGCCCGCGACGTTATCGCCTTGTCGGCCGAGGAATCCCCAAATTTTGGGGAGCGCCTACGCAATGACGTGCCTCTCATTAAAGCCAAATGTGGAGCCTTTGCCGACGCTCCGAGCCTAAGGCAATGTATCCAGAAATCCTTCATCTTCGATGAGGCACACGGGCCACAGCAGAGCGAGAAAGTTTTTTCGCAACTCATCCAGCAGACCCAGGAGGTAATCTCCAACACAACCGACAAATTGTCCCGGCAGTATTTCAGTTGTGTATTTGCCGCGGGCGCAAAGTCTGACTACGACGAGAACAATTCTGGCCTGATCGCGTTCGGCAAGCGGCTCCTGAATCTGGAGGGCAAGGTCTCCGATACCTACTACTACACGCAGATGGACGCCACCCGCTGAAAGCCGAAGTCATTCCGGTGACTGCTCTGGGTTGAAACCATCAGCCTGGACGCGGTCAAAAAGCAAATGGCTACTTGATCTAGGGGCTGCATCGCTGAGCGCACCGGGTCGTTTCACGGTCATGAAACCTCAACTCTGCCTTCCACAACCATTGTGCATGCCCCTTACCCGGTTGGTTCAACAGAGGAATTCCCCCTCCTGTTGCGACCGCGCCCCCAACTCTATCTGCCATAGCACCTGAGACGGTCGGCATATCCGCGAACTCGGCAGCGCGCGCCCCAATGAAAACACTACTGCGAATCCTGACGATTTTCTGTGCGCTCTCCTGCCAGCACGCGTGTACCCCACTGCTGCGTACCCAAACGAATTTCTGCAAGCTGCTGATAGAAAACCAGAGGCCGGTGCAGTAAATGTCACTTTTCTGGGCACAACGACGCTCCTGTTCGACGACGGTCACACGAAAATCCTAGTCGATGGATTCCTAAGCCGCCCGCCGTTACATCAAGTAATTGGTGGACGAATTCATACAGACACTGGACTCGTGGACAGAATTCTAGCGAGTATCGAAGCGCATAGGATCGCCGCGGTCCTGGTCACGCATTCCCACTACGACCATGCACTAGACGTGGCATACATTGCCCGTAGCAAAGGCGCAATCCTTTTTGGCTCGAAAAGCACCCTGAACATTGGGCGTGGCGGCGAAGTGCCTGAGAAACAGCTAGCTGAATATGATCTGGTTATAGGAGAGCAGATTGGGCAGTTTCATGTCCGCGCCATACCATCAACACACTCCCCACCAATACCCTTCCTGAATGATGACCTTGGTAAGACCATCGATGAACCGCTTAGGCAGCCGGCGCGTTTCAGGACTTTTAGCGAAGGCGGATCGTTTGATCTGCTCATAAGACATGGCGACCAGGCGGTCCTGGTAAAGGGATCTCCCAACTACAAGAGAGGTGCATTACGAGGAATTCGAGCCGATGTCCTGTTTCTACCCATCGGCGGCGTGGGTCTGCGCAGCGTGGATTTTCACGAAAAATACTATGCAAACACTGTTCTCTGCATTCGGCCAAGGCTGGTTATTCCTGTCCATTGGGACAGCTTGTTTGCACCGCTTTCGGAATCCCTTCCAACTTTGCCTGGCACTAATAGCGCCCTTAGGTACCTGCGGGAAAGGCTGGCGAAAGATGCAATCTCATTAAGGATTGTGCTGGGGCAGCAAACGGTCAGGCTGTTCGATTCGACATCGGCCCCGCACCCCAGCGTGCCTGCCAGCATAGATTGTCTAGAGGCGGGACTGTTTTCCGGCGCATCCGGAGAAAGCTGAACAAACTGCGACAACTGCGGATCCCAGACACAATCTTTTCGGATTCATTTCGCGAACGCATCAACAGCCGTCCCTTTATGCTCGGCGACTTTCATAGTCCACGCTGACGTGGGACGACAAGGGGACCGTGACATAAGGCGCGAGGGAGCGCCCCCCTCGGAAAGATCGGCTGCGGTGTGCCGTCTTTGACGGAGACCGCGCCAAACCGGGGGCTGACTAAGCGGCAAGGCGGTGGCGTTCTCCTCCGCCGACGGAGGGATACCATCGCTCAACGTGCGATCGGAACTGGTCATTGAGCCCCTGGGACTATCAATCGACAGTCGTCCAAGCGGCGAACGGAAAACCAGCCGATGGTGCCCCTTGCAGGCCAACGGTGTACCGCACGTGGGACAAACGCTGGTCCGTGCAACCGCCTCGGCAACCTGTGCCGCAACCATCGTGCGCTGCAGCCTGCTCAGCAGCGCTTTCGCTTCCGCCAGATGCAAGCCCAGTGATCCGGCATCAAAGGTTGTTCGCTCGATCTTGGCGATCTCAGTGACGGTGGCGGACGTCTCCCCTTCGTCCTGCAAAACGACTTGCAAAGTGATCCGCATGGCCGCTCTCCTCCCGTGAACATCTTGCGGCGACCAGTCTACGCCTGCAGCTGTCGCAGCCGATCATTGACAATTTGGCGGTCGAAACGGCGGTCCAACCAAGTCAGCCACTGGTCGACCTCATCACGTAGCTCGTCCAGCTCGATCGAACGCTCGCGTAAGGATTCGATCCACTCCATGAACTCCCATTCGCCCCAACTTTCTCTAACCTCCAGGTATCTTTCCACCCCGCCGATATCCTCCGGCGGACAAGCCCCGCATCCTGCCACGCAACGTGGCAAGAGCACGCTTTCCTGCCTCAGCACGCGCCGCTCGACGCGGATATCGTGCCGCCACCATGCATTGAAGTCGTACACGTAGAAGAAGGCCTCGTGCTCGCGCAGGGCAAATGCGCTCAGCGTTAGCGCGGTTGCCGCCGTGGAAAATTGCAGAGCGCCTTCGCGGCTTTCGCCATATCGCCGGCCACGAATGATGAACTGGTGCAGGTGATCGTCTGTCCAGCCCATGGCCGCCTGGATGACCTCATGCAGCCGAGCCAGCGTGACGTGCTCAGGAATGAGCAAACGCCGCCAGACCGGCGGGCTCAAGCCGCGCAGAGCAATTCGAAGTTGAAGGACGGCGATAGCCGGCCGAGGATCGGATGCCATTGGCCCATTCTAGGTGGCTCATTGTCCTCTCAAAAACGGCAAGGTCGTTTGCCCCCGTTTTGGCGCGGTCTCCACTACGCTCAATGCCATCTACCTGTAAATGGTCGGGAAGAGACGAGCGCCTAGCTTGGAGCGGAGGTCCCTTCCCGGCCAAGAGCAGCCCTTGAATTAAAGCCATCGGATGACAGCCTCTATGCCAGCTTCGGTCACCGGACAAAAACGCGCCGCTGATTCATGATGCCGCTTGCCGGCAAGCGTCAGGGACTGGTTGCGCATGGATGCCCCGGCGCGCTCGGCGTTGGTCGCGATGGGTACATGTTCGAACCCATCCCACAGTGCCATTTCTTGGCAAAAAAACATCGAAAATGCCGAGGAAATGCCGGCGTCGTTCTGGCGTGTCTTACACGTGGCATACTCTCGCGTCAAAAGGAGGAGTTATGACGGATAAGAAGAGGGTACCTACGCCACAGCCTGGCCAGACACGCATTCCGTCGCGGGATGGCTTTTCACAAGATCAAGCACCCAGGCGCCAGCCCATCAAAGAGGAGCGTGCGCGCGTGATGCCACGAGACCAACTTACCCCGCCGCCGCCTATCCCTCGGAAGAAGGGGTAAAAATGGAAGAGTGGGACGAAGGCGTTTGGGCGCGTCGTCACGAGTTCCTTTGTCGGTGCTGGATTTCGCGCATCTATCATCAGAAGCGCGAGCGGTTTTTTGACATGTGCGACTCCCTCACCAAGGCCGTGTCCATTCTCGGCGGCACTGTAGCGATCACGCGTCTCATAACGCCAGAACAATTGATGATCGTCGCCGCTGCAATCACGGTAACGTCGACGGCGAGCCTAGTCTTCGGTTATTCAAAGAAGGCTCGGACACACGCGGATCTCTCGAAAGCATTCGCAGACCTGGAAGCGCGAATCGTGGCAAAGGGCGTGTTCGATGACGCTCAAGCCAACGCTTTTCAGGCCGAACTGGTCAAGACCGAGATCGGCGAGCCTCGCGCCCTGGGCGCGCTAGTCCGCATATGCCAAAACGAAATGGCGTATGCTCAAGGGCACGAGAGCCACGTGAAGAAGGTGTCGCTGTGGCAACGCCTGTTCGCTCATTTCTACGACTTCGATATGTCGGCCACCAACTAGGGTTCCGACGCCACTGTTCGCTCAGTACGTCGCTCCCGGCCGAATCGAAGCAAAAGATTGGCTGTCCGAACGCGTGGTCGTGCCGGGGTGTTGTCGGGCTCGCTGGAGGCTCAGCTATCAATGCCCGCTTCAGACTGCCATGAGTCACTCGCAGCCGCAGCCCGAACGGCAGCAACGACGACCAGCAATCATTCAACAATCGTCTATTGGTCAAGCTGCTCCACGCTCGAGACCGGTACCAGCGCGTCCATACTTCCGCGGCGTGGGCGCAGGAAACGGCAAATGACGCTTGCATAACCTAAGGATGGTGTTCAAAACTCATGCGTATGCTGGTGCGCATGAACAATGTTTCCAGCGACAATAGGCGCATGAAACAAACCGACCTTGGCCTGGACCTGAGCAATCGCCGCACGCGCAAGCGCGTGTTTCTGGACGAGATGGAACGCGCGGTGCCGTGGGAAGCGTTTCTGGCATTGATTGCTCCGCACGCCCCGACCAAGGCAACGGGCCGCCGGCCGTTCCCTCTCGCGGCGATGCTGCGAATCCATCTGATGCAGCAATGGTTTGGACTGAGCGACGTGGCGATGGAAGAAGCCTTGTATGACACGCCGCTGTACCGCGAATTCGCTGGCTTGGGTGGCATGAGCCGCCTGCCTGACCGCGTCAGCGTTCTGCGCTTTCGGCATCTGCTTGAGCGACACCAGCTTGCCGAGCAGTTTCTCAAGACGGTCAACGAGCAACTCAAGGCCCGCGGCTTCCTCCTCAAGGAAGGCACAGTGGTCGATGCCACTCTGATTGCCGCGCCGAGTTCGACCAAGAACAAGGATGGCGAGCGTGACCCTGAAATGCACCAGGCAAAGAAGGGCAACCAATGGCATTTCGGCATGAAGGCACACATTGGCGCGGACGCCGAATCGGGACTGGTACACACCGTCGTGGGCACGGCCGCCAACGTCAACGATGTCACGCAAGCTCATGCGCTGCTGCATGGCGAGGAAAGCGACGTGTTCAGTGATGCCGGATACCAAGGCGTTGAAAGGCGCGGTGAAGCGCAAGACATCGCGGTCAACTGGCATGTTGCGATGCGCCCGGGCAAGCGCCGCGCGTTGGACAAGGAGGCGCCAGTGGGCAAGCTGCAGGATGAACTCGAACGGGTCAAAGCTCGCATCCGCGCCAAGGTGGAGCACCCGTTTCGCGTCATCAAGCGCCAGTTCGGCTATCTCAAGGTGCGCTACCGGGGCTTGATGAAGAACACGCAGCAACTGCATACGCTGTTTGCCTTGAGCAATCTGTGGATGATGCGCCATCGACTTCAGCCAGGTGCCAAGCGGTGAATGCGCCGGGATTCTGGCCCACGACCCGAAACGCGGGCGATAACGCCCTTGCTCGCACCGAATCTCGCGTCGAATTCGGAGGGAATTGCTCATCGAATTCACTTGGCCACGCTCACACGGTCAACTCTGCGCTGCGGACGTCGTTTTGAACATCATCCCTAAGATTGCGCGCACATAATCTCAAGTTATGCAAGTCAATTCCACTGCGGTGAATTCTGGCGCCGAAGGTGCGGTCGAGCCACTGCTTCGCTGGGCTGGCAGCAAGAAGAAGCTGCTCCCGGTGTTGCTCGCGGCTGCACCCGACGGCGCTGAGCGCTACATCGAGCCTTTCGCGGGTTCGGCCGTGCTGTTCTTGCGCCTGGGCGCGGGCAACGCGATCCTTGGCGACCTCAACGAGTCGCTGATCGAGACTTATCGCATCGTACAGCGCTACCCGCGCGCTGTGTGGGAACGAGCCTCCATGTTGGGCAACACCCCGGACGACTACTATGCGATCCGCGCGATCCCGCGCGCGCGCCTGAACGCCTTCGAGCGCGCAGCACAGTTCGTCTACCTCAACCGCTACTGCTTCAACGGGGTGTATCGGACCAACCGCGCAGGCCAGTTCAACGTGGCGCGTGGCAAAGGTCACCTTTTCATGCCCGACCTTGATGCGTTCAAGGCGTTCGCTGGGCGACTGAAGGCGGCTGAGTTGCGCTGCAGTGACTTCGAAGAGATTCTGTCCGAGGCTGGAAGCGGCGACTTTGTCTACCTTGACCCACCCTATGCCCTGGGTGATAAACGGGACCGCGGCGAGTACGGCTGCGATGCCTTCCGCGAAAAGGACGAGCGTCGCCTGATTGCCGCACTGCGGTCTGCTGATCGCCGTGGTGCCAAGATCCTGCTGTCCTATTCCCCGGCCACGACCGTGCTGCAAGGTCTCAAGAAGTGGCGACGCCATGATCTCACTGTTGCGCGCAATGTCGCAGGCTTCACGTCGGCCCGGAGATCGGCCGCCGAGGTTCTGCTGTCGAACTACGACTGGCCGCGCGGTTAGCATCCCGACAAACCAATATTCAAGGGAGCGCGTCGTCGTGGAGAACTTTACCGAGCAAGAGATAGGCACAGTTGAGGCCGTCTTCGCGATCCTGGGTGATCCGCACTTCACCGAAGAGCACGGATCTCATCTCAAGATCAAGAAGAGCGGTGAGCTGGCCAGCGAGCTTCCAACCACCAACCCTTGGGCGGGGCTCAAGCAATTGGTCGCTGCACAAGGACTGGAAGCCGACGCGATCCTGTGCCCGGGCGACATCGCCTTCCAGAACAGCGCCAACACGCTGTCTGCCGGATGGAAGCATCTGGTCGACTTGGGCGAGCTCATGAAGTGCGAGCATGTTGTCAGTGCCACAGGCAACCACGACGTGACGTCTCGTAGCCAAGCCGAGACGTTTAAGAGGGCGGTGATCCGCAACCTCAAAGCTGGCAACGGCCCGTTCGAACTGCTCAAGTGCCTGCACCCGCCCTATCCATCGGTGACCCGCGGCGACACAGATCACCAGCGGGGGCGGGATCACCGCGTCCGCTATTTTGGCGCCAGCCTGTTGCTAGTGACGGCAGCCAGGTACCAGATACTGATCGTGAACAGTTGCAGCGAGCACGGTCACGACGAATTCGAGCATGAGCGGGGCACCTTCCCGCCCTCGGCCGTCGACGAACTCAAGGTCGCGTTGACGCAGTGCGATCCCAAGAGGATCAGCGTGGCCATCATGCATCACCCCCCGGAGTCGCATACCCAGGATGGCGCCGGCGCCCACGATTTCATCGACAATGGACAAGAACTGCTGAAGCTGTTGGCCGACCAGGGCGACTGGCTGGTCGTGCATGGTCACAAGCATGAGGCTCGACTGGGGCAAGCGTCGGGCAGCGGCCTTCAGCCCGTCGTTTTCGGCGCCGCCAGCTTGGCCATCCACATTGAAGAAGTCAAGGGCACCGTGAGGAACCAGTTCTATCTGCTGAAAGTCCGCTTGGAGTCTCGGGGATTGACGGGCCGGTTCCAAACTTGGGACTGGTTCACCGGGCGTGGGTGGGAGCCTGCCAGACCGGACGGCGACGGCATTTACGACGGCGCGACCTTCGGCGCACGAGATGCAGGTCGCGTAATCACTGACATCGCGGCGCTGTCGCCACTGCCCATGGATTGGAGCGAAGTAATTCGCAGGGTACCTGACGCCGATCTACTGCCTCCTGAGGCCCGCAACCAAGTCCGTCAGCGCCTGCGCGCGAGGCACAGCTTGCATATCCACGTCGACAGCAAGGGCGGCCAGTGGACGAGGCTTGAAAAGGCAGCGTCATGAGTCGCCAAACCTTCCTCGAACCGTTCAACGCCAAGGCGATGTCCTACGCCGAGGTGGCAAGGACGTTTGTGCCATCCACGAAGTTCACTCAGTTGGCCGGCGCTTGGAATTCGGTGCTGGTAGGCCCGCGAGGTGGCGGTAAGACGACGCTGTTCAAGATGCTCAGCGTGGAGGGCCAGGAAGCGTGGACCGGCTCCGCCGCCGAGCAATACAAACAGACGGTTGGCTACACCGGAGTCTACGTTCCCTCGGATATCGCCTGGGGCACGATGCTCGAATCGCTGATCGAGGCTGGCCAAGACGAGACCGTCGGCATCTTGTTCTCTGAGGCTGCTTTTGTCACACACGTGCTGCTCTCCGTGGCGATCGGCATAGACCGGCATGTGGCACTTAACCCCGTGCTTCGCCTTGAACCGGGCGCCGAAACTGCAACGGACAAGCCGACACAGGCTGACCTGGAACGGGTCATAGCGACGATTGCGAGGCTTTGGAAAGTCCAGCCGGTATCGCTATCCCCGGCCAGCCTTGTCGATGCCCTTAGGGAACGGCTGCTCGATATCAAACGCGACACCCGGCTACGGGCCAAGCTTAAGCTCACCGGTACCCCAACTCAGGAATACCTGGGCATTGATATGCTGGAGTCCGCCTCGCAGGCGCTGCAGGCCTTTGATGCGACCTATCGCAGGCCGGATCACCGCTGGTGTCTACTGCTCGACGAATTCGAGGTGGCGCCTATGCACCTGCAGAAGACCGTGCTGGCCGCGATGCGCGCGAGTGGCGCGCAGAAGCTCCTCTTGAAGGTGGCACTAGCTCCTTGTGGCCCAGACCTACTCTACGACCAACAAGGCAGTGCCCCACCCAGCCAGAACAATGACGTGCAACAAGTCCAGCTCTGGTATGCGGACAAGACCGAGGCCATCGAGTTCTGCCAGCAGGTGTTTCTGTCGCGCAGCAACATCTACCCTGTGCTCGCCGGCAAAATGCCAAGCGATATATTCGGCACTTCGGCCTATGCAGTGGTCGACGATAGCGAAGACGCCGCGCAGAACGATCTGTTTACCCTATCAGGCCGCAATAAGAAACAGGTGACTGAGCAGTTCCAATCGCTGGCCGAGAAAGATTCGACCTTTCGGGAGTTCCTGCGCCGAAAGCAGATCGACGTGTCGCGCGAGTTGGGAATGCAGCCCAGCGATCTCCACGGCAATACCCTGCGAAAGATCGCGCCACTGGTGGCGTTTCGCAATGCCTACAAGGGCAAGAGTGTTGGGAAGAAGCGGGGCGTAAAGCCATTCAACACGGCCTACTCCGGCTGGGAATCCATCGCGGCGATCAGCGAGGGTAATCCGCGCTGGCTGATCGGTCTCATCACGCGGATCATGTCAAACAATGATCAAGTCCAATTCCCGGTGCCAACGCCGCAGCAGACTGCAGGGGTGCAATGGAACTGCCAGCGCTACGCTGAAATGTTGCAGTCAGTCGCCAACGAGCAATTTGGCTCTATCAAAACATCCACGCCAATCTACGACGTGCTGTCCAAGATTGGTGAATACTTTCACAACCGGCTCGTCAGGGCGACCTTCGTCGAAGACCCGCCCATGTCGTTCGTCGTTGATGAGCACGTCGGCGACGACGTGGAACACGCTTTAAGAATCGCCGTGAACCATGGTGCAATCGTCTGTTACCAAATCGCTGCCGACGTCGGAGGGTTCCGCACCCTGCGTGGATTGCGGTTTCGCCTGACCTATCTGCTCGCCCCGGTTTTCAAACTGCCAATGCGGAAATCGAAGTCGGTATCGCTCTCGACCATCTTGGAGGCCAAGCCGGAAACACCGATCAGCCAAGACAATCCGACCGCCAATCCAGCCGGGCAATTGATCCAGGGAGACCTATGGGCGAACTAGCCGTCCGCAACCTGAGCCAAAAGAGAATCGAGGGCAAAGAGCCTACAGCTAGCCTGAGCGAGGCACCTTCCCTAGTGGTCATTGCCGCGGACTCTGGTTCGCGCCGGGGCCACATGCTCAATCTACTGCAGGACGAAATCGACGTTGGCGGCTCGCGAGTCGTCGCGGTCTGCGATACTCCTGCAGCCACGGTCCCCAAGTCGCTGCGCCGTCAACAGGTCGAGCAGCTGAGTTGCTCGGCAGCGTGTGACATGGTCCGCACTCTGGCGCGTGATGCGAACGGAGTCGCATCAATCCTTATCGACCTGTCATGCCTGGCGCGGCAGCACATCGGCGCGCTCTTTGCTGCGGTTAAGGATCTGGCCAAAGAGGGTCCCGTCGAACTGCAGATCACCTACAGCCTCGCGCGGTTCGTGAAGCCGCCGGTGAACTGGTCGACGGCCATTCGGCGCATCGCTCCGGTGAACAGCGAGTTCGCCGGCTGGACGGCCGCGCCGGACAATCCGATCGAGTTGGTCATCGCCCTCGGCTATGAGAAAGGCAAAGCCATCGGTGCGGCGGAGTATCTGGAGCCGGGCGGCACATGGCTCTTCGTGCCAACTTCTCCGGAAGAGAAATACCTCCGCGAGGTCCAGGCCCAAAACAAGGAGCTACTGCTTGAACGTAAGACCAAGCAGTTGGAATACGAAGTACTGTCACCCGTCGATGCCTATCACACGCTGCTGTCGTTGGTGCGTGGCATGCGCAACGTGGCACGCCCGATCTTGTTGCCATTCGGCCCGAAGATCTTCTTTGGACTATCACTCTTGGTTGCGATGGTCATAGACGAGGCCGCAGTCTGGTTCGTCGATGGCGAGAACACCAGCAGATCTGATATGAGCCAGCCATCGCTTCATGCGGTGATCATGGGCTGCCGCATCGAGCCCCTCTCGGAATCTGCCGCCGACGCGTAGCCGTCGCGGTCGACACTTCGACCTAGCCGCCGGTGCGCCGGCGGCCTACGCTCACAGACTGGTCATGAAACTGCATTCTGGTTCGCGCCACAATGACCGCAGTGAGTCTATCGCAGTAAGCGATGAGGGGCACCGACCGACCGAGATTCGCTGCGTAGCAGTCATTGGTGAGCGCACATCCGAACTTCTGCTTTGGGTCGGATTGCGCCGACCGGCGCCTCCCCTCGGACGCCTGAAGTCGGCCACGAACTGTCGGTGACCAACGGCCGGAATGGGTCTTCAAGCCACATGAGGCAGCGTGCCGCAACGCACGTCGAAACGCTCTCGCACCCTGTCGAGGCTACGCTGGAAGTGGTTCGGTCGTCGCCGAAGGAACAGCGCCAGCTTGAGAAGTGACATGAGGCGACGATACGAAGGGTGCCAACGGTCAATATCGATGCCAAATTCGTCGGTGACAGTCTTCGGAACCGCGCCAATCAGCAGCACAGCATTGTGGAGCGTGTGCGTCGCCATCGTGGGAGCCAGCGCCTCTTTCGCCTTACGATTCAGGTCTGGAATATCAAGCTCGTAGAGTGGAACGCTTTTGAGCTTGTCCAGATAAAGAAGGTGTACGAGAAAGTACGCGGCGACCGTGCTCAAGTAGTTCACGGCTGAGGTCGTCTGAATCGACACGACATTGCCGTTCTCTGAAACGTAAGGCTCGTATTCCTGGCCCTCCTTGAAGAGGTAGCCGCTGGCGTTCACGACAACACTGCCAGGCTCGATCCTTCGATGGGCGCCGCTTCTGAACAGCATCGTCGGCTCGCCATCGCGATCCACGACGTCCGACAGGTAGTCCATGATCACCTCCGCGGTGCCGTTCTTGATTGCTGCGTTTTCTGCAGCGGACAGCAGGCCGAACATGAATCGTTGGCAGCGATCATTCAGCGATATGCCGTAGTTCGTTCGGAAGTGATCGGCGAAATCACGCTCATTCGTGCCGTCGAAGCGCGCCGCGCAGTCCAGGAAAGCATCGAGGGACGTGCTCGCAGCCCACCAGCGCCGGGCTCCTACTGGAAAAATCTTGCCTCGGTCCGCAAACATGGTTCCGACTCCCACCACCAGATGGATTCGCTTCCCAGGGAAGTGGGTCAGCAGCGTGTGGGCAGTGTCCATGCCGGTCTTGCCGCCGCCGATGATGTACACGGGGGCGTCGCTGCAGCGCATGTCGTGTCCGGTCAGATCGTGCAGATCCGGTGAGACGGAACGGACAAACGTGCTCGATATGGGTAACGGTTGATTCTGCTGGACGTTGTTGCCGAATGCCTTCACGCACTTCTTGGCGTGAATGACTAGCGGCTGCGCATTCCGTGCAGCCGGCGCGAAATGGATGTGGACGAGGTCTGAAGACTCTTCATGGCCAAGATACTCGTAGCCAAAGTACTCTTCGACTGTGACCCGTTTCTTCAGCGTTTCCAGACAGTGCGCAAGATGCGCGACCACCTCGGGGCGTGTGGCAAGATAGCTGCGCTCCTTCCCGAAAGTCCAGGCGATATTGCCCGCAGTGAACATTTGGTGCGGCTGGTGCAAGCGGACATAGTCGTAGGTACGCGTCCACATACCGCCGACACCCGGGCTGCGGTCGATAAGAACAACCTTGTCGCGTGGCGCCAAGTGTCGGCTTGCTGCAAAGAGTGCGTTCAACCCCGCGACACCGGCGCCCACGATGCAAAGATCGCATGCGACGACGTTCCTGTGGCCGTCGCTCAATTCATCGAAGCTCATGGACCCAGCCTCCAGTCGGCTCGCCGCGTCGGGGATAGCCGCGATTCGTTCTCTTCACCTCAGCCCCTGCCCGATGCAATAACGGTCGAGTATGAACGTTTTTAGCCCAGAGCCAACTGCCTGCGCAAGAATGGCACGATAGCGAGGGCAACGGCTTCCGGATTGTCGATGAAAGGCCAGTGTCCACTGTCCCGCAGGATCAACACCTCTGCACTGGGAAAGACCTCGCGCTGTCGTTCGGCGTAATCCACGGAAATATAGGGGTCGTGGGCGCCCCACACTATCTGTGCCGGCAGATCGAGCGGGCGTAGTGCGTTGGCGATGCTCTGCATGGCGTCGTTCGTTTCGCGGGTGTTGCGGTAGAGACGCAACACGGCGCGTCGGGTGCGCGAGTCGAGATGTTTGTATATCTGGTTGACGTATTCCACTGGCAAGCCGCGCGGGTTGCCGTGCCTGAGCAGGAGCTGCACCCCGGTACGCGTTGTTGTGGCCATGAAAAGTTCGCCTAGCCACGGCGTCTGCCAGATGCGTGCGAGATAATGCCAACGGTAGTTAAGCAGGATGCCTGTGTCGATCAATGTAACGCTCGCAACGGCGTCGGGATTTGCGGCGGCCCACGCGAGGCCCCACGGGCCGCCGAAGTCGTGCATCACGAGGTGAGCGCGACGGACATTGCACTCGGCCAGCAGCATACCAAGGTGGCGAGCGTAGCCAGGCACGCTGTAGTCGAACTGTTCAGGCTTGTCAGCAGCACCGAAACCGGGCATATCCATGGCAATGGCGCGGCCGAACTTGCCGACACTGGCCACCAGTCGCGTCCAGTCAGCAGTCGACCCCGGATTCCCATGCACGAAAACGACAGCCTGGACGGCTTCGGGTGGACCTTCCTCCAACAGCGGCGAGCGGATTCCGTCGACGTGGACCGATTTCTCCATCATGACTCTCCGGGGGACAAATGCAGACCTGCCGCTCTGACGGGGGCGCCGGGTTGCACACAGAGCGTGCTGAGGGCCATCGCAGATCTGCCTCGCCGTCGCGGATCACGCTGTTGTTCACATTGACCTCATGCCGGCAAAGGAATTGAGTTTGACTCAGTATAGGCAGCGCTTGTGGCATCAACCACCCAGATTCCCGAGATTAGCATCGCTTAGCGAATAACACGGACCTCCTCATGCGGCGCAGATCCGCTTATGCGAGGCCGAGCGCTCGCAAGCCATGGCGGACCCTTGATCGTCGGTTTCTGACTGCTTCTGAATACCGGGCCACGCCGGGGGAGCAAAGGCGGCTTGCCTCATCAGATCGGATTTTCCGGGCAGACGGCCGTTATACCTTGAGAGCAGCCGCGCGGGCTGCGGAGGATCGAACGGCGGATGTGGGTGCGTCAGCGACCGCTGGCATAGGCGCACACTGAATCTCCTTCCAAACTGGAAGGAGATCGTCATGGCAACGCACAATGACCCCGCTGGCTCCCGCGAGCCGTGGAACAAGGGCAAGCTAACCGGACAAAAGTCTCCGTTGAAGCTTCCGGAGATCTGGGCGATTCGAACCAGGTTGCAGATGTCTGCGAACATCCGCGAACGGGCTTTGTTCAATCTTGCGATTGATAGCAAGCTTCGGGCTTGCGACCTAACTCGGTTGCTCGTCCAGGATGTCTGCCAAGGCAGCCACGTCGGATCGCGAGCAATTGTCATGCAGCGGAAGACCCAACGACCGGTTCAGTTCGAGATCACGGAGCGAACTCGTCAGAGCATCGAGACTTGGGTAAAGGCCCGCAGACTGACGCCAAGCGACTATCTGTTTCCGAGTCGACGGCATGCATCGCCGCATATTTCGACGCGACAGTGTGCACGGCTGGTTCACCGATGGATCGCCTCTATCGGACTGGACGATACGGCGTACGGCACGCACACCATGCGTCGCACGAAGGCATCGTTGATTTACCGGCGCACCAAGAACCTTCGCGCTGTGCAGTTACTTCTCGGCCATTCCAAACTCGAGAGTACCGTTCGTTACCTCGGCATCGAAGTAGATGATGCCCTAGAGATGGCAGAGCAAACCGAGGTATGAAGCCAAAGCAGGCCGGCGGGCGGTCGCTAGCCGGCCATGATCGGACTCTCGTCCGATGCGTCGTCAAGACATTCACATGTCAGTTTCAGTCAGCAAGCGGTCGTTCGATAGCCGCGAGACAGGGTCGCGTCATCGGCCGACAGGGTCATATAGCAGAAGAAGGATTAATGCGGGTGTTCGGACGGGAACCGTCTTAGCAGGGAGTGCCTTCGACCTCTCGGCTGTGCTCTAAATAGTTGACCGGCCTAGAGTTCTCGTCAGACCGCATCGCACCCCGCGCCTTGCGGGACAGCGAGAGGGACGCGAAAGGCAAATGGTTGGACCGCCCTCCTCTCCCGCCGCGCGGCTTCGCTCAGCCCGGACACGACCATCGTTGCCCGGAGAGTTGGAAACGCCACTGGTGAGCAAAGAGCGTTCGCGGAACAAGCATCTCAAGTCTGCGATCCTCCTGCGGGCGATGCCTCGGGATGGTGATCGCGTCTTGAGCGGAATGGACAGCCGTTCGCTCAAAGGGGCTCGGGTGAAGTGCCGGGGAGCGGTGCGGAATTGAGGGTCTGCGTTTCCACGACCTACGGCGGGAGGAACTAAGCCGGATGCTGGAGAAGGGACTGAACTTGGTCGAAGTCTCGGAAGTGAGCGGCCTCGGTCTCCTCTAGATGTTACAGGTCTATGCGCGGCCAACAGTGGAGAGCATCGCGGCGAAGTTGGGATAGACTGATCCCCGAGCATATGGAATTGGGCGCGGTTCTCGAAAGGGGCTGCGCCATTTTTTGTTGCCTGCGGTCTCGGTTGGGCCTCAGACAATGTCCACTTCGAGCTTGCGTGCCTTCGCAATTTCGAGAACGTAGGGCTGCGCGAGTTTGAAGCAATCCAGTATGGTGTAGTCCTTGCCGCTCTCCGCTCCGGCTTGTAACAGTGAATCTTCAACTGCGGCCGCATACATTCGCATAACGTCAACTATTGAGATTTACAAAAAACATGACAACGGATTCAGGGCTGGCGCGTTTCATCTCTAACGGGTTGATTGGAGATACGCGCCGTGTCGAAGAAGCCGTTAGACGATGCAACGAAGAAGCGCTTGCGAGCTGGTCGGATGCTGTTGGCTGGCAAGCGACCAGCCGAGGTGGCATTGGCCGTGGGGGTAGCCCGACAAACGGTGTACACGTGGAAAGCTCTGCTCGATGAAGGCGGAATTGATGCGCTACGGGCTGTGCCAGGTCGAGGCCGCCCAGCCAAGCTCGAGCCGGAGCAATTGGCCGAATTGCGCGGGGCGTTGCTGCAAAGCCCGACTGCGCATGGCTTTGGGACCGAGCTATGGACACTCAAGCGCGTCGGCTCGCTCATCAAGCGGACGTATGGCGTCGAGTTCAGCCAAACGCAGATCTGGCGCATTCTTGGGGCGTTGGGTTTCAGCGCGCAAAAGCCAGATCGTCGCGCGATCGAGCGAGACGAAGACGCGGTGCGCCACTGGAAGCGCCACACTTGGCCTGCGCTTAAAAAAAAGCCCAGCGCGAAGGCCGATTGATTGTCTTTATCGACGAGACTGGCATCAGCGAGCGGCCCACGCGTGTGCGCACCTGGGCGCCGAAGGGGCAAACACCCATCATCCAGTTTCATTTCAACTGGAACCATGTGTCGGCGATCGCCGGCCTGAGTCGCACCAACTACCTGTTTCGGCTGTACGAAGGCAGCGTCAAGAAAGAACAGGTGGTCGAGTTTCTTAAGGCGCTCAAAGCGCATCTGAAGCAGCCGTTGCTGATCATCTGGGATGGGGCCAGGCCCCATCGCGCCGCAATGGTCCGCGAATATCTGGATTCTCTCGAGGGACATATTCATATGACCTTCCTGCCACCGTACTGCCCTGAGCTCAACCCAGTTGAGTACCTGTGGGCATGGCTCAAGCGTCACGCGATTGCGAACTTCTGCCCCGACAACCTCAACGAGTTGCATACCGTCGCCCGCAACAAGCTCAAAAGCGCTCAACACCGGCCTTCGATCATCGCCGCGTGCTGGGTTCAGGCAACGTTGTGGTGATGTCATGATTTACGGAAAGATCAATAGATGGGTCGTGTCGATGTTGTCGTAGCGACGGATAAGACGTTCTGCCATATTTGCTCCTCTCGTGAGTTGGGGCGATTGCCACCGGTTCAACATTCTAGTCTTTCGCCCGCCTGACATCCGGTGGTAATCGCCTGCGCTGCAACGCGCAGAGGCTCTAGGAGCGACCAATGCGCTGCAGGCGAATGTTCCGAAATGGCGGGCCACCCCTCGCAACGGACAACGGCACGCCGCGCCCTCGAATCGCTTCGAGCAGGCGCCGCCTCTTGTCCGCTTCGATCCGGTAGCCAAAGATCACCTCTTTTATCGACCCTGGCCCGAAGAACAGCTTCTGGCCGACGAGCGGGTGATCACCAGGCATTGGCGGCTCCTTGAAGATGAACCGCGCTTCGCCTTCCAGCTCCCACTTCTTGCGCTTCCGCAGCCCGGTCATATCCAGCGCCGAGTAGCCATCATCGTCAACTAGATCAAGCAGCGGAAGCTCGTCGCAGTACTTCACGAGATAGGCCGTCCCAAGCAGCGGCGGAATATCGAAGTGGATGCAAACACCGGTGTAGTCCGCCGCATAGGCGCTCCAGAGATGCCCGTTCCCCGGCGACAGCGCCATACTGAGGATGCGGTACTGAAGGTTGACCGCATCGTGATATGGGCCGCGCGTGGCCCCGGCAAACTCGCTTAGCTTCTCGGGAGTGAGCAGCGCTAGTTCTTGCTGAATCTCTGCCTCGGTGGGAGGGATGTCGCGATGGGCGATGCAACGCCGCGCCCACGCTTCGACCTTCGTCTTGTACGCCGGATCATTCAAGTCCCCGATAACGAGACTGGGCCTGCACTCCTCCGGATCGTTTAGCTGACGCGGCTTTGGGCAGAAGATGCGGCTGTCGCGAAGGATTTCCAGCGTGTGGTCGAAGTACTGTCCGTCCAGCGACTTGTACTTGAAGAGCGGACCTCGATGAATGCTGATCTGATCGTTGATGATGAGCGGCATCTTCTTTTCGCGAGTTGTGCTGGCCGCTCACATTCTAGCCGGAGATGCCCGTCCCTCTCGCGTTCCTCTACCTGCCGCGCAGCCGGGAGAGCGTAAGGGAAGGAAACCCTTAGTTACGGGAGCCCGCCGCGAACCCCTCCAGGACCGCACAGCATTCCGTTCGGGTGCCCTGCACTTTCAAGCAGTTGCTTACCCGCAACGGCGTTTACGAGCCGAATAGGGAAACGGGGCAAGCCGACCGATGGAAAACAGCTCGCCGGCAGTGATCCGTTTGCCGTCGATGTACTCACCAATCATGAACCTGTTTCGCCCCGACGGATTCTCACGCATACACGTGGGACAAGAAGTGGAATTTTCAACGTGGCTCCTTGATCTTGCGAGCGGCAGCGCCAGCCAGCGGCGATGAGCAGCATGCAAATCGTACGAGCGTTTTACTCTGCTACCATCATACCGAGCAAAGTTGCATGGGCAACTCGTTAGCAGGGCATAAGACCAAGCCAATGATTGGAGGGGGCGACCTTGAAAGTGTTTCTGAGTTATGCCAAGGAAGACAGCGCGATTGTCAAAGAATTCCACGACCACTTCAAGGCGATGGGACTCGATCCCTGGATGGACAGTGAAAGGCTTCTGCCGGGCCAGGCGTGGGAGCGCGAGATCGACCGGGCTTTGAACGAAGCAAACGTTGTCATTCTGTTCCTGAGCCCCCGCACCGTTAAGAAACGCTCCTTCGTAACGCGCGAGGCCAACGCAGCGGTACAGAACCTGCGGTACAAGAAAGCGGACGACATCTACATCATTCCGGTTCTGCTTGAGCCGTGTGAGGTGCCGGAAGAAATATCCCAGCGAGCTCAATACGTTGAAATTGCCGAGCCGGGGGCGAAAAACAAGATTGTCGCCTCAATCATGCGCGCAGCGGAACAGCAAGATATTGCCATACTGAACGGCGTCGAACACGGCCCCTATCAAGTATTCTCGCGTTCAGTTGATGAAACGAAGGCTGGGCGGCCAGGGCACCAAATCTCCCTTGACTACCCCGAATTCGTGTCGGCGCGCTTCCCTGAAGTGGCTGGAACTCTGAGTAGATTTTTCTCTGGCAGGTCCGCTCAAGTACTGATCGACAGCCGGACGAAGCCTTGGGACACGAACACCGACTATCCCCCTGAGCCGGAAGGCGAGTTCAATCTCTTCCATGCCAACGGGCGATGGGAGAATTTCAGTGTAGTCTCGGCTACCGAACATAATGTCAGCGTGTACTACAACTGCAGTTGGTACGGCGCAGGCGCCGCTCACTCCAACGAGTTCCACGAAACCTTCAACTTCGCCGTGGTCGATGACCAGCCTTACCCGTTCAAGCTGGAAGAGATCTTTTTGAACGGGGACAAGGCTGCTGAAATCATCAGTCAGGAGTGTAGAAGGGCGTTAGCGCGCGAGTATTGGACTAGAAGCGGACACGAAATTTCGTCCGACGAGTATTGGAGGGAAGCCTTCCTTAATGCGACTGCTCCAAATCTATCAAACTTCCAACTCTTCACGGTAGCAGACGGGAAGCTCACATTCTACTTCGCACCTTATGTCGTGGCAGCGTACGCCTTCGGATCGTTCATAGTGGATGTTTCCCTCTACGATCTGAAGGATGTCTTAGCAAAAGGGGAAAAATCGCCTCTGGTGTACTGACCTTATTAAGACTGCCGGTGCGCTAGGCTCCGTCATATGCGGGCCTGCGAAGGCTCTTCGTGCAACAGCATGACTTACAGGCCGTTGCCTTGCACAACCTTATGGCAGGGCGCCTGCCAGAATCGATTGAGGTAATCAAAACAGACGAGGAGGATAACGACGATTGGGTCGAAATCCGATTCGGCAAGATTGATCCCGCCATCGCTCCTCCCGGATAGCGATACTGGGCTTGTTGGGCACAGGGGATCGGCGGACGACTACGCCGGTCGCCGTGGCCCAGATCCAAACGTTCTGCGATGAACCTTCGCACCTAGTTTCGGCCATTCATTGAACGTTGCCCGTATGACCGTGTCGGCAAAAGTGCAGCAGCAGCCCGTATAAAACGGATGTCCGAAGTTGCATTTAAGCGGTCATCAGTCTCCCGCCGATCCAAATGGCGGCCCAGGGTCGGCTAGAGACGACGAGCATGACCGACCGCGGGGTCCCTCGTCACAGCCCAATAATTTCATGATCATGAAATCATTGATTGGACACTGCTTCGAACTGTCGCCGGCCAGGCCTACAGCCTAGATTTAGAGGTCACTGTGAAGGGCTCTGCCGTTCTCGGAAAGTCAGGACTCTCTACATCGAGCGCGTGGCCGCCCGTCAGCCTCCGCGGTCGACCTGTCCCTATTCTGCAGACCTTCATGCATCGTCTCGCAGCGTATCAACATCATTGTCGCGGGCTCCTCGTCTGCGCTGGCGTCGGCAGCCTCCGCGGCGGTGCGCAGATATACTTGCCGGGAGACGATGGCGGCGATCACGATGAAGGCGCCGACGCCGAAGGCCCGGGCCAAAATCGGACGGTGTCGTGCCATGGAAATCCTACGGGATAGCAGGGGTGATAGTAGCGAGACTACACGAAGCTGCCACGAGTCTGGGCTACGCCATTGCACGATTGACACCGCCTCTGCTTCGCCGTAGCGAGGCCGGGGCCTTGAGTAACACCGCACTGGGCCGGATGAACATGCCAAAGACGATCACGCCCTTACCGCGCGGCCAATACTGGGCCACACCCCACGCCCCCTTTCCGCTGGACGGTCCGAACGGCCATGACGAAGTCTCCCCTGGCGCCCACTGCGTCAGCGACGGCAAGTGGGTGTCCTTCTATAAGAACGGAGCAGAAGTCTGGGCGTGCAATGCCATCTATGCCGCAGCGCATTTCGACTTTGCTGGCGTTTCGAGCGCCTGTCCGCCGATGGCCGACTGAGGTTCCGGCGGCGCCGACAGACGTTCCGCCCTCCCCCATTCAACATAACCTCCCAGCAACACTGCAAATTTCTCAGTACGGGCGTTATGTTCAAATAACCGCCTCTCTTGGCCGGCCCTCAGTTGAGGCCATCTGCCAAGCGCAACTGAACTTTATGAATGAGCCGGCTCGCCATGCGCTGGACGGACTGCCAAGCGCATTCCCATCGCTTTGAGGATCGCCGAGAGATTGCTCAGTACAGGATTCCCGGTCGGGGACAGCGTGCGATAGAGTTGGGTCGGATTCAAGTGAGCTTGCTGAGCTACAGCCTGGACACCGCCGAACGCCTTGGTCAGCTGGCGAAGCGTAATCATCAGCTCGGCTTGATCACCATCCTCGAGAATGGCGTTGAGTGTCTCTAGGGCGAAGGCCGGATCCTCGCGGAACATTTCGGCCATCGCGTCATCGTGGTGTCGGTCTTTCATTAGTTGGCCCTCCGTTGCCAGTCTTGCCAATACGCGCAAGCACGGTCAATGTCAGCGCTCTGCGTGCGCTTATCACCACCGCACAACAGCAGAATGATCTGCCCTTTTGCGATGCCGTAGTACACGCGATAGCCGGCACCCACGTCGACACGCAACTCCCAAACGCCATCCCTACAAAACTTGTGATCGCCAAAGTTGCCCTGCTCGGCTCGGTTCAAGCGGCGAACGACGGAGACCTTGGCGGTGCTGTCTTTCAAGACACGTAACCATTCGTCGAAGATGTCCCGCTGATCCGGAGTCAGGTAGTGTCGAATCTCATACATGACCTATTTTCGTCTATAAACGAAAATAGGTCAAGGCCGCTCCTCGCCTCCGCCACTATCGGCGTCAAGCGGTCGATACCGCTCCAAGAAGGATACGCCCGTGCCATGGTGCTTTTACTTCACAATGTGTGACCACTGACTGCCTCTTTGCTGTGGCAGACCTCGAACCGGAGCACTGGATACCCGCCGCTCGCCACAGCGCCGTGGGCTTACAGCAACTCCGGCAGTATGGTGCGGCTGCACCGCCGACCTCGCCCAGTCGGAAACGCCGGCCGCAGGCTGGCTCGGCGCACTCCTGAAGGCGGCCCCGTTCCGTCAAGAATTGGGTACTCTGTGCCACTAACTGCCAGCCGGCCTCACCCAAAATTCCCCTTCCTGGAGGCGGCGCATCGCCGCTTGATAAGGCCCCGTCGCGCCTTATCGCCGCGTTCAGGACGGCCTGGCCGCAGACGGGATGCTTCCCGGCTGGCGATCATCAGCGCCAGAGGTGGCGCGCGAAGAACGTCAGCGTGCGGTCCCAGGCGACCTGCGCCCAAGCGGCGTCGTACTGGGTACCGGCAATGCGGCCATCGCCGATGGCTTCCTCGTTGGCAAAGGCATGGTGCGCAAGGTAACGGTGGAACGTCGCGTCGACGCCGCCGGCGCGCAGCTTCTCCTCGAGCTTGTCGAAGTCCTCGGCCGCAAAGAACGCGTCCTGCGTGGCCGAGTGAACGAGCACCGGCACCTTGATATTGGCAGGGTCGATGGCATCCAGCGGCGGCATGCCGTAGAACGGCACACCTGCCTTCAGCTCGGGGATGGCGTTCAGCGACAGCAGCGTCAGCGCGCCACCCATGCAGAAGCCGGTGATACCGATGCGGCTGCTCAGGGTGCCGAGGTACTGCACGGCGCCGCGGATGTCCTGCGCCACGGCGTCGCCGAAGTTCAGCTTGGACATCAGGTGGTGGGCCTCTTCCTGCTCGACCGTGCTGGCGCCGCGGTAGAGGTCCGGCACCAGCGCGTAGTAGCCGGCACGCCCAAGGCGGTCGGCCACGCCGCGAATCTGGTTGTTCAGGCCCCACCACTCCTGGACAACGATGATGGCCGGGGCGCCCTCGGTGCGATCCGGCTTCGCAAGGTAGCCGTTGACCGACTGGCCGTCGGGACGGATGAACGAGACGGTCTGACCGATGTGTCGCATGATTGGCTGCTCCTGTCGTTCGCTGTGGACCAGATGGGCCGGATGATAGCGCAAGGGAGGTGTCGGCAGCGGCAAACGGCGAACACGGCGACTATGCGACCCGGAAAAACTCCACTGACTGCCCCACAGTGACCGCCCGCCGCAGCGAGCCGGGCATGTCGCCCTGCCCCACCCGACTCTGCCCCTCGGCGTTGCGGTAGCAGACCACTGGCGGTGACGCTGGGGCCGTCGGCGTTGGCCGCCTGCCAGATGGTCTGGACCGCCCCGGTGGCGATATTCTTCAACGCATCCGCCAAGTCGGGATGGTCGATGGTGACGCGCGTGCGCCCGCGCAGTTCCTGCCAGAACGCCTGCAACACCTCGGCGGGCATGCCCACGCTGCCCTTGCGCGCCAGGCTGCGTGGTCCGCTATGATGAAATCACGAACCACCGAGGGAAGGCGAAATGGCTTCAAAACTGATCCACTACATCATGAGTCAACGCTTTCAAAACGTTGTCGGACGCGGTATCCAGCAAGCCGTGGCCGTGACGCGTGCGTCAGGTTTGACTCCGGCAGGCGATCCGAACATAAAGCCGAGCGCTGCTCCTACGACGACTGTCATCGTTGAAGGTGTCCCTTCCGCAAAGCCCGTACGCAAGATCTGAGCGACACCGCGTCAAGGGCATTCATCAGACGAGCCTAACGCTGTATCAGGCGCTGCGTTCGCCCTTGGCCAATGGCTGTGCGCGACAATGCGCCGCTTGGTCCCTTCCTTTTTCTTACGTATCGTTGCAACGCTATCGGAAATTGACATAAGCGGGGCTATGTCAACTGTTGGTGTTCTGAAGTGTTGCATGTGGGACGGCCTGGAGACTTCAGATACCGCAACGGATGTACAACTAGTTATGAAAAAGAGCCAATTGGCACTGTTTCTAAAAATGAAGCCGCATGCCGGCAATTTCACTAAATCCGCGGCGTTGTTGCGCAAATCGAGTTTGAAGATAAAGGGGCTCTGGTGGTCTTGAACTCATGCGATGCGGACGCACTGAGGGCGAGCGAGCGCCGCCATGCGGTTCAGCACGCCTACGCGGATCGCCACCTCAGTCGCCTGGGGCCCGACCTCACGTGCCCACAAGCGATTGCCTGTGAGCGTCTTGAGCCTTACATCAAGTTCTCGACGAGAGACCGTCGGTGATAGCCGCTGGACTTTTTCCATTCGCGCCGGCAACTTCGGCCAATGGCGTCAATGGCTTCGTTGCGCCATGTTGCGCCGGGCGTGCTCTCGGGCCATGGCATCGCTCCCTCACGCAGCGGAATCGACGGTTGTGCATCGCGCGTGGCAATTGCCGCGTGGCATTGCCTGGTGTCGTACGCGCCGTCGCCGCCAATGGTGTCGATCGGCGTGTCGCTCGGGATCTGTACGAGCAGTTCGCGCAACCGTCGGCATCAGCCACATCCTGATGCGTCATCAGAGCCGCGCATATCTGACCGGTCTCCGCGTCCATCGCCAGATGCACCTTGCGCCAGGTGCGCCGCTTCGAATAGCCGTGCTTGCGCACCTTCCAGTCGTGTTTCGTCTACCGTTGCGCGCCATGCAGGGATTTGCCTGCAGCCTTCGCAAGCTCGCCTTCGCCGACTTGCCAGTGCCGAACTACACGACGCTGAGTCGGCGCGCGCAGGATCTGAACGTGGTGCTGCCGGAGCAGCGCGCCGGTCAGGCGCTGCGTCTGGTCGTCGACAGCACGGGCCTGAAGGTCTTCGGCGACCAGCCAGCCCTCGACCAAGGCCCTCAGCGACATTCCCATGCTCATCCTATATGGCCCCTTCTTGGGGAGCCCTTCGTCTCTTGAGATTCCGGTTGGCCACTCCGTCGCCAGGGCTCTCGCGTCAACCGTGGTTCAGTCCCAGAAAGCGATTCTCGAATACCAGGGAACTCCTCAAGCAGCCGCTCCAGATTTCGGCGAGCTTCGATGAGCTGCCGATTGAGATACCAACTGTGGGCAAGCCACAAGATAGTTGCTGCTCCAAGAATGAGTCGCTCAAGTCCGCTTTCAAACACAGGATTCCCCTCTAAGGTTTCACATCACGCTGGCGGTAGCCCCTACATCGAGTTGCGGGTCTACGGCGGGGCCCTGAGGGAAGCATCAGAACCACCAACGTCATAGGGATGACGCCAAAATTGACCCTTCTCCAACAGACCAATTAGCGCTTACGGGGCGGCAGCACGTCGGTACACGTGCCTTCGTAGATCTCCGCCGCCATGCCGATCGATCCGCCCAGCGTCGGGTGCGGGTGGATAGTCTTGCCGAGATCCGCTGCATCCGCGCCCATGTCGATGGCCAGGCAGACTTCGCTGATGAGGTCGCCGCTGTGTGTGCCGACGATGCCACCGCCAATCACGCGATGGGTTTCCTCGTCGAAGATCGGCTTAGTAAAGCCCTCGTGGCGGCCGTTGAACGCGAAGGGCAAATGCCGGCATGAAGGGTTCCAACTTCAGTGCCTATTCTATTCGTCCTGTGCCCCAATCGATTCGACAATCTTCGAAATCCGGGTAGCTGCACTCTTCATTAGCGGGACCACTTCTACCAGGTCATCGAGTGACTTACGGGCGCTCGGTGCGGATATGCTCAAACATGCAACCAGTTTTCCCCCGGGACCATAGACAGGCACTGCAGCACCTACAACACCGACAACGAACTCAGATTCACTGGATGCGAACCCCTGTGTTCGCACGCGCTCGACTTCCTTTTGAAGTTCAGTGGGATCGCTAATAGTGAAGGGCGTCAGACGTTCCCAGGGGCCACTCAACAAGTAGCTATCGAACTGTCGTTTATCCATATGCGCCAGCACGACGCGCCCGCTCGACGTGCAATATAGCGGCGCTCGCTGGCCACTCTGGAAGAGAAGCGTCAGCGGTGAGTCAGCCGTGGCGCTATCGACATAGATCAGATCCGTTCCACGCATCAGGCCCAAGCTGGTCGTCTCACCCGTACGGCGGGTCAAGTCCATCAGGACGGCGTGAATCGGCGCTTGCATCGTTGCCGATTGCATGATCGAGGAAGCCAGCTCGAGTAATCTTGGTGCCACCACGTAGCGACCGCGGCCGAAGGCGCGCTGAATGTAGCCGTATTCCTCCAAATTACCAATCATGCGGTGTGCCGTAGTCTTGGGAATGCCAAGTGCAGTCACGATATCGCTCACACCTACGCTTCCGCTTCGACCCAGCATCTCAAGCACGCTGAATGCGCGTTCGGTTGGAGAGATATCGACCGGCACGTCCGCCGGCTTGCTTTTCTGTTGGGCCATGATGTCTATGCTGCCCTTGCTGGCAGCAATAAGCTTGTTCGATCTTGGAGAAATCATAGCAGGATACTCCCAAAATCTAGGACACTCGGAACCGATACGCGGAACAGGTCGCGAATACCTGAGGACATTCAACAAAAAAAGGGTGCCACCCCTACCGGTGAACACCCTTGAAGCATGCAGGCGCGGGGAACGCCCACAGTGGAGGCGGGGATGCGGAATCGAACCGCCGTGGCCGGCTTTGCAAGCCGGTGCATGACCACTCTGCCACCCCGCCGTTGAGCACCGCCGCGCCCCTCGCTAGCGGTTACTCAGTCGACTTACATGGAAGTGGAGATGGTCTTCCATCCAGGTCGAAATAAAGTAGTACCCGTGGTCGAAGCCCTCGTGGTACCTCATGGTAAGGGGCTGGCCCACCTCAGCGCAGGCCCGCTCGAGTTCGCTTGGATACAGCTGCTCAGCCAGAAATTTGTCCTCCAGGCCCTGGTCGACGAGAATGCCCTGCGGGAAAAGCTGGCCATGCCTCTTGATCAGCTGTGCCGCGTCATACGCAAGCCACTTCTCCTGGTCAGCCCCGAGATAGCCACTAAAGGCTTTGATACCCCACGGGCCAACCATCGGCGCACTGATCGGCGCGAAAGCCGACACGGACTTGTACTTCTCCGCGTTACGGTATGCCAGCACCAAGGCGCCATGGCCGCCCATGGAGTGTCCGAAGATTCCAATGCTCTCGGGGTCGGCGCAAAGCTCTTCAATCGCGATGCGGTAGAGCTCTTCCGTGACGTAACTGTCCATGCGGTAGTGCTGGGCCCATGCGCCTTCCGTGGCATTGACGTAGAACCCTGCACCAACACCGAAGTCCCAGCTTGCAGTTTCGCCTTCTACCCCCGCCCCCCGCGGACTGGTGTCCGGCGAGATCAGCATGAGTCCCAACTCCGAAGCAACTCGCTGTGCGCCGGCCTTAGTCGGAAACGTCTCTTCCGTACAAGTTAAACCGGCCAGGTAGAAGAGCGTCGGCACCTTCTCGCCAAGCAGCGCAGCTTCGGGCACAAACACCGAAAACTTCATTGGCAAGCCAATGGTCTCGGAGTGGTGCACGTAAAAGCGCTGCTCGCCCTTAAAGCATGCGTGCTTGTTGACGAGTTCTAGCATTGCGCGACTCAGTACAAAACGACCGAACGAATCGATTCGCCGCGCTTCATCAGGTCGAAGCCTTCGTTGATGCGCTCCAGCGGCAGCGTATGCGTAATCAGGTCGTCGATGTTGAGCTTGCCTTCCATGTACCAGTCAACGATCTTGGGCACATCGGTGCGGCCGCGGGCGCCACCGAACGCCGAACCCTTCCATTCACGGCCGGTGACCAACTGGAAAGGACGCGTCGATATCTCAGCGCCGGCCTCGGCCACGCCGATGATGATCGACTTACCCCAGCCCTTGTGGCAGCACTCCAACGCCTGGCGCATGACCTTGGTGTTGCCGATGCACTCGAACGAATAGTCAGCACCGCCGTCCGTTAATTGGATGATATGGTCGACGACGTTGTCGACGTCCTTCGGGTTGACAAAATGGGTCAAGCCGAACTTGCGAGCCATTTCCTCCCGCGCCGGGTTCAGGTCAACGCCGATGATCTTGTTGGCGCCCACCATCTTGGCAGCCTGGATGACATTCAGACCGATACCGCCCAGGCCGAAGACCACAACATTTGCACCCGCTTCCACCTTGGCCGTGAAGAGCACTGCGCCTACGCCGGTAGTCACGCCACAGCCGATGTAGCAAACCTTGTCGAACGGTGCATCGGGACGGATCTTGGCCAGCGCGATTTCCGGCACCACGATGTGGTTCGCGAACGTGGACGTACCCATATAGTGAAAGATCGGCTTGCCACCGATGGAGAATCGCGACGTGGCATCCGGCATCAGGCCGCGACCTTGCGTGGACCGAATGGCCTGGCACAGGTTGGTCTTCTGCGAAAGGCAGAACTTGCACTGACGACATTCCGGTGTGTAAAGCGGAATCACATGATCGCCCGGCTTGAGCGTCGTCACGCCTGCGCCGACATCGGTCACGATACCCGCGCCCTCGTGACCCAGGATTGCTGGGAAGATGCCTTCGGGGTCTGCGCCGGACAGCGTGTAGTAGTCCGTATGGCAGATGCCGGTGGCCTTAAGTTCCACAAGGACTTCCCCAGCCTTAGGTCCCTGAAGGGTCACCTCTTCGATCGTTAGTGGCGTGCCGGCTTCCCATGCGATTGCAGCTTTCGTCTTCACATCTCTCTCCTAGCTTTTTGCTTCAACTCGCCGTCCATGGCGGGCTGAAATAAATTTCCCTTCACGAAGGATACATCCCATTTTTTGGTTTTTCAAGTTCCATTTTTCGGCATATATATCGTATCACGACGTCAATATAAAAAAAATGGGGTTCTGTGGTTTCTAAACGTGTACAGCGAATGCGCATCAAGAGCCATCTGCCACCGATGCAGGGGGTGTAGCGGCATGCCGCACCGGTCTGAGGCCCGCTAGGACTTTCCCTTAGTGGTTTACGAGAGGATCCAATCATGAGTTGCCGTTCCCTCGTTTCCACGTTGATCCCCTGGAAGCCGCGCCAGCCATGGATCTCCGGCTTTTTGGGTACGTCGATCCAATGGCCTGGCATATAAAATGCCTGTGACAGGCTAAAGGTCCGTTTTATGGAACTACAAAGTTCCGATCAACGGAGTTTTATTGACTTTGTACGCCGATATCCCAAGAATTGCGGAAGGAGGCAACACCAACGTCGGGGCTTCCAGTCCAGACGGCGCACCCGGTGCGCAACCATAACTAGGAGAAGGTCATGCATCGCCAACACATTTCGACCCTCATCGCATCCGGCGCACTGCTCTGCAGTGCGGCGACGTGGGCGGCATCGCCAACGTTGGACAACATCAAGGAGAGCAAGCAGATCACGCTGGGTTACCGCGAATCGTCTGTACCGTTTTCCTACCTTGATGCCGCCAACAAGCCAGTGGGCTTTTCGATGGACCTCTGTGCGGCAGTCGTCAATCAGATTAAGCAGCAGCTCGCATTGTCACAGCTCACTGTTAAATACCTGCCGGTGACTGGCGCAAACCGAATTCCGTTGATTAAGAACGGCACGATTGCCATAGAATGTGGCGGCACAGCGAGCAACCCTGACCGCCTGAAGCAGGTAAGCTTTTCGGTAGCAACGTTCGTTGCGAACTCCATGTGGCTTACCAAAGCCGACAGCGGAATCAAAAGCGCAAAGGATCTCAAGGGCAAAAATATCGTCGTGACCCAAGGATCGGACTCGGTCCAACTGGTGCGCCAGATTAGCGAGAAGGAGGGGCTCGGACTAAACATCGTTTATGGGCACGATCAGGCTGAATCGATGCTCATACTGGAGTCGGGTCGCGCTGCTGCCTTCCTGGAAGGCGACATTTTGCTTGCCGCCAAGAAGGCCGAAGCGCCGAATCCGGCGAAGTACCAATTTCTCCCCGATAAGTACAACACGGTTGTGTACGGTCTGATGGTCCCGAAGGACGATCCGGAACTCAAGGCCATCGTGGACAAATCGCTAGTCCAATTGATGGCGTCGGGTCAATTCGTCGAGATGTATAAAAAGTGGTTCGAGAGCCCGATTCCTCCGAATGGCAAGAACCTTAGCTTCCCGATCTCGCCCGAATTGAAGGAGCGCGTTGCACACCCGAGCGACAAGCTTCCGACATGAGGACTCAATTGTATCCATCATGCTCGCGGGATTAAGGACAACCACAGATGCAATTCCTCTTTGAACAGACCGGTGACGGCAGCCGTTACATTGACTGGCTGCTGTCCGGGCTTCTTTGCACCTTCTCGCTCTGGCTTTGCGCAGGAGCCGCGGCGTTTGTTATCGGCGTCGTCATCGGCTCATTCCGTACGGCGCCACCGGTAGCGTTGCGGGTGATCGGTCGAATATACGTCCAGATCTTCCGCAACATCCCGCTCATAGTACAAGCGTTCCTTTGGTACTTCGTCTTCCCGGAGGTCATACCCACGGTGCTTGGCACCGCCATCAAGGCGGTGTCACCGCCGTGGGCGAGCTTCATCCCTGCCGTCATTGCACTGAGCCTGTATACAGGATCGCGTGTCGCCGAGCAGATCCGTGCGGGAATCAATGCGATCCCAGACGGACAGATCAAAGCGGCGCACGCCTTAGGCATGGGCACGTTCCAGGCCTATCGGTTGATTCTGCTGCCTCAGGCGTTTCGGATTACTATCCCAACACTGACAAGCGAAGCGCTTGGCCTGTTCAAAAACACGTCCGTGGCCTTGACCATCGGCTTGCTCGAGCTCACAGCGCAAGCACAGCATATCAACGAGTATACATTCAACACGTTCGGTGCCTTCGGAAGCGCAACGCTGTTCTATTTGCTGACGGCGCTTGTCATCTATCAGGTCGCCGCGCTCATCGAACGATGGGTGCGGCGCGCGTCAAGGTAGATGTCGCCTCATTCATGCAGCCAAACGCTGGTTTTCCGCGCCTGGCTTGATACGGGTGGGCACGGCAATCTCGCGCTCGGGGTTGAGCGTGACCGTCCCGATTGGCGACCAATCTCGCGTGTGGCGTGACCAGCGACGCGGGTTGCTCTCTCGGGCCTTGGCGTACAGCTCATGGCGCGCGGCGAGAATCTTTTCATCTTGTCCGGCGTGGCGCTGTGCCGGACTCACATAGCGGATGCCGCTGTGTCGATGCTCGTGGTTGTACCAGTGGACGAAGTGCGCCGCCCAAGTACGCGCCGCAGTCAGATCGGCAAAGCCCTTGGACGGGAACTCCGGCCGGTACTTGGCCGTGCGGAAGAGGCTTTCCACGAAGGCATTATCGTCGCTCACCCGCGGACGCGAGTACGAAGGCTTGACGCCCAGCCAGTGCAACATCGCCAGCACCGTGGTGGCCTTGAGCGTGGCACCATTGTCTCCGTGCAACACCGGCTTGGCCGCCATGGCATGAATGCCCTCGGCCAGCGCCGTGCGCTTGACCAGATGCGCCGCGTGATCGGCGTCGTCGCGATCGTGGACCTCGAAGCCCACGATCTTGCGGCTGTACACGTCCAGGATGAGGTACAGATAAAACCAGCGCCCGGCGACCTCGGCCGGTAGGTAGGTCATGTCCCAACACCACAGTTGGCGCGGCCCCGTGGCCACGTGCGTGGTGGGCGGACGGCTCTGGCGCGGCGCCTTGGCGCGTCCTCGATGCCGGGTCTGCCCATGGGCCCGCAGCACCCGACCAAAGCTCGATTCGCTGGCCAAGTAGACACCCTCATCGGCCAGCATGGGCACGATGCGCGCCGGCGGCATGTCGGCGAAGCGCGGCTCATTGGCGACGGCCAGAATGCGTTCGCGCTCCTCGATGCTCAGCGCATGCGCGGGCGTGGGCCGTTCGGCCCCGAGGCGGCGGTCGCCGACCACCAAGCCATCGTGGGCCTTCCAGCGTTGCAGAGTGCGCACGGTTATGCCAGCCACCTCGCACGCCAGGCGCAGGCGAGCGCCGCCTGCATGCGCGGTTTCGATATGGCGGACCATCGTGTGGCGATCTTCCAGGCCGATCATGCGTCCTCGTCCTTGTCCTTCGGGAAGATGCCCTCTAGCTTTTTTGAGAGTATCAGCAGGGCGGCGGCTTCAGCCAGCGCCTTCTCCTTGCGGCGCAGCTCGCGTTCGAGTTCCTTGATGCGGCGCCGATCGGCCTTCGTCTCGCGAGGGGTGGCGCGCGCATCCTCGGGCTCCGCCAGCGCCTGCGTGGCGGCAGCACGCCACTGCTCCAACTCCTGCGGATACACACCGTTCTCACGGCACCAGGCGTTCTTGCTGGCCTCTTCCATCGCAGCCGTCGCCAGCACCGCCTCAAACCTGGCCGCCGCTGTCCATGCCCGCTCGCGAGCAGGCATGGACATAGCGTCCGCACGCCAGCGCTCCAGCGTGGCCACTGCCACACCCAATTCCCTTGCAACCACTTCCACCGCCGCACTCTCCGGCGGTAACAACCGCGCTACCGCCCGGTCCTTGAAATCCTTCCCGTAACGAGCCACTTCTCTCTCTCTCATCGCCCCCAGGGTTCAAATTCTATCGGGGCGACATCTATTCTGCCGCGGGGGGGGGTGGACATTCCTGGTACTCACACTGCGGCATCGCGCAATTGATCGGAGCTGGACATGCATTTCGACTTTCTCGCCATTTATAACGCATTGCCCTATTTGATGGACGGGCTTGCGTTCACGGTCGAGCTCGCGGTCGTCGCCAGTATTGGTGGCCTGGTACTGGGAACTTGCATGGCGGTCGTCCGCCAACTCAAGATCCCCGTGATATCCAGCGTCATCAGTGCCTACGTCACGCTGATGCGCTGCATTCCCCTTATTCTGGTGCTGTTCTGGTTCTTCTTTCTTGTTCCGCTGGTTCTGGGCTACCTCTCTGCAGCTGGACGGCCAGTTCCGTTAGGACCAAGGACGACCGCCTTCGTCACCTTTACGATGTTCGAGGCAGCGTACTACGCAGAAATCGTCCGCTCCGGTTTCAAGGCCGTTCACAAAGGGCAATACGAGGGAGCTCGTGCACTGGGCCTTTCGACATGGACGACCTACACGTCGGTGATCATTCCACAGGTTCTCAAGGCTACCGCTCCAATTATTGTTACCCAGACCATCATCCTGTTCCAGGACACTTCATTGGTCTATGTCTTGTCACTCAGTGATTTTCTCCACGTTGCCGCCCAGATCGCACAACGTGACTCGAAACTCGTCGAATTCTATTCGTTCGTTGCTGTCGTCTATCTGGTCCTGTGCTCCGCAGGCTCCGAACTTGCCGAGCGCCTGCGCCGAAAAGAGCCAAACGCGGCAAAGCGCACCAAGTCGTTCCGACTCCTAGGTCTTCCCCGGCCATAGACCGACACGTTGCTATATAGAGGTCCTCAATGCTTGCTGAATCCACGCCCAATAACACTATCGTCACGGTATCGAACCTGCGGAAAAGCTATGGCAACCACTGCGTCCTGAACGGTATCAACCTTAAAGTCAAACGCGGAGAGCGCATCGTCATCTGCGGCCCATCTGGCTCAGGGAAGTCGACGCTCATTCGTTGCATCAACGGCCTGGAAGCGTTCGAAGAGGGAACCATCGCTGTCCATGACTTCAAATCGGGCGAGCAACTCACAAAGCTTGCCGACATACGGCGCGAAGTTGGCATGGTTTTCCAGAGCTTCAACCTTTTCCCGCACATGACCGTGCTGCAAAACTGCATGCTCGCGCAGATCAAGGTCCGCAACGAGCAGAAGAGCGCGGCAAGGGACCGTGCGATGCATTTCTTGCAGAAGGTCCGCATCGCCGAGCAGGCAAACAAGTATCCCGGACAGCTCTCCGGAGGTCAGCAACAGCGTGTGGCCATCGCGCGAGCGTTGTGCATGACGCCGTCTGTCATGCTCTTCGATGAGCCGACTTCGGCCCTAGATCCGGAAGTTGTACAGGAGGTCCTGGAGACAATGGTCGCGCTGGCGAAAGACGGCATGACCATGCTATGTGTGACCCACGAAATGGGCTTTGCACAGAAGGTCGCCGATCGCGTCATCTTCATCGATGGAGGTAGCATCGTTGAGGAGGCGCCGCCATCCGAGTTCTTCCACACGCCAAAACATGAACGGGTGCGTGCATTCCTAAGCCAAGTTCACGGCAACGCGGAAAGGATTGCGGCGTGAACTACACATGAAAATATGTTTGCCGGGCGGCGTGGCTGAGCGCCTCGCGGTCATCTCTTTGCGCATCCCGGCCAACACCATCTGATAGTTAGCAATGATTCCTATTAAAACACTCTCTGTCTAGCGATGTTCAATACTGTCGAAGATATTGAACGCCTAATCGACCTAATCCGCAGCGGGCTACAAGCAATTACTGCCCCAACCACTGTGCAGAATACATAGATATGCGAAAGGGCTTCATGCCCAGGCGCATACCACGCGGGTCAAGAGATTGGCCCCACGCAATGTAGCAACCGGTAAGGTTAATAACCCACCATTGAATTGACCGCGTCAAGAGTTGGAGTCCGTTAGAATGAAAACGCCGCCCTCACCCCACTTTACTCCCATCGATCTTAGTAGTTACTTCAACGTCGATCGGCAACTCTTCGACGCGGCGCAGGGACGGAAGAGGAGTACCGGAAGCCCTGTATTCTTCGGACTTCATACACTCCGTGGCATACCGTTTGCGTTCGGGGCAGAAGCTAGTCCAAACGTGCTCGCTCTGCGCCCAGGAGAGCCGGCAGTTACCATCGCGCTCGAGCCGACGATCGCGAACTATGTGGTCTTCGTCCATGCAGTCGCCGATCGCCCGCCAATTATTCCCGACAGCTTTGGCCCCATTGATCCGACGACCGCACGCCCCGTCGAAGGAATTGAACTGGGAGATCTCGTTTCGGCATACACGCTTTGTTATGCAGATGGCTCCGAGGCCGAGACGTCCGTGTCACGGCGTCTCGACATTCAACAAAGTCATACGTCTTGGCGTTGCAGTCCCTATCGCTCGGTGCCTGCACACAAGCCGAGAGTGATTGCGACGCATGCAGAAGACCTAGCTCTCGGGCGCGCGCCAGATTCAGACTACTTCCTTGCCGAATCCCGTGCCGCGACAGGCCTGGTGAGGGGCGGGGAGAATCTGTGGGTATACGCGCTCTCCAATCCACACCCTGGGAAGGAAGTCGTAGCCATCCGGCTACGTCCGGAAACCGAGGCCTCGCTCGTGTACGCAGTAAGCACAACAAGGCTTATCGACCACCCATTGCGCGGTCAAGCTCGGCGCAAGCTGCGAATGGAATTGCCTGATGGGGTCGCTCTCAATGCGCTGGGCGAACTTGACACAGACGACCGCGGTGATTGCGTCGGGATCGACCTGGGTACAGTTATCTCAGTTCGTGCCATACTCGAATACTCCGAACGTGATTGGCTGAGCGATCTACATGAGGTACAGCCAAGAAGATCTGATCGAGAGGTAATTGTCGAATACTCGGCTCATCCCGATGCCAGGCTCTATCTCCGGCGCGATGACGGCTCTCTGATTTCCTACGACCTAAGTGACTGCGGAGATAATCGTTCTCAAGACGAGCATTCCGTCGCAATCACCATTCAGCCTGCCACCCGTCCCATCAAGCTGCGGATCGTTGAGAAGAGTACCGGGTCGCGCGTCGCCGCACGGTTGCATGTCCACGGTGCCGACGGGGAGTACCTTCCCCCGAAAGGACACCACCGGAAGGTGAACACTGGATGGTTCGAAGACTACGCAGCTGAATTTGCAAACGGTCTAAATCAGTATGCGTATATCGATGGCCATTGCACCATCGATGTTCCGATCGGACGGATCTTCGTTGAAGTGACACGTGGCTTCGAGGTTCGTCCGTTACGGAAAATTGTTGAGGTCGGTGCCGATACCGAAACAATTACTCTGGAGCTTGAAAAGGTGCTTCACTGGCGAGAGCAAGGCTGGGTGAGTTCTGATACACACGTCCACTTTCTAAGCCCGCAAACCGCCTTGCTAGAAGGCCAAGCAGAGGGGGTCAACGTTGTGAATCTGCTCGCCGCACAGTGGGGAGAAATGTTCACCAATGTTGGTGACTTCGATGGTTTGACAACCTTTGGAGCGAAGGACTTCGGTGGTAGTGGTGAGTTTGTGGTTCGCGTCGGCACCGAGAACCGCATGGACGTGCTAGGACACATATCCCTGCTTGGGTACGAGGGCGACATGATCAACCCGCTATGTGTCGGGGGGCCAAGCGAGTCGGCAATTGGTGATCCACTCGAGATGACAATGACCGGCTGGGCGGAGCAATGCCGTCAGCAGGGAGGGCTGGTCGTCTTGCCACATGGGCCTGATCGACAAGCGGAGCGCGCAGCAGATATTGTTCTTGGTGTGATCGATGCGGTCGAGATGATGACCGCCAACCCACGGCACTCACAGATAAGCGCCTTTGGCCTAGCAGATTGGTATCGCTATCTCAACATCGGCCATCACCTACCGCTGGTCGGAGGCTCCGACAAGATGAGCGCGGCGAACCTGCTTGGCGGCATTCGTACCTACGCCCTTTTAGGGCAGCGCGAGTTCACTTATCGAGATTGGATGGACGCTGTGCGAGGCGGGGACACCTTTGTGACGGTCGGCCCTCTCGTCGATATGACGGTAGAGGGACGGCGTCCCGGAAGCAGGATGCAATTGCCAGGAAGCGGAGGGACTGTAACCATTAATTGGCGAATCGATTCGGTCAGTGTGCCGCCTTCCCGCATCGAGGTCATTAAAAATGGTGCGATCATCGATGAGGTGCGCTGTGAGGCGTTGACGTCTGAAGGCCATCTCACGATCCGCATCGCGGAGTCATGTTGGCTAGCGGTCCGCGTCCGGGGGAGTGTCGTTGGACGCGATGCTGACATCGCCGCACACACCAGCGCAGTCTATGTACAGGTCGGCGACCATCCCATTTTTGCTACCGCTGACGCAGTGACCATCCTTCAACAAATCGAAGGCTCGATAGCATACTTGGACACGATCGCTCCCAGATCGGATGAAGCCCGCCACGCACGCGTTAGGGCCTCACTTGAGCTTGCCCATCATCGTCTGCACCACAGGCTTCACGAGCTCGGTGCGACCCACGCACATGCGCCTGTGCATTCGGTACACATTGAACGCGATCACTGATAAGACGCGCGCTCGGATTCAATCTAAGGAAGAGTTTGCAACAGCCGCAGGCGAACCATTTTCAACCGACCTGCGGCCTCCCATGGCCTAGGTCAGGTACTTCACGGGAAGGGCCGGCGTCCGATCGCGACTCCGGCCATTTTCTGTTGTCATTCGAAATGATCACGATTCTGCTGAGAAGTTGCATGTGCGATTTCGCTACGACCAGCATCGAGGGCGTGGCCGGGTGATCCCGCCACGCTACGAGTCGACTGAGGAAAACTGATGGTACTGTTGTTCAAGGCTCTTTTCGGGGCTCATCAAAGCGATTTTCGACGTAAGGTAGTTGGTCTGTATGCTCTGCTCGGCGCGTTCAATATCGTTGCTTGGGCTTGGGCTTTCATCGCGTTCCACGACTATCCGCTGCTCATGGGCACAAGCCTACTGGCCTACTCATTAGGACTGAGGCATGCGGTCGACGCTGACCATATCGCGGCGATCGACAACGTTACGCGCAAGCTAATACAAGCTGGGCAACGTCCGATTACGATCGGACTATTTTTTTCCCTTGGACATTCGACCATCGTAGTTCTCGCATCGGTCGGCGTTGCTGGCACCGCGCTGGCGATGCAAACGACATTCGAGGGCTTCAAGGAGCTGGCGGGGCTGATCGGCACGCTGGTATCAACTTTTTTCCTGCTGGCTATCGCACTTCTCAACTTTGTCATATTGCGCTCGGTTGTGACCGCGTTTCGCCGTGTTCGACGTGGCGAGCCATACACGAATGAATGTCTCGACCTGCTGTTAGCGAATCAGGGGCTGCTGGCGCGGATTTTCCGCCCAATGTTTCGGCTTGTCTCGAAGAGCTGGCACATGTACCCGCTAGGTTTTCTCTTCGGGCTTGGCTTCGACACTGCCACAGAGGTAGCGCTGCTGGGCATCTCGGCAGCTAGCGCCTCACATGACTTGCCTATCTGGTCCATCCTTGTCTTTCCAGTACTTTTCACTGCTGGCATGACGCTGATCGATACCATCGACGGCATCTTGATGCTCGGCGCCTACAGCTGGGCGTTCGTGAAACCCGTCCGCAAGCTTTACTACAACATGACGATCACGTTCATCTCGGCGGTCATCGCACTCGTTGTGGGCAGTATCGAGGGGCTAGGTCTGCTTGCGGACAAGCTGCATATCGAGGGCAGTCTCTGGGATTGGATCGGTGAGCTTAACGAAAACTTCGGACTGATCGGCTATTCCGTGATCGCCCTCTTCATCGGTAGCTGGCTCTTGGCGGTAATGATCTATCGAGTGAAGGGCTACGACGAACTGGAAGCCACGTCCGGCCCGGCGTAATGAGCTGCGCGTTTCCCGCCACTGGCGGGCATAGCGACACGCTCCGCGCAGCACCGGCATGCCTGGCGGTCCCGGGCACCTGGAATCTTGCGGTGTAGCGCGTTCCGCAACGCCTGTTTGTCAAAGTATGAGCCAGTCCGTCTCCTGTCCTTTCCGTATCGCAAACACGACCTCGCGTGGCTTCCGAACTCTCATTTCTGCGGTATGCGCTCTTGCAATGCACGGCGGTGTTCAGGCGGGCGGCCTGCAGCAGGCTGAAAGCGCTCTGCCCACTGTCACCGTGCGGGCAACAATAGAGGAAACCCGTCAGGCGATCCCTGTCACTGCGGCCAACCAGGGCTACGTCTCGCGCGAACAACTTGAGAACCGTCCGCTGCTGCGACCGGGCGAGTTGCTAGAGACCGTGCCGGGCCTGATCGTCACGCAGCACAGCGGCGACGGTAAGGCCAACCAGTATTTCCTTCGAGGCTTCAACCTCGACCATGGGACTGACTTGTCGACGAACGTGGCCGGCATGCCCGTCAATATGCGCACGCACGCTCACGGGCAGGGTTATACCGACCTCAATTTCGTCATCCCGGAACTGGTGAGCGGCATCTCGTACAAAAAGGGCATCTACTTTGCGGAGGAAGGGGACTTTTCGCCGGCCGGCGCGGTGCGGATGGATTACGTTGCGAGCCTCCCTGCCGGCATCGCGCAACTGGAGCTTGGCCAGCATGACTACCGGCGCGCAATATTCGCCAACTCGGACCAAGTCGGCACAGGCACGTTGTTGTATGGGTTCGAGTGGCTCGGCGAGAACGGCCCCTGGGTTCTTCCAGAGGGCGTGCTTAAGCTCAATGGGGTCGTACGCTACACTCTACCGCTCGGTGGCGGTGAGCGCTTGGGTGTCACGGCGATGGCCTATCGGAACGATTGGAACTCGACCGATCAGGTGCCGCTTCGAGCCATCAGCCAAGGGCAGATTTCGCGTTTCGGCTATATCGATCCGTCCGACGGCGGCTATGCTTCGCGCTACAGCCTGTCGGCCGACTGGTTGCGTCCGGTGGCAGAAGGCTTGTTCCAGGCCAACGCTTACGTCATTAAAAGCCGGCTGCAACTGTTCTCGAACTTCACCTATGCACTGAACAACCCCGAGCGGGGCGACCAGTTCGAGCAATTTGAGAGTCGCGTGACGACCGGCGCAAGTGCGTCGCGCACCTGGTTTAACAAGCTGGCCGGGCTCGACTCCGAAACTGAGATCGGCACGCAGGTACGCGTCGACCGGATCGATCCCGTCACGTTGGCGAACTCCCAAGCGAGGCAGATCTACCAGACCGTACGCACAGATTCGGTCAACGAAACCAGCGCCGCACTATACCTGCGCAATGCCACGGCGTGGTCGCCTTGGCTGCGCACGGTCGTGGGGTTGCGCGCCGACCGCTTCTGGTACGGCGTGTCCACCAACAACCCCACTAACTCGGGCAACGGCAACGATCGTATCGTCAGCCCGAAGCTGAGCATCGTGATGTTGCCGGCGGACCACACCGAAGCGTTTCTGAACTGGGGGCGCGGATATCACAGCAACGACGTGCGCGGCGCGACGACTACCGTCGACCCCTCGTCAGGAGCACCAACTCAGAAGGTCAGCGTGCTGGTGCCGGCCACCGGCTACGAAATCGGCGTGCGGACGGCAAGGTTCGTACCCGGGCTCCAATTGTCAGCCTCGCTCTGGCGGCTTGACCTCGGTTCGGAACTGGTGTTCTCCGGCGACAGCGGCACCACCGAGCCCAGCCGTCCGAGCCGTCGCACCGGCATCGAACTCGCCGCCTACTACGCTCCGCCGGCAGGGCCGCTTGCCGGACTCATCCTCGACGCCGACGCCGGATTCTCCCGCGCCCGTTATCGAGACCATGAAGATGCGGGCAACTACATTCCCGAAGCGATTCAAACCACTGCGTCGGCCGGCGTCTCGATGAGCCGTGGTCGCTGGTCGGTGGGCGCGCGGGCGCGCTACTTCGGTCCGCGCCCGCTGATCGAGGACAACAGCGTACGCTCCGCGTCGTCGTTCCTGGTCAACCTGAAAGTGGGCTATCGGCTGATGAAAGACGTGCGCGTTTTTGCTGAAGTACTCAATGTGTTCTATAAGCGCGTCAACGATATCGACTACTACTACGCGTCGTTGCGAAAGGGTGAGGCGTCGCCAGTAGATGCCAACGGTGTTGCCGCTGGGATCAGCGACCATCACATCCATCCGGCAGAGCCACGGACATTCCGGTTTGGGGTTCTTTGGAACTTTTGATGCAATAAACCCGCTCCCTCAATTAGTAACGTAGCCCAAACTTGACTACCGGGGACTACCTATTTATTTTGACGGCCAATCTGTATTGCCTATTGCCGTGTCAACGGTAGCTATAAATCGTCGGGCGCGGTTGTGCATCGATGGCTCCATGAGCCGATTCGTCCCAGATTTCTACAGAGGCGCATCTCTTTGCCTCGTATGTGGGCGGGAAAAAATGCGATCGGCCAGCGTGCGCCGAGGACAAGTTCAGCCAAACATGAACAAGGCGGCGGTGCAACGGCGGGCCATCTGAGGCACGACCGCCACTTTGCCTTTCGCCCATGGCTCTAGGCGACCGTCGTTTGGCAGACAATCACTACCTCAGCTAAATGGGGGCTGTCGAAAACCATACTCCTGGAAGACCGCTACTGCAGTTTCGTCAGGTGTTTGATCTGCAGACACCCTGAGCGACCTAATCGCTTGCGCTTCGAGTACGTTAGGCGCTCGCAAGCAAAGACCGGTGTCCGAAGCGCCGATGCAAGGAATGAACCGCACGGGCATCAACGGCCGCACCTTCAGGCCGGTGCTTGCTCGGGTAACAAGCATGGCGAATCCGATACCTTCTACTGGTTGCCAAGGGAAGATCAGGCGGCCACCAGGATTGAGCGCTTCGAGCCACTGTACCGGCGGCTCGACGACCCCAGCATTGACGTAGATTACGTCTGCAGCAGGAAGAACAGATGCTGTCGCATCGCCATGCATGACCGAAACGCCCTCAAAAGGCTCTAGGTTTCTCGGTGCACGACGGACAAGGTTCTCGTCGAGCTCGAACGCATGTACGCTTCCGTGCGGCAATGCGAGCTTCGACAGCAGCGCCGTGTAATAACCTGTTCCCGCACCGATATGGCAAATTGTATCGCCCGCCTTTGGAGCGGCTGCACCAATCCATGCTGCGTGCAGAACCGGCTCGCCATTGTTGACGCCCTTTGCCGCATCAAGGGCGACGACAACGTTCTGATATGGCCGCGGCCATCATCTTCGCCTGGAAGGTTCGTAACTCATCCAAGGTGGCGCGAGCGTGATTAGTCATGGGAGCCTTCATCCTTTTTTCATTCGATCCTGGCAAACGAAATTTTAAAGCTGAACGAACTGGCGCTGGTAAGCGCGCTCCGCGCGATAACTTGGTGTGCGACGCTTTCGCTTTATCGTTGATTCCGATAGACACTCAACATCCGCCTCCTTCCCTCCGGGATTACAGCTCCGCTCTGCCCTTTTGTCATACCAGCATAGGATCCTTGGCAAGCCGCAGCTTGCGAACACTTGCCAAGGATCATTGGCACATGAAGCGACGCGAAGCGTCGACGGCACGAGAATCTGCGGCGCAGGGCCGCACGCTTCGAATCAGTGACGCGCCGACGGTTGCGTGAGAACTTCCGGTCTCAGGATTTCGTCGAGCTGCTCAGCCGAAAGCAGCTTGCGCTCCAGGGCAATCTCGGCCACCCCTCGTCCGGTAGCGAGCGCAGCCTTCGCAATCTCCGTTGCATTGGCATACCCGATGTACGGGTTCAGCGCCGTGGCGATACCAATCGACTGGTCGACGGTCTGACGCATCCGGTCACGGTTCGCGGTAATGCCGTCTACGCAGCGCGTCTGCAGAGTCCGGCAACCAGCCGCTAGGTGTCGGAGGCTCTTGAACAAGCTATGCGCAATGATTGGTTCGAATGCATTGAGCTGCAATTGGCCACCCTCGGCAGCGAATGTCACCGTGATGTCGTTGCCAATCACTTCGAAGGCGATCTGGTTGACAACCTCAGGGATAACGGGATTGACCTTGCCCGGCATGATGCTCGAGCCCGCCTGCATCGGCGGCAGGTTGATTTCGGCCAAGCCGGCCCGCGGGCCCGACGACAAAAGCCGCAAATCGTTGCACGTCTTCGATAGCTTCACGGCAACACGTTTAAGTACACCAGAGAGCTGAACAAATGCGCCGGCATCTTGCGTTGCTTCCACCAAGTTGGAAGCGGTGATGAAGGCGAAGCCTGTGGCTTTAGCAAGATGACTCCGGATGCCTTCAGCATAGTCGGCATGGGTATTGATGCCGGTTCCGATGGCCGTGGCGCCCATGTTGATTTCCAGCAGAAGTTGTCCTGCCTCCTTCAAGCGCGCTTGGTCTTCGGAAAGCATCACCGCATAGGTCAGGAACTCTTGACCCAGTGTCATGGGAACGGCTTCCTGCAACTGTGTGCGGCCCATCTTGAGGATATCGCGAAACTCCGTTGCCTTGGCCTCGAACGCGCCCCGGAGATCATCCATGGCTGCGTGCAAGGCATCGATCTGCCACAGCAGCGCAAGCTTGATTGCGGACGGATAGACGTCGTTGGTGCTCTGACTCATGTTGACGTGTTCGTTCGGATGAACGATTTCGTACTCGCCACGCTTCCCGCCAAGCAACTCGATTGCTCGATTGGCAATCACCTCGTTGGCGTTCATGTTCGTGCTGGTACCTGCACCACCCTGGATGACATCCACGACAAACTGCTCATGGAAATTGTCCTTCAGCAGTTCCTCACCTGCTTTGACGATGGCGTCCGCGCGGCGAGCATCCAGCAGTTCGAGATCCTGGTTGGCCTTGGCCGCAGCGATCTTGATTGCCGCGAGAGCTCTCACAAGCTCAGGGTATTGGCCAACAGAAATCCCAGAAATTGGGAAGTTCTGCACCGCTCGCAACGTGTGGACACCATAATAAGCCTCATCAGGCACATTAAGCGGTCCAATTAAGTCTTTTTCTCGGCGATTCGTCACTGCTGTCTCCTTAGACATACCGACTTCCTGGAATGCTGGGGAATCCCCAGCGGGGTGACTGAGTGCTTTCCTGTACCCACCTCGGGCGCTAAGCGCCTCCCCGGTTGACCACAGTCCCGGCTCTAACACTCACTTTGCCCAAATGTACTACTAAGTGCCATTCAATGGAACCTTGTACTTTCATTTTATGGTACTTGTGCTAATATCTACTCAACTTTTGTGGCGGATTTGGTCCGAACAAGGCTGACGGAGTCGTTCAAATGGGGGAAGTAGCGAAAACGGTGAGCCGGTATGGCGTTATTCGGGCCTTCGAGCATCGCTCGACGGTTCTGAATGCAATCGCCCGTTTCGCGGCATTCGTGCCTGCAGGCGCGAATGCCTGCCTGGCTCCGCGATTGCTGCTGCTCGATCCAGGAAGTCACGGTCAGGCCGTCCTACGGTTAGAAACGGCCCAGAGCGCCGCCGCACAAGCAGGCGTCGTGCTGCTCTGCTTCTCGATGGACCAGCACGCGATAGGCGAAGCGACCGCGACGGATCGGCGCCTAGCCTTCGTTTCTGGCGAATTGCCACTGCTGGCGCTGGAAGCTTTAGGCCGATGCGCCGCGGGGATAGGTATCGTTGGCTTAGGCGATGCCACAGACGCTGCCTTGACCGTTGCCCTTAACCATTGTCCGGCGTTTGATTCCGCGTCGGTCATTGGTTCGACGCTGATCGGCAGGCCAGTCGAGCGCACTAGGTCCAGAGTCCAAAACTTGTTTGGCAATGCCCCGGCTTTTCAGCATCTGAGAGACGCGTACTGCCCATACCCGGGTGGCCTTCTCATCGACCTAATCGAGACCACTTCAAAAAGGGAAGCCACGTATCGCGCCGCCTTCGGTGTGGCCTGTCAACAAGCGGCTCAGCCTGTCGCTATGCGCGAACACCCCCGTGTTAGTACTAGCCAATTGATTCAGCGTGCAATCGCCACGCATATCGCATTTCACGGTCAGTTGCTTAGTAACGGAAGAGCAGGAACGCCTCCCTACCTGTCTTACCAACCTGTTTCAAACCACCCACTCTTTCATTGAGTCACTTAGGAGACCTGAGAATGAAGCTGTACGATTTCGAACTGTCCGGTAGTTGCTACAAGATCCGCCTGCTGCTGAACATCCTTGGCCAGAAATGCGAAGCGGTCACCGTAGACTTCTTAAACAAAGAACACAAGGCCGACAAGTACACCGCCCTCAACCCGTTTGGCGAGATCCCCATCTTCGAAGACGGCGATCTGCGGCTGCGCGATGCACAGGCCATCCTGGTGTACTTGGCTTCCAAGTACGACAAGGAAAATTACTGGTATCCGAACGACGCCGAATCGAAGGGCCGCATTCAGCAATGGTTGTCGACAGGCGGCGGCGAGATCATGAACTCCGCCGGCGCACGCCTGGTAAAGATCCTGAATTACCCGCTGGACTTGGAGAAGCTACACGCCGGTGCCACACGCGTCTTCAAGATTCTGGATGCCCATCTGGCAACCCGGGAGTTTCTGGAACTCGGCCACCCGACGATCGCCGACATCGCCTGCTTCCCGTACACGGCTATGGCTGGCGAAGGTGGCATCGACCTGACCCCATACCCGAACATCCTGAAATGGATTGAGCGCGTGAAGAAGATTCCGGGCTTCATTCCGATGCCCGGCATCCCGGCTGCCGCCTAATTCCGGTGCCCCCTCATCTGCCGGTGAGGGGGTTTTGAACGAATCTAAAAGCTGGACCGCTCCGCCCCCTTGCGCAGTGATCGCTAGCGACTACACACCTATAGAGTTGACCATGACCAACCAGATCACCCTTTCAAACGTGCGGAGTGAGTTCCCAGTTACCAAGCGGATGCTTTATCTGGATTCCGCTCATCAGACGCCGCTGGCCCGTTCTGTTCGTGCTGCAATCGAAGAGTTCCTTTCCGAAGGCTATGAGTTGGGGGGGCCGAAGCCCGTTTGGCTACGTCGCGCGGAAGAAACGCGCGCACAGGTCGCCCAGTTCCTGAAGGCCGCACCGAACGAGATCGCCTTCACCAAGAATACTTCCGAAGGCCTCAATATCGCTGCAAATGCAGTGCCCCTGCAAGCCGGCGACAATGTGATCCTGATCGAAGGTGACCATCCGAACAACGCCTATGCATGGTTGAACCTGCGCCGCAAGGGTGTAGAAGTACGCTTCGCGAAGCTCGACAGCGATGCGGCGATCGCCAATGCTGACACGTTCGCTCCGTTGATTGACGATCGCACGAAAGTCATCTCCCTGTCCCATGTCACCTTCCATGCCGGGCAGATCCATGACGTCGCGAGCGTCGGCAAGCTCTGCAAGGAACGCGGCATCTACTTGGTGGTCGACGCCATGCAGTCTGTCGGAGTGCTTGACATCGACGTCAAGGCGCTTGGCATTTCCGTGCTCGCCGCCGGCACCCACAAAGGGCTGCTGGTACCGCAAGGCTTGGGCATTCTGTACGTGCAAGATGGTCTGAATGAGTTGCAGCCGGCTTACCTCGCCGCCTCCAGCATGGCACGCCCACCTGCTGACTTCATCGCTCGCCCAGACGACATGGAAACGCGTCACGATGCGAGCCGCTTTGAGTTCGGCAACATCAACCTGCCTGACCTCCACGCACTGTCTGCAGCTATCGACCTGATTGAATCCGTTGGTGTACCGGTCGTCCGCAGCCATGTCACAAAGCTGGGCGACAAGCTGCTTGAGGGCCTCGACGAGCTGGGCGTGCGCGTGATCGGCCCGCGATCGGCGACAGGACGGGCGCACATCTACGTGCTTCAACTGCCTGTGGCGGAATGGACGGAGTACTTTGCGCGCAATCAGGTGCGCGTGTCCCCGGAGCGCGGCGGTATTCGCGTGTCTTTTGCGATGTTCAACACGACTGAAGACGTTGATCGTCTTATCGAGATCATTCGCGTGGGGCTGACTAAATCGACACAGCAAGCCGTCGCGAGTGTGGATTGAGTTATGTAGCCGGTGCCTCGAAAGCATCGGCTAAACCCGGCGTGAACGCATGCCGAATAATGCGGTTCGAGCCTAAATAATGCTCATCTTGCTCCGTGCCCGAGTGAGCGACCCGCCTGGCCGTTCTTGCGGTTTCGCTCTCCGTAGTCTGCTTCACCGTGCTTTCCACAGTGGAAGGCGGCATCAGCGCCACGCTGAATCACGACATAGTGCTGCTCGCCAGCAGTAACGCGTCGAAGATTTCCAGGGCAAACTCAAAGCAAGCCGTCGTTGCCTCACTCAAGCCCGCAGTCGGTAACGCCTCGCCAGCCCCTCGGCATCGCGGTAGCAGACCACGGGCGCTGGTGCGGGTGTGGGGTCATCGTACTTTCCGTGCATTTTCTGGCGGTACGCCCCGGAAAGCTTTTCGCTATCAAGCACATACGAATTCTCCGTCGGCGCGTGATTCATTGCACGAGAAACCTTGCTGCGGGCGGCTCTGCGGTCTGCTACCGCCGTTTTGCATGGAAAATATAACCCCTATAACCCAAAAAAGACCGCCGAGCGGTCCTTGTCGTGGACAGAGTGATTATTCAAAGAGTTCTGCGTGCGTTCCGGCCCGAACAAAGATAAGGCTCTCATCGTCGAGACGGTAGATCAGTAGAAAATCACCGCCGACGTGGCATTCCCTGTGGTTGGCCCAATCGCCTTTGAGCGGATGGTCCAAGTATTCCTCGGGCAGCGGGCCGTCATTTGCGATGAGCAGAAGCATCGTCCGCTTCAACTCACCCATATTGTACCGGCCCGAATGGCTAAGCCGTTGCCAGTCTTTCTTGAATTCCTTAGTCGTGTCGTACAGACGAGGCAGCGCTGCCTTCTTCGTTTTCAAGTTCATCAAACATTTCCTGAGCAGAGCGGAAGCGTGCCTTAGCGGCCAATTCTTCCGATTCCCTCAGTGCGCTCAACGTAGCAGCGTTCGGAATCCTGACTTCAAACGGAATCCCTTGCGACAGCACAACCTGACGAAGGAAAAGACGAACAGCGTCGGAGATCGTCAAGCCGTTGGCGGCAAGTACGCGTTGGGCGCTTTCCTTCAGATCGGGTTCAATACGAGCGCGCACGTCGGTAGTTTTGACTTCAGTGGCAAACATAGGAACCTCCAACCAGCGCCGAGACAAACGAGAAAGATAATTGAAAGATGACTTGGATGTGACTTTTAAGATACGAAGAACTTACATCCGGCGCTGTAGGAACATTGTAGCTACAGAGCGCTGCCATTGCAAGTTGGCTTCAACTTATGGTGCCTTTAGGATCACAACACACGTACGACCAAAAAGGCTGCAGGAGGCGTCCGGAGCCAAGGGCAAGCCTCCGGTTTGGCGAGAATCTCTTCAGCACGTCAGTACCCATCCTCGTTTTTGAAGGCTCTTATCCTACCCGGAAAAACTCCACGCTCTGCCCCGCATTTGACCGCCCACCGCAGCCAGTCGGGCATCTCGCCCTGCCCGTCCCAACTCTGCCCCGCGGCGTTGCGGTAGGACGGGCGCTGGCGCCGGGGCGGGTGGCGGTGGGGGGGGCGGCGGATCGAAGCACCCCGCCGCTGCCAGCTCCTCCATGGTCAGCCCGTAGTCGGCCATCTCCGCCTGGATCCAGCGGATCGCCGCCGCACACTCGAGAGCCGCGATGCGGCCTGGCTCAGGTTCATCAACAGCATCTGCCGGGGCGGCACTTCCAAGCCCCCAGCCCTCGCCACCAAACTGTATATTTATACAGTCCGTCAGGTACTTTTCCACAGAGCGCTTGGGGAAGTTAACCCCCAAGCGAGGGATAGCGAGAAGGGGCTCATATTGTGATAATTGATGCACTGCCCCACACATCCGTTTTGATGGCAAGCATGTCGCCATAGCGCATCCGGCCGAGAACTACACAGAGACAAGAAGAAGTGAGCGAGAACGCATCAGGCCAATTGTTGGGCTATGCCTTGCAGTTTCCTAGAGCGCTTTGTCATTTACTCAAAGCCTCTCCTGGATGCAAGGTCTGCATTGAAGTCCACGGAGATGTGGCAACTATTTCTCCGTCGGGCCACATCGCCGCCGAAGAGGCCAAATCCTCAGTTCAAAGCAATCCAGTCACGGACAAGTCCACTGATCTGTGGAAGACTTTCTCGAATTGGGTAAATGGTGTACGCGAAGGAGAATTTGACGTCAGCACAACGACATTTGTCTTGTACCGCAACCGGTCTGGAAGACCGGGCCTCGCTGAAGCCTTTCATGCGTGCACGACAAAGGAGCAAGTAGACCAGGTACTGCTGAACATGGAATCAAAGTTCGCCGATGTTGACGACTCCCATGCGATCTGGCCTTATTACAAGAACGTCGTACTCGACCACCCCAACACGCTAGCTGGCGTCATCACGCGGTTCCAACTCGAAACAGGGAATGGCGCTGGATACGACGACGTTGAGCTAGAACTTCGCATGAAGTATGTGCCGTCGAGCCAGATTCCCACGGTTGCTACCTACTTGAACGGTTGGGTCGTCAAATCTGCAACGACCCTCATTAGCCAGCATCTGCCTGCCATCTTGACGTTCGAAGAGTTCGAACGTGAGTTTATGGTGCTGTTCTCGCGTGCCCGTTGCTTGGAACTACTGGATTTCACAACCCACGCACCAGTATCCGACGAGGAAATCCAGAACCAGATCAGGAGCCGGCCTACGTACCTCCGGCAAGTCGAATTCGTCAGGGCCGATGATGACGATCTCATAGAGGCTGTTACCGACTTCCTCAAGGCCAAGACTAATCGAGACAAATGGATCGAAGACGAGCTCATCGACGAAGACCTGGCCGGTGAGTTCGAATCAAACCTTCGTAGGTTCTGGAGAAACAAGAGAAAAGAGGTGAACTTAGCCAACAAAGAGCTGACGAAGGAAGACCGTGGCATGTTGCTGCTTTCCCAGTGCCAGACGCACAAGGAGACCATCCGCAACGTCAACCCGCCTCCCTCGACTATCGCCGGCACCTATCACGCCCTAGCGGACAGGCCGAGTCTTGGTTGGCATGAGGATTGGGAAGCGAAATTCAAGAAATGAGCGAGCCATTTGTGGATCGGCCAGAAGAAGCCGATACCTCGCTTCTGGTGGAAGAAGTACGAACCTGGAATACGCCGCTAGTCGCCGCCTACCAGCTGTGGAACTTCACGTTGGGCTACTGCGAGGCTCGAACCGATGGAGATGCTCCACTCGGCCTCCTGCACTTCATTGCAGGACCGATTCTCGCAAGCCCCCAGCTTAGTGAGACAGTCAGCATGCGGCGCAAGGGCTTGCAGTCGTATGCGCTCGGATTCGAGGACAAAAAACAGGTGGACCTGCTCTTGGGTCTGCAGGAACGGATACGGCGACGACGCCCCCAAACTCTAGCTGCAATTGATGCGGCCATTTGCGCAGGTCTATTGGTTTGGGACCCGGAGAGCGGCAAGCTGTATCCTCGCAAGGCCCCTAAGGCGCGGCGCGGCCGCAACCTTCGACTCGGACTCAAAAGGGAAGGCGAAAAAGCAAAGATATTGGGCACGTGGTTTGCTGCTCACGACCTCCCAACAATCGCGGCTTATCTCAAGGTGGTGTTGTAATGCAGCTTCAACTTATCAACCTCATCATCTGGCCTAAGACAGCGTCCCTCGGCCCACGTGTCATTAAGTTCGAGAAGGGACGGGTCAACGTCATTACCGGCGGCTCCCGTACCGGAAAATCCGCGATCATCCCTATCATCGACTATTGCCTCGCCTCCAGCGAATGCCAGATTCCTATCGACACTATCCGCGACAATTCCGCCTGGTATGGGTTGCTCCTGGAGACGGAAACTGAGCAACTGCTACTGGCGCGAAAAGGTCCGGATGGACGAGAGCCTTCCGACAACTTCTATTTGATGCGTGGCGAGGCCGTGAGTATCCCGCCTGCTATCGCGTTGTCGAATGAGAAGACAGATGGTGTCAAACACATACTGAACTCCCTGGCCGGCACGCCCTATGTTCGCTTGAGTGGTGCTGACGATCCTCGTCCCTACCAGGAACGGCTTGGCTTTCGGGATCTGATGGCATTGGTGTTTCAGAGTCAAGAAGTCGTGGCGAACCAGAACATCCTGTTCTACAAAACCCACGCACACGAGCATCGCGAGCGGCTGAAAAACTGGCTTCCCTACATTCTCGGCGCGGAGACGCCGGAAATTCTGTTGGCACGACAACGCCTGAGCATTGTGCAAACAAAGCTCGCTCAGCTTCGCCGAGAGTATCAAAAGGCGAAGAGCGTCTCCAGCGCCTGGCTTGAGAACATGGCCGGGCATTTGCAGGTCGCCAAGCGATACGGTCTTCTTGACGAGACATACGAACTCCCCAAGGAGCCACTGCCTGAAGACCTCATCCGCACGGCTCGAGAAATTCTTGCAGCGACGCCCGAGCGGCCCTCCGCGACAGCCGAGCAGATTGACAAGGCCGCGCAAGAAATGCTGGACCTGGAAACAGCGGAGGACAAGCTTAGCGATGAGATCAGCCTCGCACGGAAACGCCTGGATGACATTGTGAGGCTTAAGGCGGGCCTGACGGGCTATGGCGGCAGCGCCCGACGTCGAGCGGACCGCCTGCAGATCTCTCAATGGTTAGAAGACATTGCCGACAAAGCGCAAGACTGCCCACTGTGCGGAGAAGCCAAGCACGACAGAAGCCGAGCCGAAATCCGGAAAATCTCCGCGGCTTTTCAAGTAGTCGAAGCCGAAGCGAGCCGAACAAAGGAAGTACCATCTTCGTTCGCAAGGGAGGAGGCCGCTCTCAAATCGGATCTTGAAAAGGCTCTGGAACGTCGAAAGGCACTCAGTAACAGAATCGACAAAACGCTCTCGCTCAGCCGGACTGCCAAAGAACAGTTCGACAGACGCCAAAACATGTTCTTCTTCCTCGGGCACCTCAGGGCCTCCGTTGATACGTTTGAGAGCCTTACCACGGGGGGTGATATCGCCCAGGCACTAACCGACCTCGAAAAGGAAGAGCGCACCCTTCTGGAGCAGGTAGATCCTCAGGGTGTTCAACGACGGCTTGAGGTCGCTCTGAGGGTTGTGGCACAAAAAGCACTTATCAGGCTTGACACCCTGGATGCCGAGGACAAATACAAGCGAACGCCGCCCGCATTCTCAGTCAAGGATCTGAGCTTGAAGGTCCTGAGCAACGACGGACACTGGCACTTCCTTGCCGAAGTCGGGAGCGCATCCAATTGGTTGTCCTTTCACATCGCCTTCGTCTGCGCGCTTCATGAATACTTCAATGAGTTGCCGGAGTCTTGTGTACCCAGCTTCGCCGTCTTCGATCAGCCCAGCCAAGTCTACTTCCCGAAGACCGCGCGAGGGGCGCAGCCCGAAGACAAGTCGCAATACGACGACGAGGATGTGAAGGCGGTTGTCGGCATCTTCCAAACGCTGGCCGATTCCGTGCGAGCGCAGCACGGAAAGTGGCAATGCATCGTGTTAGACCATGCCCGTGATGAAATTTACAGCGGCATCAAGGAAGTCTACGAAGTCGATGTGTGGCGAGATGGAGAGAAGCTTATTCCAACGCACTGGTACGAGTAATTGTCTTGCTGCGTTCCCAATACCCGCCGCTCGGCCGAAGAACGGTTGGCGGACATCGGCAAGCTGCTGGAGGGCCTATCTGCCACGCCCCCGGCAAGCCACGCCGCCAACCTGTCGTTCAGTACAAGAGATCGATTAGGAAACGCTCGGGCTTCTTGCCAATCCACGCGGGTGCCCGACCGCGCCCCGACCAGGTCTGGCCCGTCTTGGGGTTGCGGTACCTCGGAGGCGGCGCGGCCTTCGTCTTGGTCGGAACAGCGCGGGCAGCGGGCTCAACACTGGGCTTGCCCGCAATGTCCTCAATGCTGAGGTCGTACTCCTGCATCCACTGCCGAATCTCCTCCACGACCTTTGGCACTTCCGTGGCTCGCAACTGCTCAAGTTGCGCATTGACAGATGCCAATTGAGCGAGCAGTGAGGATTGGGACGGGCTTTGGGTTGCGGTAGGCGCTTTTTGCTCCTGTCGCGGCTTCCGGGTTTGCGTCTTCTGAGTCGGCGCTTCCGGGGCAGCCTCCACTCCAGGCAGTGCTATCTGCTTCGGCCCGCGCTTCCGGGTTGGGGTCTCTTGGGTCGTGACTTCCGGAGCGGCAACTTCAGCCAGGATTTTCGGCTTCCGACCGCGCTTCGGGGTCCGCCTCTCTTCCGGCGCAGCTTCCGGAGCGGCGGTTTCGGTGAGCGCTTTCGGCTTCCGACCGCGCTTCGGGGCCCGCGTCTCTTCCGGCGCAGCTTCCGCAGCGGCAGTTTCGGTGAGCGCTTTCGGCTTCCGACCGCGCTTCGGGGCCTGCATCTCTTCAGGCGCAGCTTCCGGAGCTGGGGCGTAAAGCGGTGCTACCGGGGCGGCCGTTTCGGTCAGTTCGTCCTGGGCGGCAGCTTCCGTCGGTTCGTCCGTGGCCAGGACTTCAACCGGAGCTTCGGCCACGGCTTCAGTGGTCGCTGCCGAGGGCATGGCTTCAATGGGCGCTTCCGGCGCGTCAGATTCCCTCAACGCTTCCGAGGCGGTGGCTTCCATCGATTTTTCCGGTGCCACGTCTTCCGTTGAAGTGTCCGGGGCTGTGTAAGGCCGCCGGCGCCGATATGACACGGTCGCCGTCGGGCCGCTATCCCGGCTTGTGGACCAGAAGTCCAAGCGTCGGGTCTGAGTGTCAACGCTGCCACGACCGACGCATGCATCACTGGCTTCACCCATGACGGGATCCGCGTCGCGCATCGCCTCAGCGATGGGAAGCTCCATCTGACCAAGTCCGTCTGTCGCATGGCTGGCGACAACGGGTTCAACCACTTCCTCTGGGGCCAATTCGTTCTCCTTCATTGAAGTCACTGCACGTGCAGACGCTTCCTAATCCCATGGACGGTGAGACCTTGTCTCTTGCGTGTCGTTCGCACTGACCCATCGGCGTTGATGGGAGGCAAGGTTGGGGGATTGCCCGTAGTCGTCCATCTGCGCCTGGATCCGGCGGATCGCGTCCGCCCGCTCAGTCTTGGCTGTCATCGCTGCCGTCACGGCTGGCGTTGCCATCGTCCTGATTGTCAGGCAGCGCCGCCGCCCCCTGCTCGTTGCCCGGCTCTTTCCCGTGGTCTTCCAGCGCGGTCGCCGGCGGACTGCCGGCCTTGCGCCGCCTTCCACCACTGCCACCGCCGTCGCGTTCGGGCGGCGCAACGCGCAAGGTGGCCAGCAGCTGGCGCGCGAGCGCCGCTTCCGCTTCGCCCCGCTCGGCCCGACGCTGTGCCGCCGCGAGTTCCGCCTGGACGGCCTCTAGGTCGCTCGCCGCCTTGCGCTGCCCCTGCTCGGTGGCCGCGAGCCGATCAGCCAGGGCCGCGGCCTGCGCTTCCAGCTTCGCGCGACCCTCCGCCTGCGCCACCGCGGCATCGCGCGCCTCGCTGCGTGCCGCCGCCAGTTCCGTACGCAACTCTTCGGCCGTGCGCTCGCTCTTCTGACGCGCGGTGCGCTCGTGGTCCAGTTCGCGCAAGCTGCGCCGCTCGCTGGCTTCGGCGCGTTCCTGCGCGAGCGTCACCGCCTCGCGCGCCCGTTCCAGCTCCGTCGAGAATTGGGTTCGCAACGCTTCCAGCTGGCGCCGGCCCGCCTCCAGTTCCGTCCGGCCTGCCTCGAGCCGGGCCTGCGTCGCGGCGTGCGCCTGCCGCTCGGCGGCCAGGTCCGCCTGCACGGTGTCGTGCGCCTGCCGGGCCTCCACTAGCTGGGCCGCGATCGCCGCCGCATCCTCGCGCGCGGTGGCCGTCTCCGCGCGCGCCGCATCGCGCTGCGCTTCCGCTTCGCTCGCGGCGTGACGCGCCTCGGCGCGCAGCGTGGCCAGCTCGGCAGTCGCGGCCTCGTTGGCCGACTGCCAGATGGTCTGGACCGCCTCGGCGGCGATCTGCTTGAGGGCATCCGGCAGGTCCGGATGGTCGATGGTCACGCGCGTACGGCCGCGCAGCTCCTGCCAGAACGCCTGCAGCACCTCGGCGGGCGTGCCCATGCTGCCCTTGCGCACCAGGCTGTAGAGCTTGTTGGCGGTGGGCGTGACGCCGTAGCGGAAGAACAGCAGGCCGCAGACCTCGCGATAGAGCGCGCGGGTTTCGGGAAAGCGCCCGCGCAGCTCGGCCAAATCAGCCTGCAGCGCGGCGTCGGTCAGATCCAGGTCGGCCACCGGCATCGGGAAAAAGGTGAGTGATGTGACCGTATATATTACTACGTATTACGTTTAATAGCTAACGTTTACTATCATACTTTAGACATAACTGTGCTTATGTCTATAATATCGACCACACATGTCATTTTTTGGCTCCCGCCGTTGGTTAAACTAAATTTGTATCCATGGTTAAACTAATTTTGTTCCGTGCCCCCTGGAGCAAAATCGCCGGGCTGCCGCGCCCCAGAGGTGCACCGCCCTCCTGCTGTTCGCAGCAAGCCTGGCAAGGTGGCGCTACCGCCGCTGGCAACCAGTGCGCTCGATCAAAACCTGCTTGAGCGGCGCCTGCCACTCACGCGGGAGCGCTGGAACCCCAAATCGACGCTCATTGCCAGCCTGCGCGAGGACGAGGCGGCGGGCTTTCGGTCAGCGCAAAACCTCGCGGCGATCTAGCTGAGCGCGGGGATCCACGGGGCTACCATCGTCTTGACTTACCTTGGCGCCCCTTTCGTGCGGCGCCCGATTACCCATGGCGGCCCGCTCCGTGCCGGAGCTCGTGCCCAACGTCGCGCTCAGAACGGAGTCGTCTGCGACGCGGACCCTTCTGCCTGCGTCCATCTAATCAGCAACAGCCCGTCGTCGGTTTCGCACAGGCGGACGCAAGATTTGGAATCGTCGCGCTCAAGCGGATCGACACCCCGATCGATGTCGTCTAGCCAAGCGGTCAACGCATCGAACGTCAGATCGACTTCCCACGTGACCGCCATATCGAGCACTGCAGTTAGCGTCGACTCCCGGACCCACTCGCAGCAGGTCCAGACGTCCTGATCTGCATATAGGTAACCGGCCGGCGCTACTGCTGCATCCCGTGTATAGCGGATGAGGCCCAAGTCGCGCATCGCGCGAGAAACGCTGCAGAAGCGCTGCCGTTCCTGCTCCGCCTGCCGATTGGAGAGCGCCAGGTCCGCACGGCCCCAGCCGAGTTGAAGTTCGTTGAGCGCGACATCGTATGGGCAGATCAGGCCCCAGCGGGGCCCCTCCTCTGGGTGCACCCTGACCCAGCGCGAGAGCCGTCCCTCCTTGGTCAGCCTCCACCGACAGCGACACGTGCCATGGCGAGCCTGCCGGTCCTGGATGGCATTCAGGCGCGTGACAAACGAAGACGGATTCGCCGAAGCGGCGTTGATGCGTATATAGAAGTGAAGAACGTCGGCAAAGCTGAGGTGGCATAACCTGAGGTGGCCGAGTTGGATTCTCGCTTGCCGCGCAAACGCGTGGCTTTCCAGACTCCACCGATCACCCGCTTCGGTCAGGAGCGGCTCGATGTCCTCGGGCGGGGGCTCAAGCGTGCGCAGCTGACCGAACGCTTGGTCGAGGGAGACCGCCCCCGGCATGCCATCGTTGCCCGACGACCAGATCTCGCCGAGCGACATGCGCGCGGCCGCGACGCTCGCCCGTGCGACCCAGCCGGCGAGCGACGCAACACGCCCCTGCTCTCGGGCGGGAAAGCCGGCATCAATGCCGTGCGGCCACGTCCTGCAGCGTTGCCGCATCACGAACTCCAACGCGCCCACGCGCTGCGACACGAGGCGGGCGGCGTGCTCCTGCGCCCAGGTCGTTTTTAGCGCGCTCAGGTGAAATGGGCACCGCGAAAGCCACCCAAGCTGATGCAGGTAGCTGTGGTAGCCGTGCTGCACACAGGTTTCGCAATAGCGGATGGCACGTCGCTCGCGACTATCGGGAGGTGGGCCATAACGACCGACATCGATGAACCGTATGGAAGGCGAGAAAACGTCTTCGAGAAGCGGCGCGGTCTCACCGAGCACGGACGCCAGGCGCCTGATTTCGTCGATCGGAAGCGGCGTGTTGCTATCGAGCGCCACACGCAAAAACTTCGCGCATTTTCCGACGTTGATGCCATTCAGTGCGCAGAAGCGGGCGACGAACGACAGCCTCGACTCGTACGGACGGAGGTTTCCCGGCCACCAGTTCACCGATGGGTAGGCCGCCATGTCAACTACCCGTCGAGATGATCCTCATGTGGTCCGACAAGTTCGCTTTAGCGAATTCCTGCAACCAGTTCTCGTAAGACGTCACGTCAACCCAGTCTCCGCCATGCGCCAGCTGGAAAAGCATCGCCTCGGTTGCCCTGGCGATGTGCTGCATCGGGAACTCGAGATGCCGGCGCGCAGATTCGGGCGAGAGTTCCACCAGCGCTTTCCACACCAGCGCGGCACAGTCTGCAAGGCGGTGCCCGGCCGCGAATTGAACCGGCGCGAAATACTTCAGGTATGAAACGCCGCTGCCCGGTGGCCATTCCGAGTCAATATCGTAGCCGTTGAGCACGTATGCGATTTCTTCCGGCGAACGCAGCCCATGAAATCGCGCATGCGCGGCCATAAAACGTGCTGCCAGGTGAGCGTTGCCGGTGATCGCCATATACTCGTGACGATAGTTCAGCTGGTGCGAGCCGACGGAAAACACGCTCAGCAGGTAGCCCTCGTAATCAAGGTCATTCTGAAGACCGAGCAACCACTTCCACTCCCGGAGCGTCAGATCCTGCGCTTCGTCGATGGCCAGTACGACATAATTACGCTGCGCGTTGTTCGCAATGGCGATGAAGCGTTGCCTGCACAGGTGGATCCCTTCCGCTCTTTTCGGTGGTTTCGCCGGGTTGGCGAATTCGAAGTTCGAGGCGAGTAACAGCTGATGCCAGAATCCTGCTTCGCTTGTCTGGCTGTCCGGACGGCGATTCCACACCACCAGCGGTACCACGGCGTTAAGGCGTTCCTGCAGCACCTGAGCGACGTACCATTGCACGCAGCGAGACTTGCCCAGCCGTGATGCACCATAGATATAGCCGCCGGGGCGCTGCTGGTCGATCCATTCGCCGAGCTGTTCAATCATCTCGTGCATGGGCGGCGTATATACTGCGTACTGCTTCGTCACGATGCAGTGTCGCGGATCGATGCGCTCGGGCAGAGGGAATCGCATGACCTACCCCGATTGCGCCATTCGACGTGGCGGGAGCATGGAGCCCGGAGTCGCGGGCTCAGTTTTGATCGCCACGTTTGGTCGCGCTGGCTTGTTGCTGGTGCCACCGTTGCGCGAACCTGTGCTGTCCTTCTGTTTGGCACGATCCATCGCAGCGTCCAGCATGGCAGCGCCGATCGACGGATCCGCTGCAGCAACCAGAATGCGTCGCGCTTCGAGGTAGGCCGGATGGACGGGTAAGCGTTTGTGTGCCTGACTCTCTACAAAGCGCATGAAGATTTCAATGGCGTCTGCGCCCGCTGGGATAGTCAGTTGTCCGTGCGAGCAGGCCTGAGAGATTGCTGCGCGAACGGCAAGACTATGTGGTGAAATGTTCCAGGGCGGCGCTGCCCGCAGTACACCGAGTGGGATGCCGTCAAGCGTGGAGGCGAGCGCTACCCGGCAATCATCCTCCTTGTGACAGACCACCCAGATCTCGGATCCTGCCAGGTCGTGCCGGTTGTGCAGCACCTCGTTGGTGTAGCGGCCGTAATAGAACTCCACATACGGGGCGCGCCCACTCGCTGCTCCGCCGCGCACGATGCAGCGCTTGCGGATGCTGAATAGCGCTTCCACAACGGCGGGATCGACTCGGCGCAAGCTCTGCTGGGCGTGGTGGTACAGGAAGTTCGCGTATGCGAGCGGCGTGCGGTTGCCAATCCCGCTGTGCGGTGTTGCGTTGTAATTGGCGATGAGCACGTCCAGCAGCTCTTCCGCATATTCGTACTGGAATCGGCTTGCCAGCGCAACGTCTTCCGGCTTCCGGCCCTTACGGTCCTGAGGCTTGGCGCCGGTGGTGTTGGAAAGACGCTGAAAGCCCTTCCCCGCCAGATTGCGGAAAAACGCCTCGATGAAGGGCCGGTCGTCCTTGCTTCGACGTTTCGAGAACGAGGTTTTCGGCTCAAGCAGCGTCGCGCGAACCGTATCGCGCAACGCGTCGCGCACGTGCTGACAGGTCTCGGCAAGGGCACCGTCTACGCTGGTCTCATCCCAGCACAGTCCAACGAAATTGTCACCCAGCACCGACAGAAGCCCGGCATCGGGCAGATACGCCTTGTCGCTAAAGCTTACCGGGCGCGCACACCATTTTCCCAATGCCCGCTTCAGCGCGCGCAGGACATCATCCTTCGAGACTTCTCGTCTCATACTGAAGTAGTAGCCGAGCACCGCGCGCGACATCACTTCAAGAATCACGATAACCCAGAGACGATGAACGATCTTCTCCCGAAAACCGCCTCCCATCAGGGGAAGCGACACGCAGAAACGTCCGTCCAGTTTGTGCGCATCCATCTCGACGCGCTGCATGAACTTCTGAACTGGCCGTCCGGTTCCGTCCCCTGTCTTCAACTTTGACACCAGCTCTGGACCGCCGCTCGCCGCCGCCAGCGCTCGTGGGTTGGCCGACAACACCCTGTCGATATACCGGCCAATCGAGACGTACCCCAGGGTCGCCGTGTTGAACGGCCACTCGTTTCGCTGTTCACATCCAAGTTCGCGGAGCTGGTCGAGAAGCCACCCGCAGTGACGTCTTTTCGACTGCCGGGTTTCGACCAGCCGCTTGCCGGACGCGCTCGCGAGAATACGCGCTTCGAATGCCTGGCGAAGCTCCGGCTGCGCATCAAGGAGCGCCTGCAGGGCACCAACGGCGCCGCCACCGAACTGACTGACATGGATCTTCCGATGGCGCCGGTAGTGCTTGATCCGGGTCCACGGAACCAGCCCGCGCCAGCCGTAGGGTCGCCCGTCCGGATGCGTTTCGAGGCAACGTTCGCGGATCAGTCGATAAGCCTGCTTTGCGCCAAGTGAGGTGAGACGCTTGATGGTGTCGGCCGTCGCGCCGGAAAGGTACAGCGAGACCGCCTGCTTTCTCGCAAAATACAACGCGCGCCGTTCTCCTTCGAGCGCCCCTTCATCCGGGCTTGCCCAGAGCGAGGTGTCGATGGCTCTCCTGCCGATTGTGCGGCGGGAGCAATGACAGCTGTCGTCAGCGTCGCGGACTTCCATGGAGGTTCCAGCACAAATGGCCACCATCGCCTATGGCCCAATCGCTATGAACCATAGGGCGCTATCGCGGGAGCCTGCAAGGCAAGGATGTGCCGGAACGTGGGCAAGGATACAATATTAGTTTAACTGTCGGCCGAAGGAACAATTTGTCTTTCAACTTTTTAAACTAATTTTGTTACGCGACCCTCTGGTTGCCCTTATTTTCCGTGTCCATGACGGGAACAAAATTAGTTTCACTGACGCCTGAGCCGTTGGCCTCGCCCCGCACACCCCGGAATCCCCCGGCCCCGGCGGCCCGGACTGCCGGTGCCACTCGCGCGCCATCATTGACCCCCCTTCCAGGCCGGTCGCGACGGCAGCAATCCTGCGCCCCGCCAGAGGTCACCCGCATCGCCGTGACCGACGATCTGGGCTGGCCGTCACCGCCTCCTGGCTGGCGCGTCATGCTGGCAGCACGGCGACCCCGCCAACCTACCGGCAAACAGGCGATGCGATGGCATACTCCTTGCTTTTTTGACACCTTTCCCCGTTTCCTCTCTTTGCCAATGCCACTAACCGCCTCACAACTTGTCCTTCAGGCGAAGCAGCTTGAGATCGAGGCCGTTCAGCTGATGGCGAGCCGTGTGGAGCTGGCGGACCTGATTGGCCAGCTGATCCATGCGCTACAACGTGAACGGGGCGCGAGCAGCATCTTTCTGGCCTCCGGCGGACAGCGCCTGGCTGCGGAGCGCGAGGCCGCCAAGGGAGAAGCCATTTGCCTGGAAGCCCAGCTTGGCGAGCGCTTTGCCAGCCAGCTCGGATCGGGGCACATGGCAAGTGCCCCGATGGTGTCGTTGATGGCATGGGTGCAACTCGACCTGGCAACGCTTCCCGCGCTACGCGTGAGCATCGATCAATGCCAGGTGACGGCTCTTGACGCCGTGGCGGCATTCAGCCGGTTGGTCGCGGCACTGCTCGAACTCATCTTCCATCTGGCCGACGTGGCCATGTATCCGGGAATCTCCCGGCCGCTGGTGGCCTTTGTGTACCTGGTGCAAGGCAAGGAGTCTGCTGGCCAGGAGCGCGCGGTGGGGGCGCAGATGTTTGCATCGGGCACCTGCACCGAGATCCAGCAACAGCGCGTGCTGCATCTGATCGCGGCACAGCAGCGCAGCTTCCAGGTGCTGGAGAAGTTCGCCGATCCTGCGTTGCTGGCCGCGTGGCGGCGCCAGCAGACCAGTCCGTCGATCGCTGGCCTGGAACGGATGCGCGGTACGCTCTTGACCACACCGCCCGGCGCACCGCTTGACCGCGATGCCTGTGAGAAGTGGTTCGAAGTCTGCAGCGGGGGGATTGCCGGCATGTGGACGCTCGAGGTGCAGGCGGTGCACGGCCTGCGGGCCGCGTGCGAGGCGCAGATCCGTTCGTCGCAGGCCGACCTGCAGGATTCTGCTGGACTGTTGCGCCGGCTGCTCGACAATCCGCCCCCGCACACACATGCCGTCGAACGCTTCTTCGATGCGCGGGCGGCGTCTTCGGAGAGTGCACCGGTACTGCCGGGAATGCCCGATGCCTCGCGGTCCCCGGCCAGCGTGGACGCGGCTACCGTGGCATCGCTCAAAAGCCTGCTGGAGAAACAGTCGACACGCCTGGCCCAGACTGAGATCGAGCTAGATGCGGCACGGCGCGCCCTGCAAGAGCGCAAGCTGATCGAGCGCGCCAAGCGTGCGCTCATGGCCCGCATGGGGCTCAGCGAGGACGAGGCATTCCGCGCCTTGCAGAAGGCCTCGATGGACAACCATCGCCGCCTAGCCGACATTGCCGAAGCCACGCTTTCGCTGACCGACCTCGCCCTGCCGGCCCAGGACCCTCTCTGACGCAACTGGCGAGACTGTCACGCCTCTCATCTTGGACTCCACCACGCCATCCGAGAGCCCATCGGATCGAGGGACTGCCACCCGTTGATCCCAAAGCGGAGAACGCGTCTAATTATCCAGACACATAGACCTGAAGTGATGAGGTGCGACTGCCGCGGCAAGGGAAGTCCGCGACTCGGCCAAAGGAGCAGATTGCGATGTCAGGCAACCTGGTGATTCGTAACATGACACGCGCCGAGCTGGATCGCCTAATCGGCTGGGCGGCAACCGAGGGGTGGAACCCCGGCCTTCACGACGCGGCGCTGTTCTGGGCGACGGACCCGGATGCTTTCATCGCAGCCGAGCTGGACGGGGAGTTGATCGGCGCTGGCGCGATCACGTCCTACGGCGGAGCGTTCGGCTTTATGGGTTTCTTTATCGTCCGTCCGGCGTTTCGCGGCCGGGGACTGGGCAACGCGCTGTGGCATGCGCGTCGGGACCGGCTGATTGCCCGGCTGCGGCCCGGAGCAACCATTGGGCTGGATGGCGTTTTCGCGATGCAGGATTACTACGCCAGGGGTGGCTTCGTTTTCTCCCATCGCAATCTGCGCTTTCGTGCCGAGGTACCGGATAGCCCGCCCCACTCGCCGGAGCCGTCGCGCTCGGATGACGCGATCGTCCCGCTGGATGAGGTGCCCTTCGACGACGTGCTGGCATACGACCGCACGTGCTTTCCCGCCGCGCGCGAGGCCTTCCTGCGCGGATGGATCCGGCAGGAGGATGGGCTTGCGCTGGGGTGTCTGCGGCAGGGCCAGCTGAGCGGATTCGGCGTGGTGCGCCGGTGCGGGGAAGGCTGCAAGATCGGGCCGCTGTTTGCCGACGACGTCGACGCGGCCGAAGCGCTCTACGCACGCCTGGCCGCCTTTGCGTCGGGTGGCCCGTTGTTCCTCGATGTCCCGGAAAACCACCCCGCGGCCATGGCGCTGGCGCATCGGCACGGCATGGCGGAAGTCTTCGGCTGCGCGCGCATGTATCTCGGGCCTGTGCCAGGCCTGGTGCACAAGCGCATCTTCGGTATTACGACCTTCGAGCTGGGATGATGCAGGCGCGCGACCTCGCCGGCTACGGCAGCTCCCCGCCCGATCCACGCTGGCCCGGCGGCGCACGCGTGGCGGTGCAGTTTGTGCTGAATATCGAGGAAGGCGCGGAATCGTGCATCCTCAACGGCGATGTGCGCTCCGAAGCGTACCTGCACGAACTGCCCGGACGGCCGCCGCGTGAGGCCGAGCGCGACTGGAGCGTCGAAAGCATGTACGAGTATGGAGCGCGTACCGGCGTCTGGCGGTTGCTGGATCTATTCGCCGAGCGCGGCCTGCCGCTGACCGCGTTCGCGGCCGGTCGCGCGCTGGAGCTCAATCCGCGGATCGGACAGGCACTGAGTGCCGCAGGACACGAGGTTGCGGGGCATGGCTATCGCTGGATCGATTATCGGGACGTCCCGGAAGATGAGGAGCGGCGCCATATCCGCCTGACAATCGCGGCAATCGAACGCATCTGCGGCAGGCGGCCGGTAGGCTGGTACACCGGGCGGGTCAGCGCCAACACCCGGCGCCTGGTCCATGAGGAAGGTGGGTTCCTTTACAGCTCGGATGCCTACAACGATGACCTGCCGTACTGGCTCTGCAGCTTCCCGCCGCTGCTGGCAATCCCGTATACGCTGATCAACAACGACGCACGCTATCTAATGCCTGACGGCTTTGCCTCGGGGGAAGATTTCTACCGCACGCTGCGGGACGCATTTGACCAGTTGTGGCACGAGGGTGCGCGCGCGCCGAAGATGATGAGCAGTCGGACTGCATCCCCGCCTCAGCGGCCATCCGGCGCGCGCCATGGCCCTGGCACGGTTCCTTGACGACGTACGCTGCCATGACGCCGTGTGGATCTGCCGCCGGGAGGACATCGCCAGGCATTGGCTGACCGAGCATCCGGCGTAGCTGCCTCTTGCGTCGGTTGTATCGTTCACTCACCAAAAATCCGCGCATTGTGCACGGCCCCTCGGCTCCCGCGGTTCGCGCTGGTTAGGCCAAGTTGCGCATTGCCACCTGATGCCTGCTTCTTCACCGCGGGGGCCTTCCCGGGTGCGTGCCGGGATAAAGACGGAGTCGACACATATCCCTAGAAGTAATAAAGAACGAGATTTTTGTACACGCAACGTCGGCTGCGCGAACGCGCGCTTGGCGCAGCTAGCCTGACTGTCCCGGCTTCTGGACAATTGGAGTGACCGCTAGGCGCGCCCTGCATCCAAAGGATAGTCACCCCTTCCGGCATCCGATCACTTCCAGAGACCCTTTGGTATTCGTGCTGGTGCTGACCGCTCTGCAGGCGCGGCGGCGCGGCATCCGCTCGCATAAAAGCTGCGTTCTTTACTACTTTTTCGCTTATGTGTCATTTCCGGCTTTATCCCGGCACACGCCCGTGAATGGTGCGGATCGTCGCACGCGACGGAGGCGTCGAATTCTGGAGGGTCGCGGCACGGGGGATGGCGGAAAATTCCGGCTTTGCGGGCGCCCACCATTTACTTTCATGTTTGTGAAACTATCCTGCAGCGTGGGCTGGCTGGCCCTCCCTTTTGCGAGCTCCAGAAGGGTGTGTGTTTGTGGGGCTGGCGATTAATTGCAATTTGATGTTGAGGTCCCTGGACGCACCGCCCGTGGTCAAGCGGTTGGCAACTACCACGTCAATTTGAAACTCCGGAGCCCTGGCCCAAAAAATCCTACGTGCTGCGTGGAGCCCAGTTACCGCATTGATCAATAATTTTCCCGCTTTGTCGGGCTTTTGCCAGCATCCCACTGCCAACTCGCCTGCGCGCACCAATTTGCGGGACATGAGGAGCCCCGACTAACATCGACTCTCCTTTTCATACCAGTGCCCGGTCATCCCGTGAGACGACCGCGCCGAGGATGACCGAGACAGGAGGTGACGTGGGAAATGTATCCACTTGCGGCCTGAGTGCCAGCATGCTGGCCTGCCGCGCTGCGCTGGCTGTGCTACCCGCGGAGCTGCCCGTAGCGTTGGAGTCCGGCCATTGCTAATTGACCAACTGAACCAGGCTGCGGCCGAGCGCGCCGCAGGTGCCTTGACGCGCAGCCGCCGCACCGCGCACACCGGTTGCGCACCTCACCAGACGGTCAGCGTCAAGGACGGTCAAGCACGTCCTCTGCTGAGCTTTTGCAGCAACGACTACCTCGGGCTGGCAAGTCACCCGGCGGTGATCGCGGCTTTCGCGGAAGGGGCCCTGCGCTACGGCGCGGGTAGCGGCGCTTTCCCCCGCGTCAATGGACCTTCGCGCGCCCACCGCCAACTGGAAAGCGAGTTGGCGCGGTGGTTCGCGCCGAACATTCCCAACGTGCAGGCGCTCTACTTCTGCACCGGATACATGGCCAACCTGGCGGTGCTGAGCGCGCTGGGCACGGCCGACGCCACCCTGTTTTGCGACAAGCTCATCCATGCCTCCTTGATCGATGGCGCGCTGCTCGCCCGCGCCCCGATGAAAAGGTATCCACACTGCGACGTCACCGCGCTTGCCAGGCAGCTGGCTGCCTGCAACAGCCCGCTCAAGCTGATCGTGACCGACAGCGTGTTCAGCATGGATGGCGACATGGCACCGCTCGCCGAAATGCTCGCCCTGGCCGAGCACCATGACGCCTGGATCGTGGTGGACGATGCCCACGGCTTTGGCGTGCTGGGGGAGCAAGGCCGCGGTGCACTGGAGCACCTGGGGCTGACCTCGGAGCGCCTGATCTATGTCGGCACACTGGGCAAGGCAGCGGGCGTGGCGGGAGCGTTTGTCGCTGCGCACCGGTCGATTGTGGAGCATCTGGCCAACGAGGCCCGTCCTTACCTCCACAGCGCGGCTGCGCCGCCGGCGATCGTCCATGCGCTCCTGAGCAGCCTGGCGCTGATCGCAGGCCCTGAAGGACGCGAGCGCCGCGACCACCTGATGCAATTGATCGAGCAGTTGCGCAATGGCCTGCAAACCCTACAGGTCCGGCATCCGCATGCCGGCTGGCAGCTCGTCGACAGCAGTACCCCCATCCAGCCCCTGATCGTCGGCGACAACGAGACCGCGTTGTCGCTGTCCCAAGCGCTGGAGAACGACGGCATCCTCGTTACCGCGATCCGCCCGCCCACCGTGCCCAGCGGGACGTCGCGCCTGCGCATCACACTGTCGGCGTCGCATACCGCAGCCGACGTGACACGCTTGCTGGACAGCCTGTCCGCCATCATGGCTCGGCGCGGAGAAGCATGAAAAATCTCTCGCCGCATTGCCGAAGCTTCCGAACCGTGCCAGACCGAAACTCGACAGTCGCTGGCTACCAAAACAAGATTCCAGAATGACCAGCATGGCCGACAGCACGACTGCTACCAAGCAGACCACCTCTCTCAATTCCAGGTCTCCACACCGGCCCCACAGCCAGGCATCATTAGCTGGCGCGTTGATCAACGGCGACCGCCTGATCGACGGCGCCTTCCTGCGTGACCCCTACCCTGCCTACCACGCGCTGCGCGCGCTGGGGCCCATCCATTGGAGTGAGGAGTTTTTCGGCGGTGCCTGGCTACTGACCCGACATGAAGATGTGGAAGCCGTGCTGCGCGACCCCCGGTATTCGGCGCGGCGCACCGGAGGCTGGGTGATGCGTGGCAGCGAAGGCGAGCGCCAGGAGCTTTGCCCCTTCCAGCGCTTGTTCAGCCGGGCCATGCTGTTCCTGGACGCGCCCGATCATACGAGGCTGCGACAGGTGCTCAATGTCGGCTTCCGTCCGGCTGCCCTATGCACTTTCGCCGGCACCATCGAGCAAATGACCGCCGGGCTGGTAGAGCGGCTGGCAGGCGTGGAGGCGTTCGATTTCATGGAATCGATCGCCAGGCCGCTGCCGGCGATGGTCATCGCGAGGCTGCTCGGCATGGACGCCGAGAACCAGCCGGACTTCCTCGCCTGGTCCGAAGACCTGGCCGCCTTCATCGGCGCACCGGATCCCGACGCCACGCTGAAACGACGCGCCCAGGTCAGCCTGCTCAACATGGCGGCCGCCTTTGAAGCGATGCTGGCACGGCGCAAGGCACAGGACTCGGATCTCTCGCCGCCGCAACAGCGGGACCTGATCGGGCATCTGCTGTACGCCGAGGCCGACGGCAAAATCGAGGCCGGCGCTGAACTATTGGCGCAATGCGCGATGCTGCTGTTTGCCGGTCATGAAACGACGCGCAATCTGCTTGGCAATGGACTGCACGCCCTGCTGAGCCATCCCGAGCAATGGCAGCGCCTGCAGCAAACCCCGGCACTGCTGCCCAATGCCCTGCGCGAGTTGCTGCGCTACGAGAGCCCGGTCCAGTACACGGGACGTCGGGTTGCCACAGACATGATGCTGCACGGGCGGCAGTTGCGGCGCGGCGATCTGGTCGTTGCGCTGATCGGCGCCGCCAATCGCGACCCGGCGCGCTTCCGCAACCCGGACGAGCTGGACATCACGCGACGCGAAGGCTCCCACCTTTCGTTCGGGCATGGCCCGCATGTCTGCATCGGCGCCGCGCTGACACTGATGGAGGCGGAGATCGTATTCCGGGCGATTCTGCACCATTGGCCCGAGCTTTCGCTCATAGACGCCGAACCGCACTGGAACGGCAACCCGGTCTATCGGGGATTAGCCAAGCTTAAGGTGGCTCGCCACCGCTGACGCCCCCGTGTGTCATCTAGGCGCTCCGCGTACGTCGGCAGCCACCAGGACGTTGACATGTGCCTCTTCTGGCCGTCGAGCAACACTGGCTCGGCATTCCAACCACAAGGCGGCGATCACGGTTTGTTGCAGCTTATGCAGGGCCTCTTTCCCGTCTGCCAGTGACAATCCAACTGTCTCCGGCGTCAAATCGCCGATTGGCCGCTCGAACTGACAGAGCTCCTGGGTGCTAGAGTCGCTCAATCGGTAATAGTCTCCACGCGAAGGATGACTTTCATCTTGCACCTCGGCAGCCGGTAAATGGCTCAATGCTAGACACCCGGCCTCCGACACCCCAAGTTCTTAACACTCCCCTATACCGTTCGCCGTTGACGAATACTCCTTTCGGAAACGGCGGTTTGTTCCTCCCGAGATTTGCTGGCATTGTTGGACATAACAGAATGCCATTAACACTTCGGCAAAGCGGTGCCGAGAGAAAAACTCAAGGAGCAGCGACCATGCACGCCAATCTTCCGCAGCGCCTACGTTCTTTGCTGTTCGTACCTGCCGACAGTGACAGGAAGCTCGCGGCGTCACGCAAGGCAGGTGCTGATGGCCTGGTGTTTGATCTCGAAGACGCTGTTCCCGAGCATGGCAAGGAAGAAGCTCGCAGAAAGCTGGCGACGTTTCTCGGAGAGAATCGGCGGTCCATGGAGTCGGCCGTGCTGGTGCGAGTCAACGGCCTGGCGTCTGGGCATATCCTTCAGGATCTGGCCGCTGTCGTACCTCACCGGCCCGATGCCATCGTGCTTCCGAAGTGCAGGGGTGTCGAGGATGTCCATCGCCTGTGCGATTTCCTGGCGGCGCTCGAGTGCGTGTTGCTCGATAGCGCGTGGGAGACGGGCATCGTTGCCATGGCTACCGAGTCGTCGGAAGGTGTGTTCGGGCTGTCTTCATATCGGAATGCCCCAATGCGCCTGCGCGCCTTGATGTGGGGCGTCGACGATCTTGCGGCTGACCTTGGAGCTCGCTCGTCGCACCAGGGAAGGGAACTCACCGCGCCTTTTTCTGTTGCACGTACGATGTGTCTGATGGCGGCAGCGCAAGCCGGCATCGATGCCATTGACGCGGTCAGTACAAATCTGTCCGATGACGTCGAGATTGGCCATGAGGCCGCGCAGGCAAAGCGGGACGGCTTTACGGCCAAGGCTGCCGCCCATCCGTCCCATATTGAAGCGATCAATCACGCTTTCATGCCCCAGGTTGAAGAGATTCGCTGGGCAAGAGAGGTGGTCGAGGCATTCTCCAAGGTAGGTGCCTCGGGCGTGGTGAGACTTGGCAACACGATGATTGACCGCCCCCACCTGCGACTGGCTCATCGGATCCTTTGTCAGGTGGATGGCGAGGACTGATCGGGATTATGCAGATACCAGGGTTAAGGGCGTCGAGGACACGGCTATCTTCCGGGCATCCTCGTGCGGCTTCTGCAACATGGATCAGTTCGTCGATCAGGGCGCGGTCATAACCCAGGAGACCTTCAAGCTCTCGTGCGATCACGGCGCACTCCCATATTGCCCACGGATCACTGAGTTCGAGGATGGCGAACTTCATGGTGTGGCGGTGAGTAGTGCGGCTGACAGCAGAAGAATGCCAATGCCAACACCGGTCTCGATCATTCGGTAGCCTCGGCTGACCCTCCAGTCGCCCGACATGAAGCAGTTCCTGGCACAGATGGGGTCCCAGCCAAGCCGCTGCCCGGCCCCTTCGTTATCGCGGTAGGAATGCCCATTACTGAGCCCCCCCGCACAGATCCGTACGAGCCCAATTCGGGCATAGTATGTGTTCAACAACATACGGTGCCGTAATTCTGCACGTACGGATCTGTGCGGGGGGCGATGGGTAACCATCGTCCCTACCGCGACCCTTCACTCTTGGTCTATGTCAAGAGCCGCTCCGATCAATCGGTCACTTCCACATAAACGTGAGGTCGGGAGCCCTCCGACGCACCAGTGCTTATCTCGACAGGGAAAGCACACGCCAATGTCACGACCTCGATTAAAACTTGTGGCGCAAGCCAAGCATTACACCCAAGCGGCTGTTATTACCGAATGTATTTCCGCTATTTGCGAATGTAGGCATGCCATTCAATGCAATCCAGCTGCCTTTCAAGTTGGTATAATCGACCTCGATATACGCGTCGGTTCTTTTGCTGAAGTTATAGTCCAACATAGCTGCCGTAGTCAGGCGCTTGCCGCCCGTACCTTGGTGCTCGAGCCAGTCATAGTAAAATTGTCCGATAAATGAAAGCGCCCGGTTGAAATCATATTTTGCCCCAATATAGGCGGCATCATTCCTGTAATCCGCGACATCAAGACGGTTATTTGTATATCCGACGAAGTACTGAGCGCGCCCGAACATATACTTGCCGCCTGCGGCCCATACCGTCTGTTTGCTTGCCTGGCTCGTCGGCAAGCCAAAGTAAGCCGAGGAGACGTTATGAGAGACCTGGTAGACAGCACCTACCTCAAGGGGGCCAGAGCTATAGGCAACACTACCCGCCGCGGCGTTGTTGGTCGAAGGGCTTCCTGGTACTTCTCCAAACGTGTAGGCAGCAGCCAATTGGAGGCCGCCAAAGGACTTGATGTACTTGACGGTGTTGTCATAGCGAACACCGGTGTATGCGGTCTGATATCCAACGATGCCGTTGTTTGGGATGCCCATTGCGTCATATGACGCGATCATTTCGTGGGCGAGCGTGAACTGTCGACCGAGTGCCAGCTTTCCGAAATTGCCGTCCAAGCCAACCACTGATGTGCGACCGAATAGTCGTCCACCTTGTAGGCTAGTCCCTGCGTCGGGCGCGAAACCCGATTCGAGAATGAACCAGGCCTTGAGATTGCCTCCGAGATCCTCAGTACCGCGCAAGCCCCAGCGACTCCCTGTCAGAGCACCGTCAGTCATTTGGAACTTGTTGTCGCCAGCAGCATTTTCATTGGTACTGAATCTGATGGTGGTATCAACCAGACCATATAGCTGGACGTCCGCAGCCGTCGCCACGCTTGGTACGGTGGCAACGCAGGCCACCGCCAATGCCATCAACTTATACATTTTTCTCCTCCATGTTTAAATTTTTATCGTTACAAAAGCGGTTTTTTAGACGCCATATCCATCATGACTCATCAAAGCAAATTCTGGCTTTACGCGGGATATAGGCGTCGGTCTCCAGCGCCCACCGATCATTACTGATGGCGACAAATACCAACGCAAAACAAGAGAAAAGCACGGGCGCCATCTGCGCAAGCCGAAAATCGTCCAAGGCGACCGGGGCTACAGTTCCGAGCCACACCGAAAGCGCTTGCGCAAGCGCGGCATCACGGCCGTGCTTGCCAAGATCGGCTCGCCTCACGGTAGTGGGCTCGGCATCAGGGGCTTGAACAACACCGCCCCTCGACTTCCGTCCGTACCGCTCCAGACAATCCACACTTACAAAGGTGTCGCAGGTTGCGCAGCCAATAGGTCGCAATCGGTCGTGCTAAAGCACGCTTTTCCAGAGAGCTTCATGGTCCGCTTGAGTTCATCTGTAAGAATCTCCAAAACGTGGCGCACACCACGTTCTCCCGCTACAGCTGCGCCGTACACCGCCGCACGACCGATCGCTGCGGCGCTGGCTCCCCTCGCTCGCGCTTTGAGGATGTCGGCTCCGCGCCGAACCCCGGAATCGATGATCAAGGGTACGCGGCCCTGCGTAGCCCGCGCCACGTCTGATAGCGCGTCAATGCTAGAGATCGCACCATCGAGCTGCCTCCCGCCATGATTTGAGACCCACAACCCATCGGCCCCCAGCTTCACGAGATGCGCAGCATCTTCAGGATGGAGTACGCCCTTCACGAGCAACTTCCCCTGCCATCGCTCTCTTAGCCGACTGAAGTAGTCCCAACTTATCGAGTCGTCTAGACCTTCCGCGACGCGGGTGGCGATCGTCAAGCCCGCGCGACCGTCGCCGAGGTAGCCGCGAACGTTCTCGAACTCTGGCAAGCCCCCCCGGAGCATCTTCAGTGCCCATCGTGGATGCTTCATCCCGTCAAGCGCCAGCTTCCTCGAGAAGCGCAGCGGAATCGAGATGCCGTTTCGGAAGTCTCGCTCTCGCTTGCCACCGGCCTGCAGGTCGACGGTAACCACGAGCGTGGTGATGCCGTGCGCACGAGCCTGTTCGATCAGCTGGAAGTTGAAGTCATGGTCCTTCAGCACGTACAGCTGGAACCAAAGCGGGCCCGTGATGGCCTCTGCCATGCGTTTGATGCTAGTGGTGGACATCGTCGACAGGGTGTACGGAATGCCGTGAGCGGACGCGGCTCGCGCGATGGCAATGTCCGCGTCCGGCCAGACAAGCATGCACGATCCCATCGGCGAGATGACGATCGGTGCCGACGATGCGGTCCCAAGTAGATTGCAGGCAATTTGCGGGTTGCTGACATCCGTTAGAACGCGCGGAACTATCCGAAATCGCTCGAAGCCAGCGCGGTTGTCCCGCAGCGTAAGTTCGTCCTCGGCGCCACCATCGACGAACTCAAAGACGGATTGTGGAAGGCATCGCTGAGCGGCCTTGCGCAGGTCCGCGATCGAAAGGCATCGCGCTAGTGTGTCGGCTGTCATTGCTATTGATTTTCAAAGGGGCTTTGGGTGGATTGGTGAACCGCGAGGCGGTTGGCCAAGCGGCTGAGTTCTTGATAGATCACGCCCGCCTCAGGGTGCCAGCGAAACACTTCTGCGCCCTGCAGGCGCACAACGTCGAAGTCTCCGCGAGCTGCTGGACCAGTAATAGCGCGGGGACCCAGAGTTCCGACGTTCTCTGCCGTGGTGAGCAGAAGGGACGACTGGATCTGGCCGATCAGGCCGTCCGGCACACCTGCTTCCTTCCAGGCCTCGCGCGCGATTGACTGCAGGACTACGGTGAAGTTGTTTGCGAAGACGGCAGCAGCGTGGTAAAGAGCCTTGCGTTCCGGCTGCACAGGAAAGCACTGCGCCTTGATAGCCTTGAACAGCGAACTCAACAGCGTCAGCGCGTCCTGGTCGCCTTCAATTCCGCAGGGCGTGCCCGGGAACTGGTCCACGGCGGCAGCCGGGTCCGCGAAGGTCAGAACGGGATGGATGCTTGCAAGGCGGAACCCTAGGCCACGCAATGGCGTAAGCGCCGACGCAGGCAAAAATCCGCTGCAGTGAAAGGCCGTGGAAGCCGGCTGCGCTTGTCCCTGCAGTGCTTCTGCTAACTCGGCTGCTACTTTTGCCACCGCAGTATCTGGAACGGCAAGCAGCCATAGGTCAGCCGACCGCATATCGCGAAGACTCGCGGTTGGGCGGCCCGCTCCGATGAATTTGGCGGCGTTCTCAACTTGACTCAGGTGCTCTCCCGACAAGTCTTGAATCTTGCACGCGCCGCTTTGATGGAAGAGACGCGACAGGGTTTGCCCCACCTTTCCGCATCCAACAACGTTCAATGTTTGTATAGTGCTTTGCATAGGTCGATAGGTTTGATTGGCTTCCGCGCAAGGCGTAAGAAGAAGGCGCCCCTCAGCGCTTGCTGTTCATCGTGGCCGGGAAATTTCCGGCGATTTCTGGTGTGCGTGCATGGCTACTCGATTAAAAGCGTCGGCGGTTCGTTGCCATAGGTCGTATTCAATGCAGGCGACCAAGGCCACTGTGCGTTCCTCGTTTCAGGAACAACTAAGCTCTTAGCATGCTTCGGACTTGTCTGGAGCGCCACAGGGCACGTGCAGCCTATCGATTCACCATGCGCTTAGGGATGGCGAGGGTCATGATGGCTCCCAAAAGAAGGGTGCCGATCAGCAAATAAACAGCCATGTCAGTGCTGCCTGTCGCGTCTTTCACGTATCCAAGCAAGTAGGGCCCGGCGAAGCCCGCAACGTTGCCGACAGAACTAACCAACGCGATACCAACTGCAGCCGCCTGGCCGGCGCCAAGGATGGCGGTGGGCAGGCTCCAGAACAGCGGAGGGAATGAAAGCAAGCCGATGGTAGCGATGCAGAGCGCGATTGTCCCCATCAGCAGTTGGTTCTGGAACTGGATGGACATCGCCAGCCCAGTCATGCTGAACGCCAGGAGCAACACGAGATGCCACCTCCGCTCGCGGTGCTTGTCGGCGCTGCGCCCGAAGTACACCATAGTGAGGACCGCACAGGCGTTCGGGATGGCGGAAAGCAACCCGATGGTCAGGTCATTCTGAGCGCCCATGTTCTTCAACAGCGTGGGAGTCCAGAAGCCGATGCCGTAGATCGCCAAGATGTTGGCGAAGTAGATCGCAGACATCAGCCAAATGTAAGGATTAGTCCAGACTTCACTAGACGACATTTGCTGCGTCTCACCCTTGTCCTGATGCAGGAGGTTCTTGAGACGAGCACGTTGGCTGACCGTAAGGAACTTTGCCTCGGTAGGGTTGGTGGGCATCACCTTCCAAACAAGGTACGCGGCCAGGCCTGCGGGAAGGGCTTCAATGATGAACATCCACTTCCATCCAGCCAATCCGTGAACACCGTTCATGGAGTGCAAGATGAAACCAGAGAGTGGTCCGCCAATGAGACCCGCCATGGCAAGCCCCGTGTAAAAAAAGCTCATCACGCGTCCGCGACGGTCTGCCGGGAAGAATTGCCCGATGTAATAAATTAGCCCAGGAATGAACCCGGCTTCGGCTACACCCAGCAGGAAGCGCATCACGTAGAACTGCATGGGGGTCGTGACCATGAACGTGAGTCCAGAAATCAGACTCCAGCTCAGCATAATGCGAACAAACCAGAGTCGAGCGCCGAATCTGGTCAGTGCCATGTTGCTAGGAACTTCAAACAGCACATAGCCGAGGAAGAAGATCCCGGCACCAAACCCAAAGACAGCGTTGCTGAATCCGAGGTCGCTCGCCATGTGCAGCTTTGCAAAGCCGACGTTGATGCGATCGATGTAAGCCGTGATGTAGGCAAACATCAGGACTGGCATGATTCGCCAAGTCAAACTGCGGAATAGGGTGTCATCGTCGATCGATGAATCGACCTCTCCAATTTTTGTCTCAAGTCGTAATGATTTCATGTTGTCTCCGTGCGCCGGTCAAAGCCGGCAGTGTGTTGTGAATGAAAGAGTCATACGTTGGCGGTTTTATCCAACGATAGCGGCCCCGAGTCATGCGTCGTCACCTGTGAGGGTGAATGCGAAGCGTTGACAGCGGTACGCGCAGGCCGAGTAGTGATGAGCCGCGTCGCGTAATCCACACCCCGCGACTTCGGTCGCGGCTGACCGTGGTGCCGAGGCAACCCACCCAAGTTAAGCCGCCAATAAAAATCGAAATTTTTCCCGCGAACGCTTGACATGTGACGAGGTTCGAGCGGCCGCCGCCCCTGCTTTCGCTGGTTGTTTAGCGCAAGTAGGGCGGCGCCCAATAGAGGATGGATTTTGGCGTATGTGCCTGAACAGCCCCACCAAGCCACGGCAAATCGGCGTGGCCGGTCAGGAGTCAGCGCTTTCTCTTGTATTCTTGTGGAAAATGAGCGGCCGGGAGCTTATCCGTGCTTGACTACGATTGTTTTGATCGTAGTGAAGCCACGCATGCCTTCGAACGCTTTTTCGCGCCCATATCCCGAGTGCTTCATCCCGCCGAAAGGCAGCTCAATTCCGCCGCCGGCGCCATAGTTATTAATGAAGACCTGGCCTGCCTCCATTGCATGGCCGACGCGAAGCGCCCGACTCCCGTCGCGAGTCCATACGCCCGCCGTCAAGCCGTACTCGGTTCCATTAGCCAAGGCGATTGCCTCGTCTTCAGTGTCGAAAACCGTTGCAACCAGGACGGGGCCGAAGACCTCCTTCATGGCGATAGTGCTGGCAGGAGGCACATCAACAAAGAATGTCGGCAACACGTAGCTACCCGTTTTCGGCGCATTGCTGGCCAGCGTTGCGCGACCACCGACCTTGATGCCCTCGGCCTCGGCCTCGTCGATCATGCCTTGCACCTTGAGCTGCTGCTTGCGACTAATCAGTGGGCCGCAGTCGAGGTTCTCCGAGCCCGGACCAATGACCAGCGCGTTGAAACGCTCACCAAGACTCTCGACGACCTGGTCGTAAATTCCACGCTCGATCAGAACGCGACTACCTGCGGTACATGTCTGACCAGCACCTTGCACAATTGCATTCAACAGGACCGGTACCGCAGCCTCGAGATCGGCATCGGCAAAGACAATCTGTGGTCCCTTACCACCCAGTTCGAGCGTCACGGGAATGTGTCGGCGCGCTGCTGCTTCCGCGACTAACGTTCCTGTTTCGGGTGATCCAGTAAACGAGATGTGAGCGACGTCGGGATGAGCCGACAGCGCTGCGCCTGCCTCAGCACCAAGACCGCACACAATGTTAAGCGTTCCAGGAGGCAGGCCAGCCTCAAGCGCCAGTTCAACGAATCGGATTGGGGTGAGACATGCATCCTCTGCAGGCTTGATCACACATGCATTGCCGGCTGCCAGCGCAGCAGCGACAGTCCGCCCAAATGTTTGCGCCGGATAGTTCCAGGGAATGATGTGTCCCGTGACACCGTGCGGCACTCGCACAGCCATCACCGTGGTTCCCTCCGCGTAGGGGATGGTCTCGCCGTGAAGCTTGTCGGCCGCACCGCCGTAGTACTCGAAGTAGCGGGCGCACGCAGCGATATCCGAACGAGCTTGGCCAAAAGGTTTGCCTACGTCCAGGCACTCCAGGCTCGCCAGTTCCTCGGTGTTCTCGGTGATGAGAGCAGACAGCTTCATTAGCAGTCGTCCCCGCTCAGTGGCTGTCATACGCCCCCAAGGCCCGTGAAACGCCCGCTTGGCTGCAGACACTGCTTTACCGACATCGCCTGCATTGCTGCGCGGGATCGTCGAAAACACTTCCCCATTAGAGGGATTGATTACATCGAGAGTCGCCCCGTCCTGTGCGGGTTGACGTTCGCCATCGATAACATTGAGGTAGGCAGATCGGACTTTCATGACTTGAGACTCGTATCGTTTAACGTTAAAGTGGTAGACGCGTAAAATATCGGTACTAAATGCTTCTACGAATTCGTTGCTGCGGGGTCGTGCGCGATGTTGTGGTCAGGGGCGTTCCTCCCTAGCCGGCCTCATAACTTCTGTGCCGAGGAGGTCGACAAGATCTGGAACAATCGCGCCGGCGCCTCCAGCTTCCGTCGCAGCCTCATACGTCTTGAACACCGCCTCAGCGATCGCGCCGTACGCCTTCGCCCTATCGGCCATGTCGGTGTAGTAGTCGAGGTCCTTGCACGCGTTGGACATCGCGAACTGGAGAACACCCGAGTCCCGCCCAGATAGATACGGCCGTAGTCGTTCCAGGGCGACGCCACCTCCGCCACCGTTGGCAAAGACCTCCAACAGACGGTCGAATGGCACACCCAGACTCCGGCCGCAAGCAAACGCCTCCGACAAGAGCGCAATGCCTCCCAGAGATACATAGTTGTGCAATAGCTTTGCAGCATGGCCAGCGCCGGTCGGTCCGACGTGAGTGGCTCGTTCCGAGAAACATGCAAGCAACGGTTTGCACGTTTCGAACAGTTCTGCGTCGCCTCCAACTAGCAGGTTGAGTCGCCCCTCGGCAGCTTCCTTAGGACCACGCGTCATAGGGGTATCAAGGAACCGGCCACCCTCTTTCTGCACCCGGTCGGCAATCTTGCGCGTCGATTCTGGAACGGCCGTCGAGCAATCGAGAATGATCCCGCCTGGCTTCAATCCCTCCAGCACACCCCCGCTGCCCAACACAACCGCCTCTACCTGCTCAGAACCAGTGACACAGAGAATCACTACGTCAGAACGCGCGGCCAATTCTTTGGCGCTCGAGCAGCTGCTGACCCCTGCTGCCTTAAGCGTGTCCAAAGGCTGATTGCCAGCGTGCTCAAGCACCACAAGCGCGTGCCCGTTTCTGACGATGCTGGTTGCGATTCCGTGGCCCATGAAGCCAACGCCGATTAGTCCAACGTTCAATTTCATCGAATACCTCACGTGCTCGCGCCCTTGGGCGCGGTCATTTCAGTTACAGCCACATCGCAATAGCTGTGTGGCGATGCGTCTCGAGCCAGAAGCTCTTTTTTCGATCCGCAATTTCCTTTCAGACAAGCCCCGCGACTTCGTACAACGTGTCGATCACAGTGCCGTCCCTGTACTCCACGACCCCGACGACTCGGTCGGTGCGAGTTCTGCCTGGCCGAGTTGGATTGGCGCAAGTGCGTGCGCGCTCGCACAATTCGTCCATATCTAGTACAGACACGCCAGCATCCGCGAGCTGGCCTCGCAGCTCATCCCGCCTAGGATTGACGGCTACGCCAACCTCAGTGACGATAAGGTCAACCGTGCTGCCAGGCGTCGTGACGCACGCGACCTGCTCAACAATCTTTGGTCCTGCGAAACTCCGAAGACGCGTCGTCACAATTGACAGCTTCGCGCCCGCTGCTGTGTCAGCATGGCCACCTGATCCTCCCAGAATCACGCCGTCGCTGGGACGTCGCGACATTGACGTTGAACGAACGATCCACCTCGCATGCTCCGAGAAAGACGACATCCAACTGGTCAACCACCGAGCCGCGGCGGCCAGGCTTTGCGTACTGAGAGGCGGACATCGCCAGATGGCGGCGCTCTCGGCGGTAGGAGTCGACGGCCCTGAGGTCGAAGCATTGGACATCGAAAACGGCACCAAGAAGGCCTTCCTCCAGCATGTCAACGATGGTTCCAGTGATACCTCCTGACGCAAAACTTCCCCGAATGTTGCGCTCTCTCATCAGGGCCTGTATCTTGAGCGCCGCTGCAATGGATGCTCCACCGGCCCCGGTCTGAAGCGACAATCCATCTCGAACCAGGCCGGAGGCGTCAGCTGCCTTTACGGCGTTTGAGGCAATCTCCAATGCGATGGGGTCCGAGACTGGTTTCGTGCTCCCTGACACTATGTTGTTCGGGTCGCCAATGGAATCCACTGCAACGACGAAGTCGACCTGGTGCTGCGGGATGTCTACCTGCCAAGTGACACGCTCACGCAGGTCGTCGGTTATCCCAACAACATGCCTCGCATGCAAGGCGTCCACCATGGGGTATCCAAGAGGCCCACACGCGGCGCGGCCTTCCGCTCCGCTAAGATTTCCGCATCGGTCCGCCACCGGCGCCGCGATGAAGGCCACGTCGATTGCCAGATTCCCATCCTCAATGGCCCGTGCGCGTCCTCCATGTGTCTGAAGGACGAGCGGCTTCTCCAGAAGACCGTTCGAGATTGCGTGTGCCACCGGTGCTGACACGTACGAAGCAACGATGCGCGTGACGGTGCCCCGACGAATGTATTCGACCAATGGCTCGTGCACCGGAAACAGTGAGCTGGCGGCAACGCGCAAATCGCGAAGTCCGCGGCTTGCGGCTACCGCCAGTACTGCATTGAGAACGCCGTCACCGTTTCGCAGATGGTGGTGGAACGAAAGGGTTGCCCCATCTCGCACTTCACAGGCATCGAACGCTTCATGAAGACTTTTTAGAACCTTGTTGCGCCGACCCCGAAGCGAATCGTCCACAAACAGCTGGATCTCACCGTAACCCTCGATGTGCTTTGGAATCTCGCGCATAGATCGTCGCCTTCGTTCAGTTCAAGCTGCTCTCTGAGCTATCAGAGCATCCGGTGTTCCACGACCACGAGTGGATCCGTGGCTTCCGTGAAGTTCGGCAGATCTGCGAGCAAGGTGACGCCCTCCGGGCTGCGCAGCGCGCTCATTAGCGCTTCCTCAGAGTCGAACCAGAGTTCGCTGAAACCGTCGTACCCGATGTCCACCGAACTCTCTTTGCGAATCAGGTTTACGGCATACTTGCGCATGCTTGGCAACTTCTTGCAAAGTTCCGCATGTACCTCAAGCCAGTGCTTTTCGAACGCCTCTTTCGACAGGTCTTTGCGGCGACGCACGAGTCCGATACGTTTTACGAAATGCTGCCCTACGCTCATGATTTCTCCTTTGGGTTGTTGACTGCCTTGCCTCTTACCTCTACGCCCGCCCACTGCTCAATGGTCTGGACAATGGAGGTCGTGTTCTTGTCAGGGCCGACCTGGAGCACGGTCTGCATCCACAGTCGATCCACTGCAGTACCGAGCCACAACGGGACCTGCAGGGATTCGGCCATGTCCATGCATAGCCGAATGTCCTTGCGCATCAGGACGTTCGCAAAGCCATTGTTGAAGGTCCGGGGTAGGACATGCTTAGGAAAGCGATCTTCAGTGGCCGAGTTCCGTCCGGACCCCATGTTCAGCACTTCCAGCATGATTTCGGGCTCGAGTCCGGCCTTCACACCAAGCACCATGGCTTCTGCTGTGAGCGCCAAGTGAGCACCCGCCATCATGTTGTTGATTAGCTTGAGGCTTTGCCCCATCCCGACGCTTTCGCCAACGATCTTGGGCTGGCCGAAAGCTTGCAGAAACGGCATCGCTTCCCGCACAGCCTCATCGGCGCCTGACACCATCAGCGCCAGCGTGCCAGCCGCTGCTCCTGCCACACCGCCACTTACAGGTGCGTCAACTGCCGCAATGCCGTGGCGACACAGCGTCGCTCCCACCTCCTCTGCGGCCTTTGGACCTGTAGTCGACAGATCGACGTAGACCTTCACTGCGGTCCCTTTGGCAACGCCGTCGGTACCCAACGCAACCTGCTTGACAACGTCTGGCGTTGGCAGGCTGACGAAGACGATCCGCGCCTGGTCCGCCACCTCCTTAGGTGACTTCGCCACCCGCAGCCGGCCTTCGAATGGAATCAGCGACTGAGAACGTGCGTCGTGCGCAACCACCTTGTGCCCCGCACTGAGAAGGCGCTCGACGATGGGCGCGCCCATGCTGCCAAGACCGATAAATCCAAGTACTCCACTCATGCTTTCGAGGCGCTCTGGCCTTCCAAGTAAGCTTTGACGACCGGGCTTGCGACGCGAAACGCTTCCACGCCGGCAGGAACGCCGCAGTAGACGGCAGCCTGGAGCATCACCTCCTGCACTTCCTCGACGGTGCAACCGTTCACAAAAGCACCCTTGACGTGCGTCTCCAGTTCCTTGGAACGATTCATCGCCGTCAGCATGGCGATATTGAGCAGGCTGCGCGTCTTTTTCGGCAGGCCCTTGCGCGCCCAAATTCCTCCCCAGCAAAACTCGGTCGTGAGTTGCTGCATAGCCTGGTTAAAATCGTCAGCCTGCGCCAACGCCCTATCCACGACCTCGGCGCCGAGGACACTTTTCCGCATTTCGACGCCAGCCTTGAAGGCGTCGGTTTGGACATATCGGGGATCAATTTCATGCGTCATATCTTTTCACGCTCCGTGCTTGTTAATGAGGTGGAAGCTCTAGAAGCCAGCTCTGGATCGCAGCCCTCGGCCGCGCTTCGCAGGGTTCAATCAAAGTTTTGGCCAGGGCCGCAACGCCGGACGTAACTGCTCCCAGGCGTGCGCAATCTGAAGGACGCCAAGATCATCAAATCGGTGGCCAGCGATCTGCAGCCCAATCGGCACACCGTTGTCGTCGTATCCGCAGCACACGGACGCCGCGGGTTGCTCGCTCATGCTGTAGGGCACCGTGAAGCCGATGTGCGCCTGGGTGCTTTCAACCTCCGGAATGGGGCAGCCCCAATCTGCGGGGAAGCTGACGTTTGGCGACACGGGGGAAATTACGTAGTCGAACGGTTGCGTTGCGGCGACGGTCGCCGACCGCACTCTCAGCGTCTGGTGATACGCGGCGTACATTGCCTCGCCGGTAAGTCCCTTGCCGGTCTCGGCCCAGCTGCGCACGAGCGGAAGTACTTTTTTCTGCTTTTCGTGGCTCAGGGCGCCAATATCCACCGCGGACCTCACGCGCCAGAATGTGTTGATCCCGCGCAGCATTTCCTGAGTCATCCAGGGCGACATCTCCTCAACAACGGCGCCTGCTTCGACAAACAGCGCGGCCGCAGCCTCCATGACCTCGCGCACTCGAGGGTGGACGGGCATGCCGCAGCCAGCGTCGAGCAAGAGTCCGATATGAACGCCTTTAAGGTCTCGGTCGAGTTGAGTCCACGGGATATCAGAAGCGGGGAGGCTGCTGTAGTCGCGATGGTCCGGCTGCGCCAACACACTCATCATGAGTGCTGCGTCACGCACGGTTCTTGTCATTGGGCCCGCAGCACGGGCCATGTAAGGCGAGTCGATTGGAATGCGCCCGAGGCTAGGCTTGAGACCGACGATTCCGCACCAGGCCGCAGGCAGTCGGACGGAGCCGCCAATGTCCGTCCCGATGTGGAGTGGGCCGAAGCCAGCCGCGGCTGCGGCTCCGGCTCCTGCGCTGGAGCCCCCAGGGTTCATCGCCAGATTCCACGGATTACGCGTGAGCGGGTGGAGACTTGAAAGCCCAGACGACAACATTCCGTACTCGGGCATCGTTGTCTTTGCAACGAATACTGTCCCTGCTTCGCGCAGTCGCGCGGCAGGCGGTGCGTCCGCAGCCGCCGGCACAAGATCAGTCGCGCTAGTGCCCAGAGGAACGGGGACGCCCTTGGTTGCGATGTTCTCCTTGATCATCACCGGTACGCCGTCCAGCGTAACTTCGCCAGACATCAGTGGATTGCCCGACTGCCACCGAGCCTCCGACGCCTTGGCCATGGCGAGTGCGCCCTCAGGATCAAAGGCGTAGGTCGCCTTCACGATTGGATCGCAACGCTCAACGTGCTCAATTACGGCTTGCGTGACTTCCACCGGAGAGAAGCTTCCTTCCCGGAACCCGTCGACAAGTTCCCAAGCGGACAACTCGTGCAACTGCGTCATGTTTCATCTCTATGCAATGTAGCAATGGATGCATTAAGCCATTGACCGCACCACATTATCTATATACAGTTGCCCACACTGTTGATATAACAGTGCGTAGGGTTTTCCCGGTGCCACTCCTCTGTACCCAGTAGCGGTCACACAATGCGAATCGACAAGTCGTCTTCCAAGCCTCTCGTGGCCCAAGTCCACGAGACGCTTGTTCAGCAAATCCAATCAGGGGTCCTTGCGACCGGAGCGAAACTTCCCTCCATCAGAAGGTTTGCGCGTGAACACGACGTCAGCACCATGACCGTGGTCAACGCCTACCAGCGCCTTGTTTCCGATGGACGTATTGAGGCGCGTAGCGCAAGTGGCTACTACGTCAGCTCACCAACCGCTGATGCCTCGCGGAACGCCGTAGACAAGGAGCCTCACGTCGATTCACTTTGGCTTTTGCAAAGGGCTTATGAGGAAAGTGGGCACCTCCTAAATGCCGGTTGCGGATGGATGCCAGCTGAGTGGATGATGCAGAAGGAACTGCGCCAAGCAATGTCGCGTTTAGCTCGCCGGCCCGCCGTCATTGCGGATTACGGAACACCTCAGGGCTACCTCCCCTTGAGGCAACAAATCCAATCATTGCTGTCGGCGCAGTCTATTCAGGTGGCGCCACGACAGGTTGTGATCACACACGGTGCATCACATGCACTGATGCTTGTCGCCCGGGCGATTACGCAGAGTGGGGACGTCGTACTTGTCGATGACCCCAACTCGACAAACTTGTTCGCTACGCTACGCGCCCTGGGACTTCGCCTGGTCGGCGTGGACCGTACGCCGACGGGACCGGATTTGCACCATCTGCAGGCGATGGCCGAGCAGCACAAGCCAAAGGCGTTCTTCACCACATCTCGACTGCACAACCCTACCGGAAGCCATTGCTCTCCGGCTACGACCTACGAAATCCTGCGGTTAGCAGAGCATCTAGACTTTCACGTAATCGACAACGACGCCCTTGGGGATCTCGCGCCCGAAGGGATCCCCAGTTTTGCTAGCCTCGACAGCCTTCGGCGAGTCATTCACGTTGGCACTTTTTCCAAAACCCTTTCACCTAGCCTGCGGACCGGATTTGTGGCCTGTAGCGACGAGATGGTTGAGCGAGTCGTGTATCAGAAAATGGTGAGCACGCTGACAACCTCCGAACTTAACGAAAAGCTCGTCTATCTTGTCATCGTAGAAGGGCACTATCGCACGCACCTCAAACGACTGAAGGAAAGACTCGCAGCCGCGCAACGGTCCTTTGGCCAGCGCCTGCGTACCGCCGGTCTGCATCCGTTCCTTCTGCCAGATGGTGGCCCGTTCATTTGGGTCCGATACTCGGACGACATTGATACGCGAATCTTGGCCGAACGCGCAGCCACTGAAGAAATAATGCTTGCTCCCGGTGATCTTTTTCGACCCGACATGCGCGCGACCTCATGGCTCCGCTTGAATGTTTGCTTCGCTAACGAGGATAAAGTCCTACGATTTCTACGCGACCAGGCGCCTCGACGTCGTAAAAGCTAGTGAAGCAGCTTGTACCCTTGGGAAGACAGAGAACACGATGGGCAAGAGGCCATTGGCCTGGGTCACATAGAGACTGCAGCACGGACTCTGCTCTCCTGAGAGCGTCAGACCTTGGCCGGTTGCTCCGCGCCCATTCGATGATGAAGCGTTTGGCGGTTGGCTCGGTCGCCTGGCGGCGAGGTATCAGATCAGGGTCGATGAGTTGTAGCACATTGGCGGCTTTGGTGGCGTTTCCAGCGTTGGCGAATGAGTATTGGTTGATTACCTCAGGGAGACGTTCTCCCATGGTTTAGGCGCAAAGCCTCACCGGCCGAGTGGTTGGGCCTCGTCTAGAATAGCATTCCTCACAGTTGGAGGCTTTCCTCATGACGACCAAGCGAATCACTAGAAGGGATGCAGAGATCGTCGGCGACATCCTCGCAGAAATTGCACAGAAGGAAGTCATGCCGCGCTTCACAGGTGAGCGCTCGAACCAAACGAGTATCAAGACCTCGACGTTCGACATCGTTACGGAAGCGGATGAAGCCGTCGAGCTACAGCTGTCTTCCGCTTTGCGAAAGCACTTTGGACAGGTGGTGCTTGTTGGCGAGGAGGCAGCGGGACGAGATGCTTCGATGCTCTCGCAGATCGCCACAGCAGACCTCGCCTTCATCATTGACCCCATCGACGGCACAAAGAACTTCGCTTCGGGAGTTCCAGTGTTTGGCGTGATGGTCGCGGGAACAATTCGTGGGGAGGTGGTGCTTGCGGCCATCCATGACCCAGTATGTCGGCGCACTTCTTTCGCGGTCCGAGGAGAAGGCGCGTGGGAGCAACGTGGAGCGTCTTTAACCATTTCCCTGAGAGTCGCGGAACCTGTTCCGGTGAGCCAGATGCACGCCGTGGCTGGCACTAATTTTTTGCCTGAGCCCCTGCGCACCAAGGTCACCCACAATCTATCGCGGCTGGGCATGAATTTTTGGCTACGGTGCGCTGCACATGAGTATCGCCTGGCAGCGGCCGGAGGCTGTCACCTGCTGATGTACAACAAGCTTATGCCTTGGGACCACGCCGCTGGGTGGCTATTGCATCACGAAGCCGGAGGTTATAGCGCGCACTTCGACGGCAGACCGTATCTCCCCGTTCAGGCATCTGGCGGCCTTCTGTATGCGCCCGACAAGACGTCTTGGCTCGCCGCTCGCGAAGCCCTATTCGACATACCTGCCGATTGAGCAATCTGGTGCTACTCCAAGTCTTGCAGCAACTGACCAGGTAAAGCTCCCAGCCTCCGAACCAACTATGGCCGAAGGGCGTCCGGCGGTAACATATCTACATGCTTCCAGATCTTGTCTCACTCGCTCTATTCAGGAAGGCGGTCGAATTCGGCAGCCTTTCAAAGGCCGCCGTGTACATGCACATGACGTTATCAGCTGCGAGTCGGCGAATCTCCATACTCGAACATCAGTTTGGCATTCAACTTATGGATCGTCCCGCAGGGGGCGGCATCGTGCCTACAGCAGTGGGGCTTGCGATAGCGGAAAGTAGTGGCCGCGTGCTCCGGGAGGTCGATCGCCTAAGGTCCGAGGCAACAGAGTATGCGCGAGGTATCCGCGGATACGTCCGCCTCGCCGTTAATACCACGGCTATGGGCCAAGGCCTACCCAGCGACATTGCGAGATTTACGCGACAGCATCCTGAGATACGCGTGGAAGTTCGCGAAATCCGCAGCCCTGATATCATCGCTGCAGTCCGGGACGGAGCGGCGGACATCGGCATAGCAATGCCGACACCGCACTTGGGAGGGCTACGAATCATTCCTTACTTGCCCGACCGGCTTTGCGTTGTAGTACCTGCCGAACACTCACTGGCAGCGGATGCGGTCCGCTTCGACGAACTTCTCGAGTTCGACTTCATCGGGCTCGATACGAACGCGACCCAGACCGAGCTGATGCGCAAGGCTGCAGAACGAGCCGGACGGTCGCTCCGAATGCCGGTACAAGTCCAAAGCTTCGAAGCGCTCTGCAGGGCAGTAGAGGCAGGGATGGGCATCGCCCTTTTGTCCAGCGCAGCAGTCGGGACATACATGCAGAGCCTCAACATCCGCACGGTTGATTTGGATGAGGAGTGGGCAGCCCGCCAAATGGTCCTGTGCCTTCGCGAAGGCCCAGTCGGGCGTCCAATCGAGGCTCTCGCCGCTTTCTTGCAAGCGAACCCCGATAAAAGTACATCATGATTCTTATTTAGACTCTGACCCTTCAGTTTTTGCGAAGGGCGGTTGGCAAAATGTCGCTCGCGCGCTTCAGCTCTCCTCCTTAGACTGCCTCAAAACAGGTGGCCATAAGGCCAACAATGTTAGGAGACAGCAGCATGAAGCTGACGCACTTGATGGGCGCCATTGCGGTGTCCATGACTCTTGGTACTGCGCACGCAGTCTATCCCGACCATCCCATTCGGATGATCGTTCCGTTCGCCGCCGGGCAGTCCGCGGACATTTTTGCTCGCGCGTTTGCTGAGCACCTGGGCAAGCATCTGGGGCAACCGGTGATCGTCGACAATCGCGTCGGGGCTGGCAGCAATATCGGTGTCGCAACCGTCGCCCGCGCTGTTCCAGACGGCTACACGATCCTCATGGCCGGGAGCGCGATAGCGGTCAATCAGACGCTCTATCCGCCGGAGCGGCTTGGGTACGATCTGAAAAAGGACTTGGTGCCAGTAACGGGCGTCTACACCGTCCCGCTTATCTTCGCGGCCAGTCGGGAATCCGGCATCACGACTCTTCCCCAATACATCGCGGCGGCGAAGGCCGCCCCTGGCAAGCTCAGTTTTGCCAGCGCAGGCGTTGGTGGCACCCAGCATCTGGCCTCTGAGATGCTAAACCACCGATTGTCATTGAAGGTGCAGCACATTCCGTATCGCGGCAGTAGTGCGGCTCAAGCCGACGTAATCGGCAACCAGATTCCGGTCATTGCAGATGCCGTGCCCGCGATTCTTAGCATGATTCAAGCGAACAAAGTTGTGCCACTGGCAGTTACCACAAAGGCGAGACTAGCCCAACTGCCCAATGTGCCGACCGTCGCAGAAGCCACGGGCCTCAAGGACTTCGAAGCGCTTGGCTGGGGCATGCTGTTGGTACCTACAGGGACCCCCGCCGCCGTCGTAGACCTGCTCTCGCGGGAGAGCCAGATCGTACTTAAATCTCCGGAACTCCGCAAGTTCATGACGGACCGTTCAAGCGAAACGCTGCCGCAGACCCCGCAACAAGCGAAGGCCTTTCTTGCCAGCGAAATTTCGAAATGGGGCGAGTCTGTCAAGACTTCTGGCGCCAAGCCTGAGTAACGACTTTTCCGGCACATCCCATCGAATCATCATGACGATCATCGATCATCAAACACGAATACGATCAGACCGAGAAATTTCGCGCAGGACTGGCGGTGCGTGAGGCAGTTCTGGGCAGAGATAGAGTAAAGAAGGCCCTGTGGGACGCAGACGCGTTCAATGCACCAATGCAGCAGCTCGTGACTGAGTTCTGTTGGGGCGCCGCGTGGACCCACGAAGGCCTGCCGCGCAAGGTTCGTAGTCTGCTCAACATCGCGATGCTCACAGCGATGAATCGTTCGACTGAGCTGGAGACTCACGTCCGAGGTGCGCTCACCAATGGCTGCTCGGTCGAGGAGATCCAAGAAGCTCTGCTTCAGGCGGCCGTCTATGCCGGTGTTCCGGCGGGCATCGAGGGCATCCGAACCGCCACACCGGTTATCCGCGACCATCTGGCATCGCAGGAGTGATTCATGAGCACGCCACAGATTGGCTTTATCGGGCTGGGCAGCATGGGGGCCCCCATTGCCACCCGCTTGTTGGATGCCGGTCAACAGTTGGTAATCTGCGACGCAAAAGCAAGCAATGTGGACGCATTTCGCAAGCGGGACGTCGTTGTCGCGAACTCGCCGCAGGACGTAGCATCGCAGGCTGAAATCGTATTCGTAAGCCTTCCCACCCCTGAAGTCGTAAAGCAAGTCGCGCTGGGCCCCAACGGTATCGTTCAAGGGTCGGCTGTGAAAATGTACGTCGACCTGTCGACGACGGGTCCGAAGGCTGCGATTGAAGTCGCTCAGGAGCTTTCGAAGCGCTCGATTGTCGCCGTGGATTGCCCGGTCAGCGGCGGAGTCGGTGGCGCGATTTCAGGCACGCTAGCGCTGATGGTATCGGGGCCTGAGAACGAAGTCGAACAACTCATGCCCGTGCTCCGCCAGTTCGGAAAGCCTGGCGTGGTGGGGCAACAAGCAGGGCAAGGTCAGAGCCTCAAGCTGATTAACAATCTGATGTCGGCGACGCACCTTGCCATCACCGCCGAAGCCATGGTACTTGGCGTGAAAGCTGGCCTGGACCCTGACGTCATGCTGGCCGTGCTTAACACGGGCTCGGCCCGGAACGCAGCAACAGAAGAGCGATTCCCGAACCATGTCCTCACTCGAACGTTCAACAACGGGTTCGCAAATGCACTTATGCGCAAGGACGTAAAACTGTGCATGGAAATGGCCGAGCAGCTTCAGGTACCGATGTGGGTCGGCACTGCAGTCGACAGACTGTGGATGCAAACCGTCCTCCAAATCGGGGCGGAAAAGAACAGTACAACCATCGTCCAGACGATCGAACAGTGGGCCGGCGTTGAAGTTAGGGGCAAGGCGGCTGTGAAGTAGATTAACTCTCGGACTGCTTGGACAAATGGAGTTATCCGAGCGGCACGTGCCCGGCAAAAGGCACGTGCCGCTCGCAGGAAGAGCCGGAACCTAGTCGCCTGATTTGGCAACCCCAGAATCGATACTGAAGACCGGCGACTGGCTGCCTACTCAAGCCCGGTACAACGGCGAGATTGCCTCAGCCGAGACACGCCGCTTACATAGTCAACCGTATCGGAAAGGCGAGTGGCGCCCAGAACCATGTTAAAGAGCTTGTCCGAAATCAGAACCATTCGAGTTTATCGAATACTGTCCACGCAAAAGCGCATTTGCTCGGATGTCCGGAGGGATAAGGCTCCAAAGAGACCGGACATCTCTCTTATCTCGCACGAGCAGACCCCACCCTTCCCGAGATACGACGCCTTTACTGATCCGGCATTCATGAACTTGAATCACGCCGCGTACTTGACCGGATGATGCTGAAAGTAACGTCGAATGCGTTCGGGCTGTTTCTGGACACTGCGCAGATGGCTCGACGCAGCCTTGATGAGTTGCAGTTTGGTGCGAGCCGGTGCCCGCGAGGTGACGGCCTGCTTGATATCGGCGTTGGCCATTTCGTCGGGATTGAGTTCGGGACTGTAGCTGGGCAGGTAAAACGCTTCGAATTGCTCGACGTGCTGGGCCAGCCAGGCCTTGACCGGCTTGCTGTGATGCACCCTCAGGTTGTCGAGAATCAGGAACACCTTCTTGCCCGCGTCCTTGACCAGACGGCGAAGAAAGTCGATCAAGATATCGGCGTTGATCGCGCCCTCGAAGATCTTCCAGCGCATCTTGCCGCGATTGGTGACCGTAGAGATGATCGACAGCCCCTCGCGCTTGCTGTTGATGCGCACCACCGGCGTTTGCCCGACCGGGGCAAAACTTCGCCCGCGCACGTCGTCCGATCGCAGCCCGGTCTCATCGCCCCAGTGGATCTCGGCGCCTTCAGCCTTGGCGCGCTGGGCAATTGCCGGATAGTCCTCTTCCAGCCACTTCCTGACCGCGGCCGGCGACTGCTCGTAGGCACGGCGAATCGGCTTCTGCGGGGTGAAACCCCAGCGCGACAAGTAGAGTCTCATGGTACGAACCGGCAGCCGGATACCGAAGCGGTGCTCGATCAACTCTGCAACCGCACGGCGGGTCCACAGTGCGTAAGCCATCTTCAGTTGATCCGGCGTCCGGTCGCAAATCAGCTTGCGAACTTCGCGCTCCTGCTCGGCGTTCAACAAGCGTCCCTCGCCAAACCGACGCCCGCCGACTGCATCTTGCAACGCAGTCGAACCGCCTTCGGCATGGCGCTGGCAGACGCCAAACACGCCAGTCCGACTCAGGCCCGTCTGTGCCGCGATCTCGTCGTACGTGTAACCCGCTGCGCGCAGTCGAATCACCTGCACACGCCTCTCATGCCAACGATCCCAAGCGTATCCTCGAGGTCCGCAGGCACCTGCATATCGGCATGACCGTGGGCTACGTCGCCGACGACCTGACCAGCCGCTGCGCCAGGGGCGCGTCCTCGAGCTGCGTCAGACCCAGGCCGTGGTCCAGGACACCAGCAGCGGCCGCCACTTGATCCTGCCCTACGCCGCCGTGCTCGCCGAGCCCACTACCGCTGCGCAGCAACCACCGCACGCTTCACCGCCACCACCGCCCCGGGCGCAGCGCGCGGACTTCCGGGTCGGCGATACCGTCACCTTCACCGACCAGCACCTCAGCGGACGCATCGCCACCATCGTGCGCATCAACCAGAAGACCGCCTCCATCGAGTGCGCCCCGAACGAAGGCCACTGGCGGGTCTCCTTCGCGCTACTGCGCAAGGTCGTCGACCTGTAGCCCCCACCGCTTACCGTCGCTCGCCAGACGGGTTCCGCTGACGGTTACATATCCAGTGGTTCCGTCGCCAGCCAAATTGCGTCGATCCGGATCACCGAAGCCACCCTTGCAGCAACAGTGCACAATCGCTCGCGGTAACCGTCGCCGCAACTCGGCGCACTTCGATCTGGATCTCCGCAGGACCCGGTGCTACGGTTGGCGACTCCAATTGCAACGGTACAAACTCCACTGGAGGCACCCCCATCTGCTTCCGGGCTTCCTCTGCCGCATCCAACTCCTCCTGCGTAGCGACACAACTCCGCACCATGTTCGCATTCAGACGATAATGCAGCGCCACTGCCGCAATCGACACGTTCGGCTGCGTCGCCGCACGTGCCACTTGCGCCTTGAACTCCTTGCTATGTCGCCGACGTCTGGACGAGGTATTGTCAAATCTGGTGTACGAGGGCTGATCGTGGCCGGTTGTCAGGCGGCGAGTTTCTGCTGATCCGGCGGATTGTCTTGCGCCGGAGTTCCGTCCTTGAAGGGAACACCCTTCAAGAGCAGTTCGATGTGTTCGGCGCCATTGATGCGGCGCCATGTTTTCTCGGCTTCCTCGATCAGCTTGAAGGCCAGGCCAAGGAAGGTTGCTCGTGACACACAATTGCGCGTGCGCGTCGTGCGGTGACGCACGGTCGCGAAGGTCGACTCAATCGCGTTCGTCGTGCGGATGTGCTGCCAGTGCTCGGCCGGGAAGTCGTAGAACGTCAGCAGGCTGTCTCGATCTTTGGTGAGCACGCCGGTGGCCTTGGGGTACTTGGCGCCGTAGATCGTTACAAAGCGATCGAAGGCGGCATAGGCATCTGCCTTGGTGGCTGCCATCCAAATCGCCTGCAGATCTGCCTTGGCGCGGCCATGCTGGGATTTTGGCAAGGCGTTCAGGACATTGCCCATTTTGTGGAACCAGCAACGCTGGGTACGCGTGGCCGGAAACACCTCCTCCAGGGCAGCCCAGAATCCCATGGCGCCATCGCCGACCGCCGCCAGCGGGCCAGCCTGCAGGCCGCGGGATTTCAGGTCCAACAGTACTTCCGCCCACGATGCCTTCGATTCCCGATAGCCGTCACCGATCGCCACGCGCTCCTTCGTGCCGTCGGGCTTAACGCCGATGATCACCAGCAGGCATTGCCCGTCCGATCCCTCGCTGCGCAGACCCGTGTGGATGCCGTCCACCCACCAGTACACATAGCGCGCTGCCGACAGATCACGCTGATTCCAGCTCGCATGCTCATCTGCCCACTGTGCCTTCAACCGGCTCACCACGTTGGCCGATAGTCCTTTGGCATCGTCGCCCAGCAGTACCGACAGCGCCTCACTCATGTCTCCTGTCGAGATTCCCTTCAGGTACAGCCAGGGCAGCGCTGCACTCACCCGCGGCGATTTCCTCACATACGGCGGCACGATCGCCGAGTTGAACTTCACGCCAGACCCGGACCGGTCGCGCACCTTGGGCACCTTCACCTCAATCGGGCCGGCCCCCGTCAGCACCTCGCGCTCAGGGAGATAGCCATTGCGCACCACGGCGCGCTGCCCGCTCAAGGTCTTGACGTTACCGAACTGCTCAAGCAGCTCTGCCAGCTCCACTTCGATCGCCTCCTGGATGACCCGCCGGGCCCCGCGCCTGATCAGCTCCTCGAGCCCCAGCCCGATTTCCGATAGACCGACTGCTTCTTTACCTTTATCCTTGTTCATGGTGGACTTTTCTTGTGCTGGTTTCCGATCTCGACAATCAGATTCTCAGCGAAAAGCTCCACCGCCCTCGACTCCGCGCCTCAAATTCCCCGCCGTACACCACTTTCGACTTTAGCTCCGTCTGGACTACCTCGGCCTCTTCCATCGTGTACATGTGTCCATGCCAAATTTAGATGGACACGATCCTCGCCCTCAATATTCCCCTGATCAAGGCGTGTTCGCTTGGCGCTTACGCTAAATTAATCATTGTCCGCGTTTGAACGATGATGGTAAGCTCAGTCTCAGCGTCTTCGAAGTCCGCCATACATCGCAAGGCGTTCGTACGATGGAGATCTTTGATCTCCTGACAGCCCACAGAGCCGCCGCAAGTCTCTGGCTCACAGAACGCTCCCAAATATGTCCCAATACCTCCAAGCAACCGACCCCGTCGGTCGGAATCCCATCACAATCCCTGCCCTTCATGAAATGCGGCGCAGGGGCGAAAAGATTGCCGCCCTGACCTGCTACGACGCAAGCTTCACGGCCCTTCTCGACCGCAGCGGAGTTGAACTCATCTTGGTCGGAGACTCGATGGGGAATGTCGTGCAAGGCCAGAGTACGCCTTTGCCAGTCACCATCGACGATGTTGCCTATCACACTCGATGCGTATCACGGGGCAACAAAAGTGTGTTGATCGCGGCAGACCTTCCGTTTGGAACTTACGCTACCCCCTACGCGGCGTTCGACAACTCCGTCAAGCTTATGCAGGCGGGCGCCCACATCGTAAAGCTAGAGGGCGGAGAGTGGCTCGCCGACACGGTTAGCTTCCTGGCCGAGCGTGGGATTCCAGTATTCGCGCACCTCGGCCTCACCCCTCAGTCCGTGCATACCTTCGGTGGCTTCAAGGTGCAAGCGAAGACTGCGTCAGCCGCGGAGAGGTTGAAAACGGAGGCACTTGTCTTGCAAGAGGCCGGAGCATCCTTGTGCGTGCTGGAAGCCGTCCCCGCCGATGTCGGCAAAGACGTTACAGGGGCTCTTCAGATTCCAACAATCGGCATCGGCGCAGGACCTCATTGCTCTGGGCAAATTCTCGTCCTGCACGATATGCTCGGCGTGTTCCCAGGAAAGACACCGCGCTTCGTTCGCAACTTCATGACGGGTGAGCAGAGTCTTGAAGCAGCGGTTCGACGCTATGTCTCCGATGTGAAAAACTTCAGCTTCCCGGCTGCCGAACATTGCTACTAAGATGCCGGCCCACCTCTGAAAGGAGGTGGGCCAATCTGTGCCAGATGAGCCCGCCCTAATAGGCGTCCTCATCTGGACCGTCCTACTTCCTATCGATCCAAACGGTTTGAGCGTTTGTAGTGGTCTAATTTCCTCGGACAGGTCGATAGGAGGACAATCCGGAATCGACGAGGAAAAAAGAGCTAGGGCAATGCTGATTATTGAGACTTGCATAAATGCTGACATCACCACAACTCGGCCTGCTTCCAGCACGCGGCAATGATGTTGGCGCGTTGCTGTGCGCTGCGCAGCCGATTGCGGGCGGTCGTTTTGAGTTCGGCGAGCGAGTGTGGGCAGAAGTTGGCCAGGGCATGGCGCTTGAGCCAGGCCCAGAGATACTCCACTGCATTCAGGTCCGGGCTGTAGGGCGGGACAAAGGCCATCTGCACTGCACCACCAGTGCTATCGAGGTAGTCGCGCACGATGCGACTCTTGTGCTGCGCGGCGCCGTCCCAGATGATCATCAGGCGGCGTTTGAGGTGCGCGCGCAGTGCCTTGAGGAACTCCACAATCTGTGCGCTCTTGATCGCGCCGTCGTAAAGGCGGAACAGGCAGTTGTGATAACTCATTCCCGCGATGGCCGAGACATGCTTCCAGTTGAAATGAAACTGGATGACTGGCGTTTGACCTTTCGGAGCCCAGGTGCGCACGCGCGTGGGGCGCTCCGAGAGCCCAGACTCGTCAATGAAGACGATCAGCCGTTGCTCCCGCGTACACTTTTTTTGAGCGCGGGCCAAGTCTTGCGCTTCCACGCCAGAACGGCGTCCTCGTCGCGCTCGATAGCGCGTCGATCTGGGCGTTGGGGCGAGAAGCCGAGCGAATCCAGAATGCGCCAGACATGGGCCTCGTTGTATGACACCCCGAAGCGTTGCTCGATGAGTAGACGCACCCGTTTGAGCGTCCACAGTTCGGTGCCAAAGCCATGCTCGGTGGGGCGCTGCAGCAAGGCACGACACAACTGCTCGCGCTGGGCATCGTCGAGCAACGACGGCCGTCCACGGGCCATGGTGCGCAGCGCATCGATGCCGCCTTCGTCCAGTCGCGCCTTCCACGTGTACACCGTCTGCCGTGCCACGCCCACCGCAGCCGCAACCTCCGCGACCGGCTTGTTCGCTAACAGCATCCGTCCAGCGCGAACCCGCTTTCTGGTCGCTTCGTCCATCTTCCCAGCCATGCAATCGACTCCCGATCAACGCCTTGATCAGATAACGCGTCAGACTCGAATCGGCTGTCATGATTTATACAAGTCTCAATAAGTCCTCCGATTCGTGAGGAGAAGCGTTATTTGATGAATCACGAGCGCAGAAAGAGACGAACAATGAAGCAGATGACGTTGGCAGCGGGTGCAGATCAAGGGGCTGGATTCGAGCAATACCGTAAGCCAACGCGACGTGAGGGATTTCTGGCGACGATGGAGGCAATCGTGCCGTGGGCGGCGTTGTGTGCCGTGATCGAGCCGTACTATCCGAAGGCGGGCAACGGCCGGCCGCCCATTGGTCTGGAGCGGATGCTGCGTATCCACTTTGTGCAGCACTGGTTCAACCTGGCGGATCTGGCTTGCGAAGAGGCGCTGTACGACAGCACCAGCCTGCGCCGCTTTGTAGGCATTGACCTGGGTCGTGAGCCGGTGCCGGACGCCACCACGCTGCTGAAGTTTCGCCGCCTGCTGGAGAAGCACCAGCTTGCCGAGCGGCTGTTTGCTGAGGTAGGCTGGGTCCTGCAGGCCAGTGGCGTGAAGCTGAAGACCGGCACCATTGTGGATGCCACGATCATCAGTGCACCCAGCTCGACGAAGAATGAAGAGAAGGCGCGCGACCCCGAGATGCACCAGACGCGGAAAGGACAGCAGTGGTACTTTGGCATGAAATTGCATATTGGCGTGGACAGCCAGAGTGGGTTGGCCCATTCGGCAGTCGTAACGCCGGCCAATGTCCACGACAAGCATGCGCTGCCGCACTTACTGCATGGGCAGGAACAGCGCGTCTATGGTGATAGCGCCTGGTCGCCAGTCAGCAGGAGCTGATCGCATCGAAAGCTCCCCACGCCAAGGATTTCACCAATCAGCGTACCCGCAAGAACGGCCAGATTGACGAGGTGCAACGCGGGAAGAACCGAAACAAATCAAAGATCCGTGCCCGGGTCGAACATGTCTTTGCCGTGGTCAAGCGCCTGTGGGGCTTCACCAAAGTCCGCTACCGTAGCCTGAAAAAGAATGCCGGCCGGGCCTTCACGGCCCTGGCGCTGGCCAATCTTTACCTGAGCCGAGGACATCTGATGGGAGCAGTCCGCCCATAAAGGGCGAGTGCGGGGCGAGCGCCTCGCCAACACAGCCCGTTGGGGGCGCAGCAAAGCCAAAATCTCGTCATCACAGCCATTTTTCAATGCGCATAGGCTCCGCGTCGAACCGTTCCAAAAAAAATCAGCAGCTTATTCAGCGTAGCCTTAGATTAGTTTATGGCGACGCTGAACAAGCCTCTGAATTGACGCTTGACCGGATCGGTCAACGGGCATTTTGCTGTGGCCGTGACTGTTATTCGCGTTTTCGAGCCCTTGCGGGCCATAAAAGCGGGCGATTTGCCCGCTTTTGGCCCATTACGGGCGCACCTGTGCCATAAGCCGCGTTCGGCACAGGTACACATTGGCCAGCGCCAGCGCGACAAAGGCGCGATTAGCGTTCTTCGCCAGGCCGCGATAGCGTACCTTCGTGAAGCCCCACAACCGCTTCACAACACCAAATACGTGCTCAGCCCTCCTTCGCGGAGAACATTGCGCATGCTGGGGCAGTTGGCGCGGGGCATCGGATGAAGTTGCTGCACAACCATGACTTCGGCGTCGCATCCGGGGGCCCGCAGTCGACGGTCCTGGAGCTAGTGGATCTTCTGTACGCACAAGCAAACTGAACTGACGGGGCCGTGCGCTGATCGCAACTGTTGCGAACGGCCCATCCGACCGCTTCATAAATATCGGGATTGCTGAAAGGCAATCCCGATATTCTCTTTACCGTACGGCTATGAAAGCTCGATGAGCAGTTGCCCCGCTTTCACGAGCATCCCTGGCTGTGCGAGCACCGCGGCGACGATACCGTCTGTTTCCGCGACAATGCTCGTTTCCATCTTCATAGCTTCGACGGCGGCGATCACCTGCCCTTTCACCACACGCTGCCCCGAACCCACGGTCACCGAAATAACGCTTCCCTGCATCGGGGAGCCGACATGCCGGGGATTGTTTGCATCGGTCATACGAACATCGCTCTTGGCCGCGCCCGCTTGGCGCCGCGTCGTCCGAATTGCCCTTGGTTGCCCATTTACATCGAAGTACAACCTGACCGAACCGCTTTCATCAGATTCGGACTGTGCTTCCAACGACACGAACAACGTCTTTCCGCGCTCAATGTCAACCACAATCTCCTGGCCAGGCTGGAGTCCGTAGAAGAAGATTGGCGTCGGCAGAATCGAGACATCATCGAATTCCTCCCGATGGGCGCAGAAATCACGGAACACCTTTGGATACAACAGATACGACGCCAAATCGTTGTCGCCAACCTTTCGCCCCGTCTCGCTAGCAGCAACTTCTCGAGCCGCCTCGAGGTCGACGGGTGGCAGATGCTGCGCTGCCCGCCCCTCAATAGGCGCGGCACCGCGCAGAAGCTTCTTCTGCAGTTCCGCTGGGAAGCCGTCTGCCGGATATCCCATGTCCCCTCGCAGCATGGCAACGACGGAGTCAGGGACAGAGGTTTCCTTATTCGGGTCATGGATCTCCTCCACCGACAGGTTGTTGGCAACCAGATGCAAGGCCATATCACCCACCACCTTGGACGAGGGGGTCACCTTCACGATGTCGCCGAACATAAGGTTGGCATCCGCGTATGCCTGAGCAACCTCACTCCAACGCGATTCCAGTCCGAGCCCGCGGGCCTGCTCACGTAGATTGGTGTACTGGCCGCCTGGCATCTCGTGGCGATACACGTCCGAAGTGCCAGACTTCATGTCTGCTTCGAACGGCTCGTAGTTCCGGCGTACCGACTCCCAGTACGCGCAGAACGGCTGGATTTCCTTATGGTCGATAGCAGGACGTCGTGGGGAATGCTCCAAGGCTGCTGCGATGGCACCCAAGCTGGGCTGCGACGTCAGCCCGCTCATGGAGTCTATCGCGCCGTCGACAGCGTCTACCCCAGCAGCAATAGCAGCAAGTACGGTGGCAGCCGAAGCGCCGCTTGTATCATGGGTATGGAAGTGAATGGGTAGACTTACTTCGCCCTTCAAGGCCTTAACCAAGGCGGTGATCGCTTCAGGACGGCACACGCCAGCCATATCCTTGATCCCGAGAATATGGGCTCCTGCACGCTCCAGCGATTTCGCGAGTTCCACATAGTAGCGAATGCCGTACTTTCTCCGCTTTCCATCCAGAACGTCGCCTGTGTAGCAGATGGCTCCTTCGCAGAGAGCACCGGCTTCGATTACCGCGTCCATTGCGACGCGCATGTTCTCGACCCAGTTGAAGGAGTCGAACACTCGAAAGAGATCGATACCGGAGGCCGCCGCGCGTTGGACGAAGTACTTGACGACATTGTCCGCGTAGTTCGTGTAGCCAACGGCGTTGGATCCACGAAGCAGCATCTGAAAGAGGATGTTCGGGACTGCCGTCCTTAGCAGTTCCAGACGCTGCCAAGGATCCTCCTTCAAGAAACGCAGTGCCACGTCAAACGTCGCCCCGCCCCAACATTCCATGGAGAACAGTCCGGCGAGCTCCGTAGCATAGTGCGGCGCAATTGCCACCATATCGCTCGTACGCATACGCGTTGCAAAGAGCGACTGGTGAGCGTCTCGCATAGTGGTGTCCGTCAGCAGCACCGCCTCGCTACTCTTCATCCATTCGACGAAGCCTCTCGGCCCAAGAGTCCTCAACAGGTCGCGTGACCCCGGAGGAATAGCAACGTCCACGCTCCGTGCAGGCAAGGGATGCTCAAATGCGATGCTACGCGGAGCGGCCCGGCCCTTCATGTCAACGCTTCCATTGACATTTACGTCGGCGATGTAGCTCAGAAGCTTCGTGGCACGGTCCCTTCGCTCTCGGAAGACAAATAGGTTCGGCGTGCTGTCGATGAAACGTGTCGTGCAGTCACCCGACACAAAATCAGGATGGGCCACAACGTTTTCCAGGAATTGCAGGTTCGTTGCGACGCCTCGCACGCGGAACTCACATAGCGCACGGACCATTCGCTCGTTTGCTTCTTGCGCGGACCTCCCACTGCAGGTGACTTTGACCAGCAGCGAATCGTAGTATGGCGTGACCACGGCTCCGGTGTATGCCGTGCCGGCATCCAGACGCACGCCGAAGCCCGTGGCGCTTCGATATGTCGTAATCTTGCCGTGGTCGGGCGCGAAGCCGTTTTCCGGATCTTCCGTCGTGACGCGGCACTGAAGCGCATGCCCCCGCAGCTCGATGCCATCGCGGTCCGGCACTCCCGACTCAGCATCGCCAATACGTGCGCCCGCAGCGATACGGATTTGGGCCTTCACGATATCGATGCCGGTAACCTCTTCGGTTACGGTATGTTCAACCTGCACCCGAGGATTCACTTCAATGAAGTAGAAGCTTCCGGTATCGGCATCCATCAGGAATTCCACCGTACCGGCATTCACGTAGTCTACGGCCTGCGCCAGCTTGAGGGCCTCGCCGCACACTCTGGATCTCGATTCGTCATCTAGATAAGGAGCAGGCGCACGCTCGACGACCTTCTGATTTCGCCTCTGTACTGAGCAATCGCGCTCGAAGAGGTGCACAATATTCCCGTGATAGTCACCGAGGATCTGGACTTCAACGTGTTTCGCACGCTGAATGAACTTCTCCAAATAGACCTCGTCGTTTCCGAAGGCTGCCATGGCTTCACGCCGCGCCGCCGTGACTGACCCTTCGAGTTCGTCTGCACTGTGAATGGCGCGCATCCCGCGTCCTCCGCCACCCCAGCTGGCTTTGAGCATCAGCGGATAGCCAATCGCATCGGCCAGTTTCCGAATCTCTTCGATGGAACCCGGCAGAGCGCCAGTCGCCGGAACGACCGGCACCCCGACACGTACCGCCACGTCTCGGGCCGCGACCTTGTTCCCAAGCTCTCGCATGACATGGGGCTGCGGCCCGACAAAAGCCATGCCCTCCTCAAGGCATTTCTCCGCGAACTCCGGGTTTTCGGACAGGAAGCCATAGCCAGGATGCACGGCATCGGCTCCCGTCTCCTTCGCAATGCGGATGATGTCGTCAATATCCAGATAGGCGTCGACAGGCTTCTTACCACGGCCAACCAGATAGCTTTCATCGGCTTTGAACCTGTGCTGCGCGAACCGATCCTGATGGGAGTAGATCGCTACGGTTTTGATACCCAGTTCGGTCGCCGCCCGCATCACCCGGATGGCGATCTCACCACGGTTCGCAACAAGCAAGGTTCGGATTTGTCTCATGTTTTCTAGAACTAACAATGTGTTTGCATTCCCGCAATGTTGGGCGGACGCTATGCGTCGAGGGCTGACGCAATCAGGAAGGTTGGTGCTCCACGAGGCTGCCAACGTCTGCAGCGGTAGCGCACCTGACAAGCATTCGAGCGCGGGGTAGTCGACTACGGTGGTCTCTTATCGGACGCGCTCTAGGATTCGCCTGGCGGCTTCGATAACGGGGGCATCGACCATCTTTCCGTCGATAGAAAATGCACCAACATTCCCGTTCTCTTTGGCGTGGTCTAAGACGCGGCGTGCCCATTCGGCAGCTTCATGGCTTGGCGAGAAGCAGGCAGAAACATGCTTCACTTGCGCGGGATGAATGCACAATTTCGCGCCGAATCCTAGACGACGGCCACGCTCAGTTTCCTTCTGCAAGGCATCTGCATCCTGAACGGCAATGGTGACGCCGTCTACAGGGGGAAAGATTTTGGCCAAACGCGACGCAAGGGTGATCTGCGTCCGGAAAGGCAGGAGCTCGTCGCCATCTTCCTCGATGCCCAGGTCCAGACAGAAGTCCACGGTCCCGAAAATGAGGCGACTGACTCCCGGACAGCTCGCGATGTCTTCAACATTGGCGATTCCCCGCGCGCTTTCGATAATGGGCAGAAGATCCTTTTCGATGCGGATCGCCCGGGTGATATATCGAAGCAAATCCGCGTCTTCGGCCTTTGGCACCACAATCCCATCGACGCCGGCGAGGCGGCAGAGAGTAAGGTCTTCCTCGAACTCCCGCGTACCCACAGCATTGATACGTACGTGCCCCGTGCCGCCTTGCACAAAGTAGCTCCTTAGATTCGCGCGCGCGTCAGCCTTGTTCTCCGCGGAGACTGCATCCTCGAGATCGAAAATTACGACATCCGCCCCGGAATTGAGGGCCTTTTGGAACCGCTCGGGTCGATCGGCGGGAACAAAGAGATAAGTGTTGGGAGTGCTCATGGTATGACTTTCGATGGCGGACGGCTTGCGGACGTGAAAACCATACGGAGCACCCGATCCAACCACTCTCGTGAAATGATTAACTTCGGGCTCGCGCTGACAGGCCATTTTGTGGTTCGCTTCGCAGTAGGCGCTCTTGGCTGGCGTGCTGCCGATAGCCGCCACTATCGGCTTACGCTTAGGAGTCGTCCGTAGACAAAAAGGGGAATAGTCTTTGGCGGGTCGGAACGTTGAAGGCGTTACACGGCTTTGATATCGCGAAGGTGCTGAATCTCTTCCTGCTTCCGCCCGAGCCTTCGAAGGATCGAGTCGGTGTGCTCACCCAGTGCGGGTACACCGCCCATGCGCGGCGGTACATCGCTCGGTAGGGCGGGCGGCAACAGAGTCGGCAGATTTCCGACCGGCGACGACACTTCACGCCAGCGATCCCTCGCCTTTAGCTGGGGGTGCGCCCACACCGCGTGCATGTCGTTGACCGAAGCATTCGCGATTTGCGCAGCATCGAGACGCTCTGTCACTTCCTTCGCGGTCAACTTCGACAGTGCATCATTAATGATTGCGGTGAGCTCAGCGCGCGCTGCGGACCTGCGGGTATTGGAAGAGAAGCGCTCGTCGGTCGCCAAATCCGGATTGTCCAGGACAACACGACAGAACGAGGCCCACTCGCGCTCGTTCTGGACTCCAAAAATGACTGTTTTTTGGTCGCCCGCCTGGAACGGCCCATACGGGAAAATCGTGGCATGTGCAGCACCGGCTCGCACGGGGGGCGCTGCCTCCTCGAAGGCGTAATTCAATGGGAAGCCCATCCACTCGACCATGCACTCCAGCATCGAGATATCGAGGTGGCTCCCCTTGCCGGTCCTCTCTCGCTGCAACAGCGCAGAGAGAATGCCGCTGTATGCGTACATTCCCGCCGAGATGTCGGCGATCGAGCAGCCAGCCTTGACATGCTGCTCCGGAGTACCCGTCACAGAGAGGAAGCCGGACTCGCTTTGAATGAGCAAGTCATACGCCTTTTTGTCGCGATACGGTCCATTGCTTCCGTACCCAGAGATATCGCAGACAATGAGTCTTGGGTACTGTTCGTGCAATGCCGCAAACGACAGGCCCAGTCGCTCCGCAGCCCCCGGGGCCAAGTTCTGGACCAGAACATCTGCTTCTGCGAGCAGGGCCGACAACACGGGCTCTGCCTCGAGGTTCTTTACATCGAGGGTAAGGCTCTCCTTGCCCCGATTTGTCCAAACAAAGTGAGATGACATCCCTCGCACGCGCTCGTCGTAGGCCCGTGCGAAGTCGCCGAGGGTCGGTCGTTCAATCTTGATGACACGTGCCCCCAGGTCCGCCAATTGCCGCGTGCAGAAGGGGGCCGCGATCGCATGCTCCAAAGAGAGGACCGTAACTCCATCGAGGGGACGCATTTTTATGATCTCCGGTATGTGCGGCGCGTGGACGTGCGCCTGTAATGACAATGCGGTGCCTGGCTCGACGAGCAGACATGACACCAAGGATGCATGTCATTCTGGACCAGGGATGCATTTCCGAAAACCCGAAATTGCCGAATGCCACGTTCGAAAAAACCGAACCGAGGTGCTGTTTTAGGCCCTTGTTGGGCACCGTATCAGTATAGAATCACGCTGTTGCGACGGGCTAGGCATTCACACCCGAGCCTATAACCGTGAGAATTTTAAAATGCACTTCGATTTAAGGGATTTGACGCTCTTCGTTGCTGTCGCCGAAGAAGGCAGCCTTTCTCGCGGCGCAAAGAAATGCTTCAGGTCAGCTGGTACGGCAAGCGATCGTATTCGAGAATTGGAGGAGCAATTGGACACGCTGCTCTTCTATCGAGACGCCAAAGGGGTTATTCTGACCCCTTCGGGCGAGCTCCTCCTAAGCCACGCCCGCGTCATCCTCAGGCAAGTGGAACGCGTCAAAAGCGAGTTCGGCAGTCAGGCAAGTGAGGGAACCGGGCATATCAGAATATTCGCGAACACTACTGCGGTAACTGAGTTCATGCCGGAACTGCTTGCGAAGTTTCTGGCGGAACGTCCGCGCGTCACCATTGACCTTCAGGAGAGGCTGACGCGCGACATCGTGAGAGGCGTTCGCGATATGACGGCTGATTTTGGAATAGTTGCCGGACCGATAGATGCTGACGACCTTGAAGTTATCCACTTCAGCACTGACCGCCTGGTCTTGGTCACACCAGTTAGGCACCCGCTAGAAGAAGCGGAAACTGTTACGTTCATGGATACGCTACGTTGGGAACATGTAGCCCTCCACGAAGGCAGTACCCTACATGCCTTTCTTTCAGACATTCTTCATCGACACGGCAAGAACTTCTCCGCTCGCGTCCAAATGCGAAGCTTCGAAGCGATGTGCCGGATGATCGAGGCAGGCGTGGGAATCGGGGTGTTGCCTCAGTCCGCTGCAATCCGGCACAGCAAGACGATGCGCTTAGCGACAATCGCTCTGTCTGACGCCTGGGCAATTCGTGAGCGGAGCATAATTGCCCGACAGATCGATGTTCTGCCCCGCTGCGCCAAAGCTCTCATTGCAGAGATCTGCGCACTAGACCAGCCTCACGGCAGCCGTGAAGTGTAGTAATCACTCTTCACGACCACCGGCTGGCGTGTCTGCGGAGTTGAGCGATCAGGTAATGCTACATGCCTCCATCAGCCCCCCGAGTCGGGAATTCTCCGCGACTCACACCTGGATCGCATACCATGCGGCGGCCACCGCGTTGCTCCAGGTGTGGTCATACGCTGACAAGGCTGTCCACGAGATTCTCCTTGGCCGCGGGAATGCGCTGAGGCATGTCGAAATTGAGGGTTGCCCGCTTCGTCCGGTCCGTGGTGGGGTGCGAAGCGACGTTGTGACATCACCCGCTTTGTCGAACCGGTTATTGATCGCGGCGAGGCGTGGGGGAACATGTCGAGGACGTAGAACGAAGGAAAGTCGTCAACGACTCCGAAGTAATGTCGTCAATCCGCAGGGTGACGGCGTCATATTCGGACGATCTCAGGAAAATCAAACACTTACTTTTAGCGAAGGAAAGTTGTCACCGCAGAAAGATCGCTAACGTGTCAATCAGGCAGTGTGAAGCGCCGAAGTGGCCCTAAAAGTCCGCCCTGCCCTCCATCTGGTCGGAGGCTAGAACCCGGGAAACGACAACGCTGGCCAACGTCTTTCGCCGCCTTTCTTGTGATCGCGGACTGCGACCAAGTCAATGCCTGTGGGACGTTTAGCCAAGGCTCTTGCATCCGAAGCCATACTCAAAGTGCGACCGCATCAACGCCTTGTGGCACTCCGGCCTCAGGGGTCGAACACCACCTGGTCGCCACACTTGCCGACCATAGAGTGCTCGGCATTGCGCGCAACGATAAGGTGCCTCGAGAAGTTGCATGTTCAAGCTGAACGGCGTTTCGTGACCACACCGAAGACACGCGGATTCCATGGGGCAACGGTGAGCGGGGCATCGAGTCACGGTCGCCATTTGATGCAAGAGGCAGTGGTAGCCGCGTGTCATGCAAAAACGACAGTAGCGGAGCACTTCGCAATAGCGTCGCTGCTCCGCTTCCTCGATGAGTGCCACGCGGAGCGTCTTTTTCGGCAAGCCTAAGGCCTCGTTCAACCGAACAGTATTCACCAGTCCCTGCCGCGGCGGAATGCTCTCGTAAGGATTCAGGTCCGGGCTCAGCAGCCGCATCACAGCGGTACCAGACAACGCATTCGCCATTTGGAACTTCCACAAGATCGAGACAAGCGATTCCCATGGCTCGATCCACTTCTTGTCGAACACGTAACCCAACGCCGGTGTGAGCTTTGCCTCATCGATTGTGAGGATAGGGAAGCGCGGCGCCCCTGCTTCACAAGGCGGCGGAGACGAGCACACGTCCGGTCGCATGGCGTGATTGGACATAGCCGCATTGCCGTACTGCGTGAGCCCACAAGGCTGGTTCGGGACAGTAGCCCGGGCAATCCCTGATTTCGCTGTCTTTTAGCAGGATCTCGACGGCTCGAGCAAACGATTCCATGGGGATCTCAAGGTTGCCTGGCAAACTAGCCTTGTGGTGCGCCGTCTCGAACGCCTCCCACACCGCGTCAGCATCGTTGACCAGCCGATAGCCAGCATCAAAGGCTTGCGGAACATAGAATCGGGTAAAGCTCCACTGGCTACGCTCAGGATAAGCCGTCTCGTCATAGCCGCTCAGACACGTCGCCACGTCCTTCGCATTTCGAATGCCATAGAAGGCCAATTCCTCGACCATCAGCCGCGCGACAATCTGAGTCTTCCCTGCCAACTGCATGGCCGTCTTCTGTGCGAGCAATTCTTGCTGCCCGACGAGGAAGGTGAATAGCTTGATCTGCTGTCGGTCCAGCGCATCGTGAACATCGCGCAGCCATTCGTACTCATTGTCGTTGTAGCGTTGCGCCTCATCACAGAAGAGCAGAACCATGCCGCTGCCTGCCCGAGCGGCGGCCTCACGAATTCTCAGTGCGAGGCGCATACGTTTCGCCGGGTTGGCGCCAGCGTTAGGATCCTGGTCGCCAACCGCTTCAAGCAGGTTGGCGAAGAAAGGTCCTTCGGCATGCCTCGGCTTGTGTTCGCATCGTGCGTGGTAGCTGACCATTCGTGGGTGATTGCGTGCCAGCAGCAATCGCACGTACTCGATTGCCCGTGTTTTCCCGATGCGCGACGGGCCGTAGATCAACGCCCCCATGATCCTGTAGCGCAGGCATCGAGTGACCAATTCGTAGAGTTCTTCGATGGCCGGCGTGGCGATGCGATAGTTGCCGGTGGCCAGGGGGTGCTGCGATGGATCGATCGGACGCGGTATTTGAAGCGACATGATGACTCCCACGGGAGTAACAGCGTTAAAAGACCTGACCGGTACCAATATTCAGCTTCTTCGGACGTGTCGGTGTTTTCGGCGCGGAGGCCTTGTCTACTGTCGGTGCGAACTCGGCGTTTGTTGTGGGCTGCGCAGCGGATCCTCGCCGCCCCATCGCAGTTCGTGCAGTCGGCGCGGAGGACAGAATTCGCTTTGCCTCTGCCAATTCAGATGCAGCCTTCCGTGACTTCTTTGCCTGCTTCATCTTTCCGTCGACGTAGTCGGCAATCGGATCCGCTTCGACTTCCCCACGCGGTCGCTTCTTGTCTTTCTTCTCTTGATTGATTTGCTGGCGTAGTTTCAGGTTGTGCCGCAACACGCTCCACCCCCCTTGCGCCTCCAAGAGCCCTAACTCAACACCGTCAGGTTGGAACGCTCGGACACAACGAAGATCATCGGCATTCAGATAGATAAGCAGGCTCTTGCCGATCAAATCCGTGCTGCAGGCCAGGACGCTGCTTGTGTAGCGCACGCCATACAAGTTGATGTGCGGTCGAATACCCCGGTGGAGGTATGCGCGCACTGTGCAACGCCTTGCCGATTGCATCAGGCACAGCGTGCGTCGCCGATGTTCGGGTAGCCATGTCAACAACTGTTCCTTGCCGCGAATGAAATACTCCATCGCCTCAAGTGGCGTGACATTGTTCAAGCTGGCATGCGGCGTACCGTTGTAGCTGGCGATCGCGTATTCGACCAACTCCTCCAACTCGTCAAACGACACAATCAGGCGTAGATTCCCCTTGGGATCGGCCAGCGCACGCCGCAAATCGCGTGGATGGGAGCCCGTATAACCAGGCAATCGGGAAGACAGTCTGCTCGCAATCGTGCCGAAGAATCGTTCGATGTAGGGTCGATCATCAGGGCTGTACTTCGGCCCTGCGTCGGCGCAACAGCCAACGAATTCGCACAAAGCGTTCAGCGTCTCCTTGGCGAGGTTCGCCTTCGCATTGTCAAGCTTTATCCACTCCCAGGTGGTGTACGCGAGCTCCGGCAAACGCTGCGAGGGAAAGCCGTCGTGCGAGCCGTAGACCAAACCAGGAATGGTGAAGTGGCGCGGTCGATGCGGTTCCAGGGCAGATTCGATGGTTTTAATGACGTCGTAGCGGCTATACTCCCGACCCAGCGCCAAGTGATAGCCCAGCACCGAACGCGTGCAAACGTCGATGATTGCGAGCAACCAAACGCGTTCGATTTCGAACTCATGTTCAAAGCCCAATGCATCGCGTACTACCACCTTCAGCCGAATATCGAGTCGGTGCCCGTCGAACTCCACGACCTGATAGGGACGCGTGGCCGGCCGACTTTCTGACCTATCGTAGTGAGGCAGTCCCTTCAGGTGCGTGGCGCCAGCTGCCCGTGCCGCCGTGCGGAAGCTGCGCAGCAGCTCGACTTTGAGCCGCGCGGATAGCGACCGAATGGCACGGCCATTCGTATTGAAGGGGTAGTCCGCCGCCGTCAGACCGAGGGACCGGCATTGCCACAGAAACTCCGCGTGCAGGGCATTCAGGCCAACCACGCGTGTCTGCAGTCTTCCATCGGTATGGACCTGTTCGAGCAAGACGCGGCGCTGTTTTACTTTCAGGAGCAGCCACCCCGCGAGCGTCGGAAAGCGCTCTAAGAAAAGCGAGAACGCACCCGCTTTACCACTTCCGTCTTCACTGGACCGGCCATTGATCGGACTTACGCGGACGTACTCATTGACGCGCACGTGCGCGAACAAGGCCCGGAATCCAAAGATGCGTCCGTCAGGATGCGGAGCCAAGCCTCGCTCGAGCCACCGATAAATCTGTCGACGGTTGAGGCCGGTTACCTTCTCAATGTCCTTGACACGTTCGCCGCGCGCGTAGCGCTCGACGGCCTCTATTCTTCGCTTCATGACACCGCGCGCTTCGGCGTCAAGTTCGGTCCACGCAATGCTTGGCCACGCGCTCAAGTCGATTGATTGAAACTCAGGCTTGCGGCGAATCATGAGCGGCCTCCGCGACTGCAAACTTCGTCATCCACGACAATGGATCGGTTCGCAATTCCTCAGCATGTACGCGGCCGGTTTGCAGTAGACTGAAGACGGCGGCGCGCACAAGCACGGGGTCACCATTCGAGAACTCGCGCTCGATGGTAAGAAGCGGCTTTGGACTGGCCACAAAGCGCTCGACCGCGTCGAGCAGTGACACTGACACGAGACCGCTCGTGGCTACGATGCTTGGCAGCATGCGGTGCCAGTTGTCGATCCAGATGCGTGATGCTGCCTGTTCGGCCGCGTCGACCAGCCGGACATTGAGCACATCAGCGCTGAACTCGACGCCCTTTTTCGCTTCTTCATCGATAACTGGATCCGGCAGGAGCACCAACTCCTGACGGTCGGAGTACGAGACCAGGAAGTCTGCAAGGTACCGGCGTTCGCGAAACTGAATGAACCCGGGACGCTCACAAAAGTGGGCAATTGCCGGATCGGATTCGATCATGACCCATTGGTCGAACGCACAGCGTCGGTAGAAAGTCAGCCGCCGCTTCAGCTTCGGACTGAAGGCTTCGAAGCGGTGCGCACCGTGCGGGCGGACGAGCGCAACCGGCTCCGCTATGCGCAGAGATTCTTCCATAAGATCAATGCCTTACGAGCGGGATTCGAAGTCTAGGACGCCAATTGACAAAATTAATCCGGACTAATGCGAATTGACGACTTTGCTTCGCTGAGAGTGCAAGCAATATTGTCAACTCATCGGCCGGACTTCTATATACGGCGCGGGTTCCAGGCAGATTCCGGAGTGACAGAATGGCTTCGTTCTACGCTTCTGGAGTGCTTTGGCAATGGGCGTGTCGTCAGGTGTAGGCACGTTGTTTGAGGCGGCCACCGCCCACGCAGCCGCACCTGTTTCCGTTGTCGCTGTGCACGGCATCAGCGCCCACGCGTGCAAGGTCGATCCGTTTCTGTACGGTGCCAACGTGACTGACCGCCGCGCCCCGTTCACGGACGGTGCCAACGTGACCGACCGGCGTGACCCGTTCACCGACGGCGCCTGAGGCGCGGGCCAACTTGGCCACCATCATCGATTTGATCGTCACCAAAAAGGCCGCGCCTTGCGCGCTTGAAAGCCGCCTCGGGCGGCTACACCCGGCCGGGGCCTCGCTGACCGCGCCACCACTAGTGTGTATGAACGCTAGTCGGCGAGACTCCGCCCGTTCACCTGGGCGAGCCTGGACGGGATGTGCTCCGGAACTGCTTCCACAGCTTCCGTTGATTATCACGATCGTCCGTTACGCGTGCCGCCAGAAAGCCGCGCGCATAGCTGGCACCAGCGGAGGCCTTGCGATGGTGCTGCTGCAGATGACCTAGTAGGCCATCTGCCACCGCCATGTCGTTGCCCCAACCCAAATCATCCTGCAATTTCGCCAGTACCTGTCGATACGGCTTCAGGCTCCTCTGCTTGAAGAGGTCGGCGAAGAATTCAGCCGCGTAGCGCAGTTTCTTTGCCGCGATCCGCGCGCGGTGGCGATGATGCGCATCGAGTTTGTGCAGGCCTCGTCCACGGCGGACGAGCATACGATGGCGTTTGCGCAGGACCCGATCGGCAAGCAAACCGACACATTTCTTCAGCAACTTGCGCGTTTCGTCAGATGAATCGCGCCATGGATTCGTCGTGATCCAGTGATCGAGCGCGAGCGCGACGCGGGCATAGCGCGGCGACTGTACTGCGGCCGTTGCCTTGGCGTGGCGGGCCTCCGCGATCTCGGCGGCCGCCGCTTTGGTTTCCGCCATGGGGTCGCGCTTGTCGTTGCCTGCATCAACCTGCGACAGCGTGGAATGCGCCAGCACGTACCAGTCACGGGATTGGCCGAGTTGGTCGGCAATCCACTTCACTTCTTCCTCGAGGGCAGTCGGAATTGTGACCACATCCTCGAACATATCGAGCGCCGAGCGGAAGCGGCGCAGTCCCACGCGCATCTGATGCACGCCCTCGGGCGAATGTTCGGTGGCGACCAGCGGCGCATTAGCATGTACTTGGGCCAGGCAGTTGTGCAATATCTTGCAAAGGGCCTCTTCCACGGTGTCTTTCTTCCTCAGCGCGATGGGCTGGGCTCTGACTGCCGAGCGGTTCTCGGTTAGCAGCAAGTCGTAGCCGCGGTCGCTCTTGCTCTGCATGCTCAGGCTCAACGGCACCTTGTCGATGAGCCGTAGCCCGATTTCGCCAAGGCGGCGGGGATCGCCATGTTTGAGTTCCAGTTCAAGCTCGGAGAACGAGCGAGCCTGCTCCGCCGCCGTGACTTTTCCTGTGTCCAGTGCGAGTTCGATCTCCTCGCCGCTGGCCAGCTTCAGCGTCCACAGTTTGCGTGTGACCGTGGTTCGGAAAACGGGGACCAGTCGATCCGCCAGCACGCCGTTCTTGAGAAGCTGGAAAAGTGGCGAAGACCTTGGCACGGCCGCGCGCAGGGCGTCGAGATCAGGGCTTGCCTCTTGCAGCTCGCACTCATACTCTTCCCGCTCGAACAGCCCGCCGCGCTGGTCGCCGGACGACTTCAGGGTCTGAACGAATTGGTCGCCATTGCTGCGGACGCGCAAAGCGGCGCCATTGCGGCGCAGCAGAAAGTCCGGCGTATCGAAGTATTCGCTTTCCAGGGCCTGTTCCTGTGGCGAATCCAATTCCACATCCAGCAGTGTCGGCAATTCGCGCATGGCGGCAGCCTGCTGTGCCGCCAGTTCAAACTTTAACTCTCTTTCCATGATGTTGTTCCCTCTTTGAGGACCGCGGTGGCACTTTTACCGTAAGGCCGCCGCTCAGTTCCTACATCGGAGCCCCGGACTTACGCGCCGCTGGCTGCGAAAGCCGGGGCTGCGGCACGTCGCGTGTGCAATATCGTGGAAAGCTGCAAGAGACATGCCCTCGCCGGGCCGCTGCGAATCGTCGCGCGCGACGGTGGCGTCGGATCAGGTAGTGGCCGTGGCATGGAGGCGCGTCCCGTGAGGAAGACAAGCCAGCGGGGACGCGGCGGGCCGAATGATTTCATGATCGTGAACTTATAATCCGAAGTGGGATTGGCTCCCTTCTAGACGACGGGAGCTGCCCCATGCCCGCCAGCGATAACGGTTGCAGGCGAAACCTGGCGATTAATTGCATTTTTGGCTTCCGCGTAACGGCTTCCTGGTGTTGAAGATCGTCATTCGTGCGAGCCACGCTCAACATTCATGCGAGCGTAGCATTTTTACGCTCAGCATTCGTGCGACTGTATCTTTCCCATGCGAAACAAGGTCCCGGTGGGGCGTTGCGTGCGCTCTTCGAAGCAGTTGATTAAAATTACCAAGGTAATAGAGATTCCAGTACCAGGTCGTTTCAAGCTTGCCGGGATGTTGCACGCACATTGAAAAGGCCGGATCCAGCCACTCGAGTCTCCAGAATGGCGAACCGACATCGGCAGGATTCAGGATCAAACAGGGATAGCAATACGGTAAGCGACGTCTTTCGTAGATCCAGCCGATTGGGGTCTGCATAGCTCTCAAGCGATCCACGCTCACGCGGGTTAGCTGTGAGAGACGTTCCAAGGTCTCGATCGGCACTGGCGGAAACAGTAGCCATTTCCTTTGCGTCAGGGTCGGCATCGGACCGAGATCGGCGTGCGTCCAAAGCTGTTCGACCGTCATGGAGTACTTTCCAGCGAGTCGTCCCAGCCAGCCTCCAAACGCCTCCCCATCAAAAGGACGCGGTGCAACGGGCCACGGCCTCGGCCGGTTAGAGCATGCAGCTCCGGGCGTGTTCAATGTGGCAGACATCAATCATTTCCCGTCCATCGCGGATCGCAAGCTCAGTGGCAGAATTCAAAAGCCGCGAGACCTCACCGGTCAAGCCTCCGCTCGCCTCTAGAACCGCCGAGACAACCTCTCGCCTCGACAGATTTGACGGCCGCCGCAAAGGAAGAATGCGCTCGAATGCCGCCATGAGGCCTCGGAAGGCTTCCGACTCCTGCCATCGAGGCATCTCGAAGCGAGCAAAGCGACTGCTCATTTGCGCATCGGTCTGAAGTGCAAACTCGGCATCGTGCGTTCCCACAAGGACAATTGTCATCTGGAGATCGTTGGCGAGAAATTTGAGCAGGTTCAGTGAGGCGCGCTGCTCGCGATAACTCCCCGCCAAGAGGTGATGAACTTCATCGACAACCAGCATGCGCGGTGAAACTTGCCGTAGCACCTCGCGACTCAGATTCTCGAGCACGCTGAGCTTCGCTGCTGCGTTGAACGGCGCTCCAAGCTCAAACAGGAGCGATGCGTAGAAGCGGCTCTGGTCGGGCGTCGGTGGCATCTGCATAGACACAACCCTCCGGTGCTCCACGCCTGCTATTTCGTCGTATTCCGGAGGATGGCGCCGTTCGAATTTCGCGATGACCTGGGTCTTCCCGATGTTTGAGTCGCCATACAGCAGCAGGCACGGCATACGCTGCCGTGGAGGGATCTTCACCAACCGGTCCAAGAGTTCGAACGCCTGTGTTGCGCGGGGATAGTCGATCCATCGATCCCGAGCCAAGGCAAGAATGCGAACATTGTCGTCGCTCTTTGCTAAAGAACGGACATCCGGCAGAAGGTGTGTCAAGGAAGCACCCATTGCCAGTTCACAGTTGCTCGACGTGATAAATTGGAGCCGGCTTGCTGTAGTCGACGTCCGGCGTGGACGATGACGCATCGGGGGATTTCGTCTGTTGACTGGACCGCCCGCTCGCCGGGAAAGGTGAAGTCTCCCCTGCTCTTCCGCGTCTGTCTGCAGATCGCCGCTTCGTTGTTGCCCCTTCTATGAGGCTGCGTTGTGCGGCGATCGCATTGAATATCGCAGACTCCGTGACATGGGATTTTCCCTGCGATCGGAGATGCTTCAGTGCCGCCTTTTGCTCCCACAGGGAGATTCGGTCACGCCGCAAGTCGGCAAAGCTTGCCTCAACGTATTCCTTGCCATCGGCACTGACGAAGACTTTCGATAAGTCCTCAGGATGGTATCTCACCACGACGCGACGGTTAGCTGCGCGCCAGGCGGCGAAGATCGGATGCCAATAGTGCAGATAGAACAGCATCAAGCCGTCAGCCTGGATGGTGCGACGGGCTATTGGCAGGAACTGAATAAGGAAGCGAAGCTCTTCGGCAGCCGAGTCGGGAAGAAGCCGCGGCTTCGATGCTTCAGACAACGTCGACCACGCTGAGTATGGTGTTGCGCCGCTTAACCCTCGATGGGCACTGTGATGGTAGGTCTGTCCGATTTCATACATCAACCATTGCTCAAACTCTCGGATGGTTAATGCGGCCTCCGCTTCTGGCTTGCGAGCCTTTCGTCCTTTCGTCGAGGATCCGGTCGAGCCCGGCAGACTGTGTACTTTCTCCATCATGGTCCGGTTCAATCTTTCTATATGGCCCCCGAAGTAGGGTCGGCCAGGCGGGCGATACATCAGTTCGATTCCGTACTGATTGCAGCCCGCTTGCAGTGCCCTACTCTTGAACTCGGCAGCGTTGTCGAGATGCAATACCTTCGGCACGCCATGCATTGGCCAATCTACAGCGACGTCTCTGCTCGCCAACCAGGGCGCCTTCGGCAGGGCCATCCGCGTGAGAAGTAGAGCGACAGTCGCCGCGTTAGGGCGGTCGAAGCCGACATACAGGGCCACGACTGATCGTGAGGCGACGTCGATTGCCAAAGTTAGCCACGGTCTGCCAATCGTGTGGCGAAACACCTCATCGACCAGCATGATGTCGGCAAGTGTGTGATCGATCTGAACAATATCCAAAGGATGCCGTGCCGCAAAGTGGCCCGGCGCTGCGCCGGAAAGCTTCATGTTTTCTTTGTCACGGTGGTCGGCCCACCGGCGGGATATCGTTGGCCGTGAAGGTGGTGTGGCGCATGCAGCGGCGCACCGCATGTGAACCTCTCGGCAAATCGCATCAAGGGGATGCGCGAGATGCTTCTGCCGCGGAAGCCAATCGGATAGGACATCCTGAACGATTGCCTCCACTTGTTCCGACAACATGTATTGCCCGCGCCGTGGCCCTGACGGAGACGGGAGCAATGACGCTGTCACCGGGTCTTCTAGAAAGCGTCGGCGCAACCGGTAAACGGAAGAACAGTGCAAGCCTAATAGCTGTCCTGCAAGCGCTGCCTGCTCGCGGGTGAGTGGCGCTTGGCCAAGCGGGCGGAAGATTTGCGCCGCTGCCAATTCGCGCTCGCCGGGCTCCTCTTTCATCGAAGGCCCCAGTGGTTTTTCGTCGTCTTACATTAGGCGATTTTTGGTCGTTTCGACGTAGTCTCAAGAATGTTGGGCATCCAAGGCTCCGGCGTTGCTTTTCGGCAACTGTCGAAAAGCGTGCTTGCGGACGAATTTCGCTTACAAATCAAAGCGCTTGGGCAATGTGATCGCTCTTACACAGCTGTTCATTGCTCGCATGAACCTTGTACCTCAACAATGGCATTTATCGCCATCCACCGCATTGAACTTCATGGCGATGCGGAACCAATCGAGAATCCTGCCTGCCCTGGCGCAAACTTATCGCCGTCGTCGCTAATCATCGTCACGCGTTCATTGGTCGCCACACCGTCTCGACAGAGGAACTGATCGAGCCGCGCAATCACCTCCAAAACTCCGTCAGCGCCATGGTCAGTGTCGTTGCCCTCGCCGGCCAACCTGGACCTACCGCGAGCTGATTTCAGAGCATCTGCCGCAGCACGAATACCTGGGCGATCTGGTGCGCGAGAAGCTGGTCTATTTCCCTACGGTCACGCGCGAGGACTTCCACAACCGCGGCCGGATTACCGAGCTGATCGAATCGGGCGAACTGTTCGAGCGGCTGGATGTGCCCGCCTTCTCGACAGAAAACGACCGCATCATGCTGTGCGGCAGCCCTGACATGCTGAAGGAAGTCCGGCTCACGCTGGAAGCGCGCGGCTTCACGGAAGGCAATATGATCGAGCCGGGCCATTTCGTGCTCGAAAGGCCTTTGTGGGCTGAGAGCTTGGCGCGGGTTAGCAAGACCGTGGCTGGCAGGCGACGTAGCAATAGACCCCGAAGGTTGTGAGAAACACCCCCGCGAGTTGCGCCCAGCCCGATTCCGCGACAAGCGCCAGGCACAGCCCAAGGACGCCCGCGCCCCCGGCCGCAATTCTCGCCAGCATCGACGATAGTGCCAATCCTGCGGGATTGCGGCCATTTCCGCAGGGCGTACGACGTCGGCACATTGCGCGGCCACCCGGGTCTTCCGGTGCCGGTCTGGGAACGGCGCGGCCGCCCCCATCCCTAGATCCTGGACGCCCCACAATCACGCCGCAGCAACGCTGGCGCGCTTTCCCTTGACCGACGGATGCTCCGGACGCCTGAGGCCGAGATGCTCGCGTAGCGTGGTCCCCGTATACTCGCTGCGGAACAGCCCGCGCCGCCGCAGCTCGGGCAACGCCAGTGCGATGAAATCGGTCAGCCCGCCGGGCAGGACCGGCGACATGACATTGAAGCCGTCGGCGCCGTAGTTGAGGAAACGCTCCTCGAGCTGATCCACGATCTGTTCCGGCGTGCCAACCAGCTGCCAGTGACCGCGCGCGCCGGCCACGCGCTGGTACAGCTGGCGGATGGTAAGGTTCTCGCGCCGGGCCAGGTCCAGCACCAGGCGCTGGCGGCTCTTGCTGGCATTGGTCGGCGCAAGCTCCGGAATGGGACCGTCGAGCGGATAGCCGGACAGGTCGAAGCCGCCCGTCAGGCCGGCGACCAGCGCCAGGCCCACTACCGGGTCGATCAGCGATTGCAGTTGCTCGAACTTCTCCTTCGCCTCGCTCTCGCTGTGGCCGACCACCGGGAACACGCCCGGCAGGATCTTGAGGTCGTCCGGCGAACGCCCGTAGCGCGGCAGGCGGCCCTTCAGGTCGGTGTAGAACGCGACCGCCTCCTCCAGCGTCTGCTGGGCCGTGAATACCGCTTCGCCGCTGCGGGCCGCCAGTTCCTTGCCTGCCTCCGAGGAACCCGCCTGCACCACCACCGGATGTCCCTGGGGCGGGCGCGACACATTGAGCGGTCCCTGCACCGAGAAGTGCTCGCCCTTGTGCCGCAGCACATGGCGCTTGGCCGGATCGAAGTAGTGGCCGCTCGCCTTGTCGCGCAGGAAGGCGTCATCCTCCCAGCTGTCCCACAACCCGGTCACCACATCGGCGAATTCCTCTGCGCGCTGGTAGCGATCGGCGTGCGCGAAGTGCTCGTCCCGGTTGAAATTGCGGGCCTCGTGCTCGTTCGATGTGGTGACCAGGTTCCAGCCGGCCCGGCCGCCCGAGATATGGTCGAGCGATGCGAACTTGCGCGCCACGTGGTAAGGCTCGTTGAAGCTGGTTGAAGCGGTGCCCACCAGTCCAATGCGCCCGGTAACGGCCGCCAGCGCCGACAACAAGGTGATCGGTTCGAATTGAGCCTGGTAGCTGTGCGCGGTGCGGCTGAGGAATTCGACATTGTCGCCGCGCGTGCCCACACCGTCGGCCAGGAAGATCAGGTCGAACTTGGCAGCCTCGGCGGCCTGCGCCAGAGCCACGTAGTGCCGGAAGTCGATACCGGCGTCGGCCTTGGAATCGGGATGTCGCCAGGCGGCGATATGGTGCCCGCTGGGATAGAGAAATGCGCCCAGGCTCATCAATCCTTCGCGTCTTGCCATGCCTGCTTCTCCTGTCATGCCATGCGGTCCTGCGGCGTCGACCGCCGCGGCGAGGGTGACATCGTAGGGTTCGCCACCGGTCTTGCGAAGGTAGACGTTCTTCTATCCATAGGCGGGCTGCCTGCATATCGATGGACGGAAGCCGCCGGTCCGGAACATGCGAAATTCACAGTTCGCCTTGCCGATGCGATATGGCACGCTTGGCCTGCGCGGGCGGCTCGCGACAGCCACCCGCGACTTCGACACTTCCGATCGCCTGCCCAGATTCCCAGGAGCTCCCATGTCTCAGCCACGCATTAGCGAACACGACATCCATCCTCTCTTTCTCCAGCGCTGGTCCCCGCGTGCCTTCACCGGTGAAGCCATCGACGAGGCAACGCTGCTGCGCTTCTTCGAAGCCGCGCGCTGGGCACCGTCCGGCTACAACGCGCAGCCCTGGCGCTTCCTCTACGCACGGCGCGACACGCCGGAATGGCAGCCGGTCTTCGCGGCGCTTTCCGAATACAACCAGGGCTGGGCGACGCGGGCGTCCGCGTTGGTGGTGATCCTGTCGCGCAAGGTCTGGACGCCCCCGGGCAAGACCGAGCCGCAGGCCATCACCACGCATTCCTTTGACGCCGGCGCGGCCTGGGCCAACCTGGCCTTGCAGGTCACGCTATCGGGCTGGCACGCCCACGGCATCGGCGGTTTCGACAAGGACGCGTTGCGCGCCGCGCTCGACGTGCCGCAGGACTATGCCATCGAGGCCGTGGCCGCCATCGGCAAGCAGGGCGACAAGGCGCAGCTCCCCGAAGCATTGCAGGCGCGCGAGTATCCCAACCAGCGCCACCCGCTCCGCCAGCTGGTGAGGCAAGGACGCTTCACCTTCGAGACGGAGTGACTGGCGGGCGGCGGGGAGCGCGGGCGCTGAATATGCAACCTCGGATTTCTTCCGGCTGGCACGCTGTATATCCATATCCGAAAGCCTTCTTTGTTCACCGCGGCGCCGGGCGATAGCATCGTCTCCTCTTTGTTCTTATGACCAGACATGCCCGCGCTCCCACTTCCGTTCCTTCGCATCGCGGCTGCCGCGACCCTGTCCTGCCTTACTCTGAACGCCGCTTGGGCGGATGCCACGCTGGACCGCATCAAGCAGCGCGGTAAAGTCTCCATCGGCGTGCTCGTCGGTGGCAGCCTGTTTGGCTCGATCGACCCCGCCACGCAGCAGCTCGTCGGCTGGAATCCCGATCTGGCGCGCGACCTGGCAAAGCGGCTGGGCGTGGAAGCCGAACTGGTACCTGTACAGCCTTCCAATCGCGTGCAGTTCCTGCAACAAGGCAAGGTTGACCTGCTGATCGCGTCGATGGAATACAACCCCGAGCGCGGCGAGCTGCTCGGCTATGCGCCAACGCCGTTCTACCGCGTCGGCGGCACGGCTGCTGTGCTCAAGCGCAGCGGCATCGCCAAATGGGAGGACCTGCGCGGGAAGACGGTCTGCGCATCGCAGGGCAGCAGCTACGTCAAGCCCCTGCAGGAACAGTACGGTGCCCAGGTGCGCGGCTTCAAAACCTCCGCCGAATCGTTGCTGGCACTGAGGGGCGGCCAGTGCGTCGCCGCAGTTCATGACGCGACGCTGATCCACCCGCTGGTTCGCAGCAACGCCGACTGGGCCGACTATGCCGCCCCAATCTCCACCGAGATCCTGCCCGCGCCATCAGTGGTCTGGACCCGCAAGGGCGAAACGGACACCATCGCCGCAGTAGACAAGATCGTCCAGGAATGGCACCGCTCGGGCTGGCTGATCGCCACGGAAAAGCGGCTCGGCATCACGCCGCCGCAGCCGCTGCTGCCAAAACTGCAAGCACGCTTCAAGAACGCGTCCTGAGCCGAGCCCTCCCCACCTGCGTTACGGCGCCATCCTGACATGAAGAGAGTCTTCCTGCTATTACCCTTCGTCTGCGCCGCGCTGGCCGTTTCCGGCCATGCGCGGGCCGATGCCACGCTCGACAAGATCAAGCAGCGCGGCAAGCTCGCCGTCGGCATCGACGGTCCGAGCCCGCCATTCGGCTTCCTTGATACCACGACCGGCAAGGCTGGCGGCTACCAGACCGAGCTTGCGGCAGACCTAGCGAAGCGTCTTGGCGTCGAACTCGAAACCGTGCCGGTCACAGCCGCCACACGCGTGCAGTTCCTGCAGGCGGGCAAGGTCGACCTCCTGGTTGCCAACATCCAGTGGACACAGGAGCGTAGTGAGATCCTGAGCTTTGCGCCAACGCCGTATGACTTGGTCGGCGGCGCGGCCATCGTGTCGAAGGCGAGCGGCATCAAGCGCTGGGAAGACCTGCGCGGCAAGGTCGCCTGCGTCTCGCAGGGCAGCAACTTTGCGCGCCCGCTGGCAGAGAACTACGGCGCCATCGTCAAGGGCTTGCGCGGCATTCCCGAATCGCTGCTGGCGCTCAAGGGCGGTACGTGCGTGGCATCGGTACATATCCAGCCCGCGCTTTACCACACGCTGAACGGGCCGAGCGCCGGCGAGTGGAAGGAGTTCACGCTTGCGACCGAGGACCAGCTGATTCCGTCGCCCACCGTCGTGTGGACGCGCCGCGGCGAGAAGGATACGCTCGCCTTCGTCGACAAGACCATCCGTGACTGGCACCGCTCCGGCCTGCTGCTGGCCACCGCGCGCAGGTACGGCGTGCCCGACGGCGCCTACATAAAGGCGGCGAACGCCCGCGCGCAACAGGGGAAGTTCGACGTGGCGCCTAACGACTTCACCGTCTTTGCGGAGGGCAGGAAACCATGAGCTTGCGCCTGCTTTCCTGGCTCACGGCCCTGCTGGCCATGACGTCTATTTCTGCCTACGCCGACGCTACCCTCGACAAGATTCGCCAGCGCGGCACGCTGGTCGTTGGCGTGGTGCTCTCGGGCCCGCCGTTCGGCACCATCGACCCAGCGACACGCAAGCATATCGGCTACAACGTTCAGCTATCCGAAGGCGTGGCGAAGGGGCTCGGCGTTGCGCTCGAGACGATACAGGTACAGCCCTCGAACCGCGTGCAATTCCTGCAGCAAGGCAAGGTCGACATCCTGATCGCCAACATGCAATGGACCCAGGAACGCAGCGAGATACTGTCCTTCGTGCCGACGCCGTTCGAGGAAGTCGGTGGCGCGGCGATCGCACCCAAGGGCAGTGGCATTGCGAAGTGGGAAGACCTCAAGGGCAAGCCGGTGTGCGTCTCGCAGGGCAGTAACTTCACCCGACCGCTGGCCGAGCAATACGGCGCGCAAATCCGCGCGTTCCGCGGCCAGCCGGAATCGCTGCTGGCACTGCGCGGCGGCCAGTGCTCGGCCGCGGTCCATGTCAGCCCGACCTTGCGCGAACTGGTGTCCGGCAATCCGGACTGGAACGACTATCAAATCGTCTCGCCGTCGGACCTGATTCCCTCCCCCTCGGTAATCTGGCTGCGCAAGGGTGAGGCCGACACTCAGGCGGCAATCGACAAGATCGTGCGGAGCTGGCACCGCACCGGCTGGCTGATCGATGTAGGCAAGCACAACGGCCTGCCGCCGACACCGCTGCTGTACCAGTTTCACGAAAAGTTCAAAACGTCGCCGGCCTGACCAGATGCCTTCCGAAGATACACGTTTCCCTGCAGAGCGCCTGCGCGTCCTGGCACGGAGCCTGCTGCAGGCCTGGGGCATGCCGGCCGACCTCGCCGCCGCAACCGCCGCACTGATCGTCGAAAGCGACCTGCTGGGCATCGAATCGCACGGCGTATCGATGCTGCCGCAGTACGAAGCGATGTGGCGCCGCGGCCAGCTTCGCCCGGACGCGCGGCCACGGCTCGTGCGTGACGGCGTCGCGGCCGGGCTGTTTGACGCGGGCGCCGGCCTTGGCCACGCGGCGTCGGAGCAGGCGATGCAACTGGCGGTGGTGAAGGCGCGCACTGCCGGTATCGCGCTGGTTGGGGTACGCAACTCGCATCACTTCGGCGCCGCCGGCGTGTACGCGCGCATTGCCTCGCGTCAGGGCCTGCTTGGCCTTGTCACCAGTTCCGCGCAAGGCGTACTGCTGGTGCCGACACGCGCAGCCGAGCCGGTGCTCGGCACCAATCCGATCGCGTTTGCCGCGCCGGTACCCGAGGACTCGCCCAACCAAGACCTGGTGCTGGACATCGCGACGACGACGGCAGCCGCCAACCGAGTGAAGGTCAAGGCCCTGCGCGGCGAGCCGGTGCCGGCGGGCTGGGTCGTCGACGGCAGGGGCGAGCCCGTGACAGACCCGCAGGCAGCACGCGAACAGGTCTTCGATCATGCCGACGGGGGCCTCACGCCGCTTGGCGGCAGCTCCGACGGCGCGAGCCATAAGGGGTATGGCCTGTCTCTGCTAGCCCAGGTGCTCGGCGGCACGCTCAACGGCGGCGCCTTCTCGCCGCTGCACCGTCGCAGCCACGGCACGAACGCGCCGGCCAATGTCGGCCACAGCTTCATCGCCATCGATCCGGGTTTCTTCGGCGACGCCATCGACTTCAGGCGTCAGCTCGACGCCATTATCGACGTGCTGCATGCCACCCGTCCTGCCGACCCCGCGCAGCCGGTACTGGTGCCCGGCGATCCCGAAGCCGCGGCGCGCGCCGAACGGCTGCGTGCCGGCGTGGCGCTGCCGGCGGCACTGCTGCGCCAACTCGGCGAGCTGGCCGCGGACGCCGGCGTGCCGGACCTGCTGCAACCGGACTGACCATGGAAGACCTGCTCCCAGACTTGCGACACACGCTGGGCGATGACTATGTACTGACCACGCCGGGCGACACCGCCGCCTACCTGACCGACCGCCATGGCCGGCTGCACGGTCACGCGCTAGCCGTCGTGCGTCCGGCCGACACGGCGCAAGTGGCAGCCGTGGTGCGGCTGTGCCGGGCCCATCGCACGCCGATCGTGCCACAGGGCGGAAACACCGGGTTGATGGGCGGCGCCACGCCGGACACCAGCGGCCGCGCGGTGTTGTTGTCGCTGGGGCGGCTGAACCGCATCCGCGACGTCGACCCCGACAACGACACCATTACCGCCGAGGCCGGCGTTGTACTAGCGCAACTGCAGGACGCAGCACACGAGGCCGGGCGCTTATTCCCGCTCAGCCTCGGCGCGGAGGGCAGCTGCACCATCGGCGGTAACCTCGGCACCAACGCTGGCGGCACGCAGGTACTGCGCTACGGCAATATGCGCGACCTGGCGCTTGGCCTGGAGGTGGTCACTGCCGACGGCGAGATCTGGGACGGCCTGCGTGGCCTGCGCAAGGACAATACCGGCTACGCGCTGCGCGACCTGTTCATTGGCAGCGAAGGCACGCTCGGCATCATCACGGCGGCCACGCTGAAGCTCTATCCGCAGCCTGCGATCCAATACTCCGCACTGCTCGCTTTCGACTGCATCCGCGACGCGATCGCGTTCCTGTCGCAGGCGCGCGCCGGTTTCGGCGCGGCGCTGACCGCGTTCGAGGTGATCTCCGACACCGCGCTGGGCCTTGTCACCAGGCACGTGCCCGAGCAGGCTGTCCCGCTTGCTCACGGCCGCGCCTGGTATGCGCTGATCGAACTGTCGGACAGCGAGGGCGAGACGCATGCGCGTGCGCGCTTCGAGGCGGTTGTCGGGCAGGCCATTGAAGATGGCCTGGTCGCCGATGCCGCCGTCGCCGAAAGTCTGGCACAGAGCCAGGCCTTGTGGGCCCTGCGCGACCAGGCGTTGGGGGTGGCGCAGCAGCGCGACGGCGGCAACCTTAAGCACGACATCTCGCTGCCGGTTTCGCGCATCCCCGACTTCCTCGCCGCCACCGCGGCGGCGCTGCAGCGGCATTTCCCGGGCGTTCGGCCGGTGGCCTTCGGCCACCTCGGCGACGGGAACCTGCACTACAACGTCTCGCACGCGCCCGAATCCACGCCGGCAGCGCTGTTCGCCACCGAGGCCGCCATCAACGAATTGGTCCATGACAGCGTCCATGCGCATGGTGGCTCGATCAGCGCCGAGCATGGCATCGGGCAGCGCAAGCGCGAAGCGCTGCCGCGCTACAAGAGCCCGGTTGAACTCGCGCTGATGCGGCGCCTGAAGCAGGCCTTCGATCCGCTCGGCCTGCTCAACCCCGGCAAGGTGCTGCCGGATTCCCCTACCGAGATTTCACCATGAGCATTTCCCTGTCACAGCGCGCCCGCCGGGTGCGCCTCTCACCAATCGCCGCCGCCGGCCAGCGTGCCACCGCGCTGGCCGGCCAGGGCCGCGACATCCTGGCCCTGACCGCGGGCGAGCCCGAGTTCGATACGCCCGATGCAATCAAGGAGGCCGCCGTCGCAGCGCTGGCCCGCGGCGAGACAAAGTACACGCCTACCCCGGGCACGGTCGCACTGCGCCGGGCGATCGCCGCCAGGTACCAACGCGACCACTCGCTCGCGATCACGCCCGCCGAAGTCTTCGTCGCCAACGGCGGCAAGCAGGTCATCTTCGAGGCGTTCGCGGCCACGCTCGACAGCGGCGACGAGGTGCTGGTGCCGGCGCCGTACTGGCCTTCCTTTCCGGACATCGTGCGCGTCAACGACGGCACGCCGGTGGTCCTGCCCTGCGACGAGCGCAGCGGCTTCAAGCTCGACGCCGCCCGATTCGAAGCCGCGATTACGCCGCGCACGCGCTGGTTGGTGCTGAACACGCCCGCCAACCCGACCGGCGCGGTCTACAGCGCAGATGAACTCGCTGCCCTTGCCGACGTGCTGCGCCGCCACCCGCACGTACTCGTGCTGGTCGACGAAATCTACGAGCAGATCCGCTTCGGTGCCGCACCACCCCACTGGCTACACGTGGCGCCGGACCTGCGCGCGCGCACGCTACTGGTCAATGGCGCCTCGAAGACCTACGCGATGACGGGCTGGCGTATCGGCTGGGGCATCGCGCCGACGGAACTGGTGCAGGCGATGACGGCGATCCAGTCGCAGGTGTCCTCGGGCGCCAGCGCGATCGGCCAGGCCGCGGTGGCGGCGGCGCTCGATGCCGCCGACCAGACGTTCGTACAAAAGGCGCGAGGGGCCTACGCACGCCGGGCCGCGCTCGTGACCGAAATCATCCCGTCGATTCCGGGGCTGCGGCTGCTGCCGCCGCAGGGCGCGTTCTTTGCCTACGTCAACTGCGGTGGCCTGATCGGAAGCCTGCGCCCCGACGGGCGGCCCATCGAAAGCGACGCCGATGTGGTCGACTGGCTGCTCGAGGCCGAGGGCGTGGCAGTCGTCGACGGCGCCGCCTACGGCCTGTCGCCCTATTTCCGCCTCTCCTTTGCCGTGGCCGATACGGTGCTGGAAGACGCGCTGCAGCGCATCGCACGTGCCGTCGCCGCGCTGCAACCCGCACAGCAGGAGGTGGTGGCATGACCGATTTCCTGGCCCCCGTTATCGCGGCGCTCAAGCCACTGGGGCTGAACTATGCCTTCATACTCGATGCCGGCGAACGCTCGGCATTTCTGCATGGTCTGGTTGTGACACTGGAGCTTTGCCTGCTGACCATTCCTTGCAGCCTCGCCGCCGGCATCGTGCTGGCGGCGATGCTGACGTCGGGCCGGCGCGCGCTCGCCGCACCCGCCCGCGCCTTCGTCGAGCTCACGCGCAACACGCCCACGCTCGTGCAACTCTACTGCGCCTTCCTGGTGCTGAACATGCTGATCACCCAGCAGCTCGCCAGCCGCGGCACGGGCAATCCGCTCACGCCTTTTGTCTGGGTGGTGATCGTGGTCTCGCTGCACAAGGCGGTGTTTCATGCCGAGGCGCTGCGCGCCGGTATCGAAGCGGTGCCGCGCATCACGCTGGAAGCAGCGCGCTCGCTGGCCTTTTCCAAGCGCCAGTTGCTGCTCCAGGTCGAACTGCCGCTGGCGGTGCGCTTCGCGTTGCCGGCGCTCGTCAACAACCTAGTCGACCTCGTCAAGATGACTGCGGTGGCCTCGGCCATCGCGGTCGGCGACGTGACCTATGAATCCATCATGATCTGGACGCAGCGCGACAACGTGCTCGAACTGCTGTTGCTGATCCTGGCCTGGTTCGGCCTGCTGACCTGGCTGGTCGGCCGTGCCGGTCGCTGGCTGGAAAATCACCTGAGGATGCCAGGCTATGGCCAGTGACACGATTCTCCCCGCCGCGGTCGGCCCCACGCCACCCCTGGCGCGCGCGCTGCGCGATCCGTGGGTACTCACCCTCGCCGCAGTGGCGGCACTGCTGCTGTTCTGGAGCGCCACCGGCAGCACCCCAGCCGCCGTGCGCAGCCTCTGGGTCTGGACCCCTGCGCTACTGCGCGGGCTGTTGGCCAATATCGAGATCAGCGTGCTGGCGATGGCGCTCGGGACCGTCGTCGGCCTGGTGATCGGCGCGCTGTCATTGTCGTCGCATCCGCCGCTGCGCGTCTTCACGCGCACCTGGGTACAGGCTTTCCGCAACGCGCCGTTGCTGGTTCTGGTCTATTTCACCACCTACGTGTTCCCGTTTGAGCTGCACCTGGTGAACTGGACCTTTCCGTTCCCGGACTGGGTCAAGGTCGTGCTGGGCCTTGCGTTGCCGGCAAGTGCCAACGTCGCCGAGATCTTTCGCGGCGCGATCCAGTCGATTCCGAGCGCGCAATGGGAGGCGGCGCAGTCGCTCGCCTTGCGCCGCCGCCAGATCTTCCGCCTGATCGTGTTGCCACAGTGCCTGCGCCGCATGCTGCCGCCATGGATGAACCTGTACGCCAGCATCACGATGAGCACGTCGCTCGCTTCGCTCGTTGGCGTCCATGACGTGGTCGACACCGCGCAGGTTGCCAGCAACACGGTGGCACGCACCGACTTCACGATCCTCGTCTACTTCACGCTGCTGGCCCTGTTTTTTGCCTATTGCTACCCGATTGCGCGCGCTACCCGCGCGCTGGAACGCCGCCATGAACGCCACTGAGTCCTTTCTGCGCCGGGACACCGGCCGCACTGTCACATCGCCGCTGGTACAGCTGCGCGACGTCCACCTGAGCTTCGGTGCCAATGCGGTGCTCAACGGCATCGACGTCGACGTGCGCCGCGGCGAGGCCGTCACCATCATCGGCCCGTCCGGTTCGGGCAAGAGCACGATCCTGCGCTGCATCACCGGGCTGCTGCGTCCGCAGCGCGGGCAGATCCGTGTGGGCGATACCGCCGTCGAGACCTTGCGCGGCGAGGACGCGCTCATCGCGCTGCGCAAGCGCGTGGGTTTTGTGTTCCAGCAGTACAACCTGTTTCCGCACCTGACGGTGCTGGAGAACCTGGTGCTTGCACCGACCCGTGTATTTGGGCGCGTGCGCGGCGAGGCCGAGCGCGACGCACATGCGCTGCTCGCAAAGGTACGGCTGTCGGAAAAGGCCAACGCCTACCCGGGCGAGCTGTCCGGCGGCCAGCAACAGCGCGTCGCGATCGCGCGCGCGCTGGCGATGCAGCCGGAGCTGATCCTCTTCGACGAGGTGACCTCGGCGCTCGACCCCGAGACCGTCGGCGAAGTGCTGACCGTTATCCGCGATCTGGTCGAGGACGGCATGACCTGCGTACTGGTGACGCATGAGATGCGCTTCGCGGCCGAGATCAGCGACCAGATCTACTTTACCGAGGCCGGCCGGATCGTCGAGCACGGCCCGCCGGCGCAGATCTTCGGCCACCCGCAGCACGAACGCACGCGCGCGTTCCTGCGCCGCGCCCTGGGTGCGATCCCGCGACTGCCGGCCGGTTTCGATGCCGCGTTCGCGCCCGCGCCTTCCCCCTTTCCTGCAGACGGAGTTTCCGCATCATGAGCCATTCTTCTCACGCCGAACGCCTGGCCGCCCGCCGTCAGGCAGTGGCCACCGCCCTGTCCGACATCCGGCGCCTGACCGCGGGCCAGCCCGACCGCGCCGCGCTCGACGCGGTTGCCGTGCGCCTGCAGGCGCTGGCCGCCCAACGCGATCTGTTCACCCGCAAGGATTTCCCGCCCCCGGCGGATCCGGCCAGCGGCGCCTCGACGCGCTACCGCCTCAATCCCGATGACGGCGACGACGCGGCCGCGCTGTACCTGAACTCCATTAATCCGGGCAAGACGACCATCCCGCACAACCACGATACCTGGGCCGTGATCGTCGCGGTGGAAGGCCGCGAGTTCAACCGGGTATACCACCGCACCGACGACCGCAGCGACCCGAATTTCGCGCAGCTCGAAGTCGCGCGCGAGCTGACGGTCGAGCCGGGCACGCCCATCGCCTTCCTGCCTGACGACATCCACAGCATCCACGTGGTCGGCGACGCGCCGACGCTGCATTTCCACTGTTATGGCCGGCCGCTCGAGACGCTGACGGGCCGGTACGGCGTGCGCCCGGAGACTGGCGAGATCGTCAACTACAACGCCACGCAGATGCAACCGAGCAAGGTGGCGACATGAGCGGCGCAGGCAGACATACGCAACTGCTGCATGCCGGGGCGCCGACGCTGCGCGACGGTGCCGGGCCGGTCAATGTACCGGTGGTAAGGACCAGCACGGTGCGCTTCGCCACCCAGCAGGATCTGGAATCGCGCCAGCACCGCCGCGCCGCCGGCGAACGCGTTGCCTCCTATGGCCGCCACGGGCTGGACACGCACGAGGCGCTGGAAGACGCGCTGAGCACGCTCGAAGGCGGCCATCGGGCCTTTCTGGCGCCATCCGGGCTGTCGGCGATCACGCTGGTGCTGCTCGCCCTGCTCAGCCCCGGCGACCATGCACTGATATCCGACAGTGTCTATGCGCCCGTGCGGCGCGTGGACAAGACGCTGCTGCGGCGGCTGGGCATCACCGTCGAGTACTTTTCGCCAGCGCATGACGACCTCACCGCGCTGATCCGGCCCGAGACGAAGCTCGTCTACCTGGAATCGCCGAGCTCGCTGCTGTTCGAGGTGCTGGACCTGCCAAGGCTGGCGGCGGCGGCGCGCGAACGCGGCGTGCCGGTGGCCGTGGACAACACCTGGAGCGGCGGGTGGTTCCTGCAGCCGCTGCGCCTGGGCGCCAATATCTCGATCCAGGCCGCGACCAAGTACATCGCCGGGCATTCCGACGTGATGCAGGGCGCGGTCGTCGTGGACAGCCCCGCGCTGGCGGAGCGCATCGCCGCCACGCACGAGGCCCTGGGCCTCGCCATCGGCGCTGACGACGCCTACCTGTCGCTGCGCGGTCTGCGTACGCTGCCGCTGCGCCTTGCCCAGCACCAGCGCAATGCCACCGAGGTCGCGCAATGGCTGCAGCGTCATCCGCAGGTGGATCGCGTGTTTTACCCGGCGCTGCCGGACGACCCCGGCCACGCGCTGTGGCAGCGTGACTTCAGCGGCGCGAGCGGGCTGGTGTCGTTCGCTTTCCGCGATGCCGGCGCCAGCGCGGCCGGCGCGTTCGTCGACGCGTTGCGGTGGTTCGCGATCGGCGCCTCCTGGGGCGGGTACGAAAGCCTCGCGCTGGTCGCCCCGCCGGAACGGCTGCGCGAACACCGCTCCTGGCAGAGCCATGCGCCAGTGGTGCGGCTGCACGTCGGACTCGAAGACCCACAGGACCTGCTGGCCGATCTCGACCAGGCCTTTCACCGGACCCTGACCTGATATGAGCGATCCCGATCAATTCGCCCGCGAAGCGCTGCGCCTGCTCGGGCCGGCGCCCGAGAACTGGGTGCCGTCACGCGACGGCTTCGACCACAACGTCCTGATCGTCGGCGGCGGCCAGGGCGGCAGCGCCTTTGCGTTTGCCCTGCGCCGCGCCGGCATCGGCGGCGTCTCGGTCATCGACGCCGCGCCAGACGCCACACAGGCCGGCGTCTGGCTGACGCGGGCGCGCATGCACAAGCTGCGTACCGCCAAGAATCTTGTCGGCCCCGAGCTGGGCGTCACCGCACTGGGGTTCCAGGCCTGGTACGAGGCCCGCCACGGCAGCGAGGCATACGAAGCGCTGGACCGCATCCCGCGCACCGACTGGGCGGACTATCTGGACTGGTTCCGCCGCTTCCTTGACATCGAGGTCCGCTACGGTATCCGGCTCACGGAGATCGCGCCGCGCGAGGGCGCTGCCGTGCCGGGACTGGCGGTGCAACTCGTCGTGAACGGACAGGCGCGCACGGAAATCACCCGCAAGCTGATCCTCGCCAACGGCGTGGCCGGCAATGGCGCGCCGGCGCTGCCCGCCAGCCTGCGGCCAGCGGTTGTGGCCGGACTGGCGGCGCACACCGCCGATGCGATCGACTTCGCGGCGCTGGCCGGCAAGACCGTCGCCGTGATCGGCGCGGCCGCCTCGGCCTTCGACGCGGCCGCGGTCGCTCTCGAAGCCGGTGCCGCCGCGGTGCACCTGTTCGCGCGCCGCGAGCACATCGCCGCGCGCGCGGTCGCCAAGCCGCGCGGCTATGCCGGCTTCTATGATCATTTTCCCTGCTTGCCCGATGCCCATCGCTGGCACCACGCCGTGCGCTACCGGCGCGCGGGCTCGACCCCGCCGCCGGACGCGGTCAGGCGCGTGCTGGCCCATGACAACTTCCACCTGCACCTGGCGTCACCATGGGAAACCGCCCGCGTGGCCGACGGCCGCGTGGTGGCGGACGTCAACGGGCGTGACTTTGCCTTCGACTTCGTGATCGCCGGTACCGGCTACAGCGTCGATCCCGCACAGCGCCCCGAGCTTGCACGCATCGCACCGCTGGTGGCACGCTGGCGTGACCGCTACACACCGCCTGCCGACGAGCGCGACGACGCACTCGGAGCATCGCCCTATCTCGGCGACGGCCTGCAGTACGGCGAGAAGACCCCCGGCACCGCGCCGTGGCTGGGCGCGATCCATGTGTACAACCCGGCGGGATATGCCACCGTCGGCGCGCCGCTGGGCGACGTGCCGAGCATGCGGCGCGATATCCCGGCCGCGGTGCGGCGCATCAGCGAGGACCTGTTCCTGGCCGACCTCGACCTGCATGAGGCCCGTGCGCGAGTCGACGTGGAGCCGGACTTCGGTCCCGAGCTGTATGCGGGAGCAGTCTGGCGCGGGTGAGCACGGTGCTGCCGGGGCGTGCCAACAGTGGTTGCCCCGGCGGCTACGCGTTACGGCTTGCCGCCATACTGCTGCTGCAACTGCACCAACAGCGGCGAGCGCGGCACCAGGTCGAGCCGGGCCTCAAGCCCGACCAGCCAGCCCGAGCCGTGCAGGCGCTGCAGCACACGGTCGACCGCCGCTGCCGTGTCCTTCTCGCCCTTGCGCACCCATGCCACCTGCGGCGCCGGATCGACTTCTTCGGACAGCACGGCATAGTCGCGCCACTCCGGATCCCTGGCCACCAGCTGGTTCAGGGTCAGGCTCTCATGGACCGCGGCCACGCACGACGCACCGCCGCGCAGCGCCAGCAAAGATTCGGCCATGCCCTTGAAGCCCTTGAGCTCGGCGCCGTAGGTGCCCGCCAACGGCTTGGCATAGCTGCTGCCCTGCGACAGGCATACGGATTTACCGCGCAGGTCTTCCCAGCGGCGAATACCGGTGCGCTTCAGGAAGATGGCGGTGCCGCCATTGCGGTAGTAAGGGGTCGGCACATAGTCCAGCAGCGCGGTGCGTTCCGGCGTCAGCAGCATGCTGGCAACCAGCAGGTCGACCTTGCCCTGCTGGAGGAACTGCACGCGGTTGGTGGGCAGCACCGGCACCAGCTCAACCTGTACCGCCAGTTCACTGGCGATCTTGCGCGCGAGTTCGGGGTTGAAGCCGACGGGCTTGCCGGTGGCCGGGTCGACGGAGCCAAAAGCGCTGTTGCCATTGACGATCACACCGATGGTGATCTTGCCGCGCTCGCGGATCCGATCGAGTGTGGCGTCTGCCCTGGCGGCCGGCATCAAGCCGCAGAGTGCGAGCGGCAGCACGGCGAGCGCCATGCGGCGCAGAAATCGGGGAGTCTCTTTCATCAAGAAGCCGGTTCAGGAACGATGAGGCGCGAGATCGTCGGCGAGCTGGTACAGGCAGTCGCCGCGTTGTGTCAGCGCGGGCACGCGCTTGCAGATAACCAGCCCTGCCGCCGGAAAATGCACGGTCACCGGCTCGCGCTCGGGCCGCTCTGGCGTGTGCAGCCTTGCCGCAGGTTGCCCCGCATCGACACGCTCCCCAAGTTGCACGAGTGGCTCAAAGATGCCGTCGTCGTAGGCGTATACGTAATGCCGTGCGCGGTCCACCCGCAGCAGCCGCGTGTCATGCGGCGGCCCGGGCGGCACCAGCGGCCCTTCCAACACCCCTACGTGCCCGAGCAGATGCAGCAGGCCCTGCCAGGCGCTGCCGAGCACGGCGGCGTCCACGGTGCCCGCACCGCCCAGTTCGGTCAACAACCCCAGCACGCCGTTGCGACGTGCCGCGGCAAGCAGGCCAACCGGATTGGGGCTTTCGTTGATCAGGCTGTATGGCAGGCCGGATGCGGCCACCGCGGCCAGCAGGCGCTGCTGGCGCGCGGGATCGGGATCGGCCTGGGCAAACAGCGTCGCGCCATGGTACTGGAGCGAGCTGCCACCCGAGTGCAGGTCGACCACCACGTCCACGCGTGGCAGCAGGCTGCGCTCGATATAGTCCGCAATCACCTGCGTTGGCGTGCCGCGCGGATCGCCGGGAAAGCTGCGGTTCAGGTTGCCGCCATCCAGCGGCGAAGTGCGCAGGCCGGCTTGCGCGGCCGGGTAGTTCGCCATCGGCAGCAGGATCAGCCGGCCCCGCACCTGCCCCGGTGCGACTTCGCGGACCAGGCGCGAGACCAGGATCTGGCCCTCGTACTCGTCGCCGTGATTGCCGGCCATCACCAGCACGGCCGGGCCGTCGCCATTGCCGATCGAGGCAATGGGGATGGGCAGCCAGCCGTAGGCCGAGCGATGGACCGAGTGCGGCAGGCGCAGGCAGCCGACCTGCCTGCCGGGGCGTTCGAAATCGACTTCGCTATGGATCGGAGAGGCGATCGGTTGTTGGCGGTCGGAGCCCATCGCTCAGTCCGCCAGCAATCGGATGCCGATGTCCCCTTCCCGCTCGAGCTGCGCAACCAGCCCGATCTCCCAGTTTAGATAGGCCTGGAAACCCGCATCGCGCCGCGCCACATCGGCGTGGTGGTAGGGGCTGTACCAGTAGTCGTCCTCACCGGTCAGCACGCCCTGCGCGCCGCTGCCGGTGGGCAGCCCCGCCGCCGCCCACGCCTGCGTGCCCCCGGCCAGGAAACGCACGTCACGGCCGCTGCGCGCCGCCAGCTCCGCCGCGACAATGCGTGCAAGCACGCCATCCGACGACGTGATCAGCACCGCTTCGCCGGCAGGTATCTCCGCGACCAGCGCCTCCAGCCGGTCCGGTACCGCGAACTGCGCCCCGGCAACATGGCGCCTCTCGTAGGCGGCGCGGCGCTCGACATCGAAGACGCGTGCGCGCCCTGACTGCAACAGCGCATCGGCTTGCAGCGCCGACACCGGCGCCCCCGCAGGCCGCGAGGACAGCACGCGCAGCGGCTCCGGACCGGTGTCGACAGCGGTGTCGGGCGGCGGCGCGTACACGAACACCTCGTGCGCGCCCAGTTGCGCCAGCCACGCACCGGTGGTCAGCGCCCGCACGCCGTCCCAGTCGGCCAGCACAATCCGCGCGTGGCGCGTTGCAGCGTATTCGTCGGTGGCTTGCACCAGCTGGCCGCCCGGGGCCCAGCGCCAGCCCGGCAGGTGGCCGGCCTCGTACTCGGCGCGCGTGCGCACGTCGAAGCGATACAAGGTGTGCTGCCCGGCTTCGCGCTCGAGCCGCGCCAACGCGGCATCATCGACGCGGCGCACACCGGCACGGGCCGCGACGGCCTCGGCGCGGGCACGGGCGGTTTCGCGTGCCGCTTCGGCTGGCTCAGGCAGCGGCGTATGGCGCCCGTGGGCCAGGGTGCGGCCATTCAGCAGCCACGCCATGGTGCCGTCCTTGAGCGAGACCACGGGGTTAGGCAGCCCGGCGTCGATCAGCGTCTGCGCGCCGACGATGCTGCGGGTGCGGCCCGCGCAGTTGACGACGACCAGCGTCTCCGGCCGCGGCGCGAGCTCGCCGATGCGATAGACCAGCTCTGCGCCGGGCAGGCTGTGCGCGAACGGCAGGCTGAAGTCTGCAAACTCCTCGGTGGTGCGGCTGTCGACCACCACCAGGTCGTCACCGCGCTCGATGCGCTGCTGCAGTTCGTCGGTGCTGATCCATGGCGTGTGCTTCTGGTGCTCGATGACTTCGCCGAAGGCCTTGCTGGGCACGTTGCTGCCGCTGAAAATCTCGAACCCCGCCGTCGCCCACACCGCCGTGCCGCCGGTAAGTACCGACACGTTGCGCCAACCCAGGCGCAGCAGCTTGGCGGCGGCCTGATGCGCCAGGCGATCGCCGTCGTCGCCACCCTCGGTCAGGACGATGCGCGTATCGCGGCGCGGCACCAGCCGGTCGATCAACAGTTCCAGCCGCCACAGCGGCGCAGAAGCCGCAAGCAGCAGGTGGCCGCGCACAAAGACGCCGGTCTCGCGCACGTCCAGCAGCGCGATCTCGTCGCCGTCGGCCAGCGCCGCCTTCAGCGCTGGCGCATCGATGGCGGCATGTGCGATGTGCCTGGGCGGCCCGAAATGCCGGTAGCTGCCGCCCGTGGCGCTTTCGAACACCACGCGCCGGCTCAGTCTGTCCAGCGCCAGCCCATAGAAGTGCAGGTGCAGGCCGGGCTCATCGTCGACCAGTTCGATGGTATGGACATCGTCGGGCAACAGCGTGACCGAGCTTCCGGCAACGACATCGCTGCGGCCGGTCTCGGCCAGGCGGTCGCGTGCGGGATCGTCCGTTGCCTCGCGTCGGTAGAACACGTTGCGCTCATTGCCGGCGATGCCGGCAATGATGGCCCATGTGGTGTGGTCATGCGGCGGCTGCGCCCTGCCTGGCAGCCCGGCCGACACGTAAAGCGCGTAGCGGCCGTCGTGGTCTTCGGACAAGCGAAAGACCTGCGCAGGATTGTCGGTGGAGACCGGAAAGTGCGCAGGCGGGAACAGATCGCGCCTGGCGCCCAGCCGCTCCAGCGCGCGCGCCACCGTCTGCAGCGTCTCGCGGTCGGCATGTTGCGCGCGCTCCAGCAACTGTCGTGCTTCGGCGATGAAGGCGGCCACGGCCGCGTGGCGCCGGCTGGCAACGTCGTTGCCCGGCACCGCTGATGGGGAAAGGTTCTGTTGGGTCATGCGCCGACTGTAACGCGGCCACCGAGCGGTGAAAAAGAAGGCTTTCGAGTATCGACATGCGGCCGGCTTCGATCGGCGCCGGCCATGGCCTGGCGCGTCCCGCATATGCATAGGCTCAATCATTCGTTGGTGGGCTGCGGCCGGCTTCGTATGCTTAGTGACCCGATCAGGCCCAAGCGCTTTCCCGCCCAGGACGGCCTGCAAGCTCCCATCCAGGTCGTTATCATGCTCCGCCGCAACTTTCTTCGCGCCATTCTGAGTCTTTCGCCAACCATGCTGGCCGCTGCGCCCGTGTCTGCCGGCGCCGCCGACGCGACCTTTCCCACTCGCCCTGTGCGCATCGTGGTACCGGTCGCGCCTGGCGGCAGCGCCGACAAGCTTGCACGCACGCTGGCCACCAGGCTCAGCGAGACCTGGCATCAGCCGGTGGTGGTGGACAACGTCGTCGGCGCCAGCGGTACCATTGGCGCCGCGCAGGTCGCCAAGGCCAGGCCCGACGGCCATGTGCTGTTGCTTGGCGGCGAAGGCGTGACGCTCAACGCCTCGCTGTTCAAGAACCTGCCCTATGACACCAGCTACGCCTTCCGCGGCGTCACCAAGGCGGTGGTAAATCCCCAGGTGCTGGTGGTCAGGCCCGACCTGGGCGTGCGCACCTTCCAGGACTACGTGGCGCTGGCACGCCGCAAGCCCGGAGAACTGGCACTCGGGCTGCCCGGCAATGGCGGCATCGCCCACATCGCGCATGAAATGCTGTCGCGCCAGCTTGGCTTAAAGGTCAACTACATCCCGTATGCCGGCGGTGCGCCGGCTACCGTGGACCTGCTCGGCGGCCATATCGACGCCACGCTGATCACGCTGGCAGCGGTGACCGACTATGTACGCGCCGGCAAGCTAACCGCGCTCGCGGTCACGACACCTTATCGCTCCAAAGCACTGCCGCAGGTTCCCACGCTTGCCGAAGCCGGGGCCACGGGCTTTGCCGTCGAGAGTTGGCAAGGACTGCTCGCGCCTGCGGCAACTCCGGCTGCTGTGGTCGAGCGCATCAACCGCGATGTCGCGGCGGTGCTGCACGCATCAGCCACTCGAAGCCAGCTGGAAGACGCTGGCTATGTCGTGGTCGCCTCTTCGGCGCAGGAGCTGGATGCAACGCTGGCGCGCGACCTGCCCCGTTACGCCTCGGTGATCGCCGCATCGGGCATCACGCTGCGCTGATAACCGCTGGAACCCAAATGACTGACATGACCCATGCCATCGACGCCGCCATGCTGCGCGGCTGGCTCAACGACGGGCAGCCGCTAGCCCTGTTCGACGTTCGCGAGCATGGCCAGTACGGCGAAGGCCACCCGTTCTTCGCCGTGCCCCTGCCCTACAGCCGCCTTGAGCTTGAAGTCGGCCAGCTGGCACCGCGCCGTGCGGAACGCATCGTGCTGTTCGACGATGGCGACGTGGAAAATCCCGTGGCGTGGCACGCAGCGCGGCGCCTCGCCGATCTTGGCTACCTGAAAGTGACAGTGCTCGATGGCGGCGCACCCGCCTGGGCTGCCGCCGGCTACACCTTGTTCAAGGGAGTCAACGTACCCTCCAAGACGTTTGGCGAGCTGGTCGAACACATCCAGCACACACCCCGCCTGAGCGCCGACGACCTCGTTGCCCGCCGTGCCGCCGGAGAGAGCTTCGTGCTGGTGGATGGCCGCACCGAGGAAGAACACCGCAAGATGACTGTCCCGGGCGCGCTGAGCTGCCCCAACGGCGACCTTGCGCTGCGGCTGCCCGCGCTGCTGCCCAATCCGAACACGCCCGTGGTGGTGCATTGCGCCGGGCGCACGCGCAGCATCATCGGCGCCCAGACGCTGCTGAACCTGGGCCTGCCCAATCCGGTACTGGCGCTGGAGAACGGCACGCAGGGCTGGTATCTGGCAGGCCATGCGCTGGAGCATGGCAGCGACCGCTTCACTGTCGCCGTGCCTTCGGCCCCGGTGCTCGCCGCGGCGCGCGAGCGCTCCGTCAGGCTGCTGCAGCGCTTTGGCCTGCCCTCGCTGTCGACCGCGCAGGCACAGCAATGGCTGCATGATGCGCACCGCACCACCTACCTCTTCGATATCCGTTCCGCCGACGAATTTGCCCGGCGTACGATCGATGGCGCGGTGCATGCGCCCGGCGGACAGCTGGTGCAGGCAACGGATCGCTATATCGGGGTGCGCGGCAGCCGCGTCATTGTGTTCGACGACGACGGCGTGCGCGCGCCGGTGGTTGCCAGCTGGTTGCACCAGCTTGGCTATGAGACCGCCGTGCTTGCCGATGGCGTGGAGGCCTCGCTGCAGGTTCGCGCGCGACCAAAGGTGGAGGTCACTACCGCCCTGCCCGTGCTCAACGCCGACCTGCTGCAAGCGCTGCACATCGCAGCCCAGCGCCTAGCTATCATCGACCTGCGCGAGAGCTCGGCATTTGAGCGCGGTCATGCCTCTGGCGCGGTCTGGTCGATCCGGCCGCGGCTGCTGCAACAACTTCGGGCGCTTGGCGTAGCGCATGCCGATCCTGTGGTTCTGATCGCCAGCGAGCCAGACGTGGCAATACTTGCGGGCGGGGATCTGCTTGAGGCAGGCTATCGGCAAGTGTACCGCACCGACAATGGCTATGCCACCTGGCAGTCAGCCGGGCTGCCGCAAGCGGTTGCGCCCGAGCCGCTGCCTGCAAAAGCGCGCATCGATTACCTGTTCTTTGTGCACGACCGCCACGAGGGCAACCGGGACGCGGCCCGCGCCTATCTGGCTTGGGAAACCGGGCTGATCGCGCAGTGCGCGCCGGATGAGCTGGCTGTGTTCCGCATTGCTGCGCCTGGGCGCGACTAGCCCCAGCCTGCCGGACGCGCCAGCGTTCGGGATAGTCAGTCTGTGGTGGGACTGGCCGGACGAAGCCTACTCTTTTACCCATGACCAGCACCCAGTGATGAAGCGCATGCAGTTCCAGGCAAGGAGAGGCGATAATGATCGTGCCGGGGTCGCAATTGGACGGCTGACTGAAGTGCCGCGACCCGGAGTTTTTTTCGTAGCTTCATGACGCTTTATCCGGAGAACCAGAATGGCTACCGAGCCAGTTGGCGCCCTTGCCGTTCTCCAGCTGGGAAAGCATGCCAATGGAGACGCCGCAATGCTTCGCCGCCTGGTCAATTGGCCCGGCTACGAAGGTCGGAAGTCACTGGCACGGCCATGGGTGCATTCTTCTGCCGGCGTGACGCCCAGGGTACCGAGCGCTGCTGGCTGGAAGTGACCGGCAAGGGGAACAAGACCCGGCTGGTGCCGGCCTCCGATGAGCTGATCGCCGAACTGGCGCGCTACCGCCGCGCCCACGGCCTGGCGCCTACCCCGCAGCCAGGGGAGACGCGTCCGCTGGTGCTGCCGGTGATTGGAAGAGCGGGCAGCGAGAAACCGCTGTCACGCGGCGCGCTGCCGGGCCAACAAGCCTGGACTGCAACAAGGACGAGTTCATCGGCCGAAGCCGCCGGTCGCTATCTGCTCGCGGGCCGGCGAACCGCGCGCGGGCCTGACGCCATCGGGTGAAGCCAGGCGCTTCGCTCGGGTGTGGCAAAGTAACATATCGTAGATGCCGAACTCCACCCAATTCCGAGCCGTTCATACATGTGGCAAGTTGATCCTACCTCTCTTCGCCTTTTTATCGCGGTTTGCGAGGAGGGCACCATCGCCCGCGCGAGCGAGCGAGAATTTATAGCTCCCTCGGCGGTCAGCAAACGCATCGCCGATATTGAAGACGGCTTCCACACCCCTTTGCTAATCCGCAGTCAACGCGGCGTAACGCCAACGCCGGCGGGAGAAGCATTGCTGCGCCATGCACGCCAGATTATGCGCGACATTGAACGCCTGCATGCCGAACTGGGCGAGTACGCCGACGGTGTGCGCGGTCATGTCCGCATGCTCGCCAACGTCTCTTCCATGGTTGAATTCCTGCCCGAGGAATTGACCAGCTTCCTTCAGCAGAACCCGGGCATCCAGGTGGACCTCGAAGAGCGCATCAGCCCTGATGTCGTTCGCAGCGTATCGGAGGGTAATGCCGACCTGGGGATCTGCCGCAGCTATGTGGCAACCGGTGATCTCGAGACTATCCCTTATCGCGCAGACCATCTGGCCGTAGTGGTCAATGCGGATCACCCACTGGCGGCCAGTCACAAATTGTGCTTTGAGGACACCCTTGATTACGATCAGCTTGGTCTCTCATCGACTGCCTCGCTGCACACGTTGATGACCCGCCTCGCCGCCGAGAAGGGCCGCAGCCTTCGTATCCGTACCCATGTATCGACGATAGACGGCGCCTACCGCCTGATCCAAGCCGGGCTGGGACTCGCCATCTTGCCGATTGAAGCCGTAGGGCGTTATGCCGAGATGTATGGCCTGCGCGTTATTCCCCTTAGGGACGCTTGGGCAACTGGGCAATTTGTGATTTGCGTGCGCAATGCAAATTCACTCTCGCTGGCAGCGCGTAAGCTGCTTGACCATTTGCTGGCACGCGTCCCCACGCCTTCCTCCCCCACCCCCTCCTTGCCCTGACCGGCGGCAACCGCGTTCCATGCAGGATTGGCACCATCGCGAACCGCGATGGACTCGCTCGCCAACCACGTCTTTCCCCTAGTACGCCCCCTCGGCTAGCCTTGAGTCTCAAAAAATGCATCAGGAGACTAGGCATGGCCAACCATGGAAGCACCGTTGTCGTGAATGAAGTTGGTCTGCGAGACGGCCTGCAGGCTGTCGCGCGGACCATGCCCACGATTGGCAAGCGAAAGTGGATTGACGCCGCCTACGACGCAGGCGTGCGGCACATGGAAGTGGCGTCCTTCGTATCGCCCAGGCATCTGCCGCAGATGGCCGACGCAGCCGAGGTGATCGCGCACGCGCGCTCCCTGCCGGGTCTGCTGATTACGGCGCTGGTGCCCAATTTGCGCGGCGCGGAAATGGCCGTGACGGCCGGGGCGCACCGCATCGTTGTCCCCATCTCCGTCAGTACCGAACACAGCCTAGCCAATGTCCGCAAAACGCCTCGGCAAATGATTGACGAATTCCACGGCATACGTGAGTTGCTGGACAGCGATCCTCGCGGCGCTACAACGACTTTGATCGCCGGCTTGTCGACCGCATTTGGCTGTACGCGCCAGGGTCACGTTCCGCCTGCCGACGTGTGCGAGATCGCGCGGCTGTCGGTCTCGGCTGGATGCGACATGCTCTCTCTCGGCGACACCACCGGCTACGCTACGCCAGGCCACGTGGGGAGGCTCATCGACGCCGTGCGGGCACTGGTGGGCGAGATGCCCATGGCCCTGCATTTTCACGACACCCGCGGCATGGGCCTGGCCAACACCATTGTTGCGCTACAGCACGGCATCCGCGAGTTTGACGCCTCGCTCGCCGGGCTTGGCGGCTGCCCGGCTGCGCCAGGCGCATCGGGCAATGTCACGACCGAAGATCTGGTCTTCATGTTGGAAAGTATGGGGTATTCCACTGGGATCGACATTGGCCGGCTGGTCGCTTTGCGCGCTCTTCTGGAGGAGTACCTGCCAGGCGAGCCGTTGCATGGCTACCTCGCGCGCAGCGGCCTTCCAAAGAATTTTCCAGACGTGTTGCACGACGGGCTGGCCAGGGAGCCCGCGCCGAAACCGGTGCCAGACACTGCGGCGGCTCGCGCCAGGCTGCCGCTTGAGGGAATCCGTGTGGTAGAGATGTCGCACATGGTGATGGGGCCCACTTGCGGGATGATCCTGGGTGACCTCGGTGCCGAGGTCATCAAGATCGAGCCGCCGCGGGGCGACGGTACGCGCCGCCTGCTTGGCGCGGGCGCGGGCTTCTTCCGTACCTTCAATCGCAACAAGAAAAGCGTGTCACTCGATGTCGATCAGCCTGCCGGCCGCGAGGCGCTGCAGCAACTTGTGGCTACCGCCGACGTCTTTATCGAGAACTTTAAACCCGGTCGCATGGCCGATCTGGGCCTTGACTACTACACACTACGCCAAAAGAACCCGCGCTTGATCCATGTCTCGCACAAGGGATTCCTTAGCGGCCCTTACGAGGATCGGCTGGCGCTTGACGAGGTGGTGCAGATGATGGCCGGCCTGGCCTATATGACTGGGCCAGTAGGCCGGCCGTTGCGTGCAGGCAGCTCGGTCAATGACATCATGGGTGGCATGTTCGGCGCCATTGGTGCCCTAGCCGCGCTGTACGAGCGCGCGCATAGCGGTGTGGGCAAGGAAGTCCAGAGCGCACTGTTCGAGAACTGCGTCTTGCTATGCGCCCAGCATATGCAGCAGTACGCCGTAACTGGCCGGCCCGCAGCGCCGATGCCGGAGCGTATCAACGCCTGGGCCGTGTACGACGTCTTCCAGTTGGCCGGCGGCGAGCAAATGTTCTTGGCGGCGACTGGCGATGGCCAGTGGAAGTCGCTATGCGACTTGCTCGGACTAGAGCCTTTGCTGGCCGACGAGACCCTGGCGACGAACAATCAGCGTGTCCTGGCCCGTGAACGCATCTTGCCCATCCTGGCAGGAGCCCTACGTGAGACCGATGCCACCACGCTGGCCTCGCGACTCGAGGCCGCCAAGATACCCTTTGCTGCCATCCGCCGGCCCGAGGAACTATTTGACGATCCGCATCTACTCGCCAGCGGCGGTCTCGCAGACCTGAAGCTCGACGATGGCTCCAGTACGCCGATGCCGCTACTGCCGTTTTCCCTGGATGGCAGTCGTTTGCTGCCACGCCGGTCAATCCCGAGGATTGGTGAGGACACCGGCGAGGTTCTACTCGGCCTCGGCTATAGCGAAGCGCAACTACGCGAACTTGTTGCGTCCGGCGTGGCAAAGCTGGGCGATGCGTCGGCTTGCCCTGCCGATGCTGCCTGAGTTCACCATCCCGCTGAAGGCAAGGAGACGAGCATGACAATCTACCGTTACGGCGACCACACGCCGACCATTCACGAAAGTTGCTACGTGGCTGACGCCGCTACAGTCCTCGGCAAGGTTACTCTGCGTGAAGACAGCAGCATTTGGCCGCAAGCCGTGCTACGCGGCGACAACGAAATCATCGATATTGGCCCGGGCAGCAATGTACAGGAAGGCGCAGTGCTGCACACCGACGCCGGCTTTCCCCTCACACTAGGAAGCCATGTGACAGTGGGGCATCAGGCTATGCTCCACGGCTGCACGGTGGGTGACGGCACCTTGATCGGCATTCAGGCCGTAGTGCTGAACGGAGTGGTTTTCGGCCGCAACTGCCTAGTCGGCGCAGGCGCGGTAGTCACCGAGGGGAAGGTCTTTCCGGACAACTCGCTAATACTGGGCGCCCCGGCCAAGGCCGTGAGAAAGCTTAGTGAAGCCGATATCGCAGGGCTGCGCGCGAATGCCCTCGACTACGTGCAGCGCGCCCGACAGCACAAGACCAGCCTTGCGCGTATCGGCTAAGTTATCGGATAACGCGTTTCAAACAGTCAGCCAGCGCTTCCCTAGCGCAGGCACGGCAAGGGCAGCAGACCCTCATCCGCCTACAATAAGTGCAAATGGAGACAACCATGCATCCCACCGTACCGCGAGCCGCTGCTCGCATTGCCGCGGCCTTCGCGTTGGCTTGCTGCACCTTGTCATCTCACGCCGCTGACAAGTACCCAAGCAAGCCAATCAAAATGATCGTGCCGCATTCGCCGGGCTCGACCGCAGACATGGTGGCCCGTACCGTTGCAGAGGGGCTGGGCAACCGGATGGGCCAATCCGTCTATGTGGAGAACAACGCGGGCGCGGCCGGTATTCCCGGCACGCGTCAGCTAACCACTGCCGCCCCGGACGGATACACCATTGCCATCGTATCCTCGAACCACGCCACGAACCCTGGCCTCTACAAGCATCTTCCCTATGACTCGATCAAGGACATCACCCCAATATCCATCATAGGTACCTCCCCAATGGTCATGGTGGTAAGTGGCGATTCCTCCTACAAAACCGCGCAGGATCTCGTGGCCGCGGCTAAAGCCAAGCCTGGCGGTATCAGCTTCGGTTCTTCCGGTAAGGGCACCATATTGCATCTGGCCGCGGAGATGTTCCTCGACAAGACCGGGGTAAAGATGCTTCATGTGCCGTATCGTGGCGTCAACACCATGATGACTGACCTGATGGGCGGGCAGATCCAGATGGCGTTCCTAGGTATTCCGTCAGCACTGCCGCAGATCAAGGCGGGTAAGCTGGTGGCGCTGGGCATCACCACCACGCACCGCGCCGAGAGCTTACCAAACGTGCCGACGCTGGCAGAGGCCGGCGTCAAAGACTACAACTATGAAGCTTGGGTGGCCTTGATCGGGCCAGCCGGTCTGCCTCCTGCAGTCACCGAAAGGCTACAAGGCGAAGTCGGCAAAGTGCTCGCGACACCCTCCGCCCGGGAAGTATTTAGTGCACAGGGCTTCGTACCGGTAGGCAGCACACCTGCGGTTGCTTCGCAAGCAATCAAAAGCGAGATCAGCAAAAGTCTCGTCCTGATCAAGCGCGCCTCCATTTCCGCTGAATAGCTCGCGAACGGCTGATGTTGAGTTAGCTACCGCGCCACACCGGCCCGGATCAGAGCATAGTGCTCGATAGCTGCTATCGCTGCGAGGCGGCAGCTTCGCTTACCATCGCCGTGGAGAAACGATGGCGGGCCATCGCACACGGCGCCGTGTCCTCGCGCCCCGGTCAGCCATCGCCACTACGCATCAGACTCGGTCCGATACCCGTCCGGCGCAGAATTTTCCCAAGGTACGCATCCATTGCCATCCGCAGGTCCTCTGGCTACGCCAGACCCTGGCGGCCCTCGACCTGAGCGACGCTTCCATGACCAATCCCAACAGCGGACACCTACGTTATCTTCGAGCGCGGGCGGGAAAGCTTGAGCAGCGGCGCCTGCAAGCTTGGCAAGCGGCCCACGCGAGCGCAGCAAAAACGGACCGAAAGCAATCACCACCTGCGGGCATTGTCCCGGCAGATATCGCGTCTCGGTCCGACACTAATCGCTACTCAATCCACCGCTTGATGGCGTCACCCATCACGTTCGCCGAAATGCCATAGCGATCGTGCAATGTGGGCAGCGCCCCGGCATCCAGGAACGCGTCCGGCAACCCCACCTGCCGAAACGGCACAGAGATGCCAGCTTGCATCAGCGTCGTCGCGACCGCTTCCCCGAGGCCGCCGATTACGGTGTGGTTCTCGGCGACCACCACCAAGCGCCCTTTTCGCCTGGCCTCGCGCAGGATGGTCTCGGTGTCCAGTGGCTTGATGGTCGGCACGTGCAGCACCGCCACCCCGATGCGATCCTTCTCCAGCACCTTGGCCACCTCCAGCGCGCGCATCGTCATGATGCCCGACGAGATCACCAGCACTTCAGCGCCGTCGCGCAGCAGCTTGGCCTTGCCCAGCTCGAATTTGTAGTCGTACTCGTTCAGCACCACCGGGACATTGCCGCGCAGCAGGCGCGCGTACACGGGCCCGTTGTGGGCGGCAATGGCCGGCACCATCTGCTCGATGTCGATGGCGTCGCACGGGTCGATCACGGTCATGTTCGGCATGGCGCGCATCAGCGCCAGGTCTTCGGCGGCCTGGTGGCTGGGGCCGTAGCCGGTGGTAAGCCCTGGCAGTGCGCAGACGATCTTCACGTCGAGGTTGTCTTCAGCGATGGTCTGGTGCATGAAATCATAGGCGCGCCGCGTCGCGAAGACCGCATAGGTGGTGACGAAGGGCTGCGCGCCCTCATGGGCGAAGCCGGCGGCGGCGCCCATCAGGAGCTGCTCGGCCATGCCCATCTGGTAATAGCGCTCCGGGAAGGCCTGGGCAAAGAGATGCAGGTCGGTGTACTTGCCCAGGTCGGCCGTCATGCCGATCACGTTAGGCTTGTGCCGGCCCAGTTCTACCAGGGCGTGGCCGAACGGGGCCGATCTTGTCGCCTGCCCTTCCCCTGCGATAGAGGCGATCATCGCCGAAGTCTTCAGCTTGGGCCTGGCGCCGGTGGCGTTGGCGTTGGTTGGGTTGGTCTTGCTCATGCTTGTCTCCCGGCTTCCAGGGCCTGCAATGCGAGTTGCCATTCGTGGGCATCCACGCGGATAAAGTGGTTCTTCTCGCGCTGTTCGAGAAACGGCACGCCGCACCCCATGCGCGTATCGCAGATGATCATGCGCGGCTGCGCGCCGCGGTGCTCGCGCGCCGCGCGGAAGGCGGCGGCCACGGCGTCGATGTCGTTGCCGTCCACGCGCTGCGTGAACCAGCCGAACGCTTCCAGCTTGGGCACCAGCGGCTCGAACGCCATGATCTGGGTGGAGGGACCGTCGGCCTGCTGGTTGTTGACGTCGACCACGGCGATCAGGTTGTCCAGCTTCCAGTGCGCGGCGGAGAGGATGCCTTCCCAGATCGCGCCCTCGTCCAGCTCGCCGTCGGAGAACAGCGTATAGACGAAGTTGTCCGAGCCCTTGCGCTTGAGCCCAAGGCAGCGGCCCACGGCGATGGTCAGGCCCTGTCCCAGCGAGCCGCCGGACATTTCCATGCCGGGCGTATAGCTGGCCATGCCCGACATCGGCAGGCGGCTGTCGTCGCTGCCATAAGTCTCCAGCTCTTCCGCAGGAAGGATGCCGGCTTCCAGCAGGGCTGCGTACAGCGCGATGGCGTAGTGGCCGTTGGACAGCAGGAAGCGGTCGCGCCCTTCCCATTCGGGGTCTTGCGGGCGGTAGCGCATGGCGTCGAAGTAGGCCACGGCGAGCACGTCGGCGATATCGAGCGCCTGGCCAATATAGCCCTGGCCCTGGACTTCGCCCATCAGCAAGGCGTTGCGGCGGATGCGGTAGGCGCGTTCCCGCAAGGACACGGCCTTGTCGGTGGTAGTTTGTTGCATGGTGTCTCCTGCAAACGATTGGAGTTTCAAAGAAAGGGGCATCAGCGGTTCACGGACCGGGCCGGTACCAGGAAGACCAGCATCGCACCGAAGACGACGGTGGCCGAGATAAACACCAGCCCGGCGGTGGACTTGCCGGTCAGGTCGTTGAGCCAGCCCACGATGGCGGGCGAAAAGAAGCCGGCCAGGTTGGCCACGCAGTTGACTGCGGCAATCCCCGCTGCGGCTGACATGCCGCCCAGCAGCGCGGTGGGCAGCGCCCAGAACTGCGAGGACGAGGCCAGGATGCCGGCCGCGGCGATGCACAGGCACACCAGCGATGCGCTGACACTCCCCAGCATGGGCAAGGCGGCAAACCCGGCGGCGGCGACCACCATTGGCACGATCAGGTGGAATCGGCGCTCGCGGTGGCGGTCCGCGCTCATGCCGACCAGCGGCAGGGCCACGATGGCACAGAGATACGGCAGCGCGGTGTAGATGCCCACCCACAGCGGATCGGCCACGCCGGCCTTGCGGATGATCGTGGGCAGCCAGAAGGTCAGGCCGTACTGGCCCAGCACCACGCAGAAGTAGATCCCGGCCATCAGCCACAGCCGGCGGTCGCCCATGAAGGCGCGGATCGACATGTGTTGCGTCTTCTGCGCATTGTCGCCTTCGATATTGCGCTTGAGCAGCGCCTTCTCGGCGTCGGTGAGCCAGTGCGCCTGGTCGATGCCGTTGTCCAAGTAGAACAGGATGGCCACGCCCAGGAACAGCGACGGCAGGGCCTCAATCAGGAACAGCCACTTCCAGCCGGCCAGGTCGCCCACGCCGTGGAAGGCATGCAGGATGTAGCCGGACAGCGGCCCGCCCACGATGCCCGCCAGCGGGATCGCCATGAAGAACAGGGACAAGGCCTTGGCGCGGCGCTCCGACGGGAACCAGTAAGTCATGTACAGGATCACGCCGGGCGCGAAACCGGCCTCGGCCGCGCCCAGCAGGAAGCGCAGGATGTAGAACTGGGTTGGCGTACTGACAAAGGCGAAGCAGGCGGAGATCACGGCCCAGGTCAGCATGATCCGCGCCAGCCAGCGCTTGGCGCCGACCTTGTGCAGGATCACATTGCTCGGCACTTCAAAGATGAAGTAGCCGAGGAAGAAGATGCCGGCGCCCAGGCCGTAGATGGTCTCGCTGAACTGCAGATCGCTCAGCATCTGCAGCTTGGCAAAGCCGACATTGACCCGGTCCAGGTAGGCGCCCAGGTAGCACAGCATCAGGAACGGGATCAGCCGCTTCACCACCTTGGCGTAGGTGCGGGTCTCGAAGGTGGCAGAATCGGCGTGCAGCGTCGCTTCGCCGCCGATGGGCGAAGCCGCGTATTTGGTCTTCATCGGTTGTCTCCTGCCTGGTTGCGCCGCGCCGCGGCGCACCGGCTGTCAGATGTTCCGCCTCTGCGGGCGGCTGGACTTGAATTTAATGGATCAGCATGCCGCCGTTGACGTCGAGCGTGATGCCGGTCAGGTATGCCGACATGTCGCTGGCCAGGAACACGCAGGCATTGGCCACGTCGGCGGCATTGCCCAGGCGGCCCAGCGGGATGCCCTTGATGATGTCGGCGCGCATCTCGGGGGTGAGCTTGTCGCCGGTGATATCGGTCTGGATCAGGCCCGGCGTGATCGCGTTGACGCGGATCCCGTCCGGCCCGAACTCGCGCGCCATGGCGCGCGCCAGCCCCAGCACGCCGGCCTTGGCTGCGCTGTAGTGTGGACCGCCGAAGATCCCGCCGCCGCGCTGCGCGGAGACTGACGACATGCAGACGATGCTGCCGCGCTGTTGCTTGCACATCTGCGGCAGCACGGCCTGCGACATGTACAGGGTGCCGCGCAGGTTCACGTCCAGCACGGCGTCGTAGTTGGCGGCCTGGATATCGAGCGTGCGCACCGGCTGGGTAATGCCGGCATTGTTGACGAGCGCGTCAATGCGCCCATAGCGCAGCAGCACGACCTGGACCACGCGCTCGCAGGCGGCCTTGTCCGTCACATCGCAAGCCAGCCCGAGGTGCTGGTCACCCAGCTCGCCGGCGGCGGCCTGGGCGTCTTCCAGGCGCAGGTCCAGGATGACCACGGCGGCGCCCTGGGCTGCAAATGCCTTGGCGGTGGCTTTGCCGATACCGCGTGGGGAGGCCGCGCCCGTGATGATGACTACGTTATTCTCGACCAGCATCTTTGTCTCCTTTGACATTGGATTTGATGGGTCGAGTGTTGTCGCTGGCCGCCTTCCGATCAACGCGGTCTGACTCAGCTATTGCTGAGAAATTTTCAGGTAATGGCGGGAGGGCTTCAGGGCGGGCGCCGCTGGCGGCACTTCCCTGACCCGGACTGCCGCCTGTGGCGCTCAGCGCGGCGCCGGCAACTGGCGCTCTATCCAGGCCAGGAAGCGCGCCACGCGCGGCAGGTCGGCGTTCTGCGCGGGATAGACGAGGTGGTGGCTGCCAACCTCGATCGCATGGGAGTCGTCGAACACTGGCACCAGCGCACCCTTATCGATCAGAACCGACGCCAACAGCGTGCTTTCCAGCGCCACCCCAAGCCCCAGCGCCGCTGTCTCGAGCGACATATACGAGCGATCGAAGGTGAAATCGAAACTCTTTTGGGCGGCCGGGACGCCGAACCTCGCAAACCATTGCTGCCATTGGACCAGCGGAGTCTCCGAATAGATAAGACGCTGCGGGAGTAAATCGGCCGGTGACGATATCGGATGCTTTTCAAGGTAGGCCGGCGAGGCGAGCGGAGCGATGGCTTCGCGGCGCAGGGTCTTGACCTGGATATCGCGCCAATGTGCATAACCGTGGCGGATGTCCACGTCGTAGTACCCGCTCGTGAAAGAAACGTCCTCATAGGAGCAGGACAGATTCAACTGGATGTCATCATTGTCTGCCTGGAATGATTCCAGCCGCGGTAACAGCCACATCAGGCCGAAGCTGGGACTCGAATGGACCCGGAGGATCTCGACGTTCGCCGGGCTGGAAGCGCGCTCGGTCGCGCGATTCAGGTCAGCAAGCACACCCGTGATGTCCCGCAGGTACTGCTCACCCACAGGCGTCAGGACCAGTCCACGTCCCTGTCGGAAGAAGAGAGCCTGGCCGAGCGCCTCCTCGAGATTGCTGATCTGGTGGCTGACGGCGGATGCCGTCAAGCCCAACTCCTCCGATGCCCGGCTGACGCTCTTTGTTCTGGCAACGCTCTCGAAGGCGATGATTGCCTTCACAGGTGGAATCCGCATGGCTTTGGGGGGATGGCTGGTGGATCGGGCCAGAATTGCGCCGCGAAATTGCGCGGTCCGATCACGCTCATGAACATCCGGGGATTCTACTTCGACTCGATGAAACCTCGGTCCGCTACCGGGGCACACATTCAGATTTGCGAATGCGACCATCTGATCAGCACCCCTCGACGTCCTCGGCCGACATCCGGACATGTCTTGCTCCCGACCGATTCGACCGGTCGCTCCTCGTGCTGCAGCTCGGCAAGCTGCAGTCCTCCCTCACGCACTAGGACCTGCTGCCCTATGAGCGCTTCCTGGCCGATCCGCAACCGGCCGCACGCTGGGTCCTGGCCGGGAGCAAGAAGCTCGCGCGCACCCACCCGGACTGGCGCCCGTTTGCCGGGCCGCTGTCGCCCGCCAGCGTGTGCCAGGCGATGGGGCGAGCTGCCCAGCCCTTCCCCAGGACCGGATAGGCGGGTACCAAACGTCACATCCTGACCCGGTACGCGAAACGGTTACCAGGTCTCCCACTTCAACTTGGGTACCGTCAACGACGTATTGACGGGCTACGACCATCACTGGCCGCTGTGTTTAGCCTCTGGCGAATATCGCTTGCATCCTTCCCTCTCGTTGAGCATCGGCCCGGCCTGCAACGGCGACAGAGAACGTCGACGACGGGCGTAGACCGCTTGTTTCCTGCGCTATTTCACTGCAATGAGCATTCCGAGAGTAGGACCGCTGCCGTGACAGCCGCGCCGCAGGCTGTGCTCGAGTCAAAGCAGCCCCCTATAGCCGCGATGCGGCCTGACATACGTGCAATCTAGGCAGGATTTGCCTGGTCCAAGGCGCATCCCAGGTGAATTGGACCGGACAGGAAGTGGGACAAGTGTGCCCGGAGGGACGCAATACGGGCACCGCTGCCTTGCACGGCTCGGGGCCCGGGGCAATGACTCCGGCACCAATTGCGAAGCGCCGTTCCGAAGGGTTGCATCGTGGTCAGACATGGCCGTCAATCCGAAATCCGCACAACTCTTTGCTCTCCATGTGCTGGCCCAAAACTGCACTTCAAGACTTCGACGAGCAACGAAGCCCCCCGCAGAGCCCCTGCACCGAAACAGGCCAAAAGGCCGTGCATGCCACGTAGGCTCGGCCGGCATCTTTCAGAGGAAATTCGCAGGTCTTCCCCTTGAAATTTGGCTGCGCACTTACTATTTTATTTTCGCTCAGGCAGTCGCGACGTTGCGCGCTGCGTGTTTCTGTTTGTTTGCCAGCAGCTTGGCAGGCGGGTGGGAGCGCGTATGCCCCTTCGCCTCCTTGCTGTGCCTAAGGAGGATACGACCATGAGTAATCTCTTCTTTGGAACCGACCTCTTCAACGAACTCGATCGCATGCAAGGGCAGATTGCGAGTTTGTTCGGCGGCTTCCCATCCAGCATCCGCTCCGGCCGCTTCGGGGCATTTCCGCCCGTCAATATCGGTACCACGGACGACTCCATAGAAATCGTCGCCTTCGCACCGGGCATCAAGCAGGACAAGTTCGAGGTGTCGATCGACAAGGGCTTGCTGTCCATCAGCGGCGAGCGTGAAGCGGCGCACTCGGAGGACGATCCGGAGGTTCGGGTGTATGCGCAAGAGCGATTTGTCGGCACGTTCCGGCGCGTCGTCGAGTTGCCGCAGAGCGCCGACCCCGACAAAGTCCAGGCGCGCTATGCCAACGGCTGTCTGTCCGTCAGTGTTGGCAAGCGGGAAGCCTCAAAGCCTCGGGCGATCACGGTCCAATAACGCCAGGAGAATGCCATGAACGAGACTACCCAAGTGGTTGAGCGGGACCAGAACGCGGTGACAAGAAGCCAGGAGGACAGGTCGACGCCGACGATGACCCTGCTCCCCGCGGTCGACATTGTCGAGGACAGCGATGGCGTCACCCTCTGGGCTGACCTTCCGGGTGTGACCAAGGACAAGCTCGAGGTGAATGTCCACGACGGCAACCTCCATATCGAAGCGGAAGCGGTCGTGCCCACACCTCCCGGGCTGCGGGTGCAACACGCTGAAATTCGCCAGCCCCACTTTGCGCGCGCCTTCTCGCTGAGCCCCGATCTTGACGCGTCGAAGATCGAGGCCAATTTGCAGGACGGCGTGCTGAAGCTGACGATCCCGCGTCGCGATGAGGCCCGTCCGCGCCGCATTGCAGTCACCGTGGCTTAGCACGTCTGCGGGCCGCCAACGGTGGCGCCTGCGTGGGCGCCGCCGTGCCCTGGCGGATTGTGTTGGACAGTCCATCGCCACATCCTGCCGCGCCGGCCAGCCGGCGCGGCAGGGCGTGTGCGGACGGATCAATATCTTGCGTCGATAGGAGGACAAGATGAAAACGGAACTGGGCAAGTGGAAACCGTTCAAGTTCCTGCGCAGGACGACCGCCGAAAAGCCGTCCAGAGCATCCGGGGACGAGTCATCTAACGTCCCAGTGCCCAGGCACGGGTCTCCGGACTGGTCGGACGTTTCGCGGTTTTTTTCCGGCGACCCCTGGCGAGCGATGAGCGAATTCCTGCATGAACCGTTCGCGGGCTTCAGTGGCCTGGATCGATGGTTCGGAGACTTCAGTTCCTCTCGCTTCCAGCCCCGGATCGACGTGGTCGACGATGGCGCGGCGCTGAGGATCACCGCCGAGTTGCCGGGTATGGACCGCTAAGACGTGCAGACTTCCATCGAGGACGGAGCGCTGGTGCCGCGAGGTGAGAAGAAGCAGGATATTCGGAGCGAGGAAAACGGCTGTTACCGCTTGGAGCGAGCGTATGGCGCGTTCATGCGTAGTATTCCCCTGCCGGATGGTCTCGACCTGGATCACGTCGATGCGAAATTTGAACGAGGCCTATTGACATTGCATCTACCCAAGTCGGGTTCGCCGCCGTCAGCCGTCAGGAAGATCGAAGTCAAGTGAGCTGGCCGGCAATCTAGTGGGGCGGTCCGCTTGCGCGGCGCCAGCCTGCAACGATGGGTGAACTAGCGTAGCGGCGAAGGAAGGAACAAAGCGATTGCTTGACGCTCCCACACTGGTATGAATCCTTACATTTGCTTCCAAAGGGAGATTTCGATGGAGTTCGATTCTGAATGGCTGACGCTGGGCACCCATCGGGTGCGGCTCAGATGCGCGCGCGGATTCCCGACCGAGAGAACGCGGAGTGTGGCGGAACTGGCCAGGATTGCCATCGAGAATAACTTGAGCGCGGGCGCCCGCCTTGTCGAGGTCACTGGACAAGGCGAGAAAGCCTATACGATCAGCGTCGGTACGACTTTCGAAAAAGACAGGGAAGCGGCACCTCATCTTGAATTGGCTTTGGCCACGATATTTGGACTGAGGGTCGAGCAGGTCAACATGGAGGTGGTGGTGGTCAGTCAGGCGGAAGTGGACAGGCACTTTGGCGTGTATGAGCGGATGTTGGCGGAGAAGCTTGGCGTCGTTCCGCCCATCCAGGAGGCCCAGGCGCATTGGCGCGTGCAGTGCCCTCCGGTAGCTGATCGCCGTTTTCCTCATGACCCCGCCGGCGATTGACGGTTGCAGGCGAAGCTTGGCGATTAATTGCATTTTAATTTTGGCGTATAGGGCAACGCTCATGTTGAAGTGTTGAAGATCGTGATTCGTGGGAGTGGAACGAAGTTGGGGGATGCGCCCGTCTACGTGCTCAGTTGGATCTACGGCGACCGAAAGTGTGGGTACTTACAGATGAATTGCTCCTCCAGCTTGCCATCCAGCAGTTCGACTCGCGCCTGGAGAAGGTAGTGGGCACCGTTGATAGACCACCGCATCTGCTGTCGTTTGGACAGGCGGCGGTTGATCAAATGATTCATCACTGATTCTGCCGGAGCGGTAGAGATTCGCCTCCCCGCCCGCCTTGCGCGCGCATAGTCAACAAGGATGGCTGCGTTGTGCTGGAGAAAACTGAGGAGCCGATTGGCAGCACCGAAGGTAGTCGCTGCGGCAGGGCCATAGAAGCTTTCACGCTTCAACGCCTCCTCTTTCATGGAGGCAGCCAACGTCCTGGTCAACTCTATACCTATTGCCGCTCGGCCTCTCCACAGTGCATCACGTATTTTGCGCCATATCTTTTCGCACCGTGAGAAGATTTCTGGGCGCGGTAGAAAGTAGTGGCGCGAGAACAGCGGTGATCGTATCGCGTGAAGTTTCATCGCAAGGTGGAACCAGTCGAGCATTGGCGACGCTACTCGAGGCGCGATTTGGGTCACCAGGCTTCGCATCCCGCTTGCACCGTCGTTAACGACGTCCACGAACGTCGACGGAGACCAACCGCACTGCTTCAAGGCTGCGCTCACTAAAACACGCGCCAGGGTTCGACGAGGAATTGCGCAGGCGAATCGCCTTGTCATCCTACCCTCTCGTTCAATTCGGCCTGCGAGCACCTCAAACTTAGAGATCTCCTCGAATGGATAGGCTGTAACCACAGTACTGTCAATAGCCATCGAAAGCGATTTCGCCCGTTCCTCGCACTGAGGATCCGAGCCCCAACCCAATGCGAACTGGCGGTCTTCAATGTACTCACCGATCTTGATCGTCTCGCGTCGGACGCGCATATGAGACAGGCAAGAGACCGATGTCAGCGCAGAAACGACGGCCGCAGCAGACCTGTATGATTCTGTTGCTCCGTGGAGCGGCCCCCTGAATCGCCGGACACAGTCCCCCACTTACAATAGCGGGTAGGCATACGACTGTGTTTATGACTAAAACGAAGCAGGAATTGGTGGAAGTGTTGACGGGACCGGAGCGCCGGCGGCGGTGGTCGCCGGAAGAGAAGCTCGCGATGGTGCGCGAGAGCTGCGAGCCGGGTAAGACAGTGTCGATGGTGGCGCGCCAGCATGGCGTAAATCCGAACCAGCTCTTTCATTGGCGCAAGCTGTACCAGGACGGCAGCCTGTCTGCCGTCAGTGCTGGGGAGGAGGTGGTGCCCGCCTCCGAGTTGAGCGATGCGCTCAAGCAAGTTCGTGAGCTGCAACGCCTGCTGGGTAAGAAGACCATGGAGAATGAGATTCTGCGCGAGGCAGTGGAGGTGATGAAGTCGCGAAAATGGATTGCGCGCTCACCCTCATTGCCGGGGGACGACCTGTGAAGCGGGTCTGCGAAGTTCTCGGTGTAGCGCGCTCGAATGTGGCAGAGAAGCTGACTCGTCCTGCAGATTGGCAGGATGGGCGCGGCGCCAGGCAAACCGACGATGCAGGGTTGGTCGAGGAGATTCGCAATGCGGTCGCGCATCTGCCCAGCTACGGCTATCGCCGGGTCTGGGGTGTACTGCGTAGGGAGCGCGAGCGCCAAAGTGCCCCGCCAGTCAACGTGAAACGGGTCTTCTATGGGGGCGAGGTTGTCAAGCCCCTTCAGTATTGGATTTCAGTCGCAGGCATATCTGGGGGCGCGATACTCTTCCTCCTTGCAAGCCATTAATTTTCGTTCGCGAACTGACGCGGCACGAAGCCGGAGGTCGGGGTGCTCAATGGCCGGGCTACTGCCCGGACTATCTTCTATCCGTGCCGGCGCAGGGCCGGGCACCACATACCACATGCGCAAAGCGCTGGAACTGCCCCTGTTACCTGCGCGCCCCATCTAAAACGACGGCTACCCGGCAGAGGTAGCCCGACCCGTTTACGGGCGCGCTGACCTGCTATCGTTACCCGCTTAGCCCTGACACGCTCAAGGCCGGCATCCCTTCGCTACTGGTTTGAGGCTTGCCCCGGAGGGAATCTCGCCGTACTCGAGATAGCGCCACAGGGCAATCGCCAGTCGGCGGGCGAGTGCAACGATACCGACGCGCCGCGTGCGCTTGCCGCCTGGCGCAAAGCGCTCATTGAACCATTGCGTGAGATGACTCGTTGGCTGGTAGCGTAACCAGCTCCAGGCCAGTTCAATCATCAGCCAGCGCGCTCGTTTGTTGCCCGCCTTGCTGATGCCTTGCTCGACCTGGCTTTCGCCGCTGCTGTAGGGCGTCGGCGCCAGTCCGAGGCAACCTGCGACTTCGCGCCGGTTGTGAAAGCGCCGCCAGCCAAACAGCTCCTTGACCAGGAGCCAGGAGCTGCCCACGCCGATCCCGCTGAGCCGCGCGAGCAGCGCGATGGCTGGCTGCGCGCTGAGCTTCACCGCCTCGCGCTGCTGGGCTTCGATTGTCTTGATCTGCGTTTTCACCAGCGCCAGTCGCACGACTTCGCGCTCGATCTCGGCACGCAAGCCAGGGGGCAGTTGCGGGCCATGTTCGTTCCACCATGGCTTCCAAAGGCGGTCACCGATGTGGGCGACCCGCAGGTTATGCAATATCAGCAGCGAACGAACCCGGTTGCTGTGGGCCGTGCGTTCCTGTTTGAGCCGCCCGAGCTCGCGGTGCAAACGCCGCTCATCTTCCTGCTCTGGTGTTGGGACCCGCGCGACTGCCCAGACCCGCCGCTCGCCAGCGTGGTAACGCATCAACATCGACAGCAGCTTGTCACCGTCGAGTCGGTCCGTCTTGGCGCGCCGTGCACGGCGGTTGACTTCAATACTGGCCGAATCGACCACCAGGTTATGGGTACCTTGCTCCGTGAGCCAGCGGTGCAACCAGAAGCCGTCACGGCCGGCCTCGTAGCAACTGCGCACCGGCGCTTGCCCGGCCAGGCCGCAACGTGCCTTGGCCTTCGAGATCGCTGTTAGCACCGACGCCATATCACTTGCCGCGACCGTGCACCGGCTCGGCGCGTGCACGCCGTCACCCAACGACAGCTTCCAGCTCTTCTCGCCCAATTCAAAGGCTATGTACAGCCGACCGATGACTGCCGTATCCTGTCCTTGAAGGGCTGTTTCAGGCGCATTCATTTGCATGCTCCTTTCGAAAAGCGGGTTATCCGAATCCTCGTTTTACTCCAGGGGCTTACTTGGGCCAGCCCTTCCATAGTATCTACCGGGTCATGCGTGAGCACGGCCTGCTGTTGCAACGCAGAGCGGTTCCGCCGAGGCCTCAGCGCCGGCATGACGGCAAGGTTGCTGTAGAGAAAACCAATCAGCGCTGGTGCTCTGACGGCTTTGAGTTCCGCTGCGACAACGGCGAGCCATTGCGCGTGACGTTCGCCCTGGACTGCTGCGACCGCGAGGCGATGAGCTGGGTGGCGACCACCGGCGGGCATAGCGGTGACGTGGTCCGCGACGTGATGTTGGCCGCCGTCGAGAATCGCTTTGGAAACGCGCTGAAGACGCCGACGGAAATTGAATGGCTGACCGATAACGGCTCGGGCTACACGGCCGACAAGACCAGGGCGTTTGCGTCGGCCATCGGCTTGAAGCCGCTGACCACGCCGGTCTGCAGCCCGCAGAGCAACGGGATGGCCGAGAGCTTCGTGAAGACCATGAAGCGCGACTACGTCGCCTTCATGCCCAAGCCTGATGCCGAGACGGCGGTTCGCAATCTGGCCATCGCCTTTGAGCATTACAACGAGCAGCACCCCCATAGCGCCCTGAATTACCGCTCGCCGCGGGAGTTCAGACGTGCGATGGTCTTATCAACCTAAGGGTGTGACCGTGTCCGGGGACACGGGGGCAAATCCACTCCGTGACGCGCACACAGGTAGGCCAGCTCGGGGGTAGTTCGTGAGGGAAGAAGCCGTTGGATGGGGCACAACGTTTCCCTGTAGTCTTCTATATCGCCGCTCTCATCAAGCGGCTCCGGCAGGCACGTGCAAGCCACAACCCGTGGAACGCGAACGTGAATTGTGCCTAGTGCAGTATCGAACGTGCGTGGTCGCCAATCTTTGATGCGGCGATACGCTCCGCAATGCGGACACCTTCTCTTGGCACGATCGTAAGCGTAGATCTGCTGCTGTGCCACAGTCTGTTGAAGGGCGAGAGCCAGCGGCCGCAGTTCTCGCAGCGAAAGACCGAAGTCTGCAGGCTCCGCGTTACACGTTGGTCGCTCTACTGTCCCGAGTTGGATAGTTTCGACGCACCCATCGTCCGCATGGGATTGTAGGCAAAGAGTCCAGCGTAGTGACATGGTGGCCTCCGATACTCATCTGGGAAACATCATCACCTTAGTCGCAACGTGGCACCCTCCCCCAATTTCTTTCCACTCCCACGAACCTCGTTCCTCTACACTTGATGTTGAAGAACGTCATTCGTGCTGGGCCAGACGGCAATCCCTGGACGAGATGGTGTTCGAGATTGGCTGGACCAACCCCAGCCCCCCAACCCAATTTAGGCCTGAGCAAGCCTTGTAGGCGGCATGTGGATAGAGGCTTGTGACGAGGCGGTCGAGGTTTGCTGCGATGGGGTCCGACACGATGGGTGCGTGTTGCGATCAACCCCAATGGATAGCGCTGGTGCGCCATGCGGCTTGAGCCGAAAGCGCGGCGGCAGTACTGCAGTGGCTGTGGCCGTGGCGTCAGCGCCGTGCATGACCGGGGCGAGCAGCGTGTGCGTGATCAGCCGGTGTTCGCGCTGCCGGTCGAACTGATCATCCCGAGGCTGCGCCTGGCCTGCCGGCGATGTGGCGGAAGCTAGAGCGCCTCGACTGGCTGACTCCCTATGCACGGGTAACGACGCGGCTGGCCGCCAGCGTGGCACCGCTGTGCAAGGTAATGTCACTGCGCCATGTTGCCAAGTTCTACCGGCCGTCCTAGACGGCGGTCAAGCGAATCGACCAGCACCACCTGGAGCAGGAACTGGGGCCGGAGGACCTGAGCGGGGTCACGGTCATCGCCATGGACGAGTTTGCCATTCAGAAAGGCCACCGCTATGCCACGGTCATCGTCGAGCCGTCGCGCGCGCGGGTGCTGTGGGTAGGGCGTGGGCGTTCGCGCGAGGACATTCGTCCTGCTCGGCCCAGACGGATGCGCTCGGCTGCGCGCGGCGGTTATGGACATGAACACCGCCCACGACCTGGAGGTGCGCATGCATTGCCCGCAAGCCCACGTGGTCTATGACTTGTTCCACGACCCGTCGTATACCCGGTCGTACCTGGAGGCTTAGGTGGCAGCAGCAGTGGCTGGATTAACTGGAGAGCACCCAATTGAACGCGCTAGCCATGCGTCGCCTTACTGATTTGCTACGTGCCACTGTAACGCCCCGACCAAGCCAACTGCCTTGCCCGCCAGTTCGCCCGCTTGCGCGGCCAAGTCGAAGCTCGGCTCGAACAGCCAGCTTTCGACAATACCGAACACATAGGCCTCATAGGCGAACGCCGCCGTCAGTATATTGGTGCGCGCCGGTAACAGCCGCGCAGCCACGGCGTGCTCGAGGCATCCGCCGGCATGGCTGCGCAACCGGACGCTGAGCGCGATGCGTTGGTCGCGGATGATATCGGAACCGCCCTGCCGGCCCCATTTGAAAAGCAGCGCGCTGATATTCAGCGCGTCGCCCTGCCCGACCACGGTGCGGAAGAGGGCCTCGGCAGTAGCCACCATGGCCTGGAGCGGCGAGGATGGTGACTCGGTCGAAAAGGCTTCCTCTAAAGCCTCCACGGCATCGTGGCACACGCTCTCCAGCAACCTTTGCTTGCTCTCGAAGTGCCAGTACACAGCGCCTCGGGTAACGCCTGCAAGGCGGGCGATCTCCTCCAGCGTGGTACGTGCATAACCTGCGGAGCAGAACAGTTGCACGGCGGCGCACATAATCGTCAGACGGGTCTGATCCGCCTCCAGCGCTGTCCGCCTCGCCATTAGTCGATCCCCGTGTTATGCCACAAGCGCAGTGAAACCGAGCGGCGCTCCTCGGCAAGCAGCACGGTACTGATGCCGGCCTTGTCGGCCGCCCCGCGCAGCGTCGAGCACCCAGGCCCGCTTGGCGAACATCTGCAGGTCCACTTCGTCTGCATTGACTTATTTTTGATTCATGCGAGCCAGCTTGTCGGCCAATGTCATCAGCGTCCGATTGCCGGTGGCCCACACGATGGCGTTCTGGACGAGGCTGGATTGCGTGGCGCCCGTATCCTCGCGGCCCATCTCAGGATTCTTATGGCAAGCCACCGGCACGTTAAGGATCAGCCGGCGTAGGCAGGAGTTCGCATGGTCGCACCACACGATTTCCCGCTCGCGCCCCTCGGTAACTTTCGCGGCGTAATCCGGGTCAGCCAGCATCTGCCGGGCGAGCATGCTTGCGTCGACATGCCCGGCCTCGATAGCCTCGGCGGCCTGCTTCGGATCGGGCGTGCTGGAAAGGAACAGCCTAACATCGCTGCCCACCGCCTTGCGGAAAGCCTGTGGCTCGCCGTGCGCGAGCATGTTGCCGGAGATGCTCGTGACGTTCTCACCCATGGACTCGTAGTTGCCTTCGCTGAGCGAAATGAAATCCACGCCGGCCTTGACAATGTGCGCGGCCACCTCGGCGAAGCCTTCTGGCCCCTGACCATTTGGCATGTGGTCGTTGACGCTCATGCGGATGCCGACCGGGTAATCGGAGCCTACCTCGGCGCGCACCGCGGCGACCACGTCGTGCAGCGCCCGGGCACGGTTCTCGGCCGAACCACCGTACTCGTCCGTGCGTTGGTTTGCGAGCGGCGAAAGGAACGATGAGTAGAAATAGCACATATGCGCGCCGATCTCCACACCGTCGAAGCCCGCCGCCTTGGCGCGCCGCGCCGCGGAGACGACTGCAGCTTCCAGTTCCTTGATCTCACCGATCGTGGCCTCTTTGGGTACCGGCGTGACGCGTCCGCCCGGAATGTAGAGGTTCTCTGGCAGGCTGCCCGCCCCCAAGTCGACCGGTGTCGGGCTGGCAGACGATATCCAGTTGCCGTTGCGCGGCACACCCATCCGACCGAAACTCGGGAACAACTGCGCGAAGACTGGCGTGCCGTATGCATGCACAGCGTCCGTCAGCCGCTTGAGGTCGGGAACGAACTCGTCCTTGTCGAAACGCACGTTCGGGGAGAACGGCGACTCGTTCCACGCCCGCTCGCTCGCCACCGAGCCGCCGACGATGATGAGCCCCACTCCGCCCTTGGCGCGCCGCGTCAGGAAAGCGATGGTCTGCTCGCTCGGCCGGCCGTCATCGGTCGGACGCAGCACCGCCATCGGCCCGAGGATGATGCGATTCTTGATTTCGAGCTTGTTGATCTTGAGAGGGCTTGCGAGCACCGCGGTCGTTGTCGTCGTCATCGAAAATCTTGTCTGTGAATGAGGATTGGGAGTTGGCAATCGCTGCACTCCGCCCACGCGCTACATGATTGCGCTCGCGCCGCCGTCCACCAAGATATTGGTTCCGGTAACCCACTGCGCCTCGTCGGAGGCAAGGTAAAGGCCCGCGTAGGCGACGGCGACCGGATCACCGGGCTGCCCCGAGATCGTGCGCTCCACGATCTCGGCCACCGGCGCCTTGTCACCCATGTCACGGAACATCGCCTGGACCGGCGGCGTGTTCATGACGCCGGGACTCACCGAGTTGACGCGCACGCCGACCGCGATCCCCTCTGCCGCGAGTTGGCGCGTCAGCGCAAGCACGGCTCCCTTCGCGGCGGCGTGCGCCGCCTGTGGAAGCGCACGCGCGCCCTGGATACCCGCGCCCGAGCCAATATTGACGATCGCGCCGCGCGACTTCACCAGATGCGGCCATGCGACCTGGCAGGCGCGCCAGACCAGATCCAACTCGTTCTGGATCGTGAAGACATAGTCCTCATCGCTCTGCGCCGCGAACGGCGCGAAACGGGGCATGCTGGCGTTGTTGTAGAGCACATCGATGCGGCCATGCTTAGCGACGGCGGCGTCCACCCAACGCGACACAGCATCGCGGCTGCTGAGATCGACCGGGGCGACAGCGTCAATCGAATGGCCATCGGACTCCACCAGCCGCGCTGTTTCAGCGGTCGTTTCTGGGTTGATGTCGCAGCCCACGACGATCGCGCCCTCGCTCGCGAACAGCCGCGCCGTCACGCGACCCATTCCGCTGCCGATGCCGGTGAGAAGCACCACCTTGTCATGCAGGCGGCCCACACGCAAATCACGGCTGATTTTGTCCGCGTATTTCATTTTTTGTAACTCAGATAGGTCGACAGCGCGTCGAGATCGGCGTCGGTGATTTCAGTCTTGCGGAAAGCCGGCATGATCAGCACGCCATTGCGCACGAAATGGCGAATGAAGTCCGGGTTCATGTCCTTGCGCTCTTCCAGCACGGCGGGAATGCTGCCGCCGTACTTGGCCTGCAGCGACGCCGTGCCGGGCATATGTTCGCCCACCGCGTGGCACATCGCGCACCACTTGTCGAAAATAGCCTTGCCCTGGCCACTCACCGCGCCACTGGGAGCGTTGCCGCCAGCCGTGGCGGAGCTGGCCCAGCACACCATCGCCGCCAGCAATATCGTTTTAATGTTCTTCATTTGGCGTTCTTCCGCTGGTTTTTCGGCCAGATGCCATAACGGCCCGGAGACAGGATGCCCTTGGGATCAACGGCGTCCTTGATGGCTTCGTGCAGGCGCAGCAGGCTGTTGTTGTTGTACGAGTACAGGCCCATCGCCTGGTCCTGGAATTCCGTATGGCAGCGGTATTCGCCCCAGCCATGCTTAGCACCGATGTCGAGCAAGGTGCGGTAGGCGCTGATGATCGACTTGTTCAGGGCCAGGTCATCGGTAATCGGAAAGCCGACGATGAACAGGAAGGTACGTTCGTAGAACGGCGCCGGCAGCGCAAACGGACGCAGGTTCCAGATCGGGACGTTCTGCAGGGCGGGAACGGTGCGCGCGGCCTCGTCGAACACGCGGTTGGCATCGAGGATGCCTTCGGCGCTCTGCGGAATGACAGGCGAGAACCACATGTGCCCGCGCATCGGGTTCGGATTGCCGCCGGCGCGCGTGCCCATGCCGAAGAAATCCATGTTCGGCACGCCTGCGTCCTGCGGGTAGAAAGTCCACTCGGCGGCGGCCTTGCGCGGGTCGGTCTGGATCGGGCCGGACTGGAAGGCGGCGTTCTTGATCGCCTTGCTTGCCAGTTCCTGCACTGCTTCCCACTGCGCGGCGACCACCTTCCGCGGGCCGTAGAATTTCAGGCTCAGGCCCCAGTACGGGATCTTGTTGTCGGCGCCGTACTTGGCCAGTTCTGCCGAATAACCGACCTTGGCCTTGGCGACCAGGTCCGCCTGCCCCTTCGGCAACTGCGGCGGGCCCTTGTAGAAGGCTTCCACCAGATGCTGGGTCTTGTTGCTCACGCCCAGTAGCGGGCTGAGCAGTTCTGGCGTGCCAGGCGCCAGACCGGTGTTCTCGGCGTACTTGAGCAGTTCGACCAGGGGATGCAGGTCTTCGTAGCGCGGAACGTAGATCGTGCCTTCGAGGAAGGCTTCCGGCGCCGGCATCAGCCAGATGCCCATTTTGGTGACGATGCCGAAGTTGGACTGCGAGAAAATGCCATCGACGCTTGGGCCCATGCCGTATTTGTACTGGCCCCAGGTCTTCGCGCCGGGCAGCGCGCCCATGCCGGTGCGCACCACTTCACCATTGGCCAGCACCACTTCCATGCCGCAATGCGAACCGAAGTGATCGCGGAAGCGCGACAGGGTGTGGCCCACGCCGTGGTCGACCGCATTGCCCAGCACGCTGCCCCAGCCCGGATCGGCGGTGTCGATCCACAGCTTCAGGCCCTTCTCCTGGATGTAGTTGTACAGGTCGAAGTAACTGACACCCGGCTCGACGATGGCGTAGGCATTGCTCTCGCTGACCTCGATGATGCGGTTCATCCGCTTCAGGTCGAGTACCACGCTGCCGGATTGATTCGGCGCGGAGCCGCCGTAGCCAAGGTTTTTGCCGGTGGAAATCGTGTACAGCGGAATAGCGTACTTGTTGGCGATGCGCACCACGGCCTGCACGTCCTCGACCGATGCCGGCGCCACGGCGGCAGCGGCGCTGCGGTCTTCCGGCGTGTCGCGCGTCGGCGCATAGGCGTCCTTGTACGGGAACAGTTCTTCGTCGGTGGTGAGTACCCAATCCTTGCCGACGACCTTGGCGAATTCCTGGAGGGCGTTGGCGAAGACTTTGGGAGCTACGTTCGGTGGGGTTCTCATGGTGTCACGCGATGATCCAGGAAACGAGGTTGTCGGGGTGACTGTCGTTGTCAGCCAACGGCGTCAGCACACGGGTGCGAAATGCGTGACTGCGCGCCTGCTCGGCGAGGCACTGCCACACCGCGAGCGTGGTCAGGCCGGCAACGGCGCCTTCGCCCTGTTGCCACAGCGGATGCAGGTGTTCCTGCCACAGGCGGGTCAGGCCGTCGGTAACTTCAAGCGGCTTGCCGCTCTTCTCTGCCTGCGCCTTGGCATACGCCAGGCTTTGCGGATAACGACGATCCATGACGATGTAGCGGATGTCGGAAGGACTCGGCACTTCCACCGAAGCGGAAATTGCAGCGGAAGCAGCAAACAGCGAAGGATGCGCAACCGCGGCCAACGCCGCGGCGCTGCCGGTGGCGATGAGCAACGAGCGGCGGCTCATCCGGATGTCTTCAAAACCCATCCTCAGTCTCCGAAAAATTCGCGGTATGCAGAGAATCCCGGGATGTGGATCGACACGCCACCATCGGCAACGAGCGTCTGCCCAGTGATGTTTCGTGCTGCGTCCGAAGCCAGGAACGCCACGGCTTCGGCAATGTCCTCCGGTGCGCCGACGCGATCACGTGGGGTTTCATCCATCACCAGCTTAAGCATCGCTGAGGGGAAATCCTTGGCCACCGTTTCGGTCAGTACCAGACCCGGCGCGACCGCATTGCAACGTACGCCCTTGCGCCCGTAGGCCGTGGCCACGGCGCGCGTCATCTGCATCATTGCGGCCTTGGTCGCACTGTAGGCATGGAAACGGATGTTGCCCTGCAACGCCATGCCGGACACGGTGTTGACAATGGCTCCATCACCGCTCTTGACCAAGTGCGGCAGCGCTTCACGGGTCACGATCATGGTGCCGCGGCAATTGGTGTTGAAGAAGGTGTCCCAGGTTTCGGTCGCCATCTCACCGATGCCGTTATCGGCGGCGACCAGTTGCTGGCCGACGGCGGTTGCATTGTTGTGCAAGATGTCGAGGCGGCCGAAATGCTCGACCGCACGGGCGACCATGGCCTTGATCGAGGCCTCGTCGGAGAGATCCACGCCAATAGCAATCGCGGCATCGCCGTACTTCGCAGCGACCGCTTGCGCGCGATCCAGCGCGATGTCGGCAATGGCGACGCGCGCGCCACGGCCTATCATCAGTTCGACGGTGGCTTGGCCGATACCGCCAGCCCCGCCCGTCGCGATGGCGACCTTGCCCTCTAGGCTTAAGGCCCTGTACATAGTTCTGTCTCCTCCAGCTGCTTACTGGCTTTTTATTTCGCAGATAATATACGATCCGTATCGTATATTAAAGACCCCCAAGAGCCACATACTTGATCTCCAGGTAGTCGTCGACGCCATACTTGGAGCCCTCGCGTCCCAGACCGGAAGTCTTGACGCCGCCGAACGGCGCAACCTCGGTCGAGATCATGCCCTCGTTGACGCCGACCATGCCGAATTCGAGCTCTTCCACGATGCGGAAGATGCGACCCACGTCGCGTGCGTAGACGTACGCAGCCAGGCCAAACGGCGTGTCGTTGGCCAAGGAGATTGCTTCCGCCTCGGTCTCGAAACGGAACAGCGGCGCTACCGGGCCGAAGGTCTCTTCGTTGAAGATGAGCGCGTCGTGCGGCACGTCGGCCAGCACGGTGGGCTCGAAGAAGAATCCACCCAGCTTGTGCCGCTTGCCGCCGGCGACCACGCGAGCGCCCTTAGACACGGCGTCGGTGATGTGTTCCTCGACTTTGAGCACCGCGTCCTCGTTGATCAGCGGCCCCTGCACCACGCCCTCTTCCATACCGTTGCCAACCTTCAGTGCGGCCGTGGCTTCGGCCAGCTTCTTCGCGAACGCGTCGTAGATGCCGGATTGCACCAACAAGCGGTTGGCCGCAACACAGGCCTGGCCAGTGTTACGGTATTTGGCCGCCAGCGCGCCCTTCACCGCGGCGTCCACGTCCGCATCGTCAAACACGATGAAGGGTGCGTTGCCGCCCAACTCCATACTGGTCTTTTTGATGGTCGGCGCACATTGGGCCAACAACTGCGCTCCCACTTCAGTAGAGCCGGTGAACGACAGCTTGCGCACGATGGAATTGGCCGTCAGCTCGCCGCCGATGGCTCGGGCCGAGCCGGTGACTACATTGCACACGCCCGGTGGCAGGCCCGCTCTCTCAGCCAGAACGGCCAACGCCAGAGCCGACAGCGGCGTCTGGCTGGCCGGCTTAATGACGCCAGCGCAGCCCACGGCCCAGCCCGGGCCAGCCTTGCGGGTGATCATCGCCGAGGGGAAGTTCCACGGCGTGATTGCCGCAAACACGCCGATGGGCGCCTTCTGTGCCAAGATGCGGCGGCCGTGCACGTTCTGCGGAATAATGTCGCCGTAAATGCGGCGTGCCTCTTCCGAGAACCACTCGATGAAGCCGGCAGCGTAGAGGATTTCGCCGCGCGACTCGACCAGCGGCTTACCCTGCTCAGCGGTCATGATGACGGCCAGGTCCTCGATGTTCTCGAGCATCAGGTCGTACAGCTTGCGCAGCACCTTGGCACGTTCCTTGGGCAAAGTCTTGCGCCAGCCGCTCATGGCGCGCTCAGCCGCCTCGATGGCACGCCTGGTCTCTGCCGCGCCGCCATTAGGGCACGCACGCCACCAGTTCGCCGGTAGCTGGGTTGACGACATCAATGGTCTGGCCACTGTCGGCTTGCACCCACTTGCCGTCGATAAGCATGGCCTGGCGCAGCAGGTCCGGATCCTTCAGCGGTAGTTTCTTCACGTCACTCATGGCTATACCTCAGACCGGGTTGCGACCGATGAAGAATTCTTCGTCCGGCGAACTGGTCGGGTTCAGGCCGGCCGCTTGAGTAGCGTTTCGCAGCAGCGCCATGTCCTTGCCGTGCACGCGCGCGGTCGGATGGCGGACCGGGCCGCCGTTGTAGCCCTGCAGCCAGCTTTGGTACTTCCACAGAAGGCGGTTGGACAGGCCCTGACCACCGAAGCCAAGTGTGGACACCGCGCGGCGCATTGGCTCGAGCTTGTAGTACAGGTCGGTAGCCTCATCGTATTTGCCTTCGCGGATCAGCTTGTGCGCACGGGGAATCCATGGACCGAAGAAGGCACTGTAATTGGTGCCGCAGAACGGGATGTCGACAACTTGCGCCAGCGGGATGTATTCGTATTCCAGCGGCGAGGCAATCACTACCTCCTTGTGGAAATGGCGATGCACCTCAATGGCAGACATGAAGTACGGCATGCCGCCCTCGGCCTTGATTGCCACGACGTTCGGGCAGTTGTCGACCAGCTTGCGCAGCACGGCCACCGGAATGTCGGCCGGATGTAGGCGACCAAATCCCCAAGTCGGCACCGGGAAAACGATTACGCCGAGATTGGTCGCATCGCAAACTGCCTTGCGTGTACTCATACACGTCGTCCAGCGATTTCGGATAGAAGTGCGGCGGGTAGCCGAGCAGCACCAGGTCAGCACCATTGGCTTCGGCGCGCTTTACCGCCGCGATGTTGTCTTCCAGCGTGTTGAAGATGGCGTGGTGCACGACGAGGAGCTTGCCCTTGGCTTCGTCGACCATGATTTGTTGGAACTGATCGTGCTCTTCCAGCGACAGCGGCACTTCGGACACCGCCAGGGAGCCGATGAAGCCGTGCTCGATAGTCAGGCGCACGTCGTGGCGGATCGCCTTTTCGTTGATGCGCGTGAAGTCATTGGTCATCGTCGGGATCGTGACGTTGGCGACGCCGACAAGGGCTTGCTTTGCCCACTCACGGGCTTCCTTCTTGGTGTAACTGGCCATGATGCGTGTTCTCCGTGATTGTTGTTCAGATGCTCTTGTTTTCGAATTCGATGGGCAGGTAGCGTCACCAGGCCCCTCTCCAGCGCGCGAGTCAGGATCAGTTCGGCCACCACGATGTCCTGCAGACCGCCGCCAACCGACTTGAACATGCGCGTCCGCGCGCGCGCCAGTTTGTCTTCGAGCTTGCCGCTCATCAGCTCGACCATGCTGAAAGACTTATCGTGAAAGCTGATGGCCGCCTCTTTGGCGGCGAGCATGTCGCCGGTTTCCTCCAGCACTTCTTCCAGCATGTCGCACACGATGATGTCGCTGCGGGCCACGACCGAGGCGTCAATCTCGCGCTGCGAGGGCACGGTTGAACCGATGGAAACAATGGTCGCCTCGGGCGTCAGCCAGTCGCTGTATAAGATGGGAAGCTCTCCGCGCGAACGGGCCGCGCACAGCACGATGTCCGCGCCGTCCACTGCCTCCTGGCCGGAGGCGACGCCGCGCGCCTGACACGCCCAAGTCGCGCGTCACCGCTTCGGCGAACGCGGCGCGTTTCTCGGGCGTCGGGCTGAACACGACCACCTCGGTCAGTTCACGCACGCTGGCGATAGCGCGCACGTGCATCGAGGCCTCAAGCCCGCTGCCCAACACGGCCAGGCGCGCCGGAGTCGGTGGCGCCAGACGATCGAGCGCGGCGGCCGAGGTGGCCGCGGTACGAAAGCCGGTCACCAGCGCGCCATCGACCAGACCCGCGATGCGGCTAGTTTCACGGTCAAACAGAACAATCGCGTATTCCACGCCAGGCTTGGCGCTACCCATCGCCGCGCCCATGACCTTGGCACCGTAGTAGCGTCCGCCCACCGGCACGGCCGACAGCGTGCGCAACCACGTCTTGCCGACGGCGGCCACGCTGCGGGCCGGCGTCGACTGGGGCGGAATGGGCTGTGAGTAGGCGGCCTGCAGGGCCTGGATAGCTTCCCTCCAATTAAATACGGTCCGTGCCGTATCACTAGAGACGAAAACGGGGGAATGGGATATGCTCATGATGGTCATCGCCGGGGTAAGTCAGGACAGCTTAATTTGCAACAAATAACGTGTCAATTAGTTTTATTGATGCGCATCATTTTGTGACGTTAGCTCGATCTCAACCTTCAAGCGCACCTCATCCGACAATGCCCCGGGAAAGGCGCCCATGCCATATGCCCCCACGACTGATGGTAGCGACCGCCTCGAATCCGACCACCGGCGCCTGGGTCCAGGGATTGACCGCGCGCCCCGTCAGCGCGGCGTCGAAAGCGACCGGCAGAGTGACGCCGCGCAGGGTCAAGTCACCTTCAATTACATAGTTCGCGCGCTCGCCTCGTCGTACCGCGCGGGAGACGAATACAGCCCTTGGGTGCACTTGAGTGTTGAACCAGTCCGCGCCGCGCAGGTGCTCGTCGCGCATTTCAAGCGCAGTGTCGATGGAGGCCACATCGATTTCGAGCGACACGCTGGATGCCTCGATGCGTTGATCATCGAACTGCAAGTGCGCGGAAAACCGCTTGAACACTCCAGGCGTGCTGGTCAGCCCGAGGTGACGGACCGAAAATCCGATATGCGCATGTGCTTGATCGACTACCCAGTCGGTGGAATTCATCATTTGATTGCTCCTATGGCGGGTAAACTACTGAGGTAAAGGACGTATCATATGACACATATGATGCACACCAATTACCAAATTGATTTACAAACATGAACTTGATTGATGATGATGTCACCCACCTCCGTGACTACATCCAAGCCCGCGCAGGCACAGAGGCCAACCTGCGTCTGCCGCCGGAACCCAAGCTGTGCGAAACGCTAGGCATGTCCCGCGGACGCCTGCGCACGGTGCTCAAGCGATTGGAAAGCGAAGGCTTGATCTGGCGCCACGTCGGCAAGGGCACATTCATCGGCCCGCGCCAGATTCAAGCCGATGACGCCAGCCTCTCTGCCGCAATCAGCATGGACGACCTACTGGACGCGCGCCTAGTGTTGGAACCCCAACTAGCTGCCCAAGCAGCCATCCACGCCACCCCTGCAGACATCGCTGCCCTGGAGCAATGCCTGTCCGAGATGGAAGCCTCTGGACCATTCATGCACTGGAAGCGCTTGGACGAGCGCCTGCACCGCACCGTCGCAGAAGCCACGCACAACGCCCTGCTGCTGTTGATGTACGACACCATGCGCACCCATGTACGCGTCAACCTGGACTCGCGTATTGAGGCGGTCTACTCGCCGATGATCGGGCCACGCAAGGACACTGACGACGAGCATCACCAGTTGGTGGACGCCATCCGAGCACACAATCCCGACCGCGCCGAGCAAGCCATGCGTGAGCATCTGCGCTCGGTGCGCACCCGGCTATTCGGCCAGCGCTGACACCTACCCGAGAAATCCCCTACAAGCAGTAGCTTGAAATCCGATTGACCAACTCACTTGTTTGTGAAACGATACGGCTCGATCCGTTAATAACGTACAGGAGACAACGATGAAGAAAGTCATCATCACGTGCGCAGTCACGGGGGGCGCACATACGCCGTCGATGTCCCCGCACCTGCCGGTGACGCCCGAGGAAATCGCCCGGCACTCCGTCGAAGCCGTCGAGGCCGGCGCCGCCATCGTGCACCTGCATGCACGCGACCCCCTCACCGGCAAGCCCACTGGCAGCCCCGATGTCTTCCGCCAGTTCGTCGGCACGATTAAGGATTCCACCGACGCAGTCATCAACATTTCCACCGGCGGCGGCGGCCCAAGCATGCCCATTGCTGAACGCGCCGAGGCTGGCCGCGCGCTCAAACCCGAGATGTGCTCGCTGAACATGGGCTCAATCAACCTGGTCCTTTCCGAAATGGCGCAGAAGGACCGCGCATGGAAACACGATTGGGAGAAGCCCTTCCTGCAATCCACCAACGGGATGATCTTCCGCAACACCTACGAAGACATCGAATGGATCCTCGAAAACGTGGGTCGTGCCGGCGGCACCCGCTTCGAGTTCGAGTGCTACGACATCAGCCATCTGTACACACTGGCCTATTTCCTGGAGCGCGGTCTGGTGAAACCGCCGCTGTTCGTGCAGAGCGTGTTCGGCCTGCGCGGCGCGCAAGGCGCCCACCCCGAAGACCTGATGCACCAGAAGCGCACAGCTGACCGCCTGTTTGGCAACGACTACCACTGGTCCATCCTGGCCGCCGGCAAGAATCAGATGCCGCTGGCCACCATGTCGGCAATTCTCGGCGGCAACGTGCGCGTCGGCCTGGAGGACAGTCTCTACATCGGCCGCGGTGAGCTGGCGCAATCCAACGCCGAGCAGGTGCGCAAGATCCGCACCATTCTCACGGAACTGGGGTTGGAGATCGCCAAGCCTGACGAAGTGCGAGAGCTCTTGCAGTTGAAAGGCAAGAACGAAGTCGCCTTCTAAGCCACCTTCCAAACAAAACAAACAACAGGAGACGAAAGTCATGTCAGACGTGAAAAGCGTCCTGATCGTGGGCGCCGGCATCGGCGGCGCCATGGCCGCCTATTCTCTAGCCCGCGCCGGGATCAGCACACACTGCGTGGAAATCGCGCCGAGAAGCTCGGCTGCCGGCACCGGCATCTGCCTTCTCCACAACACCATGCGGGCGATGCACCAGGTTGAACTGGCGGAGCCCTGCCTGGAGTACGGGCAGCAGATCGATCATTTCCGCCAGTTTGACGCCGTGGGCAACCAGATCAGTGAGAACCCTACCCCGCCCGGCATCGGCATTAAGCGGCCCGACTTGGCACACGTGCTTGAAACCGCCGCCGTCGAAGCCGGCGCGAAAATCGAATACAACACCACCGTCACCGAACTGGAAGACCTGGGCGACCGAGTCAGGGTCTCCTTCAGCAACGGCAACGTCGCTGAATACGACGTCGTCGTGGGCGCCGATGGCGTCTATTCCAAGATCCGCCACAAGGTGTTCGGCGTTGAGTACGACGCTGAGTTCGTCGGCCAGAGCTGCTGGCGCTTCTCGGCGCCCCGCCTGCCCGAGCACGACGGCTTCTGGCTGTTCCGTCACAAGGGCGCTGGCGTCGGTGCGATTCCTACCTCAAAGGACGGTTGCTACCTGTTCATCCTGGAAAACAGCGACAAGCCGCTGAACATGCCGTCCGACAAGCTGGACGTGTTGCTGAAGGAACGCCTGGCCGCCTACACCGCGCCGCTCATCCGCCGAGCGGTCGAGCAGCTGACCAATCCCAAGCAGGTGCTGTTCCGCCCCTTCGACGCCCGCCTGATGCCTGGCCCCTGGTGGCATAAGGGCCGTGTGGTCCTAATGGGCGACGCCGCGCACGCACCGACGCCTCAGCTGACCTCTGGCGGCGGCATGGCTATTGAGGATGCTGTGGTGCTGGCTGAGTGCCTGGCCGCCCCCGGCACAGCCGCGCAGGCGCTCGAGGCCTATAGCAACCGCCGCATCCCGCGCGTCAAACGCGTATGGGAGGCGTCGTTCCAAATCTCGCGTTGGGAACGCGAAGACCCGGTGGGCAACGCGCAGAGGACCGCCGCGCTGCTGTTGGATACCTACAAGTTCCTTGGCGAACCAATGTAAGGCGCCAAACAGGCAACACCAACACACAACAAAAGAGGAGACAAACGGTGACGTACTGCAAACAACCAAATCGCGGCTTGCGCGTGCTGGCGTTAGCTGCGGCGATCTGCACAATTCCCCGGGCACATGCATTTAGTATCGACACTGGTAACGAGGACCTTTCCGTCCGCTGGGACAACACACTGAAATACAGCAATGCGTTTCGCGTGCACGGTCAGAGCGACTCAATGCTCACCGGTAACGCCTTCTCTGCCAACACGGACGACGGTAACCGCAACTTCAATCGAGGCCTGATTTCCAACCGCGTGGACTTGCTGAGCGAGCTCGACGTAGTCTATGCAAAGCGCTATGGCATGCGCGTCAGCGGCGCCGCCTGGTACGACAGCGTCTACAACACGAGCAACGACAACAACTCTCCGGGTACGGCCAATCGCTTCTCTGGCTCCTATAACAGCTTCAACCCCACAACCCGCACCCTGCATGGCCGCGACGCTGAGCTGCTGGACGCCTTCATGTTCGGCGGATTCGATCTCGGCAACACGCGCTTGAACCTGCGTGCTGGTCAGCACTCGGTACTATGGGGCGAAAGCCTATTCTTCGGCAGCAACGCCATCGCGGGCGCCATGGCCCCCGTCGACGTCATCAAGCTGGCATCGGTGCCCAGCACACAATTCAAGGAAGCGCTCCTGCCCGTGCCGCAAGTATCAGCGCAATGGCAACTGACCCCCGCCGTCTCGCTTGGTGCTTTCTACCAGTTCGAATGGAGATCTAATCGCCTGCCAGCAGCCGGCAGCTACTTCTCCGGCCTAGATTTCCAGCCAGCGGGCGGGGAAGCCATGTTCATCCCCGGTTCCCCCCAGCCGCTGTTCCGCGGCCCGGACCAGAACGCGAAGAACAGCGGCCAGGGCGGCCTGCAACTGCGCTTCTCGGCGCTTGACACCGACTTCGGCCTGTACGCGGTGCGCTTCAACAGCAAGAACCAGCAGATCGTAAATGACATCGTGCCCCCCGGGTTTCCGAGCAATTACCACCTGGTCTACCACGAGGGCATCACCGCCTTGGGGGCCAGCGCCTCGCACACGTTCGGCGACATGCAATTGGCAATCGAAGGGTCGGTCCGACACAACCAGGACCTGGCCTCCACCGCCGCCAACGACGTGTCGGCGCTATTGGGCACACCGGCTAATAACAACAGCAATAACCCCGCCTACGCCGTGGGCCGCACCGCCCATATCAACATCAGCACGCTCTCGACCTTGCCCTCGTCGTTCCTGGCCCGCGAAGCCTCGCTGATCGCCGAAGTCATGTGGAACCGCATGCTGTCGGTGCAGAAGAATCCCCAGGCGCTCGACCCCAACTCCACTCGCGACGCCTGGGCATTCCGCATGGTGCTGGAACCGACCTACCGCCAGGTGCTGCCAGGCGTGGACATCAGCGTGCCAATCGGCTTCAGTTGGAGTCCTGCCGGCTCGCGTTCGCAAGCCTTGGGGCCCTCGCTGCCCGCAGAAAACGGGGGCGACATGAGCATCGGCGTGAAGGGCAGCTACCTCGACGTATGGCGCTTCAGCCTGGCCTACACGCATTTCTACGGTGCAGGCCGTCCCATGATGACTGGCTTCCCCCCGACTTTCTCCTATCAACAGTTCATGAAGGACCGCGACTTCGTCTCGCTGTCCATCAGCCGCACGTTGTGACCCGATACGACAAGAGAGGAGCAATCCATGACATTCCAGAAGCTCACCCGCGCAGCCACGGTGCTTTCCGCCCTGGCCGTGATGGCGCCTGCCATTGCCGGCGTCCCTGCCAACGAAGCCGCCCGCCTAAAAGGCGACCTAACCCCGTTGGGCGCAGAAAAGGCCGGTAACAAGGAAGGCACTATCCCTGCCTGGACCGGCGGCCTGACCACGTCCACCCCCGGCTTCAAGAACGGCGGCCGCCGCCCCGACCCCTTCGCCAACGAAAAGCCCACGCTGCGCATCACCGCGAAGAACATGGATCAGTATGGCGACAAACTGACCGAGGGCGTAAAAGCGCTGCTGCAAAAATACCCAGACACCTATCGCCTCGACGTCTACCAGACACACCGCTCCGCCGCCGCGCCGCAGTACGTGTACGACAATATCTTCCAGAACGCCACGCACGCCACGCTGGCTGAGTCCAGCGGTGGACCGGTTCCCAAAGGCGCCTACGGCGGCATCCCCTTCCCCATCCCGAAGAGCGGGGCGGAAGCCATGCTCAACCACAAATTGCGCTGGCGCAGTGAGTCCTGGGTCAAGGACGCACACAACTGGCAAGTCACGGCCGACGGCAAACCCGTGCTGCTGTCCGACATCACCCAACAGAACAACACGCCCTACTACTTTAAGGACGGGCGCTCCGACAAGGTCGACGATCTCTACTGGATGGTGCGCCTCGACACCCACGGCCCGGCAATTCGAGCGGGCGAGGCCATCGTGGGCCACCAGACGATAGACGAAACCAATACCAACACCTGGGTCTACCTGGTGGGCCAGCGTCGCGTGCGCAAGCTGCCCAATGCCTGCTGTGACACGCCAACCCCAGCCGCCGCCGGTGTTCTATCGTTCGACGAGATCGAAACCTTCAACGGTCGCATGGATCGCTTCGATTGGAAACTGATTGGCAAGAAGGAGATGTACATCCCCTACAACTCCAACCGCGTGCTAACGGCCACCAAAGACAGCGACATCCTTGGCGCGCGTCACCTAAACCCGGACTACATCCGCTGGGAATTGCACCGTGTCTGGGTGGTGGAAGCTACGCTTAAGCCAGGCCAGCGCCACACATCGAAGAAGTCTGTTTACTACCTCGATGAAGACACTTGGTTGGCTGTACTCGCCGACCGCTATGACGCCAACGACAAGCTTTGGCGCATGGCCTTCTCGACCCCGGTCGCCATGCCGGACGTGCCGGGCCAAATTGCCTTCGGCTTCGGCGCCTACGACCTGCTGGCGGGCAGCTACGTTGCCATGGAGGTCGGCGCCGAGCAGAAGATGCAATACAAGATCAACACGGCACCCTATTCGAAATCGTTCTTCGCGCCAGAGAACATGGCAGGCGAGAGCGTCCGCTAATTATTCATGAGTATCACCATGCAAACAAACGAAGAGAAGAAAAAAGACCTGCGCCAGCTCGAATACCGCCCGGTGCGCCGAATCGTTACTGGCACCAACGCTGAGGGGCGTTCGTACATCCAGTCCGACGGCGACGCGCCCAACGCGTTCTGGGAGCCAGGCCGCCCCGCGGCGCATGTGCTGTGGGCCACCGGCGAAGCGCGTGCGGTCGGCGACGAGCCTGCGCCAAAAGGGCACAAGTTCCCCTTCCACTCGTCGCAAGGCTCGATCCTGCGCGTCGCCGACTTCGCTCCTGACTCGCTCTACAACCAAGAAGAGCTGCTGAAGTTTCTCGACGAATCAGGCGTGCGCGACAACAACAAGCCACGCCACTTCTGGTTTCACAAGACCGAGTCCCTGGACTACGCCATCGTATTGGAAGGTGAGATCTACGCCATGATGGACGAGGGCGAAGTGCTGATGCGCCAAGGCGACATCCTCGTCCAGCGCGCTACCAACCACAGCTGGTCCAACCGCTCCGACAAACCCTGTCGCATGGCTTTCGTACTGCTGGATCTGGTGCCCGGCGAACCGCTGTAAGCCATACATATATGGAGAAAAAATGAACATCATCGGACCCGACTACCTTGTGTTTGCGGTCGACGACGTAGCGTTGGGCGCTCAGTTCTTGACCGACTACGGGTTGAAAGACCAGGGCAACGGCCTCTTCGCAGCGCTCGATGGCACCGGCGTCATCATCCGTCAGACCAGCGACCCCAGCTTGCCCAGCTGGACCCAACCCACAACCAACCAGCTGCGCAAAACGATCTACGGCGTGGCCGACAAAGCTACGCTAGACGCTATCGCCGGGGAACTAGCCAAGGACCGCGAGGTGAAGACCTTGGCCGACGGCTCGATAGAGTCCGTCGATGACATGGGTTTCACCCTCGGCTTTCAGGTCACGGTGCGGCGCAAGCTGGACCTCCCGGGCGAACAGGTCAACGCCCCCGGCGCCCCGCAACGAGGCTTCAATGTCAATGGCGTAAACAGCGGCCCCAACCCGCCGTTGCCGAAGCCCCGGTCCCTTTCGCACGTCGTTTATTTCGTACCCGACGTGGACAAGGCCGAGTCCTTCTATATCAAGCGCTTGGGGTTCCGACTGTCCGACCGCTTCGTTGGCATGGGGCCTTTCTTGCGGCCAGCCGGCTGCATTGAACACCACACCATGTTTCTCATCCAGACGCCGGCGCACATGCTGGGCTGCGAGCACTTCACCTTCCACATGGGCGGTCCTACCGAAGTACTGCTGGCTGGCCAAAACATGCAGCGCAAGGGATATGAGTCGTACTGGGGACCAGGCCGTCATGTCATGGGCAGCAATTGGTTCTGGTACTTCAATTCCCCGCTTGGCTGCCACATCGAGTACGACGCCGACATGGATCTACACGACGACAACTGGGTGCCGCGCGTGGAGAATGCTCAAGCCGACCGATCGCAGATCTTCCTTTTCAACTGGCGTGAAACTTGGGCGCCAAACGGCCCCGACAGTCAACCCTGAGCCGTGAATGCTAGCGGTTAAGCCTAAGGCGCCCGTCTGGCTCAGACTCTGCGAACTGAGCGAGTTGCCCCAGACGGGGGCGCGTGGTTTTGATCTACTGGGTCGGGGCACCGACGACCTATTCATCGTACAACGCGGCGGTCTGCTGCGCGCCTACCGAAATTCCTGTCCACACTGGCCGGGGGCTTCGATGCCCTGGCGCAAGCATGCTTACCTGGACGGTGCGGCCGAGCACATTATCTGCCATGGCCACGGGGCGCGCTTCAGGCTTGATGATGGCCTCTGCGTCCTCGGGCCATGTCAGGGACAAGTGCTGGAAGCCGTGCCCTTGCGCATAGAAGAAGGGCGCTATATCAGCGCCTTCATTTGAATTCAGCAATCCTCCCGCAACAATTCCTTCCCCCGACTTGTAGAAACAGTGCTACTGGAGAGCTCATGTTGGCCAAAATGCCATTGCCGATTCTCACCTCAGGAATTGCTCGGGCCTTTCACTTCGGCTTGCTTGCTACGTTCATCGGGCTAACGACTCCTCACCTTCACGCGCAAGAGAAGAGGTTCATCAAGATGGTTGTCCCGTATGCCGCCGGCGGCATCAGCGACCAGGCGGCGCGGATACTCGCAGAACGCATGTCGATGGTGTTGAACGAGACCATCATCATTGACAACAAGCCTGGGGGTGGCAGCCGAATTGGCACGATGGTCGTGGCGAGTGCGCCGGCTGATGGCGATACCGTTCTGTTCACGAACATGAGCTTCAGCACGTTGCCACTTACCGATTCCACCGTCCGATACGATCCAGTCAACTCCTTCGCGCCAGTCGGAGTAGCAGCAACGCTCTCGGGCGCGGCACTTGTCGTACGGACATCGCTGCCGGCGAAGAACCTCGAAGAGTTGGTGAGCTATGCTCGAGCACATCCCGGGCAGCTTTCCTATGGCAGTTCGGGAATCGGGAGCGGTGCTCATTTCATTGGCGAGTACCTGAAGACGCTGACTGGGACGAACATCACCCATGTCCCGTATCGCTCCACTGCGAATGCACTGAACGATGTAGCCGCAGGTCAAATCGACATGACCTTCGACGCGTCCGCCAAGCCGCTCATCGACGCCGGGAAGGTAAGAGTGTTGGCCCTGGTAGCGTCCAGACGCGATCCGCGTATGCCTAACGTACCGACAATTGCGGAAGCAGGTGTAAAGGGTCTTGATATCAATGGATGGGTTGGCATCCTTGCTCCCCAGAAGACGCCACAGGTCACTATCGAAAAGATCAACCGTGCAATGAATGTCGCGTTGCAGGATCCGGAACTGCGCAAGCGCTATCAAGAACTCGGTCTGGTGCCAGCGGGCGGAAGTCCGGCTCGCATGACGCAACAGCTTCGAGAGGATGCAGCCTTGTATCGCAAGATCATTACCCAAGCAAGACTGAAGTTTGACTGATAGGCCACGAATAGAACCTACGGAAGCAATGTCTCAATCCAAAAAAAGGCTTCTTTACAGTACTGTAGCTGTACTTGCGCCCTTACTTAGCGCGCCAGTACCCGTACACGCGGTCGAGTTGTACGGAATCATTGACTCCTATATGGGATCCACGAAGGCGAGTGGCGAGGAGCGCGCCAGCATTGGCTTACAGAGCGGAGGATTGTCCACCTCGTTCTGGGGGATGACAGGCACTGAGGATCTGGGGAAGGGTCTGAACGCAACGTTTCGCATCGAAGGCTTCTTTCTCGGTGACACGGGGCAAAGCGGGCGCTTTGCGAATGATCCGATGTTTTCGCGAAATGCCTATGTCGGCCTTTCCGGTCGATTTGGAGAGGTCCGTTTAGGAAAACTGTCAAACCCTACGTTTCTGCTGACAGGGCAGTTTGATCCCTTTGGGAGTTCGACAAAGTTGTCGCCCTTGACTACGGTTCTATGGAATCCACAGTACGGGCGATACATAGCCGGGGATTCTGGCTGGAGCAACGCAATGGGGTACTACACTCCAGACTTCGGCGGCTTGTCCGGTCGATTTGTCTATGCCTTGGGAGAAGCGTCTGATTCCAACGCATCGAACAACGCTGTTGCGATGCTGTATCTCGATAAAGGGCCGCTTACTGCTTCTGTCGCTTTTCAGCGGACACGTACGGGCCCTGCGATCACGAAGGCAAGCTGGGCGCAAAGTGTTCTTGCTGCCGGCGTAGCATACGACATTGGCGCTGCAAAACTGTTCCTGCAGTATGACGGCACAAGAACCAGCGGCGTCAGCCTGAGAACAGATACTGTGCAACTCGGCGCCACGATTCCAATGCTCTCTGGAAGATTCATGCTTTCCGTGGTGCAGACCAGTATACGGGCAGCCAATCAGCCAGACGTACGTCGCCGTGACGCTGGCATCGGATATCTATACGCGTTTTCTAAACGAACCGACGCCTATGCTACCTCGCTATACGACAAGCTGAGCGATAGAGGGAGTGGATTTACTACAGCTATAGGGCTCCGGCACAAGTTTTAGCGGATTGGGAGCGCTGTGTCTTCCGGCAGCGTCCCCTAATACTTTCCAGGCGTTTCAGTTGGCTTGAGATCTTGTTCCCTCCGGCACGGCACCAGGTTATGGCCCCCCGCGGCAGTAGGCTCGCTGCCGCCCCTGCATCTCGCGGCGCAAGCCCAGCGACCGATCGGCGTCCAGTCGCTTGAGCTCGGCGTTCTCTTCCTAGCGGCTGCCGCCGCTTGACCTCCGACGCTGTTAGCCCGCCGTACTTCGTGCGCCAGTTATCGAACGTTGCGTCACAGATGGCCTTCTTGGGCAGGTTTCCGCCACCGGCATCCCCTGTTCCGCTAGCTTCAGCGCATGCGCGATCTGCTCTTCGGTGTACCTGATCTTCTTCACGGCATCCTCCTGCTCTCCAGCAGTGAACATATGAACATCATGCCGTCGTTCTCCCATCTTACTTGGCACGAACTCTTGGGAGAGCCTCAAGCCCTTGGCCTGGACCTCGGCCTCGATCTGGTTGTCGTTCATGGGGGATTCCCCAAAAGAAACGCCCCGGCTCCGACATCGGCAGGGCCGGGCGCGAAAGCTCCGCAAGCAATGCGGAGGGAGGAGACACGGTGATGCAATCCAATCTGGTGAGCCCCCTATGCGGCTGGGAGGGGAAGTCGCGGGAAGCGGGCCGCCGGAGGCGTGCCGGATTGGACTGCAGGTTCAAACTGGCCTTGATAAGGCTGCTATCCTGCGGGGAACATGACTACCCAAGGACTGATCAGTGCTATTGAGCGGAATGGGCCTAGGACTCCAAGGCTTTCTGAATGCGCGCAAGGCACCGGCATTACCGAAGAGCAAGTGGTTCAGTACTTCGCGCTCTTGGACAGCGGACTGGCAAAGCCGACTCCGCTTCCTGCTCCCCCAAAGCGCAGATTGCGTGCGGTCTCACCAAAGGAATTTGCCGCCCGTCGCGCTGCTCGTGCCGCTTGAAAATCTCCGCCTCCTGCTTGTTGTCCCGCTTGAGCAGCGGGGCTCAACTGCCGGTGCACCCCGCTGTACATTCATCGGCCGATGCGACGGCGGGGCTTACGATCATTCCGGTTTTAGTGTCATGCGGCCTTCGCCAGGCCGCGGATTCCGCGGGACTCTCCGCGCACCGCAGCCAGGAAGAAGCACACACTGACTGCCGCCAGCGCGACGACCATCCAGCCTAGGCTTGGATAGCCGAAGCTCTGTGCAACCGTGCCCCCAAGGAAGGGGCCGATAGCCGAACCGGTCATCAGCATCACAGGCGTAGCGGCGACCGCACGCCCTGAGGGGTCAAGGCGAGCCAGGTACGCGAAGATGAAGGTGTGCGTGAAGGTCATTACCACCGGGAAGAGGCAGGAGCCCATCGTATAAACGGTATAGGTTGTCGTCTGCGTCAACATCAGGCACAACATGGCATGCAGCAACGGCCCAAACACGATAACGACTCTGGGCGAGATTCTTTTCTCGAAATACGCGGCAAGGACGCCGGGGGAAAGGTTAACCAGGCCGATCATCAGCATCGTGTTCATGAGCTGTCCGCGGCTGAAGCCGTGCGCGTCGCCCACGCGCTCAACGAAGCCGAACATCATCGAATGGTTCAACAGCGCGAAGCTAGTGCCAATCATTGCGAGCCAGACCACCCTCGGCAGCTTGCCAGGATGAACCGGCGCATCCGGAAGCGAGATGCTAGAGCGGCGAGATGGGAAGCCGATGAGCGCGAACAACGCCGCCACGAGCATGATGCAACCCAACGATAGGAACAGTACCGGGCCGCCGTATGCCACCACCAGTTTGGACACGCCACCCAGGAAGCCCAGTGACACAAGTGTCAAGGCCAGGAAAGCCACGGCGATCAAACGGTGCGGATTGGAACTGGCTCCCATGGCGGCGTGCGCCATCGAAAGCCCTACGCCGACACCCAGACCACCAATGATATGCAGCGCGATCATCGCGTTGTAGTCGCGGGTCATAGCCATGGCGATGAAGGCCGCGGCTGCCGTGCCGTAGCCTAGTGGTACCGCCACTACACCGCGTATGCGGTTGACGCGCGGTGAAACGACCGCGCTGCTGAGAACCGCCGCACCCAGGAAGCACGAAACTAGGGCGCCGGCATTTTGCGGGTCCAATCCGTACATGCCAATCAGTACGATACCGATCCACACCGGCATGGCGACGAGGTCGATCAACCCCGAGCAGTGGCACAATACAAGGGAAGTCCAGCCTTTCACGCTGTCCACGGGTCTGTTCATGCTTGTCTCCTTTTTTGGATGGTTTCTTTTTTGGTTCTGCGTTTTAGATACTATACGGTCCGTTTCACAAATAACCAAGCGCGTCAATCCTGCCGGACGGCGCATCCCATCTGGACGTGCATGCCATCGCCGAGCATCTGGCGGGCCGCGCTGTGGCGAGGTATGTACATCCCGTGGAATATCCCCTTGCAGCCTGTAAAATGGCGGGCATCTTCATCAACCAACGAGGACCTGTGACAAAAGCGGCACTACGCTCCCCGGGGCGCACACGTAGCACCGCCTCACGCCTGGCGATTCTGAACGCCACGCTGAAACTGCTGGAAGAGCAATCACTGCAGCAGATCTCGATTGAGGCCATCGCACGTGAGGCCGGTGTCGGCAAGGCCACCATTTATCGTTGGTGGCCCTCCAAGGCGGCCGTGGTAATCGAAGCCCTCCTGGTCAATCATGTCAGCCGCGTCACGGTGCCTAAGGGCATGAAGCCTCGGGAGGCCTTGGCTCATATTTTGCGTTTGCTGATTAAGGAGTACGCAGGGCCGGAAGGCCGCATCGTGGCTCAGATCATCGCCGAAGGTCAGAGTGACCCTGATGTGCTGCGCGAATTCCGCGAACGCTTTTGGTATGGCCGGCACGCCATGGCCTTGGAACTCGTCAACGAAGCTCGCCGGCTAGGCGAGTTCCGCGACGACATTCCGGCCGAGTCCCAGCTGGATCTGCTCTTCGCGCCCATCTACTTCCATCTGCTTTCGGGGCATTCCCCCTTGAGCCAAGAGTTCGCCGAGGCGCACTGTGACAGCGTCATGCGTCTGATGGAGCCGGACGCTCGTCAAACACCGACAAAGCCGAAGTCCCGCTAGCCAGCAGGCGTTCACCGCTGGAGTCGAACAACGAGGCTCGGGCAAAGCCCGCGGTGCGTCCCACTCGCTCGACCGTAGCGGTGGCCATTAGCGGTCCGGCCTTCGCCGTCGCCATCATGTTGACGGACAGATTGATTGTGGCGCAGGTGCGCCCCGGCGGCAGCACTGACAGCACGGTCATTGCCATAGCCAGATCCAGCATGCTGGCCAGCGTACCGCCGCTGACTACGCCGTTACCCTGTGTGCTCTCGGCGGGCGCAACGAAGCGCAAGCGCAGTTCTCCTGGTGTGCCTTCGCACAACACCGCGCCCAAGCTGGCCGAGGCGGGATTGGTGTCCAGGGGAACGTCGCGGCGGCCGGCGGCCACCGCCGCCGCAACATGCGCCCGTGTCGGGTTGTCGCTCATCACATGAAGGGCTTGCGCCGCTCGGGCCACCACAAGCCGTCGATCGGCTGACCCATGGTGGTGCGTAGCACGCCGACGCCACCGGCCTCCAGCTCGACCACATCGCCTGGCTGCAGCTCGCGACCCAGCTCCAGCGCAGAACCGCCGCCCATCGTGCCCGAACCAATCACGTCGCCCGGCAGGATCTTCTCGCCCAGCGAGACATAGGCGACCAGCTCGGCCACAGTCCAAAGCTTGCCTCCGCTGTTGCCCTTACCCCAGGTTTCGCCATTGACGCGCACTTCCATCGGGATGGAATCCAGATCCTTGAACTCGTCCAACGTCGTGATCCAAGGGCCGATTGCGTGCGCGAAGTCCTTGCTCTTGGTGCTGCCCATGCCGATCGGCAATTCGTTGTGCTGCAAATCGCGACCGCTGAAATCGTTGTACAGCGTGATGCCGAAGACGTATTTCATCGCGTCTTCGGGTCTCACACTGCCCCCTTCGCGGCCAATCACATAGCCCAGCTCCAATTCATAATCCATCTTGCACTTGATATAGCCCGGCCACGGCACCACCGAGTTGTGGCCAATGGCAGTACTCGGCGAGTTCTTGGTAAAGCCGGGAATCAACAACATGCTTTCCGGCACTTCACGCTGCATGCGCTCGTGCCAGCCCTTAATGTGGCCAACAAAGGTCAGGCCGTCGCGCAGCACCGGGGGATCGGAGGCCGGCAGCCACGTAACGTTATTGATATCAAGCGAGGCATCATCGCCATAGCTGCCTTGAATCGCTTCAGTGGCAGCGTCGACAAGGATGTCGCTCGCACCCAGAGCCTGCGCCATGCTACCTGGGAACTGAGCCTGGGCCAGGCGCATGGCGGCGGCCTGCGTGGCGTGGCGCTTGCCCATCGCATACAACGCGCCAGCACGAGCCAGATCGATGACGCGCCCTTTCTCAGGTTCGACGACGACCAAGCGGGCGATAGCGCCATCAGGACTTTCTCGGGAAATGCGGCCGAACTTCATTCATGTCTCCCTGGTGGTTGAAATAGGTTGAGCAAGGAACCGAGTTGTTACATCACATGGAATCATCGGAGGCGTGGCCAAGGCTTAGCAAACCATCTACCGGCAGCGCTCCATATTTTCAAAACTGCTCGTATCGTTTTATAAAGACTAACAGACAGAAAGGGGTACGTCAACGGAAGTCGGCACCTTGGCGTCAGCGCCCTTGGCGACCTGTTCAACGCCAACCCAAGTCGGCCCCGCCGCAATCGCCAGCGCGGCGCTGCACTGGCGCGCACAAAACGGCCATCGCACTTTCGGCAAGTTCATCGGCGAACTTCTGGTTCAGCGGCAGGTGCCCCATCATGAGCCGGAAATATACCGGCGAATACACCATGTCCATCAGAAACTCAGACTCCATGTCCGTACGAAATTCGCCGTTGCGACGCCCTTCTTCGATGACTTCGCGGACCATGGCGCGACGACCGTAAAAGAAGCGCTCTCGGAACTCGCGAAGAACCTCCGGCTCCGACTGCCCTTCAGCCAGTATCTGGGCGACCAACCGGCCGCCCCGCCCGCCATACTGCTGCACCATGCGATGGAGATGCACGGTAATGGCTTCGCGGCAACTCCCCCCTTTCGGCATGGGAGTCTGCAAGTTGTGGTTCTGCACAAAGGCGTCAATCACCACGGCCGCTTTGGAGGGCCACCAGCGATAGATGGTCGCCTTGCCTACCCCGGCCTCCTTCGCGATGGCCTCGATGGTGATCTGTTGCAGGGACTCCGTTTCGAGCAAGCTCAGGGTGGCGTTTAGGATCGCTACACGCGCGGCCTCGCTACGCGTGCGGCCTGGCGAACGCTTGTTCCGGGCTGGGGTTGTCGTGGGAACGGTGGTGCTCGAAGTCAATGCTTTCTCCATAGTGACGGCTGAAATTCGCCAAACCGTCTCACTACTCATCTCCATGCACGCCTAAGGAAAGACCCAAGTGTTTGACGCGTGCATGGTGCATCGATATTATAATACGGCTCGTATCGTCTTGCTCTACAAGTTACTAAAAAGCAACATAAAAGGAGACAATCCCATGTTCACTAACCTCGCCTGGTGGCGCACGCGAGCGCTACTAGTCGCATGCATCGGCACATGCGGCGTGGGGGTTGCTTGGTCTGCGCCTGTCAGCCAGGCACTGGATCGCCCCGCCATCATCTCTCAGCGAGCAGCGCAATCGGTACTACTCGGCATCGCTCAGGCGGGCAAGCGTCTGGTCGCGGTGGGCGAGCGCGGCATCGTGGTGGTGTCGGACGACGATGCAGCCAAATGGCACCAAGTGCCGGTGCCGGTCAGCGTGACGCTGACTGCTGTGCGCTTCGCCGACGATAAACATGGCTATGCGGTCGGTCACAGCGGCACCGTGCTTGCCACTGCCGACGGCGGCGAAACCTGGACACGCGTGCTCGATGGCCGCCAAGCCGCGCAGATCTCCCTTGCGGCAGCCCAGGCCAGCGGCAACGCGACGGCCCTGCGCGACGCCGAGCGTTTGGTGGCCGAGGGCCCTGACAAACCCCTGCTCGACCTGCTAGTACTCGACGCGCGGCGCGCGATCGTCATCGGCGCCTATGGCATGGCGTACTCCACCACGGACGGCGGACAGAGATGGACCTCCTGGGCGGATCGCCTGGACAACCCTCGTGGTCTACACCTGTATGCGATACGCCGCCATGGCGAACGCATTCTCGTGTGCGGAGAACAGGGATTAGTGCGGCTTTCACAAGACGGCGGACAGACCTTCGCCGCGGTCAAGCCCCCTTACAACGGTAGCTTCTTCACCGCCGAGCTTCCCTCTGACAACGAGATCGTGGTGGCCGGGCTACGCGGCAATATGCTGCGCTCGCTGGATGCCGGCGTGAACTGGAAGCAAATCACGGCGCAAGATACCGCGTCCATCACGGGCTCGGCCTCGCGCACTGACGGCTCACTGGTCCTGGTGAACCAGGCGGGCATGGTGCTCAGTGAAATCAAAGGCGCTCTCGTTCCGCTGAATGGCACCCCGTTGCCATCCTTGACCGGCATTTTCCCGAAACGCAACGGTTCGCTGCTCGCACTCAGCATCCAGGGCATTGTGTCCGTTCCTAATGGAGGCCAGAAATGAACTCTGTTCTCGCGATTGACATGAAAACAGTCGACGCCTTCGATCCGCGCTCTGGCTCGCTCATAGAGCGCGCGCTGTTCAACCACCGTCTGATTGTGGTGCTACTGTGCGCGATCCTCACCGCCCTGCTGGGTTGGCAGGCCACGAAGCTTCACCTGAACGCGAGCTTCGAAAAGACCATCCCAACCCACCACGGCTATATCCAGAACTACCTGCGCTACCAAAATCAGCTCTCTGGCCTAGGCAACTCGGTACGCATCGCCGTCGAGAACCCGAAAGGTACCATCTATGACGCGAATTACCTGCGTGCACTGCGTGGCCTTTCTGACGAAATCTTCCTGCTGCCTGGGGTCGACCGGATGAAGATGAAATCGTTATGGACATCTTCGACCCGCTGGGTCGGCGTGACCGAGGACGGCCTGGAAGGCGGCCCGGTGATACCCGACGGCTACAACGAATCGCCACAGAGCCTGGTGACGCTCGCGGCCAATATCGCGCGCTCCGGCGAGATTGGCCAGATCGTGTCGCTGGACGCGCGCTCCACCGTCATCTACGTTCCGCTACTGGCCAATACCCCCGATGGCCGCACGCTGAGTTACGCCGACTTCTCCGACAAGCTCGAAGCGCTGCGCGACAAATATGAGCAGAAGGGCCTGAGGGTCCACATCACCGGCTTCGCTAAGCTGGTGGGCGATCTCATCGATGGCGTGCGCGCAGTGCTGATGTTCTTCGCGCTGGCGGTAGCCATCGCGGCCGCGATGGTCTTCTGGTACACGCGCTGCATCCGCTCCACCCTACTTGTGGTCTCGGCATCGCTAGTCGCCGTGGTGTGGCAGCTCGGCCTGCTGCCGACGCTTGGGTACACGCTTGACCCCTATTCCATCCTCGTGCCCTTCCTCGTGTTCGCCATCGGCATGAGCCACGGTGCGCAAAAGATGAACGGCATCATGCAGGACGTGGGGCGCGGCATGGACAAGCTGGTGGCAGCACGCTTCACCTTCCGCCGCCTTTTCCTGGCCGGCCTGACAGCTCTGCTGGCCGACGCGGTGGGCTTCGCCGTGCTGCTGGTCATCGACATCCAAGTCATCCGCGAACTGGCCATTGCCGCCTCGCTTGGCGTGGCCGTACTGATCTTCACGAACCTGATCCTGCTGCCCATTATGCTGTCCTACACTGGCGTCAGCCCGACGGCCGCCGTACGCAGCCTGCGCGCCGAAGCTGCGGACGCCGCCGGCAAGGACAAGCACCCGCTGTGGGCCTTCCTGGACCGATTCACACAGCGCAAATGGGCTTCCGTGGCCGTGATCACGGCGATGGCTATGGGCATTGCCGGTTATGCCATCAGCACTCAACTCAAGATCGGCGACCTCGACCCGGGCGCGCCAGAGCTACGCGCCGACAGCCGCTACAACCGCGACGTTGGGTTCATGAATTTGAGCTACGGCGCCTCCAGTGATGTGCTCGCGGTCATGGTCAAAACGCCAGAAGGTGCGTGCTCCCAGTACGACACACTCAACAAGATCGACGCGCTGGAATGGCAACTACGCAAGATCGACGGCGTGGAAGACACTAATTCACTCGCACGCCTGAACCGCCGCATGCTAGTCGGCCTAACCGAAGGTAGCCCAAAGTGGTATGAGCTCCTGTCCAACCAGGACATGCTCAACACCGTCACGGCGGGTGCGCCGCGCGGTCTCTACAACGATAGCTGCGGCCTCCTCACGTTGTATGTCTTCCTGCGCGACCACAAGGCGGACACGCTGACTCGCGTGGTTGAACATGTGGAAGCGTTCGCGAGGGAAAACAACACCCCGGACGTCCAGTTTCTGCTGGCAGCCGGTACCGCCGGCATCGAGGCGGCAACCAACATCGCTGTCAAGGAGGCTTGGCGCAAGATGCTGTACCTTGTGTACGGTGCTGTGGTGGTGCTGTCCTTCATCACTTTCCGCTCGTGGCGCGCGGTGGTGGTCGCGGTACTGCCTCTGATGCTAACTTCCGTGCTGGCCGAGGCGCTGATGGTGGCTCTTGGAATGGGCGTGAAGGTGGCCACGTTACCCGTGATTGCGCTGGGTGTTGGCATCGGCATCGACTACGCGCTCTATATCCTGTCGGTAACGCTGGCCGAACTGCGAAAGGGCAAGAGCCTGTCGGAGAGCTATTACCGCGCCCTGCTCTTCACCGGCAAGGTTGTGATGCTCACGGGCGTGACACTGGCCATCGGCGTCGTCACGTGGGTCGCCAGCCCGATTAAGTTCCAAGCTGACATGGGTCTTCTGCTGGCCTTCATGTTCCTCTGGAACATGCTGGGCGCCCTGATCCTACTGCCCGCGCTGGCGCATTTCCTACTGAAACCGGCACGCGGCGCGTCGCACTAACAGGCTCAAACCATGTCGAGTTCCCTAAACGTGATGTGGTTCGTCCCGCCGCCCTTGGCTGTACTGGCAGCACAAGCTCCGCGGGCAACCCCTATCCAGGCACGCCGCAACCCCTCTTCCGACGCGCAGTTCGAGGCATTGGTCAAGGGCGAAGCCGATGCTGTCGTGACGGCGATGGACAACGTCATCGGCTGGAACCGTCGCCCTGGCCCCAAGGATTTTCGCGTGGTGGCGCAAATCGAGCGGACCACGCCCTTGGCGCTGATCGCCGCGCCCGGTCGCAAGAGCATGGCCGACCTGTGCGGTGCCAACCTGCTCGTCGACGCGGTGGACAATGGTTTTGTCATCGCGCTGCGAGCTATGTTGCGCGAAGCGGGCATCAATGAAAACACCTGCCGTTTTACTCCCGCTGGCGGCGTGACAGAACGATATGAGGCACTGCTGACCGGCCGTGGCGATGCGACGCTGCTAGGCCAGCCCTTCGCGGGGCAAGCAACCCACGCTGGTCTGATGCAGATCGCCAGCGTGCAGCAATCCTACCCGGCCTTTCCCGGGCAAGGCATTGTCATGCGCCTGGCGAGTCCGGCGCGCGAGCGCATCGGCGCATGGCTGCGCGAGCTTGAGCAGGCGCGGCGGCAGATACAAGAACTGGATTCACTACGGCCGACCCCCGAAGGTATTGTGCTGCTGACCGAGCACCGCCGCCTGCTGGGCCTATCCGGCGGCGAAGCCACTTACGCAAACATCGTCGATGCTTCACTGGTCGACACTTTCTTGGGAAAAGATCAATGAAACCATATGCATTGGGTACGTTCTCGCATTCGCAGAATGGCCCGAAGTTCGTGGGCTTGGTCATGAACGATCGCGTGGTCGAGCTGGCGGAACTGGTCAGGTTGTACGACGCGCCGGAGCTAGCCGGCGCCGGATCGGTACTAGCCTTGCTGGACACCTGGGACGCCAGCCGCGCCGCGCTGGACCGACTGGCCATGGCGGTCGATGGCAAGGCAGAACATTGGCACGCGCTGGACACGCTGCGTGTACACCCCGCCGTCGATCTGCCCCGGCAGATATTCTGCACCGGCGCCAACTACCGCAAGCATGTGGTCGACATGACGGTCGACGCCAAGGTCGGCCCGCCGGGACTGGACGAAGCCGGCCTGCGCCGCTGGGCCGAGAACATGATGGACGAACGCGCCGCCACAGGCGAACCCTATGCTTTCACCAAGCCGGTTTCCACGGTGTCCGGCGCGTATGACCCGCTGGTATTGCCGAACACAACCACCCAACCCGACTGGGAGCTGGAACTAGCCGTCGTCATCGGCCGGAGCGGCTATCAGATTCCGCGCGAACTGGCGCTGGACTACATAGCAGGCTACTGCATCGTCAACGACATCTCGGCGCGCGACCTGATACCACGCACCGACTACAAAATGCTCGGCACCGATTGGCTGCGCTCGAAGGGACAGCCCGGTTTCCTCCCACTCGGGCCTTATCTCGTGCCGAAGGCATTCGTGCCCGACCCGCATCGCTTGAAGATGCGCCTCTCCGTTTCGGGTCAGATCATGCAGGATGAGTCCACGGCCGATATGCTGTTCGACATCGTGCGGCAGATCGAGTACATCTCCCGCTATTCACGCCTGCTGCCAGGCGACATCATCTGCACCGGCTCGCCCGCCGGCAACGGCACGCACTACAACCGCTACCTGCGGGCAGGTGACGTGATCGAGGCCGAGATCGAAGGTCTCGGTCGTCAGCGACAGGTTTGCGTTTAAAGCCGGCGAAACGATAAATCCACCGAAATGCAAAAGCCTCTCTTATGAACTGCCCCAAGAAGTTGGGTTAAAAGCTAGACAGCCAAGGCCTGAGTCCGGTACTGCAGCGGGCTCAGGCCTTTTAGTTAGAGCGGAAGCTTGTTCACACGCTTGCCACCCGGCCGAACACTGGCTGGAGCTCGGTTTGGTAAGCAATGATCTTGCCATCGTACAGGTCCATCACCGGCGAGAGGTGGAGCTTCTGGCGTTGACGTCAAACTGTGGTCATTTTCTGGTTGAGCGGTCCTAAAGCAACAATCGAGCAGTAGAAGCTTCCGGCACCTGTTCATTGCAGGGACGGTCTCCAGTAAGACTCGACACTCGGGCACTGCAACTGTTGTCCGGTAATCGGAAACAGCACGCCCAACTCCCGTGCACTTTCCTATATTTGCGGTTCCTACCCTCTTCGTCATTACGAGGATGGCAAGCACGGTTGCTATTGCCTTTGCCGGCTATTGGACCACCGTACCGATGCCGGCTCAGCACAAACTACCTGAGGAACAGGCCATGTTGGTCGAGATGAGAACCTATACGACGCACCCCGGCAAGTGGCGAGATTATCTCGCACTATACGAGGCCGAGGGACTGCAGATTCAGAAGCGCATCCTAGGACGTATGGTCGGCTATTACCGCACGGAAACCGGCGCACTCAACCAGGTAATTCATATGTGGGGATACCGAGACATGAACGAGCGCGAGGAACGACGCACGGTTCTGATGGACGATCCAGATTGGAAGTCGTATGTCGTGAAGATGCTGCCGCTGCTCCAAAGCCAGGAGTCGAAGATTCTGGTGCCCGCGGCATTCTTTTCGCCTCAATGGCAAGAGTGACGAGAGCGTAGTTCGTCGAAAACGGTGTCCGAATGTCGAACAGTACTGTGGCACGGTTCAGCTATTTATCTACCATTTTTCATGCTGCGCATTCGCGCATCGGGTTGTTAAATAAAGAAAGTGAGAGACTATGAAGCTGGCTTCATTGCGGTCCGGTAGGGACGGCGAACTAATCGTTGTAAGCAAAGATCTGCGCATTGCGATAAAGGCGGGCCAAACGGCGCCGACGATGCAAGATGCGCTAGACAACTGGGACGCGGCGCATCCGACACTTGAGCATATGTATCGCTTGCTTAATCAAGGTGACGCGCAAGGAGCGTTTGCGCTCGACCTGAACACACTTGCCGCGCCGCTTCCGCGCTCCTACCAGTATCTAGATGGCGCAGCCTACGTTAGCCATATCCAGCGCAACCGTGCCGCTCGTGGAGAAGCATTACCGAAGGACTTGTTGCAAAAACCGTTGGTCTATCAGGGCATTTCCCACGGCTTTATGAGCTGGAACGAAGATGTTCGGCTTCCAAATGAAGAACTTGGCATCGATTTCGAAGCAGAAATTGCCGCAGTAACCGGCGATGTACCAATGGGAGTGTCTCCAGAGGACGCAACAAAGTATATACGCCTGTTCGTACTGCTAAACGATATATCGTTGCGCAGCCTAATCCCGCCAGAGCTGAAGCGCACTTTCGGCTTTCTGACCGGCAAGCCGGCGTCCAGCATGGGGCCGATTGCCGTCACTCCTGATGAACTTGGTGATCTGTGGAACGGTCGCTTGGTATCCGGCACAATGCAATGCTGGGTGCGCGGCGAGTCGGTCGGAAAAATCGAGACAGGTATCGATACCCCCTTCCATTACGGCGACCTGATAGCGCATGTTGCCCAAACCCGCAACTTCGAGCCCGGCTCTATCGTGGGACTGGGTACCGTCTCGAACGAAGACGAGTCGGTGGGCTGCGCCTGCATCGGCGAAGTGCGCGCCCTAGAGACGTTGAAGGACGGCAGGCCAACCACGCCGTTCTTCCGGTTCGGTGAACATATTAAGATTGAACACGTTGACCGCAACGGGAATTCTGTCTTTGGCTGCATTGACCAAAAGTTCGTCACGAGCGTCGCCGGCGCGCGTTAGAAGCCAGTGGAAGTTCCACCTGTTTACTCCGTTTCTTTCGTACATACATAAATGGATAACAACATGCTTTGCAAAAGCTTGCATCACGCCGCGTTTCGCTGCAAAGACGCACGTGAGACGGTTGATTTCTACACGAATGTGCTGGGCCTGAAATTCATCCATGCAATGGGCGAGGATCACGTTCCCTCAACCGGAAAATACAGTCCGCATATTCATATCTTCTTCCAAATGGAGGATGGTAGCTGCATAGCCTTCTTCGAATTGCCAAGAGATGAGGGGCAACCTTCCGGGCGCGATCCGGAAACACCAGACTGGGTACAGCACTTCGCGTTCCGTGTCGCCGACAAAGACACGCTAATGAAGGCAAAAGCAGATTTGGAAGTAAAGGGAATTGATGTGATCGGCCCGACTAACCATGACGACTTTTTGCTGTCCATTTACTTCTTTGACCCTTCTGGACACCGTCTCGAACTAAGTGCACATATATCAACGCCGGAACAGGATGCCCAATTTGAAAAGGAAGCAATGGATGTACTGAACCTTTGGGACCACACTCATGATTGGTCACAGCGAGCAAAACTGTTCGGCAGTGCGGCTGGGTATCACCGCAACAAATAGCGAGCGAAGGTGCAACTGAAGGCGTGCCGTCTGGTGGGGTGCTTCCGTTTCGAGCGCATGTTCCGAGCCGAAGCACCCCTGCTTACGTCAAATTAAAGTAACCGGATAGAGCGCTAGCGCTCAAAGACGAAAGAATTCAATTCTCGAATTCCCTTCTCGATCTTGAGCACTTGTTCCCTCAATAGGTTGGCGATCTGCCTACGTCGTTGCTCGCGCATGCGCGGGTCGATCGCCCCAACGCTGATGGCGCCGATAGGGCGGCGCATGGAGTCGTGCAACGGCATACCTAGCGCCGTCACGCCTAGGGTAACGCGGTTCTTGACGAGTGAGTAACCCGCTTCACGCGTGCGAGCAATTGCCTCCCTTTGCTGCGCGACGTCGAGGTTGCCGAATTCCGGCAAGCGTGAAGCCGTCACATGCAATATCCGTTCACGTTCGTCATGGTCGCAAGCCGCGAGGATGGCCAGTCCGCCTGCGCCCACCCCAAGTGGCCTGCGGCTTCCAACTTCCAATGTGATCGTGCGGATCGCAAATGTTCCCTCGATCCTATCTATGCACACGGCATCAAGTCCGCTACGCATCACAAAATAGCAGGTGTCCTCGGTCTCGGCGCTCACCGCTTCTAACGCCGGCCGAGAGACGTGTCGCAGGTCAAAGATCTCAGCCGCGGCCAATCCCAATTCGTAAGCTACCGGCCCCAGCAGATATCGGCGTGTCTCGTCGTTCTGAACTATGAGGCCTTCTCCGTGCAACTGCTTAAGCAAGCGGTGGGCTGTCGGATGCGGGAGGGCACTTCGCGACGATATCTCCGTCAGTGCCAGGCCGCGCCTGCCTGCAGTTGCCAGCAACCTCAGCAACAGGTTCGCGCGACGGATAGTACCGACGCTATCATGATTCAAAGTCATAGAAAACTGTTTGCCTCCTGCCGCAAAGGAGCCTCTCAACTCCTGTTCATCATACGGAAAATTGCTAGTCAACTTTCCTTTTCATTTTTACAGTGTGACTCAACTATTATCCAGATATGGGTCCATGATTACGACAGGCAATTGATTACGGTCAGGGTCAGACGAGGGTAGATCTTGAGCTGCATATCAGATAAGTGAAAGTTTGAAGGAGACGAATAGATCATGGAACTGTTAGGGCGTTCGGACACTGTATTCGATGTGCTGATCGTTGGCTACGGCCCTGCCGGCGCGACGATGGCAAATCTGTTGGGCAAGCGCGGTTACAGTGTTGCCGTTTTTGATCAGGCGCTTGAGATCTACGATAAGCCCCGCGCGATCACCGCTGACCAAGAAGTGATGCGGGTGCTCCAGGAGTGTGGACTGGCGGAAGAGGTTTCCAGGAGAACGACTCCGCATCCCGGAACTGACTTCATTGGCATAGAGGGACAGCTCATCAAGTGCTTCTACCCTGCACCACCCCCGTCGCCTTTAGCATGGGATCCCACATGGATGTTTGTACAGCCCGAACTTGAAGCAACGCTTCGCGCAGGAGTGGCCCGATATCCGAAGGTTCAAGAATTTCTCGGATACGAGTTCCTCGAATACTCCCAGGGAGAAGACAGGGTTGTGGCAACGGTCAAGCAGCTAGCGAGGGACACTGTCTTCACTATCCGGGGTAAGTACCTGCTCGGTTGCGACGGCGGACGAAGCACCGTGCGGCGGCAGATGGAAGCGACGATTGAAGATCTCGCGTTTGATGAGTGGTGGATGGTGGTGGATGCATGGATGCACGGTCCCATCGATCTGCCGCCGCGTTGTGTCCAGTACTGCAGGCCCTCCCGTCCTGGAACCTACATCGTCGGGCCGGATAATTTGCGTCGGTGGGAAATTAAGATGTTGCCCGGTGAAACGCCGGATGATTTCGAAAGTGACGAAGCGGTACTGCAAGTGTTGTCCACATTTGTAGATCCCACCAATTTGCAAGTCTGCAGAACGGCGATCTACCGTTTCCATGCGTTAGTGGTCGACGAATGGCAAGATGGGCGTGTGTTCCTGATGGGCGACGCCGCTCATCAGATGCCACCGTTCCTTGGCCAGGGCCTTTGTGCCGGCATCAGAGATGCGCTCAATCTCGCCTGGAAGATCGACGGCGTAGAGCGTCTCGGCTACTCGAAGACACTCCTCAATTCTTACACTGTGGAGCGAAAACGCCATGTGCGGACAATAGTCAGCCATGCCAAATCATTCGGACTGATCATCGGTGAATTGGACGAAACGGCCGCACGGAGGCGAGACCGTGAGCTCGCCGAGTTGCTTGCATCGGGCAAGGCAGAAACTGTACGACAGAAATTCATTCCTGGACTGGAGACAGGACTGATTGGCCGAGACACTGATCAACAGATACAGGTCGGCGCAGGGGAGCTTTTTGTTCAACCATGGATTCATAGTGGTGACGAGTTCAGGCGCCTAGACGATCTACTGCCATCGGGGTTCCTGATTGTGGCAGGTTCCTCAGAAGTGCCGAACTGGTTCGATGCAAGTACGAATGATACTTTGGAAAAAATCGGCGGAAGAACAGTGGTCATCAGCACTGCACCAAGTCCCGTAAACTTACCAACACTGAGTTTGATGGAGCGGGAGGGGCTGTTTAACCAATGGCTTTCGTCGCTCGGAGCGAAGGCGGCCATCATCCGTCCAGATCACTATGTCTATGGCACCGCAGCCGGTGCAGACGAACTTCGTCGACTGATTGCTCAACTTGCCGAACACATTACTCCCGCTACGGCACAAGCGATGTAAGCCCTGTTTGTCGCACACTGAATTGCCAATCTTCTAGGGCTGGTGGGCTTGTGAGCACGCCCGCACCAAGACGGTCAGATTGTGAAGTGGGAACCTGACCGTCGGCAGAGCTGCGCAAGCGTTACAGCATTCGCGTACTGGCCGTCAGCGATTGGAATCTCGTCGAGCAGTCGTCGGCTTTCCTGCCTCGAGTCTGCTGGGTGGAATGGCGCTGCAATACTCGAGGAGACAGGTCCCCCACAATTGGCCGACCTCAACTGCCGTGAAGACGTGATCAGGCCGTTCATCGCCCGTATGTCGGGCTGTCTGCGGACACGGTTGCCTATGCGCAGACCGGTGCCAATCTCCACTTTCTCGTCGGGTACTGCAATGCGAACGGCCTCACCCCATACCGGTATCTCATCTGGCCATTCAGCAAGAGCCGGAACCAAATCCGCGGCCTCACCGCCGAATTTTGGCAAACGTACCGATTGAATGCACACTATCTGTCAAGTATAGGCAGGCAAGCACCCCTGCGCGCGACCGCTCTGCCAAAGGAAAAAGCTAAGATTGGCAGCGCCAGGGCGGCGGAGTAGAACCAGATTGTCTGCCCCAGGGAGTCAGCCACAACAGCCGCAAGACTCATTCCAATCGCCTGTCCAAAGAAAAGCGTCGCAGCAAACAGACCGACCGCAGTACCTCGCGCTTCCGGCGACATTTGCGTTGCCTCAGTCTGCAAAGTGTTATGAAGCGTATAGAATCCCAAGCCACCCAAAAAGCATCCAAGTGCGCTCCACTCCCAGCGCGATCCAGCAGCCACAATGGCAAAGCCCGAGCTCAGAAAGAGACCGCCCAAGCCTGCTATACCTCCTCGCGAGAGATGCCGAGTCAGCATGCCCGATAAGGCTACATAAACCAATCCGCCGATACCGTACATCGCCATAACGGTACCGGATGCACCGAGACTCAGCCCGAACTCCATGTGCAAATAAGCGGGCACAAGCGCAAAGCCCGAGAGTGTGAATAAGCCTTCGAGCACCGTCACTAGGAGAATATGACGTGCCCATCGCTGCCGAAGGACTTCTCGAACCTGTCCCCCAATGAAGCGTCGAAGTGGCAAGTCTGGCTCCTGGCCCAACGCCTTCGTCCCGACACGAAGTGCAACAAGGCCAAAGCCCGCCGCCAACACGATGAACACGACACGCCAGTGCAGTACATCCGCGAGAAGTCCCGACATCCACTGGCCACCAATCAAGCCACCGATTGTGGCGAGGAGAAGACGGGCCAACGCTTGTTGCCTTCTCTCGATGGGCACCGTATCCCCGATTCTCGCCATGCTCATCGGGACAATGCCTGCAGCCGCTGCGCCGGAAAGACCCCGCGCAATAGCAAGCGCGGTCATTGTTGGTGCGAGCGACGCCAGGATGTTCGCCACCGAGCTCGCAGCCAGTGCAACAGCGATGACACGCAGCTTGCCAAAGCGGTCGCCTAACGGGCCATATACAAGTTGCAGGATGCCGTAGGCCAACACAAATGCCGATATGGACCACCCGGCCTCGCCAATTTGCACCCCGAAATCAACCGACAGTGCCGGAAGCAGGACATCACAGGCGCGCATCGACGCCATGCTTAGAGCAACCGCCAATGCCAGCGTTCCTCTCGCGGACATTAGAACTTGCGCCTGATGCACAGGCTGCCAGCAATTTCACCACTCATTTTTCTCAATTCATCTTGAAGCGCAATGGCATTGGTGTTGGTTCGCCTGGATATGGCATATAGGTACCGTTCTGAATTCAATGTTTCCACCAGTTATGATTTCATCTCCGCCGCCAGTCGCTGCTCGGAATCTGAAGGAAATTTCGTTGTTTTCATCTGAAAATGACGAAAATCCGGAATGGCTGGGCTATTCGGCCGATACAATCTCAGGAAGCTTATGAAGCTTCCTTGCCGGAATGTGATTGCTGATTACGCAAATGCATATCAGTGCAAATAACATTGCTAGGGCCAAAAGCGTGAAATAGGCGGCCGCTCCGCCTAAGGAAATGACTGCTGCGCCGGCAAAAGCGCTGACAATCGCTCCCAACCTGCCAAAGGCCGTAGCCGCACCGACTCCGCGGGCACGGATCTCCGTCGGATACAGGTGAGCACCGAGCGCATACATCGGACCCTGAACGGCATTGACAAAGAACCCATGAACTCCAATACCGACAATAAAGGCGCTAACACCTATGTGGGCATAGCGTGCTTGTAGTAACAATGCGGTCAGCATCGCCCCTAGCGCAGCAATTGCCAAGATGACGCGCGATCCAAATCTGGAGACGAGGCCCGCGCAGAGTAGTGCCCCGACCAGGCCTCCGACGTTGTAAGCCGTAAGGCCGTGACTCGCAATACCTATATCCATGCCTTCAAAGGCCAGCATTGCCGGGAGCCAGCTAAACGCACTGTATAGCGCCAGCAAACACATAAAGAAGGCGCCCGAAAGTGCTGCCGTGTCACGTATCCAGCGTGCCGTGAACAGGTTCGTCAAGCCCATCTTTGCATCCGCGGCCATCTTGGTCGCGTCAACGATAAGGGCACCTTCTGGAATAGGTCCTCGCATGCGGCCGAGAAGGCGCCGGAGATCTTCCTGCCGGTGCGCGCGGCGTGCTAGGTATCGTGGAGATTCAGGCAGGGAAAGTGCCAATAGTATGGTGAAGGCAAGTGGCAACAACCCACCAAGGAAGAATAGACCGCGCCAGCCGGAATTTGGCAGCACCATGGCAGACAGAATTCCCGCGACAATCCCGCCAACCGGATAGCAGACCACGGTCGCTGTCACCGCTAGGGTACGCATTCTCGCCGGCGTGAATTCTACCGCGATGATGGACGCCGTGGGCAACGCCCCCCCGATTCCCAGCCCCGCTATGAATCTCAGCGCCCCCAGTTCTAGAAGGCTGTTCGAGAAGCCCATTGCAAGCGTGGCTGTGCCGAAAATGCTTATGCTGGCGATGAGTGCGACCCTGCGACCCACCCGGTCCGCTACGGCGCCGACCGATACACTGCCAATTGCCATTCCGAGGAGGCCCGCCGCTACAATAGGGGCGAACGCTTCACGTGTCATGCCCCATTCACGCAGTATCGCCGGAACCGCAAAGCCAATAAGCTGGCCATCGAAGCCATCCATCACAGCTGCCAGACTGGCGAGCACGACGGCTAGCTTCTGTATGCTGCTGAACGGGCCATCGTCGAGGATCAGACCAATATCGATCGTCTTGCCACTCATCCTTGGGCCCTCCTATTCCTGAAGCACCGCCTCACTGCGTAGCTGCGGAATCCTCGTATATCCATCTGGTGTCTCCTGAATTTTGTTCGCAATGTAGGTCTTCCCTGAATCTGCGTAGGCTCCCTCCGGTGGAAATGTCCGCGCGCAAAAGTTGCGCATTAGATACGATACGGCTCGGTTCATATAATACTATCCCGTTCGTCCTTTGCTGACAAGGCTCCATGGCCGGGGATGCGATGTAATCGTTGGTTGATCCGTGTAGCCGCGTTGGCGATTTCATCGTCGCAGCATGGGCATCCCGAGTGGGCAATCGGGTGGCGTTCGTTCGTGCGGAACTCCGCGGCGCAAATCACGCGCTCCTGATCGGAGATGGCGACGCAGTCGGTCACGCCACCAGCTTCAGGCTTCGATACTAAGCCAGCAAAAGGGCCATCAATTGACGGCCCTTTTGCAACACTATACGTCTAGTACCAGTTCAGAACACTTTGCCCGCGAGACACATATCAGGATTGAACGGTTCGCGTCGCGCTCCACATCGCTCAGGACAAAGTCGCGGTGGTCAGCCTCCCCGGAAACCAGTGGCACCTCGCAGCTTCGGCACAGCCCCTCGCGGCAAGCCGAAGGTAGGCATACGCCATTCGCCTCGAGCACATCGAGAATGCTAGCGTCCTGTGGGACTGCAAAGGTTCCACCATGTCGAAGCAGCCGAACATGAAACTCCTGGGATTGTGACGCCATAGTCGGCGCGTCCGCGCGAAACCGCTCAAGATGGACTGCACCTTCGGCGACGCCTAGGGCGGCAGCGGAGCTGCACACCGCATCCATCATAGGACCTGGCCCGCACGTATAGACATTCCAGCCCTGTGGCATCTCGCGGATAAAGCTTTCAATGTCGGGGCGTCCCGCATGTTCGTCATCCGAGTGCAGCAATACCTGTTCGGTCAATGGAGCGAGTTGCTCGAGGTATGCAGCATTCCTCCTGGACCTGACGCAGTACATCAATCGCCATGGTGCCCCCGTCGCGATGCATCGTCGAAGCATGCTCAGGATCGGTGTGATACCGATGCCACCAGCGATGAAAAGATGGCCCGCAGCAGTCTCGTCGAGCCCGAATAGCGCCCTGGGCTCGCCTATTTGCAGGCGAGTGCCAAGCCGCAATTCCTCATGTGCAAACTTTGACCCACCACGAGAGTTTGGAGCAAGCCCGATTCCGAGCCAATAGCGCGCCCTGTCGTCGGCAGAACTCACAATGGAGTACTGCCGCGTCAGTCCATTCGGAAAGTTAACGTCCACGTGCGCACCAGGTCTAAAGGCGGGCAGCACTCCTCTTGCATGGTCCTGCAGCTCGACACCGAGGACGCCTTCGGCTTCCAACCGAAGGCCGGTTATGACGAGCTCCATCATGCAGCCTTGCCTTGGCGTTCTGCTTCAGCCTCCTCCACAAGGCGTCGCTCGACAACCCATCGGAACTGCGACAGCGCAGCATCGATGGAGAACGGAATCATCTTGAAGTTCGGCGCCAATGCAAGCGACTTCTGTTGCGCCGTCACGATTTCACGATCCTCATCGAATGCAGTGACGACACTCTGGTGAACCGACTTGGTGACTTCGGGATTGTCAATCGCGAAGTTGTGGGGGTGAGCAAAGAAGTAGTGCGTGGAATTCTCCGCTTCAGGCGTCAATGCCTGGCAGCCACGAAACTCCGCGGCGTCGACACGCGTACCTTCCGGTGCTCCAGTTCCCGTCGGCGCCATACCGGAGTCCATCAGTAGAATTGCCGGAATCGTGAAGTTGTAGATATTCCAGCGGTCCACCTTCCCTGGCCAGTTCTTGACTTGCGTGGCAAACGGAGGCGCCTCGGTGTTCAGCGCCCACCGAATAATACGCACCCCATCGTCGAGACGTTCGACCTTCGGCTGCACAGCAGCATAGTCCTCACCGCCGCCAAGCGTAGTGGGATGGACAAACGGCAGGTGGGAAAAATCCAGCAGATTGTCTGCAATGAGCAGATAGTTGACGTCGTAGTGGATGTACCCATCGAGGCTGCGCCAGGCTGGGTCGTCCAACCAACGGGTATCTGGGATGAGGTTCGGGTCTGCCTTTTCCGGGTCACCCATCCAAATCCAAATCCAGCGGTTCCGTTGCACGACCGGGAATGCACGTACGCGCGCTTGCGGCGGAATGCGCTGCTGCGATGGCGCCTCGACGCATTGCCCTGTCGGGTCGAACTTGAGGCCGTGATACATGCATCGAACGCAATCCCCCTCACGCCGACCGATGGAAAGCGGTGCACCGCGATGGCAGCAGCGGTCTTCCAACGCATGCAGTGCGCCGTCACTGGTTCGGTAGAGAAGGACGGGGATACCCGTAATGGTACGACTGAAAAGGTTGCTCTCGGTGACCTCGTTGTCCCAAGCCGCCACGTACCAGGTGTTCTTCACGAACATAGCTGTCTCCTGTGAGTCACGTCCCTCTAAGGGACGCCTTGACAAGAGGTTAGGGAGCAAGCAAACATGCGTCAATCTCATGCAAGACATGCTTGGAATGTATCGCATGCATACCGAAAACTTCGACTACAACCTTTTGTCGGTCTTCGACGCCATGCTGCGAGAGCGCAGTGTGACGCGTGCGGCTTCCCAACTCGGGCTCACGCAAAGCGCAATGAGTCACGCGTTGAACCGCTTGCGCGACTACTTTCAGGACCCATTGTTCGTAAAAACCACCCGGGGGATGACGCCCACGATCAAGGCGGAGGCATTGGCGGAAACGATTCTTGAAGTTATGACTGCCATGCGTACTCGCGTGTTGCCTCAAGCGAGCTTTGAACCGGCATCGATGAATCGCACCTTCACTCTCTGCATGACCGACATGGGTGAGTTGGTCTTCCTGCCGCCGCTGATGGAAAAGCTGCGTTCAGTGGCCCCCCATTGCAAGCTTCGCACGTTGCAGGTACCCATCCCACAAATTGAAGCGCTACTGGCATCAGGCGATGCCGACCTTTTGCTGGGTTCTGTGCAGACAGCTCCGGAGTCGCTGTTTCAGCAACAGCTGTTCATGCACGGCTTCGTTACCATTGTCAGTACAAGAAACAAGGAGGTTGGCGATACCCTCACGCAAGAACAGTTCGAGTCGATGCCACAGGTCGCAGTGAGTCTGGCAGGTCGTTCAAGTCCTACCTACGATTCAGCATTCGAGCGCCACGGGCTTAGGCGGAATATTTATCTGCATACTCCGCACTTTCTCACGATCCCTTTACTCATGGATCGCGAGCCGCAACTCATCGCTACTGTCCCCGAAGAACTCGCCAATGTCTTCAGCCGCTACGGCATCGTCCGCGTAGTTAAGCCACCGGTCACGTTGCCGCCATATGCATTGAGCCAGTACTGGCATCCACGGTTTCACCATGACCCGGCAATCGTGTGGCTTCGGCAGCTCGTAAAACAAACATTCGACACGTATCCCAACATCGAGGCTTAGACGCAGCCGCTTAGACCGCACCGTGGCTTTTCCCGACGCCGTTCTCAACGGCCACGGACGATCATGACGCATTCGAAATCTTCGCGTTCTTGGATAGAGCTCTTGATGCCCCCCACTCTCGCCTGAGGCGCGGTGTTAGCCAGAAAGGAAGAAACGGGGCTTGTCGCGCCTTAAGCCAGTCATGATTGAGGGGGCGCATCGGCGTCAACGGCTGTCATAACCGGAGCGGCCATCAAGCGGGCCTCATGGCAAGGCTCCTTCAGCAAGCCACTTACTGTGCCGATCCTGTCCTGCGTGGCTTCGTCCTGGCTTGCCTTGAGTTTTCCCTCGAGTCGTTCGATGGGAATCTCTATGCCGACGATTGCGCGCAAGAGTTTGTCGATGAACGATGGAGGTGCATCGCCAACCTGCCACGGCACCGGTTGTCTGGCCTCGTGAACTTCCGTCAGTCGGTTCAGCATGTCGAGTAACCAGTCACGGTCCTCGATCGCCCGTGCAATACCATGTGCATGCGCCACCGCGTAGTTCCAGGTCGGCACGACCATCCCATGCTCGGACTTGCCGGGATACCACCCTGGCGTGATGTAGGCTTGTGGTCCCTGGAACATTACCACCGAAGGCTTGTCCGCGCCCAGTTCGCGCCATGCGGTGTTGGCGCGAGAGATGTGGCCGATCAGCGTGCCGAATGGCCCCCTGCTGCGGTCGAGAAGGAAGGGGACATGGTTCGCAATGAGACCGCAATCGCCATGGCATACCCAAGCCCCCAGCGGATAAGACCCCATCAGCGAAAAAATCGTCTCACGATCAGTGAGTTGGTGCCGCTGTCTGATGTACATGAGAACGCCTCACAATCCGTTGAGTACGTGACGCACCAGCAGAGCCGACAACACGAACATGGTCACACCGATCATGCCGTCAAGCACCTGCCATGCCCTCGGTCGGGAGAACCAGGGCGCCAGCCAACGCGCGCCAAATCCGAGAAGCCCAAACCAGAACAGGCTTGCAAAACTTGCGCGCGCCACAAACCAGCCCCTTAGCGCTGCTGGTTGCTGGGCACCAATGCTGCCCACCAGCAGCACCGTATCGAGGTAAACATGGGGGCTGAGCAGCGTAAAGGCCGCCGCCTGCGCCATTGCGGCGCCTCGGCTGAGACCCGCCCCACCCTCCGCGGCTCTCAATAGGTGCGAATGCCGGGCGCGTCGCAGAGCCTGCCATCCGTATACCGCCAAGAAGACGGCACCCGCCAGCGCGAGTGCACGAGCTAGGCCGGGCCTCTCCCCCAACGCTTGGGCCATGCCCATGACACCCGCGGCAATCAGCAAAGCGTCCGCCATGGCGCAGAACAGCACCACGCTGCCCACATGCTCGCGACGCAGACCCTGACGCAGTACGAACGCGTTCTGTGCGCCGATGGCCACGATGAGCCCAAGGCTCAGGGCCAGAGGGCTGGCGGGGAATCGCAATTATGCTCGACCTGCTGGTCGGTCATGTGCGACTTTGGCCATGCCTCGATCGCGACCACCAGCGGCTACCTCCACAGCGAAGAGGACGCGCGGCACCAGGCCACACAGGAGCGGCATCGGATCGGCTGGACCAGCAAGACGTAGGCGCGCGAGCATGCCAATCCATGGCCATTGCGCACGGATATGAGCACCACATGCGGCTCAGCGCAGGATACGCGGCTGCTAAAACCGCTCCACGCGATACACCGAATGACGCCCATCCTCATCGCGTCTCTACTCTTCCAGCCAGGCGTGCTGTTCTCTTTCCCTGGACGCATCCACGCCGATCCTGGCCGCATGGGCTGCTGCCTGTTCGAGCTAAGGCGCATGCGCCTTGGGAACGACCAGCATCGTCAAACCCAACCCGTCCATCACACGCAGGGCGTGCTCGAGATTGACGCCCTTGCCGTTCTCTAGCTTGGACAGCATGCCGATGGAGACACCGCAATGCTTCGCCGCCTGGTCAATGGGCATCCCTCCTCCTGCCCGGCTTGCTCGAATGCGGTCGCCCAATTGGTCAATGGTGCGAATTGTCGCGCGCGAAGGTGGCCTCGGATCAGGTAGTGGTCGCGGCATTGAGGCCCGTCCCGTGAAGACGGGAGGCCAGCGTGGAAGCTGCTCTCCTGGTGATTTCATGATCATGAAATTATACCGTGCAACGGTATAGCTGCGCCGAACGACCCGAAATCCCCTGCCGAACAGGCTCTCGGGCCCGGCGCCTCCAGTACGGCCGCCGTGTTTCCTCAAGAGCATTCACCTCAACCCTCGATCGTCGCCCGAGGGTTTCTACCAACTCGCGCACATCATCTACTTCGCTACAATTTGGTCAGACCAACATGGTCCTACCAACATGGTCTGACCAACTTGTAGTGTCCAACGCATGCCCCGAGGTCCGGACTGCTTTGTCGAGTCATGTCGACGGTTCTGGCTAGCGGGCGGCAGCGTCGACTTAAATGAAGAATGGAGGGACAGATGATCCAGAAGACCCCGGTACTGATCGTGGGAGGTGGACCAGTCGGCCTGGCATTAGCGGGCGATCTCGGATGGCGTGGTGTCGAGTGCACCCTGATCGAAAGGAGCAACGGAATCGTTCCTCAGCCTCGCATGGACATGGTCGGCATCAGAACCATGGAGTTTTGCCGGCGTTGGGGCATCGTCGAGGCGGTGGAACAGGCCGGCTACAACCGGGACTACCCGCAGGACTGTGCCTGGGTGACCGACTTGAATGGATATGAGTTCGGCCGGGAGACATTCCCGGCGCCAAGAAACGAAACATGTCCGCCGCAAAGCCCGCAAAAGCGTGAGCGCTGCCCGCAGAACTTCTTCGATCCGGTGCTGCAGCGCTTTGCCGCCAGCACGGGGGCCGCGGAGTTGGTATACGAGACGGAGCTGGAGACACTGGAAGACCGTGGCGACCACGTAATCGTGACGGTCAAGGATGGAAAAACCGGAGCACGCCGCCAGATCGAAGCGCAGTACCTGGTGGGCTGCGACGGCGGTGCCAGCGCAGTGCGCCAGGCACTCGGCATCGGCATGTCGGGCGATGCCGTGCTGACTTACACGACCAACGTCATCTTCCGCTGCGACGGGCTCGAGCGGCTCCACACCAAGCAGCCCGGCTACCGCTATATCTTCATCGGACCGGAGGGCACCTGGGCGACGCTGGTGGCCATCAACGGCCGTGACCAATGGCGATTCTCTCTGGTAGGCAACGCCGAAAAGCGCACGCTCGGCGAGGACGAGATCCGCCGCGCCATTGTTCGAGCCGTGGGACGGGAGTTCGACTTCGAGATTCTCTCGGTCCTGCCCTGGGTCAGGCGGCAACTGGTGGCGGACCATTACCGCAAGGGACGGGTTTTCATCGCCGGCGACGCTGCACACCTGACCTCCCCGACAGGCGGCTTCGGTATGAACACGGGCATCCTTGATGTAGTCAACCTGAGCTGGAAGCTGGCTGGCACGCTGCAGGGCTGGGGCGGCCCCCTTCTGCTCGATTCCTACGAGGATGAGCAGCGGCCCGTCGCGGTGCGCAACGTCACAGAAGCCGGAGAGAATCTCCGGCGGATGCTGTCGCCGCGGGTGGTCAAGCCCGAAGCGGCCATCTTCGACAGCGACAACGTGCATATCGATGCGGCACGCCGTGAGTACGGTGCGCGTTATACGGAGATGATGAAGCGCGAATGGTTCTCGATCGGCATCCATCTCGGTTATGTCTATGAGGATTCGCCGATCGTCGTTCCCGATGGCACGCCCGCCCCGCCCAACGAGGTGGCACGGTACACGCAGAGCGCGAGGCCGGGATCGCGCGCGCCCCACGTGTGGCTTTCCAAAGGAAAGTCCACGCTGGACCTTTTCGGCAAGCATTTCGTACTGCTGCGCTTTGGCGATCATCCGCCCGCGGTGGATGCCATCACGCAGGCGGCTGCAGAGGTCGGTCTGCCGCTGGAGGTGGCCGATATCGCGGAAGGCGAAGCCCAGGCCATCTATGGACGCCGCCTGGTGCTGGTACGACCGGACGGCTCGGTGGCATGGCGTGGCGACACTATCCCCGCAGATGCCCGCCGCATCGTCGATGTCGTGCGGGGCATGGGTGCCGCCGGCAGTCCTGTTCCGCGCCGCGCTTACCAACTGGCCGAGGTCTGATATGTCAGACGAGTTCATCGGCCAGGACGCGGATCGCAGACGTGCCCTGAAGCAGGACCTGGCAAAGTACCACTGCCAAGTGCACCAGTCAGACGATCCCCCATTGTTCACGCGCAGCCCACGGCCAGCGACCCAGTCCGTGCATTGGCGCTGGGAGGATCTGTCCCCCTTGCTGGAACGCATCGGACAGGAGGTCGACCTGACCGCAGGTGGGCCGCGCCGGACACTGCGCCTGCACAATCCCGGCCTGCCGCGCGGCACTACAAATACGTTCTGGGCATCGATCCAGGTCATCCTGCCCGGCGAAGTCGCCACCGCGCACCGCCACACTGCCAACGCCCTGCGATTCATCATGCAAGGCGAGGGAGCATGGACGACGGTGGATGGCGAGTGCTATCCGATGCGCACGGGCGATCTCGTGCTGACACCATCATGGGCGTGGCACGATCACGTGCATCGGGGCGACCAGCCGATGATCTGGCTTGACGTCCTTGATATCTCGCTGATGCAAGCGCTGGAGGCCACGTTCTTCGAACCCTACACGGATGGCCTGCAGCCGGTGGACACGGTGCCGGATCGGAGCTGGCGCCAGTTCGGCAGCGGCTTGATGATGCCTCCCGGCGCGCAGCCTCGCGCCGGCGGCGCCAACCCGCTGCTGGCCTACCCTTTCGACGTTGCCGAGAAGGCTATTGCTGCCGCCGCGGGCATGCCGGGTGATGCGTATGACGATGTTGTGCTCGAGTATCGCAATCCGCTGGGCGGCGGCCCTGCCATGCCAACGCTCGCCATGCGGATGCAGTTGCTGCGGTCCGGCTTTGTGGGGCGGAAGCGGCGCCACACCGGCAGCAAGCTCTACTACGTCATGCGCGGCGAAGGGGCAACCAGCGTCGGGGACCAGCGCTTCGCGTGGTGCGCAGGCGACCTCTTCACGGTTGCGCCATGGGATTGGCACGCACATGAGAACACCGGCAGGCAAGACGCACTGCTGTGGCAGGTCAACGATCTGCCGGTACTGAAATCATTGGGTTACTTTAGAGAGGAACTGGCATGAAGATCGGGTCGTTCGACGATTACCGGATTGGTCTGGTGGAAGGAGACCAACTGTACGATGTCACCGCGGTGGTGCCTTCCGCTATCGACGCTCTTCCGCAGCAGCGGTTGAACTGGCTCATCGCCAACTGGGGCAATGTTCAGGAGGAACTCAAGCGATGCCGCGCGGCAAGCCTCCCTCGACGCCTGGATACGGTGCGCCTCCTTCCCGCCGCGCCCTGCCCGCCGCATGTATTTGCCGCGCCGGCAAACTACCGCAAGCACATCGGCGAACTGGGGGAGCGCGTCGTCACCAAGGGCGGCCGTAGCGCCAGGGAACAAGGCTTCTTCTTGAAGGCACCCGGCTCCCTGGTTGGGGCCGGCGGTACGATTTTCCTGCCCAAGGGTTCCACCCGGCGCTTCGATCACGAATCCGAGCTGGCGGTCATCATTGGAAAAGCGGGTCGCGATGTTCCGCGCGAACACGCCATGGAATATGTGTTCGGCTATGCCTGCCTGATCGACGCCACCATGCGTATCGAACCCGGCGTCGCGGAAGAAGAGCGCTCGATGCGCAAATCCTTCGAGGGTTTCACCCCGCTGGGGCCATGGATCGTCACGGCCGACGAGGTCGGCGATCCGCACGGGTTGAGCAACCAGCTATGGGTCAATGGCGAACTGCGCCAGCAAGCTTCAACACAGGACATGATCGTCGGCGTGGCGGAGCTGATCGAGTTGATCTCGTCGGTGCTGCCGCTGTCGCCTGGCGATGTCATCGCCACCGGCACGCCGGAAGGCGTTGGACCGTTCGCGGCAGGCGATACGTTGAAGATCGCCATCGAGGGCGTGGGTGAAATGAGTCTGGACGTCAAGGAACGCGAAGCCGTTGCACCACGTGCGTACTAAAACGGACCGGGCCTTGTGACCAACATCGCGACGACCGTGCCGCGATGTCCGATAAACCGGTGCAGGCAAGGACTGCCGGTGGCACCCGGACCAGAAGATCAGGAGACAACATGTTCAAGAAGATAATGCTGTTCGCATCCAGCGCGCTGCTGCTCGCTGCCGCGCCGGTGCTGGCTGCCTATCCGGAAAAGCCCGTCAACGTCATTGTCCCGTTCGCCGCCGGGGGCGGCATCGACGTCCTCGTCCGCGCCATGACAAGTCGGTTGACTGCCCGCTGGAAGCAGCCGATCGTCGTGGATAACAAGGCCGGCGCGGGCTCCGCGATTGGCGCGGCATTCGTGGCGCGCGCGCCTGCAGACGGCTACACACTGCTGGCAACGGTGAACCAGACTGTCGTCTCGAACCGCTTCCTGTACAAAAAGCTGCCGTACGATCCCGAGAAGAGTTTTGCGCCAGTCATCATGATGGTCAAGGCCGACCAGTTGATCGTGGCCAATGCCAGGCTACCCGCAAATTCCCTCAGGGAGCTGGTGGATCTGGCCAGGAAGAAACCGGACAGCCTGAACTTCGGCTCCTACGGGAACGGCAGCCAGCCGCACCTGCTCTTCTCCGCGATCAACGATCACGAGAAGATTCAACTCCTGCATGTCCCCTACAACGGCATCTCGCAGAATCTGACTGCATTGCTCGCGAATGACGTGCAGCTTGCCAGCGGCAGCGTCGCCGTGATGGAAACCCATATCAAGTCCGGCAGGCTCAAGCCGCTGGCAGTGGCAGGCAATACCAGACTGAGCCAGTACCCGTCCGTGCCAACCACGGTGGAACAAGGTTTTCCCTATGCCAAGAGCTCGATCTGGTATGCGCTGTTTGCGCCGGCCGGTACGCCCGACGCCGTAGTCAAAGAGATCCGGGCGGCCGTAGCGGAAGTGCTGAGGGATCCGGTGTTCGTCGAGCAGCAAGTCCATGCGAAGGGTCTCACCGTTGTAGCCGGCGATGGCAAGATGCTGGCTGATACAATCCGAGCCGAAAGCCAGCAGACCTCCGCCATGATCAAGGCTGCCGGCGTAGTTGCTGAGTAGCGCCAGCGCGACAAGAGAGCGCTGTTCATCCTCGGCCCCACATTTTGCTTATCTATCCAGTGCGATTTCCACGTATTGTGCCAACGCCAGATTCAAGCGCGACGACTGACAGGCCGCCACGGGTCTTTGAGGACATCTGCGAAAAGATCAAAGAGCAGCTGGCAAGCGGCGCCCTCAAGCCAGGCGACAGGCTGCCTTCGGAACGGGATCTCGCCGAGGGATTTCAAACCTCCAGGTCGGCAGTCCGGGAGGCACTGAGAAGCCTCGAGCGTTCAGGCGTGATCGAACTGCGCAAAGGTCCAAAGGGCGGAACCTACATCTCGCAGGTTGGCTCGTCTGTGGTGTCCAGCTCGCTGAATGACCTGCTGAGTTTTGGCAGCATCTCGATCCAGGATCTGACGGAGAGCCGGGCCATCGTTCAGGACGCAGTCATTCGCCTCGCCTGCATGCGCGGCACCGAGGCGGACTTCGACGCGCTACAGCGCAGCATCGAGTTGACTGAGGCGCTCACCAAAGAAGGCAAGCTGATAGAGCGCCGAGCCCAACTGCTGGACTACTATCGCGTCCTCGCACGGGCCACACACAACGAGGTGATGGTGCTGCTGGTCGGCGCCCTTACCGACCTGGTTTCCTCGCTACTGCAGCGGGACAATGCGGTGCCCTTGCCGACGACCGTTAAGACGCACTTCCGCATTCTGCAACACCTTCGGGCGCGCGAGGTCGAGCAAGCCTCCCTGTTGATGTCCGAGCACCTTAAGAAGCTGCACTCCTATCTGGCCAAGGCGGAGAAAGCACGTCTCAAACAGCCATCTTAGTCGGCGATTGCAGGTTGCGGCAGACGTCCATCCACGCTGCGAGTGCTTTCAGGACCGACACAACCGTGAACTGTAATAATCGCGATAATCGCAGTACGTTTGCGTAGTAATGTTGCTCCGCGCCATGGGCTGTGCAGGTTTCGTCTCTCACGACTCAAGCTTTCTCACTGCAGCAATTCAGGCAGCAACGCGACAACTTGCCTTTCGGCCTTCATCGCAACAACGAGTTGGCGGCTTTGCCGTTCGACGCACCCCACCCCTTCCGCCAGCTTCGTGAGGATCTCACGCGAATGCTCATGCTGTTCAACAACGTCAAAGCCGCTGAGCCAACGCACCACTCCGGTCAGCGGATGCAGGGGCTTGCACCACAGAGCGCTGGGATGCCGACAGCCGTTCCAGTGCATCGCGGCGAGCAGCCACGCCACCGCGTTGACCTGAGCGGCTGCCACCTTGATGTTGGGCTTGTTCGGATCGAAACGTCGAACGGCGCGACGGATCATTATCCGTTGGCGACGCGGCACCTGTGCCCAGGCCCGGCGCAGCAATAATCTGGTCAAATGCTCGCTGTCATGCAGCAACGCACTCGAGTCGCGCCCGGCCATCGCCTCGCAAGTCCAGCCGCTCGAGGAACGGGTCTGATAGCGCCCGCTGTCGGTGATAAACGCTCGGCGGCCCAGAATCTGGCGCCAGTAGCGAATGAGCTTATCGCGCTTGCTCGTTGGCGGTGGAAACACCTCGCGTTCGCGCGGGATCGGCACATACTCGGGGTCGGGCTCAGACAGCTCCAACACAAGGATCGGCAAGACCATGGCCTATACCTCCTGTCGTATTCTCCGACGTACCCTGACCCTCACACTGCTCTGGGCCTCCGCTTGCCGTTGGGCGGCCCAACGCCTTGAAATGGTAGGTCTGCTCGGCGGACTAACACCTGCCGCTGCGCATCGCTTCCGGATTTCGACGCAGAGCTCGAGAAGAGGATGCGTGAGATGACGCTGTCGTGGCAGCCAATCGGTAAGCACGTTACTCACGATCTTTTCGACCGGCGCTGCTAGATGCCGCTCCCCCGCCTTGGGACCTGGGTCATGACGTATCAACGCGCTCGCCACAGGATCCGCGAGGAATCGCCGGCGCAAGCGATAGATCGTAGACCTATGGACTCCCAGCAACTCGCCAGCCTTCTTGGCTTGCTGACGCGAGAGAGGCCCCCTCCCCAGCGGATGTAAGACCCTCACAATCGCCCGCTCGCGCTCCGTTGCATTCGTGTCCGTCATGTTCAATTCCGTGGTCTTACCCGCCCGAGACGATTTGCTGAGCGGAAGTTTGACTCTCGCATTGCTCGCCGCCTCTGCCTTCCGATGGGCGGCCCAGCGTCGCGAAATGGTAGCTCTGCTGGGCGGACAAACACTCGCCCCCGCGCATCGCTTCCGGATCTCGACGCAGATCTCAAGAAGCGGATGTATGAAATAAGGCTGGCGTGTCAGCCAATCGGTAAGCACTTCTTTCACGATATTCTCAACCGTCGCTGCCAAAAAAAGATCTCCCGCCTTGGGTCCCGAGCTATGCGGTATCAACGCGCTCGCTACAGGATTCGCGAGGAAGCGCCGCCGCAAGCGATACACAGAAGAACAATGGAGCCCAAGCAATTCCCCAGCCTTCGTAGCTCGCTCACGCGAGAGGGGACCAATCCCCAGCGGACGTAAGATCCTCACAATCGCCCGTTCTCGCTCCGTGACAATTCTCACCGCCATGTTCAAGTCAGCGGGCTTACGCACCCGAGGCGACCGATTGAGCGGAGCAACCGGCGTGGCGGTATCAGGAGACGGGCGCGGTATCCACACTTTCGCTGGAGCGGACTCGGTCAGGCCCGGCACAAGGATCGGCAAGACCATGATCTATACCTCCGGCTGGACGGTCTGTTGCGCGGCGACGTAGCCGGACTCCCGCACCGCTCGCTCCCAATGCGCCGAATCTAGTACCAATCCGGCACTGTCCCACTGAGGGCCATTCAGTAGCACCGACTCAACTGCACGACTAAAGTAATCCATATGCAGTTCGATCGGCCCAGCCAGTTGCGCGACCGTGTGGGCGGTCACGAAGCCATTCCACAGCGCCGCAGCCGATTGCTCCAGTCTTAAGCCGGCGGCGTATGCATCGGGATAGAAAAAGGCCGTGAAGGTACTCCCGGTGTCCTCTGGATAGCGCGTCATGTCGTAACTAGCCAGGCAGGTTGCTGCTTCAACGGCGCCTGTAATGCCCCTGAAGTGCAGTTGCTCGATCATGAAGCGAGCGACGATTTGCTCGTCACCGGAGAGCTGATATTTCGCCTTCTGTTCCATCAGTTGCGGCTGCCCTACCAGAAAGGTGATCAGGCGCACGCCGTGGTGGGCGAGCTGATCATGGACGTCGCGCAGCCATTCCAGTGCGTGCTTGGAAAGTCGCTGTGCTTCGTCGCAAAAGAGCACGACAATGTGACCCGAGCGCATTTGTAGTTGTTCGTTAATCCGACGCATCAAAGCGAAGCGCTTGTCCGCAATGAACCTGGGTTGTGGGTCCCTGATACCAGCGGCGCTCAACAATGCACTGAAGAACGCCCCCTCGTAGTCGGTGCGATGATATTCGCAGGACATCCTTAGCACGAGGATGTCACCCCGGTTCCTGCCTAGGTGCAATGCCAAATAGTCAATTGCGTGAGTCTTGCCCATGCGAGGTCTGGCGTAGATTAACGCGCCCGGGATCAGTACGCGCACGCAGTGTTCGACGAGGTCGACGAAGCCTTCGATCGCTGCCGTCGCCACCCGATAGTGCCGGCGAGCAAGCGGGTGATTGTGCACCGTCAGGTCTGCCGGATTCACCGTCGTTGCATGAGGCGTGCGGCTGGCTGCGCGGACTCGGGTCGCGCTGACACGTGCACGCGGTGCGCCTTTCGAGGCCGTGGTGGTCTTCTCGTTCATGCCTGCTCCTTGCCGGCGAGATCAGTTCCTCTTCGCCTTCACGGCCGGCAATAGTCGGGCCCGGCCTGCGCCCGTTTGCGCGCGCGCCCCAATGATCAGCGGGAGTACCCCCTGGTAATGCGCAACGCCTTACCTTTTACTGGACCCTTGGCCAGTGGCGAAGGCGGCGGTTCGGGTGTCACAGTTTCACTTGCGGAATCCGTGGGAGGGGGCGTTGCTGTCCGGCGCTCGCGCTGCACCTGCGCGATGTCGCTGGCCGCCCTCCTACGCTTTTTGGCCTGCTTGCGTCTGAGGGCCAGGAAGACCTCGATGGGATTGTCGCCGGGGCCGAAGTCGAGCTCGCGCGCTCGCTTGGCCTTGAAGATTTGCTGGCGCACCCGCAGCGAATGCGGTTCGTCACGCCACTTGCCGCTAGCGAACAGACTGCCCAACATGTGGCCGTCTTCAGTACTGGCCCACAGCTGTCGCAAGTCTGACGGGTCATAGTGGATGCGCAGCCGCTGGCCGATCAAGCCACTGCTTCGGGCAAGCTTCTGGCTCGTGTAGCGCACGTGATAGAAGGTAATGTATGGTCGTTCACCGCGGCCGAGGTTTCCATGGACGCGACACAGTACCGGGTCATGCAGCTGTTCGGGATGTTCCCGTAGCGGCTTGGGGATCAGACGCAATCGGATCGCGTCGCGACCGATGCCAAGCACGTGCCGGTGCATCATCTCCAATGGGGTGAGCCCCCCCAGACCAGCGTGAGGCGAGCCGTGGTAGTTCCACACCGTCACATGCAGCAGCTCCTCCAGTTCCTGCGTGGTGACGAGTAACCGCAGAGTGTCGTCCGGGTCGCGCAGACGTTTCAGCATGACCTTTGCCGCATCCTTTCCTCGTATCGCCCCGGGGAGCCGCCGCGAAAGTGTTGCGGTGACCGTGCCAAAGTAGCGCTCGATGAATGGTCGGTCATCGGGCTGATACGCCGGACCGAAATCGGCCGCGCAACCCAACGCCTCGCAGACGACATCGAGGCTGGTGGCCGCCAAGTGCGCTCGCGCATTGTCCAGCCGGATCTGTCGCCAGCAGGCGTAGCTGGTTTGCTCCAAGACCTGCGAGACGAAACCACCGGTAGGCAGCAGGCGCAGGCCCGGCAGCGTGAGTTCGGGGACCTTCGCCGGCGTCACCGCGCGTTTGAAGGTTTCGATGGCGTCAAAGCGGTTACATTCGCGCGAGAGCGAAAGCGTGTAGCCCAAAAGACAGCGCGTAGCAACATCGATGATGGCCAGCAACCAGACGCGCTCGATCTCATAGCTTTGTTCGCCGCCTAGTGGATCGTTGTCGATTACCTTCAGGCGCACGTCCATCTTATGGGCGTCAAACTCGACCGTATCGAACGCGTCAGCGCTACCCCGCTCAGGCAACTGCCGCAGCGCAGATGCAGACTTGATCCTTTGGCCGGCAGCGCGTGCAGCCAAGTCGAAGTCATCCTGCAACCATCCCCTGAGTGTGCGGGCCAATGAACGAACAGCTTTATCATGCTGGTTCAGCGGATAGTCGCCAGCGCCGAGGCCCAACTCACGGCAGGACTGGTGGAAGCGCTGTATCACTGCCTTGAGGCCAACCAGACGGCCTTTCTCGCCGGGCTGCAAGTGGACCTTTCTCGTTTCGATCTCTTTGCGCAACTGCTTGGCCAGACTATGGTGACGCTGCAGCAACTGTCCGAAGGCCCCTGCGTTTCCCGCTTTGCCGTGCGCAATCGCATGAGGCGCCTTGCTTCGTTCATAGGCCTGTACGCGGACATGCGGCACCAGTGCGCGATAGCCCCACAGGCGACCGTCCGGGTGTGCGCTCAGTGCTCGACGGACCAAACGGTGTAGCGTGGAACGGTGGATGCCCCAGGTCTTGTAGATAAGCAGAAGGGAGCTACCGCTGGTATAGGCCTCAATCGCGTCGCGACGCTGTCCAAACGTCGTCCGCGCTTCGTCGTTGAGAACTCGGTCGTCCAGTTGGGGCCAATCCGACAATCGAATTGCATTCGGATCGATTCGGCGAGACGACTCGACCATTTGAACACCCCCTATGCCCTTTGAAAGGAAGTCGCTCCGCTCAGTGCCGCTACCACCAAGTCAGGACTGACTACGCGGCCGGATGCCAACAAGGCAAAAAGCGAAGCCTCCACGCTCGCCGGGTCGGGTTCGGGGAAGCGCTCAAGGATCGCATCCAACGCCCTCGGTTGATTCAGGTAGACCACGATGGCCTGCTCCAGCACAGGGGCGCGGAATCGCCGGTAGCTGACGAGGTACGGGACAATGCGCGACCAGTTGGCGATCGGCACCGACAAGGTCTGCAGTTCAGATTGATGGATGACGCGGACAGGGAGACCATGCAAGGTATTGGTCTCAAACAGGAGTTCATCACGTTCTGGCCCACTACCATCCTCGGCACGACGGGGCTCTATCAGCCAGAACTCCCCGGCCGTCGCATTTCGGGATCGAACCCAGAAATCAATCACCGCGCTACCATCATCGCCGACCCGGGCCGGACGTTCTGTGAACGTTTCTATTTCAGGATTGGCTTCGACCATCAACCAGGTCCGATAAGCGTCATAGCTGCCGAGGCTCAACCGACGCCCAAGCTTTGGGCTGAACACTTCAATACGCCGCCGCCATCCATTGCGGGCGAAGGCTAGTGGACGGCTGTACTGGCGTGAGGGATCCGGGTCGACATCAGACACAGTAGTAAAGATGGGTCTCCCGCACTTTGTGTGACGGCCCAGTCGAGGGCTTGATTTCCGGCCGGTTTGGCCGTACGTTGATCGTTACCATGAGGCAAGTTCTCGGTGGGATCGATCGTATTCTCGCCCGTGTAGGCAAGCGCTTCGTCTCCAGCGAAGTGCAAGGGGAGACCATTACTGTCGAAGCCCGCAGTACAGTTCGCAGGGCACCGTGCCCGGCCTGCCATAGTTGGAGTCACCGACTCCACGGCCACTATGTGCGCAAGCTGGAAGAACGTCCAATGCTCGAGCAGCGGGTCGTTCTCGCCATTGAGGTACGTCGCTTCAAGTGTATGAACGCGAACTGCCCCCGTCGTACGTTTGCCGAGAACATCCGCGCCTTGGCCGGTCGGTATCAACGTCGTACGCGTTCGCAGGCTCGGGCGTTGTATGCGCTGGGCCACGCCCTCGGTGGTGAGGCAGCAGCCCGGCTTGCCGACGCCTTGGGCTTGCGCACCAGTGCTGACACCGTGCTGCGAGAATTGCGCAGAGTACCTGAGCGCAAGCGCAAATCACAACCGCGGGTCGTCGGCATCGATGACTGGGCGATCGCGCGCGGTCACCAATATGGAACGATCATCGTCGACTTGGAGCGACGTGAGCCGATCGAAGTGTTCGCCGGCAGGGACGCCATTGCGGTGGCCGCGTGGATGCGTGCGCACCCATCGATCGAGATCGTCGCCAGGGACCGTGCCGGGGCCTATTCCGAAGCGGTCGACCTCGCGCTGCCGGCAGCCAAGCAAGTCTCGGATCGCTGGCATTTGCTGAGCAACCTGCGCGACAACGTTGAGAGGCTGCTATACCGACTCGGGCCACAAATGCGCCAAGCCGCCCAGCAAGTAAACGTCAGTAGGGTGACGCTAGGCCGGCAGGGTCTGCGCCGAAGCTCACAACGGTCATGGGAGCGTCTGAGCGCTCAGCGACGCGCCAAGCGGCTAGCGTTGTATAAGGAGGTGATGGCGCTACGCGCCCAGGGCGGCACGATCAGAGGAATCGCACGCGAACTCTCAATCAGCGCAGCAACCGTGCAAAAGTACGTCAAGGCCGGAGCATTCCCCGAGCGCGCGCCCAGAGCGCGGGGTCCGACGCCTCTGGACCGGCAGGGGGTTCCCCGCCGAAACGCACAGCGGTCATGGGAGCGTCTGAGCGATCAGCGACGCGCCACGCGGCTGGCGTTGTACGAGCAGTTGATGGCGCTACGCGCCCAGGGCGGCACGATCAGAGGAATCGCGCGCGAACTCTCAATCAGCGTAGCAACCGTGCAGAAGTACGTCAGGGCCGGAGCATTCCCCGAGCGCGCACTCAAGGCGCCGGGTCCGACGCCTTTGGATCCCTATCGCGACTATATCGAGGAACGAATCATCCAGGGCTGTCGCTTTCCTGAACTGATCTGGCAAGAAATCAAACAGCGCGGCTATAAGGGCAGTCCCGCCTGCGTGCAGAGTTGCGTGACCCGCCTCCTCTTTCCGCTGGGCAAGACCCCGCTTGCCCTGAAGCCCACGATGCAGATGCCCTCGGCCCGGCGCGTGTTCGGATGGCTGATATGACTCCCCGTGTCAATCGAGATTGGTTTGATTTAGTTTCACAGTTGGATGTTGTTCCTCCATTCAATTTCCTGAGGGCGACGTAGCAGTAAGTCTCGACGGTGGATCACGCTGATATCCGCGGGTTGGTTACCGCATTACAGAGGTCCGCCCAATGAGCCTGCCGCTATCTAGTGCCGCAAGTCGGATCAAATCCATTGCTTAGCCATCGCGCGGGTTGCTCGTGTGCCGGGCTACGCCGCCTTCAGGAAACTGGCTTCTACCGTAGGTGTCAGATAGGTTGATATCGGGCGCTGGGTTAGGTTGTCTGCGCCTGATTCGGTACGGCAAGCGACATGGCGAGCTGGCTGATGTCCCAGATGAACCCGCTGAGTTCGCGGGCCACCGCAACCACCGCAATGTTCGGGTTCTTGCCGCGCGCGGCAAGTTTCCGATAGCGCCGGCACAGTCGAACCTGGGCGTCCCAGGACCGGTCAACGATGGCCTTGGGAATGCCTTCGTGCCGGCGCTGAATCTCGGGGCTCACCCGTGCCGGGTGCCGGTAACTCCAGGCGGCTTCGATCAGCAGCTTTCTTGCATAGCTATTGCCGTTCTTGGTGATGCTGCCTTGGCGCCGCTTGTCCCCCGATGAGTGTTCGGAGGGTGCGACGCCAAGCCAGGCCATCAGTTGGCGCGGATGCGCGAAGCGCGAGAGATCGCCCAATTCGGCGAGCATGCCTATCGCGGTGGTGAACTGCACGCCGCGCATGGCCTGCAAGCCGAGTACGGCCGGATAGAAGCGCCAGTTGACCACGGCTTCGCGCAAGGCCGCCTCGAGACGGCTGCATTGCGCGAGCCGATCCTCGATGGCACGTCGATATTCGTCAAAGGCAAGTTGTTGCCACACGGCATCGAAGGCAAAGGCACTAATCCAGCGGCGGTGCGCTGGTCCCCAGTCGGCTCTGCCGGTGTAGCGGACACCGTGCGAGAGCAGAAAGGCCTTTAGCCTTTGTCGGGCCCGCTTCAGATCGTCCTTGGCGCTGACCCACGCGCGGGACAGATCCCGGAATGCTTCGTCTTCGACGCTGGGCACGTACACGGCCGAGAGGTCACCGGCGCGCAGCGATCGCACCAGTTTGACCGCATCGCGCCGATCGGTCTTGACGCGCTCGCCGGGCTTCCTCGGGATCAGCGACGGCGCGCACACCATGCACTCAAATCCCTTCCCTGCAAGCTGTCGGTAAAGGCCATAGCCGCAGGGGCCGGCCTCGTAGACGATGCGGATCCGGCGCGCTTTGGACTGCAGGCGCTTGCACAGGCGGTCTATATCGGCCTTCGAGGTACCGATCTTGCCAAGCAGCTCGACCTCACCCATGCCGAGTGCATAGGCGACCGTGATCGAGTCCTTATGGACATCCAACCCGACATACAAAGTGATATCGTGTTCCATGCTGGCCTCCGTGCTGGAAATCGCCGGGTGTGGCACTGTCCACACCATGCGGCTCTGGCAGTGATGCTAACCCGCGTTAGATTCCTCGCGGCGGGCCAGCCCTCTTGCCCTCCAGGGGAGTCATATTGACTAGTCGGATGGAGGAACCTCGCCATCGAGGAGCCAAAAAGCGCGGACCACGAGCGGTTCGTGAAGGCGCTGTGCAAGATCGAACCCGTGGTGGGCGAAGTCCGCAGTCTCGCGCGGGAGTTTCTCGGACTCATGCACCGACGAAGTGTGCTGCACTTCGATCGATGGTTGAAACGTTTGTCGTGCTGCGACGCTGAGGAAATGCGTCGGTTCGCGCAAAGCCTGAGCGCCGACTTACCGGCTGTGCGGGCGGCCTTCAGGCTGCAATGGAGCAATGGCCAGACGGAGGGTCATGTCAACCGGCTCAAGCTCCTCAAGCGCCAAATGTATGGCCGCGCCAATATCGAGCTTCTGCGGCTGCGGGTGTTGAAGCCAAACTAAACCGGCCGGCTTTGTTCTACAGGCCCCGCCAGTCCGGTCGCGATCGCAGGCGCGTGAGTTCGTGTGGCCACGGCGAGGCTGGCGGACTCGCTTACGTTAGTCAGTAAGAAGAATAGTGGTAGTCGGGCGGGAAAGACGACGGCAAGGGTCCTCAACACGAATTCGCCGTTGTCACACAAATTGCGGAAGACCCACTCTTACTACACTTCACGGCTCGCGAGGCTCATCCTGGCCGTACGAGCTCACCCGCCCGCGATGGCGACCGGACTAGCGTGTCATGCAGGGCAAGGCAGGTCTATCGTTCAGTTTGGCTTCAATACCCCCAGCCGCAGAAGCTCGATGGTCGCGCGGCCATACATCTGGCGCTTGAGGAACTTGAGCCGGTTGACGTGACCCTCCGCCTGGCCATTGCTCCATGGCAGCTTGAAGGCCGCCCGCACAGCCGGTAAGTCGGCGCGCAGGCTTTGCGCGAACCTGCGCATTTCCGCAGCGTTGCAGCGCGACAGACGCTTCAACCATCGATCGAACTGCCGCAGACTTCGCCGGTGCATGAGCCCGAGAAACTCCCGCGCGAGGCTGCAAACTTCGCCCACCACGGGTTCGATCTTACACAGCGCCTGCACGAAGCGCTCGTGGTCCGCGCTCCTGGGCTCCTCGACGGCGAGCTTCCTCCATCCGACAAGCCATCCGAACACGCGCCGGGCCGACGGGCACGGCATCGTGCGCGCGGGTGCTGGGAGAAGCGGCTCTTTGCCCTGTGGAAAGAGGAGTCGGACCACGCCGCACGGCGGCGCGACTGCCCGTATAGCCTCGCTGCTTGAGTTCCTGCCAGATCAGTTCAGGAAAGCGACAGCCCTGGGCGATTCGTTCCGCGATATAGCTGCGATAGGGATCCAAAGGCGTCGGACCCCGGCGCCCTAGGTGCGCGCTCGGGGAAGGCCCCTGCGGTGACGAAGTTGCGCATGGTTCGTTGGTCAATTGAGAGCTCGCGCCCGATTCCTTTCCTCGTGCCGCCCTGGGCGCGTAGCGCCATCACCCGCTCGTACAGCGCCAGCCGCGAGGCGCATCGCTGATCGCTCAGGCGCTGCTATGACCACAGTGAATTGCGGCTCAGCCCCCCCTGCCGGCCCAGGGTCACGCCACCGACCTCAACTTGCTGCGCAGCTTGGCGCAGTTGCGCTCCGAGTCGGTACAGCAGCCTCTCGACGTTGTCGCGCAGGTTGCACAGCAGATGCCAGCGATCCGAGACTTGCGTGGCTGCCGGCAGCGCGATGTCGACCGCCTCGGAGTAGGCCCCGGCCCTGTCCCTGGCGACGATCTCGATCGATGGGTGCGCACGCATCCACGCGGCCGCCGCAGTTCCTTCCCTGCCGGCGAACCCTTCGATCGGCTCACGCCGCTCCAGGTCGACGATGATCGTTCCGTACTGGTGACCGCGCGCGATCGCCCAGTCGTCGATGCCGACGACCCGCGGTCGTGTTTTGTGTTTGCGCTCAGGAACTCTGCGCACTCCCGCAGCACGGTGTCGGCACTGGTGCGCAAGCCTAAAACGTCAGCAAGCCGAGCTGCCGCCTCACCACCGAGGGCGTGGCCCAATGCGTGCAACGCCCGAGCCTGCGATCGCGTACGACGTTGATGCCGACCGGCCGAGGCGTGGATGTTCTCGGCAAACGTACGACGGGGGGATATCAAGCCCTCGACGAGGCCGTCACACAAAGTGCGGGAGACCCAATTTTACTTCTCTTCACGTATATCGACACCGCCATCAATCGGGGCTTCTGGGAAACCGAAGGCAGGAAGGCGCTGGTTTCGCGCATTCCTCAGGGCCGCCTTGTCCAGCATGAGGATACGCGGCTTGCCGCTGTGCTGAGTAGACACAGGCGCGGCATGCAGGGACACCAGAATCCGCCATCGAATGCGCGTCTACCAGCCACTTGGCACGCTGACCAAAGTGCTCAGCTACGTGGGCCTACCACCTCGCTCTGGTTGCTTCCCAGGACTCAGCGCTTGCCCGAAGCTGGCGGCTGCATCACCGTGGGCAACGCCTTCGGTAGCGATTCTGGATAGTCGCGGCTGAAGTGCAGGCCCCGGCTCTCATGGCGCGAATAGGCACTGTCGACGATTAGCGAAGCGACTTCGACCAGATTGCGGAGTTCGAGCAGGTCGCGTGTGACGCGGAAGTTGGCGTAGTACTCGGAGATTTCCTCGCGCAGCAGTCGCGTGCGATGCTGCGCGCGTTCCAGCCGCTTGCTGGTCCGCACGATGCCGACGTAGTCCCACATCATGCGGCGCAGCTCGTCCCAGTTGTGTGAGATCACGACTTCCTCGTCGGCGTCCGAGACCCGGCTCTCGTCCCAGGTCGGCAGCGTAATGTCGGGCAGGCCGGCCTTGTCCTTCGCGGCGATATCCGCGGCTGCGGCCCGCCCGATCACAATGCATTCCAGTAGCGAGTTCGAAGCCAAGCGGTTAGCGCCGTGCAGCCCGGTGCAGGCCGTTTCGCCGACCGCGTAGAGGTTGCCAAGGTCGGTACGGCCCGAGGTGTCGGTCACCACGCCGCCGCAGGTGTAGTGCGCGGCCGGCACCACCGGAATCGGCTCGCTCGTGATATCGATGCCAAGCTCTAGGCAGCGGGCGTAGATCGTGGGGAAGTGTTCCTTCAGAAAGGCTTCAGGCTGGTGCGTGATGTCTAGATAGACGCAATCCAGGCCGCGCTTCTTCATTTCGAAGTCGATTGCCCGCGCCACTACGTCGCGCGGCGCCAGTTCCGCGCGCTCGTCGTGGTCCGGCATGAAACGGGTGCCGTCGGGCAGCTTCAGCAAGCCACCTTCACCGCGCACCGCTTCGGAGATCAGGAAGGACTTGGCAAATGGATGGTGCAGACAGGTCGGATGAAACTGAATGAATTCCATGTTCGCCACGCGGCAACCTGCGCGCCACGCCATCGCAATACCGTCGCCGGTCGCGGTGTCAGGGTTGGTGGTATACAGGTAGACCTTGCCGGCGCCGCCGGCGGCCAGAACCGTATGGGTGGCCGTGATGGTGCGCACCTCGCCGGTGCTGTCATCCAGCACGTACAGGCCGTAGCAGCGGTTGCCGGGCAGGCCCAGCTTGACTGACGTGACCAGGTCGATCACGGACTGGTCTTCCAGGATCGTGATGTTCGGGTGATTCCGCGCCTGTTCGGAGAGCGTGCGGACTACTGCATGACCAGTGGCATCGGCCGCGTGAATGATGCGGCGGCGGCTGTGGCCGCCCTCGCGCGTCAAGTGAAAGCCAAACTCGGCCTCCCCATCCGTGGTGAAGGGCACGCCCCGGTCAATCAGCCACTGTATGGCTTCGCGGCCGTGCTCCACGATGAAGCGCGTTGCAGCTACGTCGCACAGGCCGGCGCCTGCCACCAGGGTGTCCTGGATATGTTCGTCGTGGCTGTCGCCGGAATCCAGCACGGCGGCGATGCCGCCCTGGGCCCAGTCGCTGGCGCCCTGTGTCATGGAACGTTTGCTGAGAATGACAACCCGGTGGGTGTCGGCCAGTTGCAGCGCGACCGTAATTCCAGCCAGCCCACTGCCTACGATAGAGACGTCGAAGTTCATGCTCAAGATAGCACCCTGGCCGCTTGGTGGATGATGGGAAAAGAAAAAATTCCGCTGTTGCGCGAGGATCATTAGCATGCTGCCCACCGCATATGCACCCTGAACCAGCGCGAAGCTGCGCGGATCGGCTTCAACGCCGCCGACGATATGAGTCGCTGCGAACCAGCGTGCGCGCGGACTTCATGGCCGGCTCGCTGCTCCTGCCGGCTCCAGTGCCAGCAGCGTCTGGTGCAAGCGACCGAGAACGCGGGTGGCGCCAGCCAGGCCGCTGTCGCCGAGGGGAGCCCAAGCCTCGCCGTAAGCGGCATGCACTGCCGGCAGGGCCCGTTCGAACAGGCGATGTCCGGCGGCGGTCAGCATCAAGTCCGTGCTGCGCCGATCCTGCGCGGAAACGCGGCGGCGCACCAGGCCGCGCGCTTCCAGGCCGTCCACTAGTCTGGTCATCCGGGTGCGGGTGGCGTCCAGCGTGATGCTAAGCTCGGACGGCATGCTGGGTTGGCCTTCGTCGGCTGCCAGCATGCTGATTGACAGGTATTGCTGGAGGTCGAGCTCGAACGGCGCCAGGGCCCGCTCGATATGCATGCGCAGAAGGCGCTCAGTGCGCTGCAACAGGCGAGTAGCCAGGATCAGCTCGCGTGGCGCGCCGGGGTGCCTGGCGCAGAGCCGGTCGATACGGCCTTCAAAGGATGACATGACTTCTGTAGCGCGATAGGTTCGCTGCTTCTCACACAAATGATTGCATTCGTAACTATATCACTGAAATCAAACGTCGTGAGTTACCGGCATGATAGAGCCAATCCGTGCCGTCGTAGGGGCGCCGCTAGATCTTCTGGTGTACCGCCGACAGCTTTGTGGTGGGCATCTTCGTGTCAGTCTTGTCTGTATCGCCGCCCTCAATAGCAGTCACGCTGTGTACTTCGGCGTGGCGGTACTAGCGCAGGACATCCCCCAGCGCTCTTTGCACTTGCGAAAAGCTGCTCAGGGAAACTCTCATGAACTTACGCAAATGCGATGTGAGTCCTATGGGCCGCTGCCGCAGGTGTTACCCGGGCATGGACAACGAAGCGGGAGCGACTACAACCCGTGAGACAAGTCGTCGGTGCAGGCGCCCTCGCTCCGACGTTATCGCCACGACGCAGATATCTCCAGCGGATAAAGTTCCCCGTCAAGCACGCCAACTAAACCTTAGACTCCGGTGATCGTCACGTGCTAAGTCTGAAGTGGCCGATGGAGACAAGCACCAACCGGCCAATTCGAGCTGGAGCCCCCTTTGTCCAGAGTTGGCGCTGACACCGTTTGCAGCTCAGACAACAGGCGGAAATGCGTTCATCAAACATTCGTAGGAAGCGGAGGATTCACGCCCTCCGGAATCGGGCACACATACGGCTTCCCTCCTCTGCGTTGGATAAGCTCCTCCCTCGCCTTCTCCAGAAGCTCTGGCCGCATGAAGAGTTCTAGTGCGGTCGCGGCGATAGTCTTGGATGCAAGTAGCATCCCCTTATGTGCAATAGAGCTCTTGCCCTGTGCAACCCATTGCCAGGAATGTGGCGCCGTGCCAAACGCGAAACAGGCCGTCCGGCATTGCACCGTCGGCGTGACCCAGCTGACGTCCCCGACATCGGACGATCCATGGATACGAATGGAACGCGAGCTATCAAGTGGCTCGACACCTTCAAACAGCGCCTTCGGGTCTTTCCAGGCGCTTTGCAGCATCCGACCGGCAGCCTCGACCTCTTCTGCAGCCGTGGTACCGTACATCGCCTCCGCAAAATTCAATTCTTTCGCATCGTAAACGGGCGCACTCAGGCGGTTCATCTGGATTGTGCATGACTTCGTTCAGCACATCGTCAAGGACGAGATTCGAGCAGGCGGAATGTAACTCGATCTCCAGTTCGCACCCGGTCATCAGTGCGGCCCCGCGCGCGATGTTGCAGACTCTCTGGTAGAGCTCTTCCACTTCAGAGATGTGCGGCGCACGAACCATATACATTGCTGCGACCTTCGGCTGCACCACGTTCGGCGCCAAGCCGCCTGCGTCGGTAATTGCGTAGTGCACCCGCGCCGACGGAATCATGTGCTCACGCAAGAAGTTTGTCCCCACGTTCATCAGTTCAACGGCATCTAGCGCGCTGCGGCCAAGGTGCGGTGAGGCACCCGCGTGGGCTGAAACGCCGGTGAAGCGAAAATACGCCTGCTTGCAAGCGAGAAGCTCAATATTTGCCACGCCGTTCGAGACCCCGGGATGCCAGGTCAACGCAGCGGCCAGATCGTCGAACAGGCCGGCTCGCGCCATATAGGTTTTCCCCCAGCCCCCTTCTTCCGCAGGACAACCATAGAACCGAACGGTTCCCGGCATCCCGCTTGCTTCCAGCATGCCCTTGATTGCAACGGCTGCCAGATGTGCGCTTGTGCCAAGCAGATGGTGTCCGCAGCCATGTCCGTTTCCGTTGCAGATTTCCTCGGCCGGCTCGCAAGTGACCGAAAGACTCCGCTGACTCAGACCTGACAGCGCGTCGAACTCTCCGAGGATCCCGATTATCGGGCCTCCGCTTCCCGACTCGGCGACAAAAGCCGTAGGAATGCCGTCCACCCCCTCCCGAACAGTGAAGCCGGCCTCCTTCAGATAGCTGATGTGCCTCCTGCAGGCTTATTTTCAGCAATTATTAAACCAATTTACGGGATGTTGTACTAGCTAACCATTCGGCGCTCATCAGTTAGCGGGCTGTTACAGTAGGTGCTGTCATTCGGGACGCGAAACTCGTTCTAAATGCGCTTTCAAACAGCGTCTCCAATTTACGCCAGGCTACGCCCAACGTCGCTAGGAGGAGCGGGCAAAGTGAGGGAGTCCACCGGTGCCGCAAGAGGAAAGATGTTGCGACGCAGGCTCACCAGGGCGAGGCTCACGGCACGCTGGACTGCTGCGTCCAGACCGCCCATTCCTGTCTGAATGGCTCGATCGATATGTGCCAGCAATGTCGCTGGCGGCGCATTGTCTCGCCCCCTTGAAAGGTGGTGGTAGTGGCGCGCCGCCCCCTCCAGGATCGAGGCGACTTCTTGCTCGGCTTCAGCAGGAAGGCGTGGTCTCAGCTCGGCAAGCTCGGCAAGCGAAAGGCCTGTCCTGAGATCGCGCAACGCGTCAGTCGTCGGCCGTGCCGCGATCCCACCGAGGTTGGCTGCACGCATGGCCAGCAGCGCGATCCGGTGTCCCATCCTGCTTCGCCATTCCGTCATGGCTCTATTCTTTCCACATGCGATGTCGATCCTGCCGGCACTGAGCAGACGTCGGGTGGCGCCTTTAAGCCAGAGGGATTGCATCATCTTCATCATGATCAGAGCGAAATAGATGCCGGTAAGCGAGGCCAGGCTGTTGTTGAGATAAGCAGTGAAGTCCGGCGTGAAGCGTTCCGAGATGATGATCGGGTTGAGCACGCCGATAATCAGGTTGAACGCCATGGCACTGTGGCGGGGCGCCGTCAGCAACGCGCCCGAGACGAGAAGGACAGGCGCAAGAGCGGCAGCAAGCCAGGGAAAGCTGTCGATCGAAGGCAGGATGGCCAGCACATAGAGCGCACCGAGCGGCAGACGCACGACTACGCCGATGAATTTGTTCTTCAGGGCCAGTGCCGGATTGCCGAGGCCCGAGTAGATGGCAAAGAACACCCCCGCCATCATGACAGCACTGGCGCCCCCGTCCCAGCCTGAGGCGATCCACATCGTACAGGCGGTAAGGAGCGCGACCGTGGTGGAGGCGGCGGCAATCAGCGCTCCAGCGCAATCTCGCTCGATCGCCCGCGAACCGGTCTTGACAACGGCGCGGATACGGCGCCGCTCCTCCTCATTGCGTGGGCCGGAGATGATCGCGCTATGCAGCATCACGCAATTTCCGTGGACGGCGATGAGATCGGAAAGCCGGGCGAGCAGGTTGAGCTGCAGGGCAGCCTGCCATGTCATTCCCGGAACCGCTATCGGCTCCAATTCAGCGCAACGCTGCCGGAGGAGATCCGCTTCCATGCGTTGATTGTCTCCGCTCGCTGAGGTGGACTCTATCCAGACGCGTACCTCATGAAGGAGGTTTGCAATATCCAGCGTCATAGCCCGCACTCGCCGGAGTTCAAGGATCCGGTCATCAACTCCTGCAGACAATGGCAGCAGTCGCTCGATCTGCGCAAGCAAAGCAGAGGACAGGCGGCGTTGCTGGCCATGGCTTGCACCCTCGTATCCCGCGTGGACCAACAAGTCATGGATCTCGTTGACGGCGACGGCCAACTGGTTCCGGTCCTGATCGAGCGTCTCGGATCTGCTTTCCGACAGCGCCTCAGTGGTCCAGCGCGCAGCATCACGTAGCGCTCTGTCAAGCCGGCCAAGCATCAGTTCCGTCGAGGAACCCGGCAGGATCGTCGCATGAATGACGCTGCTGCAGAGGATGCCCAGTGAGATCTCCTGCACACGCAGCATTGCGGTGGTAAAGATGGCTTCGGGATGACTGAAACCTGGGAAGACGATGAGGCAGGTGCTGAAGCCCGCGAGGACGAACATGTAGGATCGAGCCGTCCGGTCGATTGTCGCCAGGAACACGCAGAACCCAAGCCAGAGCGCGACGGCCACTGACAGCAGTTCGGGGGCGTTTCCGAGCGGCGGCACGAGGAAGACCGACATGGCGGCTCCAACCGCGGTACCGACGATCCGGTAGACCCCCTTCGATAGCACAGCGCCCGCCCTCGGCTGCGCCATGACGTAAGCCGTGACGACTGCCCAACTGGGATTGGCAAGCCCGATGCGGAGGGCGATGTACAGCGCCAGCATCGCGGCAATAAAGCTCTTCACCGCAAAGAGCATGGCCGATGGTTTGAAGGCGGCTATCATTGCAAAGGTTCCAAATTATGTCCGCTAAATGACTGACTTATGGGTAAGTCTCTGTCAAGTTTCGGCGCCCGTCGCCCAGGCCTCGCGGCGCATCAATGGCCGGACGTGTTCGAGTCCGGGCGTGCGGTGGCGAGTTGCTCGCGCACCTTGGGCGCGTCCTGCCAACCGCCACCCAGCGCCAGGAACAGGCTGATCCGGTCCAACGCCACCTGTCCGTCGGATGCGGCCAGCGCGGCATCGCTATTGGCAAGTGTGCGATCCGCGTCGAGGCTGCTCAGGTAGGGGGCGCGACCTGCCTGGTAAAGCAGGCGGTTCTGCCGCGCGGCTTCGTCGGCCTTGTCGCGCGCATCACGCAGCGACTGGTTGCGCTCCAGTTCGTGCGTATAAGCGCTGAGCGCGGTGTCGGTCTCGCGCAATGCCTTGAGCACAACGCCGTCGAAATGTGCCAGCGCGGCGTCGGCACTGGCCTCCCTGCCGTGAATGCGGGCACGGGTGCCGCTGGTCGGGATGTTCCACGTAATCAGCGGTCCGAAACTCCAATGCGCGGTCTGCGGCTGCCCAAGGTGCTCCAGGACGCCGGTGAAGCCGGACGAGGCGCCGATGCTGACGGACGGATAGAGGTCGGCGGTGGCCACGCCAATCGTGGCGGTGGCCGAAGCCAGTTCGCGCTCGGCCTGGCGCACGTCGGGCCTGCGCTTGAGCAGCGCGGCGCCGTCCCCCACCGGCAGCGTCCGGGTCAGCTTCGGAATGGCATGGCAGGCGTACTCGGCCGTGGCCACGGCGGTGGGCGGCTTGCCCAGCATCACGGCCAGGCGATAGGCCGCCGCTTCCCGCCCGGCGCGCAGCCTGGGCAGCGCGGCGCGAAGCGTGTCGGCCTGCGACTGGGCGCGCAGCAGTTCGAGAGGCTGGCCGCGACCGGCCGCCAACATCTTGCGGGTCAGCTCGACGCCGCGCTCCTGCAGCGCCAGCTGGTGCTCGGCCACGGCCAGCTCGTGCGTGGCGACGCAGCCTTCGACGTAGGAGCGCACCGTCTCGGCGGCGACGATGACACGCGCCTGGTCGAGCGCAGCCTGGCTGGCCTCGGCGGCCCCGAGCGCCGCTTCGTCGGCCCGGGCGAGCTTGCCGAAGAAGTCGATCAGGTAGGAAACGCCGAAGCCCACGTCGCCGAAGTTCGCGACCGGCAACTTCTCCTCCTGGAGCAGCGTCTCGCCGGCGACCAGGCCGCGCTCGGCGCTTGCCTTCACCGCCGCCCGCGGCAGGTTCTCGGCCTCGACCTCATGGTAGGTGGAGATGGCACGGCGTAGGTTGGCCGCCGCCGCGCGCAGGTCGGTGTTAGCTGCCAGCGCCTCTTGCACCAGCGCGTCTAGCTTCGGATCGTCGTACAGGCGCCACCAGCCATTAGGCACGGGTGCGATGGAGACGGCGGGGTGATCGGTGCCGGCAAGCGGGCCGTTGGCCTCGGGCGCCTTGACGGTGGCATGCTCTGGCACATGATAGTCGGGGCCCACCGTGGTGCAGGCGGCGAACAGCAGCGGCACCATTGCGGGGATCAGGGCTAGCGTAACGCGTTTCACCGAACCGACTCCTGCCGGGCGGCCGAACCCTGCGCGATCGTGTGGCCGCCCTGGGGCGCCACCGCCGCGGCGGCCGGACCCGCACCTTTTTTGCCAGCAGGCTGATCTTCCACCGAAACCGTGGCCGTGCGGCCCGCTACCAGGCGGATGTCGACGGGCATCTCGTCCAGCGCGATGCGCACCGGTACGCGCTGCGCCAGCCGCACCCAGTTAAAGGTCGGGTTCACGTTGGGCAGCAGGCTGGAGCCCGCGGTGCGGTCACGGTCCTCGATACCGGCAGCGATGCTCTGCACGTGGCCGTGCAGCACCGTAGACTCGCCCATGAGGCGGATCTCGACCGGACTGCCGAGGTGGATGCCCGCCAGCTTGGTTTCCTCAAAATAGCCTTCCACGTGGAAGGACTTCTCGTCGACCATCGACATCACCGGCCGGCCCGTGCTGACGTAGTCACCCAGGCGCGGCAGCCGGTCGTTGACGTAGCCGTCGACCGGGCTGACCACACGCGTGCGCTCGAGGTTCAGCCTGGCCAGGTCGACCGCGCTCTCGGCCTGCGCCAGCGCGGCCTCGCCCTGCTGGACCTTGGCCAGGCCCTCCTCCACCACTTCCTTGGCCACGATCTCCGACAGCTGCTGGCTGCGCGCTGCCTCGCGCCGGGCCTGGCCCAGCGTGGCACGGATCGCCGCGGCGTTCGCCTGCGCCTGCTGGAGCGCCAGCGCGAAGCGGGCCCGATCGATCTCGAACAGAACCTGACCGCGCTGCACGCGCTGGTTGTCCTTGACCAGCACGCGCGCGATGAGGCCGGAGACGTCGGGCGCGATCTGCACCACGTCGGCCCGCACATGGCCGTCGCGTGTCCACGGTGCAATCGTGTAGTAATCCCACAGATGCTTGGCGACAACTGCCGCACCGGCAGTCAGGGCCAGCGTAAACACGACCGGCCCGATGGATTTCAGTGTGAGTTTCATGATTGCAGATGCGCCGCCAGCAACACCACCCCGCCGAGGATGATCGCGTACAGCGACAGGTTGAACAGCGCGCGGTGCCAGACCAGCCGGTAGAAGCCCACGCGCGACATCACCGCTCGCAGGCTCGCCATGATCACGAATGCCACCAGCATCCAGACCAGCAGGCTGGGTACGTAGACGCCGTAGAGATTGACTTCACCGCTCATCTTTGCCTCCCGCTCATAGGAGAGGTTGAAAACAATGCCACTTCTATTTCGATCAACGCGGCCAGCGCCGTGCGCGAGGGCTGGTCGGACCGGTCGGCCACGCCTTGGATGGCGCGTGCCAGGCGCAGCCGCAGCGCGGGCGGCGGCGCCTGCACCCTGGCCTCCAGCTTGTCGCGGTAGTAGCGCGCGACACTGCGCAGCACGCGGCGCACCGCATGCCGCCGCTCGGCGGGCAGCGCGGGCAGTTCGCGCTGCAGTGCCAGCGTGCTCAACTCCACCCGCACCTCGGTGAAGCCGTCGGGTGACTGTTCGCTCTCACTGGCGGCCAGCCGCGGCACCAGCTGCGCCAGCCGGTCCAGCATACGGGCGCGCAGGCGGTCGTGTTCGCGCGGGTCGCGGCCGCTAGCGTTGCGCGCGATATCGCCCCAGCTGGCACGCACCAGCCGGCGCACCGCCGCCGCGGTGCCAAAGGGCCGCACCAGCAGCGTCCAGATCAGCGCGAACAGGATGCCGGCGACGCCGGCCACATTGCCGTTGAAGAAGCTGTGGAAATCGGCGTTGTAGCTGGCCTGCAGGCCGATTTCGCTGGCCATCACAGTGGTTAAGAGCATCGCGACCAGGTTAAGTCTCGGCTGGACGATCATCACGCCGAACAATAGAAAGGGGATGGCGAACATCGCCACCAGCAACTCAAAGTCGTGCGCGAGCGGCAGGATCATGAACAGGTAGACCATCGCCAGCACCATGCAGACCACGTTCCAGGTGAAGAAGGAGCGGATCATCGGCGCGGGCTCGTCGAGCGCGGCAAAGAAACAGCACGCGACCGCACCCAACGTCACCGCGCCGGCGCCGTCGGCCCAGCCCGTCCAGATCCAGATCATGCCCATGCAGAAGATGGCCAGGGCGGTGGTGACCGTCGAAAACAGCAGCATGCCGTGGTCATAATGGCGAGCCTCGCGCACGCTCCAGCGGCGGAAGACAGGTTTCCACTCGCCGCCAGACTCGGCGTTGCCGAGGCGGCGCTGCAGCGTCACGCAGTCCTGCCACAGCGCGGTCAGCTCGCGCAGTCGGTCGTGGACAGTCGCGGTCAGCGCCGTGTCGAACGAGAGCGCCGCGCCATCGTCGGGCATCGGCGCCGGACCGCTTGCATCGCTGATCCAGTCCGACACGACCGCCATGCGCGCAGCCAGCTCGGGCGGCACGCCCGCCTCATCGCGCTGCATGGTCTCGACCAGGCTGGCGAGGGAGGACATGACCGGCAGCAGCATGGTCATCCGCCCGCGCAGCTCCTTGGCATCGCGAATGCGTGCAGCCGTCTCGGTGTCGTAGGAAAGCTGGCTGATCAGCTGATCGAGCGCCAGGATGTCGGCGGCAAGCCGGTGCCGGCTGTGATGGCGCGACAGGGCCGCGCCCGCGCCTGGCGACAGCATGTCGCCCACCCACTGGGCCGCATCGCCCATCCAACTTGCCAGGCGGTCGTGCAGCACGTCGGAGACCCTGACCGGGAACAACACTGCCCCGACCACGCTTGCGCAGAGGATGCCCAGGCAGATTTCCTCAGAGCGGGCCACGGCGAGGTCGAAGACGCCTTGCGGGTGGTCGACCGCAGGCAGCGCGATCAAGGGCAGCGTGTAGGCGGCCAGCATGAACAGATAGCTGCGCGGGGTACGGTCCAGCAGCGCTACATAGAGCAGCACCGCGACCCAGACAGCGACGGCCGCCATCAGCAGCGCAGGCGTATTGACCAGCGCAGCCACGAACAGCACCGAGGCGGTGGCGCCAAGCAGCGTGCCGAGCACGCGATACACCGATTTGGACCGAGTCGCGCCAGTCAGGGGATGCGCAACCACGTAGACCGTCGCCATGGCCCAGTACGGGCGCGGCAGGCCGAGGTAGAGCCCGATGAACAGCGCCAGCATGGAAGCCACGAAGGCCTTGGCAGAAAAGATCCAGTCCCTTGCGGAAGGCCAACCACCCATCGCTTTACGCTCCCTACCTCTCGTGGAACCCTAGGGGTTAGGGGTCGATTCCGCGGCGCGCGCCAAGGCGCCCAGCAGGCGCAGCGCACCCTCGAAGTCCTCTGGCGCGATGTCCGCAAAGACATTGGCCCGCAGGCGCTTGAGATCTGCCTCGATCCTGGCGGCCAGCGCCTCTCCCGCTTCTGTCAGCCACAGCGAGTTGGCGCGGCGGTCGCTGGCGTCCACCTCACGGCGGACCAGGCCTGCGGCGCTGAGCTGGTCGAGCAGCCTGACCAGCGAGGCGCCTTCCAGGCCGACATACTCGGCCAGCGTCACCTGACGCACACCGCCCCCCAGACGGAGGATGAACATGAGCGGGCCAGCGGCCGCGGCGGAGATGCCGTAAGCGGTGACGACAGCGTGGGAAATCTGGCGCCACTGCCTGCCGGCCCGCATCAACTGGCCAGTAAAGGCGAAGCGTAGCGTATCGAGGGAAGTCATGTGCTAAATGATAGTGATGATATTATTAGTATGCAAGCTATCTATCTCCGAACTAATTGACCGAAGTCGGGTGATGAATCCTGATGTTGAAGATCGTCATTCGTGCGAGCCGCGCTCAACATTCATGCGACTGTAGCTTTTCACTGAGAAACAACGTCCCTGTGGGGCGTTTCGCCCGCTGCTTCTTTTTCTTCAGCTCGACGCAGTCTCACGAATGCTGAGCATCTACAGCCTTCATGTTGCCTTTCAGCAACTGTCGAAGAGAGTACTTACGGACGAAATCCACATAGAAATCAGAGCGTTTTGGCCGTGTGATTGCTCTTGCGCATGGTGAGCAGCGCTCGCGCGATCCTTGATCCTCAACAGGACCAGCCATCCTCTCTAGGGTGCCTCGCCACCACGGCCTGCCAGACAGAATTTCTCGATGACGTGGCGGATAGCCCCACGATCGCATCATCGGAGCCGATCGGGAGTAGCCGGGAATCCTGCCAATGGGTAAGCGGCGGCGCTGCGAGCCATTTTGATCGATTCAATCAAATCAGGGTAAACTACGATCTAATCAGTCATCTATTGGCCTATAATGACTGAACCGATCAATTGAACTGCGCATATTTTGCGCAGTTCAATCGCTATGCCGCGTGGAAGTGATGCTTTCGCCAAGCGACGCACGCCTCCCCGGGCATTTCCAGCCACATCAAGGCGGACACTATCGATACCGCCAGGAGACGGAGCCAATGACCGTGTCGTTCAAGGGGATCATCCCCGCCCTGATCACCCCGATGACCCCCGACGAAGCCGTCGATGAAGCCGGGCTGCGCACCCTCATCGACAAGCTCATCGAGGCGGGCGTCCACGCGCTCTTCGTGCTTGGCACAAATGGCGAGTTCATTGCGCTCAACGAGGAAGAAAAGCTGCACATCGTGCGCATTACCATCGATCAGGCCCGCGGCCGGGTGCCGGTGATTGCCGGCACCGGCGCCTACGCCACGCGCGATGTAATCGCGCTGAACCGCAAGATGCAGGACCTGGGCGTGGATGCTGCCTCGGTGATCACGCCTTACTTCAATGGCGCCACGCAGGCGGAACTGTTCGCTCACTACAAGCAGATCGCCGAGGCCACCTCGTTGCCGATCATGCTTTATACGATTCCCGCCAAGGCCGGCGTCACGCTGACCATTGACACCGTGCGCCGCCTGGCCGAGATCCCCAATATCCGCGGGATCAAGGACAGTGGCGGAGACTTTGACCGCCTGCTGCAGCTGATCAACCTGCGCCGCGACGACTTCGCCGTGTTCACTGGCACCGATTCGATGATCCTGTGGTCGCTGATCGCGGGGGGCGACGGCGCGGTGGCAGCCACCACCAATGCGGTGCCGCACGTCGTGATGTCAATCTGGAACCAGTTCCAGGCCGGCAATATCCCGGCCGCCCGCGCGGCGCAGGAATCGCTGCGCGCGCTGCGCGATGCCTTTGCGCTCGGCACGATGCCGGTGGTGCTGAAGACAGCCGCGGAAATGCTCGGCATGCCCGCGGGCCCTGCCCGCTCGCCGGCAAAGCCCCTTGATGCGAAAGCGCGCGGGCTGCTCGAGGAAGCGCTGTCGGTCTACCGCACGGGTCCCGCGGCCCGGTAAGCCCACGCCACGACCACCTGATCACATCGCACCGTACTCCCACCGCCATGCCCAGCACCTACCATTTCCAGACCGTCAAGCACATCGTGCACGGCGCCGGCAGCCTTGCCCTGCTGCCCGAGAAGCTCGCCCTGCTTGACCGCCCCGTCTCGCGTATTGCCCTGATCACCCAGCCCGTCATGGAAGAGAACGGCGTGATCGGCCGCGTGGTTGCCGCCCTGGCCGAGCGCGATGTGGAAGTCCGCATCGTGCGTGGCGTCGAGCCCGAACCCAGCATCGACAACGTGGAGACGGTGTTTCGTGAGCAGATCGCGCCCTTTGCGCCGCAAGCCATCCTGTCGATCGGCGGCGGCAGCGTGCTGGACGCCGCCAAGCTGTTCGCCGTGCGCCTGACCAACGACCAGCCGCTGCGCGAATGGCTCGGTGTCGACCTGATCCGCCATCCGGGCGCACCGATGATCCTGGTGCCGACCACGGCCGGCACCGGCTCCGAGGTCACGCCCAACGCCATCGTCACGCTGCCCGATGAGGCGCTGAAGGTCGGCATCGTCAGCCGCCACCTGCTGCCACAACTGGTCATCCTCGATGCCGAGCTGACCCTGGGCCTGCCCAGGCCGATCACCGCAGCCACCGGCGTCGACGCCTTTGTCCACTCGCTCGAGTCGTATATCTCGACCAAGGCCAACCCCGTCAGCGACATGTTCGCGATGGAGTCGATGCGCCTGATCGGCGCCAACATCGTCGAGGCCTGGCAGGACGGCCACTCGGTCAAGGCGCGCGAGGCGATGATGCTGGGCTCCATGTACGGCGGCCTGGCGCTGACCGCGGCCGGCACCGCGGCGGTCCACGCGCTGGCCTACCCGCTGGGCGGCATGTTCAATATCACACACGGCGTGGCCAACGCGATGCTGCTGCCGCATGTGATGGCCTTCAACAAGGATGCGATCGTCGGCCGGCTCGCCACTGTTGCGCGCGCGCTTGGCATCGCCGCTGAGGGCGCGGCGGACGACGCCGCCGCACAGGGGCTGATTGACCGGCTGGCCGAGTGGACCGTGCAGCTGCAGATTCCTCAGGACCTGCGCGCATTCGGCGTGTCCGAAGCCGACCTCGACGCGCTGGCCGAGGCCGCCTCCAAGGTGAAGCGGCTGCTGGGCAACAATCCCAAGCCGCTGAGCCTGGAAGACATCAAGGCGATCTACCGCCGACTGCTGCCGTGACCAGCAACGCCCCACCCGGCCTCCGCCTCCTGGTTGTGGCCGACGACCTCTCCGGCGCCGCCGACTGCGCCGTGGCCGGTGTGCGCGCCGGGCTGCGCAGCGCCGTGGCGCTGGGGGCCGGCAGCACGGTTGCCGGCGTCGACGTGCTGGCCGTGGATGTCGATTCCCGCCGCGCCGACGCCGCTGAGGCCGCCGAGCGGCACGCCGCGGCCTGGCGGGCGCTTGCGGCCCCAGGCACGCGCCTCTGCAAGAAGACCGATTCCACGCTGCGCGGCAACGTGGGCGCCGAAGTGGCCGCACTGGTGCCGCTTGCCGGCCTCGCCATCGTTGCGCCCGCCTTTCCGGCGCTCGGCCGGACCACGCGCGACGCACGCCAGTGGCTGCACGGCGTGCCGGTCGAGGACACCGAGGCCTGGCGCAATGAGAACCTGCCGGGCCGCGCGGACCTTGCCGCGATGCTGCGCGATCAAGGTCTGCGTACCGTAACCCTGTCGCTGGACCACATTCGCGAGCCTGGCCCTGCCCTGCCCGCGCGGCTCGCCGCGCTGCAGGCCGAGGGCATGCAGGCCGTGGTCTGCGATGCCGAGACCGACGAGGACCTGCGGCGCATCGCCGACGCCTCGGCGCGCCTGGCGAACGTGTTCTGGGCCGGCTCGGCCGGGCTGGCGCCGGCACTGATTCGCGCGCTCGGACTCGGTAGCGTAACGCTTGAGAATCCGGCGCCCATCGCCGCTCGCCCGGTCCTGGCTGTCGTTGGCAGCATGTCGAGCGTCTCGCACGCCCAGGCCGCGCAACTGAAGGCCGCCGCCGGATCAGCGCTGCTCGCGCTGGAAGTACAGGCCACCGCGCCGGTGTTGCCGATGGTCGACCTGACCAATGCCGTCATCGAAGCCCTGCGGCACGGCCGCGACGTACTGATTACGCTGAGCCAGGCCACCCGCGGCGATCCCGCGGACGGCCCGGCCATCTGCCAGCGGCTGGCTGACATGCTGGCGCCGGCCCTGCCCCATGCCGGCGCACTGATTGCCACCGGCGGAGAAACCGCCCGTGCGCTGCTGGCGGCGGCTGGCATCGACACCCTGCACATCGTCGACGAGGTCGAGCCCGGCATGCCGCTGCTGCTGGCGAGCCTGGCCGGCAAGCCGTTGCCGGTGGTCACCAAGGCCGGCGGCTTCGGCGCGCCGGATTCGCTGGCGACCGCCTGGCGGCGGCTCGCCGGCGCCGGATGCGCGCCATCGCAACGCCCCACCCCTACCCAAGAGGAACACCTGCAATGACCTATCGTCCTGTCATCGGCATCACCATGGGCGATGCCGCCGGAGTCGGTCCCGAGATCATCATGAAGGCGCTGATGCACCGTTCGGTCTATGAGCAGTGCCGTCCGCTCGTGATCGGGGACACCGCCCGCTTGCGCGACGCAGGCCGGCGCGCAGGCGTCGCCCTGGAAGTGCGCTCCATCGAAACGCCGGCGGATGCGGACTTCCGCTACGGCGTGGTCGACTGCATCGACCTCGGCCTGATCCCGGCCGACCTGCCCTACGGGAAGCTGTCGCCGATCGCCGGCGACGCGGCCTACCAATACATCGCCCGCACCGTCGAACTGACTTCGGCCGGCGAACTCGACGCCATCTGCACCGCGCCGCTGAACAAGGAGGCCCTGCACGCCGGTGGCCACATCTACCCGGGCCATACCGAAATGCTCGCGCACCTGACCGGCATCGACGAAGTGTCGATGATGCTGGTGGCGCCCAACCTGCGGGTAATCCACGTGACCACGCACATCGGCCTGCTCGATGCCATCCGCCGGATCGAGCCTGGCCTGGTCCAGCGCACCATCGAGCGCGCGCATGACACGCTCACGCGCGCCGGCATCGCCAACCCGCGCATCGGTGTGTGCGGCATCAACCCGCATGCAGGCGAGAACGGCCTGTTTGGCTATGGCGAGGAAGAAGAAAAGATCCTGCCCGCGATCGCAGTACTGCAAGCGCGCGGGTGGCAAGTGGAAGGGCCGCTGCCCGCCGACACGCTGTTCTTCCGCGCCGGCCGCGGCGACTTCGACGTGGTGGTGGCCATGTACCACGACCAGGGCCACGGCCCGGTCAAGGTGATGGGCCTGGAGGCCGGCGTCAACGTCACGGTGGGCCTGCCGGTGATCCGCACCTCGGTCGACCATGGCACCGCCTTCGACATCGCCGGCCAGGGCATCGCTGACGAACGCAGCATGCTGGAGGCCTTCCGACAGGCGTGCGAACTGGCGGCGCACCGGACCGAACCCGGCGCCGCCGTGCGCGCGGCGTGACACCGCCGGATCGCAGAAACCGCTGAATCGCCGCGCCCCTCGCGCCAGGCAGAAAGCAAGAAATGCGCTCCGGCGCAGGCCAGAACCGGCGGGAACACGCCGGCCGGCCGCAGCCCTACTGTTCGAATCAGGAGACAAAAGATGACGTCGTTCTCGTACTGGGACACCGCCATGATCATCGGCATGGTCGTGGTCTACATCGTGGTGACAAGCGTGGCCAGCATCCGCCTGCGCAGCCGCAACTCCGAGCAGTTCATGGTGGCCGGCCGCTCGATGCCGGCCGTGGTGGTGGCGGTGCTGCTGATGTCCGAGTACATCGGCGCCAAGTCGACCGTGGGGACTTCGCAGGAGGCCTTCAACGTCGGCATCGCGGCCTCGTGGTCCGTCATCTCGGCGGCGATCGGCTTCCTGCTGTTCGGCCTGCTGATGGCCAGGCGGCTTTATGCGTCCGGCGAGTTCACCATCTCCGGCTTTATCGCGCAGAAGTACGGCAACAGCGCCAAGCTGGTGGTGTCGGCCATCATGATCTACGCGCTGCTCCTGGTCAACGTGGGCAACTACGTCAGCGGTGCGGCGGCGATCTCGACGGTCATGCATATCGACCTGCCGACGGCTGCGGTGATCACGGCCATCGTCAGCACGATCTATTTTGTCTGGGGCGGATTGAAGAGCGTAGCCTACCTGACCATCGTGCACAGTGCCGTCAAGCTGCTGGGCATCGGCATCCTGGTGACCGTGGCGTGGAAGCTGTCCGGCGGCATCGTGCCGATGGCACAAGCCATGCCTGAGCACTACTTCACCTGGAAGGGCGCGCTCAGCGGCGGCACCATCGGCGCCTGGATCATCGGCTCTGCCGGCGCCATCTTCTCCACCCAGTTCATCATCCAGGCCATCTCGTCAACGAAGAGCCCGGCGGCTGCGCGCCAGGCCTCGCTGATCGCAGCGCTGCTATGCGTGCCGATTTCGATTGCGCTGGGCTTCATCGGCGTGGCGGCCAAGTACCTGTACCCGAACATCAAGAGCCTGTACGCCCTGCCGGTGTTCATGGAACACATGCACCCGCTGCTGGCCGGCGTGGTGACGACCTCGCTGGTGGCATCGATCTTCGTCAGCGTCTGCACGGTGGCGCTGGCCATTGCGTCGCTGATCGTGAAGGACTTCTATGTGCCGCGCTACCGCCCCACGCCCGAGCGCGAGCTGGTGGTCACGCGCTGGATCTCGCTGGCCGTGGGCTTCCTGCCGCTGATCTTCGTGCTGTTCGTTCCGCAGATCCTGGCCCTGTCGTTCTTTACCCGTGCGTTGCGCCTGTCGGTATCGATCGTGGCCCTGATCGGCATCTACCTGCCGTTCTTCGACAGCCGCCGTGGCGCCGTCAGCGGCCTGGCCCTGGCGGCACTGGCGACGACGGTGTGGTACCTGCTGGGCAACCCGTTCGGTATCGACAACATGTACATCGCGCTGGTGACCCCGGCCGTAGTGCTGGTGGTGGAGAAGCTGTGCTTTTCCGGCAGCGCCCAATCCCGCGCCGTGGCCGAGCCCCAGGCCAGCCAGGCACCAACCAACAACGCCACGCGCTGAAGCCGCTGGCATCCGGAGAGACAACGTGACGTCCATCCCTGGCACCAACCCCGGCTCGTACGACCCGACCGTCGCCGCATCGTACGCCGACGCCGGCCGCAAGGAAGCCTTTCTGCCTTCGCCCTGCGTGCAGAACCACGCGGCCAACCTGCACGCGCTGCCCAATGGCGACCTGCTGTGTGTCTGGTTCGGCGGCACCCAGGAAGGCATTCCCGACGTATCGGTCTACCTGTCCCGGCTGCCCGCCGGAGGCAGCGCATGGTCGCCTGCAGTGAAGCTGTCCGACGATCCCACGCGCTCCGAGCAGAACCCGGTGCTGTTCACCACGCCGTCCGGCCAGCTGTGGCTGATCTATACCGCGCAGTTGTCGGGCCACCAGAACACCGCCATCGTGCGGCGGCGCATCTCGGCGGATGGCGGCCAGAGCTGGGGGCCGGTCGAAACGCTGTTTGACCGCCCCGGCACGTTCGTGCGCCAGCCCATCGTGGTGCTGCCCGACGGCGCCTGGGCCTGCCCCGTGTTCCTCTGCCGCACACAGCCGGGCGAGCGCTGGGTGGGCAACGACGACGTCAGCGCCATCATGGTGTCCGACGATGAAGGGCTGACGTGGCGCGAACATGAAGTGCTGGACAGCGTCGGCTGCGTGCACATGAACGTGCATACACTGGCCGACGGCACACTGCTGGCGCTGTACCGCAGCCGCTGGGCCGACTTCATCTATGCCAGCCGGTCAAGCGACGGCCGCAACTGGACGCGGCCCCAGCCGACGCCGCTGATCAACAACAATTCGTCGATCCAGTTCACCGTGCTGCGCAACGGGCATCTGGCGCTGGTCTACAACGAGAGCGACGCGTCGCACGCCACCGGGCGCCGCGCTTCGCTGTATGACGACATCGAGGATTCGGAGGACAGCGGTCAACTGCGCGACCAGGCAGCCTCGGCGCGCGGCACCGCCTTCTGGGGCGCGCCGCGGGCGCCGCTATCGCTGGCCATTTCCGAGGATGGCGGGCAGACCTGGCGCCGGCGGCGCAACCTGGAAATCGGCGACGGCTACTGCATGACTAACAACTCGGCCGACCAGCGCAACCGCGAGTACTCCTACCCTTCCGTGGTACAGGGCGCGGACGGCTCGCTGCATATCGCCTTCACCTACTTCCGCCAGCGCATCAGGTACGTGACGGTTGACGAGTCGTGGGTGCATGGTTGATGCAGCGCCATTGCACACCTGCTGGGGCGCGGATTTGCTACATTTAGGCTCCTTGGCATGCCAGCACCGGCGTGCGCCCTGGGTGCAAAGATGAAAGTGACCAACCGCCGCGAGGCGATGCTGAAGGCCGTGCTGGGCGGCATGAACGACGTTGCGACGCTGTGCGACCACTTTGGCATGTCAGAAGCCACGGTCCGGCGCGACCTGCGCGCCCTGGCCTCCGACCGGCGCATCCTGCGCACCTACGGCGGCGCGGCGGCAGTCGGCTCGCACGAGCCCGAAGCCTCGCTGGAAGAGCGCCGCGTGAGCAACCGCGAGCAGAAGGACGCCATCGCCAGGGCAGCCTGCGTCCATGTCGCCGATGGCGACACGGTTTACCTCGACGGCGGCACCACCACCGCGGCGCTGGCGCGGCATGTGGCCGGCAAGGCGGTGCACGTGATCACCAACAACCTGCTGGTAGTGACCGCCTTGGCCGGCACCGACCTGCGCGTGACGCTGATCGGCGGCGACGTGCGGCCATCGAGCATGAGCACCCTGGGCCCGCTGGCACAGCTCTCAATGAGCCGTGTCAGCGTGGACAAGGCCTTCCTCGGCGCGGACGGCGTGGTGGCCACCAACGGCCTGTGCGAAGCCTCGGCCGAACAGGCATACCTGAAGGAGTGCGTGATCCGGCAGTCGGCGCAGGTGTTCGTACTGGTCACGGCCGACAAGGTGGGGCGCGCCGGCCAGCAGTGCTGGACGCCGCTGGAACGCCCCTGGACGCTGATTACGGACAACGCAGCCTCCGACGGCCAGCTGGAGCCGTTCCGGGCCCGTACCGAGGTCAAAGTGGAGACTGTCGCGGTTCCGTGATGCGGTGATGCCGGCACCGGCGCGCGCCGGGTCGGGAGCCCGCTCCGAACCCCGCGAAAAAGGATTGCAATGGAAACAACCGCAGCAGACCCGACGGTGGCCTCGCCCCGTCATGCCGTGGTCACCGGCGCCTCGTCCGGTATCGGCCGCGCAATTGCCATGCGCCTGCTGCAGGACGGCTGGCACGTGACCGGCTTGTGCCGGACCACGCCTGCCCAATCCGTCGAACGCCTGCGCATCGTGCCAGTAGATGTCACCGACCTGGCCGCGCTGGAAACAGTGTGCGATGGCCTTGGCAGCGTGGATGCGCTGGTGCACGCGGCAGGCTTTATGCGCACGGCGCCGTTGGGGGAACTGTCCGCCGACGACAGCGCGGCGATGTGGCAGGTGCACGTCGGCGCCGCGGAGTGCCTGGCGAACCGTCTCGTGCCCCGCATGCGCGATGGCGGAAGGATCATCCTGATCGGCAGCCGCACCGCCAATGGCGCGCCGACCCGCAGCCAGTATGCCGCCACCAAGGCGGCGCTCGTCGGCATGGCGCGCTCATGGGCAGCAGAACTGGCGCCACGCGGCATCACCGTGAACGTGATCGCGCCAGGCGCCACCGACACGCCCTTCCTGCGCGATCCCGCACGCGCCCAGACACCGCCACGGATGCCGCCAATCGGCCGTTTCGTCATGCCCGAGGAGGTGGCGGCCCTGGCCGCGTTCCTCGTCGGCGAATTTGGTGGCGCTGTGACAGGGCAGCAAATCGTGATGTGTGGCGGGGCGTCGCTGTAAGGATTACCTTCATTTTGGTGCCGTAGACGTATACCAACAGCGACGGATTGCCTTGCCGGATTCAAGCACGATCCACAAGTCGAGAGTAGGCCGTCAATACAACGGCATCCCCCGATTCAGTTTTGAACGAAAGGCTTTCGGTCCGCTCCGCGCGGCCGGAAATCGGCACACGCGCCGGCCCGAAAGCAGCCGCAACCTGTAACCCGGCGTCTTTGCGCAGGGTGTTGCGGATCGTTATTTCGGCTAGTGGCGGCCACTATCGTGAAGTGTAGTAATGATGGGTCTCCCGCACTTTGTGTGACATCCGACAAGCCATCCGAACACGCGCCGGACCGACGGGCACGGCATCGTGCGCACGGGGCCTGGAGAAGCGGTACTTTGCCCTGCGGAAAGAGGAGGCGGACCATGCAATTCTGCACGGCGGCGCGACTGCCCGTATAGCCTTGCTGCTTGAGTTCTTGCCAGATCAGACTCGCACAGCGACAGCCCTGGGCGATTCGTTCCTCGATATAGCTGCGACAGGGATCCAAAGGCGAGCCGGGGGGCATTCCAGGCAGTCTTGGCCGATGTCGATACCGGACGCCTCACCAAGCGCCTGAGGGAACCGCAGCGATCCGAAATGCCAGCCGCTTGTCGTCGGCAGACGCCTCCAGGAGCTTGGCCGGGCCGCTTACGTCAGATCTTCCAACAGCACTTTGGCATCTTGCCAGTCAACGGTATCGAAGCCTTCGGTGAAGGTGTCAAGAATACCGGCGAGGACCGAGCGCGCTGCATCCGCCTTGCCACAGCGTTGCCATAGGCGGGCCACGCTCAGCGCGCCTTTCAACTCGACTGACTTGGCTCCCTGATCACGAGCCATTGCAATTGCCGCCTGAAAACAGGCTTCGGCTGCTTTGGCCCTGGTGGACGAGCCGGCCTCGTCGCCAGACAACATCAGAATCAGTTCCCCCTTGAGCCGAAGCAGAATCGGCTCAGCGAACCGCTCGCCCGTGTTCTTCACCAGAGCCAACGCCTCACTCAGCACACGAAGCCCTGTCTCGGCTTGTCCTGCTTTGCCATAAGCGTTGGCGAGCAGTCCCAGAAGCGTCGGCCGACCCAATGCAGCTCCGGTGGCTTCGTGGGCACTGAGGCCCTGATGTATTTGCGCGACTCCATCCTCATGATTGCCCTGCTCTGCCAGCGCCCAGCCGCGCAGGACCGTTCCCCAACTCAGATAGAGTGGAAACCCCTGGTCGCTCGAAAGCGCGATGGCGGCGTCTGCATACTCCCGCGCCAGTTGCACTTCGCGCCGGTACTGGTGCAATTCGGCCGCGAAAACCAGGCTCAAGGCAAGGCCGAAAGGATCAGAGGCCTTTCTGGCCAGCGCCAGCGCTTCCTCGCTGCGCGCGCGCGACTGGTCCGGCAAGCCCAGAAACCAGAGGGTCCAGCTCAACGTGCTCCGCATATGAACGGCGGGATTTCGCGCGTAACGCAGAAGTTTGCTGTATGGTTGCCGATCGGGCCGATGCAGTGTCAACGCCTGCTCCGTGTGGGTCCGGGCCATCCTGATCTCGCCCAGACGGAACATGGTGGCGCCGAGAATGCGGTGCGCCTCCGCGAGCTGTTCCGGTTCTTGTGTGTCCTGCGCGAGACCGAGGAGCCGCTGTGCCAAGGCGTGTGCCGTATTGAGTTGCGCACGCAATAGATAAAACGACCACAGTCCTAACTGCGCCGAAAAGATCTGCGATGTTTCCCCGCCCTGTTCGCACAAGGCTAATGCACGCGTGTAGGTCTCCTCCACCTCTGGCGCACCAAAGCCTCGAGCCGCCATCCAGGCAGGACCGAGCGTCAGCAGCAGGGTGAGCTCCTCGCGTGCGCGTTCGGGGGTGTCAGCCACGGACTTGAGCAGTTCGAGGGCTGCACTGAGATGATGGATCGCTTCGAGCTGTGCTGAACGCTGCAAGGCCTGCTGGCCCGCCAGGTGCAGGTATTCGATCGCCTTCGGCACATTGCCACTCTTGCTGTAATGGTGAGCCAACTCGCTGCAATAATCCTTCAGGCGACTTGGAAACAGTGCCTCAATGGCCCGCGCCGTGCGTTCATGCAGCACACTGCGCTGACCGGTCAGCAGGGAGTTAGCGGCCACCTCCTGGGTAAGCGCGTGTTTGAACGCGTACTCCACTTCGGGGAATGCGGGACGCTCGTAAATGAAATCGCCGGCCTGGAGGTCGCCCAGGAGCGGGCGCAGTCCCTCGTCCGGTAGCGCGGTGACATGCTGGATCAGACTTAAGGGAAACTCTTTGCCGATGATCGCGAGGGTCTGCAGCAAGTCCTTCTGCGCGACGGGAAGCCGGTCGATACGGGCGGCGAGCACCCCCTGCACGGTCGTCGGAATATGAAGTGACAAAGGGGCCTTCTCGATCCGGTAGCTGCCGGGCTGGCCAAGCAAGACATTTTCCTCGGCCAGCGTCTTGACGACTTCCTCCATAAAGAACGGGTTGCCCTCGGTCTTCGCCAGGATAAGCAGCTTCAGGGACACGAGCGAGGTATCGTCTCCCAGCAGTGCCGTGAGCAGACCCTGCGCCTCCGCTTGTTCCAAAGGTTGCAAATGCAATTGGGTGTAGTAAAGCTTTCGGCCCCAGTCATGCGCGTATTCCGGGCGATAGTTGACGAGCAGAAGCAACCTGGCGCCTGGCACATGCTCGATGAGGATATTGAGAAAGGCCTCGGTCTCACTGTCCAGCCATTGCAGGTCCTCGAACAAGACCATCAACGGCTGATTCTGGCTCTCACGCACCAGTAGGCGTGCAATGGCCTCGAAGGTGCGCTGGCGCCGGATGGTGGCGTCCATCGTCGGCAATGCCGAGCCGGCTTCGCTGATACCGAGCAGGTAAAGCAGATAGGGCAGATGGTCCTCCAGGGTGCGGTCCAGGGTCAGCAACCTGCCGGTGACTTTCTCGCGATACAGCCGTTCGTCATCCTGTGCGGTGATCTGGAAATAGTTGCGCAGCAGGTCGATCAGCGGCAGATAGGGAAACGCCTTGCCGTGCGAAACCGAGAAGGTTTCGAGCACCATCCAACCCCGCTGCGAGCGTGCCTTGAATTCGTGGTACAGACGCGACTTGCCAACCCCCGCCTCGCCTACCACCCCGACGATCTGTCCTTGCCCCGCCTTGGCCGACTCCCACGCCTCATGCAAGCGCTCCAATTCGGCCTGACGGCCTACAAACCGCGCCAGACCGCGATGCGCCGCCACTTGCAGGCGCGTGCGCAATGCGCCGAGGCCGAGCACCTCATAGACCGCTAGCGGCTCCCGAATGCCCTTTACGTGCGTGGTCCCGAGACCCTTGAATTCGAAGTACCCCTCGGTCAGCTTATGGGTCGATTCACTGACGAGGATCGACGACGGTGTCGCGACGCCTTCCATTCGGGAGGCGATATGGATCGTGTGCCCCACCGGGTCGTAGTCCGTGCGCAAGTCGTCCTTGCGGATCGAGCGTACGACCACTTCGCCGGTATGGACGCCGATCCGGATCTGCAGCGGGACACCTTGCTCCAGACGGACCCGGTCACCATGGCGGCGCATTGTTTCCTGCATGCGCAGCGCCGCGTACAACGCGCGCAGGGGGTGGTCCTCGTTGGCAATCGGCGCGCCAAATAGCGCCAGGATGCCGTCGCCCAGGGATTTGGCAACGTATCCCTCGTAGTGATGCACGGCCTCCATCATCAGCGCAATCACGGGGTCGATCAGCCCGCGCGCTTCTTCGGGGTCCAGATCTTGGATCAAGGCCGTCGAGCCGGCCATATCCGCAAACAGCGCCGTAATAGTCTTGCGTTCGCCGGCAGCCTCTCCCCTAGCCTCCATCGCGGCCCGCTCGGCGAGGATACGTTCAGCGAGATGGGGCGGTGTGTAAAGAACCGGTGCGGAGATAGCGGGCGTTGGCACGGCGGCAGCGACTGGCGTTGCAGCCAGCTCCGTCAGGGGCATGCCGCAAAAACCGCAGAACTTCGCCGCGGGGCTGGACTCATGGCCGCATTGCCGACAGACCTGCGCAAGTCTTTGCCCGCACTCCTCGCAGAATCTTCCTTCCGCGGGGTTCTCGAATCCGCATTTTGTGCAGCGCATATCGCCCTCTGACAGCCTTCGCCTGCGACGAACTCATTAGAAGCGTAATTAGTTCGTTGCAAGATACAAGCGCCGATATCCGCAAGCGGCGCCTGCTCGGCCAGCAAGATCCCGGCGCGATGTTCTGGATTTACAGGAAGCGGGCGGCGCGTTTGTCGCGCGCCTGTGCGACGGGCGCCTTCAGGCGGTCGGCGAGACGTCGCGCACAGCCATCATGGCGCTGCGGGCCGCCCCCCTCCGCTATCGTCGGGGCAAGGTTGCTTGACCAGGCAGCTACAGCCAGCCACGAAGTTAGGTGAAAGCACACACAACTTCGGGTGTGTGAGCGCACCGCGCCTACACAAGTAAAGTTGTAACCATCAAAGTGCACGGCGAAATTCCCCGCAAGGCCTTGTCGCGCAAGCGCCGGCAGCCAAATCTCATTTCAACCAAAGTTGTGTCTATCGCGCCCCGCGCCGTCAACTAAAGTTGTAGCGCAGTGCGCGAATTCAACTAATCTTGTGTCGTGATGGTCGACGCTTCGGCGGAGGCTTCGATGACGCGACGCTCGCGGCTACGAGTCGGCAGCCACTTGAATGGCGATGCAGCGATCTCTCGCGCTGTCGATCTCGGAACCTGGCCCACGATCGACGAACTCGCCCTCGCCGCCGACCGTCGTGCACTCTATCGGCGCCGCGAACGCGCGATCCGCCTCTATCTCGAAGGCGCGAACGATAGCGAGATCAAAGCGGCCTGCGGCATGAGCCGTGCTCAGACCTACCGGTTACTGAACGAGCGCTGCCTCAAGCAGCACCCCGATGGGCGTGTCTACGGCTGGCGCGGCCTCTTACCACATGCGCGCGTGAAGACCTACCAAAGGACAGCGCCACTCAAGCTCAATGCATGGAGCGGCGGGGCAGTCGGTGCGCTGCAATGGTTGTTCGAGTCACCGGCAGGGCGAGGACTGGAAGACCGCCTGCGCGAGCGGATCCTCGGCAGACGTGGTGAACTCGAAGCTTCGCGCCGGCCACGCATGGCGGTGTTCCGCTGGTTTCTGGCCGAGTTGCGCGAGCGCGGCGTCGAGCGCCGAGGCGAATGGCCGTTCAACGTCGAGAAGCGCGGCTACGTGACGATCGCGCACTATATCGACCGCGTGCTTGCTGAAGATCCCGCGCGGGCTCGCCAACTGGCCGGTGGTCAAGAGGCGGTGCGCAAGGCCCGCAGCGGCGACGGTACGCGCCGACCGCCGATGGCGCCGTTCGCGCGCGTCGAATGCGATGCGCACAAGCTCGATGCCCGCATGATGGTACTGGTACCGTCCCCGCACGGCGGCACCGAGCCGCGCGTGATCCATCGTCTGTGGGTGGTGGTTCTGATTGATGTCGCCACCCGTGCCGTGCTCGGCTACCACCTGAGCCTGCGGCGCGAGTGTGCGGCCGAGGATGTGCTGCGGGCCATCCGTTGCGCACTCCTGCCGTGGACGCCGCGCGAACTGCAGTTCAGCGGCGAAGCCTACGTGCCCGGTGCAGGCTTGCCCTCGTACCGCCTGCCGCAGCTCGTCGGTGCATGCTGGAACGAATTCAGCGTTGACGGTGCTCTCGCCAATATCTGCGCGCGCGTCGAAAGCGTACTGCGCGACGTGGTGGGTGCGAAGATCATCAAGCCACAGGATCCGGCCAGCTACAGCTGTCGGCGCGGCAAGGATGACCGGCCGTTCGTTGAGTCGTTCTTCGGACACCTGGCGGCCGGCGGATTTCATCGGCTCGCGACGACCACCGGCAGTTCGCCTGCCGACAAACGCGGCGCCGACCCCGAGGCCGCCGCATTCGCCACGCAGTTCCAGCTCGAATACGCCGAGGAACTACTCGACACGCTGATCGCCAATTACAACGCGACCCCGCACTCGGGCTTGGGCTACCGCAGTCCACTCGCGCAGCTGGAGCGGGCGATGGCCGAGGGCATGTCGCCGCCGCGCACGGCCGACCCCGCCGCTGTGCGGCGCATGGTGGGCGTGCGCAAGCTCTGCACCCTGCTCGGCGGTGTCAAGAGCGGCCGCCGGCCACACTTCAACTTTGCCAATGCCCGCTACTCGGCCGAGTGGCTGTGCTTGCGCACCGATCTGCTCGGCCAGGCCTTCTGGTTGCACCTCGACAATGAAGACGATGCGCGCTATGCCGCCGTCTCGACGCAGCAAGGCCTGTTTCTCGGCGTGGTCCGCGCCGCGCCCCCCTGGCACCGCACGCCTCATTCGCTCTATGTGCGCAAGGCGATTCGCGCGCTGGAAAAACGCCGGCTGCTCCATCTAGCGAGCCACGGCGACGCGGTCGAGGCGTTGATTCGGTATGCCGAAGCGTCACCCGGCGGTAAGTTGCCGGTTCACCCGGCTTACCTTGAGGCGCGGCGCATCCTGCAGCAGCATGCGGAGCGGCTGGCCGGCCAATCGATGGTGAGCCTTGCCAGCGGTGCCGGGCCGCCCGCCGCCGACGCCGAGGCACCGGCCGCGCCCGAGACGCGCCATCCCACGACCTTGCCGCCGATGCGCAAAGCCCAGCAATGGTAATGTCATCTGAAGCCGCCCCCAAACCGCTCGTCGCGGCCCACGTGCCACGGGATCATCCCGTGGTCACTCGCGACTACTCGTTGTACACGGTCGCGATTCACGACATGGTCGAGCGCGTGGCCACCTGGCTGGACGACCAGGTCGATGGCGCGACGATCTTCGGCCCGTCGCGCTTTGGCAAATCGAATGCCGTCGACCACTGGCTGCAGCGCCTGCTGGCTGAGCGCTATGGCGGCTACGTCCCGCTCGTCATCTGGAGCCACACCGACTCGGGCAGCGCGCCAGCAGTCGGCCGCTTTTACGCGCACTTGCTCGAAGCAAGCGGTCACAGGCTGGCGCAGGTGCGGCGCACCCCGCTCGAACGCCAGACCATGCTGATCGAGCGCTGGATCGAACTCGCCGCACAGGGCGGCGGTCGCTTTCTTGTAGTCGTGATTGACGAGGCCCAGGGCATGACGCAGCGGGAATGGATGTGGCTGGTCGAGTTGCATAGCCTGCTCGAAAAGCAACGCATCCGCCTGTGCGTGTTCTCGATCGCGTCGCTGCAGTTCTTCGACGAACCATTCGGCATGGCGCTGGCTGGCGGCGCCCATGTCGCGGCGCGTTTCATGTTGGCGGCTGCACCCTTTCATGGCGTGCGCAGCGTCGACGAGCTCGCCTACGTGCTGCGCGGCTACGACGAAGGCAGCGAATGGCCGCCCGGCTCAGGTTGCTCGTTCACGGCAGGCCTGGCACCGCGGCCTTGGGCCGGGGGCTTCCGCATGGCGCAGCAGGCGGAAGCGCTGATGCAGGCCATGCAGGAGACGTTACCGCCTCAGTATGCCGGACCGAACGACTTCCCGATGAAGACCGTGGCGCAAGCGTGCCGCCATGTCCTGCTGCGCATTGCCGGCGGCACCGACATCGAGATGGCGACTTCCGCCGAGGCATGGCGGGCAGCCGTCGAGAATTGTGGGCACGGCACGCTGATGGCGCTGGTCTCGGCCACCGCCGCGCTGCGTCGCGCCGGCCGCGCCCCTCATGCCTGACAAGCGGTTGACCTGGCACGTCGGCAGCGTATTGCCGTATGCGTCGCTCTGGCATACGGTACTGCGCGCCTGCGCGCTCAATGTCCTGCATCCGCACGACTTGCCCTGCCCCGGGTCGCGTCCCCCCACGACCGTGGCATTGCTCGAGCGCGCCAGTGGCGTGGATGTCGCAGCGTTCGCGAGCGCGCTCGGCGAGACGCCGGCGGTATTTCGGTGGTCGACCCTCGGCGCGCTGCCCTCCTGGCTGAGCGCGGCGCTGGTGGTGCCGCAGCCGCGCCTGTGCTTCGCCTGTCTCGCTGCCGGCTACCACGCCGCGCTGTATTCGGTCGCGTTGCTCGATGCCTGCCCGATCCACGGGACGCCGCTCGTTGACCGCTGTTACTGCGGCGCGCCGTTTTCCGCGACGTTGCGCTCCCTGGCCGACTACGCCGCGGCCGGCTGCTGCCGCTGCGGTCGTTTGCACTTTTTTACGCACGAGACCTGCCGTCGGCCGACGCTGGCGCTGGACACCGCGCGTGCGCTCGATCCGGTCGCTGCCTGGCTGGAGGCCTTGTCGGGGCTGATCCGCTCCGCGCGGCTGGACGACGCCCTGTGCCGGCACGCGCCCGAGGGCCTGGCATGGGTGATCACGGCCGCGCAAGCGCTGGGCGTGGCCTATCCCGCGTGCTTGCGGCCGATCAGTTCCGGGCCGGCCTCAATCGGCACGGTGTGGTATCGCCCCAGCCCGCAGCAAACGCCCTCGCGCAATCATCCGCCGCCACCGCCCGGCACGCGCGGGCACAGGACGCCTGCGTACTGGCAGCCGATCCCAGCCACGACGGTGTATCGGGCGCTCGCCCGCCATGTCCGCCGACACCTGGCACCCGACGGCGCGAGGTGGGTGGCCCGGTTCATCGACGCGTGCGATCCGTTCGCGATCAGTGCGTGGGTCAGCGGCCATTCCCGCGCGCGGCAGGCGTTCATCGAGATGCTGTGGGCACGGGCGGCCGAACCTGGCATTGAACAACGTCGTTGGCCCGATCGCCCGCCACCGGCAGCGACCTCCGGTCAGCTGGCTGAACTCGTGCAAGCCGATTGTCAGCTGCACGGCGCGGACCCTGCCGATGCCGCGACGCGACACTGGCTCGCCTGCCACGCGGCGCGCGTGAGTCTGGGCGCGCTCTGGCGCGATGCGCAAGCGCGCGCGACGGCTGCCGTCTGGTCGGGCGTCGCCGCCTGGGCCGACGCGGCGCCGGGCACGGCGTGGTGTGACAGCGCCTGGTTGGCGCCAGTCACGCCCAGCGGGCTTGGCTTCGCCTCCCCGGTCCCGGCAGACTGGACGGCGGCGCCGCGCGACACCAAAGCGATGCGGCAACTGGCCTGCGCCGCCCGCGCGCAGGCGCGCCGGGACACGATGTGGGCGGCCAGCCGGGGCGCGTGCCTGACCTGGTCGGACGCAACCGGTTGGGAAGTGCTCGAGGCGATCGCGCCGGCCGATGCCGATCTGCGGCGCCGCCGCTTGCTGGGCCTGCAAGCGGGGCGTCCGTGGTGCTGGCTCTATCGCGCGTCCGATGGCGGCTTTGTCGCGCGCTGGGATCACGCACCGCTGCAGGTGTGGGCGGCGACACCGGGCGCGGCACTGGCGGGCTTGCGCCACTGTGCGACGACCTGCCAGCGCACCGACCAGGTCGCGTTACCGTTTCCGCGCCCGGCGCGCGCACTTGCGCCCGCGCCGGTGGCGGCCCGGGCGGCGGCTGACTATCAGGGCTTGGTGGCCGTGGTCCGCCGCCGGCACGGATTCTGGCAGGAGGCGCAGGACCTGACCGAAGCGGCCCGCTGCTACCGGCGCGCGCACGGCCTGCCGGAGGGTGCCGGGCGCTGATCGCGGCCTGCTCTTGATGGCCCTTCCCTTTCTGGTCGCCGCGACCCATCATGGAGACAGGCCCGGTGCCGGGTCGGGGCGGGACCCGATCGGACGACGCAGCCACCCCGCAGGTAGCCACAACTTTAGTTGCAAAGATGAATACAACTTTAGTTGTGTCAGCGCACCGTGTGGACAGGAGTGCGCCGGCGAGCGCTCAATCAAGCCTGATAACGCGTATTATCAGGCTTGAATTTGCCGGCTTCGTTCGGGGTCGGGAAGATCCTGAATCTTCTGTTGCCCCCGTCCGGGCGCGAAGGTCACGTGACCATCCGCAATCACACCGTAGCAGTCGGCAAATAGGTCACTCTGCGATCGCAATGATCTGGTTCAGTTGCTCGCATGCAGCAGCAAAGACCTCCAAGGGCGCCTGCTTCCAGATGTGGGCCTTTGCGTTGCGGGCTCGCCAGTCAAACGACTTGGGCTGATGGGCCAGAACGTAGCTGTCCTTCCCCTTCGGTCCCTGAAACTTGATCGCAAACGGATTGGTGTCGTTGTAGGCCGCCGTAGTCATCGGCAAGCCAATCACGATACTGGTACGCTCATTGAACGGCCGCGGTGAAAGCACAAGCATCGGATGCATGTCCTTCATCTCACGGCCGGCTTGCGGATTGCAGTCGATCCAAATGATGTCGCGTCGCTCCGGCACCCATAGCTTGCCTGCCATTAGACGGCCTCCGCGCCGACACGCTCCGTGGCCATGGCTTCGCCTCCATGCTTGCTGGGGTCAAACAGGGCCAGCTTCTCCGCGAGCGTGAGGGCACGACGGCCAACGGGCCGCACTGTTACACCAATCTCATCGACGGATACCTCGACTTCCTGACCCTCGGCGAAATGTGCAGAACGAGCCACCGCAGTGGGGATCCGAACCGCCAAGCTGTTGCCCCATTTTTGAATCGTCAGAGTTGCGCTCTTTCGCATGATAGAAGTCTCTAAGCAATGTCGATACAAGTATAAACATAATGGAGCTATGTTTCAACGCGTATCTACTTCGCCGACGTTACTCATCTCCTCCGTGGAGGTCGATCGCTCGAAGGACGTGATCATCTCCAGCGGAAAAACCGAGGCGTGCTCCACCGCCACCCCGCTGGGCCGATTAGCGCTGGAGTTGCACAGCCGTGAAGATCTGCCGGGACACCATTACCGTCGACGTGAGCAACCCGCAGCATGCGGCCCTGATTACGACAGCGCAAAAGCTACGATGCAAGGTGCAGCCAGAATCATTTTACGGCGCAAAATCGCCCGTGGCTTGTCGATCGGCGGCCGGATCATATGGCAGCACCATTTCCTGCTCGTCCGGACTGTTTCGGGCAACGATTGCTCGGGCCGGCTCCGTGGCACTGAGGTTGAACGGCTGGTGCGGAACGCCAGGTGGGATGAATAGGAAATCGCCGGCTTCAGTCACCACCGAATGTCGCAAGCCCGGTCCGTAGCGGGTTTCCACCCTGCCCTCCAGCACGTAGATGCCAGTCTCGTGTTCGCAATGCACGTGCGCTTCCGCATGCGCGCCGGGAGGGACGACGACAAGATGCATCGACAATGCCTTGGATCCCGTTGTGCTGGCAGAGATGCCGACGAAATACGGCAGCTTCTGGCTGGTGGCAATTTCACTGTCGGGATGCACCGCCACCAGCTTCGACTGGTCGGCCGCGATAGTTGTCTGCATGATGCAATGCTCCACTGTCTCACCAGGCAAAGTGCCCATACCAGCCTGACCAAGATTCCAGGTGGTTCACTGCAGTGCTCCTTAGCCGGCCGGCCGAGTCTCCGTCTTCGACGAAATGGGTCTTCCTGGCAAGCGCACCGCCACGCGGGAGATTCATCATAGTTGCTCGCCGCCTACCGTTCAATTGCGCGGCTTGGCATGTGTAGCTATACCAGCCCGACTACAGCACCCTCGGTAGCGGCTGCATCAAAAGCCGGATCAGCAACACGTAAAACGCGTCCGCGTGGCAAGCCATCGCATTTCCACACCGATACAGCTTGCGACGTTCATCGCTTGCCGTCCTAAGTGGAGTCGGATGATATCCAAAAGTGCGCGTGCAGGACGCGTCGAATAGTGGTCGGGTGCACGTGCAACGCGGGGAGCAACCGCGCCACACCGACGAGCAGCCCGCGCCCCGCGACAACCATGCGGTCCCCGCTGTTCGCGTCCACTGCGCGGGGAGCTATCTATATGGTGCCGGTCGTCGCGGCCTACGGTCTGGCAATGCCCAAGACATCATCGCGCACGATCATATATACCCCCGGCGTTGCCCTCGCCATGCAAGGCATCGCACGTGTAGGGTCACGGTTCGGCGCGATGTCTGACGCGTGCCGATCGATGCGATGCATTCCATCTACCCGATATCCAATCACGGCGCTACTTCCCCGCACTCAGGCGCATTCATAAACGGTCAACCATCGACAGCTCAGCGCGATACAGCGGGCTACCTGCCGAAGGGTATTGGGGAGACTGTGCGCGGACAGCCCTGGCCTAGCCCTAGAAATTATCGGCATTGCATTTTGCCATGCATTTTGGGCCGGTTTAACTGATGGATTCGTAGAATTTGTTAAGAATCAGTAACTTATCGCGAATGCGGGGGCTTCCGACGCAATATTGCCCACGGGCAACGGCCACTATTGCGTCAGGTGGGCGCGGCACGCGCGGACTCGGGTCGCCCGAACGGCGGCCAGCCAGATTCTTGATGCCAATGGCGACGAATCGATGCGGCTTGGGTCCTTTCTGCGCCGCGGCAATAGCGGAGTCGACCGGAATGGCCGCCCTGCGATTGGCCTATGTTCTACCTCCACAATGGTGCACCGCGACCTTCGATGTCTCGTTTCACCGAGGTCGACTATTCACTTACCATTATCCGAATAATGGTAAGTTGTATGAACTGCTGGATATAATGGGTCACAGGTCCGAGAACCCGGCGCGGGCTTTGTTCGGTCTATGCGCCGGCTGCCCGGCCACCGCCGCCGGGCCCTTCCATGGATGCGGCCCAGACTACCCCTGCCCCAAGCCGCCCATGAATACCTCGCCCCTCCCGCCGAACGCACTGCCTAGCCCAGTATTGCCAGGCGGGCTTTCCGACGCCCAGTTGGTGCGCGCATGGCTAGATGCCAAGTCCGCTGCGGGTCTCGGTCTGCGCGCCAGCACCTGCAGTCAGTACGAGCTCGAGGCGCGCCGGCTGCTTTGGTATGCGGACGCGCAGGGCCGGCCTCTGGCCACCTGGCAGGTTACTCATGCCAGCGGCTACCTTGCCTTCTTGCGTGACCCGCCCGAGCACGCGGTCAGCAACGGCCGAGCTCGCCGCGGCAGCGCGGCTTGGCGACCGCTGCGCGGCCCGCTTTCCGAGTCATCGCGACGCCAGAGTGCAGTCATCGTGAGTAGCCTGTTCGATTGGCTGGTACGGGTTGGGGCTCTGCGCATCAATCCGTTCGCCCCAGTGCCGCGAGAGCGCTCTGCCACAGGGCCGGGCTCCCAGCGGAGGTTCCTCGAATTGGAACAGGTGGCAGCGGTATTCGAAGCGATTGAGGCACGTCCGGCGCCGACGCGGTGGGCGCAGCTACACCAGGCCCGCGACCGCCTGCTAGTTGCGCTGCTGTTCCAGACGGGGCTGCGCGCCTCCGAGGTGGCCGCACTAACTTGGGCAGATTTCGAACCCCATCCTGGCCGGTCCCGTGTGTTCTGGACCGTGCGTATCCGTCAGGCTAAGGGTGGCAACGATCAGTTGGTCCCGTGCGACAACGCGATGCCCGAACTGGCACGCTTTCGCCGGCTGGTTGGCCTGCCGCCCACGCCGAGCGCCACCGACACCGCGGCGGTTATCCCAGCGATCGCTGGAGGGCGTCAACGCGCTGTGCCGCCGGCCGATCCATCTGAGCTGCAGCGCAAGCTGAGCCGGCCGCTTCGTACACGCCAGGGCATCTATGCCATCGTGCGTGCAGCATTCGCGGAAGCGGCCAACAGTCTGGAGCGGGAGCACCGTAGCGAAGAGGCGGCCGGGCTCCGAGCCGCGTCGACGCACTGGCTGCGGCATACGCATGCCACGCATCTGCTCCGCGCCGGCGTGCCGGTAACCGACGTGCAGCGGGCGTTGCGACACCGCGACATCAACACCACGCGGCGGTACACCCACGAAGCGCTGGAAGACGTAGCTCTTGCGCTGGCGGGCAAAATTCCGGGCGCCGCGTAGAGCGCTGCACTTCAAGCTATTCCTACGCTCCCTCGCTGTGTGCCGCGGTCGCCTTCGGCCGGCCGTGAATGGCAGTGAAGAACCGGGTGCGAGAACACCTCTTTGTCGCGGCCGGAGAGCAATCAGTTCCCTGCGGTTGGGTCCAGGTCAAGCTGACCTGGCATAGGCGCATGCGCTGGTGTGGCCGGGGGTCCGTCCGCGCGAACCATACGGTTGAGAGGCCGGCCGTCGCATCTGGTTCGAACCAAGATTTTCCGGGGACTCCGCGGCGGGGGCACCGAGCGGACTCGATGCCGGCCTCGCCCAACACGGGAAGGTTGGCGAGCCGCACTATGAGCGTGCCAAGTTAGGAAATCTCGCTAGCCGTAGCTGGGACCATCACAACGTGGCGTGGTCGTAAAGCAGGCCTAGCAGCGTCTCAACTTGGAAGGTCGGCGGGCCCACATCTGACACCGTCCCAACCTCGGAGGGTTAGTGAGGCGCACCTGCCACCGTCCCAACTTGGGAAGGTTGCCGAGCTATGCTGGACACCATCCGGAAATGGGAGGGTTGGCGGGCCGCGCTTGGTACGTCCCACTGGGAAGATCAGCAAACCGTGCCACGGACCGTCCCCACTTAGGAAGGTTGGCGAGTCGTGGTTGGCACCGTCCCAACTTGGGAAGGTCGGCGAGCCGCGCCATGCACCGTCCCAACGTGGGAAGGTCGATGAGCCGTGCCGGGCACCGTCCCAACTCGGGAAGGTCGATGAGCCGCGCCGGCACCGTCCCAACTCGGGCAGGTCGATGAGCCGCGCCGGCACCGTCCTAACTTGGGAAGGTCGACGATCCGTGTCGGGTACCGTCCCAACTTGGGAAGGTTGGCGAGCCGTGCCCGGCACTGTCCCAACTTGGGAAGGTCGATCAGCTGTGCCGGGCACCGTCCCAACTTGGGAAGGTCAGCGAGCCGTGCCGGGCACCGTCCCAACTTGGGAAGGTCAACGAGCCGTGCTCGGCACCGTCCCAACTTGGGAAGGTCAGCGAGCCGTGCTGGGCACCGTCCCAACTTGGGAAGGTCGGCGAGCCGTGCCGGGCACTGTCCCAACTTGGGAAGGTCAGCGAGCCGTGCCTGGGCACCGTCCCAACTTGGGAAAGTCAGCGCGCGTCGCCCATGCTGAGCGTTGGGCAAAAAAAAAGCCCGCTCGAAGCGGGCGTGGTTACTTGAAGCTGTACTTACTTGGGCTGATGGTGAAACGATTCGCTAATGAGCTGCCGGATTTGCGTCTCCAGGGCTTCGGACAGGACCCCAGCCCTGATTTTCACGGTGAAGCCGTTGACGTCCTTCGTAATGGAACCAGCCTGTTCCTTGCCGGAAAAAAACTTGTCAATGCTTCGCTCACTCGCGGAACTCGGTGCCGAAGCGCGCCGGGTTGCGAGTGCCTTGATAGCGCCAGCGACTTTACCTTGCTCCATCTTTCCCGATGCTACGAGCGGCCAAATTTCTTTCGCAGCATCGTTGCCAGCTTCTCCATACTTCCGAATCGTTGTGACAATGGCTTCGGCCGCGCTTCCGCCAAGCAGCCGCGGCTGAAGGTCGAGATCCCTCAACACGAAATCTGGCAACTGCGCGAAGCTAAGGAATCGATAGAGACCGCTCTTGGACAGGCCAAGCGCCTCCGCAAGTCGCACGCGGGACGGAAATTCCTTCTCCGTGCGCCGGACAGACAGCGCGATTTCATAGTCGGAAAGGTCGTCGCGGCTGATATTCTCGACCATGGCGAGCACCGCCATATCGGCATCAGAACACTCCAAGACGACGGCCTTGACGGTATCGAGCCCAAGCATTTTGTGGGCGCGCCACCGGCGCTCCCCTGCCACAATCTGGTAGCCGGATTCAGCACGGCGTACCACGATAGGCTGCATGAGTCCCACTTCACGAATCGACTCTGCAAGCTCTGACAGCTTGAGTTCATTGAACACGCGCCGAGGCTGCCATGGGTTCGGCACGATAGCGGCAACGGCAAGTTGCGACGCGACGCCGGTTGCCTCCAACTCCTGGACACGGAGTTGCGCAACGGCCAGCGCCCCAGTGAGGCCAGGCGCGGTCTGGGTTCGGTCGCTACGCTTGACTTCGTCCTGCTGAATCGCCGAGGTCTTGCGGATGCCCGCCGTCTTAGCCAGCAGCTGTTCTCGCATATTGCTCATTGCGCGCTCCTCCATTTTTCTGCGTAGATTTCATCCAGCCACCGGCAATAATCCATAATCGGCTGACGCACGCGGGTCAGCGACTTGGCTGCGCTATGCGTGCTACTCACGTCAAACACCGTCGAGAATGCCAACGCCCCGGTGCTCATCACCGAACTCGCCGGAACTTCGATCGAATGCAGCCACTTCTCATAAGCGCTCTGCGCCCAGGCACGCACGATAGGTGCCGACGAGGTGCGCCCATAATCGACCTTGGAGAGCAACAACGAGACGAAGTCGTATTTCTTGTCGGCTTCATATTTGATGAAGCTTTTGGAGACGTCTGAAAACAAGCGCCAGAAAGACAACGAGCTGATGAAGTCCAGGTTCTCAGGAACCATCGGCATGACCATCGCGTCGGCCGCAAGCAAGGCGTTCAGGTTCATGTAGGAAAGCGAGGGAGACGTATCCATGAGGATATAGTCATAGTGCTTGCGCAATGGCTCCAACCCTTCCCTCAGCACCGTCCAGAAGCGAAAGCCTGGCTTGATTTTCTGCATCGCGGGCAAATGGAACTCCGCCCCAATCAACTCTGTGTGCGCTGGAATCAAGTCAAGGCCATCCCAATAGGTTGACTGGATGCTTCTCAGCAGTCCCCCTTCGATTTGCTGGTCATAGATATAGGGCAAGACCGTGTCTTCCGGCGTGACATCCTTCTCGGCATACAAACCACACAGTTCCGAGAGCGAGGCCTGAGGATCCAGGTCGACAACCAAGACTTTTCGGCCGCGCAATGTCAGCCCCTGAGCCAGACACATAGTCGTGGTAGTCTTGGCCGAGCCGCCCTTGAGCTGGGCGGTGATAATGATTTTTCCTTCTGGCTCTCTCGTGCCAGTGACGAGCGGCGTCTGATAAATGTCGGAGACCTTCTGCACCCAGATGCGTGCCTCCTCCAGCGTGAAGGTCCGGGTACGCCCAGTACCGGCGGCCTTTCCTGGCGGCAATTCGCCATCTCCCTTGGTCGCGAGGTACTGAACTTGCGAGTGGGAGATGTTGCACAAGTCTGCAATCTCCCCCGTCTTGAAAATCGGTGCGGTTTTCCGCGGCCGCGGTGCGAGAATCGTCTCGCGAAGTTCGTCTGTAAAAATGGTGACCTTTTCCGCGAACTGGGATATCTGCTCTAGCGGTACAGTTCGGTCGACTGCTGGAAGTTGGCTCGTTTTCACCATTCTGAGGTTTATCCGGAAAATTCGAGAAAGCTCAGAATACAGGAAATGCACGAGCAACGGCTCATAAATCGCTGTTTTTTAATCAGAGTTTCATTAAAAACAACGATTTTGCCTAAATTTTAGGCAGCACCTGGACGTCTTGGGGTTCACATGAGGCCCCCGGTAAGCCTCGGGAGATTCCCCGGCCTATAGGCGGCCCCAGAGGGTGGCACAAATGACCTCACCTTCAATGGCTACATCGCCTTCGGGCGCCGGCAAGGTGAGGTCATTTGTGCTGCTCGGCAGAACCGGAGAAGTGAACTTGGCGAAATCCCGCACAATGAAACTCACCTTCGCTCCCGTCCAGCCCAAGTCTTCCCCAGGGCTTGGTATAGGGGAGGGCAGCTACTCGGCCTTTTCGCACAATTGACCTCACCTTTGCCGGTCCAGACAAAGAAGTCCATCAGGCAAGAACAGTGATGGTGAGGTTATTTGTGCTGCTTTGCAGCATCGCTTAGCGTTGGAGCCTCCTCTCGTCGCAATGACAACTCTTCTTAGAGCTGAGAGTCACGCAGCGGGGGCACGCGCCAGCCCTTGCACAATCAACCTCACCATCCTTTGAGCGCCCAGACCCATCCATCGGACGGTGAGGTTCATTGTGCAGCGCCCAACCTCGGTAATAGCCAGCACAAAGAATCTCACCTTCACGTCATGCACAAAAAACCTCACCATGAGGCCGGGCGCGGGGTTAGCCGCATCAATGCGGGCCTCACAGGACTTCCAGCGATCCTCTTGCCAGCTACGTCGTAGCGCAGGACAGGTGCTCCGTCGGTCCGATTGCTTCGGCGCAGTCCCGTTAAACTCACGACAACCGGAACGCAGAAATGGGTACGCATCTGCTGAACGGGGAGGGCGCCGACTCGCTCCATTCGCATCGTGACTGTCGGCGTTGTGTTGGTTGGATGTTTTTGAAGTAAACCACCCAACCTACAAACAGAGAATTCCCAAATTCTTGCGGATCAAGGACTTAACCTTTCAAAGGTGAGGTTAACTGTGTCAAAGGTGAGGTTCCTTGTGTTGCGAAGGTGCGGTTTACTGTGTGACGACGGTGAGGTCTATTCCCCGACAAGGTGAGGCTCATTGTGCAAACACCTCGAAGGTGAGATGTATTGTGCGTCACCTGTGGACAAGTCCGTCTTGCCCAGGCTGGTCCTAGGCTTGAACGACACGCGTGACGGAGATCGGTGAGGTTGGTTGTGCATCAGGTGAGATTCATTGTGCGCACTGACCCACGCTGACCCGATAGCGCGACGGATCAACCTGAAGGTGAGGTTTGTTGTGTTGACAGGACCTCACCATCACATGCTAGAGTCGCCCGAGCGATAAAACGAGCGGGAAAACGCGTATGGAGACGGACAATCCGGTGGAGGTCAAAGCGAGGACGACGCCTCGCCAAATGGCGCTGGCATTGTTCGAGGACATGTTTGACCTCGGGATGCCCATCAACGAGGCCAACCGCGAAATCGGCTATCAGCGCAACAATTTCTTCACGGAAATCGTGAACATGGGGTTGGCGGCGCGACGGTTCCTGGATGCCGCGTATTTCATCGTGGCACAAGAGCCTGAGGTTCCTGACCAATACGATGTCGAGCTCAACTACTTCAAGTGGTTGATGCGCTATGACAGCCGGAACTTGAAGCACCTACGTACTATCGCGGACGAAGCGCAGAACGCCAAGGTTCGCGTCACCAATACACCGTCAGACCGGGAGCCCGATGAGAACGATATATGGGTTCAGGTCCAGCTGATCGGCATGGTGGCAATGCATCGCGGCCGCGTCCGTTTCGATGTGCATCACAGTTTGATCCCGCATATTCGAGATCCCCGCAAGTCTCATTGGCTCAGCCTTCGCATCTCAACGGCATTTACCCGCAGTCTCGCGCGTGCGATCTATGACAAGGTCTTGCCGAGTGTGCCCAATGCGCGTACGGACTGGATCAAACTCGATGAGATGCGGACCTGGCCGGGAAAGATGGGCGCGAATGCCAACATCTTCAAATACTTCAAGCGCGACTGGCTGGAGCCTGCGGTCCGTGAAATCAATGAGATCTCGGACATCGAGCTGTCCTACGAGACCAAGACCGAATCCACTTCCTCGAAGAAGGTCGACCGGATTCGCTTTCTCCTCAAGCGTAAGGACACGGCCGACGCGGTCATGGCAAGCCTGTCCGATGCCAGCCAGATCTATAAGATTCTGAAGGAAGAGTTCAACCTCTCAACCCGGCAGTTCGGCGAGCTCTCCGAGAACCGCGAGACATGGAACGATGATCGCATCCTGCAGGCGATCGAGTACACGCGCTTCAAGCTCAATCGCGGTCAGATCAAGAAGAGCCCCGCTGGCTATTTGATGAAGGCCTTGCGCGACAACTGGCGCATGTCAGAGGCTGAGCGCACGATGGTCCAGGTCCAGACCAAGCTGCTTGTCGAGGAAGAACAGAAGGACGCCGCGAAGATCGCCGTCAAGAGCAGCGTGGAGCGCAGTGTTGCCTCGCGTGAAGACGAGACCCGCGCGCGCATGAACGAAGAGTCGCGGCAAGGACGCGAGCACTTCAGGACAGCGGATAGCAGAGCGCGACAGGATTTTGTCCGCTCATGGCTGGCTTCGCGTGAGGGCAAGCTGGTGCTGAAACGGATGAAGCTGGAGGTGTCATCCGTATCCGAGGACATCATCTTGGCCAACTCAGAGTTGGCATGGTATCTGGGTCAATTCGTGTTTGGGCGTCTCGCATCCTCGCGCGCCTGAAGGTAAGGGATTCCTCCGCGAGTTGCCATTTCAAGTCGGCTCGGGGGCCTACTTTCCGACGTTGTTTTGCTAGCACCGGCTCCCGACATTGCCAGACAGAGACTCCGCGCGGGTACGCTCAACGAAGCGCAGAAAACTGGTGTGTCAGCAGGGGAATGCCGTCTTCGGTAGTCTGATCCGAGAAGTCGGCAATCCCTTCACCTGCGGTCGTCCACGTGTATTTGTCGTACGTGGATGGTAGCGATCAGCGCGATTTGCGCCGCCGTTTGCTGCAGGATCGTGAAGTGGCACACGACCACTTAGCCGTGGGCGGAAGGGCGGGAAGCATGGTCACCGGGGTACTTTCTCTACGCAAAGGGGCGGCACATCGTTGCCGTCGATGTAGATGCTGTACGGCGCCAGCAGGGAAAGTTTCACTCCCGCCGATAAAAAATTTGCCGCCTCACATTTACCCGGCGGCGCCCTTCGCCCTCATGGTGCATTCATGAGGCGCGTCACTGATGTGCAAAAGCTAGCGATGCGTGAATGAAAAATAGCCACGGAATCAAATGATTGCGTGGCTATTTGCGTCCTTCCCTGACGGGGGCTGGGGCTTCAGTGACTAAGCGGCATCCGAAGGAGTTGCGAAACGAGGATTGTGATGGCGGTCAAGCCGATGGAGACACCGGCGAAGGCGACCGCCAGGGGTTGGAGGTCGCCGCTCAAGTGCAACAAGCGGACACAGTAGTAACGGGCTCGGCTCCAGAGCCTTTCGCTGACCTTTCCCTCGGTGATGACGGTCGGAAGGCTCGGCCTTCCTGCATTGGCGTCTCGGAGCTTCCGCACGGCGGCGTCTACGTTGTTCTCGATGCGGGTGGCAATGTCGGCGAAGCGTTTAGCTTCGGCATCTGCATGCGTGCCGAGGCGCGCCCAGACATCCACTGTCAAAGCCTCGCCGATTCTCCTGTGAAGCTCCGTTACGTCGGCCGGGTTTAGGACCGCCTGCACTCTTTCCGGCATCGAGCTCACCTGGGACGCGAGGGAATCGAGCGCTTTGGCGAAATCGGCGAGGGCTGCGACGGCTGTGACGGCCTCGATGATCTGGTGATCCGCCGTGGCCCGCAGTGCTGCCATTTCCTGGTATCGGGCATGGTGGGCGCGGATCTCTTCAACTACTCCTCGCATGTCGGCGCGAAGGGCATTGGCTTCCTCTACCTGAAGGGCGTAAAGCGCTTCGATGGCGCCGCGCGGTCCACCATGTCGCACGGCTTATTCCTCCGCCCCAACGCGAGCAGCTGTTACCGCTTCAGCGTGAGCGACCGGCAAACGAAGAGCGACGAATGCTGAATCAAGATCCAACTTGGCGCTGGCAACGGCTCGTTGGATGCTGAGGCGACGGATCAGGGTTATGGCCTCCGGGCTCTTTGGCGCCTTACGCAAGGCGTCATCGACCAGTTTGCGGTAGTCAGTCTTGTCGTTCGCCACCTGCTCGAAAGAGAGCCCTTCCCCGCGCAGGTCAGAGTGAATCGGATTTTCGTAGACGACGAGATCAGGGTTGTACGAGAGGCCTGGGGTGGTGGTCAAGTACACGATGACCGGTTCGAACTCGACGTCTAGATCGTCTCCCTGGTCAATGGTCGCGCGGTTGAACAAAACCCGCAGCTTTTCCGGTTGAAGTCCAACTTTGCGGAGAGTCTCGATGGTTCCGACGGTCTCTTCCTGTACGCGGCCGTCGGGCGTAGTTGGGACGATCACAATGTCGAAGTCGTTGATGGCGCCGCGAACGCGGGTGAACTCCTTCATAACGTCGGCGTACTGCGATGCGCCGACATCGACGACCAAGTCCATGGGTTCGATGATGATGTCGTCGATCAGATTCTTAACATCAGAGGCGCGATAGCGAACGACATCGATGCCATAGCGGCCCGCATCCTGATTCTGTTTCTCGACCGAGAATACTCGCGGAGAGCGGAGTCGGGGATGCAGTAGAGAGGCCACGGTGGTGCTCTTGCCGACCATACTTGTTGAATGGATAACGAGGATCTTGTGCGGCATGGGTGCTCCTTTACCTTATTGGTCGATCAGGTTTTAGATTGATTCTTGCGTTGTCTGTATGTCGCGAGCTTTTCTTGATGCTCCGGGGAACCGAAGCTGTACCTGGTCACAACATCGTCCTGGGGCAATTCGCTCCGGTTCTCGATTCTGGCGCCCTCGACCTGGCGCGCTTCCTCGAATGGTTCGGTCAGAGTGGACGCATTTCCTAGGGGCTTGTCACGGGGGGGCGTAGGCGACTGTGCCTTTGGCACGGCAGACCGTGCCGACTCCGGCGCGCTCAGATCGTTCGCGGCTTGGGTCGACCGTGTCGCAATAGCCTTGAGGTGCTTCTGTACGGCACTCGGAGTCACCGTGACGCCGTATTCGAGATGTAGATACTCGGCGATATCCCTGGAGGTCGCGCCCAGTTCCTTGAGTTCCTGGATCTGGGTTGCGAGACCCGCAAGTTTCCCCCTGGTTCGCCCCTGTCGCTTTTTAGCCAAAAACTGGTGTAGCGCGGCGGTCACGATGCTCTATGTGGTTATGGATGGCGGTTGTGCAGAGCATCGCACGGGGTGTCACAGAAAATCAGAATGATTGCGGCAGAAGTATGGCTTTCATTGAATCAATGAATAGAGCAAATGCAACCGACGGAGAGCAAGACGGAGTTAGATGCGGAGCAATGCAGAACAACGCGGAGCAGCGGGGAGCAGCGGGGAGCAAGACGGAGTTCGATGCGGAGCAATGCAGAACAACGCAGAGCAACGGCGAGCAAAGCGGAGTTAGATGCGAAGCAATGCAGAACAACGCGGAGCAGCGGGGAGCAAAACGGAGTTCGATGCGGAGCAATGCAGAACAACGCAGAGCAACGGAGAGCAAAACGGAGTTAGACGCGGAGCAATGCAGAGAATCGTGGAGCGCGGTTGGACTCATCGCAGTGCAAAGCTTCCGGTCAGTAGCCGTAGGCATCAATTGGTGCGTCGCGCGGCACCATCCGCGGAAAGGTTGCGCTGAAGCGCTTGCGGCTGGGTTCTCGATATGCTCTACTTCAGCCATCGGGGCCTCAGCGCCCCACTCAGTAGTTTCCTGCGCCGCATTGGCGGCATGCGATTCCCTCGCCGGATTCGCTCTCCATGAAGTCGGTCGGTAGCACTACCGCTGACCCCTCTTTCAGGTGAATTCGTCGGGCGACGAGCACCTCGAAACGCGAAGGCGCGCGCAAGCGCGTTTTTTTTCACCCCGGGCAATTCGGACGCCATTCGGACACAGAGGAAGGGCGAAACCCTTACCACGTGCGGAAGAGCGCCCGGTACCGGAATTCACAACGTAGACAAACGAAAAGTCCGAGAGGTCGTAAGACCTGCGGTAGAAGAGGCTTTTGCCGCTTGCTGAGTACGTCGGCGAGTGGGCTATCCGGTCGGGTCGCAAGATCGGCGGATAGAGGGCCCAGCCTGCATGCTGTACGGCATGGGGGAGTTGAACGAATGAGGCTGGTACCGGGCCTAGATCGTCGCAAGACGAACCGGTGCAGTATGGTCCCTGCTTGAAAGGCCGGATCCATCCCGCAAGGGAGGGAGACCCGATTAGCGTGAGCGTCGGGGTGTCGCTGAGTGGTAAAGGTTGTAGTGGGAGCCGGCGGCATAAACGCACATTTTTAAGAAGGGCTTGCTCATGCCCCATAAAAGCTACAGCAGGTGTGGTAACCCGGCGAGAACGGGCGCGCATTTCACGATGCGCAAGGAACGCGGCGAGGCGTGAACATTGTGTGATGGGCAACTTATGGAGGCTGGTATGGACGCACTCGTATTACAAGACGCGCCCCCCCCAAGGCGGACTGATACCCCTGGGGGCTGGCGGAGGGAACTACAGACCATCGTGGATCGGCATGCTGGCATCCGCGTGAATGGAAAGGTCGCCTCGCACCGCACGCGAGAACTGACTGCTTCCGTGCTCTTCGCTGCCTTCGGCACGCTTGCCGGGCTTGGGTTCAAGATCCAGAACCCTCGCAATCTCGGTGGGCGCCATATTGAAGCGCTCGTGCACCATTGGCACCGGCAGGGTCGAGCCGTTGCCACGATGCAAAATGAACTCTCGGTGTTGCGCAAATTCTCGACCTGGATCGGGAAGAAGGAGATTGTGCGCGGGTTGCAGGACTACCTGCCGGAGGTTCCAAAAGCAGAGCTTCAGCGCAAGACCGGCCAAATGGCGTCGAGATCGTGGACGGGCAACGGCATTAACATCGACAAGAAGATTACCCAGGCGGATGCGCTCAACGAGCGTTTTGGGCTGATGCTTAGGCTCGCGGTCGCGTTCGGTCTGCGCCGCAAGGAAGTTCTGATGCTCAAGCCGTGGAAGTGCGACCACGGGACTTACCTAGCCGTCTATGCTAACGCTGGGCCGAAAGGTGGGCGGGCACGGATTGTGCCGATCACGAACAGCTACCAGCGCGAAGTGCTGGATTACGTGAAGGCACGCATGCCTAAGGGCGACGCGATGGGCTGGAAGTCAACGCGCCTCGGCAAACCCGCGACCCTTGAGTACAACCTCAAGGAGTATGTGCGTCGCATGGAGGAAATTGGCTTAACGAGAGCTGCTGCGGGAGTCAGCGGGCACGGTCTGCGTGCCGAGTTTGCAGAGAACGCCGCCATGACCAATCCGGAGAAGCCGTTCGTGCCGCCGACATTGGGCGGGACGGCCCAGCAGATGGCCGCAGCGGATCTGGATCATGCGCAACGCCAGGTGAGCGAAATGTTAGGACATAGCAGGCCGGGGGTCACGAGCTCGTACTATGGTCGCTTCGAGGGCTTTCGCCGCCCACCGCGGGAGGTCAGCGCCGAGCAACGCCAGGCCCAATCCGCCAAGTCGCGGCCGGTCCCGCGCGAAATCGGGACGCCGTCGCAGGCTGGTGTGCGGACGGGTAACCCCCAAGAGAGACCGGGTCGGCGCCAGACTGGAGCGTTGGTAGACGTACGACAAATGGACCTGCAGCTCAACGACAGAATTGTGCTTTTCAGGCCCCCGGCACCGGATTCCGGCAAGAGGGGGGATTAGAAAACACACTGACATTTGTCATTCTTAGAAAGAATGACATTTGCTAAGACTGATTCCCTTGGGAGAGCCGGGACAAACTAGTATCGTTCCTCGACGAATACGTGCGTAAGCTTACCTAGGCTAACGCAGGTGTTTGCGGGTCGCTGCCTTCTAGGGCGCTCGCTGTCGGGAAAAGATGGAAGATGTCGGGCGCATCGATCAGCGCATTGATCTGGCTGGGCGCACCCTGGTGTTCGAGGACATTCTTCAGGAGCCTGCTTGAGCAACTCGAGATGTTCAGCATATGCCCTCTCGGTCGGGTTCATCTCGCCGGGGGGGGCAGTCTGCAGAGCGCGAGCATGCGGTCTTGAGGCCTCGGCAGCGTGGGCACGGTGTTCGGTGTTTTGGCGGCCGGCGCGGACGCCGCACGCGATCCTGTTCGCTTTAGCAGCGCGGCGTATGCCTCCTCTGAGAATCGCAGTCCTGTACCCATGAGTGCCATCGTTACGCGCAAGAGAAAAACAATGGACACCCGCTAGGTCCTTGAAAATACAGGAACCAGTAGGCTGTGGGGCGTCCATCAGATTAGCAGAAAAAGTGGACAGAATGCCCGTCGGAGTGTCCATCCCTCTCCGCAATCCTCGCATTACCGTAGGCCGAGCCTATACGTTTCCCAAACACCAAGTCGAGACACTCAAAACGCCCGACCCAGGCGAAGCTGCCCCAAGCCCCCGTTTCAAGCGAAGACGCCCGCCCCGATCTAGCGCGGCTGCAAGGGCAAGATGCTACCGCCACGCAACGCGGCCAGTTCTTTGCGCAGCCTGAACACTTGACGCAGCAGTGCGAGTTCACGAGCCATCGACTCGTCAAGCTGTGCCTGCAGATCCTTTGCGCTGCCCTTCGCGCGGCTCAAACGGTCTGTCAGCTCGAGTTTCGGGCGCGCGGCTACTGCGTTGGCCGCGTCGATCGCTTTGATCAACTCGGCGAACTGCGGACGCGACTTCTTGATGCTGCCCTTCTTACGACCGGCCTCGATCGCCACGGTGTCGTTGTTGATACGCGCACCCTTGCGCATCTTCAGCCGCTCAAGGGCGGCGTGGTAGTCGGTCATGGTGTCGCTCATGCTGCCTCCAAGTTGATCAGTTTCTCTTGCGCGTCAAGCAGTCGTTGCAGCGTCCGTGCCTCGATACGGTATTCGACGCTCCCCTTATCGATAACGCGTAGCTTCTCGACCGTAGCCTTCTGCACCTTGATCACGCGCCCAAGCTTCGACGGCACGACCACAAGGTTACGGCAGTTCGATTCAAGGCAGTCCAGACGCATCCAGTCGAGTGGCGTCGATTTGCACTGCTCAATGCTGGCACAGCCGCCGAGCACCGTCTCGCGGTACGCCAGTTCGCCCCTCTCGAACATCCTGACCGTCTGCTCGCGCGAGTAGACCGACACAGGCGACACCTGCACGGCACGGCTTTGCGTCCACGCCGCGTGCCCGCCAAACAACCGCTCGTCAGAAAACAGCACCTGTTCGGCATACGCAAGGTACTCAGACAGCCCCTGCGACTCGGCCCATTCCTTGGCGAAATGCGTCTTGTCGGTGTCGACGAAGCCCTTCGCGAACGCCGAGCCACGAGCGTAGTACATGCTCATCTCCTGCGTGATGTGCTGCAACTGACGTTTGAGCGTTGGCAGCGTCACGAGACCACTGCGGTGCGCGTACAGCGCTAGCGTGCGGCGAAGCTGATGGCGCGTGAATGGCCACTGCTTCCCGACCGCGTACTTCGGCTCGTCTTCCCACGCGCGGTGCGGATCAACACGCTTCAGTTCAGCGATGTCCTCCAGCGTGATTTTCGGGAAGACGCGCTCACGAAAGGTTTCGACATCATTATTTATGGTACTTGCCGCCCGGTTCGCCACGTACCCACGACGCAGGCCCATCCGGCAGAACAGCAGGTGCGAACCGTCCGTCGATTTCGCGTAGCCTTTCGCGCCGTACGCACGGTGCGCCTCGCCAGACAGTCGTTGTGCAAGCCTGGCGGCGCGAGCAGCGAGCGGGCTGGTCACCCAGCATGCGCGCTTGGGACGCCCTCCCGACATCTTGGTCGTCACGCCCTCGATGGTGTAGTGCGTCACACCATCCAGACGGATCTCTCTCAGGCAGTCGTACGGCAAGTTCTCTGCTTCCATCGTGCGCATGCCAGTGAACGACAAGATGACAAGCTGGCATAGTGCGCTGATCGACATCACAAGCGATGATACGAAGTAGGGAGAGTCCTTGCACTGGAAGTGCGCAGCAGCTGTTACCAGTGCAGCAGAAGCGCTTGGACTCTCGCCGGCGTATACCCGTGCGAGGTAATCCGACAGAACGTCAGCGATGCCCTCAGCAACGCCGAGGTCGTGCTCACAGGTCGACAGGAAGCGCTGGTAGATCCGCGTCGGGATGACCGGGTGTTGTGAGCTTTCAGCGCGTTGCGCGAAGCGCTCGAGTAGCGGCTTGTGCAGTTGGGCCAGCGGCACGCGCAGCCCCGTGGTCTTGACACCCAGACGGTGAAGCTTCACGAGGATCGAGTGAAGGCGTACGGCCTTCATCTCCATCCCAGCTTGGGCCGCGTAGTCCAGAACAAGGGCGGGGTTGGATAGCCCCTCGTAGAGCGTGAGCTGCCGTTCGGCGGCGAAGAGCGTGAATTCCTTCAGATAAACTGAGCTAGATTGAAGCGTACTAGACGCCGGTACCGTATCGGTCGCTTCGTGCATCAAAAAGTACATCACTTGCTTCCACTGACGCGTGCTCGCATCTGAAAGGGCACGGCTCACGCCGTCAGGCAGGTGCCCCCTGAAATGGATATTGGTCCGGCGCGGTCCAATCGTATATGCACGGATGTCCCAAGCGCCGTCACCAAACAGCGAAACAGCGTTCCCAGCCTTGTCGCGCGTGACGACCGTATCATCCTCGACCCGATACCATTCGGGGCGCGCAGCTATCGGCGCGATCAGCGTGTTGGTCATGCCACTCCCAATTCGTAAAGCTGGTCAAGCTTGGCCGACCAGAAAGCATCCAAGTTCCCTTCAACATCAACGTCCTGCTCGATCTGACTGACCAGCGCGGCGTCGCGCTTGCGCAGTTCTTCCAGCAGGAATTCAACGCGCCGCAGCACCGCGCCGAACGATCTGCCGTACTGCTCAATTGAGCCAGCAGACCCACTCACGAGCCTGACGCAGTGACGGCAGCTCAGCAGCTTGCGGATGTCTGCAGTGTCAGCATGCACGCGGTACTGGTCGCAGAAGAGACATCCCTCGGTCGAACGGCAGTCAGGCTGAATGGTGACCGACGCCGCGATCGGCACAGGCCTTTGGAACTCGATACAGATACCCACGCCGCTCTTGACGCTGCCCGCCGGATCGTTACCAGGATTCAGCACGGTCTTCTCGACCGAGGCGAGGAACGCACCCATCTCCGCCTTGTGCGCGGCGTCCGTGCCGTTCGAGTAGGAGCGCAGCGCCGTATCCAGGGAGTGCCCCATCAGCTTGGCTGCGACGACAGGGCCGTGGTTGCTCACCGCCCAATCTTGTTTCGCCGCACGCCACTGACGGGCGCTAACGCGCGGCAGCACGATCCCAAGCGTGTCTAGTCGACTGTAGAGTTGAGCGAGAAATTGAGTTGGGAGATCCATTAACCTTCGCAGTTGTGCATGGTGACCGACTACGATGAACAACGCGTCGCGATCTACTCCCTGCACCAAATATTCGCGCAACTCAAGATACGCCTTGAGCTTCGGCATGAAACCCAACGAGACGGTGAACGTAACATCCTTCCCGCCTGCACGGTACTTGACCTCGCGAAACGTCTGACGAACAACCGACGCATCTTGCAGGCTCGAGGCAAGCTTCGGGCTCCACTTCATGGCCGTCAGTTGTGCGAGGTTGACGCCCGTTTCGGCCAGAAACAGCGCGGCGAAGCAAAGTGCCGCCATCGAAGCGTGCGAGCGACGAATGGGTGACTGCGCGTTCTCGTTCGCCGCCGTAAGATTTTTAGCCGTTAACCTAGAAATAGCCCACGAACGCTGACGAGGATCTTTATCTCCCGCTTGAGCCATACGCGTCCAGAGTTCTTCCCGAGTGCGCGGCTTCCCTGTCTCCAGATTCCAGCCAAGCAAGCCATGGGAGTCCTCGCCTTCAGTACGGTCGTGCGTGTGCGGAACCAGGCAAAGGCTCTCTCCTCGCGCTGTGGTCACGCGCACCGGGTACGGCCTGAAGTCCAGTACCAACGTGCTGATGCTGATGAATAGCGCGTCTGTCCACGAGAGCAAGGCAGCTTGTGCCTCGGCGTCAGGCGCGGCAGTCGGCACAGAAGCATTCTGTTGGCGGTGCAGCACCCTCGCATCGGCGCAGAATTCGTCGTTTCTGAAGAACTCACGTAGCGTCGACAGCAGATTGCGCTGACTCTTGGCAACGGGATTTCTGTTCAGGTTGCCCAGCGAGACCTGCTCGCGTTTCTCACGGAAGTAGCGATGAACTGCATCCGCCGTAGCGTGTTCATCACAGAGCACCTGGTGCAAGCCCTGCCTGTCGGCCCAGTTGACGAACTCAAGTACGCCGCGCAGAGCAATGTAGATCGTCGTCGAACGCATCGCGCCAAGGGTCATACGTGCAGAAAGCAGAGTCACGAGATGGCGTACGATCTTGATGCGTTCGCTGCTAAAGCTTGTATGGTCGAAAGTGTGTCGCGTACGCTGCTGACTCGATGTGTCACGAGTCAAGTAGCAGATCTGCCCAATATCGGAACGGTTCCTAATGTCTTCCCACTTGAGCAGTGCGCGCTCGGGATGCAGCAGCGTCGTGCCCTCCGCGAGCGGCATGCACACTTCCTCGTACCTGCGTTTCATGCTGCCACCCCGGTATCGAGGACGCGTGTGACCAGCGTCGATAGGTGTGTGCCCCAACCGTCCTGCACAGCGTCGAACAACTTGCGGTTCTCGCGGTAGCTGAGATAGCCCTCTGTCGTAGCCAGCCGCGCGTGCCACATCAACTGCCGCAACTGATCGAGCGCCCGCGTATACTTCATCTCATTCGCTGTCATCGCGTCGACCAAGTTCAGCCCGAAGGTCGCGCGCAGGTCGTGGAAGCTGAATTCGTACTTCGGCTTGCCGAGTTGCACGCGCATCCTGGGCAACAGTTCGTCCTTGATGAACTGGCGCACGGCCTGCCCGGTCTTGACGTGGCGACGCACCTGCCGGCCCGTGCTGGCCGGGCTGCGAGACTCGCGACCCTCATAAAGCGGCGCACCGCGATGGCTCAAAAAGAGCGGCTGATCCGGGTGATCTCCGCCGTCCGCCAATTGGCGACGCTTGAGCGCACGATCGCTGTGGACGTAGATGTACAGCCGCTCGTAGAAATCGCGCGGCAAATGCAACACGCCTTTGACACCGCCCTTTGTATCGATGCCCGTGCCCGGCCCGCAGGTAAGGCGAATGTCGTCGCCGTGGAACTCGCCTGGCTTGCGCATCACGTGTTTCGCGCGCACAGTCAGGACCGTCTGGATGCGAGCGCCCGTCAGTAGCGCGAACAGATGAACGAGTGTCATCTCGGTGTTGCCAAGCGCGGCTAACGATTCAAGCAGCACCGATTGCTCGGAAGAGGGAAGCGGGCGCAGGCGACCGCTGTCCTGAATGTGATCGTCCCACGGGTCTTCTACGCGCCGACCGCTGATCGACAAGTCAGTGGTTTTTGCCTCGATCACACGGCCGAAACCCTTCTGGTCCCTAAACTCGATGAGACGATCAGATTCGATCCATGGCGCGTTCCCAGGCTTGAAGCCTGCTTCGGTCATGAGCCAGCGATAGAAGCGCACCACAACGCCGATACGGCGCTTTGCTACGCCCGGAGACAGTTCGCCTGCCTGCACGGCTAGTTTGATCGAGGCGCTATAGCGGTAGGTCGGACGTTGCCGCTTGTTCGCGGGAAACGTCAGCCAGTCGATGCTTTCGTCATCCAGATAACGACGGAACGCCGTAAGGTCATCTGCGATGCTCGCGAATGTCAGCATGTTGGGCGACGGCTTTGACTCCATCATATCGATGAGCCAGACGTTCGCCTCCGCCCACGGTGCGCCATCAGCGAGCCGGACAACAGGGAAGAGAGAGAAGGTGCCTGCGATCCACTGCGGGCGGCCGTCGCGCCGCTTTCCGGTGTCGGGGTCTGCGAGCGGAACGGTGTGATAGATGGTGCCGCCCTCGGACGTAGTGATACTGACCCGCGTCGCGCCTGGAGTTTCGCAGTCAACAACCTCGGTCAGTGGCAGTTGCTGGATGGTGGTTCGTCTTGCCTTCATCGTTCAGATCCTCATACTGTGTTCGTGTAGGTGTCCGCTTTAACACAACCTGCGAGTATCTGAAAATCGTTCTTAACTTGCGCATACTCTATGAAAATCATTGGGCTTTCGAGGCTACCGGTGGCAATGGGAATGCAAGTCGGTCTACCACCCGCAGACCGGCACTTTGGGCTGTCGACGCGGGAGGCACTCGCTGAACGGTGACGCCGCTCAACCGAACGAGTCGCTGTTTAGCGGCGGGCAAGGCTGGCCAGGGCAGGCAGGTGCGGGTTATCGTCTCTTGATGCTGGTTCAGCATCTGCGGCGCTAGGGCAGCTAACACAGGCTTCCCCAAGAAGAACAAAGCCGGCGCAGTGGCCGGCATTGTTATGCGCAACGCCATGGATGTGCATCGACTCGCGTTGGCTGTGGGCATCCACATGGCCACCCTCTCGCCGCGTGGTCGATCAATGGGAACCCGTTTCTGCGGGCCAACGGACTTGCCTATCGGGTGGTGCGCCTCATCCAGCGGTGCGTCAAACCCCGGAAGCGTGCTGCGCCAGCCGGACCTCGATTCGATCGAGCAGCGCTTGGACGAGACCCGAGGCGAAGCGCTGCTTAGACACCAATTCATCCTCGTCATCATCGGCGTCGACTACGTGGAACTTAGCGTAGGCCACGGATCCAAAGGGCCTGTCCGTATTTTTGTGTGCGAGGCGGTTTTGAATTCTGTCAGCCTCGGGCGGCGGTAAATCGCTCGCCATACAGAATAGCAAACTGATTCATGGCGGATTTCCAGTCATAGGTCGTGCGAACGGACTTGGCCAGCACGTTGCGCAGCGCCAGCCACAGCAGCTTGATCGCAGCTTCATCCGACGGGAAGTGCCCTCGGGTCTTGATGATCTTGCGCAACTGCATGTTCAAACTCTCAATGGCATTCGTGGTGTAGATCACGCGCCGGATCTCGGGCGGGAACACGAAGAACGGTATGACGTGCTCCCAGGCGCGTCGCCACGACTGCACGATCATCGGATACCTGGCGCCCCACGGGCCGTCGGCGAAGTCCTGCAGCGCCTGCCCGGCCTCCTGTTCGCTGGCCGCGCCGTAGATCGGCCGCAGCGCCTGGGCCAGCACCTTGCGGTCCTTGTAGTTGGCGTAGTCCAGGCTATTGCGGATCAAATGGACAATGCAGGTCTGCACCGTCGTGCGGGGATAGGCCGTGGCAACGGCCTCCGTCAATCCCTTGAGGCCGTCGACCACCGCGATCAGGATGTCCTGGCAGCCTCGGTTCTTGAGTTCATTGAAGACCTTGAGCCAGAACTTGGCGCCTTCGGTCTGCTCGACCCAAAGGCCCAGCACATCGCGTTGACCGTCTGCCTGGATTCCCAATGCCAGATACACGGCCTTATTGCTGACGATGCCGTCGCCGCGGATCTTGACCCGCAACGCGTCGAAGAACACGACCGGGTACATGGCCTCGAGCGGGCGGTTCTGCCAGGCGATGGTCTCGGCCATGACCTCGTCGGTGACCGAGCTGATGAAGTCCGGGGAGACTTCGGTTCCGTAGCTCTCGGCCAGAAACGCCTGAATCTCGCGCACGCTCATGCCGCGCGCGTACATGGCAATAATGCGCTCATCGAAGCCGGTAAAGCGCCGCTCATGCTTCGGGATCAGAACTGGATCGAAGCTGCCATCGCGGTCGCGTGGCAGCTCCACTCGAACCGGGCCGCGGTCGGTGATCACGGTCTTACCGCTCAGACCGTTACGCGCATTGGACTGCTCGGCCGGCTTGGGCTCGCCTGGCTTGTAGCCCAAATGCATGCTCATCTCGGCGCCCATCGCCCGTTCGATGATGGCCTTATTGAACGCCAGCATCAGATCCTGGACCTCGCCAGGCGTCATCGGCCCTTTAACCAACTCGTCGAGCAAGCCGTCAGGCAAAGCAGGCAGCGGCCCGCGGGCCGCTGCCTGAGACGCCACCGTACGTTTCTTCTTCATCGGCATATCCATGGTCATTACCTCTCATGATATGCCTCGTACACAAATTTCCGGATAGGTCCGATCCAAAATTAGCGTACCCCTCGCCGTCCGCGTCATCACAGAAGCGGCTACGCAGCGCCGCGAGTCCTGCCTCGATCGCGCCGGGTGAGCGTCGGACAATTGCCGTTGAACGAAGAGTTCTGCGACCGCATCGATTGTTCCACCGTACTGGAGCACGTGAATGAGGTCGCCGGCATCCTTGTTCCCCATACGATCGGCGAGTGCCAATGCCTTCAGGATAACGAAAGCAGGCACGTCGGCGAATCGAACCTCTTCGGTGGAGATGCCGCCACCGTCCAGCAGTTGCCCGGTGACCTTCCGCTCCCCATACCAGTCGTGCACGACTCCTCCAAACGTCACCAGAGCCGAAACACGTTCACCATCGACGGTGACTGGCTTGCCTGGTTGGTCGGTGCCCGCGTCGCGAAGGAACTCGACAAGCACGTGCGTATGCTCATCAACCTTGCGCTTCCATTGCCACGACGATCGGGTTCCGTTATGGGTAGTGTGGCGCTCGAATCCGCGAGCAGCAAGTTGTTCATCCAACGTGCTATAGCCTTCACCATCAGCGATCACCGCAAGATTCAAGACAACGTCGACGTCCGAGGTCCCTGCATGCGCCGGCACATCCAGTGGAGTTTCCGGCGTTAGATACCGTGGTACCAGACCGCTCACTAGGCGCAGGGTGCCCTTGAGGCTGCCGAACGCGCAGAGTAGGGTGAGCAAGGTACTTTCGCACGCTGCAGTAACGTCGGGGCGATATCCCGCCGCAGTGGCGGGTTTGATTCCAGCCATCTATAGCTCCAGTTCTTCAAGAACGTGTTGAGCCAGTTCTTTGTTTCTGCCTCGTCCGTCGAGCAGATCGAGATAGAGGATGAATGGGCTCGCGAAATATGACAGGTCGTCCGGAAGGCCTTCGCGAAAGAGGAGGCTGGCACCGTCGCGCTCAACGAAGGTAATGTTCGCCCCCTTTTCGGCTGGCTTCAGCCCGATCTTGCGAGCTAGTTCTTCGGCGCACCCTGGCGGGACGATGATCTCTGCGGTGTCTACGCTCGTAAGCAGAGGAGCGTAGACGTTCGCGGCGGCCGCACCCGTGAATGCCCAGTCGAACGAGACGCCGGCCTTATCGATCCGGTCCGTGAGGTGCTCAAGCAGCATGTGCGGCCGCTCCGTGAACGCGTACCAGCGAGTGCTCTTTTCTTTGCGCTTCGTCCAGTCCGTTGCCCACGCTTCCAGCAGTTGCTTTGGTTTTGTCAGCCGGCGCCTACGTGTCGGGCCGGCGCCACTGGATTCGCACCACTCGCGCCGCTCAAGTTCCTGAAGTACTTTGGAGGATGTGTACGGCGAGGTCCTTGACATCTCTGCGAGTTCGTTTCCGGCTATCCACTTGTTCCGATTGACCAGGAGCGCGTGCACGACCATCTCCCGCGACTCGGTGAATAGTGAGGTGGTTTCCTTCCTCGCTGGCGGTAGGTCTGGCCGCTCAACGTTGATCAGCCAGTTGCGCCAGTTCAGACGCAGGTTTCCATTACGCTCGAAATAGCCGATTCCGCGCTTGCGAAGCTGCTCTCTGGCCCCGGGGCTTAGTGATTCGGCGGCTACCAGGAGGATAAGGTCCTGCGGGCGCTCCGAAGCGAGCTTATATTCGGAGAGTTTCCAAACGGCTCTTTGTACATCGCGGGGGTACGCGACGCGTAGTACTTCCACGGCGACTACTACGGACTTGCCGGCGGCATCGAACTCCAGCGCCAGATCCAGGCTTGGGCCGTTCGCGGGGTTGGGCTCGACGTGAGCGACACTGATCCGCCCGTCCGTGGCCTCTGCCAAAGCAAGGCCGAGCGCGGCGGCGACCTCGGCCTTGAATGCCGAGCGGTTCTTTGCCAGCTGATTCTGCGCGGATTTGTTCATGGTACGTTAGCGAAAATGGCTACATTTGCTGTGCAGCAAACTACGGCGCATTATTCATAGATTAGCAAAAACTAATAGATTAGCTGCACAACAAATGTATCGTTTGCAGCTAAGAAAGGGGGGTATGTGATGCTGTCGCCGCGAGGACGTCGCTTTAGGCGGTCTTTAAGTTGATTATGGGGCACAATGTGTTCTCTGGCGGGCGGGCGCCGGTGGGGCATTGCGGAATAGCACCTCCTGCCGGTGCTCTTGGCTGGCCTGGATAGTGGCAAATAGGGCCGAACCGGTAGAAATACTTGGCTGCCAGCTCCATGTGCTCCTGCGTGTATTTGGTCCGGTCCAGCTCGAGCGCGGACAGATCCGACGGCTTGAGCCGCGTATGCTTGGCCATATCCATCAGCGACGTGCGCGCGACCACGCGCAGCGCCCGGACCAAGAGTCCACAGGGCGTCAGCAGGCTTGTGATGGCCCGCTCCTCTCCCTGGCCCAGTGCAACGTGATGGATAGCCGTGGCCAGAGCAGCGTTCACCAACTCGAGCAGCATCCCTACCTGCGCCTGATCGAACTGCGGCGCGTGCGCCTCTGCACGTGCGATCCCCAGCTTGATGCTCAGATTTCACAGGGCGTCGCGATCAAGCATCGTTCTTCTCCCCGCTCTCAGCACCAGCGGAGGCGCGTTCGTCGGCTTCGTCATCGACTACGAGATCGCTGAAACTGTGTGCACGCGGTGTCCAGCAGTGATCGCATGCATCGCATTTCGCGCTTACGCCGATGATGGCGCTGGGATGATGATCGGTCGCACTATCAGGTATCACGCCACCCTTCGCCACTGCTGTCGGCGTTGGGAAATGAGCCCATGCATGGCGGCATACCCCAAGATTGCTTCAGGGGTAAGCGGTCCCTCTTGCTGCGAGCCGGCCAGCAAGCGCTCGCGATATTCACGTAGCCGCTGCTCAAATAGGTCCGAGATGTCGATATCGGACTGCTGTACGGCACTGCGGTGCAGCTGCAGCAACTCAAGCCACTGTTCATCGCGCGCCGCGGAGGGGTTGTTGTCCTGGTCAGCCATTGCCACGGGCTCCGGGTGATAGAGCGCCTCTGCCACTGCTACATGGACGACGTCTTCGGGAATCCGAGTCGATCCAATCCTTGTTGAGCGGAACCAGGGCGACATGATCCAGAACGAAGTGACCGACGGGCCTGGAAGAGCGGAGCCCTTCAGGTGTGCCGAGTCGATACTAAGTACCAGTCCCCGATGCGCTCGCATCAGGTCCTCATCCAGCTTCGAAGTCCGATAGGCAAGCGCGACGTAATGCTGATCTCCCAGTGCGAAGGACATCCGCTACGAGGCAGTAATGGGGTTTCCGGTCAGGCTGATGGGGATCGTTGTCGTAAGGGAAAAGACACTTGAGCACAACACCTCGCACAATCTGCGAGGCGTCCATGCAGTGTCTCCGTCAGACAGCAGGGCTGATGCCTGAGTTGCGATCCGCGTCGTCCAGCACGTGGGCGAGTTCGCGGCAGTTGCGAGCGCGCGATTCGGCGATCTGCCTGCGCCAGGCTGGAAGGACTTCGGCGGGGATGGACGAGTCGATGTAGCCCGTTACACCGGACTCGGTGACGGTTTTCAGTACCTCACGACCGTTGGCTGCGATGAACTTTGCCATGAGGAAATAATACACCCGGAACGCGGATTCCATTGCCGATTCGATGTTTCGGGAAATCATCGCCATTTGTCGGCGAAGTTTTTGCTGTTGCATGTGCTCTCCTTGTTGCCACAACGGGCGGAAAAAGGAGAGAGCGATGACGCTCGGGTGGGGTGGTCGAGAGGTGCATGCCGCCCAATCGCGGTGGTTCAACCCAGCGATGCAACAGGAGGTCGATCTGGGCAATCACAGCTGCACCAGGTCCTCGCGCAGGCGGTCGGGCAGGGCGGCACGGGCATCCAACGGCGCCTCAAGCGCGTAGCAGCGAAGGATCGTGGATGTGCCTTTCCGCCGGCCGAAACGGCCAAGGCGCTGCCTCAGGCTGGAGACGGACGGCGCCGGGCCGAGCTGCACGACCGATTCCACGGGGCCGATATCGACGCCGAGCTCGAGTGTCGACGTCGCGACGGCCGACGCGGGCGTAACGGTCTGCTTGAGCGCGCGCTCAGTTTCCTCGCGTAACCGCTATTTCATTGACACGGAATTCAGCGATTTCCAGGCGCCTGAAGTACTCAGTATCGCCATCGTTGGAGAGAATGGGGCTGAGTTCTACGGTGAGCGCACGGACTACAGCGAAGCGCGCTGTAGTGACTTTGTTCGAGCGGTGGTGGTGCCCCAGTTCGGTCGATTCGAAGGTAGGGCGATGATTTTGGATCACCCGAGTCAGGAGTTGCGCGACTGGGTCGCAGGCATTCCCACCGCGTCCACGTCCGTTCTCTGCTACGACCATACAGTAGACCTAGACATGCTGCGCTTCCTGCTGAACGGCCGGTTGCTTGGCGGTTGGGCCTTCGAGAATATCGGTGGTCAGCTCGACGCCGCACGCCGGGCGGAATATTTTCTAAGGTATGGTGGCGAGCACCACGCGCTACACGATGCGCGAGCCAATGCCTACGCTTGCGGCTTTTAGCATCTCGTTTCGCTCGGTCGCTCCCAGTGCATGCGAGCGTGGGATCCGAACGGAAACTCTGCCGCTCGAGCCTATCGTGCGGCTTCATGTCATCGCTGAGCCTGCATGACGACGATCATCTAGGATGCCAATCCAATGTCTGGCTCGGCCATTTCGCTAACGGCCCGGGTCGTATTCGCCCCATCCCTTTTTCACATCTGGAAATTTCATGTTGCGTAGCCCGCCACCCAATCCGAGCCTAAAGGCACTCGAAGCGGCCTACGCTGCCGGACTGCTGCGCAAGGAAGCGTTGCAGCACGGCGCCTATTACCGCGGTCGTTGCCGGAACGCGTCGATCGCACGCTGGCATGCCGGCGTACAACGTTTTGTGCACTGGCGCACGAAATTCGGCGAGCGCTATCCTGAGACGATCCGCCATCCCGCTGACGAGCCCGAATTCGATGCGTTCCTCGCGCTGGAGGTCATCCACAACGCTGGAGGGGACACCATTCCGGATGACCTTTTCAACGAGGGCACTTGGGGGGCGGGCCACTTAAGAGCATCCGGACTGAGCCCTGAGACGATGTCAATCACTCCAGATTGGCGACGGCTGCCTCGGGATACAGGTTTGGGAAGAGAATGCTCAGTGCATCGAGCGGAAAGCCGATGCGAAGGTCTGCACGATGTGAGTCGCTCACGAGAATGCCGTCCTTCAGCAACTGTGAGATCACGCTCCGGGCGACGCGTTCACCTAGCCCGGTCATCTGTGCGAAGTCGCCCCGGGACACGCTCCCTGCGAGCAGTACATGCAGCAGGGGCAGCACGGCCTCGGAGCGGTAGTGCCGATAGTCTGATGACTGGCTGCGCACAAGCACGAGGCCTTTCACCCGATCGCGCAAACCCTGGACGTCGAACATGCGGGTCATGAAGCTGACCTGGTCATCGCAGAGGTCGATGAAATAGCTGCACCATTCCCAGAGCATCTTCTCGCTGAGATTGCCCCGCCCATCGAGGTCGCCCTGCCGCGCCATGTCGGCGTTCGATAGCATGGCATAGTAGGTGTCGCGGTTGCGAGCGAGGCCACGGTTCACCGACCAGAGGCCGCCGCTCAGTCGGCAAAGTGCGGTGTGGGTTTGAAGGCGAACTGCGCGGCCGTTGCCGTCAATGAAGGCGTGAGTCCACACGGTGCGGTGATGTGCCGCGGCGATGGTGTAGAGAAGGGCGTCAACGCCTTGCACACGCCCATACACCTGGTCCATCCTGGCGAGGAAGCGGGGGAGCGAGGCAAAGGCCGGTGCGTGATGTCGGCCGACCGAAACCTCCTCGTCTCGGATCTTGCCAGGCTGCACAATCCGATTGTTCGGCGTTTGCCGATCGTCCTCTGAGAGCCGCCCATACAGGCTCGCGTGCGCCCGCAGCAGAAAGTCACTGCGCAGCGCCTGCGCCTCGGTAAGCTCGGCGTCGGACTCCAGTTCGCGCTCGGCTTCAATATGGGCCAGCGCGATCCGTTGGCGCTGGGCAACCTCGGGATTGTCCGAAAAATTCTTCTGCAGCGCTTTGCTAACGTTCGCCGGATGGGTGCTTTGACCTTCAATCCGGTTCGAGTAGTAGGAGTTCATCTCACGCACGAGCTCGCGCACAGCCTCACGCGCCGGCGGGCACAAAGCGCCTCTCAGCGCATGTGCCTTTTCGAACACAGTCCGTGTTTTCTCAACGAGCTCGTCCAGCCGCTTTTGAGGCAGAAGCGGCTCAAAGTGATGCGGACTGTCATACACATCGATGGCGGTGCTTGGCGCGGACATGGGAATAAGTATGCCGGTTCCTTAACCGGATCAGTGTGAAGCAATTCCATATTATATACAACAACTTAGAATCCATACACGGCGCACTTCTGTTTAGAGAACTGCCGGTTCTCTTGCCGGTTCTTTTGCCGGTCTTGAGCCGCAGGATGCGATCGCGCGTCGCCAAAGTCGGCACATGCGAACGTCGGTTACGCGGCCGTCGGCCATTCTCGCCGGCCATCGGGTAGCGACAAACGCCGACTGGGCCCGGTGCGTTGGAACCCGTCGTATCGCATGATCATCTTCCGTGAGGGAGTGGATTGTTGCGGCATCACGCGGCCAGTGGCAGGTGGATCTCGATACCGTCTTTGGTCGCGAATCGCTCTGCGGCGCCGCGCACGTAGTCGTAGACCAGCTTGGTCTCGGGAGAATCCCTCCGTCTCCGCCAGCAATGGCGAATGTGGACCCCAGCCCTTGAGGGGGCTGGGGAATCCGCTAAGAGACACCAATACACCGCTGCACCTTCCGCGTGTAACTTACACCGACAGGAAGCCAGCGATGCACATCACCCGCCGCCAAGGCGTCTATTACTTCCGCAAGAAAATCCCCGTTGATCTCGTTGCCGTGTATGGCAAGCGGGAGATCATCTACAGCCTCCGCACCAAAGAGCGCCCCTTGGCGGCCCGTCTCGCGCTTCGTGCTGCCGTCCAGCTTGAGGATGAGTTCAGCCTAAGGCGAGGTGAACCTCTCCCTGCCGCTCAGGTTGCCGCGACGTCAGACCAAGCGGCATCTCTGGGTGCGCTAGCCGCAGCCGAGCGGCCAGAGCCGAAAGCGAACAAGGTCACGCTGGGCTGCCTCATCCCCATCTGGCGGCGAGAAAACAATCCGACTGACAAAACGGCGGACGCGGCGCCCACCAGCATGCGCAAGCAGGGGCGTCTGATCGAACACGCTCAACGCGCGGGTTTTCCCTTGGTCTTGCTGTGCGACGCCGACGGCGGACGCATTCCCGATGTGATGGGCTGGCGCTTCAGCGTGCTGCCGCTGGACTTCAAGACGTTCATCAAGCCTGCAGAGGGGCAGCCGCCGGTCCCGCGAGCCGCCGCCATTCTGGGCCCCTCGTACGGCGATTCGGCGCTGCACGCTTCCACCGCACATTTCGTGGTCATGGTCAAGTTCGGGACGGTCGCGTTATCCGGGCCGTCGGTGGTGTCCGCGGCGATCGCACAGGAGGTGAGCGATCAGGAACTGGGTGGGCCAGAGGCCGCCATGTCGGTGGGCAATGCGCACATGGCGGTCGATACCGAGGCGCAGGCGATGGAAGCGATCGCGGCATTCCTGTCGTACCTGCCGTCAAATGCTGCCATGCCGGCGCCGGTGGCGCCCGCGCGCGCACCGGCCGTGGATCCGGAGGAACTCGCCCGCATCGTTCCCCTGGGATCCAAGACGGGCTACGACATGCATCGCGTGCTGGAGGCGATTGCCGACGAGGCGAGCATCCTTCCGTGGGGCAATGACTGGGGCCCGAGCCTGCTGACGGTGCTGGCACGGATTGAGGGTCATCCCGTTGGCATCGTCGCGAATCAACCGATGGTGGGCGCAGGCGCACTGGATCCCCACGCTCTGCGCAAGGAGCATGACTTCGTCGACATGTGCGATACCTTCGGCATTCCGTTGGTGTTCCTGCACGATGTGCCTGGTCTGCTGATCGGGACCGAGGCCGAGCGGGGCGGCATCCTGCGCGCCTACGAGCGTCTCGTGTCGCGCATTGCCGACGCGCGGGTGCCCAAGGTAGGCGTGGTGATCCGCAAGGCCTATGGAGGAGGGCACTTTGCCATGGGCGGTCGACCCACGCATCCGAACTTCATGTTCGCCTGGCCCAGTGCCGAGATGGGCTTCATGGCGCCGGAGGCCGGGGTTCAGACGGTCTATCGCCGCCGGCTCGATGCGCTGGAAGCGGAGGAAGGCCCGGCCGCGCGTGAGCGGCTGGCCAGCGAGCTCATCGAGGAATGGACTACGGAGTCCGAGCCCTGGGAGGCAGCGGCGCACCTGTCGCTGGACGATGTCATCGAGCCCGCCCAGACTCGAGCCGTCATCGTCGAGAGCATCGACATTGCCTGGGGCGAGGCGGGACCGCGCCCCGTGCGGAGCTGGACGGCATGACGAGGCACCACGCGGATTCCCTCTTCCGGCCGTTCGCCGTTGGCTGCGGCATGTTGGCTGATCCCGCCTGGGCGCGCAAGGTGCACGAGGGGCGCGAGGCGGAACTCGTGCCCTACGACGAAGAAGCCCTCGATACCCTGTACTGAGAATCATGAGCCAATCCCCCGTGGAAAAGCACCTCCCGATCGAATCGCTGCTCATCGCGAACCGCGGCGAGATCGCCGTGCGCATCATTCGAGCCTGTCGCGAAGCAGGGATAAGGAGCATCGCGGTATACAGCGAAGCGGATGCGGGCGCTCTGCACGTGCGCTTGGCGGACCAGGCGGTACTTCTGGGTCCGGCCCCCGCACGGGAGTCCTACCTGGACATCGCGCTGATTCTTGCCGCCGCCAAGAGCACCGGCGCGCAGGCGGTGCATCCCGGTTATGGGCTGCTGAGCGAAAACGCTGACTTCGCCGCCGCCGTGCTGGCCGTTGGATTGGTCTTCGTCGGCCCGTCGCCCGAGGTGATCGCGATGATGGGTGACAAGGTCGCGGCACGCGCCGCCGCGGTGCGTGCCGAGGTGCCTGTGCTGCCGGGATCGGACGGGGCACTGGAGGATCTGGACGCTGCCCGTGGTGTTGCGAAGGCCATCGGCTATCCGGTGGTCGTGAAGGCCTGCTTCGGAGGTGGTGGCCGCGGCATGCGCGTCGTCCGCGAGGAATCGGAGCTGCAGACGGCGCTGCAGGATGCCGCCCGGGAATCCAACGTCGCGTTCGGCCGCGCCGAGATCTACCTGGAACACTACGTCGAGCGGGGGCGTCATGTCGAAGTACAGGTGCTGGGCGACGCCTATGGCCACGTGGTGCACATTGGAGACCGTGACTGTTCGGTACAAAGGCGCCATCAGAAGATGATCGAGGAGGCGCCTGCGCCCGACCTGCCGGAGGATGTGCGCCAGCAATTGCGGAATGCCGCCGTGCGGCTGGCCGCAAGCGTGGGTTACCAGAGCGCCGGGACGGTCGAATTCCTTTTTGACCGTGCCAGCGGCAAGTTCTTCTTCCTGGAGATGAATACGCGGTTGCAGGTCGAGCACGGTGTGACCGAACTCGTCTCGGGCATCGATCTGGTGCAGTGCCAGTTGCGGGTGGCTGCGGGTCTGCCGCTGGATTTCGTTCAACAGGACGTTCGGCTCTTCGGCCACGCCATCCAGGCCCGTATCACAGCCGAGGATCCGTGGTCGGGTTTCATGCCTTGTCCCGGACCGGTTGGCGCGCTTCGGTTGCCATTGGGTCCTTGGCTGCGACTGGATTTCGCCACCGAGGCCGGCGACACGGTGCCGGGCCACTATGACTCGATGTTCGGCAAGGTGCAGGCCTGGGGGCCCACCCGCGCACTGGCGAGCAGGCGCTTGGGAAGCGCGCTGAACGCTCTGGTGGTGCCCGGTATCCAGACCAACGCATCCTACATTGAGCAGGTGTTGGCGGAACCGGCCTTCGTCGGCGTGCAGCATGACACCGGCTCGGTGGAGCGTGACTGGAGGCCCGATCCGACGAAGCGCCCCGTCCCTGTGGCTGCCATGCAGGAGCCGCTAGCGGCCGAGCCGCTGCGCGCCGTGGTCACGGAACGCCGTGTCAGCCTGGACACTTCGAACGGGACTATCGAAGTGGTGGTTCCCGGAAAGGCGCGCAAACCGCTCGCAGAGGGAATTGAACGCGCTGGCGTGCGGCGCTCGACTGCGGCCGGCGCGGGGCGGCCTTCGGCCGCGGTCGAGCCCGTGGCGCCGATGGAAGGCATGGTTGCGCGCGTCCTGGTGCAACAGGGTTCTACCGTTGTCCAAGGGGCCGTGCTCGTCATCCTGGAAGCCATGAAGATGGAGATGCAGGTCACCGCCCCGCGCGCCGGTACAGTCGATGCCGTGCTCGTACAGCCTGGCGAGGTGGTCAAGCGCGGCAGCCTCATGGTGCGGCTCAGGGACAAGGACGCCGCATGAAGACATACACCCTTGTGTGCGCCGCGGTGTCGCGGCATCGACCGTTCCCAGTGATGTTCGCCGGGACGTATTTTCCCGATTCCATCTCCCCTCCCGTCCTGATGGAAGCCTCGGCGACTAGATAACATCGTTTGCAATGTAGGAGACAAGCATGAAAAAGAGAAGCAAGATCTGCGGCATCACAAGCAGCCGACTCTGGGCATGGTTGGGCCTCACCGCCGCCGCGGCCACGTTGCAGCCGTTGGCAGTGCAGGCAGCGGAGTACAAGATCGTGATTGCCCAGTCGATCACGGGTCCGGTCAGCTTCATCGGCGGACCGGTGCGCGATGGCCTGTTGATGGCGATCGACGAAGCCAACAAGTCCGGTGTGCTGGGGGCGGGCAACACCGTCAAGGCGGTCGTCGAAGACGATGCCAGTGATCGCGCGCAAGCGATGCTGCTATTGTCGCGCCACGCCGCAGATCCCTCGGTGCTTCTCTACGTCGGTCCCACCACCGGCGCCATCGGGGGACCGGCTGCCCGCGCCGCGCAGGACCTGAAAATCCCGATGTTCACGGTCACGAATTCGACCGAGGCGCATGGCGCAGGCCCGTGGGCCATGACACAGGCACAGGGCTTCAACACTGGCATACCACCCATTGTCACCTATGCGGTGGAAAAGAAGGGGGTGAAGAATTGCTCTCTGGTGTCCATCTCCGACAGTGAAGCCTACGTCGGTCAGGCGCGACTCTTTGCGGAGTTGCTGAAGGCGCGCGGCGTGAACATCTTGTCCGAGGAGAAGGTCAAGCAGTCCGACAGCGATTTCGCAGCCCTGTCGGTCAAGTTGACCACGCGTGCGGCGCAGGACTGCCTGGTTCTGGTCATGCCTCCAGCAGTGGGAACCAACTTGCTGACGCAGATCCGCCAAGCCGGCCTCAACCCTGCGACGCATGTGTTTGGCATCTCGGCATTTGCCACTCCGGATTTCTTGCGTCTCGGCGGAGCGGCCGTCGAAGGCGTGACCTTCAACGGCGATTGGCTGCCCGGCGGCAATAACGATATGGGGCGCACCTTCGTCAAGAACTATCGGGCCGCGAAAGGTCGTGAGCCGGGCAATTGGGAAGCCATGGGCTACAGCGCTGGGCAGGTGGTCCTGGCAGCACTCAAGGCCGCTGGTCCGGCACCGACGCGCGAGCGTGTGCGCGACGCCATGCTCAAGATATCCAAGGTGCCGGTCGTCGTGGGTGATGGGTTTTTTTCATTCGACGAGCGACGTTATCCACGGTATGGCGTAGTTTTGCTGACGGTCAAGGACGGCAAATTCGTTCGCGCGAACTGATGTGGTCGGTGGCGTTTTGAAGAACGCGCCCACGTTCCGCGGGCGCGCGGTATTTGCAATCTTCTCTTCTGCGAGAGGTCCGCATGATCTGGCAACAATTGCTTAACGGGCTCATTACTGGGTTCGTCTACGCGCTATTTGCGATGGGGTTTACCCTCATCTTCAGCGTGCAGAAGATTCTCAACCTGGCCCACGGTGGCGTGTTCATGGCGGGCGCCCTCGTTGCCTACTATGCCGTGGAGCTGGGGTTACCGCTGTGGTTGGCGGCACTGCTCGCCATGCTGGTGGCTGGAATCCTGTCGGTGGTCGTCGATCTGGTCGCCTTCAAGCGGTTGCGCGCGCATTTGACGCAGGCAAATGCCGAGTTCTCGGCGATCGTTTCGTCCATCGGTGCCAATCTGGTGATCGTGACCGTGGGACATCAGCTGACACAGACCCAGGTATTCCGCTTTCCATACGGTACCTTTCCGGTGAAGTTCTTCGAACTCTGGGGGGGGCGTCTGTCGCTGCTGCAGCTCACGGTGACCATCGTGGGAACCACGCTGCTGCTGCTACTGGCCTTGTATCTCTATAAGACCGATTTCGGTCGCGATGTGCGCGCTGTCGCCATCAATGAGCGGACCGCCGGTCTGCTGGGTATCAATCCCCAACTGGTCTACCTGCAGACCTTCCTGATCGCGGGGGGGTTGGCGGGAATCGCCGGTGTGCTCATCGGTTTGTCATTTAATTCCATCCATTTCATGATGGGAGAGCGCTACATGCTGTATGCATTTGTGGTGGTCGTGCTGGGAGGCATGGGGAGCATGGTGGGCGCGGTGGTCGCCAGCCTGGTGCTGGGCCTCGTCCAGACCTTCTCCGTGGCCTACATGCCACCGGGACTGTCGGACGCGGTGATCTTCACGCTGCTGTTCGTGGCGCTGCTGGTCAAGCCCAGTGGCTTCTTCGGAAGTGCGCTGCATGCGCGCAGTGTGGGGAGGGCATGATGGACATGTGGCTTTCCTACCAGCCAGCCTTCGATTTCTTCCTGATCAGTCTGGGCTTCGCGTACAGTCAGCAGATCGTGCTTCGCGCGGGCTGCTTCTCATTGGCCACCGCGGCGTATGCGGCAGTCGGTGCATACACGGCGGCGATCCTAGTCACGCGACAAGGCCTCGACCTGTTCAGCGCGGTGGTTGCGGCCACGCTGGCGGGAGCGGCCTGTGCGGCGGTGCTGGCCATACCTCTGGCGAGGCTGCGAGGAATCTTCCAGGCGATCGCGACCATCGCTTTCGTGGAGGTGCTGCATGCCTTGATTCTCTACTTCGAAGACCTCACGGGTGGCGCCACGGGATACCAGAATGTCCCCAAGATAACGACCACATGGAATCTGCTCGTGGCCGTTGCGCTGGTCGTCTATGTGTGCTCTGCCATCGGCCGCTCCGGTGTGGGCCGTGCGTTCGACAGCATCCGGCAAAACGAGACCGTTGCGGCATGCCTGGGCGTGTCGGTGCGTAGCTACCAAGGAACCGCGTTCTTGATCAGCGGTGCCATCGGAGGGATGTTCGGCGGGCTGCTGGCGCTGTACTCCTACAGCGTGGATCCTGCGCAGTTCGGCTTCTCGCTGGTGATTGCCACCCTTGCGGCCATCGTGCTCGGCGGACGCACATCGCTTGCGGGGCCCATTATCGGCACGGCCGTGATGGCATTGCTCCCCGAGATTTCCCGCCCGCTGGCTGACTACAGGCCGTTGGTGACAGGCCTTCTCCTGATCCTCATGATCAACTATCTGCCGCACGGGCTGGGGGATAGTTTCATGTTCTACTTGCGCAGCTTGCAGGCGAAGCGTGGCGAACAAGCCAAAGAAGAGGTGCATAGTGCAGGCACTTGAACTTGAGCAGGTCTCCAAGCATTTTGGAGGCGTCCATGCGGTGGCCGACGTGTCGATCACAGTGCCCAGTGGCAAGGTCACCGGACTGATCGGCCCCAATGGGGCTGGCAAGAGCACCGTGGTGAACCTGATCACGGGAATGCTGCAACTGACGAGGGGGACCATCCGCCTCGATGGAGAGCCCATTGAGGCGGCGACTGCCCAGCAAGTGGTGCGCAAGGGCATCGCCCGCACCTTCCAGAACATCCGCCTGCTGGCCGAAGCATCGGTGCTCGACAACGTATTGATCGGCTTCCACCGGCACGAGCGCTCCTCGATCCTGGCGGGAGTCTTGGGTCTGCCAAGTTCGCTGCGCGAGTCGTCGCGGATGCGCGTGCGCGCGATGGAACTGCTGGAGCGCTTCGGCATGGCAGGGTTCGCCCATGTTCCGGCCGGTTCGCTGGCGTATGGCCACCAGCGCCGCATCGAGATGATGCGCGCGGTGGCCAGCAATCCATCGGTCTTGTTGTTGGACGAGCCCGTCGCGGGCATGAACGACGTCGAGGCGAGCGGCCTCGGCGCTATCTTCCTCGAACTGGTGGCCGGTGGCATGGGCATCCTGCTGATCGAGCACAACATCCGCTTCGTGAATCGATTATGTGACCATGTCTATGTGCTCGACGCCGGACGCATCATCGCCGATGGCAAGCCGAAGGATGTAATGAGCGACGCCAACGTGGTCAAGGCCTATCTGGGGGGGCACTGACGATGATGCTCGGCGTTGAAAAGCTCGTTGCCGGCTATAGCGGCATCCAGGCCTTGCGAGGCGTCAGCTTCTCCATCGAAGCCGGTGAAGTCGTCGCGTTGATCGGGCCCAACGGGGCCGGAAAATCCACCTTGCTCAACTGCCTGAGCGGTAACGTTCGTGTCCAGGCTGGCAGGATCAATTTTGGGGGGACGGACATCGCCAACAACCCTGCGCATCGTGTCGCGCGCAGTGGTCTGCTGCATGTCCCGGAAGGGCGGCAGATCCTGGGCGAGATGTCGATCCTCGACAACCTGCTCGTGGGCAAGCGGGCGCTCGGTGGACGCAAGTCGGCGTACGACTTGCGTGAGGTCTTCCGGCTGTTTCCGATCCTCGAGGAGCGCCAGGCGACGTTGGGGTCCAATCTCTCTGGCGGCCAGCAACAGATGCTGGCGATAGGCCGCGCGCTCATGGGTGGCCCACGCCTGCTGATGCTCGACGAGCCCAGCTTGGGCTTGTCGCCGCTGATGACCGACCATGTCTTTGATGCGCTCGCCCAACTCAACCGCGATGGGCTTACCATCCTGCTGGTCGAGCAGAATGCGGTGCGGGCCTTGTCGGTGTCCACCCGCGCCTATGTGCTGGAGCACGGCCGCATCGTGCATTCCGGAAAGAGCGCCGAGTTGGCGCAGGATGCGCGTGTGATCGCACATTACCTAGGACAGGATGTAGATGAGCACATCAATTGAATCCTCATCGGCTGTGCAGAGGGGGGCGTCACGACCCGATGACCCAGCCGCGGACGCCGCTGTGCGTTCCAAGGTGGCGCTCGTCACCGGCACCGGCGGCGAACTGGGAATGGCCATCGCGCGCGCGCTGGCCGCCACCGGGCTGCGGGTGGTCGGCCTGGATATTCACCCCCCCGGTGATCCTAATGGGACCACCTTGCACGCGTCTTATGTCTGCGATCTGTGCGACTTCGTGGCGCTGCAGCAGACCATGGAGCGCATTCGCATCGAGGTCGGTCCCGTCCAGGTGCTGGTGAACAACGCCGCGTACTATGTTCCCACGCCGTTCTTCGAACTGACGGCGGCGCAGATTCAAACCACCCTGACCGTCAATGTCGCCGCCGTGTTGCTGCTGTGTCAGCAGGCAGCCCGCCAGATGATCGCTGCCGGTAGCGGTGGCGTGATTGTCAACGTGGCTTCCGTTGCAGGCAGGAACGGAAGCTCGCAGATTGACTATGGTGCCTCGAAGGTTGGCGTCATCAACCTGACCACCACGCTGGGTCGGCTCCTGGCCGAGTATGGCATCCGAGCCAATGGCGTGGCGCCTGCGCTCATCCGAACTGGGATGGGAGAGAGGCTGGGGCCCGGTGTGGCCGAGCGCTTCCTGACGATGACCCCCCTCAAGCGCAGCGCGGAACCTGCAGAGATTGCCCAAGTCGTGGCGTTCCTGTGCGGACCGGGTGCGGCCTACGTGAACGGCACGACCATCGACATTCACGGTGGCTTGTGAGCCCGCGACCCACGGCACGCGAAGAGTTTCTCGCCGGAGGGCATACCTGTTGCGCTCTCCGGTGGGCGGTGGCATGAGACGGCAGCGATCCGGCTATAAGTAAGGAACATGTCCAGGCACGGTGGCGTTGCCAGCTAAGCGCTCGCCTCTCTTGCAAGATCGCTGTGTCACATGGACGTTCTTGGATGACGGATTTGTTCAGTGTCGCAGGCAAGATCGTGCTTGTGACTGGAGGTGCCTGACTGGTACAACGATACGGTGCTTGCTGCCGACTTTGCCGCGGTTCGTGGGATTCCGGCCAGTCTGCTGGCCCTCCAGGGCTGGCCACCGCTGCGCCATCGATGCTCCCGCGGCTCAAATTGATCTGGTCATGTCACGAAGCGGGTCAACAGGGCGAGGTGCAGGCGCTCCCAGACGCCGCTGGCCTTTCCGTTACGCAGGCGACGGTGTGCCACGAAGGCGTGAGGAAGGAGAAATTCAGCAGATTGGCCCTTTCTACTTCCAGACGGTCACGCTAATCAGTTAGTGATACTGCCTATCTTTGTATAGGTTCCCCTCTATCACATGATTTCTATACTTTAGACGGACCGCGAGTCGGCTCGAATTTCCGCGAAGACAATATGCTCAAGTACACCGGTGTCTTCGGTGGACTGACTGCCACTGCGCACTGGAGTTTCGGCGCTGGGGCGGGGGCTTTAGGAACCAACGCCTTGGCAGGAGGGTGGGGCCGGTGAAGCGCCTGGCCATTTGCGCGACAACACCGCATATGGCCGACGCATAATCTATGCGAGTGGTCATTTTGGGATCAGTATGGCGTACGCCAATGGAATCCGGCGGTAGCCAAGGGTAATGTCGCAAGAGTCAAGAAGGCCGGGGCGGCCGTCATTTATGTGGTCGGGCCGGAAAAACTCATGTCGGGCTATCGTTGGGGTAATTCGGAGAACTTGACGGGAACAACTTTGCTCAGCGACGACGTGTACTGGGCCGGAACGCAATATCAAGCAACGTCTGCATTGACGGTACTACACAACATGACGACGTTGAGGGTTAGTTCCGTCGCGTCTACGGTGAATCTCAAGAACCCGTGGCAGCTCAGCTTCGTTGCAGGTTATGAGCTATCTAAACGAACGGACATCTATTTGACGACCTCCTACGCAAAGAACTCCAGCCCTAACTTTGATACTTCGGCCAATGGATTTCAAACTGGGTCTTGGTTGTCGCAAGGCAGCAACAATCAACTTGGCGCAGCTCGCGGTATTCGCCATAAGTTCTGATTGATGGAAATCTCCACTCTGGTGCTTTCGATCATTGCACCAGGGATTGATACCCCAACCCGCGGTTGGGGTTCTTTTTTTTTTGCCCCCAGCATGGACGCCCTCCTGTAGTTGCTAGTTCCACCGTAAGTTGATTACAGCGAATGAGGTGAAGCGCAACGACGAGGCTCGTGATCAAAGGGAGGCGACGTAGAACGTGTATTTGCGCAGTCAGCGGGCGGGTGAGCGGGCGATGGCGAAATTGCAACGGCTATATGGCAATCTGCTTCTGAAGGTCCACGAAGCGCAGAGGGCGGGGGCGAGCGCGATTAGCCGCAAGTTCCTGGGCTGCATTGGGTGGCGGCAGGTGGTGCGCTGAAGTTCAAGCAACGCATCCGCGAGTTGACTCGCCCCTCAGGCGGAGGCGGGGGCGTAGCCAGGGGGATCGGCCGCAGCGCTACGTTCTGGGCTGGCCTACTTCCGGTTGGCGCTGACGCCCAGGAGCTAGCTACCAAGGGAGAGCATTGGCAGACTGAGGTTGGTCCCTAATCAGGAAAACCAAAGCCCACGGCCAGGAATTGTGCGAGAAGGCCTCCGGCGCTGCGTGCCAGGAGCGGCGGGCGTCTTTGAGCACGCGGACCATGGCCTGCACCCCTACACTGACAAGGACAGCCAGCCTTGCGCGCAATGACGAAGAGTCTGCTCATTCCATGTCTCAGAACTTCGAGCCTCGCAGCACGGCTGCGGCACCCCCATCGACCAGCAGGTCGCAGCCGGTGATGTAGCTGGCTGCGTCGGAGGCAAGAAACTCGATCACCGTCGCCATCTCCGCCGCTGTTCCCCATCGGCCTGCTGGGGTCCTTTCGATCACCGCGTTCACACGTGCGCCGCCGCTCGCCTCGCGGCGGCCCATCGGGGTCCATATCCCGCCGGGCGAGATCGATACAATGCGGGCTCCCGATGCCCCCCAAGCCTTCGCGCGCCGCTCGCAGTTCTGCATGATAGCGCGCTTCGACAGCCCGTAGGCGTGGCCCTCGCGGCTACCGCCCTGCTTTTCGACCAGCATGTCCAGGCGTACGGACAGCTTGTCCATCAGACCGGCCTGCAGTGGATCGGCAAGCAAGTCCTGGGCCGGTGTGTCGACCGGGCTGAGGTGACCGGCAACGGAGGCAACCAACAGAGCAGCAGTCCCGGTGCACAGCAGCGGCTCAAAGGCGCGCAACAGCAACTCGGGGCCGACCGTGTTGGCCCGGACGATCGCCTGCCAGTCGGCCATCACGGGGGACAGGCCCGCGGCGTTCACCAGGGTCCGCAAGGGCCCTTGGTGGCGACAGAGGTCGGCGAGCGCGTCGGCGGTTCCTGGTAGGGAAAGATCTCCGCCGATACCACAGGCCCGGTACCCCTCGTCGGCCAGCGTCTGCAGCGCGGGCTGCAGACGCGCTTCGTCGACATCGGTCAACACCAGGTTCTGTGTCCTGCCGAGCAAGCGGCAGACCGCCATGCCGACGCCGCCTGCCGCGCCGGTGATCACCGCGACCGGCCTTTCCTGGAAAGTGGCTGGCATGGTCATCTTCTCCGTACCAATACGGCGCGTGTGAACAGACTGTGTGCAGTGCACGGGTCAGACGGAATGGGCATTGTCAGAGTGCGGGTCATAGGACAGCGTGCCTGAAATGTGGGTTCATGGCGTCGGCCTTGACCGACGCGAATCGGAACGGCTTGAGCGAGTCTCCAAGCGGCGCTAGCCGGGCCAACTTCGATGCCGGGATTCTCATTGGCGTGTTCACCTTCCACGGGGCGCCCAGCGCCGCCGCTGCCATCAACGTCGCGTGGAGGCCACCGTCCACCACCAAGTCCGCACCGGTGATGTAGGCGGCATCGCGGCTCGCAAGGAACGCAATCGCGGCCGCCTGGTCATCGGGCGCGCCCGCCATGCGCAAGGGGTTCCGTTGCGCTGCCGCGTGCCGTTTCGCCGGATCGGAATAGCGGGCGTCCGTCAGTGTCGTTTGCGTGGATTCGGGTGACACCGTATTGCATCGAATGCCGTCAGGCTCCCAGTCGCTTGCCATTTGACGAACCAGCATCACCAATGCCAGCCTTGCTGGCGCTGTACGCACCGAGCGGGCCTGTCGGTACGTAGGCCGATACCGATGCGGTGGCGACGATACTGCCACGCGAGGGTGGGCGGCCTTAGCCAGCAACCACGTGGCGCGTGTGTTGAGTGCGAAGCAGCGGTTGTAGCTGTCCACGGACTTTCCAACAGACTGCCGTGTTCGATAACACCTGCATTGCTGATCAGGACTTCCAGACCGTTCCACGCCTTTCGTGCTGCATCGACGACATGCAGCGGTGCCGAAGCCTGCGTCAGGTCGGCAACCACACCCGCGACCTGTGCTCTCTGGTCCGCCAACTCACGGGCGACCGCGTTCAGCCGATCCCCGGCCAGCTCCACCGGCAGCAACTGTGCCGGTTGATCCTCACGGCTGCGCGCATCCCGGTCCAGGCAGAAGGCGGTGGCCTTGCCGATGCGGCTGTCCGCACCCATGATGATGGCTTTCATGAAGAGCCGCCGCTGGTTGTCGATTGATCCACACCGGAACGGTAACGGCGGTGTCGCGCGCATGATGCTTACCGGAAGACAGGTGGGCGGTGAAAAAGGCTGTGGTCAGACGCCTGCGGGACCGGTGTCGATGTCGGCCAGATGCTTGGTGTCCCAGTAGTACGGGATGATCTCGCGCAGCTGCTGGCCGCGAAAACGCCACAACTCCAGCACCGTGGTCTCGAAGGCCTGGTCGGTCTTGCGCGACCGACCGGACAGCGCAAAGCGCACCACCAGGGTGTCGGCAGTCTCGCCCAAGAACTCCAGTGGATGGATCTTGAATCCGGCCCAGGTCCCGATCACTGCCTTGGACAGATCGCGCCAACCGTCGAGCCCGCGGTAACAGCCGGAATACGGCAGTCCATCGGGCTCCATTACGACGAAGTCGGCGTCGAGCATTTCGCCTATCGTGGCGAGATCGCCCCGATTCATGGCTGCAAAGAAGCGTTCGCCGAAGTCACGATGACTCATGGTCAGTTCCTTTGGTGGAAAGTGCTGTGCGTACTGCTGTGTGTGCTGTATGGACCGCATCGCCAATGCGGCCTACGTCCTGGGCATCGCCGATCGTGAAGGTCGGGATATTCGCGTCGTGGAGAGCATCGAGAAGATCGCTGCCTGGTGTTCTGCCCTGCGCCATAACCAGGCGCGAGACGTCCAGTGTCTTGACGCCCTCGGGGCTGCGCACCTGGAGACCATCCGGCCCGATCGACTGGATCGTCGCGTTATCGACAATTGCAATCTGCGGATTGTTGGCCAGCCTGCGGCGCAGGTGCTTGCGGTACATCGGCTCCGCGGAGCGCGCAAGGTCCTTGTGGCTCGATCGGGTTATCAGCACGACGGCAAAGCCTTGCGCCGCAAGGAGTTCTGCAGTCTCGCACCCGGTTTCCCCGCCGCCATAGACCGCAATCGTCCGGCCATCAACTGGTCCGACGCCGGCATCGCCAAGGAGCAGGTCGTAGGCACTGACGACCATCGCTGCATCTGTACATGGGATGGGGTGGGGCAAGGATCTAGCGCCGGTCGCTATGACCACGAGTGCGGGGCTCTGCGTGATCAGCATGGGCGCAGATGCTGTTTCGCCCAGGTGGACGGTGACGGAGCTCGCGCCGATTTGACTTTCGAGATGTCGGAGATACCACCCCAATTTCTCTTTCAGTGGCGGTGCCGAGGAGCTGATGAGCCCGCCCCCAAGGCGCTCGCGGGCTTCATAGAGATGTGTCTGGAACCCTGCCTTGTCCAGTTCGAGCGCCGCCGCCATCCCTCCCGGCCCGGCGCCCACGACGATGGCACTTCGGCCGGCCCCGTTTTGCGGTATCGGTGCTTGGAGCTCACTCCCTGTTCGGGGATTTTCGGCGCATGCGATCGACTGGTGCTGCAGGGCTCGGTCGAAACACCAGTTGCAATTGGTGCATGGGCGGATGTCGCTGGTCTGGCCTGAGAAACTCTTCTGCGGCCATTGGGGGTCGGCGAGCAAGGGTCGTCCCAGGCAGATCAAGTCGGCATCTTCGCGCAGCAGGGCGCTTTCGGCCGTCTCGGGCCATCGGACCGGGCCAATGCCTATCACCGGCAGCTTGGCGGCTTGCCGGATCCGTCGGCTGTCGGTGAAACGCCAGCCTTCGGGCATCGACATCGGATCGACCGTGTAGTCGAGGCTGCCCGCCAGCGACCCGCTCGACACGTCCAGGCAGTCGACACCGGCCGCAGCCAGTCGCGCCGCTATTCTCTCCATGTCCTCGATGGTCAGACCACCCGGGAGGTGTTCCGCCGAAGACAAGCGGTAGAAAAGAGGCCGCTCCGGTCCGATCGCCGATTTGACGGTGCGGATGAGTTCCTCGGCGAAGCGCAGCCTGCGATCGAAATCGCCACCCCAGCCGTCGTCGCGGCGATTGCTCAGAGGTGAGAGGAAGGCCATCGGAAGGTAACCGTGTGCGCCATGGATTTCAATCGCGTCATAGCCGGCCTCCATCGCGAGTTCCGCGGAGCGGCCGTAACTGCGGATGATCTCCTTGATCTCGCCATCTGTCAGTGCGCGCGCGAGGCGGGTTGCCGGGTCCCGCTTCGAGAACTCGTCGGTCGGGCCGGCGGGCAGGCTATCGAGGGTTCTCGGGTCCACGTAGCGGCCCGCGAGGTGCAACTGCAGCGCCACGCGGCTGCCGGCACTCTTGATCGCCTTAACCAGCGCAACATGACCAGCGAGGTTGGAGTGGCTGTCCAGACTCAGCTGCTTTGTTTCCGCCAAGCCATGGCGACGGTCGACGCAGGTGAATTCAACGATGATCAGCCCGACGCCACCCAGCGCCCGCTCGCGGTAGAACGCGATCTGGGCAGGGCTGACCGATCCGTCGGCATTGGCCAGGCCAGTGGACATCGGCGACATGACCGTGCGGTTCGGTATGTCGAGCCCGGCGATGCGGATGGGGCTGGATAAGATTGGAAAGGTCATAAAGCGAGTTCTCCACTTTGAAGGCGCAACCGCGCCTTGGTGCTGGCTGATTCTAGGACCGGCCGCTGCCGCGAAGACCTATCCAGAGATAGGCGATGCTGCCGTGTGACCGACACAGAATGGCACGACCTGTTGGAGCGCAGACATGACACCGGAAGACCATTCACTCAATACCATCGCCGATCTGTTGAAGGACCGCGCGAGACGATCTCGGGATACTGTCTTCGGTATCTTCCCGGATCCAACCATCACCTACGGCGAACCGGTGGAACGCAGCACCCGGTTCGCGAAGGGGCTCGTAGCCGTCCGCCTCGGACTCGGGGGACACGTGGCCATCATGATGCCGAACTGCCTGCGCTTCATGGTCGCCTATTTCGCAGTGCAGTTGGCCGGGGAAGAAGCGTGCTCCTGAACGCGCGCTTTAAGCAGCAAGAACTGGCGCAAGTGCACGTTCATTCCGATGCGTGCATTCTGGTCACGACGGACTGTCTAGACGAGCAGGTGAAAACGTGCGGCGAGTATTGGCCTGCAGACACGGGGTTCTTCGAGGAGCGAATTTCTAGTCCGGACGGACTATCGCCGCGTTGCATGGCTTGTATAAAGGAAGGGATATGGGCCACCATCTTTAGATAACTTATTATTCGCGACAGTATTTTGTTTTGTATAAGCGTTGTTGATAATAATTAATTGTAGTTAAAGTGAGGAGATAATTTCATGAGAGCATTGATCACCGGGGCTGCGAGCGGAATTGGACGAGCCACTGCCCTGCGTTTATCGCGTGACACAACTGCCCGCGAGGGTAAGCCTGTACAGCTCATGCTGGTTGATCGTGTATCCGACAAGCTGCAAGAGGTCGCGTCCGAATTAACTAAGGAAGGAGCGCAAGTTGAAACATTCTTGGGAGATCTCACTGATGTTTCCCTTCCACAACAAATCCTCGCTGCCACGAAACAGGCGTTTGGGGGACTGGACGTCCTGGTTAGCAATGCCGGGAGCATTGAACGCTCGAGCTTGCTCGATATGACCACAGACAGCTTTGACCGATGCTTCGCGCTAAACACGCGCGCCACGTGGCTGCTTGCGAAGGAAGCCCACTCTCTACTTGCGGCATCCCGGGGCTCCATTGTTGCGACAGCTTCGATCTCGGCACATGAACCGACTCCGCAGCTTGGTGCATATGCATCAAGCAAGGCAGCTCTGGTCATGCTGATAAGGCAGATGGCTTGCGATTGGGGGCAATATGGAATCCGTTGCAATACGGTCTCCCCAGGGTCGACCCACACAGGGATGACCAGTACGCGTTATTCCGATCCGATCCAGCGAATGGTGGCTGCTCAACGCAACCCGCTGCAAAGGGTCGGTACGCCGGAAGATCAAGCTGCGGTGATCGCGTTTCTGGCTAGTCCCGATGCCGCCTACGTGACCGGAATCGATGTTGTTGTTGATGGCGGCTTGAGCACGATGCTGATGACCGCCTCTGGGTTGGGCGATTCGAGGAGTACAGCAGCGGCACTGGGCTCCTCATAGCAACAATCTTCGTGGTATAGCGGAACCGATTCCGATGCATGCTCCTGGGTATTTGCGACGACCACCGCCGTATTGATTGCATCATTACCCTCTCCAGTTGTTGGTGCTGCTGCGCGAGGTCAGCACTTACAACGGGGTGCGATCCGTCGAAAATTCGTACTTGGTGCCATCGACGTAGGCGTCGTTGCCGCTCTTTGCCAAGGCCGGTGCGGCCGACAAGGCGGCAGCAATCGCGGTGGCAACGATCAGGGCATACTGGTAGGTCTTCATGGCTCACTCCCTTTGAGAAACGTAAGCACTAGATGGCGCGCCTGTAAGCCAAAAGATGTCGCCTTATTGGCCGGAGAGGTAGCGCAATGCGCTCACGGATGGAAAGGCCGTATGCCATAAGTTGTCGTTTTTTTATTTTCGGAAGGCATAGGATGTCGTTATTTTTGACGGACTAACATCATGTTTTTTAACGATATTTTTGTCTCCGGATGACCTTGCCCCTGTCGCACGAATCCCATAGCCGATGGAATCAAGCAGCCCGGTGCTGCTGTGCTGCGAACCAGTTTTTCTCGAACGTCATGGGGCTGACGTAGCCCAGGGTCGAGTGAAGTCGAGTGGCATTGTAAAAGCTCAGCCAGTCAATCACCTCGTCCATTGCCTCGCGGCGGGTAGCGAATTGGCAGCCATGCAAGCGAGCTACCTTCAATGACCCCCACAAGCTCTCAGTCGGGGCATTATTCCAGCAATCGCCCTTGCGACTCATCGAGCTGCGCATGCCGTACGCCTTCAAGGCGTCTTGAAACAGGTGGCTGCAGTACTGGGCGGCGTTACCGCTCTTTCGTACGCAGGGCTTCGGCCACTTCATCAATACCGCCTCCACCGCCGCTCATCGCATCGCGCCGAACATGGCGGTCTACGCCGCGACCAAGAGTGCGGTGCGCGCGATCTCGGAGGGGTTAAGGCAGGAGGCGGGAGACAAACTGCGTGTAACGGTCATTTCACCCGGCTTCACGCGGACGAACTTTGCAGAATCGATGACCAACCCGGAAGCCAAGGCGCAAATCTCCGCCTCGATGGATGAATTCCCCATGTCGCCGGACGCCATTGCCCGGGCGATGGCGTTTGCAATCGAGCAACCGGCCGATGTTGACGTGGGCGAGATTATCGTCCGCCCCACGGCGCAGGGATAGGTTGCTGCCGCCGCGGCCGGCATTATCGCTTCTGGCTGGTAGCTGACATTTCAACAAATTGGTCGGGTCGTTCGTATTGGCCGATGCGACGGGCATCGGAGGCCTGCGAACGGCCGGAAACTGAACGGAGAGCAACACCTGAATGTCAGGGCTCTTTATGGCCGACAACGGCCCTCCCTGGTACGCCGAACCTCGGCACTGGATCCGCCTGGGTTGACTTCTTATCGCTCTTGCGACGACAGCCGCCATGTCGGAATGCCGTCGTCGAAGCTATCGAACCACTCCCTGATCGCGTCGGCCACAATGCTTGGATCGCAAGTGGCGGCATCCGGAACGCATGCCCGAATGAGATCTTCGACGTCAAAGCGTCGTTCCGCCCGAGCCCGCAAGGCGTCGCGGTTGCGGGCGAGGATAGTGAGTTGCTGGTCGCGGATCGGGATGTAACGCATGGCGAATACACGGAATGGAGTCCCGTATTGACGGCCGCCTCGCCGCAGTAGATGGCCGCGTCGTCCATTTTGGGATCCAGTCTGTGGATTCAGACGTCAGCAGCGCCAGGTACCGTGAAGGCAAGCAACCTCACACGCTTGTTGTGGGAGACATTGACACCTTACCAACTAGAAGGTATAAGCCGTTCATGACTGTAGACCGACGAACTGCTCTCCTTCAACACGCGGAGTATCTCATCCGCACGCGCGGATATTCTGATTTCAGCTACGCTGACCTAGCCAAAAGCGCTTCGATTTCGAAACCCGCTGTCCATCACTATTTCCCAACGAAAGAGGACCTTGGTGTTGCTCTCGTAAATGAATACCTGGAGCGGTTTCGGGAATGTTTGAGTCGCATCGACGCTAAGCACCGTAAGGCAAAGGACAAGCTGGTTGCCCATGCTCAACTTTTCGCTGCCTCATTGAATGACGGGATGCTGCCTCTCTGTGGCGCGTTGTCTGCGGAGTGGTCCGTCTTACCGGAGAGCATGCGGTCATTAACCTCGACCTTCTTTCAACTGCATTTGCAGTGGCTAGAACGCATTATCGAGGATGGCATTACTGCCGGGGAACTGCGTGCTGATCGCTCAGCGAAGCGATCGGCCCTAATGCTTCTCAGCTCCTTGGAGGGCGGCTCCCTCATAGGCTGGGCCTTAAGGGACAATGCGTCGATCCTTACAGGATTTGAGGAATCGCTCCGCGAGCTTGCGGTCTAAGCAGCCTTAAAGAAGGTATCCGCCGCGCTCTATCACATCCTTTCGGCATGAAGCCTGCAGGACGGCCGTGCGCGACGATAAGGGAGCCGCGTCCAGCGCTCCGCAGCCCGCTCGATTTGGCTTGCGGACTGCGTTCCGAGCCGCCGCATCACGGTGCATATCTTGCAGTCGAAGGCAATCTTTCTCCCGGCGATCATCCTGGCGGATGGCGTAGCAGCCTTGTGTGCGTGCCTTAGGTACCCATGGCGACGCGTACAACCATTCCGAGGGCAATCAAGGCGGCGACCAGAGCGAAACCTTGTTCAAGGCGCCTTCTGCTTAGTTTGCTTGCGGCGCGTCGACCGCCCAGCATCCCGAGCAAGGCCCCTGTCGCGAACGGCAAACCGACACTCCAGTTCATACGCCCTGCAATCGCAGTGGAAACAACGCCCGAAGCGGAGACCAGCGCGATAACGGTCAGGGATGTCGCCACAATGGCATGCATTGGGGCGTTGGTAGCTTTTCTAAGAGCAGGGACGATGACGAAGCCCCCTCCAACGCCGAGTAGCCCGGATAGAAATCCAGCGCCAACCCCCGAGAGAGCGAGTGCCCGGCTGCAGGAGGCCGTCCAGACAAAGCGGCCGGTAGCGTTACTAAGTTGGCAAGGCGGCAAAGGCTGCGCGGCGTAAAGGCTGGGATTCGGTTTTGAGGGCGTCTGCACGAACATCCGCAGGGCCACGAAGGCCAGAACCAGAGCGAAGAGCAAAGTCAAAGGGCCATTCGGCAGACGATGTGCAAGCCAAAGGCCGACGGGCGAAACGACTGTACCGGCTACAGCCATCAGTACGGCGGCTCGGTAGCGCACGATGCCTGCACGCAATCCCATGGCGGCTCCAACCGCAGCGGACAGGCTGACCGCCAGCAACGCCACTGGCGCGGCCTCTGCGATGTTCAAATGCAAACCGAACAGCAGCAGTGGTACTGCGAGAATGGCACCACCTGCTCCGGTTAGCGCCAGAATTACACCGACTACGGCACCTAGTGCCGCGCTGCTGCCAATAAAACTGTCCATTTACGTAGTGTTGTCCGACGTTGTGAATAGGAGGGCGCTGGGAAGTCCTCCTCCCGCCCGCATAGGCAGCAGGCGTCGGCTTAGAGTTGCTGGAGGAGCGTACGGTCCGAAAGCGCCTGGTGCCGCAAGGGCATCGAGGCGGAATTACGCTGCCATAGAGCATGTCATGAAAGATCCAAACCGGTAGAGCGATCAATTTTTGTGCCTACCTGTCCCGCATAGCCAAGAATCGGCTGATTCCTCCATAAAAACAAGGATATAGCGCGGCATGAACGAACGTCCCGCGAGCGAAGAAAAAGGCCTAGTGCGACATATTCACTGCCAGAGCGGCAGATGGCAGCCACTTGGCAGTGGCCGTAAAAGTGCGTCGAAAGTGCCAGCAATTAAGCCCTTGACAGCCCCAAACGGCTCGCATACGATACGAACCAACTAGTAGGTAGGGTGCTGCGCCTCCGGGATCGTAATTCAGTCCAGATGGCTCAGCGCTTTTTTTGACCAGGGACGTTACCAACTAGTTGGTAGGGTTGGTAACTCCCACGTGAGGAAAGACTATGCAAGCTAAACAATTTGACGGCCGCAAACTCCTGGTCGTTGGTGGAACGAGTGGAATTGGCCTCGAGACAGCTCTGATGGTCGCCGAGCAAGGGGCTGCTGTCGTCGTCATCGGCAACCGCGCGGACAAGGCAGAAGCAGCTCGCCAAAAACTTGCTGCAGTCACGGGAGAAGGTAAGGCATTCGCCCTGACGGCCAATCTCTCTGACTTCGAAAGCGTTCAAGACCTCATCGGCAAGTTGGAAGGCGAGCACAAGGATATTGACATGCTCGTGAATGCCGCTGGGATCTACTACCCCAAAGCATTCCTTGAGCACTCGCTAGAAGACTACAACAACTATCTCAACCTGAACCGCGCACTGTTCTTCATCACGAAGCAGGTCGCTGCATCGTTGGTGTCCAGAAAACAGCCGGGTTCTATCGTCACCATCACGGCGAGTGCAGCAAAACAAGCCATTGAAACGGTGCCTGCTTCAGCCTATTCCATGGCGAAAATTGGGCTGGAAGCCATGACAAAGCATGTGGCAACCGAGTTGGCAGAGCATGGCATTCGTGTCAACGCAGTTTGCCCGGGCATCGTCGAAACCCGAATCTTCGAGCGCTTCATTCCCGGCGAGCAGTTGGATGACGCCCTTAAAGATTTCCATAGTTTTCACCCCCTCGGCCGCAATGGCACGCCGCTCGATGTTGCCGAGGCAATCGTTTTCTTGCTTTCCGATAAGGCTTCCTGGGTGACAGGGGCGGTTTGGGACGTCGACGGCGGTGTGTCGGCAGGCCGGAAACTCGGAAAGTGATTCGCGAAATTTTTCACTGAAAGGAGACGTTACATGGCAGCAAAATGGGCTGAAAAAATGACGGCGCTCGTAAAGAGCGTCGGAGCCTTCGGGAAAGCCAACAAGCCGGTGGCAGAGGCCTTCCATACCCTCGAGATTGCGACCCGAGCCGAGGGAACTCTGGACGCCAAAACCCACGAGCTGATCGCGCTGGCCGTAGCCGTGACCACTCGATGCGACGGTTGCATTACCGCGCACGCCGCTGCAGCAAAGAAAGCAGGGGCCAGCCAGGCGGAGATTTCGGCGGCACTTGGTACCGCAATTGCCCTGAATGCAGGCGCTGCGTACGTCTATTCCGCCCGAGCCCTGGAAGCTTACGAGGAACTGTAAGGTCTCCTCCTCGGCAACGATACACGGCAACGAACACGTAATACCTAGCTAGCAGCTAAAACTGAAAGGATGCAAAGAAGCTATGAGCAAATGGACTGAACGAATGACGGATCTGATCAAGAGCGTTGGCGGATTCGCGAAAGCAAACAAGCCTGTGGCAGAAGCGTTCCACACCCTGGAAACCGCAACTCGCGCAGACGGCATCCTGGATGCCAAAACTCATGAACTCATCGCCATGGCTGTTGCAGTGACTACACGATGCGACGGCTGTATTACCGCGCACGCAGCCGCGGCAAAGAAGGCTGGTGCAAGCAAGGCTGAGATTTCTGCAGCACTTGGCACGGCCATTGCACTTAACGCTGGGGCTGCCTATGTCTACTCTGCCCGCGCGCTCGAAGCTTTTGAAGAGCTCTAAGCTCGGGACGTAGCGTGCTTTGAAGGTACAAATCCTCTTGCGATGCAATGCTCGGTCGCAAGGGGGGCGAATGTTTAACTATCTTTCTTTACATCGCATTTACCGCGTCCAAGCGGTGATTGCATGCCAGCGATAACTTCTGCATGGTGTGCGCTATTACCCGCGCAGCAGCGGAACACCATTGTTCCTCTTGCTATCTGCACATGCCGTACGAGTCGTTCGGATTGCGGGAACGCGCTGGGCTAGCAAACTGCGGCCGCGGTTTTTGTTCATTCGGAGCGCAGGGCAGACCTTGCTGTCACACCTAACTCTGGATGCTGATGTTAGCCCACTGGGCGAGAGGACTGAGGCCGGGCCTCCACGCCAGCGTGAGGCCTCGACCATACTCCATGCAATGGTTGGTTGCCTAGAGGCTTAGCTGACCTAAGCAATCGAAGCAAGAAATGTCGTTTTACGCCTATGTGGATGAGCCCTACGATCCTAGCACGCATACACACATGCGCCTCGACGGGGACTCCCCATTCAAATAGGAGGTAAACGATGTCAAAGCATGCCGCATCTGTTCACTGGAGCAGGATCGCTCATCCGTTGGAGAGCGAGACCTATTCGCGCAACCATCAGGTATCGCTCAATGGCGAGCAGAACGTGAACGTCTCGGCGTCGAAAGAGTACAAGGGCGATCCCCGGTGTGCAGATCCTGAGCAACTGCTCGTCACAGCGTTGGCGAGTTGCCACATGCTCACATTCCTCGCTATCGCAGATCTTCAAGGGTACCGGGTCGAACAATACGATGACTCGCCCGTGGGCCATCTGGAAAAACTGGACGATGGTCTGCTGGGTATCGGAAGGGTAGAGCTTAGTCCCAAGGTTGTCTTTGGCGGTACCAAGACGCCGGACAGCAATGCCCTTGCTCGGTTGCACGCAGCGGCACACAAGAACTGCTTCATCCGAAACTCATTGAAAGCGAAGGTATCCATTTCGTAGCCTAGGGCATCACAAGACCCAGGAAATGGAGGAGACAAATGAAAAATATAGAAATCACGAGGCTTTTGAGGAATCGGTGCTTCCGTGAGCTGGTATATGAGAGAACCAGGCTCTCGATGGTCCTGAGCCTCGTCGTGCTGGTCGGCTACTACGGATTCATATTGACTGCCGCCTTCTATCCGACGCTGCTCAGCCTACCAATATCGGAGAAGTCACTCGTGACGGTAGGCTGGCCCATTGGTGCAGCGCTCATCATCATCTCCTGGTTGCTTACTGGTTGGTATGTCTACTGCGCCAATCGTCGCTTCGACGATCTCAGTGCCCAGTTTCTGAAGGAGGTGCACTGATGCGCTCAACGTCTCCGCACCATCTCCTTATCGGAACTCAGCTGGTGGCTTGGGCAGGTAGTGCCTTCTGTGGGCCCGTTGTTTCCGCGGCGGAAAAGCAGCCCCTCAATGTCCCGGCAATTCTGATGTTCTTCGCTTTCGTCCTTGCAACCCTTGGAATCACGTGGTGGGCGGCCAGGCGAACGCACTCGACGTCTGACTTCTATAGCGCTGGCGGGGGTATCACAGGCATGCAGAACGGATGGGCTATCGCCGGCGACTACATGTCCGCCGCCACGCTCTTGGGGTTGTCCAGTCTAGTCTTCGCGAAAGGCTACGACGGTTTCGTATACGCGATTGGCTTCTTCGTCGGATGGCCAATCATCATGTTTCTGCTTGCCGAACCGGTGCGGAATCTAGGGAAGTACACGCTGGCGGATATTGTCTCTGCCCGCCTGGACAAAACTAAGGTCCGCCTCTTCGCATCGGTTAGCTCTCTCACGGTAGTGTGCTTCTACCTGGTTGTGCAAATGGTAGGCGCGGGCCAACTCATCAAGCTGCTCTTCGGACTGGACTATCAGCATGCGGTCATTGTCGTAGGCGTGTTGATGGTTGTCTACGTGACCTTCGGCGGCATGATTGCCACCACTTGGGTACAGATCATCAAGGCAGCACTGCTGCTCTTTGGGGGAGCGCTGCTGTTGTTCCTGGCCATGTCTCGCTTCGGATTCAGCTTTGATGAGCTGGCTCGGCAAGCCGTCGACGTTCACAAAGATGGTGGGAAGATCATGGGGCCCAATGGGCTGCTTTCCGATCCAATTTCTGCCATCTCCATGTCGATCGGCGTAGTGCTGGGACCGGCGGGTTTACCCCACATTCTGATGCGGTTCTTCACTGTGCCGAACGCAAAGGAGGCTCGCAAAAGCGTATTTGTGGCGAGCGGCTTGATTGGCGCCTTCTTCCTGATCGTTTGTGCTCTGGGGCTTTGCGCCATTGTCATCGTCGGTAGTGATCCGGCGTTCTTCGAGGGCGGCAATGTAAGAGGGAAGATCCTGGGCGGCGGAAACATGCCGGTAATGCATCTGGCACGAGCAGTCGGCGGGAATATCTTCTTGGGATTCTTGTCTGCAGTCGCGTTCGCAACGATTCTCGCCGTCGTATCCGGTCTGGCGTTGGCCGGTGCATCTGCCATCGCGCACGATATTTATAGCAACATCATCTGCAAAGGGAAGGTAAAGGAAAGCTCCGAAATGCGTGTCTCGCGCTGGGCGACGCTGGGCTTGGGCGTGGTGGCGGTTGTGCTCGGAACGGCGTTCGAGAACCAGAACGTTGCGTTTCTCGTGAGCCTGACCTTCGGCGTTGCAGCCTCGTCAAACTTCCCTGTGCTTGTGTTGGCCATCTACTGGCGAGACCTCACGACGCGTGGCGCACTGGCGGGGGGCCTCGCAGGGCTGACTTCTGCGGTGATGATGGTGATTCTCTCCAAGGCAGTTTGGGTAGATGTTCTGCACAACGCTGCGGCTGTGTTTCCGTACGAAAACCCAGCTCTCTTTTCGATGCCGATTGCTTTCCTTGCGGCGTTTGTTTTCTCAAAGCTCGACAAGACGGAACGCTCCAAAACTGAACGGGATGCATTTGATGCGAGCTGGATCAGGGCCCAAACCGGTCTGGGTGCTGCGAGCGCAAGCAAACATTAAATGCCGTTCTGAAGCCAACGCAGTCGCAGCACCACTGACGACTGTCCATATGTAAGACGCTGTATCTTAAATATAACTAAGGAGCAACACTATGAACCACGCCGAGATGCAATTCCTGGGCATCGAATTTCCGTATCAGTCGTCCTACGACAACTTCATCGGTGGAAAGTGGGTTCCCCCGGTTTCTGGCCTGTATTTCGATAATCTGTCGCCAATTACTGGCGAAGTTTTTTGCAAGATCGCGCGCTCCAACGCGGATGACATCGAACTTGCCCTGGACGCTGCGCACGCTGCCAAAGACGCATGGGGACGGACTTCGGTCACCGAGCGAGCAAACGTGCTGGCACGCATCGCCGACCGGATGGAGGCGAACCTGAAGCGACTCGCTGTAGCCGAGTCGATTGATAACGGGAAGCCGCTGCGTGAAACGATGGCTGCGGATTTGCCGCTGGCTATCGATCACTTTCGCTACTTCGCCGGCGTGATTCGTGCTCAGGAAGGTGGCATCTCGGAGATCGACCGCGACACCGTTGCGTACCACTTCCACGAGCCGCTTGGTGTTGTCGGGCAAATCATTCCCTGGAATTTCCCGTTGCTGATGGCAACGTGGAAGCTTGCCCCGGCGCTGGCCGCCGGCAATTGTGTGGTACTCAAGCCCGCCGAGCAGACGCCCGCGTCAATCATGGTGCTTCTCGAGGTCATTGGAGACTTGCTGCCCCCGGGCGTTCTCAACGTCGTCAATGGCTTCGGCCTGGAAGCTGGCAAGCCGTTGGCATCCAACAAGCGCATCGCCAAGATCGCGTTCACGGGTGAAACGACGACCGGTCGTCTGATCATGCAGTACGCCAGCCAGAACCTGATTCCGGTCACGCTGGAGCTGGGTGGCAAGAGCCCCAACATCTTCTTCGCCGACGTGCTCGACAAGGATGATGCGTTCTTCGACAAGGCGCTCGAAGGCTTCGCCATGTTCGCCCTGAACCAAGGTGAGGTCTGTACGTGTCCCTCGCGCGCGCTGATTCAGGAATCGGTCTACGACCGCTTCATGGAGCGGGCAATCAAGCGCGTCGAGGCCATCAAGCAGGGGCATCCATTGGACTTGTCCACCATGATTGGTGCTCAGGCATCCAACGAACAACTCGACAAGATCCTCTCGTATATCGATCTAGGCAAGCAGGAAGGGGCGCAACTGCTTGCTGGTGGCGAACGCAAAGTGCTGGAAGGTAGCCTCGCGAAGGGCTACTACATCAAGCCGACCGTATTCCGCGGTCACAACAAAATGCGAATCTTCCAGGAGGAGATCTTCGGGCCGGTGTTGTCGGTGACGACCTTCAAGACGGAAGAGGAGGCCCTCGAGATCGCCAACGACACGTTGTATGGTCTCGGCGCGGGAGTGTGGACCCGCGACGGCACTCGTGCCTATCGCTTCGGTCGCGAAATCCAGGCGGGCCGCGTCTGGACCAACTGCTACCACGCCTATCCGGCACATGCCGCATTCGGTGGCTACAAGCAGTCTGGTATGGGTCGTGAAAATCACAAGATGATGCTCAATCACTACCAACAGACGAAGAACATGCTGGTCAGTTACAGCCCGAACGCCCTCGGCTTCTTCTGATCTTTCTATCCCCGGTTTCCCTTGTGGGGCCCGGGGTAACTGTTCCATCTGTTTCGGCAGTTTCGGTGTGTCTACTTGTTTCCCTGGTTTTGGAAAAACAGATCCATGAACGATCCTATCCACATCATTCGCAAAACGATTACGGCCAGCCACTGGGGAGCCGGGGTAGTGGAAACGGTTGGGGGTCGGATACAGTCCGTAGCGCCTTACCTGGACGATCCAAATCCATCCCGAATCAACGAGAACATAGCCGATAGCCTTCAAGGCACAGCGCGTGTCCTTCGACCGTCGATTCGCGAAGGTTACTTGCGTAACGGACCTTTGTCACGTTTGGGTGAGCGTGGAAAGGACCGGTATGTCGAAGTAAGTTGGGACGCCGCTCTCAATTTGGTATCCGAGGAATTGTTGAGGGTCCGTTCCACGCATGGAAACGAAGCCATCTTTGCAGGATCCTACGGCTGGGCAAGTGCGGGACGCTTCCACCATGCGCAAGGTCAGTTGAAGCGCTTTCTCAATGCATTTGGCGGCTCTGTCCGCTCGGAGGGCAACTATAGCTTCAACGCGGCGCTGGTACTGATGCCACACATCGTCGGCAATTTTCGGGATCATGTAAAGCAAGCGACGCGTTGGCGCACAGTCGCCAAAGAGGGACGACTGGTAGTCATGTTCGGTGGACTGCCGTTGAGGAACGCGCAAGTGGGCAGCGGTGGTGTCGGTAAGCATCGGCTGCGCCGCGAACTCGAGAACTGCGTGCAAGCTGGTGTTCGCTTTATCAACATCAGCCCGTTTCGCGGCGATGCGGAGGATTTTCTCGAGGCGGAATGGCTGCCGCCCACCCCAGGGTCCGATACGGCCATCATGATGGGAATTGCACACACCCTTCTGTCTGAAGGCCTGGTAGATCGAAGCTTCCTAGAACGCTATACGGTGGGATTCGAGAAGGTTGCGTCATATCTTCGGGGAGAGCCCGATGGGCAGCCAAAGGACGCGGACTGGGCCGCGAAGCAGTCCGGCCTGCCTGCTACGCGCATCCGAACCCTTGCGCGGGAGATGGCTGCCCAACGCACACTTATCTGTACCGCCGCGGCACTCCAGCGCGCCGATTATGGCGAGCAGCCGCTTTGGATGACGGTTGCATTGGCATCGATGCTCGGACAGATTGGCCTGCCGGGCGGCGGGTACGGTATTGCCTATGCCTCGGAAGCGACTATGGGATGTGTGGACAGGCCCATTGGATGGCCGGCGTTTCCCCAAGGTGAGAATCCTGTGGACACGTACATTCCTGTGGCAATGATTGCCGATATGTTGCTTCACCCTAGTGAAGCCTATGAGTACAACGGTCAGAAGATGCAGTTCCCGGACGCCAGGTTGGTGTGGTGGGCCGGTGGTAACCCCTTCCATCACCATCAGGATCTGAATCGGTTGCGCCAGGCGTTTCAGCGCCCCGAAACCATCATCGTCAATGAAATCAACTGGACGGCCAGCGCACGACACGCGGATATTGTATTGCCGGTAGCGGCACCGCTCGAACGTACCGACTTCTGTGGTGGTACGCAGGACAATTCGCTCATCCCCATGCCACAGGCAGTGCCCCCACCGGGCGAGGCGCGCTGCGAGTATGACATCTATTGCGATCTGGAAAAACGCCTCGGGTTAGGGATGCAGTTTAGTGAGGGCCTATCATCATCGGAGTGGCTCGAAAGAATGTGGAGTGAGCTCCAAGGTAACGCAGAGCGTAGCGGGATCGAGTTGCCAGATTGGGCGGACTTCCTTTCGGGAGATGTGATTGAGCTCGAGGATAGAAATAAGGATGCGGTCTTTCTCTCCGATTTCCGAACCGAACCGAACAGGTTTCCACTCCCCACGCCGAGCGGGAAGATTGAGTTGGCGTCTGATGTAATTGCAGGGTTCGGCTATAGCGATTGCCCGGGCCACCCCACATGGTTTCCACCACGCGCCTGGCAGTCATCGACTGCCCAGCAGTTTCCCCTCTCGCTGCTATCTGGTCAGCCAGAGACCCGGCTTCATAGTCAACTCGACAATGGAGCGTTCAGCCTAAGCCGAAAGGTCCAGGGACGCGAGCCAATCTTGATTCACCCACAGGACGCCGAGGCGCGGGAAATCGCCCACGGAGATGTCGTTGAGGTGATGAATGAGTACGGCCGTTGCCTTGCAGGGGCCGTCGTCACCCGTCAAATAAAGCCCGGAGTTGTATTCCTTTGCACGGGTGCCTGGTATGACCCCGATTTTTCAGCTCCAGACAGTCGAGACCGCCACGGGAACCCCAACGTCCTTACCCACGATCTACGGACTTCGCGGCTCGCGCAAGGACCGGCCTCTCACTCGGCACGTGTCGAGATAGCGAAATTCACAGAATCTGCGCCGAGGATCGAGGTATTTGACGCGCCAGTCATCGCTGACCCTGCCTAGGTGTCTGCACTTCTGAAAGTGAAAAAAATTGGCGAAGCGACGCTACGAACGGCTTCGACCCTGGCGGCACCTGCACAAACTAAGCATCGGCTCTTGAGGCTGACGCAATCTTGATCGGAGTTTCTCGGTAAAGCCTTTCCAATAGCTGTAACTGACCAGGTAGTACCGCAGTCACTAACTATTAGAGGAGACAAGGATGACAACTCGCGTCGCGGAAGCGCGTCCGATGGACGCAATGGCAGCTCCGCCAATATCAAGAGGCGAGCACCGAAAGGTAGCAGTCGCAAGCCTTATCGGTACAGCAGTGGAGTGGTACGACTACTATCTATACGGAACTTGTGCGGCACTGATTTTTCCACATCTATTCTTTCCCTCGATGGATCCGTGGGTCGGGACAATCGCCGCGTTCGCTACGTATGCCGTAGGCTTCGTTGCCCGACCCGTTGGGGCAGCGGTATTCGGTCACTATGGAGATCGTGTAGGGCGAAAGACCATATTGGTACTCTCCTTATGGCTTATGGGAGGTAGCACTGTTGCAATCGGGCTGTTGCCGACATACGAAACAGTCGGCGCCTGGGCTGCTGTGATGCTGTGCATTCTTCGGCTTATTCAAGGATTCGCTGTGGGCGGAGAATGGGGTTCTGCTGTTGTAATGGCGGTTGAGCATGCCCCAGCAAACCGGCGCGGCTTGTTCGGTAGCTTTCCTCAAATTGGCGGGCCGGCGGGGCTATTGCTTTCGACGTTGGTGTTCATGCTCGTTTCCTCGAGCATGAGCAACGATGAGTTGTTGGCATGGGGATGGCGAATTCCTTTTATTGGAAGCGTCGTGATGGTGCTGATTGGCATGTTCATCCGCCTCAAGCTGCGTGAATCCCCGGTGTTCGAGCAGATGAAGGAGCGGAAGGAAGTATCTGAGGCACCCGCAATGGAAATGTTGCGTACTCAGAGAAAGACTCTGTATCTAACGATAGGCATGAAGCTCTTGCAAAATGCCTTGTTCTATCTGTACAGCGTCTTCATGCTGAGCTACATCGTCGGGACGCTGAAACTGGACAAGTCAATTGGCTTGCAGGCCATCCTGATTTCGAGTGCAATCGGCTTCGTCACACTACCTGCATGGTCCTACCTGTCCGATCTCATCGGGCGGAAAAAGGTGTACATGTTCGGTACGGTTGCATCGATGCTCTTCGTCGTTCCGTTCTTCTGGATGGCACAAAGTGGCTCGGTAGTCCTTATCACAATCGGCATGATTATCGGCCTGAATGTGTTGCATGATGCCATGTACGGTCCGCAAGCCGTGTACTTCTCGGAGCTCTTCGGTACCAAGGTTCGTCTTAGCGGTGCAAATATTGGTTATGCCATCGGTGCTGTGTTGTCAGGAGGCCTGGCGCCACTGATTGCCACCTTGCTGCTCAAGATTAACGACGGGAAGACATGGGGCATCTGTCTCTACATGATCATACTGGGGATCATAAGCCTCGTCGCGACCGCGCTTGCACGGGAGACCTATGAGGAAGCTCTGAGCAAAAAATCGGTGTAGTACTTCAGTGGAGAGTGTCGGGTGCCTCCATGGTGTTTGCCGGCCGCTCTGTCCTGGCGGCCGGATTTTTTTGGGACGATCTCTATGAATTTGGGTATTCCGCCGCGCGTTGTCGCGACCGAAGAAGCGTTGGCTCTGATCTCTCGCCTAATAGAAACACACGGGCCAGTCTTGTTTCACCAATCCGGTGGTTGCTGTGACGGCAGCGCACCAATGTGTTTCCCGCGCCATGAGTTTCTGCTAGGGAGCTCCGACATCAAGCTGGGAGAAATCGGAGGCTCGCCGTTCTACATGAGCGAATCCCAGTTCGAGTACTGGCGCCACACGCAACTAATCATCGACGTCGTGCCTGGCAACGGTGGCATGTTCTCCATCGAGCGAGCTACCGGCTTACGATTCTTGACACGATCGCGGCTGTTCACCGACGAGGAGTCCAGCCAGTTGGTTGGGGTCGAGCCGGAGCGCGGAGCCTAGCCTGGCCACCGTCGGTAGTCAGAGAGGGGGAATGTCCGCAGAGCCCTGCGTGGCCCACCTCTTCGGGCTGAGAAAATTGCTACGGGGCTGGGGGGGCGGGGCGACTTACGGCTCAGGCCGCTATGAGCGACCAGAACCATCTGGTCAAGCGCTGGTTGCGCGTTAGAGGTGGCGCAAGCTGAGGAAGCGATGAAAGGGCCCCAACGACGTAAGCTTAGGAGCTTCAGGGGGTTGTCGCTGGAGTCCCTTCGGGGTGAGTTACTTGCCTGCGGCCAGTGCCTTCACCTTCTCGGTCGTTAGTGCGTTTCCGGCAATGCCCCAGTCACCGCTCTTTACTTCTTCAACGACAACCCACGTAACGGGGCGCATGTTTTCGCCCTCGATCGACACCATGGCGTCAGTAAGGGTGGAAATGATCTTTTCCTTGTCGGCTGCGGAGAAAACGCCTTCGATGACTTTTACGTTGATGAGCGGCATAAGTGTTCCTTGCGGTCCGTTTGAGTTGACGCTAGACAGGCTCGCCTTGCGTCTATTGAGTATGCGTGCTTCTGGTGCATGACTTGAATGACAGAGACGCCTGAATTCTTGACCAATACTCCGTCGTTGGACTGGCTCTATGGTGAGCCGGTGCGAGATCAAGAAGAATTCACACGTCAGATATGTCGGCGCATCGGAGTGCCTGGTGCTTCGCACTGGCAGGGGAAGGTGAGAAAGAGGAGACACTGAATGAACCACATGATGTACATGCCGCTAATGATCTCGGACGCAATCGTGCATGCGGGTCGCCATCACGGTAGAACGGAGATCGTAACGCGCTGTGTCGAGGGCGGACTGCATCGGTACACCTACCGTGATTGCGAACGGCGCTCCCGTCAGCTAGCCAGTATGCTGGGAAAGCTCGATGTCAAATTCGGTGACAGGGTCGGAACGCTTGCATGGAATACGTACCGACACCTGGAGATCTACTTCGGCACGTCTGGTAGCGGAGCGGTTTGCCACACGGTCAATCCACGACTGCATTTGGATCAGATCGCCTACATCGTCAACCACGCAAACGACCGTGTCGTCTTCTTCGACCTAACCTTCCTTCCTCTGGTAGAGCAGCTTGCGCAGCACTGTCCAAGGGTAGAGAAGTGGGTTGCCCTGGCCGAGCGAGCTGCAATGCCAGCTTCATCGAAGCTCGACTTGCTGTGCTATGAAGACTTGATGGCGTCCGTCTCGCCAATCTCGACCTGGCCGACGTTTGACGAGCGTAGTCCTTCGGCGCTTTGCTATACATCTGGATCGACTGGTAATCCCAAGGGCGTGATGTATACGCACCGCTCAACACTGCTGCACTGTTACGCAGCGGCTATGCCGGATTCGCTCAACTGTTCCGCTAAAGACGTGATCATGCCGGTGGTTCCCATGTTCCACGTCAACGCTTGGGGCTTCCCATATATTGCCGCCATGGTTGGGGCGAAGCTCGTTCTACCGGGGCCTAACAATGACAGCGAATCGCTTTATGCTTTGCTGGAGGAGGAGCGTGTGACCTTTGCCGCCGGCGTGCCGACGGTGTGGATTGACATGCTACGGTATGTAGAGGACACCGGTGCGAAGTTCTCCTCCTTGAGGCGTATCGTAATTGGTGGTGCCACAACGCCGCCGGTTCTACGAGAGTCTTGCCGAATCGCAGGGATCCACGCGTTCCCGGCCTGGGGCATGACCGAAACCTCGCCCGTGGGCACCTGTGGAACGCTGCTTGCACGTCACCAGGACTTGCTGGAAGAAGCCAGGGAGCGTGTGTTGGACAAGCAAGGCAGGGCCTTGTTCGGGATCGATATGAAGATCTCCGCCGGGAAAGGCACCGAGCAGCCATGGGACGGTGAGTCATGCGGTGAACTGATGGTGCGCGGTCACTGGGTCGTAGGCGAGTACTTTGGTCAAGCTGACACAGCACTTGAGAGCGGATGGTTTCCAACTGGTGACGTCGCGACAATTGACGCAGATGGTTATCTGCAGATCACGGACCGCCTGAAAGACGTTATTAAGTCCGGGGGCGAGTGGATTTCGTCAATCGACATCGAGAATATTGCTGCCTCGCATCCTGGGGTCTCTATGGCAGCATGTGTCTCTCTGCCGCATCCGAAATGGGGCGAGCGGCCCGTGGTCTTCGTTGTCAGACGGCCGGAAAGCAAGGTATCGCGAGATGAGATGCTCTCCTTCTATTCGGGAAGGATCGCAAAGTGGTCGATTCCCGACGACGTGATTTTCATCGACGCGATGCCCATCAATGCCACGGGGAAGATCCAGAAGATGCGGTTGCGAGAAATGCTTGCAGAAAGCGGTGTCAAGGCGGCATGCGTTGACTGATGGAGGGTGGTAGGGCCGCACCGCGATACGTGGTGCGGCCACTGCGGCCTTCAGTGCTTTGCCCGGAAGCGCTTGAAGCCTTCCTCCAGATCTGCGATCAAGTCACGCGGATCCTCCAACCCAATATGCAGCCGTACCAGGTGCCCTTGGTCATCCCAGTCGGTGGCGGTACGCACAGTCTTTGGATCCATGGTCATCGCAAGGCTCTCGAAGCCTCCCCATGAGTAGCCGAGCGAAAAGTAGGTCAGGTCGTTAAGCATATCGTGAACGGCCTCCACCGGCGCCGGCTTTGTCACGAAGGAGAACAGGCCGCTGGCACCGGAAAAATCTCTGAGCCAGATTGCGTGGTCGCGATGTGAAGGCAGCCCGGGGTGGATGACCCTTGCAACTTCCTCGCGACTCTCGAGCCATTTTGCGATTTTCAGAGCGCTTTCCTGGTGCCGGGGTAGCCGTACACCGAGCGTGCGAAGGCCTCGCAACACGAGCGCGACATCGTCCGGGCCAGCATATTGCCCCATCTGAAAGTGAAAGTCCTTGAGTCTGTCCCAAGCACGGCTTGACGCTGCAATGGTCCCCAGCAAGGTATCTGAATGGCCAGTGATGTACTTTGTTGCAGCCATCACCGAAAGATCGACGCCGTGGGCGACGGCCTTAAAGTACAAAGGAGTTGCCCACGTGTTATCCATGATTACCAGAGCACCGCGGCGATGGGCGACTTCGGCGATAACCGGTATATCCTGCAACTCAAGGGTGTGCGAGCCCGGAGATTCGGTATAGACCGCCATGGTATTGGGCCGGAATAGCGACTCGATGCCGACGCCGATGCGGGGGTCATAGTAGGTTGTTTCGATTCCGAACCGGTGGGCGGCTGTATTGCAGAAATGGCGCACCGGTCCGTAGACGCTGTCCGGCATCAGGATGTGGCCGTTCGCTCCAACGGCCGTGAGAATGGCGGTGATGCAGGCGGAAAGGCCTGATGGGCACAGGACGCTTCCTTCGGCCCCTTCAAGCGTGGAGATCGCATCGCACAGTGCCGCGGTGTTCGGATTGCCCAGGCGCCCATACTGATAGCGCTGCGCGCCGCGGGTCATCGTTTCAACGTCAGGAAAGACAACAGTCGAGCCGCGATAGACCGGCGGGTTCACAAAGCCATGGTGGTCATCTGGGGAGCTACCGGCGTGGCTCAGGATGGTATCGATTCCGGTTGGACAAGTTTTGCTCTGCATATGTACGACGTTGACTGAGTTGGATGAGGGTGGTGACAGGGAAACGAAGCGCAGTCCCTGCCGGCAATGGTTATCGGCTAATAGCTGGCCGCGCCAACCACTCCCGGCCTTTGAGCATTGCCTCCCAATACAACGCCGGTAATACGTTGGCCTTGAGCACCCAAGCAGCGCGGGAGGGACGCGTGCCGTCGATGAGCCACGTGGGAAGGGTCGGGCTCACTTTTCCGCCATATAGGAACTCGGCGAGGACGATCTTGCCGCGCTCGACCGTGAGCGGACAGGAGCCATACCCGTCATAACACGCTGTTCCGTATTCCTGGCCGAGACTGGCCAGCACGTTGTGTGCGACGATGGGTGCTTGCTTGCGCGCTGCCGCGGCGGTCTTGGCATTGGTGGTATTGGCGACGTCACCAAGTGCCCAGATGTTGTCGAATGCTGTATGGCGCAGCGTGCCAGCATGGACATCCACCCAGCCAGCAGAGTCGGCCAATGGGCTGAACTTGATGAAGTCTGGTGCCGTCTGTGGCGGTACCACATGAATCATGTCAAAGCCTTGCTCGACGGTGTCGGTCGTTCCGTCAGGCAAAGTCCGCACGAAGCGAGCCAGCTTCGTGGGTCCGTCGATTGAGACCAGCCTGTGCTGGAAGCGCAAAGCAATGCCATATGCCTCAACGTACGACATCAGTGCTGGGACGTAGTCGGGCACGCCAAACAGCACCGCCCCGGCATTGAAGAAGCTGACGTTCATGTCTTGCAGCATTCCTGACCGTCGCCAGGCATCGCACGCGAGATACATGGCCTTTTGCGGCGCGCCTGCGCACTTAATCGGCATGGGAGGCTGAGTGAAGACTGCATTGCCTCCACGCACGGTGTTGACCAGCTTCCAGGTATATGGGGCGAGATCGAACCGATAGTTCGAGGTAACGCCATTGCGCCCCAGTGTCTCCGGTAACCCCTCGATGCCTTGCCAATTCAGTTTGAGACCTGGGCAGACCACCAGGCGCTCATATCGGATCCGACGGCCGCTATCCAGGAGGATTTCGTTGCGCTCCGGCTCGAAAGCTGAAACCGCCGCTCGTACCCAGGAGACATTGGGCGGGATGCAGGCTGACATGTCTCGCGCGGTATCAGCCGCTTTGAAAACCCCGCCGCCCACCATCGTCCAGCCCGGTTGGTAGTAGTGAGTGGAGGCAGGATCAATCAAAGCAATATCGAGCGATGGGTTTCGCGAACGCAAGCTTGCTGCGACTGCAATGCCCGCCGCACCGGCGCCGACAATCACGATGGTATGGCTGTCCACCAGTCTGGCGGCGGGGAAGGTGGGCCGATGTTCGTCGAGCAGGGGCGTGTGGGTGCTGGGATCGTGGGGGCGCGGATCCATGATTTCGTCAGGTGGAGGGTGAAGGCCACCCCGTTCATCCTGAGGCGGCACGGAAAAATGCGGTGAGAGATCTGTGAGCGCTACACCGCGTTGAGTGGAATCTTCAGATAGGTCACACCATTGCCTTCGGGCTCTGGAAGTCGCCCGGCGCGCATGTTGATTTGCACTGACGGCAGAAGCAAAGCCGGCATGCCAAGCGTTGCGTCACGTTGCGTGCGCATAGAGATGAAGTCGTTCTCGGCTATGCCGTCCCGAACGTGCAGATTTTCGCGGCGCTGTTCCTCGACGGTTGAGCTGAAGCGCGGCGAACGACCACCCGGCTGGTAGTCGTGGCACATATAGAGCACGGTATCCAGAGGCAGGCCGAAGATGCGCTGGATAGACCGGTACAGCGTATGTGCATCGCCGCCGGGGAAATCGCAGCGAGCAGTACCGTAGTCCGGCATGAACAGCGTGTCCCCGACAAACGCGGCTCGTTGGCGTCCATCGCTGACCACATATGTTACGCACGCTGGCGTATGGCCAGGAGTGGACAGGACGGAAACTTCAAGTCCACCGATTTGCAAGCGGTCGCCGTCGGCCAACAGTCGATCGAACTGGCTGCCGTCCCGCGCGAAGCCAAGTTCGGCGTTGAACAGACCGCCAAAGACTTCCTGTACTACAGAAATCTGCTCTCCAATGGCAGATTTTCCTCCGACACGGGTCTGCAAGTAGGATGCGGCGGAAAGGTGGTCAGCATGGACATGAGTTTCCAGTATCCACACCACGGACAGGCTCAGGGCCTCTACGCGCGCAAGCAACGTGTCGGCACTGGCGGTTGATGTTCGACCGGCACTTGGCTCGTAGTCCAGCACACTGTCGATGATTGCGCACTGGCGTGAGGTTTCGTCGAAGGCGATATAGCTTATGGTGCTTGTTCTCGAGTCGAAGAAGGATTCGACTGCGAGGCGCGGGGCGGGTGAATTCAACTGGGCTGCCACGGTTGTCCGTTATTTGATTACTCATGCTAGCCGAAACAAGTTTCGTGCCAGTCCGGCATTCATTGAGCGGGGCCTTTGAAATCCCTTAAATAACAACCATATAGCGAGAATGTCCGGCGGATCGTGCGCCCTGAGGCTGCGGAGCTATGGCATACTTGCTGCCATTGGCAGAGATGGCAGTGTCAGGGTGTGGCAGTGCCGGTGGCGCTACTACTTTCCATCATGACGACACGCAAGAAGGTTTCAGTGGTCGGAGAAACCTCCGCCAATGTAGAGGCAATGCGACCGCTAATCGGGTTCCTCGAGCACGAAGTGCAGCCGATGATCGTGCTGGATCCGGACTACAACATCGTGGCCGCCAATGCCGCCTATCAACGGCAGTTCGCAGGCGATGGCAAACAGTATGTTGGCCGCAAGTGCTATCAAGTGTCACATGGGTATGAGGTGCCCTGTGACAAGGCCGGTGAACACTGTCCGATGCAGAAAGCCAGAGAGACCCTTGGGAGCGACCGGGTTCTGCATGTGCACCATACCCCCAGGGGTCCCGAGCACGTGGATGTTGAGCTCCGGCCGATCAAGGGCCCTGATGGTGCCATCATGGCATTCGTCGAGCGACTAGCAACTGTCAAGAGCGCTTCAGCTCGCGCCAGCGCGGGAGGGTTAGTTGGGCGCTCGCCGGCATTCAATGCCGCAGTGGAACTATTGCAGCGGGTTGCGCCGTCGGCCCTGCCGGTCTTGCTTCAGGGGGAATCGGGCACTGGCAAAGAGGTATTTGCTCGGGCACTGCACGACGCCAGCGACCGTGCCGCTGGACCCTTTGTCGTAGTCGATTGCTCCGGACTGTCAGAAGCCCTATTTGAAAGCGAGCTATTCGGCTACGAGAAGGGTGCGTTCACCGGGGCTATGGCTCGCAAGCCGGGCCTGGTCGAGACAGCTCAGCAAGGTACGCTTTTCCTGGACGAGATCGGTGACGTCCCCCTGACCATGCAGGTCAAGCTGCTACGACTTATCGAATCTCGCACTTTTCGACGTGTGGGTGGACTCGAAACGCATTCCGCGGATTTCCGTTTAGTTGCAGCTACCCACAAGCCGCTACAGCAGATGGTTGCGCAAGGCACTTTCAGGCAGGACTTGCTGTACCGGATTAACGCCTTTCCGATGCACCTGCCATCATTGCGCGAACGCCCCGACGATATTCCCTTACTGGCTCAGTCGCTACTGCGCAGGGCAGTACCCCAAGCGCACAACCTGCGGATCGATAGCGAGGCCTTGTCGCGCCTGTGCGCGTATGGATGGCCGGGCAACATTCGCGAACTGCGCAATGCGCTGGAACGGGCAATGCTATTTGCCGACGACGAAGTCATACGGGCCAAGGACTTGCCGCCGGAGCTCACGGAACTCCAGGGCAGGTCGGTGCAGCGGTCGGTTGTCCGCACCTCCTCGCTCCAACGGGGTCGACCGGCGGTCATGCCCGATGACGCTGAACTTCGCCGACTGGTGCGGGAATTTGCGGGGACCCGTAAGGCTTTGGCTGCACATATCGGCTGCAGCGAGCGCACGCTGTACCGCCGCCTCAGTGCGCTAGGCCTAGCGTGAGCTCAATAGAGAGGGGGGGGCGCCGAGCGAACTAATGTGCAGCCCAGGCCGCTCCTTCGTTCCGTCTCCGCCCGAATTCAGTTTAGTTTTTCTAATCAATTCGCTAGAAGAATTCGCTATTCGCTGAGAGCTTCCCCACTTATCATTGGCTGGGAAAACCAAGCGCTGGGCGGACTTTGCCGCGCCAACGTGTGCCAATGCACAGGACAGCACAGCGAGCCACAGTTGAAGAAAGCGAAGCCTACCGGAGATTGGGGATGAACGAACCTGGACGTGCGACACAACCAGTATTAGTACGCAGCGACGAGGCTGGCGTCGTGACTTTGCAGTTGAATCGCCCCAATTCGATGAACTGCCTGTCGGAAGAGCTACTTACTGCACTTGAGGTCGAGTTCCTGCGGATTTCGGAAGACGCTCAGGTCAAATGCGTTGTCATCTCGGGCTCAGGCCGTGCCTTCTGCGCTGGTCATGATCTGAAAGACATGCGCCAGAATGCGACGCTCGATTACTACCGCTCCTTGTTCGCGCTGTGTTCGAGAGTAATGATGAGCATTCGAGCCACGCCGGTGCCGGTTATTGCCAAAGTCCATGGCGATGCAACCGCGGCGGGCTGTCAGCTTGTCGCAGCATGTGATCTGGCTATCGCCAGTACCAATGCAAGGTTTGCCGCTGCCGGAATAAACCTGGGCTCATTCTGTGCGACGCCTGCTGTCGCCATCACGCGGGCCATTCCAGCGCGTCACGCATTCAACATGCTCTTCACGGGTCGTTTCTTTGACGCGAAAACGGTCGCGCAGTGGGGCCTCGTCAATGAGGTTGTCCCGCATGATGAGCTCGACCAGACGGTGGCGAATCTCGCAAGTGAGATTGCGAGCAAGAGTGGTGTCGCCCTACGGTTTGGGAAATCGCAGTTTTATCGGCAGCGTGAGATGGAGCTTGCAGATGCCTATGACTTTGCAACTGACGGAATCGCAGTCAGCTTGATGGGCAAAGATGCGCAGGAGGGTATCGATGCTTTCCTGTCCAAACGAAAGCCCGTCTGGAGCTACTGAGCATCAATATCGCTTCGCTTGACCCTTGTGAGCGATAGCTATTTTGAAGGATTGCAGCATCGGGGTAGTCGTCTACTGCCGGATGTGGCTTCCAGATCGGACGGGATTTCGCTGATGGACGAACGAGACGGAGACCATGAGACGTTTGCCCCCACTAATTGCCTTACTGTATTTTGAGGCCGCCGCACGGACAAGGAGCTTTGCTCGTGCTGCCAAAGAGCTGCACGTCACGCCGGCTGCGGTCAGCCACCAGGTCAAGGCCCTCGAAGAGTATCTCGGCGTGGAATTGTTCCTGCGACACAACAGGACGGTCAGTCTGACACCAGTTGCTGTTGCGGCTCTGCCTTTGCTGCAACAGGGCTTTGAGGCGTTGAGTGATGCGGTTGAGCAAATGCGCCGCGAAGGAAATTCGCAGTGGGGCATTACCGTATGCGCCGAGCCTTTGTTTGCCACCAAATGGCTCGTTCCGCGCTTGCATCATTTTTACGAACGTTGTCCGGAGGTGGAGGTTCGCATCCAGGCCAGCATCGGTTCCATAGATTCTGAAACGGTAAATCCGCCAGATGCTGCTGGTTTCTTGAGAACCGGCATTGACCTCTCTATCCGACTGGGGCATGGAATTTATCCGGATCTTCATGTGCAGAAGTTGCTGGACGTTCAACTCAAGCCGTTTTGCTCGCCCGAACTAGCCCAGGAGATTGCCACGTCCCCGGACAGGCTGATGGATGGTCCTTTGCTCTGCGACACGTCGACGTCCCGTGCTACGGAAAAGTTCGGGTGGTCAGAATGGTCTGCTGCAGCATCCATGCAGGAACCGGCATCACTTAAAGAGCGGCGTTTTGGCAACGCGCTGCTCGCCTTGGAGGCCGCAATCGCGGGTCAAGGAATCTTGTTGATGGACGGCCGGTTTGTTCAACCGGAGATCGCGTCCGGCCTTCTGGTGGCCCCCGTGACGTATGCGCTTGACTGCCCGTATTCATACTACTTCACTTGTCCGCAGCGCTCCTTGGATCGGCCAGTCGTCCGCTCCTTTCGAGACTGGGTATTTGAGGAGATGGCGGGTTCGCGCGGCGACATGCGACGGTGTAGCGGTAAGGTGGAGGCCAATCAGAGGGCGGAGGCGTGATGGATGTACTCGCAGACATCCTCCGCTCTATGCGGCTGACCGGCTCAGTCTTTCTTGAGTCCGAACTGCGTTCGCAGTGGTGCTATGTCAGCCCGGCCCCGCAAGCGATTATGGACTTCTTGTCGCCTCGCTCGGAGATCCTGATGGCATTCCATCTGGTCACGGAAGGCCAATGTCTGGCATGGATGCAAGACGGCGGAGAAGTCGAGCTTAGCGCCGGTGACATGATATTTTTTCCTCAAGGCGACAGCCACTTCCTTGCAGGTAGTGGTCAGGACAATCAGCGGTTGCGTTCAATTGAAGTGAAATGCGAGAACCTTCGAAACGGTATTGACGTACAAAGGTATGGCGTAACGAAGGAAGTTCAGTTCGACCGAGCTGCAAAAATGGTATGCGGATTCGTCGCGTTTGAGGGAGGGCAGGGACTTTCATCCCTGCTCACGGGCATGCCGAGATTCCTGAGAATCCCTCGGGGCGACCCTCTTGCTGAATGGCTTCGTGTCTCGATGACGACATGCCTTGCCGAGTCAGCATGTGTGGCGGTAGGGAGTTCTATTGTCGTACAGAGAATTTCTGAGCTCATGCTTGTTGAAGCAATGCGCTATTACGTGAAGGAGGCAGAGCGGATCAAAGGATCGATTCTGCTCGTCTCAAATGACCGGTTCGTCCAACGGGCGCTATCGCTCATGCATCAAGACCCCGCGGCCCCTTGGACAGTAGAGCAGATCGCGAAGGCAGTTGGTCTTTCTCGTTCGGCGCTCGCTGGCCGTTTCGTTGCAAGTCTCGGTGAACCACCCATGCAGTATTTGGTGCGGTGGAGAATCTCGTTGGCGGCAAGTGCGTTGCTTGCTACAGAGGACTGTCTTGCCCAAATTGCTGCCAAGGTTGGCTATGAATCTGAGACCTCGTTCAACAGAGCTTTCAAGCGAGAGTTTGGGATCCCACCGGCTGCCTGGCGCAAGCAAGAGAAGCCGATGGCTCAGCACGAGCGACGGCGTTGACTTGGTCCGCCAGCAACCATTCAGAGTAAGGCCGAAAATTTGACCTGGTCGTAGGAGTCGGGCCGCGGAGGGCGAGCGCCGACGCCTCGGTGCAGCACGGATTGTTTTCTTGAGAGCAATGACGATGATTGAATCACACCTGCAGGAACACCGTATTTTCCCACCTCCCTCGGAATTCAGTTCCGTCGCCGCGGTTCGTGGTATGGATGCCTATCACGCGTTGTGCGAGGAAGCCGAGCGCGACTATGAAGGTTTTTGGGCTCGTCACGCGCACGAGCTGCTGCACTGGCACAAGCCCTTTACCAAGGTGCTGGACGAAAGCAATGCGCCGTTCTATACATGGTTTGAAGATGGCGAGCTGAACGCGTCGTATAACTGCTTGGACCGCAACCTTCAGAACGGCAATGCTGATAAGGTCGCAATCGTGTTCGAGGCCGACGACGGTACGGTGACACGCTTCACCTACCGCGAGTTGCACGCTAGGGTATGCAGGTTTGCCAATGGGCTGAAGACGCGCGGCATCAAGAAGGGCGACCGAGTCGTCATCTACATGCCGATGTCCGTGGAGTGTGTGATCGCAATGCAGGCCTGCGCGCGCCTAGGGGCTACTCACTCTGTCGTGTTTGGCGGCTTCTCCGCAAAGTCGCTCCATGAGCGGATCACGGATGTGGGGGCGGTGGCGCTGATTACAGCCGACGAGCAGATGCGTGGCGGCAAAGCGCTCTCGCTGAAGGCAATCGCAGATGATGCGCTGGCGCTGGGCGGCTGCGAGGCAGTTGAGAACGTCATCGTCTACCGCCGCACCGGCGGAAACGTGGGATGGACAGCAGGGCGCGACCACTGGATGCAGGACCTCTGCGCCAACCAGCCGGATACCTGTGAGGCTGAGCCCGTCAGCGCAGAGCATCCTCTGTTCGTGCTCTACACGTCAGGCTCAACGGGGAAGCCAAAGGGCGTGCAGCACAGCACCGGGGGCTATTTGCTGTGGGCAAGGATGACGATGAAGTGGACCTTCGACATCAAGCCCGATGACATCTTCTGGTGTACTGCTGATATTGGCTGGGTTACTGGGCATACATATATCGCGTATGGACCACTGGCGGCCGGCGCTACGCAGGTCCTGTTTGAAGGTATTCCGACCTATCCTGACGCGGGCCGCTTCTGGGACATGATCGCGCGCCACAAGGTCAACATTTTCTACACCGCGCCGACAGCCATTCGCGCGCTGATCAAAGCAGCGGAAGCTGACGAGAATATCCATCCGAAGCAGTACGATTTGTCGAGCCTTCGTCTGCTAGGAACCGCAGGCGAGCCAATCAATCCAGAGGCTTGGATGTGGTACCACACCAACGTTGGCGGGGGGCGGTGCCCCGTCGCCGACACGTTCTGGCAGACTGAAACGGGTGGCCATATGATTGCGCCGCTGCCGGGCGCAACTTCGTTGGTTCCGGGTTCCTGCACGCTGCCGTTGCCTGGCATCATGGCGGCCATTGTCGACGAGACTGGCCAAGAGGTGCCCAACGGAAACGGCGGTATCCTGGTGATCAAGCGGCCGTGGCCGTCGATGATTCGCACCATCTGGGGCGACCCCACGCGGTTCAAGAAGAGCTACTTTCCAGAGGAGCTGGGCGGTAAGCTTTACCTAGCCGGTGATGGCTCGATCCGCGATAAGAACACCGCGTACTTCACCATCATGGGCCGCATCGACGACGTGCTGAATGTGTCGGGGCACCGAATGGGCACGATGGAAATTGAGTCGGCGTTGGTGTCTAACCCCTTGGTGGCCGAGGCAGCAGTGGTAGGGCGTCCCGATGATACGACGGGCGAGGCAATCTGTGCCTTCGTGGTCCTCAAACGCGCGCGCCCAGAAGGTGATGAGTCCCACCGGATTGCGGCCGAGTTGCGTAGCTGGGTAGGCAGGGAAATTGGCCCTATCGCCAAGCCGAAGGAAATTCGGTTCGGGGACAACCTGCCTAAGACGCGCTCGGGCAAGATCATGCGGCGCCTGCTGCGATCCCTGGCAAAGGGTGAGCACATTACGCAGGACATTTCGACGCTGGAGAATCCGGGAATCCTGGAGCAGCTGAGCCAGAGTCAGTGACACTGGCTCCCGGGACCTATCGCGGGTCTCGGGAGTCCGGTTTCAATGACGCTAGTGCGCAACCAGTGCTGAGGACCATGTCCATTGATCTTTCTCGATTCATCGACGCTGCTGCTTGGAGTGTGGGGCTGAGCGACGAGCAGCTTGATCGCGTCAAGCAGGACGCGTCCGTCCAGCGCTATCTGGCTGGTGAAGTAGTCTGTCAGCGTGGGTCGGCGCCTCAGCACTGGCTCGGTGTGATCGAAGGCGCTTTGAGAATCGATGCAGTTGACGGCGGTGGTCGGAGCATTGCCTTTTCGAGCGTGTTCGCTGGAGCGTGGCTCGGCGTAGGCGCCATACTGAACCGGCAGCCCCGGCCTTATGCCGTGAGTTCTGTCCGTGCTAGCGCTGTCGCGCTAGTCCCACTAGCCACATTCCAGTGGTTGCTCGACGACAGTCGACAGTTCAGCCGCTGGGTGATTGACCAGTTGAATGCTCGCCTAGATCAGGATCTGGCACTTATTGAGAATCTTCTGCTGAGCTATAGCGAGCCACGAAGCGGTTGGCAGGAGGGGCCTCCCGGCTTTCCGTCTCTTGCTCAGGAAGAGGAGCTGAAGAAGGAACAAGCACTCAGGCAGTGCATCAAGGCAATATCCATGATGCGAAAGCAAATACTACAGCCGAGCGATAGCTCACAAGCCGCTGGCGAGACGATAGCCGCATTGCTTTGCACAGCAGATGAAGCTGAGGCGTCGGCGTGGAATGCCCTCAGACCTTGAAGTGGCATTCTCCCGGGGAGAAATTAGCCGGCCCAGAGCGCAGTTGTGGAAGGGAGTAAGGAGTGGCTGTCCCTAGGAACATGGCCAAAAATGCCCACTGTTTCAGAAATCTCGATTCCCTGCAGGTGTTCCAGGCCGCGGTCGATTATGGCGGCGGCATCACAAAGGCGGCTGCGCAACTAAACCGGGTGCCGTCCAATGTCACCACGCGGGTCAAGAATCTGGAAGTGCGGCTAGGTATGAAATTGTTGCAGCGGCAGAGTGGCAAACTGGTGATCTCGCGCAGCGACCACCATTCTGTGGCTCTTCATGCCTTGCGGAAGGAGTTAGAGCCAAGCGCTGAGCAGTCAGATGGGGTGACCAGCAAATCGACGTTACTTCTAAAAGGTCCCACAAGAATGCCAGATTATCCAGGCGAGTCTCTGTGCCTTGGAATTACGACCGCAGTCCCACAAGTCCTGTGTGATTGGGTTTTGTAGAGAACATCAGGCGGGTAGCAAACCAGCCTGTCTACACCACGAAGTTTGGTGCATCCTGAACCAGTTCACGGCCCTCCACTTTTGACGTCACAAGAATATCTCGGAAAGGAATAGAGGAGATATCCGTGGATACTATAAAAGAAGGTTCTATGAAGACGCTAGCAATCCATGACAGGATAAAGAGCATGATTGCAAATGGTGAGCTGGAGATGGGAGAAAAAATAACAGAAAACCAGCTTTCCCAGCTATTTGGGGTTAGCAAGGCCCCGATCCGTGCGGCAATACGCTGTCTTGCTGCGGATGGTCTTATTCAGATTCAACCTCGAGCGGGAAGCTTCATCTTTACGCTCGACGAAGCGGAAATCGAGCAGATAAGTTCTGTCCGCTGCTTATTGGAAAGTGCGGCACTCAGATCAGCAATGATGGCAGGCCCATCAAGGTTGCTACCGGCGCTAAAAGCAAATTTGCAGAAGGCGGATCAACTGCAGCACGAAGACAGCAATTATAGGGAAGGGTATAGGAAGCTCGACAGCGAATTCCATCAACTTCTTTTACGCTTCTCAGATAATCCATACCTCTCCAAGGCTTACAGCACGATTGCAACAAAAGTTTGGGCCATGCGTAGCGGGCTGACATTCCCAGATTCCCACCTCCAGATATCGCTCGGATTCCACAAGCGTATTGTCGAGCTACTTGGAGAAGGGGACGTTGACCAGGCTTGTGCGAAACTTGAGGAGCATATAAGCGGTAGTTTCACGCCCAGGGAGAAGACCCTGCTTAGCAGAAGTCAAGACTGACTCCGAGTCGTCTTCTCCCTGGCGCATCAGGTCATTCTACTCGATGGTATGGGCAAGATAGCCCATCGCAATTTCGTCGTTGAGTTCCTGGCCAAGTCCCGGAGCATCAGGAATTCGATATTGACCATTTTCTGGCTGATAATCATTAATGCATAGCTCTCGGATACACGATTTCAGTGCGAACGTGTGGTGTTCGTGAATAATGAAATTTGGAATTACGGCTTCTATGTGCAGCGACGCTGCAGTGGAGACTGGCCCGCCGCAGACGTGCACCTGAACAGTGGCGTCATAGATGTTAGCGAGATCGCAGATTTTCTTTCCTTCGGTAATTCCACCTACCAGGCACAGGTCCGGTTGTACTACCGCTAGTGCTTGCTGTTCGAGCAATTCGCGATATCCCCAGCGGGTGTAGGACCGTTCACCCGTCGCCACAGGAATTTTAATGCTATTGGCTACCTTGGAAAAATTCTTGGTATTCAGTGGATTAATCGGCTCTTCATAATAGAAGATGTTGTACGGCTCAAGCGCGCGCGCAAACTGAATCGAGGAGTTCGTTCCCAACAACGAGTGAATCTCACAAATGATGTCGACGTTGGGGCCTACTGCCTCTCTGATTGCCGCAATACGCTCGACCCCCATTTTGATGTCGTCGTGCTGCAATAGGCCGAAATAGCGCTGATTCAAGCCTTGGAAGCTGCCTAGCGAACCATCCCGGCCGATCATGATGGGGTCGACTTTGACTGCATCATATCCTTCGGCCAATGCGATGCGTGCCGTCGCTGCATACTGCTCCGGCTCCGTATTGACTTGATAATGGTCACCCCAACCAAACTGTAGCTGGCTTGCATAAGTGCGCAGGTTGTCATTGGTTTTCCCGCCGAGCAGTTGATAGATTGGCGCGCCCAAGACTTTCCCCCGGATGTCCCACATGGCAATGTCGTAGGCACTGATGCCTCCGTAGACCACGGGTCCGCCACCCATACCCCAGTATGTGCCACGAAACATTCCCTCCCACAAGGCTTCGACATTCATGGGGTCTCTGCCGATTGCGTATGGCGCGAGGTCTCGCAGCATGCCTACCGCGGCTTTTGCCCCCGCTCCGTAGGCGAGCCCAACTTCTCCTAGACCGCTTACTCCCTCATCAGTGTGTACCCGCAGCAGTACAGGGTTGAACTTGAACATCGAGGGATCGCGGCGATTGACTTCGCAGTCAAAGATTTCGATTTTGGTGATTTTCATTTCGCTTCTTGTTCCTATTCTTTTTTTTGATGATGGGACTGGTCAATTCGCTTTGCTAATTCTGAGCAAGCGAGAGGGGATACATGACAACAGCAAAATCGCCCCGAGGGTTAGTGCTCCACCCGCGAAATATAGGCCGTAGTCAAGGCTGCCCATCGTCGTTTTCAGCCATCCGACTACTGACGGGCTGACAAAGCCTCCAACCAGCCCAATCGAGTTGATGAGTGCAATCCCACCAGCAGCTGCAGAACCTGATAGATACGATGTGGGAATCGTCCAAAAGACCGGCATGGCAGCCAGCAGACTTGCTGTCGCTATCGAAAGAGTGCACAGAGCTAAAGCAAGATTTCCACTAAGCATCGTCGCGGCGGTTAAGGCCGTACCGCCAATGATCATGCACAAAGCTGTGTGCCAGCGTCGTTCAGCCGTCTTGTCGGAGTGCCTCGCAATTGCAACCATGGCGACTGCACCAGCAGTACTGGGAAGTGCACTGAGAAATCCAATTTCTAAGGGACTGCTAACGCCAAATCCACGAATAATTGTCGGCAGCCAGAAACTAATGGCATAGAAACCGATCGCGATTGAGAAGTACGCCAGGCCTAGGATATAGACTTTGTGGTCTCGGATAATCTTCCGGAAGGAGTGTTCACGTTGTGCTACCTCGATTGATGTATCGAGATTGTGGATCAATAGCTCCTTTTCGCGTATCGAAAGCCAACGCGCATCCTTGGGGCTGTCTACTAGAGCGGTCATAACCAGCAGGCCCAATATAACGGACGGAATTGCCTCGACCACGAACATCCACTGCCAACCTGCCCACCCGTTCGTTCCCCCCATATAAGTCAAAATCCAGCCTGAAAGAGGACCACCGATGATTCCCGCTACTGCAATGGCAGTCATAAATAAGCCTATGGGCCGTCCGCGCATCGCTGGCGGATACCAGTAGGTTAGGTAAAGGACAATGCCCGGAAAGAATCCCGCTTCGAAGACGCCAAGAAGAAAGCGGGCAATATAGAACTGGATTGGAGTTTGAACAAACGCGAAGCTCGCGGAGACAAGACCCCACAGCACCATGATGCGGGTGAGCGTCTTTCGCGCGCCGATCTTCTGAAGGAGGAGGTTGCTCGGCACTTCAAACAAAAAATAGCCGATGAAAAATATCCCGGCACCGAAGCCATATATGGCATCCGAGAAATGAAGATTCTGTTTCATTTGCAAGGCTGCGAAGCCAATGTTAACGCGATCGAGATACGCGAATACATAGCAGATGAAAAGAAATGGAATGAGCCTCCGCGTGACCTTCTTGTAAACCTGGCGTGCTTCGTTCTCCGTATAGTTAAGGCCAAATTTCAAATGGGAAAGAGAAGTTGCAGTGTTTTCCATGGAATTTCTCGAGAACTACATTTCGTTATTGCTGATCACGGATAACAGTATGCAGAGATAAATAAATGTGTGGCGAATGAAAATCCTTCCTTTGGAACACAATGTCTCCTTAATTGATTGTTTCGGCAAAATGAAACTTTCAACTTTTTTTCTTCTAAATAAAAACTCAAAATGGTTGTTTGGATTCGTTACGTGTTTCGATGGAGTTTATGTATCGTGACAGTGGGGAGTCAACGTGAGCTGGTCCAATCTGACATTTCACAATAGGTTAAAGCCCTATTGACACGAAAATAGTGAAGCTATGTTCGAATTCTGGCGGATTGAGTAGCCAAGGTTGCGGTTGCTACAAGCAGCCAGGTGATGGGCCGGAGGGCGAGAGATGCCACCGGGAGTTTGGTGGCTCAGCGTCTCGCGAGGGTGGAGGCGGGGTTCTGCAGTCGGTGGCTTCGTGACTAGGGGCGTACTTGACAGCGCTAAAGGTTGGGCTACCAAAGTGAAGTGCTTGCAGATGTGCCCGCGGCGCCAGTTACCCGTGCGTAGACTCAATGCCGCGCCGGCGTCCTGGGCGGCGGCTCACCTGAGAAGGCGCGGATCTTGAAGGGATAGTGCGACCCCGTCCCGGGCGCCGGCATCTTCAAGAGAGAGGACGTGGGCCTTATCCACCCTAGCCCTGGAGACCGACTTTGTTGACGAGCCGAAGAGTAGCGCGGTGAGGCCTACACGCGTCGATGCTGTGTTGCGCTCGAGGAAAATTGCCTACGATTTCATGATTCGAGCACGACGCCAGTTCGAGCGGTTTGAACGGGTGAAGCGGGAGAGCGAGACAGAGGCATTGCCCTACTTGAGCAACACCTCTTTACGTGGCAATGGCTGACTTACCTCGTCTGCATGTAGATGGCGTGTGTTTCCATATACTCATAGAGGCCATGCTTGCCGTCTGCACCGCCGATGCCAGACTTCCGTCGGCCCGCATGGAAGCCCTGCATCGCCTCGAAGTGCTCGCGATTGACGTAGGTCTCACCGAATTTTAGCTCGCGGCACGCGTGCATGGCCGCATTCAGATCATTGGTGAAGATGGATGAAGTCAGCCCATACTCCGAGTCGTTTGCGTAGCGAATTGCTTCGTCCAGCGAATCAACGGCCTGGATCGGGAGCACTGGGCCGAACGTCTCCGTCCGCATGATGTCCATGTCATGGTTGCAATCAACCAGCACAGTCGGCTCGTAATGGTGGCCGACGGCGCGGTCTGCAACCTTGCCACCAAGCGCCACCCGCGCGCCTTGACTTTTGGCTGTCTCGACCGCGGCAGCGACCTTCGAGAGCTGCGCGGCGCTGACCAGCGGACCCATGGTGACGGTCCGGTCTACTAGGGGGTCGCCGAAGGTAGCCGACTTCATCAGCGCGACGATCTTCTCAGTGAAGGCCGGAACGACTGAGCGCTCAACGTAGACGCGCTCTGCGCAATTGCAGACTTGTCCGGAATTCAGAATGCGTGAGTGGTAGATGGCGTTGGCTGCCAGGTCAAGATCAGCGCTGGCAAGGACGATCGCCGGCGCCTTCCCGCCCAGCTCCAGATTGACCCGCGTCAGATTTTGGGCGGCCGCTAGCATGATATGAACGCCAGTGCCGACACTTCCCGTGAACGATACAAGATCCACGCCGGCATGGCCGGCCAGCGTCGCGCCTGCGTCTCGGCCGCCGCCAACCAGATTGAAAACACCTGGAGGCAAGTCGCACTCGGCGACCAGCTTCGCAAACTCAAATGCGTTCAGCGGCGTCTCTTCGCTCGGCTTGATGACAATCGTGTTGCCGGCCACAAGAGCGGGAGCCATCTTACGAGCAATCAGGAAGAATGGGAAGTTCCACGGAAGGATCCCGGCGACTACGCCGATTGGTTTGCGCAGCAGCAGAATCGTTTCGTTCGGGCGGTCGCTGGTGAGAACCTCGCCTTCAATACGGCGCGCCCATTCGGCCATGTAGTCAATGTAGTCGGCGGTGAAGTTTACCTCCACCTCCGCCAGGCTCAGTACCTTGCCTTGTTCGCGGGTAATCAGCTCCGCAAGGTACGCTTTGTTTTCACGAATCTTCGCGGAAATGCGGCGCAGAAAACTGGCGCGCTCAATGGCCGGAAGCCGTTCCCAGGGGCCTTGCGCGCGACGTGCTGCCGCAACCGCAGCATTGATGTCGGCTCGATCCGAATCGGGAATGTAGCCGAGCGTCTCGTTGGTTGCTGGATTCAGTACCGCCAACTGCGCAGTTGAAGCTTGTTTGGAAAACACCCCATCAATGAAGTTGCGATGGTCGTCGAACATTCCTGCTCCTTTGGGATTGCAAGTCAGACTTGGAACTCTCTCCGCACCCTCGTCCTGTCTCCTCGGTACGCGGGTGCGGGTCTTGCCGGGAAGACACGGTGAATGCACCTGTCGGCTAGCGGCTGACGACGGAAACTGCAATGGTCGTGCCAAGTCCGGTGCGGCTCCTGTTCTTGCCGCAGACCTTCAATAACTGCCTGCTACGCGGAGCTGAAGCTGCCTGGCGCTATTGATGGGTGGGGTAACAGGTGTTTCCAAACGCTACAGCGCGCGCGGGGGAGCTGGGTCGGTTCGACACAGGTGCCGCTCTCCGAATAGGGCCGAGCGCGTGTTGCACTGCGGAAAACAGCATGAATTACTCCCTTCGGGCGCATCGAGCGTCGGGATTTCCCCTAGGTAAAGCCTGGCTGGCACAGAACCTGTAGAGGAAAGGGTGCAGTCCACTTACTTGACCCACACAAGGAGCAGAAATGTCGCGCAACGGCTCGGAATGGACCCGGAGACCTTCCCTTACCGCATCGCAGTTCGTAGATCCGAGGATCTACACAGATGAAGAGATCTTCAAGGAAGAACAACAGCAGATCTTCGACAAATGTTGGCTGGTCGCCTGTCATGAAAGCGAGTTGCCGGCTCCGCTTGACTACCGCCTGTACGAGCACCCCGGCGGCCACAACATGATCATCATCCGAGACGAGGACAACAAGATTCACGTCTTCAACAATATCTGTCCTCACCGAGGCAACTTGCTCTTGCACGAAGCCTCTGGATCGATTGCGGCAGCGAGCGCGTCCGGCGGGCCAAAGCGCATCACTTGCATTTTCCATGCGTGGGCATTTGATGCGCGCGGGAACTGCGTCGATATCCCTCGCGAAAAGGAGGGCTACCAGGATCGTGTGTCGAAGTGCGATTACAGCTTGCGCGAATTCCGGTCGGAAGTTGCGCACGGCGGTTTCGTATGGGTCAACGTCGACGATAACGGGCCTTCGCTCAAAGAGTATCTCAACGGCGCTCTTGATCCGTTGGCAGAGATGCTGGCAGAGCCTCTGGAGATCTTCCATTACCACCGCGCGGTTGTCGAAGGTAACTACAAGCTTTGGCATGACACCAATTGCGAGCTGTACCACGACTACATGCACTACCACAACCGCGTCACGGGTATGCTGCAGCCCGGCTACTTCGACCGGGAGTTCGTCACCTTCGAAGGCGGTCATGCCCAAGTTACGGACATGATGCTGAAGTACGACGCAATGAAAGGCCATGAAAAGCAGACGCTCGGCTGGCCAGGGTTGGGTCCCAACCGTTGGGCGCTGGTCGACCTCTTTCCCGGTGCGACGTTCAATATTCGAGCTCCGGCATTCCGGCTTGACACGGTTCTTCCGCTCGGCCCGAACAAGCTTCTTATCGAGTATCGCGGCTTCGGTCTAAAGGCTGATACCCCCGAAGAGCGGGCAGCGCGTGTTCGTATGCATAACTCCATCTGGGGCCCATTTGGACGCAATCTCCCTGAGGATCTCATGGGGGCATATGGACAGGGTCTTGCGCTTGCCGACCGGACCGAAGCTCCCGTCATCCTGCATGCACGGGTAGAGAACAACAAGATTCACGACGAAGTTGGCATGCGCCACTTCTATCAGGAATGGAGTCGTCGCATGGGGCGTAAGGCATCTGACCCCTTTTGCGAGCTGTAAGCCCTGAACCAGAAAATTCCGACACTTAATACAGGACATCGACATGGAAATCGAAAGCACCGTTCGCGCGCTGATCGCAAAATCATGCCTGGCGCTGGATGGAAATGACTACCCAGGGTATCTGGCCCTCTGCCACGAGAGCTTCAACTATCGCATCGCGGCATATAGTCCGGAAATCCGAAAAGACATGCTCTGGCTGGAGAAGAGCAAGCTTGATCTGAAGGATCTGTTCAACCTGCTGCCGAAGCAGAACATGGACCGGACACCGCTCACGCGCCATTTTTCGATCTTCACAGTAGAACCGGCAGACCGGGAAGGACATGTGAAGGTGATGTCGGCACTTCAGGTATTCCGCACGGAGCTACAAGGTGGGACTACCTCTCTCGTTGCAGTCGGCAAGTATCTCGATGAGATCCAGCTCGGCAGCGACGGGGCACTACTGGTGCAGCGAGAGGTACGACTGGATACCAGAATGCTCGGAAAAGGCTATCACGTTCCTTTCTAGAGTCATGAACATTATGAAGATCACCATTCACTCTCGGAACGAGCGCCATGAGTTCGAGGCCGACGAGGGCCAGAGCTTGTTGATGGCGGGGCTTTCCAGAGGCTATGCATTGCCATATGCATGCGCGAGCGGAACTTGTGGCAGTTGCAGCGCGCGGCTCACGGCAGGCAAGGTCGAAGACCTGTGGAGTGCCGCGCCCGGAAAAAAATCAGCAGCGAAAGCTGACGAAATTCTGCTGTGCCAGTGTGCGCCACGGGGTGACTGCGAAATCGAGTTGAAGCAGTCCGTAGCACGGGTTGCGCCTGAGGAAGTTCTGCCGTTCGCCGCAAATGGGACAGTGACCCGTTGGGAGTTGCTGACGCACGATGTGGCCTCATGGGAGATCGAACTTCAGGAGCCGATGAACTATCAGGCGGGCCAGTTTGTGCTGCTTGCAACTCCAGGTCTCAGTGGCTACCGGGCATATTCAATCGTCAATCACGAGCGTGACTCTTGCAGGCTTGAACTGTTGATCAAGAGGAAGCCCGGGGGAGGACTTTCGGAAGCTTACTTTGGGGCGAATCAGGTGGGAACAGCTGTGCGTGTAATGGGCCCATTTGGACAAGCCGTCTTCAAACCTTCGCAGCAGAAGAACTTGCTCTGTATTGCCGGAGGCAGCGGAGTGGCGGGGATGATGTCCATTCTTTCCCATGCGCAAGAGCTAGACTATTTTTGGGAAAGGACGGGGGCTGTTTTCTTCGGCGTGCGGTCTATGCGAGACACGTTCTTTTTGGAGCGCCTAGCTGATTTCGCGCGTGCAGCACGAGGCGGACTCGACGTCACGATTTGCATCTCCGATGAGTCGGTTTCGCTAGATGTCGCACATCAGTACCCAGGGTTGGCGTTCACACGGGGTCTCGTTCACGAGGTTGCGCTGAAGCAGATGGAGGGACGACTTTCGGATGTCCACGCCTTTCTAGCCGGTCCCCCTCCGGCGGTTGACGCGGCCATGCGCGGACTTGTGCTGCAAGGAAAGCTCAGTCCGACGTGTATTTCGTACGACAAATTTAACTGACTCGCAAGGAGAAAGGAAATGGCACGTCATTATGTCTGTGACCGCCGGGACATTGCCGAGAACGGCATGGCCACCTTCGATCTCGCCGGCGGAGCCTCCATTCTTCTGTTGCGGGTGGATGACCAGGTTTACGCCTGCGATGGCGTTTGCCCACATCAGGAGGTACGGTTGGAAGATGGGCTGTTCGACGGTGAAGTGCTGACCTGCCACCAGCATATGTGGCAGTGGAACGTAGCAACAGGGGAGCCCGTGGGACTCGCCGAGTGCCCACTAAATGTTTACAGGGTCGATATGGAAGGAGAGGCCATCTACGTAGATCCCGATATGAAGCTGTAGCCATGGTCACGACGGCTTGGTGAAATCCCCCACCCGTCATTTGCGCAACCAATTAAATCAATAGCGCACTACTACTAGATCCATCTTCGACACGAAACGAGGAGACAACGATGACCAGCAATTCTCTAGACAACGAGATGCCGGTATCCCCCGCGCGAGTTTCAACCGCAAGTATGGTTGGAACCATCATGGAGTGGTACGACTTCTTTTTGTATGGCTTTACTGCAGCACTAGTTTTCGGCCAACTTTTCTTTCCAGCGTATTCTTCAGTTGCCGGCACGCTCGCTTCATTCGGCACTTTGGCGGTCGGGTTTGTCGCTCGACCACTGGGAGGCGTTCTTTTCGGGCACTTCGGGGACCGAATCGGGCGAAAGACCATGCTCATCACTACACTCACAATGATGGGTGCGTCGACTTTCGCAATCGGGTTGCTGCCGACTTATGAGGTGATCGGCGTTTGGGCTCCGATTCTGCTGACCACCTGCCGATTCATGCAGGGCATTGCGCTAGGGGGTGAATGGGGTGGCGCGGTGTTGATGGCCGTTGAGTATTCACCGCCGGCTCGCCGCGGCTTTTTTGGTAGCGTTGTTCAAATCGGTGCCACGCTTGGGCTGGCTATTGCGACCGCGGTCCTTTTCAGTGCTTCGTACTTTCTGACCAAGGAACAGTTCATGTCCTGGGGCTGGCGCGTCCCGTTCCTGCTCAGCATCGTCATGCTGCTGTCAGGCCTGTATATCCGCATGAAGGTCACTGAGACGCCTGCCTTCCGAAAAGCGCAAGCAGCGGGCAAGATTGCCAAGTTTCCCGTTGTCGAAGTGCTGCGGGATCATCCGGGGGTTGTCGTGTATACCGCGTTCGTCTACCTGGGTGCGATTACGGTCCCGTTCTACACAGTGTGGGTGTTTCTGACCTATTACGCCACCTCCGTCCTGAAGTTGGACAGATCGATGGTGCTTCTCGGTGTTGTAGTGGTCAACCTTTTGCTCACCCTTGTCATCCTAGCTGCGGGAGCATTGTCGGACCGTATTGGAAAGAGGCCGATCTTCCTGACTGGGTTTGTGATTCTCACTGCTATAGCGTTCCCGTTTTTCACAATCGCTGACCTCGGTGAGATCAAGTGGATCTGGCTGGCAATGCTGTTGATGGCTGGCCCCCTCTGGGCTATGTGGGGAGTCCTGCCGGCGTACTTTACCGAGTTGTTCCCCGAGCAACTCAGGTATACCGGCATCTCGCTAGGCAGCCAGGCTGCGACGATCATCGGCGGACTCGTTCCTCTATTTTCAACCGCAGTGCTTCCGAAGTACGGTACCTGGCCGATCTCAGCGCTGCTCGTTGCCTCAGAAGTGATGGCACTTATCGGGCTTGTTGCGCTCAGTCGCCGTAAGGCAGCGCTAGACAGTGAGTGCGGGGTAGTGGCATAAAAGTCAAGACAAGGCGCGACTCAGTCGCGCCTTGTCTCATTTGTCACCAAGCTTAATGAGAGAACAAGAACGTGGCGCGGTTAATTTTTGGTCCGACGCGCCTTGGAGCTGACCGTGAGCACTACCGCCCTGATTGGTTTTCTTTGCATAGTTGCCATAGGGAGCTACCTGCAAGCCTTCACAGGGTTTGCCCTTGGCATCTTCGTGCTTGGCGCAGCTGTCGTGCTTCAACTCGTGCGACTTGAGACGACCGCGACTGCAATCAATATCATGACGCTGGTGAACACAGCGCTGGCGCTTCGCGGCAATCTCCATCTCCTTAACCGAAAGCTCTTTATTCGTACGCTATTAGGGATAATTCCTGGTGTGCCGTTAGGTGTTTGGCTGCTTGAAACCGTTAGCTCACGCAGCGCCGTGCTGCTGCAACTGACTCTTGGCGTCGTTGTTTTGGTGGCTGGGGCTACGCTTTGCGTGCGTCCCCGTGCGCGAGCGGTGACCTCACCATCGACAAGCTTTGTATTGGCTGGCGGTGTCGGTGGCGTCCTAGGTGGAATGTTCAGCGTACCTGGTCCGCCTATCATCTATCAGTTCTACATACAGCCACTGGCACTGGAACAGGTAAGGCTCACGCTTCTAGGAATTTTTGGCACCATATCGCTGATGCGGATCACTATCCTCGCAGCAAATGGGGGGGTCGACTCTAACGCCGTCTATCTGGGCCTGCTATCGATACCGGTGGTGGCAATTACGACAGCGTTGTTCATTCGTTTTCCACCGCAGCTATCTGAGTTAGCCATACGGCGCGCCGCATTTTTGCTGCTTTCAGCGATGGGCATTTGTATCGTTGCGATGGGGTGGCGATGAGCGCCGTTCGCCCACTACCTGGTCCGTTAAGCAGTGCCGCCAGCCCGAGATCATTGAGGCACCACATCGGTCCCAATCAGGTGCCCTTTGTTCGCGGGGCGATCTGCTCTTTTGCAGCCTGGCCTGCCGCAGACTGGGCCGACAGTTTCTCCAGCTTGCGGTATAGCGTCTTCCGACTGATGCCCAATACTCGCGCGGCCTCGGACATGTTGCCATCCGATGCGGCTATGGCCCGTCGAACGGCATCCATCTCAATTTGTGCCAGGTCGCAGGGTTGCGCATCTGCCTGGAGCGGCGTCTCCGACCCTTCGGTTGGAAGAAGTTCATCTGGCAAATGCTCAAGCCTTAGCTCAGTGCCGTCCCTGAGGATTGCAAGCGCGGTGCGCAGAGTCATTTGAAGCTGACGGATGTTGCCTGGCCATGGGTGTGTGCAAAGCGCGTGGCGCACGTCCGGTGCGACTTCAATTTTCCTGCCGCCGCTCTCCGCGTTGATGACAAAATCAATTAGGCAAGAAATGTCTTTCCTTTCCCGAAGGGATGGAAGACGGATGCGAAGACCATTTAGCCGATAGTAAAGGTCCTCGCGGAAGCGACCGGCCGTGACCTCTTCGATCATCGAACGATGTGTCGCGCAAACGATGGAGACATCGACAGGCATGCTCCGCGTGCTGCCGAGAGGAGTGACTTGACGCTCCTGCAGCACCCTCAGCAGCCTGCCTTGAAGGGATAGAGGCATGTCTCCGATTTCATCAAGAAATAGCGTTCCTCCATTTGCCTGCAAGATTTTTCCGGGGAAGCCTTTGCGTTTCGCACCAGTAAATGCCCCTTCCTCGTAACCGAACAGTTCAGACTCAATCAGCCCCTCTGGAATCGCTGCGCAGTTGACAGCGACGAAAGGCCCGTTGTGCCGAGGCCCGGAGTTGTGAAACGCAGCAGTAAAGACCTCCTTGCCAACGCCTGATTCGCCTTCAATAAGCAGCGGGATGTCGGAGCCAAGAATCATCGAAGCCTTCTGAATCGCTCGTTGCATCTGCGGGTCCCCGAGGTCGAGGTCCTTTAGCAGAACGCGTGCGCTTCTTGGCGTCGTTTGTTGCTGGTCCGTACTTTGACCGGCATCAGTGGGGGCCCGGCCTGAGCAAGCTGCCTCGCCAGTAAGTCCCACGTTCACGATCATCGTTACGTCGCGGCCATCCCGGAGAGAGGCCGCGAACTGGCTGCCCCTCATCGCGCGGGCCTTGTCTACAAAGCGCTCCAAGGAAAAGTTGAACCCGAACAAATCCGTGAATCGCTTGCCCAGGGTGTCGCTTGGGCCCAGATTCAGGAGACAACGTGCTGCACTGTTCGAACCGAGTAGCTTTCCGTCGGGCCCAAACACCGCTATCGCTTGCTTGATGGTCGTAAGGTACTCGGCGACAGGATGGAAAACGACGACGATTTCGTCGGCCATCTCACGCACGAGCATGCGGTTCTCTATCAGCACCGCTACCGTACGAATCAATGGAAGTGCGTGGATGGCAGGGCTCGTGCTGTATGCAGCGAAAACGCCTGCTATTGCGCCGGCAGAGTCAAAAAACGGCGCAGCTGCCCCGCTCAGTGACCGAAATGGGATCAGATAATGCTCGGCCAAATCGACTGTCACTGGCGCACGGCTGGCTACGCAAGTGCCGATGGCATTTGTGCCAGCAATCCTTTCTGACCAACTAACGCCCGGCTGAAAGAGGGGGCCGAAAGGCCCGGACATTAGGTCAGCATCCCCCTTGCTACAAACAATGATGCCCTCAGCATCGGCTAACACGACCACGGTGCCGGTACCGGCCATCTGCTCGAAAGTGTTTTCGACAGAAGGCTCGGCATATTTAAGAAGTTTGCTGTTGCGCGACCTAACCGCCCGGGCATCTGCCCAGGACGTCCCAGTTGGGCGAACCTGATGTGTTTCGGCCAATCCTGACGCAACAGAACGCTGCCAAGACGCCTCCAAGGCATGTTTTGCTAGGGCGCCTTTGGCTGGATGGAACTCCGGGGGCACACGTGTCTCCACTGTTTTGGGGTAAGTAGGCGCGACTTCGCTGGTCGGCACTCATCGTTATGGTAAAGCAGTTCTCGGTATAAGGCGCCCCTTTGTGGGCAAGAAGCCGCCTATCGTTTGCCCGAAGCGCCCGCTCGAGGAGGTGCTCGCCGCTCCTCTCGGGATTTGCCATTTCCGTCCGGGCCTGGAGGCTCGAGCATGGCCAGCCTGGTGGACCGTTCGGTACAGAAAATGCGCGTTACCACACTGCTAGTCAGCCTTGATGAGCTAATATCTGCACTTTTTTTGGCACAAAACGCTAAAAGTGCGGGATTGTATTGACTGGTCGGTCCAACGACCTATTCTTAAGGGCAGACAATGATGGGAGCCACAAGCTTATGGGGAAGGGAGTCAGTCACGGTCTGCAACGAGACCGCATCCTGAGGGCTGCGGCGCAGCTTTTTGCGCAACGGGGATACCACGCTGTAGGCATTAGCGCGATTCAAGAGGCGGTCAAACTGGGACGCGGAGCGCTATACCACCACATTCACAGCAAGGAGGACTTGCTCTACGAGATTACGCGAGAGTACATCACGGATCTTGCAGCTTTCGCCGAGCAGCTGGATGCAGATATGGATCCTCGCGAGAGGATCAAAGTACTTGGTCAGCATCTCGTGCTGAAGATTGCGTCTCACCAAGCCGAACTGACAGTTTGCTTCCGTGACGTGCAATCGCTAACTGATGGCCGACGAGAGGAGGTCCTGGCGCTGCATTCGAAATACGAGAAGGCGTGGCGCGAGGTTCTTGTCGATGGGGCCGACCTGGGAATTTTCCGGCCCTACGATTCCGTCGTTTTGAAGGGCGTGCTAGGGATGTATTTCTACAGTTACCTTTGGATTCGCCCTGAAGGGCCGGTTAGCCCGGAGGCAATCGCGGAGCGTCTAAATGAGATGGCGCTTCGCATGGTGCAACCGTAAACCTTAACTAAGCATCATTTCATCGAGGCCCTGTAGCGCATTATCACGGGCCGCACTGTACCGACCGATCGGTACAGTTTCATAACCAAAACCCATGCGGAGACAACCCAATGCAGGAGAAATCTGGCGGCCGAAAAGATCCTTGGGCGGGGCCAACGGTGGAAGCTCGTCGATCGAGGGAAGAGAGCTTTTTGACTACCGAACGAAGCAATCCCGACTCTCCCTATTATCTCGATGAAAACCACTCGTTTAGTCGTCGAGCATTCCTGGCTAGCGGTATGGCCGCGATGGGTGCGGGGGTAGCTAGCAGTGCCATGTCAGCTACACCGGCAGGGGCGAAAAACCGGGAGGTTCCCCCAGATCCGACCAAAGTGCAGGGTGAAGACACATGGGCGGATGGAGGCTATGGAACGCGTTCGCAGTTTGAGACCGAAATCCGTACTCGGCCTAAAACACCGACAAACCAGTCATCTTGGACGATGACGCCGCTGCAAAATGGTCTCGGGATTATCACCCCTTCCGGACTTCACTTCGAACGCCATCATGGAGGTATCACGACTATTGATCCCTCCAAGCACATGCTCTACGTTCATGGCATGGTGAAGCAGGCCAAGAAGTTTGGTATGCAAGATATAAGGCGTTTTCCATCTATATCCCGCATTTTATTCATTGAATGCTCAGGGAACGGTCTGACCGAATGGATAAAGCCGACGATGAAAACGGTGCAAGGTACGCACGGATTGACATCGAACTCCGAGTGGACCGGCGTTTCGCTTGCTACGATTCTGAACGAAGTTGGTATAAAGCCTGGTGCTAAATGGCTGTTAGCGGAAGGTGGCGACGCAGCAGTCATGACTCGGAGCATTCCTCTCGATAAGGCGTTGAAGGATTGTTTTCTGGCATATGGCCAGAACGGTGAAGCCATTCGTCCCGAGCAAGGATACCCGTTGCGCCTGATCGTTCCAGGCTATGAGGGAAACACGCATATCAAATGGCTAAGGCGCCTTGAGATTTCCGACCGGCCATTTATGACGAGAGAGGAAACCTCCAAGTACACTGATTTGCTTCCGAGTGGGAAGGCTATCCAATTTTCATTCGAGATGGACGCAAAGTCTGTAATCACGTATCCCTCGGGAGAGATGTTGCTCCGTGGGCCCGGCTTTTATGAGATCACAGGGCTCGCATGGTCCGGCCGGGGCAGCATCCGCAAGGTTGAAATCAGCGTCAATGGCGGAAAAAGTTGGATGGAAGCGAAATTGCAAGGACCTGTCCTCCCGATCTGTCACACACGCTTCCGGTTCGCATGGCAATGGGATGGGAAGGAGTGTGTCCTGCAAAGCCGCTGTGTCGATGACACTGGATACCGGCAGCCAACGCTGGCTGAGCTTACCAAAGTTCGTGGCACCAACGGACCCGTCGCCTCGGTATATCACTTGAACGCAATCCAAAGCTGGAAAGTAGCATCTGACGGGAGGGTCTCCAATGTTCACTACGGCTAGGCGCGTACGTAATGTAGTCCTTCTTTGCGTTCTTTACGCGGGAGGCGGCCAAGGACTATCGATTGCCGCGGATAGTGTGCGAACGTTTGGCTTTGGAGCGCCTGCGACTGAGAACGATCTCGCGGGTTTTATATCTCCTCTGCCAGATGGTACAGGATTGCCAAAAGGAGCTGGCAGTGCGAAGGAGGGGAGGGAAATCTTTCAGCAAAAATGCGCCGCATGCCATGGTGTCAGCCTGGAAGGCGGAATTGCTGATCGCCTTATAGGTGGCCGCGGCACCCTGGTAAATAATGATCCAACTAAAGCCCCGATAAAGACAGTTGAAAGCTATTGGCCCTATGCAACAACTCTTTTCGATTACATTAAGCGTGCCATGCCTTTTAATGCGCCTGGTAGTCTGACCAACAATGAGGTATATGCGTTGTCAGCCTATATCCTTTCGGAAGGGAAGATCATTGACTCCACTACCACGTTGAGCCATAAGACGCTTGCGAATGTGAGGATGCCGAACCGGGATGGCTTTATTCCAGACCCCCGAAACAAGAAGCCTTAGTTGCTCGAAGCTAGCTTGCGTTCATCTGGTACCCCGCTTCCCTCGGTCCAATCGACGGAAGCGGCGCTACTCCTAATGCTGTGTTACTAGTGCTACGCATTTCGCCATAGGGAAGTGACCCTGTAGGCAATCGTCACCGCCCAGCTTGAGTGTTTGACAACCAACCAACTAGTAGGTAGAATGTCCTGCATTGGATGACGAAGGGATGGTTAGTCGGATGACGGCGATGGGAACGCGGGAAGCGCTGGTGTGCGCTGCGGAAAATTTGATGCGCTCGAAGGGGTACGCTGCTTTCAGCTATGCCGACCTTGTTGACACCGTCGGTATCAAGAAGGCAAGCATCCATCACCATTTTCCCACCAAGGAAGATTTGGGTGTAGCCATCGTCGAAGCGTACATCGATCGGGTGCGCATCGACTTCGAGCGCATCGAACAGCTCCATCAAGACCTGGAAGGTCGCCTGAAGGCGTTTTTCCTCGCCTTCAGCGCCAGTAGTGAAGGCGGCTTGTTGCCGCTCTGTGGTGCGCTCGCCGCCGAAATGGCAGCGCTACCGGTGGGTTTGCAAAGACTCACGCACCATTTCTTCGATCTTCAGTTGAAGTGGCTGACAAAGATCTTCGATGTGGGGGTAGTCAATGGAGAGATTCCGGCAGTTCCTGGCACGCGGCAGAAGGCATTCCAGCTGCTGAGTGCACTGGAAGGCGCGAGCTTTATTAACTGGGCGCTGAAGGACGGTGAGACACTCGATTGGAGTTTTGTTCGACTTGTAGCCGGCCTCGATAAGTAAGGACTGATTGTCGCGGGAAAATCATATCCCTGGTTGCACTAGGACCGTCTGTATGGGCTGGTCCTTTTATTTAATCTCAATACCTACCTACTAGTAGGTTGGGTTCGCGGAACATAATCATGAAGCGAGTCAACGTCAAGATTTGGTCGGATTTCGTATGTCCCTGGTGCTGGATTGCCAAGCGGCGTTTTGAAAAAGCCGTGATGGCTCTGGAAAATCAAGTCGAGGTAGTTGTCACCCTGAAGGCCTACCGCCTTGCTAGAGGCATGGCGCCTATGGATTTTAAGGAAACTCTTTACACAAAGTTTGGTAATTCGGCTGCAGCCGAAGGGATGATGGCGGCAGTAGCAAAAGCCGGCGTAACGGAAGGATTGCAGTACAACTTTGACACCATGCGCTTTGGTGATACGACCGCTGCGCATGTTCTGGTCAAGAGTATCGAGTCGTCAGCTGACAGGCAACGGATGATTGAAGGAATCTACCGTGGCGTTACCACAGACGGACTCAACATCTTTGATAGCAACGTACTTCTTGCCCTCGCAAAGGAGCTCGGCGTTAGCGCGCCCTTCGATTTGGAGTCCCGCGAACTGGCATCAGAGATAGCGCGTGATGAGATCGAGGCTAGTCAGGTAGCAAATGGCGTTCCGTTGTTTGTCTTTAATGACAAATTTTTCGTCTCGGGAGCGCGCGAAGTGGCCAATTTTGAAGCGACCCTGCTAAAGGCGGCGGCTGATGTTGAAGATTCGGCGGAGGATGCCGGCGCGACTTGCAGCATCAATGGCTGTACAAGCTAGTAGGTGGAGAAAATAGTGTTCTCATTTAAGCGAGGTTGGCAACAAAGTAGGCCGGCATTCGCAAGCTAGCGGACACGCTATGTGTGTCTCGTAAATTTCATATGCGCAGAAGCGCCTTTTTAAGAAGGAACTTATCCATGAATGATAAGCGGAATGGTATCGACGTTGCAGCTTTGAGCCAATTTGCAAAGGGCGTGGCCGAAGATATTTCAAAGCGAAGCGCCCGCTTCAACGTCAAGACGAAATGGGAGCATCAGACTCGTAGCGTGGCGACTGTTAGCCACTATTCCCTGGGTGGCGTCGAACACCAGCGGCATTTCGAAATTGCCGCAGACGAACCCACTGAATTGCTCGGGCAAAACTCTGCACCGAATCCTCAGGAACTCCTCATGGCTGCGCTCAATGCTTGCCTGTCGGTGGGTTACGTTGTCAACGCTGCAGCGATGGGGATCACGGTCCACAGCCTTGAAATCGAAACCGACGGCGAGCTGGACTTGCGTGGCTTTCTCGGTCTGGACGAAACCGTTAATCCTGGCTACGACGAAGTGAGGTACGCAGTGCGGTTGCACACTGACGCGTCGCGTGAGGAGGTGGAAAAGCTGCACGAGATCGTATCCAAGACTTCGGTGAACTTGGCTAACTTCTCCAAGGCCATCCGCATGGTTCCCACGCTGGAGATCCGCGAGGCGTAACCTGCCAAGCGCATCTTTCCTCTATCACGTCGAAGTCACCTCCTCGGCGCTCAACTCCTTAGCGAAGAACGAAATGAACAATCTGTTTGCCCCATACAATCTGTCCGGCATCTCATTGGCCAATCGGGTGGTCATGGCCCCGATGACGCGGACCAGAACGACCGACAATACTCCAAATGAACTCACGGCGCTCTATTATGCACAGCGAGCATCGGCTGGCCTGATCATTACTGAGGGAATGCCGATTTCCGATGAAGGCCGCGGATACCTGTACACGCCTGGACTCTATACCGACGAACAGACTCAGGCCTGGCGCAAGGTCACCGCGGCTGTGCATGAGAAGGGCGGCAAAATCTTCGCGCAGTTGTGGCACGTTGGTCGGATGTCTCATGTTTCCATTCAACCCGGCAATGCCGCTCCCGTGTCCTCGGGCACAGTGCCCGCTACGAATACAACCGTGTACGCATGGACGGAAACCGGCGAAGCCGGCCCTGTCGCGCCTAGCGTTCCGCGAGCACTGACCACTGAAGAGGTCCAACGTGTCACGATGGACTTCGTTTCATCTGCGCTGCGCGCGATGGAGGCAGGGTTCGATGGAGTCGAGCTCATGGCAGCGAATGGCTTCCTGTTTGACCAGTTCCTCAGCAGTGAATTGAACAAGCGGACGGATGAGTATGGTGGTTCTCTCGCGAATCGCCAACGCTTCCTGCTGGAAACAATCGACGCTCTTGCTGCAGCAATTGGCGGTGAGAAGGTCGGTGTTCGCTTCTCGCCGTTTGGACGCCTCTACGATTTGGGGCCCTATGCCGACGAGGAGGAGGCTTGGATGAGTGTCGCGGCCGAACTCAATGTGCGAGAGCTGGCCTACGTGCATCTGAACTATCAGCCCACCATCACTGCCGCGGATGTGCCCGCCGGCTTTGGGGCGAAGTTCCGAAAAGCCTATCAAGGCACACTGATTGCCGCTGGCGGATTCAATCGCGAAATCGCCGATGCGGAGTTGAGGAAGGGTGAGTTGGACCTTATTGCCTTCGGAACTGCGTACATTGCTAACCCGGACCTGGTCGAGCGCATGAAACATGGCTGGCCGCTTGCAGAAAGCGATCGATCCACTTTTTATGGCGTCATCGGGGCGAAGGGGTATACCGACTATCCGCGCTACGAGCGTGAAGCTGCATAATCGAAACGTTCGGGGCGACGTAAGCATGGATGGGAGCCGCTGACGGGGCCCTGCCCTAGTCCAGACTCGTGCCGCGACTTCCAAGTCGCGGCGACTTCCACTCATGAGATCTTGCGTGAAGACGGCCACCGGTGTGGTTGCTTCATGGCTATTCCATGGGCGCAGCGTCTGCTGCGTGCGCGGCTGCTATGCGCATTTTTGCTCTCTGCGAAAGAGCGGTGTATGGGCTAGTATGGGAAACCTACTAGCCCATGCTTTTGCCTTGTCTCGCAAAGTAGCTTGAGACCACTGGCGCAATTTTTCTCATCGATTCGGGGAGCGCTGTGCACCCCATGCCCGCTGCGACTAGCGTAAGCATTGAACCCATTTCCACACCGTGGACGGATGCTTGGGAATGAACACTGCCTTAAAAAAATGCAGTGAATCAGCTTGTCGTGCCAGATTTGGGCGATATTGCGAGGCAGCCAGGCGAACTCCACGCTGCCGCCGTGTCGTCGAGGATCCTGTTCCCGTCCGTTAGCAACTGCTTGCCTGCGTCGGTCAGATTGCGCCGCGTGGCGTTCGCTCAAACAGCGCAGTTTCGAGCTTCCGTCAACGCCCGCAGCTGACGAGTCGGCGTGGGTTGGGCAATCAATGCTTGGCCTGAAGCAGAAAGCTGATGCTTCCGTGCTGGGCAACGGAGACGAAATAGCACAACCGTCGTAGATCCACAGCATATCTTCCCTGGCATCAGGCGCCAGATTGGTGTTACCACGGGTTGACGGATTACCAACTAGTAGGTAGCCTGTATTGAAAACATGAACCTTCCGGTGCCACAAAGGGAGGCGGCGCGCGACGTGGCCGCGACAACTAACGTTGCGATCATTAGTTTCGGCTGAGGGAACCATCGCTCGCAGGCGACATGGTTCCTTTTTTTGCGCAGGTGCACTTACCAACTAGTAGGGTGGGTCGGGTTGCGAGGCTGATCCGCTCTATATGTCGTTGAAAGTATTTAATAAGTACGTCAACAGAGGAGGAACATAGTGGATAGGTTTAACAACAGAGCAGCCCCTACTGCCAAAATAGAAGGCGACGGTAATTTCGATAAGGAAAGCTGGCTAGCTTCTCATGAAGCAGGCTATGAAAAGAAGCTAAAGCCCAGGCACGTGCAAATGATCGCGATGGGGGGCGCGATTGGGACTGGTTTGTTCCTGGGTGCTGGCGGCAGGTTGCAGAGTGCGGGGCCTGCTTTGGCAGTCGCCTATCTCGTGTGCGGTGTGTTCGCATTCTTCATTATGCGAGCACTCGGCGAGTTGGTCATGCACAGGCCGACAAGTGGGAGTTTCGCTTCCTATACCCGTGAGTTTATGGGCGAACGCGCTTCATTTGTTACAGGCTGGATGTACTATTTAGCGTGGGCGGCAACGGGCATCGCTGACAGCACGGCTATTGCGATTTATTTGAAGTACTGGGCCATTTTCTCGGACGTACCTCAGTGGACGATTGCGCTAGGAGCACTCGCAGTTGTGTCGGTCATTAACATGATCGGAGTGAAACTGTTCGGCGAAATGGAGTTCTGGTTCTCCGTTATCAAGGTCGGCGCAATCGTGTTGTTCTTGGTTGTTGGAACATTCTTTCTCGCCAGTGGACAGACTATTGACGGACATACTCCAGGACTGCAACTCATCGCGAACAATGGCGGCATCTTTCCGCATGGGATTCTTCCCGCCGTTCTGATTGTTCAGGGTGTGGTATTCGCGTATGCCAGCATTGAGCTTGTTGGGGTCGCAGCAGGTGAAACCGAAAATGCTCGTAAGGTGTTGCCTAAAGCCATCAATAGCGTCATGTGGCGGATCGCACTATTTTACGTTGGATCGGTACTGTTGCTGATCACGCTGCTTCCTTGGACTGCATATAGTGCGCATGAAAGCCCGTTCGTGACGTTCTTCAGCAAGCTGGGAATCCCGCATATCGACAGCATTATGAACGTTGTTGTGCTCACCGCTGCGTTGTCCAATCTCAATGCTGGCTTGTATTCGACTGGGCGTGTGTTGCGGTCCCTTGCCATGGGTGGGTCAGCTCCTCAATACGTCGCCAGGATGAATGCCCGCGGCGTACCTTATGGCGGCATTGTGGTGACGATCTGCCTCATTGCGATTGGCGTCCCTCTGAACTATATCGTTCCAGAGCGAGCATTTGAGATTGTCCTTAATATTGCTGCCATCGGCATCATTACGACGTGGGCGTCCATCGTCCTTTGCCAGATTCTCTTCCGGCGCGCAGTGAATCGCGGCGAGATGCGTGATGTTTCGTTTCGGATGCCTGGCGCGCCATTCACGTCGTGGCTCACCTTGGTGTTCCTCGCAGTCGTGCTGCTATTGATGGCATTGGACTATCCGAATGGGACGATTACGTTTGCAATGATTCCGGTACTCGCTATTGGATTGGCAGTTGGCTGGCGCCTTGCCAGACGAAAGGCGACAGGCTCGAAAGAGCGGTTCCGTGTATCAACCTATGCGCAAGGCTCTCAGGTGGAAAATTGATCTGCATGTGCAGAGGCGGCGTCAAGCCTTGATGTTCTCCGTGCCCTCAGCCTGCGACTGCCGCGGTGCTGGAAGGGCAGGGATTTGCTGCTAGACCCGTACCCGAGGACAAGGATGTTCTTGGCGGCGTGAACGTTGCGGTCCTGAACCGTTCCGCAGCCGTTGCCTCTTATTCCAAGAACCGTGGCGTCTTTCTGCACGAGCGCTATAGCGCCCTGCGTACCTGGCCTGAAGGCCGAGGCCTTCCGCGCGACTCGATAATAGCAAGAGCGTTGTGAGGGGCTTGAACCTGACCCTTTATCCGGCCATCGTTTGTCCCCGTGGATGATGGCTGGTCTTTTTTCGAACCAAGCGAATGCAAAGTTGACCGGGCCACGTGACACGCCGCACGCCAACGCCTTGCTCCGACGGCTCATTCGCTCCAACGCCGCAGCGAAGCGATAAACGGCGCCTACTCCGTAGGATTGGCACCGTTTGGCAGGGCGATTGATCAGGTCAGTCGCGATAGGCCCAGAGGTCCACAATCCGGTTGCCATCGTCTGCAATCAGGCGGAATGCGGCGGGACGGTAGTCGGTGTCGACCGCCAGTATGCCGTTGACGTTGGCAGGTAGCGTGCCGCAGTCTGCCGCAGACAGCTTCAGGCTCAGCGTATTCGGCATGCCATGCGCGCCTACAATGCCCGAGAGCTGACACGCCGAATCTCCGGGCGTGACCTTGCCTTCCGGCGTGATCGTGAAGCGCGCCGCAGCGCCAGATGGTAGCGCGGTCGTGTACATTCCCGCCACGCTAATCATCTCGACGATTGCCGCAGGCACTGGATCCGCCCGCAACAGCTTGACGCTAACGGCGTCAGTGGAAGCAGGGGCGGCAACCCAGTTGCCACCCTTGGCGCGCCGGTAGATGAGAGTGGCCTTGTCGACTGCATCGGCGATTACTAGGTACCGGCTGCCGTCCGGTGCCGCGTAGTACTTGCCAACCGCGGGATTCTCACTGTCGCCAACGCTGACAATGTAAGCACCAGGATCGACATCGGCGACCGACAAGCTGGTGGCCGCGCTCGCGCTATCGGACGTATTGTCGCCGCCGCAGCCGGTCAGTACTGTCGCGGTCACCAGGGAGAAAACGGGAAGGAAGCGTTTCATCGGCATGCCTCACTGACCAAACAATTCAGCTAGGCGCAGTCGCAGCCATTGCTGGCCCGCAGGGCGTTGCTCGAAGCCGACCTGCATGGCTGTGACGGCCGTCTTGGTCTTGTAGACAACGGATTCATCCTCGCTTTGAGCAGGCGTTGGCGATCCCGGGCTCCCGCCCACTCCCAGGCCGTATGGCGCCGTGCCCTTGAACCTAAACTGGTAGATGTCGTAAGTGCCATGCCGCGAGAACGCGAAAGGGGTGGCTGCCGACGGTGCATTCGGGAAGTTGACGTTCAGCGCCAGCCCTGCAGGTAGCAGCGGACCACCGTTCGCCTTGGTACGCAGCGTGTTGATAAGCTTGATAGTCAGCTGTGCAACGACCCCGGAAACGGGGCTTGCCAGGCCTGCGTTGTCGACAGAGTCCCCGCCCGCGCTCAGGGCGATGGCCGGAATGCCGCGCTGTGCCGCGATCTGGGCGTTGCTCACGGTGCCAGAGCTATTGACGACGTAGCCGAGGTTCTGCCCTTCGTTTGGCCCGGATAGCACCAGGTCGGGCGCCTTACCCCAGCGCGCAGGAGCAAGCACATCCAACCCGTACATCGTCGCCATTACCGGGGTGCCATGGGCGTAGTTGTAGTCGCCGTTGGTGTAGCCCGCCTTTGTAAAAGGGCCCACCGCCGGCTCACCGGTGGCAGCGGCGCCGTTGTGGCAGCCGCCTTCGGCCTCGATTTGGGTCTTGTCATTGTCAGGGACGATGATCGTCGTGCTGTACATGACGATGCCTGCGCCGCGGCCGCTCTGTCCAGTGCAAGGAACGCTGACGATGACGTTGTGGCCTGCACCCTTAAGGGCTTCGTACAGTGCCTTTAAGTTGCTGGTGAGGCCATCGTCGTTGGTGAGCAAAATATTCAGAGCGAAGGCCGGGCTCGCCGTGCAGGCCAGTAAGGCTGCGGCGATGTAGCGGGTTTTCATTTCAGTAATGTCGAAGCGTTTAAGAAAGGTGAGGTGTTCGCTGGTAATACACGCGAGGTAGCACTGAGCAGCTCGATTAGGAGTGCACGGCCAACATGACGTTAATCGAGATTTATGACAGATAATGCTGATTAAAGTGTTTGTTTGAGAACTGACATTCTCAAAATGAGAAATGTTGGCCCTAGTGTTCTCTGCAGAATCCGGCTAGAGGGACGGCAGACACTTGGCCTCCTTGGCCTGGCACTCAACAAGACGGGGAACGCGGTAGATGAAAATGATGCCCCCGACACCCCCGACCTTCTGTGGCGATGGACTCCAGCACTACCGAGAGTGGAATGGGGCAGACGACAGGTTTCGGACAGCGGAGGGCGAGATGCGCTGCAGACCCCTGCAGCCGATGGGAGTTTTGCGCGGCTTCTGGGCGGAATCTAACGCGTGTACGAGAACCCGTATGCCTTGGTGGTTCGGAGCGAGCGCAGGGATGTGTGGAGCAGGAATGGCTTGCATCCGTACAGTTCTTCCTGGCTGCCCGACCGCGAAGCGGTCCATGTGCACGTACAGGTATGCTCAACCAGACGAAGAGATCTGCGCTGAGGAGTATTGGGTTATTCCCAATACATATGGAAACCTAAGCATAGGATCAGGAATAACCAAATGCATATGCTTACGTAAAGATATGCTTAGGCTTTTTTAGTAAGAATATTCTCACTTTATATATGCTGGGGACAGCCGAAGGCCCCCTACACGCTTAAAGCGAGGCTCCTTCCGGCATCCGGACCTGGATGCTTCCGACAGTCTTTTCGAGCCACGCGCTATCTTCGCCCGCGTGCCGGCCGTCTCAACTCTTTCCCCCACAGAGACCGGTCTCCCCCCGTTGCTGCCGTAATCTAGCCGACCAACGAGGCGGTCACCACCGAAGCCTTTCAATGGAAAGGGCGGCCCTCCCGTCGGGCGCCTTGTGGTCGACCGACGTGTGACAATATCGTATATCTCCGTGGAGGTGGCATGGCTTAGATTCATTTGCTATATGCGATGCCACGACACGTTGAAAAAAATATAAGGTGATTTTCCTGCTGCGGGAGACCGCTCTCAATACGTTACTAGCTTGATGGCGGGGCCTCGAATTCAAGCCGACGCCCGCGCCACGCTATGAAGTAGGCTATTCCGGGACAATTCCTGCCGCACGGATTATGCGCCCGTAGTTCTGTGCCTCATGCCGTTGGTATTCCGCCAGTTCTACCGGTGTCGACGTGCGTACAGCAGTGCCACTCACTGAATAGAAGGCGCTCCGGGCCTTCTCCGACTTCGCCGCGTCGGCGAACATGGCAGCAATGCGCCCTGCGAGCTCAGGCCTGATACCTGCTGGCCCCCAAAGACCAAAGTAGTTTGACACGTCGTATCCTGGCACTGACTCGCTAATGGAGGGTACCTCGGGCAAGAGCGGCGACCTCGTTGTGTTCGTCACACCCAACGCTCGAACCTTCCCACTTCGGATGTGTGGGATAGCGGTGCCCGTATCCAGCACCATCATCTCGGTTCTGCCCGCCATCACCTCAGTGATCGCTAAGGGGTTACCCTTGAACGCCACGTGTGTCATCTTGAGGCCGGTCTTTTGAAGAAACGCTTCGCTGCCGATTCGGCTCCCGGAACTTCCGCTCGCATAGTTGAGCATGCCTGGTCGAGCGGCCGCGTACTTAATCAACTCTGCAAGCGAACGCACCGGTAGTGTTGGAGAGACCACGAGCACCTGCCACCCTTGGCCGAGCATCGTGATCGGTGTGAAATCTCGTATGGGATCGTAAGGAAGGTGCTTGAAGAGAAAGGGGTTCGCACTGTGAGTGGTTGTACCGCCCACTAGCAGGGTGTGCCCGTCTGGAGCTGCCGTGGTCACGCTCTGCACAGCCAGGATGCCCGCGGCGCCGGCTTTGTTTTCGACAACGATGGGAAACTTACTTGCCGCCGAAATGACAGAGCCGAGAGCCCTCGCCAACTGATCGGTTGCACTGCCTGCCGAGAATGGGACCACTAGCCGAATCGGCTTGTTGGGGTATGTGGAGGCAGGGGTCTGCGCCCGCGCACCGCCCGCTGTTAGGGCAAGCGGCGAAAGTGCCAGTGCCATGACGCTCCTGCGTCGCATTTCCTGCATTGTGTCTCCTGCAATCTGGTTCTAGCTCGGCCAAATGCCGTGTCGAGACTGTAAGCAAAAGGCGGTGACCAGTCCAAATCAAAAGTTGGATTGCAGCGATCCACGGCTCCGATTGCAGCGTAGCGGGTGCTCTGGATTTACAGGGAGGGCCGCCGAAGCGGACCAAGTACTCGAGCGCACTCGGGGACACTGACTGTGTGCTCAAGGCTCAAGGGAAGGGTACTATTCGAGGTACGAACCTCACAACCAAGTTGTATGGATCTGTCAACCCGTCAAATGCGCGCCTTTATTGCATTGCAGCAGCTTCGGAACTTTACGAAGGCAGCAGCTGCAGTACACCTTTCTCAACCGGCGTTTAGCGCAATGATGCGCGGCCTGGAAGAGACAGTAGGGCACCAGCTCATACTTCGGAACTCAAGAGGTGTGCATCTAACGCCAGCAGGAGAGCGGTTTGCTGAGCTTTCGGCTCGGGTTGTACGTGATTTCGATGAGGGGATGCATTCCATCCGAGAGGCGCTAGATCCTAAGAACCAGGTGGCGATAGCGGCCATGGTGGGGCTGACGTATGAGTGGCTTCCTCCCATCCTCGGAGAGCTTCGTCAAGCGATTCCCGGCATCCAGGTAGAGCTGTTCGCTGTCTTTCCTCGTGACTGTATGACGCTCGTTGAGGCGAAGCGGGCCGATTTTGCCGTGACGGCCCTTAACGTAGCCCCCCCAGGGATTACCACGGAAGTCCTCTGGCGGGACCCTTTTCGAGTGGTGTGTCGCGCGGATCACCCTCTCGCGGAGCGGCCCAGTATTGGACTGACGGACCTCATCGACTATCCGTTCATCCACTATGCGAAGGGAACCGCGGCCCGTGCGCAGATCGACGCGGCACTCAGCTCTGACTCAATGGAAGTGGTGTGTGAGACCGAACACATCCATACCATCAAAGCGCTGGTCGAATCCGGCGTGGGAATCAGCGTTGCTACCGACGTGAACCGCTCGATCTTCCAGTCGGAGAGCCTTGTCATGCGCCCCATCGCGGGAGGCAACTTTGCGCGGGAGATATTCCTCGCTTGGAGAACGGACAGCCCTCCAAAAGGGGCAGCAGAGCGATTGGTAGGGCTGCTGCGAGAACGTGTTCCGAAGTAGCTGGACAGCCGGCGACGTGGCGCCAACGAATAGACATCCATTTCGTTATTGAATGGCCACCATCCAATCTTTGAGTTGGACGGTCTTCGAGGGCGCGCCTAGAGTCCTGTCATGTACTTGTGACATTGGACTACGCCACCGTGAACTCGAAATCCTCTTTCCTTATTGGTGCTGCCTCCGCATTCTCCGGAGATCGCCGCGACGCCGCAGTTCCTGTGGTGGAGACTTTGATTCGACGCAACTTGCCGTCGTGTCTCATCTTCGAAACGCTAGCCGAACGTACCCTCGCACTTGCCCAGTTGGAGCGACGCAAAGACCCGGAAGCGGGCTTCGATCCATGGCTTGAGGATATCCTCGAGCCCGTCCTGGACAAATGTCTCCGGCACGGCATCAAGATTGTCAGCAACTTTGGCGCTGCAAATCCTCGGGCGGCCGCTCGCCGAATCCAATCCATGGCAACTCGCTTGGGGATCCGGTCACCTCGTATCGCCGTTGTATCGGGTGATGATCTTTCAAGCGACACCTACCTGCCCTTTTTTCGTGAGGCTCTAGGCGACTCTCTTGATGAAGCGCGCATGGTCGCTGCAAACGTATATCTCGGCTCTGATTCGGTCGCGGACGCTTTGCTGGAAGGAGCGGAAATCGTGGTAACAGGGCGGGTATCAGATTCAGCTCTTTGCGTCGGGCCGTTGCTCGCTCACTTCGGTTGGGCACGAGACGATTGGACGAGACGCGGCAGAGCTGTAATGGCTGGCCACCTACTTGAATGTGGAGTTCAGGTGACGGGCGGATACTTCGCCGATCCCGGCGTGAAAGATGTGCCCAATCTCTTTGACATCGGATACCCGATCGCGGAAGTCGATGCTGACGGCAATTGCATCATCACGAAAGCGGACAATACTGGCGGGTTAGTGGACACTCGGGTCGTAAGAGAACAGATGCTTTACGAAATTGATGACCCGAGCGCCTATCTCGCACCGGACGCAATCTCCGACATCTCGAACAGCATTGTCGAGCAAATGGGGCCGGACTGTGTAAGGGTGAGCGGTGTCCAAGGTCGAGAGTGGCCTAGTACGCTAAAAGTTCTCGTCTGCCAGGATGGTGGATGGCTCGGAGAGGGAGAAATCTCCTACGCGGGCCCGCGAGCCGAGGCTCGAGCGCGCCTGGCCGCCGACATTGTAAAGCATAGGCTTGGAGCTAAGTTGGACCTCCGAATTGACTTGATTGGGGTTCTCAGCATTCATGGGGACGATGCCGGACGCCGACTTGCCCGAACGCCACAGGGTTCAGCTCGAGATGTCCGTTTGCGTGTCGCAGCTGTACACCAAGATCCGAAGATTGCGGAGCTCGTCGGACGTGAGGTAACCGCCCTGTACACGTGCGGGCCCGCAGGCGGAGGTGGTGTTCGAGCAGGACTCCGTCAACGTCTCGATACTCTGCCGTGCTACGTCCCGCGCTCGGCAATCCAATCCAACTACGAGATCATCGAATGAATACCATCACTTCAAAATACAGCGTTCCCCTGTACCGGGCCGCACATGGCCGCACGGGGGATAAGGGCGACCGGTCCAACATCAGTGTCATCGCATGGCATCCCGCGTTGTTCGATACGATCGTCCAACAAGTAACCGCGGAAGTGGTGGCACAGATCTTCCGTGACAGGCAGCCGAGCGCTGTGACTCGGTATCTGCTACCGAATCTTCACGCCATGAATGTCGTAATTGACAACGTACTTGATGGGGGTGTGAACCATTCAAAAAACCTGGACACGCACGGCAAAGCACTGTCTTTCCTGCTACTGGACACGCTCATCGAAGTCGACAGCGAGCTGGTCAAGTATTTGGCTCCAGAAGTTGACTGACACATTCCGTTGGTTCCACATTTGCGCTTCATAACATAATTACGGAGACAAATAATGAGAAGGAAATGGTTCGCCTTGCATGCCGTCATGATGATTGCGGCATTTGGTGCAGATTCGGCATCGGCCGAAGCGAAGTGGCCGAGTCGCCCAGTAAGACTTGTCGTGCCTGTTGCTGCAGGTGGGCCAGCGGATACCGTCGCTCGTGCGGTGGGCCAAAAGCTGAGCGAGCGTTGGGGGCAGTCTGTCATTATCGACAATAAGCCTGGAGCCAACACCGCAATCGGCGCGAGTGAAGTCGCGCGTGCTGCGCCCGACGGATATACGCTGCTTCAAGCCGTGAACTCTACGCTGACTGTCAACCCATTCACGTTTACGAAACTGTCTTACAACGTCCAGCGCGATTTCACCCCTATCTCGCTCGTTGCGACAGTCCCGATTGTGCTTTTCGCAAACGAGAAGTTCCCGGCGAAGACTTTTCAGGAGTTTCTGTCGCTGGCGCGCGCTCATCCTGGTAAGTACACAATAGGAGGCGGTACAGTAGGACTGCAACTCGCGGTCGAAAGGTTGAGTCGCGACGCGAAAATTCAACTCGTCTACGTGCCATACAAGAGCGGCTCCGACGTGACTAGAGCGCTCGCCGGGGGCGATATTGATCTTGCGATGGACGGTGTCGCCGCAAATCTACCGTTTGTCAAACAAGGAAAGATGCGTGCCCTAGCGACCAGTGACTCGAAACGGGTGACTGTACTACCGGAGGTGCCAACCCTTGGTGAATTGGGACTTAAGAACTCCGATGCGCCTCTATGGCATGCTATCGTGGCCCCAGCCGGATTGCCGCGAGAGATACAGCAACGCATTCAAATTGACCTTCGCGCCGTGCTGGAGATGCCGGATATCAAGAAGCGTTTCCTTGAGCTTGGTCTGGCCGCCACGTCCAGTACCCCCGATCAGCTCAAAGCGATGATTGACGCCGAGACCGGAAAACTAGGGCCACTCATCAAGGAACTTGGTTTGAAAATGGATTAAAAAAAGGAATCGCAAGATGTTTTTCCAACCGCCACCTATTATCGAGGCTAAGAGTTGCGGAACTACCCCGTCAGTGGCGCGCTTGTGTGCCCAAGAGCCAGACGCTCCTGTAGAAGTATGTGGGTCTACTTTCAGCGCTGGCCAACGGGTGTGGCTGTGTCGCGTCAAGTGGTGTTCAGAGGCTTGCTGAAGACCAGAAGCGCAATAGTGGTGCGACACTCGCAGTGAGGCGGAGTCAGCGTTGCGTATCTCGTTTCCTGCGAGCAGTGACAGACTCTCCACCAATGCCCCAGTTGTCGGTGGAAAACTCCTCGATGACCACAACAGTCGTTGCTGGATTCTTCCCGAGGACGTCTTTGAGAAGATTAGTTACGCCTGCAATCAGCTCCGCCTTTTGATCAGCCGTGGCTTGGTCTGTGATTCTGATGTTGACGTAAGGCATAGAAAGCTCCTTTAAATTTTCAGGCTTTTTTCCCGCTGATTGGGTAGGCGGCGCCCTGGGGCCCGCGCGCCGTTGGCGCGCATACTCAGTTCGCGTCCGTTGCACTACACCTTCCGGTGGCGGCGCGGCGATGCGCGGGCGTTGAACGAGGCCCTAAAGGTGCTGTAAATGTGTGAGTCGTTCTCAGCCCAAGGGAAGGCAGTTCCTTGTCCGCGCAGGCATCACCGGGGAGGCGAGTCAGTCGAAGGCGAGGACGGCTTCCACCTCGACGCGCGCGCTCCTCGGCAATGCTGCGACCTGGTAAGTAGCACGCGCCGGGTAGGGTGCCTGGAAGAATTGTCCATAGGCTTCATTCACGGCCTGGAATTCAGCTAGGTCAGTCATCAGCACCGTGGTCTTTACGGTCTTGTTCATGTCACTGCCGGCGGCCTGCACGATGGCGCGGATGTTGGCCAAGCACTGGACGATCTGCGTTGCTGCGTCGTCACCGACGATAGCGCCGCTGACCGGATCGAGCGGCAGTTGGCCGGAGACATACAGAAATCCGTTATGCGCAATGGCCTGCGAATACGGGCCTATGGCGGAAGGCGCTTGAGAGGTTTGGATTTCTTTCATTGCTTGTCTATTTGTCTTGCTTGGAAGGAATATTCGCACCAGCGTGGCTGTCGGAGTTGCCCAAAGCGAATTCCACGGCGGCTTCGGCGTGTACAGCGGTGGAATCGAAGCCCAGCAAAGGCAACTTGTCGGTTTCAAGAATCATGCAAATCTCTGTGCATCCAAAGATGACCGAATCAGCGCCTTGTGCCTTGGCCTTCTCGATCAGCGTCACCAGTACATCGCGGGAGCTATCAAGTACCTTTCCAAGGCTCAGCTCGTCAAAGATGATGTTGTGAATCTGTGTTCGTCCCTCCGCATCGGGCACCATGACCTCGATGCCGTGAGGCTTCATGCGCGCGGGATAGAAGCCGTTTTCCATGGTGTAGCGCGTGGCGATCAGCAGGGGCTTGCTGCGGCCCGCCGCCTTCAGGCGCTTGGCCATTTCGTCGACGATATGGATAAATGGCAGGTCTGTAGCCTGAGCTACGTCCTCGGCGACTAGGTGCATGGTGACGGCGCACACCATCACGCAGTCCGCGCCGCCCGCCTTCAGATTTCGTGCCGCCTTGGCCAGCCGTTCACCGGCATCGTTCCAGCGGCCGCTTTTCTGCATTGCCACGATGTCTTGGAAGTTGACTGAGTCCAGCAGAATTTCCGCCGAGTTCAACTCTCCGAGCGCGCGGTTCACCGCTTCGTTGATCTTGCGGTAGTACACGGCTGAGCCTTCGAAGCTCATGCCTCCGATCAGGCCGATTTTCTTCAGTGCCATGGAAAGGGCTTCCTTTACTCAAATGGTGGTGTGGGCTTCCAACTCGCCAACGTAGGTCTGAACGAAGCGCCGCAGCAAGTCTTTGGGAATAGGCGTTTCACGCAAATCGTTCAGCATCGCCTCGGGGTCGCGGCCTTCGTTGCGCAGCATGTCGACGCGGCGCTTCACGCAGGCAGCGGAGATGCTGGGAGTGAATTCGGGGTGGAATTGGGTTGAGATCGCATGCGGTCCATAGCGCACGATCTGGTGCGGGTCATGCGACGATCTGGCCAGGACCACGGTTCCTGGTGGCGGCGTCAATACGGTTTGCAGATGGATCAGATGGGCCGCGAAGCGTGAGGGTAGAACGTCCGCGAGTGGGTCGGATGCGGCGGCGGGGAGCACCTCAATCTCCTGACAGCCCACTTCCAGGCCCGCGGGGTGATAGCCGACTTGCCCGCCCAGGGCGTGGGCCATCAACTGGTGTCCGTAGCACACACCGAACAAGGGCATGCCGACGTCCATTGCTTGACGAATCCAATGCGCCGTGGCTTCACTCCAGTCCAGCCGCTCGGTGACCATCGCCCAGGAGCCAGTAATGATCGCTGCCCGGTGGGAACCTGGCGAAGGCAGGGGCTCGCCCTCGAATACCCGGATCACTTCTAGCCCGTCAGCCTGTGGGCCAAGCGCCCGCCGGAACCAGTCTGGCAGGTCGCCTTCGCGTTCGCGGATGTCCGCAGGTGGTGTACCGGCCTGGATGAGAAGAAGTGGGTTGGAGCGCACGAAGCAACACCGGATCGTCGATCAAGTCGCAGTCTAGGCTTGCCGGATGCTGCTGAATAGTGAATTATATTGGTTATCAATTCTCTAAAAAAGAAATGATGAGTGCGGCTCTGACCGCGGCGAATTGCCATAGGCCTATGCGAGCCGAGCGCTGGCCAACTACATGCCCCCCATTGCCGGCTGTTCGTCCTAGCCGATGCGCCTGAGAGAAGGGGAGTGTGACTTTTTCCCTTCATATGCCGTTGATCGAAGGCTTGCCAGGGAGGGCTAACCTAGCGCGACCGCAAGCGCGCTAGAAGCTCAGGTTGCCATCTCCATTTGTCGCTTGTTACGTAGCATCGGCAAAAGTGCCATTAGAGCCTCCAGCGGTGGACTGGGATCGTCCGACCAGATAAGGTGTGTCCGGTTTCCGCGAAGCCTTGCAGGCAGGGGGTGGCGCTGGACTGCCGTTCCCAATACTGCTCGCTCGAGAAGTTCGGCCGAGATAATGCCTATTCCGGTTGCGGCAGCAACGCATGCGACGATAGCGTGATAGGAGCCGAACTCAAGAATTCGTCCCGGAGACACACCTTCCTCCGCAAGCCATTCGACAAGACGACGCCTGTAAGAGCAGCCATGTGGAAATACAACAATGGTTTGGCCACTCAGATCGCTCGCATTGCGGATTTTGGGGCCGCCCTTGGCCGAAATGAGCGTCAACTCTTCTTCAAAGACCGGTAAGCTGGAGAAGCGCCCCTTCTCAAATGGCTCCGCAACGAACGCTGCATCAATCTCGAATCGTTCAAGCATGCGCAACAACGCGTCGGTGATGCCAGTCTGAAGCTCGATCGACATGCCGGGGTTCTGCAGATGGTAGGCGGACAGCAGCGGCGGCAACCGAGCGCCAGCAGTACTTTCCAGGGTGCCAAGGCGCAGGACGCCAGCCGCCATACCGCTGCGGACCTCCTGTTCCGCAATGTCTGCCATTTTCAGTAGCCGCTCAGCATGGCCGAGGAGTATGCGACCTGACTCCGTGATCACGAGGTTGCGACCTTGGCGCCTGAACAGTGAAACCCCAAGGCGGTCCTCCAGTTGCTTTATGCGTGTCGTTACATTGGACGGTACACGGTTAAGCCGGGCAGCGGCCTTAGCGACACCTCCTTCCCGTACAACGGAGCGGAAGATGTGAAGATCATCAAGGTCTACTTTTCTCATTTCGGGAAATTTCCTGCGTGAACTTTCATTTTCTAGCATACAACGGGATAACGGCGCGAGAGCCAGTTCTCACCGATTCCTCCTCGCGGCAGCCGGAAACACATGGACTTGGGTAGGAATATGTGATGAAGGCGGCTCTTGGCGGGGCTAAGTCAAGGACGCCAAACCGCGCTCGCCGAGATCCGTGGGAAGGAGCGGTAGCGCCGGCGCCCCGGGAAACCGCGGTGTCGTCGGCGCATTGCCGTGTCTGATAGGTAAAGTCAGGCTGCGAAGGAGAACGCCAAGGAGGGGGAAGTTAAGCCCTTGACGCCGGACGAATTTGACAAAGCCAGACAGCGCATGCTCCCGTGCTTTGTCAGCGCAGTTGTACTTGGCCCTTTTGTGTGGAGTCGCTTTGAGCAGCCTCTTTGAACAGGCAAGATCTTGAACTTTTGCTGTGGGAAGCCGGCGAGAAGAGCTTTTGTGCTTTCAATCTCCGCACCTTAGTCAGCATCCTAAGCCGTGCTCGCAGAGTCGGGGTCATTGACATTAGCGAGCACGGCACCCTTGGCGTTGGCAGCCAGAAGGCACTTGTGGCCAGCTATTCATCCAGAGCTACGGGCGCTGCAGGTATGGGTTCGCCGCCAGGACCGTTGACATACGTTAGCCATGGAACCGCGCCGTTTTGACTGGCCCCAGGCTTGGTCCAGTCACATACACCTTGCGGAAAGGCTGCCTGCATCCTTGCCCACTGTAAATCTGAAAACGTCACGCCATAGCCTGAGCGGTTCAGCGGTGCGAGTTGACACTTTGCTGCTTGGGCGTCAATGGGCGCCCCAGCACCCATCCGAGTCTCTCCAAAGTACGGATTCTCTGCGGCACACGCCTCGGTATCTGTCACACGGACAGCCGTGGATACGTTTGCGCTATGCCTAGGGCGTTGCAGACGGTGAGGCCAGGAGTCTGCACGCAGCAGCGAGGCCAAGTCATCCTGCGACGAAATTCAGTCGGCGACCACCGTAGTTGTGATAGCTCGGATTGGCGCGCTTCTATGGGAGAGCAGATTTCCCATCGCCGGGGAGGTTGTGCGGATAAGAACGTTAGTTTTCTGGCCAGCAATCGTTCACGAATGTCTTCAGGCGGTCAAGGTTAAGGACGAGCAATCCACCGTACTGGGTGTCGACTAATTCAAGCTGATGAAGCCTTTTCAGCGCTATGTTCGTCGTTGAGCGGGACAAACCTGCCAGTTCGCCAATCTCCTCCTGAGATATGTTTAAGAGCGGCCCGGCATTCGCATATAGGACCGAGTGAAACAGATTGCAAATTGCGCCTGCAACTCGACCGACGGGATCGGTGATCCGCGCTACTTCGAGCATTCCAATGAATTGGCCAGCTCGTTCGTTCAGATAATCAATGACATAGCGGCTAAACGCATTACTCGTGGCGAGCAACCACATGAATGTCGCCTGCGGTACGTGGATTACGCGGGTTGTTCGAAGTGCGATGAGATCATAGCGCCTCAGTTCCCGTTTGATCACAGAGCCTTCACCAACCCAAGAGCCGCCAGGTATCGCGGTAAACATGACTGTTCTTCCGCTAGGCGTAGCTGTACTGACTTTGAGGAGACCTTCTACTACCCCGATCCAAGACGTAACGAGTTCACCTCTACGGCCCACCAGTTCACGGGGTCCATAGGTGCGGTCATACGAGTCCGCGATAACTCGGTGCCTTGCGGCTGCTGGTAAGCGCTGGACCCAGTCAGTCACCGACAACAGCGTTTCAAGATCTGGTAGAGCGGAATTGTTCATGCTCACTATGTTCGGTTTGGGAGCCGCATTGACTCGAGAGGGCGCTGTGTTCGGAATAGTGGTGGTGTAGAGAGTTGCTTGTGGGTAGCGAACCCGAAAAGATGGCCACACAGCGGGGAATTCCCGTTGGGGCCTAAACTAGGGAAAGACTGATTTAATCAGCGCGGCAGTCATCGTTGACTGGCGTGCAAGCGTTGTCATGTGCATGCCCACGATATGAGTCGGAGATGAAGCGACAGATCAGTTTTGCGGAAGCCGAGAGCCACGGCAAGAAGCGGGTGACGCGACGCGAGCGCTTCCTGACGGAGATGGAGAGTTTGGTGCCGTGGTCGCGCCTGATTGAGGCGGTCGAGCCGTACTACCCCAAGGGAAAACGTGGACGGCCGCCGATCGGTCTGGAGCGGATGCTGCGCATCTACTTCCTCCAGCAGTGGTACGGGCTGTCGGACGAGGCGCTGGAAGACGCGCTGTACGACAGCATGGCGATGCGGGCATTTGCCGGGATCGACTTGGCGGTCGAAGCGGTGCCAGACGCGACCACGCTGCTGAAGTTTCGCCGCCTGCTCGTCGAGCATGAACTGACGCGAAAGCTGTTTGACGAGATCGGCATCATGCTGTGCGAGCGGGGGCTGATGATGAAGGAAGGCACGATTGTGGATGCCACCATCATCGAGGCGCCACCATCGACCAAGAACAAGGAGAAGAGCCGCGACCCGGAGATGCACCAGACCAAGAAGGGTAATGAATGGCACTTTGGCATGAAGGCGCATCTCGGCGTGGATGCGACTTCGGGGCTGGTGCACAGCGTGGTGGGCACGGCGGCCAACGAGTCGGATGTGTCGCAGGCGCATGCCTTGCTGCATGGCTACGAAGAGCACGCGTTTGGCGACGCGGGCTACACGGGCGTGGACAAGCGCAAGGAGATGCAAGGCAAGTCCGTGAAGTGGCACGTGGCCGTCAAGCGCGGCAAGATTAAGGCAATGCGTGACGGTGCGGTCAAGGACTTGCTGATCGCTGTCGAGCGGGCCAAGGCCCAGATTCGGGCGCGGGTCGAGCATCCGTTCCACGTCATCAAGAATCTGTTTGGTCATCGCAAGGTTCGCTACAAGGGCCTGGTCAAGAACACGGCACAGTTGTTCAGCCTGTTTGGTCTGGCGAATCTGGTGCTCGGCAGGAAGCTGTTGTTGGCCTCACAGGGGAGCAATCCGTCCTGAGCGCGCAAAGCGCGCCAGAAATGGTGCCAAACGAGAGAAAAATGGCTTGAATCGGCCCATCTCTCCCGCGTTGCGAAAACCGAAATCCTTGGCTTGTGCAACATCAAGCGCAAACCTCATTGATCAGCGATTCCCTAGAGAGCGGGTTCAACTCCGACTCAGGCACGATGCAGCAGGCCGGTCGCCTATTCGGGCGCCAGGCTTTTGTCGGCCTGCAGAGCGCGCAGTTTGGCCAAATTTCCTTCGGCCGCCAGTACACCTCGATGTTCGAGGCGCTCACCAACTTCTCGCCCATGGCGTTCGCCACCCAATATGAACCTGTCGTGCTGCAGGCCGGCGCGAACTTCCGTGAGGACAACACCGTCAAGTACACGGGCCAGTTTGGCCCAGTAACGGCCTTGGCGCACTGGTCGTTCGGCGTGGGCACGGCCCTGCCGGCCACCGTCGGTGTGGCCACACCCATCGGCGGTAACGGCGAATGCCGGGGTCGTTCCGTCGCGACAGCGCCTACGGTGCGGCGCTGGCCTACACGGTCGGTCCGTTCGGTCTGGCCGCCGGCTACGACCAGTGGAACCCGACTATAGGCACCGGCAACGGCACGCTGAAGAAGGCTACCATCGCCGGCAGCTACAGCTTCGGTAACGCCAAGATCATGGGTGGCTACCGCTGGGGACAGAACAAGAACGCCGCCGATGTGGTGATCCAGCGTGACGACTACTATTGGCTCGGCGCGAACTACCAGATTACGCCCTCGGTCGGCCTGGCACTGGAATACATCTACGACGACCTGAAGAACTTCTTCGGCTCGAATGCGCCAAACCCCTGCCAGGTCGCTTTCGTGGCGAACTACTCGTTCTCCAAGCGGACTGACATTTACCTAACCACCGCCTACGCCAAGAACGCTGGCCTGATGCTAGAAAGCGGTACGACCATCTTTGCCAACAGTCTGTCGCTAGGTAACAGCTATGTGCTGGGCAACGGCCAGAGCAACATGTTCGGCGCTGCCGTGGGTATTCGTCACAAGTTCTGAATGAGGCGGGAGATCGGCAAGGAGTTGGTGGTCCAACACACTCTGGCTACTCTTTGCCGATTCTGTCGAATCGATCTGCTACCCCTTCGAGACGCTGGATTTGTCTATCGAGCGAGTTGCCGTCATCACTACAGATACCGGAGACAACAAAGGACATTACCTGATCTGCAACTAGTTCAGCATCCAGCGGCGCACTGCCAGCGACAAAACCCCACGTATGGTGCTCGATACCGCCGAAGATCATGTCGCGCACCAGTCCCAATGGGAGATCGGCCCGGAACGTACCCTCATTGATGCCCTCCTGGACAACTTCAAGAATGAGCCCGGTGTAGCGCTTGTTCAGTTCGTACAGATTCGAGCTTGGGTAGTCGGCCTCGGAACGAACTTCACGGAACATCAAGCGCGTCAGGGCAGCGTTGTCCACGATGGCCTGAAGATGACGCCAGATCAAGAATCGCAGACGGCCGTGCACGCCGAGCACGCCGGCCAGGTTGCGTTCGTAATCGGTGACAAGTTCCTGGTACCACGACTCGATGACCTTGAGCAGTAGCTCACGCTTGGTCTCGAAATACTTGTAAATCGTGCCCTCGACGATGCCGATGCGGGCCGCGATCTCAGAAACGGCAGTGTTCTCGTAGCCGCGTTCGGTGAAAACCTGGCGCGCCACGGCCAAGATGTTGTCCACGCGTTCTTCGCGCCCGAGCCGAACCCCCGATCGTTTTGCTGTCACGCTCGTTTCTCAGTGCAATGCCCCATCGATCAAGGTGGCGGCACCCACAGGGGGCGTTCATCGGTTATCAGTGCCGCGGCGTGCATTCTACCTTGCGGATCGTGTGGCCGATGGGACCGCCAATTCAGTTTCGCGACGCGCTACCCGGTGGCGGCCCGCCACGCTATGTCCCTCAAGGCGCGGCCCGTCAGCTCACCAGATACGATCGGGATTGGCAGCGAAACTTGCCCGTCAAGTGCCGAAGGCGGGGCCATACCAGAATGGGCTTCCCTTGGTCAGGGCAGGGGATTGCAGTCCAACTACTGAGATAAAAAGCCGCTCACTTCCAAGAACTGCATCGGCTCTCTGTCTTGCTTGTATAAAGGGTCTCACCGGGCAACTGCTTAACAAGCTTGGCATAGTCCCATGGCTCTTTGGAGTCGGCCGGGGATTTTACCTGCATGAGATACATATCGTGTACGAACCGACCGTCGGGGCGGATCCGCCCACGAGCATAGAAGTCGTCGATCGGCGTGCTCTTGAGCTGCAGCATTACCTTGTCTGCTTCGGTGGTTCCCGCGGCCTCCACGGCTTTCAGGTAGGCCGTGGTGGCCGAATAGTCTGCAGCCTGCAAGTCTGTCGGCATGCGCTTGGTCTTGGTAAAGAATTTCCTGCCAAAGGCGCGCGAGCGATCGTTTAGATTCCAATCCCAACTGGTCGTGAATAAAAGACCTTCGGTGGTCTTAAGCCCCATGCTATGGATGTCGCTGATGAAGATAAGCAAAGCAGCCATGTTCATCGACTTGGTGATTCCAAACTCCTTGGCGGCCTTGATCGCGTTGTGTGCATCGCCGCCGGCGGTGGCAAGTCCAAGAATCTGCGCCTTGGAGCTTCTTGCTTGCACGAGGTACGACGAGAAATCGGGGGAATTGAGCGGATGCTTCGCAGATCCGACAACCGATCCGCCCTTCTCCTTCACCACCCTCGCCGTGTCGGACTCAAGCGAATGGCCGAATACATAGTCCACCGTGAGGAAGAACCAGCTCTTGCCACCGTTCTCCACAATTGCACTGCCAGTGCCGCGCGCGAGCGCTACCGTGTCGAACGCATAGTGCACGGTGTATGGACTACATTGCTCGTTGGTCAGCAGCGGCGTTCCAGCCCCGATGTTGATGTACACCCGTTTCTTCTCTTGCGCAATTCGAGCCATCGCAAGGCCTGCCCCGGAGTTGGATCCGCCCAGCAGGGCAGTCAAGCCGCCGGTATCCATCCACTCGCGGGCCTTGGACGAGGCGATGTCGGCCTTGTTCTGATGGTCTGCGGCAATCAGCTCGATAGGGCGTCCGAGTACCTTACCCCCAAAGTCGTCAATTGCCATCTGGATGGCCAGGGCCCCGTTCTTGCCGTCAATATCTGCGAACACGCTCGACATGTCGGTCAAGAAGCCGATCTTCACCTTTTGCGATTCTGCCTGGGCACCTTGTGACAGCGAAGCTGTGATGCTACACAGCAAGGCGAATTTGTAGATCACTGAACGCATGAAGTTCTTTCTCCGATGAAAGTGTGCTTTAAGCGGCATTTGTGCCTAGTGAGCCAGACTGATGGATCGCGTTTCTCTACGTGGTGAGGCAGACTCGCTAGCTGTGACAATCGTCCATGATTAGATAAACTACCATCAATACGTGTCTATAGGGGTTACCATTGGTTGCGATGATTAGGAATGCAACCGAGAATGTGAGTGTAACTCACCACTTGAGCGATGGAGGCCGCGTGATTTCCATTGATGACAACTCGACCATCGGCGAGACGTTCATGCGCGCGGCGGCCGCCTACTCCAACCATGCATTTCTCGCAGTACCGGCCAACCCAGCGCGGCACTATGCGGCGCAGGGCAGCGAACTTAGCTACGCTGAGGCCGAGAGGGCGGTGAGGGGATTGATGGGGTGCTATCAGAGAGCTGGTTACGGTGTAGGGCACCGTGTCGCGTTGATGCTTGAGAATCGCCCGGAACACTTGCTGCACAAGCTCGCTATGAATGCCTTGGGGATCTGCTGCGTCCCCCTGAATCCGGACCATCGGCCCCCCGAGTTGGCATTCGTAATCGATCATGCCAAGGTGGACCTTGTGCTCTTCGTCGATAGGATGGAATCCCTCCTTCGAGACGGCCTGGCGCTGGCCACGCATCGGCCAGCGGCGATAGAACTCGAGCAATTTGGGACGGGGCTGGAGGCGCCGTCCAATAAGGCTGAAACGATGTGTCCTAAGCCGGATACTCCTGCAAGCTTGCTCTATACGTCAGGGACAACTGGGCGCCCCAAGGGCTGCATTCTCTCGCACGGGTACGAACTTGCTGTAGGTGCGTGGTATGCGTCTAGCGGTGGTTTGACAGCATTCCGGGAACATGGAGAGCGCATCTTTAATCCGCTGCCACTGTTCCACGTCAACTCATCCGTGCTTTCCTTCTTCTGTGCAATCTTGTCAGGGAACTGCCAGGTACAGACGGATCGATTTCAGACTGCACGCTGGTGGACCGAGGTGTCGGAGTCACGCGCCACGGTAATCCACTACCTTGGTGTGATGGTGCCAATGCTATTGAGCGCGCCGTTGCATCCTGCCGAACGCGATCATCAGGTGCGTTTCGCGATAGGTGCAGGCGTAGATCCTCAGCGTCACGAGATGTTCGAGCGGCGTTTTGGCTTCCCGCTCATTGAGATCTGGGGCATGACGGAGATGGTTCGAGCAATTATCGACAACGAGGAGCCTCGACAGGTTGGTACGCGAGCATTTGGCCGGGTGAGACCTGGGCTCGAGGCGAGGGTCGTTGATGGAGCGGACACAGATGTCGCCGATGGCACGCCTGGCGAACTGCTGGTCCGGCATTCGGCAGTAACGCCGCGGTGTGGCTTCTTCAGTGGCTATCTGGATGATGAGGCGGCGACCGCTGAGGCGTGGCGCGGCGATTGGTTTCACACCGGGGACATTGTGACGCGCGACATGGACGGGCTTTTTCACTTTGTCGAGCGGCGCAAGAACATCATCCGCCGTTCAGGTGAGAACATTGCTGCGGCGGAGGTTGAAGCTCTACTGCAAAGCCATCCACTTGTCGTGGAAGTGGCCGTGGTGGCTGTACCAGACGAAATGCGCGAAGAAGAGGTACTAGCTTGTGTGGTGTTGCGCAGTGACGTCGAAGCTGCGTCGGTAGCAAGGACGCTGTTCGATTACTGTCACGCCAGCCTTGCCTACTACAAAGCTCCAGGTTGGATCTGGTTTGCAGACTTTATTCCGAAAACTGCGACGCAGAAAATTCAGAAACACCAGATATTTCCCGAGGGCGTTGATCCACGAACGCTACCTGGGATGGTCGATTTTCGTCAATTAAAGAGGCGTTAGTCTTCCTAAGACTTGCCACCGTCGTTTCGACGATGGTCCCGAACCTAAGAGCAGACAGATGGGTTGGTTTTTCGAAGAGTTTGAGCTCGGGCGTCAAATCGTTACGCCACGGCGGACGATTACTGAATCGGATATCGTCGCATTCGCAGGACTGAGTGGCGACTTCAACCCGCTTCACACCGACGAGGTATTCGCCCAGGAAGAGGGTTATGGCGGCCGCATCGCGCACGGTCCGATGGTGCTGGGTATAACCCTGGGACTTGGGGCAAGGGCGGGGCTTTTCGATGGGACAGTGTTGGGGATGCTGGACGTCGGGTGGACGTTTCTGGGTGCCGTAAGGCCGGGCGACACGTTGGGGGCCATAATCACCGTCATGGACGCCCGCGAAACTCGCAAGCCGGACCGCGGCATTGTCGGGCTTCAGTTCGAAATCCACAACCAGCACCAAGTGCTTGTACAGCGCGGATATTCTAAAATCATGTTCAAGCGCACGCCCATGGTGCAACCATCGCAAGCCTGACCGAACAGGCATTGCGCTCTCGACGCTCTGCCGTTACTTGCGGTGCACCGACATCTTGCTGGCCTTGACGCATTTCTGCGTCACAGAACTGCTATTGCACACTGTATGGATTCTCCGGCAAGCCCCACGTACGTCCGGTTAGCTGGGCGCTCCATACCGGTCCTGGAAACGGGCGGTCCACTTGACAGGGCTGCCAGGGCTGCGGAGCAACGGAAGGTAATTTCATCATGGTGAAATGACGCAGGCGTAGTGGAGGCTGCACGGCAGGCAGTATGCCGTTCGCGAACGGGCGACCTTCTGATACCACGCCCGACGGCACGGTCGATTACCGTCGCGCACTGCTCAGCGCGTGATCTGTGTCGACACTTCCCGGAGTTGCCCCGGGCCAAAGCTCAAGCGACTTGCCACCATGCGTGATCCGCGTGTGGAATGATGACGCCGGCCTTGCCGCAAAAGTTGATATCCTCGCGTCTATAATACTTGGATTAGATCTCGCGAAAATCTTGAAGTGTAATGTCTCATGCTCAGAGGAGTGTAAGTCGTGGGGAATTTGCACTAGCGTCGGTTCTCGTATTAACCCAAGGCTACGCCTTCATTCCACTGCCGCTTATCCCCGCAAATGCAAGTACGCTTTTTCGAAACGCCTCTGTGCGCGAGCAAGCAAGAAATAGCTCCCGCTCGCGTTCCAATTGTGCTGCTAAATCGACCTGCCGGTCATGAAGGAAAAGGGCTTTTGCCGCTCTCGAAGGAAGACTAGATAGCCTCTGCGCAAGCCGCTGAACAGTTGACTCAGCATCCGCATCGTCCACGACTTGGTGCACCAGACCCAGGCGTTCAGCCTGGTCCATTTCGATGCTTTCTGTAAGCAGAAACAGTTGCAACGCACGATGAGGCCCCAGTCGTTCCCGTAAGACATAGCTGAGACCCATGTCCGAAGTGGTTGCCAGCCTCGGGTACGCGAGCACAAGCCGTGCCGATTGCGTTGCAAGTAATACATCGCAGGAAAGCGCTAGTGACAAGCCCCCCCCGGCAGCGATGCCGCGGAGCAATCCAACCACCGGCACGGGGAGGGCGGCTAGCCGCAGAATCTCGCGGTGTGCGGGCCGGATCAGAGCGTCAATATGCTCGGGTAAATGAGCAATATGCTCAGCCATTTCCTTCACATTGGCGCCGGCACAGAATATTGGTCCCTCAGCACGCAACACCACGCAGCTGAGATCATCCTGTTCATGAAGTTGTTGCACATGCTGCTGAAGAGCGGCGAGCCAGCTCTCGTCTATCACATTCTTCCGGGCGGGCTGGCAAAGCGTAAGCGTCGCGATTCCGTCTGACAATTCCATGCGAATAGGCAATTCGTTGTCCATTTTCATGCCTTATCAAGAGCTAATAATAAGCGTGGTCGATGCTTTGGTGTTCCAGTTATAGTTTCATCAACTAAAAAATACAATCGTGCACGCGGAATCTAGAATCGTTCAAAAATGGCCGCGATCCCTTGCCCTCCACCGATACACATTGTGACTAGGGCATACTTTCCGCCAGTGCGATGAAGTTCATATATAGCCTTGACTGTATTAATTGCTCCAGTTGCTCCAACGGGATGTCCAAGGGAGATACCGGAACCGTTGGGATTCACCTTGGTCGGATCGAAATCCAGTTCCCGGGAGACGGCAAAGGCCTGTGCCGCGAAGGCTTCGTTTGACTCAATGACATCGAGATCAGACGCACGAAGGCCCGCACGTTGCAGAGCCAACCGCGTTGCCGGAATCGGACCAATCCCCATGTATTCTGGTTCAACACCCGCTTGCGCGTAGGCAACCAAACGCGCTAGTGGGCGAAGGCCGAGGGCCTTCACCTTGGAGTCCGCAGCCAATACAACCGCTGCAGCTCCGTCATTGATTCCCGATGCATTTCCCGCTGTCACCGTGCCGTTCTTCTTGAAGACAGGCTTCATACTGGAGAGAGCGTCAAGCGAGACGTCAGCTCGAACGTGTTCGTCGGTATCGAACACGGTGATGCCCTTGCGTGATTTCAACTCAATCGGGACAATCTGCTCATCAAATCGGCCGTCTGCGATCGCCTTTGCCGCGCGCTGCTGACTTTCATAAGACAGCGCGTCCTGCATTTCACGGGTAATCCCGTATCGGGCAGCGACGTTCTCAGCGGTGATGCCCATGTGAACCCTTTGCCACGGGTCATGGAGAATTCCGTTCATATAGTCGATGACGGAAGCATCTCCCATCCGCGCCCCCCACCGCGTCGTAGGAAGAATGTAGGGGCCTCGGCTCATAGATTCCGCGCCACCTCCGATCGCTATATCCGTGTCGTTTAGCGCAATGGTCTGAGCAGCGGAGATGATTGCCTGCAAGCCCGACCCGCAAAGACGGTTGACGTTGAAAGCGGGCGTTTCCTTTGGGATCCCTGCATCAATCGCCGCAACCCGAGCGAGATAGGCATCTTGAGGTTCGGTGGGAATGACGTTCCCCATCACCACATGCCCGATTCCGTCCCCTGGCAGACCCGCACGGTCGGACGCAGCTTTCACTACGGTCGTAGCCAGCTTGGTCAGCGGCATGTCCTTCAGTGAGCCGCCGTAGGTCCCGATCGCGGTTCGAGCGGCGCCAACAATATAGATGTCACGCATCGTAGTCATTTCCTAATTTCACGGCCAAGTAGAAGCCGTCTCCTGTTTTTTTCAGCGTTGGTTACCGTTCAGGGGTGCCGCCGGAATTCTCGAAGAATTTTTTGAATTCTTTCCGCAGTTCTGCCTTTTGAACTTTTCCGGTCGCGGTTTTCGGCAATTGATTGAGGAAGACAATTGCTTTCGGACATTTGAATGGACTAATTGCATTGCGGAGACGAGCGAGAAGATCCGCCTCGTCGAGGTTCGCACCCGGTCGGGTGACGACGACCGCAGTAACGGCTTCCGTCCAGCGTTCGTGTGGCAAGCCGATGACGGCTACTTCGGCAACATTCGGCTCAATCTCATAAAGCGCCTTCTCGATCTCCAGCGATGAGATATTCTCCCCGCCGCTCTTAATGACATCCTTGTTGCGGTCGTGAAACCAGAGAATTCCATCAGCATCGAAATGGCCAATGTCCCCAGAATGAAACCAGCCAAATCGGAACGCTTCTTCCGTTGCCTTTTCGTTGTCCAGGTAGCCGGTGAGAGTTTGGGGGCTACGATAGACGATCTCGCCCATCTGCCCCTGTGGCAGCAGACGGCCTTCATCATCCATGATGGAAACCTGTACATTAAGTGCCGGTGTACCCACGGCACCGGGGTGGGACAGTTGATGTTCCGGGCGGAAGAATGTCGCGACCGGACTCATCTCGGTTTGGCCGAACAACAGCGAGAACTCGCAGTCTAAAGTATCGAGGGCTGCATGCAGTTCTTGCTCAGGCATTACGGCCATCGCGTAGACCGCTAGCCTCAGACTCGCAATGCGGCGCGGCCGGGCTTGCTGTTCCTCGACCAAGGAACGGTACATCATGGGAAGCGCGAACAACACGCTGACGGACTCTCGCTCGATGGCGTCAAGCAGTGCAGCAGTCTCGAACGCCTTCATGATGTAAATAGAGGCGCCGACTGTAAGCGCAGGCGTGCAGATCGCATTCAGTTGCGCGGTATGAAACATCGGCATGAAAGCGGCTACGCAATCGCGATCCGACATCCGCGTATCAATGGCTGTGCCTAGGGAGTTGAGATAGACCGCCAGGTGACTTCCGACAACTCCCTTGGGTGCAGATGTCGTCCCGCTTGTGTATAGATAGGATAGCGGCGCGCGATCATCGATAAGATGAGCCGGTTCTTGTTCAGATTGATCCCTGCATAGGGCCTCAAAGGCGCGAACTCGGAATTGTGAGGGGAGTCGCTTCGGCTCCAATTCATCGCCAATTACGAAGACATCACGTATCGCAGCGTTGCTGGCTGTTCCGCTCAGGAACTGATCGAGTCGATTATGTCCGACAATCGCGCCTTTTACTGCCGCATGCCCGAGGACATACGCGATTTCTTTGTCTCGCCAGAACAGGTTAATAGGGACACATACTGCACCAAGCTTGGCGCATGCGAAATACGTGACAAGAAATTCCGCACAATTGTCCGACATCAGAGCCAGGGTGTCGCCGGGCTGATACCCTAGGGAAGCGAGGCCATTTGCGACTCGATTAGACCACGCATTGAATTGTTGGAAAGTAAATCGGCGCGTGCCATCGATGATAGCGGTCTTATTGGGGAAGCGCGACGCGCTCCTTGTCAAAAGATCGCCGACATTGACTCGTTGGGCGAGGTTTATCGCAAGGTTTTCCATAGCGTTTATATATTGATGAGTGTGACGGTCTATTAGCCGACTGCAGGTCAGTTCGTTCGTTGATCGTCGGAGATCGAAAATTTTGCTAATTCCTGCCGAAGTATTTTCCCGGTAGTGCTCCGGGGAAGATTCTCATGGGGAAGGAATTGAATGTAGCGAGGGCGCTTGTAGGCCGATAGTCGCTTTTTGCACCAATCTTCAATCTCATTTACAGCGGCAGAGTGTCCGGATCGCAATACAATCACGGCCTTGACTGCTTCACCCCATTGCTTATCAGGTACCCCCAAAACACACACTTCTTCAACTGCTGGGTGCTGGGCAATAACCGATTCCACTTCGGCGGGGTAAACATTCTCGCCCCCCGTCTTGATCAAATAACGTTTGCGATCCACGAAGACCAAAGTCCCATCCGCTTCCTGCTGGAGGACATCGCCAGTGTGTAACCAGCCGCCGCGAAACACCTCGGCGTTGGCCTTGTCGTCCTCAAAGTAACCGGACATTAGACTCGGCCCGCGGATGACGCACTCCCCAGGTGTTCCGATGGGTTGGTCGTTCATGTCGTCGTCGACGATTCGAATTTCCATTAACGGAGTGGGGACCTTCCTCAAGCTTGGCATCTCCCCTGGGCCCGACCGGCCATGTGCAACCAGATAACTGGTTTCACTTTGACCAAATGCGTCGTAGAAGTCGATGTGAAACGCTTCAGTAACGCGTGCAACGAGTTGGGACATCATATTTGCATAACCGACAGCAAACCGAAGGCTCGATAAGTCATGCTCGATACGGCTCGGATCATTCAGGAAATTGCTGATCACGCCGGGCAGCAGAAGCGTCCACGTCAGTCGGTCGCGTTCAATTACTCGGAACATTGTCGCAACGTCAGCACGACCTAAAGTTGCGTACACACCACCAGTCAGGAAAGTCGCATAAAGAGATTCATTGCCGGCACAGTGGAAAAGTGGAAGCCACCCGACAAAGCCATCACGCTCGCTTAGGCTGAACCACTGCGCAATGCGTAGTGCTCGAACAGCGGCCGCCTGTTGGCTAATAGTGGCTGCCTTTGGACGTCCTGTTGTTCCGCTAGTAAAGAGCACATTGTGGATGTCTGGCCCTTCAGCAATCTGGAGTGGCTCATCCTCCTGGCTTTTACATAGCAGTTCGCCGTAGTTCTCGTAACCAGCCGTGGAGTCGAAAGAGATCCAGTTTCGAATCTCTGCGGCATGCTGGCGAAGTTGGTCTGCTAGCCCGATGAGAGATCTGGAGACCAGCAATGCGGATGGCCGGCATTTCTCGATGCAGGCTTGTAGCTCATCTGGATGAAGTCGGGTGTTAAGTGCGACTAGGGTGATGCCGAGTGCTGATAGGGCGACATACGCCTCGATATATTCAGGCCGAGGCTCAGATAGGACTGCGATCCTGTCGCCCTTGGAGTACCCAAGGGACTTCAGAGTGTTCGCGAGGCGCCATGATCGGCCCCTCAATTCACCGTAAGTCAGCTGGCCATCCTCCCATGTCACAGCGACACGATCCTGAAAGATCCGGAATGCGCGCCGGAAGATTCCATCAATCGTAATGTCGGAAGCTAAGGGTGCGACGTTGCATTGTCCAGGGGAAACATCCGTCATCATTTCTCGCTCCTCCTTTGCGTGGTGTTCCCTTGGAGAGAAACACAAACGACGCACTCCTTAGCCAAGGCTAGTATGCCCATTGCTCGGAAACTCCATAACTTGGTTCCCAGCTTTTCTTATTCCGCGCTGTCATCCCGGAAGTAGTCGGGGCGCCCGGCGGTCCAGAGCTCGCCCCATTGCCGGTATCCGCCGTCAGCATGCAGCACTTCTCCAGTGATAAATGATGCCGAGGGACTAGCAAGGAAGACACAGGCCTCCGAGATTTCGGTCGGCGTTCCTGGACGCTTCATTGGATTAGCCTTTGGAAACTCCTTGCGCGCCTCTGGCGGGTAGACATCAAGGCCGCTAGTAGCCACGAGGCCAGGTGAAAGGCAGTTAACCCTAATGTTCAAAGGAGCCCATTCAACTGCAATGGTGTTCATTAAGCCGATGACTCCCGCCCGCGCTGCAACTGTGTGCGCTACGCCCGGCATACCGCGCTCGGTTGGGGCAACGATGTTGATAATCGTCCCGGGCCGCTTTGCCGCGCTCCATCGACGTGCTGCTTCCTGCATCATGTACCACGTGCCGTTAAGATTATTGTTGATAACGGCATTCCAACCTTTAACGGAAAAGTCGATTGCCGGCTTCGGAAACTGTCCGCCGGCATTGTTGACCAGCACGTCCACGGGACCGAATTCTGAGGCGATTCGGTTAAATAGCTGTGCGATCTCCTCCGGCTCGCGGATATCGGTCTGCTGAGCGAGGAGCCTGATTTTCTGCGCTTCAGCAAATTTCTCAACGCGGCCGAGCTTTTCTGCGTTTCGTCCGCAGATCGCGACGTTGGCATTGAGCTTGGCGAAGAGCAGGGCAATCGCCAGTCCAATTCCACTACCGCCGCCCGTCACCAAAACCGTCTTTCCGTCAAAGAGACCATCACGGAAAGCCGTAGGCGCTCGCCAGATCTGCTCCGCGAATGTCTCGAAGTAGTCAGCGGCTGCTTCTGTGCTCATAATTCTCTGCCTATCGTTTTGTACTGTAGGCTGCGCTTAGCGCAGCAGCTCACCGCTGATGATGATCTTGCGGACCTCGGTCGTGCCGGCGCCAATCTCGAGCAGCTTCGTCGCACGGTACAGCCGATTGATTTCCGATTCCCAGACATATCCGGTGCCACCATGTACTTGGACCGCGGCATCCAGTACGCTATTCATCGTGTTTGCGGCATGCATAACTGACCCTGCGGTGAGCTTGTGAATTTCGCCTCGACCGCCGCCGCCTTCTTCAAGGTGATTTGCGGCGCGCAGTGTCTGATAGGTGAACACACGCATCGATTCCACCCACACGTACATCTGCGCCAGTTTGTCTTGAACCATCTGAAAGCTGCCGATCGGCTTGCCGAACTGCTGCCTGGTCTTGGCATACTCCACCGATAGTTCAAGGGCGCGTTCGGCAATACCAAGGCAAAGAGGGGAGATCATGGAACGCTCTAGGTCCAGGCCGCTCATGACGATCTTTACGCCCTGATTCTCTTCCCCCACAAGGTTGGCGACCGGTACTCGGCATTCGTCGAACACTAGCTCACCGGTCTGGCTACCGCGGAAGCCCATCTTGACGAGCTTTTGCGCAATTCGAAAGCCCGGCATGTCCTTTTCCACAATGAATGCGGAAATGCCATGCGCCCCCTTTTCGCGATCGGTTTTTGCGTACACCAGCAACACGTCGGCGACAGGGCCATTGGTAATGAAGATCTTGGACCCATTGAGGATGTAGTAATCACCCTCACGGCGAGCGGTAGTGCGCATCGAGCCCAAGGCATCGGAGCCGGCTCCAGGCTCCGTGAGGCCGAGGGCGCCAATGAGCGTTCCCTTGCTCATTCCAGGCAGATACCTTTGTTTCTGCTCGTCGTTCGCATTGCGGAGAATATTGTGGAGACAGAGATTCTCGTGCGCGACCCAACTTAGCGCGAACGCGTGGTTCCATCGAGCAAATGCCTGAACGATGAGGCCACTCGTGAACAAGTCGAGCCCGGAGCCGCCGAGTTCCGCGGGCACCGTGACGCCGAAGTAGCCATTGGCGCCGACTTTCTTGAAGGTTTCCTCCGGCCACCACTCCTCGTCGTCCATGCGAGGGGCCAGTGGATACAACTCTGCACGGGCGAACCGGTCAGCTTGGTCGAGGACTTCCGCTTCCAGATCGGAAAGGCCGGAAAAAATGCGTGCGACTGACGTTGTGCTCATGTGCTTCCTGTCTCCTGGTTCGTACCGAAATCCCGGTGCGCAAAACGCTGCGCATCAGATGTGCTCAAGGGTGGATGCTCGATTTTGAGGTGAGCAAGACTCACCTGCGCAGCATAGAAGTAGCCGTCGCCCTTTGCAAGAGGCTAATAGTTTCGGGTATTCCCTAGCGAAATTCAACTCACTAGTGATGTGAAGTTGATCTATAGTGAGTCGCACTCACCAACGAATCAACGCAACACTATGGGAAACAGACACGCACAGTCATCAGGGATGAGCCATCAGGGGGAAGGGGTGAGTGTGACCACATCGCCTTCTGTTGCTGGGTGGCCGTTCCAGTCAGTCTTGGTAGCTAACCGAGGTGAGATCGCAGTCCGGATCCTCCGTAGCGTCCAAGCCCTCGGACTTAAAGCGGTCGTTGTGTTCCACAGCGCTGACCGCGACTCCCCCGCGGTCCGATTAGCGGATCAGGCCGTAGAAATCACCGGCAAGACACCGGTGGCAGCCTATCTGGACGGGGAGCAGATTCTGGCGGCAGCGGGCGCTTCAGGCGCGGGGGCCATCCATCCTGGCTACGGCTTCCTGTCGGAGAACTCGGCATTTGCTCAGGCGGTGCAGGACGCGGGCCTCGTTTTTGTGGGCCCAACACCCGACCAGATCGACCTCATGGGGGACAAGGTTAGGGCCCGCGCTTTTGTTGCTGGTGCCGGATTTCCTGTGGCTCCCAGTGCGATTGAGGATGACGCTCCTGAGACGTTTGTGGAGCGTGCTCGAGCTGTTGGGGCCCCGCTCTTGATCAAGCCGGCAGCGGGCGGCGGCGGTAAGGGGATGCGCATCGTCCGGGATCTCGACACCCTCGAGGCCGAGATCAAACAAGCGCGGAGTGAGGCCAAGCGCTACTTCGGCGATGACCGCCTCTATGTCGAACGCTATGTGGAGAATCCGCGTCATATCGAGGTCCAGGTGCTGGGTGATTCTCACGGGAACGTGGTGCACTTATTCGAGCGCGAGTGCTCCGTGCAGCGTCGCTTTCAAAAGATCGTCGAAGAAACGCCTTCGCCGGCTTTGGATTCGGCCACCCGCACTCGAATCTGTGAGGTTGCCGCAGGGATTGCCCGCAAAGTTGAGTATCGGAATGCCGGTACGGTGGAGTTCATCTTTGGGGCGGGCGAGTTCTATTTCCTGGAGATGAACACCCGATTGCAGGTCGAGCATCCGGTGACAGAAGAGATCACGGGCGTCGATCTGGTACGCGAACAGCTTCGCGTTGCCGCGGGAGAGCCTCTCGGTTATGGCCAGTCGGATGTGAAAGTTAGTGGACACGCCATTGAGTGCCGGATCTACGCAGAAGATGCCGGGCGCGGCTTCACGCCGACTACCGGGCGGATCCTGTTGATGCACGCACCTGCTGGGCACGGCGTTCGGCTCGATAGCGGCGTCGCGGAAGGGCAAGAGGTCACCGCGGCGTTCGATCCGATGCTGGCAAAACTCGTTGTGCATGGTGCGGACCGCGCCGAGGCCTTGCGGCGTGCGGTGGAAGCATTGCAAGCATTTGTGCTGCTTGGCTGCAAGACCAACATCGCGTTCTTGGCGCGGCTTGTCCAGCATCCGGCCTTCCAGTCGGGCGACGTGCACACAGGATTCCTGGACGCGAACCCACAGATTGCGAAAGAGCCATCCCCTTCAGATGAAACGCTTGAGCAAATCCTGGCGGCAGCCAGCCTTGTGATGCCCGCAATGCGAGATGCAGCGGATGCGGTCCCGAACCTGCACGCCGCCATGGGCGCATGGCAAAACTAGGAGGGCAACGCATGTATCACGGATTTGAACTGGAAGCGGAAACTTTTGACGTCCAACTGTCAAGGTCTGCGACAGGCTATCGACTTCATCTGGGGCAGAGGACTCTGGACGTAAATCTTCGTCCTGGGCGATCGGGGGCGGCATGCGTCATCGTCGGCAGTATCGATAAGGACGCCTTCATTGCAAAGAAGGGGGACGACGTTTATGTCCACCTCGACGGCGAAACCTATCACCTGCGATATCGCCACCCTCTGGACAGGCTGGCAGCGTTGTCTGATGCCTCGGCGGAGGATCACGTACGCGCACCAATGCCCGGCGCTGTCGTTTCTGTACTGGTAAAGGCGGAGGAATCGGTTACGAGGGGGCAGGCGCTGCTTGTCATGGAAAGTATGAAGATGGAAACCACCATCACAGCGCCGCGGGATGGTGTCGTCAAGGTCGTGCACCACGACACTGCGCAAACCTTTGACCGAGACTCCGTGCTGATTAGCCTGGAACCGCAGACATGAAACGTATCGAATCGAAAATTAATACTTCCGCCCCGGAGTACCTGGCCAATCAGGCCCACAATCAGCAACTGATTGCGGAATTTCGTGCGAAGCAGGAGAAGGTGCGTAACGAGCGCCCGGCGAGGGATCTGGACCGGCTTGCTGCACAGGGGAAGATGTTCGTGCGCGATCGGCTCCGTCAACTTCTTGATCCGGGCACCCCTTTCCTCGAACTATCGTCGCTGGCGGCAAATAAGGCCTACGAAGGCGAAGTCCCCGGCGCGGGCTGTGTCACTGGGATTGGCATTGTCGGGGGGCGGGAAGTCGTCATTAATGCTGGTGACGCTTCCGTGAAGGGCGGTGCATGGTATCCGCTCACGGTGAAAAAGACCGTGCGCGCCCTGGACATTGCCATCGAGAATCGGCTGCCGGTGGTCCACCTTTGCGATTCTGCGGGTGGCTTCCTTCCGGAGCAGGCGGACCTGTTTGCGGATAAATACTACGCTGGTCGTATCTTCCGCAATCAGTGCCAGTTGTCAAAGCTTGGTGTGCCCCAAGTCGCCGTTGTGCTGGGTCATTGCACGGCTGGCGGCGCCTATGTGCCGGCGCTCTCGGAATACAACGTCATTGTTCGGGGTACCGGTGCCATCTTCCTGGCTGGACCACCGCTTGTAAAGGCGGCCACCGGCGAAGATGTCACGGTTGAGGAACTGGGGGGATGCGACATGCATACCTCGACGTCCGGTACCGCCGACTACCCTGCTTCCAGCGAAGAGGAAGCGATCGCCATTGCCCGGGACATCGTCAGTCAGTTCCACCGCAATGAGAAAGGGGCTGCTGAATGGCAGACACCGGAAGATCCCTATTACGATCCGAGCGAACTCTATGGGATTCTGCCGCGCGATATCAAGCAGCAGTTCGACATGCTTGAAGTCATCGCCCGAATCGTTGATGGTTCGCGCTTCCACGAGTATCAGCCGAACTTCGGTAAATCCCTGATTTGTGGCTACGCAAATATTTGGGGGCACAAGGTCGGAATTTTGGCAAACAACGGCGTGTTGTTTAACGACAGCGCCCTGAAGGGAGCCCACTTTATTGAGTTGTGCAACCAGAACAAGACTCCTCTGGTTTTCCTGCAAAACATCACAGGTTTCATGGTAGGGAGAGAGTACGAGCGTAGGGGTATCACCAAGGACGGTGCCAAGATGATCATGGCTGTGTCCTGCTCAGATGTCCCGAAGTTCACGGTCATGTGCAATGGCTCATTTGGTGCCGGAAACTATGGGATGAGCGGGCGTGCTTTTGATTCGCGGTTGCTTTTTAGCTGGCCAAATTCGCAGATCTCGGTGATGGGGGCGGAGCAGGCAGCCAATACGCTAGCGGATGTCAAAGTTCGACAGATGGCCAGGCAGGGAAAAACGCTTACGGCGGAGGAAATCGCGTCAATCCGTGAGCCAGTGCTCGACGAGTTCCGATTAAAGCAGTCTGCCCTCTGGTCCACATCGGAGATTTGGGACGACGGAATCATTGATCCGGTGGCTACACGGAATGCACTCGGTATGGGCATCGCTGCCGCGCAGAACTCGCCGTTGGCAGATTCCCGGTTCGGAGTCTTCCGTATGTGATTTAAAGACACAAAGATACATTGTCATGACAAATCCTGTTGTAGTAGAAACCCGAGGTCAGGCGCTTTGGATCACATTGAACCGGCCTGAGAAGCGCAACGCAATCAATGAGGAAGTTATCGGGCTGGTGCGTGAGGCAATTGTCGCTTCTTCCAATGATCCAGAGCTGCGTGCAATTGTTATTACCGGGGCAGGCGACCAGGCATTCTGCGCAGGCGCGGACCTTGGGAAGAGTGTACAAGGCGGCGCCTTCGACATCGATTACAGTAATCCGCGGCATTACATTGTCAAGCTGTTCAAGGCAATGGAGGAGTGCAGTCTGCCGATCCTGGCGCGAGTCAATGGTCACGCCTTGGCCGGCGGCTTCGGAATTCTCTGCGCCTGCGATATGGCCATCGCGGCGGATGACGTTCGTTTTGGGACGCCGGAGACCAAGATCGGCGTCGCACCTATGATGATTCTTGGTCATATGCTAAGGGTCCTACCCCGTCGCAAGCTGCTTGAGCTCTGTATCACCGGTGAGTTGATCACGGCCGGCGACGCACTGGATATGGGTGTTGTCAACTATGTGGTGCCTCGTGGCGATCTGGATAACAAGACAGAATGGCTGCTGGACCGAATCGCTGGAAAGTCGCCCACCGCAATCAGACTGTTCAAGCAAGGCTTTCATGCGATGCAGGATATGAGCTTGCATGAGTCCCTTGAGTATGCGCAGTTGATGATCTCCATGATGGCCAGCACACATGACGCGAAAGAAGGGAAGCTTGCGTTCGGGAACAAGCGCGCACCGACGTGGACAGGAAAATGAACGGCAAGCAGCTCGTACGTATTGGTGGCGGAGCCGGCTTCTGGGGAGACAGTGCAGAAGGTCCCCGGCAGCTCGTGGAGCAGGGGGATATTGACTATCTCATGCTCGACTACTTGGCTGAGATCACAATGTCGATCCTGTCCCGGCTGAAGCGGAAGGATCCTGCCCTTGGATTTGCAACGGATTTCCCCGAGTTACTGGCGGCACTAGCACCAGCGATCAAGGCGAAAGGCATCAAGGTGATCACCAATGCCGGTGGCGTCAATCCGCAGGCATGCAAAGCCGAAGTCGAGGCACGACTTAAGGCGCAGGGCATCGACCTGACGGTTGGACTGGTAACGGGCGATGACTTGTTGCCCAATGCAGAGGCTTTGCGTGCGGAGGGTGTACCAGAGATGTTCTCCGGGGATGCTTTCCCGGAGAAGCCTTGGAGCATCAATGCTTACCTCGGGGCTTTCCCAATAGCTGAAGCTCTCGATGCCGGAGCGGATATTGTTATCACCGGCCGCTGTGTCGACAGTGCATTAGCTCTTGGTCCGCTAATCCATGAATTCCAATGGACGGAGCAGGATTACGACAAGCTAGCGGGTGGGAGCTTAGCCGGCCACGTGATTGAGTGCGGTACCCAGGCGACCGGCGGTGTCAGCACGGATTGGCATCTGGTTGCAGGGGATTGGGACAGAATGGGCTTCCCAATTGCCGAATGCAGGCCGGATGGTAGCTTTGTACTCACAAAGCCGGAGGGTACTGGAGGGCTCGTCACTCCGGCGACTATTTCCGAGCAGATCGTCTACGAAATTGGCGACCCCGCTGCATATGTGCTTCCTGATGTCGTTTGCGACTTCCGAGACGTAACTGCCGTTCAGGTCGGAGAGGACCGGGTCGAAGTCGTTGGAGCCCGCGGCTATCAGGCACCTTCTGACTATAAGGTCTCCGCTACCTATCAGGACGGCTTCCGCTGTACCGGCACAATGCTCCTGGGTGGGATTGACGCTGTGCTCAAAGCCCGCCGGATTGGGGAGGCGCTTCTTGCGAGAACTCGAAGGTTGATGGCTGAGGCGGGTTATGGCGACTATCGCCGTACGGATATCGAAGTCCTCGGCGGGGAATCGAATTGGGGGAGCAACGCACGTGCGAAGACCCGTGAAGTCGTATTGAAGATCGCATTGCACCATGACGATAAGCGGGCCCTTGAGTTCTTTGCTCGTGAAGTGTTTGCTTCCGCGACTTCGATGGCGCAGGGTATCACAGGCTTTGCAGGGGGCCGTCCAGCGATTACGCCTCTCGTTCGCCTGTTCTCTTGCCTGGTTCCCAAGGACTCTGTTGTCATTGCTGTGGAGGTGGCCGACCAGTCAATGCGTCTGCACACACAACCGACGCATGCCAATAAGCAGGTAGCACGACCCGAATCGGAGTGTTCGGCGCCGGTTGCCAACGCTCCGATTGACAGCGTAACTGTGCCCTTGATTGCGATCGCCTATGGGCGCAGTGGTGACAAAGGTAACCATGCAAATATTGGTGTGCTCAGCAGGCGTTCGGAGTTCCTGCCGCTGCTGCGGGGCGTTTTAACAAGCGAAGCAGTGATGAGCTATTTCCGGCATTTCGTGCAGGGGGCAGTGACAAGGTACGAACTACCTGGGCTCATGGGCTTTAACTTTCTTATGCATGACGCCCTGGGCGGAGGCGGTGTTGCCTCGTTGCGCTATGACCCGCAAGGAAAGATGCTTGCACAAGTACTGATGAGTTTTCCGGTGCAGGTCCCGCGCGAATGGTTGGCTGATGGGTGGCTAGATACGTCCGTTTTCGATACTGCATCGCAATAAATTAGAGCGCGTAACCACTTGGTACGAAGCGCTCGGTTATCGGGTACGGCTGCTGGCGGCCGTACCCGATGTCTTCCTCGAGCGTTCCTCCGAGAATGCCACAGTGTCGGTCGCTGCCCGAATCCGGGCGGGGGCCGGCTCGAGCGTGGGGCTGTGCCTGCAAATTTCTAGAAAGAGCGATCCCGTGAAAAGTCAATGCATCCTTCCGCTCGCAACGCTCGCCGAGCGCAGTTCGCGAGCAGTGTGGCCCCCATGCACACCGCTGCGAGCACCCAGTCACGGCGCTGGGGGGGCGCTAGCAATTGCACGAGGCGAAGCGCGGGGGAAACTGTTGGCGCGGTTGCAGTGACCGACACGCCGATCTTCTGTGATGCCTATGCTCCATTACTTAGACGTGCGCACGTCGTTCTATTGCCCGACGCGCGACAGACTTGCCAAGGTGAGTCGAAGACCCGGGTGGCTGCACGCGCGCTCGCCGAGCTCGAATCTCGTCTCCGGGAGCGCTTGAGGCCACGTTGGAGATCGTTGCGTCATGCTGCACAGTAGGCAAAGTGCGCATTGATAAAGAGGGGCGCCGTGCTGCTTGAGCTTCTCGCCAGGGTAGCCGCTGAGCGCCGCGCGGCGACGCTTTCGCGTCATCGCTACACCACATATAGCGTCTGTGCTCCGCACCAGACAGTCAGCGATCCGCACTGCACGCCAAAGAGGGAGTCGTTATAGAGAAGACACTTCGAAGTCCAATCACTTGAACGTTGACGCCCAGTGAATATTTTCGAGAGTACCGCTTGGCGGATCAAGACGCGCACTAGTAGGGTAGATTCTGTGAATTATTAAAATCAGATTGTGAGGAGACAGAACCAAGATGCTGGCAGATACTTCTGAATATGACGTCACAATCCCCGATACGGAGAGCCTTTACGAAAGGCGGGCAGATCAACGTTGGAATCGGGTTTGCGTTGGGGACATAACAGAGCGCATGACGTGGAGCCGACCAGATGAGGTAGCTATCATCGGGTGGGAAGGGGCGTTTTCCGCGCCGCAGTTTGCTTCTCTCACCTGGAGGCAGGCCGACGAGTTGGCAAACCGAGTCGGCAATATGCTGCTAAATCACGGGCTCAAGCGCGGTGATCGTCTCATGCTCGCCTGTGAAAATTCGGTTGAAGCGTATGTGACGAAACTTGGCGCGGCAAAGGTCGGAGTCGTGCCTGCTTCGCTGAACCCAGCGTTCGCGGCTGATGTTGTCGAACATCTGGCACGGACTCTCAGTCCCTCCTTTGTAATTGCGGATGCGAGCACCAGGCCAGAGATCATCCATGCCCTTACGCGTGGTGGGGCCTCTCTGAACGTCACGATCTGCATTGATGGCGACTTAATTCCCGGAACGGTTGATTTTTCCGAAGAAGTGGAGCGTCATTCGCCATGTGAGCCAAAAGCTACTGTTCATGGTGATGACATCTGGGAAATTCTCTTCACGTCAGGTACTACGTCATTACCAAAGTCGGTGATGCTATCACATGTGTACACATACCTGGCTGCACATGGATTTGCTTTGTCAATAACTCGAGGTCTTGAGGTCGAGTCAGAAGTTTGCCTCGTCTCCTTTTTGCCTATTATCTATCACATAGGGGGGCAGATCTTGGGAATGCCTGCGTTAGTCGCAGGAGGTCGCCTTGTTATCGGAAGGCGCGCAAATCCCCGAGCGACTGCTGAAGCAGCGGTCAAGTATGGTGCTACCGCAATATGGGGTGGGGCTCCGCAGTCGATCAAACAGATAAGTCTCGAGTTGGAGGCGCTAGCGCCAAAACAGAAGACGCTAACTGTAATGCTGTACGGATGGGGAGCCGTTGAACCGGCTGTGCTCAAGCGCCTTGAGTTACTGACAAAGCCTCGATTTCAGCTTTTGGGTATTTTCGGACAGACTGAGGCAATTGCTTGTCATCGCTTCTGGCCTGTTACCCAAAGGTCGATGTTCGAGTCTGGCGGTATCGCGACGAACTACGTTGGCTTACCGAGTCCCTTGCTTGCCTCTACAATTATTGATGAGAATGGCAAGGATCTTATCTCAGAGGGTAAAAAAAATACTCCCGGAGAGGTTGTTTATCGATCTCCCGTAACGATGGCGGGATACTATCGCGACCCAGAGGCCACGGCCAAAGCGTTCGAAGGCGGGTGGTTCCACTCGGGTGATTGTTGCCTTGCAACGGAGGATGGCACCCGCGTAATGGTGGACCGCTACAAGGATATTATCAAGTCCGGTGGCGAGAATGTCTCCAGTTTGCGCGTGGAAGCGAGATTGCACTCCCACCCCAGCGTAGCCAAGGCTGCGGTCGTGGGATTACCACACGCGCGCTGGGATGAGGCAGTTACGGCCTTTGTGGTGCGGTCTCTCCCGGAGATCTCTGCAGATGAGCTCCTTTCTTGGGCGCGGAGTGGTCTCGCAGGTTTTGAAGCTCCGAAGAAAATCGTTTTCGTCGATGCGTTGCCGGAGACTGTTGGCGGCAAAGTCATGAAGCATCGACTGCGCGCGACTTGGGCCGATCTCTATCGCGAAGGCGAAGGTTGTTAATCCATGAGCAGTTTGCCCATGTACGGACGAAATGGACCTATGAGCATTGTGAATTTGACGAAAATTGACGCATAGTCTCAGCCGTCTTAAATGCGTGTTCAGGTAGGACAGCTTGCGTTACCAGACCCGTCTGGCTGTTTCTTGGTGAAGAATTAATTTAACCGGCGCTGCTGCCTTCTAAGCCGAATGTATCGGCAAGATGGCCGAAGCAGGAGGGCGCTCGCTTTCAACAAGTTCAATCGTTGTTGCAAGAGTAATTACAAGTCGTTTTGAAAATGACGGTAACGAGGAGACATCAATGGATCGAGTCAATATAGGTAGGCTAGCGGACGATGCTAATTTCAACAAATTCCACCTGAAAGTCTTAACTTGGTGCTTTGGGATTCTAATCCTGGACGGTTATGATCTTGCTGTCGCAGGAGCGGCGCTGCCGTCAATCATGAAGTCCATGCAGATCGAAGCTACCGCAGCTGGATTCATGGCGAGTTCGGCACTTTTCGGAATGGCGTTCGGAGCCGTCATTCTCGGCGCACTCTCGGAAAGGATTGGCAGACGCCGGGCCTTGTCGATCTGTGTGTTGCTTTTCAGCGTCTTCACGGCAGCGGCCGGATTCACCAGTGATCCGGTCTACTTCAGCGTCATGCGCTTTATTGCCGGCCTCGGCATCGGCGGTGCTATTCCCAATGTTACGGCGCATATGGCTGAGTACGCGCCAGGGAAGTTCCGAGGCATGCTAGTTGCCGTGATGTGCTGCGGCTACGCAGTTGGCAGCCTATTAGCGGCTTGGTTGGGCAAGCAGTTCATCGAAGAATATGGCTGGCAGTCCGTATTCTTCGCGGCCGGAGTTCCGGTCGTCCTGATACCGCTCATCTTGAATCGGATGCCTGAATCCCTGCAGTTTCTCGTAAGCAAGCAAGATAATGCCCAACTGAGGGAGATTGCGGCACACATACAACCGGGACTCGGGCTGCGAGCGAGTCAAACTTTCATGTTGCCATCTGGCGGTGCGGATAAGGTTGGAAGCGTTGGTGATCTGTTCCGTGGCGGGCGTGGATTCAGCACTGTCATGTTTGGAGTGGCCTGCGCCATGGGCCTGTTCATGATGTACGCGATTAGCACCTGGCTGGTCAAGCTGATGGCACTTGCCGGGCATAGCATTGGGTCTGCGCTGAACTTCCTGCTGGCATACAACATTGGAGGGATTGTCGGAGCCGTCGGTGGTGGCTGGCTTGCCGATCGTTTCAAGATCAAGCCGGTGCTATGTGTGTCCTATGCGTTGTCGGCGGTCTTCCTGCTGATGCTTGGCAATGGAATCCAACCATTGTATTTGGTTGTTGCCGGCGTTGGAGCCACTACGCTTGGAACTCAAATCCTGTGCTATACGTACGCGGCCCAGTTTTATCCGGCCTCGATTCGATCGACAGGAGTCGGCTTTGCTTCTGGAGTCGGTCGCGTCGGTGCAATCATTGCACCAATCGCGATTGGAATACTGGTTTCAATCAAGCTACCGATGGAACAGAACTTTATGGTGATCTCGGTGTTCGGTGTGCTGGGCGCGCTTGCGGTTGCTTTCATCGATCATCGTGCCTCCGCGCCAGCTTTTGGGATAGAGCAAGTCCAGAACGAGTCTCTGTAAGGATGCGGTCTCGCTGTGATGTCGCTGGTCTTCGGTGCTGTCTCAGCTGCCCTGAGACAGTTTGACGCAAGACGAACGCCACACAATCAAATCCATAAAGCAACCTGCAGTTCACGAGTTTGCGAAATGAACGCGCACAACGCTGATTTGTTTGACGAAATGTATGCCCGCAGAGCACGTCACTTGGTACAAGCCGTGGAGCAGGGTGCTGGAAGAAGTCGGTATCCTGGGCCACCGGGGAAAGCGGGGCGTTGGGTAGAGGCGGGGGCATTAGTAGGGTACGCGGCACTGAGCGATGAGCTCTAGCTTGGCTGCCTGGAATTGTGAGGCAGCACCGCAGCGGAGTCGGTTACGCGCCGGCGATCGGCTTTAGAAGTCTCCGCATGCCGCCAGCGACGAACGCAGGCCCAGTAAAGTGTATTCAGTGCGGCATCCTGCGTTTCCTGTAAGGCGCGGCGACCAATCGTTAGGCTATGCAGCCCAACTGTGCCTTCCTCAGTCGCACAAGCGAGGCAGATTAGCTGCTGCCGGCTGCTGCCTCGCAGCATCCACTCGTCTAGCACGCTCGCCAATTTGCGCTGGTAGCCTTCGCTACCCGGCAAAGCGAAGGCTTGCGCGACCCGTTCGGCTTCTACGCGCATGCGCCGAATCTCGGCGAGGAGATTCGCAGCTGACGTAGCTTGGGTTCGCTGGCCACAGGCGCTTTCGTGCATGGTTGCTTTGGCTGGTGGCAACGAACAAACCCGCGGCCGGTGGAATTCCAGCGCGTCGGCTCAGATTCGTCCGATGTCATTAGTGTCGTCAGTGCCGTCCGGTCCGTCCGCTTCCTCCATGTCCAGCTCTTGCTCCCTTGCAACCGAGAGCAGGTTGAGCTTGACCTGGGAGAGCATGTCTGCGAGCGCGAGTCGGTCCTTCACGCTGAGGCCGCTAAGCATGCGCTCACTCATTTCGTTGCTTTTGGAGCGCATTTCCGAAATGAGACGCGTGCCTTTCGACGACAAATAGACGCGCTTGGCACGGCGATCGACCACGTCCGGGCGCCGCTCTACCATTTCTGCGCTTTCCAGCCGTTCTATCAGGCCGCCGAGGGATGCTTTGCCGATTTCGAGCACAGCAGCCAGATCGCTCTGAATCATGCCGTCGTGGCGCGACAGATGTGCCAGGATCCACCACTGCGAGCGTGTTACTCCCAGAGGCTTCATGAACTCGTCGAAGACCTTCCGGCGCAGCCGCGAGACATCGTGCATGAGGAAGCCCAAGCGCTGATCCCAATTCTCTTCCTTGAGCTTGCGCATCGTGGCCGTCTTGGCAACGTGGCCTTTACCGCCCGGCAACGGGTCTGTCTTGCTCGACTCGTCCAGCAGCGACGGCGCACCGCGCTTTTCCGCTGGCGCGGTACTTGATTTGCTAATTCGCGTGGGAGCCGATTTGCCTTGTGCTGTTTTCACGGAATGACCTATTTGAAGCTTCGCCGACATGACCGGCTCGATAGTGAACCGGACCACGATTTTACAGTTCCCGACCTGGCTCACCCTAGACAGGGGGTAGTCAGGGCAAAGAAGCAAGGCATTCCCTTTCACGATAGTGCCTTCCCCGCCTCATGCGGCCGGCCTCGCACTCAGTATGACTTGGGCAGACCGAGCACCTTCTCGGCGATAAAGCACAAGATCAATTGTGGAGAAACTGGCGCGATACGAGGGAGCATCGCTTCGCGGAAATACCGCTCAACGTGATACTCCTTGGCATAGCCCATCCCACCGTGCGTTAGCACCGCAGTTTCGCAGGCCCGGAACCCGGCTTCCGCGCAGAAGTATTTGGCGGCGTTTGCCTCGGCGCCGGCGGCTTGGCCCTGGTCGTAACGCCATGCGGCGCGCTGGTAGAGTAGGGTGGCCGCTTCCAAGTCGATCCATCGTTCCGCCAGTGGATGTTGCACGCCCTGGTTCTGTCCGATGGGGCGGTCGAACACCACGCGCTCGCCCGCGTAAGCGGCCGCGCGTCGCAGCGCAGCCCGCCCCAGTCCTGTTGCCTCGGCTGCTAGAAGCACCCGCTCAGGATTCAGTCCGTGCAGGATGTATTCGAACCCACGACCTTCTTCGCCGATGCGATCCTCGACGGGAATCTCCAGGCCATCGATAAACAACTGGTTTGAGTCCACTGCTTTCCGCCCGAGCTTCTCGATTTCACGGACCTCGATCTTGCTGCGGTCGAGGTCCGTGTAGAACAAACTCAGGCCCTGCGCCGGCGATGTGACCTCATCAATCGGCGTGGTCCGTGCGAGCAGCATGATCTTTTGCGCTACCTGAGCCGTGGAGATCCACACCTTCTGTCCGTTCACGACATAGCGGTCGCCCTTGCGGATGGCTCTCGTCTTGAGCTTCAACGTGTTCAGGCCGGTGTTGGGTTCCGTCACGCCGAAGCACGCCTTGGTCTGCCCGTCGATGACGGGCGGCAGCCAACGCTTGCGTTGCTCATCGCTTCCGTGCATGACCACTGGATGCAGCCCAAAGACATTCATGTGAATGGCGGATGCTCCGGAGAGCCCGGCGCCGGATGCGGCAACCGTCTCCATCATTAACGCGGCTTCGCTGATGCCAAGCCCTGCGCCGCCATACTCAGTGGGCATCGCCACACCCAGCCAGCCGGCTCTTGCCATGGCCGCGTAGAAGTCCTCGGGAAATCCGCCCTCCCGGTCCTTCTTGAGCCAGTACTCATCGTCGAAGGGTTTGCAGATTTCCTCCACGGCTGAGCGGATGGCAAGCTGGTCGTCAGTAAGGGAAAAGTCCATGATCTGCCTTGTGGATTTGTTGTGAACGTGAAGCTTTGGTGGGCCGAATCTCAAAATGCTCCGACGATGAGGACGCTTGCCGCGAGGTTATGTGGGAAGCAGACGTATCAGTCGCTTTCCGAGGTTTTCGCCTCGGTACAAGGCGGCAATTGAGTCTGGCGCCTGCTCTATGCCGTCCACGATCTCCTCTCGGTAGCGAAGGCTACCGTCGCGCACCCAACCGGCGAGCCGCGCCACGGCTTCCTCATAGCGGTGTTCGTAGTCCCATACCAAGAAGCCCTGCATGCGGGCGGCCTTGTTCAGCAGATGCCGTTCAGGCCTTGGTCCCGCCGGCCAAGGATCCCAACTCGCCACCGACGCAGTACCGCAGATGACTATGCGCGTGCCCCTGTTTATGTGGCGTAATACGACGTCGGTGATTGGGCCTCCAGTGTTGTCGTGATAGACATCGACGCCGTCAGGGCAGGCTGTCGCGAGGCTTTCCTCGAAATCCGGCGACTTGTAGTCCACCGCCACGTCGAAGCCGAAGGTTTCCAGGCAGGCGGCGACCTTCGCAGGTCCGCCGGCGATGCCTACAGTTCTGCATCCCGCGAGCTTCGCTATCTGTCCGACCGCTGAGCCGACCGCGCCGGCGGCAGTGGAAACCACGACGGTGTCGCCGGGGCGTGGGAAGCCGACCTCCGTCAGCGCGAAGTAGGCAGTCACGCCGTTGATACCAAGCACGCCGAGCGATAGCGACAACGGCAAATCGATCTCGGTCACCTTGCGGCGGATGGCACGTGCCGTCGTCACGCTGTACTCCTGCCACCCCAACAGTCCCATGACCTTGTCTTCCACGGCGAAATCGACATTCCGAGTAGCCACTACCTCGCCTGCCGCGAAAGCACGCATGACGTCGCCTATCGTTACCGCATCGGCATCCAAACAAGACACCGGAGTTCCCGAAAATTAGTCTGCTGGCATCCAATAGGTATGGAAGCATACTAAATTCATTTCGGTTTCACAGGGAGGGTAAACCCGTGAGTTTCACGTTGAATGTCGGGAAAAATGTCCACCATAGCTCACTCCGGATCGACCTCCTTCTTTCTACTTGCAATGCAAGAACTGAGAAATTAGTATGCATGCATACCTAATACTTGGCGGAGGGGAGATGATGGCTGGTTTGTACTTCGAGCAGTTCGAGATAGGGCAGGTGTTCCGGCACGAAGTTCGTCGGACGGTGACCGAAACTGACAACGTGCTGTTCAGCACCATGACCCACAACCCTGCCGCGATTCACATCGATGCCGAGTATTCGAAGGGCACGGAGTTCGGCAAGCCGCTGATGAACAGCGCGTTCACTTTGGGGCTGATGGTCGGGATCTCCGTGGCGGATACCACGCTAGGGACGACTGTCGGCAATCTCGGCTGGGATGAGGTTCGTTTTCCCCGCCCGGTTTTTGCCGGCGACACGCTGCGAGTAGAGACCACTGTGCTGGAAAAGCGACCGAGCAAGTCTCGGCCAGAGAATGGAATCGTCTTATTCCAGCATACGGCCTTCAACCAACGCGATGAGGTAGTGGCGTCGTGCAAGCGCAGTGGGCTTATGTATCGACTCCCGGCCGAGGCGAAGTAAGGACTACGCTCGCCGCGCGCCATGATCTGGCGCATCGCCTCACATACCAGATAGAGCTTCGATTTCTCGAAGCCCAGGAGACATCATGAAAAAAGCCAACAAGGTCATCATCACATGCGCGGTCACGGGGTCCATCCATACGCCGTCCATGTCCCCCTATTTGCCGATAACGGCCGAGCAAATCTCGGAAGACGCGGTCGCGGCGGCCGAAGCGGGTGCGGCGATGCTTCACCTGCATGCGCGGAATCCAGAAAACGGTGCGCCGGACCAGAGTGTGGAGCGCTTTGCGGCCTTCCTTCCGCGGATTCGCGAGCGGACCGACGCCATCCTAAACATCACCACGGGCGGTGGCCTTGGCATGACGCTGGAAGAACGCCTAGCGCCGGCCAGATGGGCGCAGCCAGAGGTGGCCTCGATGAACATGGGTTCGCTGAACTTCAATATCGCTGGGGCGGGCGAGCGCATCGCGGAGTTCAAGTATGGGTGGGAAAAGCCGTACCTGGAGAAGACTCGCGACTTCATCCTGTCCAATACCTTCAGCCAGATCGAGCGCGGCATGCTGCTGTTGTCAGCCCAGGGAACGCGCTTCGAGTTTGAATGCTATGACGTCGGTCATCTGTACAACCTTGCACACTTCGTCGATCGTGGCATGGTCAAACCGCCATTCTTCCTGCAGTGCATTTTTGGCATCTTGGGCGGCATAGGTGCGGACCACGACAACCTAATGCACATGCGCATGATCGCCGATAGGCTTTTCGGCGAGGACTACTACCTTTCAGTGCTGGCGGCGGGTAGGCACCAGATGCCGTTTGTCACCATGAGCGCGCTGCTCGGCGGCAATGTGCGGGTTGGCCTCGAAGACAGTCTGTACGCTGGCAAGGGCCGGCTGGCGACTTCGAACGCGGAACAGGTATCAAAGATCCGCCGCATTCTCGAAGAACTCTCGCTGGAGATCGCCACACCGGAAGAAGCTCGCCGGATGCTGCAGACCAAGGGCGCCGACAACGTCGCGTTCTGAGTATCGTTTCCGCCGACGGGGCGGTTGACAGGGAGACAGCGAACATGAATGCATTAAATGGACTGCGGGTCGTCGATTTCTCTAAGGTTCTGGCGGGCCCGCTGTGCACGCAGTACCTCGGCGACATGGGATGCGAGGTCATCAAGGTTGAGCCGCCGCGAGGCGACGACACGCGCCACTGGCCGCCATTCCACGATGGCACGGGCACAGTATTTCTGAGCGCGAACCGCAGCAAGCAAAGCGTAGTGCTAGATCTGAAGTCGCCACTCGGCAACGAGGCCGCGCAGCGCCTGATAGACACCGCCGACATCGTGGTGGAAAGCTATGGCCCGGGAGTGGCGAAGCGGCTCGGCATCGACTACGAAACACTAACGGCAAGGAAACCCGGCCTCATCTACTGCAGCATCTCTGGCTTCGGTAGCGTGGGCCCGCTACGCAACGGCAAGGGCTATGACGTTATCCTCCAGGCGTTCAGCGGCATGATGTCGGTTACGGGCGAGGAGGGTGGACCAGCCATTCGCAGTCCTATCTCTCCCATTGACCAAGCCACCGGCATGCATGCGGCCATCGGCATCCTCGCCGCAGTGGTCAGGCGCCTGCAGACTGGCGCTGGCACGCGCGTTGAGGCAGCGCTGTTCGATACCTCGCTGGCGTTCATGGCCTATGTCATGCAGAGTTATTGGGAGCGCGGCACCGACCCGCGCCGTTGGGGTTCAGCGCACGAATCCTTGTGCCCCTATCAGGTCTTCGATACACGCGACCAGCCGATCTTGCTCGGCGTGGCGAACGACGCACTGTGGCAGGCGTTTTGCCGGGAGGTGGAGGCGCCGGACCTTGGGGCGGACCCGCGCTACCTTACCAATGCCGACCGCGTCCGGCACCGTGATGAGGTGCTACGCGAAGTCTTCACCCGGCTCGCTGACAGCACTTGCGACGAGTGGGTGACGCGCTTCTCGCGCGCGGGCATACCTTGCGCACCCATTCTGGGTATAGGTGACGTCGTTGCGCATCCGCACACCGAGGCGAGCGGCATGATCCGGCATCTTGCTGGCGGCGCTGCCAAGGACGGCCTGAACGTGGTCTCCCAGCCGTTGCGCTTCGACGGCGAGCGCTCGGTGCCGTCCGCAGCCCCGCCCGAGCTCGGCGCACACACTCGTCCGGTGCTGCAGGCGTTGGGATACAGCGAGGAACAAATCGGCGTGCTCACTCATGACCGTATGGGCCTCAATGCCGCAGTGGTCGGGGAGTCCGGGAGATGAAAAGTGCCAATTGATTTTTCCGTAGATGAAGGCATCGCTACCATCACCATCAACCGCCCAGAGCGACGCAATGCTTTGGATCTCGAGCACTATGAACTGTTGTCGAGGGCATGGCAGACCGTCCGCGATGATGATGCCATTCGCGTCGCAATTGTCACAGGAGCGGGCGACCAAGCGTTCTGTGCTGGTGCCGACCTAAAATCTTTCGTAGGCGCCAAGCCTTCATTGAGCGCCTTCATGCGGACACAGGAGCATCAACTGCTCAACCGCGGTCTTGAAGTCTGGAAGCCTGTGGTGGCTGCGGTTAATGGCTACTGCCTCGGTGGTGGCATGACGCTGCTGTTGGCAACCGATTTGCGTGTCTGCACGGATTCCGCCACTTTCGCGCTGAGCGAAGTGCAGCGCGGCGTCTTTCCCGCAAACGGAGGAACGCAGCGAGTTGCGCAGCAACTACCGCACGCAATTGCCATGGAGATGTTGCTAATCGGGGACCGCTTCGATGCATCCACCGCGCAGCGTTGGGGATTGGTCAACCGGGTGGTGCCAGCCTCCGCGCTGATGGTGGCAGCGCGCGAGTATGCAAGTCGCTTGGCGGCTAATGCGCCACTGGCCGTGCAGATGGCCAAGGAGCTGGCACTGCGCAGTCGGGACATGGATCTCGCCACTGGGCTGCGCATGGAGCAGGCGCTTCTGCGCCAGTTGCAGGAGTCGGATGATGTCCGCGAGGGTACGCAGGCGTTCGCCGAACGGCGGGTACCGCGCTTCAATGGACACTAAATTTCCCTACCTAATTTGAGAATGGAGGATTGAGATGAGATTGAGGTCCTTGTTGTTCGTTCCAGGCGACAGCGAGCGCAAACTCGCCAAGGGGGAAAGCGTGGGCGCTGACGCGCTGGTGCTTGACCTGGAGGATTCGGTGGATATTTCTCGGCTGCCGCTTGCCCGCGGAATGGTGCGCGAGTATCTCGCAAGCCGAGACCGAGCCGGACCGGCATTGTGGGTGCGTATCAATCCGTTAGATTCGCGACTCGCGCTGGACGATCTCGCAGCGGTGGTTCAGGGTGCGCCTGCGGGTATCCTGTTGCCCAAGTGCAGCGGGGCGTCCGACATCGTGCTTCTGGATCATTACTTAAGGGCACTGGAAGCGCGCGACGGTATCCCAAGCGGGTCGATTGGCATCTTGCCGGTGGCCACCGAAACACCTCAGGCGCTATTCGCGCTGGGCAGCTTTGCCGGGTCTAGTCCGCGACTGCGTGCATTGACTTGGGGAGCGGAGGATCTTGCGGCTGCAGTCGGTGCGAGCAGCAACCGTGTCGAGAGCGGTGAATACGAATTCACGTATCGAATGGCGCGTTCGCTATGCTTGCTTGGCGCTCATGCGGCCGGCGTGGCGGCTATTGATACCATCTGGGGCAACTTCCGCGATGCGGCTGGTCTGCAGCGGGATGCGGCCAGTGCACGGCGTGCCGGCTTTTCCGGCAAGATCGCGATCCATCCGGATCAGGTGCCGATAATCAACGAAGCCTTCACGCCCGATGCTAGCGAGGTGGCACGTGCGCGCCGCATCGTCGAAGCCTTCGAGCAAGCTGGGGCTGCAGGGACACTGCAACTCGACGGCGAGATGCTCGACCGCCCGCACTTGAAGCAGGCCCAGCGCTTGCTGGCGAACCTTCCCGCTTAATAATGACAAAATAGTGCGCCCGGGGCGGCGTGCCAAAAGGAGACAAAAGATGGCCATTTTTCATAAGATGCTGAGCGCTCTCGTGGGAATTTTCGTTGCCTGCTCGACATCCGCACAGGCGCAGCCGAACTACCCGTCACAACCGGTCCGACTAGTCACGGCATTTGCCGCGGGAAGCGCTAGTGATATCGTCGCCCGCATGTTCGCGGAAAAGCTTCGTACCGCGCTGGGCCAGCCTGTAATCGTGGAGAACAAGCCCGGCGCATCCGGCCAGATTGCCACCGACTTTGTCGCACATGCCAAGCCGGACGGTTACACGTTGATTCTGGCTACCAACACGACGCATTCGTCCAACCCATATCTGTTCCGCAAGCTGCGATACGACCCCATCGAGGACTTCACCCCGCTCGTACAGGTGTGCAACTTTCCGTTCCTCCTGGTTGTCGGCGGTAAGCTACCTGTGAAGAACGTCGGGGATTTGTTGAAGTACGGCAATGCCAATCGGGGTTCGGTCAACTACGCCTATGGCAACAGTACCGGGCAGATCGCCGCCGCCTCGTTCGACAAGATGACTAGCATGGGAGCCGCCGCAGTGCCGTACAAGAGCACGCCGCAGGCGATGACGGACGTCATCGGCGGGCAGGCAAGCTTCATGTTTGTGGACCTTGCCTCGGCAGCGTCACAGATCCAGGCGGGAAACCTAAAGGCGCTTGCCGTCTCATCGGAGAAGCGCAGTGCACTCGTTCCCGATTTGCCCACGGTTTCCGAGTCATTAGGAAAGCCAGGTTTTGACCTCGTGGCGTGGGTGGGAATCTTCGGCCCGGCCCGAATGCCGGCGGCCATTGCGAAGCGGCTGAGCGATGAACTCTACAAGATTGCCGCCTCGCGCGAAGTGGACGAAAAGCTTCGGAAACTCGGTGCCGAACCGACTCCTGCGCCGGCGCACGAATTCACCGTCTTCGTGGCACGCCAGAAGGCCGTTTGGGGAGAGAAGGTGAAGGAGGCAGGAATACAGCCGGAGTAAGAAAAACGGGCAAGCACGATGGTTGACGAAGATGCAAGCGTTAAGTGCGCGGACTGGCGGTTGCATCTTTCGTTCGCCTTAGTTCCTAGCAAAAGGGTCCACTAGTTCGTAGTCGGTGCGGCTTGGATGGCATCTTTTCCATGCCACTGGTCTCCGTGTACTCGAGCTTGCCTACGCCAAGGAGCCATCATTCCTCGTCACGAGGACGTAATTCATCGGCGCAATACTGACGCCGACCGGCGGCGTGGCCCTCTCGACCCAACTTACGGAGAGCCGGACCAAGCGGGTATCTGTTAAAGACAGCCGGTATCTCCTGCCCTTATGCCACGCCAATCGCAATGCTGTGCGCACATCAGGTTCGCTGCTCGCACGAAGCAGCCGCTCGAATCACCGTTTATCTTCGTTTGCGGAAGGGAGGACTTGCCAGGTTTCGCTTTAATCCGCTGTATGTTGACGGTCCCTTGCCCGCCCCCAGCCGGCTAGGCCTCGCGCGCCGAGTCGACGATCGTTCGCGAAGGTACAACGGCGGCATAACCCATGCTTAGTATGGCTGCAAGGTCCGAGCGCCGCAGGCGGACTGATGAGGTTCTTTGCCCCACGGATGCGAGCTTTCCCTATGATGAGCAAGCAGCCAGAAGAGTACCGTCTCGTAGCTTTTCTCTAGTCAGCGCAAGACACCATTGGCGTGTCTACCCACGCGGTCATGAGGGACGCCGACAACACGATTGCGGGTGAACTCGGCTCGCATCGGGAGGAAAGCATGGCGTCCTTCAGGAGCAACAGGCGAGAGCATTGTTCCGCACCGCAGGTCTTCAACTGTCCGTCGATGGATTGGACGGCAGCCGCCTGCACGGAGGCTATCGCCTTCGTCAGTAGGCTCTCGTTAGGAAAAGTACCGGTGGAAGCCAGACCGCTCAATAATGCGACCAGCACGAGTGGGCGACATTCGTGACGCATGGTCCGGCTCCAGTTGTTTTCACAGCTACAGGTCCAAGACGAGCGTTCCGCCGCAGCCTCGCGATACGCATGGCGTCATAAAGCTCTGCCGTTCGGTGTCGTCGAGGATGAAATCCTGGTGGTCGATCTCGCCGGACAAGTGGCGGACCTTGCATGTCCCGCACAATCCGGAAGCGCAGGACGTTTCTAAAGGCGCGCCGGCTTGCTGAAGAACTTCTGCCAGGTTTTGGTCCGGCAAGACGGTCAATTTTTGCCCAGAAGCAACCAACTCGACGATGTAGCCTTCTGTGGTGTCGGAACTTCCAGCCGGCACTTTCTGTACCGGCGCGTTGAAGTGCTCGCAGTGCACTGAATCCGCAGGCCAGTGGGCCGCCGCCTGCTTGCAGGCTTCCATGAAGCCGCCCGGACCGCAGTAGTAGACGTGGGTGCCGACCTGAGGGGTTTGGAGCAATTGCGCGATATTCAGACCCTTGGCGGGGTCGCCGCCATCGAAATGGCAGTGAACCTTACCGACCTTGGCCATGCCTTCCAGCTCGCTCTGGAACGCGGCGAATTCTGGTCCCTTGGCGCAGTAGTGCAGCTCGTAATCCTTCGATTCGGCCTCGAGTTGGTGCACCATGGACTTGAGCGGGGTCACGCCGATGCCACCGGCGAGCAGGATGACCTTCGCTGCGTCGCCGGCCAGCCGGAAGTTGTTACGCGGAACGCTGACCTTGACGCGGTTGGGAACACGCAGGGTTTCGTGCATTCCCCGGGATCCGCCGCGCCCCGACTCATCTCGCAGGACAGCGACGACATAGCGATGGCGCTCTTCCGGACTGTTGCACAGCGAGTACTGCCGGATGACGCCTGGGGCGATGTGAACGTCGATGTGCGCCCCGGGCGTGAATGCCGGCAGCTCGTTTCCGTCGGGATCGACGAACTCGTAGGAGTTGATCCCGGCAGCTTCCATACGAACCTGCCGTAAGACCAGTTCAAGGTGGGTCAGCGCTTCGCGCTCATTTGTGGGGGCGTTCATGTATTACCTCGCGTCTCCAGGTACATCTGCCGGGCGGTTCCGTGCCGCCCGGCAACTTCATTGCGGCGTAGGGTCAGCCCTTGAGGCTTTGCTCCAGTTCGTCGAACTTCTCCTTGACGTACGCCGCGCGGGCTTCGCCGGTCAGCTTGTCGGCCTCAGTCAGGATGGCGACGGCCTTGCGAGCCAGCAGGCGCCGGTTGGCCACTTCCTGCTGAATGGTGTCGGCCTCAGGCAGCTCGAAAACATTGCCCGAACAGTAGCTGTTAGGCGCGCCGTTGACTTCGCGCAGCCATTCCGCGAAGCCCTGCGCTGCGGCGGCGGCATTGGTGCCGCGTACGGCATCGCGCAGCATTTTTCTGAAGGCGAACAGGCCGGCGTCGAACTTGGTCGGGTTCTCCAGCGAGTGCACGGCGATAGGTCGTTGGCTGATGATGGCTTCGTAGTCGCCGGGTGCGTACTGCGCGTTTTTGTAGTTCTCGCGTTCGCGGTGGTTCGACGGAATCGGCGGCATGTCCTCGAGTGTGTACTTGCCGAAGCGTTCAGGGCGGCGCATGGCGACCTGGCCATCGAGGAAGTCGATGCTCTCGTAGCCGACCAGGCGCTTGTCGCCCACGCCGCGCGTGTCGATGCCCGGCCCCATCACGCGCCAGCCGATCATCTTGCTGTTTTCGTCGTCGACGGGCACCGTCCAGCGAATGATGTGGAACCGGCTGAACAGTTTCTTCTGCGAGCCGTCTTCCGACGTGTATGCGTGCAGGCTGAGATTCGGCAGCACTTGGTGCTGGATACGCAAAAACATCTTGTCCTTGTCCACCCGACGCGCGCCGGCACAGGCCAGGCCTCGGCCGCCATGGACCGGGATGAACTGCATGTCGGGCGCGACTTCCATTGATGCGGCGCCGACCTCGTCGAACGTCGTGCTCTGGAACTTGCCGCCCACCACATTTTTCGCGGCGTGCAGGGCGGTCGGGTGGAAGTTGTCTGCGGCGTTGTCCTGCACCTGGAGCCAGTTGCAGTGCTGGAAGTTGCTGTAGGCCACCAGTTCGTCGCTCGGTAGCACCGTGAAATCTTGCTCCCACTCCGGAAACGGCGGCTCTTCGTCCGGCGGGCCCATGTAGGCGAACACCAGGCCGTTGCGCTCGATGGCCTTGTATGCACCCTGGCGGATCGAGCAGGCGTACTTCTCAGCTTCTTTCTCCTCACCGTCGGGGAAGGGCACATGCAGGCAGGCACCGTCGACATCGAACACCATGCCGTGGTAGCAGCACTTGATGCCGCGCTCCTGGATCGCGCCATACTCGAGCGATGCGCCGCGGTGGCAGCAATGCGCATGCAGCACGCCCACGCGGCCGCTGCCGTCGCGGAATGCGACCAGTTCCTCGTTGAGGATCTTCAGGAAGCGGGGCGTATCGGTCAGTTCCATGGACAGGCAGACCGGATGCCAGAAGCGGCGCATGTATTCGCCCATCGGCGTACCTGGGCCCGTCTCGGTCAGTTCGGGGTCGTGGTCGGGCACGCGGTTGGTGTAGTAGCCGCCGAAGGGAATCAGCTTCTTGACGACGGGGGCATTGGTTGCATTGCCTCCGGTGGCCTTGCCGGCGTCGTGCTTGTCGAAAGGGGTGGTGGTCATGGTGGGTCTCCTGGGGGTGTCGGGCTTTCTTTGGCTACTGAGTTCTGAACTCTGTATACAGAGTTTAGGTGCGCGATTTGGCCTTGTAAGTTGGGGTATACGTGGAAACTTGGGGTCTATGGAGTGATCAGTTCCTGGCTTTGTCGACCAGGGCAGACTTTCGAATCCACGGCATCATCTCGCGCAACTTTGCGCCAACGACCTCGATTGGATGCGCTGCCGTCAGGCGCCGGCGGGATTGCAATGTCGGACCGCCGGCCTGACTCTCGAGGATGAAGGATTTCGCGTACTCGCCCGTTTGAATGGACTCGAGCACGGCCTTCATGGCTGCGCGGGTGTCATTGGTGACGATGCGTGGACCGGTCAGGTATTCGCCAAATTCGGCGTTGTTGGAGATGCCGTAATTCATCGTGCCGATGCCGCCTTCGTAGATCAAGTCGACAATCAACTTGAGTTCGTGCAGACACTCGAAATACGCCATCTCAGGGGCGTAGCCCGCTTCCACCAGCGTATCGAAGCCAGCCTTGATGAGCTCAACCGTTCCGCCGCACAACACCGCCTGTTCACCGAAGAGATCGGTCTCGGTCTCTTCCCGGAAATTGGTTTCAATCACACCGGAACGCCCGCAGCCGATTGCCGTGGCATAGGCCAGGGCGACATCCCGTGCGCGCCCGGACTTGTCTTGAGCGACGGCAATCAAGCCCGGGACGCCACCGCCTTCCGTGTACGTCGCGCGCACTGTGTGGCCCGGCGCCTTGGGGGCAATCATGACGACGTCCAGGTCCTTGCGCGGTATCACCTGCCCATAGTGGATGTTGAAGCCGTGCGCAAAGGCAAGCGTGGTGCCTTCGCGCATGGCTGGTTCGATGACTTCCCGATAGACCCTGCCAATCGTCTCGTCGGGGATGAGAAGGATGACAAGGTCAGCGGCGGCAGCCGCTTTCTCCATCGTGGTGACTTCCAGGCCCGCCGACGCGGCCTTTTGCCAGGACTCGCCTCCCTCGCGCAGCCCCACGACAACGTTGATTCCGCTGTCCTTTAGGTTGAGGGCATGCGCATGGCCTTGGGAGCCATATCCGATCACGGCGACCTGTTGGTCGCGCAGAAGTGACATATCGGCATCTTTGTCGTAGAAGACTTTCATTGGTCTGTTCCTGTCGATGACTATACTTTCGAATCTGAACTCTGTATTCAGAGTTCAGATTGTTGGTGCCAATGTGCTGCAAAGTCAAGGGCAATTTCAGAAAGCCATCTAACGATTGCATTGGGCACGAGGCTCAACCACAATGAACTGAATACAGAGTGCAAAGGGCAGTGCCATGGCAACCACTTTTCCGAAGATTCAATCTCGTCCCGATTTCGTGGATGAGGTGTACAAGATGCTTCTCGACGCAATTAGCGATGGCACGCTGGCGCCTGGCACCCGCCTGACGCAGGAGGAAATCGCCGAGCAGATGAATGTGTCACGTTCGCCCGTGATCCAGGCGCTAAGGATTCTCAAGAAGGATGGCTTCGTTCAGGACGCTCCAGGCCGAGGCGTGTTGGTCACGCCGCTGGATGCTGTCTCGATCGGGCATCTTTATGAAATTCGCGGTTCCCTGGATGCCCTGGCAGCCCGGCTGGCCGCAAAGCGGCACTTCAAGCTCGATCCGAAGATCATTGCGAATGGCCGTCGTGCGACGCAAGGCAAGGATGTGAAAGCCATGATTGATGCGGATATGGAGTTTCATCACGCCATCTACCGCGCCGCAGGCAACCCGTTCCTGGAACAGAGCGCACAGAACTACTGGGTACATCTGCGTCGGGCCATGGGAGCCGTTCTGCAATCCTCGGCGCAGCAGCGCAAGACGATCTGGGACGAACATGAGGCAATCGCCGAGGCCATTGCCGCAGGGGACGCCGCGCGCGCCGCGGAACTCACTGATCTGCATACCACCCGTGCCAGGGAAAACCTGACCAGCCGTCTGGATGAGTACCTCGGCGACACGCGCCAGACGGCATAGCTAGGTTCGCGCTTGCGTTACCGGTTGTCTCGTCTGCCGATATTCACCAGACGCGCGGGCACAGAGAACACCAGCAGGCCGCCAATCACGAGGCTCGCAGCCAGAACCAGAACGCCGTTGCCAGTCGTGCCGGTGTTCGTTTGCACCCAGCCGATGAGGTACGGGCTGATGACACCGGAGATGCTGCCCACTGAATTCGCCAGCGCGATACCCGCCGCAGCGGCCGCTCCACCAAGAATCGTCGGAGGCAGCGTCCAGAACTGCGAGATGGTGGTCATGATCCCCATCGTGCCGATCGTCAGTGCCAGCATTGCCACAGCGGTGTTATGTGCGTACGCCACACTGGCGCACAGGCCGACCGCACCCAGTGCTGCAGGCAAGGCCAGATGCCAGCGCCGTTCGCCGCGGGTATCCGAGCTTTGGCCGACGAGAATCATCGAAGCCGTGGCAGCGGCGTAGGGGATCGCAGACAGCAGGCCAATGTCGAGTGGATTTGAGACGCCGCTTGCCTTGACGATGGTTGGCAGCCAGAAGCTCACCCCATACAGCCCCATGGTAAAGAAGAAATAGATCAGGCTGAGCAGCAGGATACGGGGATTGGTCAGTCCATCGCGCACTGAATGCAACGCGTGTCCTTTGCTTTCCGCGGCCAGATTCGTCTCGATCATTGTCCGCTGGGACGCACTCAGCCACTTCGCATCCGCGACCTTGTCGTCTAGGTAAAAGTAGGCAATGACTCCGACGAACACAGTGGGAATGCCCTCCAGCAAAAAGAGCCATTGCCATCCTGCCATGCCGTGCAAACCGTGCACGGCGCTCATGATCCAACCAGACAGCGGGCCGCCGATGACGCCGGACATCGGGATACCGGTCAGAAACAGCGCAGTGACCTTGCTGCGGCGGGATGCCGGAAACCAATAGGTGAGGTATAGCAGAATCGCCGGGATGAAGCCTGCTTCTGCCACGCCAAGCAGGAAGCGCATGATGTAGAAGCTTGTCGGGCTATTCACGAACATCATGGCCGCGGAGATCAGACCCCAGGTCACCATGATGCGTGCGATCCAGCGTCGCGCACCCACGCGCAGCAGGATCAGGTTGCTGGGCACTTCGAACAGAAGGTAGCCGACAAAGAAGATGCCCGCCCCAAGCCCATAGATCGCGTCGCTCAGGCCAAGATCCTGCATCATCTGCAGCTTGGCATAGCCGACATTGATGCGGTCAAGGTACGCGCACATATAGCAGAGGAACAGGAACGGCAATAGCCGCCACATGACCTTCGAATAGGTTGCCGATTCGGTGGCGACGTAAGGCGTCACCACGCTCGTTGTGGTTTGCATGGGGTGTCTCCTTGGGGCTGTATTTATCGATCTGGAGGGAGGCCGACCCTGGCGTTGCGCCACGTGGGTTGCGGTCTTTTGCCGAGGTCGCGTCAGCGCAACCTCGACGTGCGATGCTGACGCTTAATCGAACATGTCCGGCTGGGTCACGCGCAGGTGATCCCAGATCGGCTGGAAGTGCAGCCAGCCGATGTAGTCGCTACCGACGTGTTCGCGGCTGTAGCGGGCACGCTCGGGCGTTACCAGACGGGGCGTAATGCCGGTTGCCTCTATCATCAGTTGCTGCTTGCAGCAACGTTCCAGGGCAATGAACCAGAAGGCCGCCGCTTCAATGCTGTGGCGGCTCGCCGTGAGCAGGCCGTGATTCTGGTGAATTGCCGCCTTAACGCCCTTGAACGCGTTGGCCACCTTGTGGCCGCCTTTCACTTCCACGGCAACCTTGCCTGCCTCGTCGCCAATCACCACGTGATCCTCGTAGAAGGCGGCTGCATCCTGCGTGATCGGGTCCAGCCCCTTGCCCAGCGAGGCAAACGCCGTGCCGTACTCGGTGTGCGCGTGGCACATGGCAACGATGTCCTGATGCATCTCGTGCACCGCGGCGTGCAGGACGAAGCCGGCGCGATTGATGGCATAGTCGCCTTCCACCACACGGCCCTCGTGGTCGGCACAGATGAGGTTAGAGATATTCACCTGCGCGAAGTGAACCGCCATCGGGTTTGTCCAGTACAACTCCGGATGCTCGGGGTCGCGCACTGTCAGGTGGCCGGCAAAGCCGTAGTCCAAACCTTCCAGCGCAAAAGCACGGCAGGCAGCGACCAGGCGCTCCTTGCGATGCTGCCGCTCTTCGGCGGGCGTGGCGAATTTCGGAACGGACGGATAGATCAGCCCCATCTGTTCCGGCTGGTAGATGGAGGTGCGCTCCTTGTCGTTGAAGACCTGCGGGGCGCGCTCAAGTACTGCTGCCATGTCGACTCCTCGGTAGAAATGTGTAGGGACTGGTTGGTGTTCGCAGGACGCACTTTGTGTCTGCGGTACGCCTTCATAGTCGTTGCGGAGGACTTGGTTGACAAACGATGGGTGTTCATGAAAGCATGAACCACACTCATGTATAAGAGCTCAGCCATGAGACGGGTTCCAAACTTTGTGCTGCTTCGAGCATTCGAGGCGGCAGCGCGCCTGGAGAGTTTTACGCTCGCTGCCAAGGAGCTACACCTGACTCAGTCGGCGATCAGTCACCAGGTCAAGGAGTTGGAGGAGTATTTCGGACGGAGGCTTTTTGACCGGCGCACGCGGCGCGTTGAGCTAACACCGGAAGGCAAGCGTCTGCAGGAAAGCCTCTCACGTGTGTTCGATGTGATCGAGGCCGCCTGCAATGAGGTCGCGCTGGCGCCTCAGTCGCAAGTTCTTGTTGTCTATTGCGCGCCCAGTTTTGCCGTGAAGTGGCTAGGCCCTCGGTTGCCTCGGTTCATGGAGGCGCATGGCGACATCACGATCCGGCTGTCGTCGGGCGCCGAAGCGATCGACCTTACGCACGCCCGCGAGGTGGACGTTGCCATTACCTACGGTTCGGCGCACACCCGCGCGGGCCTGACGGTTCGTCCCCTGGGAAAGGAGCGCATCCTCCCGCTATGTTCGCCTTCATTGCTCGATGCAAACGAGCCATTGCGCGGTCAGATGGAAAGGCTCCCGCTGATTGATTCGCAATTGAGCCGGGTAACCTGGCCCGACTGGTTCGGCGCAAACGGCATGGTCTGCCCGACGCGACCTAGGGCGTCGTTCGATCGGGGGGCGCTTGCCATCTCCGCAGCGGTTGACGGCATGGGCATCGCCCTGGAGAGCATCCGGCTCGCAGAGCGCGAGCTGTCGAAGGGAGACCTGATTGCACTTGGCGAGGATGAGTTCACACACATCGCGCGCGAGACCCATTTCCTTTCCTATCGGCAGAACGAAGCGCATCTGCACAAGGTCGGCGCATTCGTACAGTGGCTGACTGAACAGCTTGACGTGCCCCATCAAGAATAGCGCGTACCTCGCGGGCTAGACCGTTCGCGACTACCCGCTTCGGGTTTGCTTCACATGCTCGGGCTTCGGCGTGATGAACACCGCCAGCGCTGTCAGCACCGCGGTGGCCGAAAATGAGGCGAAGTTCCACACGGGATCCAAATTCGGCCCTGCGATCTAGCCGTCCAGCACCGAACCTGTCATGGCTCCGAAACGGCCTATGCCAACCGCCCAGCCGGTCGCGGAAACGCGGGGGTGCGTAGTAGTTCGCGATATAGGCCTGGCAGCACCCGCGCCACGGCACAGTGTTGAGTCAGAGCCCACCCCCGTCCTTGCTCTCTCGACCCCTTCAGGATGTCGGAGGGGGAAGCACAACATCGCCGAACTATCTCCGCTGCCCATCAGGACTATGCAAAGCTTGTATTGGCCAGATGCCGGCGGGCGGCCCCGCGACCAGCCCATTGTCTGAGAATCTGTAATGAAGGAGCAGCGTTCATCAAGAGCTTCGATGCTGCCTTCAGTTGCGCGCCAATAGCTTCCTCGGCGTCGACTGCTACAGCATCACTCGGCGCAGTCACGAGAAGTGCACCGAGTGGCTGTAGTTCGTTCTGGTGAATCAGGGGCGCGCCAACGGCCATCAATCCGTCGTAATAGTCATCGCGCGCTACGGCATAGCCTTGCATGCGGACCAAATTGAGTTCTTGCGTCAGAGCTGCTTGTGCCGTGATCGTTTTCGACGTGTGGGCCTCGTAAGGATCGGGACCGAGTAATCGCTCACGTTCGTCCCCCGTCATCCATGAAAGTAGGAGCTTTCCAGAGGCAGACCCGTGCAATGGACTCTTGAGCCAAGTGTCGTAGTAGGGCGAAAGTGGATTGGTACCTTGGACGAAGTCCACTATTAGCCGCTCACTGCCGATGAATAGCACAAGTGCAACCGTTGCCCCTCCTACGGATTTCTGACAGGAATGGAGCGTCGGCGCCGATTCCCGTCGTAGCTGAGTGATGGGGTGAAACAGTGACAGGGGTGATAGCGCCAACGGCCCCGGCAGATAGCGCTTCTGAACTTCTTCGCGAACAGCGTAGCCGTGTTCCACCAGCGTCTGCAGGAGTCGGTGTGCCGTGCTCGCGTCGAGGCCCGTTTCAGCGGCAATGTCGGATAACGATACGTACCCATTCGCCTGCCTAAGGACATCGAGGACTTGTAGCCCGCGGGCGAGTGACCCTGTCACGCCAGCACCCTCATCACCTTTGGCGCGAAGTGTAGACCGTCCAGGTTTGAGTGTATTTTTCGTCACGTTATGAGGAGATGCCGAAAGAATCCGGCAGATTTCGCAATAAAAGTTTCATTGTAGCGGGAAGTGGGCAGGGCTCTGGAACAGAAGGGCGGTAGAGACGGCACTTGGAATGTAGTGTCTCTGCCCGAACCGTGGGCAGAGGGCAACTTGTTTTCGTGGGGCAGTGCTGAGTGCGCGCGGATTGGCAAGGAGTCCGCGGTTCGTCGTGAAAGGGCTGTTGATGGCTCGGGGCTGGCATGGAGAGGGGCCGGCTCCCTGCGTAGAAACCCTTATGCATTAAAATGAAATTATAGTTGCAGTATACGAAATTGAGACCTAATATTTCCGCAACCAGCTTTGATTTCGCGCCCCGGGCATGAGACGTCATAAACGTCGGAGCAACGAGAACAGCCTTGCATGGCAGGACAACCTGTCCTCCTTCAGCTAGGGAGCGCGAACGCGGGCCGATGAGGTCCTTAGATGTAAGTCCCCCACCGGAAGGTGCCCAGCCTCAGGCTGCTAAATCGACGGGCGATGCAGTCTATTCGGTCGATCGGCGAGACGGCGGTACGGTCATGGTCAATCCGAAAGTCCTGCTTATCCATACGGATACCGCGGGGACACGAAGCTCTTTGCTGCCGGCGGTTACGACGACTGAACTAGATGGCGACGCGCTGCGCATCATCGAACGAGTGGTTTATCTCGAAATACAAGAAACCGAGGCCGGGTGTGCACGTACCGATTGGAGCCGCGCACTCTGACACAGCAACGTTTTGACACTTGCGGATAGCGCAACAGAAAACTACGCCATGAAAACACCATCACGAAGAATGCCCGTCGCCATCTTGGGGTCGGGAAATATCGGCACCGACCTGATGTACAAGATTCAACGTAACCCTATGTTCGACCTTCGCCTGGTGGCCGGCATCGATCCTGCCTCAGAAGGTTTGGCGCGAGCGCGAGAACTTGGCTATGCGACGTCCACCGACGGAGTAGAGTCGATTCTCGAAGAAGGTGACATCGGAATCGTTTTCGAAGCAACCTCGGCCCGTGCGCATAGGCAAAACGCACCCCGCTTCAAGGAGGCTGGGATCTTCGCAATTGATCTCACACCTGCGAAGGTTGGCCCCAGTGTCGTGCCGTGCGTGAACATGGACGACGGGTTCGACGCAAAGAACGTGAACCTCATCTCCTGCGCGGCACAGGCGACAATTCCGATTGTGCACGGTGTGAGCCGTGTCGCGAAGGTGAAGTACGCCGAAATCGTTGCAACCGTTTCCAGCAGAAGCGTCGGGCCGGGCACGAGAGAGAACATCGAGGAATTCACGCTTACCTCGCAAAAGGCTCTAATGGAGGTCGGTGGCGCTGGGCGCAGCAAGGCGATGGTAGTGATCAATCCGGCTGATCCACCGCTCATCATGCGCAACACCATTTATACGATTGTGGATCGAGATGTCGATGAGCAGGGAGTAAAGGACTCTGTACTGGAAATGGTGAAACAGGTCCAGAGCTATGTTCCCGGCTACCGTCTCACCGTTGAACCGTTCTTGCGCGACGATCATTTCATGATTGGAGTCGAGGTCGAGGGAGCCGGAGACTTCCTGCCGCCTTATGCAGGAAACCTGGACATCATCAACGCGGCTGCAGTGGCCGTTGCAGATCGCTATTGCGCGACACAATTCTAAGAGGCATCCATGGCAAAGATCACTTTCGTCGATGTAACCTTGCGCGACGGAAATCATACATACCGTCATCAGTTCACTCCTGAAATTGTGCACGCGACGGCTGCCGCGCTGGACACCGCGGGGGTCGACATCATTGAAGTCGGCCATGGTGACGGCCTCGGCGGAAGTTGCCTCCACGTAGGGCGTGCGCCGTCGACTGACCGCCAACTACTCGAAGCCGCGTGCAGCGCCGTGAAGCGAGCAAAGGTCGGCGTTCTCCTTTTGCCCGGTTTTGGGCTCTTTGCTGATTTAGAGATGGCGGCAGAGGTCGGAGTGAGCGTGGCTCGCATTGCAACGCACTGCACTGAGGCTGATGTGACCGAGCAGCATCTGCGTCGGGCCAAGGATCTGGGAATGTTCACCGTCGGCTACTTGATCTCGGCCGGCATGGCCAGCCCCGAACAGTTGGCGGAACAAGCCCAGAAACTGGAGTCGTACGGTGCAGACTACGTGAACCTAGCCGAATCGCAGGGTCATTTGGTTCCAACCGAGGTGGCAGCGCGCATTCGTGCGGTACGTCAAGCTGTGAAGATTCCTATCGGATTTCACCCCCACAATAACCTTGGCTTGGCCATCGGCAACATCCTTGCTGCGGTGGATGAGGGCGCTACGTTCATAGATGGGAGTCTTAAGGGTTTCGGTGGTGGTGCGGGCAATGCGCAGACTGAAGTCGCAATCGCGGCGCTCAAGCGCGCCGGTCACGAAGTTGGGGCCGACTTGTTCGGCATCATGGACGCAGCCGACATTTTCGCCCACAAAGTGGCTCCGCAACCCATGCCCGTAATCGATAACGACTCCCTACTCATGGGATATGCGAATGTCTATGGCGGATACATCCATCCCGTTAGGCATGCTGCCGAAAAGTACCGTTGTGACCCGCGGGCACTGGTGTTGCGCCTTGGCGAGCGCAAGGTAGTTGCCGCCCAAGAAGACGTGGTCATCGAAGAGGCGCAGAAATTGTCGTGTACTTCGGCCACCTAGGTCGCCGAGAGCGACAGCCCGATTGAATGATGCATAGCAAGGTGCACGAAATGGTGTTGCCCTCCTCGGGCAACACCTCTTTGCCTAAGATGACGCGGGCCTTGGCGGAAGCCGTGCTCGAACGCCTGCGAAACGGCAAACAATCGGCCGAATTCAACTCAAAACGAATGGATGACCCTCAACATCCGGCACCACAATCTCTCAAGGACGAGGTTCTGCTCAAGATGGGACGGAACCTGCTGCTGAATCAGCAGGTAGAACACCTTCTGAAGGCCATACTCGGACTCGCAAGGATCGACGGTACACCGGAGGATGCCCCGGCTCGGGTTGAGGTCCGAAATTCACCCCTAACGGCAACCTCGATGAAGGGCTCGCAGCGGCGATTTCGCAGCGAACGTCTCGCGACCCCAAACAATCCGGAGCCGGCTGACCCTTCGTTGCCTTGGTTCAGCACGACGATTTGGTTCGACCTTGAGCCGTCGGACAAGGAAGCTCTGGAGGCCGACCTAGATGCGCTAACCGCTGACCGCAACGAACTCGCGCACCACTTTCTGCCGCTCTGGCAGCCTGGTTCCGCTTTGTCGCTAGCCCAGGCTAGCGCTCATCTGGACCGCCATCAAGAGAGGATGCTTGCCATGCACCAACGCCTCAAATCGATGCATGGCCCAATGGCTGAGCCACTACAGTTGGCCGCAGACTTGGGGCCGTCCGATGAGGGCTCGGCCGCCATTGAGCTCGTCAATCTCCAGAGCAGCCGAATGGTTGAATTGCTCAACAAAATCACAGCAGCTCTAAGGCGTCCAGATGGGTGGACCGACCTGGCTCACGCAGCGATCGTTGTAAATCGCTTGGAACCGGACGCGTTTGCTGGCCGCAAGGCGCGGTACGGTGAGGAGAACCTTAAGGCGCTGGTCCTCAAATCCGGATTGTTCGAGGTCGCTGAACAGAAGCTTCCCAGAGGCATGAGGACCTTGATTCGCCCGCGTGAGTGCAGCTAGCGAACCGCAAACACGAAGAAGGGGAGCCGCAGCTCCCCTTCTTCTACTCATATTGGCTCCTCGCGGAAGATAAGGTTCGAACGACGCCGCCGCGGAGGGGGCGCCAGGTTCCCATCAGGATAGCAAACGCACCAAAAATGAACGCCACAGTGGGGGCGTCACTCCGACGGAACGAGCGCCCTGGCCAGACCGCAGATGAAGCTGGTCTCCGCTCCAGAGGGCGCGTTCATCGTTGGCATCGGGACGCCTGATTTACTCCTCTGCGATGAGGAACCGGTTCGGATTCTTCCCCAGCCACAACGGAGCGCGACCGCGGCCGGACCAAGTCTTTCCGGTCTTGGGATCGCGATATTTCGGAGGCAGTTGCGACTTCGGCTTGCCAGCGCCACTGCCTGCGGGACGACCGCGACGGCGCTTGTTAATGTCATCGACCGTCAGGCCATACTCAGCCATCAAATTTTGAATCTGCTCGATAACGCCTGCGACTTCATTGGCACGCACTTCTTCCAGGTGGGCCTCGAGGGCCTGTTTCTGTGCCATGAGTTCTTTGTAAGTTGCCATTCGGTGTATCCCCTTTTCAGGCTAGGCTATAGAATCACAGAATAATGCAAACACGTCTCGTGTGCATATAAAATTTCGCTTCTGCCAGTCCGGTGACTTGTCACCAAAGTTCCAAGCCGGTCCCCATCTAGAAATCGCTTGATTTCAGAACTATGCGGCCGGAACTCGGCACGGCCCGATTCCGCGCCGCGACAGTCCTAATGCGCTCCCATCCATGATTGAAAGACTCAAGGAGCGCAGCATCGCGGTCGCTAACGGAAAAGTCCGAAAGCTCAAGACCGAAATGTTCCTCCCCAACTTAAGAAGCACTTCGTCCTTGAGAGCCCTCAGTACGTCGTCCATACGCTGTTCTCGCCTTGTTCTAGTGAAGCGGAGCTATTGCAACGGCTTGCCCACCTTCGTGGCCGATCGAACGAAAAGACATGCTCGACGGGGGTGTTCCTTCGACCTGCCGACGAGTCCGCCAAGAAACTCCTTGCGGCCATCTTCCAGGTGGACGATTTCACCGCAGGTGGGGCAGCAGCCGGAGTAGCTGACAAGTCGAATAATCCGAACCGGCTGCCCGCCCACAGATGGCCCGTTGCGGCCTCAAGCTGGACACGATGTTCGCCAAGTGACAATAAAGCATCGGGTGCCATGATGATGCGTAGCTCGATGAGCCTCCAGAACGGGCGGAGGGCTGTGTATATCGCGCCCAGGCCCCTATACCAGTCGAGAAGGAGCAGAGGGTAAATCCCTCCGCTTGCCAGCCGTGACGCTTGAGTCTCCGAAACGCATGGACGTAAGGGACGTACGCCGATCGTCAGTTTCTTTGCTGGGCTATTGCTTGCGGCGGGCCCGCTGCATCGCGCAGCATGGCCCGAGCGTCATGTGTTGGAGGACGCCAGCGAAACCACGTCGGAGAGCATGATTATGTGCGTGCTTGGCAACGCGCTCGTCGCCCCCTCCCTCGGCACCGCGATGGACGTCAAGCTCTGAACATGACGATCCCGGGTTGGTGTGCGGTTGCTGACGCCAGACGCCAAACACCAATGACTTCTTGCGTAGTTTGTATGAAATTTTGTCGCATGTCGACTTTGTCGCCGTCAGATATTCGCACTATTCGCTGAAAACGAGCGAACTAATGTAAAGAGGGTGCGAGACGAACAATGTTCTATCAACCGATCCCGGAAATTGCGCACCTATAATGCGCGGCTCGCGAAGCTTGGGCGCACGGGTTATCCCGAATTCTTCGGCCTGTTCTAAGAATCCTACTATCAAGCATACAGAGAGCTGTGGTTCGCGATTAGAACTGGGCCCCGATACGCCCTCGGAGCCGACTGTGAATAGATTGGCACAGATTCTCAGTCACCCACGATCAACGAAACGCTGGACATGAATCACTGCTTCGGCGTTTCGTAAAACGCTTCGGCGCCAGAATCGTAGACGCTGTGCATCAAGCGCTTTTGCCAGGATTGGCACTGGTAAGTGCGCATTAATTGGGCAAGAAATATATCGGGAATAAAATCCTTTTAATCAATGGAAACTATGAGCAAATCAAACGTCGATGCCCAGAGTATCATCAATGGAAGCCGCTTTTGTCCATTTCAGTGGCTCATCTTTGGGATGTGTTTCGTAATCGTGTTGCTAGACGGCTTTGACACGGCAGCAATCGGCTTCATTGCCCCCTCGTTGGTGTCGGAATGGGGCATCTCTCGGCCGGCCTTAGCTCCAGTGCTAAGCGCTGCGCTCTTCGGTCTGGCAGCTGGCGCGATCGTGGCGGGGCCACTCTCCGACCGACTGGGTCGCCGTCTGATGCTTATCCTCTCAGTACTCGTTTTCGGCGTGGCTTGCCTAGCGTCGGCTTATGCCGGCGACATCACTGAGCTGACAGCTCTGCGATTCGTAACCGGTATCGGCCTCGGTGCAGCCATGCCAAATGCGGTTACCCTGATGAGCGAGTTTTGCCCCGACAGGCGGCGTGCCATGATTGTGAACTTGATGTTCTGCGGATTTCCCCTTGGGGCGGCGCTTGGTGGCTTTCTGGCGGCCTGGATGATCCCGCACCTGGGCTGGCGCAGTGTCCTGCAGTTGGGCGGGATTGCGCCGCTCGTTCTGCTCGTATTGCTCGTACTGTTGCTCCCCGAGTCCGTGCGGTACATGATTGCAAAGGGCCAGCCGGTGGAAAGGATTCGCCGCACACTCGCGAAGATAAACTCCGATGCTCACGACGCATCCTCGTTCATCATGACCGAGCCGACTCAAGCGCCGGCGGGCCAGGGCGGCATTGCTCTGGTCCTGTCGCGCCCCTACCTGGCCGGCTCCATCATGCTCTGGCTCGCATACTTCATGGGACTCGTCATTTTCTACGCATCTATCAACTGGATGCCCATCCTGTTGAAGGAAGCTGGACTCACGCCAAAGTCGGCAACGCTGGTCTCCGCGCTGTTTCCGCTGGGTGGTATTGGGGCGGTTCTGTGCGGTGTATTGATGGACAAATTTAACGCCAATCGCGTCATCGCTTTCTGCTACGCGCTCACTGCACTAACCGTATATGGAATTGGACAGGCTGTTGGCAATGTGGGCCTGCTCGTAGCAGTCGTGTTCGCGGCAGGCGTATTGATGAACACCGCACAGTCGTCGATGCCCGCCCTGGCTGCGGCCTTCTATCCGACTCAGGGTCGAGGCACTGGAGTTGCGTGGATGCTGGGTATCGGGCGGCTCGGCGGTATCGCTGGGTCGTATCTGGTTGCAGAGCTCACTCGTCGTCAAGTTGGCTTTAGCGGAATCTTCGCGATCGTCGCTACGGCTGGCCTGGCGGCATGCCTCGCTCTCACTATTAAGCAATTCGTGAGTCCTCAAAAGCCGGAGTCAGCTGCATTCCGTTCGAATGAGATGCTCGGGCACTAGCAAGAGCCAATATTCTCCTAGCAACAGCAGCCTGAGTGCTCCACTGCATGTCTGTCCTGGCATGGCTCAGTCGCAAGTGCATCACCTTGCCACTGAGACTCTGCTTATTCTTTTCGCGGAATGCCGCTGCTATTGAGACCCTATCCGCTGGAGAGAAAGTCGGCAGGCCGCCTCTCTTAGTGCATTGGGTTCTATTGGCCGCTCAGCAGTTCGAGGCGTAGACGGAAGTCGCGGGGAGACTCTCCAGTTTCGCGTTTATAGAACCTGGTGAAATAGGCCGGGTCGGAGAACCCAATAGCGTACGAGAGTTGACTGATAGACATCGAGGTGTAGGCGAGGCTCCGTTTCGCTTCAAGAATGAGGCGTTCATGAACTAAATCTAGCGCCGAGCGCTGCGCAATGCGGCGGCAAAGCGCATTGAGATGGGCAGTCGTGATGCCAAGTTCCTTTGCATATCGGTCTAGCGAGTAATGCTTATCCCACCATTGGTTTAGTAGGTCGGTGAAGCGGCAATACAGCGGATTGTCCTTCACTCCCCGCGCGCTCTGCGGCCGCCCCTCTTGGACCTTCCTAGCCAACATTACGACAATGGTCGAGAGGAGGGATTCGACGATCAGATGTCGGTGAGGAGCGCCGCCTCGATACTCGCGTACAAACGCAGCGAAGGCAGAGGTCAGGCAAGCATCGTCGTCTCCGCCCTTAACTTCATGAAGAAACGGGTGTGAGAACCAACCCGTTCCACCTCCCATCGTCTGAGCCAGTTTGATGACGAACGGGTATGCGACGGTGATCACATAACCGATGGCGTCAGTACTAAATTTGAATCCATGGACAAAGTTCTGTGGAACGAGAAGGATCTGTCCGCTTCCCATGTGGGTCTCTTCCCCATCCAGGTGCAATTGCGCGTTGCCCTGCTGAAGGTACAGCAGCTGAAGTAGCCCGGCGTGTTGATGAGGTTCGATGTGCCAATCATGGAGACGGCATCGAGACGCAATCGATTCGCAATGCATCATGTCTGGCATGGGCCAGACATCTTGTTCACCGTAAAGCATGTAGATGGGGACGCCCGTGCTCTTCATTATCTCCTCCGTCTCCGCTCTTGCTGGCGGTACTCCAACTGAGGATAGCTCCTATTGAAACAGCCGGCGAGCGGCTGTAGCAAAAGTACAAGTGATTGCATGGAATGTGCAAGCGCGTGCTCAAACGAGAGGAACATTTGCCGAGCCGACGCGCCCACGAGTTCAAGTGGAGATGGCGTGTCCGCAACTCGCGTCACACGTTCAACCCATTGAGGCTTACCCCTGGATTTCCGCGGATTCCGAGGGCATCTCCGTGCATAAGAGATGGATGCGTTTCATGAACGCACTGTCAGTATGTCCGAACGTACCGGAGTAGCTACGCAAAGCAGGTCGACTTTCCGGGTTCGGCCAACAACCGAAAAGTGCAAGATTTCGGCGCAATCGTACATTCCCCTTGACGGTCGCGGGTGCAAGAATTCGAGCACACATTAGAAGGCTGCCCCCAGCTTCGCGCCAAGCATTAGGCCTATCCGGACCTGCATTGCGAACGCTCCGAAAGCCACGATTATTAATACAGCGGGAGACATCTGTGCGCACCCAGGTAGGCATCATTGGCGCAGGCCCAGCAGGCCTGTTGCTTTCCCAACTTCTACATCTTGCTGGTATTGAATCTATCGTTCTTGAAACAAGAAGTCGGGATGCGATTGAGGCCACTATTCGAGCCGGAATTCTCGAGCATGGTACCGTCGAACTCATGGACCGCATAGGAGCGGGCGACCGTCTGAAGCGAGAGGGTGTTCGACATGATGGCATTCATCTGCGCTTCAATGGCCAAACACGCAGGATCGCCTTTCCGGAACTCACCGGTGGAAAATCAGTTGCTCTCTATCCACAGCATGAAGTCATCAAAGACCTCGTCGCACTTCGGCTGGAGTCGGGCGGAGATATTCGCTTCGAAGCGTCTAACGTAACGCTGCACGATCTCGATAAAGACACGCCTCGATTGACGTTTCTGAGCAGCGAGGGCGTTGCTGAAGAGATTCGCTGCGACTACATCGTGGGCTGCGATGGAACCAACGGTGTCTCAAAAGCCAGCATCCCATCGGCAAAGCTGAAGACATTCGAGAAAGTTTATCCCTTTGGCTGGTTCGGTATTCTTTGCAAGGCGCCGCCCTCCTCAGCTGAATTGATTTATGCACAGCACCAGCGCGGCTTCGCTCTGGTGTCCACGCGCTCCGCTGAGGTGCAGCGTATGTACTTTCAGGTGGATCCGACGGAAAACGTTGATGATTGGTCTGATGATCGCATCTGGTCGGAGTTTCGTGCGCGGCTCGAAGTCAATGACGGATGGGCACCGAAAGAAGGTCCTATTTTCAGCAGAGTAGTTGTGGGCATGCGCAGCGTGGTTACCGACCCGATGCAATATGGTCGCCTGTTCCTGGCTGGGGATGCTGCGCACGTGGTCCCACCAACTGGCGCGAAAGGTCTGAATCTCGCTGCTGCGGATGTCCAAGTCTTGGCGGCCGGCATTGAAGCCTTTTACCGTCAAGGCAATCCCGAGCCGCTGGCGCGCTACTCCGAAACGGCGCTCAAGCGCATATGGAAGGCTCAACGCTTTTCGTGGTGGATGACTTCGATGATGCATCGCTTCCCGGGCGATGACGACTTTCGCTACCGGATGCAAACGGCAGAACTTGACTATGTCACAAGTTCTCCTTTGGGTGCGGCCTCCCTCGCCGAAAATTATGTTGGCCTTCCAATGCAGTATACGTCGTAGCTAAATTTATGAATCTCGTGGAAGTAGATTTGCGAGATCAAAATGACGTAAAGCGTTATTTATAAATAATATTAGTCTTTAATAATTAAAGAAGTCCACGCGAATCCGTTCCATTGTGGAAATAGTTTTCAATGTGAAACGAGGAGACAACGATGAAATACACGACCATCAGTACAAGGTACACCGTAATCGGTGCCACCGTGCTTTCGATTGCGGCCCTCTATGGTTGTGGTGGTGACGGTGGCGGCGATAGCGCATCGCAGCTCCAACCGACGACACCCACCACTCCTATCACGCCGACCAACCTATCGTGCGACGATACGCTGAAGGCAGCGTTCAAACCTGACGCAGACACAACGGTGCTGATGGTGAAATCCTTTAAGAAAGGCGATGCACTTCTTCTTTCGGGAGCTTCGACCTCAACTACGCCGACCGCAGCTAACGATGTGTGCGTCGTGAAGCTGAACGTGGGCCCAGGCAATCCGGGGCCGGCTGATGCTCCTTCCACGTCGGCGGGCATCGGCATTGAGATTTGGCTCCCCTCGCCAGCGAACTGGAACAATCGAATCCACGTAAAGGGTGGCGGAGGTTGGGCCGGCGGCACGCAGTCCTCTCTTACCGCGCTGGCGGGAATTTCCTCTGGGAGCGCCGGCAGCGCGGCGACTACCGCCATGGTCGAGGGCGCTGTGTCCGCGTCTACAGACACGGGACACGTTGCAGCGGCGAATGCTTCGTTCACGATGAATCCAGATGGAACCATCAATGAAGCACTGTGGAAAGATTTCGCAGATCGCAGCCTCCACGAGATGGCCGTCAAAACAAAAGCGCTGACGAAGGCGTACTACGGAAAGGACGCGAAGTATTCATACTGGAACGGCTTCTCGACGGGGGGCCGACAAGGCATGAAGGAAGCCCAGGCACATCCCGAGGATTTCGACGGCATCTTGGCAGGCGCTCCCGCCATAAACTGGTCGAAGTTCCAGACTTCTCAGCTCTTCATGCAGTTGGCACAGTTGCGAGACCTAGGCTCCAACCTGACAACCGGACAGTTAGATTTGCTCTCCAATGCCGCAATCAGTGCCTGTGATGTGGTTGGCGGCCAACATTTGGGCTATATCCCAGATCCGACGCAGTGCCGGTATGACCCGACCACTGATGTGAGCGTTCTGTGCCCGAGTGACGGCGGAAACAATTCAACTGCCAACTGCGTCTCCGTTGCACAGGCGAACTCCGCAAACAAGATGTGGTACGGTCAGACGTCTGACGGAAGCATTCCGGCACCAGCTGTTGATATCGGTCTCTCGCCCACGTTGGCGGGCAACCAGAAATGGTATGGGCTGACGCGAGGGACCATTATGACCCGACTTGGTGGAACGCCGCCGTTCGCAAACTCCACTGACCAAGTTGCTATTGCGCTCCAGAATCCGACCTTGGCTCAGCCGACCTTCATCAACGCCAGCGGGAATGGTTCTGATGGATGGAAAACGCTTAGCTACGCGCAGCTGTCGAACGCGTTCGATCGTGGAGTGAGCCTTGACCCAGTGTTCGGTCATATCAATACCGATAATCCGGATCTTTCGAAATTCCGCGACCGCGGCGGAAAGCTCCTGTCATACCACGGCCTCGCTGATCCGCTCATCTTCGCGATGGGTACAGTCAACTACTACGAGCGAGTTCTCACGCAGATGGGGGGTACAGCCGCAGTACAGAATTTCTACCGTCTCTACCTGATTCCTGGGATGAATCATGGATTCTCGAACGGCACACCGAACGCCAGCGCGAATCCTCCGCTGCCCACGAATGATCAGCTTTACAAGCTGCTTACCGATTGGGTGGAAAGCGGTAAGGCTCCAGGGGTGATTCCGGCTCAGACCACCGCTTCCACATCATTCCCCGTACAGAAGAGCCGTCCGCTATGTATGTACCCGCAAAAGGCTACATACACCAGCGGCGATCCAAACGTGGCCGCCAGCTACACCTGCTCTTAAGCGCGGCCATTTGCCCCACGCGTGCTCGAGCACTGAACATGAGTGGGGGCAAGTTGCGCAGACGGAAAAAATAAAGGAGCGTCAGCCTAACAATGATTCCGGCGTCTCATTGGGCAGACGGATGAAGAGCATTTTCGAAATGGTGTTCCGTCGAGTCAAGGCGACGGAACCCTCAAGAATAGCGAAGCAGAGGAGACGAGTGAAGCTTCGCAAGCTTGGGGTTCACTGAAGTCGCGTTAGGCGTCATTCGTGACTTCGACGCTGGAGTGCAAGCAATCCGCGAAGCACTTGACTCAACAGGTGGCGCTGGCGGCCATGGTTGGACTGACCTATGCATGGCTGCCGCCAATTCTAAGTGACTTCAGGGTATCTATTCCTGGCATTCAAGTCGAACTCTCCTGCGTATTCCAACGGGACTAAGTGACGCTTGTTGCCGCGAAAAGAGCCGACTTTGCAATCGCTGCATTAGACGTCACACCATCGGGGATCACCACAGAAGCGAGATCCATTCTGCCTCGTGTGTCGTGCAAACCATCCGCTGGCTGATTGTGCAAGTGTTGAGTTGAGTGATTTGGTCGACTATCCAGCAGGTTGTATGTGAGAGGGAACACATCCACACCATTGCCCTCGTCATGCGTCCCCTTGCTGGCTGCGATATCGCACGCGGTATTTACCTTGCATGGCGAGCGGACAGCGCTCCCCGAGGCGCGGCAGAGTGCCTGATAGCCTTGATTCGAGATCACCTGCCACGATAGTCCCCGCTCGACGCAGACCTCCATCTCGTTCTTGGATCGTCGTCATCCAATCTTTGAGTTGGACCGCAAGCGATGATGTGCCTAGAGTCTGGTCATCTGCCCGTGACATTGGACTACGCCATCGTGAACTCAAAACCCTCATTCCTTATCGGTGCGGCATCGGCATTCTCCGGAGATCGCCGCGACGCAGCCCTTCCTGTCGTAGAGACCTTGATCCGCCGGAAGTTGCCATCCTGTCTCATCTTCGAAACTCTCGCCGAACGCACTCTAGCACTAGCCCAACTTGAGCGTCGCAAGGACCCAGAGGCTGGTTTTGACCCTTGGCTGGAGGACATTCTTGCTCCGGTCCTTGAAAAATGCCTCGATCACGGTATTAAGATCGTGAGCAACTTTGGCGCGGCGAATCCCCAAGCGGCCGGTCGGTGCATTCTTTCTCTCGCGAGTCGTCTCGGTGTACGCCCTCCGCGCGTCGCTGTGATTTCAGGAGATGATCTATCGAGCGAAACCTATTTGCCATTTTTCCGCGAGGCACTTGGCGACGCCCTCGATGAATCTCGCATGGTTGCAGCAAACGTCTATCTGGGAGCCGATTCGATCGCCGACGCGCTGCTGGCCGGCGCGGACATTGTAGTGACTGGGCGCGTGTCCGACTCAGCGCTCTGTGTGGGGCCGCTGCTCGCGCACTTTGGGTGGCCGCGGGATGACTGGAAGCGCCGCGGCAGGGCGGTGATGGCGGGCCATTTGCTTGAATGCGGCGTTCAGGTGACCGGCGGCTATTTCGCAGATCCGGGAATCAAAGATGTTCCGAATCTGTTCGATATCGGCTACCCCATCGCAGAAGTTGATTCGGACGGCAATTGCATCATCACCAAAGCTGACGGTACTGGCGGCCTGGTGGACACCAGAGTTGTGCGTGAGCAAATGCTATACGAAATTGACGACCCAACCGCTTACCTTACTCCGGACGCCATCTCCGACATCTCGAACTGCATAGTCGAGCAGGTAGGACCTGACTGCGTCAGCGTGAGTGGGGTCGAGGGTCGACAATGGCCGAACACTCTGAAAGTCTTGATCTGCCAGGACGGTGGTTGGTTGGGGGAGGGCGAGATTTCCTATGCAGGTCCTCGCGCCGAGGCGCGAGCTCGTCTTGCCGCTGATATTGTAAAGCACAGGCTGGGCAATGAACTGGACCTTCGCTTTGACCTGATTGGTGTTCTCAGTATTCACGGAGACGATGCCGGACGCATGCTTGGTAGAACGCCGCAAGGATCGGCGCGAGACGTTCGGCTGCGTGTTGCGGCGGTCCACCAGGATGCAAAGCTGGCCGAACTCGTCGGTCGCGAGGTGACGGCTTTGTACAGGTGCGGCCCTGCCGGTGGCGGCGGTGTTCGCGCAGGACTTCGGCAGCGACTAGATACTCTGGCGTGCTACATCCCCCGTTCGGCAATCGCATCCAACTATGAGTTCATCGAATGAATACCATCACGACGAAGTACAAGGTACCGCTCTATCGCGCCGCGCATGGCCGGACCGGCGATAAGGGCGATAGGTCAAATATTAGTGTAATCGCCTGGCATCCTGCCCTCTTCGAAACAATCGTTCAGCAGCTTACGGCCGAAGTAATTGCCCAGGTCTTTTGCGACAGAGAGCCTAGCGCAGTCACCCGCTATCTTGTTCCCAATCTTGACGCCATGAACGTGGTGATAGACAACGTGCTTGATGGAGGTGTCAATCATTCAAGAAACCTGGACACGCACGGCAAAGCTTTATCGTTCCTGTTACTGGACACGCTCATTGAAGTAGACGCCGAGCTGATTAAGTATCTAGCGCCAGAAGTCGACTAAGACACTGCGCTCCCGACGGCGGCGTCGACAATGCGTTCAACCTAGATACGACGGCCAGACGTCTTCGTTCCACCTTCCCGGCATATCGGTGAACGCGCAATATGCCTGACTTTTGGCAAGCAAAGGACCACACAAAGATGCGGTTCTTGCCAAACTGGAGACAAGCATGACTGAAGCCAATACGGCGGTACCCATCGTCGATACGACCAGGAATGTAAGCATCACCAAGGTCATCGTTTCTTCCGCCATCGGCACCTTGGTGGAGTGGTACGATTTCTTCATCTTTGCGACAGCCTCCGCGCTAGTCCTCAACAAGATATTTTTCCCGAACTTCGACCCCTTGGTTGGCACCCTCGTGGTACTGACGACCTATGCGGCAGGCTTCATTGCTCGCCCCATAGGTGGCATCGTCTTCGGCTACCTGGGTGATACCAAGGGGCGAAAGTTCTCTCTGGTTATTACGCTCTTCATTTCGGGGCTCGCCACTTTCTGTATCGGGTTGCTGCCAACGTATGCCCAAATAGGCATGTGGGCACCGATCGCATTGCTCATCATCCGCTTACTGCAGGGATTTTCCGCTGGTGGTGAGCAGGCGAACGCCATCTTGATTGCGTGCGAGTTCGCGAAGCCGGAAAGGCGCGGACTGTTCGGCGGCTGGATTCAGATCGGTGTACCGCTGGCATATGTTTTTCCGCTCGCCCTGTTTGCTCTGCTTCGTTCGCAGATGAGCGATGATGTCTTCATGAGTTGGGGCTGGCGGATTCCGTTTCTGCTGGCGGCTGTTCTGATCATCGTCGGGATGTACGTCCGACTGAACATCAGCGAATCGCCAGCGTTCGTCGGGGTCCGTGCGCGGCACGGTCAAGACCGTTCGCCGATTTCTGACGTCTTTGCAAACGACAAACGTCGACTCATTCTTGGATCCGGCGCGAAGCTGGCGGAAGGGGTGGTCTTCACGGTCTACGCGACAGTAATTTCTGCGTACGCCACTGTCCGCGGCGTTGATACGGGGACCATCGCTACAGCCGTCCTTGTGGGGTTGCTGCTCGAGGCGTTCCTCTTACCCATCTTCGGTGCGCTTTCCGATCGCTTCGGGCGTCGCACAATTTACCGACTCGGAGCTTTCGCAAGCTTCGTCATCGCGCCCTGTGCGTTCTACGCGGTCTATCAGGGCCACTCTACTGCGATGACCATTTCCATAGCGCTCGCGATCGCTCTCGGGCATGGCGCGATGTACGGTGCCCAGGCGGCGATGTTTACCGAACTCTTCCCCGTTGAGCGGCGGTCAAGCGGCGTGTCGTTCGTTCAGCAGATTGGAACGCTGTTGGGCTCGACATTGGCCCTTATGACGGGATGGCTTCTCAAGATTGGCGACGGGAGCCCCTGGTTGCTCGTCTTTTATGTCATGCTCAATGCAGCAATTACCTTCGTCTGTGTATCGCTGCTGGATGAAACGGCACCTCGCGTCCGAAAACAGCGGACGGCGAACTGAAACCCCATTGTCGAGAGACGCCATAAATTGAAGGAGACTTTCTCATGTTTTTCTCTGCACCGAAGGTGGTGGAAACGTCTGTCTTTGCTACGTTGCCGGAGTCATCCGGCGCTAGCGAACTGCGATCCGCCTGGGAGATGGGTCAGCCTTTGGGCACCCCCACCTCGTCATTGATCGAGGGGCCGTCATTCGACGAAGAAGGCAATCTGTACTGCGTGGACTTGCCCAACGGGCGAATCGTCCGATTCTCTCCCACCGGTGAGGCGACAGTAGTCATCCAATACGACGGTTGGCCTAACGGCTTGAAGTTCCATCGTGATGGGCGCATCTTTATCGCAGACTTCAAAAACGGGATCATGGTCTACGACCGCGAGTCAAAAAAAATCAGCTCGTTCCTCGATCGCTACAGAGTCGAAAGATTTAAAGCGCTCAATGACCTGTTCTTCGCGGAGAATGGAGACCTGTATTTTACGGATCAGGGTCTTAGCGGTCATCAGGATCCGAGCGGACGGCTGTTTCGCATGAGCGCCGCTGGCAAGCTCGAATGCTTGATGGATAACATCCCCAGCCCGAACGGGCTAGTCATGAATCTCGAAGAAACGGCGCTTCTTTTGGCCGTTACTCGTGCAAACGCGGTGTGGAAAGTTCCACTGATGCGCGACGGAAGCATCTCAAAGGTGGGGACTTTCGTTCAGATGTCTGGCGGGGGCGGTCCGGATGGTCTGGCGCTTGATGCGCAAGGCAGGCTTGCCATTGCTCATACGGGCATGGGTTGCGTCTGGATTGTCGACAGTCGAGGCGAGCCGGTTTATCGAGTGAATTCGTGTGCCGGTGTCCACACGACCAACGTTGCGTACGGTGGTAAGGATAGGACAACACTGTTCATAACCGAGTCCGGAACGGGGAAGGTTTTGAAAGCCGAGCTTGATGTTCCCGGGAAAATGATGGCTTTCCCTCGATAACGTAGCTTCTGCAAAGGGGATCGATGGCCTGAACGTGTCATCGATCAGAGCTTTGGGAATATCCGCAGAAACGCATTTCCCTGTGTCGGCGCAAGAAGCAGCGCTTGCTCAACCCACTGTGTCGAGAGCCATAGCCAATCGTCCCTGAGGACCTGTACGGTAGTTTTGAAGAACCATACCCAGACGGAGCAAGGGGTGCTGGCCCCGTCAGACCTTCCTTAGCTCTCAGGAGACTCTGAAATGCTCCTTCGACTGACCTGCGTTTATCGCCCGCTGCAGCCAATCAGGCTGGTCGCCTCGGCCATCCCAGCTATGGCCTTCTGCGTCTCTGAAGCGAATGGGATGGACCTTCTCATGGCTGGTAACCGGGGTGGTTGCGGCAAAGCATCCGGCGGCAACCAGGTCATCGATGGCGATGCTGTGCTTGGCCATCTGGGACTTCACCCAAAGAATCGCAGCAGCACGCTCCCGTAGTTGTTGAGCATCCGAGAGACGTTCAACGAGGGGCGAGTTAGGGGCGTTGAAACTGAGCATCGTTAGGGTTCGCTCACGTTAGCATTGAACAGGGGCGTCACTAGCTGCAGCATAAGGTGTATTCTAATGCCATCGATATGCGTTCGGAGAAGGCTATGGTCTACCCGGTCGGACTTAAGGTCGCAGCCATCGATGACGACATTGGGGTCGAATTTCAGTATCTAATCGGGGGGTACAACCAGACTTTTGCGGTCAGCCGGGAAGCCCTAGAAGATCATTTCGGTCTTGCACTGGCGAGTTCCTCCGCCATGGATAGAGACCGGGTGATTGTCGACTCCTTCATGCACGGATGGGAGCGCATCAGAGATACAGCGGCAAGGAGCCGCAGGGCGCCAAGCCACAATCGCGTAGTTCTGACAACCAGCGACTTCCAGGTCAGCGAGGTTACCGGCCGAGGATAGTCTGGCTTCCACAGCATCACGCTGTGAGTGAGGGCATCCCGCCCAACGTGAGTCCGAAAACACCAAGGCGTCGACGTCGTCCTTCCAGCCTCAATCACTGCGGCGACATGTGCGTGATTCCTACGATCGATGGTTATCATCCCGTGACCACTTGGACAAAGTTGTTCGCCAGAGCATTACTTGTGGCCATCGTCGTTGTCATGGCTGCCATCGTGGCGCGCCACATTTACCTCCGTGTTGCACCAGAAGGTGATACAAGCATGGAGGCTGTGCGTGACATTGAGACGCCGCTATCGATTTGCGCGCCTGGCATCCAACCGGAGCCGCTCCGCCGTAGCGCCGCAGATTCGGATACCTCGTTCCTGAGGCGAGTCTGTCTCGAGTCGTAAGGGAAGAGCTCCTTATCAGAGCGAATTCTCGACGCTCACAGGCTCCGCCCGGTACACCGAGCAGAAGTAGTGCGAGTGTCGGTGGTGCCGGGCTCGCATCCTCTTTACGAAGAAGCGAACCGTTCCTGCAGGTCCAGCGTCCATTTCGACCTCTTGGTGAAGCTCCTGCGTTAATGCCGCGGGCCCACTAAGTGATGCATGAATACCAGACGCGGCCAATGCTGAATTAATGGGAAATTCGGAGAATCGTGGCCGGGAATTTAAGCAATTCCCGTCCAAAACTTTGCTGAAATGCGGCTAATGGGGCGTTTCTTTGTGCGGACGTATAGGCAATTCATATCCAAACTTGAATTTCTTCAACCATAACGCGGCCGCATTTGCACTGGAGCGGGTAAATCTCTGTGCCGGCCAGGCCGATCCATGAGAGATCCGGCGCACCTCGCCCCGGATTCAAGGCGGAAACGCCGAGAGATATGAAGACTGAAACTCCTGGCGAGGCAGTGCAAGGATAACGCGTCCGTACTGTCGTGGAAGCATAAGATGACCGGACGGCCGTTTTTTGCTGAATTTCCCAACTGTTGAGGTCCTGTCAAATGGGCTCAAATATTTAAATGCAATTAATCGCCAGCACCACAAGCCAACCTCCTGTGGAGCTAGCAAAGGGCCGCAGCCAGTGGTGATGGTGTGCCCTCCGGCGTACGGCCGTCCTGCCTGCAGGCGATCGTCACCAAACCTGATCTAATTTCACGAACATGAAACTACGCGGCGAGCTGCCGCCGAGTTGGCCATTCCCGCCATCCTCCCTCCATGCCGGCCCCCTCCCTGATCCGACGCCTCCTTCGCGCGCGACGATTCGCACCATTCATCAACTTGGCGACTGCATTCGCGCCACCCGGGCGGAAGACGGGTTGCCGATTGACTAGGCGGCGAGACATTACGGGGTCTCGGTCGGCATGTTGTCCACGGGAGAATGGCAAGGGCGTCAATTTCGCGCACGCCTTGCGGGTGCTGGATGGACTGGGTTTGACAATATTGGCCGTTCCCAAGGAGCCTGAGTCCTGGCTCGAGTCGGCAGCGGCTCATGCGGTTGAGGTTGGCAAACGCCTGGGGCGGGAACCGCACGCCAAGCTGAATAGCCGCGGGGCTGGCACCCGCCGAATAGGGGGTGCGTCCCGAAGTTTGCGCGCAACAAATCGATGTCGCCTAAATCGCTCGCCACGGCGCTGGCACGGTCCCCCGCCAGTTCCAACCCTGAATCGGTCACTGTGGCCGGTCGCTGATGCACGTAACTGCCCAGGCCGCCACGGCTAGGGGCATTTGCTGAGCGAGCGTCGCAGGCATGACCACACGAATGTGCGGCAGCCATTGCGGCGACAGTGCCCAGGGTAGACCGCCAGCGTGTCTGTGGCCTCGACGACGCTTTGACAGCGAGACGGTACTCAGAATGGGGCGGCATCCCCCCGGCTCTGATAAGTCGCCAGACAAAAAACTTGCTTATGAGAGCATATGCTCCTATATTGTGTTTAAGAGCATATGCTCTCATCTCAATGAGGATTCCAGCCATGAAAGACACATCCATTCTCGTCAGCGGCGCAACCGGCCGTACCGGCGGTGCAACCATCGATGAACTGTTGCAGATGGGCCAGCGCGTCCGCGCCTATGTGCGCTCGGACGACGAGCGCGCAGCGGCGCTGCGGGCACGCGGTGTTGACATCGCCGTCGGCGATTTCACCGACATCGACCAGATTCGTGCCGCCATGGAAGGCGTCAGCGCTGCCTACTTCCTGCACCCGATCGCGCCGGGCATTCTCGGGGCTGCCGCCTATTTTGCGCAGGCCGCGAAGGAGGCCGGCGTCAGCGCCATCGTCAACATGTCGCAGATTTCTGCGCGGCGAGAATCGACCAGCCATGCGGCACAGGACCACTGGGTGTCCGAGCGGGTGTTCGACTGGTCCGGTGTGCCGACGACACACTTGCGGCCCACGTTCTTCGCGGATTGGCTCGTCTACCCCCATTTCGCGAAGGAAATCTGGGCCAACAAGAAGATTGAGTTTCCCTTCGAGAACGGACGCCACGCCCCGATCAGCACGGACGACCAGGGCAGGGTCATTGCTCATCTGCTGGCAAGGCCTGAAGGCCATGGGGGCAAGATATACACGCTGCACGGTCCGGTGGAAATGAACCATACGGAGATCGCTGCAGCGATGAGCGAGGTGCTCGGCGCCAAGATCGAATATGCTCCGACTTCGATCGAGGCGTTCAAGCAAAAGATGGAACTGCTATACAAGTTCCCTCCCTTCCTGGTGCAGCACCTCGTCGAAGTCGCCCAGCACTATCGGGAGGGCGTCTTCCAGGGAACTAACGATGTTATCGAGAAGATCACGGGCACACCGGCGCTGTCCGTGCCTGCCTTCATCGAAAAGTACCGAAGCGCATTTGCCTGAAATGCGAGGAACTGAACCATTTGTCAACGTTGAGGAGAAGTGAGATGCAGGCGGAAGGCCAACCCATCGGTGTGGATCAATGCAACTGCTTCACGGTGAGGAAGGCTGCCCGCCAGATCTCGCGTCTTTATGACGCGTATCTCCAACCGTCCGGCCTTCGCATCACGCAATTTCTGACCCTGGCAACGTTGAACGAGCAGGAGTTCGCCTCGGTCAATGCCCTGGCTGAGCGACTCGACATCGAGCGCACAGCCATGGGAAAGATGATCGGTTTTTTGGAGCGCGATGGCTTTGTCAGGGTACGGCCGTCTCCTGAGGACGGTCGTATTCGCCTCGTCGAACTCACCCCGGATGGAATGAAGCTCTATGAACGAGCAGCGCCGCTCTGGCAAGAAGCGCAGCATCAGTTCAGCGTCATAAACGGAGCGACAAATGTGGCGATGTTGCGTCGCAGCCTTTCGGAGATGAAGGTCAGCGTTGGGCCCGCATCTTCCCAGGAATAGTCACTGTTTTGGTGGGGCACCCTGAGTCGCTGAACGTTTGCCGAGGTAAGAAAGAGTCAAGCCTTCTTGTGAACAGCATCATCCGGTGCACCACCGCTGGAGTTTATGAATGAAGATCAAGGATTCCGTCGTGTTCGTGACGGGAGCAAGTCGCGGACTTGGCCTGGCATTTGCCCGTGAGGCGCTAGCTCGCGGGGCGGCAAAGGTCTATGCAGGCGTTCGCAATCCGGAAGGATTCAGCGAGCCCGGCATCGTTCCAGTCAAGCTCGACGTCACCGATCCAGACTCGGTCATGGCGGCGGCAAGGTTCGCGAACGATGTCACTCTGCTGGTCAACAACGCCGGGATTGCAGAGACAATCGAATCTCTGTTTTCCGAAAACGCAGACGATCAGGCGCGGCGTATCTTCGAGACGAACTACTTTGGCCTGATGCGAACGACCCGCGCGTTCCAGGCTTCCCTCCCCAGCAATGGCAAAGGCGGGATCATTAACGTGCTGTCCGATGTCACATGGAGAAGCGTGCCAGCACTTGCACCGTATTCCGCATCGAAGGCCGCCGCATGGAGCTATACCAACAACATCAGGGCATCTCTCAAGGAAAGAAACATCCAGGTGGTCGGCTTGCATGTTGGCTTCGTGGATACCGATCTCACCAAGGGCTTCGACGTGCCGAAGGCGGATCCTGTGGATGTAGTCCGCCAATCCTATGACACCCTTGAAGCGGGAGAAAGTGAAGTCCTGGCCGATACCGGTACACGTGCGTTGAAGCAAACGCTCTCGTCCAGGGTTCCGGCGTACATCGATCCCGAGGTGCTCGAGAGGAGGAACTCATGAACTGAATCTCGTGACGGACGAGTGCCGAGTGCCGTCACTCTGAACGGATTGGCGTGATGTGCCGGTCGCCCGACACAGAGGCTCCGAAGCTGAGTCCAGTCCGCGCGGTGGGCATTGACGGCTGCAACCTTCGGCTGGCCGGGCACAGGCGCCGCCATTTCGCTCAGCCCCGGTTTGCACCGGTCTCCTATTCGAATGCCCTTAGCCCTTGCGCTACGCCAGGGCGCCGTGCGACGGCCTGAAACCACCGCATCAGTGCCGGGTGATCTGCCCACTGAATATTGCTGCTGAAAGCCTTGGCGATAGTGAATGCAGCGATATCGGCAAGCGAAAACATATCGCCAGCCATAAACGCTGTCGACTCCAGGAATCGCTCCGCCTCGATGAGCGCGCCTCTTGCCAGGTCATGGATGAGCGAGGCTTGTGCATTCGCGCCGAGTTGTTCGAGCCGGAACGCCCCGTGGCTGACCCCGATAACGTCCGTCACAAAATAGAAAAAACGCTCATAGACTCTTGCGCGTGCCACCGGATCGGCGGGCATGAGCTTGTTGTTGGAACGCTCCGCCGCAAACAGCATGATGGCGTTCGACTGCGTCAACACGAAGGTGCCGCCGTTCCGATACTCGACAAGCACCGGAACCTTGCCGAAGGCATTCAGGCCGCGATGTTGCTTGCTCTGCTGTTCGCCTGCAGCCAGATTGACCCGCTTGACCGTATACGGAATGCCCGCCTCGTCAAGAGCAATCGCGGCACGGATACAGTTGCCCGTCAACGCTCCATACAGTTCGATTGAACCTTGCATGCGCTCTTGCCTCATTGGGATCCATACTGTCTTACTGCACTGGCGCACAGGTAGAAACGGGTGTACCGCATCGGTCCGACATCTTCCTGAGGCGCAAAGCGACGATTAAATGTCACCAATCGAATCCACAGGGTCAACACGTCTAATAGTAGCCGGTCGGCACTCGCTGTAGCGAGAAATGACGAGAAGCAGCAATGGAGGCGGCCAAGGGCGTGTCCGCCACGGCGCTGGACGTTCGCCGGATGTCTAATCTGGCGGTCGCTCGCGACAATTCGCGGCTCAGGAAACAGACGCCGAATCTCCGCTTGTCAATCTGCCGAAACGACCCCGATAGTCCTGCGGAGAGACGCCAAGTGCCTTGACAAAGGCACGGCGCATTCGCTCATCGTCGCCGAAGCCAGTATTGTGCGCGATCTGCTTTACCGGGTCGGATCCTTCCTCCAGGAGGCGGCGCGCAGCCTCCCCCCGAATCTGCTCGATCGCTCGCGCCGGGCTCTTACCTGTCTCACGCTGATAGACGCGGGCGAAGTTTCGTGGGCTCATGTGGGCCGCGGCGGCGAGGGCCGGGACTGACAAATCTTCTGCCAGATTGTTGTTGATCCAGAGATGCAGGGCGTCAAAGCGGCCTCGGGCGTCTTGCATTTGCCGCCGGAGTTCGAAGCTGAACTGCGATTGGCCGCCAGGCCGCTTCAGATACAGAACCAATAGTTGTGCTAATTTCAGGGCGGCCGTGTGACCGAGATCGTCCTCGACCATGGCTAGTGCCATGTCGATGCCCGCAGACACGCCTGCCGAGGTCCAGACGCCATCGGAAACCACGAAGATTGCATCGGGTTTCACGATGATGGAAGGGTGCTCATGCTGCAGCCGTTCGCAGACCGCCCAATGTGTCGTCGCTTCTCGGCCGTCCAGCAGTCCAATCTGCGCAAGCGTGAAGGCGCCCAGGCAGACAGAACCAACTCGCCGAGGACGGCCGACATGTTTGACGAGACACGCCCGCAAGGCCTCCGATGCATGCGGTGAAGCGGCCAGGTCACCGCCGGCGATCAGCAACGTATCAACCGGCTCGGCGAGAACCCCTTCCAGCCGCACCGATTCCAGGACCACGCCAGCATCGGTGGTAACGGCCCCTCCCGGTTCTGAAGCGATTTCGATCTGGTAGGCGGGCGTGCCATCCTCGTAGCTCGCTTCGCTGAAGACCTGGATGGGTCCGGTAATGTCGAGGAGCTTCGCTCCGTTGAAGATCACAAGGACGACCTTGCGAGGCTTTTGTGCCGCAGATGTCGCTCGCTTCGAGAGCATGATGTCGTTTCGGTGAGGATAAGTAGTCTGTGAGACCCTGATGTGCAATCGCGGCCTCCGGTCCGAATGCTGACAAGCAACCCTCGATCCGCCTCAACTCTCAAAAGGAGCGAAGAGGAGAAGGTCGCAGACGTTCGGAATTTCCAGGCCCGGAACGAGGCGCCGTCCGATGTCGGCCAGGCCCGTACCAATTGCCGTGTGCGGTTTCTTCCTCGCCACCTCAGCCAGCGCCTGGGTGAAAGCCTGCTTGAACCCGACGCGCGGGTACAGGGCAAGCGTATCGTCGATGAGTTGGGGAGAAATCTCCTCGATCCTCAGTCCCATCACGTCGACGTGCGCGCCAAAATGAACGAGGGCAACCTCGGGCTCTCTGCGATCGGCGATATCGGCCGAGGAGTGAAGCGCAATAGCATCCCAGACGATGTCGGTCTTCGCGGGCGGGTACTCGTTCGCGATCAGGAACCGACTCGCCGCATCGGCCCCGTCTACTTCGAAACGCTTGTCAGCCGCGTGGTCGTGCGAAAGGCCAAGGTCGTGAAGCAGGGAGGCCACATACACGAGTTCTCGATCAAACCTCATCTCGCGCTTCCTGGCGAGAAACTCGGCAAACCAGTAGGTTCGATGAACGTGATTCAGGATCGCTGGTGCGTGGCCTTGCGCGGCGAGCGCCGCCGCCTTGCGCGACAGCTCTGAATCGGGCGCGGTAATGCCGCCGATCGTGACAGGTTGGCTCATAGGTCCTCGTCAGTTTCTGGGCCAGGCAGACACTTGCCTGGCAGTTTTGGTGCGATCAGGCGGCGGCCAGCCAAAGCTTTTCCGTCCCGATCTTCTCCGCATATTGGATGGCCGCTTTGAGCAGCTCGGGTCCTGCTTTGTGCGGACTACCGGTCCCGAAGGGTGGTTCGGGGTCGTAGCACATGGCGAGCTCCGTCGTCGCGGCGACCCTGTCTCCCTTGGCTTCCGCCAGGGGCCGGATGCCCAGCTCAATGCCTGCCGTGACACCACCGCTGGTGAATACGTTGCCGTCCATGACCACGCGCGCGTCCCGCACCAGTTCGATCTTCGGGAAGTGCTGTTCGATGGCCTCGTAGGCGAACCAGTGAGTGGTCGCCTTACGACCGTCGAGCAGCCGGGCGGCCGCGAGGAGAAGCGTGCCCGTGCACGCAGCGGAAACGATGCGTGCGGTCTTGGCCGCGCGCTGAAGAAACCCAATGATCTCGGGATCGCGCATCGCATCCTCGACGCCAAAGCCGCCAGGGACCAGCAGAACGTCGATGTGGCCGTCATATTCGGCAAAGGTGGTAGTCGGCACCAACTCGGGGCCGTTGTCGCCGCGGACGGGATTCTTGTCCTTCCAGAACAGGAGCGTGTTGCCTTGATTGCCGATCGCAATCTGCGGCCCCGCAAGGTCCAGAAGCGTATAGCCAGGGTAAAGCAGGATCCCAATCGTGGGGCGATAGTCGGGATCGTCTGAGTAAGCCATGTCGGTCTTCCTTGATGTTGAGCCGGCCCATCGGGGCCGCTTCGCAATCAAAAGTAGGGCCGATCGCGGCTGGCAGCAATACCATTGACACCTCGTTTTCTGCCATTGCGGTCAAGGTCTCTTTGCGCGCCCGGGAACCGTGCGTCGACCCGCGGATGACACATGCCACGTTGGGACGACTCGATCTTTCGGTCGATGTGGGGTATGGGTCGCTGTTTCGAATCTGACTTTAGGCGCTATGGCGGCGGGAGCTGCGGATGCGCGTTTCGCGGCCGTCAGTGAAACTAATTTTGTTCCCGTCACGGACACGGAAAATAAGGGCAACCAGAGGGTCGAGTCGGGTAGCAGCGGCGCATTGCTGCGCCGCCGCCCCCTAAGAACCGTACGGGCGGGTCACCCCGCATACGGCTCAAGCCATTCCCTCAGCACCTTTGTGGGCACCGGGCCGCTCGGCGGAGCGTGTCGCGGTTCGACGGCGGACGAAGTACGTGTTCCATGCCAGGTCATACGGATTGGCCAGTCCACGGATCTTGACGTGTCGCCGTATGGCAACCGTCGCTGCGCGGAAGAGTGGCAGGCCATGGGGAGCACCCGCGGTGGAACCCTTCGTTGCAAAAATCCAGTCCCGGTTCCCGTCATGCCGGAAGTACCGTTGCTTGACCCACCGGGCTCCTTTCATGGGGTGGCGACGCTTCGCCCAATTCCAGAGCCGTAGCCAAATGTGCGAGTCTATCGAGGAGAAGATCGCTTTCGACACGATGTGGCGATGATACTGGGCCCATCCGCGGATGACCGGGTTAAGCTGGCGTATCAACGCCTCCTGCGTGCCGCTCGCGTTGTTCTTGATGATCGCCCCGACCTTCTCAGTCAGCGACTTGATGCTCTTTTTCGCTGGCTTGATCAGCAGTTTGCCGTTGTACTTGCGTACATTCTGGCCGAGGAAATCGAAACCCTCCGCTATGTGTGTGATTCTGGTTTTCTCTTCCGAGAGTTCCAGACCTCGGGCAGCCATGAACTGCCTGACTGCGGGAAGTACCTTGAGTTCCAGCACATCTTTCGATACACCAGTCACCACAAAGTCATCGGCATAGCGGACGACGTTGAGTTGGGCCGTTTGGCGGGCAAGTCTGGATGTTCCCACACTTGCGTAGACTGCGGCTTCAAGCCCATCCAACGCCATGTTCGCGATCACTGGCGAGATGATACCCCCTTGGGGTGTACCAGCCCGTGATTCGAACAAGGTTCCTTCATCGATGTATCCGGCCTCAAGCCATTTGCGCAGGATCTCCTTATCCATCGGTATGTGCTCGAGGAACCATGAATGACTGAAACTGTCGAAACAGCCTCGGATATCCCCCTCAAGAACCCACTCCGGCGACCTACGCTTAGCCAGAGCGATGAAGCACTGTGCGATGGCATCGGCGGTCGAGCGCTCGGGCCGAAAGCCGTAGGAATTGGCATCAGCAAGGGTCTCCGCGACGGGTTCCAGGGCGAGCTTCCACAAAGCCTGCATCGACCGGCACCGCATACACGGGATTCCTAGCGGGCGCTTTTTCCCATTACTCTTGGGAATATAAACACGTCGCAACGGCATCGCACGATAGCCGCGATGTCGCAGCGACAACACTCCTTTCCATTTGGCCGCCGGAGATGACCAGATCCTGCCGTCCACCCCCGGCGTCCTCTTACCACGATTTTCCGTCACTCGTTTCACGGCCAACATCTTGCCGTTATGCGAGCGGGTCAGCAGGCGTTGCAAGACTTTCACCTTGCCCCACCGGCCGGCCCGGGCGGCCTTGGCGATACGCACCTGAAGTCGTTTCACCTCCGCCTCGATATGCGGCCAGTTTGCCTGATCCCACATCGGTGCAGCGCGCGAGGGCGCACCAGTTCCGGACGCTTTCGCATCGTTCGCCGTCATCTGCTTTCCCTCATATAACGATTTGTCAAAGTTCTTTCGCCACGAATGACCATGCGGAAGTCTGCCCGCTTTCGCGTCGGGTAGTGTCGCAACCCGTATCCCGTCCATTACAGACAGGCGTTCGCTTTCTCCGCACTCCTTTACCCGCAGCGCCAACAGCGTTCCTCGCGGTTCGCCTGCCGTTACCGGCAGCGCTACGGGCTTACCCTGTTCCGCATGAATTTCCGAGCGGGGCGGACCCTTCCTTTTCGCCGGCGGCTTTCGTCCATGGTGGCCAATGTCACAGTGGCCACTCCATACCGCATACCGTTTTGGTTCAAGCCTTTCAGCACGTTTGGCTTGGTCTAATTAACGACGTTTATCGGAAGTTCACATGTGTTGGTCGTACCCGCTCATCCCTAGCACCTCTCCGCCTTCGTGCTGGCAGATTCCGCTTCGCCTCGCGGCTTGGCGTACCGGTTATCCGGCGGCTACGTTGTCCCCAGAGCTTCACACAGAGCTGTTACCGGCTCCGCATGTCTGGGTAGGGAACGGTTGATGGAACAACCGGTTTCATCCAGTCATCAATTCTCCTGTGAAACAGAAACTCAAGCGACTTTCAGGTCGCACGGAACAAAATTAGTTTAGAAATGGATACAAAGTTAGTTTAACCAACGGGTCAGCGTGGGGTGGCCGTTCGAGCCCATATTATAGACATAAGCGCAGTTTTATCTAAAAATATGAAAAAATTTCGATAAAAATACCGTATTATTACGTAATTGCGCAATTTTAATATCGGCGCGTTGCCGACCCGGACATGCACGACGCCGCGCTGCAGGCTGACCTGCGCAGCCGCTTTCCCGCAACCCGCTCGCTGTGCCGGGAGGTCTGCGGCAAGCTGTTCTTCCGCTATGGGGCCACGCCTATCGCCACAAGCTCTACTGCCTGGTGCGCAAGGGCAGCATGGGCACGCCGGCCGAGGTCCTGCAGGCGTTCTGGCAGGAGCTGTGCGGACGCACGCGAGTCAACTATCGAGCATCCCGAGCTACGAGAAGCGTGACCAGCGTGAGTGAACCTTCTATGAGGGCGAGGGTGTCAACCCCCTACAGTATTGAATTTCAGCATAGGGATGCCTAGCGCGATAACTCTTCTCCTTGCAAGCCATTCCTTCTCGTTCGCGGACTGATGCGGTTTGCGAAATCGAGGTCGGGTCCTCATTGTCGGGCTGCTGCCCGGACTACCTTCTATCCGTGCCGGGCGCAATGGCCGGCACCAACATACTACATGCGCAAAGCGCTGGGACTACCCCTGTTACCTGCGCGCCCCATCTATATGGACGGCTACCCGCGGGGGGCAGCCCGGCTCACTTACGGGCGCGCTGACCTACTTTCGTTACCGCTTCGCTGTTCGCGCTAAGATCGGCATCACGTCACCACTAGTTTGAGACTTGCCCCGGCAGGAATCTCGCCATACTCGAGATAGCGCCACAGGGCAATCGCCAATCGGCGGGCAAGTGCGACAATACCGACGCGCCGCATGCGCTTGCTGCCTGGCGCGAAGCGCGCATTGAACCATTGCGTGAGCTGACTCGTTGGCTGGTAGCGTAACCAGCTCCACGCCAGTTCGATCATTAGCCAACGGGATCGTTTGTTGCCTGCCTTGCTGATGCCTTGCTCGACCTGACTTTCGCCACTGCTGTAGGGCGTCGGTGCCAGTCCCAGGCAACTTGCGACTTCGCGCCGGTTATGAAATCGACGCCAGCCAAACAGTTCCTTGATCAGGAGCCAGGCACTGCCCGCGCCGATCCCGCGGAGGTGCGCGAGCAGCGCGATGGCTGGCTGCGTACCGGCCTTCACCGCCTGGTGCTGCTGGGTTTCGATGGTCTTAATCTGCGTTACCACCAGCGCCAATCGCGTGACTTCACGCTCGATCTCGGCACGCAAGCCGGGAGGCAGTTGTGAGCCATAATCGCTCCACCAGCGCTTCCAGGATCGGTCCCCGATGTGGGCGATCCGCAGGTTGTGCAGTACCAGCAGCGAACGAATCCGGTTGCTGTGGGCCGTGCGTTCCTGCCTGAGTCGCCCGAGCTCGCGGTGCAAACGCCGCTCATCTTCCTGCTCTGGTGTTGGCACCCGCGCGACTGTCCACAGGCGCCGCTCGCCGGCGTGGTAACGCATCAACATCGAGAGCAGCTTGTCGCCGTCGAGCCGATCGGTCTTGGCGCGTCGGGCGCGGCGGTTGACTTCAATACTGGACGAGTCAACTACCAGGTTTTGGATACCTTGCTCCGTGAGCCATCGGTGCAGCCAGAAGCCATCGCGGCCGGCTTCGTAGCAACTGCGCACTGGGGCTTGCGGCGCTAGGCCGCAGCGTGCTTTGGCCTTGGCGATCACTTGCAGGACTGCATTCAGGTCGCCAGCCACCAGCGTATGCCGGCTCGGTCCGCGCATGCCGTCGCCCAGCGACAGCTTCCAGCTCTTCTCGCCCAGTTCGAAAGCCATGTACAGCCAGCCAGTGATCGTCGTATTCTGCCCCTGAAGGGCTGTGTCAGGCATGTTCATTTGCGTGCTCCTTTCGAGAAACGAGACTGCGAATCTTCGTTTTACTCCAGGGGCTTGCCTTCGCGGCCCTTCATAGTATCTATTGGTCGGCGGAACGCGGACAGGGCGCTGAAATTTCTGTATCGTTTGAGTTGATTGACAATGGTGTCGCCAGGGTCGTCGCCCCGCAAATCGCTCCATCTTCCGCACTAGCAAATGCTTTACACGGTTGACGGTAAAAGCGACGATAAGGCCCCAGGTCGATCGCAGCCAATCCCTTTAACCACGCGGGTTTGGACGGCCTGTTGATGATGGAGTGGGGATCCGATCGCTGCACTGGGCCAGCTGGTCAGGCTGGTGAAGCGTGCCGGTGGTGAGCTGGAGTCTTTCCCGGTCTTCTGGAACACTTCCGCTGGCGGCATGCATGTCGGCGAGGAGTGGGACGACACGGTCGCCCCTTCAGACTGACAGGTCTGCGAGACCCCCACCTCGGAAGCTTCACGACAGATTCCGCCCGTGGGCCGACTCTGCAGGTGATGGCAGGCGGCCGCGAACTCTGGGCATTAGCCACTGCCCAGCAGTTTTCGGTGGACCCGGAGGCGGCTTTGCTCATCTCGGAGTTCGAGGTGGATCGGTTGCTTGAGACCCATGACGCTGGCATTGCGCCGGGCCAGGTGACAGCGGGATATTGCTGTTACGCGCTAGTGTGGGTTCTTGACGCTTTCCCATGCGCAGCCGGCAGAGCACGACGATATCGCGCGCCGCACCGCCGACAAGGATTGCCTCGGCTTGAATCTTCAAAACGACATCGACGCGTTGCGCGTGCGGGCATTGCCGTTTGAAGGCCTGCCCGGCGGACGGAGTCGGCATGGCGGCAGGTCGCTAGGCTGCAGCCTTTCCTGTTCTAGTGGAAATCAATGCAAAAAGTCCCGGAATCGCGAGATTTCGGGACTTTTTCTTTTTGCTCGCCGCAGGGGATGCGATTACAGCGCGGCGTCCTTCAGCTTCTTCAGTGGGCGCACCTTCACCTTCACGCTGGCCGGCTTGGCCGCGAACCATTGGTCTTGGCCCGTAAACGGATTCTTGCCGAAGCGCTTCTTGGTGGCCGGCACCTGAATGGCGGCTACCTTGAACAAGCCAGGCAGCGTGAATTCGCCGGCGCCCTTCTTGTGGATCGCGCTCACAATAGTGTTCTCAAGGTGGGCGAGCACCGTCTGCACGGTCTTCTTGTCCAGTTCGGTTTGGGCGATCAGGTGTGCCAGCAGACTGGACTTGTTGAACGTGTCCTTCAGCGGCTTGGCGACCGGTGCAGCTGCGGCAGCCTTTTTGGCCGGGGCGGCCTTCTTTGCCGGTGCAGCCTTCTTTGCAGCGGTCTTCGTGGCAGTCTTTGCTACGGGTTTTGCTTTCGTGGCCATAGTCGTGTCTGGTTAGAAAATGCGCGCCTGTCAGCGATTTGGGGCGGCGCACCGGCGAAGAATAGCAAAAGCAGGCGCGTATGCAAGAGGGAAGGCCCGAAATCGTGTGCGCGCCAAAGGTTGCTCGATCAGCTGATCCTGAGCGCGCGCGAGGCGCGCCGGATGCGTGCAGCTGCCGCTTTCGCGGAGTCGCCCACTTCATGCCAGTCGTGGTGCCACCATGCGATAACGCTGGCGGCAGCCGCGGTGTCCTCGGCACGGACGACAGCAATGACTTCCTCCGCGACGGCGGCCCACCAGGCCGCACCCTCACCGTCGCTCGCCCTTGGGTCGATCGCACCGCGGTAAATGACCTTCACAGTGTCCAGTGGAATATCCATGATCTTCCTTATTCCTCGGCCTTTGCTGGCGCGTCAGGCGAGCTGTTTTGGTGCATTGGTTCGTCCGCTGCCGGCAGTGTCGCAGCAATTCGGTCACAAGTGCGATGGCTGGCCAGCCCCAACATGCGGCTGACCTCATCACGTGAGCTGCCTGCCAGGAGATGGCGCCGGCAGAACGTATTGCGCAACGTACGGGGGCTTGGCTCTGCACCAGAGCATCCCATCGCGGCAAGTGCGGTCGCCACGATCCGACCGAAGCTCATGTCGGTAATCGGTCGGCCATCGGGGGTGAGCGTGAAAAGTAGGTCGCCCTCGACGGGGAGGATCGAGCGGCGGGCGCACCAAGTCCGTAGTACAGGTATCGCGAAGTCGGCGAGGTGCACCGTGCGCGCGTCCCGTGCGCCGTGCGCCGACACAAAAAGGTAGGGCGGGCTCGCATCCGGGATCAGATCCCTCAAACGCGCTGCTCGCGCTTCCCCCGCTGTAATACCCGTTGCGAGGAATGTTGCGACAATCGCGCGACTACGCAAGCCGGCCAGATCCTCGGCAGGCGATAGAAGATAAGCCTGTAGCCGCGCATCCTCAGCCGCGTCAAGGAACAGGGGTGTGGGTTCTTGGTCTGGCCATCGCTCAGCAAAGAGGAGTGCGGCCGCTGGGTTGTCCTGCCGCACGCCGGCGAAGACCAGATGCCGACACAGGCGATCCAGCAGCTTCACATACCGCATGCGGGTAGCCTGGGAGTACGACCGGCCGTCGGTCGTCTGCCAGAACGCGTCGACATCGGCGGTGCCAAATGAGGCGATGGTCGCGCCCCTGGTCATCAGGTGTCGACGGAAGTGCTCGAACATTGCCTGATGCTGGACGATCGAGCGTGCCGAGAAGGGGCGGCGATCTGCGCCGGCCGCCTCATGTGCCTGCCAGTCGCGGTAAGCCTGGGTCGGGTTGCTGAGCCAGAGGGAGTCCATTTGTGCCATACCCGCTGTTATATACTGAAATTACCTCAGCTCGCACACGTGCCGCCGCGTCGCGGCGTGTATCGCTTCCAAGAGAGGGGTTCAGAACCGCGGCCTGCCATAGCGGTTGCGGCGCGCGGCAAGTTTTGCGCGGGTGCAGGCATAGCGTGGATAGGTGGCATCCAGCATGTCCGCGATCCGCTCCAAGCGGTGCTCCTGTGTGAAGCAGCACGCGAGCAGGTATTCCCAGGCGCAGTAGCGCAAGATTTCCTGTAGCAGCGCATATCGCTATTCGGGCGGGAACTGGAGATTGCCGACCTTCGCCCCGCCTTCAGACGTGCATGGACCAACGCCACGAGTTGGTCGGGCGTGCCTGGCGCGTTTCCTTCTTGGCTTTGAGGGCAGCCATCAGCGTTGGAGTATAATTTCACTATCATGAAACAATCGGGCGAGCAGCCTCCAAGCTGATTTCCCTTCTTCACGGGACGGGCCTCCATGCCGCGACCACTACCTGATCCGACGCCGCCTTCGCGCGCGACAATTCGCACCATTCACCAACTGGGCGAGCGCATACGAGCCAAGCGGGCAGGGGAGGGGATGCCGATTGACCAGGCGGCGAGGCATTGCGCTGTCTCGATCGGCATGCTGTCCAAGCTGGAGAACGGCAAGGGCGTCAATCTCGAGCACGCCCTGCGTGTGCTGGACGGCCTGGGTTTGACGATGCTGGTCGTTCCCAAGGCGCATGCGCCTTGGCTCGAACAGGCAGCGGCCCATGCGGCCAAGATAGGCGAGGATGCGGCCAGGGATGAGCCTGACTGGCTGGAGGGGTAGAGACACCGATCAGGACGGGCGTCATGCCCGGGTGCGTTCTTCGACTGGTACGGAAATGACGTTCGCTTGGCGTGCTGACGCGCCTTATGCCTTGCTGGGCTATCCGATTCAGTGCTGATCCTTGCGGGCGGCTTTTCCCCGGCTGCGGCGTGGGCGGCGGCCCATGCGTGCGGGGCAAATCGGCGAAGAAGCGCTCGTAGGAACCCGGCTGCAGGGAAACAATCACTCTGTCCCGGCCCCTTCTACCATCCGATACCCCATTGCCCGGTACCCTCGTTGGCGCTTCTCCCACATCCGCAGCAATGCCGCGTGGCCGGTGTCGACAAAATCGATGATCCGTACGTTGGTCTTTTCGGCATGTTCCCGGTGCAGCCGACCCGCGTACTGTTGCAGGGTGCCTCTCCACGACACGGGCATCGCCAGCACCAGGGTGTCGAGTGGCGGGTGGTCGAAACCTTCACCAACCAGCTTGCCGATCGCCAGCAAGACGCGAGGCGCGTCGGGTGGCAGGGCATCGAGCGCCGCGATCAATGCGGCGTGTTGCGGCTTCGACATCCGTCCGTGCAGCACGAATAGCGGGGAAACTTGCCCGTCCAACGCAGCCTGGATGGCGTTGAGATGTTCGGTGCGTTCTGTCAGCAGCAAAATCTTGCGGCCTTGCTTGAAGGCCTCGAGCACTTTTGCAGCGATGGCGTCAGTGCGGGCCTGATCGTGGACCAGGTGCCGGAATACCTCCTGAATGCCAGACTCGGGCGGCAACTCGATGCGCGAAAGGCAGGTGTGCGGTACGACCTCCAGGGCGTGTGGTGAGCTGGCCGGCTTCGCCGCCGTGTACCGGATTGGCCCGCACTGCATGAAGATGATGCGCTGCTGGCCATCCCGGCGAATCGGGGTGGCGGTCAGGCCGAGCACGTACTTGGCCTTGGTCCGTTTCAGGATCGCATCGAACGACACTGCGCCGATGTGGTGGCATTCATCGACGATGACATTACCGTAGTGCTCGACCAGCGGGTTGACTTCGCCCTGCCGCGACAGAGATTGCATCACTGCGATGTCGATCTTGCCGGAAGGCTTGACCTTGCCGCCGCCGATGGTGCCAACCACGCCTTTGCCGACGCCCAGAAAGGCTTGCAGGCGCTCCTGCCATTGCTTGAGCAGTTCCGTGCGATGTACCAGCACCAAGGTGTTCACACCGCGACGGGCGATCATGGCGGCCGCCGTCACCGTCTTGCCGAAAGCGGTTGGTGCGCATAGCACGCCAGCCTCGTGCGGCAACATCCCGGCAATGGCGGCCTCTTGGTCGAGGCGCAGCGTGCCGACGAAGGCAACATCGATGGGCTCACCGGAGTAGCGCTCGTCGCGTAGATCACAGCGGATGCCGTTGTCGCGCAGCAGTTCCAGCGCGGCATTGAGACAGCCCCGCGGCAGGGCGATGTGCTGCGGATAGTTTTCTGCATTGCCGATCACGCGTGGCTTGTCCCACACCGACATCCGCATCGCTTGCGCCTTATAGAACTCGGGGTTCTGGAATGCCGCCAGACGAATCAGGCGGTTGGCCAGCGGCTGCGGCAGTTGCGCCTTCTCAAAATAGATCAGGTTGGCCAGCGTCACGGTCAGTGACTCCGGCATCTTGCCTCCGAGCTTCTTTGCCGTCGAGGCTTCATGCCTCCATGGTGTGGCCAAATCCTCATCGCCGATGAAGGTGACATCCAGCGGGTGGACGCTACCGGTGGCACGAAAGATGGTTGGCTCGATGTCGTGCGGCGCCATCGGCTGGATTGATGCCAGGAACGCCCACTGGTCGGGATAGAGATGAAAATCGGCATCGACGAACACGCTACAGCCCTGCTCACGCGATCGCTTCTGCAGTGGCAGGGCAATCAGATTGCCGAAGCCGCCTTTGGGCATCGTGTCCTGGTTGGGAAATAGACGGTCATAGGACGCCAGCTTGAGCTGCCGGGTGCGCGAGCAGGTGTGGCTGATGATGGCTGTGCCCAGCCGACGCGCATCGCGCGCCGACACCTTGCCCGCGAAGAAGACCCAGGCATGCGCGCCCTGGCCGGAACGGGAAATCTCCAGTGCGACCGGCACCCCCAGTTCCCCGCAGGACTGCACGAAGGCACGGGCATCGTCGCGCCACTCGGCCTCATCGAAATCGACAGCAAGGAAATAGCAAGTGTCGTCTTCCAGCAGCGGATAGATGCCCACCGTGTGTTCACCGGCCAAATGGTCATAGATGACCTGATCAGAGAGCGGGATCAGCAATCGGTTGCCGCAGTCGCCGCACTTGATGCGCGGCTTCTCGCAAACGCCGGCGCGCCATTCGTTGGCGCAAGCCGGCGCGTAGCCAGACTTGCCTGTGGACTTGCTCTCCCAGCGGATCGGGTAGGCATCAGTGCGACCGCGGAACAACCGGCGGAACAGTGCCACTTTATCGACCGTGGAAAAGTGCGACCGGTCCGCTTCCTGAACGCCAGGCGCGGCGGCCTTCGGCGGCAAGCGCCAGTCGATGCCATGCGATTCCAGTAACACGATCAGGCGGGCGTTCTCGGCTTGCAGCGCAGCGAACGCATCACGATCAGCCATCGATGCCATGCTCGGCCAGCAATTCATCCATGTCATCGCTCACTCCGTAGCCAAAATTGTCACTGGTGCGGCGTACTTGGGCAAGGCGTGCCCAGAGTGCCGGCCGCTGGGCATCGGGTAAGGTAGCGATCATGTGCAGCGACCGCTCGAACATCCGCACCAAGGCGTCGAAATAGCCATCGTCCTGGTAGCCAATGTCAGCGCCGAAGCCGGACGCCCGTTCGCAATAGAACACCATCAGTTCGGCCATCCCTTCCGGCTGGCCATTGGCCTTCTTGTACTCCGAGATCGCCTTCTTCGCCTTGGCTTCCGAGGTGTCCTGATTCTTGAACAGATCCGGCCACAGCCAGCGGTCGATGGTCACTTTGTATGGCTTGAGCACATCCTGGCCCAGCGTAAACCGGGCGTGCAAGAAGGCCTGGTTGTCCTTACTCGCCACGTACAAGGCCTGTACCAGTCCAATCAGGCCGGCACGGTCGAAGTCGGCCAGCTTGGTTTTGACATCGCTCCAGGAGGGCGAGGAATTGCGCGCGGCCTTAGACTTCACGTCCGGCATTGACAGGCTCCTATTGTGGAAGATCCGCGCCGGCGTCGCGGGTAGCAGCGGGGACGGACACCGGTTCGCTTCGGCGCGGCACGTCCGACCATGCAGCTCCAGGCCGCGCCTTCACTCGCCACTCCCTGCGACGTTTAGCTACCGACCCGCCGCAGCGCAGGGCTGCGGTCTCGTAGAAACCGCGCGGGCTTCCCTCGGGACAGCCTTCCATGCCGCGACCCCTACCGGGAGCGTGCAGAGTGTAGAGCTTGTTCACGTGGCGGCAATGTCATCAGTTGGGAGATCCCGCCACCTGGGATGCCTTCCAAGCTGCGAGTTCCGAGGGGCGCAAGCCGTAGCGGGCCAGTACGCCCTCGTGCAGCCGTCGGAGTTCTTCTACGATCAGCGCTTGCACGTTGTCACGATCAACCTCCGGCACTGTTGCCATGACGACCTGCCGAATCACGGATAGCGCATCCTGATCGGGTTGCAGCACGACGTCCCGGATCGTTTGTTTGATCACATCACGCCACGCAAGGCGTAGTGGATCGGGTTCCGCCAGATCCTGCCTGATGGCCAGGTACTCTTGCGTTGAGCGCTCGTAGGCCCAAACGTAGAGATCGCGCAGCAATTCGACGCGGGTCATCTCATACATACCAAGGATGGCGCGGCTATAAGCTTGCTCCGGCACATCCAGGAACGTCAGCGGACAAAGGTTTGCACGGAACAGCGGCAGATTGGCCACTAGGCGCGAGGTGCGTTTGTTGACGTCCGCGAATGGCTGCAGGTATGGCAGGTGCACCAACACGAAGAATGATTGTTCAAAGGGATCGGCAATTTGATTCACTTTCTCGAGCAGGACATCTAGTGCGTCCTCAATCTGCTGTGGTGCTGAGAGGGGACGGTAAACACATTGGCCAATGTCCACAGCGTGCTGGCGAATCCGACCTTCATCGGCAGGGTTGGGCAACAGGTTCTCCGACAAGGCGCTATGCAGGTTCATCAAGGTATAGCGGTCGAAACCGACCGTACCGATGTTCTCCACCAGCAGTTCGATGGCAGTCTTGTGGTTAAGGATCATCTGGGTTTCGATGGCCGCCTTGCCTTGCGCCGCCTTCCCGTGCTCAATCAGCTCACGGGTGTCCAGGCGGGAATAGGTGTTGCCCTCCAAATGACTCGATGCCCATGACAGGTCAATCAGCAGCCGGTCCAGAATCGCCCGGCTATAGGTTCCAGCGGGGGCATCAGCCTGTGCGGTCTTGCCCATTTTGTGTAACTGACGCCGAAGCGATTCCGACAGATACCGTGTCACATTGGGTTGATAGGCGTCAAGGAAGTCGCGTTGGTAGCCCACGGGCTTGCGCGCTGCCGGGGGCTGATCGATATACGCCACGATGTCGCGGCTGTCTGCGGAAAGCGGGATGTAACCCGGGAAGCGGTCCCGCTCCGTGGCAGTCGTGGCAACCTCTGTCGTTTTCGCCATGAAGTAACGACGGGCGCGCCCTGCGCCGATCGCCGTGATCTGTCCGCCATCGATCCATTGGCTGATCCAACGTTGTGCTGTCCGCCGCGCAATGTCGGGATGCTGTGCCAGCAACTCGGCGAGCATCAATCCCGCGGGGGCTTTCCGAATGCTTTCTAGCAGGGCGTGAGCAGTTGACATGTGGGCCGTGGCGCAGTTCGCGTGAGGGATGGCGTCATTGTGGCGCAGTTCTTCAAACTGCGCCACAATTGGCGCGGATGTGGCGCGGTATGATGAGCCATTTAAATGATGTACGAGATACCTGACGCGGCCCCGGGCATAGCTTATTCGGGTCTCCTGGGTGACGTGTCGCACGCCGAACTTCCCGGTGCTATACTTGTCCCAGTAGTTGAACAAGTTTACTGGGAGAAGCGCCATGCGCACCGTTCATTTCTCCGATGCCCGCAACAACCTGAAGGCGGTCATCGACCAAGCCATCGACGATCACGACGCTGTGCTGATCACTCGCCGCGACGCGCCCAACGCCGTCATCATGTCGCAGGCGCAGTACGACAGCTGGATGGAAACGATGTACCTGATGTCCAACCCGGCCAACGCCAAGCGACTCATGGAATCGCTGGCGCAGCTGCGTGCAGGCAAAGGGGTGGAGCGTGAGCTGATCGACCCCGACGCTAAATGACGCGCAAGGTCATCTTCGCCCCGCACGCCTGGGAGGAATACGTCTGGTGGCAGACCCAGGACAAGAAGATCCTCAAGCGCATCAACCAGCTGATCGTCGAGTGCCAGCGCGATCCTTTTGAGGGCATCGGCAAGCCTGAGCCCTTGAAGGGCATCCTGGCGGGCGCCTGGTCACGCCGCATCGACGACGCCAACCGCTTCGTGTACACGTCTGACGACGACGCGGTGTACATCGCCGCCTGCCGCTACCACTACGGCGACAAGTAGGTTAGACCGGCTCCTGGCACGCCTGCCCGACAAGGCTCGGTCGGCGCCAGGGGTCACCACGAACACGCGGCGCTCGCCCTTGTTCGTCCACACGACGCGCGTGAAATTCGATCGGGTTCGTCATAATGTGACTAAAACAGACATTGTCTAGGCAAAGTTGAAATGTCCGGGCGCCAGCAAAGTTGAAATGTCCGGTTGTCCGGTGACTTTTCGTCTTGTTTGTTCAGTTTTTTGGGGTTCCCGTAGGGCGGTGGTGCTGGCCTGACACGACTGAGTCCAGCTCAGAGTGAAGCCGTCCTGCCAGGGCCGCGTTGAACTGCCAGTCGCAAGCTGAGGTTAGCTCTCCGTTCCGTTAAGTGGCCACGGCTGCTCTTGCAACCGTTTCAGAGCTTCCAACATATCGTTCTGGCCCAGCGATCGCTGCGACTTCTTGCCGGGCGGTCGTCCTCGCTTGCGGGGAGCCCCCTCCGTGCCAGGCACAGATAGTGACCGTGTGTTGTCGCGCTTCTCCTGAACGTATTGGGCCATCTGCAGCACATGTCCCAGGCGCTTGTTGTCCACGATCGCTCCCTGGTCCACTTCCGACAGCCGGTCATAGGTGGTATAGGGCAGGGCGGCGCCATTCGCCCGCGGCTCGATCCTGCCATCCGGGTAGTGATAGACATCAATGTAGCGGCCGGCCAGCTTGCGGTGCTCCGGGGTGTCCGCCAGCAGGTAGAGCATCTTGTCGTACTGGATCGTCAGGCTCTTGGACACGCAGCGTGGCTCGCGCCAAGCGAAGATCAGATCCAGATTCTCATCCGGTCGCAGTGGCCGATGGGCGTTGTGGTTATTGCGCGGCACCTTGGCAAAGCGCGCGTTGTAGTCGGCGATGAACTCCGCCATGAAGGCATTGGCGGCCTCCATGGTGCTGATGCCACGCAGGCGTAGCTCCTTGACCAACCGGTCCTGCAGGGTCAGGTGAGTCCGCTCGACGCGGCCCTTGGCCTGGCTGCTGTTGGCGCAGATGCCTTCGATGTTCAGCTCAAACAACGCCCGGGCAAACTGGGTGTGGCCGTCGCCGCTGGTCGCCCCTTGTTTGTTGACCCGGAAAACGCTGGCCTTGTCACTGTAAAACGCCACCGGCTTGCCGTGGCGCTCCAGATAGGCGCGGGTCGCGGCGAAGTACGTGAACGTGGCCTCCGAATGGGTAAAGCGCAGCTCCATGATCCGGCTGGTGGCGTCGTCGACATAAACCAGCAGCGTGCAGGCTGGCCCACGCTCCTCAAACCAGCGGTGATCGCAGCCATCAATCTGAATCAGTTCGCCATAGCAGGCGCGCCGGTTACGAGGCTGGTAGACCTTCGGCGGCCGCTGTTTGCGCGGCACCCACAGGCCGGCTGCCGTCATCAGTCGGCGGATTGTTTCCTTGGACAACGTCAGTCCATGGCGCTCGCGCAGCTTCTCGGCCGCCAGCGTTGGACCGAAGTCGGCGTAGTGTTCCCGAATCAGGCTGAGGGCTACGGATTCGCGGTCCGCTGGCATGCGATTGTTGCTGGGTCGACCGCGCCGGCGAGAAGCCAGCCCGGTTGCGCCTTCCAGCCGGTAACGCTCCAGCAGCCGCCGGAATTGCCGGTCCGTGATCTCCAATCGTTCGGCAGCCACCCCGGGCCGCAATTGACCATCCACGACCGCCTGGACGGTCTTGAGCCTGTCTAACTCACGCATGCTTACTGTAATGACCTCGGTTCCAGCCATCGCCGGGCGTCCTTTTATGCATTCAACCGGGCAGGCTGAATACCACGAACAGGCGCCTCAGGCGGACATTTCAACTTTGCTAAAACCGGACATTACAACTTTGCCGCTACAGACATTTTTCGCATAATACTTTTTATGTTAAATTAGTTAAGCAACATAACAAATTTAGCTCTCGCGTCGCGTTGGTTTGCATAATTTTGTTCCCGACCCAAATGGGCAAGCCTGCCTGGCACGCTGGAGAGTGCACGTCGGTGGCAAGCGAGTTTTGCTGATCAGTACTGATAGTGATTCAAAAGGATTGTCTACGCAGTGCGTAGACAATTGAGCGAACCCACCGCGCGCCTTCATGTTGTAGGAGCTGTGCTGGCCATTTGCGTTACGGTAGCCGAGCCATTTGCCTTTCAGAGGAGTTTTTTTCCATCCTCGTTAATGTTGCGGCAATCAGATCTTTCCCATCACTCACTCTGGCTCCCCGGCCTGCAAGGCAGTCAGGCGCTGTCGCATCGCGTCGGCTCGATCTTTGAGCTCCTTCAGTTCAAGTTGGAGCAGCTTCTCCAGTGGCGTCGCCCCGTCATGCCCGCGGCTACCCAGATGGCGCGCGACGAAATTAATCGCCAACTCGGTCTGCACCAGCCGGCGGCCATAGACCGGTTCATGGTGGGCGATGCGGTTGCGAGTCTGGTAGATTGCCTCCAACTGGGTCGCCACCATTGCGCGGGTCAACGACTTGTCCGGAAACACGCGCTTTAGGGCCGGCTTCCACAATGCGTGTTCATAGTCCGGAGAGAACAGTCGCTTCCAGAAGTACATGGTCAGCTGAGCAACCACTTGCCCCATTGGCACGACGATGGCGGCTTGCCGGGCTTTCGAGACACGCTCGTGCGACAGCCCATCGGGCGACGCCCCAGTCCGGAATGCACGCGCGTCCAACTGCCGCTTATGTTCCTGGCTCATCTTCGCGTAAGCAGCCTTTTGGGCGCTGCCCTCGGCCTGCGCAATTTTCCCGCGAAGTTCATCGTCCCAACGGAAGGGCTGGGGTGGGCTACGCAGCCAGTCGGCTGTACCAAAATGTCCAGTGAGCTGATCGCACACTGCATTACGGAGTGCGATCTCAGTTACTGCCGTGACCGTCATCAGAGAAGTCCCCAAGCGCAGCATTTCCTAGTGCAGGGCAATGGCGCCTCGATTTGAGCCGGCGAGCCGCTCGAAAGTGCTGAGGCGCTCACTTGATAGAAGTGCTGCGACAGCGGCCAGCTCTTCCTCGGACAGGTGGTCCATTGACTTGACGTCCATAGATCCTTATAGTTGGCAGTGAAAAGTCGGGATCAGTGTTGGCAGCTGCCCGTAAGGGTGGGCGGACCCCCGACTTCCTGCTTTGAGGGCGCTCTGCGGAGCGCCCTTTCTCATTTTGAGGCTGGCCACGACCGATCCAGAAGGGCAAACATAGCAAAAAGTTATACCCGTCGACATAGACGCGCGCCCTGAGCGTCCGGCCACCCTGCCCCGGCCATTCCAGACTTCCGAAACGAAAAAACCGGCTTTCGCCGGCTTTTCCCCCCGCACACCAGGTGGTCAAGCCACACCGACATCGCGGGTTAGTTGTTAAGTAAATCCTAACCTGCTGCTGCGTTGTTGGCAATAGCGAAGTGCGCCATGCTAGCGTCGCCCTAAAAACCATTCATTCGGCGATGGCTCGCCCCGCACCTTGCCAACTGGCGCATCAGTTTCGGCCCCATAGGCGACCAGCTTGCGCCGGGCCTGCACGCGGAAGACGATCGCCGGGCCTGCCCACCCTCCGAGACCGCCCAGCCCACGGCGGAAAGGCACCCGCTGCCTTACCAGCCGGGAGTCCAGCCGCGTAGAATGCTCCCGGCGTTGTCAACCGGCCCCTTCAGTCGATGTCTGTCTCCTACGATCCCAGGCAAATCGCGCAATGGCTGGATCCCTTCACGGTGTCCAAGGCGCGCCCCTATGCGAGTGCCGTCTCGGAGTTGCGCTGGATCGGCGAGGATACCCTGGCGGGCTTGGTGCAAGGCACCCGCACGCGCCCGTATGACGTGCGCGTGTATTTCCACGACGTCGACGACGAGATGTGGGTGGAAGCGGAATGCACCTGCCCCGTCGGGGTCGACTGCAAGCACGTGGCAGCGCTACTGATCGCGGGCTTGGCGTACCAGCCGATGCCACCGTCCACTGGCGTGCGTGCGGAACTGGTGAACTGGCTTGAAGGCTTTCGTGCCAGGCGCACGGCCGCCAATCCCGTTGCCAAGAAAAAGCCATCCAGGCCCACACATGCCCTAGCATACGTAATTGGCCAATCGTATCGCGGCTGCGAGGTGACGATTTACAAGGCACGCGTCAGCGCCGACGGCACGATTCACTCGCTTGACGATCCGTGGCAGAACGTCGAGAAGGCGCTGGTCCAGCCCCCGAAATTTGTCACTGCGGAGGATCTGCCGATCCTGCGTGGATTGTGGCTGGGCCGCTCGCAGGCCTCTTACATGGGTGGTTTTGGCCTGCAGGGCGCAACCGGTGCCATCATCCTGGAGCAACTGATGGCAACCGGACGTGCCTTTGCCTCCTTTTCCCCCGCCGGTTCGCACTATCCCGGAACGCACTGTGCACTGCACTGCGGACCCGCGCGCAGCGCACAGCTGACTTGGCAGACGCAGCCCGACAGGCGCGTGCGGCCACTCCTGCAAGCCGAACCACCCGCGACCCTGTTGCTGACGACCACGCAGCCGTGCTGGTATGTCGACGCGGATGCTGGCGAAGCCGGAGTCCTCGCCGCGCCTTGGCCATCGGAGCAACTCGCAGATTTCCTGTCCATGCCGGCCATTACGCTGGACGAGGCAGCACTCGTTGGTAATGTGCTGCGTGAAGTTGCCCCCGACCTGCCCATGCCGCCCGCGCATGAAACGGCGTCGGTGCGGAGCATCCACTGCGTGCTGGTGCCCGTACTGGCCCTGGATACATTGTCGACATGGGCCTCGTCGCAGGACTTTGCGACGGTCAGCTTCGACTACGCAGGACACAGCCTCCCCGCGCACAGCAGCACCACCCTCCTTCAAACGACCGGTGGCGAGGTCGTCCAGATCAAGCGGGACGCCGAACTTGAGCGCAAGCGTCTGACAGAGCTGCAAAAAGCCGGGTTCCGGAAAATTCGCGCCGGCCATGTCTTTGGGCCAGAACCGTTTCCGGCCGACATGCTCGGTCCCGAGGATGTCGGTGACTGGCCAAATCTCGTGAAGGCGCTGCTGCCTGGGCTTCGGGCAAACGGCTGGCGCGTCGTGATGACGGACGCGTTTCGGCACAACGTGGTTGAGATCGAAGCCATTGACGGCAACCTGCGCCAGACTGGCGATGGCTGGTTCGACGTCGAGATGGGCATCACTGTCAACGGCCGCACGGTGCGCCTGGAGCCCTTGCTGGCGGATCTCTTTCGCCGGGATTCGCGCTGGTTGTCGGGCAAGCTGGATGGCATCCCTGACGACGAAGCAATTGAGCTGAAGACCGACCGCAACGAGCGGCTTCGCCTGTGTGCCGACCGGCTGAAACCCCTCGTGCGCGTGCTGATCGACCTGTTCGACTCGCTCGGCACCGGCATGCGCATCTCCGAGTGGGATGCGGCCCGGCTCCATGCCCTGGATCAGACCGGGCGCTGGCAGTTTGACGGCGCTGCATCGATCCGGCAGCTCGCGCAGCGCCTGATGGTCGGTCCCGGGGTGGCAGACGTGCCAGTACCGCGTGGCCTGAAGGCCCAATTGCGTGCTTACCAGCGCCAGGGCCTCGCCTGGATGCAGTTCCTGCGCGAGCACGGGCTGTCCGGCGTACTGGCCGACGACATGGGCCTTGGCAAGACGATCCAGGCACTTGCGCACATCCTCACCGAAAAGGAACGTGGCCGGCTGGACCGGCCTGCGCTGATCGTCGTTCCGACGACCCTCGTGCACAACTGGCGCGAGGAAGCACAGCGCTTCACGCCGACGCTGCGCGTCCTGGATCTGCACGGTCCCCAGCGTCACGATCGCTTTGCCCAGATCGGCGAGCACGACCTCATCCTGACCACCTACGCCTTGCTGTGGCGTGACGAGGCAATCCTTGCCGGGTACGACTATCACCTGCTGCTCCTGGACGAGGCACAATACGTCAAGAACGCCGCCACCAAGTCGGCCGCGACGATTCGCGGACTGCGTGCGCGACACCGCCTCTGCCTGACGGGTACACCGCTCGAAAACCATCTCGGTGAATTGTGGGCCCAGTTTGACTTCCTGCTGCCCGGCTTTCTCGGAACCCGCCAGGACTTCACCCGACGCTGGCGCACCCCCATCGAAAAGGGCGGCGATGCCGTTCGACGCGACCTGCTCGCGCGGCGCATCCGGCCATTCATGCTGCGCCGGCGCAAGGATGAGGTGGCCACCGAGCTGCCCCCGAAGACGATGATCGTGCGCACGGTGGAGCTCGAAGGCGCGCAGCGCGATCTGTACGAGACGGTGCGCGCTGCCATGCAGGAAAAGGTGCGGGCAGCCGTCGCTGCAAAGGGCCTCGCGCGCAGCCACATCATCGTGCTGGAGGCGTTGCTCAAACTGCGCCAGGTCTGCTGCGATCCGCGGCTCGTCAAGATCAAAGAGGCGGCCCGGATCAAGGAATCGGCCAAGCTTGACTTGCTGCTGCACATGCTGCCCGAACTGATCGAGGAAGGTCGTCGGATCCTGCTGTTCTCGCAGTTCACCAGCATGCTGGATCTCATTGCGGCAGCCCTGCGAAACGCCGGCATTCCCTACGTCATGCTGACCGGGGATACCGCTGATCGCGTCACCCCGGTCGAGCGCTTCAAACAAGGCGAGGTGCCGCTTTTCCTGATCAGCCTGAAGGCCGGTGGCGTTGGCCTAAACCTGACGGCGGCTGACACCGTCATTCACTACGATCCCTGGTGGAATCCGGCCGTTGAAAATCAGGCCACCGACCGCGCTCACCGTCTTGGTCAGGACAAGCCCGTGTTCGTCTATAAGCTGATCACCGGGGGCAGCGTCGAGGAGAAAATCGTCGCGATGCAAGCGCAGAAAGCCGCGCTTGCCGAGGCGATCCTGTCGGAAGATGCCGCCGGCGCCGTCAAATTCTCCGCCGCAGACATCGAGGCGCTGTTCGAGCCGATCCCGGCTGCACCGCCCGTCGTGGCAACGACAAAGTCTCGGTCCCGCATTAGGGCCGGAACATAACAGTGCCATGCCCCAACCGCTAACGTGACTGCACTGCACGAGGGCATTCCGGCTTGCTAGCGCCAGATTTTGCACCAGAAGTACGATGACCCCATGCTTGGATCCCTGAACACCGCGAGCAGGAATTTCTGTTAGCGGAGTCCTCGTTGCCCCTCATTAGGAACCCGACGGTTCACGCTGACGTGAAGCCTGGAACTCGGCGATGAATTGGATTGCCTCTTCGCATTGCTCAAGCGAAAGGGCATGGATGCTGGGACTGTCGACTGGAATGTGGAGCGCTGCAATCAGCCACTTCATGGCTTTGCCCCGCGCCTCAAAGGCGTTGACACCGTCGCGCCGCATCTTCGCAGTGATCAAAGGCTCGAGGGCATCGTGCAGTCGGCTCTTCTTTTCGCGCAATGCCGCGTCGGCCAACCTTCCAAGCGGGGTGTGTTGCTTGCTTCGCGCACGCACGCCGATCCACGCCTGGCACGGGGAGCAGATCCACACAGGCCCGTGGTCCTCCAAATAGGGGTATGCCTCTTCTCCCACGCGGGCAAGAATCGCCTTCCCGCCGCAGTAATCGCAGAGAGGCTGAGGAGCAGCAGGTATCGGTCGGCCAACACGTATCAATTACCCTGAGTTGCTCAATGCAAGTGGGCGATTCTACGACATGGGATCGGGATCCTTCGTTCCCTACGCTGCCAACTGGTGCTCGTAGTAGGGCTGGTTCCGGTCGTCCAGGATTGCGTCGAGCGCGTCTCTCCAAAGATCGCTTCGACGAAGCCATCATGCTCTATGAGGGGGCGTTGTCCGTCCTTCCGAACGCGCGCTGTTGCATTTCAACTTGGGGGTTGCACGCGAGGATGTCGGCGCCCCGCAGTCAGCTCTGGCAGCGTTCGAGCGATGCATCGAACTTGCACCGGACGCCGCCGATGCCCACTACAACGCAGCGCGTTTGCATCTGGAACTGGTCCACTTCCAGAAGGCGCTGCGATACCTCAACGCATTCCGCAAGCTCGATCGTCCGTAATGCCAAGGCGCGGCATTATTCGACGACCAACCAACCCTGATGTGCCGCCCCAAGAGGGTCGCATAAGGCACTTATCGTAAGAGGCTCAATCGATCACTTCCACGTGAAAAAGTGATGATCGCTCCATCCTAATAAGACACGGGAGCCTTCTGCTGAAAAAAAAGCGCGTTAAATTCGGCCTAATTCAGACTTAAGCGTTTCTTGCGACGTCATATCATGCCTGAGCAGTCCTGCTACCGCCCGCTTCGCCGCCCTGGTGACGCGGGCTCTTTTTTCGGTAAAGCGAGCCTTTGCGCCAACAGTGGGCAGGCCGATTGCCTGGCGCGGGGCGACTGGGCGATACTGGGCGCGGGAAACTCACCAGTTGCCCGATTTCTTCATGGACGCGGCTCTCTGCTATCAGTCGAGAGCCGTCTTTTTTCGGTCATCGCCCGATTTGACCGCGTGTGTTGCGCGGTCCGCCGCGGGCTGGCCATTCCCATGACGAGTTGCCTGCCCCGACCCGCTCACATTGGCGTTGCAATCGCTCATTCCTGCTGGATAAGGAAACGCTCGGGCCGTTTGCCCAGCCACGCCGGCGTCCGGCCACGTCCCGACCAGGTTTTGCCGGTTTTGGGATCCATGTACTTCGGCGGCAGCGGCGCTTTCTCGGTGGCCGCGGACGCTGTACTTGCGGGTCGGCCGCGACGACGACGCGGCGCCACGTCTTCCGGCGACAGGCTATACCGAACCATTAGCTCGCGAATCTGCTCGATGACGCCTGCGACCTCAGTCGAACGCGCCTCTTCGATTTTGGCTTCCAATGCTTGCTTCTGCGCCAACAAATCCTGATAGGTTGCCATTTTTGCCTCCAAATGTTCAGTCACAATTGACTTATACGCATTCTAAAGATCATCTGCAAGGTATTCGTCCTCTACCTTCATACGGAACTTAACATTCCATTCACCTTAATGAATATTCGTATGGGCCTGTGACAGCGGTCGGCGGCGAATAAAGTGCCACGAAGATATCGTCCTCCCCAGGAATGGCGGACCTTCGCGCCGAAGCCGTAGCTCGCAGAAACGGGTACGCTCGGCGGCCTGAAATCCCATTGGGCGATGTAATGGAGCTCGGTGCAAGCGATCCGCATATAACGAAGGCTTACGCTGCTGCGCATCTGCGGTTGAATGGTGGGCCTCCCGTGAGTCGAACACGGTACCAACGGATTAGGAGTCCGCTGCCCCAACTAGGCCTAGAGGCCCATAAAGCGATAAGGGAAAAGCCGTCAGTGCCAAGTTCGCGTCGGCTTCAGCCTTTCCAGTCGTTCCGTTCAGAGCGCAAGCGGTGCGCCCATCCCGCATCAATCGGCCGGTTGGCTAATTCTCGAACCGGCCGACGCAAGAATCACGCCGACGCTTCAGGCCACGCAACAGCAGGAACCGCCTTCTTCGCCGTAACCCGCTTCTTCGTCGCAGCTTTCACGGCGGAGGTCTTCGAACCAGCTTTCGTGGCGACCTTAGTACCGGCGGCCTTCTGTGAAGCCGATTTCGTCGCAGCCGCCTTGTTGCCCCTCGCCTTCTTGACGCCTGCGGCCTTAGCCTTCTTCGCCGCGAGCTTGTCCTTTGCGGCTTGCTTTTCAAAGCGGGCCGCGGACTTTGCGGTTTCCACGGCCTGGGCAATTTCGCGCTTTGCCGCTTCAATTGCCTTCTTCGTGTCGGCGCGCAACTTCAGCAAGCGCTTCTTCGCTGCCTGAGCCTCACGGGCAAGCACGCTGGCCTTTTTCGTCGGCACCATCATCTTCTTCGAGGCAGACCTTTTCTTCGTGACTGCCTCTGCCTGAACAGCTTTTTTAGTTGCTGCGACCATGTTGATTTCCCGTTAGTCGGTTGTGGAGAGCGAAGTATAACCGCAGGGCTGGCGTACCAAATAGCGGTCTGGCTCGTCCTTGTGTCGCCACGTTTTTGCAGCCGGCGCAATTAGCGGCGGCGAAAAAGCGGCATCACGATTGAGCCAATACGGCTCTCTGGCGCAATTGGCGGGAACGACTCATCGTTCGCGCCGGCTTCTCACGTTGCCCACCCCTTCCTCTGCTGCTAGCCTGCGCGACCGGCACACCGCTACTCTCGATCATTTCGGCGCCGCCTTCCGGCGTTCAGCCGGGGGCATCACGAGGTAGCCAATCGTGTGACGATCGAGTTGAGCGAGGGGTCACCATGATCAGGCCGTAGTGGCGTGCCTGACCGCTCTTCCACATAGAAGGCTCCGAACGGAGGGTCGGAGATGAGCAGCAGGCCGCCGAAGGTAGGTGCACGCAACATCGCCTCGTTGCGTTGCTTCATGGTGCTGCGTTGCCGCATTCTTTTGGCTTGATGCCAGCGACAAAGAAGTTTATTGTGGCCGCTCGGTGTACGCTTCCCCGCCCTCCTCGCACCAATCTACCATTGCCCCGGCCACTGTCGACTGGGGAATCGAGCTCGCAGCAGCAGTAGTTCGTTTTTCCAAACCACGACAACGGAGGCCGACATATGCTAAGCCCGCATGAAATCGCCGCGCTACTGCTGCTCGGCGACGAACAAGAGATCGACGACCTCGAACCTGAGCAATTGGACACCTTGTTGGTTCACAAGCTGGTCACGATGGAGCATGGTCATGCCAGCGGCAATGCCTATCCTCGCCTGACAAGTCAGGGGCATTCGATTCTCGAAGCGGTGCGCCGAATTCGGTAGTCGGTCAGCTTGAGCCCAAAAGCAGACGACCGTCGCGGGAGAAGCCGCGAACTGGTTGATAGGCATGGCCAAGCCGTCGGACTCCGCGCCGGAAATTTGCAATCAGGAAACCAACCGTGCCATCCCGAAATATTCATGTTCTGCCGGCTGGCGACCAAAGGCTAGGCTATCGCTGTTGAAGGCACAGATGGCTCAACGACGCACTATCCGAGCCAGGAAGAAGCCATCTCGGACGGCATCATGACCATCATCACCAGCGCTGGCCCTCTCATTTCGCTGATCGCGAGGGATCCTGATTCTGGCCATGCCGCGGCTGCTTAACTACATCGTCGCCATTTACCTGATCGTCATCGGCCTGCTCGGACTATTTGGCGGACATCTGCGCTGAGTGGACGCGGTGTCCTACTTCGTTTCGGCGCCGTTTCCGACGGCCTGGTGCTAGCGAGCTACTGCCTCGACCATTCTGCCTACTTTAGGTAAGTTCACCATCTATGGGCGGTGGCCTCCTGGCGTACGGCGCCTGTGGCCGGATCCTGGTGCATTGTTCGTGTCGCATTACCGTGGCAGCGGCTAGCGCGGGCGGCTGCGTGTTGCGCCTATGATCTTTCCACCGCTTCCGCCCGCTTCCCCCCGTTCCGCGGCACCCGTCCGCAGACGTGGATCTCCAGCATTTTGCTCGGTTCAACCCTGCTCACGTGATGACCGGACCTGACAAAGATGGCCGCTCCCCGCTTACAATGCTGCTATGCAATATGGATCAGGGCTGAAGAAGCGCGAATCGCCACACGCCCTGCATGTAGTGGAGGAGAAAATGGCGACAGCTCTGGCTGCGACGAAAAGCGAGGCGCTGAAGCTCCTGGAAACATCGGGAGTAACGGTCGTGGATTTGAACTACGAGTCTGGTTGGCAAGATGCGATTGAACTTGGCCGGCTGGGCGAAAAGCTCGGCGTACACGTCCAGTATCGCGGCCATGAGAGCATTGCCGTTAGCTCCCCGGCGGCGCTCGTTGGCGGGCTGAGTCGCCCGAAGTTGACCTTCCGTCAGCGCAATCTTTACTGCCAATTTGAGCTCAGCAAGCTGCCGGCGGGTGAGCTAGAGCGCCTCGAGGCAAAGGCGGCCAGGCTTGGCGATTACATCCTCGCGGGACACCTAACGACGGGTGTAGATGCGGTGTGGTCTGGGTAACGCATCGCCAGGCGGCCTTCGTGAAGCCGAAATCAGATTCAGCTCCCCGAGTCACGCCTTGGTGCTCTGCCCCACCCCAACAGACCCGCATGGGACCGAGCACGGCCAGCGTAGTCGTACCTCGCCACTCGCCTTTCTACCGGAGCACGCCCAAAAATCTCTTTCGCGTGCTCAAGGTGGTGCCTTCTGCTCGGACAGCGTCGATGCCTTCGATTTGATCGCAGCCGGAGGCCTGAGCCTAGGCAGCCCGCCACTAGCGCTGAAAACGCGTGAGGATGCTGAGCTCGCCGAGTGCTTGAGTCCGAACGCACGGTGCCGGTCCGGGCGATTTCCGCACGTGCTCTTCGCAGAAACAGGTGATGGTATCGACCGTGCGCGCCGGTACGGGATATGCGCCTCGTCGAGCGCGGTGGCAACGAGCTCGAGCATGCTGGTGAACTGCGAGAACAGGAGAATCTTTCGGCCTTTCTCGACGAGTTCGAGCAACATCTCTACCCACCGCATATTGCGTTGCACAACGTCGTCCGGTATGCTTTATTGTTCCCCATTCTGCGCGCACCGGAATCCGCGAGAGGCATCCCGGCCTCGACCGTCCGTGCATCATTCCACGATTTCGTTCGCACCTCGACAGGCAAATGGACCTGCCGTCATGCCCGCGACGATCGTCGGCCAACCTGTCGAGGAGAATGTATTGGCAAAGCCAGTTCGCGACAATTCAGTGTCCCGCGTGAGCGCGGCTACGTCAAAAGCCGGCCGCCGCGCGTCAAAGGAGAAGACCCAGGCCGTCACAACACCGCTGGACATCGCGTCCATGGCGCGCCAGGACGAGGAGCGTCACCGCCAGATGCGCGCGCTGATCGCGCTTGGCCGTGAGCGCGGCTATCTCACCCACGCGGACATCAACGATCACCTGCCCGACAACTTTACGCAAACTGCTGCGATGGAAACGATCGTCAGCACGTTCAGCGACATGGGGGTGGCCGTGTACGAGCAGGCGCCGGACGCAGCGACGCTCCTGCTAAACGACGCAGCGGCCGCCGTGGCATCCGACGATCAGGCGGACGAGGAAGCCGAAGCTGCACTGTCGACCGTCGATTCCGAATTCGGCCGCACTACGGATCCGGTCCGAATGTACATGCGTGAAATGGGTGCCCGCGAACTGCTGACCCGCGCTGGCGAAATCGAGATCGCAAAGCGCATCGAAGACGGCCTGCAGGACATGATTCAGGCGATCGCCACGTGTCCGTCGGTCGTGTCCACGATTCTTGTCGATGCGGACCGCATCGCTGCCGGCGAACTGCGTATCGACGAACTGGTCGATGGCATCAGCGACGACGTGAACGAAAGCGAAATGACGCTGGAGTCCGAAGAAGTTGAAGTGGAAGCAGACGGCTCCGACGATGACCCAGACGGTGACGACGTTGAAATGGAAGCCGGCGATCCGGAGAAAACGAACGCGGCCCGCCTCGAACAACTCACGAACGACAGCCTTGCGGTTTTCGCGCGCGTGCGTGCGCTGTTCGCGCAGTTGCCGGATGTACCCGTTACTGGCAAAACCCGTCCCGCGGCCGTTGCGCAATTGCGCTCGGCGATCCAGCGCGAACTGGCGCCGATCCGCTTTACGGCCAGAACCATCGACCGCCTGTGCGCCAGTGTGCACGCACAGGTTACTGAGGTTCGCGCGATCGAACGCAGCATCCTGGAGATCGCCGTCGACCGTTGCGGCATGCCACGCGAGGCGTTTGTCGAGTCGTTCCCGAGCCACGAGACCGACCTTGCATGGACCAGCCGTATGGCTGCGACTTCGCGGCAATTTGGCGCGGCGCTTGAGCGACAGCTGCCGGCCATTCAGGCCGGGCAGCAGAAACTCATCAACATCGAGGCCCGGGTCTCGCTGCCACTCCAGCAGCTCAAGCAGATCAACCGCCAGATGAGTGCCGCGGAGTTGAAAATGCGGCAGGCCAAGCGGGAGCTGATCGAAGCGAATCTTCGTCTTGTCATTTCCATTGCCAAGAAATACGTGAACCGCGGCATGCAGTTCCTGGATCTGATCCAGGAAGGCAATATTGGCCTGATGAAGGCGGTGGACAAGTTCGAATACCGACGCGGCTGGAAGTTTTCGACGTACGCCACTTGGTGGGTCCGGCAGGCTGTCACGCGTGCGCTTGCCGATCAGGCGCGGACCATTCGTGTGCCGGTCCACATGATCGAGATGATCAACAAGCTGAATCGGATTTCGCGCGAATTCCTGCAACAGACGGGACAGGAAGCGCATCCCGCCGTCCTCGCCGAGCGCATGGAGATGTCCGAGGAAAAAGTGCGCAGTATCCTCAGGAGCGCGAAGCAACCGGTCTCGCTCGAGACCCCTGTGGGCGACGATGCCGACGCGACGCTCGGCGACATGATTGAGGATGTCTCTGCGAGTTCACCGACTGAGGCCGCGATTCATGCGAACATGCGCGCCACGATCGATGCGGCACTCGACGAGTTGTCGCCGCGCGAGGCCAAGGTCCTGCGGATGCGATTCGGGCTCGATACGACCTCTGACCACACGCTTGAAGAGGTCGGCAAGCAGTTCGACTTGACCCGCGAGCGGATCCGTCAGATTGAGAGCAAGGCGATGCGAAAGCTGATGCATCCCAGTCGCGCTGACAAGTTGAGGCCCTTTCTCGAGCGCTGAGCAAGGGCGAGGAGTACGCGCCCCCTTTCGATGCTCCAGACCCACAGCAATCACGCATTGGCCCGATCGCTGCCCTGACAGGACGCGTTTGCGGCGCGGAAAGCTTACAGCGGTTTGATGCTCGCTGCCTGCTTCCCCTTGGGGCCTTGCTTGACTTCAAAGCTGACCTTCTGGCCCTCCTGAAGTGATTTGAAGCCGTTTCCCTGAACCTCGGAGAAGTGCGCGAACAGGTCATCGCTGCCGTCGTCCGGCGTGATGAACCCAAAACCCTTCGCATCGTTAAACCACTTGACGGTACCTGTTGCCATGTTCTGAATGTTCCAAGGAAGCTAGTTGTAGATGACGCCATCGGCCTGCGCCAGACGTGCGGCTATCTTGTATCACAGGTGAGCCATCGCCGACAATCCGGGTTTTTCGAATGGATCCGACAAGCTGTACCCCAGTTTTGCCGGAATCCCGCATTCGTTGGGTGACTAGCAGGAGGCGAGCCAAATTCTTTCTTTTTTTCCTGTGCCCAGGCCGCTGCTCGTCCTGCTCGAGCGCCGGGCGCTGCCTGGCCGGGCCGCTCACGGTGCATCGCGCTCGCATTCCTGCAAGGAGGCTTCTTGCCAACACCGGCAGCAGAGCGCTAAGCCTCGCTAAGCCACCCTCGCCTATGCGACTGCCCGAGTTGGGTCATCCAAGTGGCGACGAAGCAAGCCAAAAATCATCGGCGTTTGCTTCCAAAATTGGACTGCCCGCCCGTGGAAGGTTTCACGCCAGCAGATCTGGCTTCCGCCTACATGCGCTGCCAATGTTGCCCCCAAGTGCCCTGCCACCCCGTGCATTCGATTTGTTCTTGCATCGGCGGCCACGCTGTCCGTGGCTCATTGTTGTTCGTCATGCTGCTCCCCAAATTGTGGGTTTCCTTGGCCGCCAACGGTGCTTTGCCGCTGACTTGACCAAGGACCCATACCTACCGCTGACCCCCCTATGCATTTCACAAAATCACAATCTGATTGAAGTATTTAACCAGATACATGGCAACCTTTTCCCCATCCTTCTAAAGTAGGGAGTCGGCGACCGAGAACAAACTGGCAGTCACAACAAGGTGAGTTATGAACACCCGACTTGACCACGGTACGCTGGTCAAGGTGCTAAACGCACGTACCCCACGTACCGAATTTCATAAGCCTCCAGCCAGTACCGTCTAGACATCGAAGCATCGATACGCACAATAGGTCCCCACCAAACGATAGGTGGGAACGTATGTCAGAGTCTGCTAACGATCAGGGGGATTCCCGTAAGGAGCCAAGGCGATGCATTGACCTTGCCCCTGTTCGACGAATCCCTTAGCCGAGGGTATCAGTAGCCCCTCCTATCCCGGGCGTGCGACGCCTAGTCCGACCCGGAATAGGAGCAAACTTGCAGTTTCGTCGCCAGGGAATCAATTATCGGTTCAGATAGATGCGGATAATTGAACGGCATTCTTCATTCTGCCGAAGACAGCTCAATCGGATCTGCGCCTTTGGTCGTGCGTCGCGCCAACCATGGGTCACGCACCTTCACGCCTCCAGTTGCTGGCAACCACAGCCGGCGGCACCGTGCCAGCCATCCCTACCACGCCGCGCTATGGGAGCGCTGCCTCTCGCTGGGACGGCTTTGCACTAGAGCGTCACTTGCTGCCCGCCGGCGCCCTGGACACCACGGTTATGCCTGTGCACTACTTGGCCATTCCGCTCCCCCCTTTGGCCTGATCGTCTTCGCGGCTGACGGCAAGGTGCCACTCGGCAATGCGAGGGCGGATATTGCCGGGGATCCAGAGCGGCTCCGGATGCCAGGCACACCATGACAAATGGCGCCTAAGCCGGCCGTTCCGGGACATGCTGGCTGCGGCCTGCAGTCCTGTCGCGGCCATCCCGGTCCAGGCCGCGCATGCCCGCGACCACAGCGACCACAGCGGACACAGCGCAAGCGTGATTGTGCTGCCGTTGCCGCCGGCCCATTGCCTGGCCAGGCAATGGCAGCGCCCTACCGCTCTGGTTGTGCCACAGGTGGTCAACAAAGGGCAGCTTACACACGGCGGCAAGACCCCGTACACGCTAACCAGGTCCACGTCCGTAGGTGGATCTATTCGCTACAACGCCACTTCGGCAGCTAAGCCCACCAGTGCGGGGCGGTGGGTTACAGCCGGATCACGATCAGCAGAACAACAACCAGTGCGGCCGGCACCGCGCACAGCACGCCGAGGAATAACGCGAAGGGCACCGAGCGGCCGTCGAGGGCGCGGGCGATCTGCCCCTGCTGGCGGGGGGCAACCTGGCTCAGGCGGCGCCGTTCGGCGGCGATTTCTGGCCGCAGGAATTTCGAGACAAGTTGCATCGAAAGCTCCGAGGTAGGTGAGCGTTCAGGAACTCCGGGCCGCCCGGATTCGCCTAGTCAGCCACGACCGGTCACGGGGATATGGGCGCGGGTGAAATGGACTCGGTGCCGGCAGCCATCTCTTCGAAGAACTCGTGGTCCTTGCACACGGTGCCTGTCAGCTCGCCGGCTGCGCTCACCGAAGTCACGTTGAGGTAAATGGTGTCGGTCGGGTAGCTGTCCGAGATCCGAGCTCCGATCGATCACTTTAACTATCAAGCCAGAGCAGGGTCGCTACTATGTCGACCCTAGTGATTCCAGGCAGATCACCCGACGTCTCCGCCTGCACTGCTAGACCCCTTCGACCTAATGAGGTGATTGTTTTGATCCTTGGCCTCGTGCTTAGATTCTGCACACGCCGAAGAAAAAAAGTATCGATCGAACGACGGACTTAGCTCAGAAAAGGTTGATTCAGACCTGAAACGCCGCGTAAATGGGCCCGCTGGCTAGCGCGCTGCGGGCCCCTTGTTTATGGCTATGTCGGAATTTGGTATTGAGCCTAGGACGCGATCGAACTGCTAACGACTCTGGCATCCCACATGCTGCGTACACCTGGCCAGGGACCGATTGTCGGCGCGGATTTCAGGTGCGCCGGAAAGGGCTTGGTCGCTTTCTCTTGGCCTGCGCGGACTGAAACCGGGCTTGGTCGAAGCCGCTGCGTTGGGTTAGGAGCTCCTCTGTCACGCCGGCTGACTGGTTATCTATAAAGGGTCGGGAAGAGCCAACTGGCGAGCGGCTGACGGACGGCGCTTGCCGGCTAGAGCGGACAGTCGACGGACCTACGTAGATCGCCGACAATAGCCGCTGGTTCGACGCCCCAAAGCCCGCAACAGTCTCAATATGCCCCAGGCATTGCTATCAGGGCCTCAAGCAGCTCTACCGTGATTCGATACTCGATTGGTCAAGTTTGCTGCATTAAATTGCGGACTCCATAAGCAACGTCAGAGCGATATCGGGGGCCAACACTTGTTTCACATCCTGCATCGGGCGATTCGAGGCTTGTGTCGCGATGGCAGACCACCATGTGACAGGTGCCGCTCCAAATTCGCGCTGAGCACCAGGATTCTTTCCCGGGTTGACCCTTGAGCGCGAAGGCCGCCGGCATGATTTGGTAGAGCGGCGAAAGGACTTACGCGGCCTGCACGCGGGTCTCTTCGAAGCCTATATCCGTACGCGATAACATGTCAGCGCTCGCGTGGTGTAAACACCCAGTTTGAGGCGGATTCGCGATTGCAATTCACCTGTTAGCCCGACGGGCCTTACGGGTTGACGCCAGTCCCATAGGCAATGACACTCAGAGCGCACCGTGGAAAATTGCAGAGCGCCCTCGCAGACTTCCCCGTAGCGGTGGCCACGAATCACGAACTGGTGCAGCGGATCGTTGGTCCAGCCCATGACTTGCCGGCATCTCCCCTGCCCGCCCCAGGTAATTCCTCGGCATGGCGGTCGCTGACCGGCGGAGGGGGCGGGGGCGGTTCAAAACACCCTGCCGCTTCCAGTGCCACCAGTGGCAGCCCATTCCCCACCGACTTGCGCCCAATACGGCGGCACGTCATCGCCGCCGGCGCACGGGCGCGCAAGATGCCCACATTCGGAGACCCTCCTCTTCATGGCTCGCAGAAACGGGTACGCACAGCCACAGGCGGATGCCATGGACACGTATTGGCGTATTCAGACGGTCAGCGTTAAGCGAGAGGAAAATCGTGGGATCAAGATATCGGGCGCGCCGGATAGGCGATGTGGTGGGCCCCTCGTGAGTCGCACACAGCGCCAACGGATTATGCGTCCGCTGTCGTAACGAAGCATGAGCTAGAGCCCGATACTGCAAGAAGGCAAAGAATTGGCCAGTGCTCGGTGGGGCCTGTCCGGGCCGATCAAGATTGGGCGCCGGTTTGCGCCCATCCTGCCTCAATCGACCGGTTGTCGAGGGCCACTACCGGCCGGGGCGAAAGATCACGCTGAAGCCTCCGGTGTCGCGACGGTCCGTGCCACTTTCTCCGGCTCGCCATGGTGTCGCGAAACGCCTTAGACAATCAACCAGCGATGTATCTCAGCTTCGCTCCGCTGCATCGCAGCACACGTGGAGCTTGATTCCGCCGACAAGACGGTTTACGGTAAAGGCTCGGTGTGCGCATACTCAGCGCGTCCTCGCACCGAGTTCACTCAGTGTCGTTCCGACCATCCTCCGTGGAACTCCATCCACGGACCAGCAGTCGTAGTTCCTTTTTCCGCCCCCCGACAAAGGAGCCTGACATGCTCAGTCCGCATGAAATCGCCGCGCTGCTACTGCTTGGCGATGCGCAAGACATAGACGATCTCGAACCAGAACAACTGGACGGATTGCTGGTCCACAAACTGGTGACGATGGAGCATGGCCATGGTAGCGGTAATGCCCACCCTCGCCTGACGAGTCAAGGGGCTTCTATGCTTGAAGCCCTGCGCCGCATTCCGTAACACGGCGCGTCCGGCAGGTGGTGCGATCTTCGTTCTTGGCTCCGGGAATGAATCGTGTCTACCTCCGTGACTCGAGAAGAGTTGTAATCGAGAGGCCCCTATCACGTTGTGAGCTATTTGTCGCGAAGGATAGCTCACGCGAATGCCGCGGATCACCATCCAAGCGGCAGTCGTAAGAATTCGATGTCGGCCGTCCACGATGACGTTGCTCACCACTGGGCCTAGCAATACCGCTTCTCCAACGAGGCACAGGTGATGCCAACTGTGGTGTTTGCATGATGGTCGCGAGCACCGCGGCTAGTTATGTATCTTGCCGAGTTAGGGCGCGGATGCCAGGGTATATCTCGGAGTGCCACCGGGGGCCAGCGAAAAGATCGTAGTGGCCGCACCGGCGCGCTGTCACGTGCTGCTTGTCGCGTGCCGCAATGCCTCGGCACAGACCGTGCGCTGCCTGGGTCTGTCCGCAGCCGGTAATGGCGTCGTGGTCCCCTTCTATGGTCAGTAGCCTAGTAGCGCGGATGTCTTGCGGACGCACGGGCTGGCCTTGCACGAACCAATTGCCGCGCGCCAGACGGAATTCCTGGAACACGATCTGGATGGTCTCCAGGTAGAACTCGGCCGCCATGTCGAGTACAGCATGGTGCGCATCGCAAACGCGCCGGAGGGCTTCGGCACGCTCGTAGTCACCCAGCGCGAGCTCCAAATAGTAGTTCCAGTGCGACGCCACCAAAAGACCTGGCTGTGCTGCCATCAAGCCGGCAAGCTGCAGGAAGTTCGGGTACACCTTGCGACCGGCACCGGCGTAGCGATCGGGCACTGTATAGATCAAATTCCGTTGAAACCACACGAGCGAGTGGTCTGCCGCCACTTTCCCAACCGCGGTGGGGCTGCGACGCGCATCAATCGGCCCGCCGATGAGGATCAGGCTTCTGGGAGTCGGCTCATCCGCGCTGGCCAGTAGGGAAATAGCCGCCAGGGCCGGCACGGTGGCCTGACAGATGGCGATCACGTGTAGCTGTTCCGCCGCGCCAATCTGACGGATAAACGCCTGCAGTTCGGTGACATAGTCATCCAGGTGAAACGGCCCGGCCACCAGGGGCACGCAGCGCGCATCAGACCAGTCCGTCACATAGACGATATGCTCGGACAACAAGGTTTCGATGACCTCGCGAAGCATGACGGCGTGATGCCCAGCCAGCGGCGCACAGACCAGCACAGCAGGTCTTGGATGCAAAGCGGCGGCGCCAAGTGCAACCGGATCAGGTGCGAAGCGCAAAAGGCGGCAAAATGCCCTCTCCAGGACGACTTCCTCGACCACGGGGATGACGCAGCCGTTGTGCTCGACGGCTGCGATACCGAACCCCGGCTTGTCGTAGATTTGTCCCAGACGGGACAGCATTTCGTAACCAGTGGCAAAGGCGGGAGCGCCCGGTATCTGTGACAGCGGGTTCTCATGATCGGAAAACGCGCTTGCCGCGTTCGCTGCCCACACCGCGAATGGCGCGAACATTGCGCGCTGATACTCCATGAACCGGTAGAGCATGGAGGCCTCCAAGAAAGTACACCGGGCTGGCCGGCGGCCACGATTCAAGCTCCAGACCTCATCGGTCCAGATCGCTTTGATGAGGGCGATGTCGAGGCAGACGTTCCGCGGGATCTCGTCTGCGGCCCCCATACCTATGCCGGTGCAGGGGCTGTACCAGAGTTTCACTATAGGCGGGACAGCTATTGCTGCAGTGCCAAAGATCGGTGGAAAAACTGATTCCTTGGGTCGCGGCGATCATCGTCGATGTAGGGCGCTTGTCCCTCCGATTTACGCTGTATGGCTGCGTGTCGCAGATTTGGCGACGTGTGCGTGCTCATTCCTGAGCCACGTCGGCTCAGCTTCATGAGATCATCCAGGCGTCCATGGGCCGGACAGACGATCATCTGCACCAGTTTATGATTTCGTTGAGGCGGCGAGCGGCGCACCAGACGCCGAGGCCGTCATGGTGTGGCGGGCGTTCGCAAACAGGTAGGCGTGATGAGATCGGGCTGTGCCGAAGACCTGCACCACGCGCGCCAGCAGCCGCTTGGTATTGGCACGCACGTCGATGGGCTCGAGAGCCAACCGCAGCACGCCAATTCGAATCATCGCATCCAGTCCCCGAGCAGTTGGGCAGCATTGCTGCGCCGCCGGGAGCGGCCAGTGCACGATCAGCGTGCCGCGCAAGGCGCTGGAACTCGATGCGGCAATGGCTGAACATGCGGAGGGATTGCCCCATGGCCGAACCACTGCTTCGGTCCCTGCCGGCAAAGGTGGCTAGCGTGACTGTTCTCGGATGATTTCAACCTGCTCATCGATAATGGCCAAGAGCTCGGATACTGAGCCGGAGAAACGCTGTCGTACCTTCTCTCGTGTTTTGCGCTCGCTGGCCGAACGCACGAGCTCGTAGCTGCCACTTTCTTGCGAAAGACGGATGACTCGCAGTTCCTTGCTGGGTGGAACCCGCAGCCAATAAGAATACCCATTCCTTATCCCTTTCTCTGTACGTTCGCGAGGAATCAGGTATGGCCGGGCAAGCATGATCTCGGCGTGAATCGCTTCAAAGGACATGGCGCTGCGCTCAAAAAACGAAACCCCTGCATTGCGGGCAGGGGCGAATTCCATTCTGGGGTGCAGAAGCTGAGGTTTAGGCTTCTTCTGCAATCAGGAATCTCTTGGGGTTCTTGCCGAGCCAGGCCGGTTGGCGACCACGGCCGGACCAAGTCTTCCCGGTCTTGGGGTCGCGGTACTTAGGGGGCAGCTCCGACTTTGGCTTGCTTGCACCGCTGCCCGCTGGACGGCCGCGACGGCGCTTGGAAATGTCTTCGACCGTCAAGCCATACTCCGCCATCAGGGTCTGAATCTTCTCGATGACGCCCGCTACTTCATTAGCGCGTACCTCGTCCAGTTGGGCTTCGAGGGCCTGCTTCTGGGACATGAGTTCCTTATAGGATGCCATGCAAGTTTCCTTTCTAGTCGAGGGATGAGAGAAGATATTTTAAAGCTGATCAAGCTTACACGCAAAATTATTTACACATCATCATCATAGGCCACCATCCAATGGAAAAACATCGATGTAATGCCGCCTGAATTCAAGAAAATGGGTCAGGAGTCAATCTTGGACAACGACCGATAGAACGTGAAGCCAAGGCTGCCTCAGGCTTTCGCCAAAGTGGATCTTTTATACGGAGGCCGTTTGGTAACCGGTGGGTGATGATTGGCGTCTAGGCCTCACCTAGCGAGCGCAGGAGCGTCGGGACCTTAGCCCTGCTCGTGGCCTGCACACGGGCGATGAGTGCGTAATCGACCTGCCTCATTCCGTACGTCTGAGCGATATCGTGTTGCAGGCGATGCCACAGATGGCCGGTCATCTCAGCGTCGGCCATCGCTCGGTGCGCACGCCCGGTCACAGGTAATTGCAGCATATCGACGAGTGTCGATAACCTGTGATTTTGAGCGTGTGGGTAGATATGCCTGGAAGTGAGCATCGTACACGCGAAGTGCTGATTGGCTGCGATGTCCAGTAGCCCAAGCTCGGCTTGCCAAAACCTTCGGTCAAAACTAGCATTATGGGCTACCACCGGATGTCTGCCGATAAAACGGGCCGCTTCACTCATGACCTTCGATGCAGCGGGCGCATCTGCAATCATGTCATTGGTTATTCCGGTCAGGCTTACAACCTGCGAGGGGATACGCCTTCCAGCGTTCATCAAGCTTTGATAACGGTCGACGATCTGACCGTCGCACAGCAAGATGGCGGCGAACTCCGTGGCTCGGTCACCAAGACTTGGCGACAATCCCGTCGTTTCAAAATCCAGAACCGCAGCCGTCTGCATCCTGCTTCTAAGTTTTTTGGTGCCGACGGCGAGACTCGAACTCGCACAGCTTTCGCCACTACCCCCTCAAGATAGCGTGTCTACCAATTTCACCACGTCGGCTGGGGAGAAACGTGTCGAGTGTGCACCCGATCAACGAGCCAGTGCCTCGAAATCCGGGGGCCAGTGCGCCGCAGACCAATCGGGAGTTCTCCGACACCGCCCCCGGGAGGTACCGAATCTTCTGGTAGCAACCTTGCGCGGTTACGAGCCACGTCACAAACTTCGGGAGATCCCAAGCCGGCCTGCCTTGCAATGGTGCATCGCATGTCAACACCGCGACGAGCACCGATAAAGCTCGCTCGATAGAAAGGTGTCGACCACGCGGGGCGTCCGGTGCACGCCCCCCGCTGTGACGGGCGCTTCTGAATACCGAGTGGATATCCCCTGCTGCGGGACATTCACAGGTTGCGGCCGGCCTGGTCCTCGCCCAAGTTGGCTGCCTAGACTAGGTCACCACCCGGCATTAGATGGCCTCCTAAAGGAGCGTCCTTGCACCCATCATCCGGTCCCACGATCTGGCTCGGACAACATTCACCGAGTTGAGCGCCATCATTGTCAAAGGGGGAGTTGGTCGCGAAAGGATTCCTCGATATGCGCCACCACGGATGGCGTGGCGGTCTCTCGCAGCGTTTCTAAGAACGCTTCAAAAGCTTGTTCGACGGAACTCCGATCCGTGGCCTCGATAAGACGTGTCCGAATTGGATGCTCTCCCGTGCCCAACGTGCGCACCATGACATCCATCAGATACATTCGAGCTGCGGCAAGTGAGCGCTTTCGGAATTGCATATTCTGCTTCGCGCCAGAAGGCAGAGATGCTACAGATGGCTGGACATCGCTGACATGGCCAAGCTCGCCAACGTGCTGGATAAGTCCCGCTTGCTGTAGCGCATGGACGGCCTCCGACTCAAGGCCAAGCTGGCGAGCGCGCACCAACAGGTCCCTCGCGCTGGTTCGCCCGTCCACCGTAATGAGGAGCGCCCGAGTGCGACGGTCCAGCGTTCCTATTCGTGAGGCTATTTCCTGCCGACCGGCAGCTGTTTTCTCGAACCGCCCAACCAGACCTTCCATCGCGCCCTCCCTACGGCTGGCGGAAAAGTAAGACAGGAAGGTTACAAAAGCATGAATGTCCAGCCCGAAACAGCGGGGAGGTCAAATGAGCGCCGTGCGACTTACGATTTCAGCGGGCTGGGTTCGGTCGGCGGTCTCCAGTGCGTCGAGATAGCGCAGGATGCTCTGCTCAATCTGCTGCTGGCGCTTGTCGATCTTGCCTGGCGTAAAGTGCGGTCCCGACTGTTGACTGCCTTGAACTTGCTGCTGTCGACGGCCATCGGCCTGCTGGCCCATTCGGACGCATATCCAGTCCAACTCGATTGGTGGCTCCGGCAGGCTAATCCCGGCTATTGGTCGTGACGGTGCGATGCCAGGAAAAGCGCGTAGTCCAGGACGGACTGATGCGATAGCTCGCCGACGTGATGAACAGGCCGAGAGTCCGCGTGACGCCGCCACCACCGTCGTGGTCCCGCGCGAAATAGGGACCAAAGCCGATGCCAAAGGTCAAATGGTCATTGAAGAATGGCCGCACCAGCCAGGCTTGCGCTGCCAGACCCTGCCGGCGCACGACCCGGGAGTCGCCGTCGTTCAGATAGGTGGCCGTGAGGTCCTCCCAGCCAATGCCGTTCGCGCTCATGATGCTCTGACTGCGATGGCGCCGTCGCATTCCTGCGATACCTCTATTTAGAGGGATGCGCCCTGGCGTCAGGGCATGTGATCATTACTTCGCCGGCGGGTTCCGCGATCAGCCGGCATGCTCACAGTCCCCGACCACTTCGGCCGGGGATTTTTTCTTTGCTGGCTGCGCCACCTCTCGCGCGCCAGCGCCTTGAGGTTGCATTTTGCGCTACCCCACTCAAGGGGGGGGGTGAGAGAGGGGCATACCCCTCGTATGGGGGGAGAAAACATCCGGATTCGCGCGGAGAATTCATAACCGCCTAGTTTGTGCAGTGCACAAAACGCTGATGCGGCTCAGCGTTTGTGCGTCCTTCACTTAACCACGCGGTAGAGGCATGAAAAAAGAAGAACTTAAGATGGTATTTACGCGTGAGCAATTGGACCGGTATTTCGCGTCGTACGTAGGGATGGAAGGGGGTAATCCGGGCGCGGCAGTTTGGTTCTGTGACAGCTCACCGCATCCGACGGCGCAGTCGCTAATGGCCCCGCTCGTTCCGCACGCGCAGCCCCGCGCCTGGGACGATGCGTACCGAGACGGGCACCGCGACCACATGGCGCGCTGGCAGTCGCACCAGAAAATCGCGCGGATCATGGCCGCGGCACGCGCACACGTCCTCAAGGCCCCCTTGGGTGAGCGGGACTGGAAACATTACTTCGACCATCATCTGTACGCGCCGTACGGCGCGGAGTTCAAGCTCAGTCTGTTTCCACTGCCTGCCCGCGAGATCAACCAGACACCCTGGTCGAAGGCATTCCGCGGCCAGCCGGAGCTGGTGCCCAAACAACGTTACCTCGACCTTTGCCGCGGCGGCCGGCGCTTCACCTTCATCGATGAGATCCGCCAACTCTGGAGGCCAAAAGTGGTGGTTTGCCTGGGCGAGCGGCACGCCGACGATTTCGCACAGGCGTTCGCCCTCGAGGATGTGCGCGGCACCGACTACATCCTGCAGCCCGCTGACTTGCCGAAGACCCTGCGAGTGCTGGAGAGCGACGGCACCGCCTGGATCATCTGCCCGCCTCTGGCCGGCGCAGCGGGACTGACGTCTGACGTGTTGCTTGATGCGATGGGGCAATTCATAGCTGGCTGGCTGCAACCGGCCGATGTTCCTGCGCTCTGCTCGGGCGCAGCCACATGTATGACTAGGGAGAACGTAGCGATTGTTGGTGGGCGTGCGTCGGCGATGCCGCAGTCCGGTTTGAGGAACTGCGTGCAAGCAAAGACTTCCCCATTCGGCATTGCCGTGAGCCAAGACGTGCGGCCAAGCTGAGCTAGTCGCCGTACTAAGCGTATCGGCTAGCACCATCGTGGTTGTCGCCGCGCGAGGCCAAGGTCCTGCGGATGCGATTCGGGCTCGATACGACCTCTGACCACACGCTTGAAGAGGTCGGCAAGCAGTTCGACGTGACCCGCGAGCGGATCCGTCAGATTGAAAGCAAGGCGATGCGCAAGCTGATGCATCCCAGTCGCGCTGACAAGTTGAGGCCCTTTCTCGAGCGCTGGGCAAAGGCGAGGAGTACGCGCCCCCTTTCGACGCTCCAGACCCACAGCGATCACGCATCGGGCCGATCGCTGCCCTGGCAGGACGCGTTTGCGGCGCGAAAAACTTACGGCGGTTTGATGTTCGCTGCCTGTTTTCCCTTGGGACCTTGCTTGACTTCAAAACTGACCTTCTGGCCCTCCTGAAGTGATTTGAAGCCGTTTCCCTGAACCTCGGAGAAGTGCGCGAACAGGTCATCGCCGCCGTCGTCCGGAGTGATGAACCCAAAACCCTTCGCATCGGCCAGAGATTGCGCGGTACGGACCGGCAGGCATCGAGTGTGCGCCCCGTCATGGAGGACGGAAGCCATGGCGACACAAGGAGATTCCGTCAATAGTCCGCCACGCAGAACAGTGGTCCGAGGGCAAGCGAAACTAGTGGCGCGCGAGACATCTGCGTGCTGATCACGCACGACAAAGCCCTGTTACCGAGTCTTATCGCCCGCCTCCCGGCTACGCCGGCCTCGCGTTCCTTCGGGTCAACGCGCTGTAGCTAGCCGGAAACCATATTGGCAGCGACGCTTGATGGCCATGTTCAAGAACAACAAGATAGGAAGTCCACATGTTTCGATTCGAGTATGGGCCGACCAATGTCTACGCTCAGCTTGTCTTCGCAGACGCTGAGGAAATTCCGCTTAAGGCGGAAATCGTAAAAGACATTACGGTATCTATGAGAGCCGCAGGAATTGCCGTGTCCGACGCTGCAACCCTGCTTGGGACGCTTCAATCGGATTTCGCCCTGGTTCTCTGCGGTAAGTTTCAAGATATTCGCGCAGAAGAGTTGCGCGGTTGGCTCGCTAGCCTTAGCTCCCGCTTTTTGTGATAGCTGCGCCACTACTAAGAGAGGATTGTCCGGCCGTGTCGATACTGGGCTCTGCAATCGCCCGCATGGGGGACGCCGACTGGCATCCACGCTGAGGCCGCGCAATCCTGGCCCTCATGCCGTTCGTCCTCGCTTCGATGCCGCGCTATCGAACGGCCACCTGCTCTCCGCCATCGGCCCCGCTAGCATCTAGCGTCGGTGTAGCTGAAAAATCGACTCGACGATTTGGCGCGTTGTAGGACTGACGATGATCTCAGCCATCTCCAAAAGCGAGAACCATTGGCAACGCAAGATTTCCTTGCCAGGCCTCGGGACAGCAGTTCTGCCAATGTTTGCTCCGAAAACGTGATGCACTGTCGTCGCGCCAATTACCTGAAACAAGAACACCAGTCCCTTGGCAGTCAAGGCCGTCTCTTCCTCCAACTCTCGGCCTGCGGCATCAGCGAATGCCTCCTCTTTGCTCGGGCGCCCACCAGGCAGAGCCCACTTGCTTCCGTCCCTAGAAACGAGTAGCACACGGTCGTCGCGTACGCAAACAACTGTGGCCCTGGCTTTGGCTTTCACAAACTGCCCCTGCAGTGGAAGTACGCGCAGAATGCATCAGAGTCGCCTCTTGGTAAAGGGCCTCCTGGCAAGGAATTTGCTGCGGTAGCCTCGCCTGAAATTCACCTTGTCCGATCCCGAGGGCCCTTGCGGAATGCTTTGCTTCCGTCTCCCCGGTACGTCCCACACTCCGGGATGGTTAGGTTTTGTCCAGTAAAGCGTAGACTGCAATCAGACTCCTTTTGAACGGGAGTAAGGGATGAGGAACGTAATCTTTCATGAGCCGGGACACCCGGAACAGCCATGTCATGGAATGCGCTATTACGCGCTTCTGGCAGCCCTCGTGGCGACGGCTGGACTTTTCTATCTGGCCTGGTCGGGCTTTCGCATCGTGTGAAATGCAGTTGATGCGGTCGGAAAGGGCATGCAGCAGTTACAACCGCTCGCCACCGCCTTGCGGCCCCACGGGTATGTCAACGCAGCGCGCTGGCGCTACTTCTGTCCGGAGCTCCCAGTCAGTCGTCCTGCCCCGCGTGACTGCGCGAGATCGGATTATCCAAGCGGAGGACAAATCCTGTTCACAGCCATCGGCGCCTTTATGCGAAAGAGATGGCACAGCAGTCAACCGGACCGGTTAGGTTTACTGCGAACTCAGGACTCCATGCAATGGGCGCGTCGCCCCTCGTCAGTATCCACAGCTTTTTCGGAAACATGCCGATTCTGCAGGCGGCTATGTATCGCCTCGCATCGGATCAACTTCGTTGCCGTGGATTCGTTGTCCGCACTGGCAACACCAGCTTCCGCAGCGACCCGCAGATATACTTGCCGGGATACAAGGGCGACAATCACAATGATGGCGCCGATGCCGAAGGCTCGGACTGTAATTTGGAGGTATTGCCCCATGGCGAAATTGCACCGTATAGCAGGAGGTGACTGGCAGTGAGACTACACGAGGATGTCTCGTGGCGGTGTTACACCGTTGCAGGGTTGACACAATACGCTTCGCCGGGGCGGCGGGTGGATAGCGCGTTGAGTGACCCCGCATGGCGGTCCGGAAGAGAATGTCGAGAAAAGTGATCGAGGCCTTACCGACCGGCCGCTACTGGGCCACGCCACGCGCGCCCTTCCCGCTGGACGGTCCCAACGGCCATGACGAGGTCTTCCCAGGCGCCTAATGCATTAGCGACGGCAAATGGGTGACCTTCTATAAGGGCGGGGGAGAAGTATGGGCGTGCAATGCCGTGTATGCCGCCGCCCATTTCGACTTTGCACCGGTTCCAACCCGCCGCTCGCCGACGGACAACTGAGGGTTCGACGGGTCTCCAGGCCGTGGGGTACGTTTTGCACCCTCAAACGGTCGGGTCCATTTTTCGCGGACCGGGCAGTATCAGCTTGTGCGACTGCACAAGCCCTCGTCGATCTGCCAGCGCAGCTAGCAATGATGCTCCGCCCCAGTTCCGACCTGAGCGGAGTATCGTTTCACTGCATGTGCTGCCCGCCATTGATGGCAATGTTCGCGCCAGTCACGAAAGCGGCTTCCTTGGAGCAAAGATACACGACAAGCGCCGCGACTTCCTCGGGCCGTCCCAGACGGCCAACAGGAATTTGCGGAATAATTTTGGTGTCCAGAATTTCCTGCGGCACCGCCGTGACCATCTTGGTGGCAATATAGCCCGGCGAGATGGTGTTGACGGTCACGCCACGCTTAGCCACTTCGAGCGCCAGCGACTTGGTGAAGCCATGCAAGCCGGCCTTGGCGGCCGCGTAGTTGGTCTGACCGAAGCCGCCTTTGGACCCAATGATGGACGACACATTGATGATACGTCCCCAACCCCGCTCGACCATCCCGTCGCAGACTGGCTTCGTCATGTTGAACACGGAGTCAAGGTTGGTGCGGATGACCGCATCCCAGTTGACCTTGTCCAGCTTCTTGAAGCTCGCGTCACGCGTAATCCCGGCGTTGTTCACCAGTATGTCGATGAAGCCCAGCTCAGCGCGAATCTTGGCCACACATTGCTGGCACGAGTCATAGTCGGCGACGTCGACGGGATAGGCGTGGAATTTCCGGTCTTGCTCTGCCATCCGCGCAAGCCAGTCTGCGACACCGCTGTTGCCGGGAGAATGCGTGACAGCCACCAAATAACCAGCGTCCTGGAGCCGGATGCTGATGGCCTCGCCCAGACCGCCCATACCACCCGTGACTACGGCAAGCTTTTTGGTCATGTCTCCAATCCTCTATGTCTTGGTATAACCGCATGGATGAGGCGAGGCCCAGCGCTCTTCACCGAGAACCAGCATCCTCCGAGAATTTGGCCCCCTCGGCACCGTGAATGCGCCAACCAGGAGCCAAAGCTGACCTACTTCGCAGCTGCCGAAGACGCCTGTGCTGCACGATGTCGCGCGCCTTTCGAGGCTGCCGCCGCAGCCGTATTGAAACCATTCTCGGCTACTTCCATGGCCTGCTTTGCCGTCGACTGCATCGACTCATAGAGCGTAGTAGTCGCCTTCACGGCCTCCTGCCAGGCGGCCAGAGGCGCCGCCGAGCCCGATGGGGTGTTGCTCACTGCGCTATCAATGAGATTCTGCAACTGGCCCTTGCTTGTTGTGTATTGGACTTCGGCGACCTTCTCGAACTCTGCCCGCGTAGCCGCAAGAATGTCCTGCAGTTGACGCCGATACTCCAAAACGTTGTCGGCTGCAGGTTGAAATAATTCGATTTGCAATTCGACGAGTTGTTGCGGGTTCTGGACTGAGAGGGTTTTCATTACGCCCTCCCGGGTCTGCGCCAGGGTCGTCTTCATTGTTTGGAGGTTCAACTCCATCACTCTTTCGAAGCCCTCAACGGCCTTGTTGGTTAGTCCGACCAGGGCTTCAAGGCCCGCCAACTGCGCTTTCGTGTATTGTTCTGCGGTCCACTGAGTCATCTTGCATCTCCTAAGTGCGGCCCATCCCCTGAGCTAACCGGTGGTTAGGCGTTATGGTGGGAATCAAGTGAATGACAACTACAATGTCGCGCCCTCTTGCGGCGGTCGCCGACGTGAAGGCCCAAGGAAGCGTCGATGCCGGCGACTCTCTATGGGACAGAGCGATGCACTTATCGACAGGCCTGCTGTGCTCGGCAAGCCTTCGCTCGAACCCGGTCTAGGGCTTTGCGAACAACGTATCCTTGGATTGTGATCCGAGGTCGGCTACGGTTTGGCCCGAGCCGCTCCAGCGTAACCAGTTGCCGCGCGCACAGTGCCTCCACATCCGCGCTGTCCAACTCCGCAGGGTCAGGGCTGTCGTTTACCAGTACCAGGGTGGCGAACTCATGATGACTCAGCACATTCGTCTCCTAAGCTATTGGTCTAATAGTGCTACGGGACTTCACTACCGTCCGTCCGTGACAGCTGGCCTAGCTAGTACTGGCCGCTTGGTTGCTCTCGGACGCAAAGGTCTGGCTGGTGGGCGCTTGTGCCATCACGCCCAGAAGGGACATCTTAGCTGCTCGCAACATACTGTTCAACGACTCGAAGGCATGTCTGTGGTAATCCCTAGTATCGATTCTTCCCCTGCATGGGACTGCCCCCTCCGAATCAAAAAAAGAACCCGCGTTACCGGAGTGGTTACGCGGGTGGTAGCAGGACTACAGGGCCAGTCTATATTGACTTAAAATTTTCTTACGTCAGAATTAAGAGACATTTTTACCTTAAATCTGAGGGAGACTACACGACTCCCTGTGGTGACAAGCGAAGGCGTTTGCGAGGCCAACGCTGGTGACGCTGGACTCGCCATAGACCAAGGTGCAAAGAACAGCATTGGGTTGAACTCAACGGGACGCAGACGCCAACTGGCGGCCGCGTCGTGGACTTGAACGGGGGCAGGAATGACGACGGCTCGAGCTGGGACCAGAGGGGAAGCCATCAGGCTACTTGAGGCAAAAGGGGTTGGACTCGTCGAACTGGACTACGAATCTGGCTGGCAAGACGCTTCTGAACTCAGTCACCTGGGTGAGAAGGCTGGAGTCCGCGTTGAGTATCGCGGCCATGAGAGTATTGCCGTCAAGTCGCCGGCGGCACTTGTCGCCGGATTGAAGCGCCCAAAGCTAACGTTTCGTCAGCGCAATCTTTATTGCCAGTTTGCGCTGACCGAGTTGACTGCCAGCGAATTGGCAGCCTTGGAAGCGAAGGCCATGAGGCTTGGCGATTACATCCTGGCCGGGCATCTACTACGGGGCACCGATACTGTTTGGGCCGAGTAACCTCGATGCATGTTCCTTGATGTCGGCCACGCTCTGCCATACCGTGACGGCCGATTATGCAGCCATCTTCCCGACGGTTGACCCGTTGAAGCCTGCCACGATGCCGCCCCGCCTGACTTGTCAATGCTTTCTTCCATCGGCCAACTTGTGCGTCAGTTGTGGGTAGCTGTGCGCCTGACGGCTCATTTTCGCCATGACTCGTAGGGGAAGCAAGTTGCTCCCGAGGCCGCGTCTGGTGGCTCTCACCCCAAGTGTGAAAACGCGCATGCCCCTTCGGAATTCCGCTAACATTGAACATTCGATGCCCCATTCGGGTGAGCAGCCAATGGTCGCTCCTCCGTCAACGTTCCGAACAATACGGCTCGCCTCCAAGTAAGGCGGCGAATTAGACCATGAGCGATTAGCCAGTGAAGAAGAGCAAGGCTGAAGGAATGGTGCGCTGGTCGTTAAAGTCCAGGGTGGTCGCTTCAACAGTCGTTGTGGTTCTTCTTCTCGCGGTCCTGCTGATTCTGGTTGCACGCCACTACGTCTTCGCCAACCTGAAGGATTCCCTGCAGGCACAGCAGGATGCACAGGTCAAACTGGTTGCTGAGCAACTTGACGACAAATTCGAAGTACGTGTCCTCATCCTGCGCCGGCTTGCCGAGCAGCTTGCCCCGCTGCTGGACCGTGACCCGGCGGCGCTAAAGCGCGTCACTGAGCAGGCCGCTCCCATTCCTGAATTGTTCGATTGGGTATTTCTCGCTTGGCCGGACGGTAAGCGGGCATTTGATACCAGGCCGATAGACCAGAGTCCTGATGTTTCGGACCGGCGGTACTTTCAGGACATTCTGCGCGGCGCATCTGTTGTCATTTCCGAACCGGTGATAACTAAGGTAACCGGTGCGCCAGGCATCGCCATGGCCGTACCTGTGCGCTCGGCTGATGGACGCGTTCGGGCGGTTCTTGTGGGAAGCTTGTACCTCCAGCGCGAAAACTTCCTGAAGGCGCTGTCCCGGAGTCGCATCGGCATAACCGGAGCCTATTGCCTTGTCTCGTCCGGGCAGTCCCCTCGCTACGTCATCCATGCTGACCCGGCGAAGGTACTTCAACCTGCAGCTTCCGGACATGAGTCATGCGGCACCGACCAGGCCATCTCCATATGGGAATTCGCTTGGCCAACGCGGCCCATTGTGGCTCGACATCGACTTGAAACAGCAGGGTGGGAGCTGGTTGCCACACTCCCGGCCAGAGAAGCCTTCTCGCCAATCATCCGTGCCAGGCTAAAAATTCTAACAATGGTAGGAGCAACCTTGGCTATTGCTGGATTGCTGATGTGGCAGGTAGCCAGACGCCTGCTGGCTCCGTTGGAGAATCTGGAGCGGGCCGTGCAGGAAAGCGCGATGGACTTGCCAGCGCGCGCGGCGCTTCCTACCTCCAGAGCAGACGAAATCGGCGCCCTAGCCAGGACGTTCTCTAGCGTCATGGGCCAACTTGCCGAACACACGAGTGCCCTGTTGAAAGCAAGGAAGCTGGCGGAGGAACGGGAAGCACGCATCCATGCCATTGCCAATCACATACCGGATTTCGTTGCCTATCTCGATAAGGACGAACGCTACGTGTTCGTCAACCAAGCGTACGAACAGCGATTCGGGATGTCTGCGGGTGAAATCATCGGTCTGACACCCAGGGGCCTTTGGGGCGAAGACCATTATGCGAACGCGATAAGGCCTCACCTCAAACTCGCGCTTTCAGGCGAGCTGGTCACGTTTGACGCTGAGCATCCTGACGAGAACCCGCCTGTTTTTTTTAAGGTCACTTATCAGCCTGCCTGGAGTGGGACGGCTGACGCCGTCGTTGGCGTGCATGTGTTCGCCAGAGACATAACGGTAGAGCGCCAGAAGATGCGGGAGCTCGAACAAAAGACGGTGTCAGACTACCTGACTGGCCTGCTCAATCGGAAAGGCTTTGACCGACGCCTGGAATCGGCCATGGCACTGAGCGAGACAAGCGGGCGGATAGTGACCTTGCTCCTCGTCGACCTCGACAACTTCAAACTTGTGAATGACACTCACGGTCATCCGATAGGCGATAAGCTTCTGAACGTCCTCGCGACGCGCCTTAGGTGCTGTGTTCGCGAAACCGACGCCGTCGCCCGGATTGGCGGCGACGAGTTTGCCGTGATTTTGGAGGAGGTTTCTGGCTTGCATGCAGTGGAACGTGTCGCCGATGCGATAATCGCGGCGACCTCCGTGCCCTGCATCATTGATGACCAGCAGATTACATGCCGTACGAGCGTTGGTGGTGCGCTTCACAAGCCCGGCGACGGCAACACTAGGAACGAGCTTTTCCTGAGGGCGGACACCGCACTTTACGCGGCTAAACACGCCGGCAAAGGCCGCTTCGTTGTCTTCGGTAAGTCGCGGACGATTTCTTCGGATTCCAGCTCCCGCCCGAGCGCAGATTGAGCTTGCCCCTTCCAGGGCTTTGGCTGATGACGCGCACAAACCTAGAATCGAATCGATGCCGGCCCCTGCCATTTTACGGCGGTAGACCGTGAAGCGTTCATCAGTTTTGGCCGGCCGAGCTACCGTCAACAGCGGACTCCAGCTGCCTGCCTCCATGCGCGCAATGGGAACCTTCTCCTTGAACTCCACAAACCAGTAAATCACACGATTGCGCAGCAGGATATGGACGATGGACATCTCCCCAAGCGCTGCGCCCAAGGTACGACTTAACGAGCGGCACACCTGTCATGTTGCTCGGCCGGCCGCGCTTGCAGGACACCAGTCCCGACGGGCCTTCCTGCCTATAGCGTTGCCGCAACCATTCGCAAACGGACACTCGGGCGCCCAAACCGGTCGACGCTTCGTGGGCCGAAAGAGACGCCCCCGATCACGTGAGAATCCGACCGTTCCGTAGTCCGTAGCGGCCGCTTGCCTATATCCCTGGCAGCAGGATCAGGCGGAAGCCGTAGTCTTCTTCGAGGGTTCTTCTTCGAGGAGGCACGAGCCATCACACCGACTTGCTGGGCGGAATTCGTTGCCACAGTGGCCCCCTGAATGTTGGATTCAGCAATTTCCCCAGGCTGCGCCGGCCGGCGCATTCTTGGCGAGGTGTCGACAGTCCCTCAGAGCTTCTGTGAGCCCTCCGTCAGCATGGCCTTTGCCACTTCGGCAAGCTCTTTCTGCGTTTCCGAGGTGATCTCATAGAGGTGGCGCGCGTAAGCCATAGCCTTCTCGCCAGCCGGCTGCACCAGCGACGCGTGCACCTCGAGAAATTCCCGCGGCTCTTTGGCGGAGAGCACGCGCCTAGCGCCGTCCAGATTCTCCGTCAGAGCCGTTCTCGCGACCTGCATATTCAGCTCAACCAGCTTCTCAAAGCCCTCGATGGCCTTGGATGTCAGGCTGTACAGGGATTCGAGGTTGGTCTGTTGTACCGCCAAAATTTGTTCCTGAGTAAAGATCACGCTGCTCTCCGATTGTGATGATTTATCGCTCTTCCGACACGCGTTTGGACGCTCAGTCCTCTTCACTTAAAAGGCGGGGGACTGATGGCGAATCGGGTGTGAGGTAGATCTGTATGTGCTCCCGCGATATGGAGTCACAAAGGGGGCAGAATCATGTTCCGCCCCGTCGGTCATTGCATGTGCTGCCCGCCGTTGATCGCAATGTTGGATCCGGTCACGTAGGCCGCATCCTCGGAGCACAGATAGGCAACCAGGGCTGCCACTTCCTCCGGCTTGCCAAGACGCCCCGCCGGAATCTGAGGCAGGATCTTTGTATCCATGATCTCCTGCGGCACAGCGGTGACCATCTTGGTCGCCAGGTAACCCGGAGAGATCGTGTTGACCGTCACCCCTTTGCGAGCGACCTCCAGTGCCAGCGACTTCGTGAACCCGTGCATGCCTGCCTTCGCGGCCGCATAGTTGGTCTGCCCGAACGCACCCTTCGAACCGTTGATGGACGAGATATTGATGATGCGCCCCCAGCCGCGCTCGACCATGCCGTCACACAGCGGCTTGGTCACGTTGAACACGGAATCCAGGTTGGTGCGAATCACGGCGTCCCAGTTCACCTTGTCCATCTTTTTGAAGGCCATGTCGCGGGTGGTGCCGGCGTTATTCACCAGGATATCGACCTGCCCGACCTGGCCAAAAATCTTTGCCACCGTTGCCTGGCAGGCATCGTAGTCCGCAACGTCCATCGCGTACGCACGGAAATTGCGGCCGGCAGCCTCCATAGTGGCGAGCCAGTTGTCTACATTCGGGTTGCCTGGCGTATGCGTCACGACCACGTCGTAGCCGGCGTCGTGCAGCCTGAGGCTGATGGCCTCCCCTAACCCGCCCATACCGCCAGTCACCAATGCAATGCGTCTCGTCATCCTGCTTGTCTCTCACAAAGTTTGTCTGACCCCTGTCTTCCGGTCGTCCCGATTCTGTGTTCGGCTTTCGACCCATACCACCACGTATGCACGTGGCGCCAACAAAAAACGCTACCGCGCCAGCTTAGCGCGGTGATTTTTCAGTTTTGTGTCATTCGCCTGTCTGGGGCGCCGAATGGTGCTGGATACCGGCTTGGCCGGACAACCCTCTTTTGGGTGTAGGCGCTGCAATCACCACAACCGCGAGCTAAGGCGCGCGAGCCAACCGCGCAGCTCATCTGCGCCGATGTCTTGAAACTTGCCGCAGAGAACCAGGGCGAGATCCGACGGAAGTGTCCCGAGCATGGCTGCAGCGTCGGACACGGTAAGGCCCGCGGCTCTTATACATGCCGTCATGTCCTTCACGATTTCCGCCTTTAACGGAATTTCCTCGGCGTCTGCGAAGCCAAGCAGTGCGTAGACATTGGTCGCCCATACTCAAATCGAAACACGCGGGCCTCCTCCTATCTTGTTGTTAGAACATGGCCCTTGAGAATCGATGCGCCAATCTGGTGCCAGCCGAGGGCAGGATTATTGGTGCATACATTCGACAAGACAATCGGGGAAACACTTAGGTGCTTCTCGGTCGCAGGATTCACCGTCTTCATCACGTGACCAAGCTCTTGCTCACCTCAAGGAGGGCGTTATGCGTGAAGGAAAGATAACCGCGGACCGGCTGACTGCATTTTCCGACGCGGTCTTCGAGGTGATCGTGACCATCATGGTGCTGGAACTCTAGGCACCGGATCAGCCGGTGTTCGCGGCCCTCTGGCCGCTGTGTTGCGCGCACTAAGCTCGCGTCGTCCCCAGTAATGCTTTACGCCGGGCTGTTTGTTTGCATTGACATTGCCTACAACGTCTTCGAACACCAGATATTGGCTCGTGCGGACGCCACGCAGGTGTCGGCTCGGATGCGGCGTATGGCAAGGCGCCGATCACTCGTCGTCCTTGCAGGCTTCACAACCGCAACGCTGACTGCGCTCGTCGCGCCGCGCCTGGGCTTCGGTCTCATATGCGTGGCGTTGATACTCCACTTGCGACCAGATGTCTTAGGCAATCGGTCGTGACGAAGCCGACCAGACACACGGAGGTCGAGATGGATCTGGGCATGCATCTTTGCGCTGACATTGAAGACCACTTACCGATCTTCCGTCCGCACCCTCGCCTTGCAGCTTTGGTCGTGCGCTATCGAGAGATAGTGCGGCGTCGCTACGACTCCATGGCCGTGGGCTTACGTCTGCGCCAGGCGCCGAAGCAGCGGACAAGCTAGCGTTCGCCCGAGAAACGCTTGCTACCGGCCCGCCCTCTCCCAACAGATTTCGACTTCGGTGCCAGCCGGCATATCGCGCCAATGCCGGGTCAGGATGAAACCCTGCTGATGTGCCACGTTGAAAATACTGGGAAACGGCTTCTGGTCGATTCTAGTGGAGACGGGGCGGTCTGTGGCCATCTGCGTTCTGGCACCCTGCGATAAGGGGCCGTTATCGTGCCTTGTCTTCGTGTCCCGGCGGCGAAGTGCAAATGTCCGGCCATCGTCTCCGCCGCATCGTACAGGTGGCAGCGTGAGAGAAGAGATATCGGATTCAGGTCAAGCACCACCTGTCCCTAAGGTTTCGCATTACCTCCTGCTAGGACGTGCAACAAACTCGTGGTGACCGGATACAGACGCTTGTAGTGTATCGCGCCTCGAAATTGCCTTTGTGACGCCCGCCTTCACTTGAGTAGCGATATTTCAACTCTTTGATTCGCAATAGATTCTTTGGGTCATACTGCCGGATCTAACACGAAAGGGACGATCACCCCTGCCAAGAGGAAATCGCCAAGCAAGGGCTACTTTCGTTCTAATTCGGGTAGAGATCGCGGATCGGCGGCGGATACTGGAACACCAAAACGGCTTCCAGCTTCCCGCGGGCATCGATCCTGAACACCTCGATGAGGATACGCTGCTCGCGATGATCCAGGCCAGTGACGGGATAAAAACAATGGCCATTCCACTCGATTAAGCTGACTTCGAGGGGTGATTCAATACCTAGGGAATCGCTGATCAATGAGGTTTGCGCTTGATGTTGCACAAGCCAAGGATTTCGGTTTTCGCAACGCGGGAGAGATGGGCCGATTCAAGCCATTTTTCTCTCGTTTGGCACCATTTCTGGCGCGCTTTGCGCGCTCAGGACGGATTGCTCCCCTGTGAGGCCAACAACAGCTTCCTGCCGAGCACCAGATTCGCCAGACCAAACAGGCTGAACAACTGTGCCGTGTTCTTGACCAGGCCCTTGTAGCGAACCTTGCGATGACCAAACAGATTCTTGATGACGTGGAACGGATGCTCGACCCGCGCCCGAATCTGGGCCTTGGCCCGCTCGACAGCGATCAGCAAGTCCTTGACCGCACCGTCACGCATTGCCTTAATCTTGCCGCGCTTGACGGCCACGTGCCACTTCACGGACTTGCCTTGCATCTCCTTGCGCTTGTCCACGCCCGTGTAGCCCGCGTCGCCAAACGCGTGCTCTTCGTAGCCATGCAGCAAGGCATGCGCCTGCGACACATCCGACTCGTTGGCCGCCGTGCCCACCACGCTGTGCACCAGCCCCGAAGTCGCATCCACGCCGAGATGCGCCTTCATGCCAAAGTGCCATTCATTACCCTTCTTGGTCTGGTGCATCTCCGGGTCGCGGCTCTTCTCCTTGTTCTTGGTCGATGGTGGCGCCTCGATGATGGTGGCATCCACAATCGTGCCTTCCTTCATCATCAGCCCCCGCTCGCACAGCATGATGCCGATCTCGTCAAACAGCTTTCGCGTCAGTTCATGCTCGACGAGCAGGCGGCGAAACTTCAGCAGCGTGGTCGCGTCTGGCACCGCTTCGACCGCCAAGTCGATCCCGGCAAATGCCCGCATCGCCATGCTGTCGTACAGCGCGTCTTCCAGCGCCTCGTCCGACAGCCCGTACCACTGCTGGAGGAAGTAGATGCGCAGCATCCGCTCCAGACCGATCGGCGGCCGTCCACGTTTTCCCTTGGGGTAGTACGGCTCGACCGCCTCAATCAGGCGCGACCACGGCACCAAACTCTCCATCTCCGTCAGGAAGCGCTCGCGTCGCGTCACCCGCTTCTTGCCGTGGCTCTCGGCTTCCGCAAAACTGATCTGTCGCTTCATCTCCGACTCATATCGTGGGCATGCACATGACAACGCTTGCACGCCAGTCAACGATGACTGCCGCGCTGATTAAATCAGTCTTTCCCTAAGCGACGCGCTTGCTCGGTTAGACGTGAATCGAATACCAGATCGTCAAGTTGGTCCATGTCGCTCGGTGAACGTCGAGTTCGCTCCTGACGCCTCAAGTCATGAGGGGCCGCCATATCACCCGAGACAAATGGATCAGTCAAACGTGGCTATTATTATATTGGTGCCTACGTGAAGGGTACTCTTCAGGTCCAGCAAAGCAATGAGCCGCCAGAAAAGTCCCATCCCTAACGATGGCCCGGGGGCAGCGTTGTCCGATCGGATTCCGGCTTTCCAGCCCCACAGGCCGTACGTAGTCCACCCAATGCCGGAGTTTTCCTCGTCTTTCCAGCGCGCGATGCCCTATTTTCGACGGTCGCCCCCCAATAACATATAGAATGTCATTCCTTCTGGGCAGTCAAGTATTCCATACTGACATCGTTGGTTTCGGTGATGGCATACTGTTCCGCCAATTGGAGCCAAAGACGTTCAGCCTCAGCATCGAAGCATGGCCAGCCGGACAGCAAGTATCGCCGTCCGCTTGCGGTTGTGCCCACGCCGGTGACAACGTCAAAGGACTGGATGGCCGTACTCACACGTCCCGTCTGGGTTTCAACACAGAATCCGACGAAATATCGATCACCTCGTGCTGTCTCCCGGACCCGCCAGCGTTCGAGCGTAACCCGTGGTTGCCTGTCCACAGGCGCAACGGTTTTAGACAACATGCTAGGTTCGTTCCATTATGCGAATACACCTCGGTTGGCGGGCGGCATTGCGGCCACATGAAAGCCGTTGCGAATCTTCGGTGTCGATGACAGCTGCAATGGAACTTCGCTATCGCCCGTGGCAGTAGGCCGAATCTATTCTCTCTCGGACCCTGGGGTCTGGCCTGCGCGCTAGTCTTAGCATTCGCAAAAAAATTCTAGCTCTTCACTGCCCCCTGTTCAAGGGTTGGAAACCCATGTTGGTGACAATACCGAGCTTCTTGAAACTACCGATTACCGCGCATCTACTGAGCTGTCGCATACCAGACCAGCCAGATCGGGCGTGATTCGTCTGCGGCCAGCAGCCCACCTGAACTGCGAGAACACTTTAAGAACCTCGTCTGGAGTCAGCGCGATCATGAAACCGCAACCGGCAGATAGGGGCATAAGTGATTCGTTAATACGGCTTTCCAGCAAGGTGGCTGGGGCGGATACCAATGCGGTCAGCTTGCTTCCGCCCTTGGCCGATTCCTCTTTGAGCAGTCCACCGCCTTGAGAGCGACAGACAGCCCAGCGGTACTTTAGCCCATATGCTGCCCGCCGTTGATGGCGAGATTCGCACCGGTCAGGTAGGCCGCATCGTCCGAGCAAAGGAAATCGACCAGTCCCGGCACTTCCGCTGGCTTGCCCAGACGCCCCATTGGAGTCTGCGGCAGGATTTTGCTATCCATGATGTCTTTGGGCACGGCCATCACCATCTTGGTGGCCAGATAGCCCGGTGACACCGTGTTGACCGTCACGCCTTTCCGGGGAGCCAGCGCCTTGCTGAAACCATGCACGCCGGCCTTGGCTGCGGAGTGGCTGGTCTGGCCAAAGGCGCCCTTGGAACCGTTGACTGACGAGATGTTGATGATCCGGCCCCAACCGCGCTCGACCATCCCATCACAGAGGGGCCTGGTGACATCGAACACAGAGTCGAGATGGTCTTCATCACCGCATCCCAGTTCGGCTTGTCCATCTTCTTGAACGCCATGTCACGGGTAATACCGGCGTTGTTCACCAGGATGTCAATGCGGCCGAGGTTGGCCAACATCTGCGCCGCGCATGCCTAGCAGCTTTCGTAGTTCGCTACATCCGCCTCATACGCGCGCATCTCTCGATTGCTCTCCGCCATTGATGCAAGCCATTGTGGGTGGCGACTTCCGGAATTTATGGGCAGTCCGGATTGGTTTCTCACGGCTTTAGTGCATTACAATTGCCTATCCTGCTGGCGACTGGAGGTTCCCCTATGACTCACGATCCAGCGTTCCAACGCAAAAGCCACACCGAGGATGATAGCGCGCTTCGCGACGAGGCCACGCGGTGGATGATGGAGTTGCCCGCCCATGTCCGGCCAGTCGAGCTCGGGCGTAGGTTTCCACGCATTATCAATACCATTGCCGCCAAATGGTTTGATGTGATCGGTTGTCGCCACTACTTGAACAGCTTGCAGTTCGACGATCGTTTCGGCCGCCAAGGCTTTTCGTTCGACATCTTGCAGGAGATTGATGTGCTGCGCCAGCACTTTGACGCAGTCTACCCGCCCGACCCAGATGTCTGGCAGAACGCCTTCGACGCGGAGAAGCGTTGACCCAGGTCCACCCGACAGCCCGTTTTTGGTGTCATCACAACACCCGTGGCGCAGACCTTAGGCGTCGGCAATCCGACCGGGCGATTGGCAGACCTTAAACCGACCATTTGACGTTGCGAGCTGTTGCCTGTGCGACTTCGCAGGACTTGGTGAGGAAGACAACCGTCCAGTGCACGATTTGACCGGCTGCGCGCGTCATCGCAACCTTATTAGGTTGGGGGCCGACTGCGGTAGCTCCGGCGGTAAAGGGGGTTGGCTCGAACATCCAGTCTCGAATCAATGTTTTTTGCAGCGGCGCGCCCGACCGCCTTCTCGCCGCTCTCGAACGGCTGTCGCATTTGCCTCAACAGCGGCAGCTTGGGTATTCGTCGTGTGCGTCGGTCGCGCGCGCGAGTGCCCTTGAAAATTCAGCAAGTACGTACTGGAGGGGCATGGCAGGTGATGTGGCCCTTGTTAAAGGGACGTATGCGACCTCCCCAGGCCGCCGCTCAACCACGAGGGCCGGGAGCCCTTGCTCTTGCCGCGCGCGCTTCCACTCAGCTCTTAGACATTCGTCGAAGTAGCGTCGGTTGGAAAGTCCGGTAAGACCGTCAGAGTTGGACAGTCGCTCGAGCTCCGAATTGGATGCGAGCAGCAGCTGCTGGCTGTGCCGCAGCGCCACCCGACGCGTACCTGTGCCCATCGATCGGGGCGACGTGCCGGTGAGAATGACCAGCCGCGAGCACGACGGGAAACGCGTCGAGTCCGAATCAATCAGTAGTCAAGCGGCAAATCGCGCCTTACGGAACCGATTTATCGCCGACAACCACTTCGACCATCCAAACCAGATGCCGCTGCATGGCGGTCACAACTGGGTGCGCATGGGGTTGCCGGGGCCTGCCGCGCCGCTGGTGGTCTATAGGGAGGCGAATGGGAATCTAGGGTTCATGCTCAAGTTTGTTGGCGAGGAAGGCCAGGATGCCACCAGCCTCAAAGCGCCCTGAACAAACCACCTACACAAAATGGCTTCGCTGTGCGCGGCGCTTGGCGAGCGCACAGACGTTTCTCTTCTGCTGATCCTGTGCAGTGTTCAACTTGCCCCGGGGTCTGACTTTTAACCAAATGGAAAATGGTCAAGGCGATTCAATCCTGAATCAGTCATGTGCGGCTGCATTAGCCTGTTTGCATGATGGGCTCACGCGTCTTGGTGCACTACGCTCGTCGTAAAGATCACACAGATGAAGCCGGGGGGAGTCATGGGTGACCGGAAGCCGCGCGGGGAGAGAGCGCCGACCGACCTTGCACTATGGGACGCGCTGGCACAAGACATAGCAGTTGCATCCCCGCCATCGCTCGGACACTGCAACACAAGACAACGCCGACCGCGCATTCTGGCATTCCTGACCTGTATTTCGTTATTGGCTGGAAGGTGGCTTCTGGCCTGCCGTGTAACAGGCTGCCGGAAAGACCGCTTTCCAGCAGCGGGAGCTTTCAGCTGACCAGTGCCGCCGCGGGCATCCCACATCAGCGGCTGGAGTTGGTTCGCTTTCATGAGCAACACTGAATAAAATGCCGACGCAATTGGTTTATGCTCAATAGATCCCTTCACACTGCGGTTGTTATGGTCGATTTAACACTATCGACGGATCCGAGTTCGAGTCCTCGGAAGTGGTCCTACGAGGAAATGACAGCAACGACCGAGAAAACGATGCGGCTTATCCTCAGTCAGTCAGAAGACAATCGCTGCAACAATATCAGAGACGCTTGGGTCGCCTATGGCCTCTACTTAGCATGGTCGAGGCTCACGGCAGATCGAAAGACACCAGAGGACGACGAGCGCTTGCACAAGCTCGCGCGGCGATTTAGAGAGCACCCCTATAGTGGGATTTCAAGCGGTCGGACTTAGAATGGCCTTTCGCCGGAAGATGTGGCGCCGAGGGCCCGTCGGGGCTGGCCCACCGGTGCCGCTTCCGCCCCCCGTGGAAAAGGAACCTCGGACACCGAAATCTGTTCAATGATCCTCGCCACCTTAGTCGCGCAGGCCTCCCAAGTCGGTCCGCAAAGTATTCGTTTTCCAGCCCTGCACATTGGCGGATGAACCCCGTAGACGCCAAACGTATTGAATCCAATGCCGAAAAAGCTGGGAGGGCCGAGGGCGGGCGCCGGCTTGGCTGGGGCAAGTGACCCGAGTGTTTCCTCTCCACAAGAATGATCAATCGCATACGCGTGGTCCAAAAAGATGGCGATTGACTATCCAAAAAAGAATACAGAGCATGCACGAACACGTTGTTGATTGTCGACGAGTTCGGGAATATCTGCCTTCGCTATCCCGATAGCTGCGCAGCCGCTCTGTGACGATGTTGCGCGGCGCCGCGTTCGAGCGCAGCACAGGTTTGAAGAAGCACCTCCCGATACGCAGTAGGCCACTACCTCTGCCAAGCGTGCTATCGAAAATGGCGGAAAGGGGGGGCGGAGCTGTAGATGTGCGACCGCATCGGAAAGCAGAGTCTACCTTTCGGCTTGGCATCGGAGCGGTTCTGTCACATTCGCGACCAGGCGGCTTGACCGGCGAGCTGGGGCCTGGTTAGAGCACCAGCCGGTGCAGCAGATCAGTGCCTAGCTGCATGAGTTGCCTCGCGATGTCGGCAATGCTCAAATCCAGGCCCAATGCTTTTCCTGAGACATAAATGACAGCCGCCAGCGCAGCTAAGACCAGAAAGCTCATCTTCAAATTGTCACTCACAGGCCTCCTCGCTATATGACATTTTGGTCTGCATCCCCCAGCATTATCCCCAGCGACCGGCGGCGTTTAATAATCCTCACCGGGTCCGTTTCTTTATAGAAACATTGACACATGACAATGCGCACGTTCTGTGTGGCATGGCACCATCCGTGTCCTTGAACGAGAACCGGAGTCAGCGGCGTGGTACTGGACGCAGTGGTGGAGACGCTTTACTCGAACACAGTCCAATCAGCGTGATCGCGTGCCCGGGTTGCAACGGCGAGTTGTTCGAGTTGAGCGTGAAACGCAGTACATACGGGAGTTATTGTTCTCCACAACGGTGGAAAGGTTGGTCGGACATGAACTGAGACCTTGTCATGAAGAACTTGCAAGAAGGTTTCAGCATCATCGAAGCGATGATTGCAGCGGTCGACGCAGGGGCCTTCGGTATCGATCGACTAGCGCCATCGAGGTGGCGTCGCAGGATGTCGCGGACCGCTTCGGAGTGGTTGATGCGGCATGCGCGGCGGCTCCGGGCCCGGCCGCAGCAAGTGGTGCGTCTGGTGGGACAGGCAGCCTCCCACCAGCCCCGCGAGAATCCCCAGCAACAGAATGCGCCCGCGTGTGATGACATGGTCGGCCTCCAGGTGATGTGCTGAATTGAGCCTAGCCGACTTCGCCGCCGGGCGCTAAGGCTCGACGTCAGCGATCCCGGGATCCATCCGGGTCGTATTTTTTGCGCTCTGGCGGTGGCCAACTGGAGAGCCGCTGGCCCGAAGGTGTTGTTGGTCACAACATTCTCTGGTTACGCATTTTTGCAAGCTTTTGCCTGCGGCTGAGGTGGCATGACCCCAACTTCGCGCCCAACCAATGAATGCCCTTAGCTAAGGTAGTTGGCCGATGAGCGCGTCAATTTCTTGGCGCAGTTTCTTGATTATCGCTGTGACCTCTTCATGGCGCCCCGTATCCAGAATGTGCAAAGCGTCCTGATCTTGTGTTTCAGTGAGTCCATAGGCGGCAGCGACCTGTCGAACGACGCTGACGGCTTGCCCGACTGAACAGCGATACTTCTCTTTGCCTACACGCGCGTGGGCGAGCGCAAAGCTTAATCGATCTTCGATGCACAGCAGGTCGGCGACTAGGATGCAATACGCGAGTCGATAGACTCGCCCATCGCCCGCATTGTTGAGCTTTCCGAGCTGTTGTCTGGGATTCATAGTCGAACAGCCGACCCAAACAACGTCGGTCGATGCGTTGGCGAGGATCACGTAGACCCAACCGCGTATTTCCATGCTCGCGATGCCTTGACAGTAGACGTGCACCTGAATTTACGGCATACGGCTTGCAATGCCATCCGCCATTAGCCGTATCACTCGCCTAGCCATACGGATGAATGGCCATCAGACTTTTCAGAAGGGCGGGACACCTGCTTGCCGAGTCTCCAGCAGCTGGTACGGTTTCGTCACCGAACCGACCGAAGAAAACGAAAGGCGGAGCGTGATCTGCCGCCATCGAGACGCGCACGGCAGTGTAGCGTTTCCACACGGCCTCGACCGAATGCGGCCGTCGACTCTGCGGTGCTGACGTGTTCCTGGCGGGACGTGAATCTGCAGTGTTGGAACGATGCTTACTTGCTGTTATCGCCGGGATGCAGTTACAGTCGAGTGCTATGTTTGAAGACCTACTAGACCTTTTAAAGTCCGTCGGTGTCGATCCAGCCGCGCAGCAGATCACGCTGATGCGCCACAAGGACAAGCGGTATCCCCTCGTGAAATATATCGGCACGCGCGCCCTCAATCTGTATCAGGCGATGCAACCCAGAGAGATGCCCGTGGGAAGCCTGCTTGTAGCGTTTTACGGCAATAGGCCCGGCCACGCCCTGCTTCTGGGCGTCTGGCGTGTCGAGGGTGTGCTGTCGCCCGGCGAGGCGATTCGCCGGGGGCTACTTGAGGGCAGCTTCGAGCCGTTGGACGAGAACTGGGGCGGGTACTACCACGAATTGCGTGAGCTCGATCTGCTTGCCGATCTGCATTTGAAGCTCGAAATCGAGTGGACCGGAAAAGAAGTGGCCTGGCGGCGTATCCTTCGACCGGCGAAGACCAAACAGGTACGCCGGAGAATAACCTTGCCCAACGAACACATTGCACAAGGGGCAGAGCCAGGCAGCAGCAGTCAATTGCCCATGCGGATGAGCCGTCAGTACGGCGTCACGGCGCAGCTCGAGTCGGCGGTGCCGTTTCAGGGACTAACACGTGTGTCGCTTGTTATGGCAGAGCTGCGGATTGCACTGCGTGACGCAGCCTGGCAACAGGGGTTGACTGGCGTGTTCGGAATCTATCTGATCACGGATGAGCGCGGCGGCCAACACTATGTGGGCTCGGCCTCGGGCACGCAAGGGCTGCTACAGCGTTGGAGCAACTACGCGACCACAGGACACGGAGGCAACAAGCTGCTTTCGCAGATGCTTGCCGCTACACCTGGGCGCGAGCTAGATCTGCGGTTCACACTGCTCGAGGTGTTGCCGGCCAATACATCCCGCCAGGAGGTGATCCGGCGCGAGTCATATTGGAAAGTCGCGCTGGGTTCGCGTACGTTCGGCCTGAATCTGAACTGACGTAACAGCCGGGAAACAGCCCACAGGGCGCACAGGTGGGGCGAGTCCACACTGCCTTGGCCAACACCAAGTGCTCGCTGCGTTCGGTTTCGAACATTTCTCGATTGTGCCGCGATTCATATCAGATTTAGTAATAGGAAATACGCAACATATTAAGCGCCTTTCTGCTTGTATGGCCCCGGGGCAGGGTGGCATTGGTCCATCCCTGCAATTCGCCCCGCCCTAGTATCCCCCGGTGCTTCGGCGGGTCTTTTTGCGCCGCCTGCTGCACCTCTTCAGCGCCTGCCAGAACCCGCGGCTTGCGCGGAAACGACGTTAGGTTCTACCTGGTGCGCAGAGCAGCGCATGATGGCGCGCAGCCTTGGCGCGGTCACCTCTGCTACACCCTCTGCAAAGAGGCGCTTACGGCACCCAATAGGTTGATGTCAAATGACCGTCAAATAGAAGTGCTTCTTCTAACCTACTGGATTTATTAGCATTTCCGTTGTTGATGGTCCGGCGCCCTTGGATCAGCGAAGTAAGTCATCAAATTAGTTATGCTCAATACGGCACATATTTCATGTATTTGCGGCCAGCGCTTTCATCGTAGGGCCGCAACATCCCTGCCTCCACCGCTTCCTTGATCAGGCCAGACGCCGCCGCACTGTTCTGGACAGTGATGCCGAAACGCTCCCGAAGCGTCGCGTTGGTCATGTAGTCACGCTGGACGTAGCGGAGGCAGGCATGCAGATAGCAGGCCCGCACGCGGTCGGCCTTGTCCATCTTCGTCAATTCCTTGCGGGCGAACAGGGTTGCCCTGGTATGGTCAGAGACGATCAAACTCTGGCGCCGGCAACTGATATGCCTCCGTCAGCGACACTACCTTATCCATGCCACTCCCGCGCTCTTCGCAAATGCCGAAGCGACGCATGAGTGAGGCGAGGCCTTCGTTCAGGGACCGAGGGGGCGTGTCCAGGATTCTATCGACATTGATCAGCGGGCTACCGGGATTGGTCACCTCCATGCGATCTCCGACGATCTCAATCATTGGTCCGGCGCCGCCCAATGGCCACCGCCTGGGCCTTTGAGACCAACTGGCTGCCTGGGCAATTTGGAGATTATCTTGATGAAAGACGACCCATCCGCCAGTACAAGTCCGTAGAACTCAGTACGCTTAGCGGTCCACCGCTACCACGCGCGGGCTACCGTCGACCTCCTCGATTCGCGGCAGCTTGCCGACCTCAATGCACTGCCTGACCGCGGCCAGTAGCCCTGCCGCGTCCCACCGGTTCTCCTCAAGCGCAACCAAGGCGTCGCCGGTGATAGCAAAGCGCCCGCCGCAGACGGCGCAGCGGTAAATGCGGCTGCCGTGCGGGCGGTCGTGCTGGTCCCGCCAACGCCGCGCGAGTGCTGCGCATAGCACGCAAGGGACGGCTTCAGTTGCGCTCATAATTTGACCCCGTTTCGCATTTTTTTGGTGATGAATCACAGCAGGCTGATATCCAGCCTGGTGCCCTGATGCCACCGTCAGGACTGGCCGCGGCGAGGAGTCCTTCCTTGTCGTAGCGGACCTCATGGCAGGGTCGTCCCAGACGTTAGAGCGGGCGGAGTGGTTTGGTGCCATCGCGCCCAACGGCTCGCCACAAGCCTAGGCGGGGTGTGTCACTATTCACGGTGCCCTTCCGCACGATTCGCTTTAAATGGCCGAGAGCTTTGTGGTGTTGGGCACAATTCAAAATTCGCGGCGCTACATGGCCGTGGATTCGCGATCCGCCCAAAACTATTTGTAGCCCTCGAGTTCCTCGGCCGAGGGCTTCTTTTTGGACAAGTCAGGCCAACGTGACGGCCCGCGGAAACCCGATAGGGGATCGACAGGCACACCCCTAAGTCATCCTTATGGCCCATTCCACGCCGTAGACCCATTGTGCAATCATCCGGATACAGCCCGTCGATGGGGGACTGGGATTGTGAATAACGAGAGCAGAGCTCTGACTGAGCTGCGCGGAATTTTGACCTCGTGATAGCGAGTCTCCACATTCACAGCCAAGCAACGGCGCGGCGGGCTGTCCCCATTCTTTCACCGTGGGCATCTCGCGGTCGGTCTCTTGTTTCACAACGCCGGACCCGCCACGCCACCTGCCAAAATTGCGCCCAGCGACCACGGGATTTCGCGAGACGGGATGGTGATATTGCCCGCCGGGCACAGGCCGCTCGCACGTGCATGGCGTGCCATTCATTTGCGCCCGGGCACCACATGACGGGGCCGAGCCTGGCTGGAGTCTGGGGGCGCAAAGCCGGCACTGCGGAGGGATTTACGCGCTACTCCGATGCGCTCAAACGATCAGGCCTGGCTTGGGACAGGCAGAACTATGCCGATTTTGCAGGCGGCTGTGCATCGCCTCACACCCCATCATCATCGTAGCTGCGGGTTCCTGGTCAGCACCGGCAAAGCCATCATCTGCGGCGACCTGCAGATAGACTTGCCGCGTGACAACGGCGATGATCGCAATGATGGCGCCGACGCCGAACGCTCGAACGGCAATGGACAGGTACCGCGCCATGGCGAAACTACTGTACAAGCATGAGGTGATTGGCAGTGAGCCTGCACGAGGTCGTCTCGCAACGGCGTAACGCCTTTGCAGGATTGATACACTCCGTTTCGCCGCGGCGGCGAGGTCGTGCGTTACGTGACACCGCATGGCGGCTCTGAAAAGAATGTCCCGGAAATCGATCGAAGCCTTACCGAGCGACCACTACTGGGCCGTGCCCCACGCGCCCTTCCCGCTGGACGGTGGCAATAGCCATGATGAGGTGTTTTCCGGCGCCCATTGCATTAGCGACTGCAAGTGGGTCAGCTTCTACAAGGACGGCGAAGAAGTCTGGGCGTGCAATGCATTGTATGCAGCCGCCCATTTCGACTTTGCTGTCGTTTCGACCGCCGGCGCGTCGACGGCCGACTGAGGTGACCGACGGTCGCCGACAGACGTCCGCCCTCCCCCATTCAACATAACCTCCCAGCAACACTGCAAATTTCTCAGTACGGGGCGTTACGTTCAATTGCGGAGCATGCGGTCTGACGGCTCGCGGGCCTCCATGCGGCCCGATCCCTTGGATTGGAACATTCAACACCCTGCACGCACTCTTTCGGATCGATGACCCCGAGGCTCTTGACGATCCTGAAATTATCGTCATGCGCCTGGGCAAGGTACATGTTCAGGTGCCGCATTGGCCTCTCGGCGGTCGTCCGGTCGTTTGCCCCCCCGTTTTGGCGCGGTCTCTGCTCGCCAGCAAAATTACATGCTGGAATTTCGATGTGTCGTCAATTGACGTGCGGCGTCCGACACCTAAACTGTTGAGAACAAGGCTATCTGAACGGCCGCCAGTTGGCAAACACCTTCCAGCTATTGCACTCGCGCGATCTCATGTGGTCGCAGTTGGCTAGTGAATACCTGCTCGGCCAATGCGGGCGGGCGATGGGCTTGATGGCCTGGAACGCAGACACCGTCGACCGGTATCATTTTTGACTGCGGCTCGAAGGTTGGGGCCTCTTCATGAAACTCACGACCCGCTTCAATTTCCTGTCGGTCGCGATCATTCTGGCGACGACCGCGCTGTCCTTGGGCGTCGGCACGCTTATCCTCAACGACGTGCTGTATAAATTCGAAGAGCATGTCTTGCGGCTCGAGTTGACCAATGCGCGCGAGGCCGTGGGCCAATCCTTCACTCGTTCCGGCGTGCGGGCCGCCGCCGAAGCGGCCGCGGACTTTCAGAGCCACCTCCGGCATAAGGATGGCCTGACAAGCGCGGAGCTGTTCATCGTCGCGGCGCCCGATGACAGGATCGTATACCATCCGACGCGTCGCGCGGGAACCCGATTCGCCACCGATTTCGTCGACCAAATGTTTGGCAAGGGGACCGGTGTCATCGAATATACCAGCCGCGACGTTTCCCGCTTCGCCGTCTTCACTACGCTCGCTCCGCTCGACTGGGTGATCGCCATTTCCATCGACAAGCAGGAGATGCTGGCAAGTCGCGGCGTTTTTCTGCGTGCCATCGGCGCGATCGCCTTCGTTCTCCTCTGTCTGAACGCCGTGGTCATCAGTCTCTTCGGACGACGTCTCATGCGGCGCATGCGGACGACGCTCGATTGCGTCAACCGGATCGAGCGCGGCGAACTGTCGGCGCGCATCCCCCCGATCACGACGCACGACGAGTTCGGCAAGCTGCAGGAGGGCATCAATGCCATGAGCGCCCGGATTGAGGAGCGCACCCTGGCGCAGCAGAGGGCCGAGCAGGCACTGCGCGAGCGGGAGGCGCGCATCCAGCAGTTGGTCGAATCCAACATCATCGGCGTGTTCTTCTGGGAACTCGACGGCCGAATCACTGAGTCCAACGACGCCTTTCTGAGGATCCTCGGATGTACCCGGGACGAGCTGCGGTCAGGCACGCTGCGCTGGACCGATCTGACGCCACCTGAATACCGCGCCGCCGATGCACGCGCAGTCGGGGAACTGATGCAGGCGAACCGCTTCGCGCCGTTTGAGAAGGCCTTCCTGCGTAAGGACGGCAGTCGCGTTCCTGTGCTAATTGGCGGCGCCTTTTTCGAAGGGCGGCAGCAAGGGGTGGCATTCGTGCTCGATCTCGCCGAACGCAAGCAGGCGGAAGCCGAACGGGCGGCATGGCGCGCGGCCGAAGCGGCCAGCCGGGCTAAGAGTGACTTTCTGGCCCACATGAGCCACGAACTGCGCACACCTTTGAACGGGATTCTGGGCTACGCGCAAATCCTGAGGCGTGAGAAGACTCTCGACCAGCGCCAAATCGACGGCCTGACGGTGATTCAACGCAGCGGCGAACATCTGCTCACGCTGATCAACGACATCCTCGACATGGCCAAGATCGAGGCCGGAAAGATGGAGCTCAACCTCACAGACATTCCGCCGGATAGATTCCTGCGCTTCATCGCCGAGGCAATTCGCGTCAAAGCAGTTGAAAAGGGCCTGGCCTTCGCCTGCGAGCTAGCGCCCGATCTGCCCGCGGGCGTGCGGGTCGACGAGAAGCGACTGCGTCAGGTGCTGCTTAACCTCCTATCCAATGCAGTCAAGTTTACCGACCACGGCAGCGTGCGCCTGCGGGTCGCTTTCTTGCCTCCTGGCCGGCTGCGCTTCGAAGTGCATGACACCGGGATTGGCGTCGTCGAAGCGCATCGGGAGGCGATCTTCCGGCCTTTCGAGCAAGTGGGCGAGGCGCGGCACCGGTTTGGCGGCACGGGCCTGGGCTTGGCCATCAGCCGGCAGCTTGTGCGCTTAATGGGCGGCGAGATCCATCTCGAGAGTCGCCCCGGCGAGGGCAGCACCTTCTGGTTCGAGTTGGACGTCCCGATCGTCGAGCCGCAGGCGGCCGTGGTCCCGCCCGAGTGGGCCGTGAGCGGCTACGCGGGGCCGCGCAAGACTATCCTGGTGGCGGACGACGTGGCGGAGAACCGCACCGTGGCGGTCGAGATGCTCGGCCAACTCGGCTTTGCAATGGTCGAGGCAGGCAACGGCCGAGAGGCGTTGGAAAAGGCCGAAGCCCTGCGGCCGGCGCTGATCCTGATGGACGTCGTTATGCCCGAGATGGACGGGCTGGAAGCCACGCGCCGCTTGCGCCAGCTGCCGGAGTTGCGGGATCTGCCCATCATTGCGGTGTCCGCCAGCGCCTCCGGAACGGATGCGGCGAACAGCCTGGCGGCCGGGGCAAATACCTTCCTGCCGAAACCGATCGACTTCAGCGGGCTCTTGACACAGGTCGCGGACCTCCTGAAAGTGGAATGGACTTTCGAGCTTCCCAAGGCGCAAGCCGCCGGGCCGCGCCAGGCGGCGGGTGAATCCCTGGCCAAGCCTTCCGCCGCCCTCCCGGTCGCACCGCCGCCCCAAGAGATGGAGGCGCTGCACCGGCTGGCCCAGACGGGCAATATGCGCGCCATCGTGCAGCACGCCGCGCACCTGACCGAGCTCGACGAGCGGTATCGACCCTTCGCCGATCAGCTGTCCCAGCTGGCTAAGGGTTACCGGTCCAAAGCGATCCTCAGCCTTGTGGAGCAATATCTCGAGAGGAGGCAAGCCTCATGACAGAGACCGCGGCGCCCGAGTCTGATGCCCGCATGATCCTCATCGTAGACGACACGCCCGCGAATCTGGGCGTCGTCGTGGAGAGCCTGGAGGACCGAGGCTTTCGTGTCCTCGTGGCCGAGGATGGCGAGGAAGGGCTTCAACGAGCGGAATTCGTCCGGCCCGACCTGATCCTGCTCGACGTCATGATGCCTGGACTGAGCGGCTTCGAAACCTGCCGGCGCCTGAAGGCACTGGACAGCACCCGCGATATCCCGGTCGTGTTCATGACGTCGCTGACGGACACCGAGGACAAGGTCAGCGGCTTCGGAGCGGGCGGAGTCGACTATGTCACCAAGCCCCTCGAGATCGAGGAAGTGATCGCGCGTGTGAACACGCACCTGAGCCTGCACGCGATGCGCAGACAGTTGGAGGCGCAAAACACGCAACTTCAGCAAGAGATCATAGAACGCAGGCAGGCCGAAGCGGCGCTCCAGGCCAGCCAGGATGTGATTGGGCGCCAGCGGGACGAACTGCAAGCCCTGTATGACAAGGTCGTCGCCGAGCAGAAAGTCTCCGAACGGCTCCTGCTCAATCTGCTGCCCTCCCCGATCGCCGAGCGCCTGAAAGCGCGCGCCGACCTCGTCACCGGCAGGCTCCCGGAGATCATCGCCGACAGTTTCCCGCAAGCCACCGTGCTGTTTGCGGACATCGTGCAATTCACCAGATTCTCCGCAGGCATGAGCCCCGAGGACCTTGTAGCCGTGTTGAACGAAATTTTCACCGACTTCGACAGCATCGCCGACGAACGCGGCCTGGAGAAGATCAAGACCATCGGCGACGCCTACATGGCCGCCGCTGGACTGCCCGTGCCGACCGCCGATCACGCCGCGCGGGCCGCGCACATGGCACTGGACATGATGGACGCGGTGGCCCGGTTCGACGCGCGCACTGGCTTCAAGTTGCAACTGCGCATCGGCCTGAACAGCGGCGCTGTCGTGGCGGGGGCCATCGGCAAGCACAAGTTCATCTATGACTTGTGGGGGGCCGCCGTCAACATCGCCAGCCGGCTGGAATCCCGGGGTGTGCCCGGGCGCGTGCAGGTGAGCGAGATCACCCGCAGGCTGCTGGGCAATGCGTTTGTGTTCGAAGAGCGGGGAACCATTCCGGCCAAGGGCACCGGCAGGCTCCATACCTGGTTCCTGGTGGGGAGGGCCGGAAGTTCGCCTGAATCGGGCGCAGCACCCACTCCCCTGGCGCCCGGTCGCGGCGAGCAGGCGGCATGACCCCGGCGCAAGCGCGTTTTCAGGCGCTGTGGTCGTGCTGCGGCGGGATTCAGGCGGAAACTGTCTGCGCCGATCTGGTGCGGCATTACGCCGAGCCGGCGCGTCGCTATCATACCTTGCGCCACGTTCGCCACTGTATCCTCGATCTGGACTGGGCGCGCGCCGCGATCCCCGCCCCTGATGCCGTGGAGCTGGCGCTGTGGTGCCATGACGTGATTTATCTTCCTGGTGCGCCAGACAACGAACTACGAAGCGCCGAATGGTTGCAGCGTTGGGCGCACGGCCGCATTGCTGAGGCCAACCGCATCACTGAGATGGTCCTGGCCACCACCCATGCCGTCGTTCCCACCGATCTCGATAGCTGCTATACCGTCGACATAGATCTGGCTGATATGGGTAGCGATCGTGCCCGCTTTCGCCGGGCCGGCGCGCTTCTTCGGGCAGAGCGCCCCGACCTGGACGATGTCGCCTATGACGCTCACGAGCGGGACTTTCTGGGCGCGTTGCTGGCGCGCCACCGCATTTATCACACCGATCTGTTCCATGCGCGTTGCGAAGCCCGCGCCCGCACTAACATGGCCTGGCGGCTCGCCCAGCCAGCGCCCCCCAATCCGCGATGCGCGTTCACTCGAGGAGGGGAGCTGTGAAGACTAAGGGCTCACCCGCCACCCCTGCCGGTACCCGCCGCATCAATATCGCGCTGCAAGGCGGCGGCAGCCACGGGGCGTTTAGTTGGGGCGTTCTCGACCGCCTGCTCGAAGATGGCCGCATCGAGATCGACGGCATCAGCGGCTGCAGCGCCGGCGCGATGAACGCCACGGTGCTTGCCTACGGCCTCGTCTGCGGCGGGCACGAGGGCGCGCGCCGGACGCTCGAAGCGTTTTGGCGCAGAATCTCCGAGTGGGCGCAATTCAGTCCGGTGCAGCCCACCTGCTTGGACCGAATGACGGACCGCGGCAATATGAATCTGTCGCCGGCATGGTGGATGTTCGACTCTCTCACTCGCTTCTTCTCGCCCTATCAACTGAATCCATGCAACGTGAACCCGCTGCGCGACGTGCTGAGCGAGATGATCGACTTCGACGTCTTACGCGCCAGCGCAGGCGTGAAGGTGTTTCTGTGCGCCACCAATGTGCTTAGCGGGCGCATCCGGATTTTTCATAATCCCGAGCTCGACATCCGGGCGGTGTTGGCTTCGAGTTGCCTGCCGCACCTGTTCCAGGCCGTGGAGATCAATGGCGAGTATTACTGGGACGGCGGCTACATGGGTAATCCCCCCATCTATCCGCTCATCTATGAGACTGACAGCAATGACGTGCTGATCATCCGGATCAACCCGATCCGCATCCCTCAGGTGCCGACCGCAGCGAGGGACATCCTTGATCGCGTCAACACACTCAGTTTCAACTCATCGCTGATGCGCGAGATGCGTGCGATCGCCTTCATCACCCATCTGATTGACGAAGGCGCGTTGGATTCAGCCCGCTACCGGCGAATGTTCATTCACAGCATCGATGCCGAAGCCGAAATGGTCCGGCTAGGGGTCTCGAGCAAATTCAACGTCGACTGGCATTTTGTGCGTGAGCTCTTCACGCTGGGGCGCGAGCGCGCCGATGCCTGGCTGATGACAAACTTCGATGCGCTGGGGCAACGCTCATCGATAGACATTGCCGATACCTTCATTTGAGACGCCGTGGCTGTGCCTACGATCGGGCGAGCACGCGCATTTCACAAGTACCCCTAGTTGCGACCCCAGTGAGCGGCTGCGGCATTTTCACCCGCCTGGCGGGTCCCAGGCATGGCCCAGGCGAAGACCGCCAGGCCACCAGCGCGACGGCGGCAAGGGTGTCAAAGACGGCACTGTAGCCTGCTCTCACGGCGATCAATGATCAATGTGTACATCGGCCCCAAGCCGGAGCCGCACGGAGCGCGGTCACGTGTCACCTGTCGGCGGCTATGAGAGCGATGGTGCGAACCTACGGGCACGCCTGGACAGTTGGGGCGCCCGTCTTCGTGACGGAGCCGTTTGCGACAATGCTGAAATACGGATCGCACGGCGGCGGCGATTGCGCCGTTCTGACCATTACCCTCGATCCGCTCATTTCTTGGCCAGCACTGTCGATGCCCTTCAGCATGTAGAAATAGGTCTTCATGACGGCCGTTGTGACATCGACGTACACATCGCTGGTGATCGGGCCGTTCATGTTTATCCGTGCAAACGGGCCGTCGCTCGAGTCAGCACGATATAAGTTGTAGCTGGCGGCACGCGCCACATGTCCCCAGCGCAGAGCCACCTGCCGATCGGTGAAATCCGTCACGGCGAACGGCCCATGGCTAGCGGGTGCCTGCCAGCCGCTATAGGCGCCAGCGAGGCGATCAAGCATGCGCATAATGGCGGAAATCTGCAGGCCAGCCTTCGTCGCGTAGCTTCCTGCAGTGTCGATCTTGAAGTATAACCGCAGCGGTGGCACACCTAATAGCGGTCTGGCTCATCATTGTGTGGCGACGCTTCCGGCAGCCGGCGTAATCAGCGGACAGCCCGGAATGCTTAATCCGCACGTGCGGCAGCGCGAAACCGGGAGCAAGAAGTCCGAGATGACGGTGCCCCCGATCTTGGAAGCACGCAAGATCTCCAAGCATCGGAGCGTGCCTCCCGATTATTCGAGATAAGGCAACGTTATCGCGCCCTATCTGCGTCGGCGCGACGGCGTGTCATCCTGCTCACCCCGCGTCTTCCAGTCTGTCCGGTTGATCGCCAGCGGGGATGGCGCAACGGCAGTAGCCGGTTGCGGCCGTTCCCCACCACCAGCTTCAATGGGTGTAGTCCGCCAGTTTGGGAAATTCGCTTATCGCTCAGGAGTTCCTGCTCTGGCGGACCTTCGGACACTGAAGCGATCGGAATGGCGGGATCAGCCGAATGCGGGCTCCGCGGGCAGAATCTGCGAAAACCCGACCTCCCAGACCGGCCCGGATTGGATAATCGTCAGTCGGTTGAGGGTTCGAGGACGCCTGAGATTTCTGGGAAACCGTATCAACAGAACTTTTCAAATATGAGGGACTTCCCTGTCCCGCGACAACGTTGAGGTCGTCTGGCACCGAGTGCGCTTCGTAACGCGCTCTGGAGAGGAACTTCGGAGTACGCGCTTTCTGCATGCCCGGCGGCACGCCATGCGGTCGCTCGTTGGTAGCATAAGGCTTATCGGCAACCCGGCTGAGAGCCCCACTCGAGCTCAATTTGATTCGCCCGGCCGTTGCTCCCTCGCGGCGTCCTCCGAGCATAGGTTCGCAATCAATGCCGCCACTTCTTCTGGTTTCCCAAGGCGGCCCACAGGGATTTGCGGGATGATTTTGGTATCGAGTATCTCCTGTGCCACGGCCGTCACCATCGGTGGCGATGAAGCCAGTCGAAACGGTGTTGTGGGTGGCTTCAGAGCGGCGTCGTCCCCTTCCTGACATATACGCGCACACATCGCGGCGGCCGTTCATCCAGGTCGTCTGGTTTGTGCGCCCCATATGGGTCGCTCGGACTCCCATACCCCATGTTCTCCACGTACAAACAGAGGAGAAGCACCATCGACCCCATGCGGGCTGTCTTGCCAATTAGAATCCTCACTCCTCTTGGCCCAGCCTCGACGGTGAGGCAGGTTCCACCGAACAAACCATCAAGGCAGGCAAGTGCCAATGCTGCCCATAATTCCACATCTGTTGCTTACGCAGTCAGAGTTCTGCGCGCACACTTTGGCCGTCGCGCACTTTGTGCAGGTCGGCCCGCCGCAATCGACATCGGTCTCCAGGCCGTTCTTGATACCGTCAGAGCACGACGGGGCCTGGCAGGTGCCTTGCGAACAGACAACACTTTGACAGTCAGAGCCAACCAAGCACATCTTGCTCGTCGCGCATCGTGCGCAGGTCGGGCCGCCGCAATCGACATCGGTCTCCTGACCGTTCTTCATACCGTCAAAGCACGTCGGGGCTGGAGTGGCAACGTCGAAAGGATTGGCCCCTACCGTCACGGTGGACGAGACAGCATTTGTCGCTGTGGCGATAACGGACACCGTGTGGCCGCCCGCATTCGTCACATAGGCATTCGCGCCGTCCGGTGTAATGACAACCTTATTCGGGACGATGCCAACAGGCACGGTGGCGACGACGGTCTGCGTGGCCGTGTCGATAACGGAAACGGAATTGGCGCGGGCATTGACGACGTACGCGTGTTTCCCATCTGGCGTGAAGGCTGTACTCACGGGACCGGCCCCCACCTCAACTGTTGTAACCACCGTATTGCTTGCCGTGGCGATGATGGACACGGTGTTCGTGCCGCTGTTGGCGACGTAGACCTGCGCCGCACTCGGGGTGACTGCAACGTCAACCGGAAAGGACCCAACCGCAATCGTGGTCACAACGGCATGGGTGGTCCGGTCGATGACCGATACCGTGTTCGAACGGGCGTTGGCGACAAAAGCATGTGATTGCGCGGTCGCCTCTTCGGCGGTCGCGACCAGCGACAGCCCTAGAATAGCTAGGACGCGAAGGATGGCTCCGCATTTGAGCGGAACCAACACCTTGCGGCTTGCGGCGCTTAAGAGGATGCCGACCATTGCCAGGGCGAGCGGGAAGCGCTGATACTTTGCCTCGCAGTTCATATTGACCTCCGTTGAAACTAACTCGCAATCCATATGACGATTGCCGTTGCCCGCAATGGCTCAGGCCAACTGGGCAAGGTAGGCAATGCTCATGCCAGCTAAGTCCGCACGCTGATTTGGGCGGACTCAGGGAGAAGTAGCAACATTAGGTGGCAGCGGAAACGTCGGAAGCGTTTCATCTTCGACACAAGTAGGTGACATTGACTAGTTGGCCGATGAATTCTCGGCCCATCGTCGAGAAAGGCATGGCGCTACCCCGGAATTTATCAAGGGGGTATCCTTCAACTCCTTGCTGACGGCCTGTAGTACTCAGTGAGGGACACTATTTGTCGGCACGACTTCGGCAGTGCGCATGCGGAACGCATTTCTAACGGTACCCACTGTCTTCTTATCCGAACGCTTATTAGTGAGCAGACCAAGAAAAAATTGCACGTCTCTTTGGGGCGTTTTTTCGGCTGCGTGAGCAACAGATGACTCCCTGGAACCAGCTGCGGGAGGATAAGTCAGCGTCGCTGTCGGGTTCCAAATACACACCCTGCGAGGAGGAGGATTGAAACCAGCGTCACTGGGACGCCTGCTTGGCGAATGAGTCCAGCCATGAGTACCTCCGCGCAGTGACCTGGACGGGCCACCCTACTTCTGCCGTGGTCGCGGGGTCATAGAGAGGGTCTGCCTCCCATAGGTCCCCAGCATCAAGCCCCCCGAATTTCTCACGAAGAGTCATGCCGCCACAGGAACTGCGTCATTTCCTGCCATCTCATGAAGGGGGCGTCATTGACACCCGAATTCGCTGCTATGGATGGGCTACGGTGATGAAGTAGTTCACGTTCTCTGAGAACACAACAGACCCGCCTTGGACGAAGGCGCCTTCAACATGAATCTTGTGTAAGCCAGGAGGCAGTGGCCTTATCATCAGCTAGTACCCGTCGCTGACTGCAGAGCCGGTCCCCACGGGAGTGTTCAGGCCCTCAGATAGTAACCAATTGTTTGTTGGAATCGAGAAATGAAAGAGTGGTGACTGCACCCGAAACGTCGTTGGGTCAGTCACAGGGATATCGTCAATGGAGCCTGCCAACGCTGGTCTGCGAAAGAAGCGGATGTGACCCTGGTATCTAAGCTCTATCGCTACTACGGCGAGCGCCACGAATTGGTCAGGACGAGACTTTGTTTCATCGCTGACAACCGAACGGATGCCCGTGTCTTTCCGCATGGTGGTGTAAAGGTCCCCTTGTAGCAAGCCGGCTTGGCCAACTAATTGTTCGGGCTGGGGATTCCAGCCGCTGCCCTCAACCTACCGAGCAGCCTTTCCGTCGTTGGCCAATCCGATGGATTTGTTTCATCCGCGATGCACGCGCTTGTCAAGAAGCACGACAAGTGGGCACAAACCGCCTGCCAAATACGACATCATCCAATTTATGACGTTTAAGGCTGTTGTGAATAAACTTGATTTCACATGAAATCCCGCATCCATATACTAGTCTTTCCAAATACCTCGTCGCCGGCTAAATCCTTTGCAGGAGCATGGACTACGCTATCAGGATCAGGATTGCCAACTAAACGCGATGAAGAAGGATTCCGCCATGGTGACGTTTGGAAGGTCTCGCACATGTCTCCGCCACGTAGTTCTGGCTGCGCTTTACATCCTCTTCTCCGTTCTCTCGCGCGATGGATACGCTCAGGGGGCACGAATGGAGGTCATTCCCTTTGAGTCCACTACGCTGACAGACCAGGAATTCCTGGCAGGTCGCGATGACGGCAAACGAGTGACCTTGGCTGGTGAACTTCGGCTGCCACGTGCGGGCAACGAGCGATTTCCGCTTATCATATTGCTTCATGGCTCAGGAGGTGTCGGTGGCTACCTCCTCGATTGGGAAGAGGAGCTTCTCGCGATGGGCGTCGCTACCTTCGTCATTGATAGTTTCACGAGTCGTGGCATTACGAGCATGAACAACGACCTAGCGCAACTTGGTCGACTAGCGCAAACTGAGGATGCATACCGTGCGCTCGGCCTTCTAGCAAAGCACCCACGCATTGACCCCGCGCGGGTAATGCTAATAGGTTTCTCGCAAGGCGGTACAAACACCCTCTATGCGAGCCTCGTCCGGTTTCAGCGCATGCATGCTGCCGCATCAGAGGCACATTTTTCGGCATACGTCGCCCTCTACCCTGACCGCAGCTTTACATACCATGAGGACGAGAATATTGCTGGGCCTGTCCGCGTGTTTCACGGCACGAGCGACAATTACAATCCCATTGCGCCGTGCCGCTCGTACATCGAGAGATTGAAAGCCAGGGGGAAAGACGCCCAGCTTATTGAATATTCTGGTGCCGCACATGTCTTCGATGGGCGGTCGTTCAAAAAACCCGTAGTCATGCCACGAGCGCAGACTATGAGAAATTGTCGATGGGAGGAGGCGGCAGGCGGGCAGCTTTTCAATACACAGACCAGGCAGACGTTCTCGTACGACGACCCCTGCATCGAACGGGGAGCAACCATCGCATACGACGAGAAGGCAGCGACGGAAGTCAGAAAGGCAGTGGCCGAATTTGTGTCCGCCACGCTCAAACCGGCGCGCTCGCCGTAGCCTCTTTGACGAAGCCGTACTCGAGCTTGGCTCCGGTGGCAGCATATCGAGTGGACAACGGAGCGGACGCGGGGCGAGGCGGCTTGGGATTTTCGGAAAGTTCCGAAATCAATCCTCAGGCTACCGCCAATTGAGGGTGCGCTTGCTGCGGCATTACGGTATTACGACCAGCCGCCTTTGCTTCATAAAGCCGCCGGTCGGCAAGGTGCACGAGCTGGTCGGGCGTATCACCAGGCATGGCATTGCCGTCAAAAAAGGCGACGCCAATGCTTACGCTTAGTCTTCCGACTGGGCTGGCGAAGTTCGCATGACCAGTTGCAAGGACCGCAGAACGAACCTTCTCCGCTACCTGCACCGCACCCCACAGCTCTGTATTCGGGAGCAGTACGCAAAACTCTTCGCCACCATAGCGCCCGACGAAGTCGCCTGGACGACGGATGTTCTCAACAATACAGCGAGCGATGGCTCTTAGTGCACTGTCTCCGGTAGCGTGCCCATAATGGTCGTTGAAGCTCTTGAAGTTATCGGCATCTACCATCAGTACCGAGAGGCTCTGCCTGTTTCTGCTCGCACGCCGCCACTCAGCTTCAACGGTTGAATCCAGAAGACGGCGCGTGCCCACACCTGTCAGGCTATCCGTATTCGCGAGCAGATGGAGTTGCTGTTCCATGCCGAGTCGCTTGCGAAATTGCTTCGCGAACATCACCGACATCACAACGATGAGAATATCGAGCACTGCCACAACGCTGCCGATGGCCCGAGCGCGCCGTTTCCACTCTGCATAGATGTCCTCGGTCGCGAGCCCCACGACGACTATCAACGGGTATTTCCCGATATGCTTGAAACTGTACAGGCGCTGGGCACCATCCAACGCCGCAGTACCAATGTAACAGCCACTGTCAGCTTGAATGAGCGGCTTGAATGATGGGACGCCTGCAATGCTCTGACCGATTTCCCGCTGGTTGTAGGGGCGTCGCATTAGGACCGTTCCGTCGGGTCGCAGCAACGTGATGGAGCCGTGGTCGCCAAGCGTCATCCCATCAAACAAGCGGTGGAAGTAGTTAAGCCGAAGTGTCCCGACAACGATGCCTGCAAAGTGGCCGTGGCTATCCGTCAGCCGTTGGCTTAGTCCAATCGACGTGTCCGCCTTCGTTAGATGCGGTGAGAATGGTTTGCTGATGAAGAGGCCGGTATCGGCCGACTGTTGTTGAACCCTGAAGTAATCTCGGTCACTGAGGTTGAGCTGTCGAGGTGGAACCGAGTGAGAATCAATGACGACCTCGCCCGCAGTGTTTGTAACCAAGAGCGAGCCCATATCTTGGGCGTTGGTTGACCTGTCGAAGAGGACACGCTGCCGAATCTGTGACGGCAGTCGCAGCGTGCCCGGGTCGTTGACCCCGTCAATGACGGCCTGTATCGACAGTTCGTAAACCTCGATGTTGCGTTCGATATCACGCTGCAGAATCAGAGAGAGATTGTCCGCAGCGTCGCGGGCTCGCGCGAGCGCGTCCAAGCGCATTTGGTAAAGCGATATGGCAGTGATGCACGCCAGGGTCACAGCGGCTGCAAGCGCCCCTACGATGAAAAGAGGGGGGCGTGCCAGAAAGGCCCCGGCAAACTTCATCAACGCCATACCGCTTCCACCAATATCAACCTCTGCTCCTATGGCCGCCAAAGCACATTCCAACGACGCTCGTAGAAGGTCCAGAGCGCGGTCGGGCGGATTCTAACGGCATACCCTGCGCCGCCTTGTAACAGTTGAGTTCAACGTTGGTTCGTCGTTACATGGCGACGCTTTTGCGCGACACTCGCGGAGTGCCGCCTAAACAGGAGATGTCTCATGATGCACTTCATTTGAGTAGAAGTTCGCGTCGACTAGCCTGCCGGATTGCCACCGCCATCGCCTGTGGGCCCCTCGAACTCTTGCGAATAGCTGCAAGGCTTTGCGGCGGGTACTCGGGAAGACGACGCTACGTATGTCCTACGCCCACATTCGAACCAGGGCGGTGTTCGCTGGCCCGTCGTGTAACGCGACTTTCCACTTCGCGGCCGCCAGTTCGAGCGACACCGCCAACACCCGCTCCTCGGTACCCGTGGATGCCTGATCTGTACGCATGATGCTCTCCTGTGAGCCAAGCATGACACGCTGATTTTAAGCATGGGCGCTTGTCGATGGCCCCCCTGTCTCATAGGATCTAGAGCAATGAGTACACTGAGCGAAGACGCCGGCGCGCGAGGGCTGAACAGGGGCCGACCTAAAAAAAGAACCCGCGTTGCCGAGGGTGGTAGCGCGGGTGGTAGCGGGTCCTACAGCGCTCAATTTAAAGGCGAATTAGATAGCCCTAATATCAGGGTTAACTATTGTGTTGCTCAGACGCCTCCGTCATTGGCTCGACACAGTGGCAGAGATACCAACCACGCTTAGCTGCCTGCAGGAAGGCCGCACTGTTTCCTTCCGGTCAAAGCAGACTATGTCCAGCGCTCCGGCCTGTGTAGGGCACTGGAACGGCCCATCAGACTCACCGCATGTGCTGCCCGCCGTTGATGGAGACCGCGCCAAAGCGGGGGCTGACGACCGGACTGCTGCTGAGAGTCCAATAAGGCACCTACAATGCGCGACTGGCATCCGATCCTGGGCCGGCGACCTCCGTCCTTCAACTTCGAATTGCTCTGCGGGGCCTGAGCCCGCCGCGTCCTCGTCCCCAAGCACTTGACGCTCAGACAATTGCACAACGTCATTCAGGTAGTCATGGGCTGGGCGGACGAACATCTGCACACGTTCAGCATTCGTGGCAGGCGTTACGGCGAAGCTCATGAGGGCGTCTTGCAGTTCTCCACCGTGGCAAACGAACCCTGCTGACCGCGTTTCATCTCCGCGAACACGAAGGCTTCCTCTATGTGTACGACTTCAACGCGTGGTGGCGCCACGAGATACGGATGGACGTCGGCGGAATCCTGCGCCCACGCGTCGGTCCAACGCCTAAGAACATTGCAGAACCTGATCGATCCCACCCATGCAACGCCTGCTTCTCATCCTCGGCGGCCTGCTGATCGCCGCCGCCGCTACCTGGCCCTGGCTGTCGAAGCTGCCGCTCGGGCGGCTGCCCGGCGATATCCATGTCGTCCGGGACGGCTTCAGCTTCTACTTCCCGATCACGACCTGCATTCTGGTGTCGGTGGTGGTATCGGTCGTGATCTGGATCTTCCGGCGCTGAACGCCAGGTAGGCCGCGTAAGCCAGGTACGGCAGCGCCGGCTTGGCTCCCACCTCCGCCCGAAACACCCCCATCGCCCGCTGCATATGCTGCGCCTGCTCCTGCAGCGACTGCGCCGCGGCGGCGGCCTGTTCCACCAGCGCGGCGTTCTGCTGCGTGACCTGGTCCATCTGCGCAATCGCCTGGTTGACCTGGGCGATGCCGGTGGTCTGTTCGCGCGAAGCGTGGCTGATCTCGTCCATCATGGCGGTGACCCGCCGGATCGCGCTGACGGTGTTCTCCATGGTCGCGGCCGCATCCAGTGCCAGCGTGTTGTCGGATGCCACCCGGTCCGCGGCCTGCGAGATCAGCGCACGGATCTCCTTGGCCGAACTGCCCGCGCGCTGCGCCAGTCCGCGCACCTCGGTCACCACGGCGAATCCGCGGCCGGCCTCGCCGGCGCGCGCGGCTTCCACCTCCGCATTCAGCGCCAGGATGGTCTGGAAGGCAATGCTGTCGATCACCGCGATGATGTCGACGATGCGGCGCGAATCGGCCTCGATCTGCTGCATGGTCTGCTGCATGCGGCCCACCGTCTCGCCGCCGGCCAGCGCAATGCCAGAGGCTTCGCGCGCCGGCTCGCTGGCCTACCTGGCGCTGCCGGCGTTCTGTTGCGCAGTGACGGTGAGCTGCTCCATGCTGGCCGCGGTCTGCTCCAGCGACGACGCCTGTTCCTCGGTGCGCTGCGACAGGTCGATATTGTCCTGCGCAATATGGGGTGCCGTCCTTACGGTACAGCGCGACTAACTATGTCGCTCCTCCCCCTACCAGCCGCCCTGCCGCCATGTCCAAGCTGCGCCGCTCGGCATTCACCCGGTGAGGAAAGGGGGTTCCAAGTCAGACTGGCGCTGTCCTCGGGACTTCCCCCTGCGAACGCGAAAGCTCTGGCAAGCCGAATGATCGGCGATCAGTTGACAGCCGCGCTGGCCAATCCTGGCGGCTTTCGCGGCTGGAACCTCGGCCTGATGGTGGGGTCGCTGTTCGCTAGCGCGCACTGCGGTAGGTTGCGCTGGCGCGGCTCAGACCTCCGCGCCGACGGTGCCCGGCGCATGGTGGGCGTTGCCGGTCCTTACGCGCGCCGCAAGCAGCGCCAGCGAAGCGCCGAAGGCCGGCACCGCCAGCAGCCCGAAGATCGTCATGAAGCTCCACCCCAGCCCGACAAGCTGGGCCCCGAGCAGCGCCCCGCTGATTCCACCGAAGCGGCCCATGCCGAGCATCCAGGACACGCCGGTGGCGCGGCAGTTGGTGGGATAGTGCGCTGCGGCCAGCGTCGGCATGGAAGACTGCGCCCCGTTCATGCAGATGCCGGCGCCAAAGATCAGGGCGCCCAGCAGGACCAGGTGGCCGGCCCCGTAGCCCACCGCGAAGATCAGCAGCCCTGCCACCGCGTAAGCCCGCGCAACCACACGATATGGGCTGGCCCGGTCCATCAGCCATCCTGCCGCCACGGTGCCGAGGCAGCCGCCGAGGGGGAACAGCGCAGTGATCACCGCAGCGCTACGGATCGGAACGCCGGTGTCCGTGATCAGGGTCGGCAGCCAGCTGGTCAGCAGGTAGAAGACCAGCAGGCCCATGAAGTAGGTGACCCATAGCATCACCGAAGCCAGCGCGAACTTTTGCGAAAGGACCTGGCCCAGCGGCGAGCATTGCGTGGCTTCCGCCTGTTCCCTGACGATGAATATCTCAGTCCCGGTCAGCCGTCCCGGCGCGATACGCGCCAGGACCCTGGCGATGCGGGCGCCTTCGGATCCCCGCGTCACCATGAAGCGCACCGACTCGGGCAGCATCGCAACGAGGGCGACGGCCAGCAGCAGTGGGGCAATGCCGCCGACCAGCAGCACGGACTGCCAGCCGTACGCCGGGATCAGCCACGCCGCGACGAAGCCGCCCGCGGATGCGCCCAGCGTGAATCCGCAGAACATGGTGTTGACGGCAAGTCCGCGCCGCGTGGCGGGCGAATACTCCGACATCAGCGTGACCGCGTTGGGCATCGCGGCACCCAGGCCCACGCCGGTCAGGAAGCGCATCACCGTCAGCGCCTCGATTGAGCCGGCGAACGCCGATGCCAGGCTCCAGCCGCCGAACCACACGATCGAAACAACCAGCACGATCTTGCGCCCTACCCTGTCCGACAGCGGGCCGGCCAGCAATGCGCCGGCGGCAAGCCCGAACAGGGCGGCGCTCATGACCGGGCCCAGGTCGGCCTTGCTCACGCCCCATTGCTTGACCAGCGCGGGCGCGATAAAGCCGATCGCGGCCGTGTCGAAGCCGTCGGCGGCGAGAATCAGGAAGCACAGGACCAGGATGGTCCACTGGAAGCCAGAAAATTTATGCAAATCGATGAAGGCCTCGACGTCGACTTCAGTGGCGCTCGCGGCGCACGAGCCAGGTAGCGGCGACGAGGTCGCGCCGGCGGGGAATGAGTAGCTCGTCATGAGCGTTGTCTCCGGTTTGGAGGCATGTGGCAGCCCGGCTGCGTGCCCCTCAGTTCTCGACTGGTATCGACATGCATCGCGTGCGGGGCGCGCCCGCAGGATTGCTGTCGACGTTCGCTGGCCGGCGACGGATGGCGCGGGGTTGCCAGGGCAGGGCTCCGCTGCGAGTTTCACAGGCCGGATTCAGTCTATCGAGCGGGACATGGATTGACTTGTATGCGGCGAGTCCCGATTTTGTGGGCGTATCACGCGTTGATTTCGCGCGCGGACTCCCTGCGCGGGACATGACGCCGAGGTGCGTGCCAGGCAGTGAACGCCGCCATCAACGAACAAGGCCGTGGCATTGACCGCGGCCCGACTGCAGACTTACAGGTGAAGAGGGCCTGGAGCCCGACGCTAGGCCGCCGTCACGAATAGCCGCATTGCAGGCATGACCTGCGAGGCTTGCTCGGGGCGGTCTAGCGCGGTTTCAAGATTCAGGCGGGCAACATTGACGTGCTCGGTCGCCAGAGCCTGGGCACGCGTGCCTTCGCCACGTTTCATGGCATCGAACAGGCTGTGGTGCTGCCGATGCGCGTAGACGAGCCATTGCTGGCCTTCCTGGACCGCGGACTGCATCGGCAGCATGGCGCTGGCCGCGGCAAACGGCAGCCGGTTGTTCAGTTCGATTGCGCGTGCCAGCGCGCTGTTGCCGCTGCCCTCGACGATCAGCGCGTGGAAGCGGTCGTTCATATTGCTGTACGCGACATAGTCGTCATAGTCGAGCTGCGCCTTGGTCAGGACCCGGTCGCCCTCGCGCAGGCAATCCTGCAGGTCCAGCGACAGTTGCCGCGACAGCCCGTGCTCGGCGACCAGCCGCGCAGCCATGCCCTCCAGGTGCCCGCGTACCGCGATCGCGTCCTGGATCTCGCGCGGGGTGAAGCGGCGCATCATATAGCCGCTGCTGGGCGAAGGCTCGATCAGGCCTTCCTGTTCCAGCGAGGCAAGCGCCAGCCGGACCGGCGTGCGGGAGACGCCGAGCTTTTCGGCCAGCGGGATCTCGGCCAGACGCGCGCCTGGCTCGAATTCGCCCTTCAGGATCAGGTCACGCAGTTGAACCAGGACACGTGTCTGGTGGGATTCCATTGCATCCTCTTGAGATGGTGGCCACGGCCGCATTGCATACGAGATCGGCCAAGCTGCATGCAGCTTGCGAAATGGTACACCAGACCAGCCCTCCCCCTACGCCGACAGCAGCGACTTCAGCGCAACCGCTTCGTCCGCCAGCACGGCGGGATCCGGGCGCTCCCTTGCGGCCACCAGGCGCCGTGCCGCCATGTGGTCCTGCGGGCGATTGACCGAATCGGCGCCGACAACCGTGCCGTCCTTCAGGTAAAGCGCCGTGAAGCGCCCCGCCGCCACATTGCCGCGCACCACCGCCTGGTCGTGGCCCGCGGAAAATCCCGTCATCTGCAGCTTGTAGCCGTACTGGTCGGACCAGAACCATGGCACCGCTTCATAGGGCGAGAGACGGCCCGCGACGGTGGCGCCGGCGACCTTGGCCAGGTCGTTCGCGCTCTGGATCGATTCGACACGCACGCACCGGCCGCCCTGCGCACCGCCCGGCGCCCACGGATTGGGATAAGCCGCGCAATCGCCCGCCGCGACGATGGCCGGGTCGCTGGTGCGCGCGAACCGGTCGACCACGATGCCGTTGTCCACCGCCAGGCTGCAAGCCTCGGCCAACTCCACGTTCGGCATCACGCCCAGGCCAGCGACGACCATGTCCGTCGGCAGGATCTCACCGGTCTCCAGCTCCACCCCGGTGACGGCATCGTTGCCTCGGAGCTGGCGGATGCAGGTCGCCAGCCGGAAGCGCACGCCCTCCTCTTCATGGGCCTGCTGCAGGAAGGTCGAGATCAGCGGCGGCACGGCACGCTGCAGCAGGCGTTCCTGCAGTTCAATCACCGTCACGTCGAGGCCGAGCGTGCGCAACGATGCCGCCACCTCCAGGCCGATAAAGCCGCCGCCGACGACCACCGCGTGCCTTGCCTGCCGCGCGCGCGCCTTGATCTCGCAGGCGTCGGCAAGATCGCGCAGGTAATACAGGTGTCGCAGCTGCGCACCGGCGCACGGCAGCGGCCGGCAGCGCGCGCCGGTGGTCAGGGCCAGCGCGTCGTAGTGCAGCTGGCTGCCGTCGGACAGGGAAACGACCTGCGCCTGCCGGTCGATGCCGCTGGCCGTAACGCCCATGCGCAGCGCGATGCGCTCTTCCAGGAAGCGCTCCGGCGACTGCAGCGGCAGGCTTGAGGCGTCCACCGCATCGCTGAGGAAGCCCTTGGACAGCGGCGGGCGCTGGTATGGCGCGTGCGGTTCGGCGCCAATCATGGTGATATTGGCGGCGAAGCCGTTTGCGCGCGCGGCCAGTGCGAGCTGGGTGCCCGCGTACGAGGCGCCGATGATGACAAGTCCGCCCATGGTCTACCCCTGCGTTTCCGGGACATGCACGACAAGGCCGTCGAGCGCGTCGTTGACAACGATCTGGCAGCTCAGCCGGCTGGCCGGCCGGCGTTCGGCAGCCACGCCGTCCAGCAGGTCATGCTCCATGTCGTCGGGCACGGGCAGCAGCTCCGCCCAGGGCGCATCGATATACACATGGCAGGTCGCGCAGGAACAGCAACCGCCGCACTCGGCGTCGATACCGCGCACATTGTTGGCGATCGCGACTTCCATCAGCGTCTTTCCGCTCGCCGAAGCCACGTCTTTGCGGCTGCCATCTTTCAGGACATAGGTAATTGTCGGCATGACATCCTCACTGCGGTTTGATCAGAACGTATCGAAGTACTCGCGCTGCTCCCAGTCGCTGACTTCGAGGTTGAAGCGCGCAATCTCTGCCTGCTTGATGTGGCAGAAGTAATCGACGAACGCACTGCCCATGCCTTCGCGCAGGGCGTCGTCTGCCTGCAGGCAAGCCAACGCTTCCTCGAGCGTCCGCGGCAACTGCGGCGCCGGGGTTTCGTAAGGCGAATCTGCCGACGGGCCCGGGTCAAAACGGCGCCGGATGCCGTCGAGCCCGGCGATCGCCTGCGAGGCGAGATAGAGATAGGGATTGGCGGCGGGCTCGCCGACGCGGTTTTCAATCCGCGTGGCCACATCGCCCGGGCCTCCCAGCACGCGCAGCATGGCGCCGCGGTTGTCGCGCGCCCAGATCGCGCGGTCCGGCGCCAACGAATACGCGCGGAAGCGCTTGTAGCCATTGATAGTCGGCGTGGCGAAAGCTGTCGCCGCGCAGGCATGTTGCAGCAGGCCGGCCAGGTAATGGCGCCCGACCTCGGACAGGTCCTGGCCGGCGGCGTCGGGCATCATCGCGTTCCCGCCGTCGCCCAGCCGCGTCAGCGACTGGTGCAGGTGCCAGCCGCTCGACACGACATTGCGGATTTTGGGGCGGCACATGAAGGTCGCATGGTAGCCATGCCGCTTGCATACCTGCTTGACGGCACTGCGGAACAGCACCATCGCATCAGCCGTGGCGACCGGCGTCGCGGGCGCGAAGGTGAATTCGAACTGGCTGGGGCCGAACTCGATCTCCAGCGAACGTACGGGCAGGCCAAGCTGCTGCACGTTCTCGCGGATCAGCTCGATCACGGTTTCGGTGGCGTCATAGCGCAGCTCGGTCAGGAACTGGTAGCCGTGCGACAACAGCTCGACTTCAGGCGGCTCGCCGGGCTGGCCGGCGTCGTCCGGGGTCATGTGCTCGCGCACCAGGCGGAACACGTGGAACTCGACTTCCAGTCCGGTGACAAGCTGGTAGCCGGCCGCCGCCAGTTGCGCCTCCGCGTTGCGCAGGATACGGCGCGTGGCGAACGGCACGGGCCGGCCATCCTGGAAATACGGGTCGCACAGGATCCACCCGGTCTTCGGCGACCAGGGCAGCACCCGGAAGGTCGACGGATCGGGAACGAGCGTCACGTCCGCCCCGCCCTGCATGCCGGGCATGTCGAAGCCGCCGCCCGCGCTGAACACGGGAAAGACCGTGCGGTGCGATGTGTCCTTGGCGAACAGCGTGGTAGTCACGTTCACGCCGCCCCGTAACGCCTTGATCGCTTCCGATGCGACCAGCGTCTTGCCTCGCAGCACGCCATGCTGGTCCGGGAAGGAAAAGCGCACGACTTCGATGTCTCCCCCGGCCAGCCGCTGCGCGACGTCCGCCGCGGCACGGCCATGGGAATCGGTCCAGAGGCCGAATTGTTCTACAAATGCCATATGGGTCCGGCCCACCGCATCGGGCAACGCGGTGCAGCCGCCTCGGTTGGTTAATCTCGATGCGTCGGTCCTGTCGCCGCCACTCAGCCGCGCGAGGCCCATTCCGATTCGGCCCTGCGCCTGGCATCGGCCCCGATCCAGTACTCGTCCGCCGGCTGGTTCACGCTGACGCCATCGATCGATGCCGGCCCCGTCAACGTGACCGCCTGGGCAGCCTCCACCATCATCAGCGCCTTCTCCCCGCGCTGGTGGGCTTCGATTGCCGCAACCAGCTGCTTGCGGTAGGCGATGATCCCCTTGTCAGTCGTGCCGAGGTGCTCCCGGGTGCGGTCCTGGATCGGGCCCTGCGATTCGACCGCCCACTGGTCATGGACGTTGATGTCGTGGCCCATGCCCGTGTAGGTCTGCGTGCGCTGCTCGTAGGGGTTGAAGCCATAGTGGTTGCGCTTGTTCTGACGCGGCCGGTAGTCCGGCAGTTCGTACAGCGCCAGGCGCTGTTCGCGCATCTGCTGCTTGTCGACCGGCGCGGTGAAGCTGGTGAAGATGGCGTACCAGTAGCAGCTGGTGTCGTCGATGGGCACATGCCATTGCGCGATCGTCATCTCCGCGCTCATCGGGATAATGAAGGCCTGCGGGAACACCACGTTGGTCACGCGCACATGGCGGTGGCCGTCGCCGAGTTCGCGCAGCGCGGTCAGGCGCATGCCATAGTCGGTCGGCGCGATGCTGATGTCCGGGCAGTCATACTCGCGCAGCACCTGCGTGATCGGCATCGCCGAATCGGCCGAGGCGCCGCGGAATTGCTTGCCGTAGCTTTCCGAGACGTCGTCGTCCTCGAAGAAGCGGTGCAGGAAGGACGCGTGCGCGGGATCGATGCCGACCTCGAGCGCCTGCAGCCAGTTGCACTCAAGCAGCCCCTTGAACGCGAACGTGTACTGGTCCGGGGCAATGAAGCAGTCGAAGGCCGGGAATGCCGGCGGCTCGCCTGCACCGATAAAGGCGAACAGCACGCCGCTGCGCTCGACGATCGGGTAGGCGTTCTGGCGGATGCGCTGGCACAGCTTGCTGCCGGCGGGCTCCGCTGGCGTTTCCAGGCACGTGCCGTTGCGATCGAACAGCCAGCCGTGGAACGGGCAGCGCAGGCCGCCGTCTTCCAGGCGCCCGAAGCTCAGGTCCGCGCCGCGGTGCGGGCAGTCGCGGTCGAGCATGCCGTACTGGCCGTGCTCGTCGCGGAACACGACAAAGTCCTGGCCCATCAGGCGAACCGGGCGCACCGGGCGCTCTCCCTCGAACTCGTCGACCAGCGCCACCGGCTGCCAGTACTGCCGCAACAGGCGGCCGCCGGGGGTATCCGCGCCGACGCGCGTCATAAGTTCGTTCTGTTCTCTGGACATCATGATGGGGGTGTCTCCTGCTAAAACGTCATGGAAGGTTGTGGACACTGCCGCGTCCCTGATTGATGCATGGAAATCCGGACATAGGCGCCCGGGGTGCGGCTTCGACAAGCTAGGCAGCCGCCGCGTCGAATCCCTGGAAGGAAGCGAAGGCATCCACTGGCAGCCGGGACTGGCGTATCGCCAGTTCGGGAGCGCTGGTATCGGCGTAGCCCAGCGACATGCCGCACAGCACCAGCTCATCGTCGGGAATGGCGAGGCAGCACCGCAGCACCTTGTGGAAGCGCGCAATGGAAACCTGGGGGCAGGTATCCAGCCCCCAGGTCCGGGCCGCCAGCATGACGTTCTGCAGGAACATCCCGTAGTCGAGCCAGCTTCCCTGCGCGAGCCTGCGGTCGATGGTGAAAACCATGCCCACCGGCGCGTCGAAGAAGCGGAAATTGCGCGCGGTCTGCCGGGCCCGCCCTTGTACATCGTCCGGTTGGATGCCGAGGGCCCCGTAGAAGACCTGCCCGAACTGCCGCTTGCGCGAGGCATACGGCTCCAGGCCAGCGTCGGGGTAATAGGGGTACTCCTGCGCGTGCGCCCCGGCGTGATGGTGGTGCGCCGTCTCGACCTGCGCGCAAAGGGCCGCCTTGGCGGCACCGGCCACGACATAGACGCGCCACGGCTGCAGGTTGGCGCCACTGGGCGCATGGCTGGCAGTTCGCAGGATGTCGCGGACCACGTCCAGCGGAACCTGCCCTGGCATGAAGCGACGGACGGCAACGCGTCCTTCGATCGCGTCGCGGGCCGTCATCGGCGCTTTGTCTTCCTTCACTTCTCACCCCTCGTCTCTGGCCTTGCCGGCTCCGAATGAGCCGGTCGACAGGCTTTTCGCTCCTTTGCGGAAGCGAGTTCAGGATAGGCAGGCGTGTCCGGCAAATATTGAACGAGGCGATCGGAGATTTTTCCCGTGGAGCGCGCACTGCATACAGTTACGCGCAATCCACTTTTTTGACGTAGCGAGATGAGTAAATTAAAAAGATCTAAAATGCATAAATACCTCGTAAATCGGCAGATTGCACGGATTTAGCCACGCAAAAAGCACTTCAACATGGAGGTCAGTACTTATACCTGTATGCCGTATCTGATTAGCTGCATACAATGCAGTCATCCCGATCTCCGGACAATCCAGCCCATCCGCTGGCATCCGGCCTCGATGGAGGATCCCGCCATGCTCCGCGTCGCCAACACCCCCTGCCGCAGCCGCGTCACCGCCTCTTGGGCCGGTACCGAGATCGAGGTGCTGGAATTCGGCCCGCTGGAAGACATCGCGCGCCCGATCGGTTCAGACAGGCTGTCGTTGCGCGCAGCACTGCGCGAAGCCGGCGGCCATATCGATGCGCGCCTGCAACCGTGGAAGCCGCTCGACAATGCCTACCACGGCAACGACCACCTCAGCCTGATCGCCGGCAGCGCCGAAGCCTATGGCCACACCGAACGCATCGAGCAGTTCCGCTGTGCCGTGGTGCATTTCCCAGACGAGCTGATGCGCGACGCGTGCGACAGCGAGCAGAACCACGCCGCACTGGGCACGCGGCTGATGTTCGAGCATCGCGCGATGTGGGACATCGCGGACAGGCTGGCGCAGGAATGCGTCGCCCCGGGGACGGGCCGGCGCCTGTACTGCGAGAGCCTGGTCGGCCTGCTGGCCGTCGAGATCGTCCGCTGGCGGCAGTCACAGACGCGCGCGGCGAACAAGGGTGGCCTGGCCCCCTACCGCTTGCGCCGCGTTTTCGACTACATCGAAGCCAATCTCGGCACCGAGATCGCACTGGTCGACCTTGCAACCATAGCCGAACTGAGCCTGCCGCATTTCATGCGTGCCTTCCGCGCCTCGACCGGCGAAGCGCCGCTGCGCTTCATCATGCAGCGGCGCGTCAAGCACGCGCAATCGCTGCTGCTGAAGGGCGACACGCCGCTGGTCAGCATTGCGCACGACTGCGGCTTTGCCGACCAAGCTCACATGACGACCTGTTTCCGCCGGCTTGCCGGTACCACGCCGGCGCGCTTTCGGCGGGATCGTTCCTGAGCCGCTACCGCGGCCGGCGCCGTCTTGCACGACGTTCAATTTGAGCTTGAAGTATGGTCGCTTCCGCGGCCGCCGGGCGTGTGGCATCGTTGTTCGCACCCACACTGAAGCGAGGATATCCAATGAAGAACGCTCTTCCGGTCGACAACAAGGACGCCCTGATCGCACGTTGCCTGCCCTTCCTGCAGGAAGTCAGAGACATGACGCCCGGCACCGAAGTCGAGCGCTGGCTCAACGACAAGTACGGCGTGCACAGCGACCTCTACCAGGACCTCGCGCGCATGATCACTGCCGGCGTGAAGGAAGGCTGGGCGGCAGACACCGAGATCGCGGGCCGCCGCTATCGGCGCGCGCGCCTGCTCGCCCCTTGCGAGCAGACTAACTGGTTCAGCATCACCGCGGTGTACATGGACAGCACCGGCAATATTCAACGCAATCCTGAAGACTCGTTCCGCGGCGACTACCACAGCCATCCGTATGGCGAGTTCAACATGGTGGTGGCGCTTGACGAAGGCGCGGCGCTGGCCGGCCCGAACGGATGGTGCTACGGGGGGTGGACCGCGCCGGAGCCCGGCAGTCACCACTACCCGGAAGCCAAGGGCGGTGCCGTCATCGCGCTATTCTTCCTGCCCGCCGGCCGCATCGCCTACAACATCAAGGCCCCCGACGCCCAGTGATGCCGCAATGCCCGCAAGCTCGCCGCACAGCCATTGCAGCGCGGGATCGTGTGCATTGCGGGCATGCCAGAGCGCACGGACCGCGGCAACAGAGGTCGGATACGGTGTGGCGCGGCTGACCCAACCGCCCTGGCTGACGAACGCACGGGCCAGCGGCCCGGGCACCAGCGCCAGCATGTCGCTGTTGCGCAGCAATGCGGGAATCGCCAGCGAGTGCGCGACCGATATCCTCAATCGCGGCCCGGCATCCCTATCGGGAAACGCCTCCTCCAGCGACTGCCGGCTGAACATCTCCGACTGACGGGCGAGCCCGCGCTCGGTAATGAAGCCGCTGACCGACCCCTCTTCCTGGCCACCGGTGGATACCGTCAACAGCGGGTATGTGCGCAGGTCTTCCCGCGTCACGGTGCGATGCGCGACCGGGTGTGCCTGGCGCATGAGCAGCACGTCAGCCTGCTCCCACAGTGTCGTCGCGTGGAAGCGGCCCGGGACGTCGGCAAAGATCCCCACGGCAATGTCGATCCTGCCAAGGTCGATCTGGCTGGCAAGGTCCAGCCGCGTGGATGGACGGATGCAGACATTCACATGCGGCGCCAGTGCCGCCAGGCGCTCGCTCAGCGGTGCCAGCAACAGCCAGGTGATGTAGTCATTGGCAGCGACGACAAACTCGCGCCTCGCGGCATCGGGCACAAACGGTTCGATCCCGAGCGCGGCCTCGATCTGCCGCAGCGCGCTGCGCAGCGGTTCCGCCATGCTCATCGCGCGTGCCGTCGGCTCCATGCCCCGGGCTGTGCGCACGAACAGGTCGTCGCCTAGCAGGTCGCGCAACCGGCCCAGCGCATGGCTGACCGCGGACTGCGTCACATGCAGCCGCTTGCCGGCGAGCAGCAGGTTCCTGTCCTCGAAGATCGCGTCGAACACGCGCAGCAGATTGAGATCGACTCGCCCCAGGTTCATCCAGACACTCCACCAGACCAGTGGCGAGTGTATGGCGAGCCGCGGAGGCGCGTCTTGTGCGCTGTGCGCTCGGATTTTGTGGTACTAGCGTCAGAGCAATTTTTCGGTGATCGGGCCTTATGTTCAGTGGCTGCGGCAGTACGACACCTCTTGGGGAGCACACGTCGTTTGCATAAATTTGTTCTTGGCCCCATGGCCCCATGGCCCCATGGCCCCATGGCCACTGCCTACTGGCGCCTGGAGTGCGCGCGTGGCTGCGAGCCCGGCTATAACCAGCGGCGTGACGCAGGAGTTCTGCTGCCGACTGAGATATAGGTAGGTGAATCCGACACAACACGGCTCACGACTCGGATCTGTCCAGTGAGCTAGCCAAATCGTCTGGTTTTGCCTAAAATACTGGACATATGCCAGCCTTTACCGATACCACCTCAGTCCTTGAGCGCCACTTGCTCCTGCAACTCGGCGACCGCATCAAACGCCTGCGGAAGGCTCAGGGCCTTGGCACGGTTGAGATGGCCAAGCGCGTCGGCATCTCCCGGACGACCCTCGCTGCCGTTGAGGCAGGCGACCCCGCGCCAACCATGGGCACATATCTTCGTGTCATGTCCGTGCTGGGGGTTGCCGGTGACCTTGCCCTGTTAGTCAGCGATACTTTTCAACCGGCGCCGGCGAACTCTGCGGCCGCCTCATCCAAGCGCGCCATTCCGCAGGTTCAGGTTCGGGTCAGGACTGATCCAAGCCGCCATGAGGCTCAGGACTTGCAGAGCATGGCGCTGCACAAGGAAGCGATCCGCCTGATTCAGAATGACCCAGCGCTACTGGACCGGGCCCGAGAAGTCCTCAGGCGATGGCGCGCGCAGGGAGACTCACGGTCTGATTCACTCTGGTCCGAGTGGGAAACGATTCTTGCGAACCAGTCGTGGCGCAAAGCGCTTGGCCGAACTCGGCGTGCTCAAGAGTTGCGCCAAGCGTCTCCCCTGCCCACGCTTTTGCCAGACGCCCTTCGGCAAGAAGTGCTAGCACAGATTCAGGCGTTGAAAAAAGGCGTTGTCCTCGGGGACCAGGAATGAAGCGGGAAGATCTGGAGCACATCATTCGAGCTGCTGCCGACATCACGAACGAATATGAGTTCGTTGTCGTGGGCAGCCAATCCATCCTGGGGCTGATCCCTAATCCCCCGGCGGTTTTCACGATGTCCGCGGAGGCTGACATATACCCGCTCAATGCCACCTACAAGGCGGATGCGATCGACGCGGCGATTGGCGAAGGCTCGCGCTTTCACGAGACGTATGGTTACTACGCGCAGGGCGTCGGGCCAGAGACAGCGTGTCTTCCGGCCGGGTGGGAGAGCCGCTTGCAGCGCATCCAGACGGCGGGCACGAATGGGCGCGTCGGCTATTGCCTTGACCTTGTTGACCTCTTTATGGCGAAGGCAGCAGCGGATCGCGACAAGGACCGAGTCTTCTGTATGGCCCTGATACAGCATGGCTATGTCTTGCCGCGTACAGCGATCAGCCGCGTCAACGACATGCCGATAGACAGAGCTGCACAGGGACGACTGCGTGCACGCATCAAGCGCTGGACGAAGGCCTTGCGGGACCAAGGTCATGCGGTTCCCGCTGACGACGCCTAGCTCAGCTTTCAGCGCAGCAGCCATCGGCGTGCCATCGCGCTAGTCATTTCGCTGACGACGCGATAAGGCAACGTTATCGTGCCTTGTCGCCCCGGCAATGCCAGCGCCTCACACCTTCATACCTGCACGGCGCGCGCGCAAACCGTGGCTCGCCAGAGAACGGCAGATGGGCAACGGCGGTAGCCGGCCATGAAGCGCCATTCACATGCGCTTTCGGTCGGACGTCCATGCGTCGGCTTCATCCTATAACCGGACATCCGATCGCTAAAGGCAAACACTCGTTCAACGAACGAAGTGGTCGCTCCGTTAGTGCACTGGGGAGATTTTAGTAGTATCTATATATTGAGCGTCTTCTGAAACGCGATCCCACCAAACCGAAGCACTGGATGTCAGCCCATTCGCCTTTTCGTGCGGCACCGCGTAGCAATTCGACTCAGGCGTTCTGGCACGACCCGACCATGTCTTTTGTCGATAGCCGCCGCGCCTGTCATAGCCGAGCCTGCTACAAGCCGCACCACCATCCGACCTTTTCCATCGGCGCCGTTGATGACGGCCGCAGCGTCTTCACCGGCAGCGCCGAAGGTCCGGTCGCGTTGCATCCCGGCACGCTCGTATTCGTGCCCGCGACGCGCGTGCATGCCTGCAACCCGGCACCCGAAACGGCCTGGAGCTACCAGATGCTGCACCTGGACGCGGCCTGGCTCCAGGCCGTCCGGATGGAGTACGCGCAGGCCCGCCCGATAGATGCCGAGCCGATACGGGTCGTGACCAAGCCGTCGGTCTACGTACGCTTCTGCCAGCTCAACGCGTTGCTGTTCTCCGAGGCCCGCCCGTGCGACAAGGAAGCAGCGTTGATCGAGTTCATCGGCGACTGCGACACCAGGCAGGGCTTGCGCATCGAGGCGCCAGACGCTCCGTCGAACCTGGCCAGACAAATTCAGCCAGCCCTGGATTGCCTTCGCACCGCGCCCGCTTCCAGCATTACTCTGGACGAACTGGCGCAACTGACTAACATGAGTCGCTACCGGGTGATCCGCGCTTTCCGCGCAGTCACCGGCATGACGCCTCATGCCTGGCAATTGAACCAGCGCATCAATCTGGCCAGGGAGCGAATTCGGGGTGGAGACCGCATCTCGGACGTCGCCCAGCACCTGGGCTTTGCCGATCAAGCGCACTTTCAGCGGGTTTTCAAGGTGCATGCGGGCGTCACGCCAGGACGCTTCCGCGCGTAGCGTCGGAAACGGTACGACTGCAATTTCCTTCAATACAGAACGCGCTGCGTTCGGCACACTGCGAGAAAAATTCGTATGTGGAAATTGAATGCAGCAGTTTCTGATGATCGCCGCAGCGCATTTCCTGGCGCTGCTTTCTCCCGGCCCTGATTTTTTCCTGATCGCCCGAACATCCCTGTCCGCTGGCTGGCGCGTCGCCAGCGGCGCTTGCCTTGGCATCGCCATGGCCAATGGGGTGTTCATCGCTGCCGCGTTCGCCGGCACCGCCGCGCTGCAGCCGGACACGACCTTGTTCGTCGTCCTGCAGTTGGCCGGCTGCACCTATTTGGTCTATATCGGCGTGCTGTTCGTACGCTACGCCGGCAGCAATGATCTCAAGGTGGCGGCATCCGGCGGCCGGGGTACTCCGCCCACGCAACCACTCGTCGCCTGGCGACGCGCCGCTGGCATGGGCTTTCTCTCTGGCATCCTCAACCCGAAGAACGCGCTGTTCTATGCCAGCCTGGCCGCGATGCTGACAGGCCCGCACGCCAGTGCGGGATGGAAGACACTCTACGGCACCTGGATGTTCAGTGTGGTGCTGCTATGGGACGTGGTGATTGCCGTCCTGATCGGCCACCAGAGCGTGCTACGGCGCTTCGCACGGACTCTGCCCTGGCTGGAACGCATCTCCGGGCTCGTTTTGATCCTGCTCGCACTAGGCGTGATCACGGTTCTTTTGCTGCGTTGACGATTATCCAGAACAACGTCCGCGGCCAACGTTCAGCGGGGCTCAGCCATTCGCGAGCACCGAAGCATAGACGGCCAAGTGTCCCTTCTACGTTCAAGGCAGCCATTGAATTTGCCTTGTAATGAACAACGGCTCAGGGTCGGCAAGCGCCGACCGGCGCCCTCATTCCCCTCGCCAGACCGAACCGAAGTCGGCCATCACGGGCCGATACGATTTTCCGCAAGTGGGGTGCCTGCGAATTGCCCCCAAGCCCTGCGAGGCCAGCGAAGCCTTCTAACAAGAATTCTGGGGGCTATTGCCGTCTAGGGATGACTAGGTCAAGAGTTTGGACCATCCAATGCAGACTGGCTCGCTCCGCGCTGCCGGAACACGGAATCGCTCAGCGCATGCACCAGCATTTTTGACCTGCGATCGACAGAGTAGCGCTGCCCCGCTTCGAGCACTATGTCTTTGGGATCGCCATCATGCGTGATCCACAGCTTCCCTGTCAGGCACTCGATGGAACTCCCGAACGCGGACGGCGTGCCGAATGTTTGCCCCTTGGCCAGTGTGCGGGATGCCGCAGCTCGATCCTTTGCGACGGCGGGCCCATGGGGCCGCCTCACCAACGCGTGGGAGAATGCAGCAATCCGATCAAAGGTGATGTTCATGGCCGGCTCCAGGATCATGTCATCCATGGAACCAGTATGTCAACCCAGGCCGGCGCGCTGAAGTGTGCGAATTACGGCATCGGCGCCAGCCGACTACGGTAGCGCCTACCGTAATCCCTGCTTCTCAACGCAATTGGCCCAGTTCTGTGGCCTTGTGCACTGCCTCAGCCCTGGTTCTGGCGCCGAGCGCTCGCATCGCGCCGGCGACGTGCATCTCGACCGTGCGCGGACTCAGAGACAGGTCACGCGCAATTTGCTTGTCGGTATGTCCGAGGGCGACTGCGTGCAGCACCTCAAGCTGCCGCGCCGTGAGTGCGACCCGATCCGATCCGACGGGGTTCACCGGTTCCACCCCAAGGAAGGCGTTGACCTCGCGCACAAACGCCGGCCAGGCAGGTTCATCGGCAAAGGGCACATGGTTGTTGCCCTCGAGAGGCACGAAGCGCGCACCCGGAATGAGCGCTGCCAGCCGGCGCCCCTGACCAAAGTAGATCATCTGATCGCCTTTCACGTGCAGCGACAAGGTGGGGCAATGCACTTGCGGCGCCAGCGCCCTGACATCGACTTCGAACATGGCGCGCAGATATCGCACGGCCACTTCCGCGGAGGCTGTTGCCTTCTGCCGCTCGTCGAACGCTCGCCGCTGCTCGGTAGTCGAATCGGGCATGAACTTCGAGACGAACACCTGCCGGAATGCGGGGCTGCCGCTACCCCATCCGAGCTCCACGAGTTTCAGCAGCGTCTCGGCCTCTTCGGTCACCCTGGCATCGACCTTGCCCGACGTAAAATAAGAGGTGGCGAAGGCGCCCATCAGAATCAGACGGCTAACCCGTTCCGGATGCCGCGCGGCATAGGCAACGGCGACCGCAGCCCCCTGCGAAGCGCCCAGCAGGTCAAAGCTACCGATTCCCAGTGAGTCGACCACAGCCTCGAGGTCGCGAACCCAAGCGTCAAACGATATCTCGTCGACCCTGCGTTGCGAAAGTCCGCAGCCGCGTGCGTCGTACGTTACATAGCGGAAGCGAGGAGAAAACAGCCCAATTAACTGACGGTCGAACGGACCAGTGAGATCGAGCTCAATGTGCGTGAGCCAAGTTGCCGCCTTGACCAAGGGCGGGCCGGTCCCGTAAAGCGCCATAGCAAGTTCCACGCCGTCGGAACTCCTGGTGAACCGGATTTCGCGGTCAAACTCCATCGCGGGCCTCCCTTGTGCCAGTTCATTATCGTAATTCTGCAAGGACTTTGTGACCGCGTGGGGAGGGGCTCCCTGGGTGAACTGTGCCTGCTTCTTATCACCGCTCGTGAATAAAGCGTCAGACCGATGGGCTGAAGGGGCGGGATGCGACGACCGCGGGCTGGCCAGCGTGGGTCGTTTGCCGGGCCATAAAGCGACATCCGCGGATCAGCTCCCTTAAATCCCCCAACATTCACGATCTAATTTGCCTGTCTTCCGTCAGAGACATTACGAAGTCTGGGGGGGTATCCATTGTCGGAAAATAATGCCGTAATTCCCTGTGGGTCTGTTGCGAATCAACCGCAATAAAAAACAAAAACGAAATTTCAAGGAAAACATGCGAGTCATCGCCATCGCTCTTGTTTGTGCGAGCAGCCTTTTTGCGGGATGCGCATCCATTGTAAGCGGCACCAACCAGGTCGTTTCCGTGGAAACCCGCGACAATGATCAGCCGCATGCCGGTGCGAATTGCAAGCTGACCAATAGCAAGGGGACTTACTATGTCACCACTCCGGGCACTGTCACCGTCAATAGAGCCTTCTATGAGGGCGAGGGTGTCAACCCCCTACAGTATTGAATTTCAGCATAGGGATGCCTAGCGCGATAACTCTTCTCCTTGCAAGCCATTCCTTCTCGTTCGCGGACTGATGCGGTTTGCGAAATCGAGGTCGGGTCCTCATTGTCGGGCTGCTGCCCGGACTACCTTCTATCCGTGCCGGGCGCAATGGCCGGCACCAACATACTACATGCGCAAAGCGCTGGGACTACCCCTGTTACCTGCGCGCCCCATCTATATGGACGGCTACCCGCGGGGGGCAGCCCGGCTCACTTACGGGCGCGCTGACCTACTTTCGTTACCGCTTCGCTGTTCGCGCTAAGATCGGCATCACGTCACCACTAGTTTGAGACTTGCCCCGGCAGGAATCTCGCCATACTCGAGATAGCGCCACAGGGCAATCGCCAATCGGCGGGCAAGTGCGACAATACCGACGCGCCGCATGCGCTTGCTGCCTGGCGCGAAGCGCGCATTGAACCATTGCGTGAGCTGACTCGTTGGCTGGTAGCGTAACCAGCTCCACGCCAGTTCGATCATTAGCCAACGGGATCGTTTGTTGCCTGCCTTGCTGATGCCTTGCTCGACCTGACTTTCGCCACTGCTGTAGGGCGTCGGTGCCAGTCCCAGGCAACTTGCGACTTCGCGCCGGTTATGAAATCGACGCCAGCCAAACAGTTCCTTGATCAGGAGCCAGGCACTGCCCGCGCCGATCCCGCGGAGGTGCGCGAGCAGCGCGATGGCTGGCTGCGTACCGGCCTTCACCGCCTGGTGCTGCTGGGTTTCGATGGTCTTAATCTGCGTTACCACCAGCGCCAATCGCGTGACTTCACGCTCGATCTCGGCACGCAAGCCGGGAGGCAGTTGTGAGCCATAATCGCTCCACCAGCGCTTCCAGGATCGGTCCCCGATGTGGGCGATCCGCAGGTTGTGCAGTACCAGCAGCGAACGAATCCGGTTGCTGTGGGCCGTGCGTTCCTGCCTGAGTCGCCCGAGCTCGCGGTGCAAACGCCGCTCATCTTCCTGCTCTGGTGTTGGCACCCGCGCGACTGTCCACAGGCGCCGCTCGCCGGCGTGGTAACGCATCAACATCGAGAGCAGCTTGTCGCCGTCGAGCCGATCGGTCTTGGCGCGTCGGGCGCGGCGGTTGACTTCAATACTGGACGAGTCAACTACCAGGTTTTGGATACCTTGCTCCGTGAGCCATCGGTGCAGCCAGAAGCCATCGCGGCCGGCTTCGTAGCAACTGCGCACTGGGGCTTGCGGCGCTAGGCCGCAGCGTGCTTTGGCCTTGGCGATCACTTGCAGGACTGCATTCAGGTCGCCAGCCACCAGCGTATGCCGGCTCGGTCCGCGCATGCCGTCGCCCAGCGACAGCTTCCAGCTCTTCTCGCCCAGTTCGAAAGCCATGTACAGCCAGCCAGTGATCGTCGTATTCTGCCCCTGAAGGGCTGTGTCAGGCATGTTCATTTGCGTGCTCCTTTCGAGAAACGAGACTGCGAATCTTCGTTTTACTCCAGGGGCTTGCCTTCGCGGCCCTTCATAGTATCTATGGCGATATCAACGTGCGGTGCGACAAGGACGGACATGAGCCGGGCCTGGCCACAGTGAAGTCGACGACCAAAGCCATGGCCTTCGGGAACATACTATTCGGTGGCGCGATTGGCGTCGCGGTGGACACCACATCGGGCGCAGCTTATGACTACCCCGAAGTGATTCTGGTACGCATGGGTATGAACTCGATCGTCAGCATTCCGACAACGGGCAACGGACTGGCGCACAGCGAAGCCTCTCTTCCCGCGCCCACTGGCTATGGTGACGCTGCCAACGTCGATGCCGTGCCCTATATGCGCGCACGCAAAGGCTACGCAACCTATCGTGAACGCAAGGCACCTAAAGCGTTCGTGCTAGCCGATGGCGGACACTATGCCTTCTGGACCAACAACTCGAATGCCATCGACAAAGCTATGGCACGCTGCCGAGATATGCGCTTCACCAATTGCCGCCTCTACGCCTATGACGACGTCGTAGTCTGGCCGCGCGGTGTCGCTCTCACCCCAGAAGACCCGCCAGAAGGTGAATCCAGAAACAAAGTGCTAAGCCGCTCTGGTACGCAGCCATAACCGGAACTGCTCGCCAACCGTTACCGCTCCGGCAAATCAAGCATCCCTAGGAGGAGCAGAATACGTGCTGATCTGTCGGGTCGGACGTCTCGAATGGACCGGAAAGCGCCGACGGACCACAAGCTTGACGGAGTCCGTCTTCGGCCAGTTTCGAGCTTCGAGCCTAGAGGGACCCTTTCGGTGAGTTCGCCGGACTTCGCGTAAACTGCGCCAGATCCCCGTTCGCTAATGCTTCCGCTTGTGGCGACGGTCGAAGCTCCCGTTATGCAAGGAGGCGTCACGCATGCATGCAATGCCTTTGCTGCATAGCAGTGCCATCGACCCTCCCGCAAGCGCGCCCGTGCGCGACCTGCGCCGCGTACCCATCCATCCCGATCACTGGTATCCACTGGCCTGGTCGAGTGAGGTCAGGCGGGGCAAAGCCCACGGGGTGCACTTTGCCGGCAATCCAATCGTGCTGGTGCGTACCGAGTCCGGTACGATTTCGCACTGGAAGATCGTTGCGCACACCGGCAGGTGCCGCTGCACGCGGGCGTGGTGGAAGGCGAGTCCATCCGCTGCGGCTATCACGGCTGGACTTATGATTGCTCCGGCCGCTGCGTCGATGTGCCATACCTCGGGCGTGAGCGCCTGCCCAACGGCGTGCGTGCCTATCCCTGCCGCGAAGTGCACGGCCTGATCTTTGTCTTTCCTGGCGATGTGGCGCTTGCCAAGGAGCGGCCGCTGCCCGCTCTGCCATCGGTCGCGGACAAGGCGTACAAGACGCGCCGCTTTGGCCGCGAGGTCAAGTGCCACTACTCTTTCATGCACGAGAACCTGATGGACATGAACCACCAGTTCCTGCACCGGCGGCAGATGGGGCAGATGCGTGCGCGGTCGCTGGGCCGCCGTCGCGGCGAGGACTGGGTGGAAGTGGACTACACGTCCGCGCGCATGGAAGGCAAGCAGCCTGTGGGAGAGGCGCTGGTGTTTGGCGCCACCAAGAAGAACGGCGACCGGAACGATAAGGACGTGATGACGGTGCGCACCGGATATCCGTACCAGACCCTCCAGATCCGCTCGGGCGACGGTACATTAGTGATGGACCTGTGGATCGTCTACGTGCCGCTGGATGCGGCGCAGCGCACCAACCGGATGTTTGGCCTGCTTTCCATCCGCAAGCCCGGCATTCCGTTTGCACTGGACCTGGCATGGCCGCTGCTGGTCTGGTTCACAGAACGCATCTTCAAGGAGGACCGCTGGATCGTCGAGCGCGAGCAAGAGGCTCACGACAAGCAGGGTGCCGACTGGAACCACGAGGTGTTCCCGGTCATCAACGAATTGCGAGACCTGTTGCGCAACTGCGGCGGCCGCACCGTGATCCCGGTCCGCGAGGTGGGCGACACGGCCTGACGGCGAGGCCAACGGGGACTAGGGTGTCGAGATGGCGGTTGTACTTTGGAAGCGGCCGTTCACCTGCCGCTACTCGTAACGGCTATAAAGGCTACGGCCGGTCGCCCCGAGCCCGCAAACCGTCGCTCACCGGCCAGGCTCGGTCACTCGGCAAGGTTGCGTAGATCGCTGGCAATATGCAGGCACCTCTGTGCTGGCGAGGCCTTCTGTCGAACTGACACGGCCTTGTGATTTCGCGCCCCCGATCGCAGCTAACGACCCAACCTGTTCAACACTGCCCGTCTATGTGAAGCGCACTCGTGTTGCATGTTTGCGCTGGAGCAACGGCGCGTACTCGTGTAATTCCCGTGGCGCGATGTCGAAGGCGCGACGGAATGCACGCGTAAAGCTTGACGCATCATTGAAACCCAACCCCGAGGCAATATCCTGTACCTCTATATGCGGAAAACGCACCAGCTCATCGGCCGCCATTCGCAGCCTGCGGCTGCGGATATAAGCGGCCAGGCCGCCCTCATGCTCAAAGAGACGGTACACGCTGGCGCGTGAGAGATGCAGCGATGCCAACACGCTGTCAGGCGACAAATCCGGATCGTGCAGATTGGCCTCGACATGTCGCCGCACCTGTCCATAGACGGCAGCACGTACCGCCGCGCGGCCATTGCCGGAAAGACCTGCTTGACGGCTGAAAGCGGCGACAAGTAGCTCTATCGCGGTGAGAAAGCGCTGACGCGCTTCCTCCCGGTCGAGCTGGACGATTTGTCGATTTAACGCAACTAGATGCTCAATCATCAACCGTGTCAAAGGGGTGGTGGCGTGAATCCAGCGGCCATGCAGCGAAGCGGCATCAGGGAACGACCTTTCCACCAAATCGCGCGGCACAAAAAGGAGCAGTATCCGACCATGAAAACTCCGGATTGTGCACGGCTGATCCATGTCCAGCGCGAGGACACTTGGCACTTGCGGGATGTGCGGCGCGTCGAGCCGCGGCTTGCCGTTCAGGAACTGCCCCGGTGGCCCTTCAATGAACACGCTGAAGCTTATGTCACGAATGCTCTCGGTCGAAACCCGACCCAACGATCGCACGGCCACGTTCGGCCCGGTGCGGAAGTCGAAGAAGGTCAGATTGTCGATCGTGTAACGAGACAGCGATGCATCGAACGTATCCTCAGCTTGCTTTGACGAAGGCCGAATGTCGTAGACAGGACTCATACGCTCCTGCCAGGCCCGGAAGCTTTGACGGGCGTCGCCTTGCACGCCGAAATTGCTGTGCACGATGCCGGGCGCAAGCGTCGGCCGCTCCGGCGGCAACAGCAGGCGGCTTTGTAGCGGGGCGTCGTTCAATGTAGCACTCATCGCTGATTCTCGTCCTGATTTGGTCCGCCCCGTGCGGCTGAACTTTATGTTGAGCCACTAGCTCGCTCGGAGAGTGCTAGTGTAGGTTGCCAAGCATATCAGTACTTGTTTTGCCGTAGCGCACAGCGAACGACTCGCCGGAAAATCGATCGCTTTCAGTACTCCGAAACCGCACGCGATCTTGAGCAGGCCGACTGTCGGTGGCCGCCTTACATTTCCGTTTCGACTTTTAGAATGACCGCTTTCGAGGAGACCACTGTCATTTCCGGGTCGGCATGAGACGACCGCATAGCAGCTTACATCCCTTGCCGTCCGCGGCACCTCGCTGCCTGGTTTTGATCATGCCTGTCGCCGGCACAAAAGTGGCGGCGACGCCGTCAGACCGTGCGACATTTTGAGTACTATGTCCAGACTTTATGCCGGTCATTTCTATATGGCACGCGCCTTTTCGTTGCGCCACCCCGCCCCGAGTGAATCTGGCTGTGCCCTGTGACGCCTCGTGGCTTGACGAATCGTTGATCAGGTAAGGGCGTCAACCGCCCCGGTCGGATTGCGAGGCATAGGGCAACAGTAGGCACGACGGGTCTTGAAATGACAGGCTGCCCGGTGGACCCCCGTCAACGCTTCTCCGCGTCGAAGGCGTTCTGCCAGACATCTGGGTCGGGCGGATAGACTGCGTCAAAGTGCTGGCGCAGCACATCAATCTCCTGCACGATGTTGAACGAAAAGCCATAGCGGCCGCCACGGTCGTCAAACTGCAAGCTGTTCAAGTAGTGGCGACAACCAATCACATCAAACCATTTGGCGGCAATGGTATTGATGATGCGTGGAAACCTACGCCCGAGCTCGACTGGCCGGACATGGGCGGGCAGCTCCATCATCCACCGCGTGGCCTCGTCGCGAAGCGCGAGATTCTCCTCGGTGAGGTTTTTGCGCTGGAACGCTGGATCGTGAGTCATGCGGTCCTCCGGTTGGCCAGCAGGATAGCCAATTGTAGCAGTGCGCCGGCTCCCTCTATGACACGGGTTCGATGCTCGATAATGCCTTTGGCAACCGGTCAGGCTCACAGCTTACCCGGTGCCATGAATTCCATGCTGACATCCTTGGTCTCCCCGTCATCATACTGTCCAGACAACTCCTCCCAAACACGCCTAGCGTCACCGTCGAAGCACGGCGCGCCCGACAGCAAATATCGCCGTCCGCTTGCGGTTACGCCGACAGCTGCGTCATGGTCGAACGATTGGATCGCGCTGCTCACTCGAACCGCTTTGTTCTCGACGCAGTACCCCACCAAATTTCCTTGGCCCGACCTTGTTTCGCGGACCCGCCAGCGCTCAAGAGTGACGAGCGGCTGGACTTCGGCAGGTGCAACTTTGTTCAGAGACATTATGTGTTCAACAATTGAAACCGAGCTAAAGCCAGCCGACTCTATTTTGGCAAAAGGTGCATACGGGCTTTCGAGAGCGGACCGCGAACCAATGCTCCGTTGTCCGGTGTCAACGGACCAAGAAAAAGGCCAGCTGTGCAGGGAATAGCGGCGTGCCCATTCATGCGAGATAGACGCGACCGCGAGCCTACGTCGGCCGACGCTTTCTACAACGGACTCAGTCGCTCTCCGACGAACCATACCCCACATTCTCATTGCCGAGAGGAAGCACGTTGCGGAAGCGTTCCTCGATATGAGCCACGATGGCCGGGGTGGCCCTCCCACGCATTATGTCGAGAAACTCTTGGAAGGCTTGTTCGATAGACGCCAAGTCCATCGCCTCAATCAGACGCGTCTTGATAGGGTGTCCTGTTCGGCCGAGCGTCCGTTCTGCCACATCCATGAGATACATCCGGGCGGCGGCAAGGGAGCGCCTCTGTTCAGGCAGCTTCGGCGGGATGGCCGAAGGTTGCTCTTCCAACTGCCGGGTCGCCTTCCGCGCTGGTGGCGGATTTACGTTTTTGCCGCATCGAATCCCTGGCAGTAGGGACCGAAGTTGCCGCCTACTATTTCTCTGGTCTTGGGTTCATGCCCATCGACCGTGAGGCCATACCTCTGCAATTGCTGAGCTCTCGCGAATCTCGCGTCCCACCGTCAGATGTGCAACAGTCATGAAGGTCGTGGCTCCAGGCGCAATTCTTACAGCGGCTGGCGCGCGAGCGCCGCTTCCGCTTCGCCCCCGCTCGGCCTGCGGCCGTGCCACGGCGACTTCCGCTTACACGGTTTCCGAGTCGCCCGCTGACTTGACGCTGCGCCTGCTTGCCGAGTCGGTCAACGTCGCAGCGCAGGCCAACAACTCCGAATCCCTTGCTCCTCAAACTGACACCCCACTTAAGAAGGGTGTCGGCATCGAAACATTTAGCGCCTGTCAACCCCCGCTTGCTATAGATTGTTAAGACATTTAAACGGCTGCTCAAATAGCCGTATCAGCCAGCAGTCCATTTTTCGCATCAGTCGTTGGCGGCAACCGCTACGTTGCGTGGCCGCCGTCGACATCCGGGGAAACAATTTTGCGCCAGACGCTTGTGGGCATGCTGCGCCCGCTTGGGCGCCTTGGATCGCGCACCATCACGGCGGGCACTTTGCTGCTTGGCGTGCTGACGACGGCCTTCGTCTATGCGTTCTGCACCGATTTGCTGGAACGGGATGTCCGCCTGCGTTTTGAGAACGATACGGGCGACGTCATCCAGCAGATCGATACCCGCATCCGGCTCTATACCGATGTACTGGTGACCATGCAGGCGCTGTTCGGCGCCAGCGACCATGTCTCGCGCGGTGAGTTTCGCGATTTTGTCAGCGGACTGAACCTGCCGCAGCGCTATCCCGGTTTCCAGACGCTGAACTACGCGCCGTACGTGCCGGCGGCCGAGATCGATGCCTTTGTCGCCCGGCAGCGGAGCGATCCAATCCTGCGCGAGGCTGGCGTGACGTTCAACGTCCGTCCCCTCGGCCGGCGGCCGGGCCACTTCGTGCTGACCTATGTCGAGCCGCTCGACATCAACCTGGCATCGATCGGCATCGTCATGGGCGCCGAGCCACGTCGTCTGGCCGCGCTCGAGCGGGCGCGCGATACCGGCCAGTCGGTTAGCAGCGGCCGCCTGATCTTCAGCGAGGCCAGGAACCCGCATGTGGGCATCGCCCTGCGCCTGCCGGTGTACCGTAAGGTGCCAGACCTGGACTCCGTGGAAGCGCGCCGACGCGCCTATGTCGGCTCGGTCGGCGCGGGGATCCGGGTGGACGATTTGATGAAAGACCTGGTCAGCAACGAGAATCTGCGTGGGATCCGGTTCCGTGTGTATGACGCCGGAGACTTTGCGGAGCCGGCGGTTTCCCCCTCCGCCGCCAACCTGCTCTTTGACAGTGTGACCGGGCTGGCCGCGCATGGCGCGGCGGCACTGACGGATGGCCAGGCGGTCCCGGGCGGGGGGCAGCATGACCTGAGCAAGGTCGTGGTGCGGGATTTCGGCGGACGGCGTTGGGTGATCGCATTTGCGGCCGATGCGAGAGCCATCAGTGGTCTTCAGCGCTATCTGCCGGCGCTGGTGGTGATCTCCGGCCTGATCATCAGCGTGCTGCTGGGCTGGCTGGCCTACGCGTTGTCGAGTTCGCGGGCGCGCGCCGTCGCAGTGGCCGAACAGATGACGCACAGCCTGCGCGAAAGCCAGGCCGCGCTAGCCGAGGCGCAGCAGATCGCCCACCTGGGCGACTGGCGGATCGACCTGGGCAAGGACAGCGCGCACTTTTCTCGCGAAATGGCCCGCCTGCTCGGATGGCGCGGCGACCAAGCGACGCCGGAAACGTTGTTCCAGGCGATCGACGCCGGCCACCGCGCCGTGCTGCGCGAAAGGATGCGGGCAGCCCTGCAGGACCGCCTGCCATTCGAGTTTGAGTGCCCCTACCGGTCGGGGCGCGGGCGCCGGGGCTGGCTGCACCTGATCGGGCACGCACATGGGGCGCCGGACAGCGCCGTCCTGCGAGGAACCGCGCAGGACATCAGCCAGCGCAAGTCCGCCGAGCAGGCGCGGGCGCAGGAACACCAGATCACCTTGCACCTGGCTACCGCCACCAGCGAAATCGAGGGGTTGGAAGAGATCGTCCACACACTGCTCGAAGGCATGGACTGGGAGGCCGGCGCTTTCTGGCCGGGCGACGACAGCCATGGGCTGAAGCTACCGCCGGTGAGCCTGGCCCGGGTCAAGGCGCTGGAGCCCTGGCTTGCCGAACGCCCCGCATGGCCGGTCGGCGCCGCGGTCTTGCAGGCGCCGCAATGGTACGCAAACCGGCGCGCACTGGCCCGGCATGCGCAAGCCGGGTGGTTCGACGCGGGCGGCATCCGGACGGTGTTCGCCTTCCCGCTGAGCCGGGGGCATGTGACGCTCGGCGTCGTCGAACTCTATTCCCGTGCCAGGCGCAGCCCGGACGCGCACGCGCTCGCAATGGCGGGCGGCATTGCCAATCAGACCGGACACTTCCTGCTGAGGCGCCAGGCCGAGGAGAACTTGCGCTTCATCGCCAATCACGATGTCCTTACCGGCCTGCCGAACCGCCTCATGTTCAAGGCCGAGTTCGAGAAGGCGCTGACCCGCGCCCGCGCCGGCAATCACCCCCTGCATGTCATTTTCGTGGACCTGGACGAATTCAAGGTCGTGAACGACACCATCGGCCACAACGCTGGCGACACCGTGCTGCGCGAGATGGCCGGCCGGCTGCGCGAGAGCCTGCATGACGTGGAACTGATCACCCGCTTCGGTGGTGATGAATTCATCGTGCTGCTGGATCCCAAGGGCGATTCGACGCTCCTGGAGCGGACCATCGCCAGGATCCAGGCTGCACTCGCGCCGGGCTTCGTCGTCAATGACTCGGAACTTCGCATGACGGCGAGCATCGGCATCAGCTCCTTCCCCGAGGACGGCAACGATTGGCAGACCCTGCTCAAGCATGCCGACCTGGCCATGTACGGTGCCAAGCAGCTTGGCAAGAACGGCTACCGGTTCTACTGCCAGGGCATGAGCGCGTCCCTGCAGCGGCGCATCGACATGGAGTCGCACCTGCGCCGTGCGCTCGAACAGCAGGAATTCATCCTCTACTACCAGCCGCGCATTGCGCTCGCGTCGGGCGCGTGCACGGCGGTCGAGGCACTCATCCGCTGGCGTCATCCGGAACTCGGCATGGTCATGCCCGCAGATTTCATTCCCTTCGCGGAGCAGAGTGGCGCCATTGTCGAGATTGGCGCGTGGGCCCTGCGCGAAGCGTGTCGCCAGAATGCCGCTTGGCGCGCGCAGGGACTGCCGCCGGTACGTGTAGCGGTCAATCTATCGGCGCGGCAGTTCGCCGACAAGTCGCTCAGGCTGACCATCATCGATGCCCTGCGACAAGCGGGCCTGCCGGGCAACCTCCTGGAGCTTGAACTTACCGAGAGTATGGTCATGAGGGATGCCGATCAGGCTTCCAGCTGGTTCTCGCGCCTGAAGCGCACAGGCGTGCGACTCGCGATTGACGACTTCGGCACCGGCTACTCCTCGCTTGCCTACCTGAGCCGCTTCCCAATCGATACGGTCAAGATCGACCGCAGCTTTGTCCGCTACATCCCGGAAAGCCGCAGCGACACGCAGATTACCAGCGCCGTGATCGGGCTCGGCCACCGACTCGGACTGGAAGTGGTCGCCGAAGGCGTGGAGAACGAGGCGCAGCTCGAGTTCCTGCGCCGCGAAGGCTGCGACGAAGTGCAGGGCTACTACTTCAGCCATCCGCTGCCGCCGGCTAAGATCACGTCGTTCCTGGCCAGCTGCATGGAGAATGGTCCCGCTTTCGAGCAGGGACCGCAACCGATGCGCGCCTGAATGGGTCCGGCGCGTGCTTACGTAGTCCAATAACAGGGAGTGAAATCATGCAGGACCGTACCGTTGAAATCATGTGGCAGGCCATCGACGCCCTCGACTTTTCCAGGATGAAGGCCAAGCTGCTGCACCAGAAGCATACGTCTTGGACTCCGGAATCGTTGGAACAGGCGCAGAGCGGCTACCGGGAATTCCTCAAGCTGGCGGCGAAGTATCCGGGCACGCCTGCCGTTCCCAGCGAACAGGTGGATGCGTTCTGGCATGCCCACATCCTGGATACGAGGCGTTATGCCAGCGATTGCGAGACTATCTTCGGATATGTCCTGCACCACGACCCGTACGTTGGCATCGATGGCCCGGAAGATGAGGCCCGCCTGTTGAAACTGGCCGCAGTGAGCGATGCCTTGAGTATGCGCGAATTCGGCAGTCCGCTGACCTCTGCCTCATATTGCGCTCGGGCAGCAGCCGAGGAACCCGCCTACTGTGCACGCATGGCCAAGGCAGAGCCCTCGTACTGCGCGCGCATAGCTAAGTCTGTCGAACCCGCATACTGCGCGCGCGCAGTCGAGGCCGACGAAGTCATCTCCCTGGAGCACTCAGGTGCAGGCCGGCCGGCCTATTGCGCACTGACATTGTCTCAGGCTGCGTCCTGCTGAGGGCTTGGCTCCGACCGGACACTGTCAGGGTGCGAGGTCGACCACGGGCAGTTTCGGTAACGGCAAGTTGCGGAGAATCTGCATCGCGCATGCAGTGCTGCGGCCGGAGGTCTGCGGGCGGCGTCGCCTGATCCGCTGAGTGCCAACTCAAACCGAAACTGCGACTTCCCTATGGGTTGCCGCGCCGACCGTTCCCTCTGCAGGAATGGGCTTGGAGGACTGTCGGGGCGAAGGACGCGAAGACCGCGCCAAACCGCGGACTGACTAAGCGGCAAGGCGGTGGTCTTCTTTTCGGAGATGGAGGGATACCATCGTCAATCAGCCGCAGATAGCCTGGCGGCCTCGGCATGCGCACAAGCAGCTTAGCGCAGCCTGGAAAAGGCTGCTGTTGTTGAGTGCCTTTTGGCCGATAAGCGCCCGTTATCGTGCCTTATCGTCTCCTCCCGCGCGCTGCCTCACGTTCATCCGAACGCCGCTCGCTGAGGCACCCGTTGCTTGTCCGAGCGGACGGGGAACGCAACGGCGGTATTCGGCAAGTGCCGACCGCTTTGCGGCTGACGGAAGTCGCTTCCCGGCTGCGGTCATAGACCCATGCTTTCGCGCGGACATTCGAACGTCGGCTGCGCGTACCGGTCATTCATGTATAGAAATGATCCGGCAAGTCGTCGGCCATTGCGGACGACCGTGAGCAGAAGCCGGTGTTCCACCACTGTCCGCTTTGGGAACTGCGCCTCAACTGCCGCTATCAGCAATAAAGCGGTCACCGTGAAGCCACGCTGTGGGTGCGTCGACGAGGTAATTCGGTGACGGCTTGTTGCGCGTTGCTCGCGGGATTGGCTGTATTGGCTGCAGTCGCGGGTTAGCTAGTTTAGATCGACACACCAAAGATCGAATCCGAAATCCATATTGATGGCGATGCAGCAGGTTCGTTTGCAGGGAAGCCGCCAAGCGCGGATCGTTTCACATGCAGGAGTTGCGCAGGATTTCAGTGCCGCGCTGGGGAGACATGGAAGCTCTCTACGCCCTTGTACTGACTCATCATGTGTGCCAGCTCGGAGACTGAGGCACTCTTGCTCTTGTCCCGGGCGACCGCAATGAAGTGCCACTCGGGCTGACCGTCGCGAAAAGTAATCGACAGGGTCCCGCGAGCGATTTCGTAGCCGTGTTCGCCCGACACCTCGCGCAGCGCTTCTTCGTTCGGCAAAAAGTCCTTGTGGTAGCGCACTACAATCGCGACCCCGCCGCGGGAGGGGAGCCGCTGTTCCAATCTGGATATCATGGACATACACAGCGCGGACAACACCGCCAACAATATCGCGGCAGCGTAGAAGCCGATGCCAACCATCACCCCGATTGCCGCCGAAGCCCAGATCGACGCAGCCGTGTTCAGTCCAGTGATACTGAAGCCTTCCTTGACAATGACCCCGGCTCCCAGGAAGCCGATACCGGTGACGATTCCCTGGATGACGCGTGTCGGATCGACGAACTCTGGCGTGGCCGCGTGTCCTCCATACCAGAATCCGGGGTATCCAGCGATCACGGTCAAGGCTGCCGAGGCCATGCACACCAGTCCGTAGGTGCGCATACCCGCGGCGCGGCCGTGGAACGAGCGCTCATAACCGACTAAGAGCCCTAGCAACAGAGCCCCCAGTAAATTTAGGAAAATGACGACGTTCGTCGCCACCTCTGGACCCGACCAGTAGGCCGCCATCGCTTTTGCGGAAAGGATATCCATAGCTGCCTCCAGACTCGTGCTTTCAATTGATGCATGCGACATCACCCGGTCATCGAGGTCGGCACGACAAGGCTGCCGCGACGCACATTATGCTGCCAAGGCAGCCGGCCCGCCGAAGTTGAACATCTTCCCGTCTTTTCGAAGGGGCGGCCGGGGCACGTGACGTTGTCCTAGCGGTTGAAATCGGTGAGATGCCGTCCTTAGGGCCTGCCTTTCTTGCCGAAAGCGCGCGCGAGGCTGTCAAGGAAGCGGGATGTGGATTGATAGCCGATGACCCGCACCGGGCTCTCTCGCCCGTCGGCGCCGAACAAGATGGTGCCAGGCGGCCAGAATGGGCCGAAGTGCTTGAGCAACGCCTTGTCGTCGGCGTTGTTTTGTGTTACGTCAGCCCGACGCATGACAGCCCCGGCCAACTGTGCCTGCGGTTCCTGAGGCGGTTGTGACTGCGCTGAAGGTGATGGAGCGGTGGTCTGCTCCCTATCGGGCCATGATTGAGGCCGAGATCGAAGCCCTTCGTTCGCAGGACCCTCTGGACCCTGAGCTTGCCGAGGCGCAACTGCATTTGAACGCTGTCTTCCTGGCCATAACGCCGAACAGAGGCAACCAGTTGCGCACGATGTCACTAGGGGCGTGGAACAAGGCGTTGAAATCGTTCGCGCAGAATTGCGGCTTGGGTTGGGAACTGGCCAGCCATCACTTTCGACGGAAGTTCGCAAGCTATGCCGCCCGGACTCAGTTCGGAGACCTGCGGTACTTACGATCACACTTCAAGCATTGGTCGATGGACATGACGCTAGGCTACGCTCTTAACGAGTCACAGGAGATTGCGCGCTACGCCGAGATCCAGACGGAACTTGACGACATCAAGACGGAAGTCGTGGAAGGCTGGCTGCGATCCGGCACCGCCCTGGCCGGTGGCTACGGTCGAAATATCGTGTCCTGGCGCGGCGGCCAGGCCGTGACTATTTTCAAAGACCACCGCCAGATGGTTCGGCCGTTGGCGGAAAGTAGGTCCATCCGCAGCAGCGGGCATGCGTGGTGCACAGCCGACGATAACCGGTGTGTCGGCAATGATTTAGAGCGCACGCGTTGCAGCGGCTGCAACAACGCGATCATCGGGCCAGAGCACGCTCCGCTCTATCGGGGCCTCCATGACCATCTGCAGGAAGTGCTAGCCTGTGATGACTTCGGCGAAGGCGGACGAAATTTGGTCCGCCGAGACATGCAGCGTTGTAGCGATGTGTTGGTGACCCTGAGTCAGGGGGATAATTCGGGGTCTGCCGCGCCATGAGCAAACAACGCAAGCGAGCAGATCAGCGCGAGAAGGATCTGCGCCTGGCGATGTTTCGAATCCAGCAAGGTCGTGCTCGCCACACCAACGCGAAGAAGCTGACCATCAGCGCAGTTGCCGAAGAGGCCGGGGTGACCGGTCCACTGACCCACAACCACTACCCCAAGATTGCTGAAGCCATTCGACTAGCCCAAGGTCGCGACAGTCGCGCTCAGCGCAACGCAAAGCAAAGCAACTGGAGCTAAAGACGGCACGTAAAAATTCGTGAGCTTCGGCAGGACATTGCAAACCTCAGCTCGGACATGAGTCGGCTGGCGTCGATCAACGAGGTATTGCTCGCTGAGAATGCCGTGCTACGGGCGCGGCTCGGCGATTCCGATGTGCTGCCGATGGTGAAGCGACGTCAAAACTGACGCTCACGGCTTCGTAGGCTGCTCTTGCCGCTACGAGATCATGCCAAGCGCGGAACAGAATCGGGCAATTGCGGGCTCGGATACCCAACACCTGCCAAAGTGACGGCGCGAGCCGGGGGTAATGGCCAAAGACGCCGCGCCGGGCATCGTAGGCTACGCGCTCGCCAGTCAAAGACATCGCCGTTTGTGACGTTGGCGGAGGTCGGCTCTCCGGCCCGTTACTGGCATGCCATCTCGACGGCGCCCGACGGGGCGATGGCTCTTAGCCGGCTTTCTTTCCCAGCGCCGCTGTTGGCGACGTGCGCATCGCGGTCGCCCTACCCCGTGTTTGGTGCAGTATTCCACCAAGCACGATGGCCATAAGACCCCAATAAACCACGATGACTGCTAGCCCCACGGGGTGTTGTTGCCCAAACATGTGGTTACGACCAGCCCTATACAGATGAGGATGAATGCCCCGAAAATCGAGCCGACGAAAGCCCCCAGTACGTGGCCTTGTCAATGCGATTTCTTGCGAGCAACAGCAGCGTCAAGGATGCGGGACCACGTCCAAACACCGAAGCCAAGCGGCCAAACCAGCACAGCCAGCACAGCCAGCACAAGTAATAATTCCGTCGTGTGTATTCCTATGGCTCGACACTGACACTAGTGAACCTGAATGGGAGTGCCCAATGCAGCCAGCTCGCGCAGCGCCGCAATCTCATCAACGGCAAAGTCGTCGACCTCTACGACTACCGTGCCGTCGCCGAGTGGTCGACACGATTGTACGACAGGGACCGAGTGGGGTTCGCTATCGGCGAGCAACATAGCGGTATGTGCAGGAGGCTAGTCGTTCAATGGCGACGAGCAGCTTCGCCGCGGAAATGTCGGCGGTCGGATTGAGAATGCACTTCTCTGGCCTCCCATTCTTGTATGGATGTCGTGCTGGAGATGCGGCTCACAGCATCTTGAAATCCTTGGACATCTGCACCTTCACGATATCACTGTTAGCTTTGCTGTCAGTCGCGTGATTGCCGTGTGGCGCAGATCGGGCCAGTGGGAAGCATTGCTGGCGGCCAGTTCGCCCCTAAACACTTCCCACCGGCTTCCTGCTATTCGGCAAACAGGTCCGGGCCGAACACCTCATAGTGGATGCGTGTCTCATGGATGCCCAAATCTCTCAGCGCGTCGTGCTGCATGCGCATGAACGGAATTGGTCCACAGATGTAGTAGTCGGCATCAGACAGCAGGATCGAATCTTTAATCTTCTTGACATCCACAAGCCCGGCGAAGTCGTAGTCCCGGCCTGCGACATCCTGCGGCAGCGGATCATCGTAGAACACCACCAGATCGAAATTGGCATTCGTCTTGGCGGCCTCGCGCAGCCGGTCGCGCATGGCGTGTACCCCGCTGTTTCGTGCGCCGTGAACGAAGACCACTTGCCGCTGCGGGTCCTGTATTGCCCGTTTCAGCATGCTGATCATCGGGGTCAATCCGACGCCGCCGCTGATCAGGACGATTGGCGTCTTGGCGTTCACGTCGATATGGAAGGTGCCATATGGCGCGGCCAGTTTGACCTCGTCACCGACGTTGACATGGTCGTGCAGCAGGTTGGAGACATAGCCCGCTGGCTGCGCGCCGCCGCCCTCGCGCTTCACTGAAATGCGATAGCTGCGCCCATTGGGCATATCCGACAGGCTGTACTGGCGAATCTGCTGCAAGCCGAGTGCTGGCACATCAACCGCGATGCTGATGAATTGGCCGGGTTCGAAGTTCACCACCGGCCCACCATCAGCGGGTTCAAGGATGAACGACGTGATCACGCTGCTCTCCGGCCGCTTTTCGCGAACAACAAAGGTACGCCACCCCTTCCAGCCACCGGGTTGTTCCGCAGAACGCTCGTACAACTCGCTCTCCATGCCCATCAGGACATCGGCCAAATTCCCGTAGGCTTGCGCCCATGCGGAAATGATGTCGTCGGTTGCGGCGTCGCCCAACACTTCTTTGATGGCGGCCAGCAGGTTTTCACCGACGATGGGATATTGCTCCGGTCGGACACCGAGACTCGCATGCTTGTTGGCAATGTTCTTCAGTACGGCCATCAGACTGCTTGGGTCCTCGATATTCTCCGCATACGCGTAGACCGCCCGTGCCAGCGCCTGCTGCTGTTGGCCCTGTTCCTGATGGGCCATGTTGAACACATTCTTCAGTTCGGGATGGGCTTCGAACATGCGCTTGTAGAAGCACTTGATGATGTCATAGCCGTGTTCGGCCAGAACCGGTGCCGTGGCCTTTACGATGTCCTTCGTCTTCTGGGTCAGCATAGTCAGTCTCCTAACGCGGGCGTGGGGGTCGCCAAAACGGGAAGGCTAGACGGTCGCGTATCTCGTCGCCTTGATTGGTGTCAAGTCTAGGTGAGACGTTCTTGACGGAGTAACGCGAAGCCGTGCCGCAAGGCTTGGACGATGGCACTCCCATTGGCGGACACCGACGGCGTCTACGCCGAATCACTTCATCGTCCTGCAATGACGATTTTCCCCAATACGGGACAGAAGCCGGTGCTCGTAGACTGGCCCCAAGTCGGAACGAGCGTACCCAAAGGCGGCCACCCATACCGGGCCGCAACCTCACTTTTACTTCGTTCCGACGCCCGACCCATCAACCCGCTTCGGCGGGTTCTTTGTTGTGCGTCGAATGCGACGCACTGTTACGCAACATAATGTATTGCTCTGGTTTGCATACCATCTGGATGGCACTGAGCAAGCGGCTGGACACGACCAATGGCAAGTTTGCAGATATCCGACATTCGGTCGACCGCCTCCTGATGGGCGGTAGCAGATTGCTTGCGTTCCAGGCGCTCGTCCAGGCGGGGACGCCTGATCGTGCGCGCCCGCGCGGCGCGCATTGCCTGCAGGGCGGCGCCTTCCCAACGTGGCAGCCTACGCGACTGTGCGACGAAGCAAGTCCCACCAGCGCTTGCATCGGGAAGTGGAGATGAGGACGGGCTGGCAAAACCGCCCGGGGGATTCAAATTGCCAGACTGTACTGCGTTAGGATCAACACCGTTTGCGTCAGGCCTTGTGCCGAAAGGGTAGTCAAATACTCCGAAGCAGATTTCGGTGGATTCTTCAGAGACGCACGGTGTTCCGCCACTGCCGCTAGGACCTTCCCTGCATTCAGATCGAAGAGGTCCACGACGAAATCGTCCGGATGGATCGCCTCGACATTGAACTCCTTGAGTGCGGCTTCCGGGAAGTCCTTCATATTAAACGTGATGATTGCCTCAGAGCCGCTATGAATTGCGGCCGCAACCACATGTCGATCGTCAGGGTCAGGCAGCTTAATGGACTCAATAAGGTGCTCGTACCCGCTAATTAGTGAATCGCGAACACTTCGGTTCATCAGTTCGCGCGTGCCTGCCAGGCGATCCGGGGAAAGCTCCGGCCGCCGCGCCAGGAGGTTGCGAATCCACTCGTCATGAATTTCATTCGTCCACTTGGCACGGTACAGATCTGTCAGCGCGAGGCGCATCAGCAGATCCCGCAGCGGCGCAGGATAGAGAACGCAGGCATCGTAGACTACAGCGAAGTTGGAAGTCATGCTCAATAGCCCATGTCCAGCTCTTGGGCCTGCGCCGCGAGTTCGTCTAGTGCCTTACGTCGCTCGTCATCAATGCGCTGCTTGTAGCTAACAACGTCCTGGTAGAGGACGCGCCGATGCGTGTTGACTTTGCGGAACGGAATTTCCCCCTTCTCTAGAAGCTGAACCAAGTACGGCCGAGAGACGTTAAGCAGGTCCGCCGCCTCTTGCGTCGTCAGTTCGGCGTGAATGGGAATAATAGAGACGGCGTTCCCTTGGCCGATTTCAGCGAGAACCTCGACGAGAAGCCTCAACGCGGAGGTGGGCAATGTGACGCTGTGCAACTCGCCTTTGTCAGTCTTGAAGTCGAACTGCTGCGTCTCGGAGCGGCTGTCCAAGGCTACCGCCAGGCTGCGGCTCGATTCACGGGCGATAGCACTTTCGTTTGCTGAGGGCAGCGTCGTGTTGGTGATGGTGGCGTGCATGAAGGACTCCAAGTGCTACGTGTTCGTGCATGATAATTCGAAATAATCGAATTCGCAATATTCGAAACGTCACGTCAGCGAAGGTGATTTACAGTCACCCGTGAGGTTCGAGTATGTGCCGTTTTGTGCGCATATTTTGCACCACTGACGAACGTTGCTGCAGCAGAGAAGGCCGGGCTGTGGCTCAGGGGGAACCGCGCGAGGCCGCGTCATCAGGGAGATAAGGCCCCGTTATCGTGCCCTATCGCAACATCCCATCGGCCCCGCGCGATGCAGCTGACCGTAGCTGGCTAGAGATGGCGGAAACGCAAAGGCGGTAGCCGGGCAGTTGAGCCATTTGCCCGCTTCTTGAATGGCGAGGTCGGCTGAACCTGAGCCCTTCGAAAAAGCGGGATCTACTGCTTCTATCGGAGAACTGGTCACTTCCCAGGCAGCTATCGGCATCCCGGCTCCTAGGCCACCAAACGTCTGTAGAGTCAGGAGACATTGGCGTGCAGTCTCCGCCGGCTCGCCTCGCCTTTCCTACGGATCTGGGCTCCATGGTCGATGCCGATCACACACTGCACATTCTCGTACCTCCGTTCGAGATCTGGACATGCCTGGTATCGACCTCGGCGACATCCCCTGTCTTGAGCGCATCGATCTCCGTGACGGTGGCGAGCGCTTTCCCCTTCGTCCTGCACTACGATTTGCGAGCTGATACGCATGGCCGCCCTTTTCCCATGAACATTCTGCGGCGACCAGTCCACGCCTGGAACTCTCGCAACCGATCATTGACGATCTGACGGTCAAAGCGACGATCCAGCCAAGTCAACCACCGGTCAACCTCCTCGCGTAAGTCTTCCAGTACGATTGGCCCCTCGCGCAGTAACTCGAGCCAATCGAGGAACTCATACTCACTGCGTTCGTCCCTGGCCTCCAGATACCTCTCGATCCCGCCCATGTCCTCTGGCGGGCAAGGCCCGAAACCCGCCACGCAACGCGGCAGCCGGCCAGGATGCCGGCGCAGCATACGCCGCTCCATCCGAATCTCGCGGCGCCACCACGCGTTGAAGTCATACACGTAGACGGAGCCTTCGTGTTCTCGGAGATGAAACTCGGTCAGCGGCAGTTCGTTTGCCACTGTGCAGGACTGCAGGACGCCCTCATGAGCTTCGCCGTAACGCCTGCCAAGAATGCTGAACGCGTGCAGATGTTCGTCGGCCCAGCCCATGATGACCTGGATGACATTGTGCAATTGCCCGAGCGTCAAATGCTCGGGAACGAGGACACGTCGCCAAACCAGTGGGCTCAGGCCGCGCAGAGTAATTCGAAGTTGAAGGACGGGGGGCGCCGGCCCGGGATCGGAAGCAATGCGCGCATTGTAGGTGCCTTATTGGACTCTCAGCGGCAGTCCATTCGTCAGCCCCCGCTTTGGCGCGGTCTTCCAACACTGCGACGCCGAAAGTTGCTCTCGGCTGGCCTTGCTCAACGTTGCACTGCAGTCAACCCAATGCAAACCAATCGCGCCGGCTATCGTCCTGTCCAACTCGATCTTGGCCTTTTGGGAGGGAATGCCCATTGTCGAATGTACGGACTAACTTCCGTCCAACCGTGTATGAAGGGCGTCGCCGCAACGCGTCGCAACTGCCATCGACACCGGCTGGGACACAGCTGCCGACAGCGTTCCGCCCAGTTGCAACGAATCATTCAGGCAGGCATTACCCAACTGGAAATCCTTTGAATCCGGCCACGTGATCGATCCGCTGCTGTCGAGCACAAGCGCGTCAATCGACGGTGCGTCATTGTTGCCGACCGACTCGATGATCGTCGTGGTGAGGGTCATGACGCCTGCCACTAGCCCGACGATCAGCGCCACCGCTCCGATCGCGGCGCCGCCTGACACGACGACGGCGACCGCTGCCAGCAGCAAGGCGACGATGCCGAGAATTTCTTCCGTGATCTCGATCCCGGGGCTGGCCTGGGTCCAGTGCGTCTTTACCGCCGGGCGGCTGTCGAAAAAACCAAGGGTCTGCGTGCCGTCCTGCTTGTTCACCAGCCGGATGCCGAGGAAGTTCTGCGTCTGGCAGTAGGCCTGTATCCCCGGCGAAACCTCCGTAACTGTGGTGACGCTCATCTGCAGCTCCTGCGCCTCGACGGTCAGCTGGAGATTGACGACCTGCGCGTGGTACGTAACGGGTGCATGGCCAGTGGAGGCAGGTGTCGTGACCTGGAAGCCAATGTTGCCGCTCGCATTGACGATGGCGTCCCCTGACGCCGACAGGGCAAAATCAGACGCAGCCGCGCCCTGGAACACCTGCGGCATGCAAGGCAGCAGCAGGTTCGCGAGTAGCCGCTCCTTGGAGACCAGGAAGCCCGCACGCTGCCTGGAAGGAATAACGACGCCCGATACCTGCTGTGCCAGGCCGGTATCCGCACGCCCTTGCGTCATGCAGAGTACGCTCAGCAAGCCGTCGCCTGGCGTGCCCATGTCGGCGTATGCGTAGCCGACATAGGTTGGCTGCATCCATTGGAAAGCGCCCTGGTCTGCCGTGCGATCCAGGTTGACGGTGGCAAAGACGTGGTCGAAATCCTGCAGGTTTTCATTCAGCCAGTCGCCCAGCATACCTTCCAGAGCCGCCTGGGCAAGAAAGCTAGGCGCCGTGGCCGCATAGGTGACGGACACCACCGATGCGGCAGGATAGTCTGGTCCGCTCGATTGCGCCTGGACCTTGAGCACCTTGTTAACGCCGCTTGGCGGTGCTTCGTCGTGATCGAGATAGGCCAGGCGCACGTCCACCAGCGCGGCGCCCGCGCAGGTCTGCGAAGCATTCCCGGGCCCGCGTACGACAGTGTCCTGGAACGGGATCGACAGGCGGATCAGGTCGCCCGACCCGCCTGTAACGATCTGCCATGGCCCGAAGCTGCCGCTGACGGAATAGCCGTCGGCTACGTCGGCCGACACGAAGGACGACGGCGACGATCCTGCCTTGATGATCGCGGCATTGGCGTCCGCAATATGGGTCGCGAACACGGTATCCCAGCCGTAGGTTTCGGCGGTGTCAGTCGGGGGCGCGGTGAATGCAGTCATGGCAGATTCCCCAGGGTCAGCTTGCAGCGTGCACCAGGCCGAACTGGAAGGCACCATTGAGCGTGGCCGACGACAAGGTGAACTCGCCGACCGCGTCCGGCCAGATCACGGACTTGCCGATGGCATTGCTGGTAAGATCCGTGATCTTCGGCATGGACTGGTAGTCGCCGTCCGCCACCGCGTTGATGATCATGGTGATGGCCGGCATCAGCGTCGTGCAGAAGGCTCCGATTGCGGCGACTTTCGCAACCGCGAAGCAGCGTGCCGCGATCTGCGAGACCTCCGCGGGCGTGCCACTGATCAGGCCACGGCACGCCGACACCGTGGCCTCTGCCGCGGTGGCGGCATCCTCGCCCGAGGCCTCCGCCGCGCCAAGGCTGGCCGCCGTCGCGCTCTCGACCGCCGCGCTCGCGGTGCGCCCTACCGCCCCGCCGACACCGCCAACTACTGCAAGCACGATCGAGGCCACGCCGAGCACGATCTGCGCGATCTCCAGCCCCTTGCTGACCTCCACGCTGCCGCTGCCGGTCTGTGTGGTGGCGGCCATCTGAAGGATGTCATGGGCGGCGTCCAGCGAGATCACCGAGCGGCCGCTGTAGTTCAAATGGACGGTGATGCCAGGCGAGTACTCGAACTGCATATCGAGAATCGCGATCTCCAGTTCTCCGGCATCGAGCTGGATCGTGAAGTTGCTTGCCGCCACCGTGGGCGTCACCACGTTGTTGTTCTCAAGCTTTACCTGCTTGAGTGTGAGCGGATTGATATTGCGGATGCGCGTGCCGGAGTTGTCGATGGCGAAGTTATTGGCAGGCGGCTGGTCGCTGATGTTGTTAAACATCGCTGGCACGGCGGCGAGCATCATGTGCGACAGGAATTTCTCCGGCGCGATCAGGAAGGCGGCATTCGCCCCGGACGGAATGGCATAGGGAGACACCTGCCAGACCAGTCCCGGGGGTTCCGGCGTCTCGTCGATCAGGCAGAGCACGGCAAAGACACTATTCTGCAGCGTCGGCGCCTGCGTCGGCTCCGCGACGGCATAGCCCTTGAATGACGGATTGAGCCACGACACCCCCTGCTTCGTGAACTGGCCGTCCAGGTCGACTGAGGCGAACACCGCGCTGAATGCGTTGAGATTCGCGTTCAGCCAGATGCCGAGCAATTCCTTCAGCGAGGCATCGGCAAGGAAGTTCGATTGCGCGGGCAGGCATGATTCCACCGCCACCGGCTGCGTGCTGTCGTTGACCAAGTTGACCACGCTAGAGTTGGACTGCGGGACATAGGTGGCCTGCAGGCGAATGGTCGCCGTGCATGGGGTAATCGGGTACTGCGTGTCACCGACCATGACATTGCCGCCGGTGATCGGCAGCGCCATCATCATGACGGGACCTGAGCCGCCAGTGGTCAGGCTCCACTTGCCAAATGTGCCACTGACCATGGCAGAGTGATCCGACGCGGCCTGGTCAAAGGATTGCGGCCCCTTGCCAGCCGCGGCGATCGCCTTGTTGACGTCTGCATAGGTGATGGCTGCCACCGTGTGCCAGCCATTGGTGTCGACCGTGTCCGTCATCTTCATTCTCCCAGTGAGTTGACAGAAATTGCGGTAGCGCAGCCGGGACGGCTACCAGACCGCTTCAAAGCGCACCGCGCATGTAAAACCCGGAGGCCAGTGTTGCCTCGCTGGCCGAGAAGCCACCGCCATTGGCCCAGCCAACCAGCGAAGGGGCGCCGCCGACCAGCGCGCTGGACGTGGTCTGCCCCCAGATGCCCTCACCCAACTCGCTGGAGATGGCTGCAACGCAGACCTGCAGGATGATCTCGGCAACGCCGCCGAATATGTCGAACAGATGGTCGTACCAGGGAATGCTGACGTCCTTGTGGAAGGTGGGCGTTCCCACGGTGGAAAACTGCAGCGATGTTTCGTCGACGCTGAGCGCAACAGCCAGCCCTGAGGTGGCGCTGAACGTCATACTGACGCCCATATGCATGTCGCACGAACCCTTGATTGCGATCTGGATTTGAGCGTCGACCACCGTCACGCTCAGCGAATCGATCTGCGGATGGTACGACTCGCCGGCACGGTCTACCTCGCGCAAGGGCAAAGCAGCTGTGTTCTGCAGCACGCCAGCGCTGTTGACAACGAGCGTGCCGCTGCAGCCCAGGCTTTGCAGCAGTGCCGGCCCCACGACATTCTGGAGAAACAGCGCCGGCGAAATGGCCAGCCCCGCGTTGCCATCGCCTTGCAGCACGGCGGGATCGACCGTCAGCGGCAGGCCCTCAGCGCTATGTCCGGCGTTCACGCTCAGGATTGCCAGCGCTGGCGGCATGCCCGCGGGCGCCAGGTAGCAATAACGGCTGGCAATGGGCTGTATCCATGGCACCGCCGCTGCGCGCGCAGGATTGATCGAGGCAAACATGAATGAGATGCGCCCGGCGTTCCTGACCAGCGCATTGGCGATGGCGTTGCCAAGCGCGGCTTCTTGCACGAGCGTCAGCTTGCCGTTGTCAAGCACGGCGTGCGGCGTCACCACGCCAGCGCCGGACGTGGTCGCTGGCCCCACCGCCGTGAAGTCGAACTGCAGCGAGAGTACGCCGCTACCCGCACCGGTCGGAAGGAGCTGCAGCGAGACCAGCAATTGCACGGACATACCGCTGAGATCGATGGGCGTCGTGCCGGCGGACATCGTCATGCTGCCCGATTCCAGCGCGATCTGCAGAAGTAGCAGTTCGCCCGAACCGCCAGGCACGACTTGCCAGGTGCCGAAGGTTCCGCTCGCCGAGAATCCGTCCTGGGCAAAGGAGAACTCCTGCAGCAGTTGCGCCGAACTTGCCGACATCGCGGCATTGATGACCGCCATGTCCCCCACGAAAACCGTATCCCATCCGCTCAGGTTCATTTGAGACCCCTCGTTTGCGCGGCCGCGGGCAAAGCGATGCCTGCCGTCGGCGGCAAAGCCGTCACGGATACTCCCCGCCAGTCGCTGAACGGCGCGCCATGCGCGCCATGAATGGCCTGACCTGCCTGGTGTGTTGCAGCAGTTGGCCCCCGCCCTCGTCATCGAAAAAGGCAGCGCGTCCCGGCCAATTTGCGTGAACAGAACCGCGCAGCAATGCCCCCAGCGGTCATTCGCACAGAATGTCCGCGTTCCTGTTTTTTCCTTCGTCAAAGGGAGGCGCGGTGTCGGCAATTCCGTCCCGGCACCATCACCATCCCGACCATGACCCGATGCGTGCCGGCCCGTACTTCAGCTACTGCCAGCCCCACCTGACGCCGTTGCGCGCTGCGGCTGCGTTGTCTGAGCCCACTTCGCGGCGCTGGTGCAGGTCAGCGTATGTTAGGCGCCGGCCTGATTCAAGAAAGCTCGCGCTGAAAGATTTGTACATCTCATTTCAGCGTGGCTCATGCTATCCGGGATGGCGCTAACCACGGATCGTGAAATGCCAAGATCCATGACCTGCCGCACCGCACGGCCCCGCCGATGGTGACCTCTCGCTGGCGACTAGGTTGGCGATGCCACAGACCGTCCCGTCAGACATACCCCGGCATAATGTCTAGACTTTGCGTGCTTCCTCATACTCACGGCTTTGGCTCGCTCCTCGCTCCCACAGCAGAATGACAAACACTATCGCGCCGCGCGGCCAGTACTGGGCCACCCCGAACGCGCCCTTTCCGCTGGACAGTCCGAACGGCCATGACGAAGTCTTCCCTGGGGTTCACTGCGTCAGCGACGGCAATTGGGTCATTTTCTATAAAGACGGCGAAGAAGTCTGCGCGCGCAATGCCATCTATGCCGCCGCGCATTTCGACCTTGTTGCCGTTTCGCGCTCGAGCGCGGGCGCGTCGACTACCGACTGGGGCACTGGCGGCGCCGACGGCCGTCCACCCTCCGCAGTTCAACATAACTTCCCAGCAACCAGCAGCAAAATTTCGGGGTACGGGCGTTATGTCAAATGAGCCGATTTGCTCGGAGGATATGAGGCCGGCGTCCGTCGGTTTGCATAAAACTGCTCCCGAAATTTGCAGAAATTTGTTCCTGGCCCCATGGGCCAGACCCAGGAGCGCCGCGGGAAGGAGGCCCGACCCGTGGCGGCCGCCCTTCCCGCCTCACCGGCGTGCCGCCGGCTTGGCACCGTGCTCGCGCGGGGGCGCACACGGCGCCCCTGACGGTGCGCGTCCGCGGCTTCGCAAGCCGCAGCGGGCCAGGCAGCGACTGACCGATCCGTTGGGAAAAGGAACAAAATTACTCAAAATGTCGACTGGAGGAACAATATTCTGCAAAATTCCTTGGCATAAAATTGTTCCCGGTGCCTCGGAAACGGCCGGCTGTCGGGCGACCAGCAGGAACAATATTACGCAACCCGACGAGTGCCGGCCGGAGGAACAATTTTTTGCAGCGTTTTTTGAAGAAAAATTGTTACCATCACCCTGGAATCGGCTTGCTGGCGGGCGACAAGCGGGAACAAATTTATGCAAACCGACGCTTCGTCTCAGCCTGCTTCCTCGAAGCGGCTGCTGATGCAGCCTTCGGCCTTGGACGGTCGTTTAATCCATCTCTGGTCTTATCATTCGCCCATGGGAATGCGAATGGCCGCGAAGGCCCATTTGCCGAATATCAGATATTTACGTTCTGGACAAAAATTACGTGAAAATTCTCTACGATTCAAGCGCCGTCCACACCGCGATCAAAAAGGTCTTGGCCAAAAGCGATAAGATGCAGGACCGAAGAGTGGCAATCGTTGCCTATGTTGGCGATGCAGCAGATGCATTCCTGCCACATCCCAAAGGGCTAGAAATCATCTGCTGCCTAAAACCGGGATCAACCAGCGCGCTAGCACTGGAACGCCTGATGAAGCGCGGAGCAGAGTTGTCCCACTCACCCGGTTTGCACATGAAGGTCTATTGGTCCAGTGTCAACGGTTGCGTCATTAGCTCCGCAAATGCATCCGGGTCCGCTCTCTCCAGAGGCGGCCTGAAGGAAGCCGGCGTACTCCTTGAGCCTGGGCAGGTTGACATCGAGCAGCTCATTAGGGGTATCGCGCCCAAGCCGGTGAAAAAGACCGAACTTCTCAAACTGCAGCGGGAGGCAGACGCTGCCGCCGCAAAGGGAGGGGTGCACTCCACGAATGGCAACGGTGAATTAGTTGAGTTCAGCGAATGGCGATCATCCATCGCTCCGAAGCCATGGAAACTGGGATGGTGGACCGAATGGTGCGCCGCGTCCGCAAAAGCCGATTCTGAAGCAAAGAGCAGATTCGGAGTCCGCTCCGCGCACGATTGCCTGAGTTTTCGAGGCAGGCAATACAAGCAAGGGGATTGGATTCTTTGTTTCCGATTGGGTGAAAAAAAATTGCAGCCTCACTGGCTCTACTCCGATTTCGTCGTTCAGATCGATGCGGATGACAAAGCCTATTCGGAAGACTATCCCCTTCAGGTCGTTCAAGTCCACAAGGAGAAACACTACCCGCCTCCCCCTTTCGACGTGCGCAGTTCTAGATTCAAGGCCGCGCTTACCGATACGGTTGAGGAATACGGCGAAGACAGGCTAGACGAACTTCGATCGTTGCTGCCCCCCAAGCGATTTCTCGACCTCCTAGCCAAGCATTGGATTAATCACTGGCAATAGCGAGATGCAGGCAAGATTCGGCGGTGGCTCACCTGCCCGGACATCCAACCTTTCCTTCGGCCAGCCAGTGGTCCTGGGGGCGAGTGCGCGACGCGTGCGCCGTATCTGAGGCATCACAGCGAGCGCCCCCCTCGATCGACTGATCGAGGGGGCTTTTTCTTGCGCTACTCACCGGACGGGATCAGGTCATAGGCGCACGCAAAAATTCTTCATATGCGATATGACCTTCATATGAGTCCGAGCGCCAAGACGGTGAAGAATGGCCGACACTTGTCCCTTGACCGTGTTTTCCGTTAAGCCGAGGCGTCGAGCGATGCCCCTGTTGAGGTGGTCGTACTTTTGGTGCGAAATCTGGCGCTGATTGTCGAGAAGACTTTTTAAATCCAGTACTTACCGATCCCCCCTAGATGTAGATCACGTTTTCGCTATTCGCTGGGGCGAGCGGGGAATAGTTTCTCAAGCAACGACTCGTCACCCAGCAGAACATTGAGATCGAGGTCGTAGCGCGTCCCGGGTACCGCGTATGGTCGATAGGGTTCACATAGAGAATCCTTGCCCAGTGCCCGGACTGTCTCCGGGCAGTTGAGTTCACTTGAGAATTGCCACAATGTGACGCGTTCCCAGATGTTTGTTGGAATCGCAGGCAGTGTTGTGCGCGGACTTGCGAGCCACAATGGCGTTTTCGCAAACACGGAATCGCCGGAGTAATTTGCTGATATCGCGTTTGCGACCGACAATGTCCCATACAGAGCAGGGTAGCGGCCGGTTTTTTCGTGGATGTATCGGATGAAACGCTCGGCATCGACCAGCGGCATGTTGTTGCCGTCGATCCCCTCTATATCGAGGGCGAGGAATGTGGCGCTTGTCTTCCTCACCTGGCCGAGAAAGAGGTTTGCCTGTGCAATCGGATCTCCACGCAGCCCAAGGTGGTAAGCGCCCAGTTTAAGTCCATGCGTTAATGCGATCTCCGCGGTCCTAATGAACGCATCGTCGACCTTCATCCCGATCGAAGCGCGATGAATGACTGCCCTGAGCCGTGGATCGCTCGTTGCCTTTTTCCAGATGATTGCTGGATCATTGCCCTCGTAAGGGTCCATGATGATGATGGCGTCGTCTTTCAGCCATGGCTTGGTAGCGCTCTCGACCGCGAAAACATTCAAGGATGCCGCTGCTGCGCTGGCGATGGAAAGTACGCAAACGCACTTTTTCCATCTGCCCAACATGTAGTTCATTGTTCGGCGGTTCATTTTCCCCTTCCTAGAGGCTAGGTAACGTTCCACAGACTGAAGCTCTCTATAACGTTCGAACCGCATCTTCTCAGCATCAATAACCATGATCGATCCTCCGAGAAAAGTTATCCGACGGTTTGTGGGACAACTAAATCTCTTATCCAAAAGACGGTGGCGTAGTGGCGGACAATTGGCAATAAAAGCGGAGCCGTGCCCGTTCCGAATCGGCCCCTATCATGCACCCAATAACCTTTCTAGCGACTAGCTACGCCTTGCAATCGCGTTGAGGAGACGCTGCCGGCTGAAGGCGACCCGGAGCGGGCCGTTGCACGGCATCAATACCGGACTATCAACCGGGTTGACGGAAAAAATGGCATACAAATGGATGGATCACTCGATTCTCGCCGCTCGATTTTTGCCGCACTAATACGGCCACAGCTCCTCACAACGCGAGCGCCGGTGCATTCAAATGCTCGCCCAGACTTCCGCGTCGAGCTTTTCAGCAGCGCGTTCGTACTGTAGCGAGGCCGCCCGCTAATTTTATTAGGGAGCCAAAGGAGCCGCGGAGAGCGCTTGAACGATGGTTCTACAGTCGCCAGTAGCTCCAAGCAGATCGTATTGAACAAGGCTGTCATACCACTGCTTCCAATCGCTATTCAGTTGGAAGATCTGAAGTTCTCCAAACCCGCTATTCGCGGATCGCGAAAACTCGGGAAGGGCCACCCAAATGACACCGGCATCGTCAAGCATCAGGAAAGATCCGGCCTTTGTCTGGGCGTCGAAGGCGGTGTCCGAATATGGATAGCTGAAACAGCCAACTGCTTTGAGAGCCTTAGCGGCAAGCCGAGACACCCAAGGTCTCGCCCCCGGTTGTGCCGGTTGATCTGGCCACGCTCCCGCTGCCTTGGGGGCGATGACCGTAAGGTCACCGTTCTTGGTCGCCTTTAGGAAATATGCTTCTTGATTCTCATTTGCCCTAAAGCCAGTCCGCATATTCTTCAACGGCTCAATGCTCTTCCGCAGCCACTGGTCATACAGCCCATCTTGACCGGGAACCGGCCGCCGCATCGTGTCCCCACCCGTCGGCGGAATTGGCGCAGAACCAGGTCCAAATATGGCCAGCCAAGTATTATTGACGCTCGCATTGACCCCTTGTGCACAGGCGGTGGCGAGAGGAGTTCCGTACCACGCAGTACCGCCCCTTGCCACATTGATAAAGCTTCGCAAGGCCAGACTTCTGTCGAGAAGGCTCAAGCCCTTCTTGTCTAGGATCTCCAAAGCCTTGGCGCAATGAGTCCTAAAATCTTGTGCGTTTGCTGCCGATGCAAAAAGGGGAAGCAGGCTCGGCTCTTTTGGATTATTCCCACTTAACCACTGAAAAACGCTCGGAACCCCGTCTTCAGATGGATAAGCCAAAATCTCGGAATCTTGTATGTCGGCGCCGATTGGCGTTCCGTCTGTCTTGTAGGTTAATGGAAACAGGGAGCGAGTGTAAAAGAAAGACAATTTCACTCGGAAGACCGGGTCCTCCTTCGATTGGCGCTTTTCCTTTTGAATGAGCGGAATAGCATCCGCCTCACTACTCCCCTTATTCGTGCTCCAGCCGTACTCGCCCAAGTGAACGGGAAAGACGACTTCGGTGACCGGTTGCCCGGTCTCTCGAATGGTGAAGGTGTGGGACGCTTGCGCCGGAACCTTACCTTGCATCTTTTCCTTCATATACCTTTCCGCCTTACCAATAGCTGGCTCGGCGAGGAGTTTGGAGGCTCCAGCAATGCTGGCGGCAGCCACGGGACTCGCAAATAAAGAGGCGAGAGTAAGTCCCGCTTGGGCGGACGAAACGAGGTTCAACTCAGCATCGGACGTAGTTCGAGCCTTTACCTCAACCGAGATGGAATTGGTCGCAGCGGGGTCAAGCCGTTTGAGGCGGGCCGTGGGAACGATAGTAATAGGAGGTGCGTTCAACTCAATACAGCCGCCCGGATTATCCCTACCGTCCACCAGAGCGATGGGGACCTCCTTATCAGCGAGCGGCGAGGAAAGCCCAGACAACTTCATAGATACTGCAAGCTGGATTTTCTCTTGGCCAATCGTCGAGGCCCAGCCTGAGTACCCGACGGGTAGGCAGGGCGCGTCCAAATCGATGCTTGCCACGACCCGCACATAGCCATCGTCGTCACTGCCAGTGCGGAGCCAATCTAGCGCAGCTGTTGCATCACGCTTTACTCCGTCGGGTCGCACCGGAACGAAGACGTGCGTCGACGCGAAGGCGTTTGCTCCCAGTATCAAGCCAACCAGTAACCCACATGACTTCGCCAAGCGCATCCGCATAGCCTCTCCCCATCTGGTCAGCTGTGTGACGCGCACGATGATAAGGATTGCGTCTAGTCATATCCACCCCCCTAATGTTTGGTACGCGTTGCGGTTGCGCCGAGTGCCGGCGTGCTTGATTGACGGATCGACAAGCCTGCCAGATCCGCTTCGCCATAGCGCTGGTCGAGCAGGCGGCTGCGGGCAGCCTGGAGCTGGCGGCCTGAGCACGGCGGGCGCCGGGCCCCTGCCTGGCCGTCCAGCCATGCTCGCCATGGGATCCGGCTACGCTCAGGCGTGCGCACGGCGACCCGGCGTGGGGCGGGACCGAAACTCGCGATAACAACGGTTATCGCGAGTTTCCGTGCCGGCCGGATGAACGCCGTCGCCGTTGTCCCGCCTCATGCTGGCCTCCATGCGGGCTTTTCAGGTTAGCGATGGAGGCAATCTGAGCACCCATCGTATTGATGGTGTGCGGCGACATCCTTACGCCCGTCATTGGTTCCCAGGCGACGCACCGCTTGAACCAGAGCATGCGAGGCCATTCTCGATCCATGTCGACCGACCATCAGGACCCTTGACCGCCAACCTTCTGGTTGGCGGTCTTCTTTGGGCTTCGAGATATGGGATACCCCCCGGCAAACGCACTAACTCATTTGTGTTATTGCACTACGCCTTCGAGCGTGGGCCCGGGCGTCCCTCATTCTTCTTTCGTCGTGATTTGATCGGGGGTGTCGATTACGCTTTTATGGCTCGCTGGAGCCACGGCGGGCGATACACCAACGCATCGGAAACAGCAGGGAGTGAGCAATGAAGCGATATCTGATTGCGCTCGCGGTAACCGGACTGGTAGCGGGCTGCGCCTTCGTCCCCCCACAGAACCCCTTTGACAAATACTACGTCGACAAGTCGGGCGGGCCAGAACGAGCGCGAGCGACTGGGATAAGGGTGTTCAGCGAACCGCCTCAGGTAACGCCGGGCACAAACATGGATAGTGACAACCAAGCCATGGTTGGCAACGGCTATGCGCTGCTCGGGTATTCCTCATTCAGTGGGGGAGAATTCCCCAGGGACCTCGTGCTCGATCAGGCGCGCAAGGTGGGCGCCACGAGGGTCCTCGTCTACTACAAGTATGAGGAAACAGAACGTGGCGTCAAAGCGGTATCCACGCCGACGTTTGGATACGCCGCCACCCGGGCCCCCGGAGTAGGCACTATTACATCCACGGCCGTCGGCTCGTCGACCAGTTACGTACCGACTTCCATGCGGCGATATTCACAATTTGCCACCTTCTGGGCGCCGCGACCTAACTATGTCTTCGGGGCGTATGGACGCGATCTGACCGCAGAAGAGCGAGCAAGACTCCAGTCGAACAAGGGTGTTCGCCTCACGGCAATTGTGAATCGGAGTCCTGCGTTCGAGGCTGACATCCTGAAGGACGACATTATTAGGGCAGTCGCTGGACAGGAAGTGCCGGATGCGCAGACCCTTCCGAAGATCATTGAGGCCCACGCTGGTCAACGTGTTGAAATCATGTTAATCCGGGGCGATCAGCTAATGAGTAAGCTCGTGCAACTCAACCCTAAAATTCAGCCTTTGCAAGCCGCACAGCCGGAACAAGCTGCAAAATCCCCTCAAGCGGTGCAGGCCACGCAGGCCGCGCCGGTCCAGTTGGGGAGCGTGCCGCCGACCTCTCAATAACAGGCCAAAGCACCTGGCGGGGTTTCCACGATTGGTGGGGCCCGCCGGCCGCGACCATAGAGGTTCAGCCTGTGTGCTAAGGCAGATGGCTCGAATAGCCGATCTTCGGTGCCCGGCTAATACCGTCGTTGACAAGCCGCGTGGGAGGTGGTCGGAGGCTGAACTACTGTCTGTGCTAACACCCCAACAGCTCGGTCCCTGGTCCATGGAACACTTCACCATTTCACTTACTTACCTATAGATTCCTGGCCCGGAGATTCCTGGCCGGAAGCCATGAGTTAAGAAGAGGCTGATCGGCTCGAATCCGGCTTCAGCTCCGACACCGGCAGCAGTTGTTCGCCTCCCTGGGGAGCAATCCGTCCTGAGAGCGCAAAGTGCACCAGGAAAGGCGCGAAACATGGAAGATACCTTGCTGAATCGGCCTTCCTCTCTCACATTATGAAAACCGAGGTCGGGATTACCTGCATCGTTGCCCGCCGGCCTCATTGATCATTTCCCAAGGGTTTACCTTTGGCGATGGGCCGCGAGCGACCAGGGCCGCATGCTGGTGGGAGTGCCGACCCTCGCCCCGTGGCTTCCAACCCTGGTTGGTGTTTAACATCCAGCGGATGGCGACACGTGTCGCCCCTGATATGGGTTCTTTAGGCGCGATGGCGCCCAAACTCCAAGGCCCGGCGGTGGAAGGCCGTGCCACTGGCCATCCATTCTGAGCGTTGCGCATCGCCGAGGCTCTGCTCATGCATCGGTGAGTCTGTGATAGCCTGCACCCGTTGCGGCACATAGGCGTCGACCGGCAGGGCCATTGGCTTTCATCCCGCATGCAAATCGCCTGAAAGTGCCGAACACCATGCAGTACGGCGCGGGCGACCTAGCCGGATCGTTGCGGCCGCGCCGCTCTTATCTGTAGGTCTTCTGCAACTCATCCGCATGACTGCCTTCCTCCTTGACGACGCCACTGAGCCTTACCCGACTTCCTTTGAGCGCGTCGCCCTCGCCAGTGGCGAGGGGCATAGCGAACGCTGGTTGCAGGAAACGCTGTTTCGCCACCCTCAGTTGCTGCCGATGCCCGAGATGTTCGGGCACGGCGAGAGTTTTGTTCCCCTGTGCCGGGAACTACCGCTGCGCTATGGCACATCGACGGTTTATCTCGACCTGCTCGGTGTGTCGGCCACGGGTCGGCTGGTGCTCATCGAATGCAAGCTCTGGCGTAATCCGGAGGCGCGCCGGGAAGTCATCGCCCAGCTATTCGAGTACGCTTCGCTGCTGTCGGAGTGGAGCTACTCCGACCTTGAGGCCAGGCTCAAGCACGGCCGAGGCTTGAGCGGGGTCAACCCGATGTTCGCACTGGCCAAGGCGCGTCACCCGGACTTGCAGGAAGCCGCCTTTGTCGACGCGGTGTCTGCATCCTTGCGTCGGGGCGAATTCCTGCTAGCCATCGCAGGGGATGGCATTCGCAGCGACCTGCAATCGCTGCGGCGGCTGGTGGCGGACCAGAGTGGCCTGCTTTCCCATCTGGCGCTGCTCGAATTGAGGGTGTATCGCGACCTGAGCGGGCGTACGTTGCTGGTGCCGGCGGTCCCCTTTAAAACCGAGGTAGTACAACACAGAGTGCTCGTGTCCAGCGAGGGCGTGCCTGCTTCCATCGAGCGGGGCGACGTGCCGGCGAGGATGGCCAGCCGTGAACACGACGGAGAGCACGTCGAGTCGGAATCAACCAGCAATCGGGCGGCAAATCGCGCCTTCTGGAACCGGTTTATCGCCGACGCCCACTTCGACCATCCGGACCAAATGCCGCCGCGTCATGGCGGCAACAACTGGGTGCGCATGGAGTTGCCCGGGCCGGTCGCGCCGCTGGTGGCCTATCGGGAAGCGAATGGGAACCTGGGGCTCATGCTCAAGTTCGTTGGCGCGGAAGGTCGCGATGCGCTGCAGCGGCTCATTGAGGACCAAGCCGCCTTGGAATCGGAAGTTGGGCATTCGCTGCGATTCGAGGTGCGCCACACGGCCGAGCAGGACGGGAACGTTGTGGGCCGTCTTCTCGTCGAGCTCACTGATGGACGTGTCGCCGGAATCGGCGAGGATGCGCAGTTGGACTGGTTTCTGGCGACTGCAAATGCCTTGGTCAACGCGCTCAGGCCTCGACTGGCCCAGGCCGCAATTGGCTAGGGAGCGCGAGGCGCCGCGCCCATCCGCGCCAAATGTGCAATGCTCTAGCCGAGCAGTTCCATTGCTCTGTAGCTCCGGGCCCGATTAGCGGAACGCATACGGCCGGCCGACCATCCTACGTCGACTGGGTTCGGAGAGCACGAAGAATAAGCTTTACTTCGCGTTCCGGGAACTGGGTCGCGTTATCCGCACGCTGTTCTTGCTGAAATACCTGAGCGACCCGGAGCTCCGGCGCACGATTCATGCCGCGACCAACAAGAGCGAGCAATTCAATGACTTCGCGCAGTGGTTGATGTTTGGCGGCGACGGCGTCATCGCCGAAAATCTGCGGCACGAGCAGCGCAAGGTGATCAAGTACAACCAGCTGGTTGCCAACATGGTCATCCTCCACAACGTTCAGTGGATGTCGCGCAAGCTCAAGGAATTGCAGGAGCGCGGGCATCCGGTGAATGCCGACGTCCTCAAGGCGTTGTCGCCTTACCGGCGCGAGCACATCAACCGGTTCGGCGATTACCTGCTCGACCTGCAGCGGCGCGTGCCGCCACTCGACCCATCGATCGATTTCGTATTCAAATCAGCGGCTTAGCGAAGATGTGGCGGATTTTTTTCGAATCCCGGCCACTCCTCATGTATGCCGCCGCCCATTTCGACTTTGCTGCCGTCTAGAGCGCCCTGCGCGTCGACGGCCGACTGAGGTGCCGGCGGCGCCGACAGACGTTCCGGCCCTCCCCCATTCAACATAACCTCCCCGTAACCAGCAATTTTTCTCAGTACTGACGTTATGTCAAATAAGTCGACTTGCTCGGAGGATACGGTGTCGTTGGCGTTGGTTTGCAGAAATTTGTTCCTGGTTTTTGCAGAATTTTGTTCCCAACCCCCACGGGCACACCTGCTGACGCGCTGGAGAGCGCGCGCCGGCGGCAGGCGCGGCACCCCGGCGTGATTCGGCTAGCTAGCGCGGCGCACCTGGCAGCGACCGTCATCGCTTTGCACAGCCGAATCCCCTCCATCGGGTCGCCTTGCCCCGTCGGCAAGATCCAGGTCGACGACTGACCGATGCGCTGGGCGAAGGCACAAAATTGCTTAAAGTGTTGGCCGGAGGAACAATTTTTTGCGGTGCCTCCTGAAGCAAAACTGTTACCGTCGCCCTTCAATCGGCTTGCCGGCGGGCGAACAGCTGGAACAAATTTATGCAAACCGACGAGTGCTGACCGGACGGAGCGCGGTGAGCCATCGGCACGGGTCGGAATACCACAATCAGGTGATGACGCTTCCGGGCGCGCGCCGTCAGAATTCGAGCCCCGGGACCTGACACGTTTGCCATATCCCCTCACTAAGGGGGGCTTGGGATTACCTGCCCCCGCTTCACCTCTCATATACGCGAGGGACCGCGCTCGTGCGCCCGTTGAATAGGCCACCGTGCGAGGGAGCGGGCGATTGGAAAGAGTAACTTGTTAGAAAGTGTCAATTGCCTTGACATGACGACTGGTCTAGGCTTGAAGATCCAACAAGGGAGGTCGATATGAAGGGGTTCCTCAAAGCTTTCGCCGTTGTTGCCGCCGGTTTTGCTACGCAGAACGCGTCGGCCATACAGGCGCCTACCGTTGCGCCAACGTTGCCGTCGGATGTCGTTAAGCCTACCGGCGCTAAACCAACGGAAAAACTCTCCGTTCAGGACGCTAAAGGCGATGCTTTCAATTTCGTTCTGAAACGTGCCACGGTAAGCGGTAAGCTCATGGCATGGCATGAGTCGCACGCTTCCCATCGTTCGCATTCTTCGCACTACTCGAGCCGTTATTATTGATCTTTCCGTAAATCATGACATCACCACAACGTTGCCTGAACCCAGCACGCGGCGATGATCGAAGGCCGGTGTTGAGCGCTTTTGAGCTTGTTGCGGGCGACGGTATGCAACTCGTTGAGGTTGTCGGGGCAGAAGTTCGCAATCGCGTGACGCTTGAGCCATGCCCACAGGTACTCAACTGGGTTGAGCTCAGGGCAGTACGGTGGCAGGAAGGTCATATGAATATGTCCCTCGAGAGAATCCAGATATTCGCGGACCATTGCGGCGCGATGGGGCCTGGCCCCATCCCAGATGATCAGCAACGGCTGCTTCAGATGCGCTTTGAGCGCCTTAAGAAACTCGACCACCTGTTCTTTCTTGACGCTGCCTTCGTACAGCCGAAACAGGTAGTTGGTGCGACTCAGGCCGGCGATCGCCGACACATGGTTCCAGTTGAAATGAAACTGGATGATGGGTGTTTGCCCCTTCGGCGCCCAGGTGCGCACACGCGTGGGCCGCTCGCTGATGCCAGTCTCGTCGATAAAGACAATCAATCGGCCTTCGCGCTGGGCTTTTTTTTAAGCGCAGGCCAAGTGTGGCGCTTCCAGTGGCGCACCGCGTCTTCGTCTCGCTCGATCGCGCGACGATCTGGCTTTTGCGCGCTGAAACCCAACGCCCCAAGAATGCGCCAGATCTGCGTTTGGCTGAACTCGACGCCATACGTCCGCTTGATGAGCGAGCCGACGCGCTTGAGTGTCCATAGCTCGGTCCCAAAGCCATGCGCAGTCGGGCTTTGCAGCAACGCCCCGCGCAATTCGGCCAATTGCTCCGGCTCGAGCTTGGCTGGGCGGCCTCGACCTGGCACAGCCCGTAGCGCATCAATTCCGCCTTCATCGAGCAGAGCTTTCCACGTGTACACCGTTTGTCGGGCTACCCCCACGGCCAATGCCACCTCGGCTGGTCGCTTGCCAGCCAACAGCATCCGACCAGCTCGCAAGCGCTTCTTCGTTGCATCGTCTAACGGCTTCTTCGACACGGCGCGTATCTCCAATCAACCCGTTAGAGATGAAACGCGCCAGCCCTGAATCCGTTGTCATGTTTTTTGTAAATCTCAATAATCCCACGATAGTACGGCCGGCTCCCTTTTGGGGGCCGGTTTTTGAGGGCATTATGTCAACACGCTTAGAGTTGGACCCGGCTGTTTACCGACTGGAGGCCGTACAAAAAGCGGCTTATCGTTTTATCGACCGATTGACCATCTTGATTTCCCAGAACGAAGGTAAGCTGGTCTGTGAGATTGAGCTCGTGTTGGGCATCAAGACGCCGTTGGAAGAAATATTGGCAAACTTCAAGCGGGAGTTGCTTGACCAGCAACTGCGATTGCAAATCAAAGAAGAAACGGAACCCGCTCGCAATCTGATACTCGCCTACGCTTTTGCACGCACAGGGCTTCAAGAATGAGCAAGTTCCAACCGCTCGAAAGGTATGTGGGTGACGCCGGCAAGTATGAGCTACTGCCGCTACGGTTCGAGACGCTCGGTGACGAAGAGGTGATACTCACCAACGCTGTTGGCGAATTCACGTTCTTGTCCCGCCAGAAGCTAGGGAATCGCTGATCAATGAGGTTTGCGCTTGATGTTGCACAAGCCAAGGATTTCGGTTTTCGCAACGCGGGAGAGATGGGCCGATTCAAGCCATTTTTCTCTCGTTTGGCACCATTTCTGGCGCGCTTTGCGCGCTCAGGACGGATTGCTCCCCTGTGAGGCCAACAACAGCTTCCTGCCGAGCACCAGATTCGCCAGACCAAACAGGCTGAACAACTGTGCCGTGTTCTTGACCAGGCCCTTGTAGCGAACCTTGCGATGACCAAACAGATTCTTGATGACGTGGAACGGATGCTCGACCCGCGCCCGAATCTGGGCCTTGGCCCGCTCGACAGCGATCAGCAAGTCCTTGACCGCACCGTCACGCATTGCCTTAATCTTGCCGCGCTTGACGGCCACGTGCCACTTCACGGACTTGCCTTGCATCTCCTTGCGCTTGTCCACGCCCGTGTAGCCCGCGTCGCCAAACGCGTGCTCTTCGTAGCCATGCAGCAAGGCATGCGCCTGCGACACATCCGACTCGTTGGCCGCCGTGCCCACCACGCTGTGCACCAGCCCCGAAGTCGCATCCACGCCGAGATGCGCCTTCATGCCAAAGTGCCATTCATTACCCTTCTTGGTCTGGTGCATCTCCGGGTCGCGGCTCTTCTCCTTGTTCTTGGTCGATGGTGGCGCCTCGATGATGGTGGCATCCACAATCGTGCCTTCCTTCATCATCAGCCCCCGCTCGCACAGCATGATGCCGATCTCGTCAAACAGCTTTCGCGTCAGTTCATGCTCGACGAGCAGGCGGCGAAACTTCAGCAGCGTGGTCGCGTCTGGCACCGCTTCGACCGCCAAGTCGATCCCGGCAAATGCCCGCATCGCCATGCTGTCGTACAGCGCGTCTTCCAGCGCCTCGTCCGACAGCCCGTACCACTGCTGGAGGAAGTAGATGCGCAGCATCCGCTCCAGACCGATCGGCGGCCGTCCACGTTTTCCCTTGGGGTAGTACGGCTCGACCGCCTCAATCAGGCGCGACCACGGCACCAAACTCTCCATCTCCGTCAGGAAGCGCTCGCGTCGCGTCACCCGCTTCTTGCCGTGGCTCTCGGCTTCCGCAAAACTGATCTGTCGCTTCATCTCCGACTCATATCGTGGGCATGCACATGACAACGCTTGCACGCCAGTCAACGATGACTGCCGCGCTGATTAAATCAGTCTTTCCCTAGAAGACTTGATTGCGCACCGCCTAGCGCCGACAGACCCTGATTACATTACCTTACGCTCCCGGCATTTTTTGCGAGAAGAGGGGGACAGGGCCAGTCTTGAGCTTCTGGCGCTTAAGACCAGGACCAAGTTCAGCAAGCTGTCCAATTTTACGAACCTGCATCTGTTCGTAGTATCCCTGCGATGTGACCATAGCTGCCAGTACTGTCAAGTGTCTCGCCAGTCTGAGAATAAAGCAGCCTTTGACATGACATGGGAGACAGCAGACAAGGCACTGGACCTTGTCTTCCGGTCGCCGAACCCCGCCATCAAGATTGAATTTCAAGGGGGTGAGCCGCTCCTCAATTTTGAGCTGATTCGATACGTCGTAGAAACAGCAGAGCAGCGTGGCCAGGCCGAAGGCCGCGACCTTCAGTTCGTCATCACGACGACCCTGGCACTCGCCACCGATGAAATCCTGGAGTTCTGCCGGGACCACAAAATCTACCTATCCTCTTCCCTCGACGGTCCAGAGGACTTGCACAACAAGAACCGTCCTCGCCCTGGCCGGGACAGCCACGCGCGATTCGTATCGGGCCTCAAGCGCGCTCGGGACATTGTGGGCTATGACTCCGTTTCGGCGTTGATGACCACCTCTCCGGCCAGCCTTGACCGTGTCAAGAACATCATTGATGAGTACGTCAAACACGGCTTCGACGGCATTTTTCTGCGACATCTTTCCCCATACGGTTTCGCGCTGAAGTCCAAAAGCTTCCAAGCCTACAACGCCGAACGCTGGCTGCAGTTCTACAAGGAAGGCATGGCCTACATCCTGGAACTCAATAAGGCTGGGGTCCACTTTACCGAGTACTACTCCTGTCTCATCTTGACCAAGATGCTGACCTCCGGCGACCCTGGATTTGTCGATTTGATGAACCCTGCCGGTGCCGGCATTGCCGCGGTGGTTTTCAACTACGATGGTGACGTGTATGCGTCGGATGAGAGCCGGATGCTCCGGGAGATGGGGGACACGACGTTCCGACTTGGCAACGTTCACCAAAACACTTACGAACAAATCTTCACGGCGGACGCACTGCTGAACGCGCTGGAGGACTCCTTCACGGCCTCCGCGCCCATGTGCAGCGACTGTGCTTTTGAGCCGTGGTGCGGAGCGGACCCGGTGTTCCATCACGGGATGTACGGTGATGTCCTCGGCCGGAAGCCCGAATCGGAGTTCTGCAAGCGCATGATGGGTGTGACTAAGTACCTGTTGGACGTCATGCGCAACGACGAAGAAGCGAAGGAAATCTTTATGCGGTGGGTGAATCGATGCTAACTCTCTCAGGACGGGTCATCAGGCTGGAGGAACAGGTATCGCCGCGCCAGCTGCTCAGCCTTTGCACAAATCGGGAACTGCCCCTGCCACTGCGAGAACGGAAGGCCTTCCTGGCCAAGTCCGAGGGGACGATACCCTTGGGCTTCCGGCACTATCTGGCTTTTAACGCCCGGCCGGAAGGCCTCGAGGAAGGGGTAACTTGCACTCTGTTAGGTGACGAGTTCAGCTACCTGGATGAGGGAGACGTCATCAGCCTCACCTGTGATGGCCGTGTCCGGTCGCTGTTCCGCGCCAATTCGAACCACAATAGCCTCTTGCTGACGGAGCAGTGCAATAATTACTGCCTCATGTGCTCCCAGCCGCCGAAGCGGGTAGACGACAGTTGGCTGTTGCAAGAAGCGATGGACTCCATTCGACTCATGCCGCGGGAGACGCGCTCGTTGGGTATCACCGGAGGCGAGCCGACATTGTTTGGCGATGGATTCATTGGGCTACTTCGCCACATCAAGAACTGGTTGCCAAATACCTCGTTGCATATTCTTTCGAACGGCCGAACGTTTTCCGATGCGGGTTTTGCTGAGAAATATGCGGCGGTTCAGCATCCGGACATGATGGTTGGCATTCCTGTCTATTCCGATGACCCGGCGCGGCATGACTATGTGGTTCAGGCCAAGGGAGCGTTCGATGAGACTATCCGAGGCATCCTCAACCTCAAGCGTCTGAATCAGAAGGTCGAGATTCGGGTAGTGCTTCACAAGCAGACCTGCCAGGGGCTGCCCGGGCTAGCCGAGTTCATCGCGCGTAACCTGCTGTTCGTCGACCATGTCGCGTTGATGGCCCTGGAAATGACGGGCTTTACACGCGCGAACCTGGATGCGCTTTGGATTGACCCGATTGAATACAAGGCAGAGCTCAGCAAGGCCGTTAAGATTTTGACGGATTACGGACTCAAGACGTCTGTTTACAATCATCCGCTCTGCCTCGTGAACCCGGATGTGGAGCCCTGCTACGTTAAGTCCATCTCTGACTGGAAGAACGAGTACGCGCCGGAATGTGCGCTGTGCACAAGAAAAACTGAGTGCGGCGGCTTCTTCTCGTCAGGTATCCTGCATGGATACAGCAAGTCCATTATCCCGTTTGTTTAGCACTACAAGAGGTCATGCCGGGATAAGGCCGGAAATGATACATAAGCCCAAAAGTAATAAAGAACGCGGTTTTTATGCGATCAGTTGCGCGGTGTGAGAATGCGGACCTATGGCCCCCCCCATGCGACTCGGCGAGTTCGGGTCATCCAAGCGGGGCGAAGCAAGGTGCTTTCCTGGTCCAGTTCGCGCAGCGCATAACGTTCGCTGGCCTCGGCGTGTTCCTGCACGATGGCCACCTGTTCTCTCGCGCACTCGAGTTCCGCCGAGAATTGGGTTCGCAGTTCCGCCAGGTGCCGGCCAGCGGCGTCTAGTCTCAGCTGATGTCGCGGCGTGCGCCTGGCGTTCGGCGACCGAGTCTGCATGCACCGCCTCTGCTTGCTGACGCGCGACAAGGCCCCGTTATCGTGCCTTATGGCCGCATCCCCGGCGCTGCCGGCCTCACGTTCACCCCGGCCCCGTGCGCTGAGGCAAACCGTTGCTTGCCAGAGTTGACGGAAGCGCAACGGTGGTAGCCGGCCGGTGCGGACGGTCGACATC
>NZ_AP031389.1:0-404153 GCF_055385985.1 Cupriavidus sp. LA-1 | reverse complement strand
CCGGGAACACTACGCCGACTTCGGCCCAACGTTGGCGGCCGAGAAACTGCACGAGCGCCATGGACTGACCTTGTCCAAAGAAACGATCCGCCGACTGATGACGGCAGCCGGCCTGTGGGTGCCGCGCAAACAGCGGCCACCCAAGGTCTACCAGCCTCGTAACCGGCGCGCCTGCTATGGCGAACTGATTCAGATTGATGGCAGCGATCACCGCTGGTTTGAGGAGCGCGCGCCAGCCTGCACGCTGCTGGTGTACGTCGACGACGCCACCAGCCGGATCATGGAACTGCGCTTCACTCATTCGGAATCCACGTTCACGTATTTCGCGGCGACCCGTGCCTATCTGGAGCACCATGGCAAGCCGGTGGCGTTTTACAGTGACAAGGCCAGCGTTTTCCGGGTCAACAAGCAAGGGGCAACCGGCGGGGATGGCCACACGCAGTTTGCCCGGGCGTTGTTTGAGCTGAACATCGAAGGCATCTGCGCCAATAGCAGCCAGGCCAAGGGGCGCGTCGAACGAACCCACCTGACCCTGCAGGACCGCCTGGTCAAGGAACTGCGCCTGCGCAATATCAGCACCATGGAGGCCGCCAATGTCTTCATGGCTGAGTTCATCGCCGACTACAACGCGCGCTTTGCCAAGGTGCCGCGCAACAACCACAACGCCCATCGGTCGCTGCGACCGGATGAGAACCTGGATCTGATCTTCGCGTGGCGCGAGCCGCGCTGCGTGTCCAAGAGCCTGACGATCCAGTACGACAAGATGCTCTACCTGCTGGCGGACACCCCGGAGCACCGCAAGCTGGCCGGCCGCTACATCGATGTCTATCACTACCCCGATGGCAGGATCGAGCCTCGGGCCAATGGCACCGCCCTGCCCTACACCACCTATGACCGGCTGTCGGAAGTCGACCAGGGCGCGATCGTGGACAACAAGCGCCTGGGGCATGTGCTGCAGCTGGCCCAATACGTTCAGGAAAAGCGCGACAACACGCGGTCCCTCTCTGTGCCTGGCACGGAGGGAGCTCCCCGCAAGCGAGGACGACCGCCCGGGAAGAAGTCGCAGCGGTCGCTGGATCAGAACGATATGTTGGAATCGCTAAAACGCTTACAGCAGCAGCCATGGCCGCTTAACGGCACCGAGAGCTGATTTCACTTTGCTCCTGGGAACTCAAATCCGCCCTGCTGACATGACAGCTTCACCCTGAGCCGAACTCAATCGTGTCAGGCCAGCACCACCGCCCTACGGGGAACCCCAAAAAACTGAACAAACAAGACGAAAAGTCACCGGACAACCGGACATTTCAACTTTGCTGGCGACCGGACATCTGAACTTAGCCTGGACAAGCATCATACAGCACTTTTATGATTGCGCGCATGTCTCAGAACACCTTACCCAGCAAAACACAGTCGAGCCGTGCGCGCCGGCCGCGCGGGACGGTTGAAAGGCTGGTGTTGAACACCGAAGCGAGAACCGCTTGCCTCAAGTGCAGAGGCTCGCGCAACGCCCGGATCTTCGGCATCGGCTTCAGGCACAGCGCGTCGCACTTCTGCAGCTTGTCGCTGAAACCCAGGTAATGCAGATCGCTTGCCGTTTCGTGCAGCAGGAAGAGCGGTGCCCAGCCGGGCTCAGCGCGGTGGCCAAAATGGGCCCGACGCAGTATCCGGGGAGCTCTCGCAGGAAACAGTCCCGGCTGTCATACGACCACCCTTGAACCCGTGCTGGAGAGGCCGATCGCCGTTAGCGCCGCCTACGGGGTCGCGCCGGCGGTTTGCTTTCGTCGGCCCCCATTGCGTTTGCGCTTGCTTCGTCCAGTTGCTGACTCCCAACGGCGCCCGTCTCCGCGCCCTCGGCCTCCAAGTGAGCACGCAACACTCTCAGCTCGGCCTGTGCCTCAGCGGCCAGGCTGACCGCTTCGATTAGCTTGTCCCGCGTGGACTGATGCGCGGCGTGCACCTCCGTCAGTTCCTGGCGTGCTTGCCCTTCCCGCGTCTCGGCGCCACTCAAGCGAGCTTCAGCGCGTTGGCGAGCCGCTTCTTCTGCCGCGCGTTGGGCTTCGGCAACGGCCGCGGCCTTGTCGGCCGCTGCGCGCGAAGCCTGCTCGCTCGCCAATTGACCCCGTACCGCGGCCAATTCGTCCTCCAGGCGAGACACTGCTTCCAAGCGCAGTTCCGCTTGTGCAAGCGCGCGCCGTACGCGTGCCAACTCCTCCTGTTGGCGCCCCGCCCCTTGCTGCAGGCGCTCGATTTCGTCGGCCTGCTCGTTCGCCCTGCCCGCGACGGTATCGCGATCGGTCGTAACTTCCAAGAGCTGCTGAGCCAGGTCGTCTCGCTCTTTTTCAAGCGCTTCGCCGTTCGCTGCCATCGCGGCGAGCTCATTCATCGCCTGCGCCAGGGCGGCCTCCGCTTCGGCGGCCGCTTCCTCGGCGACTTTGGACAACTCGGCACCCAGCGCGGCAAGGAGGCGTGAATTCGGTTCGCTGAGCTTGCGTGGTGGCCGCTTCTGCTGCTGTTCCTGCCAGGTCGACCAGTACCGATGAATCGTGTTCATGCTGCCGCTGCCCAACCGCTCGCGCACCGCGGTCAGCGTTGGCTTTAGTTGTTGGGCGACCAGCGCCTCGGCAACCGCGGCCACTTGCTCATAGGTGATGCCCGGACGTGCCATTTCGTATTGCTCGCGCTTCGTTGATATCGTATTGAAAATAATACGATACGATACGAAAAACAAGCACGAAACGACGTGAAAAAATGGGCGTATGGCCCCGGCACACGCCGCCGAGCAGCTCGGCCGCCGAACAGCTGGCTGGGAAGAAGGCCGCGAGCGGCCAATGGTCTACCTCGAGACGGGTAGGAGACCTCGTCGCATGGCCGCATCGACCCAAGGTGCTCGATTTCCGGCCGGAATGAATGGATCCGGAATCGAAAGCGCGAAATCTAGTTGCCGCCCGTTCACGAGTGTCGTTCCTTGACTTCGCATGCGCGCCGATAGAGTAGAAGCATCCCTTTCGACGACGATGCCAATGCTCTCCCGCCAAACGCAGCTCTTCCTGTTCCCGACCTCTTCGGGCCGCGTCCACCTCGCCAGCGCTCCGGCGCTGCTGCTGCTTGCCTGTTCCGGCACGAAGCTCGACAGGCAGGCGCGTGCCATTGACCTCTACCAAGGCGTGATGTACGAATCCTATCGGAAGCACCTGCGGCGGGAGGCCAGACCGAATGTCCTGATCCTCTCAGCACGTCACGGCTTCCTGGATCCGCACGCGGTGATTGATCCCTACGACCAGCGCATGACCGCGCAGCGTGCCGACGTGATGTTGGCCGATCTGCCGGCATTCGCGGGATCGGCGAACTGGCCAGCCCAGGTCGGCAAGGTGTTACTGGCCGGCGGCAAAGAGTACCGCCGTGTCATGCGCGCCGCGCTCGCTCGCCAGTACAACACCATGCTGCCGGCCGTTCAGGAAACGACCGGCGGCATCGGCATGCAACGCTCACAACTTGGCGCGTTTCTCGACGGTCTTGGGCCGAGTTTCAACGAGCCGATGGGCCATCACCCCAATGGCACGCCGCTCTACCGGCGCTACGGCTGGGTCAAAGCCGGTGCTGTGACTGGCCTGATCTACCGGGCGGCCCCTTACCGGCCTGCCGTCAAGGCCCGTGTGCTTGCCTTGTTCCAAGGCCCATCCGGACCGACCGCCGACGTGGAGGTCGAGGAAATCATCCGCGGTCGCACCAGCATTGGCCCTCGCTGGGTCGGCGTGGCGGATCTTCACCCGCTGCAGGAGGCCGCATGAGCGAATTCGATAAAGCGCTGCACCAGGAGGCGAAGGCAATCGGCGAGAACCTCGATGGCACAGCTGGCCAGCTATTGGCCCTCACGCACGCCGGCTACAAGGCGTGGGCCAAGGAAGGCAATCTGCATTTCCCGGAGCCGAAGCGCTACGCCCTGCTCCACGAGATCCTGCGCTACTGCGCCTACGGGAATTTGCTCGAGTGCCATCCGACGCAATGGGATAGCCTGCGGGAGATTGCCGAGATGCTGGATGCGCGGTACCCACGTTATGCGCGCACGCGAGCGCGTCTGCGTGCGCGCCGCAACCGCTACGGCCGGCCTTGCTTCTAACGTGCTCACCGTGAATGGCCTGCCCCTCAGCTGCCAGCGATATCCGCCTCGTACGAGGCGGCAGGGGGCGTGGGGCAAATCAAATTCAGTATATAACCGAGCCCATGGACACGTCTCTCTGGCACACCAATCCCACCGCCGCCTATGCCGACTGGCAAGCACGGGAGGCGGCCGGCGCGGATCGCCGCCCGTTCTCGGCGCGCTCGATCGTTCAGCACCGGGCCATGTTCGAGCACTTCCGCCGCCATCTGCTGGAGCGCGGCGCGACGCTGGCCAGCTTCGGCCCCGAGCACATCGCCGCGCTGTGGCACACGCGTGCCGGTGCGCGCCACGGCGTCGCCACGCGCATGCGCTACCTGAAGCTGCTGGATCGGCTGTGCCGGCACCTGGTCGCCATCGGCGTGCGCCAGACTAATCCGGCTGCGCCACTAGTGCGCGAAGCCCACTGGCCTGAGGGCGAGCCAGAACCGATCTTCCTGCCCGAAGCCGCCGACGCCTGCCTCCAGGCCTGGGTGCACCCCGCTCCCGCCGACGACCTTTCACAGTTGCGCAGCCGGGCCATCGTGGCCCTGTTTCTCGGAACCGGGATTACCGTGGCCGAGGGGTGCGCGGCCATGGTGGGCGACCTGCACCCAGAGGCCGCGCCGCCCTATCTTCGCGTACCGGCCCACGGAGCCCGGGACACCCGCACCGTCCACCTCGCGCCCTTCGCCGTTCCGATCCTCGCGGCATGGCAGCAACGCCGCGCCACGCTGCCCATCGCCGGTGACCTCATCTTCTCGATGCAGACCACCGGCCAAGCCATGACCGTCAAGACCCTGGGCGTGATCGTGCGCGCCGCCCTGGAAGCGATCGACTTCAGCGCCGCCGACATGAGCCCGCGCATCCTGCGCAATACGTTCTGCCGGCGTCAGCTGCTGGCGGGCCACGCACGCGACGACGTCAGCGCGATGCTCGGCCTCGCCAGTCCCCGCACCTGTGACCGGATCGCAGCCACCATCGCGGACGACGCGCCGTTGCAGGAAGGCATCAGGCTGTAACTGGAGGGGTTTTCCGCCCTTGCGTGCCCGGCAGCATTTGCTATGCTTCGCCGGTGCGCTGCTTGCTGAATCCAGCCTGCAGGCGCGCATTTCAACCAAATCTACGACTATGGCCACGAAAGCAAAACCTGTCGCGAAGACTGCTACCAAGACCGCCGCCAAGAAGGCCGCCCCTGCCAAGAAGGCCGCCGCGGCTGCGCCGGTCGCCAAGCCGCTGAAAGACACGTTCAACAAGTCGAGCCTGCTGGCGCACCTGGTCGCCCAGACCGAGCTGGACAAGAAGACCGTGCAGACGGTGCTTGCCCACCTTGAGAACACCATCGTGAGCGCGATCCACAAGAAGGGCGCAGGCGAATTCACCCTGCCGGGCCTGTTCAAGGTGGCGGCCATCCAGGTGCCGGCCACCAAGAAGCGCTTCGGCAAGAACCCGTTCACCGGCCAGGATCAATGGTTTGCCGCCAAACCGGCCAGCGTGAAGGTGAAGGTGCGCCCGCTGAAGAAGCTGAAGGACGCAGCGCTGTAATCGCACCAGCTCCGACCGGCAAGAGAAATGGCCCCGAATCTCGCGATTCGGGGCTTTTTTGCATGGATTGCCTAGAAGAGCGATTGCTGCGGCGTAGCGGTGTGTCGCCACGCCGACTGTCCGGCCGCCGGCAGGTCCTCGAAAGGCACCGCCCGCGAGCGCAACGCGTCAACTGGCCCGGCTCAAGTTTCGGAATCCGTGCCACAACCTCGTCGGCCAACACGTGCATGAGTGCAGCAGCTTTCGCCGGTTCGTCCGAGCCATCGAAGGTGGTACCCTCAACCCCGATTACGACCATCAGACCCATGGTTGCTCCAGTTTTTGGTCAAAAGAAAAGGAAAAGCCGGTCCGAATGGAACCGGCCATGGAATGAAATGGAGAAGGCGATTACGCCCCGGCAGCAAGCGCCGTGACGTCGATCATGCCATCGGCTTCATCAACGAGCTCCGGCGTCTGGGAGATGAAGAATTCCCGCTCATATGCGCCAACCCGCAACACTTCACGCTTCATCCTCATGAAGGCGCGCTTGCGCTCCGGATCCAGCGGACCGTCCGCTTCATCGGTGAACAGCGTCTGAAAGGACTGCCGCGCGTGTTGCGCCCGATACAGAGCGATACCGCGCGTCAGGCACTCGTTGATCCACACCTTCTGGCCGCCGCTGATCACGGAAAACTCCTTCGAGCTATCGTTATCGGCATCCAGCACCGCAATCGAGAATCCCTCCCGGGCTTCCCCGCTAGCCAGCCTCGTCTGCGTCTGGATCGCGATTGTGAATCGCGGCCCATAGCAGGCGAGCAGCAAGTCATTGACGATGCCGGTAATGGCCGGCCCCGCATCATCGATCGACAACGCGATCACGCCGTCGTTGCCGAGCCCCTTGCCGAGCAGCTTCCACTGCGCGATTTCGTCGGAGAGGCGTTGCACCTGCGACTCAAGCGCCGGCAGACCACTAAGCTCTCGCTCGATACGGTCACAGTCGGTGGCCAGCGCACTTTGACGGCGGATCAATGTCTCGATCTTTCCGTCGGCCACGCTGACCCCTTCCCGGATGCCCGCAATGTGGCGGTCGAGGTCCGCAATCAGCCCAGTCACGTCGGTCACGGCCAGCGTGTCAACCGCGCGCTGCACCGCAGCCAGCTGGGATTCAACATCCTGGAGATCCCGGACGAGCCGGTCCTTCCGTTCAGTCTCCTCCTGGGCCAGGGCTGCCAGGTCGCCCCGTGCCTTCCCAAGCGCAGCGGCGGCGGTGTCAAGCAACGGTCTCTGAGCCGCCAGGGCAGTCAGGCGTTGAAGCTCCTGATTGTCTCGCGCGATGTCTCGCTGCAGGGATGTCACCGCTTCACGAGCCGCCGGCAGGCGCTGCAATGCCGCCTCCATTGGCCTCAGGGCTTCCTGCTTATCCCTGTAGCTGGTACGAAGATTGGTCACCACGATAGCCTGAGCCTCGTACTGACCTTTGGCCTCGCGGGCTTGCGCAAGCAACGGACACTGGCTGTGCATTGGGTGGCCGCTGCAAGGCACGGTATCCATGACGTCTGTCTGGGCCTTGAGGGTCCGCCCCAGCTGTGCCGCCACCGAGCGGCGCTGCTCCATCCCGCGCAGCTCACTGACCAGCCCCGCATGCCGCGTCGCAAGCGCTTCGACTTCGGCCAGCTCCCGCTGCCGTTCGGCAAGTTCCGCTTGCCGACGGCCAAGCGCCATCTGCACGCCATCACGTTGCGCGCCCGCGGCGGTGATCGCCTCGGATTGAGCAAGGGTTGCCTGGCACGTCGTCAGGGTATGCTCAAGGTCCCGCTGCCGCGCAGTCGCCTTCGCAATCGCCGTGCGATGGTCAATGGCAAGCTGCTGGCCACGTGCCGTCAACTCCCGCTTGCGCTGCTGCAACTCGCGCAACCGGGCTTCGGTTCCGGCCGATGCCGCCTGCTTGGCAGCCAGCGTGGCACGTTCCTGCTCCAGCTTGCTGCCACGGTTGAGCCACTCCGTACGATGCGTCCGCCCAGCAGCAAGGGCCTGGTCGATCTCCTGAATCTCCCTGGTCATCGCTGCCACGGTGTCGCGCTTGCCGGACATCACAAGCACATCCCGCTGCAGCCCATCCAGAGCACGGCTCAGCGCCTTGGCCACGTCGCCCGCTTTCGCGGACAGCTCGCGCAAGTGATCGATTCCGAGTAGCTCGGCCAGCAGCTTCTTGATCTCGGCAGGCTGGTAGCTTGCCAGCGGCCGCCGGTTCTGCGCGGAAAACACGCTGGTGAAGAAGGCTTCGGCCGATCCGAGCACCGAGTCAAGACAGCGACCGTAGGTGTCGGCCTTACCATCGGATACGGTACCGTCCGCCAGTTGCACCGGGTGCCAGTCGCCCGTCGCGTTCTTCTCAAACAGGTAGTACTCCGCCTTGCGGCTCTTGCCCGGGTTGCGAAACGCGAACGCTGACCGGTAAGCCTTGCCACCGTGCTCCCATTCCAGGTCCTTCTCCCCGCGCGGGGCACAGAGGTGGTCCCAGTACGAGAAAGCGTCGGCCGACATCTTCGTCGCGTGGCTTGGCATGAGCGGATACGGATGCAGGTTGTCCATGATCGTGGTCTTGCCGGTGCCGTTGGGGCCGACAATTGCAATCAGGCCAGCCGGCAAATCGCTCAGATCCACCATAACGCTGTCCCGGTGCATGCCATCGCGGATACCGTGGAACCCGGCGAGGGTCAATTTCAATGGGCGCATTCGACAACCTCCGTACCAAACGAGTGGAGATAGTCGGACGGCAGTTCTATGGCGTCGCCATCGAACACCGGCATCTCGGCCGCAGCCGGCACATCCTGCTCCGGCTGGCCGGCGATTGCGCGTTCGACCGAACGCACCGCCGCTGCAAACTGAACTCCGGCCATTTGCAGCAGCGCCTTCCAGTCGTCCAGGCCAGTCATGGCCCTGAGTTCCAATGCGCTCCACTGTCCGGCAAAGCCATTCGAGAACGACCAGATAAGGTCCTGCAGCTCCTTGGACGGTGCCACGGAGTACCAGGTATTGCGACCGTCGGTGGCGATCGCCATGACCAGTATGTGCTCACGCTTGGCGATCACAGCACCGCGGCCATGACCGAACGGCTCATACATCATGCATTGCGTGAACTGGTGGTTCTCGCACAACCGCTTGGCCAGATCCGTACGGGTCATGGCACTTTCCTCAACATACAGCCACTTCGGACCGGCGTGATAGAGAATCATGTTGTACTCCAGGGGGAGGACGGAGCGCACCCCGGACGGGAAGCACCCCGTCAGGGTAGATAGAAAGGAAACGGATACTGCTGGATCGATGCGTCAATAACGCGGGGTGAAACCGGGTTTCGACAGCCCCTCACGGCTGTCGGAACATGGCTCGCATGTTCAGAGGGTTAGGCGGGTTGCCCCGCGAACAGGTCATCGGTGAGCCAGTCCATGCTTGAGTGGTCCGCCAACATTGCTGAGGCCACAAGCGCGACGGGATCGGGGCTCGGCTCAGCGTGATGGACGTCGGTTGGTGTCACATCCGCTCGGGGATGCCCTTCCGCACCAGCCTCGCGCAGTTCGGCCAGCACGCCGTCCGCGATCGACTGCGCATCGAGCGTTTCCAGCATAGTCAAACGGTCCACCAACGGGGCAGTGTCAACGCCGGTCAGCTCACCCCAGCGGGAGAGCTTTTCCGGCAAGCTGGCCGCCCGGCTGATGCCCTCAGCACGGCTACGCACGGCTGGCAAGACGCGCGCCTCGATCTTGACCTCGGCGCTCTTGCCGAACAGCGCAAGAACCGCGTCACGGTCGACAAGCTGACGATGTTCCTCGTTGACCGTCCAACGAATGCGCACGAACTTGTCAGCGGCTTCCATAGCAATGTCGGCAAGCCTTACCATGTCTGGCGGGCCGTCGAAGTCCACGCACACCGTCTGCCGTGCAGGCGTGGCCACCAACGAGGCAGCGGCGTGCCCGGGTGTCACTTGCCACTGAAGGTATCCCTTCTCCCCAATCTCGCCGTAGTGGAATCGCCCGATTGAGCCGGGATATGCCACTACCCTGCCCTCCCGCTCCCATTGCTGAGCGCGGTGGATATGGCCAAGCATGAAGGCGTCACACTCGGCCTCGAACAGCGCACCGATGGTGAACTCATGGTCAAAGCCGGCCATGGGTACGCCGTGCTCGGTCTGGCAGCCGTTCACCGTGCCGTGCGACACGCCGACCGTGCGCACGCCCCATGACCGCCATTGGCGATTGATGGTGCCCGCCGCGGCCAGATAGTGGGCAAGGTGGTCGCCCACCGCCGTCGCTGCATTGGCCACGCCGGCAGCAGCAGCCAGTACTGCCTTGTTGACGGTCGGCACGCAGGTGAAGACAACTTCGGGCATGCCGTGCTGGGCCAGCAATACGTCGATTTCAGCGGTCGAGAAAAGCGGGCCGTCCGACGGTACAAACTGCCCCGCGCACAGCGCTACCTGATGGATGCGATCGGCTACGTAGACGGGATAGTGCGCACCGATGAGTCGGAACAGGTCCAGCGTGCCCGGTGGTTCATGACTGTAAGTGCCCTGCAGGAGCAGGACGGGCATGTGGGCCGACAGCCGGTGAATCTGCCGTGCCAGCGCGGACAGCGCGGGCGTGTGCGCGTCAAGACGATGATCGGTGGAATCTCCTGACACGACCCCGACGTGACAGGCCGACGCAATCGCATCGTCGACCGCAAATCTAAAGCAGCGGTCCGCCTCGGCCAGATGGCTGGGCGAATAATGCAGGTCTGAGAAATGACCCAGACGCAGCCTTTCGCCTTCGTTGAGCATGGAACCTCCTATGGATAGGGAATGTGCCGGCGGAATGGCCGGCGAAGCGAAAGGAAGAATGGACGCCTTCGGGCGTCCATAAGTCGAGCCGGCACGCAGGCCAGGCTCAGGGAGAGATCTCGGCGGCGATAGCCTTGACCTGCTCGCGGTATGCGACCGGGTTGTTCGCCAACGCAATGCGCATGTCGTTCACCACCTGCCGAACCGCTTGAGGCCGCTTCGTCCATCCGGCGCCAAAGCTGTTCTGCAGAAACACGCGCAGATCCATGCGATCCTGCTCGTTGCCGAAGCCGAGGCGCCCAGCGAGCTCGTTGAACTCCGCGGCCAGGTCTTCGTCAGCCGCGTGCTGGGCTTGCACATCGGACAAGGTGCGCCCTTCTTCTTGCAGAAGCTCCCCTGAAGACTCACGCTGCTGTGACGCTTCCGGTGTGCCCTCGAGCGCTGCGATCGCGTGTTGTGCGGCTTCGACATGCGCGAGCTGCGGCCGATCGGAGCCGTCGAGCAGCCCGGCAAGGTCAAGATCCGCATCGAGGGTGATAAGCCACTGCATCTGCCGGACCGGCTTGCCGGATTCGGGCTCGATCCGGCTGATCTCGACCTCTTGCTTGCTCAAGAAGAACTGAACCCCGACCAGACGCCCACGTGCAAGCGCGACAGTCTGCATGGCCGCGTGCGCCTTCTGCAGGACATAAATTGACGTTGTCGGCAATTCGATCAAGCCCAGGCCCCGAGTGCTCGGGACCGCGAACAAGAATGAGGCCGACAGATTGCAGAGGCCTTGTTGGTACTGCGGGCAGCTGTGAGGATCGCAACGGCCGTCCGGGATGGCATCGTCCTGACGGAGGATGACGGGTCGTCCACCCCACACGCGCTTCGCACGATTCGCTCGCGCATCGCGTTGTACCATCCCGTAGGTCTTGCAGTAGCGCAAGCCGTCCAGTCCGTACTCCGAGAAGAACTGCCTGCCGCTGGCCGTGTACGTCACCAGCTCATTTGGCATGTTGCGCAGCCAGTCGTCGAAGGCGAACACCACGGGGAAGCGCCATAGCTTCTGGCCATTGCCATCGCCGCGGTCTTCGCCGTAGCGCTGCATGATGTCGTCGGCCACGTCAGGATTCGCGAAGTCCGAGGCCCGGCAGGTAAACCATGGCACATTCTTCGGCACGAGGGCGTTGCGCAATTGGGTCTTGCGCTCGATCTGAATGCCGATCGACTCAAATGAATGCCCTTGGGCAAGCATCGCGTCGTGGATTCGCACGGCTTCGTGATTCTCCCGGGCCTTGCGAGTCAGGACTTTGATTCCCGGCCGGATCTTGCCGATGATGGGAGGCCGCATGGGCCGCTCTTCTAGAAGGCTTCTCGGTCCGTCGAATCCGCTGTAGGTGATGGGTGCATGCATGCGTTCATTCTCCTTTCTGAGAGAAATCGAACGACGTTCGCCCGGATGGACGCACCATGCTCCCGTAGGCGCAAGGCTGTGTCTGCCCCGCGCTGGGTCGTTACGGTGGAAAGGAAGGCCGCACGAGCGGCTTCCGGAAGACTGGCGACGTGTGCCGCCTCACAAAGGTTGCGCCAGGCTGCCGGCATGTCCTTGTACATCGGACGCCGACGAACCAGCATTGCCGCGATGGCGGCGGAAATCTCGGAATCGTGGTGCATGACATCTCCCCGAAACAGGCTTCTCACAAACAAAAACAGCCCGCGTCCCGGGTGCGCCGGAAAGCGAGCTTTGTTCGAGAACCTGCATGCCACGCCCCTTCCGGGGGCGTGGCACTCAGGGAGCAGCGCACTAATCGCGCGCCGCTCATGCTGAGGACGTAAAGTCGTCCTCGTGCAGCATGGTCACGCTGCACAACAACCCATTTCGCGAACCCACAGGTTCGGCCGCAGGTTCACGGATCGGCTCGACGTCAGCCGTTCTGCCTAGGAGGGGCCTGGAGAGAGACGCCACATGGTCCCAGGCTCGAACGGTGTCCAGCGTGCGCTCATGAAGAGGCACAGCGAAAGACGCGTATTACGAGCTGATGAGGGAAGTGCTCGGCGAAAACACTTATCACAAGGAATATCCACACCGGTAGCCAACCGGTCGGCGCGTGCGCAGATGGCACGACTTGAGGCAAAAGATGGACTCGCCAGGAGTCAGGGTCGATGCGTCAGTGACGCGAGGTGTGAGTGAATTGTGGCACATCAATACCCGGAAAAAAGTCGGAAAGCTCGCCAATTATGTGTCGCTTTCTCCGGGCATGTGGGCATTGTTGTGGCTCAGAATTCCTGCTGAGAGAGATCCCACCACATGGAACATGGCTGAACCTTCCCATCATCTTCCCGATGGCGAGCCGCGTCCGATACCGCTGATATCGTCGCGGGACGCGCCTTCTGACTCCACCGCATCCGACACCGGGCCCAAGCCCATCCGGCGGATGCTCAGCGAGGGACGCGTCGCAAAGATCGTTCCTCAAACGGACAGCGGCACGGAAGTGTCCTACTGCACCGACTTCGTACGGAACCTCCTGCGCAGCGACTACAACTACATCACGTCAAAATTCTCAGTGGCCAGCAAAGGCAAGATCCTCGCCCTGGACGAGACCTTCCGAGCGGCGCAGGAATGGATGGACGCGAAGCTGCAATGGATTGAGCGGCAGCCAAGGCGTCATCTCAGCCTCAGGTTCGACCAACGGCAGCTCGTGGTGACACACTCGCTAGCCGGACGGCTAATCCGGCTGCTTAACCAGCACGACAGGCTCTTTCACCGTGCGCTCGGGGCATACATGGCCCAGTCCATTACCGACACTGAGAAGGACGAAGCGATCTTTGGCGCGGCGAGACAAATCCGCGCGATCCACCGGCTTTGCATCCCCGACAACGACTGCTTCTCCCCCGACGGAAAGCTGATCGATCAAGCCTGATACACGAAAGACAGTATGGACATCAAGGAAATCGAACGCCTGCACGCGTACTACGCGGAACCGCCGGTCACGATCGAACTGGCCCCGCCCGGCGCCGCCAGCCTTGGCGCCTCGTCGGCGCTGCCCCCACCTCACACGCCGTCCGGGAACGAGGCGGTGCCCGTCTGGGCGCGTATCAAGCCGATCCATTGGCAGGGCCTTGGCATTGTACTGATTGCCGTTCTCGCCTTCGGCGGCGGTCGATGGCTCGCGTCGGGCGACACGCACAAGCGCCCCGAGTCGTCGACGGCTGCCGCTTTGCCAGCGGCAAATGCACCAGCCGATGATGGCGGCCACGGATGGCCCGCATCGCAGCCAAGCGTCGCGCAGCCAACCGCTGCTGAGCCCACGCCTGTCCCCTCACCATCGGCTGCGCCGGCGGTCTCCGCGCCCGCGTCTGCGGCGAGCTCAGCAGTCACTGCCGAGGCCCGGGCGAAGCCCCAAGCGCCCAAGCCGCAAGCACCCAAGCAGAACGTGGCTGCGCCGGCGCCCACCAGGCAGCAACAGGCCTCCCCCGCACAGACCGCGCAGGTAACCCCAACATCCAGCCGCGGAAACGAGATCAAACTGTTCTGACTCCAGATATGACCCAGCAACGAACTTTCAGCTTGATTCAAGCAGGCCTCAGCATCCATGGGCACGTGGCCTGCGATCACGGCGTCAGCTGTTTTGGCCTGGTCGACGGCGATTTGCGTTCGTCCCGAGGCTTGGTCCATATCGGTGCGGAAGGGCTGATTCGTGGCACCGTTGAAGGCGATCACGTGCTAATTGATGGCACCGTCGAGGGAGATGTGGCGGCCCGGATTTCCTTGCATATCAATGGCCGTGTGAAAGGCCGGATTGCCTATGCCGGCACCATCCGGCTTGGGACCTCTGCAGCCTTGGAGGGGAACATTTCGCGCGTTCCCACCCTCACCTATGGCGACGGTCTGGAGTCGACAATCGAAGCCACCGCGCCGACGATGGAGGCCGAGCCGGCGGAAAAAGTATGAGCATGCTCAAGGCAATTTTCCGGAAAGCTCGCACATAAGCGTCGTCTTTCCGCCAAAAACGGGTAAAGAACAAGGCCCCGACACGCAGACGCGTTGGGCCCTTTCCTTTTTCATTCGCGCAGTTCGCGCATGCTCACCATCTCTTCGATAGTAAAGAGATTTCGAACTGTGATCCACGGTCCCCGGTAGCCTCGCTCGTCAATGAAGGCCACAAGCGGCACGCGGCTGTCAATGATGCATTGAAACGTCCTGGCGCCATGCGCCGAGTCTTCGATCGCGTATTGCTTGCCATGGCGCAGTTCAAACGCGACATTGCCTTGCGACAATCGCATGCCCGCCACTGCAGATTGCACGGGCATTGCAACAATCGCAAGCCAGTCGTCAAACGGCAAGAAATGTCGGTTGCGGACTACTGAAAACCACTCGTCGACACGGCGCGCGATGCCATGTCTCGGCAGGCGGTCGACGTCCATCACAAGAAGGTGGGGTTCCAAAGCTCGCTCCTCTGGCGTCCCATGCCGGCAACTCGCGCGCTGCCTTTGGCAACGGTCCAGCCGCTCACTGCGACTGACACCTGCCGTTGTTTCGGCTACGCGAACAGTCCGACCACATGCTTCGGATTGAGCGATGCTTGCTGACATAGGAATCCAAAAAGAAACGCCCCGGGTGCGCCGGGGCTGGAGCCTGCTACGACCACTTCGGTACCCACGATCGGCACGTCCGTGGCTCGCTTGAGGGTGACAGGAATTGACAGCTCAGTGGTGACTTGGTTCCGCAGAAGGTGCCCCGGCCGTAGCCGGGGCTTGGGTCAAACGATCACCTCTACGCATTCTCCGAAAGGTGGTGCGGCGATGCGATCCAGCGGCGTGACTGAAGCCCAGAGGGCTGGATAGGCAGGCGCCGCAGCAGGGAAGGCACCGTACAGGTCGGTGAGGTAGACGAGGAAGGCTGGCTCGATGCCCTCCTGCTCCAGCCACGCGAAGGGCGGCTTAAAGCTGGTCCCCCCGCCGCCCTTCAGGCGCTGCAGGTCAACCACCTCGTCACGCTCGAAGACCTGGACCTGCGTGACCCGCGTATCGCAATCGATGACGATGAGCCGGGCCGGCTGCAGGTGTTGGTGCACCGCAATAATCTCCGCCGCAAACTGCCGCTGCGTCTCGTCGAAGACCGAGCCGCTGGAGTCGCGCACGAACACCGCGTCTCCCACCGCTTCGGAATGCAACGACGGCAGATAGAGGCCCAAGTGGGCATAGCGGCGGTTGGGCACCTTCCAGCTATAGTCCGACCGGGCCGCCTGGGCGGCAAAGCGGTGCAGCACCGCTCGCCAGTCAACAGACGGCCGAAGCGCGGCTTCCACCAGGTGCTCAAGGTCTCCAGGCAACGCGCCGCGCATCTTGGCCGCTTTCGCAGCCTGATTCACGGCTACGCGCCATTCGCCCTCCACCGTCGGCCGGTCGGCGCCCGTGTATTGCCGCACCTCGCCACATCCTGTCGACGGTGGTGCTGGCTGCTGGCCACTGGCTTGCGGTGAAGGTTCAGTTCCCGAACCGCCGCCAGCCTCGGCATCCGGCTGCTGCGACGATTCTTCCTGTCGCAGCATCGCATAGATTTCCTCCGCCGACTTGCCCAGGTATCGCCCATCCAGCAAGACGCCCTGAGGCAGCTTGAACTGGGCGTTGAGCACCAACGGGTTCACCGCGTAGTCACACGCGCGGTTCCACCGCTCCTGGTCCCGGACCCCCATGCGCCAACAATGGCCATTGGCCACGTGGAGCACTTCGTGCGCGAGGACGCCCCGAAGCTCGAGGTCGTCGAGCGTCTCGACATACGCCGGGTTGTAGCCCAGGCGCACGCCATCGACCCACAGGCTCTCGCAGGCAGGATCCTCAACGAGGGCCAGGCGCAGGGCCAGCGCACCGAAGAACGGTTGCGATAGCACCAGCGCCGCGCGTTGCTTCACGATTCGCGCATGCATGGCAACCTCACGCGGCAAGCAATTGCAGCATGGGCATGTCGCTCTGCTCGCGCGTCATCGCCGGCGGCGGGCCGCCCATGAATGCGGCCATCTGCGCTTCGATTTCCATCGCGCGCTCAGCCACATTCAGCCGCAGCAGCGGGTCATCCTTGAGCTGCGCCCCCGTGTAGCAGGCAAGCTGCTCCTGGGTCGTGGCGAGAATGTCCGCGAGCGCGGGGTCATCGGAGAAGTTCAGCCTCGGCAGCAGCACACTGAGCTCACGCAACTTGTCGGCCACGTCAAGCCGCACGTTACCCTCCCCGTACAGGCGGTTGGCGAAGTGTTGCACGGCCTCATACAGACGGCCGACCAGGTCATTGTTGGCCGTTTTCACAGCGCCCATGACCCGCGCATCCATCTCATCGCGGATGCCTTGCAGCACGTCGGGCGGCAGATCGATGCCGTACTGGCTAGCATCGGGGAAAGGCAGCACGGAGAAGCGGATACCGAACTTCTTGCGCAGCTCTGCCTCGGTCGGATAATCCGCCTCGTCGAAGAGACCGTTGAGCGCGACCCGTGCTTCGTCCTTCAGGCGCGGATAGTCGGCCAGAAAACGTGCCGTGGCGCCGTCGAACTCGTCCCGCAGGGCACGCAGCTTCTCAGCCACCTCCATGTAGACGGTTGTCGGAAGCAGGCGTACTCCCAACTGGTCGTAGTCCAGTGAGTGGCTATCGAACAGCGAGCGCGCGCGATTGCCGATGGCGCAGACCTCCTTGTAGGACGTTGCGCCGTCGGTCAGCAGCCGCTTATTGAAGCGACCGATATCCTTGGCCTCGTGCTTGGCCTCCACTTCCTGCGTAGCACGGGTGTCGAAACGACGCGCGCGCCAGACGGAGATGTTGAGGGTCGACAGCATGACGCGGGACGTCAGGTTGGTAATGTTCATGATGAATCCTCACAGGGATGTGCCGCAAAGCGGCAGCGACAAAGAAAGAGGCCGGCTCGGGAAGACCCGAGCCGGCCGGCAGACGTGTTGCTGTTGCAGGAAGGCGGCTTTACTGGCCGCGGATGTGAGCCCCGATCGGGCCGCCCTGCGCCACGATGAATGCAGGGGTGCTGGCGATCGACGCATCGCGCTCCACGGCGTCCCGCACAAGGAGCACCGCAAACTCGCCGAGCCCCGCTTCGTGGAGCCGGTTCGCATAGACCATCACGCGATCGAAGTTGTTGACGTTGGCCAGGCGCGCGAGCGCCGTGGCAATGCCGTACTGCACCGCGACATCGGTCGGGATCGGTGCCGTGGCGGGCGCCGCAAGTACGCCATCCGGAGACGGCATTTGGCGGAATAGACGCTTAAACGAGACAAACTCCGTTGCAGCGCCCTCTCCGACCGCGCCGGCGAAGGCAACGTGCTCGAGTTCGGCAGGCACCACCTTCGACAGCTTGCCGACCATTCCCCAGCTTCGGGGGCTGGGAAGATTCTCGATTTCGCGAGTCCTGTCTTCGGACAGCAGCAAATCGGGCTTGAAGCGCAAGAACGCGATCAGCTCCGGCGGCTGGTTCGTTGCCACCGCCCAGCGCGTCCAGTCTTCGACCGACGTTGTCAGCTCCACAATCGTCGCGAAGCGTGACTTCAGCGGGTCGAGGATGTTGGAGACGCCGGCATTGTCGACGCGGCGGTTAGTTGCAGCAACGAAGGTCACATGCGGCGACAGCGCGTGCTCGCCGATCCGGCGGGCCAGCAGCAGCTGCATTTTGGCCGCCTGGACGGCTGGCGCCGCCTGGCCCAGGTCGTCGATGAACCAGACCGTTGGCCGCCGTGCGTTCAGGGCACGTTCCAGGTCCCCAAAGGGCAGAAAGCGCGCATGGGCGCCATCCGACGACGGGAAGGGCAAGCCCTTCGAATCGGTCGGATCTTCGACTACGGGGTGGGAGATAAGCAAGTCGTGTCCAGCATCCATCGCGGCCCGGGCGACGATGTCGCTCTTGCCGATGCCGGGCGCACCCGTCACGAGGACCGGCAGCGTGGCCGGAATGCAGGCGGCGAGCAGCTTTTGCAGTTGGGATGGGTTCAGTTCCATGGGATTCCTTACGGGGATCCCACAGGCCGTCCCCACAAGGAGCGGTCCCTGTGGGAAGGTTCAAGAGATGGCCGGCATGCCGGCGTTGGGGTCGATGCGTCCAGGACGCGGGTAAAACTGTGTTTGGACTGATCCGGATCAGTGCGAACACAGCTCGCGATAGAGACAGGCTAACTTACGACGTGACATTCGGTGCCGGGGAAAACTCACACCTTTGCTATGTGTTTCGAGGAAATCCCCCGGCCGGTTGGCCAGGGGTCAGTTCATTCAGGCTGAGAGCGCCATGGGCGTGCGGGCCTGCGCCAGCTTTGCCCTGGCATAGGCCAGCGTGCCATCCTTGGCGCGCAGGCGTCGGGACATGCTGCGGCGCGGATCGCGGATGCGATACTCGCGCGCCGTACCGCGCGGCACGTCGACGATTTCCGAGAAGCCCTCGGCAATGCAGGAGTCCACGTACTCGCGGCCGTTGAGTACCTTCCCGCTCTCAAGCCGCCAGTGGGACGCCTCAGCACGTTTGCAGGCATCCTCGAAGTCCTGCAACGCCAGCCGGTTGGCTTTTGCGGCCGCCGCCTGCTGCTCCCAGCGTTGTTGCTCCGCCGGTGAGAAGCCGCACATCTCGAAAATGCGCTGGCGCCGGACCGCTGCGGTACATTGCAGCAGGTCTACGTCGAGCTCTTCGCGCAAGGCACGCTTGGAGTCGACGTTCCAGTCCTTCGGATTGTCGAAGATGTGCAGAAGCGTGGCCACGTCCGTTTAAGGACCGCCAGTGCGACCTTGTTGGGCCAGTCGAAGCCGGTCGACACACGGGCATGCACCGCCCGCGTGGCAATATCATCGAAATGCCGCCGGCTGATCTCCAACGCTTCGCGCTGCGCTTTCGCCTTATCCACCGTCGCATGGAACTGCCGCTGCGTGATGAGGTGGTGAATCCGCGAGGCAAGCGCAGAGACGGGCGCTGCGGCCTGCCCCTCAGCCGGGCGCGACGCAGGGGTAGGCCGTGGTGCGAGTACGCCAGCCTCGTACAAGGCATCGTCCACGTGCACATCGGTGCCCTCGGCGGGTACGCGCCGAACGATCGCCAGGAGCTTCGGCGCGTTCTGCGGCGTAATTGCGATCTTCTCAAGCCGCAGGAGACGGCAGAGGGCCTGCAGTTGATGAGCGGGCAGCGCGCCACGCAGTGCTGGCACAGCGATCAGCGGCTGCAGCCAGTCCAGGTCGGATTGCCCGAAGCGCGGATTGTCGCGGTACGTGTTCAGCACACAATCACGAAGCTTTTCGCCTCGCAAGAGGGCGTAGGCGATGTGCACTTCATGACGGGCGTTCGGGATCTGAGCTGGGTCGTACAACGGCCCGTTGGTGCCATAGCCAAAGCGCAGGACAAATTCGAACTGCACGTATTGCGCAATCTCGAAGGGCCCCGACTCCTCGAAGAGATCCGCCGCCTGGAACAGCGGTCCGGCCGCGCCTTGTGACAAGTCGATGGCTTCCTCCGGGAAGTAGGCCAAGCGGCCCGCCGCCAGTACGGCACCCCAGGATGCACGACTCATTTCCTGCGGACGCAGGACCTTTCCGCCCACGCGCACGATGAAGCGATCCACCTCATCGATGACCCGCGCGAGAATCGAACGGGCGCTTCCGCCAGGACGAACGCCGAACCTGCCATGCGGCAGGCGTACAACAGGAATATCTCCGGCTTCGACGTGGCGCACCGCGATCTCTTCGAAGCGCAGCTGGGCCGTCTCGCTTCGGTCGTCGTTGAGCAGATGCAGCACGCCGGCGAGCGTCGTGCGAGTTTCGGCACGTTGGCCGAAGGTAATGACATACATGATGTGCTCCAGGACGGAGCACGCCCCTTCGGGGACGTGCCCCGAAAGGGTTGGAATGGAATGTAGAGCTAAGCGAAGGCGGCCATGCGCGGGGTCGGACGGGACCGGCTGGCGACGATGCGGGCAGCCCCCAGCTGCGACAGCAGCTCGGGACACGTGATGCGCCAAATAGCGCCGCCCTCGTCACAGCCTTCGGTACCGCGGCCGGTGTCAGCGAACTTGCCGGTGGCAAGCAACGCCGCTTTCAGGTCCGCGGGGAGATTCCAGTCGGCCGCCACACAGAATTCGCCGGCGAGCAATGGCGCCTCCGGCAAGTTCACGCTGAGCGATGCATATGGCATGCCATCGTCAGCGCAGACCAGCTGGAGTGCCGGGCGCAGGTTCGACTCATAGAGGCCGACGCGCAACAGTACGCCGGCACGATAGCTGGCCGCGCCAGCGCCATAGACGATATCGTCCATTGGGGATACTCCTTTGGGAGGGAGCCGCCCCATCGGGACGACGCCCGTGTGGGTCTGGAAATGAAAACGCACCCCTTGTGTGGAGTGCGTTCGTGCGGTGAGCCGATTGGATCGGCGCTTGCAGACTTGCGACACGCAGATGGTTGGGCGTGGACGAAACAGCGCTTAGTCCTTGTGTACACGACGACCGTTTCGGTCTGCCCAGAGCAGGAAGGCCGAGATGGCACCGCCGAGAATCAATACAAAAAGCCCGAGAGTCATAACTCAGTCTCCTGTAGAAAGAACCGCGCCTACGAAAAATAGTACAGCGCCGGTGCCGACGAGGCTAAGAACGTCGGTTAGGGCGATCAGCGTCCATACGTTGCTAGACCCCACGTAGACGCTGGCGCCGATGAGCGCAGCGGCTGACAGCGTTTGGGCAAAGCGGCCAGACTGCTGCCGCTGATCCCTGGTTGGCGCCGTAACAGCCTTCCAGGCTTGCTCCAGCAGCCTTTGCCGATGCCGACGCGAGCGGTCAAGCTGGTAGACACCAACTTCAACCGGCTGCAGCGGATAGCGATACCCGTCCTCATGTGCGACGAGGGCATGCCCATCACCTGCAGCCCTGGCTCGCTGTACAAGCTCAAGCAATCGTGAGGGCAGCGTCACGAGCTCAGACATCGGCTCGAACTGCGCCTGACCATTGATCTCCTCGCCTGCCATCGATGTGAATGTGACCCTAATAAGAGTCGTCATGATGATCCCTCAGCTGCGCCGACCGGCCACCACGCGAAGCGTGGTCAGCAGATTCGTATAGCCCTCATCGGTGGAGAGCGAAGGCAAGTCGATGGCGTTGTTGCGGCCACCGCTGAGGTCATTGCGACCGCGGCACGTCCGGTAGGACATGCGAATGCCGTCGGCGCCTGGCGGATGCTGGATTTCGAGCAGCAACGACTCCGTCTGAAGCGCGAACACGGCCACCTCGCGCCGGCGTTGACGATGCTCGCGGATCGTGTAATCGCGCGGGCGCAAGGCCATGTCACCGGCAAAGCGGCGCAGCATGCGGCATGCGTCGCGACGCAGCGACAGGCATGCTGCCGGATTGCCGGGAGCGTGGGGACGAAGAAACGACTTGGGAAGCTTCATGGATATCCTCGAATCAGATGGGGACATCCCCTCCCTTGTCGGGACGAGTGTCCCGCAATGGGTTGGTCCGGAGTTGCCGGACAGTGGGTCGATGCGTCGATGACGCGGGTGAAAGCGACTTGCCGAACCCCGAGGGGTTGGGCAAGCCCTCTCGGGCTTGCGAATGGATAGGCCTGGATATCAGGCAATATCGAACAGCTTGCTGATCGCGCGGACCGTGTCCCAAGCTTGGCGCTCGGACAGCGTCTTGCCGACCAACAGTTTCTGGGCAGTGGTGACCGGGTTGGACGCATCGCCGGTATAGCCGACGCGGTCAACGAAGACCGCCCACCCTTCCGACCAGCCGCGATGCACGGAGACGGCAAGCCGTTCACGCGCACCGAACTGGGGCCACTGACCGGACGACTTCGGACCGTACAAAGCTTCGTTGTCGTCATCCATGAAATTCGCAGCATTGAGCCATTCCGGCTCCAGCCCAGCACTGCGCAGCTGACGACGGATGTCATCCGCGACTTCAATGATGTATTTCCCTTTCGTTTCGATTGGGGTAATGGTGATGGGGGATGCTTCTGCAACGTCGAACATGGTGAACTCCAGGTCGCGACAGTGCCCCCCGCGCGGGAGGCCCGCGCGGGGAAGGTGAAAGAGACGAGGCTCCGACTGGAGCTCGCTAGCGAGTCAGGCGATATCCGCCGGCACCCGAGACGAGATACAGCTGCTCGCCGGTGACGAACTGCTGATCGGCATCCTGGGTGACAACGATCTGCCGGTCGTTGTCCGTGCGGACAATGACCTCAACGCCATCGCGGCGGCCCAGATGGTTGGCTGCCGTCTGCGCGATCACCGCGGAGACGGTGCCCGACAAGGCGCCAGCCAGGTAACGACCGTTGCCGTTGCCAATGACGCGAGCGCCAAGGACCGCGCCGACAACGGCACCAAGAACGCCAGGCACGCCGGTGTTTGCGGACATCAATCCGTCGCTGTCGACAATCGTGACGGGACGGACCCGGAGGACGGTGACAGCTTCGGCACTACCACGGCGCAGCGCTTCGGAACCCCGATAGGTGTTCGGCGAAGTCGGCTGTGCAGCGCAGCCGGCGAAATTGGCGCAGCAAAGGCAAAGCAGGAAGAATCGCTTGAACATGATGGCCTCAAGGGAAAAGGGCCAACATGCCCACGGGCAGGAAGGCCCGTAGGGGAGAGAAGAGATGTCCGGCTATACAACCGGAAGGGGTCGATGCGTCTGAGACGCGGTAGGTGCCGCAATGGTAGCAGGCTCGGCGCCGAATGTGGAGAGGGTCCGGCTACGCCACACCGCCGAGCTCGCGAGCGAGACCATCCAGCACGGTTTCTGCAAACATCTCGCGCGAAAGCCTCGATGGCTCGCCGCCGTCTTCCGCTGCGACAAGCGACAACACAGCATCCACGACGTTGAGCCATGGTCCACGGCGCACGCGCACAGCATCGCTATCCGAAATGGCTGTTGCGTGCTGCGCGCGCGACGCCGTCGCCTCGAAGCCGGATAGGTCGAACTTGGGACGCCCGTCCCTGCGCTCTTCGCAGAAACACGCCAGAAGAAACTCGGCGTGGTGCTCCACCGACTGGCCATTTGCCCATGCGAGTTCCTGGATCCACGCCCGCACACTTGGTCGCAGGTGAAGTTGCAGGTAGCTACCAGCAAGCCAATTCTGCACGTTCGGATCGTCCGCGTAGTCCGCGAACTGCCAACACCAGCTATCGCCGATTGCGTAGAGGTGCTGTTCCTTGCCGTCCACCACGGCGATCGAGGGATGAAACCATTCAACTTGCTGATTTTCGTCGAAGAGGAACGCCTGCCGGCGCTCCACGTAGAAGCGCCGACCGCGGTGTTGTCCGGCAGCCAGCTCCCAGACACGAAGAGGCGACGATAAGCGCGCCGAGTGTTTGAAGAATTGCTCATGAAGTGCGCCAAGGTAAGAGATGGAGCACGCCCGCAGGGCTAGTGCCCCAATGGGTTGATGAAGGTGGATCGCGCCAGCGGCGCGGGTGTTACGTTCAAACGGGCCCCAGGTTAATGCAACCCGAACTCGCCAATGAAAGAAGCCATCCCCAAGGAAGGCGGCGATGGCGGGCTCAAACGGCTTGGCGCGGGGCGGGTTTCGCACGCCGCTTCGGCTCGGGGAGGTGATACCCGAATCGTTCCCAAGCCTGGGGATCCACTGGCAGCGGGCTCGTGCGACCCACCGCCAGATTCACGAACGCGCCGCAGTACTGCAGGGTGCCCGTGCGAAACAGCATCCACAGCAGGTTGTACGCTTGCACCGCCATCGCCTGGTTGATGACCAGCGACTGCTTGCTAAGTGCTTCGGCCATGGAGCACGACGGAGCCGTGTCCTTCTTGTCCCCCTTCGGGTCCAACAGCTCCGGGAAGAGATCGCCCACGTGAGGCAGCCGCTCAGCGGCCTTGCCGCGAACCTGGCCGAGGATGACCTGGCCACTGTCCGACTCATTGCCGCAGTCAAGATAGTAGCCACCTGTCCCCCGGCTCATCGCGCCCAGGATGGCCTTGCGAGCCTTCCGTGTGTCGACGCAGCCGACCACCATGTCGCAGGTAAAGCGATCCCGGCTATCAACGCGACAGACGCGCGCTTCCCAGCGCGTGCCCATCAGATTGTTGAGCCGGTTGACCAGCAAAGTCGCCTTGGGCTGACCGACGTCCACGGGATAGAAGCCCTGACGGCCGATATTGGTCTCGCTGACCGTATCGTCATCGTAGACCGTGCACTCGATGCCACCGGGGTGGCCCAGTTCGAGCATCGCGTGATGCAACCGCGCCAGATTGGGTAGCAAGGCGCTGCCGGTACCGCCTGCACCGACGACGACGACATTCCAGGCGCGTCGGGTCATGATCTCCGGAATACGATGCTCGATCATGCCAAGACCTCCAAGGACGTCGCCGCATACCACTCTGCCGGCACTGTCTCGATGGCCTCGAAGACTCCCTTGGCACAAAGCCGGAGGGCCAAGGAAGGCACAGGCGCGGCGCAATTGCCCAGCACGAACGCAAACTTCACGTCGTGCTGGTCGTCTTCATCGTCCGTGGGCGAGAAAAATGCAGGCGATCGGCCGTGGGAATGGCAGTCCACCACCAACACGTCATCGTCTGCCAACGTCGGCCGGTCATACTTTAGGTGACCCGCACTGTGCTCGAGGATCTGCACCGGCACCAGCCTGAAGGCATGGGTCGAGGTATTCCACACCAGCCACGCACCCGTTTCCTTTGGGCAGGCGGCACGCGCCATTTCGGCAAACTCGCCGATCAATCTTGCGGGAATACGGCCGCACAGAAGATCGGTCTCTTCGCTCGCGTTGCCATACGGGATAGCCGTGCGATGCTGGAAACCGCCAAGCCGGCGAACGACCCTTAGGCAGGGGCGCGTGATCTCAAGGAAGACACCGTTAGCTGCGATGAGCAGCCGTTCCCCCGCCCGGGTCATGGGTTCGAGCTTGGAAAGGCGCGGAACCATGATGGACGGGAAAGATTGTTGCAGAGTCACATCAGCAGGATGCATGATCAATTGTCCAATTTGCCGGCGATCAGATCGGCCAGCGTACGTTTCATGGGGATGAGAACCTGGCTCGGGTAGTCCGGAAACTTCCCATCAAGCATGTCCTTCCAGAAGGCGTAGGCACCGCGCTTGTACTTCACGCGCTGGCCGCCGTGGTTGGGATGGGTGAATGCCGAGTTGAAGAACCCGGATTCCCATCGTGCAACGGACCCGACGTCGATCTGCTTTGGTACATGTGCGCTCCCAATGCAGATCTTCCCGTTGTCCCACGTGTTGAAGTAGGGCGGTTCGTAGAGCACCGTTGCCGGCACCGGCCGCTCCTCCCCGGGCAGTGCGAAGACACGGAACCCCGTGTGCGACGACTGGAAGACGAGGGCCGGATGCGGCACCACGGCGCTGCACTCGCCAAGCTCCTTGCAGTTGAAAAAGACGCGCCGACGGTCTGCCGGACACCACCACGTCACCGCGGCGGGGCTGATCGACAGCACATTGGGCGTCAGGAACTCGCCCTTTGGCAACGAGGCCTCGGCGACCTGGCGCACCGCTTGAATCAGCGCCAGCCGATTGAGCGGCGTGCCGGCCCCGATCACCGGGCGGCCGGTGTTTCCGTCCGGTTCGATTCGATGCGCGGTGGCATACGAAAAGTCTCCGAAAGCGCGGCCATAAAACAAAATGGCCCCTTGCAGGACCACGTCATACGACCGCGAAGTGGTCAGGATCTCGACCATGGGGCCCTCCTATGAAGAAATGTGTGTGAGCACGCGGTCAAGCGCGCCGATGATTTGCAGCATGTCCGCCAGATCGCGGAACTGCTGGCGGATCGCCGCGGCGTCGTCTGCAAGAGGAATGAAGCACTGGAACATCGTGGCGTCGCCAGCGTTGTTCAGGCATTCGTAGTGGTCGTCCAGGATCTCCGACACATAGTCACTGGGACGATAGGCGATGGTCGCGGCCGAATAGGCCGGCTCTGCCCACTGGGCGCCGGCGATGGCCGACCGCTCCCCCGCCCTCGCCAGCAGCATCCGAAGGTCGGCGAGCGCCGTACAAAGCTCGCCCAGCCACCCACTATGCAAGCGAGCCAGAGCGCGCAAGTTGCGCGGACCCAGCTCGCGCAGATGGGCGGAAGCTGCGTCGACTTGCGCATACCTTGGCAGGGTGTCGTCCGGTGCAAGCTCGGCGCGCACCACCGACGGCAGATAGCGCTCGATGTCGGCATCCTCGCCGCCGAAGTTCTCCTTGAGGAACTCCCGGGCGTTCTCGTCGTCGGCCAGGGTCGCGTCGTAATCCCAGTGCCAGCGGGCGAACTGGTCCAGCAGCATGTCAGGCGTACGAACGAACAGCGACTTGCCGCTCGCGGCATTGATCAGATTCATTGCCGTGAAGAGCAACGACGGGTGGGCCGCACGAATGGCTTGCGCCCGCGCTTCCCCGATCGCATACACCTCCTCGCCGGGCAGTTCGATGGCCAGGTAGAGCGGCGCTTCCAGCCCGTCTTCCCAGCCGAACTGCATGACCTGGTCCATGGCAGCGCCGCGATCGATTAATGTCACGCCGAACTGCAATCGCTGACACGCTGGGATTCGCTTCCCCAGCCATGCGAACATGGCCTGTGCGAAAGCATCCCCCGCACTGGTCGGATTCAACACATCACTGGCCCGTAGGATGCCGGCCGCAAACTGCGCCAGCACCAGATCTGTAACCTCTAACTCATCGCCATAGGTGAGGCGCGCAGTGGCTGGTACAGAGCCTGGAAGCTTCGGCAGTGTCAGAAAATCATGGGCAAGTCGACGTCCAGCAGTGGGATGCTTTCGGTGTGGCGTCCATGCGGGTTGCTGTCCCGGATGGATGTCAGGAACAAACGACCGAGGATCGAGCAACATTGTTGGGTCTCCTCAGAATGTAAAAATGCCGCCCTGCACGGCGGCTCCTTGTTGATGGAGGCAAACTGCCCCGTGGACAGTGCCTTCATGAGGTCAGATTTGCGCATGGGCGCCCTTGGCGCCGGCAGCGCGGACGAACGTGTAGCGCGCGACTTCCCCCTTGTGCTCCGGGCCATCCACCGCGGCGGTGGTCAGCTCGGGGTACTGGGCGGAATAGACGTCGCGCACCTGCTGGGGGGTGAACTGCGGACCGGGGTCCATCAGCGTCATGCCGTTATAGGAGAACTCGCGAGTGAGCTTCTTAACTTCGAGTGCCATGCCAGTCTCCTTTACAGCAGGGATGCGAGGTCGGTGCCGGCCGTCTTGGCCGCGCCTTCGTCAGCTTCCGCCGCTTCCTGCGCGCCAGCACTGCCTTCCGGCTTGTCGTCGTCATCGGTCCCCTCGGACGTTTCCGATGCCGTCGGCACCGCAGCCTTGGCCAGGGCCTTCGTGGCTTTGGTCGACTGCGAGTCCTTGGCCGCCTCCAGGATGGACCTGGTGGCCTCGACCTGCTCTGCCAGCGACTGACGCGCAGCGCTGACACCAGCAATCGCGGCGGCGAAACCTTCATCAAGCTCCGCCGGCGTCGCCGACAGCGCCAATGGCGTGCTCAGCGCAGCATCCGCAGCGTCCTTGACAACGGGCACGACAACGACAGACATTGTGTCGCCTTGCATGGTGAGCGTGACGACGACCTTGTCGCTCGCGCGAACGAGCGCAGCCAATTCAGTGAACATAGTGAATCCTTGGGAAATGAATGAGGCGGAGGACGCCCTGGCGCCTCCGATTGGAGAGAAGATTAGTAGCCGAGGACCTTGGGGACCTTGCCGGTGTAGTCGAAGCCGTCGACGGCCAGAAGGCCGGCAACAACTTCAGCCTTTGATTTGCCGAACAGCTTGGCAAAGCCGTCGCCCAGCACCTTGCGAATGCCGAGTTCGTCAGCCAGGACTTTCATCTCTGACTTCGTCAGCATCTCCAGGAAATCCTGCGATTTCTGCAGGTTCCAGTGGTTGCGCAGGTCGAGCTTGTGGTATCGGCACAGTTCCCGGAGGTTGTTCACCTCCATGCCGCCAATTGCCGCCACCGTCATGCCGATCGTCAATTGCTGGCGACGGCCCTCGTCCATGCCATGTACAGCCGTCAGGCAACCTTGCAGGGTCGAAGACGACTTCTGCTCGGTGAGCTTTTCGAAGAACTTTCCCATCACGTCGCCGCCAATATTGCGCGACAGACCGTTCATGGCGATTGCCAGCAGATACGCGTTGGCTTGCTCGGCACTCTGCGCGACTTCCTTGCGCAGCGCCTTGCGCCAGAGCTCGGTGCGGTACTGCTTCACCTTCTCCGACTCGCTGATCACCGTGGCCGGCTTCTCGGCAGCCGCGGACGACTTGTCGCCCTTCGTTGCCGCAGCCGTCTTGCCGGCGGTCTGCTTTACAGCAGGCGCCTTGGCCGCATCACGCTCCGCCTTGATTCGGGCCGCTACCTTCTTCTGGTTGCATGCCGTGTCGAAGCACTGGCCGCTGTAGAGCTTGCCCATGGAATCCGGCAGACCGCTGACCGCGGCACCGAAGTTCTGGCAGGCATGGCAAGCTTTGGCCTGTTCCTCACCGACCCCGGTTGGTCCATCCACCTTCAGCTGAATGCGGGTATGGTTGTCGCCGGACCGGATGATGCGCACGATCGGATACTCTTCCTTGAGCCCGTAGACGATGCCTTCGAGCTTGCGGTCGGTCTTCTCAGCGTAGCAGGCTTTGTTGGTGCAGTTGCCGGTAGCGATCGCCTCGCCAAACATCTCCGTTTGCAACGAGGAGTTGTGCGGGCACGTGGCGCAGTCGGTCTTGTCGAAGATGGCCACTTCCAGGCTGCACGCGGCCGCCTCGATGGTCTTCTTCAGCTCCGACACCGCCTTCTTCTCGCTGATGATGACGGGCAGGAGCTTGTCCTGCTTGTCCTTGGCGAGTGTAGCGAGCAACTCGGCGTGACCGAGTTGAATCTTGCGCTCATTCAGTGCCGCCTGAACATCCGGGCTGCAATTCATGAGAGCAAGGCGCTTATCCAGCGTCGCGCGGGACCAGCCCAGGAGCCTTGCGGCTTCATCGCGATCCCCTTTGCAGTGGCCGACGATCTTCGAGGCGGCAACAGCCTCTTCAGACGGCGACATGTTGGCGCGTTGAGCGTTCTCGATGAGCGCGGCGCGGTCGGCCTCGTCGTCAGTCATTACCTTGACGAGGGCGGGGATTACCCAGTCGATGCCGTGGGCCTCCACGGCACCGCGGTAGCGACGCTCGCCTGCGATGAGCTCGAACTCGAACTCGTCGTCTTCGATGGGGCGAAGCAGGACGGGCTGGTAGACACCGGAAGCCCGGATGGACTCGGTGAGTTCAGCCATTTCGACTGGATCGAAGTACATGCGCGGATTGCGGCCAGTACGGATCTTGCGAAGGGCAACAGCAGATGGATATTGCATTGTGGGTTCTCCGGAGAGCAATGGGGAACCCGTTGCCGCACCGGGAACATGGTTCCCGGTGGGATGGAATGGATGGACTGGCCCGGCTAAGCGGGAGGCCACCGTACTGCAGAAGCTGGCACCTTGTGGTGCGGGGTCGATGCGTCTGGGACGCGGAAAGTGATGCGAGGATAGCCAATATTGGCTTGCGTAGCAAGATCCCGCAAATTGGTTGCTGCCACGTGGCGGCCACAGACCAGGTTCGTATGGAAGGCGGCCTTGAGGAAAACGTAAGAATTTTGGTGACAGCTGGCGGCAGCTTGCCGCGCCTACATTGATTCTGCGCCTTACAGCACGAACTGAATCGGCACCTCAATTCTTACCATGGCGCGAAACGGCTACGACCACTCATACCGCGGCAAAACCTCTATCTCGTCGGCCCTCACATCGAAATGCAGCAACTTAATGCCAAGTGACATCGCGTATTGCATTACCTTCTCCAGGTCCTCTGGAATTGAATAGTGTCTAGCAGAAGGTGCGTAGACGTTAATGACCTCCACAAAATAGCTCGCAAAGTTGCTGGCCAAAACGGGATCTTGACCAAAGCAGCAAAAAGTCTCTTCCGATAGGTGGAAGGCGGAAAGCGTCAAGTAGTAGTCAACCGGCAATTTTTTCATTGTGATTCCCAATCGTAATTCAGCGGAAAGCGACGTCACGGTAGCGCTGCTCTCCAGCGACGAGCTTGAAATCGAACTCATCATCCCTCGATGGGGCGAAGTAGGATGGGTTGCTAGACACCGGAAGCCCGGATGGACTCGGTGAGTTCAGCCATTCCAACCGGATCAAAGTACGTGCGCGGATTGCGAGCCGTACGGATCTTGCGAAGGGCGAGAGCAGTTGGGAATAGCATTGTGGGTTCTCCGAACAGGAATGGGGAACCCATTGCCGCACCGGGAACGTGGTTCCCGGTGGAATGGAATGGATGGACTGGCCCGGCTAAGCGGGAGGCCACCGTACTGCAGAAGCTGGCACCTTGTGGTGCGGGGTCGATGCGTCTGGGACGCGGAAGGCGGAAAGAGAATATCCGAAGTCAGCCCTCCGGATCAATAGGCCCACGCAGCCCACCCGACCTGACGACCGTAGCAACGGATTGGCTCCTGCGGTTGTTCCAACAAAATGCCCTCCGGAAGGGAGGTCGGGGAGCAAGTCCGAGAGGGTCTCCGTAGCGGGGGCTGCTGAAACCAGCATGGGGCGAACAGCTTTTACTGTCGCCCAAAAGCTCGCCAATTTCATACGTCTTTCGCCTCATATTGACTCGGTCGAGCGGGTACGACCGAAGGCCCAGCCGCCGGCGCATGCTCCAGAAAGCCCCGAGCGAACTGCGGCTCGCCGCTGGCGCGCTTCACCAGCCTGACGAGCGCCTCGGTAAATCCGCACTCGAAACCAGAATGATTCGACGGCCGTCTCGCATGCGTACCCGTTTCTGCGAGGTCACAGGACGAGTGACAGCGGGACCGCGATTGCGCCTCGTAGCCTGATTGCCCGACCTGAACGCAGGACTCGTCGGAAGGAACGGGTCCGAATTCGATGGAAAGAAGAATGGGGGTGAACATGACGTTTCCTCGTGAAGTAGGGAAACGCCCCACCGGGGACTAGCCGTTAGCAAAAAGTGTTGAAAGCCCAAACGGGGCCGGTTTTCGTGACCGGCCCCGTCTGGTTGGCGAAATGGTACAGGGCCGAAGGCGTGATGATTTGGATCCCTTCCCGTTGTCGTCCCGGCCGCTTACTTGTTCGATCATTGCCGTGGCGGGGCCTGCACCTCCGTTCCGCTGTCCAGAATTCTCAGGAACTCGGTATACGCGAACACTCGCCCGCGTTGCTTCCCAGTGATTTCCTTCACGATCTCGAGGTTCTCCAGTGCCTCGAAAGCTTTGTTGACGGTCGGGGCGCTGAGTCCTGTCTTCTGCTGCGCTTGGGCGGCGTTGAGGAACGGGTGGGTCCGGAGCAATTCGTGGATCCGCAGCATGGAATTGGTCTGTTCGCCGCTCGCCGAAATGCGTTCCCTGTCGGCCTGGAAGAGGGCTACGATACGCATCGCACTTTCATGGGCGTTGTTGGCTGTTTCGGCGACGCCGCTGAGGAAGAACTCTGTCCAAGCTTCCCAGTCTCCGCGCAGCCTAACGTCTTGAAGCAGGCGGTAGTACTGCTCACGGTGCGTCTTCAGGTAGAGACTGAGGTACAACAGTGGTTCTTGGAGGACCTTCTTTTCAACTAGGAACAGGGCGATCAACAGGCGGCCGAGACGGCCATTGCCATCCAGAAACGGGTGGATCGATTCGAACTGCACGTGCAAAAATCCGGCCTTGATGAGAGGCGGGATCTGTGCGTAGTCGTCATGCAAGAAGCGTTCGAGATCGCTGAGGCACGTCTCCATCTCGTTGACCGGCGGCGGCACGTAATGGGCGTTCCCGGGCCGGGTCCCGCCGAGCCAGTTTTGCGAGCGTCGGAACTCGCCGGGATTCTTGGCTTCTCCTCGACCTTTCTGGAGGAGGCGCGAATGCATGTCCCGAATCAAACGCAGGCAAAGCGGAAGCCCTTTCGGATCTCGCAGGACGCCAAGTCCGTACATCATCGCATCGACGTAGTTCGAGACCTCGGTGATGTCGTCGAGCGGTTTCCCGGCAAGCGCAGCATTCTCGTACTGCAGGAGATCATCGAGGGTCGATTGCGTCCCTTCGATCTGTGATGACAGGACCGCTTCCTTGCGGACGTACATGTAGAGGAACAGCGCCTTGTCCGGGAGCAGCATCGCCACGCCGTCGAGACGGCCAATGGCCCTGTCCGCCTCGCTCAGTCGCTGGAGAAGGTGCGGGTTGAGCGTCAGCGGTGGCTCAGGCGGCAGCGGAGGCGGGACGTAGGCGTTTACCGTCTCGTCGAATGCCACGGTCGACACGTACCGGCCGATTCTCGGGTTCTGTGGTTCGGAGGCCGGGGCGGTGTCGTCTGATGGCATAGAGCTTCGATAGTTAAGGCCGCTTAACGAGCGTCGGGCGTTAATAAAAATATTTGATGAAAATTTTATTAAGGCTCGCCAAAGACGGCAGACCCTACATGGCTGTACCCTTGGCCGGCAAATTGTGCCTAAAGCACCTCACACAAGTTACCGTCTCGTCGAATGCCTCGGTCGACACGTACCGGCCGATTGTCGGTCCCTGTGTGGTGCGAAGGCCAGGGCGGTATCGTCTGATGGCATAGGGCTTCGATAGTTAAGGCCGCTTAACGAGCGTCGGGCGTTAATAAAAATATATAACGAAAATTTTACTAACACTTGTCGGAGACGGCAAGACCCTACATGGCCGTATCCCTTGGCCAGCCAAATTGTGCCGAAAGCACCTCACGCAAGGTGTTCCGGAGGCTCACTTCGAGTATGGAGGGCCGGCGTTAGCTTCTGGGAGACAGTCATGTCGTGTGCTTAACTCGCCACTCACGTTCAGCGGGTTACTTTCTCCGTCGTAGTACGCCTGCAGCTAGCCGTTAAGCCCAATCAGGGCCGGTCACGACTGGCCCAGTCTGTTTGGAGGGACGTAGCGCTCTCGATTTTGACCAGCTTGCCGATCTACTCCGGACGGTAGGCAGAATCCCATTCCACACCCGGCCGCAGTTCGCAGAGGATGCGATCGGCCGCTCAAGCATCGCCGATCGGCGGCGGATGCGGTTGAACCACGAGTCCACCGCATGCAGGCTCGCCTTGTTGTGCAGCCACGCCAAGTGATCGGGATCGTAGTCACCGAAATCCGTCAGCAGACAACTCGCCTTCTCCGGCTCAGCCATGCTCGGCAGCGGATGCAAAGGCTCCCAAAAATGGATGGCCGGTACGCCGGCAGGGTCGATGCGCTGAAAGCGCGGAGAATCAGTCGGATATTACTGCGAATTGCCGCCCGGGGATAAGACCCCAGCTGCCGCTTGACCTGTCGCGCGTCGCTGTCGGCTTGCCTCGCGCACGCGGTTCACCACATCCCACCGGCGCAGGTCACCCTCCTCCGGGTTCTCCAGGTTGGAGTGGTCAAGTACCGGCCCCTCGTCCCCGAACGGCTCATAATCAGCGGGCAGCTTGCCCTCTGCCTTCAGCTTGGCGGTCTGCATCTTCGACAGGCCGTGACTGGTTTCGCTGATGGCGACATAGTCCCATCGTGCGGGCACTGCGGCCTCAGAAAACCACGCCTCGCCCTCCCCCGGCTCGACCAACGCCACAACCTCGTAGATGCTGCCGGTCGGCGACGGCATCGCCCGAACCTCGAAGCGCAGCACTTCCCGCCTCGGGTACCAGAACGTCCGGTCGAGATAGCGCTTGAACGTGAAGGCATCAAGCATCGCGATCTCAGCATATTGCGGGTCGCCGGGCGGGATGAACTCGCGTTCGCTCCTGGGGCGCGTGCCGAGGGAAACCTCGCGAACGGCGGGGGGCTGGGATGATGACATGGGTTTTCCCGAAAAGGTGGCCCAAATTCTATAGCTTTCGGGCACAACTCGCGCCATGGGCGCCTTGAGAATGGTGTTTGGCGAATCTCGCCGGCCGGCGGCCTTGACTTCGCGATGGCGCCGGTATCTTGGTCATAGACATTCGATACCTTGCTGCCATGCGCTTTACACGCTTCGAACGCTTGCAGGCTGAACACGCAGCGATGGATGAAGAACTGTTCCATAGGGCAATGGAACTGGTCCACCAACACCGCGCCGCGTCGGTGGCGCTAATCCAGCGCCATCTGTGCATCGGTTGGCAGGCTGCGGAAGCACTGTTGGCCCGCATGGCCGCCGAAACGATGGCCGTTCGCAAGATGCAGAACGGCCTTTACCTCTACATCCACGGCCCTATCGGCGCGGAACTTGCGCGCCTGAACGGCTTTGCGCAGGAGGTGTTGGCCGCGCTTACCGAAGATTGCATCGACGCGGCCCACCTTCGGGCCTCTGCCATTCGCTATGGCCTGGCTGCGGAGACAACCGTCTCGGCTCGTTGCGGCGACCAGTGCGCCTGCGCGACGCTCTTCGAGTTCCCGGTCCGATGCTTCAGGGCAAGCGGGGCGGCACTGAGCTCTGGTGAGCCTTAGGCATCCACGACTTGAGCGAGATACAGGGGCTCATCGTCACCCCTATGCGTTGGTCCAACCCGGGCGAGCGGATTTGTATGTCCACACCCACGGCAGGTGAAGAAGAACCCGCGTTCGTCCAGCTGTGGGTCTGCCACGTTAAACATCACCGAGAGCCGGCACTTCGTGCAAGTCCACATGTTCACTCCTTACTTGACTTCTGGTCACGCGCGCTACGCTAGGTTCACGAAAATTCAGGCGGTTTACCAACGCCTTCACCATTCACGAAAGCCTGGCACGCAAGGAGGATTCGCCAATGCCGCTCGACAACACTGAGATCGTCTATCGCGCCGTCATTCAAGCCAATGACGCCGAGGCCGCGCTCGCCGCCACCAAATGTGAGCGCCGGGACATCGAGGGCGAATGTGGAGTCGCGCTACGCCCGGTGATGGCGTCTACCGAATCCAGCCCCAGTCCATTAGCGAGCCCACACTGGGCCGACTATCGGGAAATGTGCTCGAGCGGCGCCACCGGTGCCAGACACGCTGGCGTACAGGCAGGAAGCCGGAGCGCTCGGGTTGCCGCTTCCTGGCACCATGCAGCCGACGGCAATTCCTGAGTTCTTTGTCCGCTCTCGCACCGAAGCAGGCGACCTGGTCATCGATCCATTCGGCGGCACGGTTCGAACTGGCCTCGCCGCTGAACGTCTTGGCAGACGCTGGCTCGCCTCAAAATGGATTCTTCAATATATCCGCGGTGCCGCCGAACTGTCCCGAGAGGCCGACGGCTTCCACATCCACCCCGCCCTGCACTGGGCCAATCGACCAAGGTAGCAATGCAGCAGTTCGAAAACGACCAATCCGATTACCCGAAGCCTGAGACCGTACTAGCCATTCGCGGCGCAATCGCATCCGGCCGCCACGGCGGTCCGACGGGGCCTGAGGGTCACTGGCTCGACGAGTTCTGGCAGATCGGCCGGACGCTTCGCGACCACAGCGAAATGCTGCAGGGCTTCCAGGGCACGGCGCGCCGCGGCCTGCTTAGCACTTCGACGCGATACCTCGCCATCAACGAGCCGGTATTCGAACAGCCCGACGAGCGATCTTAACGGGCAGCCGGCCGGTGCAAGGCATAATTCCGTCTTTTCCACCCGGACCTTGCCATGCCAACCGGCCTGCTCAACTGCGCCCACTGCAATGGCGCCCCCCTCTTCATCGCCGGCCGTCTGCAGGCCGTCGTCGTCTGTGAGGAATGCGGTATTTCAACGTCGCCAGTCCGCCTGGAATCCACCGATACGGACACCGCTTTTGCGCAGTTGCACGCGATCTGGAACTCCCGGGTGGAACACCGGCCGGCAGACCAGCAGACGATTTCCATGCTCGCCCGGCGTGAGCTGACCTCTTCCGACATTCCTTATTTCCTGAACCTGCTCGCCTCGACTACTGGAGAATGGACAACGAACGGGCCGAAATTCGCCGCCATGGCCGCGTCGTTGGCGCAGCCTGGATTCCAGTTCAAGCATGTATCCCCGCCCGAAACCGTCCTGGAGGACGCCGGCCGGTACCGCAAACTCGTCCGCCGCTCGAAGGTCATCTATGTAGATGGCGCCCCCCTGGTCCGGTTCGATCACGTACCGGCCCTCGCCGCGGCAATCGCCGAGGAAGCGAAGGAAGACGATGAATGGCCATTCCCCATTCTTGAAGAGTTTGTCGCGCGGGCAGTAGACAGCTTGCCGGATAACGCCAAGCCTTGACTTCGCGCAGGCCGCGGCAAGCTGGAAGCTCCACAAGCCAGGATATTCCCATGCTGCGACCGCTCGCCTCCGCCCTCTCGATTTTCCTCTGCTTTACCCAAACTGCGGCCAGCGCAAAGGACTCACCGGCTCTGGCCTGTGCACACGTAATCGCGCAAGGGCGACCGCCAGCCATCACCAAGACCAGCCAGACGCGGCGGCTCTTGTGTTACCGCGCCTATGCCGTGATGCACTCCGCTCAGACCCGAACGGCGGCATCCCGCGAATGAGCGCGCCAGCCTGGCTGACTATGGGCGTGGCGCTGGGTTCGACCGTGGCGCCCAGCGGCGACTTTGGCGACAAGACGTCGCAGGCCGAGAGCTTCAGCCTGGCCAACGTGATCCCGCAACATCCATTCTCGAATCGCCGGACGTGGAGCCACATCGAGACGTCGACGCGAAGGCTGGTACGCAAAGTCGGCGCGGCCTATGTCGTCACCGGTCCGGCATTCATCCGCGACGCTGGCGCGCTGCGGGAGCGAATCCGCATCCCTAATTTCGTCTGGAAGGCCATTTATATGCCCGACATCGGTGCCGGGGGTACATCGCGCGCAATGATGCGACACCGGCATACAGTGTAGTGAGCATCGCAGAACTGGCTCACTTTTCCGGCGTGGATGCCTTCCCATCGCTGCTCAAGTCGATGCGAATGTCCCCGATGGACTTGCCACCGGCCGTGCCGCATCCGGGCGAGCGGCCAGCGCGGTGCGTTTCATTCGCCTGGCTGGCCAGTGCCGACTCGGCAATGACGGTGCCGGGCCCAGCTCCTTGTACAGGAGCTTGTCCGCGCGGCCGGCTCCATGGTCGCGCTGGCCGCAGCCTACGCACGATAATGCCCAACTCGCGCTCCACAGCGCACCGACCGCTACGAGCTTCGGTCTAACGGGATCGCAAGGACCGCCGTGAATACGAGTATGGATAGTACCAACCAACCCCAATCCAGATGACTTTGCTTGCTCAAAGACACCCACACCCCTGTAGCCAAATGGCAACAAAGCACAAGGATCTCTTCATATATTCACCCCACTGGCTGTTTTCGCGAGGCTGGATTAGACGATGTACCTCTCGCGGCAGCGCTTGATCGAGCCCTCGCCCGCGAGGATTTTGCTTGACGGAGCAACGCGACTTTTCGGTAAAAGCGACCCCTTTCCTGCGAGCTTTCTGGGAAAACAGTATGGGCATGCTCATGCCTTTGCGATCGAGCGTTTTCGGATGCGGGCTGGAAGGTCAGCCGACCAGCGCCGGATAGGGCCGACTTCCGTTCTCTTTCGCGAGAATTCGATAGAGCTTGGTCCTTGAAATCCCAAGCTGCCGCGCCGCCATTGCTTTGTTGCCATCGGCGGCCAAGATAGCGGCCTTTACCTCATTCAGAGTGGGTTCCTTCTTACCCAGGCTCAACTGGGTGGAATAGGTAGAAAGATAGGCATTCGCTTTGGTCGCCCGGCTGTGGCCAGCGGCCTCCACCACCTTGCGCATCGCTTCGCGGTGTGCCTCCACATCAACAACTCGCCCGCTCCCCTTCACAGCCGCCGGCTGGCCGCTCTCCCGCTTATACATCTGCTGCAGGTATTGGTGACGCAGGCCGTGCGCCGTCACACCGTCGCCGTCTTTGGTGATTCCATGCTTCTCCAGAACGGTATAGAAGCGTCGGCGCCACCGGTTCTGGGTGAAGGAAGCAGGCATCAGCGTGCCTCGCTCCGGATTCGTGGCGTATGCGAGTGTTGCCGCCTGCCCGAGCAACTCGTACTGCCAGCCGAACTCTATCGGGACCCGGCGGGCGCGTCCGCCTTTCGTGCCGTCATGCACAAGCAGCATCCCCGATGGCAGGACATCCAAAGTGGGCCGTAACCGCCAGCTTTCCTTTGCGCGCAGGCCAAAGCCGGCTTCCAGCTTGAGCTGCAGTGCGACATGGGCGTCCGTGACCGCGATCTCGGCGATCTTCGCCGCCGCATCAATGCCCTTGCCATCCCACGACCGGTCTTCGCGCGCGACATAGCTGCGCTCGTATCCGGCCGGTCGCTGCACATAGTCTTCGATTCGGCCGACCACATTGGTCTTCCCCATCCACGACGTCAGCGCCCGCAGGTGGGTGAGACGTAGCTCCACCGTTCCCACGTTCAGCTTGCGCTCCTCCACCCAATACTCGACCAGCCACCGGATGTGCTTTTGGCGAAGGCTATAGGGCGAGGTGACGGCCATACGACCGATGCTGCGCAGCTCCACGAACATGGCGAGCAGTGCCTGCACGCGCTGTCGCTGTGACATCTGCGACAGCGATCTGCCGCTGACTCGCGTCCCGCTATGCGGCAGGTGCAAGTGTTCCGCAGCCAGGACTGCGAACTCCGCCTTGAATCGCTCTGGCAGGTTGTATTGGTTAATGATGGGGCGCAGGTTGATAGTCTTGGTCATACAACGTTCTCGAACGTTTGCGCTTCGCGCGTGCGGCCACGAGCTGGTGTCCGCCACCGGACCTCGCAGCTCGCTGCTGGACAGCGCCGACCCCGATCCGGCTTTGTCCCCTCGGTGCTCCGGGGTACCACCCCCAGCTTTCCGGCCCACCCAGCCGGTCTTGCCACTACGTTCCTGTCCTTTAGCGATGCCAAACCGATCAGCCCTGAGCATGGAAGCAATGCGTCGTGACTGTCCGCAGTGCGGGCGCAGGCCTTGGCCTTGCACGCCGCTGCGCGGCCACCCTATCCGGTGCATCAATGGATGCCAGCCTGACGGCGCCAGGGATTTCGTCCTGGTGCAGCCGGCCGATGCCGTGATGAGTGATTACTTGTTGCGCCGTTCTGGTACCGGTAGCGCCCCCCGGGTCGATATTGCTCAGAAGCCTGCGTCCACCGTTCGTTCGGTACGCAAACAGCTCCCCGCCCCAAAGCCGGATCATGCCCGCCGCGGTGTGTCGGGCTTCGTGATCCGCGCCCAGCCAAGCGGCTGAAAGGGCGTCGGGCATTCGTGGAAATTCCACAGAGCACCTGTCCGGTGTCCGGCTTCGGAATTGTCCACACTGCGGTCTATTTTCACGAACAGACCGCCAATCGGCTTGGTATCGCGGTGTCCGGTGTCCTCACTATCCGACACGGTCCACTTGAATTGATTGAAAAAAATGCCGGTTCAATTTCCGGCGTGAACAACTGGCGATCGCAAGGCCCGGATGTCGGGGTTTTGCGTGCTGGATTTGCCGCGCAACTGGCGGCGAGGTCGATGCGTCGAGGACGCGGTAAGTGCTCGAAGCATATACCAGGCATGCGCCAAACGGCAACGTTTGCCACTGCAAAATCGCGAGCTTTCGGCGACTTGACTTCGATTTTCCGACGGTAGAGTGGGCTATGTCGATGTGCCATCTAATCCGACGTTCTCAAAGCAAGACCGACAAAGTCCGACCAAGTCCCAGATGCTCCCACTGACCTGAGACGAGTGAATGGGGCTCGGAGTTACAAAGTCCCACTTGCTCGGAGCACGAAGGACATTCGACACATGCCATCCACTTCAATAATCGCCAAGGAGCACAAATGAGAATCTCGACCGTCGCAATCGATGTTGGCTACGGCAACACCAAGTCCGCCTTTCCGCTTGGCTCGGACATCGCAACCAACATGTTCCCCTCCCTGGCACCCATTGCCGCGACGTCCTCTCTCACCGCGCATACCGGCGGCATCTTCCGGGCTCGAAACGTCGTGAATGTGGAGGTCGACGGTGCGCGATACGAGGTCGGACCCGATGTTTCGCTGAGCGCCGCTCATGTCCATACCGGTCGCTCCTTGTCTGAGGATTATGTAACGACACCCAACTACGCTGCCCTGCTCGCCGGCTCGCTACACTATGCCAATGCCATGGAAGTTGATCGGCTGGTCCTGGGCCTGCCGGTCCACAATACGCAGAAGTACGCTGCCTACCTCAAGGACCGTTTCACCGGCACCCATGACTTTGGCTGGGGCGACGTTCACATCAACAGCGTGCTCCCGCTGCCGCAGCCGCTGGGCACGCTGATTACGTACATCCAGCAGTACGGCAAGAAGTACGACCCTGAGAACGCATACCTGGTCATCGATGTCGGCTACTTCACGACCGATTGGGTGGTGGCGCGTGGCTACACCATGGACGACACCCGAAGCGGCGGGGTGCCTGGCGGCGCCGCGCGCATCTACCAACAGGTGGCAAGCCTCATCTCAGCTGACCGTGGGCATCCCACCGACAGCATCGAACGCATCGACAAGGCCATCCGCGACGCCAAGCCCATGGTGTTCTTCGGTCAGGATCTGGACGTTTCGCCCTACCTGGCAGAGGCCATGGCCGTCACCCATCAGCCGGTCAAGGAAATCCAGACACGCGTCGGCCGCACCGAAGATATCCGGGCAATCATCCTGACTGGAGGCGGCGCTCAGCTCTACGCCCCGACAATTCTTGCTGCCTTTCCGCACAACGTGATCCACATCATGGAGGCGCCCTGCTTCGCCAACGTTCGCGGCTTCTATACCATCGGGTCCGCACGGCAAGCAGCCAAAGCCGCCTGAGGACGCCCACCATGGACAAGCTCCAGATGACCGTGACGCTGTCCGCCGACTCGGTTCCTGATCTGCTCGCTTACTTGCGGCAGTTCCCGGGAGCTCGGGAGCGGGCATTCATGCTTAAGCTACTCGCGCAACGGGGGCTGCAGCTTGTGCTCAGCGCTGGTGCCGACACGCTGCTGCGTCCTCCCTCTGCTGCAACGACGCCGACCATTGCGGCACCAGTACCGCCACCACCGCTTCTGGCGCACCCCGAACCCTCAGGAGCGAGGGCGCCGGAGACCGCCGCACCATATGCTACGGTATCCGCGATCCTGCCGTCGCCGCCGGCTGCGCCAGGCCCGCGTGCTGCGGATCGGCCGCAGGTTGCCTCAGCCCACGCACAGGAGCGGCCGCGGGCTTCACCGACGCCCGTATCTGAGCCTACCGTGGCCGGTCCTGATCCGCTTGCGGGACTGGATCTCGGTGCGCTCAATGACGCCATGGCGCGATTCGGCTAAGCGAGAATCTGCGGCGCGCGGCGGCACTTGACACCGCCTCGTCACGTGGCAACCTAATAGCGTTCTGAGAGAACACGAGGATACCGAGCCATGTTTGAATACCTGTCCACGACTCAAAGCATTAATCGCTTCGTCTTCACTGTCCTGATTGGGTGGTGTCTTCTGGAGGCCGTCCTGGTCGTCTACAACGGCGTCAAAAACCGAAAGCGCGGCTAATTTCCGCAGACAAAAAAAGCCCAGCAAAAGTTTGCTGGGCTTTTTGATATTGGGATGGCCACTCAGTGAAGCGTCGGCGTCAAACAGTAATCAAGAGCGGAATCGAACGAGAACTTCCGGTCCAGGAAGGTTAAGCTTCCAGAAGGCTCGCGGCGGTACACATCGAAGAACTGGGCTTCCGATTGTCCGGCATGGACTTCGGTAGTTGCCATGGCGCGCATGGCATGGATGTGCAGCTTGTTGACGATTGCGGTGAAACCCTTTTGCGGCATTGCTTTTCTCCTCGGAGAGCCTGCCAAGGGGGACTCCTTCCCTGTGGGAAGGACCCACAGGGCAGAGGTTAGGTAAGGCGCCACCGGCTGGTGGCGAACTGATCAGGCGGTAACAGCCTGTTGAGACATCAGACGCAACTGGTACTCAGTGCGCCACTGATCGCAGAAGTCGGTTCCACGAAGCTTCGGTCGATGCATGACGGTGCGCAATCCTTCGGCGCGCAACCGCTTTTCCAACGCGAGCGCATCGGCCATGCCGGGCGACTTTCGGGTCTTCGGGTCGATTTTGTCGAAATCCGCGAAGATGTGGACCGTGTGGATGCCCAGGTCCGGCGGCACCACAAACCGACTCAGCAGCACGCGGTTGAGGCAATTCCATGCCGGCACACCGATGAGCATGTACGCCCCATATGCGTTCTCCAGCCCTTCCGCGACGCCAATTTCGCCATCGCGCGGTTGCATCAGACGCACTGCGCCTCCGGCAAGCGGCAACGCAGACACATCATTGCGCTTGGCAGGGAGGATCTCCCCGTCAGCAGTGACCACCGTCGCCTTGGCGGGCAGTATTGGGTCGAGCGACGTGCGATGCACCGTGGCCATGCGCCCATCTGGCAGTGTGAACTGCGCAATGATGGTCGGATAGCGGCCGACAAGCTGGCCTTCATACCAATAGTCCTGCACTGCCAGGCGCAAGGCCGTTGGCCGCGGCGCGCGCAGGCCGGGAACCCGGGCAGCAAGATAGCGCATGGCGTGGTCGCGAGGCACGAGCCCCGCGGCGGCCTCCCACTGCTTCGCAATACGCCGCATCTTGGTGGCGGGATCTTCTGCTTTCCCCCGGCGAGCTGAATTTGCCCTCGTAAAGGGGTGGTCGATCGGCACAGCCCGCTCGCCGTTCAAGTCCCGCCACAGTTTCGAGTAGGTCATGCCGGTGTAGCAACGCACGAGCTCGAGGCCGTCGCCGGCTTTCGGATTCCCTGCATTGCACTTCCGGCAGACCCAATCGCCGCGGCCGCGCTTGTTGTCATAGGTAAAGCGGTCATGGCCACCGCAGAGGGGGCAAGGACCAGGACGTCCTCGCCAGAAGTTGTCCGTCAGGACTTCCGCAGGCATGTATCGCCTCACCAGAGCGTCCCATTGAGCGGGCGTCCAGCTTTTCACGATATCACTCAGTTCTTTCATGGGATGGCTCCAGAAATGGAGGGTTGGTCGATGCCTGAGACAGGCGAAAGAACGCTTGCTCAAAAGACATCCCGGCCAAGGCCAGAAGGTCTTTTCAGCATGGCGTCTAGCTGAGGGGAGTATGGGGATTTGGCCGAGCGGCCGAGAAAGGCACCGCTGCTACCGGGCAAGCCGGTAGCAGGCAGTTCAAAGAGGTACTTCTTGGAGGAGCGCGTCAGTACATCGGCGCGCCATCGTTGCGGAAAGGAATGCCATCGAGCGCTGCAGGTCGCGCAAACGGAATCTCCTCGTCGTCGAATCCGCCGAAGCCACCCGACGGCGGTTGCGCAGGCTGCTGACGCGCTGCGGCCGAGCGTTGCGTTGGCGGAGCCGAGCGCTGCTCGCTCCCTCGACGCTGCTGCGAAGCCGCTCGCTCTGCGCCGGCATCGCCGTCGTCATCGTTGGCACCCGCGCGACCGCCGAGCATCTGCATTTGATCGGCGACGATCTCGGTACTGTACTTGTCCTGGCCGGACTGATCCTGCCACTTGCGCGTACGAATGCGGCCTTCGATGTAGACCGACGAACCCTTGCGCAGGTACTGACCAGCAACTTCTGCCAGCTTGCCGAAGAACGAAATGCGATGCCATTCGGTGGCGTCCCTCATTTCGCCGGACTGCTTGTCCTTGTAGCGATCAGTGGTGGCAATGCGGATGTTTGTCACCGCGTCGCCGCTGGGCATGTAACGAGTTTCAGGATCTGCTCCGAGGTTGCCGACGAGGATGACTTTGTTAACGGATGCCATGGTGCTTCCTATTTAATGAACGAGATTGATGTTCCAGACCCACCTGTCCCAGAGTTTCTGCTCTCCAGTCCTTGGGTCCTTAATGGGATCGCCAGTCTTCTTATCGAAGGCTGGCACCTTCTCCTTGCGCAGGCGTTTGACCGCAACACGCTCACCCAGCTTGCAACCGGCTTCTGCGAGAGCGTCCTTCAGACCTTCGCCCTGCAGGGTCCTCTCGCCGGCACCCGTGTACAGCTTGACGGCAAACGACGTGTAGGTACGAGACCCACCAGACTTACGGTTGGGGAACTCCATTTCGCCCCACTCGATGAGCTTGCCCACGGTGTAGGCGGAAGAGGAGCCCTTTTCAGAGGAGGCGCTTCCGCCCCCTTCACGCTCGCCGTCTTCGCGTTTGCTGCGGGATGGCTGGGCGCCTTCCTGGCAGCGCATTGGCTGAAAGCGGCGCCCTGCTCCTGGCGCGTCAGTACTAGTCGGCAAGTCCGGCGTGAGTTCGCGCTGGGCTTGAATGACGTCAGCAGCGACCTTCTCCAGCGCCTCGCCTGGATGCACGCGGACCTGTTTCCAACGAGGGATCACCTCCGGCAGCAGCTTGTCGCCATACGGCGTGATTTGCAGCCGATGATGAAAGACCCCAACGAAGTGGATCACGCGATCGCCTTCGTCCCGAAGCAGATGAGGGATGCCGTGAACATAGAACTGCCGCTCGTTGGCGGCGCCAGTTCCAACCGGGATCGTGCTGGTAGAGGATTCCCGTCTCGGTTCAGCATTCAGAGCAGTGGCCACACGCCTGATGAGATTGAGCCAAGTCATGGTCTAAAGAAGGGAGCCACAGCACAAACGTCGGACCGCATCGAGGTCGCCACGCAGCCTGGCATGATTAAGAATCACGTCTTGCAGGGTCTCAGGGTCGACCCCGGATACGCCGCAGACGTAGCTGTATGGCAACGCGCCATTCCAGTAGCCAAAGATCCAGCCGAGCGTCATGGAGTATTCCTCCACGTCGAGAGGCCGATTGCGCATGCGGGCACGCAACATCTCGGCACAGTCGATAAGGGACTCCGGCATGCTGTCGCCGCGCCGGCTATCGCAGGCGAGGCTGATGAGAGCGTCGACCATCTTCTCGCGCACCGCCTCGCTCCAGAGAGAGGGGTCGGGCAACGGATCGAGCTTGGGAGGGGGCACTACGATGGCGGCCGCCTCACCGAAGAAGTCGAGCTGCCATCCCGCTGTTGTCGTTTCCATGATGGTCTCCGTACAGGCACCCGAAGACCCACCAGCCGGCGGGTAACGGGTACTCGCGACAGGTGGAAAGCGCCGCCTCAGAGAGGCGGCAACGGATCAGGAACGGTCGTACGTTCCCGTTCGACGAAGCGGCGTCACCACAGCCGAGCGCTCATAAGGTTGCTCGGGCTCTGCCATCTGCTGCGCGTCGTGCTCCGATTTGGATTGGATATCCGGCATCGAAACCTTCGGCGCTGCGGGCACGGCCTTGTTCCAGGCCATGGCCCGGTGGTACAGGTACGACAGCCCAACGACGGTAACAAAGGCACCGACGATGAACGATTGCGATGCCATGTAGATCACCATGCAGAGCATGAAGAATTGGAACGGTCGCTTGATGAGGTTCGTGACAAAGGATTCCATGTTTTCTCTCCAGAAACGTGACAAGGGATTTCCTGACGGATGCCAGGCGATGGTTCGATGCTCCGAGGGAGCAAGGAATCTCTGGAGGAACAGCTGCGCTTCAACGCGCTTGCGGCATGCAGTAGCGCATGGCGAAAGCACGCTGGCGTGGGCGGAGGACTATGAGATTGAGCGCTGCCGCCATTCGGCGCGCGCTAGGTCGATGCGTCTGAACGCAGGTTTCTCACGATCCTAAGGGAGCGGATCAGAGAAGGTAGGCAGAAAGCTGACTAAAACATGCCGGCTTTCCGGAAATGCCGCATGAGCAAGCTCATGGTTTGAGGCTCGCACCATGAATTAAGTGCTGCTTATTTCTGTCTTTCCCGTGACTAATATCGACCCCTGACCTTAGGGGTAACCGCTAAATTCCGGGCCAGACGGTACCGATAAGTGAAGCATAAGTAACCAGCTTTTTACCTCGTCCGGCAAAAGCCACCCCTAAAAGAATAGCTTTTGCTGACCAAAAGGCGCTGCACGTTCCGTACTCTCCATCAGGACTTGACAACGCTTCTGGGTCGAAACGCTGGTTGTCAGGTTCCTTTCGAATGAGCGAAACATGCCGCAGAAAAAAATCAAAACAGAAGACCTTCCTGCCGTGCGGGCAGACATCGTGAATTTCCCTGTGCAACCTGAGGTCTCCCGAGCGGAGATGGCCTTACGCAATGCGCTGGGGACCGTCCCAGTCAACGAGGACGCATTCAGCCGTCTTCTCCAATGTGTCCGAAACATCCAGCGCTCGAAGGACAAGATCTCTCGTCTGCTTCAGGACCTTGGGGCGGATCTTCAGCTAATGCATGAATCAACGACGGAAATCGTTGCTTCTGAGTATGGCGACACCCGAGCGGCGCGGTCACGCGCGCGCGAGATGTTCTTCGCCATCGCTGAGGATGCACTGGACCTCACTCGTAGCCAGGCACAGCTATATCTGAGTCTTTACCATCGCTTTCTTCAGCACAATGGCGCGCTTTCGAAGCTCAATATCGGTGAGCTCATGGTTCTCCGCCGGCGTGACTACACGTCGGAGGAGATCGATGCGGTCATTGATTTCAAGGAGAACGACCCGGCCTACCATCGCAAGGACATTCGCAAGTTCGTCGAGCGGCTTCGTAAGCAGGAGGAGGAGGTTATCGACGTCCAAACCAAGTTGGACATCGCGACGGCGGAGCTTGCAAACACGGTTTCCGAGAATGCCGACAAGGATTTTGAGATTCGGCGCCTCAACGCTGAGCTCGCCCGATTGGCGTCAGAACGCGACGCGGACCGGGAAGCCCTGAGTCATGTACGGGAGGAGATGACCCGGCAAAACTTGAGCTACAGCGCCATCCGGATGCAGATCGATGATCTGGAGCGCGAGAAGCGAGAGCTGCAGGAACGCATGGCGTTTTCGAAGGCCAATACCCGTCCGGAAACCGTTGAAGTGCAAGTCGTTCCGCCCGGCTACGCCTCACTGGAAGACTCCCTTGCCGCCAAGAATGACGAACTCTCCGCGGCAAAGGCAGAGCTGGCCGATATCCAGGCGCGGCGTCAGCAGATTGAGCACGAAATCGCAGAACGCTCCTCCGTCCTGGATAAGCGTGCGCGCGCCCGTGATGAACTCGCCAAACTGGTGACGGAATTCGAGCAAGTCCTTTCGACATTCGCGTCGGCGCAGCTCACCGTACAGATGGCCGGAGACATTTCCGAGCTCCGCCCGACCTTGACGGTGCTCGACAGCATCGTCTCCCGCCTCCAAGCCGACATTCGCTCGGCCCTGAATGCCCGATGAGAGCAAAGAGATATGCAACAGCACTCCCCCACCGCCGAGTTTGAGCGCTTGCAACTCACCCGGATGACATGCGATCGGATTCGGTCGGCAAACTATCACCTCACCGATCACCTTGCGGAACTGCTCGGCGCGCACCCTGAGCTTGAGCAGATGCTGCATATTGGGAAAGGTGCCGTCGACAAGGTCCGTAAGGCTGAGGCCACCCAACGCGATTTGATGGGCACTCCGTTCCTCGTTGTCGTGCCGACGCTCTCCGAGGTACAGGACTGGCGTTGTTTGGCTGAAAACACAACGACCACGCTGGCCGTCGACACACTGCGTTCCCAGTTACCTGGCTGGACCAACGACGACAAGCTTCGCTTGTTCTACAACAATCGCCATTACATATGGCTGATGGTAGAGCTGCTCCACGTCAGCATTCTGGCCGCCCCTCTTCTCGGAATCACCAAGGAGCTAGCTGAGTATCTGCGTTCACTTCCCCAGCACGTCCTTGACATGGCCATTGCGCGGGTCGACTTCCCTATTTTCCGTTGGCGCCTGCATAGCAAGACCTTCTGGATCGACTTCGACTCCAATCGTCTGGGTCCAGATTCGAATGGGCATCACTTCCTGACCTCCGCTCCGCTGCGCGCCGATCGCTTGGCTACGAAGAACAGCTGGACGAACCTCCGTTTGGAGCCATTCCAAAAGAAGGTCTACAGTGAAATGATGGTGCGAAGCCACTGCAGGGCCTCGACTATCACATCGCTGCTGGGCATTACCTCCGCACGTACCCGCAAGCTGTTCCAGCAGATCCACGGAAAGTCCTCGCCGTCGGGTCAGCTACCAACGTCGACCGCCTGGTACTTCGAGCACCCGACCCATCGACTTCAGGCGACGATCATCGTCTCGCTGTATCGCATCGCATTGGCGTTCGGTGCCAATGTCCCGGAGGCATTCATCGCGGCCTACGATCTCTTCGACAAATTTTTCGGGGCTGCGTCCAAGGTCTCAGCCGATCGGGCATGTCACATTTGCCGAACCATGTCCACCGATGCGCAACTGGAATTGGCTCCCTGCAGGGTATGTCGGACACCCTATCTCATCGCAAACGCGGCGCCCCGTATTGAACTCAGCCACGCATTCTCCTGCCCCGGATGCAGCGGACTACTGGGAAGTCCGAATGGCGCGGCGCGCCGGCGCAAATAAATCAAAGAGCACTGAACGTTAATGAATACTGCAATCCTATTTTTTCTCGTCTTTGTGGTGCCACCGGTCCTGGCATACAAGCTCGCCCGACGGTGGGGAAGGAGCGGATGGAAGTGGGCGCTCGTCTGCTTCTGCACGCACTACATCGGTCTGATCCTACTGTATCTGCTTACGTCGAGGGCCACCCCTTCGCTTCGGCAGTATCGCGAGAAGCATCCTGAATGCGCAACGACGAACGGCATGAGCTTCGCCTATTGCAGGTCGTGCAGCATTCGTTTGTGGCGGCACCAAGCGCAGATGTCAGTACAGCAGCACCATATCTGCAACCACTGCGGCAGGACCCTTTATACCAGCTGAACCCCACTTTCAGGGGATCCAGTTCGGTCTTAGTTTGCCGTCTAGGTGGTGTACCCCTTCATGTATGCTCACGCCGGCCGAAGGTTGGGCGCGGACTTGACTTTGCGCCCCGGACGTTAAGCTAAAAGTAACGGACCGATGCCCGGCCGATTCAAAATCAGAGGAAGAAAAATGCAAAACTCCAAAATCGCTCTCTCGGTCCTGGCCACGGCCATGACGCTCGCTCTTGCCGCATGTGGCGGTGGCAGTGGTGACGACAGTGGCTCCAAACAGGAGCCAAGCACTCCGCCCACCACGCCGACGCCCCCCCAAAATCCGACGTCTGTTCCACCGGCAACATCGACCCAGGCACCTTCCTACCCCAGTGGCGACCTGCGTCTGGCAGCGTTCAATGCCCTGAGCGACTATCGGATCAAGATGGGCGTGGGTGCACTGAAGCAGGACACAGCCCTCGATGTCGCCGCGGACAACCACCTAGCGTACCTGAATGCAAATTCTGCGGTTGGTCACGAGGAAACTGCCGGCAAGCCCGGTTTCACCGGTTCAAATCCCTATGAACAGGGCATAGCCGCGGGAGCCTCGAAGGACCAGTGGATCAGCCAAGCGGCAGATGGTTCCATCGGCTGCCTGGCGGACTTTAGGAACTCGGTGTATCACTTGCAGGGTATCACCAGCAACCAGGAGACGATCGGCCTTTCCATTCGTGACGGTTATTGCGTTATGAATTTTGGCGTAAAGACCGGTGCAAACGGCAGCGGATATGGCCTCCCACAGTGGGGTGGACAGCAAATGGCGACGAACGCCTTTGCTTATTCTCCAATCGACGCCGAAAGCGTCCCAGGAACATTCACCGCCACCGCCGAGTCGCCAAGCCCGGCACCGGATTTGCCGAGCGCAGGCCACCCTGTCATGTTCAGGGTTCCAGCTCCCAATGCAGGTGACGTGCTGACGGTCTCAAACTTTATCCTCACAGGCCCGGCGGGTAGTGCAGTTTCCGCCAGAGTTCTGGTTGCCAGCGCCGCGAAGCCGGGCTCAGTCGCTTCGGCCATCTCGGACCCCTACGTCTACAGTGGAGTAGCCTTCCTTCTCCCTACCCAACCGCTCGCGGCTGGCACTTACACCGCAACTTTCGCTGGCGCTCGCAACGGCGTAGCCATAAGCAAGTCTTGGAGCTTCACGGCATACTGACGTAGCGCCAAGCTGAAAAATTGGAAATGGCCCGCATCGATGCGGGCCATTTTCTGTTCTTCCGCGGACTAGTCTCACTGCACTGTAGCGCCGTTATTGCAAACACTGGCCGGCGCCAGGTATGTCCAAGTGAAGCACGTCCCTGGGCCGTTGCTGCCGCCTCCGGTCAAGGCCGAGTCGAACCCAGGCCCTGTGACGACTTGAAACTGCATTGACGGTGTGCCATGAGTGATGACCCACCCGTTCACGGCCGTCGACGCCCCCGGATTTCTCACGGTGACCAGCGCAGACGTCAATGCTGCGTATCCGCCAGAAGCTTTCAACTGATCGTAGGGGACACTACCGAAGAGCACATACTCTACATTACTGCCTCCGAAACCTTGCCGGGATGTGTACGAGTATGCGTAAGGGGTAGCCGCTGGAACCGGCACGCCGCCACCCGCCGCAAAACCGCCAGCAACAAGCACAAACGTCACCGTGTTTGGCGGTGGTGGAGGCGGTGGTGGAGGCGGTGGTGGAGGCGGTGGTGGCGGGGGCGGCGCTGGAGCGCCGCAAGTGGCCAGACCATTCTGGACGAGCCAGATCTTCCCTGCAGGACAGTCTGCCACTGTCATTGGTGACGCCGGAAACGTGTACAACTGTGCGGCCGCTGTTGAAAATTCGGCAGCGAGAACGCTCGCCAAAAGAATGCGCTTCATAGATCGATCTTGCTTCTAGTACATGCAGCCTGTCGTGACAGTGCCCAGCAGTTGACCTCCAAGAGCCCCGGTATCGTTGCCGCTATACCAAGCCGCAGGCGACATGGCGCTTGCCTGCGCGTACCAGTAGGTGCCATAGTCGTTCACTGAGAAGTACGTTCCTTGAATGGGCGGCATTACGGTTCCAGTGATATTCACCATTTCCTGCCTTGGTGTGTACATCGCCCAAGCGGTGCCGCCAGGGCAGTTGTCCTTAGAGAACGTCATTCCATCCGATACGTTCTCGAATTTCCGCGTGATCGACAAGTTCCCCAACCCGTTGGTCAATGCGACATACCGGTTCCCTTTGCAGATGTAGCCGACGTTTGTACCGCTCGTGGCAAGCTGTCCATTGTTTCCGCACCACGTACCGTCGGTCACATTCGTGACGGCCGTGCCGATCGGCTGCCAAATGCCACCAAAACAGATCACGAGCCCCGTTCCCGTTGCGCTTGTTCGGATCGATCTGTCAACGCCACACGCTCCGCCGGGACTGCCGGTGCTGGTCAGGTACGTGTCACTGTTGCTCGTCAGCGACGTGTTTGCGGTCACCCGTCTTGCGTTATTGATGTCGTTACCGCCCATGTCGATCGACGTCTGCATCTGGTTCAGCTCGGGATGCCCCGGTACCTGGACCCGGTACAGATATCCGTTATTGGCCTGCACTCCGGTGAAGGCCAACAACGAAGCCAGCCGGCCACTCCCTGGGTTGGTGTAGTTCGCCAGCGGCACCTGCCATGCGCCGTACGCCCCATAGGCCCTAGTTGGCACCATCGTCGGGTCTCCGTTCTGCCCTGCGTACGGCACGAAGCCGCCTTGCGCACCGGCTTGCGCGGCGATCTGCACCAACTGGCGCGTATCCGTGATGGCACGGCCGCCCTGCGATGTAACGAGCGCCTGCAGGTTGTTTGGCGTAGGCTGCAGGACTTGGAGGAGCCAGGTCTGTCCGAACACATTCGTCGCAGAGAATCCGGCGGGCAGATAGCCACCATTGACGAGCATCGCCGGCGTGACCGATACCGGCACACTCGCCGTGGCCTGGGCGGCCAGCGTTGCGGCTTCGTCCTGCACGAACTGGAGGGCGGCCTTATCAAAAACCAGCATCTGGCTCGCCGCAGCGGCGGTCTGCACGTTCGTGACGCCGGCTTTTGCCCACGTCGCGAAGCCGGCAAGGCTCAGCATCGAGAGCATCAGTGCGATGAGATATCCGAGGATCGCTTCCATGCGTTTCTCAGGTGTTCAGCTGGACCCAGTGGACCAGCGCCCCAACGGGAATGTTTGCCGGCACGCTGTACGCCATGCCGGTTGCAAGATTGACGGCCGTGCCCTGACTGCGCACGCGGAACCACGCCAGGCTGCCTTGGGTGGTGCCAAGCAACGATCCGCCCGCCCCTGAGGACACGCGCACATAGCCGTACACGTCCCGCCCCCCAGCGGGGTTGGCCACGGCCATGCAGCCCGCGCCGGCAGGGGTCACCATGCCCGCCGGCAGCACCGGCGCCACACTCACCCCGACCAGGCCGGGCGTGGCGCCGGCGGTGGCCACGCAGGCGGCGCCGTAGGCCTGGGCCTGCTGTGCGGTGACGGTGGCCACGGAATCCATGCGACCGGGCACCCCGGCACCGGGCGCCGCTTGCGACAGCTGCGCGAGTTGCGCCACGAACCCGAGGCAAAGCAGGACCGTGGCGATGGGCATGATCAGGTAACCCATGACATTTCTCCTGAGGATCTAGCGCGAGCGCTCGACCTCACTGCAAGGTGCAGCGTGAAGGCGGCAGTCCTGCCAAGGGCCGCGCTCACGCACTTCTTGGCGGTCTGAGCGCCGCCCCACTAAACTGAATTACCCCTGCGAGCCACTGTTGGCAGAAGGCAGGGTCATGGCATGCCACTGGGATAGAGCAGCGTGGTGCTGCGAACCATGTCCGTCGGGAACATCCCGCCGGTAACCATCGACGGAACGTTCGCCGTCGTGAGCTTCTCTAGCCGTCGTTGCCCTCCGACAACCCTACGCAGGCAACCGTGATCAGATGTGCAATCTTGGTTTCCGTTACCCCGGCTTTGTGGTTCTGGCAGCGGTTGTAGCCCGCGTAGGAGAACACCAACGAGTGCCAACTGGCCCAGAACAATCGCGATGATCCGATCAAGAATCCCATCCATGCATACCCCTAAAGTGCAGCGTGCGATTACGTTGCCTTCCATCGTGGACGTAATACCGATGCCGAAACGGGCGCTGTACCCGCGCGCTCGCGTTACTCACTGGAATGTCAGAGCGAAGGTCGCCGTGGCGCTACAGGCCGCGCCGGCGGTCGCCTGGTCGGGGAGGTTGGTCTGGTTGAACGTCGTCGAGCCGACCGTCAGCGTCACATAGTCCTTGAGACCCACGGCTGCGCTTACGCATTGCTTTGCGGTCTGTGCGTTGCCGCCGCCGAAGGTGATCACGCCCTGCGAGCCATTGTTGGCGGACGAAAGTGTGACTGCATTGCCCCACGGATCGACCAGCGTCGTACCACGCACCATGTCCGTCGGAAACATGCCGCCAGTAACCATGGCCGCGATGTTCGCCGTCGTGAAGTTGGTATACCCGTTGTTCCCTTGCGAGAATCCGGCACGAGCGTTCGTAATCAGCTGCGTGATGTTGGTCGCCACTACACCGGCTTTGTGGGTCTGAAAGCCGTTGTAACCCGCGTAGGCGATGCCAACCAGTGCCAGCAGGCCCAAGACAATGGCGACGATGCGCCCGAGAATTCCATCCATTCGATACCCCTTTTGAGTTTGAAATACGCCGTTTGTTAGAACTGTCCCATCGAGGACGTGAGAATCGATGAGAGAGAGTTGGAGCCGAGTTGCAGCACCACGAAGGCCAGGAACATCAACCCGGTGAAGATCGCGGACATGACCATCCCTTTGGCGAGCAACTGCCGCTCGATGACCTCAGCGTTCTGGCGCACGGCCACCGTGATCTTTTCGGTGAAGTCATCGAAGCCCGCATATGCGCCGATCTCGTCGATCAGGTCCAAGGACGGGAATCCATTGCCGGCCTGACGCATGGCCTCCGCCAGGTCCAGACCATCAGCAAGCCCAAGACGGATCGGCCGCAGCCGTGACGCCAGCCAGGGCGACGCCGAGCTGATCTGTCCCTCCAGCGCAACGGTGTCAGGTACGTTCGCCCGCAACAGTGCAACGAAGGACATCAGCCAGGTGAAGCCAGTAATCTCTCGATACGCCGTGAACGGGAACACGTGCCGGTCACAGACTCGCCTGCCCTGCCCCGTCCATCGAGACAGCGCCCACCAACTCCAGCTGGCATATGCACCGAGCCCGCCGAAAATCACTGGCGCTGGCCACCCCACCGCCAACTGCCCCATCCAGTACATCGCATAGGCCCAGTCCGTCCATTTTTGGAGCGGCAATACGTCGAGGAACTGCGGGACGATGTATCCCCCGATCAGCAGCAAGCCCACGTAGAGCGTCACGAGATACACCGTTGGCGCGAAAAAGCTCGCCTGTAGCTTCTGACGAAGGCGTGTCGTCAGGTCCCGAACGTCCAGCACGAGCCGCATCGCTTCCGGCAATTGCCCCGCCCTCTCACCCGCGTCCAGCACGCTGCGCTCGAGATCGCTCAGGCTTGCGCCCATTGCCGCCATCAGCGTCTTGCCGTCGCGTACCTGGCGGCCCACCTCATTCGCCGCCTCGGCCGCGCGCTTTCTGCCGCGCCGAGCTTGCCGTTCGCGGAAATCCTCCAGAACCTGCGCGAGAGTCAGCCCATTCTCCAACTGGCTGGATGCCTGCTGATACAGGCGCCGCCGCATTCCCCAGGACAATCCGTTCACACTTCCTCCCGCATCGGAATGGCATCGACATTTCGCTCGGCGTCGACCGGATCGAGCCGGCCGGCCAGGACCAAGTCCATGGCGTGAGCGATCATCGGCTTATCGGAGCCAGGCCGCGCCCTGTGGTTGCGCCTCGCCGCCAACACCCCATGGTTGATGCAGTCTTGCATCAGCGCCTCGTTGGTCACTACGACCTCTGCCACTGCCTGCTGACCGACAATGCCTTCGCCATAGCAGTGTTCGCAGCCTGCGCCGCGAACGCGCACGCCAGAAAGATCCCCCCAAGAGCGCATCGCACGCATCATGTAGTCCGGCAGCGGTTCTGCCGCGCTTTCAATTGGCACGCAGCATTCCGAGCAAAGCAACGGGACGATCCGTTGCGCAATCAGACCGATGACCTGGTTGTGGTTGCAGATCACTTCCATCGCCAGACGCACGTGGTCGAGCATGACAAGCCGCAAGAAGGTTTCGAACGGATCGGTCACGTGCAGGGTTGTCAGTACCAGGTGACCAGTGGCCGCGGCCTGCAGCGTTGCGATCGCCTCTTCAACACCACGGATTTCGCCCAGAAGTACGGCATCCGGGTCCATCCGCAGTGTCATGCGCAGCATCTCCGGAAAGCGTTCGCTTTCCGTGACAAGCTGGATAGCCCAGTCCATCGGGTACTCGGTCGGGTTCTCGATCGTGACCAGCCGCTTCTGGGGGAATAGACGGGCCTGGTGGCGGGTGCACTCGTAGAGCGTCGTCGTCTTGCCGCTGCCGGTTGGGCCCGTCACGACGATCACCCCCATGGGCCGACGAAGTAACTGCGAAATCAGTTCCACCTGCAAGGGCGTGTATCCCATCTCGCCGAGCTTGAAATCGCCCATCGGACTCTCTGGCATCCGAAGGTCCAATTGCTTCGCCGCCTCGAACGCTTCGGACTTCTTGGCTCCCTGGTGATGTTCCCGGTATTGCAGGCGCGCCACGAGAAAGCCACCGCCGCTCTCCACCGGATAGGCCGGCCCGCGGACGATCCGCACACTGGAAAGGCCAGTGCCGGGCAGCGCGTCGCCGGCAATCTGCGCATCCTGGACGTCCAGCGGGTTGTAGGTGGCGGCCTTCACGGTGGCCAAGCCCGTGTACATTGCCCGGATCAGGCGCTCCCCCTCTTCCCTGCGCATGGACAGGGCGGCGACCGTGCGCAGGTCCCCTTTGACCCGCACCTGAATCTCGGTATGGTGCTCACGGACCAGGATATGGATGTCCGAGGCGACCAGCACGGCGCAATCGGCAATCAGCCGGCGCGCCAGGCTCAACGTGTGCAGGTCTGCATCTTGCAACTGGCCTGTACCGCGCTGCTGTCGCAATACTGAGAGTTCCTGCGCGGACACCTTGCGCACTTGTGGCGCCGCACCGCTGCGACGCAGCTTGGCCTCCCAGGTAAGAAAGCGAGGCGTGCCAAAGTGGCGCGCATCCACGTAGATTTCGCAACCGTGCACCGTCAGCACCTGCTGTACTTCGTCATTGGTGAGGCCGAACTCCTCGGCGAGATTCTCGACATAGAGTCCGCTCTCGGACGCGCGCTGACGCAGGGCCGCCGCTTGCTCAGCCGTCAGGCGGTTCATGTTGCAGGCAACGCGGTCGAAGGTTGCCGGAAGGGTCTTCGGATAGAGGATATGGGGCGCCAACACATCCGGTGGCGGGGGCAAGGTCAGCACGTCGGATTTCACCGACGGCTCGGCCCGCAAGGCAAATGCCGTGAAGCGAGCAGCATCTCGGCTCGGATTGCGCCACAGGCGCGAAATGGTCCCAATCATCGTGGTTTTCCGACGTTGTGGTTAGCCGCCACGGGCGGCGATACGCCGTCCCGCATTGCGTACAGCTTCCCGATTCCCTTCCATGCCTGAGTGGCTGCGTCGTAGCTGACTTCCGTGAGCCGCAAGCCAGGCACGGCAGCAAGGCCGCCGCCAACGCCCAGCCACGGCGGTGCACCGAAAGCGATATCCGCAGTCATTGCCACCCACGGCTCAACTGGTGCATTGCCGTTTGACGGGGGCAGCGCCGGCGGCATGGTCAGCTGCAAGCCCACGCCGTTGTCGTGCGCGTAGGTCCAGATTGACCGCTGTGCATCCGCAACGGAATGGACTGCCGACGCCGAAGGCAGGAAGGCAGCCGGGGCATTTGACGAGGCATTCGCCTGATTGCCGTCCGAAGTGAGCACGCCCGGCGCATTGGCGGCAACCCCACCGTCCCGCTTCCAGTTCGTTTCGATCGTCAGGGTCGTCGAGGTCGCTGGCTTGCAATGCCATCCGGAGAGCGTCCACCCAGCGTCCGCGAGCGACTGTTTGTCCCACGCCCGGCGGCATGCCTGAAGGAAAGCCACCGGCGCGGCCTCTTCCACCCAAGGCAACACCCGTGGCTGCGCGGCCTCATTGGCTCGCTGCGCGGCGGCGATCGCGCGTTGGCGCATCAGCTGGGCTTCGCGCTCCACTTCCCGCTGTTGGTCATACCAATACCACCCGCCTCCCGCGAGCGAGGCTGTCCCCGCGATTGCTGCCACGACGTAAGCGGTCGACTTCCACGGCCTCGTCAGGACGTCTCGCATAGCCGACACGCCCTTCGACGCACGCGCCATCGCCGCCAGGTCGCGCAGCGTTCCCTCAACCTCCGTCCATTCGCCCAGCGCCCGATGCTGCGCGCGGACTGCAGTCAACTCTTCCAGCGTGCCGACCTGATCTCCACCAGTAATGACGGCGTGGCCTTGCCTGACCGCCACATACCAGTAACGGCTGCCTTGCAGGTGAAAGAGGCCCATCCATGGCTGACGATGCTGGCTCGCAACGATGGCGGCGAGCGGCTTTAGCCGAGCAGGCTTCGCGCCGGCGATAGGTTCGCAGAAGCCACTTTGGACCGCACCTTCGGCACTTTCATGTACCACGCCCCAACGAACATTGCGGCCAAGCTCCAGAGCGCATGCACGCGAGGCGCTCTTGCTCGGCTGTGCTTCCTCGTGCAGCCAGGACAACCCAATGGCAAAGCCGCCCTTCATCCCGGGGAATGACAAAATCTCTGCCATGGCTCAGGGCCTCAGGGTGCGCGCGCGCTTGCCGTTGGCAAGCTTCACGCCGGCGTCATCGATGCTCACCACCTTCCAGCCATCCAACGTGTCACCGGCATGAACCGGCACGGTACGCCCGCCGACTTCGAGAATGGCGTTGTAGTGGCCATCGAAGGCACGCAGCGACACGAGGCGCGTCCCATCCGACGACACCCTCGGACTGCGTTCGATGGTCCCACCCGTCGGCATCGGACCGGTCAGCGAAATTGACGGTGCCCCACCTGGCTGCGGCGCCCCCGTGGGTGCGGCCGTCATCGAGTCCTCCGCGCGCTTCACTTCCGCCTTGTATTTGGCGATTTCCGCACGTGCCTTCCACAGCGCGATCTGAGACTGCAGGGCGGCCAGCTCCGGCGCATCCGTGTGCCGAGCCGGCTGGTTGGCTTCGACCGCGGCGCCTGCAGAGGCGGGCGTAGCCGCACTCGCTGCAGCGGTCGCTGCGGTAGCGTCCGTGACTGATTTCGCCGTGGGATTAGAAACCGACTGCGAGGTCACGGGGCCAGCCCCAACGGAGGCAATCGCGGCGGCAGCCGGATTGGGCGACGCGAAAGCCGCAGTGGTAGTGGCGGTGGCCGACAGACAAGCAGCGGCGATTGTCAGGGCAGCCGCAGCCCAACGAAGATTCAATGCGCGTTTCTGCATGGTGTTGTCTCTGGGTTATAGGAGGCGGGCCGAGATCACGATTGCGATGACCGTGTCTCCCTTGGTGGCGCCGACACCGCCACCAAGCGCAGCCATCCATGGCTCACCGACGCCGTTGTTGGACGTCGCCGCCTTCTGGTTGCGCAGGCCTGTCAACACCAGAGATTCACCGGGCTTGAGACTTACCGACTGCGCGAAACGATTGGTCGGCATGGTGCGCAGCTGCACGCTCGTCCGGTTCGCGTCCCCGCCTGCGTTGAACCGCTGCAGCGGCAGCAAGTCCGACAACGTCATGTCGAAGTTCATCAGGATCCGGCCATCGACGACCTTGGGCAGGAACGCGCTGGTAAAGCCATAGGTCACGGTGCCGGTCTGGATGGAACTGGTGGAACCGACATTCGCTGCCAACGTCGTCTGCGATTGCGGCACGTAGTCCTGCAGGGTTGCCGTCTGCAGGGCGAGCACTTTGCCGTTCTGGGTGACGCCCGAGCGCGACACCACCTGCGACACGTTGCCGAGGCTGGAGAGCGCCTGGACCACGGCCTTGCTTCCGGCCAGGGGGCCGCTCATGATCGTTGCGCCCAGGTTCATGGGTGAGGCGCTGCCGGAGATAGTCGGCGTGCTGGGTGAGCTGAAGGAGACACCGGTATGGCCGCTGGAGCTTTGGTAAGCGAGCGAGAGGTTCAGGCCGTAGTTGTCCTCGCGCGTTACGCGGACCTCATAGACCTGCACATCGATGGCCACCTGCTTGCCATACATGGCGGCCAGGCTCTTCACGAACTGCTCCACGCGATCGCACTGTAAGGGGTCGCCAGTGACCGTCAAGGTGCCCAGGTTCTTGTCGACAACGACCTCAGCACTGGCGCCGGCAATCGCCTTTGCCGTTTGCAGGAGGGTTTCCCATGGTTTCATCTCGACCGACGTGTTCATCGACTGGCCGCTCCTCCCCGCGCCACTTCCGCCAGCACCACTGCCATTGCTGCTGGCACCGGAGATACCGCCGGAGCTACTGTCCGAAGTGGTGATCGTCCCGTTCATGGATGAGGAGTCCGCCAGGCTCGGAAGCATGTAGGTACGGGTCTCGGTCCGGAAGAAGGTCACGGTGCCGTCGTTGTAGCGCGACCACGCGCCAAAATGCGCCTCGATCGCATCCAGGAAGCCTTTGAAATTGCCTTCATAGCGCAGGGTCAGGGGCAATGCCAACGCCACGCTTGCGCCATTCGCCGATGCCGCAGCGCTGCCGGCCAGCGGCGCACCGAGCTCCACCGTACGCGGCGCCCCACCCATCGGGATAGGGCCACCCGGTCGTGTCCCCGCTTGCACCGGAGCCGGGCTGACGGCCAGCGCCGACGCGTCCACGGTGGCGCGCACACCGACGCTTTGCGCGATCCAGTTGGCGGCCTCGGTCAGCGAGCCGATGCTGCCTTTGAACACCACATGCTTGCTGTAGATGTCCGGTTGTGGCTTGCTTGCGCGAACCTTCTCTCCCAGTAGCCATGCGCCCTCATGCACACGGAACACCGGCCGGCTGCGCGGCGCACCGGCATAGTGCGCGTTGGCCTCACTGCCGATCGCAGTTTGTACATTGCGTGTTTCTATCACGCCGCAGCCGGACATCAACGTGGCGGCCGCCACGGCAGCCGCCGTAAAGTGTTTGCTTCGCATACTCATTGCACCATTCCGTTTTGGCTGATGATCACCGTGCGGTTGCCGCGCCAGCTATCGCCGACCACGTCCGCACCATTGCTCGCGAGCTCTTCGACGACACGCTTGACGGCCGTTTCGAAGTCACTGCCGTAAGCTTTGTCGCCGGGAACGATCCAACCGTCTGGGACGTTCCATGCCACTGTCCAGCCAGCCCGGGTAGCCCAGCCTTGAAGCTGTTGTTGGAGGGGCTCCCCTTTGAGGAGTCTGAACTCTTGAGTCACCGGCGAGACGGCCGCCGCAGCGGGCGAGGTGTCACCGGAGCCCAGCACGGCGCTGCCTGCCACAGTGGTCCTGATGGGCGACACAGCGGCCAGCAGTGCCTCCCCGCCGGCGGTCTTGCTGGTGCGCTCGGGCTGCAACGACTGCCACCCATCGCTCGACAGTTGTTGTGCAGGATGCGCGCTGGGTGCCTTGGAAGCGTTTGCGGCCGGCGTGACGCACAGACCGGTGACCAGCGAGGCAATAGCCCCGACGATGCGGATGGTTCGGTTGGATTGGCGCATAGCTATGCTTTCGACTGAACGGAATGGACTACCGCAATGCGGCACGTTGCAGCGCCTGCCACCGGGCATGGATCTGGTTGGCGTACCGCAACTGCTTGTCGGGCGATGCGGCGTTGTAGGCGCCAACCGCCTTCCATGTCGGGCCGAAGCGCTGGATGTTCTCGCGCAGAATCCAGGCGCCGACGTAGGCATTCACGCAGCCATCGAAGAGGTGGCCCCGCGTAATGCCGTACTTGCCCAGCCGCGGCAAGTGAATCGAGTTGATTTGCATGAGCCCAATATCCTCTGAGCCGTTCGCATTTCGGTTAGTCACCCACGGCCTCATGCCGGACTCCTGCATGGCGATGCTCCGCAGCAGCAACGGGCTGACACCGTGGAATACGGCGGCATCGTCCAGGCAGTCGGCATAGGCAGTCCCAGCCAGCAGCGAGGTGACGATCAGCGCTCCGATCCTGCGGATCATCACAGCGTCACCTTCCCGGGTTGCTCTTTGAACCGCACTTGCGGCACGCGATCCACGTAGACCACGTTTCCGTCGGCGATCACACTCAATCGCGCCGCAATGCCGTTGAATTTGTAGTAGCGGTCCTTTTGCTCACCGTTGCGCTGATGGTCATCGCCGAAGACCGACACGCTGACCATCGATTTGGCGAAGCTCAGGTACGTCGCGCCGTCCTTTTCGAAAGCCATTTCCAACCCCGCGTCGTTCTCGCGCGGGAAGACGTAGTCAATCTCCGGCACGCGCTGCACATTCACGGACTTTCCGTCCGCTATCGCCGTGAACCGGTCGACGGTGGCAAAGGACAGCACGCGCTGGGCCTCATCCCACTTCGTCCAGATCTTGCTATCGGACTCGTCGCGCAACACCAGGTCCCTGGGCTCCCGCTCGAACCGAATCTCGATGCGACCCTGCTTGTTGTCGCGGATTGCGACGGCACCGAAGGCCGATGCCAGGGTCGGGCCCTCCGGCAAAGGCGTTCCGGCCACCGGCTCCGACGCTGCGGCTTCAGTTGGGCCGCCCGGCTCCATATCGGCTGCTGTCGCAGAGGCTTGCACCAGCCCACCCGTCCCCGCGGCCGACGCTTCACCCATCACCGAGAAGCTCTTCGGAGGCGCAACCCGCAGTGCGATGTTGCGGCGAGTGAAATCCACTTCGGCGTAAAGATTGCGGCGATCGAGGACCCGCGCGAGCGCCTGGAGCCAGTTCTCGCCACCCTGCAACTCAAGCGAGACGTCATCCGTCAGCGGAATGTCCTTCTGCGCCGTGCCCGTCCAACCGGCAGGCGCAATAGACTTGACCATTTGCGCCAGGGGCAGGGACGACCGTCCCGCACGCACCAGTGGCAAGCCCGTATAGCTGCCGATCAAAGCCAGCCTGCCCGAGATCGCCGCGCGCGGCAGATCGCCCAGCGGATTGGCCGGCTCGGACGTAAAGCCGTTGGCTCGCTTCCAACGCGCCACGACCGCTTGGCCGTTGGCCGAATAGCGCACCACATCGGGAACACCATCGACCACCCAGTACGGGCCGTTCTGCGCGGCACCGTCAGCCTGCACCACCTGGCCCGGCCGCGGTTGGATATACGTCGAGAGCCCATCATTGAAGATCAGGGCGGGCCGATCCGCAGCCCCTGCAACGACCTGGTAATCGAAGTCCAGCGGCTCGGTGTCGGTCGCAGCGTGAGCGCTCGCCGTCAACACCAGCGCGGAGAGAAGAAGCGACCTGATCATCGGAATTGGGCGACGTGGTTCATGAAACGAGCGAAGTACGGGCCGCCGCGCTCCGGATTGGCGCTGTGGTACCAGGCCACGGCCTTCATCGGGGAGCCGCTGCGCCGCAGGTTTTCAGCCAGGATGTCCTCCGCTACGCGGATATTGGTCGCCGGTGCGAGCGCTTCCCAAGGCGATGAGAAGCGCTTGCCGTGATAGCACCAGTTCACCTGCATGAGACCGACATCAAAATCGCAGCGCTGGCTGGCCAGCAGGCGGTTGACGGCCGCGTACGCTTCCTCGCGCGTGGCGAAGAACATGCCGCGCCCCGCGACGTTCAAGGTCCACGGCCAAGGGCGGCCGCGGTATGCCGATTCATTCATCGCGATGCCAGCCGTAATCTTGGGGTCGACTCGTTGGCCCATCTGAGAAAACGGCTCGGTCTTCGGCGCGCAATGCCACCCGCCACGGCGCTCCGCGAGCGCTTCTTGGGCTGCTTCGGTGAGGATGGGCGGCCGCAGCCAGCCTTCGCGTGCGAGGAGGACAGCGACCGGCACGGCCTTCCCGCCGAGTTGGACGACTGGACCTTCCTCGGCCCCGGGCTCGATCAATGCGCCAACCAGCCTGGCCGACCAGCCTAGAAACGCGTCGAGGCCGCAATACAGGACCGGTTTTCCGGCGATCGTGTGCAGCCGGTCTTTGCCATCGGCATGCACTACCAAGGCGTTCGGGCTGATCACAGCCTGAATCGTTGCGGCCCGCGCCGCGCCGGCGAGTACCAGCGTGGTCAGGCAGAGCATGGTCTTAGTCACGATATGCCTCCAGCACCATGTCGTGCTTGACTTGCACCATCATCTTCTGGCCCGGCTCGGTCGTGATCGTCGGACGGATGCTCTGGTTGCGGTTCAGGATGGTGGATGCGGTTTGCGCCGCAATCTGGCCGGCAGCATTGCCGTACGTCGTCACGCCAGACGGTCCTACGGTTGTGGCTGTGTTGCTGTCATTAAAGCGTTGCTGAAGGAAGCCGATAACCAGGGCACCACTGAAGATCTTCCAGAAATGGTTATTGACGTCTCCACTGATGCCGGAGTACCCGTTTGGGTCCGCCCCTTGCATACCCATGAGGGGCACCGTCTTCCCATTGGGCAACTGCATACGCACGAATGCGGCGAGGATGCGCTCCTGGCCGACCGTGACCTCGGCGCTGTAGGCACCTACCAGGGTGCTGCCGGCCGGGATCACCTTGCACCGCCCATTCACCGTGTCGTAGACGTCCTGCGAGACGGTCGCGCGGAATTCGCCTGGCTTGTCCGAATTGAGGCCGCCCGCGAACGTTGCCGGGATGACGAAGCCTCGGCTCAGCGTGCACTTCGGGAGCTTGCCGTCAAAGCCGGTGCGCAAGGTCGTCATGGCACCTGCTTCGCGGAGAAACTGCTTGTCCGGCGAGACGGCCAGTTCCGGCGCTTCCGGCGCCCCGCTGGCAGTGCTGGCACGGGCCGCGGCGGCTTGCTGCAGCGCCCGCATCTGCGCGGGATCGGTCAGATCAGCAAGCCCGGCCGGCACCTTGGCCTGCCCGAGTTGGGACTTGCGTATGCCCTTCTTGAAGATCGAGGCCGTGAAGATATCGTCTTCTTCGTTCTTCTTCGCATCGGATGCTGCAGCTTTTGCCGGGGCGGCAAGATCCTTCGCCGTCATCACTGGCGCGCTGCCTGCATCCGGCTTCACTGCCAGTGCGCGTTGGCGCTCCGCTTCAGCACGCGCCTTGGCCGCCTGATCACGAATCGTGGCCTCGAGCGTCTGCCCGTTGTCGCCGCTGCTGGCCCGTTGGCGCAGCTGCTCCGCCCGATCCTGCTCGGCCTTGGCATCGGACTGCTCTTCGCTGACCGACTGGAAGTAGTAGCCGAGCCCGCCCACCAGCAAGGCGGCGATCACGCCCAGCGCCACGACGATGTTGCGCGGCAGCTTTCCCTTGACGGTGCGCTCCTGCGCATCCGTCACATCGGACACACCGGTGGACGATGTGCGATCGCGCATCAGAACAGCCCCAGGATGCGCCGGCGACCGCGCTCGACCTTGACCTCCTCGCTCCCGGAGCGCAGGGCTATGGCTTCCGCCAGCCGCTGTACGACCAGAAAGTCGCCACGGCGTATGAAGTTCACCACCACATAGTCGCTGCCGTCCTTCGCCAGCGGCACCGGCCAGTCCGCGCCCTTCGGTATCCGCAGCCACACCGCCTTGCCATCATCAAAGGCTGCCTCCGGCTTGAAGCTGGCGCTGCCCGAGATGGAATACTCGAAATTGAGCTGCTCAGGCCCTACGGCAAGGGCATCCGCATTGCGGACGCCCTCCGGATCAGCTTTCCCCTCGCCCTGCTCGCCTCTCGCATCACTACGCGCCTTGGCCTTTGCTGAAAATGTCGTGGGGATACGAAAGCGCACTTTCTGGTAGAAGATGCCGCCCAACGGCGACGATACGAGCGTGAACTCGTAGCTGCGCTTGCTGGTGTTCACTGAAAGGGTATTCACCAGACCCGCCGCTTGGGGCTTCACGTACAGATGATTCAGGCCATCGGTTTCGTAGTCCCAACGAACGCTCTCACCCCACGCCGGCTCGCCAACGATCTGCTCTTCCTCGGGAAACTCGATCGTGGTCATCTTCAGCGGCGCACTCAGCACACGAAAGATCTGGTCGCGGTTGTAGGTAAAGACGACAAGGCGGGAGTCACCCGGCAGCGCGATTGGATCCACGCCGCCGTTAAAGGGGTTGGCCGGGTTCATGGCGTCGCTAATGTCGCCGATGCCGAGGCTTGCGACGCTGGCGCCGACCCGGCGCGCCGGCTTATCGGCAGCGTGCGCGCCCGGTATGGCAAGAGTCAGCGCCATCACAGCGGCGGCAACCAGGGAACTCAGCGGAGATGACTTGCGGATATCCATGAGCGTAGACCCGGCCTCATGCCGGCGATTTCTGGAGGCTGAAGAAAACGGGATGGACACCGAATGGATTGGTGCCAAGCACGGCGTCGCTCGTCGGCGGTTTTACCTGGTAGCGGAACGTCATCGCGTACCGCATCTTGCGCGGCTTGTAGCCGTCCTCCGTGGTGGTGGTAATGAATTCCACCGCGACGGTACTGTCGGGCAGGACGGCCACATTGGTTACCTTGACTTCGCGGACAAGGGTTGCCGACGCACCGACTTGCCGAAACGGCTCATCCTCTGCCACCCAATCCTCGAACTGCTTGCGAGCGGATCCGATCATCTGTTCGCGGACCGAACGCAGGTTGCGCGCCATCCGTGAGTCCTCGACCTGGGTTGTCAGGATCGGTTCGATGGTGAACCAGCGCGTCACGAGATCCTTGAGGGCCCATTGCAACTGAATGCCTTCCGGCTGGAACGCCTCAAGCTCACGCACGATCGGCTTGCCGCTCGCATCCGCCGACACGCCTACAGCCTTCACGACCGAAGGCGGCGGTTCACGCGTCATGATCGCCGCCAACGCAATGCAGCCCAGGCCGAGAGTTGCGACCTTCCAATGGTTGCGCTCCACGGAGATTCTCGTGGTGCGATCGAAGATCAGCTGCTCGGGGCTTTCATTGCCATACATCCCTGGCGCAACGGCGAGGGGCTTGGCATTGTCGGAATCTTTGCGGAAGAAGCGCATGCTGCGGCAGTCCTTTGGGATGCCGCCAATTTAAGCAGTGAAGTCACCCCTTCAGGTCGCAGAAAGCCATGCGATTTTGCGCGGCTTTCCGAGAATTTCCGCGATCTCGCCAGATCACACAGGACACTTGAGAGGCTTCCGGCGCTGTAGCGACGCCAATTCCTGCAACGGGCTTCTTGGAGACGGCTAGAAGCTTCGTTTGATGTCTGCCTCTCCGTCCCACCCAATATCCAACCGCCCCGAAGGAGGATTACCTGGAAAGCCGATGGTTTTGGTATCGCTTTCCGGGAAAACAGCATAAGCATGCTCAGACTTTCCGTTTCGCACCACCGCCTAGACGTGGGCTCAGATCAGAGCCGTGTTCACCAAAGAACCGTAGAAAGCTGGCAAAAATCGTACAGCTTTCAACACGCCACACGAGACATCGCCCGCCAACAATAGCGGGCATGGAATCCTCAGTCTCCAACCACCCCGTACTGCAACTCAGCCAGCTCGAAGAAAGCGCGGTCGCGATGTTCTTTGAATCGCTCGCGCCAATACGCGCCTACATCGATGCATCCGATGTGGCTGAAGTCATGGTCAACCGGCACGACAGCATCTGGGTGGAGCGGCGCGGCGAGATGACGCGACTGGACGTGAGGATCGAGCCCGCCAAGTTGGAGGGCGCCGTCCGCTCCCTGGCTTCGTCGGTGCAGAAGTCTGCGGTGCGCGGCACCGCACAAGGCATCATCAATGCCGGCCATAAAGGGCTTCGCATCGCCGCCGTCATGCAACCCACCGCCATTGACGGCCATGCGCTGAGCATCCGCCGGCACCGCGAGACCAATCTCTCTCTCGGCGACTATGTCAAGGCTGGGGCTTTCTCGTCCCGGCACGCCCGCAGCAAACACACCGATCAGCCCATCTTCACGGGCTCGGTCGAAGATGAAGCGCTCAAGGATGCCCTCATTGAGCTGGTTCGGCAGCGCAAGAACATTCTTGTCGCAGGCGGCACCTCTTCCGGCAAGACCACATTCTTGAACGCCCTCGTCGAGAATATTCCCGACGGCGAGCGTGTCTTGACCATCGAGGACACGATGGAGCTCAAAACACGGGTACCCAATACGGTCCGCCTGCTCTCCAACACCGACAAGCACGTGACCACCCAACAGTTGGTCGCACTGGCCTTGCGCTTTCGGCCTGATCGCATCCTCGTTGGCGAGGTCCGCGGCGGCGAAGCCTTCGACCTGCTGCAAGCCCTGAACACCGGCCACGACGGCGGTATGGCCTCACTTCACGCGAACAATGCCCGCTCGGCCCTGTCGCGCCTGGAAAGCCTGGCAATGCTTGGCATCCCGCCAGGCTCCCGTTGGGAATTGGACGACATGCGCAAACTGATCGCCGAATGCTTCAACTACGTGGTGCATATGCGCCGCACCGGCGAAATGCGCCACGTCTCGGAAATCATCGAGATCAAGGGTTTCCGCAACAACGACTACGACCTCGAACGCGTTTTCTAAACCAAGGAGTCTTTCCAATGTCTTCCCCGTTTGTCCAATGTGCCGCCAAGACGGCGCGCAAGTACGCCCCGTCGATGCTGGTCCTGGTCGGCATGATGAGCGTGGCCACATCCGCCGTCGCGGCCGACTACGGGTTCCTCGGCAACCTGGGCGAATTCATCTGCGGCATCGCCACGTTCATCAACACGAAGTACCTCTTTGTCGCCGGTCTGATCCTGATCGTCCTGGGCGCCATCGGTATCGCCAACTCCGAGTCGACCATCATGAAGTTCGTCTCGGTGATCTGTATCGGTATTGGTCTTGCCGCTGCGGCCCCGGCGATCATGAAGACCCTCGGCGTTGCCGCACAGTGCACGGGCTTCTGATATGCGCGAGCACCACGTCACCATCGGCCTTTCCCGCCCCCGCCAGATCGGTGGGGCCGTGCGCGGATTGGCCATCGCCAACGGCACGGTTGTCGCTCTGCTGGTGTATGTGACCTTCCGCAGCGGCTGGAAGATCCCGGTCGTGGTGGTGCTGATGGGCATGGCATTTCACGCGCTCTTGCGCTGGCTCACGACCCGGGATCCATGGTGGAACCAGATCCTGAACGTCTACAACCACTACGGCGACGTGTACGAATCGACCCCATGGCACGGCAAGCTGCATGCCCTCTTCCGCCGCCCCTACGGCTTTGACAGCGACCTGCCATGCTGAAGCTAAAGCGACGCCCCCTCTATGAGTTGGTGCCGTGGCTGACATCGATCTCGCCGGAACTGATCCTCAACAAGGATGGGTCGCTACTGGCTTCCTACGCATTTCAGGGTGTGGACGCCGACAGCCCCGATAGCAACGACATCACGTCTGCGCGCAATCAGCTGGACCAGGCATGCCGTACGTTCGACAACCGGATTACCGCATGGTGGAAGATCAGCCATCGGCGCACCCGGGACTACGTCGCAGGGGAATTCGCGTCGCAGGCCGACAGGCGTCTGGACGCGCTTAACCGGGCGCACATGACGACCGGCAAGTACTTCCACAATGCCCACTCGCTGGCACTCGCTTACACGCCCGAGAGTGGCATCGCGAAGTTCTTCGACAAGGCCGGTTTCCACATGACGGTCGGTGGCAAGTCCATCTACGCGGCGATCCTCGAGGCGACGAAAGACACCCTTTTCGCACGCAGCGCCTTTGCCTTTGACCTGGAGAAGATCTCGGCGGATGCGCGTCGGTTCGAGTCGATGCTCGACGCGTTCACGGGCGGCGTGCCGCGCCTGCGCACCCGCCGCCTTGTCATGCAGGAAAGCTACGCCGCCCTGCACCAGGCTGCCAATCCGAGCGTCCCGCCGAGGCGCATTCGCTACCCGGTGACCCTGCTCGACACCCACCTGACCGAATCCGAAGTGACCGTCGGCGCCGAGCGCCTGTTGTTCGAGTCCGCCCATGGCAAGCGGTACGCGGCAATCGTCGCCGTTAAGGAATGGATGAGCTTTCAGGAAGCGGCACTAGACAGCCTGATGCAGCTCGACGCCGAGCTCGATGTCTGCATCATGTATCGATTCCTCGACACGGCTCGCGCTGCGGCCTACATCGAAAAGGTAAGGCGCTTCTACAAGATGGCAGCGCTCAACATCCGCTCCATCCTGAAGCAGTACTTCGCCAAGGAAGAGGCTGACAACGACGAGGGCCGCGAGGAACTTGCCAAGGAAGCTGGCAAAGCGCTCCAGCGGCTGACGGCCAAGAACACTCAGCACGGCTTTGCCAACATCTCCATCATTGTCTACGGTGATTCCGAGGCGGCCGTCGAGGACTCGGTCAGCGAGGTGGTTGGCGCGCTCACCAACGCTGGCTTCGGGGCAATCCGCGAGAAAGCCAATCTGATGGCCGCCTGGAACTCTACCCTGCCCGGCCGCTGGGACAAGCAGCGCCGACTGCAGTTCGTTGAGACGCCCGCGGTTTCCGACCTCGCCCCGGTCCGATCGGTCATGCCCGGCCCCTCGCGCAACGACTGGCTCTCGGACAAGGCAGGCAAGGAAGTGCCACCGCTGACCTGCCTGCCCACCCGCCATCGCACCGCGCAACGTGTCGACCTGCACCAGCCCGGTGGAAATGCCCACCTGATCGTCATTGGCCCAATCGGTGCGGGTAAATCCGTGTTCCTGAACTTCCTGGTTTCCCAGGCTGGCAGGCACGATGCTCGCCGCATCCGATTCGACAAGGACAGATCCACTCGCATCACAACGCTCCTGAGTGGCGGGAAGTTCATCGACATCACCGGCAAGTTCGAAGCGGCGACTCGGGTCAATCCGCTGTCGTTGTTGGCCGATCCTATGAACTTCACCTACATCTCCGAGTGGGTGACGCTGGCCATTGAGGACGACTCCTTCACGCTTTCGCCCCAGCAACGCCAGGATATCTTCGAGGCAGTGAAAATCCTTGCCGGATATGGGCGAGAGAATTGGACTCTGGGCCGGCTCGCAACGCTGCTGCACGACAGCTTGCGGGAACGTCTGCAAATCTGGCTGCAAGGCGGACAGTACGGGCATTTCTTCGACCATGCAGAAGACGCGTTCGAGATCAGCGACAACCTGTCCATCGAGATGGGGGATCTGTTCCTGAACTATCCGCGGGCGGGCGCGCTGTTCATGGACTACGCGTTTTATCGCATCAGCCAGAGCCTCGGCACGCGATACACGATCATCGAGGTGGAAGAACTGGGCTTCTTCTTCACCAACAGACGGTTCTACGAGCGGTTCGAAATGTGGATCGTGACCATCCGCAAGCTCAATGCTGCGCTCTGGGGTGCCACGCAATCGCTCAAACAACTGGCCCGGGTTGCCGACTTCGAGATCCTGAAAGAGAACGTCGGCAACTTCATCTACCTACCGAACAGCCAGGCGAACACCAGCAAGGACCTCTACAAGGAAAAGTTCGGCCTGACCGATGACCAGATCCAGATGGTGAACGACGCAGTACCGAATCGCGACTATCTGTGGATCACGCGCTCCCAGACGCGGATGCTGCAAAGCCCGTTCTCCGACGAGATGGTGGCGATGTTGCGCTCGGATGGTGTCGCGCAATCGATTCTTGATCGTCATTACGCGTCGGGCGCGCCCGACTGGCAGCAAAGCTACGTGCGAGAGATGCTCGCGCGATCGGTCTAAGGAGAGTTCCAGTGAAGAAGTGGTTCACCAAGGCCGCGGTCGCGGCATCCTTTCTTGCTTCGCCGGTGGCGCACGCCAGCGGGCTTCCCGTTATCGATGTGGCCAACCTGGTCCAAACGACGAGAACCGCCCTGCAATCGCTGAAAACGGAGATCTACGAAAACACAAACATTGCCTATCAATACCGGATGATGGCCAACCAGCTGCTTCAGGCCACCGGCATGGACCCCGTGCACCTGGCCGAACAGCTGGACGCTATCAAGGACGACATCGGCAAGTACGACGCCTACGGCGTGACGCTGAAGGATCTCTATGGCACGGTCTCCGAGAATGCCGATTACCTGAGCAAGGTTCAGAGCATGATGTCCGCTTCCGGCAAATCCAGCGGTCAGTGGCTTGAGGATCAGCGCACGCTTCTCGCCAACGGCGACAAGACCGCAAAGAACCTGTTCAACCTGGGCAACAACGTCGTCAAGAACGTGCAGACGCAGGCGAAGCGGCGCCAGAAGATCCAGAAGGAAATGAAGCTGACCGGCACGGCACAAGCTGCTGCCGAAGCGACGAACGAGATGCTGGATGTCCTTGCAAACCAGAACTCCGATCTGCTGCAAATCATGAGCGCGAAAACGCAGTCGGACGCCGACAAGGATCAAAAGGCACTGGCCGTCGAAGCCGAGTCGGTAGACGCCGCGCGCCGGCTGCAGGCAGAACGCGAACAGCAACGTCAGCGCATCCTGAACTTGAAATGAGCCACGCCTCGCTGATCCGACACGGCCTCTGTGCGGTGCTCACCGCACTCGTCTTCGGCTTCCTCACCCTCTTTTCCTGCGTTGCCGTTGCACAGGATGCGACCAGTAGTGGGGATAGCGCCACAGCCGCAAGTGCTGGCGCACCTGGCGAGGTCGGTCAAGGCATCAAGAAAGCGCTGGACAAGATGAACGGCATGCGAAGCGGGCTCATTCAGGCTGCGGTTGGGCTCAGCGAACGGACGCGACCTGACGCCACTAAAATCGCATTCGGACTCGGGGTAATCACCTTCGTCTTCGCCGGCCTACGATTCGCGGCTACGAGCGACGCAGTATCCGCATGGACGGATCTCTTTGAGACCTTTCTGGTAGTTGGCATCTTCGCGTCTCTCTACGCCAGCTACACCAGCTTTGCGCCCGGGCTGTTTGTCTGGTTCAACGATCTCGCCCAAGCTATCAATGGGGGTGTAGACATCTACAACGTCCCCATCTCGTTGGCAAGGACCGGAGGCAGCTTCTACGACTCCGTGCTGAGGACACTACTCGCGGGATTCGCCAACCCACTCAAACTGATTGATGCCGTCGTCTCAGCGATTCTGTTCGGCTTGGCATTCATTGCGGTGCTGATTGCCGCCTTGATCTACTCCTGGTTCATTCTGGTGGGTCACCTTCAGGTAGCCGTAGGCATCGTGGTGGGCCCACTAGCCGTTGCATTTGGCATGGCGGACATCTCCCGAAAATACTTCACAGCGTGGCTGGACTACATGGTTACAGGATCGATGTATATGGTTGTCGCCGCCATCATCTCTCAGCTGGTGAGCACCACACTGCTCAGCATCGTCACAGACGTTGGCAACATCGGCACGGACACGCTTCTTGCTGCAAGCTACGCACTCAGTATTGCCATCCTATTGGGCTTTGTCGCCCTGGAGATTCCGAAGATCGCCGGATCTCTCTTTGGAACTGGTGGCGGGGTGAGTGGCACCGGTGGCATGAAGATGTTTGGGCGCGGAGCCTGGAACCTCGGCACGAAGTTGGCAGGGAAATGATGACCCCTCACATTCACCTTTCCGCTTCCGCTCTCCTTTCCTCCCAGGCAGACCGTGTCGCTCTCATCCGACAGTACGCCAACGAAGCGGACGGCGCGGACTTCAACCGCAAGTGGCTTGATGTGCTGGAGCGTTGCGCAACGTGGTTCTCAAGTATGCCACTGCGTCACAACGAGCATGCCGAGGCCGGTGGTGCATTTCGGGCAACGGTTGAGGCGGCCTACTTCGCCATGCGCCTGTCTGGCGCACAGAAATTCGCGGCCAATCAAACGTCCGAACGGCGCAGGCAGTTGGAACCGCAATACCTGTATGCGCTCTTTCTCGCCGCCTGCTGCTCCCGCCTTGATGAGCCATGCCGACACTTCCAATTCTTTCGGGACAGGGATGGGGTGGAGTGGATCCCTGCCGTGCATGGAGCTTTCGGTCCGTGGCTAAGCGATGACACGTATCGCGTCACCCGTCGCGATGCGGCGCTCCCACTGGAGCGCATGCGCACCGCGTTGCTGGCGCGCGAGATTCTTGGTGCGGACCGGCTCGCACAGTTCGACGGCCAGGTCCTCGCTGATCTTTTTGGCGCCATCAACCCCGAGCCTCGACCGACCGGACTCGAGACCTTGCTTCACAAGGTTGTCCGGCAGGCCATCGACACAGTGACACAGTTCGAGATCAAAGCCCGCCGCGCCGCCTTTGCGCCCGACACGACGCCTGCACCGAGTGTCGAAGCGCTAACCGCCGCGGTAGATTCGACCCAGATCAAGACACCCGCCCCACCAGCACCGGCGCAAGCCGATTCGACATCCGGCCCGGAGAACGCGAGCACCGTGGTGGTGTCGCAGATGGATAAGGAAGCAGGCCCTGGAACTGGCGAAGCGCAGTCTCAAGCCGAGACAGCCGAAGGCACGCAACGTGAGGTAGCGCGAAGCATCGTACAACTCGACGGCACCAAGTCGCTGCGCCCCGATCAGACTGCCGACCCCTTCAAGGAAGCCTTGGCGGGTGCGTCCAACCTGATGCGCGAGTTCTTCAGGGCGCTAGCACAGGACGTGTCAGCGGGAAAGGTGAAAGTATCGTGGGTCGATAGCAAGCTGGCAATTAGCAAGCGCATGCTCAGCAATTACGGCATCGCGTCCGAGACGCTCATCGACAACCTTCGCAAGTTCCAACTGCTCTACAAGATCGTCGGCCAAGACATCCTTCTGGTAGACAAGGTGGCGAACCTCATCGCGTCCCGTCCGCAATCCCCCGAGAGCAGCGAGTGATGCACCACTACATCAATCACTTTCGGCCCATTTATGAATTCCGGGCGGCCATCGGGTGGCTTCTTGCCGCAGCGCTGATGTTGCTAAGCGATATGCCGAGCCCCGGATATTTTTCCCTGTTCTGCGTTGCCATGCTGCTGTTCCGATCGGCACAGGTTTGGCGCGCGCTGAAGTTTCGGCTGGCCATCTCCACCAAGTGGCTAGCGGTCCTTCGGATCGAGGCGCTGCTCGCGCTGAGCGCGCGCATGCGAAAGACCGACGACGCCATGTACCTTGGCACTGGCTTTGAGTGGACACAGAAGCATTGCCAGATCGCGCACGACATCCTGCGCATGCCGTCAAGCGATATTCCCGGCTTGGCGCGGTGGCTGCCGCAGCCTATAGTCGAGCGAGTCGAGAAACTGTTCGCGCCTGCGGGCAGCATTGCCGACCGTTCGCCTCAGGGCAAATCATGGATACACGGCATGGAGCCGAAGAAGATCCAGGTGCCCTTTCACTACAAGGCGATGCCCGGCCATACGTCGGTAAGCGGGACGACCGGCTCAGGCAAGACCCGGACCTACGAGGTCATTTCGACCCAGGTCATCCACAATCCCAACGACATTTTAATTATTGTCGACCCGAAGAATGACGGCGAGTGGGTCGCACGCGTCAAGCGCGAGTGTGAGCGCACTGGCCGCAAGTTTCTTTATTGGAAACAGGCCGCGCCGTCGCAATCCATCCGCCTCAATCCGCTAGAGAATTGGTCGCAGCCCTCGGAAATTCCAACGCGCATCGCGCAACTGATGGAGGAAGGCCCATTTCGCCAATTCGCCTTCCTGTTCATCGACCGCGCGGTGAAGGGCGAACTCTACGTCGGCGACAAGCCTAACCTGCGCTCTATCCTCCAGTACGCCCAGAACGGCATCAACAACTTGCTGGATCGGGCCCTGCAGCGGTTCTTCCCTGAAGCCGGCAAGCCGGATTGGGAAGAGGAAGTGATGGGCTACATGCAGCAGGTCGGCCAGCGTCCTGGCGGCACGCGCTTAGACGGGATGGCTCGGCTCTACATCGAGCGCTTCTCCGACAAAGGGAATGGCCACGAGGCCATCGATGGCCTCATCGCCACGTTCCAGCACGATCGGGACCACTACGGGCGCATCATCGCCTCTGCCCTACCACTGCTCCAAATGCTGGCCACCGGCGAGACGGGCCTCATGCTGGCGCCGAAGGCCGACGACTTCGACGATGACCGGGAGATCTGGGACATCGATAAGGTCATCAAGCAGAAGGCGGTGCTCTATGTCGGTGCAGATTCTCTTTCCAACTCAATGGTGGCCCAGGCTGTCATGTCGATGCTGCTGGCTGACATCGCATCCGTCGCCGGCTCCATTTACAACTTCTACAAGAAGCCTCCAGAAATCGTCCTGATCGTCGACGAGGCTGCCGAGGCGATCAACGAGCAGATGCTGCAGATCCTGAACAAGGGGCGTGGCGCAGGCTTCAAGGCATTCGTCGCCTACCAGACACGCTCGGACTTCACCGCCAAACTGGGAAACGTGGCGAAGATGCAGCAGGTTTTGGGCAATCTGAACAACCAGCTCGTCTTACGATTGGAAGATATCGACACGGCCGAGTGGTTCTGCGAGAAGGCTGGCACCACGGCCATCCGGAATGTCGTGGTGTCGAGCAGCACGAGCACTGGCACCGAGGCGCATGTCGGGGAGTTCAGCGGTTCCGTGTCACGTTCGACCCAGCTTGAGAAGGCGCCCTTGATTCCGCATGAATTGATCATGCAGTTGCCCAACCTGCAGTATTTCCTGCGTATCTCCGGTGGCTCCGTCTACCAGGGTCGAATTCCAATCATCCAAGGTTAAAAGGTCAATGCGCACCAGCCTGTTCCGACAAATCGCCAAGGAATACAAACTCTCCGCGAAGCTCTCGCCCGTGTTCATCGTCTCGCCAGACCTGGACGACGTATGCACGCGGGTGGTCGATTACATCGGCGTGAACTTCCGCGTGCGTGAAGACCCGTTGGTCAAGGAGATGCTGACAGACGCTATCGTTGCCTGGCGCGCCGCTCGCAAGCATGGTGACGCCAACGTGGCCTTCATGAAAGGTCTGTTCGGCCGTGCGCATGATCTCTACGCCAAGCGCTACGCCGCATTCAAAGGCGAGAAGTACAACGTTTGGTATCCCTACCACGAGTCGATCCCGTCTTTCGAGCAACGCCAGCCCATCGGCTACGTCTGCCAGGTGGTAAACGAACCAGTTCCCGGGAATGTGACGCAGCGATGCGCGGCGTTCCAGTTGGCCGCGCGCGTACTGACCGGGTACAGCTTCACCCGCTACTTTGAGAACTACGATGTCGCTCGAGACTTTGCACACTAAGGCGAGGCAATCGCTCGCTTCGCTGCGCGAGATGCAGCCGCGGATCGCCGCACGGCTCTTTCGCGTCGATGAGACCCTCGCATTCGAAATGCATGCGTGGATTGCCGCAGGGAATGCGGAAGCGCAAATACCAAGCACATTCCTGCTCGGCAACGCGGCCCCTTGCTTCGCGCTGATTGGCATTGCGGCGCGCAAGCCGCCATTGTTTTGGGGCGCGCTCGCTGCAATCCCTGCGCTGCCTGTTCTGCTCGCTCTGCACTGGATCTGAGCCATGGCCAACAGTCGATTCGTCTCCCATGTGCGGATGTGGATGCTAGCCGCGCCGCTGATGATATGTGCCATCGCTCCGTTCATACAGGACGATGCCGCATTCGAAGTGAGTGAAGGGGAGCAGGCTTCGGTTGCGCATGTGCTGGGGCAGCTCAAGGCTGACAAGGCTACGACCGTGGCTAACGACCGCTTTGATCGATGGTTCGTCCGGTCCGGTGCGTTGCGGGCATCGTTCTCCGGCTCGGATGCGAACACGGCACTACCCGATGCTGGCGCGTCCGAATTCGGGCGGGGTTGGATGCGGCACTTCTGGTTGACCATCTATCGGGCGGTCTATCGGGCGGCCGTCGCGCATTACTGGCTTTTCGGAGGGATGGTGCTGCTTGTTGCGCTGCTCAACGACGGCGCCATGTCGAGAAAGATCCGAGCCGCCGGCGCTGGGTTCGCGAACCCGGTGACGTTCCATGTCGCTGCACACGGCTTGCTGCTGTGCTTCGGCTTCGGTGCATCCGCCCTGCTGCTTCCGGTTTGCCTGCTGGCCTACTGGTGGACCTTCGGCGTCTGCCTGGTTGGCTTGCTCAGCTGGCGCCTCGCGGCGTCATTTCATGTCGGCAAGTAGTCGACACCATCTTTCTGAATGCCAAAGGCCAAGTGGCTGGCCATCCAAGGAGAAATTATGACAACTACCGATTTGACCCCTGCCGAACTGCCCGCTACGGTCAGCGAACTGCTTGATCAGCCACTGGCCTCTGTTGCGGTCGACATTGCCGGCACCGCGGATCGGCCCGATGACGTTGAGTCGGAGCTGCTTGAGATGGAGGCGTCTGCCGACGTCCTGCGCAAGGAAGGCATCATTTCAACGGCCGACCTGGAGAAGAAGAAGGCAGAGGTCGAGAGCACCCGCAAGCTGTTCCGCGAACTCTCGCCGGAAGATCGCCAGGCGATCGTTCGGCGCCGGCGTGAACTCGGTCGCCAGATCCTCGAGCGCGAACTCGCTGGCGCTGCAGTGGTTGCAGTCGGTCTGAAGCTGAACCATACCCGTCTGCGACCGCTCTTCGAGCAATGGTGGCCGTACATGAACCGCATGTCGCTCAACCTGCAGCGCTTCGGTCAGTCGACCTTCTCGCGCAGCGAACTGTCGACAATCGAAACGTTCCTGGAGCGTGAGTTGGCAAAACTCGAAGACTACGTCGACGAGCAGCTGCGCGTTGCTACCGCCTACCGCCAGCAACGCCAGCAGGAAATGCGTGCGAAGGACGACATCGTTTTTGAACCGACGATTACGCGGCCGTCCGTCGAGCTGGAGGTCCAGGCCTACTCTCGCTTTGCCGTCCGAGCGCTTCAGGTCCTCATCAAGTTCGACCAAACCATGGACCAGTTCGATTTCTTGGTTTGGAACGGCATCCGCGACATGACGGACGTGAATGACGAGGTCACCAGGTTCCTGCGCAAGTTCCAGCCGCTCGGCCTCCGTTGCTATACGACACACCTGAAGCTGATGACCACCGTTCGCGGCGTCTGACCGTCCGCCTGCACGATCCCGCTCAGTCATACCAAGTCCCCCCCAGCCTTAGTTCCTACCTCGGTTTGGAAGCAAGAGGATTCGCACTCTGTGGGGGACGTAGTGACGGCTAGTGGGACCACGTGGGACATGCTCCCACCTTTCGAACGAATCAATAGACGTCAACATCTGCCCCGACGTACCACTTCGGGGTACTTGCTGTTTTGAACCGGCACCAAGTGCCACTTACTGCCACATTGCGATCGCCATGTCGCTCGAAAAGGTATTGGAAGGACTGAACCCCGCCCAGCGCGAGGTGGTCGACCTGCGTCAGCACTGCGTCGCCGTGGCCGTGCCAGGCGCCGGAAAGACGGCGACGATTGCGGCGAAGGCAGCCGTGCTGCTCGCCAACCCAGACGTGACGGTGGGCGCGGTAACGTTCAGCAAGGACGCCGCGATCGAATTGCGTGACCGTATCCTGGCGCTAGCCGGCGCCGATGCCAAGAAGCGACTGCTCGCGGGCACCTTCCATTCGCTGGCCTATAAGCAACTCGGGAAGGGAACCGGGCAGCTCACCGATATCGTCCACGACGGCGTTCGATTCGCTATCGTCGGGCAGATCCTGCAGAAAGGGGGATTCGATGGGAAGGTCGAGGACGCGATCGCCGCGATTGAGCGCGTCAAGATGCAACTGTCCGACCCGCCCTCAGGAACCGTGGAGGCTCAGCTGTATGAGGCCTACCAGAGTGCCCTGGCCCGGAACGGCAAGATCGACTTTCAGGACATGCTGCGCTTGGCTGTAGCTGGGATGCAAAGCGGAACAATTGCGCCCTACCGTATGACGTACCTGCTTGTCGATGAGTACCAGGATTGCGACAGTTTGCAATCACGCTGGACGGCGCTGCACGCGGCGGCCGGTTCGATAGTAACGGTAGTCGGGGACGATGATCAGTCGATCTACGGATTTCGAAGTGCGCTCGGATTTCGGGGCATGGAGGCATTCATCAAGGAGTTCGACGCGCGGTCCGTCATCCTCGGGGAGAACTACCGCTCACATGCCGAGATCCTGGACATCGCGGACCGTGTCATTCGAAACAACAAGGACCGTATCCTGAAGGAGCTGGTAGCCCATCGCGGGCCTGGCGGCGCTATCGAGTTCAAGCGTTTGGAGGACGAGTACAAGGAAGCGGTTTCAGCGGTTGAGGCGCTGACACCGGTTTTGCGGGCTGGCAAAACGGCGGCCGTGCTGGCGCGGACGAACCGCATTCTCGATCCATTGGAGGCCGTCTGCCGCTCGCACGGTATCAAGTACTACCGGGCAGCCGGCCGCTCTATCCTCGATCGCCCGGAGGCAGCGTTGATGGGGGACCTGCTGGAACTGATTCAGAAGTCCAAGAGCTCTGGCATCGATGCCCTGCTAGGTTTCGCCGGAATTGGCTCGCATGAGCTGCAGTTGCTACACACGCAGATTGCGGCGAAGCCGGAGGGATCGATTCCGCGAAAAAAGGACCTGGTGCGGGCTGGGATCGCAGAATCAACGGTCGACAAGTATCGCGACTTCCTGAAGAAGCTTGCGGAATGGCAAGCGCTCTGTGAGCGCCAATTCTTTTCCCTCGTTCTCGATGGCGTGCGCGAATGGATGCTCAAGTTTGTGGCGGACGACCCGGGCAAGCGCGCTATCAATACCGCGTATGACGTCCTGACGCGGCTGAACGGTCCATTCTCGGAACGCCTTCTGTTTCTGCGCCAAAAGAATAACGAACCGGCCGACGGCGCCTTGGTGCTGACGACCATGCATGCCTCCAAGGGGCGCGAATGGTCGGCTGTTGTTGTGATCCGGGCCGAGGAAACCATCGTTCCGGACGAAGCCAGTCCGGAGAGTGAGGAGCGTCGACTGTTCTACGTTGCCCTCACGCGCGCGCGCGACTGGCTGCAGATTTCTACGGCAAAGAAGAACCCCACGTCCCGGTTCGTTGTTGAAGCCGGGCTAACTTGATTTGTTAAGCAGCCGGTCGTTCGTGGTGTCTGATGGTTGCGAGCTCCCTGCCATCGTGCGTGCCACAGCCGTCCGGCACTTCATTTTTGTGCGTAGCGTTGGCACTCGGATTTCAAGGAGGGGTTGTTGAGCCCGTAGGCATCCTCATAAGCGAAAAAAGCCTGGAGTCCCGCGGCTCCAGGCTTTTAATCGGCATTGACAACAGGCGTAGCAGGCTTCAAATCCCTCTTGACTTGTCCAACAACAAGACAGTCCGAGTTTATGAAGCCCACCCCTCGTTGTCAATGCTCCTCACAAGTTTGCGCATTGATCGTAGAAGATGAGCTATCGCTTCGACGGGCTTCCTATTGCCCGAAGAACAACAACGTGTGGCGGTGCGCCGCACTCTCCGGCCCCTGTCGAAAGCGACGGTTCGCAACCCAAGACAGTCAGGTGCGATGCAGGCCGGCTGCCGGAGCGGATTCTCAGGGCGATCGCATTGGTCTACGAGTCCGATGGGGTCCGGGCTTTGCATATCACCAGTCGCCAAGTCTTGGCAACGCTCATCCGCTTCGCCCTGAACCAGAAGGATCCCACCTCGCTCGCCTTCATTAAGAAGGCGACCATTGCGCGGCACCTCGCGATTAGCGAGGCCACTGTCTATCGGGCGCTTGGCGCACTTGAAGATGCCGGGCTTATTGAGCGTGAAAGGCAGCAACGCACGAGGGCGCAGCTCGAGGTCGTTGGGCGGATCGCGTTCACCGCAAAGTTGCTACAGTGCATCGGGCTCGCTGGCCGGGAGCTTGGGTACCCAGAACCTCGAACGGGCTCCGATGAGTCGCGGTCATGCTCCGCATGTCTCGCACCAGTGAGTGGCGTAAACAACCCCAAGCAGTCTTCTACGAAGAAACATTCCGGGCCGAGAGCCTTTGTGCAAATTCACGATCGGGCTGTGCCCATTGATCTAGCTCCTCTCGTGCGCGACCAAGAGCTGACGACGTCCGCCCTCTTCCTTCTGATGCGGCTCGCGAGGGAGGCCGGCCACCGACTGTCGGACGTTGTCTCGGCAGCGGGTCATGTTCTTGGGCCGCTCCGGGGACGAGAGCTGTTCGCCTACCTCAAGTCGCTCGTCGGAAAGCCCATAGACTACGGCCATGTTGTGCGAACTCGGAAGGCCCAAGAAGACGAGAGGCGCGCAACCGCCGCGCAGGCGGCGCAGGACCGGCTGGAGGTTGCCCAACTCATTGAGCGATACCGTGGGCGACGGGTGTTTGCACCCGACGGTCGGATCTACGAGGTCGACTCGGCATCGATTGTGATCACCGAGGCCAACGGTCGCCGTAATTCATTAGGGCATGACCAAGCGCGTGCCTGGCTAATCGAGATGGACCGAGCAGCTGCCGGACTCTCCCCTGCTTTTCCCCCACCGAGGTCAACGAAACGGTCGTCGTCGGCCATGGCAGACGCAGCTATTCAGCGCCTTCGCAAATTGGTGGGGTGTCAGACTGGCCTCTCAAGAGGTTTTGTGCCCTGAGTTCGAGGCGCATACCTTGAGCTCGCCTGCCAGCAAACGAGGGACTCAATTTTGCGACTCGCGGCATGGGCGGTCAGAAGAGGTTTGGGGAAGTGTTGGGTCTGAAGGACGGGCGAGCGTGGTGAAGGCTCTGTCGCGCGGCCGATTGCCGCTTTGTCGCTCGTTGGGATCATGGACCTGCTGCAGGTATGCGCCGCGACACTGGGCGCGGCGATCGCAGGCCGGCGGCGTTGTGCGAAGGACTACCAATGGGATCGGCCGGGTCGCGTTACCGTTCGGCCCATCACCGCTGGCCGTGACGCCCGAGCGGATCGAACTGGTACTGCGACTTTGCGGTAACAGCCCGCGCCAGCCATAGACGTGCCCTTCGGGATGCGCTTAAGACAGTGCTCGGTCAGCATTCGGTAGGTTTGGCTGCGGCCCATGCCGCAGGCCGCTTTGATCTGGGTGTCGGTCGCGCCGTCGAGATAGAGGCGGACCGCTCGCGTCGCCGATAGGACTCTCTATGAAAATCCCGTGGTAGGCCAAAAGCTGTGGTTCGACGGCAGTTTGAACGGCAGCGCGAAGAAATCGAGCGTCAAGTCGGTCGGCAAGAAGCGGATGGAGGTCGCCGGTGCGTTTGTAGGCCCATACGGCCTTCTTTACTGATAATCCATATTATCAGTAAAGATTTTTTGCCTGAAGTACGGGGTTTTGGCGTTTCCTTGACGGCTTTCCTGGGGTTCCGAGGCCTTGATACGCCCGGCTTGGCGGGCATTTGGCTGTCCAGCGCCCGTGGCGCCGACTGCGGCGACCCGGCGCGCTTGCCGCGGCCTGGTCGGATTTGGCGGCTCGTTGGCCGCGCGATGCCCTCTCGGACTACGTAAATGATACGTCGCATTGCGCCGCATTGGTGCCTTTTTCGTCGGGGTTGGCATGGCGTCGCAGCCGCCCAACATATGTTTAGAGCGCACCTTGAGCCTGGCTGCCGGTTTCCGGGAGCGTCGGAGGCTATATTGGACGACGCGGACTATCGCCCAGACCGAGAATCCGTGGTCGCGGTGAGCCCGTACCGCGCACAGTGCGCTCTGATGGCAAAGCCAAGTGCAAATACACCGGCGTGATGGTCCCGTACATCCGTGACTGGGAGGAGGTCGTCAAGCAGGGTGACTTCGACGCCGGCGTGAAAGCTCCGGAGCCTGACAAGACCATCGGTCGCGCTTTCATTTTCAACCGCAAAGTGTGCGACGAAACGGTGGAGGGGTGATCCGTACGGCCGAGCTCCTTGCGACCAGCGGTGGCTACCGCGACATGAACTCGGTCAACGCGTTCGACGTGAACGACAGGCGTCCGGACCCTTGGCCAAAATGGCTGGAACAGGTGCTGCGTCGCGTGGAACGCGTTTCCGCGCACGACGACAGCGTTCGTGGCGTTCAAGAAGACGGTTACTTCGAGAGCCTGCCTGCTAACTTTGCTGTGCTGATAGACAATCCCGGCGCCAAGCCGGATGCCTCAGCCTCCATCCACTCCAGAGGCGCTCCCGGTCACGGCCCAGTGAACGGATTCCCGCCGCTCCGCGCCCTTCCCCGCCCAAGGTTTTTTACCCCCAAAGCGGCATCTAGAGGCGGCCCGTCTGTATACCTATCTACCTACCTACCTATCTATTGGATGCGCTTCGGAGGGCCCTATGAATCCATTATGATTAGCGGGAGTTTCTGACCGGATGGCCCATGGCCCAACACAACAACATTGCCGAGCCCGTACGGGAGTACACCCGGACCGATTTCGCCGCCCTGCGCTTCAAGCTGCAACGCGTCGAGGGGCCGGCGATTCTCAACCTGTACAGCGAGGAGGAACTCGAAAAGCGAGGCCTCTCCTCCCCTGCCGAGCTGTACGCCTGGCTTGACGAATTGCGCGACCATCTGGTCGAACGCGCACGTCTGGCCAACCCTCTTGTTTCCAACACCCTGGACGATGCCCGCCGCCGGGGCTCCTGGCCGAAGGCCGTTCTCGATTTCATCATCAAGGCCGGCGAACAGGACAGGGCCCTGCCGAAGCTGTCGGACGGTATCTCGGTCTGGTTTCGCCCCGTGGTGTTTCGCACCTTGGCGGCCGAAGGGCTGCAAACACTGGGCGACCTGAAGCAGTGCATTGAAACTCGGGGTAGCGGCTGGCACCGGCCGATTCCGCGCATCGGTCCTGGCAAGGCGCGCGCGTTCGAGCGGTGGTTTGCGACCAACCAGGCCTCCCTGGGAAGCCTTCAACTACAGCCCGAGAAGCTACCCAACAACCTGGTTACGCTGACAGCCGACGTCGCCATGCCGTTGGTGCCGCTGGAGCGCGTCTCCACGATCGTCCACTCGCTCGATGGCAGCCAGGGTCGAAACCGCAATGCCGCGTTCTGCCTCATCTCGGCGCGCAACGACCTGGAGGTGGTGCAAGCCTATCTGTACCGTTATCGCGGCCGCGACAAGACGCACCGTGCCTACCAGAAAGAGCTTGAACGCTTCCTGCTGTGGTGTGTGTGCAATCGCAAGGTGCCGCTCTCAAGCGTCCTGACTGACGAATGCGAAGCCTACAAGGACTTCTTGGCTAATCCCGATCCGGAATGGATTGGGCCCAAAGTCCCCGGTGGTCGCGGTTCGCCGCGTTGGCGGCCATTCGAGGGCCCGTTGTCGCCCCAGTCCCAGAAGTACGCGGTGCAGGTCATCCGGGCCTTCTTCGAGTGGCTCGTCCGCGTGCGCTACCTTGGCGGGAATCCCTGGGCGACCGTCGCCGACCCGGTAGTCGAGGAGAAAGAGCTGGAGATGGCCATCGACAAGGCATTGCCCTCCCAGCTCTGGCAGGCGCTCACTGCGGAAGGCGGCTTGCTCGACCGCGCGTGCGACCGTCACGATGAAGCCCGACTGGCCTCCGCCGGCGCGCTGCAGGCCAAGCAAGCAGCCACGCCCGGCGCGCAGTACCGCCTCGCGCGCGCCATCATCTTCCTGCTGGGGTACACCGGCATCCGGCGGGAGGAGGCGGCTGGCGCTACGCGCGACAAGCTGCAACCCGTCCGCGAGCAGGCTGGGGCAGCAAATGGGCTCTGGGAGCTTGCCGTGCTGGGCAAGAGGAAGAAGTGGCGCACCGTCTTCCTGCCGAAGCGAGTCGTGGATGCGCTCCAGGCGCACTGGGACGACCGCGGCCACGACTTCGACTTACCCGATGGTGTCCACGCACTGCTATCGCCCGTCGTCGTGCCGAATACGCCTTGGGCCCAGGACAAGCACTTTGTCCCAAACGAGGCGATCAGCACGCTGTCGGGAAATGGCTTCTCACCGGACGGGATTTACAAGGTCATAAAGAGTGCGTTGCTCCGGCTGGCCGACGACCAGGACGTCAGCCTTTCCCCTGAAGAACGGATACTGCTCAAGCGAGCCGCCCCGCACGCGTTCCGCCATACCTTCGCCACGCAGGCCGCCGCCAAGCTGATGCCCGTCGACGTGCTTCAGCGCTTGCTGGGTCACGCCTTCCAACAAACCACGTCCATCTACGTCCAGGCCGAGCGTGCCCGTGGCATCGACGAGGCGACGAAGTTTTTCAGTAACTGAATTCGTGCCCTTCGGCAATGAGCGCGTAGCCCCACGCTCGACCTAACTCTACGACGTCTGCTTCCCCGTACGATTGGGTAGCCGCCTCTAGCGGGTTCCCGGTCGGGACACCGCGTAGCCGCTCGGGAGGAAAGTGTTCCGTTCGGGACACTCTGACTCTCGTTGTGAAGGTGTCCGGCGGAATACTGTCTCGCGCTCTCCCGGTAGGGAAGGTGTCCCGGTCGAGACACTCGGATTCTCGCTGCAAAGGTGTCTCGGGCTGGATGCCGCTTCGCGCTTACCCGGATAGGAACGTGTCCCGTTCGGGACACTCTGATTCTTGCTGCGAAGGTGTCCAGGCGGGATGCGGCCTCGCGCTTATCCGGTAGGAAGGTGTCCCGTTCGGGACATTCGGATTCTTGCTGCGAAGGTGTCCCAGCGGGATGCGGCCTCGGGCTTACCCGGTGGGAAGGTGTCCCGCTTGGGACACTTGATTCCTGCTGCGAAGGTGTCCAGGCGAGATGCGGCCACGCGCTTACCCGTAGGAAGGTGTCCCGTTCGGGACATTCGGATTCTTGCTGCGAAGGTGTCCCAGCGGGATGTGGTCTCGCGCGTACCCGGTAGGAAGGTGTCCCGCTCGGGACACTCTGATTCCTGCTGCGAAGGTGTCCCAGCGGGATGCGGCCTCGCGCTTACCCGGTAGGAAGGTGTCCCGCTCGGGACACTCTGATTCCTGCTGCGAAGGTGTCCCAGCGGGATGCGGCCTCGCGCGTACCCGCTAGGAAGGTGTCCCGCTCGGGACACTCGGACTTTCCTGCGAGGGTGTCCTGGGCGGGAAGTGCCTCGCGCTTAGCCAGTAGGAAAGTGTCCCGCCCGGGACACTTCAGTGGACAAAAAACCCGCCAAAATGGCGGGTTTAATGAGATAGTCACCCCAGCCTAAGCGCGGGATACGCTGCAGGGTCTGTCACTCGGGTTGTATGGAGAACATCTTCCCGATGTATTCGCGTAAGTTGGCTTCCTGCGCCTCAGTGACTACACCTGCCTTGAACTTGAACGTGAGACCCTTGACGTCCTTCGTGATGCTACCGGCTTGAACATTGCCTGAGAAAATTTTCAGAATGCTACGACCGCCGGCATTCGAAGTCGAAACTCCTCGGGTCACTTGCGCGGCGATAGACGGTTCGAGTTTGGTCTGGACAAGGTCTCCCGAAACAACAAGCGGCCACAATTCTCTTGCCGCCTTCAATCCGTTTTCGCCAGTCTTCTTCAATACGTTGGCCACAAGCTGCGCGGCATGTGCCCCCAACAAAGCAGGATTCAGGTCGAGGTCCCGCTTGATGAAATCTGGCAGTTCGTCGAACGATAGATATTTATAGAGTTCGCTCCGAGTGACGCCAATCACTTCAGCGAGACGGGTGCGGTTTGGAAACTCGGACTCTGCGCGTCGCACCGAAATAGCAATTTCGTAGTCTGAAAGGTCATCGCGAGTTACGTTCTCCATCAATGCGAATGCGGCCATGTCCTGGTCTGAGCATTCAATAACGACTGCTCGAATCATCTCCAGATTGAGCAGCCTATGCGCGCGCCATCTCCGTTCCCCTGCAACCAATTGATATGTCTCGCCGACCCGGCGAACAGTCACAGCTTGCAGGAGGCCCGCTTCCGCAATCGACCGTGCCAGCTCAGAGAGCTTTACTTCGTTGAATTGGCGTCTCGGCTGCCATGGGTTCGGTCCGATAGCCGAAACCGGTAGTTCGGATGGCACGCCTTTCGCCTCGAGCTCCTGCACTCGAAGCTGTGCCGCAGCCAACGCGCCTGCCATCCCCGGCGCCGTCTCCGTGCGAGTGGTCGTTCTACGAGTAGCGTCCGGCGTGCGCTCCGCCGTTGAGCGGATGCCCGCTGTCTTAGCAAGCATCTGTTCTCGAATGTTGCTCATTGTGCGGGCCTCCATTGCTTCACGAACATGTCATCAATCCAGCGGCAGTACTCGACCAGGGGCTGCCGGACGCGCTGAAGCGACTTAGACTGGCTGTGAGAGCTGCTGATGTCGAACACCGTGGTGAATGCAAGTGCACCGGAGCTCATAACCGTACTTGCAGGCACCTCGAAGGGGTCAAGCCAATCTTTGTATGCCCCCTGCGCCCAAGTCCGCACGACAGGAGCCGCGGATTGGGGGCCATTATTCACGCGCGTCAGCAGCACAGACACGAAGTCGTATGTCTTGTCCGCCTCAAACTTCATGAACGATTTTGCAACGTCAGAGAATAGGCGCCAGAACGAAATCGAACTGAACAAGTCAAGGTTCTCCGGGACCATCGGCATTACCATGGCATCTGCCGCCAGCAATGCATTCAGGTTCAGATAAGAGAGCGATGGTGACGTGTCGATAATGATGTAGTCATACTTCTTGCGCAAAGGCTCGAGACCTTTGCGCAAGACTTGCCAGAACCGGAAACCAGGAATCTTGAGCTGCATTGCGGGCAAGTGGTACTCCGCCGCAACCAGCTCTGTGTGAGCTGGGATAAGGTCGAGGCCATCCCAATAGGTGGACTGAATCTTCGATTCCAGACTGTCTTCGTGCCCCTCAATGAACGGCAGAACAGTATTCTCAGCAAAGACTTCCTTCTCCGCATAGAGACCGCAAAGCTCCGACAATGAGGCTTGCGGGTCCAAATCCACAAGCAGAACCCTCCGACCCCGCAGACTCAAGCCCTGCCCCAGGCACATCGTTGTAGTGGTTTTGGCCGAGCCACCCTTCAACTGCGAAGTGATAATGATTTTTCCTTCAAAATCACTGGGTCCGGCCTGTAGCGGAGTCTGATAGATGTTGGATACCTTCTGCACCCACTCGCGCGCCTCAGGTAAAGTAAACAGCCGACTGCGCGACCGGCCTGTACCGGTAGACTGACCTTCCGGCAACATCCCATCCCCCTTGGTAGCCAGGTATTGAACCTGCTGCCGCGTCAACCCGCAGAGCTCCGCAATCTCCCCAGTGGTAAACATGGGGGCAACCTTGCGAGGTCGCGGTGCCAAGATATGGTCCCGAAGTTCATTTGCGTAGTCAGTGACGACGGAGGCAAAGGTGCTGATTTTCTCGAGCGAAACCTTTCGGTCTTTGGGTAACGGTGTACTGACGTTCGCCATTTCTGAGTTTTCCCGTGAAAATGAGGTTAAACGGAGAATACATGAAAAAATGGAAAACTTCCGTGTTCTAGGCACATCCCGTACTTCCACGAAAGCGTAAAGTGCATTTATCTGCTCTTCACCAAGTGATGTCCTTGCTTTCGAGCAACTCGCGCTGAGACCCCCAATATGAGCCTGCACAAAACCTCTCACCTTTGCACTGCGCAGAGAACCTGAAGTCAGATTGATCTTGGGAGTTGAAGGTGAGAGATTTTGTGAATTGCACCATGGTCAGTGCGGACCAAGCGCACGGGGATGGGCAATGGAAGGCTTCTGCGGCGCACACAGCCCGCTAAGGAAGTCAAAGGTGAGAGATTCTGTGCAACTTGCCCAAAGGCGACCCGGGCAGGGGGCGGGACGGAGCACAAAATCTCTCACCTAAGACAGACCAGACGGTGGCGAACGGCAGAAGTGGGCAAAGTACTGCCAGGCAAAGGTCTCAAAATCTCTCACCTTCACGCTTGCCTGCGCTCCAGCTACGCCAGGAACGATGAGAAGCAAGGTGAGAGATCTTGTGCAAATGAAATCCCAATCACGTCAACCACAAGTAGCTGCGTGCACAAAATCTCTCACCTTTCAACTGCTACCAATCAATGCCGCTTGAATCTTGCGACGAGGACCGAATAGCTCGCGTAGTGCTGTCCTGTAACAGCTTTGCGCAAATCCAGGGGGGCGGCCAAGTCGTACCGCTCCTGGCGGGACGGGCTACTGGAGACGTGCCCGAGGTTCTGAGCGGCCCGTTTTCTGTCGTCCCTGTCTGTTTGTGGGTTGTTGTTTACAAAGAAAAACCTACAAACCCACAAACAAGAAGAATACTTGTGTTTTAAAAACAAGCACTTAGCCACTAGAGGAGAGAGAATTCAGCCTCAAAAGTGAGAAGTTTTGTGCGCTACGGTGATAGATTTTGAGGATGAAGGTTATATGCGACCCCGGAAAGGTGAGAGTTCGACGATATCAGGGCCCGCAAAGTGAGAGATTTTGTGTCACGCGTGTGAATAACTGTTGTTCTCCCTTGTCAGACAGGAACTTATCCACGTTCCTGCTAACGGACAGGTGAGAGGATTTGTGCTTAGGTGAGAGATTCTGTGCGTGCGGCAATCGGCGTGAAATGAGGGTGATATTCGTGGATTGACATATCACCTGCATCTGCTACAGTCTCCTGCAATTTTGTGCGTCAGGCAGCCGACAACAGGAACCGGGCATGACCAGCAGCATAGACCGGCGGGTCACCTCTCTTCAGTACGCTCTCGATCTGTTTGTCGAGATGGCGCCTGTGCAAAAGCCCATTGACGAAGTCAAGAGCGACCAGGACATTGGGTTTCACAAGAACACGATTTTTGCCCGCATCATCGGGCTTGGCATGGTGGCTCGCCGCTTCGTCGACGCAGCCTACTTCATCGTTGCTCAAGAACCAGAGTCTCGCGACAGCTACGAAGTTTCGCTCAGTTTCTTCAAATGGCTGATGCGGTATGACAGCCGGAACACCAAGCACTTCTCCGCGGTCATCCGGGAGGTCAAGGCTTCCATGCTTGAGGTGACGAACGCCCCAGTGGAGACCGTCGACGGAGCAGGGCGCATCGTAGAGGATTCTGAATCTCGTGATGAGGAAGACGAGCTAGAGGACCGGGTGAATTCCCGCCAGGTCTCCACTGTCAGCAACGAGGATGGGGATTGGTTAGAGCTCATCGGACGTGTGCGCGTGCGCAACGGCTATATTCGCTTCCGCGTCCCAGAAGAGCTGCAACGGCTCATCAAGGACCCAGAGAATTCTTATTGGACCAGCCTGCTGGTCACCTCGCGGTTTACGCTCATCTACGCCCGAGGAATCTACGACCACGTTCTGCCTACTGTGGACAAGGGGCGGACGGACTGGTTGCCGCTTCAACTCGTGCGAAACCTACCCGGTAAGTCCTGGGCGAACAACAATGAGTTCAAGTTCTTCAAGCGAGACTACTTGGAGAAGGCGGTTGCACAGATTAATCAACTCTCGGATATCACCATCTCGTACGAGACTAGGGCAGGAACCCCGAAATCGCGCAAGCAGGACCAGATTCGGTTCAAGATGGAGCGCAAGGAGAGCGCGCAAGCATCCAAAGCCGCAATGCTCAACTCGGTCGCATTGTTCCAGACGTTACAGCGCGAATTTGGGCTGACGGACCGGCACTTTGACCGCATTGCTTCAAACCGAGAAACTTGGTCTGACGCAAGGATTGAACAGGCCATCGAGTACGTTCGCCGAGAAATCCGCCGCGGCAACAAGATCACGCGTGTCGCTGGCTATCTGATGAAGGTTATCGACGCTGGCGGCTTTGTTTCCGAAGCTGACAAGGAAGTTGACCGTATTCAGGCCCAAATAGCCGCCAAGAGTTCTGCTGAAGATGTGGCTAAGACCTCGACGCAAAGCGCAGTCGCTGCGAGTGTTGCTGCGGCCGATGCGGCGGCAGAGAAACGCCGGGCCGAGGAAACGCGCATGGCCACGGAATTCTTTGCTGCCGCCGACAAAAAGATGCGAGACGAGCTCGTTCGAAAGTTTGCCACTACGAACACTATCGGAATACGGACCATCGAGCGGCAAGGCCTCAAGCCCGCTGACGTCAGCGAAGCTAACATCATGGACCGTCCGACGATTGCTGCTTCGTTCTGCTCCTTTGTCGCGGGTGAAATGAGGAAAGCGGCGCGGACGCGCTCAAAGAACCAAAGCAGCCTTATCTAGCAGAGAACACGACAGCCGGTAACCCGCCCTCGAAATCAACAATGGAGCTGCAACAGCTCTACACCGACACTTCGGCTAGGCCAACGGGAGTCCACCGTGACCAAAAAAATCGGTACCTTCAGCAAGTCACCCAAAACGGGAGACGCCAAGGGGGCGGCCTCGCCGGCGGCAGTCGCGAGCCTTTTCGAGTCCAGCGCTATGGTCGGGCGGGACCCGGCTGAGGAGACTACGCCAGCAGCCTCCCCGGCCGTGACTGGACAAGCTGCGCGAACCGCACGGGCTTCAACTACCGCGGACCTGGACGAGAACAGCGTCTATCGAACGGTCAACGTGAAGCTCAACAAGCGCCGGTACACCAACCTGAAATTGCTGAGTACGATGACCGAGACGTCCATGCAGCAATACCTGGTGGAGCTGGTCGACGAGCTCATCGAGCGTAACAAGGACATGCTGCCCACAATCAAATCCCGCTAGATCCTGACCTTGCAAACTTTAGCAACTGGCTCCCCCGCCGGGTCGGGCCTTGACCACGGTGGCATTAATCGAGAGCACATTGCGTCCGAAGCGCATCAAATCTGATCATTTACACCCGCGCGGCGGCGTAACGGCGTCAGGTGCAACTACTTTCGATCAGTGCGTTAGCGGTGATGTTATCCCTGTTTGATCCTGAATCGTGCCGATGTCTGTTCGCCATTCTGGAAACGCGAGTGGCTGGATCCGACCTTGAGGCGATCAGGTTCTGGCGACTCAACAGGCTTGGCAACTTTCATCAATTGCTTCGTAGAGCGTGCGCAGCGCCCCACAGGAACGTTGTTTCGCACTGAAAAGCCAAGCTCGCATGAATGATGAGCGCGGGTCGTACGAATGACGATCTTCAACACCTTCTCTACGAGGGAGGGAGCCGGCAGGGCGCGCTTGGGACCAGCGCAGCGGCGATGCATGGGTTGCCGCACCGCAGCCGCATCAACGCGCTGGAGGCGGCTGGAACGCCGAGCGCCGTAAGCGATCAACAATCAACCCCATGGTGAAGCGCCGGCCGGAGCCACGACCATCAGCAGGCCGTCATGGTCGCCTGGAACGGCAGCCGCAGGGCCGCTGAAGCGATCCTGTCTTGGCCAGCGCCGCGCTAGCGGCGGACAAAGTGAAACCGGCATAACCCATAAAAATTCAAGCCTGAGAATACGCGTTATCAGGCTTGATGGCGAAGTGTTCTATGGAGCATGTTTTTCCGATCCCTTCGCTCACATACGTAAAGTTATCACCGCTTGCACCTAATGTTGTCGCTGCTCGCGGCGAGGATGCCTTCGCTCGGACCATTTCAAACCGGGCGATCGCGAAGCAGCGCGGACCGTAATGCCAGAATAGCGGCCCGGGGCGTTTCGCCCACCGCCTGCATCCGCCCATTGCACAGGCGCGCGACAAACGCGCCGGCGCCTTCCCGGAAAATCCAAAACCTCGCGCCGCCATCTGGCTCGCCGAGCAGGCGCCGCCTGCGGATATCGGCGCTGGCCGGGGCGAGGGCGGCAGCGACCGTCCAGCCGCTCTCAGCCGAGTACGTCAGCCCTGGCCCTTGCGCGTGCCATTGCGCAACGATGGCACGCTGGCGGCGTTGGCGGTGCCGCATGGCGCGATCGCAGCGCGCGGCCTTGCCGGGCCTGGAGATGGGCCCCCAAGCCTCGCCGCTGGCAATGACCGCCTCGACCAAGCAGGTAGCGTGACGGCGCTTCGCGCTCCACCATGGGCGCAGCGAGCCCGTCGCGATCTGGGCGGCGTCCGGAGAATGCAAGCGGGCGCCATCGAGCGTGTCGCGGACGCGCCGCTCCGCCAGCGCCCACAGCTGAAGCAGCGTGCTCGCCGCCGCATGGTAGGCCAGCCACGTGCGATCCTCTGTCCCGGAAAACGCCCGATTCGGCGTATGGATCGACGCGTGTAGATTCACCTGCTCGCTCAGGTCCCCGAACACGCCAGCCGGTGGCGCCCGATAGGGCCAACGGCGAAGATCGACCTCCGGTTCGACACTGCGCGCCCACAGGCACTCTGTCATGACGAGCGTCGCCTGCGGGTGACGCGCCGCGGTCACAGCGGCCACGGCAGGATGCGGATACCGGAAGATCCTGGCCAGCCAGGTCGCGGTGCGGGGCACCACGTGGCGACGAAAATGACGTGCCATGGCCCGGTAGACCATCAAAGCCGGCGCATCTGGCCAGTAGGATGACGCTGGTGCTGTCAAATCCGGGGTCGGTACGGTTTGCCGAGAGCGGCACTGACTGCGCGAGACCGTGTCCGGCCTGCGCACGACCCGCACCGTGTGCCGGCAGGGAAGGGGCACAAGTCCCGGCGGAGTCGGCTGCCCCATCGCCTCGCTCAGCGCCATGATCTCCTCCGGTTCCAGGCGTTGGGTCCAAAAGCGCTGGCATGCGACCGCCTCCGAGTGCGCTACGTGCGTGAGGGCATCGAGCCACGTCACCAACTGGTCCATGGCGCGCATGTCCGCCGGCGCCATGCGGGGGCGGCGGCACAACTCGGCGGTAAAAAAGCGCAGCCGATCACAGGGGCAGCTGCCGGGCGGGCCGTCAGGATCCGACAACGTCATCGGAAACGCGCGGCCGCAGTGACACTCCGCACGCAGTGGCACCGCGTGGATCGGGCAGTCCTGCAGCAAGCGCAGCGCAAACAAGTCAGAGTGGTAGCCCGCCGCCAGGCAGAGGGGACAGACTCTGGCGTCGGCGCCGAAGAGGGCGGGCCGCAGGCAGGCCGTCGCCTCATCCAGCGTTGACCATCGAAATTTCTCCGATGATTCGCCCAGTAACGCCGCGAGTCGCTCCCGATCAATCCCCCAGGCGGGCCGGGGCGCCCCGCGGTGGTCACGGATCGCCGCCATGAGGGCAAGCTGGCGTGGCCAAAGCCCATTGAGTTCGCAGGCCCGGTGCAGCGTGTGGCTCAAGGACGCATAGGGCAGGATGCTGTCGCGATGCCACGTTAAACGCGGTGGTTCAGTCATGTCTGCATCGCGCTGCGATCATTACGTTGTCGCGCCGCGGTGGCCGACACCATCGCCATCAACATGCGATGGCCGCCTGCCTCGACCACCTGTCGCCACGAATTCAGTGACGTCGCCTGCTCCATGTCCGCGCCCGCAGCCAGGCGTAGCAGCACGTGGCGGCAAGCATGGGTTACCGTCTTCATCGGAAAATTGATCGGCCCCGCGTAACGCACCGGCAGGCAATCGGTCATGGCACGCATCAGCGCTGACGCGCTGTCCGCGAGCCGGAAGCCCTGGGCCCAAGGCACTGGCGCCAGGCTTGCCGTGAACGACAGGCCAGAGCCTGGCGGCCACTCGCTGCCGCTGTCATAGCCCGCCATCACGTAAGCGAGTTCCTGCTCGCTACGAATCCCCTCGAATGGTTTGGTGGCCAGCATGAAGCGGGCCGCGACATGCGCGCCGCCGGACAGCGCCATGGTGATGGCTTCATCAAAGAACTGGAGCGAAGCCACCGAGATCACGCACAGCCGGATGCGCTGTCGATCGAGTTGGCTGTGCAGTTCGACGAGCCACAACCATTCTCGCTGCGACATACCCTGGGCTTCGTCGATGACCAGCACCAGGAAGCGCCCACCACCTTGGCAAGCCACCTCGATCCAGCGTTCCAGCAACATGTGGTGCCGCGCCAGTGGGCTTCTGACCGCTGTTGCCAGGGCATGGGAACTCGCCTGCAGCAACTCCGCATAAAACCGGCCGACCGACTGCGCACCGCCAGAGTCGGTGTGGCTCCAGACCACCATCGGCACATAGCCGCCGCAGCGCTCCGACAGCAATCGCTGCAGCCAGTGGTTGACGCCACTGGACTTGCCGAAACGCGAGGGGCCATAGATGGTCGCGCCATCGACCTGGTCATCAATCCAGCCGGCCACCGCGTTCACCATCTCCTGAATCGCGACGGTGTAAAGGGAATAGTCCCGCGTCACGACGGGATGGTCACGGGGCACGTGGGTGGGTACCAGGGGAGCTGGGGGGCAGTACGTGGCGTTTACCATAGCTGTGCCTTGCGCATCGGTGGAAGACTTCGGGGCGTCGCGGGTTCGGCTGGCTCAGCCTCGGCAGCGGCTTCGCTAGGCAAAGCGTTGCGTGCCAGGGCCACCATGGATGCGCCTTCGACCATCTCGGCGTACTGCTGCAGGATCCGCCGGGCCTCCAGGTACGCCGGGTGAGGCGGCAGCCGCCCGCCGGGAGAGCTTTCGGCATACTGCAACAGTGCTTCGACCGCGTCGCACTCGCGTGACAGGAACAGCAGCCGCCGATGTTCGAGGCCGCGAATGGCCTGCCTGATGTACAGGGAATGCGGGGTGCGGTGCCACGGCGGTGCGGCTCGGACGACGCCGAGAAAATGGCCGGCTTGCGTCGACACCGTGGCGAAACGGGCATCGTCTTCGTTTTCAATTGCCAGCCATAGCTTCTTGCCCAGCAGATCCCCGCGCAGGCACAGCCATTCTGCGGAATACCGGGCGTTGGCGAAGTGGAAATGCGGTCGTCGACCGGTATGACTGCCGCCGAGGAGCGTGCAGAGCTTGCGCACGCCCACCATCTTGCTTACGGCAATCGGGTCAGCTGTGGGCAACGGCACATCCTCTTGGTCGGCCAACAACTCAAGCTGATCAAGCGGGCTGCGATAGCCGAGGCCGGAATGTGGTGTGGCGTTGTAGTTAGCGATCAGCGTGTCCAGCAACTCCTGTGCATACTCGAGCTGGAAATGGGTGTCCATCGCTTTCTGCTCCGGGTCAGTGCCCCGTTTCTGATCCGGTGAGCTTCCGGTGGTGGTCGCCAGGCGATGAAAACCACCGGCGGCCAGGCAGCGGAAGAAGGCTTCGATGTAGGGACGGTCGTCCTTGCTGCGCCGGCAGCTGAAGCTGCTAGGATCCTGCGGTTTCACCAGCCGCGCGCCCACGACATCGCGTAAGGCAACTTCGACCCGATCGCAAATGTTCGCCAGGGCGCCGTCAACGCTGCATTCTTGCCAGCAAGCGCCGACAAACCGTGGCGAGCGATACGAAGGCAGGCCTGCGCCCTTGGCATAGGCGTTGTCGCTGAACAAGATGTCGCGCGGCGCCCATGGCGTCAACGCGCAGCGTACGGCGCGCAAGACATCATCGGCACCGCACTCGCGTCGCAGAGACAAGCTGTAGCCTAGAATGGCGCGCGAGGCGACTTCGATCAGCACGACCACCCAGAGGCGGTGGATGACCCGCGGCTCGTAGCCGCCGTGCGGTGACGGCACGAGCACCACCATCCGCGCGTCCAGCTTGTGCGCATCGCATTCCACGCGCTCAAACAGCCGCAACGCTGGACGACGTGTCCCATCGCCCGTGCGGGTTTTGCGCTGAGCTTCCGGGCCGCCAAGTAGTGCGCTACGCGTCCGTAGCGGTGCCGCCGCAATGACCTCATCCATGTAATGGCAGATGGCCTTGTAGCCTTGCTTCGCGACGTTGAACGGCCATTCCCCGCGCTGCTCGAACCCTCGTTCCCGCAACGCGGTCAGAAACCAGCGGTACAGCACGGCTCGAGGCCGGCGGGACGACTCGAGCGTTTTACGGTTCCCAATGATCTGCTGGCGAAATTCAGCTTCCAGACCTTGGGCTGCCGCGCTCCGGAACACGGCTTGGAGTGCCCCAGCCGCACCGCCGCCCCAGGGATTCACTGCAAGAGGCGCAGTACGTGTGTAGGGGTGGATGCGCTGGTGCGGCAGCAATCCGCGCCAGCCATAGATGCGACCGTCAGGATGCGGCGCCAGGCAACGCTCGGTGATCAGGCGGTACACCTGGCCGCGGCTGATGCCCGCCTTCGCCCGAATATCCTTGCCATCAGCGCCATTTAAATAGAGCCGAACCGCACTGACGCGGGCGAGAAAACTAGCGCGGTGAGGCTCTGACAGTGCTTGGTCATCGACCGTGGGCCACGTGGTCAAGTTGATCTCCACGTGCGACGCCTCAGCAGCGACAGTTCGGGCCCGTAGATGTAATCTGGCGCGCACCCGACGACCCTCCCATCCCGCTCCGACAAGACACAACATTAGGTGAAACGGGGCCAGCGAATACAACTTTCGGTGCGGAAAGCCACAGACGTGCTCAAGTAGAACGTCGCGCAATGCACTGATTTGATGGGACTTCCTGCGAGGTGGCGATACGAGGGGACGGTTACAACATTAGGTGTGCGAACGGTGGTCGTTGAGAACGGCGTCGGGAAAAGCCACGGTGCGGTCTAAGCGGCTGCGTCTAAGCCTCGATGTTGGGATACGTGTCGAATGTTTGTTTTACGAGCTGCCGAAGCCACACGATTGCCGGGTCATGGTGAAACCGCGGATGCCAGTACTGGCTCAATGCATATGGCGGCAACGTGACCGGTGGCTTAACTACGCGGACAATGCCGTAGCGGCTGAAGACATTGGCGAGTTCTTCGGGGACAGTAGCGATGAGTTGCGGCTCGCGATCCATGAGTAAGGGGATCGTGAGAAAGTGCGGAGTATGCAGATAAATATTTCGCCTAAGCCCGTGGCGCTCGAATGCTGAATCATAGGTAGGACTTGAACGACCTGCCAGACTCACTGCGACCTGTGGCATCGACTCGAACTGTTCTTGCGTGAGGGTATCGCCAACCTCCTTGTTTCTTGTACTGACAATGGTAACGAAGCCGTGCATGAACAGCTGTTGCTGAAACAGCGACTCCGGAGCTGTCTGCACAGAACCCAGCAAAAGGTCAGCATCGCCTGATGCCAGTAGCGCTTCAATTTGTGGGATGGGTACCTGCAACGTGCGAAGCCTGCAATGGGGAGCCACTGAACGCAGCTTTTCCATCAGCGGCGGCAGGAAGACCAACTCACCCATGTCGGTCATGCAGAGAGTGAAGGTGCGATTCATCGATGCCGGCTCAAAGCTCGCTTGAGGCAACACGCGAGTACGCATGGCAGTCATAACTTCAAGAATCGTTTCCGCCAATGCCTCCGCCTTGATCGTGGGCGTCATCCCCCGGGTGGTTTTTACAAACAATGGGTCCTGAAAGTAGTCGCGCAAGCGGTTCAACGCGTGACTCATTGCGCTTTGCGTGAGCCCGAGTTGGGAAGCCGCACGCGTCACACTGCGCTCTCGCAGCATGGCGTCGAAGACCGACAAAAGGTTGTAGTCGAAGTTTTCGGTATGCATGCGATACATTCCAAGCATGTCTTGCATGAGATTGACGCATGTTTGCTTGCTCCCTAACCTCTTGTCAAGGCGTCCCTTAGAGGGACGTGACTCACAGGAGACAGCTATGTTCGTGAAGAACACCTGGTACGTGGCGGCTTGGGACAACGAGGTCACCGAGAGCAACCTTTTCAGTCGTACCATTACGGGTATCCCCGTCCTTCTCTACCGAACCAGTGACGGCGCACTGCATGCGTTGGAAGACCGCTGCTGCCATCGCGGCGCACCGCTTTCCATCGGTCGGCGTGAGGGGGATTGCGTCCGATGCATGTATCACGGCCTCAAGTTCGACCCGACAGGGCAATGCGTCGAGGCGCCATCGCAGCAGCGCATTCCGCCGCAAGCGCGCGTACGTGCATTCCCGGTCGTGCAACGGAACCGCTGGATTTGGATTTGGATGGGTGACCCGGAAAAGGCAGACCCGAACCTCATCCCAGATACCCGTTGGTTGGACGACCCAGCCTGGCGCAGCCTCGATGGGTACATCCACTACGACGTCAACTATCTGCTCATTGCAGACAATCTGCTGGATTTTTCCCACCTGCCGTTTGTCCATCCCACTACGCTTGGTGGCGGTGAGGACTATGCTGCTGTGCAGCCGAAGGTCGAACGTCTCGACGATGGGGTGCGTATTATTCGGTGGGCGCTGAACACCGAGGCGCCTCCGTTTGCCACGCAAGTCAAGAACTGGCCAGGGAAGGTGGACCGCTGGAATATCTACAACTTCACGATTCCGGCAATTCTACTGATGGACTCCGGTATGGCGCCGACGGGAACTGGAGCACCGGAAGGTACGCGTGTCGACGCCGCGGAGTTTCGTGGCTGCCAGGCATTGACGCCTGAAACGGAGAATTCCACGCACTACTTCTTTGCTCACCCCCACAACTTCGCGATTGACAATCCCGAAGTCACCAAGTCGGTTCACCAGAGTGTCGTCACTGCATTCGATGAGGATCGTGAAATCGTGATGGCGCAACAGAAGTCGCTTGCATTGGCGCCGAACTTCAAGATGATTCCGTTCTCCATCGATGCTGCGCTGTCGCAGTTCCGATGGGTTGTCGAGCGACGCCTTGTGGAGGAGGCTGAAGCAGAACGCCAAGGCAAGGCTGCATGATGGAGCTCGTCATAACCGGCCTTCGGTTGGAAGCCGAAGGCGTCCTCGGTGTCGAGCTGCAGGACCATGCAAGAGGAGTGCTGCCCGCCTTTAGACCTGGTGCGCACGTGGACGTTAGCTTTCCGAATGGACTGACGCGGCAGTACTCCATTGTGAGTTCTGCCGACGACAGGGCGCGCTATTGGCTCGGAATCGGGCTTGCTCCAAACTCTCGTGGTGGGTCAAAGTTTGCACATGAGGAATTGCGGCTTGGCACTCGCCTGCAAATAGGCGAGCCCAGGGCGCTATTCGGGCTCGACGAGACTGCTGCGGGCCATCTTTTCAGGCTCTTTTGAAAAATGAGTGGGTTATGCGGCATGCGGGTTGATCGAGGAAAAGTCGAGCTTTCCGGCGATCAGGAAGATCACGGTGCGCATGGTTTTGAAGCTCACATAACCGCGGGCCTTGCGCTTGGCGGCTTGGAACAGGCCGTTGAGCGCCTCCAGGAAGCCATTGGTCTGGCGCGTCTGGGTCCAAGCAACGATGCCGTCGAAATGCTTGCGGATCATGCGCGCGACCTCCTTCATTGGCTCGACCTTGGATCGCATGACGTTGGTGCACCACTGCTCGAGCATTGCGGAAACAACGTTGATCTGCTTGCGCCCAAGGATGTCGCGCAACTGCTCGCGATACAGCCAGGCACGGGCGGTGCGTTTGGTCGTGACGTTGGCGATCAACGCGTCGAGATCGGCACGCTGTGCGGCTGGCAAGCCGTCCCGATCCTTGAGCAGCGTCCAGCGCAGGCCTTTGAGGCTTGGATCGGTCTTCTGTTCGATACGCCGGGTCTTGTCCACGGCTGCCGAAGCGTGCGCCACGACATGGAACTTGTCGAAGGTGATGCGCGCGTTGGGCAAATGCTCGCTGACGCCCTTGATGAACGCCGGCGACATATCGATACTGACCACGCCGATCTGCTCAGGCGCAGCGTTGTGCTCGCGCAGATGTTCAGCGAACTTGCCAACCGTGGCAGCATCCTTGCCTTCGGTCACAAACACGACGTTACGCGCGTCGGCATCAGCGACAAGCGTCAGGTAGTTGTGACCGCGCCTGTAGGACGTTTCGTCAACGGCGGCAGCGGTCATGCCGGCCAGATCGAGTTCGGCCACCGCGAGGTCGACATAGCGCTCGCAGATAGCGTACACGCGATGCCACGACTCCCCCACCGTTCTGGCCACAGCAGAAAACGGCATCTGCTGCGCAAGCGCCACCACCATGGCTTCAAACAGCAACGTGAAGCCAGAGAGCTTGCCAGCCCAGTCCGGCTCGACCAACGCCACGCGGCCGTCGGGAAGCTTCACGCGTGGCGTGCGGACTTCCAGATAGCAGTCGTGCTCGAAGAAGTTCAGGTGCCGATAGCGTTTGGTCACCGTGTCGTGAACCGGGTGCCCACCGGCGATCTCCGGGTGGGAAAAGCGGCTGCCGGCGACAAAGTCAATCTGGATCGTCAACGTCTTGGTTTGCGCGTTGAAGTCGACCTCCCGGACGAACCACGGATCGCTTACGCCAAGGGCTGCTTCAAACAGTTTGCTATGCATCGCTCGTGTTGCTCTTTACCTGAAACCCGCCACGATACCACCCACTTGAAATTCAAAAGAGGCTCTTTTCATCGCTGGTGGCATCGGTATCACACCGATCCTGAGCATGCTTCGACGATGCATCGCGACGGGGGCACCATGGCGATTGATGTACTGTGTCAGGTCCAGGAGGAATGCTGCATACCTCGAGCAACTCGCTCCATTGACCGAACAGGTATTGCTGCACTCGGATGACGAACATGCGGGACGCCCCGACATTGAAAGCTTTATCCGCGAGATGCCACAGGGCTGGAATGTCTATACGTGCGGGCCAGGTCCTATGATGGATGCGGTGTGCAGCTCCGCTGCCGCCATAGGCGTCGCCGAAGGTGCAGTCCATCTTGAGCGGTTTCGCGCCGACGCGCCGACTATGGCGTCACAATCCCAGGAGTTTCATGTTCGGCTGCTTCGACATGGTGGAACCTTTGCAGTCCCACAGGACGCTAGCATTCTCGATGTGCTCGAGGCGAATGGCGTATGCCTACCTTCGGCTTGCCGCGAGGGGCTGTGCCGAAGCTGCGAGGTGCCACTGGTTTCCGGGGAGGCTGACCACCGCGACTTTGTCCTGAGCGATGTGGAGCGCGACGCGAACCGCTCAATCCTGATATGTGTTTCGCGGGCGAAGTGTTCTGAACTGGTACTAGACGTATAGTGTTGCAAACGGGCCGTCAATTGATGGCCCTTTTGCTAGTGTCCTGCGCCAGAAATTCGTAGACAAAATCGCTTGATGCTGGCGAAGATGTCATCGGCAGACTTCGTCCACACGAATGGCTTGGGGTTGGCGTTGTTCAGGTCAAGGTATTGGCGGATGGCTTGCTCAAGTTGTTGGGTTGAGCGATGCGTGCCGCGGCGAATGTATTGTTCAGTGATGGTCGCAAACCAGCGCTCCACCTGATTGATCCATGAGGCAGAGGTCGGTGTGAAATGAACATGGAAGCGCGGATGGCGAGCGAACCAAGCCTTGATCGACGGCGTCTTGTGCGTGCCGTAGTTGTCCATGACGAGATGCACATCGAGCGTGGGTGGCACGTTGGCTTCGATCGTGCGTAGAAACTGCAGGAACTCACTGCCGCGATGCCTGCGATGCAATTCACCGATAACTTCTCCTGTGGCGATGTCCAGCGCAGCGAACAACGTTGTCGTGCCATGGCGCATGTAGTCATGCGTGCGTCGCTCGGGGAGGCCTGGCGCCAGCGGCAAGATGGGCTGCGTACGGTCCAGTGCTTGGATCTGGCTCTTCTCGTCAACGCACAACACCATGGCCTTGAGCGGTGGGTCGAGGTACAACCCCACGATATCGCGCACCTTCTCCACGAACAATGGGTCGGTGGAGAGCTTGAAGGTCTCCTGTCGATGAGGCTGCAGTCCAAAGGCACGCCAGATACGCGTCACGGTCGACGGCGATAGATTCGCCGCGCGAGCCATACTCCGCGTGCTCCAGTGGGTGGCGCCGGCCGGCACGGATTCGAGCGTCTGGGCAATAATCGCATCCACCTGCGCATCACCGATGGTCCTCGGTGCCCCTGGTCGCGGCGCATCGAGCAGTCCGTCGAGCCGATGTGCCACATAGCGCGCGCGCCATTTCGATACGGTTTGCTGAGTGACACGCTGCCTTGCCGCGACGGTCTTGTTGTCCAAGCCTTCAGCGCTAGCCAGCACAATGCGCGCGCGTAAGGCCAACGCCTGTGCCGTCTTGCGCCGCATCGTCAGCGCCTTGAGTTGCTCACGTTCGACCTCACTCAACACAAGTTCCGCCTTTGGTCTTCCTCTCATCACCGCCTCGCCGTTTGCGTGCCTTCAACGCAGACTACTACGCAGTGTCAATAATGCAATGAATTTCTGACGCAGGACACTAGCTTAGTATCGAAGCCTGAAGCTGGTGGCGTGACCGACTGCGTCGCCATCTCCGATCAGGAGCGCGTGATTTGCGCCGCGGAGTTCCGCACGAACGAACGCCACCCGATTGCCCACTCTGGATGCCCATGCTGCGACGATGAAATCGCCAACGCGGCTACACGGATCAACCAACGATTACATCGCATTCCCGGTCATGGAGTCTTGTCAGCAAGGGACGAACGGGATAGTATGATATGAATCGGTCCGTATCGTATCTGGCGCGGTTATTCAACTTTTGCGCGCGGACATTTCCACCGGGGGGAGCCTACTCAGAGGGGAAGACCTACATTGCGAACAAAATTCAGGAGACACCAGATGGATATACGAGGATTCCGCAGCTACGCAGTGAGGCGGTGCTTCAAGAATAGGAGGGCCCAAGGATGAGTGGCAAGGCGATCGATATTGGTCTGATCCTCGACGATGGCCCTTTCAGCAGCATACAGAAGCTCGCCGTCCTGCTCGCCAGTCTGGCTGCAGTGTTGGATGGCTTCGATGGCCAGCTTATTGGCTTCGCGGTTCCGGCGATACTGCGTGAATGGGGCATGACACGTGAAGCGTTCGCCCCTATAGTAGCGGCGGGCCTCCTCGGAATGGCAATTGGCAGTGTATCGGTCGGCACCGTAGCGGACCGGGTGGGTCGCAGGGTCGCACTCATCGCCAGCATAAGCATTTTCGGCACAGCCACGCTTGCAATGGGCTTGTCGAGCAGCCCGCTAGAACTGGGGGCGCTGAGATTCATAGCGGGGCTTGGAATTGGGGGGGCGTTGCCCACGGCGTCCATCATCGCGGTGGAGTTCACGCCGGCGAGAATGCGTACCCTAGCGGTGACAGCGACCGTGGTCTGCTATCCGGTTGGCGGGATTGTCGCGGGAATTCTATCTGCCATGGTGCTGCCAAATTCCGGCTGGCGCAGTCTATTCTTCCTTGGTGGGTTGTTGCCACTTGCCTTCACCATACTATTAGCACTCTCCCTGCCTGAATCTCCCCGATACCTAGCACGTCGTGCGCACCGGCAGGAAGATCTCCGGCGCCTTCTCGCCCGCATGCGAGGACCTATCCCAGAAGGCGCCCTTATCGTTGACGCGACCAAGATGGACGCGGATGCAAAGATGGGCTTTACGAACCTGTTCACAGCACGCTGGATACGTGACACGGCAGCACTTTCGGGCGCCTTCTTTATGTGTTTGCTGGCGCTATACAGTGCGTTTAGCTGGCTCCCGGCAATGCTGGCCTTTGAAGGCTTGGATATAGGTATTGCGAGTCACGGCCTTACGGCTTACAACGTCGGAGGCCTGGTCGGGGCACTACTCTGCGCGGGTCTCGTCTCCAGATTTGGATCGCGCGTCATCTTGGCGATTGCTGCGCTAGGGGCGATGCTAACCGCATTGTTACTACAAGCGCGCTATGCCCACATAGGCGTGAGCGCCTTTATTGTCGGTATTGGAGTTCATGGGTTCTTTGTCAATGCCGTTCAGGGTCCGATGTATGCACTCGGTGCTCACCTGTATCCAACGGAGATCCGTGCCCGCGGAGTCGGTGCGGCTACGGCCTTTGGCAGGTTGGGAGCGATTGTCAGCGCGTTTGCCGGCGCAGCAGTCATTTCCTTAGGCGGAGCAGCCGCCTATTTCACGCTCTTGGCCCTGGCAATGTTATTTGCACTGATATGCATTTGCGTAATCAGCAATCACATTCCGGCAAGGAAGCCTCATAAACTTCCGGAGATTGTATCGGCAGAATAGCCCAGCCATTCCGGATTATATTTCGTCATTTTTAGATGAAAACAACGAAATTTCCTTCAGATTCCGAGTAGCGCCTGTTGGCGGAGAATGAAATCATAACTGGTGGAAACATTGAATTATGAACGGTACCTATATGCCATATCCAGGCGAACCAACACCAATGCCATTGCGCTTCACGATAGGGATAGGTTGAGAAAAATGGGCAGTGGAATTACTGGCAGCCTGTGCATCAGGCGCAAGTTCTAATGTCCGTGAGAGGAACGCTGGCATTGGCGGTTGCTCTCAGCATGGCGTCGATGCGCGCCTGTGATGTCCTGCTTCCGGCACTGTCGGTTGATTTCGGGGTGCAAATTGGCGAGGCCGGGTGGTCCATATCGGCATTTGTGTTGGCCTACGGCATTCTGCAACTTGTATATGGCCCGTTAGGCGACCGCTTTGGCAAGCTGCGTGTCATCGCTGTTGCACTGGCTGCGAGCTCGGTGGCGAACATCCTGGCGTCGCTCGCACCAACAATGACCGCGCTTGCTATTGCGCGGGGTCTTTCCGGCGCAGCGGCTGCAGGCATTGTCCCGATGAGCATGGCGAGAATCGGGGATACGGTGCCCATCGAGAGAAGGCAACAAGCGTTGGCCCGTCTTCTCCTCGCCACAATCGGTGGCTTGATTGGTGGCCAGTGGATGTCGGGACTTATCGCGGATGTACTGCACTGGCGTGTCGTGTTCATCGTATTGGCGGCGGGCTTTGGCCTTGTTGCACTTCGTGTCGGGACGAAGGCGTTGGGCCAGGAGCCAGACTTGCCACTTCGACGCTCCATTGGGGGACAGGTCCGAGAAGTCCTTCGGCAGCGATGGGCACGTCATATTCTCCTAGTGACGGTGCTCGAAGGCTTATTCACACTCTCGGGCTTTGCGCTTGTGCCCGCTTATTTGCACATGGAGTTCGGGCTGAGTCTCGGTGCATCCGGTACCGTTATGGCGATGTACGGTATCGGCGGATTGGTCTATGTAGCCTTATCAGGTATGCTGACTCGGCATCTCTCGCGAGGAGGTATAGCAGGCCTGGGCGGTCTCTTTCTGAGCTCGGGCTTTGCCATTGTGGCTGCCGGATCGCGCTGGGAGTGGAGCGCACTTGGATGCTTTCTTGGTGGCTTGGGATTCTATACGCTTCATAACACTTTGCAGACCGAGGCAACGCAAATGTCGCCGGAAGCACGAGGTACTGCGGTCGGTCTGTTTGCTGCGACGCTTTTCTTTGGACAGGCGATTGGAATGAGTCTTGCGGATGTTGTGGCTGACTCCTTGGGGCAGACAATCTGGTTCTACTCCGCAGCCCTGGCGCTGCCGATCTTAGCTTTTTCCTTTGGCAGAGCGGTCGCGCGCAGGGGTGCTTGCCTGCCTACACTTGACAGATAGTGTGCATTCAATCGGTACGTTTGCCAAAATTCGGCGGTGAGGGCGCGGATTTGGTTCCGGCTCTTGCTGAATGGCCAGATGAGATACCGGTATGGGGTGAGGCCGTTCGCATTGCAGTACCCGACGAGAAAGTGGAGATTGGCACCGGTCTGCGCATAGGCAACCATGTCCGCAGGCAGCCCGACATACGGACGATGAACGGCCTGATCGCGTCTTCACAGCGGTTGAGGTCGGCCAATTGTGGGGCCACTGTCTCCTCGAGTATTGCAGCGCCATTCCACCCAGCAGACTCGAGGCAGGGAAGCCGACGACTGCTCGACGAGATTCCAATCGCTGACGGCCAGTACGCGAATGCTGTAACGCTTGCGCAGCTCTGCCGACGGTCAGGTTCCCACTTCACAATCTGACCGTCTTGGTGCGGGCGAGCCCACCAGCCTTAGAAGATTGGCAATTCAGTGTGCGACAAACAGGGCTTACATCGCTTGTGCCGTAGCGGGAGTAATGTGTTCGGCAAGTTGAGCAATCAGTCGACGAAGTTCGTCTGCGCCGGCTGCGGTGCCATAGACATAGTGATCTGGACGGATGATGGCCGCCTTCGCTCCGAGCGACGAAAGCCATTGGTTAAACAGCCCGTCCCGCTCCATCAAACTCAGTGTTGGTAAGTTTACGGGACTTGGTGCAGTGCTGATGACCACTGTTCTTCCGCCGATTTTTTCCAAAGCATCATTCGTACTTGCATCGAACCAGTTCGGCACTTCTGAGGAACCTGCCACAATCAGGAACCCCGGTGGCAGTAGATCGTCTAGGCGCCTGAACTCGTCACCACTATGAATCCATGGTTGAACAAAAAGCTCCCCTGCGCCGACCTGTATCTGTTGATCAGTGTCTCGGCCAATCAGTCCTGTCTCCAGTCCAGGAATGAATTTCTGTCGTACAGTTTCTGCCTTGCCCGATGCAAGCAACTCGGCGAGCTCACGGTCTCGCCTCCGTGCGGCCGTTTCGTCCAATTCACCGATGATCAGTCCGAATGATTTGGCATGGCTGACTATTGTCCGCACATGGCGTTTTCGCTCCACAGTGTAAGAATTGAGGAGTGTCTTCGAGTAGCCGAGACGCTCTACGCCGTCGATCTTCCAGGCGAGATTGAGCGCATCTCTGATGCCGGCACAAAGGCCCTGGCCAAGGAACGGTGGCATCTGATGAGCGGCGTCGCCCATCAGGAACACACGCCCATCTTGCCATTCGTCGACCACTAACGCATGGAAACGGTAGATCGCCGTTCTGCAGACTTGCAAATTGGTGGGATCTACAAATGTGGACAACACTTGCAGTACCGCTTCGTCACTTTCGAAATCATCCGGCGTTTCACCGGGCAACATCTTAATTTCCCACCGACGCAAATTATCCGGCCCGACGATGTAGGTTCCAGGACGGGAGGGCCTGCAGTACTGGACACAACGCGGCGGCAGATCGATGGGACCGTGCATCCATGCATCCACCACCATCCACCACTCATCAAACGCGAGATCTTCAATCGTCGCTTCCATCTGCCGCCGCACGGTGCTCCGTCCGCCGTCGCAACCGAGCAGGTACTTACCCCGGATAGTGAAGACAGTGTCCCTCGCAAGCTGCTTGACCGTTGCCACAACCCCGTCTTCTCCCTGGGAGTATTCGAGGAACTCGTATCCGAGAAATTCTTGAACCTTCGGATATCGGGCCACTCCTGCGCGAAGCGTTGCTTCAAGTTCGGGCTGTACAAACATCCATGTGGGATCCCATGCTAAAGGCGACGGGGGTGGTGCAGGGTAGAAGCACTTGATGAGCTGTCCCTCTATGCCAATGAAGTCAGTTCCGGGATGCGGAGTCGTTCTCCTGGAAACCTCTTCCGCCAGTCCACACTCCTGGAGCACCCGCATCACTTCTTGGTCAGCGGTGATCGCGCGGGGCTTATCGTAGATCTCAAGCGCCTGATCAAAAACGGCAACACTGTAACCGCGCTTGCCCAACAGATTTGCCATCGTCGCGCCGGCAGGGCCGTAGCCAACGATAAGCACATCGAATACAGTGTCCGAACGCCCTAACAGTTCCATGATCTATTCGTCTCCTTCAAACTTTCACTTATCTGATATGCAGCTCAAGATCTACCCTCGTCGGACCCTGACCGTAATCAATTGCCTGTCGTAATCATGGACCCATATCTGGATAATAGTTGAGTCACACTGTAAAAATGAAAAGGAAAGTTGACTAGCAATTTTCCGTATGATGAACAGGAGTTGAGAGGCTCCTTTACGGCAGGAGGCAAACAGTTTTCTATGACTTTGAATCATGATAACGTCGGTACTATCCGTCGCGCGAACCTGTTGCTGAGGTTGCTGGCAACTGCAGGCAGGCGCGGCCTGGCACTGACGGAGTTATCGTCGCGAAGTGCCCTCCCGCATCCGACAGCCCACCGCTTGCTTAAGCAGTTGCACGGAGAAGGCCTCATAGTTCAGAACGACGAGACACGCCGATATCTGCTGGGGCCGGTAGCTTACGAATTGGGATTGGCCGCGGCTGAGATCTTTGACCTGCGACACGTCTCTCGGCCGGCTTTAGAAGCGGTGAGCGCCGAGACCGAGGACACCTGCTATTTTGTGATGCGTAGCGGACTTGATGCCGTGTGCATAGATAGGATCGAGGGAACATTTGCGATCCGCACGATCACATTGGAAGTTGGAAGCCGCAGGCCACTTGGGGTGGGCGCAGGCGGACTGGCCATCCTCGCGGCTTGCGACCATGACGAACGTGAACGGATATTGCATGTGACGGCTTCACGCTTGCCGGAATTCGGCAACCTCGACGTCGCGCAGCAAAGGGAGGCAATTGCTCGCACGCGTGAAGCGGGTTACTCACTCGTCAAGAACCGCGTTACCCTAGGCGTGACGGCGCTAGGTATGCCGTTGCACGACTCCATGCGCCGCCCTATCGGCGCCATCAGCGTTGGGGCGATCGACCCACGCATGCGCGAGCAACGACGTAGGCAGATCGCCAACCTATTGAGGGAACAGGTGCTCAAGATCGAGAAGGGAATTCGAGAATTGAATTCTTTCGTCTTTGAGCGCTAGCGCTCTATCCGGTTACTTTAATTTGACGTAAGCAGGGGTGCTTCGGCTCGGAACATGCGCTCGAAACGGAAGCACCCCACCAGACGGCACGCCTTCAGTTGCACCTTCGCTCGCTATTTGTTGCGGTGATACCCAGTGGCACTGCCGAACAGCTTTGCTCGCTGTGACCAATCATGAGTCTGGTCCCAAAGGTTCAGTACGTCCATTGCTTCCTTTTCAAATTGGGCATCCTGTTCCGGCGTTGATATATGTGCACTTAGTTCGAGACGGTGTCCAGAAGGGTCAAAGAAGTAGATGGACAGCAAAAAGTCGTCATGGTTAGTCGGGCCAATCACATCAATTCCCTTTACTTCCAAATCCGCTTTTGCCTTCATTAGCGTGTCTTTGTCGGCGACACGGAACGCGAAGTGCTGTACCCAGTCTGGTGTTTCCGGATCGCGCCCGGAAGGTTGGCCATCATCTCTTGGCAATTCGAAGAAGGCTATGCAGCTACCATCCTCCATTTGGAAGAAGATATGAATATGCGGACTGTATTTTCCGGTTGAGGGAACGTGATCTTCGCCCATTGCATGGATGAATTTCAGGCCCAGCACATTCGTGTAGAAATCAACCGTTTCACGTGCGTCTTTGCAGCGAAACGCGGCGTGATGCAAGCTTTTGCAAAGCATGTTGTTATCCATTTATGTATGTACGAAAGAAGCGGAGTAAACAGGTGGAACTTCCACTGGCTTCTAACGCGCGCCGGCGACGCTCGTGACGAACTTTTGGTCAATGCAGCCAAAGACAGAATTCCCGTTGCGGTCAACGTGTTCAATCTTAATATGGTCACCGAACCGGAAGAACGGCGTGGTTGGCCTACCGCCCTTCAACGTCTCTAGGGCGCGGACTTCGCCGATGCAGGCGCAGCCCACCGACTCGTCTTCGTTCGAGACGGTACCCAGTCCCACGATAGTGCCGGGCTCGAAGTTGCGGGTTTGGGCAACATGCGCTATCAGGTCGCCGTAATGGAAGGGGGTATCGATACCTGTCTCGATTTTTCCGACCGATTCGCCGCGCACCCAGCATTGCATTGTGCCGGATACCAAGCGACCGTTCCACAGATCACCAAGCTCATCAGGAGTGACGGCAATCGGCCCCATGCTGGACGCCGGCTTGCCGGTCAGAAAGCCGAAAGTGCGCTTCAGCTCTGGCGGGATTAGGCTGCGCAACGATATATCGTTTAGCAGTACGAACAGGCGTATATACTTTGTTGCGTCCTCTGGAGACACTCCCATTGGTACATCGCCGGTTACTGCGGCAATTTCTGCTTCGAAATCGATGCCAAGTTCTTCATTTGGAAGCCGAACATCTTCGTTCCAGCTCATAAAGCCGTGGGAAATGCCTTGATAGACCAACGGTTTTTGCAACAAGTCCTTCGGCAATGCTTCTCCACGAGCGGCACGGTTGCGCTGGATGTGGCTAACGTAAGCTGCGCCATCTAGGTACTGGTAGGAGCGCGGAAGCGGCGCGGCGAGTGTGTTCAGGTCGAGCGCAAACGCTCCTTGCGCGTCACCTTGATTAAGCATGCGATACATCTGCTCAAGTGCCGGATACGCCGCGTCCCAGTTGTCCAGCGCATCTTGCATCGTAGGCGCCGTTTGGCCCGCCTTTATCGCAATGCGCAGATCTTTGCTTACCACGATTAGTTCGCCGTCCCTGCCGGACCGCAATGAAGCCAGCTTCATGGTCTCTCACTTTCTTTATTTAACAACCCGATGCGCGAATGCGCAGCAGGAAAAATGGTAGATAAATAGCTGAACCGTGCCGCGATAATGTTCGATATTCGGACACAGTTTTCGACGAACTACGGTCTCGTCACTCTTGCCATTGAGGCGAAAAGAATGCCGCGGGCACCAGAATCTTCGACTCCTGGCTTCGGAGCAGCGGCAGCATCTTCACGACATACGACTTCCAATCTGGATCGTCCATCAGAACCGTGCGTCGTTCCTCGCGCTCGTTCATGTCTCGGTATCCCCACATATGAATTACCTGGTTGAGTGCGCCGGTTTCCGTGCGGTAATAGCCGACCATACGTCCTAGGATGCGCTTCTGAATCTGCAGTCCCTCGGCCTCGTATAGTGCGAGATAATCTCGCCACTTGCCGGGGTGCGTCGTATAGGTTCTCATCTCGACCAACATGGCCTGTTCCTCAGGTAGTTTGTGCTGAGCCGGCATCGGTACGGTGGTCCAACAGCCGGCAAAGGCAATAGCAACCGTGCCTGCCATCCTCGTAATGACGAAGAGGATAGGAACCGCAAATATAGGAAAGTGCACGGGAGTTGGGCGTGCTGTTTCCGATTACCGGACAACAGTTGCAGTGCCCGAGTGTCGAGTCTTACTGGAGACCGTCCCCGCAATGAACAGGTGCCGGAAGCTCCTACTGCTCGATTGTTGCCTTAGGACCGCTCAACAAGAAAATGACCAAAGTTCGACGTCAACGCCAGAGGCTCTACCTCTCGCCTGTGATGGACCTGTACGATGGCAAGATCATTGCTTACCAAACCGAGCCCTGGCCAGGGTTCGGCCAGGTGGCAAGCTTGTAAACAAGCTTCCGCTCTAACTAAAAGGCCTGAGCCCGCTGCAGTACCGGACTCAGGCCTTGGCTGTCTAGCCTTTAACCCAACTTCTTGGGGAAGTTCATAAGAGGGGCTTTTGCATTTCGGTGGGTTTATCGTTTCGTCGGAATTAAACGCAAATCTGTCGTTGACGACCGAGACCTTCGATCTCGGCCTCAATAACGTCTCCCGCTTGCAGGTAGCGGTTGTAGTGAGTGCCGTTACCAGCGGGCGAGCCGGTGCAGATGATGTCGCCCGGCAGCAGGCGTGAATAGCGGGAGATGTATTCGATCTGCCGCACGATGTCGAACAGCATATCAGCCGTGGACTCATCCTGCATGATCTGACCCGAAACGGACAGGCGCATCTTCAAGCGATGCGGGTCGGGCACGAATGCCTTCGGCACGAGATAAGGCCCGAGTGGGAGGAAACCGGGCTGTCCCTTCGAGCGCAGCCAATCGGTGCCGAGCATTTTGTAGTCGGTGCGTGGTATCAGGTCGCGCGCCGAGATGTCGTTGACGATGCAGTAGCCTGCTATGTAGTCCAGCGCCAGTTCGCGCGGAATCTGGTAGCCGCTCCGGCCGATGACGACGGCTAGTTCCAGCTCCCAGTCGGGTTGGGTGGTTGTGTTCGGCAGTACCAGCGGGTCATACGCGCCGGACACCGTGGAAACCGGCTTGGTGAAAGCATAGGGTTCGCCCGTGGCGGCGCGTTCGTCCATCATGTTCTCGGCCCAGCGGCGCAGGCCGGCTTCGTCCAGTCCCGGCGGGCCGACCTTGGCGTCGACCGTCATGTCGACCACATGCTTGCGGTAGTTGGCGCCGGTGCAGAATATCTGCCGGGGCAGATCGACGGCGGGGTGTACACGCAGCGCGTCCAGCGCGTGCCAATGTTCTGCCTTGCCATCGACCGCCATGGCCAGTCGGTCCAGCGCGGCGCGGCTGGCGTCCCAGGTGTCCAGCAAGGCTAGCACCGATCCGGCGCCGGCTAGCTCCGGCGCGTCGTACAACCTGACCAGTTCCGCCAGCTCGACCACGCGATCGTTCATGACCAAGCCCACGAACTTCGGGCCATTCTGCGAATGCGAGAACGTACCCAATGCATACGGTTTCATTGATCTTTTCCCAAGAAAGTGTCGACCAGTGAAGCATCGACGATGTTTGCGTAAGTGGCTTCGCCGCCCGGTAGGCCCAGCAGGCGGCGGTGCTCGGTCAGCAGCACAATGCCTTCGGGGGTCGGCCGTAGTGAATCCAGTTCTTGTATCTGCCGCCGCGCCTGCTCAAGCTCGCGCAGCCATGCGCCGATGCGCTCGCGCGCCGGGCTCGCCAGGCGCATGACAATGCCTTGCCCGGGAAATGTCGGGTAGGATTGCTGCACGCTGGCGATCTGCATCAAACCAGCGTGGGTTGCTTGCCCCGCGAAGGGCTGGCCCAGCAGCGTCGCATCGCCACGGCCGGTCAGCAGTGCCTCATATCGTTCTGTCACGCCGCCAGCGGGAGTAAAACGGCAGGTGCTTTCATTGATGCCCGCTTCGCGCAACATTGCCCGCAGCGCGATGACAAAGCCATTGTCAACGGAGTCGACCAGCAGGTTGGCACCGGCCAGGTCGGCCATGTTCTTGCGACCGGGCGCGGCGATCAGCGCCAAGGGGGTAGTCCGCTCGACCTGCGCGACCACGCGAAAATCCTTGGGGCCAGGGCGACGGTTCCAGCCGATGACGTTGTCCATCGCCGTCACGACAGCATCGGCTTCGCCCTTGACCAATGCCTCGAACTGAGCGTCGGAAGAGGGGTTGCGGCGTGCCTGGATAGGGGTTGCCCGCGGAGCTTGTGCTGCCAGTACAGCCAAGGGCGGCGGGACGAACCACATCACGTTTAGGGAACTCGACATGGTTTGAGCCTGTTAGTGCGACGCGCCGCGTGCCGGTTTCAGTAGGAAATGCGCCAGCGCGGGCAGTAGGATCAGGGCGCCCAGCATGTTCCAGAGGAACATGAAGGCCAGCAGAAGACCCATGTCAGCTTGGAACTTAATCGGGCTGGCGACCCACGTGACGACGCCGATGGCCAGTGTCACGCCGGTGAGCATCACAACCTTGCCGGTGAAGAGCAGGGCGCGGTAATAGCTCTCCGACAGGCTCTTGCCCTTTCGCAGTTCGGCCAGCGTTACCGACAGGATATAGAGCGCGTAGTCGATGCCGATGCCAACACCCAGCGCAATCACGGGTAACGTGGCCACCTTCACGCCCATTCCAAGAGCCACCATCAGCGCCTCGGCCAGCACGGAAGTTAGCATCAGAGGCAGTACCGCCACCACCACCGCGCGCCACGAGCGGAAAGTGATGAAGGACAGCACCACCACAGCACCGTACACAAGGTACAGCATCTTGCGCCAAGCCTCCTTGACAGCGATGTTGGTTGCCGCCTCGATGCCGGCGGTACCGGCTGCCAGCAGAAACTGGACGTCCTGGGTGTTGTTTTCCCTCGCGAACGATTCCACATGTTCAACCACGCGAGTCAGCGTGTCCGCCTTGTGGTCGCGCAGGAAGACATACAACGTGAGGAGGCCGCAGCTATCGTTGTAGAGACCGCGCGGCGCGCCCGCCGTGACGGTGTTGAGCATGTCCTGGTTGGACAGGAGCTCATACCACTTTGGGCTACCTTCGGTTAGGCCGACTAGCATGCGGCGGTTCAGGCGTGCGAGTGAATTAGTGTCTTCCACGCCGTCGATCTTGCGTAGTTGCCATTCCAGCGCGTCGATCTTGTTGAGTGTGTCGTACTGGGAGCACGCACCTTCTGGCGTTTTGACCATGACCGCGAGCACATCACTGGAGGCGCCGTAGCTCAAATTCATGAACCCAACGTCGCGGTTGTAGCGGCTGTCGGCGCGTAGCTCTGGTGCGCCCGGGTCGAGGTCGCCGATCTTGAGTTGAGTGCTGATGGCATAACCGGCAATGCCCATAGCCATCGCCGTGATCACGGCCACGGAAGCCCATTTGCGCTGAGTGAATCGGTCCAGGAAGGCCCACAGCGGGTGCTTGTCCTTGCCGGCGGCGTCCGCAGCTTCGGCGCGCAGGCTGCGTACGGCGGCCGTCGGGCTGACGCCAGTGTAGGACAGCATAATGGGCAGCAGGATCAGGTTCGTGAAGATCAGCACGGCCACGCCAAGCGAGGCAGCAATGGCCAGTTCGCGGATGACTTGGATGTCGATGACCAGCAGCACGGCGAAGCCCACCGCGTCGGCCAGCAGAGCTGTCAGGCCGGCCAGGAAAAGGCGGCGGAAGGTGAAGCGTGCCGCCACCAGCTTGTCCATGCCGCGCCCCACGTCCTGCATGATGCCGTTCATCTTTTGCGCACCGTGGCTCATGCCGATGGCGAACACGAGGAAGGGCACGAGGATGGAATAGGGGTCAAGCGTGTACCCAAGCGTCGGCAGCAGGCCGAGCTGCCACACCACGGCGACTAGCGATGCCGAGACCACAAGTAGGGTGGAGCGGATGCAGCGCGTGTACCAGAAGACCATCGCGGCCGCGATGGCCACCGCCAGCGCGAAGAACATCAGCACTGCGCGCACGCCATCGATGAGATCGCCCACCAGCTTAGCGAAGCCGGTGATGTGGACCCTCAGGCCCTTCTGCTCATATTTGTCGCGCAGCGCTTCGAGCTTGTCGGAGAAGTCGGCGTAACTCAGCGTGCGCCCATCGGGGGTATTGGCCAGTAGCGGCACGTAGATGACGGTGGAGCGCGCGTCCAGCGACACGATCTGGCCAATCTCGCCGGAGCGCGCGATATTGGCCGCGAGCGTCACCAGGCTCTGTGGCGATTCGTTGTAGCCGTCGGGTATCACCGGGCCGCCTTCCAGGCCGTCCTCGGTCACGCCGACCCAGCGGGTCGAAGATGTCCATAACGATTTCATCTTCATCCGGTCGACCCCAGGCAGCAGGAAGATTTCGTCAGAAAGGCCACGCAGTGCACGCAGGTAATTCGCGTCATAGATGGTACCTTTCGGGTTCTCGACGGCGATGCGTACCGAGTTGCCTAGGCCAGAGAGCTGATTTTGGTAGCGCAGGTAGTTCTGGATATAGCCGTGGTGGGTTGGGATGGTCTTTTCGAAGCTGGCATTCAGGTGAAGCTTCGTGGCCTGCCAACCCAGCAGGGCGGTGAGGATCGCGCACAGTAGCACCACAATCAGACGGTGGTTGAACAGCGCGCGCTCTATGAGCGAGCCAGAGCGCGGATCGAAGGCGTCGACTGTTTTCATGTCAATCGCGAGAACAGAGTTCATTTCTTGCCTCCATTAGGGACGGACACAATGCCCTGGATGCTGAGTGCGAGCAGCGAACCGTTGCGTTTCGGGAAAATGCCGGTCAGAGATGGCAACGGGGCGCCATTCAGTGGAACGAGAGCGCCTTTGCTTTCACTGAGCACCATGCCTGCCTGGTTCACCAGCACCAGTGAGCCATCGGTGCGCAAGGCCGAACTGGTGATGGACGCGGTATCTTGTGCCGTAATTTGCTTCCAGTTCACGCCTGCATCCATTGAGCGCAGCATATTGCCGCGTAGCCCGGCTACCACGATTTCGTTGTCAGAGGGAAGCTCGGCGGTGAAGAAGCTACCGTTGTAAGGGAGCTTGGCCGCCGCGAAAGTCTGTCCGCCGTCTTGTGAAAGCCGCACTAATCCCTGTTCTCCGCACACGAGAATGCGTTCGCCATGCCGGCGTATCGCATACAGGTGCAGGCCACGAGGGTTGTCCAGGCGATCCGCCCAGGAGGTCCATCTCTGTCCGCCGTCCGTGGTGGAGTACGCCATGCCATAGGCGCCGATGACGATCGCGCGCCGTGCGTCGAGCACTAGCAGGTCGAGCAGGGGTTTGTCAGGGCCCTCGGCCACCAGGCGCTCGGCGTCGCGCAGAGCCGTCGCGTTGCCGCTGGCCTGGGCTGCCGCAAGGGAGATCTGCGCGGCTTGGCGGCCGTCGAGCACGCGCGTCCAGGTTTCGCCGCCGTCGGCAGTGGCAAGCACGGTGCCGCCGTGACCGACCGCATAGCCATGTTTATCGTCGGCGAAGCGCACAGCAGTCAGCGTCACGCTGACCGGCATCGGCACTTGGTGCCATTTGGCTGCATCGTCGTCCGACACCACCACGATGCCGCGCTCGCCCACCGCGACCAGACGCTTGCCCGCCTGAGCGATGCCTAGTAGTACCGATTGCGCTGCTCGCTGAGAGATGATGGCGGGGCGATCCAGTGCCTGGCTGACAGGCGCAGCCCAAGCAACCCCCACGCCGCATGTGCCGATGCATGCGGCTAGTAGCGCTCGCGTGCGCCACCAGGCGAGGTTAGTGAACATGGGATTGTCTCCTTTTATGTTGCTTCTTAGTAACTTGTAGAGCAAAACGATACGAGCCGTATTATAATATCGATGCACCATGCACGCGTCAAACACTTGGGTCTTTCCTTAGGCGTGCATGGAGATGAATAGTGAGACGGTTTGGCGAATTTCAGCCGTCACTATGGAGAAAGCATTGACTTCGAGCACCACCTTTCCCACGACAACCCCAGCCCGGAACAAGCGTTCGCCAGGACGCACGCGTAGCGAGGCCGCGCGTGTAGCGATCCTAAGCGCCACCCTGAGCTTGCTCGAAACGCAGTCCCTGCAACAGATCACCATCGAGGCCATCGCGAAGGAGGCCAGGGTAGGCAAGGCGACCATCTATCGCTGGTGGCCCTCCAAAGCGGCCGTGGTGATTGACGCCTTTGTGCAGAACCACAACTTGCAGACTCCCATGCCGACAGGGGGTGGTTGCCGCGAAGCCATTACCGTGCATCTCCATCGCATGGTGCAGCAGTATGGCGGGCGGGGCGGCCGGTTGGTCGCCCAGATACTGGCTGAAGGGCAGTCGGAGCCGGAGGTTCTTCGCGAGTTCCGAGAGCGCTTCTTCTACGGTCGTCGCGCCATGGTCCGCGAAGTCATCGAGGAAGGGCGTCGCAACGGCGAATTTCGTACGGACATGGAGTCTGAGTTTCTGATGGACATGGTGTATTCGCCGGTATATTTCCGGCTCATGATGGGGCACCTGCCGCTGAACCAGAAGTTCGCCGATGAACTTGCCGAAAGTGCGATGGCCGTTTTGTGCGCGCCAGTGCAGGCGCACCGCTGACTTTTCCTGGCGATTGCGGCGGGGCCGACTTGGCGTTGAACAGGTCGCCAAGGGCGCCGACACCAAGGTGCCGACTTCCGTTGACGTACCCCCTTTAGTCTGTTAGTCTTTATAAAACGATACGAGCAGTTTTGCAAATATGGAGCGCGGCCAATAGATGGTTTGCTAAGCCTTGGCCACGCCTCCGATTCCATGTGATGTAACAACTCGGTTCCTTGCTCAACCTATTTCAACCACCAGGGAGACATGAATGAAGTTCGGCCGCATTTCCCGAGAAAGTCCTGATGGCGCTATCGCCCGCTTGGTCGTCGTCGAACCAGAGAAAGGGCGCGTCATCGATCTGGCTCGTGCTGGCGCGTTGTATGCGATGGGCAAGCGCCACGCCACGCAGGCCGCCGCCATGCGCCTGGCCCAGGCACAGTTCCCAGGCAGCATGGCGCAGGCTCTGGGGGCGAGCGACATCCTTGTCGACGCTGCCACTGAAGCGATTCAAGGCAGCTATGGCGATGATGCCTCGTTTGATATCAATAACGTTACGTGGCTGCCGGCTTCCGATCCCCCGGTGCTGCGCGACGGCCTGACTTTTGTCGGCCACATTAAGGGCTGGCACGAGCGCATGCAGCGTGAAGTGCCAGAAAGCATGTTGTTGATTCCCGGCTTTACCAAGAACTCGCCGAGTACCGCCATTGGCCACAACTCGGTGGTGCCGTGGCCGGGCTATATCAAGAGCAAGATGGATTATGAATTGGAGCTGGGCTATGTGATTGGCCGCGAAGGGGGCAGTGTGCGACCCGAAGACGCGATGAAATACGTCTTCGGCATCACGCTGTACAACGATTTCAGCGGTCGCGATTTGCAGCACAACGAATTGCCGATCGGCATGGGCAGCACCAAGAGCAAGGACTTCGCGCACGCAATCGGCCCTTGGATCACGACGTTGGACGAGTTCAAGGATCTGGATTCCATCCCGATGGAAGTGCGCGTCAATGGCGAAACTTGGGGTAAGGGCAACAGCGGAGGCAAGCTTTGGACTGTAGCCGAGCTGGTCGCCTATGTTTCGCTGGGCGAGAAGATCCTGCCGGGCGACGTGATTGGTTCGGGCACGATGGGCGGCGGTTCTGCGCTTGAGCTGGGTCGCGAGCTGCAGCCAGGCGATGTGGTCGAGCTGGAGGCCGGTGGCGTCGGCGTGCTACGCACCACCATGGGCCAGCCGATCGACGGCTTGTGGTGGCCCGAGCGGCGCAAGCCCTTCATGTGATGAGCGACAACCCGACACGGGCGCATGTTGCGGCGGCGGTGGCCGCCGGCCGCCGCGACGTTCCCCTGGATACCAATCCCGCCTCGGCCAGCTTGGGCGCGGTGTTGTGCGAAGGCACACCAGGAGAGCTGCGCGTGCGCTTCGTTGCGCCCGCCGAGAGCACACAGGGTAATGGCGTAGTCAGCGGCGGTACGCTGGCCAGCATGCTGGATCTGGCTATGGCAATGACCGTGCTGTCAGTGCTGCCGCCGGGGCGCACCTGCGCCACAATCAATCTGTCCGTCAACATGATGGCGGCGGCGAAGGCCGGACCGCTAATGGCCACCGCTACGGTCGAGCGAGTGGGACGCACCGCGGGCTTTGCCCGAGCCTCGTTGTTCGACGCCAGCGGTGAACGCCTGCTGGCTAGCGGGACTTCGGCTTTGTCGGTGTTTGACGAGCGTCCGGCTCCATCAGACGCATGACGCTGTCACAGTGCACCTCGGCGAACTCTTGGCTTAAGGGGGAATGCCCCGAAAGCAGATGGAAGTAGATGGGCGCGAAGAGCAGGTCCAGCTGGGACTCGGCCGGAATGTCGTCGCGGAACTCGCCTAGCCGGCGAGCTTCGTTGACGAGTTCCAAGGCCATGGCGTGCCGGCCATACCAAAAGCGTTCGCGGAATTCGCGCAGCACATCAGGGTCACTCTGACCTTCGGCGATGATCTGAGCCACGATGCGGCCTTCCGGCCCTGCGTACTCCTTAATCAGCAAACGCAAAATATGAGCCAAGGCCTCCCGAGGCTTCATGCCCTTAGGCGCCGTGACGCGGCTGACATGATTGACCAGGAAGGCTTCGATTACCACGGCCGCCTTGGAGGGCCACCAACGATAAATGGTGGCCTTGCCGACACCGGCCTCACGTGCGATGGCCTCAATCGAGATCTGCTGCAGTGATTGCTCTTCCAGCAGTTTCAGCGTGGCGTTCAGAATCGCCAGGCGTGAGGCGGTGCTACGTGTGCGCCCCGGGGAGCGTAGTGCCGCTTTTGTCACAGGTCCTCGTTGGTTGATGAAGATGCCCGCCATTTTACAGGCTCCAAGGGGATATTCCGCGGGATGTACCTACCTCGCCACAGCGTAGCTCGCCAGATGCTCGGCGATGGCATGCACGCGTCCAGGTGGGATGCGCCGTCCGGCAGGACTGACGTCCTTGGTTATTTATGAAACGGACCGTATAGTATTCAATCGAAAGAAACAAAAAAGACTCATCCAAAGTAAGGAGACAAGCATGAACAGATCCGTGGACAGCGTGAAAGGCTGGACTTCCCTAGTGTTGTGCCACTGCTCGGGGTTGATCGACCTCGTCGCCATGCCGGTGTGGATCGGTATCGTACTGATTGGCATGTACGGATTGGACCCGCAAAATGCCGGCGCCCTAGTTTCGTGCTTCCTGGGTGCGGCGGTTCTCAGCAGCGCGGTCGTTTCACCGCGCGTCAACCGCATACGCGGAGTAGTGGCGGTGCCACTAGGCTACGGTACGGCCGCAGCGGCCTTCATCGCCATGGCCACGACCCGCGACTACAACACGATGATCGCGCTGCATCTCATTGGTGGTCTGGGTGTCGGCGTAGGGCTTTCGATGGCGCACGCTGCCATGGGAGCCAGTTCCAATCCGCACCGTTTGATCGCCGTGGCTTTCCTGGCCTTGACCCTTGTGTCACTGGGCTTCCTGGGTGGCGTGTCCAAACTGGTGGTGGCATACGGAGGCCCGGTACTGTTCCTATCGTTGGGTTGCATCATGCTTGTGGCGGCGTTGTTCGCGCTCATCGGCTTCCCATCTCGCCGCTCTAGCATCTCGCTTCCGGATGCGCCGGTTCATCCCGGCAAGCTGCCGAGGGTGGTCTGGCTCGCAATGATTGGCACTAGCTTCGCGCTGTTGAACCATTCGATGATGTTCGGCTTCGTTGAGCGCGTAGGCGACGCGCACGGCTTCAGCCGCGGACAGCTCATGAACACGATGCTAATGATCGGCCTAGTTAACCTTTCCCCCGGCGTCCTCGCCGCGTATTTCGAGAAAAGAATCTCGCCCAGAGTCGTTATCGTGTTTGGGCCGTTGCTGCATGCCATGTTGTGCCTGATGTTGACGCAGACGACAACCTATACCGTTTATACGATGGGCTCCTGCCTCTTCCCGGTGGTAATGACCTTCACGCACACCTTCATCTTCGCGTACCTGGCTCGCCTTGACCCCTCAGGGCGTGCGGTCGCGGCTACGCCTGTGATGCTGATGACCGGTTCGGCTATCGGCCCCTTCCTTGGGGGCACGGTTGCACAGAGCTTCGGCTATCCAAGCCTAGGCTGGATGGTCGTCGCGCTGGCGGCAGTCAGTGTGTGCTTCTTCCTGGCTGCGGTGCGCGGAGAGTCCCGCGGAATCCGCGGCCTGGCGAAGGCCGCATGACACTAAAACCGGAATGATCGTAAGCCCCGCCGTCGCATCGGCCGATGAATGTACAGCGGGGTGCACCGGCAGTTGAGCCCCGCTGCTCAAGCGGGACAACAAGCAGGAGGCGGAGATTTTCAAGAGGCACGAGCAGCGCGACGGGCGGCAAATTCCTTTGGTGAGACCGCACGCAATCTGCGCTTTGGGGGAGCAGGAAGCGGAGTCGGCTTTGCCAGTCCGCTGTCCAAGAGCGCTAAGTACTGAACCACTTGCTCTTCGGTAATGCCGGTGCCTTGCGCGCATTCAGAAAGCCTTGGAGTCCTAGGCCCATTCCGCTCAATAGCACTGATCAGTCCTTGGGTAGTCATGTTCCCCGCAGGATAGCAGCCTTATCAAGGCCAGATTGAACCTGCAGTCCAATCCGGCACGCCTCCGGCGGCCCGCTTCCCGCGACTTCCCCTCCCAGCCGCATAGGGGGCTCACCAGATTGGATTGCATCACCGTGTCTCCTCCCTCCGCATTGCTTGCGGAGCTTTCGCGCCCGGCCCTGCCGATGTCGGAGCCGGGCGTTTCTTTTGGGGAATCCCCCATGAACGACAACCAGATCGAGGCCGAGGTCCAGGCCAAGGGCTTGAGGCTCTCCCAAGAGTTCGTGCCAAGTAAGATGGGAGAACGACGGCATGATGTTCATATGTTCACTGCTGGAGAGCAGGAGGATGCCGTGAAGAAGATCAGGTACACCGAAGAGCAGATCGCGCATGCGCTGAAGCTAGCGGAACAGGGGATGCCGGTGGCGGAAACCTGCCCAAGAAGGCCATCTGTGACGAGACGTTCGATAACTGGCGCACGAAGTACGGCGGGCTAACAGCGTCGGAGGTCAAGCGGCGGCAGCCGCTAGGAAGAGAACGCCGAGCTCAAGCGACTGGACGCCGATCGGTCGCTGGGCTTGCGCCGCGAGATGCAGGGGCGGCAGCGAGCCTACTGCCGCGGGGGGCCATAACCTGGTGCCGTGCCGGAGGGAACAAGATCTCAAGCCAACTGAAACGCCTGGAAAGTATTAGGAGACGCTGCCGGAAGACACAGCGCTCCCAATCCGCTAAAACTTGTGCCGGAGCCCTATAGCTGTAGTAAATCCACTCCCTCTATCGCTCAGCTTGTCGTATAGCGAGGTAGCATAGGCGTCGGTCCGTTTAGAAAACGCGTATAGATATCCGATGCCAGCGTCACGGCGACGTACGTCTGGCTGATTGGCTGCCCGTATACTGGTCTGCACCACGGAAAGCATGAATCTTCCAGAGAGCATTGGAATCGTGGCGCCGAGTTGCACAGTATCTGTTCTCAGGCTGACGCCGCTGGTTCTTGTGCCGTCATACTGCAGGAACAGCTTTGCAGAGCCAATGTCGTATGCTACGCCGGCAGCAAGAACACTTTGCGCCCAGCTTGCCTTCGTGATCGCAGTGCCCGTACGTGTCCGCTGAAAGGCGACAGAAGCAGTAAGCGGCCCTTTATCGAGATACAGCATCGCAACAGCGTTGTTCGATGCGTTGGAATCAGACGCTTCTCCCAAGGCATAGACAAATCGACCGGACAAGCCGCCGAAGTCTGGAGTGTAGTACCCCATTGCGTTGCTCCAGCCAGAATCCCCGGCTATGTATCGCCCGTACTGTGGATTCCATAGAACCGTAGTCAAGGGCGACAACTTTGTCGAACTCCCAAAGGGATCAAACTGCCCTGTCAGCAGAAACGTAGGGTTTGACAGTTTTCCTAAACGGACCTCTCCAAATCGACCGGAAAGGCCGACATAGGCATTTCGCGAAAACATCGGATCATTCGCAAAGCGCCCGCTTTGCCCCGTGTCACCGAGAAAGAAGCCTTCGATGCGAAACGTTGCGTTCAGACCCCTCCCCAGATCCTCAGTGCCTGTCATCCCCCAGAACGAGGTGGACAATCCTCCGCTCTGTAAGCCAATGCTGGCGCGCTCCTCGCCACTCGCCTTCGTGGATCCCATATAGGAGTCAATGATTCCGTACAACTCGACCGCGTGTACGGGTACTGGCGCGCTAAGTAAGGGCGCAAGTACAGCTACAGTACTGTAAAGAAGCCTTTTTTTGGATTGAGACATTGCTTCCGTAGGTTCTATTCGTGGCCTATCAGTCAAACTTCAGTCTTGCTTGGGTAATGATCTTGCGATACAAGGCTGCATCCTCTCGAAGCTGTTGCGTCATGCGAGCCGGACTTCCGCCCGCTGGCACCAGACCGAGTTCTTGATAGCGCTTGCGCAGTTCCGGATCCTGCAACGCGACATTCATTGCACGGTTGATCTTTTCGATAGTGACCTGTGGCGTCTTCTGGGGAGCAAGGATGCCAACCCATCCATTGATATCAAGACCCTTTACACCTGCTTCCGCAATTGTCGGTACGTTAGGCATACGCGGATCGCGTCTGGACGCTACCAGGGCCAACACTCTTACCTTCCCGGCGTCGATGAGCGGCTTGGCGGACGCGTCGAAGGTCATGTCGATTTGACCTGCGGCTACATCGTTCAGTGCATTCGCAGTGGAGCGATACGGGACATGGGTGATGTTCGTCCCAGTCAGCGTCTTCAGGTACTCGCCAATGAAATGAGCACCGCTCCCGATTCCCGAACTGCCATAGGAAAGCTGTCCGGGATGTGCTCGAGCATAGCTCACCAACTCTTCGAGGTTCTTCGCCGGCAGCGATGTCCGTACGACAAGTGCCGCGCCCGAGAGCGTTGCTGCTACTCCGACTGGCGCGAAGGAGTTGACTGGATCGTATCGGACGGTGGACTCGGTAAGTGGCAACGTGCTGAAGCTCATGTTCGTGAACAGAACGGTATCGCCATCAGCCGGCGCACTCGCAACGACCATCGTGCCAATTCGGCTGCCACCCCCAGGCTTGTTGTCAATGATGATGGTCTCGTTAAACACCATCGACATGCGTTCCGCGAGTATCCGTGCCGCCTGGTCGCTGATGCCGCCGGCAGCATACGGGACAACCATCTTGATGAACCGCTTCTCTTGCGCGTGAAGGTGAGGAGTCGTTAGCCCGATGAACGTAGCAAGCAAGCCGAAGTGAAAGGCCCGAGCAATTCTTGAAGTGAGGATGGGCAATGGCATTTTGGCCAACATGAGCTCTCCAGTAGCACTGTTTCTACAAGTCGGGGGAAGGGGTTGTTGCGGGAGGATTGCTGAATTCAAATGAAGGCGCTGATATAACACCCTTCTTCTATGCGTAAAGGCACGGCTTCCAGCACTTGTCCCTGACATGGGCCGAGGACGCAGAGGCCATCATCAAGCCTGAAGCGCGCCCCGTGGCCATGGCAGATAATGTGCTCGGCCGCACCGTCCAGGTAAGCATGCTTGCGCCAGGGCATCGAAGCCCCAGGCCAGTGCGGACAGGAATTTCGGTAGGCGCGCAGTAGACCGCCGCGTTGTACGATGAATAGGTCGTCGGTGCCCCGACCCAGTAGATCAAAACCACGCGCCCCCGTCTGGGGCAGCTCGCTCAGTTCGCAGAGTCTAAGCCAGACGGGAGCCTTGGGTGTGACCGCTTGCATTCAGGGTTCAGGGTTGACCGTCGGGGCCGTTTGGTGCCCAAGTTTCACGCCAGTTGAAAAGGAAGATCTGCGAACGGTCGGCTTGGGCATTCTCCACGCGCGGCACCCAATTGTCGTCGTGTAGATCCATGTCGGCGTCGTACTCGATGTGGCAGCCAAGCGGGGAATTGAAGTACCAGAACCAATTGCTGCCCATGACATGACGACCTGGTCCCCAGTACGACTCATATCCCTTGCGCTGCATGTTTTGGCCAGCCAGCAGTACTTCGGTAGGACCGCCCATGTGGAAGGTGAAGTGCTCGCAGCCCAGCATGTGCGCCGGCGTCTGGATGAGAAACATGGTGTGGTGTTCAATGCAGCCGGCTGGCCGCAAGAACGGCCCCATGCCAACGAAGCGGTCGGACAGTCGGAACCCCAAGCGCTTGATATAGAAGGACTCGGCCTTGTCCACGTCGGGTACGAAATAAACGACGTGCGAAAGGGACCGGGGCTTCGGCAACGGCGGGTTGGGGCCGCTGTTTACGCCATTGACATTGAAGCCTCGTTGCGGGGCGCCGGGGGCGTTGACCTGTTCGCCCGGTAGGTCCAGCTTGCGCCGCACCGTGACCTGAAAGCCGAGCGTGAAACCCATGTCATCGACGGACTCTATCGAGCCGTCGGCCAAGGTCTTCACCTCGCGGTCCTTGGCTAGTTCCACGGCGATTGCGTCTAGCGTAGCCTTGTCGGCCACGCCGTAGATTGTTTTGCGCAGTTGGTTGGTCGTGGGTTGGGTCCAGCTGGGCAGGCTGGGGTCGCTGGTCTGACGGATGATGACGCCGGTGCCATCGAGCGCTGTGAAGAGGCCATTGCCCTGGTCTTCCAACCCGTAGTCGGTCAAGAACTGGGCGCCCAACGCTACGTCGTCGACCGCAAACACAAGGTAGTCGGGTCCGATGATGTTCATTTCTTCTCCATATATGGATGGCTTACAGCGGTTCGCCGGGCACCAGATCCAGCAGTACGAAAGCCATGCGACAGGGTTTGTCGGAGCGGTTGGACCAGCTGTGGTTGGTAGCGCGCTGGACGAGGATGTCGCCTTGGCGCATCAGCACTTCGCCCTCGTCCATCATGGCGTAGATCTCACCTTCCAATACGATGGCGTAGTCCAGGGACTCAGTCTTGTGAAACCAGAAGTGGCGTGGCTTGTTGTTGTCGCGCACGCCTGATTCGTCGAGAAACTTCAGCAGCTCTTCTTGGTTGTAGAACGAGTCCGGAGCGAAGTCGGCGACGCGCAGGATGGAGCCTTGCGACGAGTGGAATGGGAACTTGTGTCCTTTTGGCGCCGGCTCGTCGCCGATCGCACGCGCTTCGCCGGTGGCCCACAGCACATGCGCCGCGGGGCGGCCCGGCTCCCAGAACGCGTTGGGCGCGTCGCCGTCGGACTGGATGTACGAACGCCCCTCAGCGTTGGTGCCAGTAACGATTCGGCGCACCGGGCGGTATTCGAGCTGGCGCAGGTCTTGTTTCTTCTCTTCGTTTGTTTGCATGGTGATACTCATGAATAATTAGCGGACACTCTCGCCTGCCATGTTCTCTGGCGCGAAGAACGATTTCGAATAGGGTGTCGTGTTGATCTTGTAGTGCATCTTCTGCTCGGCGCCGACCTCCATGGCAACGTAGCTGCCCGCCAGCAGGTCGTAGGCGCCGAAGCCGAAGGCAATTTGGCCCGGCACGTCCGGCATGGCGACCGGGGTCGAGAAGGCCATGCGCCAAAGCTTGTCGTTGGCGTCATAACGGTCGGCGAGTACAGCCAACCAAGTGTCTTCATCGAGGTAGTAAACAGACTTCTTCGATGTGTGGCGCTGGCCTGGCTTAAGCGTAGCTTCCACCACCCAGACACGGTGCAGTTCCCAGCGGATGTAGTCCGGGTTTAGGTGATGTGCGCCAAGGACGTCGCTGTCTTTGGTGGCCGTTAGCACGCGGTTGGAGTTGTAGGGGATGTACATCTCCTTCTTGCCAATCAGTTTCCAATCGAAGCGATCCATGCGACCGTTGAAGGTTTCGATCTCGTCGAACGATAGAACACCGGCGGCGGCAGGGGTTGGCGTGTCACAGCAGGCATTGGGCAGCTTGCGCACGCGACGCTGGCCCACCAGGTAGACCCAGGTGTTGGTATTGGTTTCGTCTATCGTCTGGTGGCCCACGATGGCCTCGCCCGCTCGGATTGCCGGGCCGTGGGTGTCGAGGCGCACCATCCAGTAGAGATCGTCGAGCTTGTCGGAGCGCCCGTCCTTAAAGTAGTAGGGCGTGTTGTTCTGTTGGGTGATGTCGGACAGCAGCACGGGTTTGCCGTCGGCCGTGACCTGCCAGTTGTGTGCGTCCTTGACCCAGGACTCACTGCGCCAGCGCAATTTGTGGTTGAGCATGGCTTCCGCCCCGCTCTTCGGGATCGGGAAGGGGATGCCGCCGTAGGCGCCCTTGGGAACCGGTCCACCGCTGGACTCAGCCAGCGTGGCGTGCGTGGCGTTCTGGAAGATATTGTCGTACACGTACTGCGGCGCGGCGGCGGACCGGTGTGTCTGGTAGACATCGAGGCGATAGGTGTCCGGGTATTTTTGCAGCAGCGCTTTTACGCCCTCGGTCAGTTTGTCGCCATACTGATCCATGTTCTTCGCGGTGATGCGCAGCGTGGGCTTTTCGTTGGCGAAGGGGTCGGGGCGGCGGCCGCCGTTCTTGAAGCCGGGGGTGGGCGTGGTCAGGCCGCCGGTCCAGGCAGGGATAGTGCCTTCCTTGTTACCGGGCTTTTCTGCGCCCAACGGGGTTAGGTCGCCTTTTAGGCGGGCGGCTTCGTTGGCAGGGACGCCGGCAATAGCAGGCGCCATCACGGCCAGGGCGGAAAGCACCGCGGCTGCGCGGGTGAGCTTCTGGAATGTCATGGATTGCTCCTCTCTTGTCTTATCGGGTTACAACGTGCGGCTGATGGACAGCGAGACGAAGTCGCGGTCCTTCATGAACTGTTGATAGGAGAAAGTCGGGGGGAAGCCAGTCATCATGGGACGGCCCGCACCGTAGAAATGCGTGTAGGCCAAGCTGAAGCGCCATACGTCGAGGTAGCTGCCCTTCACGCCGATGCTCATGTCGCCCCCGTTTTCTGCGGGCAGCGAGGGGCCCAAGGCTTGCGAACGCGAGCCGGCAGGACTCCAACTGAAGCCGATTGGCACGCTGATGTCCACGCCTGGCAGCACCTGGCGGTAGGTCGGTTCCAGCACCATGCGGAATGCCCAGGCGTCGCGCGTGGAGTTGGGGTCGAGCGCCTGGGGATTCTTCTGCACCGACAGCACGCGGTTCCACATGACTTCGGCGATCAGCGAGGCTTCGCGGGCCAGGAACGACGAGGGCAAGGTCGAGAGCGTGCTGATGTTGATATGGGCGGTGCGGCCCACGGCGTAGGCGGGGTTATTGCTGTTGTTATTGGCCGATGTGCCCAATAGCGCCGACACGTCGTTGGCGGCGGTGGAGGCCAGGTCCTGGTTGTGTCGGACTGACCCTTCGATTGCCAATTGCATGTCGCCGAACGTGTGCGAGGCGCTGGCCCCCAAGGCGGTGATGCCCTCGTGGTAGACCAGGTGGTAATTGCTCGGAAACCCGGGGGGCACGATGTCATTTACGATCTGCTGGTTCTTGCTGTTGAAGCGCACCGCGTACAGGCCGAAGTCGGTGTCAAGCGCCGAGAAGCGTAGTTGCAGGCCGCCCTGGCCGCTGTTCTTCGCGTTCTGGTCCGGGCCGCGGAACAGTGGCTGGGGGGAACCGGGGATGAACATGGCTTCCCCGCCTGCTGGCTGGAAATCTAGACCGGAGAAGTAGCTGCCGGCTGCTGGCAGGCGATTCGATCTCCATTCGAACTGGTAGAAAGCACCAAGCGAGACGGCGGGGGTCAGTTGCCATTGCGCTGATACTTGCGGCACGGGCAAGAGCGCTTCCTTGAATTGTGTGCTGGGCACCGATGCCAGCTTGATGACATCGACGGGGGCCATGGCGCCAGCGATGGCGTTGCTGCCGAAGAATAGGCTTTCGCCCCATAGTACCGAGTGCTGACCAGCACGCAGGTTCAAGCGCGTGTTGCCGAGATCGAATCCGCCGAACATGAAGGCGTCCAGCAGCTCAGCGTCGCGGCCATGCAGGGTGCGGGTTGTGGGGTTGAAGCTGTTATAGGAGCCAGAGAAGCGATTGGCCGTACCCGGAGAGTTGTTGTCGTTGCTCGTGTTGTAGACGCTGTCGTACCAGGCGGCGCCGCTGACGCGCATGCCGTAGCGCTTTGCATAGACTACGTCGAGCTCGCTCAGCAAGTCCACGCGGTTGGAAATCAGGCCTCGATTGAAGTTTCGGTTACCGTCGTCCGTGTTGGCAGAGAAGGCGTTACCGGTGAGCATTGAGTCGCTCTGACCGTGCACGCGAAACGCATTGCTGTATTTCAGTGTGTTGTCCCAGCGGACGGAAAGGTCCTCGTTGCCAGTGTCGATACTAAATGCATGTGCTCGGGGAATTGTGCAGATCGCCGCGGCTAACGCCAGCACGCGCAAGCCGCGATTTGGTTGTTTGCAGTACGTCACCGTTTGTCTCCTCTTTTGTTGTGTGTTGGTGTTGCCTGTTTGGCGCCTTACATTGGTTCGCCAAGGAACTTGTAGGTATCCAACAGCAGCGCGGCGGTCCTCTGCGCGTTGCCCACCGGGTCTTCGCGTTCCCAACGCGAAATTTGGAACGACGCCTCCCATACGCGTTTGACGCGCGGGATGCGGCGGTTGCTATAGGCCTCGAGCGCCTGCGCGGCTGTGCCGGGGGCGGCCAGGCACTCAGCCAGCACCACGGCATCCTCAATAGCCATGCCGCCGCCAGAGGTCAGCTGAGGCGTCGGTGCGTGCGCGGCGTCGCCCATTAGGACCACACGGCCCTTATGCCACCAGGGGCCGGGCATCAGGCGGGCGTCGAAGGGGCGGAACAGCACCTGCTTGGGACTGGTCAGCTGCTCGAGCGCTTGGCGGATGAGGGGTGCGGTGTAGGCGGCCAGGCGCTCCTTCAGCAACACGTCCAGCTTGTCGGGCGGCATGTTCAGCGGCTTGTCGCTGTTTTCCAGGATGAACAGGTAGCAGCCGTCCTTTGAGGTCGGAATCGCACCGACGCCAGCGCCCTTGTGGCGGAACAGCCAGAAGCCGTCGTGCTCGGGCAGGCGGGGCGCCGAGAAGCGCCAGCAGCTCTGGCCGACGAACTCGGCGTCGTACTTAACGCCGAAGACCTTGTGGCGGATCTTGGAATAGACGCCATCGGCGCCTACGACGACGTCGTATTCAGCGACGCTGCCGTTGCTGAAGGAGACCTTGACTCGGTCGCCCAGGTCTTCCAGTTCGGTGACGGTGGTGTTGTATTCGATCTTCGCGCCGGCTTCGACGGCCGCGCTTTCAAGCACGTGCGCTAAGTCGGGGCGCTTAATGCCGATGCCGGGCGGGGTGGGGTTCTCGCTGATCTGGTTGCCCACAGCGTCGAACTGGCGGAAATGATCGATCTGCTGTCCATACTCCAGGCAGGGCTCCGTCAGTTCAACTTGGTGCATCGCGCGCATGGTGTTGTGGAGAAGGCAGATGCCGGTGCCGGCAGCCGAGCTTCTCGGCGCGATTTCCACGCAGTGCGTACTGATCCCGGCCCGGGCTAGGGAATAGGCGGCCATGGCGCCGCCGATGCCAGCGCCCACGATCAGGACGCTTTTCACGTCTGACATGACTTTCGTCTCCTGTTGTTTGTTTTTGTTTGGAAGGTGGCTTAGAAGGCGACTTCGTTCTTGCCTTTCAACTGCAAGAGCTCTCGCACTTCGTCAGGCTTGGCGATCTCCAACCCCAGTTCCGTGAGAATGGTGCGGATCTTGCGCACCTGCTCGGCGTTGGATTGCGCCAGCTCACCGCGGCCGATGTAGAGACTGTCCTCCAGGCCGACGCGCACGTTGCCGCCGAGAATTGCCGACATGGTGGCCAGCGGCATCTGATTCTTGCCGGCGGCCAGGATGGACCAGTGGTAGTCGTTGCCAAACAGGCGGTCAGCTGTGCGCTTCTGGTGCATCAGGTCTTCGGGGTGGGCGCCTTGCGCGCCGCGCAGACCGAACACGCTCTGCACGAACAGCGGCGGTTTCACCAGACCGCGCTCCAAGAAATAGGCCAGTGTGTACAGATGGCTGATGTCGTAGCACTCGAACTCGAAGCGGGTGCCGCCGGCACGACCCACGTTTTCGAGGATCCATTCGATGTCTTCGTAGGTGTTGCGGAAGATCATCCCGTTGGTGGACTGCAGGAAGGGCTTCTCCCAATCGTGTTTCCAGGCGCGGTCCTTCTGCGCCATTTCGGAAAGGACCAGGTTGATTGAGCCCATGTTCAGCGAGCACATCTCGGGTTTGAGCGCGCGGCCAGCCTCGGCGCGTTCAGCAATGGGCATGCTTGGGCCGCCGCCGCCCGTGGAAATGTTGATGACTGCGTCGGTGGAATCTTTAATCGTGCCGACGAACTGGCGGAAGACATCGGGGCTGCCAGTGGGCTTGCCGGTGAGGCGGTCGCGGGCATGCAGGTGCACGATGGCGGCGCCGGCCTCGACGGCTTCGACGGAGTGCCGGGCGATTTCCTCGGGCGTCACCGGCAGGTGCGGCGACATCGACGGCGTATGTGCGCCCCCCGTGACTGCGCAGGTGATGATGACCTTCTTCATCGTTGTCTCCTGTTCGTTATTAACGGATCGAGCCGTATCGTTTCATAAACAAATGAGTTGGTCAATCGGATTTCAAGCTACTGCTTGTAGGGGATTTCTCGGGTAGGTGTCAGCGCTGGCCGAACAGCCGGGTGCGTACCGAGCGTAGATGCTCGCGCATGGCTTGCTCGGCGCGGTCGGGATTGTGTGCTCGGATGGCGTCCACCAACTGGTGATGCTCGTCGTCAGTGTCCTTGCGTGGCCCGATCATCGGGGAGTAGACCGCCTCAATACGCGAGTCCAGGTTGACGCGTACATGGGTGCGCATGATGTCGTACATCAACAGCAGCAGGGCGTTGTGCGTGGCTTCTGCGACGGTGCGGTGCAGGCGCTCGTCCAAGCGCTTCCAGTGCATGAAGGGTCCAGAGGCTTCCATCTCGGACAGGCATTGCTCCAGGGCAGCGATGTCTGCAGGGGTGGCGTGGATGGCGGCTTGGGCAGCTAGTTGGGGTTCCAACACTAGGCGCGCGTCCAGTAGGTCGTCCATGCTGATTGCGGCAGAGAGGCTGGCGTCATCGGCTTGAATCTGGCGCGGGCCGATGAATGTGCCCTTGCCGACGTGGCGCCAGATCAAGCCTTCGCTTTCCAATCGCTTGAGCACCGTGCGCAGGCGCCCGCGGGATATGCCTAGCGTTTCGCACAGCTTGGGTTCCGGCGGCAGACGCAGGTCGGCCTCTGTGCCTGCGCGGGCTTGGATGTAGTCACGGAGGCGGGTGACATCATCATCAATCAAGTTCATGTCGGTAAATCAATTTGTTAATTGAGGTGCATCATATCTGGCATATGATACGTGCTTTACCTCAGCAGTTTACCCGCCATAGGAGCAATCAAATGATGAATTCCATCGACTGGGTGGTCGATAAAGCACATGCACATATCGGATTTTCGGTCCGCCACCTCGGGCTGACCAGCACACCTGGAGTGTTCAAGCGGTTTTCCGCGCACTTGCAGTTCGATGATCAACGCATCGAGGCGTCCAGCGTGTCGTTCGAAATCGATGTGGCCTCCATCGACACTGCGCTTGAAATGCGCGACGAGCATCTTCGCGGCGCCGACTGGTTCAACACTCAAGTACACCCAAGGGCTGTATTCGTTTCCCGTGCGGTGCGACGAAGCGAGCACGCGGACTTTGTAATTGAAGGTGACTTGACCCTGCGCGGCGTCACCCTGCCGGTCGCTTTCGACGCCGCGCTGACGGGGCGCGCGGTCAATCCCTGGACCCAGGCACCGGTGGTCGGATTCAAGGCGGTCGCCACCATCAGTCGTGAGGCATACGGCATGGGCGCCTTTCCCGGGGCATTGTCGGATGAGGTGCGCCTGAAGGTCGAGATCGAGCTAACATCACAAAATGATGCGCATCAACAAACTGATTGACACGTTATTTGTTGCAAATTAAGCTGTCCTGACTTCCCCCGGCGATGACCATCATGAGCATATCCCATTCCCCCGTTTTCGTCTCAAGTGATACTGCACGTACCGTATTGGATTGGAGGGAGGCTATCGCTGCCCTGCAGGCCGCCTATTCACAGCCGATTCCGCCCCAGTCGACACCGGCCCGCAGCGTGGCCGCCGTCGGCAAGACGTGGTTGCGCACGCTGTCGGCCGTGCCGGTGGGCGGACGCTACTACGGTGCCAAGGTCATGGGCGCGGCGATGGGTAGTGCCAAGCCTGGCGTGGAATACGCGATTGTCCTATTCGACCGTGAAACCAGCCGCATCGCGGGTTTGGTCGATGGCGCGCTCGTGACCGGCTTTCGTACCGCAGCCACGTCGGCCGCCGCGCTCGACCGTCTGGCGCCACCGACTCCGGCGCGCCTGGCCGTGCTGGGCAGCGGGCTTGAGGCCTCGATGCACGTGCGCGCTATCGCCAGCGTGCGTGAACTGACCGAGGTGGTCGTGTTCAGCCCGACGCCCGAGAAACGCGCCGCGTTCGCCGAAGCGGTGACGCGCGACTTGGGCGTGCAGGCGCGCGGCGTCGCCTCCGGCCAGGAGGCAGTGGACGGCGCGAACATCGTGCTGTGCGCGGCCCGTTCGCGCGGAGAGCTTCCGATCTTATACAGCGACTGGCTGAAGCCCGAGGCGACCATTGTTTCGATCGGTTCAACCGTGCCCTCGCAGCGCGAGATTGACGCCTCGGTCGTGGCCCGCAGCGACATCATCGTTTGCGACATGCTGGAGGAAGTGCTGGAGGAAACCGGCGACATGCTCGCCGCCAAAGAGGCGGCCATCAACTTTCACGATAAGTCTTTCAGCATGGTCGAGCTGATGAGCGGCAAGCTCGAAGACAAACTGGCGCGCGCGCGGACGCGCATGTTCAAGTCGGTTGGCGGCGGTCTGCAGGACATCGTGGTGGCCGAACTGATCCTGACTCGCGCGCTGGAGAGGGGCCTGGTGACCTACCTGCCCATCGAATTCGAAAACAAGAGCATCTGAACAACAATCACGGAGAACACGCATCATGGCCAGTTACACCAAGAAGGAAGCCCGTGAGTGGGCAAAGCAAGCCCTTGTCGGCGTCGCCAACGTCACGATCCCGACGATGACCAATGACTTCACGCGCATCAACGAAAAGGCGATCCGCCACGACGTGCGCCTGACTATCGAGCACGGCTTCATCGGCTCCCTGGCGGTGTCTGAAGTGCCGCTGTCGCTGGAAGAGCACGATCAGTTCCAACAAATCATGGTCGACGAAGCCAAGGGCAAGCTTCTCGTCGTGCACCACGCCATCTTCAACACGCTGGAAGACAACATCGCGGCGGTAAAGCGCGCCGAAGCCAATGGTGCTGACCTGGTGCTGCTCGGCTACCCGCCGCACTTCTATCCGAAATCGCTGGACGACGTGTATGAGTACACGAAGGCAGTTTGCGATGCGACCAATCTCGGCGTAATCGTTTTCCCGGTGCCGACTTGGGGATTTGGTCGCCTACATCCGGCCGACATTCCGGTGGCCGTGCTGCGCAAGCTGGTCGACAACTGCCCGAACGTCGTGGCAATCAAGGCCGAGGGCGGCATGCCGTACTTCATGTCTGCCATTGAGGTGCATCGCCATTTCCACAAGGAGGTAGTGATTGCCTCGCCGCTGGAATACGAATACATCCCGCTGGCGCAAGTTGTCGACATCCCGTTCTGCGGCACCAATTACAGTGCCTTCTTCGGTCCATGGATTCCCCGTGCGCACAAGCTGATCCGCGAAGGCAAATACGATGAGGCTACCGACCTGTACTACAAGCTCGAGCCAATGCGCCGCGCGGTGTCCACACTTGGCTTCGGTGGTCAGGGCCTGTCCAACCGCCTTCTGTGGAAGTACCAAAGCTGGCTGCAGGGCTACAACGGCGGCCCGGTCCGCCATCCGACGGCGCGCGTGCACGGCAAGGACATGGCACTGCTGCGAAACGCTACTCAAGCGGCCGGCCTGAACCCGACCAGTTCGCCGGACGAAGAATTCTTCATCGGTCGCAACCCAGTCTGAGGTATAGCCATGAGTGACGTGAAAAAACTACCGCTAAAGGATCCGGACCTGCTGCGCCAGGCCATGCTGATCGAGGGTAAGTGGGTGCAAGCGGACAGTGGCCAGACCATTGATGTCATCAACCCCGCTACAGGAGAACTGGTGGCGCGTGTGCCCAATGGCGGCGCGGCTGAAACGAGGCGCGCCATCGAGGCGGCTGAGCGCGCCATGCGCAGCTGGCGCAAGACTTTGCCCAAGGAACGTGCCAAGGTGCTGCGCAAGCTTTATGACCTGATGCTCGAGAACATCGAGGACCTGGCCGTCATCATGACCGCTGAGCAGGGTAAGCCGCTGGTGGAATCACGCGGCGAGATCCTCTATGCCGCCGGCTTCATCGAGTGGTTCTCTGAAGAGGCACGCCGCGTCTACGGCGACATCATTCCGCAGAACGTGGACGGTCGCCGCATCTTGGCACAGAAGGCGCCCATCGGCGTGTTTGCGGCGATCACGCCGTGGAACTTTCCTTCGGCGATGATCACACGCAAGGCCGGCCCGGGCTGGGCCGTGGGCTGCGCCGGTGTCATTAAGCCCGCCAGCCAGACACCGCTGTCGGCTCTGGCGTTGGCCGTTCTGGCCGAGAGAGCTGGCCTGCCACCGGGCGTGTGCAATGTGGTCACCGGCTCGGCCCGAGCCATCGGAGGCGAGCTGACGGCCAATTCCATCGTGCGCAAGCTGTCGTTCACCGGCTCGACTGAAGTTGGTGCGCAGTTGTTGGCCCAATGTGCGCCGACCATCAAAAAGACGAGCATGGAGCTGGGCGGCAACGCGCCCTTCATCGTGTTCGACGACGCCGACGTGGACGCCGCTGTGAAAGGCGCGCTGGCGGCGAAATACCGCAACACTGGCCAGGCCTGTGTCGCGGCAAACCGCTTGTTGGTGCAATCCGGCATCTATGGCGCTTTTGCGAAGAAGCTCGCCGAAGCCACAGCCGCATTGAAGGTCGGCAATGGCATGGAAGAGGGCGTGTTGCAGGGGCCGCTGATCAACGAGGACGCGGTGCTCAAGGTCGAGGAGCACATTGCCGACGCCGTATCCAAGGGCGCTCGCGTGGTCGCTGGCGGCAAGCGGCACGAGCTGGGTGGATTCTTTTTTGAGCCCACCGTGCTGGCCGACGTGCCGCACGACGCGCTCATCTTCAACGAAGAGACCTTCGGCCCGGTAGCGCCGCTGTTCCGTTTCGAGACCGAGGCGGAAGCAATCTCCTTGGCAAATGACACGCCGTTTGGCCTGGCTGCGTACGTCTACGCACGCGACGTGGGTCGCATCTTCCGCATCGTGGAAGAGCTCGAATTCGGCATGGTCGGCGTCAACGAGGGCATGATCTCGACCGAGGTTGCGCCGTTCGGCGGCGTCAAGACTTCAGGTCTGGGACGCGAGGGCTCCAAGTATGGCGTAGACGACTACCTGGAGATCAAGTATGTGGCTCTTGGGGGTCTTTAATATACGATACGGATCGTATATTATATTTGAAATAAAAGCCAGTAAGCAGCTGGAGGAGACAGAACTATGTACAGGGCCTTAAGCCTAGAGGGCAAGGTCGCCATCGCGACGGGCGGGGCTGGCGGTATCGGCCAAGCCACCGTGGAACTGATGATAGGCCGTGGCGCGCGCGTCGCCATTGCCGACATCGCGCTGGATCGCGCGCAAGCGGTCGCTGCGAAGTACGGCGATGCCGCGATTGCTATTGGCGTGGATCTCTCCGACGAGGCCTCGATCAAGGCCATGGTCGCCCGTGCGGTCGAGCATTTCGGCCGCCTCGACATCTTGCACAACAATGCAACCGCCGTCGGCCAGCAACTGGTCGCCGCCGATAACGGCATCGGTGAGATGGCGACCGAAACCTGGGACACCTTCTTCAACACCAATTGCCGCGGCACCATGATCGTGACCCGTGAAGCGCTGCCGCACTTGGTCAAGAGCGGTGATGGAGCCATTGTCAACACCGTGTCCGGCATGGCTTTGCAGGGCAACATCCGTTTTCATGCCTACAGTGCGACCAAGGCCGCAATGATGCAGATGACGCGCGCCGTGGCCACGGCCTACGGGCGCAAGGGCGTACGTTGCAATGCGGTCGCGCCGGGTCTGGTACTGACCGAAACCGTGGCCAAGGATTTCCCCTCAGCGATGCTTAAGCTGGTGATGGATGAAACCCCACGTGATCGCGTCGGCGCACCGGAGGACATTGCCGAAGCCGTGGCGTTCCTGGCTTCGGACGCAGCACGAAACATCACTGGGCAGACGCTCGTTGCCGATGGTGGCGTGTCGATCCACATCCCGGGATTCTCTGCATACCGCGAATTTTTCGGAGACTGAGGATGGGTTTTGAAGACATCCGGATGAGCCGCCGCTCGTTGCTCATCGCCACCGGCAGCGCCGCGGCGTTGGCCGCGGTTGCGCATCCTTCGCTGTTTGCTGCTTCCGCTGCAATTTCCGCTTCGGTGGAAGTGCCGAGTCCTTCCGACATCCGCTACATCGTCATGGATCGTCGTTATCCGCAAAGCCTGGCGTATGCCAAGGCGCAGGCAGAGAAGAGCGGCAAGCCGCTTGAAGTTACCGACGGCCTGACCCGCCTGTGGCAGGAACACCTGCATCCGCTGTGGCAACAGGGCGAAGGCGCCGTTGCCGGCCTGACCACGCTCGCGGTGTGGCAGTGCCTCGCCGAGCAGGCGCGCAGTCACGCATTTCGCACCCGTGTGCTGACGCCGTTGGCTGACAACGACGGTCACCCCGACAACCTCGTTTCCTGGATCATCGCGTGACACCATGAGAACCCCACCGAACGTAGCTCCCAAAGTCTTCGCCAACGCCCTCCAGGAATTCGCCAAGGTCGTCGGCAAGGATTGGGTACTCACCACCGACGAAGAACTGTTCCCATACAAGGACGCCTATGCGCCGACGCGCGACACGCCGGAAGACCGCAGCGCCGCTGCCGCCGTGGCGCCGGCTTCGGTCGAGGAAGTGCAGGCCGTGGTGCGCATCGCCAACAAGTACGCTATTCCGCTGTACACGATTTCCACCGGCAAGAACCTTGGCTACGGCGGCTCGGCGCCGAATCAATCCGGCAGCGTGGTACTCGACCTGAAGCGGATGAACCGCATCATCGAGGTCAGCGAGAGCAATGCCTACGCCATCGTCGAGCCGGGTGTCAGTTACTTCGACCTGTACAACTACATCCAGGAGAAGGGCCTGAAGCTGTGGATCGACACCGCTGATCCGGGCTGGGGCAGCGTGCTGGGCAATGCGGTCGACCACGGCGTGGGCCACACCCTGTCGCGCTTCCGCGATCACTTCGGTTCGCATTGCGGCATGGAAGTGGTGCTGGCCAATGGTGAAGTGGTGCGCACCGGCATGGGCGCGCTGCCCGGCGCGAAGACCTGGGGCCAGTACAAATATGGCATGGGCCCAAGCGTCGATGGCATTTTCTCGCAGTCCAACTTCGGCATCGTCACCAAAATGGGCATCTGGCTGATGCCGGCGCCGGAAGCCTTCCTCGAAGGCACGATCTACGTTCCGCGCTACGAAGACCTGCATCCCCTGGTCGAACTGCTCAAGTACGCCGAGAACACCGGTCTGGCGCCTGGCACGCCAGAACTGCTCAGCCCGCTACTGGGCGTGAGCAACAAGACCCAGCATCTGGTGGAAGCCTTCTACAAGGGCCCGCCGCAGTTGCCGAAGGGGCAGGCGGACCTGGTCGCCAAGGCCAAGGTCGGTTATTCGGCAGAACTGGCCAAGTACGGCGCCGACAACAAGATCCCGTACTGGGGCCTGAGCCTGAAATTCTATGGCCCGCGGAAGGTGGTCGCCGCGCAGTGGGAAGCAGTGCAGGAACTGGCAAGCAAGGCGATCAAGAACGCCGCCTTCCAGTCCGGCCCGATCCAGACCGACCCGCGCAAGGCCGCCGCCGAGTGGACTTTCTACCCGCAGGACGCAGGCGTGCCGAACATGGATTTCTTCGGCATGGGCACGCGCGCCGGCGGCAATCCGAACCCGATGCGCGGGCACATGTGGTTCTCGCCTGTCATTCCGCAGAGCGCCGAAGGCATCCTCGATGCCAACCGCGTGTTCGACGAGGCCGCGCGCACCGTTCCCGCCCTGCAGAACGTCCCGATCTGGAACCTGCGTCCGTTTGCGCTGCCGGCGCCGTTCTACGAACGTACCTTCCTGTTCATCGTCGGCTTTCCGATTACCGATGACCTGGCCCTGAACAAGTCGATCATCAGCGCCTACCGCACCTTGCTCGACATCGGTGCTAAGCATGGCTGGGGCGAATACCGCTGCCATACGGAATTCCAGGACCAGGCGATGGGCCTGTACTCGTACAACAACAACAGCCTGCTGCGCCTGCACGAAGCCATCAAGGACGCCGTTGATCCCAAGGGCATCCTGTCTCCGGGCCGTTATGGCATCTGGCCGAAAAACCAGCGGAAGAACGCCAAATGAAGAACATTAAAACGATATTGCTGGCGGCGATGGTGTGCTGGGCCAGCTCCGCCACGGCTGGCGGCAACGCTCCCAGTGGCGCGGTGAGTGGCCAGGGCAAGGCTATTTTCGACAAGTGGTGCGCGATGTGCCACGCGGTGGGCGAACATATGCCCGGCACGGCGTCGCTGCAGGCCAAGTACGGCGGCAGCATTCCCGCCGTGCTGGAAGAGCGCAAGGACATGAACCCGGACTTCATTCGCCATTTCGTGCGCAATGGCGTGCTGATCATGCCGGCTTTCCGCAAGACTGAAATCACCGACGCCGATCTCGACGCGCTGTCGACCTATCTGAGTTACAAAAAATGAAATACGCGGACAAAATCAGCCGTGATTTGCGTGTGGGCCGCCTGCATGACAAGGTGGTGCTTCTCACCGGCATCGGCAGCGGAATGGGTCGCGTGACGGCGCGGCTGTTCGCGAGCGAGGGCGCGATCGTCGTGGGCTGCGACATCAACCCAGAAACGACCGCTGAAACAGCGCGGCTGGTGGAGTCCGATGGTCATTCGATTGACGCTGTCGCCCCGGTCGATCTCAGCAGCCGCGATGCTGTGTCGCGTTGGGTGGACGCCGCCGTCGCTAAGCATGGCCGCATCGATGTGCTCTACAACAACGCCAGCATGCCCCGTTTCGCGCCGTTCGCGGCGCAGAGCGATGAGGACTATGTCTTCACGATCCAGAACGAGTTGGATCTGGTCTGGCGCGCCTGCCAGGTCGCATGGCCGCATCTGGTGAAGTCGCGCGGCGCGATCGTCAATATTGGCTCGGGCGCGGGTATCCAGGGCGCGCGTGCGCTTCCACAGGCGGCGCACGCCGCCGCGAAGGGAGCCGTGCTTGCGCTGACGCGCCAACTCGCGGCAGAGGGGATCGCGGTCGGCGTGCGCGTCAACTCGGTGAGTCCCGGCGTCATGAACACGCCGCCGGTCCAGGCGATGTTCCGTGACATGGGTGACAAGGCGCCGGTGGCCGAGATCGTGGAGCGCACGATCTCGGGGCAGCCCGGTGATCCGGTCGCCGTCGCCTACGCGGGCCTTTACCTTGCCTCCGACGAGGCGCAGTGGGTTACCGGAACCAATATCTTGGTGGACGGCGGCGCGAGCGCAATCATGTAGCGCGTGGGCGGAGTGCAGCGATTGCCAACTCCCAATCCTCATTCACAGACAAGATTTTCGATGACGACGACAACGACCGCGGTGCTCGCAAGCCCTCTCAAGATCAACAAGCTCGAAATCAAGAATCGCATCATCCTCGGGCCGATGGCGGTGCTGCGTCCGACCGATGACGGCCGGCCGAGCGAGCAGACCATCGCTTTCCTGACGCGGCGCGCCAAGGGCGGAGTGGGGCTCATCATCGTCGGCGGCTCGGTGGCGAGCGAGCGGGCGTGGAACGAGTCGCCGTTCTCCCCGAACGTGCGTTTCGACAAGGACGAGTTCGTTCCCGACCTCAAGCGGCTGACGGACGCTGTGCATGCATACGGCACGCCAGTCTTCGCGCAGTTGTTCCCGAGTTTCGGTCGGATGGGTGTGCCGCGCAACGGCAACTGGATATCGTCTGCCAGCCCGACACCGGTCGACTTGGGGGCGGGCAGCCTGCCAGAGAACCTCTACATTCCGGGCGGACGCGTCACGCCGGTACCCAAAGAGGCCACGATCGGTGAGATCAAGGAACTGGAAGCTGCAGTCGTCTCCGCGGCGCGGCGCGCCAAGGCGGCGGGCTTCGACGGTGTGGAGATCGGCGCGCATATGTGCTATTTCTACTCATCGTTCCTTTCGCCGCTCGCAAACCAACGCACGGATGAGTACGGTGGTTCGGCCGAGAACCGTGCCCGGGCGCTGCACGACGTGGTCGCCGCGGTGCGCGCCGAGGTAGGCTCCGATTACCCGGTCGGCATCCGCATGAGCGTCAACGACCACATGCCAAATGGTCAGGGGCCAGAAGGCTTCGCCGAAGTGGCCGCGCACATTGTCAAGGCCGGCGTGGATTTCATTTCGCTCAGCGAAGGCAACTACGAGTCCATGGGTGAGAACGTCACGAGCATCTCCGGCAACATGCTCGCGCACGGCGAGCCACAGGCTTTCCGCAAGGCGGTGGGCAGCGACGTTAGGCTGTTCCTTTCCAGCACGCCCGATCCGAAGCAGGCCGCCGAGGCTATCGAGGCCGGGCATGTCGACGCAAGCATGCTCGCCCGGCAGATGCTGGCTGACCCGGATTACGCCGCGAAAGTTACCGAGGGGCGCGAGCGGGAAATCGTGTGGTGCGACCATGCGAACTCCTGCCTACGCCGGCTGATCCTTAACGTGCCGGTGGCTTGCCATAAGAATCCTGAGATGGGCCGCGAGGATACGGGCGCCACGCAATCCAGCCTCGTCCAGAACGCCATCGTGTGGGCCACCGGCAATCGGACGCTGATGACATTGGCCGACAAGCTGGCTCGCATGAATCAAAAATAAGTCAATGCAGACGAAGTGGACCTGCAGATGTTCGCCAAGCGGGCCTGGGTGCTCGACGCTGCGCGGGGCGGCCGACAAGGCCGGCATCAGTACCGTGCTGCTTGCCGAGGAGCGCCGCTCGGTTTCACTGCGCTTGTGGCATAACACGGGGATCGACTAATGGCGAGGCGGACAGCTCTGGAGGCGGATCAGACCCGTCTGACGATTATGTGCGCCGCCGTGCAACTGTTCTGCTCCGCAGGTTATGCACGTACCACGCTGGAGGAGATCGCCCGCCTTGCAGGCGTTACCCGAGGCGCTGTGTACTGGCACTTCGAGAGCAAGCAAAGGTTGCTGGAGAGCGTGTGCCACGATGCCGTGGAGGCTTTAGAGGAAGCCTTTTCGACCGAGTCACCATCCTCGCCGCTCCAGGCCATGGTGGCTACTGCCGAGGCCCTCTTCCGCACCGTGGTCGGGCAGGGCGACGCGCTGAATATCAGCGCGCTGCTCTTCAAATGGGGCCGGCAGGGCGGTTCCGATATCATCCGCGACCAACGCATCGCGCTCAGCGTCCGGTTGCGCAGCCATGCCGGCGGATGCCTCGAGCACGCCGTGGCTGCGCGGCTGTTACCGGCGCGCACCAATATACTGACGGCGGCGTTCGCCTATGAGGCCTATGTGTTCGGTATTGTCGAAAGCTGGCTGTTCGAGCCGAGCTTCGACTTGGCCGCGCAAGCGGGCGAACTGGCGGGCAAGGCAGTTGGCTTGGTCGGGGCGTTACAGTGGCACGTAGCAAATCAGTAAGGCGACGCATGGCTAGCGCGTTCAATTGGGTGCTCTCCAGTTAATCCAGCCACTGCTGCTGCCACCTAAGCCTCCAGGTACGACCGGGTATACGACGGGTCGTGGAACAAGTCATAGACCACGTGGGCTTGCGGGCAATGCATGCGCACCTCCAGGTCGTGGGCGGTGTTCATGTCCATAACCGCCGCGCGCAGCCGAGCGCATCCGTCTGGGCCGAGCAGGACGAATGTCCTCGCGCGAACGCCCACGCCCTACCCACAGCACCCGCGCGCGCGACGGCTCGACGATGACCGTGGCATAGCGGTGGCCTTTCTGAATGGCAAACTCGTCCATGGCGATGACCGTGACCCCGCTCAGGTCCTCCGGCCCCAGTTCCTGCTCCAGGTGGTGCTGGTCGATTCGCTTGACCGCCGTCTAGGACGGCCGGTAGAACTTGGCAACATGGCGCAGTGACATTACCTTGCACAGCGGTGCCACGCTGGCGGCCAGCCGCGTCGTTACCCGTGCATAGGGAGTCAGCCAGTCGAGGCGCTCTAGCTTCCGCCACATCGCCGGCAGGCCAGGCGCAGCCTCGGGATGATCAGTTCGACCGGCAGCGCGAACACCGGCTGATCACGCACACGCTGCTCGCCCCGGTCATGCACGGCGCTGACGCCACGGCCACAGCCACTGCAGTACTGCCGCCGCGCTTTCGGCTCAAGCCGCATGGCGCACCAGCGCTATCCATTGGGGTTGATCGCAACACGCACCCATCGTGTCGGACCCCATCGCAGCAAACCTCGACCGCCTCGTCACAAGCCTCTATCCACATGCCGCCTACAAGGCTTGCTCAGGCCTAAATTGGGTTGGGGGGCTGGGGTTGGTCCAGCCAATCTCGAACACCATCTCGTCCAAGGATTGCCGTCTGGCCCAGCACGAATGACGTTCTTCAACATCAAGTGAAGCCGTTACGTCGAACTTAAAATGCAATTAATCGCCAGGCTTCGCCTGCAACCATTAATCGCTGGCTGGCATGAGGCAGTTCCCCCCGGCATAGAAAGCAGCCAATCCTGTTCCGGATTATAATTTCAACATCATGAAATTATCCAGCCAGCAGCCTCCACGCTGGCTTGCCTCCTTCACGGACGGGCCCCGATGCCGCGACCACTACCTGATCCGACGCCACCGTCGCGCGCGACGATTCGCACCATTCACCAACTGGGCGACCGCATTCGAGCAACCCGGGCAGGGGAAGCGATGCCCATAGACCAGGCGGCGAGGCATTGCGGTGTCTCTGTCGGCATGCTGTCCAAGCTCGAGAACGGCAAGGGCGTCAATCTCGAGCACGCCCTGCGTGTGCTGGACGGACTGGGTTTGACGATGCTGATCGTGCCCAAGGCGCATGCACCTTGGCTCGAACAGGCTGCGGCCCATGCGTCCAAGACTGGCGAGCTGGCAGCGTGGGATTAGTCCTTGACCTCGGCTGAGTCAGACCCGGCTGGCCTCGCACATCGGCGACTCCCAACTTTGACGCCGATGCTGACCACAAACGCCAGCAGCCTCATGGCCTTCGCTGAGCGGGCTGTCCATGCCAAAACTTCAACCTATCGAGCCGCATCAACGGGGTGCGACGCCTTCGCTGATTTGGATGGTGCTCCCGGCGAACGCCTCGCCTGCAGTTGCTGCGCCCGTTTTGCATCCTCCGGGCGAACCTGCCCCGCCTCCTGGCCGGCCAGATCCCTCCGCGATGCGCCTTCGATGAGGCAGGCCCAGTAGCGGGCGCCGCCGCACCAGGTCTTGATCGCCTCGCGCAATTCGGCTTCCGTGAGGGCAAGCTTTTGGGCATGCGGGAGGAGATCCTCGAAGATGCCGATCTTGAGCGGCACCTTGGGCGCCGGGTTCTTCGGAAAGGCTAGCGGAAAATGCCGTTGCAGCCTGGCGATCGCGTGGACCACCGGATCGACCGGCTTTGCCGGATTGGCCGGCGCAGCGTCCCGTGCGCGGGGCGGCGTGGCCCGCTTCGGAACCTCGGCAGGCTTTGCGGCCTTTTCAGCCTTTGCCTGTGCTGCCAGTTGTGCTTTGAGTGCCGCCAGTTGTTCGAAGCCCATTGTATTGAGTGGTGGATCGCGTGGAGCGATTTTAGCAGCCGCGTATCCCGCGCTGAGCCGCAGGTGCGGCTTCTATCCGTGCGCAAAGGCCATGGAGTGGCATGCTTGCGCGCCTACGTCTTGCTGCTCCAGCCGATCCGATGTCGCTCCTGGGTGGCCTCGTGCCGGGCATCCTCTTGGCTGTGCAGGTAGCCGCTGGTGGTCGCGATCGAGGCATGGCCAAAATTGTCCCGCACAAAACGCAGGTCGACCTGCTGGTCGGCCATGTGCGAGCCGGCGGTGTGGCGCAGCCAGTGCGCCGAGGCGCTGGCCAGCACCGCAGCCTGACCCTCCCACTCGGGCCCGCGCGCGCGCAGGCGAGCGGCTGCCATGGCGGCGCCAAAGCCTATGCTCAAAAGGCTCCCTCCGTGCAACCCGACCCATCTGCTCGACCTAAAGTGCCTTTTGCTTGGCACGAGCATTGCAATGATCAGCCAAGGGGACAAGAAATTTCCGTATTGACACTTTGTGTCCTATGGTGGATATTGATTGAACCCAAAGGCGGCAACGCTTGCGCGGCTTTCGGGACAACTGACGGCAACCTCTTAGGTTGTGTTTGGACCACAAACATACAGCTTCAGTGAGATGAACAGTTTTGGCCGTTATGACGAGCTGCTTCGGCCGTCGGAACTAGAACTTGTCGGGCGAGCCGCGGCATTCTGCAATGGGGATTTCGCCCATGAGATTGAGGTCGCGTTTAAGGAAGGACGTCCTTTCGACACGAGAATCATCGCAGAGTGGGCCGAACTCGGCATGCTCAAGCTTCAAGTTCCCATCGAGCAAGGTGGCTATGGCGAGTCATTCATATGCAAGCTCCGGGTGGCGCAGGAAATGGCGAAGGTGAGCTTCGCCGCCGCATTTGCCTTGAACAACATGCAGGGCATGGTGTCACGCCTCGCCACGCAGGGCAGTCAGACTCAGAAGGACTACCTTCTCGAAGGCCTGATGGCGGGCTCGTACATCGGCGCGCCGGCCATGACCGAGCCGGAGGTCGGAAGCGACCTCGGGGCTTTGTCGACACGCGCTACCAAGGTTGAGGGTGGTTGGCTGCTCAATGGCACGAAGGCGTGGATTACCAACGGCGCGATTGCCAACTGTCTGATGGTGTTGGCATGCTGCCAAACCGGCAACGGTAGTGAGGACATTGCGGGCTTCCTTGTCACCCGCGGGGACACGAGCACCTTCGCATCCTCTCCAGCCAGCGTGCCCGGAGGAGCCTCCTTCCGTTTGGCGGAGATTCGATTCGACGACCACTATGTTCCGGACTGGGGTCTCATGTACGAACCCGGCCAGGCATTCAAGCGCTCCCTGCAGGCAATCAACGCGGCTCGTGTTCACGTTGCGGCGATGTGCCTTGCATCTCTCGATTCCGCGCTGGAAGCGGCAGTGATCTATGCCGGAACTGAGCGAAAAACCTTCGGACGTCCTCTGCTGGACCACCAAGGCCTACGGTGGAACCTAGCTGATGTCGCGATTCGATTGGACGCCGCCAATGCGCTCGTGTTGGAGGCTGCGCAAGACATTGAGGCAGGACGGGGTGACCCCGGCTTGTGCGCTGCAGCAAAAGTGTTCGCAACGGACACGGCAAAGGCAGGCATTGATCAGTGCATCCAGGCGATGGGTGCGGTTGGCGCGTCGTCGGCATATCGCCTCAGCATGCTGCAGTCCGAACTGCGTCTTGCGTCATACGCAGACGGGACAACAGAGATGTTGAGGGATCGCGTCGGCCATGGCCTCGTCAAGCGTTACAGCACCCCATCTGCCGCCTAATCGTCAAAATCATCAGTTCAATCATAGATTGCTCAAGACCATGCGAAACGTTGTTGTTGAGAATGCGGCCAAGGCTGTCTCAGGTCTCGTCGATGGTGCCACCGTGATGGTGGGAGGATTTGGCGGTGCTGGCTTGCCCCGCGCACTAATCAAAGCGGTCCTGGAGAGTGGCGTCCGTGACTTAACCGTCATTTCGAACAATGCCGGCGCAGACGCGGACGACCTTTCGCTTTGGTTTGCGGCAAGAATCGTCAAGAAGATCATTTGCTCGTATCCGCGGAGTGCCGCCGTTTTCGGCGAACAATATCGCGCAGGCACAGTCGAGCTGGAACTCGTTCCCCAGGGCACGCTCATCGAGAGAATTCGATGCGGTGGTGCGGGCATTGGTGGCTTCTACACGCCAGTAGGGGTGGGTACGGTGTTCGCCGACGGCAAGCCGAGCATGGAAATCGGCGGCAAAGAGTACATCCTCGAACTGCCGCTGAAGGCGGACTTCGCGATGCTGAAGGGACGCGTCGCGGATACGGTTGGCAACGTCGTCTACAACAAAACGGCGCGGAACTACTCGCCGGTGATGGCGACCGCCGCCAACACAGTCATCGTTGAGGTGGACGACATCGTCGAGTCAGACTCACTGGACCCTGAGTCGATCGTGACGCCGTGCATCTTCGTGGATCGCATTTTCAAGTCGGAGCCGCGGAAATGAAACCTCTTTCCCGAACTGAACTCGCGGCTGTAGTCGCCGCCCATCTGCCCAAAAATAGCTTCGTCAACCTAGGCATCGGTGCACCAACTGAGGTAGGAAACTTCCTGCCACCGGAATCCGGGGTCATGCTTCACAGCGAGAACGGGATTCTGAACATCGGTCCGCGCCCACCGGCTGGGCAAGAGGACTATGACCTTATCAATGCGGGTAAGGCACCCATTACCATCGCGACCGGTGGCTCGTATTTCGACACCGGACTCTCGTTTTCCATGATGCGTGGTGGACACCTGGACATCGCGGTGCTTGGCGCATTCCAGGTGAGCGAAAAGGGTGACCTCGCGAACTGGACGACCGGTCTCAACACAGGGGCTCCCCCTGCAGTGGGGGGGGCAGTGGATCTCGCGGTTGGCGCCAAGGCCATCTGGGTCATGATGGACTACTTCACGAAGGAAGGGACATCCCGAATCGTTCCGGCCTGCACTTATCCCCTGACTGCAACCCGGGTTGTGAAGCGCATTTTCACCAACCTGGCCGTGCTCGACGTTACGGAAGACGGTCTCGTCGTTCGGGAATGCGTGCCAGGTCTGGACATTTCCAAGCTCCGCGACGCTACGCCGGGCGTGAAGATCCTTTGGTCTGATGACTGCAAAGAATTTGAAGTGTGATTTTTAAGTTCGAGTTTCGCATCGCGCTGCGAGCGGATATCCATTTGAGGTGATGACTATGAAGGTAGAAGAAGAGCTCGGTCTGCGGTCGAAGGAATACTTCGACAAGCGTGCGACGGAGGAGATGGCGAAGAACCTGGGCAAGTCCCAGCGTTCGGTAAAGGAACTGCTGGCGTACGCATGCCGAGTCCTTGCGCACACCGAACAAGAGGCAGGTCTTGCCGGCCAAATAAGTGCTCGCTCTGATCGCCCCGGCGCCTACTGGACGCTCCGCTTCGGCCTGGGCTTCGATGAAGCAACGCCGGATGACTTTATTGAGGTGGACCAAGACTTGAACACCCTGAGCGGTGAAGGCATGGCCAACCCGGCCACACGCTTCCACCTCTGGGTGTACAACGCTCGCCCGGACGTCAATTCGCTCATCCACGCGCACTCGCCTTGGGTGTGCGCGCTAGTCGCTGCTAAGCAGAAGCTGGTTATCTCGCAGATGGATATGTGCCCGCTGCATGACGACTGCGCGTTCCTTGAGGAGTGGCCGGGCGTACCAATTGCCGACTCCGAGGGTGTCATCATTTCTCGAGCACTCGGCGACAAGCGAACCATATTGCTGGCCAACCATGGCTATCTGACTGCCGGAAAGTCAGTGCAGGAAGCTTCATACCTATCCGTGTACCTGGAGCGTGCCGCTCGCATGCAAGCTCGTGCCCGCGTATTCGGTGAAGTGCAACCAGTACCGGATGACCTCGCAAAGGAGGCGCACGACTATCTGCTGAAGAATTCGATCGTGAACGCGACCTTTGACTATTGGTGCCGCCAAACGAAGGTTACTTTTTCGTAACTCGCTTCACTGGGGCAGCCGGCTTGGTCTTCTTAGCCGCTGCCTTTATTCGGCTCGGAGCGGGCGCCATGCTGGCATCCGGCGTCGATACGCTAGCCTCGCCGCTCGTTCCCTTGGCTGCCACAACGATCAACGCTGAGCAGTCTTCGGGTTCTAGTGGGAACAGCTGATGCGCAATCGTGGAGTCAAACTGGACACAGTCCCCAGTCGAGATGACCTCCTTGCGATTCGCGATATGAAGTTCAAATCGACCGGAGAGCACGTACAAGAGCTCTTCACCATCGTGGTGACTCATGATGCGGCCGCGCGATTGCGTCTGTCCTGGTCGAAGGATAAATGCTCGCATCAGCGAGTCTGGCTTCATCCCTGCGATGAGCGACATGCGGTTGTCGGCCGCATCCGATTGCGACGCCCGAGTAATAGTGATTGGATCCGCTGTCTGATCCTGCCCGAACAGTCGCTCGACCGATACGCCCAGCGCCTTGGCTAGCTTCAGCGCTGATTCGATGGACGGGCTTGATACACCTCGCTCGATTTTCGAGAGATAGCTCCGCGTTAGACCAGAGTCCTCGGCTAGCTGCTCCAAAGTGAGGCCGCATTGGACGCGAAGGTATTTGAGGTGGAGTGCCATCTGGACGAAGCAGGTTGTTAGGACTGGTCTGGCGAGGAGCAGGCTTTGTTTGACCTTTCCGCGCCTCTGTTGGGCGCATTTTATACCGCCCGGTGAATATGTGGTTGGCTGCGCAAGATGTTGTACTAGGCGCATCACTTTATTGTTGTTGAACTTGACCGAGAGCATATGTTTCACGCAATCCTACTCAATCAGAATGAAGGCAAGACGGTGGCCTCCTTGGAGACGCTCGCCGACGACCAGCTTCCTCAGGGAAACGTCACCGTTGCCATCGACTACTCCACGCTGAACTACAAGGACGGCCTTGCCATTACGGGGAAGAGCCCTGTGGTACGAAGCTGGCCGATGGTGCCGGGAATTGACTATGCCGGTACCGTCGAGAAGAGTGAAGATCCGCGCTACGCGGTGGGCAGCAAAGTAGTTCTGACCGGCTGGGGCGTTGGTGAAGGACATTGGGGTGGCCTGTCGCAGAAAGCCGCCGTCAGCGGTGACTACCTGGTGCCCCTCCCGGCGGGACTGAGCGCCCGTGACGCGATGGCGATTGGTACAGCTGGTCTCACGGCCATGCTTTGCGTCATGGCTTTGGAGCGGAACGGTATCATCCCTGTTTCGGGCGACATCCTGGTGACGGGTGCGAATGGCGGAGTAGGAAGCTTTGCCACGTTTCTGCTGGCCAAGAAGGGCTACAAGGTCATCGCGTCGACCGGTCGCCCTTCGGAAGCGGACCGGCTTACCAAGCTTGGTGCCCAGGAAATCATCGACCGTAAGACCCTTAGCGAACCGGGCAAGCCTCTGCAGCGGGAGCGCTGGGCTGGTGCGGTCGATTCGGTAGGCAGCCATACGCTCGCAAACGTCTGTGCTGGGACCAAGTACGGCGGTGTCGTCGCTGCGTGTGGGCTGGCGCAAGGTATGGATTTCCCGAGCAGCGTCGCCCCCTTTATCCTGCGCGGGGTCACCTTGGCCGGCGTCGACAGCGTGAAATGCCCGTTGGAAACCAGGACGGAAGCCTGGCGTCAGCTCAGCGAGACGCTCGCGGGGTCCGAACTGCTAACTCAAGTGGAGGAAATCACCTTGGGCCAAGCGATCCCGGTAGCAAAGGACCTGCTCGACGGTAAGGTTCTCGGACGCGTGGTCGTAGACGTCAACGAGCATTAGTCAACCGCTACTCGGCCCCGGGGAAACTCGTGGGCCGACAGCTGTAATACAAAAGGGGCAACCGAGGTTGCCCCTTTCTCACAAGTACCCGGCCTATCAGTTTTCGACCGGAAACTTGTTATCCACAACAAATTTTTTCCAGTACACCACGTCGCTCTTGATTTCCTCCGAGAACTTCACAGGAGTCGACCCCTTAATCGGGATAGCGCCCAAAGGAGTCAGTGCCTCGCTGAAGGCTTGACTGTTCGCAAACTTCGAGACGGCTGCCGCAAGCGTTTCGACGACTTTAGGCGGTGTCTTTGCCGGCGCAACAATGCCGAACCACGGCGCCACGTCCATCTTGGCTGCCCCGGCTTCCTGCATAGTCGGAATCTCGGGGAACAGACGGGAACGCTCGGAGCCTGCCGCTGCCAGCGCCTTGAGTTTTCCGGCTTTGATGAACTGTGCGACAGTAGATTCCGTGAAGAATCCAACCTGAACCACGCCTCCGACCAAGTCGGTAATAGGCTGGTTGCCGCCCGGATAGTTGATGGCTGCCATATCGACGCCGTTCAGGACATCGAAGAGAGCGCCTCCGAAATGCGATGAAGCGCCATAAGTTGCCCCATAGTTCAGCTTGCCCGGATTCTTCTTCGCATACGCGATGAACTCTTTGACATTCTGGGCAGGAACACTGGGGTTCACCACCATCATCACACCTTGTTTGGCAAACTTGGCAATCGGGGTGAAATCGGCTACTGGGTCGTAGTTCAGGCTGCGATACAACGCCGGTGCGCGAGTCTGTACAGAATCAGTGCTGAGCATGAGCGTGTAGCCATCGGGCTTCTGCGTCGTGACGTACTTTGCAGCGATGAGGCCGTTGCCGCCCCCCTTGTTTTCGACGACCACTGGCTGGCCGAGCTCCTTTGACAACTCTTGCCCCGCCAGTCGCGCAATGATGTCAGTAGGTCCGCCGGCCGGATAGCCGACTACCAGCCGGATGGGGCGAGAAGGCCATGCTTCGCTTGCCACAGCCGCAAATGAGGTCATTGCCATGGCGGCAATCGCTATGCGCTTTACTTTCGACAGCATTTTTAGTTCCTCCAAAACCAGTATTCGTTGTAATGGCAGCCGAGCACACTTCAGCGGCTTACGCTTGAGGGGACGCGCTCGTCGGCGAGAGACCGTTTGCTACCGTGCATTTTCCAGACGCTAAAGCATGCAATGACGCCGAGCGCGCTCAGGTACCACGTGACAAAGCGAGGGTCACCGCCGCCGATTTTAAGAAGCCAAGTCGCCACGATCGGAGCCAATCCGCCACCGATTGCCCCGGAAACCTGCACAGCGAGGGAAATCCCGGTGTAACGGACCTCTGGGGGAAATTGCGCTGAGAAGAGGCTTCCCTCGGGCCCATACAGCAGCGCGTAGACGATTCCTACCGCGAGTATCAGTGCGATGTTGATCCATGCCGCCTCCCGTGTCTGCAGGAACTGAAAGAAGATTGGGGCGCAAAGCACGATGCAAACCGTGCCGATCATGAACATTGCCTTGTGCCCGACCTTGTCGCCGAGCAGCCCGCAGATTGGCATCACAAACAATGCGACGAGCGCACCCCAGATGTTCGCTTCGAGCATGACGCTACGTGAGACGCCGAGGGTTCCAGTTGCGTAGGCAAGCGCAAAAGTCGCGACCGTATAGAACCAAGTGACTTCCGCCAGTCGGGCGCCAACTACGGTGAATACCTCGCCCGGATAGTTTCGAATTACCTCGACTACCGGAAGATTCACCTCCTTTCCGCGAGCTTGCATTCCCTCGAAATCCGGCGATTCACTCACCTTCGCTCTGATGAACCAGCCTACGGCGAGAAGTACGACGCTGGCAAGAAAGGGGATTCGCCAGCCCCACGACAGCATGTCGGCTTCAGGTAGCTTTGCAACTGCTCCCATTGCGAGGGACGACAGAATTAGCCCAGGTGCAACACCTGCTTGCGGGAGGCTGCCAAAAAGCCCTTTCTTGCCTTCCGGGGCATGCTCGACAGCCATCAGGACAGCGCCACCCCATTCGCCTCCCACAGCAATGCCCTGCAGAAAGCGCATCAATACCAGCAGCACCGCAGCCCAATAGCCAATCGACTCATACGACGGGATCAGCCCGATGAGTATGGTCGGTACGCCCATCAGAAAGAGGGTGATGAGCAGCATGGATTTTCTGCCCACTTTGTCTCCGAAGTGGCCGAAGACGATGCCGCCGAGCGGCCGCGCAAAGAATCCGACCGCATAGGTGGCGAAGGCAGCCATTGTTCCCACCAACGGGTCAATGGCGGGGAAGAATATCTTGTTGAAGATCAGCGCGGCGGCAGTGCCATAGATGAAGAAGTCATACCATTCTATTGTGGTTCCCATCATGCTGGCGAGGCCCGCAACGATGTAGCGGCGTGATGAACCATTGGGGGGCTTGGCGTAGGTGAGCATTTCTTTGGGGGCGATGTGCAACAACAAGGAAAAGGAAACAAAGTGTCCTACGGGAACGCAACGAGCATGCCATCTAACGGAAGCTTCTTTGCATCCATTTCGGTCTGAGGCTGTTCGAGCACGGTGCATGGCAACTCCCACTGTTTTGGGGTGGTGCGCATGCTGGGCGTGGCTGTGCTTTGTTTGGGGGCGTCTTCGAAATCCTGCAGCGCGCAGTCGATGAAGGCCTTAACCAGCTTGCTGTTGTCGTCTCGCCGCCAGGCAACGACCAACTCTGCACAGGTGTTCAGGTCCGACAGAGGTTTGTAGACCACGCCGTAGGCATGGAGGTTGGTCACGGATTGCGGAACAATCGCCAAACCGATTCCTGAGCCAACCGTGGCGATGAGCGCTTGGAGGTCCGCAGCTTCCTTCACTCTGCGTGGCACATACCCAGCCCGCTCGCAGTAGCCGAGGATCTCTGAATGAAAGCTGGGTCCGCCTTGGCTCGGCAGAGTGACAAACGTTTCTGCCGCAAGATCCGCCATAGAGATTTCCTGCTTGTCGGCTAGGAGATGGCCTTCAGGAATGGCTACCAGGAATGAACTCCGGGATATGACCTGGGACCGGACCCTTGCGTCCGAATAGAGCGGGCGAAGCAGCGCGACGTCGACCTCGTTGCTCAACAGGGTTTCGTACTGCTGGGTGGCAAGGAACTTGTGGAACTCCACTTCGATGCCCGGACAAGTGCGGAGGAAGGAGCGTACGATTCTCGGCAGAGACTCGTGTGCTGCATGGCTGATAAAGCCGATCCGAAGTGTTCCCAGGCTACCCCGGTCAGCTTGTGTTGCAGCCTCTGCGAGCTTGTCGATACCTTGCAGAACGGAACGAGCATGCTCCAACACAACCTCCCCGGCGGGGGTCAGGGAAACGTGCTGGTTGGAACGATCAAGCAAGCGGACACCAAGCGCATCTTCCAAGGATCGTACTTGCCTGGTCAACGCGGGTTGTGCGACATGCAATCTCTCAGAGGCGCGCCGAAAGCTCAGGCATTCCGCCACCGCTTCGAAGTAGCGAAGTTGCCGGATGTCTATCGAAAGTTGCGGCGTAGACATGTGACTAACCAAACATCGCACCAAGCGACGGCTGGATGGAATGCGTCGAGGGCACTCGCACCTCTACAAGCATCGGGCCTTTCTGCGACAACGCGGCTCGGACCACCGAATCTGCCTGAGCAGCGTCGTCGAAAGCGTAGCCAACCGCGCCATATGCCTCTGCCAAGCGTTTGAAATCGGGATTGCTCAGTTCGGTTCCGCTCGGCCTTGCCGGAAAGGCTCGTTCCTGAAAGGTACGAATCGTCCCGTAGATGCCGTTGTTCAAGACAAAGATTTTGATATTGAGGTTCCGGCCCACAGCCGTAGCCAGCTCATTGCCGTTCATCAGAAACCCACCATCTCCGCAGAAGGCGAGAACCTCTCGGTTCGGTTCTCTCAATGCCGCCGCGATGCCCGCGGGAACACCCATGCCCATTGCGCCACAGGAGGAACTCAGCAAGCGATTGGTCGGTTGCAAAGTGAGTGCGCGCGGGATCCAAAGAACAAAGTTTCCGGAGTCGCCGGTCACGATTGCATGGTGCGACATGTGCCGATTTATCGCGTTGAGCGTATGACCCCAAACATCAGAATCAGGAGTTTTTTCCGGAATCCATCCGTTCGTCTGTGCGCGGGCGCGGCGCACCTGAACAAGCCATTCGCTCCTTTCTTTGACAACGACTTTGCATTGCAGCAGTCGTGAAACAAAGGAAGCTGCGGTGGAGACAACAGCGAGCGATGGCGTGAAATGCCGTCCCATAACGTTGGCGTCTGGATAGACGTGTACTAGTGCCTGGGAAGCATGTCGCTGTCTCGGTACGGAGAATCCGAGGGAGGAGGTTTCTCCGAGTCGGGTGCCAATTGCAACAATAAGATCGCTCTGTTCGCACAAGCTGGAATGAACCTGCGACGGAAAAAACCCCAGTTGTCCTGCCCAATGAGGGTGGTCGTTCGGAAAGATGTCCTGGTTCTTGTTGGTCACCAGGACAGGGACGTCACACGCTTCACTTAGGCGGAGGAGGTCGGACCGAAACTGAGCGCTGACAGACTCCGTGCCGACAATGAACAGAGGACGTTTCGCCTCCGCAATCATTGCGGCCGCTTGCTCAGCTGTTTCCGCTGAGGTTTCCGCAGCCGCGACCCCAAAAACGGGGATGTACTTAGGATCGGCTGCGAGAGCTAAGACATCCTCCGGCAACTCGACGATCACCGGCCCCGGCGTCCCGCTTTGCGACACTGAGCAAGCCCGAGCCATGATCTCTGCTGCCTGCTCTGGAATTGAAATCCGCGCTGTCCATTTCACTTCGGTCCCGAACATAGTTGCGGCGGCTACCTCCTGAACCGCGTCCCGACCGAGATTGGGCATGTCTACTTGCCCGACCAGCACTACTAGTGGCAACGCCTCCTGCGCAGCGACATGGATGCCGATGGCGGCATTCGAAAGTCCAGGCCCGCGGCTACACATAATCACACCGGGCTGCCCGGTTAGCCTGGCGTCGGCGACAGCGGCAAGCGCTGCCGAGCCTTCATGGCGACAGGTGACCAAATCGAAGCCGGAGCGGCCGTAGAGTGCGTCGAGTAGAGGAAGAAAGCTCTCGCCCGGAACACTAAAGGCGCGCGTCAGGTCATGAGCCTGCAGACTATCGGCAATCAGGTCAGCAACGCGATATGTCATGGTAAGTAGTCGAGTAATGAGAGATTTGGCTAGCGTCCGGGCTTACTCAATCTTGAGATTGAGATCGGAGATCATTTTTTTTGTGTCGTGATAATCGGCGCGAGCTCGCTCGACAAACTGCTTAGAGTCGGTACCAAGTGAGACGAACCCGCCTTCATCGAGGATCCTCTTCACTTGTGCGTCTTTCAGAGACGTACGCAATGCGTCTCCGATCTTTGCCTCCACAGCTGGAGGCAACCCTTTGGGGCCGACCAGGCCGATCCATGCGCCGGCTTCGAAGCCAGGCACGGTGTCTGAGATGACTGGGGTTTCGGGTAGCAGAGGAGACCGAGATTTGGTCCCCACGGCAAGAGCGTTCATCTTGTCTCCCTTGACTAGGGACAGGACGACGGGCATCGAGGCCATGAGCACATCGACCTGTCCGCCGGCGATGGCGCTCAATGCTGCAGCCGCTCCTCCGTATGGCACCGTGGTGGTCTTGATGCCGGTGGCCTGCTTCAATTGCTCGACCTTCAGCGTGCTATTCCCGGCGTAGCCAGTAATGGCCTGGTTGAACTTGCCTGGATTTGCCTTTGCAGCGCTGATGAACTTCGGGAGGGTGTCAAGGCCAGAGGCCTTCGATGTCACCAGCACGAGAGGGGAATAGCCAATCAGACTGATGTAGTCAAACGAGTTGAAGGCGTCGAACTTCAGGTCCTTGTAGAAGAGATTCGCCACTGCGTGCGAGTCGTAGACGACAAGGAGGGTGTAGCCGTCTGGCTTCGCGCGGGCGACATCCGCAGCCCCAATATTTCCCCCTGCTCCCGGCTTGTTATCAATAACGATGGTTTGGCCAAGCTCAGCCCCCAACTTTGTACTCACCGCCCGCGCCACGAAGTCAACAGGCCCGCCAGGGGGGTAGGGGACGACGAGGCGGATGGGCTTAGACGGATAGGCATCGGCATAGGCACCGGGAGCGGCGGCGGAAAGTGCCAGCGCCGATGCAAGGAGGGCATATTGGAGAGTTGTCATGGTAGATATCGTCGAAGTCGAGAGATCGCCTCATTCCTCTGGCCGTTCGGGCGGCTGCAAGCAAATGAGAGGGGCGCGTACCAGTCCCAACTAAATCATGCGGAGTGGCGGTTGGGCGCCGCGTCGCCAGTCCGTTCATGCAACTTATGTGCCTACAAGACACAAGGTGTCCTGCGTGAATACTAGCGCCGATACGCGCAAATCAGCATGAGGGGGAACCCGAACCCCGCACCGAAATGTGGAGCAGACCGCAGGAAATCTGTGCATTCCGCATCGATTCGGGGCGGAATGCGGAGGCGCCGGCGTGATACCGAGTCGGCATCGCGTGTGTACGGATTCGGTATTGGGCGGAGGCAACCGTGATCGCTAGACTGGCTGCTCGACCACTTGGCCGCCCCTACATTTCTCGACTGAGAGCTGCGAATGACCGATACCATCGACGCCTATTACTGGATGCAATCCGACTGGGCTTACTTCGGCAACCCACGATTGAACGAGCTTGGTCAGCGCTACGGCCTGAAGGTGAAGCACAAGCCGATTGATTTGGCGACTGTGTACTCACGTACCGGCGGAATCAAGTTGGAGTACCGCTCCGTTGAACGGAAAAACTACCGTCTGCTGGAGATGAAGCGGTTTCGCGACATCCTGGGAATGCCAATCAATCTGGAACCCAAGTTTTGGCCGAAGACAGGGCACCTCCCGTCCTGGTTCGTCATCGCAGCAGAGGTTCTGGGTGCTGAGACGTACGACATCTCCCAAGCGATCATGACCGCGCTTTGGGTAGACGATGTCAACATCGAGGATCCAAGGGAGCTCGTGCGCATTGCTGAGGGGCTTGGGCTGCAGGGAGAGAGGATCCTTGCGGAGGCAACGGACCCACGTTCCGAGCTCACATACATCCGAAATACGAACGAAGCGATCGCGCGTGGCGTCTTCGGTGCGCCGTTTTACTTCTTTCGCGGCGAGGCGTTCTGGGGCCAAGACCGTCTGGACATGCTTGAGCAGACCATCAAGCGCGCCCTCGAGGTCTAGCGATGACGGCAAGCGGAATCTATGAGGTTTGGGACAAGCGCCTTTCCGGCGATGAAAAAGATGCACTTGCTCGAATTGAGGCGTTTTGCAACGACATTATTGAGCCGTTTGCCCGGAATTCCGCGGTGGACCGAGTGCACGTATCTCGCAAAATCGCAAAGGCATGGGGGGGACTGGGCATGCTGGGGCTGCAGACACCGCGCGAACTCGGAGGCCTGGGAGCGTCATACTTTGCAAAGATCAGCATGGTTCATGCACTGGCCAGGCGGAGCTTTGCGACGGCGTTCAGTCTGAACAATATGCAGAGCATGGTCTACATCATTGCCACCCGCGCTGCTGAGGAGGTTAGAGAACGGCATTTGTCGCGCCTTCTCCAGGGGGATGCAATTGCTTCCGTGGGTATCACCGAGCCTAACGGTGGTAGCGACCTAGCAAACATGCGGACAACCGCCACGAAGGTTTCGGGTGGGTGGGTCGTATCCGGGGAAAAGGCCTGGATTACCAATGCCACGATCTGCGACCTGATGCTTGTGTCCGCGCAAACGGCCACTGGAACACGAGGAATTGGACGTTTCATCATCGATATGTCTGCTGCCGGGGTGGAGCGCCTGCCAGCACATCCCATGGCAGTCGGGCATCCGGCGGGACTCGGCGGTGCGAGGTTTGACAAAGTCTTCGTGCCAGATTCGTACATGGTCGATGCACCTGGTGAGGCGTTTCGTCTCGGCATGTCGGCCATCAACGGGGCACGCACCCACGTTGCGGCAATGTGTGTCGCAACTCTGCAACAGAGCTTGGCGACGGCTGTCCGATACTGCGTTGGACGTCAAGCCTTCGGTGAATCGCTACTGAACCATCAGGGACTGAAATGGGACCTGGCCGATGTCGCAAATCGCTTGGAAGCAGCAAACCTTCTCACCTACCGGGCGGCAGAGCGTATTGCCGACGGTTGCGACGCGACCCTCGCTGCGGCCCACGCAAAAAAGTTTGCCGCGGAATCGGCGCTCTTCGGCGTCGAGCGTTGCATGCAGGCAATGGGTGCTTGTGCGGTGCTCGAATCAACCTCGCTCGTCAGGCATCTCGGGGACCTGAAGCTTGCTGGATATGCTGACGGCACCACGGAAATGCAGAACGAGCGCATTGGTGCATTTCTCATCGATCATTACGCGGACTAACTACCAACGTTCGTTTCCCTCCCTTCCTCCTGGAGGTCACGTGAATCTTAGCGATAGCTTTGCAGGCCTAACAGTTTGCGACCTGAGCCAGGGGATTGCCGGCCCACACGCAACGAAGCTGTTTGCTCAGTTCGGCGCGGATGTTGTGAAGGTGGAGCCTCCCGACGGGGATTGGGGACGGCTTCTTGGCGACCAATACGGCGATCATTGTATTCATTCGTGGTACTACAACCTCGGCAAGCGGTCAGTCGCATTGGACCTAAAGGACGAGGCTGGCCGCGAGGGATTGAAAGCTCTCATACGGTCCAGCGATGTATTCGTAGAGAGCTTTCGTCCAGGCGTGGTCAAACGGCTTGGTTTTTCGTACGAAGATGTAAGAGCGCTGCGGCCAGATGTTGTCTATGCCTCGGTCTCGGGCTTTGGACAGACAGGACCGAACAGCGCAAGAGGAACTGTTGATGCGCTTATGCAGGGCTTTTCAGGCATGATGGTGATGAATCGTACCCTGGACGGCGTTCCGCGTCGCCAGAACATGGTGGCGGTGGATGTCGTGACCGGACTGTATCTCCATGTGGCCATCGCTGCGGCGCTCGCGCACCGGCGCGCTTCGGGCGAAGGTACCTATCTCGATATCAGCATGATGCAGTCTGCGGCAGCCTTCCAGGCCGCCAAGATTGCAGAGTATTCGGCCACCGGCGGTGAGGGAAAGCTCTTCTACGCCCCGGTCGGACTACTTCCAACCAGCGATGGGGCTGTATCAGTGTCTTGCCGGCTTCAGCAGCATTTCGTTTCGTTGTGCGAGAGGCTGGGACTACAGCATGTCGTAGGTGATCTTCGGTTCGTAAATGCCACACAACGTGTGGAAAACAACGCTGAGCTCATGACCATTCTGGGCAAGGCTAGCACTGACTTCTCCACAGAAGTATTGCTACGCGAGCTTCACGCGGCAGGCGTGTTCGCCGAAAAGGTCCAGTCCTACGGCGACTGGCTGAAAGATGGTCATGTCAGCGCGACAAATGCATTTCATTGGGTCGGAGCGGAAGGCATCGGTCAGCTGCCATTGGCGCATGTTCCGGGATTGGGAATTCATCGCGAAAGCTCGCCGCTTATCGGTGAGCATACGTCGGAAGTGCTGCAGAGAATCGGAGTCGCGGTAAGGTAACTGAGATGGTGCTCTTAGTGGCCACCATCTCGCTCACCCTAAGAGGTGAGCCTCCCGGACTCAAGTTCCCGGCGAGCGCGGCGGGAATAGTAGGCGAAGGTCGCTTCGAACCGCTTCTGTGTGCTTACCCAACGCTGGGCTTCGCGACCCAGTTCCGGCGGAATCGACTGAATCTCGCCAGCAGCCATTGCCAGAAGTTGAAGGCGAGCGGCTCGCTCGAACATCACCCCGAGAACGCACGCCTCCTCCACCGATGCACCGGCAACCAGGAGGCCGTGGTGCGACAACAGGATCGCCTTCCTGTCGCCGAGCGCCGTGGAGATAATCTCGCCTTCTTCGTTGCCGACAGGGATACCGGGCCATTTCTCGAGGAACGCCGTCTGATCGTAGAGGACGCAAGTGTCCATGTGGGAAATCGTCAGCGGAACCTCCAGCATGGCAAGCGCAGAGGCATGCGGCGCATGGGAATGAACGATGCAGTTCAGATCCGGACGAGCGCGATAGAGCCACGAATGGAAGCGATTCGCCGGGTTCGGCATCCCGCTTCCCGAAAGAACTTCCAGGTCCTCATTGACGAGCAGCAGGTTATCCGCGGTGATTTCGTCGAAGCCAAGACCCAGGCGCTGCGTGTAGTACGTGCCCGGCTCCTCGGCCCGCGCCGTGATCTGGCCCGCCAAGCCGGAATCGTGTCCGAACGCGAACAGGATTCGGCAGGTTTCTGCGACGGCTTCACGCAGGGGCAGCTTGTCAGCCGGGAGTTCCATCTGCATCTTCTGGAGCGAAGACGCGACGATTTCGCTCTTGCTCAGTTGCATTGTGTCAGCCATGGTGTGTCCTTTTGGGATGTGCTGGAAAGGAGGTCAGGTTAGGGGCGACGCTTTAATTTGCTTTGTTGCCTACGCGAAGTAGGCCAGACCATCGCTGATTCTCTTCTGCGATCAGCTTTCGAAATTGTTCGGGCGTCGAGGCGATAGGCTCAGTGCCTTGAGCTACCAGTGTCGCCTTGAATCTAGGATTCGCTGTCGCGGTGGCTACCGCGGCATTGAGTTTTTTCACGATAGCAGGATCGAGCCCCGCCGGCCCGATAAGGCCAGCAACTGAACCTGAAACCAAGGACGGGAACCCCAGTTCGGCCGTAGATGGAACCTGTGGTGCGGTGGACAGTCGGCGCGGATTCGCTACCGCCAGGGCTCGAAGCTTGCCCGATGTCACGAACGGCATGACCTGAGGTGTGGCCTCAAAAGTCATGTTCACCTGGCCCGATACCACATTGGTGACGGATTCAGCGCCGCTCTTGAATGGCACGTGGAGAAACTTGATTTTCGCCATATCCTGGAGCACGCGCATCCCTTGGTACGGCGAACTGCCGACGCCGGCGGTTCCAACGCTGACAGAATCAGGCTTGCCCTGAGCAAGCTTGATGAGATCAGGGAGGGCTTTTGTCGGGACATTTGCGCCCACTACGACCAAGTGTGGGGTTGAGCCAACGAGCGAGATGTAGGTGAAGTCCTTTGCGCTATCGAAGTTCACCTTGACGTCGGTATGCGGATTGACAGCCAGGATACCGACTGTGGTGAACATCAGGGTGTAGCCATCGGGCCGGGCACGCCGCACGAAGTCTGCCGCAATGTTACCTCCCGCACCCGGGCGGTTCTCCACAACGATGGACTGACCGAGCTGTTCCGACAGGGATTTACCGGTGGCGCGGGCCACCAGATCGGTAATGCCCCCAGCACCAAACGGTACGACTAGGGTAATTGGCTTGTCGGGATAATCTGCCGCGTGACCGGCAAGGGGGATGCTCAACAGCATTGCAGTAGAAAGGGTGACCACGGAAGTCAGGTCACGCCAGCGGGGGCGGCTGGGACTCACTTGCATTCTCCTATGTGGCGTTATTGGAAACAAGCGTGTCAAGCATGACACCAAAGTGTCATTCGTGCAACTGAGTTGTCGTGAGGCCGCGCGCCACGTACAATCGCCAGCCGTGGAAGCGCCTGTGCAGGCGCTTGGGAACTCCGGTCTTGGGATGACGAAAAAGCAGGAAGTGAGTACGGAGGCAGCGGCCCCCAGCATTGCGGAGCGCCTGGCAGAGCTTCGCAAGCTGAACGGCTTGACGCTTGAAGAGCTGGCGCAGCGCTCGTCGCTGACAAAAAGTTACCTTTCGAAGCTTGAGCGGGGATTGTCGTCGCCGACTATCGGAACCGTGCTCAAGCTCGCTGATGCGTTGTCGGTGACCGTCGATCAGCTCATCTCCAGGTCATCGCGTGCGAATGAGATCCTTCACGTGAAAGCCGGCGACCGGATTCCATTCAGTCCGTCAACGGAGCGACATGGCTACACCTATGAAGCCATTGCAACAGAGCGGCCGGACAAGGCCATGCAGCCCTTCATCATGCTGCCGCCGTTCAAATTGGCCGAAGACCAGCCGATGGCCAGTCATGCAGGGGAGGAACTGATATTCGTCGTATCAGGGCAGATGGAGGTGGTGTTTGACGACCGCACAGTCCGTATGAATGCAGGCGACTCGCTATACTTCAACGCCTCCATTCCGCACAGGTCGCGGTCAGTGGGCAAGGTCCAGGCGCAAGCGCTTGTAGTCGTCAGCGACCGCAAGAAGGGATGATGCTTTGGGTATTGAGGCCGGCGATCGAGGTCGGAAGCAGTCTACGCCCCATCTCCGAGGCTGCAGTCGTGCTTCCGACAGTGCTTCGTAGCTTCCAGGCGACGGCGTTACTGTTGGCGAAAGCGCTGCGCTGTTGCCTCTGCCGTAATTCGCTCCCAAATCGCCTGCTTCTCATCCTTGCTGAAGAATACCCAACTCACTTCAGTGGCGGTACGGCCGCAGCCCCTGGCATACCTCATCGAACAAGGTCGAGCAGATGCCGATGCAGGGGCTATCGGATCGGGTTGCCGCGAGCGTCTGACCGTCTTCGTCAGCAGCGGGTTTATGAGGATGATGCGAGTAGCTAGAGTCGATGGTCATGCGATAAAGAGGAGCCGATTCGCGAGGCGCTAGTGAGTTAGCTCGGCCTTACTGGTCGTAGGGGTCGCTGAGGATCATGCGGTCCAAGCCATGGCCATTCCGAATCATCGGCCAGACGTTCTCGGATGGATCGATGCGGACGTCAAGGAAGACGGATTGTTGCTTCTCTTCCAGGGCCTCTTGCAGAGCCGGCTCCACCTCTGCCTCGCAGGTAATCGTGATTCCCTTATGTCCAAAGGCGCGGGCCAGGGCTGCGAAGTCAGGTAACGCCTCCATGTACGAGTGGCTATAGCGCTGGCCGTACTCGACGTGCTGCAGTTGGCGAACCATCCCGAGGTAGCCGTTGTTGAGGCAGATGATCTTGACCGGCAGGTCGTACTGCTTGCAAGTAGACAGTTCCTGGATGCACATCTGAATCGAGCCGTCGCCAGTAATCACAACGGATTCGCGATCGGGATAGGCGAGTTTGGCACCCATTGCATAGGGCAAGCCGACCCCCATAGTGCCAAGACCACCGGAATTCAGCCATTGTCGCGGCTGGTTAAAGTAGTAGTGTTGTGCGGCCCACATCTGATGCTGACCGACATCGGAGCAAATCATCGTGTCCGGTGGGGCAAGCCGGTTGAGCGTCTCAATGACGTACTGGGGTTTGATGCTCTGTCCATCTCGCTTGTAGGCCAGGCAACCTGTCGAGCGCCATGCGGCAATATCACGCCACCAAGGCGCGAGGTCGGAAGTCGGTTTCACAGACTTCTTGAGCAGGTCGACAAGCCTCTGAGCGACGCGCAAGGCGTCACCTACAATGGGGACCGTCGGCTTGACGCGTTTGCCAATACTCGCGGGGTCAATATCGATATGGATGATTTCGCGCGGCTTCGCGCTGAACGAAGCGACATTCCCAATTACCCGGTCATCAAAGCGGGCACCAATCGACAGGAGCACATCACACTCCTGCATCGCCCGGTTCGCTTCATAGGTCCCGTGCATCCCTGGCATGCCGAGATAAAGCGGGTCGCTCGCCGGGAAGGCGCCCAATGCCATGAGGGTTGTCGTGACAGGTGCATTCAGCAACCTGGCCAGTTCTTGGACTACCCCGTTCGCTCCGGATGCGACTGCCCCACCACCGACATACAGGTAGGGGCGCTGCGCTCGAGCCAAGGCGCGCGCGGCAGTTCGAATTTGCCCCTCATGCCCATCCATGACGGGATTGTAAGAACGAAGATTTGCGTACGTGGGGTACTCGAAGCGCCCTCGAGCAAGGGAAACGTCCTTCGGAATATCGACCAGAACTGGGCCGGGTCTTCCGGTGCGGGCCAGGTGAAAAGCCTTCTTCAACGTGCGCGGGAGGGACTCCAGACTCGTGACCAGGAAGTTGTGCTTAACCACCGGGCGTGTAATCCCGACAGCATCACATTCCTGGAAGGCGTCCTCGCCGATCATTGACGTGGGCACATTGCCGGAGATGACCACCAGCGGGATTGAGTCGAAATATGCGGTTGCGATGCCGGTAACCGCATTCGTGACGCCGGGGCCGGATGTCACCAAGGCAACCCCCACTTCCCCCGTGGCGCGCGCATACCCGTCCGCGGCATGCACCGCAGCTTGTTCGTGGCGAACCAGGAGATGTGTGACGTCCGATTGCCGCTCTATCGCGTCATAGATGGGTAGAACAGCGCCGCCGGGGTAACCCCATACCGATTTGATGCCCTCTTCTACGAGAGCCATCACTACCATATCGGCACCATTGACTTCAGACTCAACGGACGGTACAGCGCGAATGGGGAACTCGGGGGACGGCAGATTCATGCTCAAACAATCCTTTCGACAACGGTAAGATCAGTCGCGTAAAAGGATTGTAGAGAGACAGCTGCCGCATTAGACGCCGAATTTCTCCCCTCGCGGGCATGGATTCAGCGTTATATGCTGCCGCTGGGTGCCCTTGGTTCCGAATGGGTGGCGTGGACCGTATGACCTGCGCGGAAGAGCTGTGGTCGGCAATGGAAGCCCTCCACTGACTACGACTCGCCTAGTTGCAACGTTGTGGCAATGGAAGCGCTGTCTTGTAGCGCACTTGCTTGAGAGCGAAGCTGGACCGAATTTTCTCGATGCCAGGTATGGGAGTGAGTTGTTCCAAGATAAACCGCTCGAGCGCAGCCATGTCGGCAACTGCAATGCGAATCAAGTAGTCGCTGTCACCAGTCATCAAGTAGCACTCCATGACCTCATCGTGTTCTGCGATGCGGCGCTCAAACTCCACAAGCGAAGCCTTACTCTGGTCCTTGAGGCTGATGGACACAAATACGTTCAGGCCAAGCCCAAGCGCGGCGGCACTCACCAGCGCGACGTACCTCTGAATCACTCCCGCGCTCTCAAGTGCTCTAACCCGCGCAAGGCATGGAGAGGGGGAGAGATGGACGCGTTTCGCCAGCTCTACGTTGGTCAAGGCGCTGTCCTTTTGAAGGTGGTCCAAGATGCGCAGATCAATTGTATCGAGGTTCATACATGCCCTGAAAACAGCCTCGCTGCAGAAGATTATGCTGGAAACAAAGTGTCCTACGGTCTATTATGGCACGTAATTCTGAGGGCGGCACCTTAGAATTTTTGTCATGAACACACCGACTTCACCCCAACTCCTTGATCTGGTCGCTGCCCAGCAGAGCGACTCGGATCCTCTTGAGACTTCCGAATGGCGAGATGCCTTCGTTGGCCTGATTCAAGCCTGCGGCGCTGACCGCGCGCGCTTTGTGCTGGACCGGCTAGCCGAACTCGCACGCGAGAGGCGTATCGGGTGGCGCCCTGAATTGGGAACCCCTTATGTCAACACGATCCCTGTGGAGGAGCAGCCTGCTTTCCCCGGCGACTTGGCCATCGAGGAGCGGCTCGCTTCGTTGATGCGCTGGAATGCGCTGGCAATGGTGGTCCGTGCGAACCAGGCATACGGCGAGCTCGGAGGGCATATTGCGAGCTATGCCAGTGCGGCGGATCTCTTTGAGGCGGGCTTCAACCACTTCTTCCGCGCGAATGACCTCGTGTTCTTCCAGCCGCACAGTGCACCTGGTGTCTACGCGCGAGCTTTTCTCGAGGGGCGACTTACGGAAGCTGACTTGGCGCACTATCGCCAAGAGATCACGGCTCCTCAGAGCGGAGCTCGAGGGCTCTCAAGCTACCCACACCCTTGGTTGATGCCGGATTTCTGGCAGTTCCCCACCGGCTCGATGGGAATTGGTCCCATCAGCTCGATTTACCACGCTCGTTTCATGCGCTACCTGAGCCATCGCGGTTTGCTGGAGTGCCACGGTCGAAAGGTCTGGGGTGTCTTCGGCGATGGCGAGATGGATGAGCCGGAGTCTATGAGTGCCCTGACATTGGCGGCACGTGAGAACCTCGACAATCTCGTCTGGGTGGTGAACTGCAATTTGCAACGCCTCGATGGCCCCGTTCGCGGTAACGGCCGCATCATTGACGAGCTGGAGAAGCTGTTCGCAGGTGCGGGCTGGAACGTCATCAAGCTGGTTTGGGGTAGCGACTGGGATGGTCTGTTTGCCCGGGATGCTAGCGGTGCCCTGACGCGTGCGCTGGGGGACACCGTGGATGGGCAGATGCAGACCTTTGCTGCCAAGGACGGTCGATACAACCGTGAGCACTTCTTTGGACAGAATCCCGAGCTGACGCTTCTCGCGCAGGGCATGACAGACGAGCAGATTGACCGTCTGAAGCGAGGCGGTCACGACCTGGTCAAGATCCATGCTGCCTATGCTCGTGCGGCAGCGCATCAGGGTCAACCGACCGTAATCCTTGCCCATACCAAGAAGGGGTATGGCATGGGAACGGCTGGCCAGGGCAAGATGACCACCCATTCCCAAAAGAAGTTGGACGAAGCGCAACTGCTTGAATTCCGGAATCGCTTTAACTTGCCTCTCACCGATGAGCAGGCTACCGCCCTCGAGTTCCTCAAGCCGACCGAAGACAGCGATGAAATGCGCTATCTGCGTGCGCGCCGTGATGCACTTGGCGGCGCATTGCCAAAGCGAAACGTGGAATGTGCAGTCGTTGTTAAGCCCGCGCTGTCCGCTTACGGCAAGTTTGCTGTAGAGGCAGATGGGAAGGAAATGAGCACGACGATGGCGTTCGTCCGGTTGCTCGGCGGCCTGTTGAAGGACAAGGAACTCGGACCGCGGATCGTTCCCATTGTTGCTGATGAGGCCCGTACCTTCGGGATGGCGAACCTCTTCAAACAGGTCGGTATCTACAGCAGCGTAGGCCAACGCTATTCGCCTGAAGACATTGGCTCGGTGCTGGCATACCGCGAGGCGCACAACGGGCAGATCCTGGAAGAGGGCATCAGCGAAGCCGGCGCTATCGCCTCCTGGACAGCCGCAGCTACCAGTTACAGCGTCCACGGGCTGGCGATGCTTCCCTTCTACATCTACTACTCGATGTTTGGCTTCCAGCGAGTGGGGGATGCAATCTGGGCGGCAGCCGACCAGCGTGCGCGGGGCTTCCTCCTCGGTGCGACGTCCGGCCGAACCACCCTGGGTGGCGAAGGGCTGCAGCATCAGGACGGTACGAGCCACCTTGTGGCAGCGACCATTCCGAACTGCAAGGCATATGACCCTGCCTTTGCTGCGGAGATGGCGGTCATCGTCGATGCGGGTATTCGCGAAATGATGGTCGAGCAGCGCGACGTCTTCTACTACGTCACGTTGATGAACGAGAACTATGCTCAGCCGACCTTGTCTTCTGGCGTCGAGTCGCAGATATTGCGCGGCTGCTATGAGTTTGATAGCTGGGAACGTCCTGCCGTGAGCGCCGAACCGGCTCATCGCGTCACGCTGATGGGATCGGGCGCCATCCTCACCGAGGTTATCAAAGCTGCTCAAGCTCTGGCAGAAGAGGGAATTCACGCCACCATTTACAGCGTAACCAGTTGGAGTGAGCTGGCTCGAGATGGCGCGGAATGGGAGCGTCATGATCTGCTCGGTGAGAGCAGCACGGAGGCGAAGCCTTTTGTCGCGCAGCAGATCGAGCACAGTGAGGGACCAATCATCGCAGCGACCGACTACGTGCGCGCAGTGCCAGAGAGCATCCGCTCGTACCTGCCTGGTGAGCGTCGCTACATCACGCTTGGTACCGACGGCTTCGGTCGCAGCGATACTCGCGGCGCGCTCCGTGAGTTCTTTGGTGTGGATGCACAGTCGATTGCACGTGCCGCTCGGCACGCGCTTGGACTGAAGAAGTCAAGATAAGCAGAAACGCCCCTTCGTTCAAAGGCGAAGGGGCAGAACGAGATGGGGGGAGGCGATTGTGGAAACCTTAGATAGGCAGCTGCGTTACTTCTTGAAAATTGCTGAGGTCCAGTCGCTATCGCGCGCGGCCGAGGAGTTGGATTGCACCCAACCGGCTTTGAGCAGGCAGATTGCCTCCCTTGAGGCCTCTCTTGGCAGGAACCTATTCAATCGAACCGGCAGAGGAATGGAGCTCACCGATGCCGGCTGCAATCTGCTCTCGGAAGTGAAGCCCGCTTTCGTTGCGATCGACTCGGCGGTTCAGGCGCTACGAGACCAAGGCAGTTTGCATGGCACGCTCAAGCTTGCGAGCGTCCACACGCTGAGCTACTACTTCGTAGGTGAGCTTGTCGCGCACTTCTCGGGATTGCATCCGACGGTAAGCCTGTCTGTAATGGGCCGAGGCTCGCCGGAGGTGGTGGCGCTAGTGGAGACTGGAAGGGCTGACCTCGGCCTCGTCTACGACACAGCGGTCGCCTCAGATAAGGTGGTAGCCACTCCCTTGTTCGACGATCGCATGTGCCTCGTTGTCGGAAACGACCGTGATTTGGCCGGGCCAGTAGACCTGACGCAAACGCTACCCCGTCTTGTCGGCTTTCCTCCGCACTACGTGCTTCGCAAGATGGTCCACAGTAGTGGGCTGTACCCTCAGTTTGTCGCCGAAGCCGAAACGGTCGATGCAATGCTCAAGATGGTCTCTACCGGTGTGGGTGCCTGCATACTCCCGGAGCGTATTCCGGACCGGCTGCTGACTCAATATCACCTTAGGAAGGTTGCCATTGCGCGCCCGTCCATGTGCCGGCGCGTTGTGGCCATCGTTCGCGCTGACAGAGCGGACAATCCGCTTGTGCGGGAATTGTCACTATCTGCGCAGGATGTGGCTAGAGCTGCAGGTCTGCATCCGGATATCGAGCTTCCTGCGACTGCTTGACCTCTTAGGGTGGGCTAGCCGCTTCGCCCACTCGACTGTCTCCTCCTTGGGCGGCCTTTCATATTTCAAATTTGAGCGTATCCATTTCAAATTTGAAATCACACCTAGTCGTCTTCGTCGACATTCCGCAGCAAATCCATACGCGCTGGCCACTATTTCACCGGGGCCTGCTTTTTGCAGTTTCCTGCGCCGCATGTTTGCGTGTGGCATGGGCACCTTCGTCCCGAAGTTGCTTCGCGCTGTCGCCGAGATATAACGTATCCGATAGGGAAGATTCATGTCTTACGAACGAAACAAGCCGCGCGATCGCCAGGAGTGCGCGTCCAACGGAAGCGATCGACTTTCTCACGAGAGCCTTCCCGAAAGTGGCCGGTCTGCCAACTCACTGGGGCAAATTGCCCTGCGTCGAGTGGTTGGTGGCGCTAGGGGGAGCGTGCTAGAAGAGGGGGAGCATTCCCGGAGCCTATCTCACTCCGAGTGCTTCGTGCAGGCAGTCTTCCGGAGCTTGCGTTTCAATCTTCGCCGGAGGGGCCCTTAGGCGGGCTTGAGGTGGCCACTGGTGAGAAAAGCTCGCAGCTTACGCTTGCGGGTGAAAAAAGGGCCTCGCGTAGCCGCCGGTGACGCGAGGCCAAGCCGATATGCCCTCAATCAGACCAAGCGGTCCAGAGATTGGCGCAGGTCGGCAATCAGATCTTCCGCGTCTTCCAAGCCTACCGACAGACGAATCAGGTCCATCGTTACGCCGTCACTTAGGCGTGCGGCAGGTTCTACCTTCTGACGCGCCTTGATCAAGCTGCCAGGATGAGTGATGAGCGACTCCGTGTCCCCGAGGCTGATGGCGCGCGAGATGAGCTGTAGTGCGTCAATCATCTTGATCGCGCCTTCTAGACCCGATCTCAGGTCAAACGAAAGCATGCCGCTGCCAGCGCGCATTTGCGTCTTCGCCAGCTCATGGTCGGGGCTGCTTTCCAGGAACGGGTATCGCACGACCTTCACTGCAGGATGCTGCTCGAGCATCTGTGCAACCTTCAGCGCGCTCTCGCCATGCTGACGCATACGAACGGAAAGCGTTTTCAGTCCGCGCATGACCATGAAGCACATCATGGGAGCGAGGGTCGATCCGGTCATGTACTTGAGACCGACAGTCCGGATCTTGCCGATGGTTTCTGCATCGCCAACCACCGCGCCGGCCAGAAGGTCACCGTGACCATTGATGTACTTGGTCATGGAGTGGATCACCAGGTCCGCGCCATGTGCCAGAGGGTTCTGCAACGCTGGCGAACCAAATGTCGAATCCACGAGAACTTTCGCAGTTCCGCATGCATGGGCAACATCCGCCAGTGCTCGAATGTTCAGGAGCTGGCCCGTGGGGTTGATCGGTGTCTCGAAGTAGATAACCTTGGTACGGTCCGTGATTGCGGAGTGAAGATTGGCCGGGTCCGTAAGGTCTACCTTCTTAACCGTGATGCCAAAGCGCGGTAGGCCTTCGTAGACGAAGGACGTCGCAGTGGAGTACATCGTGTGGTGCACAATCAGCTCATCACCGGCCGACAAGAGGGTCAGCAGCGTCGAGCAGATTGCCCCCATGCCCGAACCTGTTACCAGACCAGCCTCTGCACCCTCAAGGTTTGCTAGACGCCTTTCCAGGAGCTCTTGGGTCGGGTTGTGTTGGCGACCGTAGACGTAACGAGAGCTCTCCCCGCTGAATGGCGCGGCGGCCTCCTCTGTGTTGTCGAAGGCGTAGGTCGACGTCATGTAAATCGGGGGGGAGACCGCCCCGAATTTTTCGCTCAGAGGGTCATAGCCGGAGTGCAGGGCGCGTGTCTGGAAGCCGAGAGACTTTGATTCTTTCATCGTTGATGTGCCTGTTCGTAAATGTATGGCGCGAGGGAAAGACTAATGAACGATCTGGCTGAGGAACTTCTTCGCTCTGTCGGATTTCGGGCTTGAGAAGAAGGTGTCTGGAGCCGCCTCCTCGACGATCTCGCCGCGGTCCATGAAGATGACACGGTCGGCGACGTTTCGGGCAAAGCCCATCTCGTGTGTCACGCAGAGCATCGTCATACCGCTCTCCTGTGCAAGACTCACCATGACGTCGAGAACTTCCTTGACCATTTCGGGGTCGAGCGCAGACGTCGGCTCATCGAAGAGCATGATTTTGGGGGCCATGCAGAGCGAGCGCGCGATCGCGACACGCTGTTGCTGGCCGCCGGAAAGCTGGCCCGGGTACTTGTTTGCCTGGTCAGGGATGCGGACACGCTCCAGATACTTCATTGCAGCCGCCTCAGCGTCTGCCTTCGAGCGCTTGAGTACCCATGTCGGTCCAAGGACAAGGTTCTCGAGGACGGTCAGATGGGGAAAAAGGTTGAAGTGCTGGAAGACCATACCGACATCTTTGCGGATGGACTCGATGCTCTTCAGGTCATCGATGAGTTCCGTGCCGTCAACGCGAATCACACCGGCTTGGTGTTCTTCAAGGCGATTGATGCAGCGGATCATGGTCGATTTACCAGAACCGGACGGCCCGCAGATAACAATACGCTCGCCTCGACGGACTTCAAGGTTGAGGTTTCGAAGGACATGGAAGTCTCCATACCACTTGTTGACGTTTTCGAGAGTGACAATGGAATCGGTCATGTTTTCTACCAAAAAGTTCTAGTGAGCCAGGATGTCACGAGGCCTTCGTTGCCTTGTGTTCCCTTGTCAGCTCGCGTTCAAGGCGCTGGCTATAGCGCGAAATGGAGTAGCAGAAGCAGAAGTAGATGAGGCCGATGAAGATGTAGGCCTCTACCCCGAAGCCGCTCCATGCTGGGTCGGCCAGTGCAGCCTTTGCTGCTTGTGTGAGGTCAAAAATCCCGATGATGACGACAAGCGACGTGTCCTTGAAGAGCGCGATAAAGGTGCTCACCAGGGGAGGGATGACTATCTTGAGCGCCTGCGGCAGGATGACCTTGTGCATTTGCTGCCAATAGCTAAGACCCAGCGATTCCGCACCTTCGTACTGTCCTTTCGAGATAGCCTGCAGGCCGCCGCGCACGATTTCGGCAATGTAGGCCGCAGCGAACATAATGATTGCGATCTGTGCGCGCAGCAGCTTGTCGATGTCCATGCCCTCGGGAAGGAACAGCGGGAGCATGACCGACGACATGAAGAGCAGGCTGATGAGCGGTACGCCTCGAATCAGTTCGATGTAACCCACGCACATCGCCTTGATTGCTGGCATCCGCGAGCGCCGGCCAAGTGCGAGAAGAACACCAAACGGAAACGCGAAAGCAATGCCGAAGGTCGACAGAATCAATGTGAGCGGCAGTCCGCCCCACTGCACGTTTTCCACGTGCGTGAGCCCAAGGATCCCGCCCCACATGAGAATTGCTACGGCAATCAAGCAGCCGGTCCATGCCACCAGCAACATTGGGTTCCAAAAGCGCTTGATACCGCTGCAGACGATGGTCGCCACCAGGAGGAATGTCGCCAGCAGCGGACGCCATTGCTCGTCATAGGGGTACGGCCCGAACAGAATCAGACGATACTTCTCGGCAATGAACGCCCAGCAAGCTCCGCCGGCTTCCCGGCAGACATTGGCATTGGGCGCCTTGAACGTTGCTTTGATTAGTAGCCATTCGACGAGCGGAGGCGCAGCCAATAGTAGCAACCACACAACTAGCACCGTGGTCAGAGTGCTTGCCGGCGAAGCAAAGAGATTGCGCCTTAACCTGCGAATGATGCCGGTGGAGCGTGTCGGGGGAGTGCTGGGCATTACCACCGTATTGCCCTGTTGGGTCATGCTCATGGTTAGCGCTCCACCAATGCGATGCGTTTGTTGTACAGATTCATCAGCAGAGAAATGGCGAGACTGATAGTCAGGAACGCGCACATGATGATGAGAATCCCTTCAATGGCCTGGCCTGTCTGGTTCAAAGTCGTGTTCACGATGGACACAAGGTCTGGATACCCAATCGCTACTGCCAACGAGCTATTCTTGATGAGGTTCAGATACTGGCTCGTGGTCGGCGGAACGATTACGCGCAATGCCTGGGGCAAGATGACGAGCCGAAGGGCTCGCGAGCGCTTGATGCCCAGCGAAAGCGCGGCTTCCCACTGTCCCTTGTTCACAGATTGGATGCCGGAGCGGACGATTTCAGCGATAAAGGCAGCGGTGTATGTGATCAAGCCCGCCAGAAGAGCAAACAGCTCCGGCGAGAAGTTCCAGCCACCTTCAAAGCTGAATCCACTCAGATGAGGTGCGTCCAGCTGTAGGTCCGTTCCAGTCAGGGCCCAGGCCAGGAGGGGGAACACCACCAACATGGCAATGGCCCAGGGCCAAATGGCGTGGTAGGAACCCGTCTTTCGCTGAACGCGGTTGCGCAGGCTGGTGGCGATAAATATAGCAGGCACCGCGAGCAGAATTCCCAGGGCAACTGCGGAGGTGGAGCCGCCCTCAATCGCCGGGACGAGCAGACCGCGGTTCGATAGGAATACGCCAGGAAGTGGGTGCAACGCAGCTCTAGGACCAGGAAGGATCTCGGAGATCATCGCGTACCAGACGAGAAGCTGCAGCAGCAACGGTACGTTCCGGATGGCCTGGATATAGAAAGAGGCGAGCTTGGCCGCCAGCCAATTGGTCGACAGCCGCGAAATGCCAATCACGGTGCCTAGGATGGTGGCAAAGAAAAGCCCGATAACCGACACATAGGCGGTGTTCGCCAAACCGACGACAATGGCTCGCTTGTAGGTATCTGCCGGCGAGTAATCAATGACCGTTTCGCCGATGGAGAATCCTGCTTCCCTGTCAAGGAAGCCAAAGCCTGTCGCAATGTTGCGCGTCGACAGGTTGTGCAAGGTGTTGTGCACCAGGTACCAGGCCAGGCCGATAACGATGCCAATAACCAGTGCTTGGTAGATCAGCGCGCGCAGCTTCGGGTCGTGCCATGAAAAGCGCATGGACTTTCCGCGATTGGGCGCTTGAGAGGTGGAATGCTGCATGGTGGGGTCCGACTTATAGGGTGAAACCGGGCCGCGATTGGCGACCCGCTAGGAAGGCCTATCGCATCGATTTCAGCGAATCGGCCAGCCGTACATCAATCCACCCTTCGTGTAGGAGGCATTCAGGCCGCGCTCTAGCTTCATCGGGCTATTTGCGCCGAGGCTTCGATCAAAGACCTCGCCGTAATTGCCGACCTGCTTGATGATGTTGTAGGCCCACTTGTCGTCGACGCCCATCCCCTTGCCCATGCCAGGCGTTGTGCCGAGCATTCGTTGGAGGTTCGGTGCAGTCGTCTTCAGTGCCGCGTCGACATTTGCGGAAGTCAGGTTGTACTCTTCCGCTTCCAGCATCGCGTTCAGAGTCCAGCGCACGACGTTGAACCAAGCTTCGTCACCTTGGCGGACCATCGGGCCCAGCGGCTCCTTGGAGAGCGCTTCCGGCAAGATCACATACTTCTCCGGATTGCCGAAGGTGATGCGCGCCAGCGCCAGCTGCGACTTGTCCAGCGTAATGCCATCGCATCGACCCGACACGAACGCGCGCTTGATTTCGTCGACGGTGTCCAGAAGGACCGGCTTGAACGACATCTTCAGGCTTCGGAACCAGTCCGTCAGGTTGAGTTCGGTCGTCGTGCCCGGAAGTACGCAGATCGTGGCGCCGGACAGCTTCTTGGCGCTGGTGACACCCGAATCCTTGGTGACCATGATGCCTTGGCTGTCGTAGTAGTTGACGCCAACGCCGATGAGGCCCAGTGTCGTGTCGCGCGACATCGTCTGGGTGGTGTTACGCGTCAGAACGTCGACTTCACCAGATTGCAGGGCAGTGAATCGGGCCTGGGTGGTGAGGGGAATCACCTTGAACTTGGTGGCGTTACCGAACATCGTTGCGGCGATTGCGCGGCAGGTGTCAACGTCGATGCCTTGCCAGACGCCCTTGCTGTCCGTGAAGGCAAAGCCGGGGAGATTGGTCGAGACGCCGCATTGGACGTAACCGCGCTTTTTGACGGTGTCGAACGTCTGACCGGCCAGGGCGGCGCCGGACACGAGCATCCCGCAAATGATGCCCAATGACAGTTTCGCGAGTTTCATGTTGTCTCCTCTGAAGAACGTGACTGGATGGAATCTATGTATTGCGACTTGAATCGTCGTGAGCCTCGTTGCGCCAAATCGCTTGTGCCAAATGGACCAGTGAGCTGGGCCCTTGGAATACTTCGCCGCGGTAGACCCAGAGCGGCGGGCCTTTAATCCCATGACCCCGAGCTTTGTCGGCAATCTCATGGGCGCTGACCTTCATGTCCTGGCTGCCTGCTTTTTCCAGAAGAAGCTCGTCGTCCAGACGAGCAGCGTGAAGGATTGTTCGTAGTGCAGCCTCATCGGCAACGCTCTGTTCTTCACACCACTGAGCGCGAAGGAGTTTGTCCACTAATGGCGCGACATCGATGCCCTGGTGCTGCGCGGCAATGACGACTCGGGTAGCCAGGTCCGTATCCGGTACAGTCTGCGGGCTGGTCGCTTCGACTGGGAGGACGTCGGCATTCGCTGCCAGGTTTCGCTCCCTGGCGATGGATGCCACCGGCATGTATCGGACTTGCATTCCGTGGTATGCGACGAGGTCTTTCACCCGTTCCGACACGAGATAGCTCCATACCGAGCTCAAACTAAAGAAGTAATCGATGGTGTTCATTGCGACATCTCTCGATTTCTTTTCAGTAGTACACGTGCAGCAGCAGGCAACGCCGCATGTAAGGCGGGCGCGGTTGCACGAGTGTTGGAGGTAGGCCGGATCGAGCGTTACGATCACGGCTCTTCAGTTCGGCGGGAGCGCCTGGGCGGAGGCGCTCCAGGGAGCAGCGTGCCTAGGTGCCAGGGAACTCGGAGATGGCGGCGTATCGGGGCATTGTCTCTTCCTTACTTCTATCTATTTATGGGCGCGGCCTTTGACCGGCCATTCGTTACACAGTATCGTTCTCGCTGTGGTAACAAGCCATGCATCTCAGTGCATAGCAGCTATTTTCTGATGCTGCGGAGCAGCGCCAGTGGCCGGATTGCGGCCTCTGGCCTGAAAGTCTTTTGCTTTTGCTGCTGTCCGGACAGTTGCTCGTTCACCATGTGGGGGCGTCGATCGGGATACGCGTTGAGTTCTCAGGCGCGCTCTTTGGCGTCGGCACTGTCATGCATGGCGTTGCCAATCAGGGTGTTCCCTTGCTCCATCACCCCGTTAGCCGCACCCCGGAGGTCGCGAACGTCCTTGTTCTGGCTAAGTTTCGACTTCCCTTGGCATCGCGTGACCTCGATCTCGATGCCGACGATGGCTTTGACGAGGGTGTCCATATAGTCCTTGGGGGCGTCCGACATCTTCCAGGGGCGCTCCTGAGTCGCTTCGTGGGTACGCGTGAGGCGTCCGATGACACCGCGGACGTAACGCTCATCATCGTGAATGGTGACGCGGCCGTAGGCGTGGACGACCTGGTAGTTCCAAGTGGGGACTTGCTTATGCGTCTCGTGCTTGCTTGGGTACCAGTTCGGGGAGATGTAGGCATCGCCGGCACGGAACACCACCATGACTTCGTCTCCGTTGGCGACGTCTTGCCAAACCGGATTGGCGCGGGCGACATGCGCCTTCAAGATGCCCAGTTCGGAAGTGTCCGTGTGGAGTTCGAACGGAATGTGATTGGCATCCAGCCCGCTCTTCCCATGCGTAAAGAGGGTTCCGAACGGATGCGCGATAATCAACTCGTGCATCCATTGGGTGCTGGTGACTTCAAAGTGAGCGGGTACGTACATGGCTGCTCCGACATTCTCTTGGGTGTTGGAGTCCATTCTGGTGGAAAACTGGAGTAGAGTGTAGGGCCAGTTTGATGGGATATCGTTAGTCCACTATCCAGTTGCGCGCATGCCTAGAACCGCACAAGTCCCCGAAATCCCCTTCATTGGCACACTGCAACGAGAAGCCGGTCCGCTAAGCCGTCAGCTGGCCCAAGCCATGCGCGACGCAGTGGCGCGAGGTGAGTTGAAGCCTGGCGAGCCCCTACCGTCATCCCGGGCGCTCGCGGAGGCTCTGGGGGTGTCGCGCGGCACAGTCGTTGAGGCGTTTGACCAACTGGTGGCGGAAGGCATCTTTTCGGCCCAGCACGGGGCTGGTACGCGCGTTGCAGCGGCGCTGGATCGCTCCCCATCGCCGAGGCAGCGAGAGAGGAAGACCGTCAAACTGCCGGCAAAGGCGAAAGCATTCGCCAACATAAAGAAGGAATTCGCCGCACTTCCGCCGGTGCCGTTTGCGGTGTCGGTGCCGGCGGGAGCGGCCGGGCCCAATGAGGTCTGGCGCAGGCTTGGCAATCGCTTGCGCGGCGGCGATGCAGCCCCTGCCGGTTACAGCGAGCCTCAGGGCGTCTTGGCATTGCGCGAGGCCATTTCAGACTATTTGCGCCGGTCGCGCTCCGTACATTGCGAGCCGCATCAGGTCGTCATCACCACCGGCACGCAGCAAGGTCTCTTTCTATCCTGCCAGGTCCTTCTGGAGGACTCGGACACCGTTTGGGTCGAGGATCCGGCGTATCGCGGAATCACTGCCATCCTGGAGAGCATCGGGTTCAAGGACAGCATCGTCCATGTGCCTGTGGACGAAGAGGGCATCGACGTCGCGGCTGGCATTGAAATGGATGCCCAGGCGCGCGTGGCATTTGTTACGCCCTCACATCAGTTTCCCTTGGGCATGCCCCTCAGCATGGGGCGGCGCAAGGCACTGCTCGCGTGGGCGGAAACCAATCAAAGCTGGATCGTAGAAGATGACTACGATAGTGAACTCAGATATGCCGGCCATCCCTTTCCTGCGCTTCAGGGCCTAGCACCCGAACGGGTGATATATCTCGGCACATTCAGCAAGATCCTGTATCCGTCGTTGCGGCTTGGATATGCCGTCGTTCCAGACGCCTTGGTTGACGCTTATGTGGGGGCGCGCATCCTGATGGACCGATACCCTCCAACCGCGGATCAATACGTCCTGGCGGCGTTTATCAAGGAAGGGCATTTGGACCGGCATATTCGCCGGGTCCGCGGGGTACATGCTGAACGGCGAGCCTTTGTCATCGAAACCCTGGAGCGATTCATTGCTCCAGATTTGGCCTGGTTGCAACCCTCGGACCAGGGAATGCACCTCGTGCTTTGGCTCGCTGAGGGTCTGGACGACAGAGAGGTTGCAGCCCTTGGCCGAGAAGCTGGAGTGGCACTACGCCCTGTGTCGTCGATGTATGCGGGGAGGAAGCGGCCGGCTGGGCTGGTTCTGGGCTTCGGCGGCTTCGAAGACAAGGCGATTGAGGACGCCGCCCGAAAACTGGCCGGAATCCTCAAGACCCTGGCCAAGTAATCGCTGCGCGCCCCGAGGGATACGCAGCTTCGGGCGGGAGCGAGCCGAGTTCAGGCGAAGAGCTCGTAGGGAGCCTTCCAGCCTGGAAGGGATTGCAGGCGATCCAGCCACCGGCAAATGGCGGGATGGGTCTCTCGAACGTCGAAGCCGAATTCTTCAGCCGGATAGAAGAGGTACCCTGCCATGGAGAAGTCTGCAATGGTGGCCCGGTCGCCAACGATGAACGAGTTCGTTTCGAGATGCTTGTTGGCGATTGCCAGCGCTCCATCGACTCGCGCTTTGAAGAACTTCAGCACCTCTTCATGCGGCGCGGGCTGCATGAAGGTCTTCATCCATCGGTATGTGGCCAGGTAGCTGGTGAACTTGTGGTTGTCGAACAGGATCCAGCGCACGATTTCCTGGACCTCAGCCGCATTTGCGCCGCCGAATTTGCCCGTTTCCTGAGCCAGATGAAGGAGTAAGGACCCCGACTGGGTTAGCTTCTCCCCATCGACTTCCAGAACCGGAACTTCCCCCATTTCGTTGACGCTACTGCGCCATTGCTCGCTTCTCGTCTCGCCGCCGAAATAGTCCACTTTCTGCGCATTCCACGGAATGCCGGCGCAATTCAGCGCCAACGCGACTTTGTACGAGTTTCCGGATTGGGGGAAGTAGTGGAGGGTGTGCTTCCGTTGCGACATGGCGAGTAGCGCTGGTACGAGTGTGATGCCAACTCCCGCTTGGCAACTGACTGGCACAAAGAAGGGATTGAGGCAAGGAGTTGCCGGACTATAGCAGTGGAGGGATGGCCAGCACAGGGCCAGTTTGCAGAGATTCGGTCAGTCCAGAAAGGGGTGCCCCCCTCCAGCCCGCCTGGAGGGGGGTTTATCTACCCGAGGGACTACTGTCCTGCCGCCGCGCCATTTGGCGAACGAAGGATACGTGGGTTGACAGACCAACGAGTCGTCATCTCGACCATCGACTCCTTTATGAACTTCTGGAGATCGTCACCGGTCAGTGCACCATTGCTCTGCGCTCCGTACAAGACGACTTCGTCGTTGGTGCTGATGTCGGGGTAGTCAGTGACGTCTGCCATCAGGGTATTCATCGTGATGGCCCCGACAATCGGAACCTTGTGACCCCTGATAAGGACGTCACCAGTGGTGTAAGCCTTGCGGTGGGCGTCTGCATATCCGACCGGAATATTCGCAAGGCGTGAGTCCCGTTTCAGGATGTAGGTATGACCATAGGTCACGCCGGTGTTTGCAAGGTAGCTATTGACCGTGGTGACCCGGGTCTTGAAGGTCAGCAGCTTCTCGAACTGAGGATAACTGGAGTAGCCGTAAAGGATACGACCAGGTCGGACCATGTCGAAGCGAGCCACAGGTACCTCCATTGTCGCGTAGGAGTTTGCGGCGTGGAGGGTAATGTCCTCGCGCCGCAGCCCGCCGTTAGCGATGATCCAGTTTGCATCGTCCGAGAAAGCCTTCGCTTGCGCCTTGATTTTTTCTCTGTCCTCCAGTGCGAAGTGGGTCATGATGCCGACGACCTGGAGATTCGGTGTCTTGATGATATCCAGGGCCTGCTGTCGGCCGTCGGGTGCCCTCATCTCGATGCCATTGCGATCCATCTCGCCGGCGTTCAGGGCCATATGAATACGGACAGTCTTGTTCGCCTTCTTTGCCTCATCCGCCAGTAGCTTGGCGCCGGTCGGGTTGCCGACAAGCTCCTCGATATCGAAGCGCATACCTGCGACCATTTCTGGGGTTGAAGCAGAGCGCAGTCGAAGGATTTGTCCCTTGTAGCCGGATTCGCGAGCAATACGCGCTTCCTCGTTGCTGGCAATGTCGATGCAGGATATGCCTTGGCGGATCACGCTGGGCATGAGTAGTGCCAGGCCGTGGCGATACGCGTCGGCCTTCATCGTCGCGCACAGCTTGGTACCTTGTCCGATGGTCTCTCTGGTCCGGACGATGTTCCGCTCGAACGCTGCGGCGTCTACTTCCACCCACGCGTTGGACCACCGTGTGGCATCCGCATCGTAGGTACCCGCAGTGGGCGAGGTCATGGGAGCGTGGGTTGCGCAGCCACCTGCCGTCAGAATCAGGCAGGCAATCGCGAGCGACTTCATGGCGCAGTTCATTAACTTGTCTCCTACAAAGTGGTTGTTGTTTTTACTGCTGCCATGGATTCTGATTGACCACCCGCGCGCCGACTATGACCGCAAACTGATAGCTGATATTCGGTTTTCGGAGCTGCATGCTCGCAAGGAAACCGGATCCTAAGAGACCTACCTAACCCCACTTGTGCCCGCGATTCAGGATGGCCAACCGGTCCGTATGAACTGCCGAAACGGCATAACTCATATGCCCAGCAGTGCATGGGCAATGGTGTCTGCGCTTCCCATACTTTGGGTTTCAGGAAAATCTCCAGAATCCGGCGCGCTTCATCGACTAACCACGATGTCTCCGGGCCCAAGCTCGTGTCACAACTAGGACATCGGCGTGTTCTCCTCACTCTTCGCAATTTGGTTGCTGCACGTTGGCGCTCTGCTGACCCCGGGGGCAAACGTCCTGTTGGTCTCTCAGTTGGCAGCCAGTGGAGACAGGCGGGGAGCGTCGTACGCTGCGGTTGGAATTGCTATTGGTGCGGCGATCTGGTCTTGCGCGGCGGTCATCGGGTTGGGGGCGCTCTTGACGGCGGTACCGGCGCTACGCAGGTCCATGCAAGTCTTCGGGGCCGCATATCTTCTCTATTTCGCCGTACGCCTTTGGCGTAGCGATGCTTACGCTATGAACGCCGCTCGTTCGCTGACGGCAACGAAGGCAATACGGACGGGGATGCTCACAAGCCTTTCCAACCCGAAGCCCGCGTTGTTCTACGCCGGTGTCTTTTCGGTAGCCCTACCGCCTGCGGCAAGTCCCACTCTCATAGCGGCGGCGCTCGCGATTGTCGTTGGGAACGCCATGACTTGGCATCTGGTGCTCGCGTCGATGTTTTCTCTTGAGCGCCTACAAGAAGCCTATGCAGCAAAATCTGAAGCACTTTCACGCTTGTCAGCGGTGGTGGTAGGCGTAATGGGGCTGTCGTTGCCGGCGTCGTCACTATAGGGATGAATGCGGGACGCCCTCGGTGGGTGGCGCTGGTTGCTATGATCTTGGCTTCATTGTCCAAGCCATCATAGCTGTCAGCCCGGTAGCGCTGACTCGCGCCTCTTCGGAATCGAGCAACAAATGCAATATCTTGTTTGGGCGATGCCTGCATTGCTCGTCGTGGCGGCTATCGTCAGCGGACGGGTGTCCGTGGCGGTCGCAGCACTACTAGGTCTGGTCGCCTCGGTTCCTGTCGCGGTTTGGGGCGGGGTCACTCCGTTTGGCTACAAGGAGCTGGGACTAGCGCTCGCAAGAGGGGCATGGATTGGATTGACCATTGCGCCATATGTGTTCGGAGGCCTCCTCTTCTGGCGGGTGGCGTCGCGGCATTCGTCGAAGGTGGAAGCCAAGGCGACGCAGCGCCAAACCGAGCAAAAAAGCACGCTCAATCCGCCGGCAGAAAGGCGCCGACGGCTGTTCTTTGCCAGCTTCCTCGTAGGACCATTCGCCGAATCTGCGACGGGATTCGGCGTTGGCATGCTGGGAACCGTAGGGATGCTGCAGAAGTTCGACATTGCACCGCGATACCTGATGGTCTTCGCAATGCTCAGTCAAACAATGATCCCATGGGGAGCCATGAGCAGCGGGACGGTACTTGCCGCGGCCTATGCGCGCGTCACACCTACGACCTTGGGACTTCATGCAACAGTGCCTGTAGCTCTGTTGATGCCGGTCTGGTTAGCCATGTTCTGGCGCACAGCGCGAAATGCCGGGTTCGAGAGTTCAGTGAGTGAATGCGTTCGCGAGGCGTCGTGGATCACCTTGGGAATGCTGCTCCTGGCTGCCGCTACGGCTGCTATCGGACCGGAAACTGCGCTTCTTGCCTCCTACGGCATACTGATTTCGGTGTACTACCTGCTGGCGGAGCGTCCGAGTTCGAGCGAACTGCTCGTGGCAGCTCGCAAGGTTCTGCCGTTCATCCTGCTCATTTCTGGCCTGGCGCTGACACGGCTGCATCCTGGAATTCGAAGCGAGTTTTCGTCTCTTCTGAGTATTGCTCCGTTTGCAGACTTGCCACAGTTGCGTCCGCTATTGCACGCTGGAATTTGGCTGATCGTCGACGCCCTAGTCACGGCTGCTCTTACGCGCCAAGGACATCTTCTTTGGTTTGAGGCGAAGGGTGCTTGGAAGACTGGTCACCAGGCAATCTTGACGGCGTTCTTCTTTGCCATGATGGCCGAAGTTACGACGGGCGCGGGGATCGCCGGTGCGATTGCTAATGGACTGATGACCAGTCTGCATGAAAACGCTGTGCTGCTTGCACCGGTAGTCTCGGGCTCGTTCGGGATCCTGGCGAACAGCGGAAATCCTCCTAATAGTTTATTCCTTCCCTCTCTGCAAGCTCTGGCTGTCCAGGCAGGACTCAGTGTGGCCGCGGTGGCGGCAGTGCAGCATGTCTCTGGCATGTCTCTGGGATTCTTCTCGCCAGTGCGAATGACCATTGCAGCCACGCTCTCGGATGGAAAAGGGCAGGAGCGCTCCGTGTATCTATTTCTATTGCCGTATGCGCTCGCAAGTTTTTGCGTCATGACCGCCATAGCATTCGCCGCCATCTCATACCCTGCTGAAGACATCAAGTGATGGCCGACGACGCCGCACGAACGTGTCAGTGTCGACGTCGTAACAGCATATCTCCCTGAATTGCATCTGTAGCAGTATCGATATCAGCATCACGTGCGTTGGTCTTCTTCCTAGAATCTCCAGCGTCGCTAAGTCTGTCCTCTCCTCAGTTAGCGGCCGCGTTAGATGGACTATAAGGCTCATGAAGTTTTGCGAAGCGGCGGGCTGGAGGCGGGTTGCATGCCGCCCCGATGAGGGTGCCTATGCCGCGCGCTTATGTCAGCTATCGGCTAAAAACACGCAGCATCTTGTGCCGTAGCGCGCGCCCATACGGCCTGAATACGGGGCCAAATGCCGCACCCACATAAATAGAATCGTTGCCACCAGGTAACGAGCCCTGCGTAGCGAGCGCGCATTGCGTCCGCTGAAGCCGGCTCAAGCGCTCACGGTGCGACTGAGTAGTCCCCATGAAGGGCAACGATTGCGAGAATAAAGATGAGTCAAGTTTGCGAAGTAAAGGTGCCGGACATTGGCGACTTTGGTGCCGTGCCGGTCATTGAGATTCACGTGAAGGCAGGAGACCAGATCAATGCGGAAGACGCGTTGGCGACGCTGGAGTCGGACAAGGCCACGATGGACGTGCCGTCGCCGCAAAGTGGCACTGTCAAGGAAGTGAAGGTCAAGATCGGCGATAGCGTGGCTGAGGGCACGCTGATTCTGATCCTGGAGGCGAATGGCGTAGCCCAAGGCGCTGTCGCAGCAGCGGCGGCACCGGCCCCTGCGCCAGCCCTGGCCTCTGCGGCTGCTGCGCAGGCAGAGACGTCCGCGCCCGCTCCTTCGCCCGCGTCCGTGGCAGTGCCTGCGCAAGTGGCCTCGCCTGAACCTGCTTCACCGGTTCCTGCTGCAGCCAGTGCTGCTGCGCAAGGGGCTGGCGTGAATAGCTCGCATGCTAGCCCGTCAGTCCGCAAGTTCGCGCGTGAACTGGGCGTCGACGTTTCGCGCGTTCAGGGTACCGGCCAAAAGGGCCGTATTACCCAGGAAGACGTACAGAATTTTGTCAAGGGTGTAATGAGCGGACAGACCGCTGCACCGGCAGCCGCGGCGAGCGGCTCGGGCTTGGACCTGCTGCCGTGGCCGAAGGTCGATTTCACGCGCTTTGGCGAGGTAGAGTCGAAGCCGCTATCCCGCATCAAGAAGATCTCCGGTGCGAACCTCCACCGCAACTGGGTGACGATTCCTCATGTCACGAACTGCGACGAAGCGGACGTTACCGAGCTCGAAGCCTTCCGCGTTCAGTTGAACAAGGAAAATGAGAAGGCCGGCATCAAGGTCACCATGCTTGCATTCATGGTCAAGGCCACCGTCGCGGCACTCAAGAAGTTCCCGAGTTTCAATGGCTCCCTGGATGGCGACAACCTGGTGCTGAAGAAGTACTTCAACATCGGTTTCGCTGCAGACACGCCGAACGGCCTCGTTGTGCCGGTTATCAAGGATGCCGACAAGAAGGGCGTGCTTGAAATCAGCAAGGAAATGGGGGAACTGGCCAAGCTCGCTCGCGAGGGCAAGCTCAAGCCCGACCAGATGCAGGGTGGGTGCATCTCGATCTCCTCCTTGGGCGGCATCGGCGGAACCTATTTCACCCCGATTATCAACGCGCCGGAAGTCGCCATCATGGGTGTAGCGAAGTCCTACATGAAGCCTGTGTGGGACGGCAAGCAGTTCGTGCCGCGCCTGACGCTGCCGCTTTCGCTGTCTTGGGACCATCGGGTTATCGACGGCGCGGAAGCCGGCCGATTCAACCAGTACTTTGTCCGCATGCTGGAGGACTTCAGGCGAATCTCCGTGTGAGCCGCGTGGCGTGGACAAATAGAAGCCTGAAAAACTGAAGGCAAAGCAAAGTACTGAGGAGTAACAATGAGTGAAATCGAAGTCAAGGTGCCGGATATCGGCGATTTCGACGCGGTGGAAGTGATCGAGGTGCTAGTGAAGGCCGGCGACACGGTTGAGAATGAGCAGTCGCTGATCGTGCTGGAAAGCGACAAGGCCAGCATGGAAGTGCCGTCGTCGGCCACCGGCAAGGTGGTTGAGGTCAAGGTCAAGGTGGGCGACAAGGTCGGCCAGGGCGCGGTGATCTGCACCGTCGAAGCCCAGGCCGCCGCCGCCCCGGCGCCCGCGCAAGCGCCGGCCCCGGCTCCGGCCGCTGCCCCCGCGCCGGCTGCCGCGGCACCGGCCCCTGCGCCGACCGCCGACACGCAGGGCGGTGGTGCCGACATCCGGTGTGAAATGCTGGTGCTGGGCGCCGGCCCCGGCGGCTACTCGGCAGCTTTCCGCGCCGCCGACCTCGGCATGAACACCGTGCTGGTGGAGCGCTACGCCACCCTCGGCGGTGTCTGCCTGAACGTAGGCTGCATCCCCTCCAAGGCATTGCTGCACAACGCCGCCGTGATCGACGAAGCCAAGGCGCTGGCCGCCCACGGCATCCTCTTCGGTGAAGCCAAGATCGACCTCGACGGCCTGCGCCACTACAAGAACCGGGTGGTCGGCAAGCTGACCGGCGGCCTGGCGGGCATGGCCAAGGCACGCAAGGTGCAGGTGGTGCGCGGCATCGGCAACTTCCTCGACCCGCATCACCTCGAGGTCGAGCTGACCGAGGGCGAGGGCAAGCGCAGCACCGGCAAGAAGACCGTGATCCGCTTCGAGAAGGCCATCATCGCCGCCGGCAGCCAGGCGGTGAAGCTGCCCTTCATTCCGGAGGATCCGCGCATCGTCGACTCGACCGGCGCGCTGGAACTGCCCGACGTCCCCAACAAGATGCTGGTCATCGGCGGCGGCATCATCGGCTTGGAAATGGCCACGGTGTACAGCACGCTCGGTGCCGAAATCGATGTCGTGGAAACGCTCGACGGCCTGATGACCGGCGCCGACCGCGACCTGGTCAAGGTCTGGGAAAAGAAGAACAAGGACCGCTTCGGCAAGGTCATGCTGAAGACCAAGACGGTGGGCGTCGAAGCGAAACCGGACGGTATCTACGTCAGGTTCGAAGGCGAGCAGGCCCCGGCTGAGCCACTGCGCTATGACCTGGTGCTGGTGTCAGTAGGTCGCGCACCCAACGGCAAGCGCATCAGCGCCGAGAAGGCTGGCGTGGCCGTGACCGACCGTGGCATTATCAATGTCGACAAGCAGATGCGCACCAACGTGCCGCATATCTTCGCGATCGGCGACATCGTCGGCCAGCCGATGCTGGCGCACAAGGCGGTGCATGAAGCCCACGTTGCAGCCGAAGCTGCCCACGGCGAGAAGGCGTATTTCGACGCCAAGCAGATCCCGTCGGTGGCCTTCACCGATCCGGAAGTGGCTTGGGCCGGCCTGACCGAGGACGAGTGCAAGGCGCAGGGCATCAAGTACAGCAAGAGCGTGTTCCCATGGGCCGCTTCGGGCCGCGCCATTGCCAACGGTCGGGACGAAGGCTTTACCAAGCTGATTTTCGACGAGGAAACCCATCGCGTGATTGGGGGCGGTATTGTCGGCACGCATGCGGGCGACCTGATCAGCGAAGTTTGCCTGGCCATCGAGATGGGCGCGGACGCGGTGGATATCGGCAAGACCATCCACCCGCACCCGACGCTCGGCGAATCCGTCGGCATGGCGGCGGAGATCTACAAAGGTGTCTGCACCGACGTGCCGCCGCTACGCAAGCGCTAAGTACCGCGCCTGGTGGGGATGTTTGCAGGAATGGGTTAGGCTCTGTGGCCGAAGCTCGGCTACAGAGCCTTCTTTCTTGACCGAAAGTCTTGATCTAACAGGAAGTCTTACGGGCTACTCTACCTGGATGACGCGACTGTACTGCTGAGGACGCTTGGGCATATGGACAGGCTCCCGTCTAAACCTCCGCGCGCTGGCAGCCTGACCGCGAAGCGGTTAAGGAACGTGAAGTGTTGAAGTACATGGTCGACGGCAAATCATCCTTGGGACGCTACGGGTGCGGGAACTCTCATGTAATCAAAGCTCTTCCAGCGGCATCGTTTAAGGCCCGCGTGATTTGCTGCAGCGTGCTAGAACGCACGGCCGCATGCTGCCAGTACAGTGGTACGTCCAGCCACCGTGTGAGGTCAAGGACGACAATGCGCGTGGTCTGCAAAGCTGGCTCAACTAAGATTTCGGGGGCAAGACACCAGCCAAGACCGAGAGCCGCCGCTTCGACAAAGCCGGTGGACGTAGGCATGTAATGCACTGGTGGTCTTATCCGTGCTCTAGTAACGCGTCGCATAAAGCGCCACTGCAGTTCATCCTTGCGGTTGAACACGATCATTGGGGCATGCGCTAGCGCAGTCGCCTCTATCCCATTCTCAAAGTGGCGTGCGGCGAATTCCGGCGAAGCTATGGCGCGGTAGCGTAACGCACCGAGCGCGTGAACTTCACAACCTTGCAACGGCCTTGCTTCAGCAGTGACTGCTCCCAGGACCGAGCCGACGCGAAGGAATTCGAGTGTGTGGTCCTGGTCGTCTACGTACAGATCGAACAGAAAGCCGTGTTGCTGGTGAAGAATAGACAGCGCCGGCAGGAACCAGGTTGCCAGCGAATCGTCGTTAACAGCGATGGCCACGGAGCGCGCTAATGTCGTTGCATTTTTCTCCGGGAGAAAGTCAGCCAATGCTTCGTCTTGGAGCGCTTGCATTGGTCTAACACGGCACAGGAGCCGCTCGCCCGCAGGTGTCGGCCGACATGGAGTTTGGCGCACAACGAGTACCTGCCCTAGACGATCTTCGAGGGCCTTAATGCGCTGAGACACGGCTGATGGCGTGATGGACAGCCGGCGTGCAGCGGCCTCGAAGCTACCCTCCTCAAGAACCGTGGCAAAGGCGGCCAACTGCGGATGTATCAGGTCCAATTTCCCACCTACATTAGTTTTACTTCATTGTACTAAGAAATATTAGCTATCCTTAGGACAAGACACGGGGCAACATTTCTGCTTCTCGCTTCCTCGTGTTCTACCATGTTTGTCGCTGCAGCATCCGCCGGCTTTATGACTGGAGCCGGCCTCATCATTGCCATTGGAGCTCAGAATGCCTTCGTCCTGCGACAGGGGTTGCAGCGTCGTCATGTCGGTCTTGTCGTCGCGGTCTGTTCCCTGGGCGATATCGCCCTGATTCTCTGTGGGGTTGCCGGAATTGGCGCGCTGGTGCAAGAGTGGCCTGAGTTGTTGCAAGCCTTGCGGTTTGGCGGGGCAGCGTTCCTCGGTTGGTATGGCCTAAAGGCCGCAACGCGAGCATGGAACGGCTCCAGCGGGTTGACGCCAAGCCAAGCCGATGAAGCAAATTGGTGTCGCATACTGCTTGCTTGTCTTGCGTTCACCTTCCTGAATCCGCACGTCTATTTGGACACGATGATCCTAGTCGGCAGCTTGTCCACACGTTATCAGGGAATGGTTCAGTGGGCATTTGGCCTCGGGGCTTGTGCGGCAAGCTTGTTGTGGTTCTCGACGCTTGGCTACAGCGCGCGCCTGCTGGCTCCAATCTTTCGAAATCCAGTGGCTTGGCGTGTACTGGACCTGATCATCGCGGTGTTCATGTCCGTACTGTGTTGGTTGTTGCTGCTCCATCCTCTCTCGTGAACTGGAGGACCTCGATGTCCGTTGTTGTGCCGTTACTCGATCCCGCGATTGCGGTTCTTGCCCCCGGCTTTAAGGCCATGAGCATCACCGTTGAGGCTGCTGGCGTGGCCAATCCTAGTATTGCTACCGACGCGCTGGATCGGGCATGCCAGTCGCTATTAGTAACAGGCGCAGCATGGGCGGACGCCCATCTCCAAGAGTGGGCGGAAGTCTTCAGAAGGTTCGGTGTCAAGCCGCAGCGAACGCCTTGTTCTGCTGAGGCCCTGCGCAAGCGGGTGCTGCGCGATGGCTGCCTACCGAGCATCGATCCCGTCGTCGACCTTTACAACGCCATCAGCATTCAGTATGCGGTTCCGGTCGGAGGAGAGAATTTGGCTGCCTATGTCGGTGTTCCTAGATTGACCATTGCTGACGGAACCGAAGTATTCGACACCATGAAGGATGGCATGCTGGCCAACGAATCCCCGGAGCCGGGCGAAGTCATTTGGCGAGACGACAAGGGCGTGACCTGTCGCCGATGGAACTGGCGGCAGGGCGTCAGGACGAGGCTAAGCTCAGATGCCACACATATGTGGTTTATTCTAGAGAGCCTGCCGGCAATGCCGGTAGCTGCTCTGCATGAGGCAGGAAATCGATTGGCCGAAGGGCTGCAGCTTCTGATGCATGAAGCAAGGATTGAACAACACCTCGTCGGTTTTGGACTGTAGGTAGGGGTGCGGACAACCTGCGGGGCTACGCCGTCTCGACCCCTTTCAACAGCTCCACTCCCAGCCCCTGGGGGATGGAATCGAATACGCCTCAGGCGCTCTTCCGTGTCTTCCCACGGGTGGGTTCCGGCTTGTCGCCGCGTCGGTTGGCCGCTCGATCCGACAACCATCTGACGACCTGTACGCCATAGCTAGCGGGTGCCTTGTCGATGGTGCGCTGTGCAAGGTCGGCCAGGGTGTGCTGCTGCAGCTCCGCACGCATGGCTTTCTCCGCCGCCTGCATGACGGCGTGTATCGAGCAAACGCCACGCGTGGCCCACGCCGGTCCTTCATCTTCGAAGACGGCGCAGCGACTACGGATCTCGCGGCAGTCGAACAGTGGCTTGTCACCATCGATGGCGACCACCACGTCCTGGACGGTGATGCGGTTGGCGGGCCGGGCGAGTCGGAATCCGCCCTTGATGCCCTCCGTGGCGACCACCAACTCGGCCTTGGCCAACTTAGTGAACAGCTTGGCCAGAAACTCGCTTGGAATGCCCTGGAGCTCAGCCAGGTCCCGGACACTCGCTTCTTCTACCGCAGCTTGTGTGCGAGTCAGGTAGAGCAGGCAGTGTAGGCCATATTCGACGCCTGTACTGACGTGGGACATGATTAACTCTGACTTATGGAATCGCAGTAGCTAGCAAGCCTATACAACTCTCGCTTCGAGCGCAACGCATGACCCCTCAAGCGATACATCGAAGGCGAAGACCGACACCAGGTTACTCTGCAACCAGAGTATCTCTAGATCGGTGAAGACGATCCCCTGGCGTCATTGCGCCTTCGTTGATGAGCTTGATCTACATTCGTCGATGGCGGCCTGCTCCATCCGGTAGCCGGCGGGCAGCTTGGCCACGATCGGTTGCAGTTGCTGCAGGATGGCTGCGCCATCAGGCGGCGCCAGTCCGTCGGCGATCGCCTGGCGTAGCCTGAGATCGTTCGGAGTGTCATAGATGGCAGCGGGGCACCTTCGGCCTTGCCGATCTCGGGCAGCAGCCTGAATGCAGAGTTCAGACTGGTCCAGGCCCGGGCCGATCTTCTCAAGGCGAGTGTGCGAGCCTGCTTTGTCGTGGTCTTGTTGTAGGCGTGCCGAACCAGATCGGAAACGCGACGCCCTATTTGAGCAGCGAATCGGTCAACTCGAGCAGCGTCGCGCACAGGAAAAATACCAGCTCAAGAGTGCGCGTCGACACCTTGAGCTCGCGGGTCTTCACCGGACGGCGCGCCTGAATCCGCTGTGCCCAGGCACGCTGCTTATCGATCGGCACGGTGTCCAGCGTCCATGTGTGTACCCCGATCTCCTTGAGAAACCGAATTTTCTCCAGCGTTTCCGTGAGCGTCGTCGGACTGTGCCGGGCCGGCGGCGTCTTGAGCCACTCGAGAACGGTCATGCCTGCGGCGTCGTGTCGGCTCGATAGTGCTGCATCGGCGCGCACCAGTTGCGTCTCAGGAACGGTCGCCCCGATCGGGGCGAGTGTGTGGCGCTCGATCTCTGCCCAGACCGATCGACCGAGATCCCGCAGCGTCCGGTCGGCGGGAATCAGAATCCTTCGTTCGTACAGCCAGCAGTGCGCGTGCTGGAGCAGTTCGTCGAGCGTAAGCGATTCCCTGGCATCCTGGCCCATCCATGCTTCGCGGTCTGCCCACTGGTCCTGGCCGATTGACTTCACGCCCAGATACCCGCACGCCCAGATCAGGTGGTCGTAGAGCGTCTTGTACCGGCGATATAGGGGCCGAAGCGATGCGATCGTCGGCGTCGCTAGGCCGAGCCGCTGGCCGATGTAGTGGAGCAACTGGCGCGGCAGCGTACTGACCTGGCCGAGGCTATGCCCACTTGCGCGCAGAAATACCAGTTGGATGGCCGCCCCAGCGCGCCTATCGGGCCGAAAGCGGTCATTGATCGCCGCGACGTCGCTGTCAGTCAGTGCGAAATACCGCTCCACATCGAATTCCGACAGCCGCATCGGCAACCGGTCACTTCCTACATAGCGAAATCCCAAGCCCGGCATCTCTTGCCCCCGATCGAGATGGCGCGATCCGAATCGCGGGCGGATATGTTGCCCTCCACTCATTCGCAAGCGGCCAACCCGTGTGGGCTGTTCGGAAAGCCTTGTCGGCAAAGGCTTTCTGGGAAACCGCCAGTTTTTACTGAGATGGACCCGACGCCTGGCCTTAACCTGACACGTGGGGCTTCATCATGGAAATCGACATCCTCGGCATCGACCTCGCCAAACATGTGTTCCAACTTCATGGCGCCGACCGCCGCGGACGGCCTGTGCATCGAGCAAAGGTCTCGCGTGGCTCGCTCCTGGAGGCGGTGCATACCCTGAAGCCAGCGATGGTTGTTATGGAAGCCTGCAGCACAGCGCACCACTGGGCACGGCGCTTCCAGTCGCTCGGCATTGAGGTTCGGCTAATCAGCCCACAGTATGTGTCGCCCTTCGTCAAGACCAACAAGAATGACCGCAACGACGCCGAGGCGATTGTCGAGGCTGCTAGCCGGCCCGCTATGCGTTTCGTTACCGTCAAATCGGTTGAGCAACAGGACATTCAGGCCGCGCACCGCATGCGTGCGATCCTGCTACGCCACCGTACCGCCATGATCAATCAGATGCGCGGCCTGCTCGGCGAGCGCGGACTGACGATTTCGCGCTCCCCAGAGGCGTTCAGCCGTGCAATCCCGGAACTGCTTAGCAAGAGCGCCGACGAACTAACGTCGTTCTGCCAGACGCTACTGACTGAACTGCTGCAGCACCTGCAGGCGATCGAAGAGCGCGTCCAGCTGATCGAAACATCGATCCAATCGTTTATGAAGCGATCCGCGCTGTGCAAGAAGATCGCGGAAGTGCCTGGCATCGGCCCAATCACCGCCGCGGCTATGGTCGCCGCCGTCGGCGATGCCAAGCAATTCAGGAACGGCCCACATTTGGCGGCTTGGCTCGGCCTGGTGCCACGTCAGTACTCCTCGGGCGGCAAGCCTCGCCTGCACGGCATTAGTCGGCGCGGCGACACATACTTGCGGACCCTGCTCATCCACGGGGCGCGGGCGGTCCTCCGCTACGCAACGAGAAAAGTTGATCCGCAGAGTGTCTGGCTGCAGCAGCTGATTGCGCGACGCGGCCACAACTGTGCGGCAGTCGCGCTAGCCAACAAGAACGCCCGCATCATCAAAGCGCTGCTCAGCAGCGACTCGACCTATATGAAGCGAACCGCGGCAGCATAACCGCAAAACCGCTTGCAAGGAGGGAATACCCACGCAGGTTTGCGAAGCTTCTCAAAGCGATGACGAAATTGGTTGAACCAGCATCCTAAAGCCTGTTTTTCGTGCCGGCGGCCGTTGTCAGGCACGCCGCGATTTTGCTAAGGACAGGGGTGCGCGGATCTCATCGAGGCTGCGGGCATGCTTCGGCAATGGCCCACTAGGCAAGCCGGATACATGCATGCAGACCGTTTCGATATCACGAACAAGAAGCTTGCAAAAGGCGTCGGGTCCATACATGCACGAAAACTACGATTATCCCAATTCGTGCGGTCTGTGTATAGGCGTTGAATTTACCTTGCATCGGCATCGCACCAGGTCTTGGCCTAGTCGAAATTTGAAAACTTGTGTCTGTCGGTTGATACGCCGATAAGCGAGACTGCCCCTGCAACAGCTTCCCCGCGCGGTCCGCTGACCCGGTGCCGGCATTCTTGCGATTTGCTTTTTTTGTAGTATTGTGCCAATCACATGTGAGTTCCATTCAAGGAGCTCCCGTGGTCGGCAATGGAGGGTGAACCATGAAGATCGTCGTTATCGGCGGCACCGGCCTAATCGGCTCGAAGACCGTCGCCATTCTTCAGCAGGGCGGCCATGAGGTCATTGCCGCCTCGCCAAAAAGCGGTGTCAACAGCATAACCGGCGAGGGACTCCAGGAGGCCATGGCCGGCACGCATGTGGTCATCGACCTCGCCAATTCACCGTCATTTGCAGACAAGGCGGTGCTGGAATTCTTCGAGACCTCCGGCCGCAACCTTCTGGCGGTGGAAGCCGCAGCGGGTGTTGGGCACCATGTGGCACTATCCATTGTCGGGACCGACCGAACGCCAGACAATGGATATTTCCGCGCCAAGGTCGCTCAGGAGAGGCTGATCGAGGCTTCCGGCATTCCCTACACCATTATCCGCTCGACCCAGTTCCTGGAATTTCTTGGCGGCATTGCCGATTCCGGTGCGGATGGAAACACAGTCAGGATTTCGCCAGGCCTTTTCCAGCCGATCGCGTCAGACGACGTCGCTGCCATGGTTGCCGATGTGGCGCTCGCGGCGCCACAAAACGGCATCATCGAGATCGCCGGCCCGGAGCGCGCGCCATTCAACGAAATCGTCGCCCGCTATCTGAAGGCGGTCGGCGACCCGCGTGAGGTGGTGCGTGACCCCGAAGCCCGATACTTCGGCGGTCGTGTTGACGAGCATTCCCTGGTGCCGTTGGGCGAGGCGCGCCTCGGCCGCATCGGTTTGGACGAATGGCTCCGCCGCTCACAGGCAGGACTCTAAGCCCACATAGCCAAATGAAGAATAGGAAGTTCCATGAAACGCATCCTATGTTCGCTGCTTGTCGCCACCCTGCCGTTCGGCAGTGTCCTCGCGGAGGCGCCGAAGTCAAAGAATGCCAAGGTGACCGTCGTCTACCAGCACGAACTGCCGAACGTTCCCGGCAAGAGCATCAAGGGCGTGCTCGTCGAATATGGCCCGGGCGGCTACTCGCCTGGTCACACGCATGCCAAATCCGCCTTCATCTACGCGACCGTGCTGGAAGGGGAGATCCGTAGTCAGGTGAACGACGGACCGGCGATGACCTACAAGGCTGGACAGAGCTTCTCCGAGATGCCGGGCGATCACCATAAGGTCAGCGCCAATGCCAGCGAGACGAAACCGGCCAAACTCCTCGCGGTGTTCGTGGTGGACACGAACGAGACGGAACTGACGACTCCGTTCGGGAACTGAAGTTTATTGCCTTTCGTGCAGAGATATTGCCTCGCGAGAGAATGCGGGACGCCAATGCACGTGTCGAAGCTACTGCCTCAAAGCAGCGAGCGAGGGCGTGCCAGATCATGGTTACAGTCGCCACATGAAAAAGGGGCTCATTCAGCTAGCCCCCGTGATGCTCGCCATCATGCTGCTTGCAGCATGCGCGAGCTTCAGCGGCTTGCGCACGCATGCCACGGCCAACGATCCGCAGGATCTGGAAGCGGCACAGAGTCTTTTATCGGTTTCGTTTTCAACCGCGGCCTGGCCCAGTGAGCAGTGGTGGATCGCCATGGGCGACGATCAGCTGAACCGGTTCATTGGTGATGCACTGCAGGGGCAGCCAGACTTGCGCGTTGCCGAGGCGCGAGTCAGGGCTGCCCAGGCCGTGTCCGGCATTGCCGGGGCCGCGCTCTACCCGCAGGTAAACGCCATCGCCACCAGCGTACGCCGGCGCTTCAGCGAGGCGGGCACCGTGCCGCCACCGATCGCCGGCACCTGGCAAACCGTCAATGACGCGGCACTGGGCGTCACTTACGAACTCGACTTCTGGGGCAAAAACCGAGCGGCCATGGGGGCTGCGCTCGATCGTGCCCGTGCCACAGAGGTAGATCTGCAGGCCGCACAACTTGTGTTGACCACAACGTTGACAAGGACCTATATCCGCCTGGATGCAGCCTACGACCTGCGTGACCTGGCCGAAAGCACGCTGAAGCAACGCGAACAGACGCTGGCATTGACGCGTCAAAGGGTGGCTGCCCAGATCGACTCCAGGCTGGAGCTGACCCAGGCCGAAGCCGCATTGCCCATCGCGCGGGAGCGTATTGGGTCGCTCAACGAATCCATCGCCCTGCTCAACAATCAGTTGGCAGCGCTGCAAGGAAAGGGACCGGACGCCGGCCTGGCCGTGCAACGGCCGCATCTGGCCAAGGTTGGGATCGTGCAATTGCCGAGTGATCTTCCCGTCGAATTGATCGGTCGCCGCCCTGATGTCGTCGCACGGCGATGGCGGGTTGAAGCGGCGCGCCTGGACATCAAGGTTGCCAGGGCACAGTTCTATCCCAACATCAGCCTGAATGCCTTCATTGGATTGGAGCGGCTCGGCTTCGAAGATTTTCTCTCGGCCGGCAGCCGGGTGATAGGTATCGGCCCGGCCCTGTCGTTGCCCATCTTCGACGGGGGCCGCAGGCGCGGCAATCTCGCATTGAATCAGGCCGCCTATGACGAAGCGGTCGAAACGTATAACGCAACCTTGATCAATGCCCTCCACGATGTGGTCGATCAACTGATATCACTGCATTGGCTCGATGCCCAGGAGAAGGAGCAGAATGAGGCATTGCAACTCACCCAGCAAGCGTATGACCTGGCCATCAGCCGGTATCGCCAGGGTGTTGCCAGCTATCTGCAGGTATTGATCGCTGAAGGCCAGGTCCTGCTGCAGAAGCGCCTGGTCATCGAATCGCAGGCGCGCGAACGCGAGGTGCGCCTGAACCTGATTCGCGCACTGGGTGGAGGGTATGCACCGGCATCCTCCCCCGATCCACGCCTCGCGGACGAATCATGACGCCTGGGGATTTGCCATGAATGACAACGCAGCCAACTCCGAGCCTGGAGACAATCCGCCAGGCGATTCGGGCGGCGGCTGGGCCAGTGGTGCGCCGCGCTGGCGAATCGCGGGCTGGATCCTGCTTGTGCTGGTAGCCTTGGGCATCGCTGTCTGGTGGCTCGTTGCCGGCCGATACAGGGAGTCCACTGAAGACGCCTATGTCGATGGCAACGTCGTATCGGTGACCGCCCAGGTCAGCGGCGTCATCACTGCCATCCGCGCGGACACCACCGACTACGTCACCGCAGGCAACGCATTGGTCATGCTTGACGATACCGACGCAAAGCTGGCGCTTGCACGAGCCGAAGCGCAGCTGGCCCGGACGGTACGCCAGGTTCGTACCCAATACGCGGCCGTCGAGCAGGCTCGTGCAAACCAGCGGCTGCGGGAAATCGAACTGGCCAGGGTCAAGGCCGACCTGGCTCACCGAAAGGAACTCGTGGGCAGCGGTGCCATCCCCGGCGAAGAGGCGCGACACGCGGAGGACGCCGTACACTCAGCTGGCGCCGCCCTGGATGCCGCGCGCCATCAACTGGCAGCGAGCACCGCACAGGTTGAACACACGACAATCGCCACGCATCCCGATGTGCTGGCTGCGGCCTCTCAGGTCCGCGAGGCCTATGTGGCGGCCTACCGCACTAGGGTGCCAGCGCCAGTGACAGGTGTGGTCACAAAGCGTAACGCACAGGTGGGCCAGAAAATCAACCCGGGGATCTCGTTGATGTCGGTGGTGCCATTGGAGCACCTGTGGGTCAACGCCAACTTCAAGGAGTCCCAGTTACGGCATATCCGGATTGGGCAGTCCGTTCGTCTCTATGCCGATGTGTACGGCGAAGACGTGGTTTATGAGGGCACGGTCATTGGGCAGGACGCCGGCACCGGCAGCGCGTTCTCCCTGTTGCCGGCACAAAACGCGACGGGAAATTGGATAAAGATCGTACAACGGGTGCCCGTCCGCATAGCGCTCGATCCCCAGCAGATTGCAAAGCATCCCCTGCAACTGGGGTTGTCGATGAAAGTGGTAGTGGATACTCGGCAGCGCGACGGCACGCGGCTGGTAGTTCCGGGATCTCGAACCCACGGTTATCAGACCGACGTATTCGCCGGCGAATTGGCGCGCGCAGACGGCGTCGTGCAGAAGATCATCCTGGCGAATCAATAGCGCCTTCGCGAATCAGGAGAGGCTTCGACATGTCTCAAAGCACCCCGGGACGCCTGTTCTACGCCACGATTTTCCTGCTGGTCTCCGTCGATTTCCTGCAGTCGGGAATGACCGCATTTGCCGCCGTTCCGCTCATGGGCGAATTGGGCATGACCCCGGAGGACTTCAGTTTTGCCTCGGCGACCTACGCGAGCGTGGCGATTCTCTCGATCTCCATGGCGCGCTGGTGCGTGGAGCGCCTTGGGCCGCGTCGATTCGTCCAGTACGCCACTGCCATTTGCGCAACCGGTGCCGTGCTGTGCGCCACCAGTGATGACTTCTCTTCATTCTTGGCAGGACGGGCTGTGATGGCACTCGGGGGTGGCGCACTTTTCACGTGCGCCCGTATGATGATTCATCATGTGCTCGCCGGGCCCAAGCGATTCGTCGGCATCAAGTACCTTGCCGGTGGTGTGGCGGTGAACATTTCGGCGGCACCCTGGCTGGCTTCGCTCGCGGTATCGCATGAAAGATGGAGCGCCATTTACTGGCTTCTTGCCGCATTGGCCGGATCGCTCGTACTTATGGCATCCATGGTCCTGCACGATCGGCCGCTGGTCGCACCGGAGTATCGTTCGGAGCCGGATCTGTGGCCACAGATCATCCTGATAGGCGGAAGCTTCCTGCTGCTCTATGCACTGCAGCGCTTTTATTACGACTTCTATGGAGACGTACTGCTGATTGGGATGATGATGGTCCTGGCAGTCGTCGGTTTGATGTTCTATGGACGCACCCAGCATGCCGGAGATAACCCCATACTGCGGGTGCGCGACATGCTGAGCGTTCGCTACGTGTCGGGCGTGGCGCTGTTCCTGTTTGGCTACGTGATGCTTGCCGCGAACAACTATATGGTCCCGTTCATGCTGCAGCGAACCTTGGGTTTTGCGTGGGCTACCGTGGGCGATTTCGAGGCCCTGGGTTTTGCGGGAGGTATCCTGGCCTGGTGGGTCATGATGTGGGCCTTGCCACGTTACCCGTCTCCCCGAAAGTTTCTCATTGTCGGTTTCCTCGCACTTGCCGTGTTCGGCGCATTGCTCTCCAGGATCGATGGTCAGGCTGACATGTGGCGTGACATTCTGCCGGCGCTTGCCATTTACAGTGTATTCCCCCTGATCGTCATGCCCGTGGCTGCCATGAACACCTTCCGCGATCTCGAATATGACGAGTCGGCTTTCGCAAATGCCCAACAGATGAAGAACATGCTCGCGCAAATCGGCGTCGCACTGGGCATCACGCTGGCGACACTTGGGCAGCAATGGCGGACGACGGCGCACTATGCCGTTCTCAATGAACGGGTGGCGTCGGGCGACCCCATTTACGTGGAGACATTTCAGAAGCTCCAGGAGTCATTGACCAACGTGACCGGTGCTGCGCAGGCGGCGCAGATGGCGACGGCCCAGGTCGCCCAGCTGCTGGCCCGGGAATCCGCCTTGCTGGCGCATATCGACTATTTCGGACTGGTCGCTGTGCTCGGACTTGCGGGTGTGCTAGTGACGTTGATCCAGCGGGTGTTCCGATAAGATAAATTGCCTGCCGGCAGTTCGGACCTCAGCCCTGCGACCTGCCACACCGCTGTGAGATGCACACCATGCACTTGGGAAAATCGTACACAATATCCGAGTTCACGTTCTGGTCGAGACGGCTACTCTATGCCTCGCTAGCGTGCGGCTCGCTGCCCGTTTTCCTCTATCAGTTCCTCGGACTCAAATGGCTGTCGATCCCGGTCTCGGTTGTGGTGCTGCTTGGCACGGCCACGTCATTCATCGTGGGTTTCAGGAACGTGCAGACCTACAGCAGGGCCTTGGAGGCACAGCAGATCTGGACTGAGATTCTGAATAGCAGCCGGTGCCTGGGTGTGATGAGCCGGGACTTCTTGGCAGGGCAGGCGGGCGGGCGAGAACTGATTCTCCGGCATTGCGCGTGGCTGACGGCGCTGCGCTACCAACTGAGGGCCCCAAGGATCTGGGAAAACGTAGACAAGGCATCCAACGTGGAGTACCGGATGTACTACCGGGTTCCAGAGTGGGAGACGCCATTGGACGAGGCGCTTGCACGGTATCTGCCACAGGCCGAGCTCGACGCGCTTGCGCGCGCCGAAAGCAAGACAAGCCGTTTGCTGGGAACGCAGTCAGCGACGATCAGGCGGTTCCTTGACGCTGGCGAGATCAGCAATGCCTTCTATTTGGAGTTGGTAGGATCGATCAGAGGCTTCTTCGCGCAGCAAGGACGGGCGGAGCGTATCAAGGACTATCCATATCCCAGGCAATATGCGGTCGTCAACAAGCTCTTTGTCCGTACCTTTTGTCTGCTACTGCCTTTTGGCATTCTTACGGAGTTCGAAAAGCTCGATGCCAGCGTTTCAGGCTTCATGCATGGCAACATGATCTGGCTGGTCATTCCATTCAGCACGATGATCTCGTGGATGTACCTCGCGCTGGAGCAGGTGGGCGAAAGCACGGAGAACCCGTTCGAAGGAATGCCCAATGACGTGCCCATGGCACTGATCTCCCGGAAGATCGAACGCGAACTCATGGACATGCTTGGCGAGAAGAGTGATATCCCCGAGCCAACGGCAGAGCACGGTATTGTCCTCTAGACCATTTCAAGGCTAGCGTTCTCCCACCCCTGCAGCGGCACGGCAGTGGGTCGGCAATAAACCCCGTCGTTCAACCGCGGCCGCCTGGCAAACGAGTTGCTTTTGCGCGTCCCCCTCACTAGTTGCCGTCAGCAGATGCGAGATGGCCAAATCGCGGATGCACAGGTTGCTCGCGTCACCAGCCAGGCCGAATTTCGCGTGCGCATAGTCGACGTGGGCTATACGCCGATTGCCATCGATCCCAAGAAGTTTGGCGAATTCGTGCAGGCCGAGAACCAGCGCTGGGCCCCAGCCATCAAGGCCGCCTGTATCCGTGTGGACAAGTGAGGCGAGCCTGGGGGCAGCGGCGCGGACTGTCGGGGGAGAGGCGATGTTCGAACTCGTCACCCTAGCAACGCTCGAGATCGCGAATGAGGGAAACCTGATCCCGCCGGCAGCCTTTCCAACGCGATTCGATCCGCTAACGCGAAACACTTCTACATCCACGCAGAGTGGAGCGCAGAGCGCATGCTGGAATGGGACTTGGTTTGTACATCTTCAGATGCATAGCAAGAGGGCAAGAGGCGATATAGGGGTCGCGTCAGATGAGCAGAGAACGACGTTTAATGTATGGTTGTCACGCTCGCTAACGTATCTAGCGTCACCAAGAACTCCACCCATCAATCCCTAATTGTGCGATGCGGGCGGAAACTATGTCCGGATATTTGGACTTCCGCCGTCCCTGAACAGCAGCGGCTAGCCGCAGTCTGCGCGGCCCGGACGAGCGTGAGGCCACCGCCACGGCCGGCGGCCGCCGCGGGCGCGTTACTATCTCGCCGGCGGCGCCCAAGGAAAAGGGGGGTGGCGATAGGTAGATCGGGCACCGTTGTATCACAAGCTGCCGCGCAAGTCGGGCATCGCCTGGGGGCGAGGAACAAAATTTTTGCAGAAATTTGTTCCGCAGGCGGGAAATTGAAGCGATTCTATCTATCGATCCGTTCATCACGATCGCCGCTCCTCGGTTAAGGCGCGGTGCGAGCGCCTGGACACGGCAGAACTCGTCCTTCTCGCTGCTGCCGAAGACAAGTTCTCCAGCACGTTCACTGCGCGGCCTTTGTAGCTCGGTAGCTCGCGAGGCCGTCGCGGCTGGCCCGGCGGAGCGACGTAACGCCTCCGCCAGATGGCTTGGTCGAATCGCACATTCTTGGCTCTGTCGACCAGATGGTGCGCCGGGTAAGGTAAGCGAAGTTTCTCGTGGAGATGCATATGCCCACCTCACTTCGCTTCGTTCACCTCGACACGCCGGATTCACTGCTGCCTGCATTCGACGTCATGCGTCAGTTGCGCCCACATCTGACAGATGCTCAATCGTTCGCCGTGCAGGTGGTCCGGCAGCACGCCGAAGGCTATCGCCTGCTCGCTGCGTCCGACGCGGGCAGCATTGTCGGCCTCGCAGGTTATCGCGCGCTGACCAATCTGCTGTATGGTCGCTTCGTCTACGTCGACGATCTGGTTGTCGATGGCACGATGCAGCGTGGCGGCATCGGCGCGCAACTACTCGACGCGGTACGGCAGATTGCGCGCGAAGCCGGCTGCGCGCAATTCGTGCTCGACACTGGCCTGCACATGCCGCTTGCGCAACGTTTCTATTTCCGCAATGGGCTGCTCGCCAGAGGCATGCACTTCGTCGAACCGCTCGCGCCTCACTCCCATCCGGCGGAGTTCACGCCATGAAGATCTTGCTGATCAACGCCAGCCCGCACGGCGAGGCAAGCCATGGCTACCGTTTTGCCGACGAGATCATCTGCATGCTGCGCGAGCACGCCGCAGCCGACGCATCGGCCATCAGAGTGATCGAACGCGACCTGGTAGCCGCGCGGCTGCCGCCGGTCGACCGCGACTACGCGCGCGCCGTCACATCGCGCACGCCGAATATGGCGCAGCTCGATGTCTCCGAACAACTGATCGGTGAAATCGAAACGACGGATGCGATCATTATCAATACGCCGATGCACAACTTCACGGTGCCGGCAGCGCTCAAGCTGTGGATTGATTATGTGCTGCGCATCCATCGTACGTTCGCCTCGACACCGGAAGGCAAGGTTGGACTGATGCGCGACCGGCCGACCATCGTGATTGTCGGTTCGGGCGGCTTCCATAGCGGCAGACGCGCACGGCAGCCGGATTTTCTGACCCCGTATCTGCGCTATGCGCTGAGCGCAATCGGCATCCACAGCGTGCAGTTCCTTTTCCTGCAAGGGCTTGTGACGGGCGAATCTGCGGTGGCCGAGGCACTCGATGCGGCGCGCGTCCAACTCACCGGCGATACGCTGTTCGCCTCGCTCGCCGAGCAGGCGGCCGGCAGCGCGAGCACGGCGGCGAGCAGGGCGACCAAAACAGCTGCGCAAAGCGCGTGAAGCACGCCAGACGGGATGCGTTCCCGACGCATCCCTGTCGCATCGTACCTGCCGTGCTGCGTTCATTCGAGATCTGGCCACACACGCCCCGTCAGCCGTCCAGACACGCGCGCAATATTCGCGCGAGACGGCGCGCTTCATGCGCATCGGCAACGTTCGCAAAGCCTATCACGAGGCCGCGCGGCATGCGGCGCGCGCGGCTATTCGCGTACCAGATCGAGAGCGGCAGCACGGCGAGTCCCGCCTCGCGGGCGCGTGAGGCGACGGTGACGTCGTCGACCGGGCCATCGGGGCCTTCTGCAAACTGCACAGCGAACTGAATTCCACCTGGCGGCAAATCGACCATCAGCCGTTTGTCAAACGCTTGCTCTAGCGCATGCACGATCAGCATGCGTCGCTCGCCGTACAACGCACGCATCCGCTTCAGATGCCGCGCAAAGTGCCCCTGCTCAATGAAATCCGCCACCGCCGCCTGCAATAGCGTCGGTGACCCAGCGTTCATGCTGCATGCCACCCGCCCGACGCGCTCGACGGCGCGCTCCGGCACTACCGCATACGCGAGCCGCAAACCGGGAAACATGACCTTGCTGAACGTGCCGCAATAAATCACGTGATCTCGCCGATCGAGACTCTTCAAAGCCGGCAATGGTCGGCCCAAATAACGAAACTCGCTGTCGTAGTCGTCTTCGATGATCCAACTGGACGCTTTCTCTGCCCAATCTAGCAGCGCCATGCGTCTTGCGAGCGACAGCGTGTGTCCGAGCGGGCTCTGGTGCGACGGTGTGACCAGTGCGAAGCGCGCCTGAGCATCCACTTGTATGCCGCGCTCGACGTCGATTCCTTCGGCATCCACCGGCACCGGCACGAGGTGTACTCCGGTCTCGGCGAGAAAGCTGCGTGCGAGCAGATAGCCGGGATCCTCGAACCATACGCGATCGTTCGGGTGCGCGAGACTGCGCAACACGAGTTCGAGCGTTGCGCGGTAGCCACCGGTGATGAACACCTGCTCCGGCAGACAGGTTACACCGCGCGACAGCCCGAGATAGGTGGCAATGTGTTCGCGCAGCGGCCGGTAGCCGGCCGGATCCGGGTATGCGAGCACCGCGCGGTCGCCACTACGCGCGTGACGCGAAACGAGCCGGTTCCATACTTTGCGCGGAAACGCGTCGAGCGCCGGCAGCCCTGGTTGCAACGGCCGCGGGGTGCCGCTCATGGCGACGGCGATGGCCGGCTGGCCCGGCGCCGGTTGACCACCGCGCGACGCGCCTGCTGTATGTGGCGCTTTAGGCACGTCAACACGCTGACTACCGCGCGCGTTCTGGAGCACTTGCGCACGCGACGAGCGCATCAACGCTGCGGGCAGCGACGGCGATACAAACGTGCCCGCCGCGCCGCGCATTTGCAGGTAGCCCTCGCCGACGAGAATCGTATAGGCCAGCTCGACCGTACCGCGCGCCGTGTTCAGCTGCATAGCGAGGCTGCGCAGCGCGGGCACGCGATCGCCTGGACGCAGATGCCCCGCGGCGATTGCCGTCCTGAAACGTTCGCAGATCTGCAGATAGATCGGCAACTGCTGCTGCCGATCGATTTCGATGGTCAATGCGGGAGTTGGCACGGTCATGACGAACTCGCAGGTAAAGGGAGCGGAGACAACATGGACTAGTCGGATCGCCAATTTTTGGCACTTATCGATAGAGCATGATTCTTCCACAATGCCTTCAAGCGAGGCGAGGGCGGCGAACGCTTTCCTTTCACGCGATGCGGGCCCCCTTCAAGCACCCCGCGCGATCATTTACTCTCATCTGGAGAATCTGCCATGAAGATCGTCGTAATCGGAGGCTCCGGCCTGATCGGATCACGTCTCGTCACGCTGCTCGGCGAGGCTGGTCATGAGGCGCTCGCTGCGTCGCCGCGTAGCGGTGTGAACACCATTACGGGCGAGGGCCTGAGCAACGCGCTCGCTGGCGCACACGTCGTCGTGGATGTGACGAACGCGCCGTCATGGGAGCCGCAAGCCGTGCTTGACTTCTTCCGCACCTCGGCGCGCAATCTCGGCAAATCCGAAGTGGCCGCAGGCGTGCGCCATCACGTCGCGCTGTCGATCGTCGGCTGCGACCGCATGCCGGAGAATGCGTATTTCGCTGCCAAGGTCGCGCAGGAAGATGCGGTCGAAGCGGCGGGCGTGCCGTACACGATCGTGCGCGCCACGCAGTTCATGGAGTTCATCGGCGGTATCGCGGATGTCAGCACGGAAGGCGGCACGGTGCGCATTGGCGACGGGCTGTTTCAGCCAATTGCCGCGGACGACGTCGCGGCGAACCTCGCGCAGATCGCACTCGATCCGCCGCTGAAGGGTACCGTCGAGATCGCCGGCCCGGAGCGGGCGCCCTTCGCGGAGATTATCGCGCGCTATCTGGACTCAGTAAGCGATGCACGCCCGGTGGTAGCGGATCGCGATGCGCGGTACTACGGCGGCCGTGTCGAAGAACAGTCGCTCGTGCCGTTGGGCGCGGCGCGCATCGGGCACATCGGCTTGGACGAATGGCTGCGCCGCGCAAAGGCTGCCGGCTGATCCAGAACTCACCATCCGAACGACAGGAAACCCAATGAACCGCATCCTCTGTTGTCTGCTTGCCGCCGCGCTGCCATTTGGAAGCGCTCTCGCGGAAGCACCGAAGGCCAAGAACGCCAAGGTATCCCTCGTCTACCAGCATGAGTTGCCGAACGTTCCTGGCAAGAGCATCAAGGGCGTGCTCGTCGAGTATGGGCCGGGTGGCTTCTCGCCTGGTCACACGCACGCCAACTCCGCCTTCATCTACGCGACTGTGCTGGAAGGCGAGATTCGCAGCCAGATCAACGACGGACCGGCCATGACCTACAAGGCCGGACAGAGCTTCTCCGAGATGCCCGGCGACCGCCACGCCGTCAGCGCCAATGCCAGCAAGACGAAGCCGGCCAAGCTCCTCGCGGTCTTCGTGGTGGACACGAACCAGACGGCACTGACGACACCAATCGATAAGTAGACTCAAGCCCATACCCCAGCAGGCACCTGAAGTGCAGTCACCATGACTACCACGCCAACGCGGGCTCTCGAGACCACGGTCGCGAGCAAGCTGTCATCCTGTCCAATGTGCATCCGAGTGGTTCGTAGAGGCTTGGTGGCCGTGAGGGGGCAAGCTTATAGCGAGTTCGCAGAGCATTATGGAGCCATGAGTTGCCCAACGTCATGAAACTCCCCCAACTCTCAGGCGCTGCGTGCGATTGCCAAGATCGGCGAGGATGCGGCCAGGGAACAGCATGCCTGGCGGGAAGAGTAGGGCCGCGCTCAGGATGGGGTCATACTCGGATGCGGTCCGCGATCGGTGCAGAAATGCCATTCGCTTGGCGTGCGGACGCGCCTACCGCCTTGCTGAGAGCTCTTGTCCCGATTCAGCCTGTGACGACCTCTTCGACGGTTTGGATCGCGCCGGTAGCGCACGCCTCGCTTGCAGTTGCTGCGCACGTTTCGCATCCTCCGCTCGGACGTGCCCGGCCTCCAGGCCGGCCAGATCCCTAAGAACACAATTGCCGGATCAATAATCAGCCCAGGGCGATTGGGGGGCTGGGGTTGGTCCAGCCATTCTCGAACACCATCTCGTCCAGGGATTGCCGTCTGGCCCAGCCTTCCTGTTCCAGCATCGGCTTCTCATAGAAGGTGTCGACCTGGCCGAGGCACAGCACAGCCACTGGCCTGGCACCGGGCGGCAGCCGCAGCAGCCGGCCAAGCTGTTCAGGGTCGAACAAGGAAACCCAGCCCACGCCGATTCCTTCGGCGCGCGCAGCAAGCCAGAGGTTCTGGATGGCGCAGGCCACCGAAGCGAGATCCATGTCCGGCATGGTGCGCCGACCGAAGATATGCCGCTCACGTCCATCCATCAGCGCTGCCACCAGTACTTCCCCACAGTCCAGGATGCCTTCCACCTTGAGTCGCATGAACTCCTCCTGGCGTTCGCCCAGGGCGAGCGCGGTGCGCTGGCGTTCGGCATCGACCAGAGCGTGGACCTGCATTCTCAGATACTATGAAGGGCCGCGGAGGCAACTCCTGGAGTAAAACGAAGATCCGCACTCTCGTTTCTCTAAAGGAGCACGCAAATGGACGCGCCTGACACAGCCCTTCATGGGCAGAATACGCCGATCACCGGCTGCCTGTACATGGCTTTCGAACTGGGCGAGAAGAACTGGAAGCTGTCGCTGGGCGACGGCGGGCATGGACCGAGCCGGCATACGCTCGTGGCTGGCGACCTGAATGCAATCCTGCAAGTGATTGCCAAGGCCAAAGCACGCTTTGGACTGACGCCGCAAGCCCCGGTGCGCAGTTGCTATGAAGCTGGCCGCGACGGCTTCTGGCTGCACCGCCGGTTGACGGAACAAGGTATCGGTAACCTAGTCGTGGATTCGGCCAGCATTGAAGTCAACCGCCGTGCGCGGCGGGCCAAGACCGACCGGCTCGACAGCGACAAGCTGCTCTCGATGTTGATGCGTTACTACGCCGGCGAGCGGCGCGTGTGGGCAGTCGCGCGGATCCCAACCGAAGAGCAGGAAGACGAGCGGCGTTTGCATCGCGAACTCGGTCGACTCAAGCAGGAACGCACGGCCCATAGCAACCGGATTCGTTCACTGCTGGTATTGCACAACCTGCGGGTCGCTCGGATCGGGCACCGATCCTGGAACCACTGGTGGAACGATCATGGTTCGCAACTTCCCGCTGGTTTAGCTGCTGAGATCGAGCGTGAAGTCGCGCGACTGGCGTTGGTCGTCGCCCAGATCAAGAACATCGAAACCCAGCAGCACCAGGCAGTGAAGAGCGGCGCGCAGCCAGCCATCGCGCTGCTCGCGCGACTCAGCGGGATCGGCGTGGGCAGTGCCTGGCTCCTACACAAGGAACTGTTTGGCTGGCGGCGCTTTCACAACCGGCGCGAAATCGCCGGCTGCCTGGGATTGACGCCGACGCCTTACAGTAGTGGCGAAAGTCAGGTCGAGCAAGGCATCAGCAAGGCGGGCAACAAACGTTCGAGATGGCTCATGATCGAACTGGCATGGAACTGGTTACGCTACCAGCCAACTAGTCAGCTCACGCACTGGTTCAATGAGCGCTTCGCGCCAGGCAGCAAGCGCATACGGCGCGTTGGCATTGTCGCACTTGCCCGTCGATTGGCAATTGCCCTGTGGCGCTATCTCGAGTACGGCGAGATTCCCTCCGGCGCAAGCCTCAAACCATAGTTCAATCCATAGTGGAGGTGATTCCGATCCAAGCATGGAGAGCGACGCGGTACGATTGTAGGTCAGCGCGCCCGTACAGGAGCCGGGCTACCCCCGCGGGTAGCCGTCCTCTCAGATGGGGCGCGCAGGTAACAGGGGTAATCCCAGCGCTTTGCGCATGTGGTATGTGGTGCCCGGCTGCCACGCCGGCACGGATAGAAGGTAGTCCGGCAATGGCCGGTATTTAGCACCCCGACCTCCAGTTTCGCCCGCCGTGTCAGTCCGTGAACGAAAAATAATGGCTTGCAAGGAAAGACGTATCGAGCCGCCTACCTGAAATCCCGATACTGAATGGGGTTGACATCCTTGCCCTCATAGAAGATGGCTCATGATCGAACTGGCATGGAACTGGTTACGCTACCAGCCAACTAGTCAGCTCACGCACTGGTTCAATGAGCGCTTCGCGCCAGGCAGCAAGCGCATACGGCGCGTTGGCATTGTCGCACTTGCCCGTCGATTGGCAATTGCCCTGTGGCGCTATCTCGAGTACGGCGAGATTCCCTCCGGCGCAAGCCTCAAACCATAGTTCAATCCATAGTGGAGGTGATTCCGATCCAAGCATGGAGAGCGACGCGGTACGATTGTAGGTCAGCGCGCCCGTACAGGAGCCGGGCTACCCCCGCGGGTAGCCGTCCTCTCAGATGGGGCGCGCAGGTAACAGGGGTAATCCCAGCGCTTTGCGCATGTGGTATGTGGTGCCCGGCTGCCACGCCGGCACGGATAGAAGGTAGTCCGGCAATGGCCGGTATTTAGCACCCCGACCTCCAGTTTCGCCCGCCGTGTCAGTCCGTGAACGAAAAATAATGGCTTGCAAGGAAAGACGTATCGAGCCGCCTACCTGAAATCCCGATACTGAATGGGGTTGACATCCTTGCCCTCATAGAAGGCTCCTGTCAGTGATGCGGATAAAGCGCCAGGGTTGCATGAAGCCGACGCTGGGGGCGAGATGCGCAGCGTGCAACAAGCGTTCCAGCAATGCAGGATCGAGCGGGTCCGGCCGAAAGTGGCGCATGTCGCGACGCTCCCCGGATGACGCGATAGACGGCGGCAATTTCACTGTCGGCGTAGCGATATGGGTTCATGGTCTGAATAGCGTGGCGGTGGCGCTTGGGCTGGAGGGAAAGTCGCGATGCAGGTAACTTGCCACGATGGTGCCGTGACGATCGATGGCTTTGCTGTGTGCGGTTTGGTGATGCGGGCTCATCCTAGGTCTTGCTGGTCCAACCGATGCGGTGCCGCGCTTGGGTGGCCTCATGCCGCGCATCCTCCTCGCTGTGCAGATACGCGCTGGTGGTCGCGATCGAGGCATGGCCAAAGTTGTCGCGCACAAAACGCAGGTCGACCTGCTGGTCGGTCATGTGTGAGCCCGCGGTGTGGCGCAGCCAGTGCGCCGAGGCGCTGGCCAGCACCGCGGCCTGCGCCTCCCATTCGGGCCCGCGCGCCCGCAGGCGCCCGGCCGCCAGGCCGAACACCTCTTTCAGAATCAGGTGCAGCGCCCCGCGTGACAGGGCCTTGTCGCGACCCGTCTCGCGGCCGATGACCGGCAGCACCAGCGGGCGTGTCTCTCCGGGCTGCGGCGTGGCCGGCAGTCCGTGCGCGCGGCGGTAGCGCGCCAGTTCGGCGATCAGCTCGTCGGTGGCCGGTACCAGCCGGGTCTTGTTCCCCTTGCCGGTCACGTCGAGCCACCAGCGCTCAGTGCCCTGGGCATCGCGCCGGCAGAAGAACGCCCCCATGGGGGTGGCCGTCAGCTCGGAGGCGCGCAAGCCGCCCAGATAGAGCACCGTCAGCACCCAGCGGCAGCGCGCCGCGTGCAGGCGTTCCCGCGCCGTCTCGGTCGGCATTGCCGCGACGGTGTCTTTGACCGTCTCCCACAGGTCGTGGCTCAGATAGCGGGTGATGCGCGCCTGGGCGGGGGCGCGCCGCCGGCGGGCGAGGGCGAGCGGGTTGCCGGCCAGGTAGCCCGCCTCGGTCAGCCAGGCGAACAGCGCGTTCAGGATCACCATCGCCTGCCGCACGCTGCCAGGCGACAGTGGCCCGGCGAACGGGCGCCAGTCCGGATGACTGCGCGCGAGCTTCTTGCTGCCGGCCAGCACCCAGCGCGCGGCCGGTTGCGGATCGGCGAGGAAGCGCTCGTAGGCGAGCAGGTCCTCATGGGTCAGCGAGGAAAAAGGCTTACCCAGCTGGAGCACGGCCCACAGGATCAGCCGCTCGACCTCGCGGCGATAGGTGGCCAGCGTCGCCGTGCTGTCGGCATAGCGTGCCAGCCAGGCCGTCACGGCGGCCAGGTCATCGCCCGCGGCGATTCGGGCGCCGGCAGGCGGCGCGCGGTTGGTGCCAGCGGCGCCGGACAGCGCTGGTGGCAGATGCAGGCGCTCGAGCGGGGTGGGGAGCGGGGCGACCAGGCTGGCGCGCGGTTCGAGGGGAAGCAGTGCCATGGCGGGCGTCAGTGAAACTAATTTTGTTCCCGTCATGGACACGGAAAATAAGGGCAACCAGAGGGTCGCGTAACAAAATTAGTTTAAAAAGTTGAAAGACAAATTGTTCCTTCGGCCGACAGTTAAACTAATATTGTATCCTTGCCCACGTTCCGGCACATCCTTGCCTTGCAGGCTCCCGCGATAGCGCCCTATGGTTCATAGCGATTGGGCCATAGGCGATGGTGGCCATTTGTGCTGGAACCTCCATGGAAGTCCGCGACGCTGACGACAGCTGTCATTGCTCCCGCCGCACAATCGGCAGGAGAGCCATCGACACCTCGCTCTGGGCAAGCCCGGATGAAGGGGCGCTCGAAGGAGAACGGCGCGCGTTGTATTTTGCGAGAAAGCAGGCGGTCTCGCTGTACCTTTCCGGCGCGACGGCCGACACCATCAAGCGTCTCACCTCACTTGGCGCAAAGCAGGCTTATCGACTGATCCGCGAACGTTGCCTCGAAACGCATCCGGACGGGCGACCCTACGGCTGGCGCGGGCTGGTTCCGTGGACCCGGATCAAGCACTACCGGCGCCATCGGAAGATCCATGTCAGTCAGTTCGGTGGCGGCGCCGTTGGTGCCCTGCAGGCGCTCCTTGATGCGCAGCCGGAGCTTCGCCAGGCATTCGAAGCGCGTATTCTCGCGAGCGCGTCCGGCAAGCGGCTGGTCGAAACCCGGCAGTCGAAAAGACGTCACTGCGGGTGGCTTCTCGACCAGCTCCGCGAACTTGGATGTGAACAGCGAAACGAGTGGCCGTTCAACACGGCGACCCTGGGGTACGTCTCGATTGGCCGGTATATCGACAGGGTGTTGTCGGCCAACCCACGAGCGCTGGCGGCGGCGAGCGGCGGTCCAGAGCTGGTGTCAAAGTTGAAGACAGGGGACGGAACCGGACGGCCAGTTCAGAAGTTCATGCAGCGCGTCGAGATGGATGCGCACAAACTGGACGGACGTTTCTGCGTGTCGCTTCCCCTGATGGGAGGCGGTTTTCGGGAGAAGATCGTTCATCGTCTCTGGGTTATCGTGATTCTTGAAGTGATGTCGCGCGCGGTGCTCGGCTACTACTTCAGTATGAGACGAGAAGTCTCGAAGGATGATGTCCTGCGCGCGCTGAAGCGGGCATTGGGAAAATGGTGTGCGCGCCCGGTAAGCTTTAGCGACAAGGCGTATCTGCCCGATGCCGGGCTTCTGTCGGTGCTGGGTGACAATTTCGTTGGACTGTGCTGGGATGAGACCAGCGTAGACGGTGCCCTTGCCGAGACCTGTCAGCACGTGCGCGACGCGTTGCGCGATACGGTTCGCGCGACGCTGCTTGAGCCGAAAACCTCGTTCTCGAAACGTCGAAGCAAGGACGACCGGCCCTTCATCGAGGCGTTTTTCCGCAATCTGGCGGGGAAGGGCTTTCAGCGTCTTTCCAACACCACCGGCGCCAAGCCTCAGGACCGTAAGGGCCGGAAGCCGGAAGACGTTGCGCTGGCAAGCCGATTCCAGTACGAATATGCGGAAGAGCTGCTGGACGTGCTCATCGCCAATTACAACGCAACACCGCACAGCGGGATTGGCAACCGCACGCCGCTCGCATACGCGAACTTCCTGTACCACCACGCCCAGCAGAGCTTGCGCCGAGTCGATCCCGCCGTTGTGGAAGCGCTATTCAGCATCCGCAAGCGCTGCATCGTGCGCGGCGGAGCAGCGAGTGGGCGCGCCCCGTATGTGGAGTTCTATTACGGCCGCTACACCAACGAGGTGCTGCACAACCGGCACGACCTGGCAGGATCCGAGATCTGGGTGGTCTGTCACAAGGAGGATGATTGCCGGGTAGCGCTCGCCTCCACGCTTGACGGCATCCCACTCGGTGTACTGCGGGCAGCGCCGCCCTGGAACATTTCACCACATAGTCTTGCCGTTCGCGCAGCAATCTCTCAGGCCTGCTCGCACGGACAACTGACTATCCCAGCGGGCGCAGACGCCATTGAAATCTTCATGCGCTTTGTAGAGAGTCAGGCACACAAACGCTTACCCGTCCATCCGGCCTACCTCGAAGCGCGACGCATTCTGGTTGCTGCAGCGGATCCGTCGATCGGCGCTGCCATGCTGGACGCTGCGATGGATCGTGCCAAACAGAAGGACAGCACAGGTTCGCGCAACGGTGGCACCAGCAACAAGCCAGCGCGACCAAACGTGGCGATCAAAACTGAGCCCGCGACTCCGGGCTCCATGCTCCCGCCACGTCGAATGGCGCAATCGGGGTAGGTCATGCGATTCCCTCTGCCCGAGCGCATCGATCCGCGACACTGCATCGTGACGAAGCAGTACGCAGTATATACGCCGCCCATGCACGAGATGATTGAACAGCTCGGCGAATGGATCGACCAGCAGCGCCCCGGCGGCTATATCTATGGTGCATCACGGCTGGGCAAGTCTCGCTGCGTGCAATGGTACGTCGCTCAGGTGCTGCAGGAACGCCTTAACGCCGTGGTACCGCTGGTGGTGTGGAATCGCCGTCCGGACAGCCAGACAAGCGAAGCAGGATTCTGGCATCAGCTGTTACTCGCCTCGAACTTCGAATTCGCCAACCCGGCGAAACCACCGAAAAGAGCGGAAGGGATCCACCTGTGCAGGCAACGCTTCATCGCCATTGCGAACAACGCGCAGCGTAATTATGTCGTACTGGCCATCGACGAAGCGCAGGATCTGACGCTCCGGGAGTGGAAGTGGTTGCTCGGTCTTCAGAATGACCTTGATTACGAGGGCTACCTGCTGAGCGTGTTTTCCGTCGGCTCGCACCAGCTGAACTATCGTCACGAGTATATGGCGATCACCGGCAACGCTCACCTGGCAGCACGTTTTATGGCCGCGCATGCGCGATTTCATGGGCTGCGTTCGCCGGAAGAAATCGCATACGTGCTCAACGGCTACGATATTGACTCGGAATGGCCACCGGGCAGCGGCGTTTCATACCTGAAGTATTTCGCGCCGGTTCAATTCGCGGCCGGGCACCGCCTTGCAGACTGTGCCGCGCTGGTGTGGAAAGCGCTGGTGGAACTCTCGCCCGAATCTGCGCGCCGGCATCTCGAGTTCCCGATGCAGCACATCGCCAGGGCAACCGAGGCGATGCTTTTCCAGCTGGCGCATGGCGGAGACTGGGTTGACGTGACGTCTTACGAGAACTGGTTGCAGGAATTCGCTAAAGCGAACTTGTCGGACCACATGAGGATCATCTCGACGGGTAGTTGACATGGCGGCCTACCCATCGGTGAACTGGTGGCCGGGAAACCTCCGTCCGTACGAGTCGAGGCTGTCGTTCGTCGCCCGCTTCTGCGCACTGAATGGCATCAACGTCGGAAAATGCGCGAAGTTTTTGCGTGTGGCGCTCGATAGCAACACGCCGCTTCCGATCGACGAAATCAGGCGCCTGGCGTCCGTGCTCGGTGAGACCGCGCCGCTTCTCGAAGACGTTTTCTCGCCTTCCATACGGTTCATCGATGTCGGTCGTTATGGCCCACCTCCCGATAGTCGCGAGCGACGTGCCATCCGCTATTGCGAAACCTGTGTGCAGCACGGCTACCACAGCTACCTGCATCAGCTTGGGTGGCTTTCGCGGTGCCCATTTCACCTGAGCGCGCTAAAAACGACCTGGGCGCAGGAGCACGCCGCCCGCCTCGTGTCGCAGCGCGTGGGCGCGTTGGAGTTCGTGATGCGGCAACGCTGCAGGACGTGGCCGCACGGCATTGATGCCGGCTTTCCCGCCCGAGAGCAGGGGCGTGTTGCGTCGCTCGCCGGCTGGGTCGCACGGGCGAGCGTCGCGGCCGCGCGCATGTCGCTCGGCGAGATCTGGTCGTCGGGCAACGATGGCATGCCGGGGGCGGTCTCCCTCGACCAAGCGTTCGGTCAGCTGCGCACGCTTGAGCCCCCGCCCGAGGACATCGAGCCGCTCCTGACCGAAGCGGGTGATCGGTGGAGTCTGGAAAGCCACGCGTTTGCGCGGCAAGCGAGAATCCAACTCGGCCACCTCAGGTTATGCCACCTCAGCTTTGCCGACGTTCTTCACTTCTATATACGCATCAACGCCGCTTCGGCGAATCCGTCTTCGTTTGTCACGCGCCTGAATGCCATCCAGGACCGGCAGGCTCGCCATGGCACGTGTCGCTGTCGGTGGAGGCTGACCAAGGAGGGACGGCTCTCGCGCTGGGTCAGGGTGCACCCAGAGGAGGGGCCCCGCTGGGGCCTGATCTGCCCATACGATGTCGCGCTCAACGAACTTCAACTCGGCTGGGGCCGTGCGGACCTGGCGCTCTCCAATCGGCAGGCGGAGCAGGAACGGCAGCGCTTCTGCAGCGTTTCTCGCGCGATGCGCGACTTGGGCCTCATCCGCTATACACGGGATGCAGCAGTAGCGCCGGCCGGTTACCTATATGCAGATCAGGACGTCTGGACCTGCTGCGAGTGGGTCCGGGAGTCGACGCTAACTGCAGTGCTCGATATGGCGGTCACGTGGGAAGTCGATCTGACGTTCGATGCGTTGACCGCTTGGCTAGACGACATCGATCGGGGTGTCGATCCGCTTGAGCGCGACGATTCCAAATCTTGCGTCCGCCTGTGCGAAACCGACGACGGGCTGTTGCTGATTAGATGGACGCAGGCAGAAGGGTCCGCGTCGCAGACGACTCCGTTCTGAGCGCGACGTTGGGCACGAGCTCCGGCACGGAGCGGGCCGCCATGGGTAATCGGGCGCCGCACGAAAGGGGCGCCAAGGTAAGTCAAGACGATGGTAGCCCCGTGGATCCCCGCGCTCAGCTAGATCGCCGCGAGGTTTTGCGCTGACCGAAAGCCCGCCGCCTCGTCCTCGCGCAGGCTGGCAATGAGCGTCGATTTGGGGTTCCAGCGCTCCCGCGTGAGTGGCAGGCGCCGCTCAAGCAGGTTTTGATCGAGCGCACTGGTTGCCAGCGGCGGTAGCGCCACCTTGCCAGGCTTGCTGCGAACAGCAGGAGGGCGGTGCACCTCTGGGGCGCGGCAGCCCGGCGATTTTGCTCCAGGGGGCACGGAACAAAATTAGTTTAACCATGGATACAAATTTAGTTTAACCAACGAGGCCCGAGTGAAAAACACGATTGAGAGAGAATTATAGACATAAGCGCAGTTATGTCTAAAGTATGTCGACATTAGTTTGATACTATGCGTAATACGTAGTATTATATATTGTCACAAACTCACTTTTTCCCCATGCCGGTGGCCGACCTGGATCTGACCGACGCCGCGCTGCAGGCTGATTTGGCCGAGCTGCGCGGGCGCTTCCCCGAAACCCGCGCGCTCTATCGCGAGGTCTGCGGCCTGCTATTCTTCCGCTACGGCGTCACACCCACGGCCAACAAGCTCTACAGCCTGGTGCGCAAGGGCAGCATGGGCACGCCCGCCGAGGTGCTGCAGCAGTTCTGGCAGGAGCTGCGCGGCCGTACGCGCGTGACCATCGACCATCCGGACCTGCCGGACCCCCTCAAGCAGATCGCCGCCGAGGCGGTCCAGACCATCTGGCAGTCGGCCAACGAAGCGGCCACCGCCGAACTGGCGACGCTGCGCGCGGAAGCCCGGCACGCCGCGAGCGAAGCGGAAGCCGTGCGCGATGCGGCGCGCGCGGAGACGGCCACCGCGCGCGAGGATGCTGCGGCGATCGCGGCCCAGCTAGTGGAGGCCCGGCAGGCGCACGACACCGTGCAGGCGGACCTGGCCGCCGAGCGGCAGGCGCACGCCGCGACGCAGGCCCGGCTCGAGGCAGGCCGGACGGAACTGGAGGCGGGCCGGCGCCAGCTGGAAGCGTTGCGAACCCAATTCTCGACGGAGCTGGAACGGGCGCGCGAGGCGGTGACGCTCGCACAGGAGCGCGCCGAAGCCAGCGAGCGGCGGAGCTTGCGCGAACTCGACCACGAGCGCACCGCGCGCCAGAAGAGCGAGCGCACGGCCCAAGACCTGCGCGCCGAACTGGCGGCGGCACGCAGCGAGGCGCGCGATGCCGCGGTGGCGCAGGCGGAGGGTCGCGCGAAGCTGGAAGCGCAGGCCGCGGCCCTGGCTGATCGGCTCGCGGCCACCGAGCAGGCGCAGCGCAAGGCGGCGAGCGACCTGGAGGCCGTCCAGGCGGAACTCGCGGCGGCACAGCGTCGGGCCGAGCGGGGCGAAGCGGAAGCGGCGCTCGCGCGCCAACTGCTGGCCACCTTGCGCGTCGCGCCGCCCGAACGCGACGGCGGTGGCAGTGGTGGAAGGCGGCGCAAGGCCGGCAGTCCGCCGGCGACCGCGCCGGAAGACCACGGGAAAGAGCCGGGCAACGAGCAGGGGGCGGCGGCGCTGCCTGACAATCAGGACGATGGCAACGCCAGCCGTGACGGCAGCGATGACAGCAAAGACTGAGCGGGCGGACGCGATCCGCCGGATCCAGGCGCAGATGGACGACTACGGGCAATCCCCCAACCTTGCATCACATAAACGCCGATGGGTAAGTTCGAACGACACGCAAGAGACAAGGTCTCACCGTCCATGGGATAAGGAAGCGTCTGCACGTGCAGTGACTTCAATGAAGGAGAACGAATTGGCCCCAGAGCAAGTGGTTGAACCCGTTGTCGCGAGCAATGCGACGGACGGACTTGGTCAGATGGAGCTTCCCATCGCTGAGGCGATGCGCGACGCGGATCCCGTCATGGGTGAAGCCAGTGATGCATGCGTCGGTAGTGGCAGCGTTGACACGCAGACCCGACGCTTGGACTTCTGGTCCACAAGCCGGGATAGCGGCCCGACGGCGACCGTGTCATATCGGCGCCGGCGGCCTTACACAGCCCCGGACGCTTCAACGGAAGACGTGGCACCGGAAGCATCGATGGAAGCCACCGCCTCGGAAGCGTTGACTGAATCTGACGCGCCGGAAGCGCCCATTGAAGCCATGCCCTCGGAAGCGACCACTGAAGCCGTGGCCGAAGCTCCGGTTGAAGTCCTGGCCACGGACAAACCGACGGAAGCTGCCGCCCAGGACGAACTGACCGAAACGGCCGCCCCGGTAGCACCGCTTTACGCCCCAGCTCCGGAAGCTGCGCCTGAAGAGACGCGGGCCCCGAAGCGCGGTCGGAAGCCGAAAGCGCTCACCAAAACTGCCGCTGCGGAAGCCGCGCCGGAAGAGACGCGGGCCCCGAAGCGCGGTCGGAAGCCGAGAATCCTAGCTGAAGTTGCCGCTCCGGAAGTCACGACTCAAGAGACCCCAACCCGGAAGCGCGGGTCGAAGCAGATAGCACTGCCTGGAGTGGAGGCTGCCCCGGAAGCGCCGACTCAGAAGACGCAAACCCGGAAGCCGCGACAGGAGCAAAAAGCGCCTACCGCAACTCAAAGCCCGTCCAAATCCTCACTGCTCGCTCAACTGGCATCTGTCAATACGCAACTTGAGCAGTTGCGAGCCACGGAAGTGCCAAAGGTCGTGGAGGAGATCCGGCAGTGGATGCAGGAGTACGACCTCAGCATTGAGGACATTGCGGGCAAGCCCAGTGTTGAGCCCGCTGCCCGCGCTGTTCCGACCAAGACGAAGGCCGCGCCGCGCCCGAGGTACCGCAATCCCAAGACGGGCCAGACCTGGTCGGGGCGCGGCAGGGCTCCCGCGTGGATTGGCAAGAAGCCCGAGCGTTTCCTAATCGATCTCTTGTACTGAACGACAGGTTGGCGGGCGCGGCCGGTCCGCCCCTATTCTGACTAGCAAACTCGGCAGGCCGGAAGTTCGGCGGCCACTGCGTAGGAAGACCAAGGGGAAGAGCTGTGCAACGAGCAGGGGGCGGCGGCGCTGCCTGGCAATCAGGACGAAGGCAACGACGGCAGTGACGGCAGCGATGACAGCAAAGACTGAGCGGGCGGACGCGATCCGCTGGATCCAGGCGCAGATGGACGACTAAGCATCGCCCGGATGACCGGCTGACCCTGTGGGTCCGGGGGCAGGATCGCGGGGCATAGGCGCAGCGCCTGGCGGACACCGTGTTCCTGGCCCTTATCTTTGGGTGTGGGCGAGGCTGGGCGCGTGGCCCGTTGGCTTCCTGTGGGTTCTCGTGGGTCGGTGCATTCAGGCCCGTAACCTGCGAATATTCGCCATCTGAGACAAGAACATCGGAGCCAGCACGATGACTGCCAGCGACAATACAGGGTTGGGCCTGTGGCCGCAGATATTTGCCGTGCTCGCAATCACTGCCGCTGTCATTGCCTCTGATTCGGCTGGGCTGTTTCCTTCGCTTCCAAGAACACTTGGCATGCAAGATGGAAGCACTCACGCACGCGTCCCCTCTCAAGTTGCGTTCTGCCGAAGCAATAGACAGCACCGGCAATCAGGAATATTTCGACAAGTACGCCGCGCTGGTAACGGCGTGCATGGAGTCGAATGGATATCGCATCGATGTCCATGCAAGGAACCAGTACACGCTGAGCGCAGTTAAGACGATGGACAACAACACTGGCGTTCTGCCAGAGGCAAACTATTCAGCCGTACAGATTGAGTCCTTCTGGCAGCGCCGCTGGTTCTGGCAGAGGCAGGAGCGATAGCCATCTGAAAGCGGGCAACCGCCTTTCCGAGCATTGACATCCTGCCGAACCTTCACTGTCACGCTCGCGCAGGAACGCGCCGCAGCCAGCGAGCGGCGCAGCTTGCGTGAACTGGACGCAGAGCGCACCGCGCGCCAGAAGAGCGAGCGCACGGCCGAAGAGTTGCGCGGCGAACTGGCGGCAGCACGCAGCGAGGCGCTCGATGCGGAGACTGCGCCAAAGCGGGGGCTGACGGCCGGACCACAGCCAAGAGGCCAATGAGGCACCTACAATGCCTGTATGGCTTCCGATCCTGGGCCGGCGATCTCCGTCCTTCAACTTCGAATTGCACTGCGCGGCCTGAGCCCGCCGGTTTGGCGACGCTTCCTTGTTGGGGTGATTGTACTTTTGGTGCGAAATCTGGCGGTTTGGCACCAAAAATTCTTACGGATCAATGGATTGCAAAAAACGCCTGCCGCACAAAATGCGGGCGGTCACAAAGCCTTGCTGCAAGTGGCTCTCCGGCTGCCTACCGCCAGATTTCACACCGAAAGTACAACTACCCCAGAACGCGCGTCCGAAAAGCTGAACGTGAAGAAGCGGCGCGGCGATGGCAGTAAGTGGTACTGGAACCTGCCGAAGTCGGCCAACTCCGCCAGCCACTCCAGTTGGCGAACATGGCGGACTTGGGCAACTTTGGAGCGAGTTGAACCCTAGTGGGGCTGGGTAGCTTCGCCCAGCCTCTCCGTTGTCACAAGGCATCGTTAGTCTTTTCCACTTATAATGGCGTGCCCTGAGATGGAGCGATTTCTGATGTAGAAAAATAAGAGGGGATTAAATGTCGGCAACCATGATGCCGTGGAAGCGCAAAGTTGCAAGCCAGCCAATTTTCGCAGCCGTGACTGCGGCACTCGGGGCTGGCACCGGAATACTCGCGGGTCTATACCCAGAAAGAATTAAGGCAGCATTCCCGTTTGCATTCGGGGTAGTGATTGTTTGGCCGGCAGTGCTATTTTGGGTGGCGCTGGTACTTTTTGCATATTGCTTCAAACTTAATATTCAGGCGCAGAATGCGGCTTTAGATGACGGTCTCTCGAGGCTTTCGGATAGCTCGGATGCACTGAAGATTCAAGGGGATAGTCAGGCGGCAGCGCTTCAATCACTGCGCACGAGCACCGATATTCTCGAGAGGCTTATTAGAACACTCCCACCTGATGGCTTTCTATCGCAATTCGAAGACTATTATATTGAGGCACACTCAGCCGCCGCTTCGGCAAGGACCGCCACAGGTAATGGTGCTGAGCAGGAGATAAAAGACGCCATTTTTCTTTGCGTCTCAATTCTTGCATCCCTGGCGCGCTATTTCGACGGTGAGGTAAAGAATATTAGCTATGCAGCTAATGTGATGCTCTTCTCGAATCTGCCAGCAGCACCAGATGAAGCTGCAAAGCGAGTAGCCTCAGTCAGGTTCGTCGAGCCTGGTTGCGCGCCGAGTACGCTTGCGGGTGTCCTCGAAATTGTCCCTGACCTCGCCGTCGTGGTCGGCGATTCGGGCATAGCTGAGCCTGACGAAACAATTGCAGCGATTGCTCTGCCAGTTCCTAAACCAGAGTATCGCGAGGACCATGGGAAATCCACGGTGATCCCTGGAGCACCAGAGGCATTCTGTTCGCCTAGCGAAACTGTAGTGGTACCCAAGGTGTCCGGCCTTTGGAAGTGGTGCAAGGAGCACTCAGGCCTTCGGGAATCAGTTGCGGCAGATATGGAGCGCTACTTCAATGAGGGTGACCATGTTGGCAACCAGCTGGTTGCACTTGATCACCTTGCGCTGCTCGTGCCGCAGATTTTCGGCGATGACCCCGTCGCCGCCAAATATCAACCACTGCGCGAAGTCATTGAACTGCTCGCTCTTGTTGGTCGCGGCTTGAATAGTGCGCCGGAGCTCCGGGTCGCTCAGGTATTTCAGCGAGAACAGCGTGCGGATAACGCGACCCAGTTCCCGGAACGCGAAGTAAAGCTTATTCTTCGTGCTCTCCGAACCCAGCCGACGTAGGATGGTCGACGGTGTCATCTTGCCGGCCTTGATCGAGACGGCAACCCGCATCATGTCAAGGTAGTGTCGTTGGATCAGGTCCCAGTCGATGGACCGGCGGCACAGGCGCTCGATATGGTCGTATCGTCGGCGCCGGTCCGCCTTGTATAGCACCAGATCTTTGATATTGCGCATGCGCGGCATCAGGTTGATGCCCAGCAGATAGGACAGACCAAACACCGGCCCGCTCTGCGCCTGAGTGTCACCGTGAATGGTATCCGGCTGAATCTCAGAGCCATTTCTGATGAGGCCGTCCAGGATGTACACCGCCTCATGCACGCCGCACGGAATGAAGTTGCTGAAGAGTGCGATGTACATGTCGGAGACATGGTAGTAGCCAATCCCGCCGTAGCCGCCATAACGGATGTGATACTCCGACAGCAAATTCTGCTCATACACAGTCCACTTCGTGCCATCCGCGGACGCGCGTTTGCCACTGCCCCAGTACTTCGGTAGCGCGAACTGATTGTATGCGTTGATGACCTTCACAATGGCCTTGTCGAGACGTTCCTCCGTGACGTGACGCAGGTTCAGCCATGCAATTTGCTTGCGGCTCAACCCTTTGACGGATCGAGCCCTCTGGCTCGGTCCAAGATTGCAACCGTAGCAGAATAGGGTGCAGATAACTCGTTTGCGAGGGTCGTCGAGCTTGGCATCGAAGCCGGACAGTGGGCCGAACAGCCTATGCAGATTCAGCCATTACTCCGTCTCGGTCAGCACATCAAGGATGCCGATCTGCGGCATGGATGCGGTGATGGCCTGGTCGATCAGCATCATGTTGGGCGGGTCAGGCGCCTTGCCGGGCCGGTGAATGATCAGCCCTGTTCTCCGAACTCGATGCCGTTGTTCTCAGGGAAGTTGGCATCCACCGCGTCGAGGGCCGTGCTCAGTCTGTCCCGTAGTGTTCTGACAAAGTTCTCGCCAGCCGCTGGCAGGCCAACGATGTCACAGTAATGCGGTAACTCCTGCTCGAACACCTCCTCGGATACCTGATGGAGGCGGAAGTCGTCAAAGCGGTCGCTGCCCTCAACGTAAAGGTCACCCGAACTCAGCTCACGCATGACCTGATCAAACACGCACAGCTCAACGTACCTGCGATGGAGCAGACGCGTACTCCGGCCGTCCGGAAAGATGGCCTTCTCCCACTTGGCCGGGAACCAGCCGAGCGGAAGGTTCAGCAGATCGTCGTCGGTAAGGTGCAAATGTTCACGGTGCGAGGTCCGGAAGCCCTGAATCCAGGCCAGTGCCACCAGGACCGTCTTGTCCTGCGAACTCGATTTGAGCGGCAAGACCTCAAGGCACTGAAAGAGCAGGGAACGCTGCTGGCGGTACGGCGCGAGCATGAATGGAAGATCGAAGTTGCCAGCGTACGCGATATGCTCATTGCAGCGGGCAAGCGCACCCGCTGCATCGTTACCGAGCACCTCACGCACCTTATCCAGCCGGAAGATATCGGCAATGCCGTCATCCTCCAGAACCTGCAGCACATCACGGAACTGGCTGACCAGGTCTTACAAGGAGTCGGCATGCGCGAGCTGATATTGCTGCAGTCGGGTCCTGGCGAGGCCCTCAAGCTTGCGCATGACCTTGATGAAGATTTCGGCCACATCGTCGAGCGCCTTCTGCAACTGCGCGTGAATGAAGAGCACGGCTAACATTAATCGTTTGGCTGGCTTGAGCGACCTGAGCTCAGCAATGTCAAGCGCCCGGGCCTCCGTCACCAGTTGCGTGCGTTTGGACACGGAAAGCAACGCTGGTGGCGTGGATGCAGACGGTGCTCGACCAGCAGATGAGCCGGTGGCAGCCCGTGCCAGCCGAGTTGTTCGAACGCATCGCGCCAACGAGGGTGGAGAGCATCAACTTGCGAGGCGTCTATCGCTTCCCGATTGACATTACACCGGACAGTTGCTGCGGTCACAGACGGCACCCAAAACAAGGGCTGCGAGCTGAAATCAGACTTGCATTGCCACCAAATGCGCATGATCGAAGGAAGGTCGGAAATGGATTTGCAATCAATGACTTATCTCTCGATGCCCGCGCCAAACCTGGGTTCGCAAACCGTCGTAAATTGCACCAAAATCAAAGCCACCCCTGGTTGCACAACTTCAATCGATTGCGTGTGCGCTTCGAGCGCCTCGCGACCATCCATGAGGCCTTCCTGAAAAATGGCGTGCTGCATTATTTTCTGGCGCCACCTCAGGAAGTCATTTTGTTAGAACTTCTAAGAGCGACAAAGACTGGCCGTGTACCGACCGGCAACATTGGCAAGGATTGAACCCATTTTTCTGGCCAGTTAGCCTGGGCGGCACACGTACGCACGCGCATGGCTGCGGGTTTCACCCGTTCGCGGTACGTCGGCGAGGGCGCACGGCGCAACGCCTGATTCAGATTTGCGCTGGAACGCCACTCAACTTCACGTGGCGCAAATCGATAGGTTATTGCGCCTCGAGTTTTTATCGACTAATCTCAGCGGACCAAGGGGCTTCCTCATAGGCCGGCATGCCCATTATTGTGGCGCTGTCCTCCGGTGCGAGCCACGGCCTTCCACGTCCGAGTTGAACGGAGCTGCTATGGCGAGCGGTCGTACCAGGATACGTATCGGCGTGGCCTGCCTTCTTCTAGTGGCAGCGTCCAGTGGATCGGGCCTATCGGCGCGGCCATCCGCTAAGCGCCCCAATCCGGTTTCGAGCGACGGCACCACGATAGTCTATTTTTCGTTCAACAGCAGCCGGCTCAATTTGAGAAGCCGCGAAGCAGTTCGCGTTGCTGCGCAGGGCGCCGTCGCGTCGGGAGCGAGCCAGGTACGGGTCGTTGGCTACGCGGACCAGGCTGGCGACGCCACATACAATCTCCTTCTGTCCCAAAGGCGAGCCTCGACGGTCGTTGGTCTCCTCAAGGCTTACGGGATACCCACCCGGTCGCTGACCGTCGACTGGAAGGGCGAGTATGAGCCTGTGGTGCCTTCCGAGGACCAGCCCGAGGCATTAAATCGCAGGGTGGTCATCAAAGTCATCAGTTAGATCGACTGCAAAAATGGGCGGCCGCATGTCGACAGGACGGCACATTGTGAAAAGTCTGGTGCCCTTCCTGCTTGGCATTTTCTCCCTGCTCGCCCACGCCCAGTCGTTTGACGGTAAGTCGATAAACGGTGCGTTTTCGGTATCGTCGTCCGGAAGCGCCACTTATGCGATTGATCTGAAGGCCGCACCGGGTACCGCCGGGTCCGAACCGCAGCTCAGCCTCAGGTACAGCAGCCAAGCCTCGCAAGGTGAACTTGGCGCGGGGTGGTCGATCAGCGGCTTCTCCGTCATTAGCCGCGGGGCGAGGACGGTCCATACAGACGGGAAGATCGCGGGCGTCAACTTAGACGACGATGACGCGCTGTTCCTCGACGGACAGCGCATTGTTCCGGTCGAGCGCAACGGAACCGGCGCGGCCACGAGGATCGTCTATCGCAAGGAAGTCGACGATCTCACGAGGATCACGCAGACCGACGATAAGCTTGGTCTCGCGACTTTCCTCGTGGAGACCAAGGGCGGCGCCCGCATCCTTTTCGACGGATCCAATAACAGCCGCGTAAAGGTTGCTGGTGGGCAGACGCTCCTATTGGCCGCCAGCGAAGTTCAGGATACCGCTGGAAACTTCATCCAGTTCCTCTATTCGCAGGGAGGGGATGGCGACTATCATCTGACGAGCGTCAGATACACTGGGCATCACGCGCGGAGTCAGGGAGCGACGGAACTCGCGCCCTACGCGGCAGTTGACTTCAGCTACGAGGCCATCGCGCGTCCTGTGCCCGCCTACGTTGCCGGCCAGCTCGTGGAACGCAAGTATCGCTTAAAGCAGGTCGTCGCCCGAATTTCCCCGAGGAGGGACATTGCCTCTTCGCCTGGCGTCCAGGTCGCTCGCTACGCCTTCGAATATGAAGAGCGTGATTCACTGAACGGCTTCGTCCTCAAGACGGTGCGGCAATTCGATGAGACCGACAGCGTCCAGACCCAGCCGACAACAATGGAATACTCGCCGCTGGCGACGGGGTGGACGGCTGCCACCCACACGCTCCCCATCACGGCGCTGGCCGTGAAGGAAGACCTATCCGCTGGTTACCGGTTCAGCAACATCTTCTCGACTAACGGCGGGCGTCCCGATCTCCTGTTTGCAGTGCAGATAGATGGTCGCCTTGAAAGCTTCGCTTATAGAAACGACCCGACCGGCTGGACGGCGATGGACGACTTCCGGCCACCGTTCGCGTTCATTACCGGCGAAGGAAAGGATGCCGGGGGCCTGCTGCTTGACGTCGACGGAGATGGAAAGGCGGACCTTCTCCAGGCGAACAAGCAGAGCGACGGCTCCGTCGAGCGCCGGGCTTGGCTTTCCACGGCGTCCAATTGGGCCGAGACACCGGCTTTCGCACTTCCGTTCAACCTTGCGGAAAATGGCGAGCGGACGGCGATCGTGCTCACGGGCCGATGGTCAGGCGGGAGAGGACCGGACCTGCTTTACACAAGCACGTCAGGAAGTGGTTTCCTTGCGAGCGACGGCAATGGCTGGAAGGCCGACGGCGCGCATGTCCCGCCCGTCGCGCTGACCAAGGACGCGTTGCTCATCGACGTCGATTGCGACGGCAAGCCCGAACTCGTTCTTCGGGACCCGCAGTCCCCTGGAAAGTGGCTGGTTTACCGCTACACGGCCCCGGGCTGGACCGCGGTGACCGCAGCACAGTTTGCGATTCCTATCGATTCCAGTGCAGGCGCCGCTGCGATCCGGCAGATCGACCTTAACGGCGACGGGTGCCTCGACATCGTTGCCTCGTCGCAGAAAGTGGGTATCCACGCGTCGTTCCTGGCGTCGGCGAGCGGCTGGACCGCCGCACCGGCCTTTGCACCACCGTTCGATCTCGTCGACGCGGCCGGCAATCCGTCCAATGCGGTCGTCGCCGACGTCAATGGCGACGGGCGACCCGAGGTGCTGGCATCGCGGCACCTCGAGGGGAGCCCCGATCAACGGTTTGCCTTCGGTTTCGACGCGGGTGGCTGGCATGCGCTGCCCGCCGCGTTCCAGGTTAACGCCCCGCTCGCCGACAGCGAACTGCGCGCCTATGTCGGTGATCTCGACGGTGACGGCATTGCCGACATCGCGGTGCCGGAGGGCAGTCGCAATGGCTTTGGCCAGGTGTACCGTGGCACCGCGACAGGACTTGTGGAGACGCCTACGCTCAGCCCGCGCGTAGCGTTCGCGCGGCACGATCGGCAGGATCGGGGCGTTCGATTCATCGACCTCAACGGCGACGGCCTAACGGACGTGTTGTACAGTCGCGACGGCACGTCGGTGCCGGGTGGTCCGCCTGCAGCTGGAGCATTCATCAACACTGCTTCGGGTTGGATCCCGGCACCCGGACTTATCCCGCCATTGCCGCTCGCAGGCGACAAAATTGCGGGAGACCCAGCCCAGTTCGTCGACGTCGACAACGACGGCTATGTCGACCTGCTCTATTCTTACCGCAGGGCGGACGGGAGCGTGGTTGCGGCCTACTACAAAAACGTCCCAGACGGAGCGGGCGGCAGGAAGTGGGAGGAGCGGAAGGGCTCGCCCCTCATCCCGCCCGTACCGTTCGCGGCCGAGCAGGTAGGCGACCTCGGTGTCCGGATGGTCGACCTGAACGGTGACGGCCGCATCGATATCCTGCAGAGCACTGTGACGAAGCTTGCGAACGGCCAGCAAGTCCCTGTCGAGAAGTGCATTCCCCCGGGCTCAGGGGCAAACTGCGACCTTGATCGCACGCTGTTCAGGGGCGCTGCGTTCCTGAACACCTCATCCGGGTGGCAGCAGGCCGCTGCCTACACATCTCCCCTGCCGATCGTGGCGCTTGGAGCGACCGGCCGGGAACGTTCAGACTCCGTCGGGGTCGAGCTCGTCGACGTCAACGGTGATGGGCTGGCGGACGTCGTCGCGCGCTTCAAGCACCCCCTCGATCCGACGAGGGAGGTGAACGAGGTCTGGTACAACACGGGCAGTGGCTGGACGCAGGCGCCAACCTCCGCCAGAATGCCGGTGCTGCTCGACGAAACGTCGCGGAACCGGTTCGCGATGGTGCAGTGGACTGACCTCAACGGCGATGGTCTTGCCGATCTCGTGTACACGGAGCGCGCCGGAGGCTTGAACCGGTCGGTATCATGGCTGTCCACGGGCAGGAGGTTTGTGGCTTCTGCGGCGTGGCAGGTGCCGCTTGATGCCTTGTCCGACAAGACGGGCGACCCATCCTTCCGGCTCGTGGACCTGAACGGAGACGGCCTTCCGGACATCTTATACTCGCGCAAGCTTCCGGATGGATCGGTCGCGCGGGGAGCCTGGTTCAACTCGGGCACCGGGTGGACCGCCGCGCCGGGAAATGCCATCGCAGCAGTCCCGGCGTTCATCGACGAGAACAGCGCCGACCAAGGCCTCCGGCTCATCGACGTCAACGGGGACGGGCTTCTCGATGCGGTCCAGTCCTATGCGCCGCAAGGGGGTGCGGTAGCCCAGCAAAGCGTGCTTCTGAACACCGGCCGGCGGGCGGACGTCCTCCGCAAGGTCGACCAAGGCAACGGCATCTCTACCGCGGTCTTCTACCAGACCCTGCTCGAGGCGGATCCCGAACGCGCCACTGGCGAGAACGCGAATTCGACCCTGTGGGGCAAGGTGTACCAGCGAGCGGCAAGCGCGACAGCCTTGCCCCTGATCTCGCCAGTTCCCACGAGCTACGTGGTTCGACGCGTGGTGACTTCGGAGGGGGCAGGCCGGGACATGGCCGTCTCGTATCGCTACGGCGACTATGAGATCGACACGGAAGCAATGCGATCTCTGGGATTTGGCTGGCGGGAAGCGTTCGACGAAACCAGCCAGGTCTTGACCCGCACCGAGTATGGCCGCTCGCTGCTCGTGGCAAACCGGCCGGTGCGCGAGGCCAGCTGCGCGATTACGTCGTCGTGGCTGTCGCAGGCAAGCCGGGCTGGCAGTAACCTCTGCCCGGCGTCAGCGGTTCCCGGAATCCAGCTTCTTGCCGAGACGACAAGCAACTACGGTACGAGGATGGGCACAGCCCAGCCCGCGTCCGGAGCCCAGTTTAAGTTCTGGCAGGTGGCCGTGAACTCTACGAGCCGGAGCCTCTGGGAACTCGATGGCAAGCTCGCGTCGCGCGAGACGTCGACGATCACCTACGACGAACCTGCCGACCTGCTGACGCGGTGGCTGGAGGTCCAGCAAACTGTTACCACGAGAAGTGACGGCACGTCGGTGTCGACCGGCAACAACGTTTATGCCCAAGACGATCCCGCCAACTGGTTCCTCGGCCGGCTGACAAGCTCGACAGTTACCCAGACTGACAATGGCGGCTCTGGCGGGGCGAAGAGGTCCGAGGTCAGGACCTCGGCCTTTTCATATGACAGCGAAACCGGCCTCATCGCGTCCGAAACGCTCGACGACGGCGCGCCCAAGGCCGTGACGAAGACTTTTGAGCGCGATGAGTTCGGCAACGTCGTCGTCGTGCAGATCACGACCGCTGGGGTCGCCCGTCGAAACGAGATCGGGTTCGACCCGCTGAGGCGGTTCGCGATCGAGTCCCGCATTGTCACGCCCCAGCGCACCTATAGGGTCACTACGCAGTCCAGGCTCCAAGATGGCGCCCCGCTGCTGGTCACAGACGAGGACAACCAGATCAAAAAGTCGTTTCGCTACGACGGGTTTGGAAGGCCGGTCCTTGCAACCGACAACAGTGGCCTTCAGGCGGTCACCAAATACCTCCGGGCCACCGACCTCCACAATCCCGCTGCGCTGGCGGGCATACCCGCCGTGAATGCGGTCTGGGTCCAGAAGGGCATCCTCCCGCCCATAATTGCTTTACTGGATGGCCGTGGCCGTACGGTGCGGACCGTTAGCGAGGGGTACACCCAGAACCCGTCCGACCGTCGCCCACTGTACCAGGAGACCAGCTATGACCGGCTGGGCCGACCGGTCGCGACCGCCGTGGCCCACGACAGCACCGCAAGCCCGCGATGGGAGCGGATCGAGTACGATGTCCTAAACCGGATCGTCAAGCGGACGGCGGCCGACGGTCAGGTCACGCTGACGAGCTACGCCGGGCGGTCCGGCGGCGGTCGCGTGATCACCGTCAGCCTCCAGGGCGCGAGCCCTCGTTCTACCATTACCGAGGTCAACGGCCGCAACCTACCCGGGCGCGTGACCGACACCCTGCGCGGCGCGACGACCTACGCCTACGATCCCGCTGACCGGGTCGAGGCGATCGTCGGGCCGACTGGGTCGATAACGAGGATGAAATACGAACTCGGCCAACGCACCGAGTTGGTCGATCCCGACCTCGGCCGCATCAGGTACGAGTACGATGGTCTGGGCCAGCTCGTCGCGCTGACGGATGCCGAGAACACGCGCTTCACGTTCACGCATGACGAGCTAGGCCGGGTCACCAGCAAGGTCGGCGGCGGCCTTTCACTACACTGGGAATTTGACGCAACTCAGTTCGGCATCGGCCGCCTGACCCGCATGTGGGATAACAGGCGCTTCGAGAAGTCCTACACCTACGACGCCAATGGCGACGTTGCCACAGAGACGATGAAGGTTGGACCGGAGTCGTTCACCACGACGTACGAGCGTGATCAATACCGGCGGGTGACGCGGACCGTATATCCCGTGAATCCCAGCGGGCAGCCTGTTGCTGCCAACAATCGCTACGATGCCAAGGGCTACCTCTACAGGGTCACGGACGACTCCGGCGCTAGGCCGTACTGGCAGGCTCTCCAGATTGATCAGTCGGGACGGGTCACCGACGCAAGCATGGGCGAAGGCGTCAGGACGCGCGCTGCGTACGACGCGCAGACCGATCGCCTGAGCTCAATGAGCGCAACTGCGGTGGACAATTCCGCCATTATGAGCCTGACGCTCGACTATGACGCTACTGGAAACGTCCGCCGGCGCCGGGAGGGTGTCCAGAAAGTCGACGAGACATTCGGCTATGACGACCTCGACCGCCTGACCTCGATGACGGGCGCTGGCGCGCCGCTGACCTTCCGCTACGACAACGGCGGCCGCCTGCGGCAGCTGGGGCCGGCGTCATCCTTCGCCTACTGGCGCGACACGCCGCAGGGTGAATGGCAGCCCGAGCACGCGGTCACTTCGACAATGACCGGTGGCGTCGTGTCTCGATACCATTACGACGCCAACGGGAACCGCGACAAGGGACTGAACGGCGCGACCTACGGTTACACCGATGACAACCGGCTGGCCTCCATCCGCCTGGCCAACGGGGATACCTCTACCTTCGAGTACGCGCCCGATGGCACCCGGTTCCGACAGGTGCAGACCGTCGGTGGGGAGGTCACGGAGACAGTCTATGTCGGCGCATACGAGCGCATCAGCCAGTACACCGCGCGGGACCCGGGAAAGCGACAGGTAACATATCGCTACTTCCTTGCGGGACCGGACGGCGTCTTCGGGGCACTTCAGGTTCGTGCTAGGCAGACGGGCAACAGCGCAAGCGTTACAGACCCCCTTCGCCTGTGGCTGGTCATCAAAGACCAGCTCGGTAGTGCGGTGGCAGTGACGGATGGCAAGGGCGCGATCGCCGCACGCTTCTGGTACGGTGCATGGGGCCATCGAACCCGGGCTGATCTCACGACATTGGGCGATGCCCTCGGTGCCACTTGGACGATGGGCTTCGGTGGGCACGAGCACCTCGTCGCCTTCGGGCTGATCCACATGAACGGCCGGGTATACGACCCCTCTACCGGCATGTTCCTATCGGCGGACCCGGTGGGAGCCGACGCGGGCAGCACCCAAACGATCGGACGTTACCTTTTCGCAAACGATAACCCGCTCCGATATATCGATCCCTCCGGCTACTGGAGCTTGGGCGGTGCGATCGTGGGTGGCATTGTCGGCTTTGTGACAGGCGGGCCAGGCGGTGCGATAGTGGGCGCGTTCCTCGGCGGGAACGACGATACCCGGCACTGGATCCAGCAGAACTGGAAGGAGGTCGCGATCACGACGGTCGCGATCGCGGCCACGGTCGCCACGGCTGGCGCTGCAAGCCCGATCCTCGCCGGCATGATCGTCGGCGCCATCTCGGGGGCCACCTCGGCCATCCTCTATGGCGGAAACCTGAACGACGTCTTGTTCGCCACCGTCCGAGGTGCCGTCATTGGCGGAATCACGGCAGGAGCCTTCAACGCGGTTGGCACGGCGTTCGTGGGCGCGGAACACTCAGTCGGCGCGATCGCCGCCCACGGGGTGGTCGGGGGTGGCATCAACGCGATGCAGGGCGGCAACTTCTGGAAGGGCTTTGCTGCCGCGGCCGCCACGAAGGCGAGCAGTTCGATCGAGCTCGAGAGTACCTCTGCCAACATGGCGAGGGCGGCGCTTGTTGGTGGTACGGTGGCCGAGATCAACGGCGAAAAATTCGCCAACGGCGCCATTCTCGGACTGTATTCCTACACTTTTAATGATCTCGCTCACAGGACCCAATGGGTGTCGCGGGGAGCCGCCTTCGGGATCGCGGCGACGGCGACCGGTTCGCTAGTTATCGATGCGTCGACGGGCGGGTTGAATATCCTAGCAACACCAGGGGAGATCGCCTTTGGAGGAGCTGCCGGCGGTGCCATCGCCGGTTATCTGTACGATGTAGTTTACAGCGAAGGCGGTCCGATCCTGCCGGACTTCGATTTCTACGACCCTTCCAAGCCTCCGGTGGGTGCGGACGGCAAAACATGGCCATGGGTAGGAAATGGGCCGCCGGGCAGTGCTACCGGTGGCTACAAGAATCCAAGTAATCCAGGGCAAAGCATCCACCCCGACCTCAATCACCCCCCGGGAGTGGAGCCGCATTGGGACTTCAATGATCGATACAGCAAGCAGAAACAGTGGCGTATCGACAAGGACAAGAACGCGACACCGAAATGAACGACGACCGATTGAAGGCCTACCTGCGCGCCTACATCCATGACCGGCAGCTGGCTCCCAGCTCGACCTGGGAGCCCGGCGAAGGCAGGTTCTTTGTCATCCCCGGCGAGCTGGCCAATTATCCTTCGCTCGATCCCTTGAGCGGACTGCCAACCAAGACGGCGAATTCGATAACGTCAGGGGCCATGCGCCTTACGCCTATTGCCGTTCCATTGCGTCAGCTGGCCGAAGAGGCGCTGAGAGGCGCGACCTCATCAATGCTCTATGTTCACGAACCGTATTTAACGAAAGAAGACGATGCTGCGCTCGTTGACCCGCTCGCCGACATATCCGGACAGCTCTATGCGAAATGGCCGTCTCGCAGCGCCACAGCGCTTCAATTGGCCGAGCAGATGAGTGAGTATTTTGTGACGTGGAGCTTCCTGCTCATACGAGGCGTGGCAGAGGCGCCTGACGTCGAGACCTTGTTCGTCAGCGCCGACTTGATTGCCGTCGCCGCATTTGCTGGGGAGGGCTTTGTCGTCTGGAAATCAGCGCTCTAGCAGGCTGCTGAAGCACTCCCCGCCCAAGCAGCATGCTTCCTGTCTGTGCGGCCTGCGACCAAGGGCCACGCCCATTGCGGGCCGAGTACCGCGCCCGGTCCTCCTGAAATCTCATCCAAGCCCTGCCGACGCAGCATCGTTATTCGGGTGGCACCGTGCTTCGCCTGCCGCTGGCCGACGCCCTGCCGAATTCTTCACGCGTCAAATATGATGATTCGTGCCTAAAAGCGGACGGGCCTGCGCAATGCCCTCTGGGTCCCGGGGCAATGCAAAATGGGCGCTGGCCAGAATCGGTGTTTGGCTTTGCCACGAAAATTGCCACGGAACAGCCTCATAATACTTGTCAGTATTCGGTGCACTGTATATAAATACAGTATCCATCGAGTTGAGGGGTAGTATGTCCAGCTACATATTTGTGTCGCCCAATTCCGACCCTGGCGCTGGTCGCGCGCTTGCCGACCCAATATTGACCGGTCCGCGGCCAACTATGGGCACCTGTCGTCCGGACTTGCGTCGGTTGGTGACGCCAGGTGATCATATTTTCGTGGTAAGCGGGAGCTTAGGAAAAAGCTATCCTCAGTATGTTATCGGTGGCATGGAAATTGACCAGAAGCTCAAGGATCAACTTGAGGCGTTGCGGGTACATCCAGAGAATGCGCTTCGGTTCGAAAGCGGGCAAAAGCACGGAAATATCATTGTGACGGCTGATGGCACTCAGCATCCAGGCGATAGCCATTCGAAGTTTGAGAGCCGAATCAAGAATTACGTACTCGGAAAAAATCCTGTAGTTCTGGAAAGCGAGCGGGAGGTGCAACTCGGGCGCGAACGGACCGTAGAGATCCTCTCCGAGTTGTTCGGCCGGAATGGGTCGCGCGTACATCATATTTTGGGTCGTGCCCGACGGATGTCGGACGCGCAAGTAGAGCGGCTGAGGCATGCGCTCGAGGAAATCAAGCGCGAGGCGAAGGCGTGACCAACATTGCCTCCTATCTAGCGAGCCGCAATCTCACGATGGAAAAGGCCGCGGCTAAGGCTGGCCTCTCCGTTGATAGGTTCGAGGAGGTAGTAAAGGGAGCCAAGGCGACGCTAGGGGAACTCAGGAAAGTCGCTCATGCCCTTGGGGTACCTGTATCGAGCCTAGTGGATAGCGCCCCGGCGGAGCCGATACGAGTCCTGTTTCGCCAGACCCTCGATCAGCGTGAAGTCGAGGTTGCCCCCCAACTTGATGTGCTCGCTGCGCAAGTTCGCGATGCGCTTGTGATTGCTCGGGGACTGCCCCCTGACCTCGCTTGGCTCGAGCGGTTTCGTGGACTGGAGCCGCAGGTCGAAATGGCGGAAGTGTTCGCAGAGCGATTTCGCAGTTCCTTCGGGGAGCTTAATGACCTCGAGCCGTTTCCGGATCTGCCGGCAATCGTTAGCAGGTTAGGCGTTTTTCTCCTGTTTTCGCGGGATCCAAGCATTGAAGGTGTTTCCGCCATTGTCGAGGGCTATGCACTGATGATCCTGGGGGCGCGCACCTTTAAGCCTCGGATGCTATTCACCATTGCACACGAACTGGGGCATCTGGTGGCACATCATGATTCCCAAGCCGATGGCTATGCGCACCTTGACAAAGAGGTCGGCGGATTGCATGAACCGCAGCGTCAAGAAGAGCGATTCGCCGACGCCTTTGCGGCGGCGCTACTGTTGCCTCGGCACGGAATTTTGAGGGCGTTGCAAGTTGTCCGTGAGCGACTGGGTATATCGAACAAGCCGCTGGGTGCGATCGAGGTCGCCTGGATTGCGCACCTGTTTCACGTAAGCTTCGAAGTAGCTGCCCGACGGTTCGAAGTTCTGGACCTACTTCCTCGCCACGGAGCTCGGGCGTTCTACCAAAAGTTAGTTGATGACCACAAGAATCCAGAACGGTTTGCAGCGACGATCGATATACCGCCGCGCCCGGAGCTGCATATTGCCGCGTCGCCATTGTTGATTGATGTCGCAGTCGAGAAAGTCCGATCCGGACAAATGTCCATCGGCAAGGCGGCTGAATTGCTGAATGTGCCGGTGTCCACATTAGTGGTTGCTAACGCGGGCATAAGCGTGTGACTATCATCCTTGACGCATCCACGCTCATCAATCTGGCAAACGGCGAAGTGTTCGCCGCGATCGTTTCCTTGCCGGGGCACCGGTTCATGGTGAGCGAAGTCGTGCGCCAGGAATCCAAGACAGTTGCACGTGCCATCGAAGCTGCGGTTCAGCGCGGTGATATCGAATGGGTCGATGCCAATCTGATTGACTTCAAAGAATACCAAGCTGCATTGGATGCCTGGGGCTTGGGTGAAGGCGAAACTGAATGTATCTTGGCCGCCCGAGCCATGGGTTGTCAGGTGGCATGCGACGACGGTACGGCCCGCAAAATCATCAACCGGACAACTCCCGCGTTTCCGTTTACTGGCTCAATCGGGCTGCTGAAGGATGCCGTGGCAGAGCGTGTGCTCACGCCGGAGCAGGCGTACGATGCATTTAAACTGATGAAGTCCCGCGGCGGGTATCTTCCAGAATTGGGCCCGGAAACCTTTATCCTTTCAGCTATATCGTCTCCGGCCGAAGTCCGAGACTCTCCTGGCGCAATGGGTTCGGAGCCGTAGCGGCCAACGCGGGCCGGATCGCAACGAATGGGTTGCCGATCGTCTTCTTCACACGCGTCCGCGATTGAAACGTGTGCTGGCACACGTGACATTTGTGCTCGATGTGAGGCGTGTACGCCCACTCCCCTTGATCAAAGTGTGGGGCATGGCAAGCTGGGCACTTCAGCGCAACGATACGGCTCTCGAGGTGTGGCATGGCTGATTGCGCCATATATGTGCGCACCTGAACCGGGTCCAGTTTCCGTCCGTCGATCAAGACCTTCGCAAAGGTGTCGTCAATTGCTGGCATCTCATCGTCGTGAAGTTGGAAAGCGTGTACATGGATGCCACTCTCTTCAGGCTCGTCGGAAGTCCAGATTAGCGCAGGATTCGATCCCCAGATCTGGATGCCCCCAGGGTAGTCGACTTGTCGAAGCGAGAGATTTCTGGGAGCTTTGATTTCTTTGGCCGGTTTGGTGTTGAAGTGCTTCCTGATGGTAGCAAGGGGATTCCCGATTCCCACCACCATATCCGAAAACTGCCGCCCGCATCCGTGGCATTGATGCCTGCGATGCGGATGCACTGCAAACCAATCCCGGTCCAGATGCGGAAAGCCACAGTAGGTACAGTTGATGGCAACTGTCGCGAAACCAAACACGGTTGACACCATGTAGTTAATGGCATCAATCTCATCGACTTCCGCCCATCCATCAGAGAAAAGATCTTCGGAAAACGGAATACGCAACTTCCGATACGTCCGATCAATCTCCTTCCCTCCCCAAACGGTGCTCCGGGCATGCACATGGATGCCGCGATCCACGGCCTGGAGGGTGGTGTCATAGACCGCAGGGACGGAGCCCCACAATGCGACGCCCCCAAGGTAGTCGGAAAAGGCCAGGTCCAGCGTCTCCTCCGGACTGATAGGCAGATCGCGCGCAGCGACACAGTGGCGCGCAGCTACCCCATACTTGGCGGTTGCATTGGCGTGATGGGCCAGACACCAGTAGCGCGTTCCGCCATCCCTGCGCTGGCCAACCGGCAAAATCTTGCATTTCATCGTGAGATGCTCAGATAGGGGTTGTAGTCGGATCGAGCGTCCTGAGATTCTCGACCAAAAAGACACATCCAGACCGATACTGATACTGCTCACAACAGACTGCGTGGCGACAATATACCTCGCAAACGGGAAAACGTCCGAACTGAGAGTTTCTGCAGAACTGGCGACCGTGAAAAAGGGCGCGGCCGCGTGACTCGCTGCTACAGCCAATGCTTGCACATACCTTACCCTTGTAGGGTCAAGATCCCGCGTAGTCAGCCCGCCATTGTTAGCGTGCACGAACTCTTGATAACCGCTTTTATCGCGAGTTTCTGCGGCTAGGCTTTGGTTCGATTCGCCTGGCCAACGACTGACCATTCCCGGATGCCAAGGTGCACAACTGCCGGGCGGCCGGGCAGAGCGCCCGGCGCCTGCAGCTCCGGCCGCCAGCTTCAGGCCGCCCGCCGCCGTCTCTTCGAGCGATGCTCGGCCAGCTTGAGGCCATCAGCCGGAATTTCTGCTGACCGCCTTTGGATTTTTCCGAGGAAGCGGCCAGCCCGTTGGCCGCGCATTGCATTTCCGGCTCGTTGTTCGCATACTGACTCGTAATACAACCAATTTTGCGTGCATTACGGGATGACGAAACCCCCTGTCATTGAGGAACACCAGCTACGCCACGCGCTCAAGGTCGCAGCGGTCACTGGGCAGAACAGCATGCGTGACGTGGCCTTGCTGATGGTCCCTTACGGCACCGGCCTCATGCCAAATGAGACGGCGAAACTGCTCGTCTCCGATTATCTGAAGGCCAATGGCGACGTGTTGATCGAGTCCCTAGTGAGGGCTGAGATCGCCTTCAACGGCAAGGCGCGCCCGCTGATGTGGTCCAGCCAAAAGCTCCGTGCAGCCATCGACAAGTACCTGGAGCACCGGCTTGCATTTCGGCATGGCGTAACAACTAGTCCGGCGGCGTACCGCGGTCTAGACGCGAATAGGTGCCTGTTCCTGACGGGCGAGGGTGAGCCATTTGCCTTCACGCGTCGTGTCACGCCTACTGGGGCAATCAGCTACTCGTGCGAGACGCTGACCGAGATCTACCGGCGGCTCCACCAGCAGGCGGGCATCCAGAACGGCAACGCCAGCGCAGCGCGCCGGACGTTTGCTGTCACTCTGCATCGGCAGGGGCGCAATCCCAAACTCATACAGGAGTTGATTGGCGTGTCCAGCCTTTCTGCGGTTAAGAAATTGGTCGAGAGCGATCCTGTGCGCCTGGCGACCATAGTTAGTGGAGTGATTTGATGCGAACCGAAGAGAATGACGTGCCGCAATACCCGAAGGGCGATCTGCGCCGCATGCTTTCCGTGTTGGCGGCGATCGACACCATTTCAGATGCGACGCTTATGAAGGTGGTGGCGCGGACTGGGATCGACAAGAAGACCGTAACGATGCTGGTCCAGCAGGCAACCGAGCAAGCGGGCGTGTCTATCGAGAAAGATGGCTCGGTCTACCGACTCCTCGACTGGGGACCGGTGATCAAGAAAGCTGGGGCAAAAATGGCGTTGACTGGTGCGTTTAACGCACCTAGTATTGGCGCATACGAGGCTCACATCGGATCGAGCAACATGGAAGAAATCAAGATCACTGAGGAGGCCCCCGACGTGGTGCGCATTCCGGCTCAGCAGTTGAAGGTAGGGCACGCCCTTGTGCTCAAAAATCCCAACGGTACGTGGTCGCAGGAACGCGTGCGCGAGATCTACAAGGTCACCAAAGGCCCTCCCGCAACCGTAACCGTCGGCCTTGGTCCGATCGGGCATGCGAGCCGGACACTCTTTTTGGACGAAAAAGTGGATGTCGCACGCGCATCCGTGATTCGCTGATATCGGGAAACACCATGCAACACAGGATGATTTCTTTGGACTTCACCTCAATTGTTTCGGACCGCTGGGACAGCCTACCGGATATCGAGAAGTTGAAGAAACAGATCGCCTTGGCGGCAGTGGCGCACAGCGAACTTCATGAGGTTGAACTGGGCTTATACGCTCCGCCTAGTGAAATCCGGGACGTCGAGATTACGGCGGCCGCGGCTGACCAGATTCGGTGCATGTGGCACGGCCACCGAAGCCGCGATCAAATTTCTCCCCCAACCATTCCGCTCAAAATCTTCGTCGTTGAGGCCGGTCAAGCCCCCTCTTCTACGTGGGCAAGCATTGAAGTCCATCCCGGCATGGACGACTGGGAAGCGCTCTGAACCGGTGAAACTGCGGAAAAGCAAAATTTCACTTGACCGGTCAAAGTCACGGTCATTTCAATGGGGGCGACAATGTTCGCAAACGGGGCAGTGATAGACCAGAAATACTTCGTGCGCGGCTTGTGCAGCAACGCAGGTGGCATGGGTACCGTACTCTTCGTTCACCATGTCCAGCGTGCCGATGCGTTGCTGGTTCTCAAGTACTGCAAGCACGGCGACGAAGAAATGTTGCGTCGGTTCCAGCGTGAAGTGCGTGTCATGCAGAGTTTTTCCGGCAATGACGCCGTGGCGCAGATTCTCGATGCCAACCTTTCGCATAGGCCGCCGTACTTCGTTATGCCCTTCTTTGAGAATGGTGACGTGTCGCAGCACGCCGAATTCATTCGCGCTAGGGCAGATATGACGGAGTTGTACTTCATGCGGATGATCGACTGCATCGAGCAACTCCACATGCGCAACATCTTTCACCGAGATATTAAGCCGCAGAATTTCCTTCTCGGCGGCGGCAATCTGGTTGTATCCGATCTCGGGCTATGCACGCAGCTTGATTCCAGCACAATGTTCACACGCCAATCGGTCTGGGCAGGTACGCCGGGCTATATACCTCCCGAGTTCCTCGAAATTGGTGGCTTCCGGAACGCCGATGCCCGCAGTGACGTTTTTATGCTCGGCGCGACATTTCGCAACATCCTCGCGGCTGGCGGCGCGAAACTACCCGAGAAGGAGGTGTGTTTCTATGATGCCGCTGGCGTCACGCGGGAATCCACCGCAGACATAAGGGTATGGACGAAGTGCCTTCGCCAGAAGGAACTGGATAGCATCGATGCCAAGAGCGAAGTGGGCAAGACAATCACCCGGAACGCCGCTCGAAAGCTGGCGCACGGCTACGTGCCACCGATTACGGCGGTCGAGAATCTAAATGCGGACCAAGGTATTGACATCACGCTATACGAACTGAAATCAGATATCGGCGATCTTCAGCCGCAGGCCAGCATATTCTACGAGTTGAACTGCTCGGCACGCATGATGCGTGAACTGAGCATGTCCTTCATTTCGCGTGGGACGCGCAGCTTCACAGACAAGCCGACTGACTGGAAGTACGTCCCCCCGGAAGGGAACGTCGCGCGCCTGCTGAAAATGCTGTGCCCGGGACAATAGTTATCACACCTGAGAAGCAAGAGGGCGTAGGCATGAAGGGGAAGAGATGATGGCTGTTCCTGACTGGGTAAGTTACGCTGGTTTGGCTGGGGGCATAATCGGCACGACCACGGGCTGCATGGCGTATTGGCGAACAGGTCAGTTGAAGGCGCTTGACCTGCGCCTTGAGCTTGGTAGGGCCGACGCGGAATTGCGCCAACTCATACTCGGCCTGTCGGAGCTAACGGGACGCGCCCGCCGTTCGCGCGAAGCGGTCGCCGCCGCTACTGGAAAAAGTGTGTCCGGTTGGCTCCAGGCTTGGATGGTGCCATTTCAGGTGGACGATAAAGAAGTTTTTGCCCTCCTAGGTGCTCTGCCACCCGAGAATGCGAACAATCGCAAGGCTATGCATCCTGAATTGGAATCAGCACTTACGGCTAGACACTCCATTCGGACTCGCGCCGAGCAGTTGCGGGCCAGATACGTCGAATCCTTGCAAGAGGATGATCAAATGCGCAGCGAAGTTCGGGCTGCCCACCTCCCGCGAGCGAACAAATAGGAAAAGGCGAACATGCAGACGACGATGGTCATTCTTCGAGGAATTCTTGCTGCTTGTGTCTTAGCGACTACATCAAGTCTGCACGCTCAATCTTATGGGCCGGACTATCGATGCACGGTCGAACGGATGGAAGAGTCAAACGCAGGGACTAAGAATTCCCGTGCGGATTTCTACAAGGGGAAGACATTTGTGGTCCACCGGCGGTCTGGTTTGATGACCGGAGGTGTTGGCGAACTCAAGAACTCCTATTTTGACGACCAGAAACCACAGATCATTGACTATGGACAGCAGGGCGTGAATGCCTTCAAGGCGGTCACGACTCAAACGTTCGAAGGCAGCGGCGGCTCTAACGTCTATGTCTTGGTAATCAACGAATATATTGATGAAAGCATCAAACCTTTCACCTTTCTGGCTAACGATAGAGTTTGGTTCGGCCGGTGTGAGCACAGCAGGTGATCGTACGTCGGAAAAGGAACGAATCGTGAATCGCTTCTTTGAGTGTTTCAAATGCCGGAAAGTCTTTCCGTTGCTCGACGACGCCGGGAAAGCAGAGTGCCCCAGCTGCGGATCTACTGACGGCGTTGTTCGGGACGGTGATACGGTGAAGGAATTACTTGTTCACGGTACCTACTACAACATCGATCCCAGAACGGGGAAACGCCCGAAGAAGAAGCGATGATCGGAAAAGCCAACCATGACAACTAGGACCACACATGCAGTCCATTGCCCTTGCGGCCATGAGGGCGCAATTCGCATGAGTGAGGGCGATTCGCCCTATTCCGGGTCCTGGGAGAGTTACGCGCCTCAAGGGCTATCTGGCAGGACGTTCAATACCGAACGTCCTGCCAGCTGGGAAGTTGTCTTCGCGCGGATGGGGTTGGCTTGCCCCACATGCAGTCGGGCGCTATCGCCAGAGCACCTAGCGGACTAGGAAAAGACATGGGTGTCCCTTCGCTGGGCTTCGAAGACGATAGCGTAACGGGATCGCACAGCGCGTGACCATGCAGCACCAGTGTCCAAAGGACGAACTGCGCGCGCGCCTGGCTTGGGCAAAGCGATAGGAAAAGGGACCCAAACGATGAGCGGTGTTTCTCCTCTCGAATGGTTATATATCGCGGCTGCATCTTGTGCGTTCGTGTGGATGATATGGAAGGATGCAGGCAGGACGTGGGCCCGTATCCGCGCGGGCAACGTCAACGTGAGCGTCGCAGACATCGGGCGCGTATTGCTTGTTTCGACCTGCGCGGTTGGGGTGCCGTGGTTCCTGCTATGGATGTTGACTGACGGACTTGTACCGCACGGCCTTTATGGGTTAGGGCTTTGTGCGTTCGGTGCGCTCGCCGCCGTGGTGTGCGATTCGATCAAGCGAAAGCGCGAGCGATGAGTAGGAAGAGTACCTGGCGCGGTCTGCGCCCCGAGCACTGGCCGGCAGCCAGTATCCACCATATGAAGAAGAACGTTTTCGCGCTTACTGTGGGCTTCGCAATCGCAGCCTCGACTTCCGTCAACTCAGCTCATGCGCATACCGTCGCTTGGTACGCCGATCACATTGATAACGCCAAGAAGCGGGACAAGGAGTTCCAGACAAAGCTGAAGGCTGACATCACACCGAATCCCGAAGAGAAGATTGATTGTGACAACGCTGTAGTCGCTCTAATGACACAACGGTCCAAGCAGCCTATCCCGCAGGCTACGTCTGCGCCGGCTCCAAAGTGGAAGAACTTCGGTCACTGATCGCCGGTACATCGGAAAAGGAAAAGATCATGAGCAAGAAGACAATCGGTCGCTTTGATTTCTCCATCACCAAGATGATTGCCAACCAGAAGATTCCATTCGATCCAGTAGTCGAGATCTGTCTGCAACAGTGGTCGGAAGCATCGGAGCGGGGCGGGCCTGTCATCTCGCCACATCTCATGTCCGAAGATGAAATCGATGAGCACATCAGCAACCTGAAGGCGGATCTGGATGCCGTTGGCGCCAAGGCCAAGCGAGCGCCACGGACGGCACAGGATGAAACCCTGCGGATCGTGTCAAGCAGAATTGCAGAGCGCGGAAGCAACCCCGACAAGTCGTGACGGAAAAGGAGGTGTGAACGAACAACAGTATTTGACACAAGACAATAGAGTTTGACACAGGCGCGGCGACATCGGCATAGCGGTTGCTTGGATGGTCCAAGGCTTTGGAATCAGCAATGAAAGACAGAACGCTACTAGCTCCATCCGCGTCGCATGATCGCGAGTCCATCTTGTCTGCTTTGGGCTATCGCGATTACGCGCACTATCGGTCGGGACGCCTGTGGAAGAAGATTAAACAGCGGGTACTAGAGCGCGACGACCAAACCTGTCTGCGATGCAATGGGCAAGCTGATCATGTCCACCATCGAACTTATTCGGAGACCGCGCTGAATGGGACAGATGACGAGCAACTGGCCTCGCTTTGTGAGGGATGCCATCATGTCGTGGAGTTTGACGACAATGGATCTTGGAGAAGTCAGAGGGAGGAGGAAGCCATTCTGGCGGCAAAGTGTGCTCGAAGCGACTACCCCGAGATCAAGATTGATCTTCGGCTAAAGAGCATGCCTCTGCCCGCAATGTGGGACCGAATGAACTGGTGGCAGCGCACGGGGTATCGCACGGCATATATGGTGGCTCACCACGCGCGGAAGCCGACCGGCACGGGGGGCGTGATGATTGACTATTGGGCGGCCTTGTTAGAAGGGATCCGTCACAGGACAGCGGAGTCGCACTGGCGGCGCGATCTCCCGGACCTTGAGGCGTACCTGTCGGCACGAGGAATGCGCTTGTCTCGCCCCGGCGAAACGCCAAGCCGCCGTCGCGGCGACGGTACGGGCGCCGCAAAATTTACGCTAAAAGGAGGAAAAGCATCGTGAAGAAGGTGCCGAAGTGCCCTCTCTGTGATTCCGAGAGGACCACGGACAAAGGGCTAGTGCGGGCGCAGGCTGGGATACTTCAAGAGCGATGCTGTACTGCCTGCGGCAAGGTGTTCTATGTAGACGATGATGGGAACGAAGTTCATCTGCACACGCCGACCGATCCATTGCACAAATAGGAAAAGAAGTGATCCTCAATCAGAAGTTGCTACGCCAAGCTCGGCAGCCGGGGGGCATGGAGATACAGCTTCGGGATCTTCTCGGTAGTGAGGACGAGGTAATCTTGGCATTGATAACGTGGGGGTTCGAGAACCCGCCAGATTGGTTGATGGATGACCTGGCGTGCGACGGACTGGTTTTATATCGAAGCCGTAGTGGAGCGTGGATACTCGCTTCGCTGGATGACTAGGAAAAGCATGAAATTTATTGCGCATAGCCATTCGTCTATCGTGGACCAGGTAGCCGGCGCCGTGGTACGCAGCGCGACCAACCACACGGTCGGCGCTCTGATGCGTGGTCACGGTTTGGTAGGAGTCGTTGTCATCGCCATCGTGCTCATCTTGGGCGTTTGGGCCGTTAAGCGGCTCTTTTGAAGCGGAATAGCAATGTCAGAGGGATTTCACGTACACGGTGCCCACGACCACGCGCTTGAGCACGCGGCGGAAGTTGGTCATACCGACAGTTTTTCGGGTCGCATTGCAGTGATGACAGCGATCTTGTCGACCGCTGGGGCTGTCTTCGGGTATCAGGGCGGAGCGACACAGAACGAAGCTCTGCTACTGAAGAACGAAGCCGCCATTCACAAGACCGAAGCGGCCAACCAATGGGCCTACTACCAGGCGAAGGGACAGAAACAGGCGATTGCTGAACTGACGGCACAGCTGCCCGGAGTGGACCAAGCCACCGCCAGACGGGAAGCGCTGCGCTACGGGACAGAGAAAGAGCAGATCCGGCAGAAGGCAGAGGCGCAGGAGCGGGCGGCGAAGGACGCGGACGAGGCCAGTGAGATGGCCGTGCATCATCATCACCGCTGGGCACAGGCCGTGGTTGCAGTTCAGGTTTCAATTGCCTTGGCGGCGATCACGCTGCTCACTCGGCGCCGGTGGCTCCAGATGGCTTCGTATGGGGTCGGCGCGCTTGGAGGCATGCTAGCCGTGCTTTCAATGCTCCACATCTAGGAAAAGGGCAATGCCTTCCTTGCACCATGCGCCAAGTTACCCAAGTTGAGTTTATTTCCCGCGCGTGTGAGGTGCACGGTGATCGCTACGACTACAGTCGTGCGATTTACCGTGGTGCCAATTCGAAGCTCACCATCGTCTGCCGTACCCATGGGCCTTTTGAACAGACACCCAGCAATCACTACAAGGGAAAGGGCTGTCGAGCTTGGGGTCATGCCAAGATACGGACAATCCGCTATCACAAGCCTTTTGGTTATATAGATTGCGACCTTTATTCCTGTGCTGCATAAGCGGTGGCTAGATTTCCGTAGCTGCCATCGTTAGACTGGCTGGCCCTTCAGCGATTGCCGAGATCCTGTATGGCCACCGTCGAGCGTACCGCCTACCCGCGTTTCCCGAAGGTTTTCTCCACCAAGGAGTTGCAGGCGTGGTACACGCCGGACGCGGAGGAGCTGGACTGGGCCGCCCGCTCCGCACGTGGCCAGGGTTCAAGGCTTGGCCTGCTGGTCCTGCTGAAAGTCTTTCAGCAACTGCACTATTTTCCCAACCTGGACAGCATTCCCGCCGCCGTGATCGACCATGTGCGCGCCAGCGCTGGGCTCGATCCCGATACCCCCTTTGGCTACGACCGCAGGCTTTCCCCCACGCTGTTCCGGCACTACACGGCGGTGCGTGAATTCCTCGGCGTGCAGCCCTACATCGGCACGGATGCCAACGAGGTGACGATCCGCGCCGCGCGCGAAGCTGCAGAAACCATGGACCAGCCGGTGGATATCATCAACGCCACCATTGATGCACTGGTCCTGCACCAAGTCGAACTGCCTGCGTTCTCCACCCTGGATAGCATTGCGGAGCAGATTCACACGCGCACGCAAACCGCGTTGTTCCGGCGCGTCGCAAGGCGCTTGTCGGAAGAGGAACAGCGGCGACTGGACAAGCTTCTCGTCCGAGACTTCGCCAATCGCCAGACCCTCTACAACAACATCAAACGTCACGCACGCCGGCCTTCACGCAAGCATCTCAACCTCTTGATCGAACACCTGCGCTGGCTCGATGGTTTTGGCGATTTTTCGCGGGCCGTAGCCGGGGTGCCAGCCTCGAAGCTGCGCTCGCTGGCCAGCCAGGCCATGAGCCTGGACGCCGCCAATCTCCGGGAAACCCTTCCCGAGAAGCGCTACACGCTGATCGTGGCGCTGCTCAACCACATGCGCGTGCGCTCGCGGGACGATCTCGCGGAAATGTTCATCCGCCGCATGGGCGCGATCCACAAGCGGGCGCGCGATGAGATGGAGCGCATCCAGTCCCGCCAACGTGCGCAGATGGAGAAGCTCGTCACTGTGCTCGACGGCGTGGTCGATATCGTCGCCGATGGCAAGGATGACGCCCAGATTGGCCAGCAGGTGCGCCGCTTTCTCGCGCCGTCTGGTGATCTGGAGCCGTTGCGCGAGAGCTGTGCCGAGGTGCGGGCCCTGAGCGGCAACAACTACCTGCCGCTGCTCTGGCGGCATTTCCGGGCGCACCGCTCGGTCATGCTGCGCCTGGCGCAGGTGCTGGAATGGGAGTCGACCAGCCAGTCGCGCACGCTGCTGGCGGCGCTGGAGGTGGTGTTGGAGAACGAATCTCTGCATCGCGAGTGGCTCGCCGCCGAGGTCGATGTCAGCTTCGCCTCGGAACGCTGGCGTAAGCTGGTCCGCCGCCCGCACGACCAAGGGCCGCCAACCAACCGGCGCTATCTGGAACTTTGTGTGCTGTCACATATGGTCAACGAGCTGCGCTCGGGCGACCTGTGCGTCGTGGGGTCGGACGCCTTTGCCGATTACCGGTCGCACTTGCTGCCCTGGCGCGAATGCGAGCGGCGCTTGCCGGAATACTGTGACAAGCTCGACATGCCGGCCAACGCGCAGGACTTCGTGGCGCATTTACGCCAGTGGCTCGCCGACGCAGCGCGCAAGCTGGATACCAGCTTTCCCGACAAGCGCCAGCACGTCACCATTGGCCAGGATGGCGAGCCGGTGCTCAAGCGTACCGTCGCCCGGGAGATTCCAGCCAGCGCCATTGCCTTGCAGCAGGCACTGATCCGGCGTATGCCCACGCGCAATCTGCTGGACGTGCTAGCCAACATCGAGCACTGGACGCACTTCACGCGGCACTTTGGCCCGCTCTCAGGCAGCGACCCGAAGATTCGCAATGCGGCAGAGCGCTATCTGCTGACCATTTTCGCCATGGGCTGCAACCTTGGGCCTACCCAGGCCGCGCGGCATATGGGGGATCGGGTCACGCCGCACATGATGTCGTTCGTCAACCGCCGACACCTGAGCCTCGAGCGGCTCGAAACCGCGCAACGGGAGCTGATCGAATTGTACCTGCGGCTCGACCTGCCCAAGCACTGGGGCGATGGCAAGACCGTCGCTGCCGACGGCACCCAGTACGACTTCTACGACAACAACCTGCTGGCCGGCTATCACTTTCGCTATCGCAAGATGGGTGCGGTGGCCTATCGCCACGTGGCGGACAACTATATCGCCGTGTTCAGGCATTTCATCCCTCCCGGCGTGTGGGAAGCCATCTATGTCATCGAGGGGCTTCTCAAGGCTGGCTTGAGCGTCGAGGCCGACACCGTGCACGCCGACACCCAGGGCCAATCGGCCGCCGTGTTCGCCTTCACGCATCTGCTGGGCATCAAGCTGATGCCGCGCATCCGCAACTGGCAGGATCTGAAGCTCTATCGCGCCGATGCCAACTCCAAGTACAAGCACGTCGACCGGCTGTTCTCGGACACGGTCGACTGGGACCTGATCGCGTTCCACTGGCAGGACCTGATGCAGGTCGCGCTGTCGATCCAGGCCGGCACGATCTCCTCGCCGCTCCTGCTGCGTCGGTTCGGCTCGGAAAGCCGCCGCAACCGCCTGTTCCTGGCCGCGCAGGAACTCGGCAAGGTTGTGCGCACGGTGTTCCTGCTCGAATGGATTGGCAGCCGCGAGCTACGTCAGGAGATTACCGCCACCACCAACAAGATCGAGTCCTACAATGGCTTTGCCAAATGGTTCTCGTTCGGTGGCGATGTGCTCGCCGAGAACGATCCCGACGAGCAGCAGAAGCGCCTGCGCTACAACGACCTGATCGCCTCAGCCGTGATCCTGCAGAACACCGCGGACATGATGCAGGCCCTGCGTGCCATGGTAAAGGAAGGGACCAAGGTCGACGTGGCCGATATCGGCTTCCTGAGTCCCTACCTCACCAGCAATATCAAGCGCTTCGGCGACTACAAATTAAACCTGGAGCGGGTGCCCGAAGCCTGGATTCGCGATAGCCTCTTTGCCGGGCCAGCTCACTCTGTCCGAAAGCCCCGCCATGCCTGACATTGACACCCCCTATGGCAAAGTCGACGCCGACGCCCTCCAAGCGCTTCAGGACACGTTCGACACGACCGCCATCTTGCGTTTAGTCGACCAGATGGACGCTATCCGCGCGCGCTGCTGTGATCCGGCTGGACTACGTGACGACTTGCTGCGCTTGCACGGCATGGCGCACACCGTCATCAACGGCGCCGCGTTGTCATGCTCGACCACTGGTCCCACCCTGGTCGATCAGGCCGAGTCGATCCTTGAGGAGCTGGATGACTGGATTCTGCTGCTCCGGCGCGCCGTGCAATTGCTTCAGCCTCTGCAGCGCTTGCACTCGGAAGCATGATGAGCACTGCCAAATGACTGCCACCATCGTCGGGATCTTTCTGATTGTCTACCTCGGGATGATTCTCGGTGGGCTGCGATTCTTTCTTCAGCCAGCGCACTTCTTCGGGAAAGTTCTTGTTCCGGGCTTTCGTGAGGCTAGCGGGACGCCTGGCCGGCCTGCTTTTTCGCTGAGCGCGTGCGCGCGGCCTTGCGAGCTGCTTCGGACCGGCCGGCCGCACCCTTGGTCCTGGCCGCCTTCTCGGCGGCGGCGGATCGGTCTGCCGCAGTCCGTGTGCTGGCTGCGCGCTTGGCTTGGGCGGACAGCGCCTGATGCGAGGCCCCGGCCGTACTCTCCAGCTTGAGCGCCTTGGTAGCAGCACTGCTGCGCTTGGCCGTGCTTTCTGAACTCGGCCGTCTCGGCGCCGCCTTGTAGCCGCCGCCACTAGCCGCAGGCTTGGCAGCCGCTGCCTTGGCGCCTTTCTTCGGCGGCACTTCAATGCCGGCGCGGCGCGCCTCCGACAAGCCTGACGGCGCTGACCATGGTAGCAGGCAATCCTCGCGTTTCGTCAGGTCACACGCTGCGCCGGGGCCGAGGCGAAGGAGCTTGCGTGATGTGGGCAATGGTGGTGGGGTCGTTTGCGCGGGCGATTGCGACAATCTTCGTGGCCGGCCACTATCGTCTCGAACATCGTCGTGAGCAGTGGCTCAGGAATCTCGACCACGCCGACCGGCGCCACTGGACCGGCCCCGGCGCTAGTGGCCTTGTCCGGTAGGTCGTACTGGAGTCGAACCAGCGACCAACGGATCAACAGTCCACTGCTCTACCAGTTGAGCTAATGGCCGGCCCACACGATATCCGCCCGCCACCAAGACATTTCTTGCCTGCTTGCCCTAGCCAATATCGATCGTGCGACTCGCGGATCGCGCCGGCTCCGATTTCGGCACGGTCAACGTGAGCACACCATTGTCAAACTTTGCCAGGGTGTGATCGGGGTCGGCGTTTTCCGGCATGGGAATCGTGCGCACGAAGTTTCCATAGGCGCGCTCTAGCCGGTAACAGCCATCTTCGTCGCTGCGCACGTCCTGCTTTTTCTCGCCGCGCAGCACGATCGCCCCGTCCTCGACGCTCACGTTCAGGTCTTCGCGCTCTATCCCTGGCAATTCGGCGGTCACGCGCAGCACCTGCCCTTCGTCGACCACGTCGATGCGCGGCTGGAAGCGCGATGAACTGAAGTCGCCAAACCATCGCTCGAGTGCACCACGGCCGGCAAACGGGTCATGAAAGAACTCCTCCACTGCGCGCCACGGTTCGCGTGAGAACAGTCGCGGAATGTCAGGCAAGGAGGCGCGCCATTGTTCGCTCGCCGGCGGGCTTTCCGGGCTGTCCCCATCGGACTTGCGGGCTGCCCCGCGAAGGAACTTGAAGAGATTCCACTTTTTCGGGTCGGTGTTCATCGTATCCTCCTCTAAGAGGTCTGGCAGGAGAACCGGATTCCAGTTGGTGTCAGCCGCATCGTCGATGATCTATTGACCGTAGGAACCCCCTGATGTGCGGTTTCCCGACGGTATATGAATAGCGCACGGGGAAAACTCCCTGAAGACATCTCGCAGATGGCAGTTGCAGAAAGCAGGACCGGTATATTTTCGGTACGTTATGACAGCCGTAGGGGTTGGTCTTCGGTTCTCTGCGAAGGCGTCAGTCGTTGCTAGCCGGTTTGACAAGCCCCTGGCTGTCGCGGCCACATAAGCGTGTTCTTGGCCGTATATGCCGGCCGCGAAATCATTACAAGAAACACCGACAGAGGCCGCTAACGTACAAAAAAACCGTTTCTTGAACGCACCCAAAAGTTTGACGGACGTCGGCTAATTTACTGCTTGGCGCCCGCTTCTTTGAACTCAACATCCTCCACGTCCTCGCCTTTCTTCTCGGCGCTCGCCTCTTTCGCGTCCGCGGCGCGACCGGAGCCATTGTCCGGCTGAGCCTGAACGTCCGCATAGACCCTTTCGCCGAGTTTCAGCGAGGCCGTGGCCAGGGCCTGCGCCTTGGCGTCGATCTCGGCCTTGTCGGAGGTCTTCAGTGCCGCCTCAAGGTCCCTGATTGCGGATTCGATCTTCTCCTTCTCGTCCGCGTCCAGCTTCTCGCCGTATTCGGTCAGAGCCTTGCGCGAACTGTGTGCCAGCGCGTCGCCGTGGTTGCGCGCATCGACCAACTCCCGCTGTCGACGGTCTTCGTCAGCATGAGCCTCGGCGTCCTTCACCATGTGCTGGATCTCGCCTTCAGACAGGCCGGAGTTGGCTTTGATGGTGATCCGGTTCTCCTTGCCCGTAGCCTTGTCCTTCGCCGACACGTGCAGGATGCCGTTGGCGTCGATATCGAACGTCACCTCGATCTGCGGCATGCCGCGCGGCGCCGGTGCAATGCCCTCCAGGTTGAACTCGGCCAGCATCTTGTTGCCCGTAACGATCTCGCGTTCGCCTTGGTACACCTTGATGGTTACCGCCGCCTGGTTGTCGTCGGCCGTAGAGAAGACCTGAGAAAACTTGGTCGGGATGGTGGTATTCTTGGTGATCATCTTGCTCATCACGCCGCCCAGGGTCTCTATCCCGAGCGACAGGGGGGTCACGTCGAGCAACAACACATCCTTGCGCTCACCGGTTAGTACCGCACCCTGGATCGCCGCACCCACTGCCACCGCCTCGTCGGGGTTGACGTCCTTGCGCGGCTCGCGGCCGAAGAACGCTCTGACCTTCTCCTGCACTCTGGGCATGCGGGTCATGCCGCCCACCAGAATCACGTCGTCGATCTTTTCGACCGCGATACCGGCATCCTTGATTGCGATGCGGCACGGCTCCATCGTGCGCTCGATCAGGTCTTCGACCAGAGCTTCGAGTTTGGCACGTGTGAGCTTCAGGTTCAAATGCCGCGGCCCGCTGGCGTCGGCCGTGATGTACGGCAGGCTGATTTCCGTCTGCTGGCTCGACGAGAGCTCGATCTTGGCCTTCTCCGCGGCTTCCTTCAGGCGTTGCAACGCCAGCACGTCCTTCGACAAGTCGACCCCTTGGTCTTTCTTGAACTCGCCGATGAGGTAGTCGATGATGCGCTGGTCGAAGTCTTCGCCCCCCAGGAAGGTATCACCGTTCGTCGACAGCACTTCGAACTGCTTCTCGCCTTGCACGTCAGCGATCTCGATGATGGAAATGTCGAAGGTGCCGCCGCCGAGGTCAAACACGGCGATCTTGCGGTCGCGGCTTTCCCTCTTGTCCAGGCCGAACGCGAGCGCCGCCGCGGTCGGTTCATTAATGATCCGCTTGACGTCCAGCCCGGCGATGCGCCCGGCATCCTTGGTCGCCTGGCGCTGGCTGTCGTTGAAGTAGGCGGGCACCGTGATGACGGCTTCGGTGACGGGCTCGCCGAGATAGTCTTCGGCGGTTTTCTTCATCTTGCGCAGTACCTCAGCCGAGACCTGCGGCGGGGCGAGCTTCTGGCCTTGCGCTTCGACCCATGCGTCGCCGTTGTCGGCCTTCAAGATCGTGAAGGGCATCAGGCCAATGTCCTTCTGCACTTCCTTTTCCTCGTAGCGGCGGCCGATCAACCGCTTGACGGCAAACAGCGTGTTCTTTGGATTCGTGACGGCCTGCCGCTTGGCGGGTGCGCCGACGAGGATTTCGCTGTCGTTCACATAGGCGACGATCGAAGGGGTCGTGCGCGAGCCTTCGGAGTTCTCAATCACTTTGACCTGGTTGCCTTCCATCAGCGCCACACACGAATTCGTGGTGCCGAGGTCAATCCCGATGATCTTGCTCATGATGTCCAAGCGCCTGGCGCTTCCTGGTAGGAGACTCCCTGTAAATCCACAGCCGTATGGGACTCGCCGCACGCCTTGCGTGTCTCGTCAATACTCCAGCTCCGATGACACCGCAGCGGCTTTGCCGTGGTCTTTTGGCATCTCTGCCACGGTCGCGTCCGTGGTCAGAATCAGTCCGGCGACTGATGCCGCGTTCTGTAGTGCGGTACGGGTCACCTTGGTTGGGTCAATCACGCCCATCTCGAACAGGTCGCCGTATTCACCGGTGGCCGCATTCCAGCCGAAGTTGCCGTCATGTCCGAGTACCCGGCTAAGCACCACCGACGCTTCCTCGCCGGCATTGGCGGCGATCTGCCGCAGCGGCTCCTCCAGGGCACGCAGCACGATTCGGATGCCGGCTTCCTGATCGGCGTTGGCGCCCTGGAGCGGCGCAAGCTGGGCGCGGGCGCGCAGCAGCGCGACGCCGCCGCCCGCAACGATACCTTCCTCGATCGCGGCCCGCGTGGCGTGCAGAGCGTCTTCGACGCGCGCCTTCTTCTCCTTCATTTCCACCTCAGTGGCCGCGCCAACCCGGATCACCGCTACGCCACCGGCCAACTTGGCGACCCGCTCCTGCAACTTCTCCTTGTCATAGTCGCTGGTGGCCTCGTCGATCTGCCGCCGTATGGCCTTGATGCGGGCCTCGATTGCTGCGGGTTCGCCCGCGCCGCCGACGAGGGTCGTGTTCTCCTTCTCAATTTCGACGCGTTTGGCATGCCCCAGATCCTCCAGCACGACATTCTTGAGCTGCTTGCCCGTCTGTTCCTCGATCAGCGTGCCACCGGTCAGGATGGCAATGTCTTCCAGCATGGCCTTGCGCCGGTCGCCGAAGCCCGGTGCCTTCACCGCGGCGGCCTTGAAGGTGCCGCGCAGCGAGTTGACGACCAGGGTCGCAAGTGCCTCGCCTTCCACGTCTTCGGCCACGACGAGCAACGGCTTGCCGGTCTTGGCCACGGCCTCGAGCACCGGCAGCAGATCGCGAATCGCCGATATCTTCTTGTCATGCAGCAGGATATACGGCTCTTCGAGCAAGACGGATTGCTTCTCGGGCTGGTTGATAAAGTAAGAGGCCAGATAACCGCGATCGAACTGCATGCCTTCGACCACCTCCAGCTCGCTCTCCAGCGACTTGCCGTCTTCAATCGTGATGGCCCCGTCCTTGCCGACCTTGGCCATCGCGTCAGCGATGATCTTGCCGATCGCCTCATCAGCGTTGGCGGAGATCGCGCCGATCTGGCCGATCTCCTTTCTCGTAGTGCAGGGCCGGCTCAGCTTGCGCAGCGCCTCGACGACCGCGCTCACGGCCAGGTCCATGCCGCGCTTCAGATCGATCGGATTCAGACCCGCCACCACGTCCTTCATGCCCTCCTGAACCATCGCCTGGGCCAGCACGGTGGCGGTCGTGGTGCCGTCACCGGCCACGTCGGATGTCTTGGCCGCAACCTGCTTGACCAACTGGGCCCCCATGTTCTCGAACGTGTCGCGCAGCTCGATCTCCTTGGCGACCGATACCCCATCCTTGGTGATCAGCGGCGGCCCGAACGATCGCTCGAGGACCACATTGCGCCCCTTGGGGCCGAGCGTGACCTTGACCGCGTTGGCCAGCAGGTTGACTCCCGCCACGATGCGGCGGCGCGCGGACTCCTGAAATTGGATCTCCTTGGCTGCCATGATGAGACTCCTCGCGAGACGCTAGTTTTCGGTTCCTTCCTCTATTCAACGACGCACAGTATGTCCTCGTCACGCATCACCAGCACCTCCTCGCCTTCAAGCTTGACGGTGGTGCCCGCATACTTGCCAAATAGCACGCGCTCGCCAATCTTCACGCTCGGCGCGCTGACATGGCCATCGCCCAGGCGCTTGCCGGGGCCGACAGCCAGGACTTCGCCCTGGGCCGGCTTTTCGGCGGCGGTATCGGGGATGACAATACCGCTGGCCGTCTTGTGTTCTGCGTCCAAGCGTTTGACGATGACGCGATCGTGTAGTGGACGGATGTTCATAGCCTTGCTCCTCGTCCGATCACTGTGATCATGAGCTTGTCCGGCCGATCGGGTCGTGTCCGGGCCGCCGTTCAGGGCATTCACGTGTCAACGCCGGCGTCTGGATTCAAGCCGCTAGCATTATTGGCCAGGAACCGATCCTGGCGCTTCACTGAATGGCCGGCACGGTGCCGAGCTTCTCTGCCAGCATCCGCTCATATACGCCAAAATGCACATCCACCTCTGCCTGACTGACGACGACAACGTCAATCGTGACCTGCTCGGGCGACAAGCCGAACATCGTGGCCAGCGCCACCTCCAGGTGGGGGGCCGCCACTCTGTCCTTGTCGAACGTCGTGCCGATGCTGATCACGTAAGCATCGCCTTGCGCTGTGACGTCGACCAAACGGGCCCGCGCGCTGAGGTTGTTATCGATCGCGACTGTGACCAACTCCGCTACGCGCCGCGTCCGCTCGGTAGGAAAGCCGCGCGTGCACTTGAGCCGCACCCGATGCCTGCCTAGCGTCACCCACTCAGAATCGAATTCCATCGAAGTCTCCATCTCGGGAAGTGTTTGCCGTGAAAATAGAGGCCAGTCCGGCGATTTCAAGACCTTAGCGTGGCACGTGGATTCGCTGCAGTTGCAAGCCAGCACCGCGCGTTCCGAGCGCCGCCGATGCCAGAAAGGGCCTCGGAGGCGCTACCTTGCACGGCCAGCTGGAATCTCCCAGCTGAGCGCAGCAGACTCACGCGAGTGTATTCCCTTGACGCAGCTCGCCATCTTTCGCTCACTTCACCTCGATCTTCTTCACCGCAGATTGCGACGAGCCGGTCTTGGGTAGACGCAGCGTCAATACGCCTCTGTCGAACTTCGCATCGATGTGATCGAGGTCGATGCCATCGGGCAGCGGGATACTGCGCATGAAGGCGCCGTATGCCCGCTCCAGGCGGTAGCAGCCGTTTTCCTCGCTCCGAATGTCCTGCTTCTTCTCACCTCGCAATACCAGGGCGCCATCTTCGATGGTAGTCTGCAGGTCCTCGCGATCCATGCCGGGCAGCTCCGCCGTGATCCTCAGCGCCGTGCCATCATCGACTACATCGATGCGAGGTTGGAAGCGCGACGAACTGAAGTCACCGAACCATCGATCCAAGCCGCCAAAGCCCGCGAAGGGTTCATGCAGAAACTCGCCCATCGCACGCAGGGGATCGCTTGAAAACAGCCGTGAAACGTCGGGCCAGTCCGGTGTCCAGTGCCTTGGCGCGGGAACATTCGGCGACTCGCCCGTCGGCTGCCTATCCTCTGTCGATTTGCGTAGGAACTTGAATGGGTTCCATTTGCCCAGGTCTGTTTTCATCTTGTCCTCACCGACGTATGTCCAGCCCATTTCCGCGGGTACTGCGGTGGCGCCCTTGCAGACGCCACCGGTACCCGGCGGCGGCAACTCACGCCACGTTGACTGCAATGCGGCGTGGACGCGCTTCGTCGCGACGCGGGATTGTCAGTTTGAGCACGCCGTCCTGCAAGTTCGCCTCGATCTTCGACGCGTCAAGGTCGGCACTCAGTGAAAAAGCGCGTGCGAAGTGCGGCTGGCGAATCTCCGCGTGCTGGACCCGCAATCCGGAGGGGGTTGGCACGACCGCTTCCGCCTCGATATGGAGGTTGCCGTCGTGGACATTCACCTCGAGCTTGTCCTTCGTCACGCCCGGAAGGTCGGCCCAGAGGGTGACGCCATTGGCGTCCTCCATAATGTCAACCGCGGGGAGCAGCGTCATCGTCGGCGACGACCTGTCCTCCTGGCTCTTTGCCACCGCGTTCTGGTTGCGCTCAACCATTTGGGTAGTGTCGTTCATGGCTTTCTCCTGGCGTTACTGGACCGTGATCGCCCGGGGCTTTGAGGCTTCGCGCTTGCCAACACTGATAGACAAGCAGCCGTTGGCATAGCGCGCCTGGACTTTGTCGGGGTCGGCGCTCTGCGGCAATTCGACCACACGCCGGAACGTGCCGGTGAATCGCTCTTGCGCATACAACCGGACCTCGGGATCTTCCGCAGCTTGCGCCGCTTCGCGCTGGCCGCTGATGGTCAGCAAGCCCTTGTCGATCGACACCTCGAACTGGTCTGGCTTGAGCCCGGGGGCGAACGCGACAATCTCGATGGAATCGTCCGTGGCACCGATATTGACCGGGGGAAATGCCCCGAAGCGGCCGGAGCGGAGGCTGGATGGGAAGCCGCCGAACAAACTCGCCATCTGCCTATGCATGCGGTCGAGTTCGCTGAAGAGGTCGGTTCCAAAGAAAAGATCGCTCATGGTCGTATCCTCCTTCGATGCAGCAAGGAGGCGAAGGGGCATACGCGCTCCCATCCACCTGCCAAGCTGCTGGCAAACAAACAGAAACACACAGCGCGCAATGGTCGCGACTGCCTGAGCGAAAATAAAATAGTAATTGCGCAGCCAAATTTCAAGGGGTCCAGCTTGCGCCGTTCCGCGAAAGGACATCGGCCGATTCGTGCTGCCCCCGGTCACGGTTGGGCAGATACGCTTACATTGCATCACCGGGGTTGCTTCCGTTACACGGCGCCACATCTATGTGCCGCATGGAGTGTATTTGTCGCCGCCTGCCCAGCAGAGACGCACAGTTCGACTGGGGCCCTGCCTTGTGGCGTGGCTCGCCGGATAACAGTGGCCGGCTCGGCACGTCTCACGCAGGTCGCGGTCCGCGGACACAGATCAACTAGCTGGCAGCGCAATGTGCTCCTAGCGCCACTTTTTAGTTTATGCTCTACACGGCGGCGCCGGCTTGCCTCTCGTTGAGCAGAATTGGCTGAGTCGTAGAATGTGGCCGCGGACCGTCCGGGGTCTCCGCCGGGACACTATCTCCAAATTCTATGGGTCAGGTTCGTCGCCCGGTAGTTGGCGCCCGGCGGGGGGCTAGCGATCGCTTAGAGTGCAAAATTTTCCGTTTTCTGAAGCGACCCCGACACGCAGTGGCGGGCCTGCCTTCGCCCGCCGGTTGCAACTCGACGCGGGCAGCATGGCAAGGGCGGGCCCGCTGTTGGCTCGTACTCCTTTTAGTGCGTCTGCGCGTCTGGCGGTGACTTCTGTATTACATTGTCGTATGTCAACGGGTCGGTCACGACGGCCTGCTGGAGTAAGCGATAGAAGAGCACGCCGCGCGAGCGTGAGGTGCGGCGATTGAAGCGGAACGCGAACTCGTCCACGAGGTGCTCTGGTTGAACCGAACCGTGTTGGGTGCCCAGAATCCAGCGCTTGAGCAGTGAGGCGACGCGATGCACGCCAGCCATCGAGACGCGTGCTGGCACCTCGGAGCCGAGCATGACATGGCGCTGATGGTCATAGCTGAAGCGGTAGGCGGCCGAGCCATCGGTGCGCACTTGCGCACCGGCCTCGACACAGGCCTGAACGAACGGCGGCTTTGATCGTGCGTCATTCCACGCCTGGCGCAAGGTAAGTGGCCGTAGATGTGAAAAGGCATCCTTTGATCTGTCTGCAGATGCCGGCTACCGCGAGGCAAGGCCCGATTCATGTCGAAGAGATGCGGCATCCACATGCCCACATGCTCTCGCCCGCGGCGCGGAATTGATCAGCATGCGCGACAACCGGTCTTGCAACCGATTGATGGCTAAGTCCGTGAGAAAATTTGAGACTTTGTGCCGCGCAATTTCCAGCAGCACAGTTTGGAGCGGATCGACCCGCCGATCAGCCCAGCTGGTAGCAACCGTCATGCCATGAAGATGGAGGACTCCTTGACCGCCTCGATCTCTGATTTCGTATTCTTGCACCCGCACTGGGCCTATGTAACCGTTTTTCTGTTGGCGCTGTCAGAAGCCGTCCCCGTGATTGGCACACTCGTTCCCGGCTCGTCACTCATTGTCGGAATCAGCGCCTTGGTGCCCTCGGGCGGCGTTCGCTTGTGGCCTCTTCTCGTGGCAGCGGTGGTAGGCGCGATTATCGGAGACGGCCTCTCCTATTGGCTCGGTCACCGCCATCAACGTGCCATCCTGAACCGCCGGCCCCTCAATCGATATCCTGACCTGATTGCCAAGAGCGAAGCCTTTCTTCATCACCATGGCAGAAAGAGCGTTTTCATCGGGCGTTTTACACCGGCTGTGCGCTCCTTCATTCCGCTTTTTGCGGGCATCCTGGGCATGCCAGTATGGCGATTCTATGTCGCTAATATCAGTTCCGCTCTTCTTTGGGCTCCAGTCCATATTTTGCCAGGCATCGTGCTCGGCGCATCCGTCAAATCCGCTGGGGCAGGTGCGGGCCGGCTGGCGATTTTGCTCATGGTCCTGGTTGTCCTGCTATGGGGCCTCACGCGGTTAGTACGTCTTGTGCTGCAGCGCGGCGGCCCGGTGCTGCTCGCAATTCGCAGACGATTGCAACGATGGGCGAACCGCCATGAGTCACGGTTAGCTCAGACGGCCGTCTCGATACTTGAGCTGAGCCGACGAGACACCAGCCTGGCAGTATGGGCCGGCCTTAGCCTCGCCGCCATTTGGCTGTTTCTTGGCATCCTCGAGGATGTTGTTAGCGGCGATCCTTTGGTGCGTGCGGACGTCGCAATCTATCATTTCCTCCAGACCTTACGAACGCCAGGGGGGGACGCGGCAATGATTGCAGTGTCGGCGGTTGGTGACACTGAGGTCGTTATCCCTGTAAGCCTTGCCGTCATGGTGTACCTGGTATGGCGCCGCTATTGGCGCACCGCTATCTACTGGACGCTCGCAATCGGCTTTGCATCGATCATCAACACCAGCATCACGCTGGCCCTTCATCGATCTCGACCAGTGGAAGCGCTCTATCTTGGCTCGAGCGCGTTCTCATTTCCCAGCGGCCACGTCACTGTGAACGCCGTCCTATATGGCTTCCTTTCGATCTTGGTTGCGCGGCAACTGCCTCAGGCGTGGCGAGTACCAGTGTGCGCGGCAGGGGTGTCCGCGATAGCTCTCATCGCCTTCTCCAAGTTGTATCTTGGCGCCCATTGGTTCTCTGATGTCGCCGCCAGCATGGCCTTCGCCACCGCCTGGTTGCTCGTCGCCGCGGTCACATACTTCCGCCGGGAAGCACCACGACTGAACGTGAGGGTCTTGGGAGTTACAGCGTGCCTGGCCTTGGCGATTGCGGGTGGCACTAACATCTACCGTCACCATGCTTCCGATATGCAGCGCTACGCCGTTCATCCAGCTCGATCTTCGATTGGGTTCGAAGCATGGTGGAACAAGGACTGGCAGCAGCTGCCTGCGCGACGTATCGATTTAACCGGGGAGTTCGAAGAGCCTCTGACATTTCAGTGGGCTGGAGGGCTGTGGGGACTTGAACGGCAGTTGGCTACACAGGGCTGGCAAATGGCAGAGCGCTGGTCATGGCACGGCACACTGGAGTGGTTCGCTGCAGATATTGATCCTCTACGGCTGCCAGTTTTCCTTCGCCTGGAGCGAGGCAGTGCGCCAAGTCTTACCTTGATATACCCACTACAGGATGGAGGGCGGCCTCATTCGCGGCTGGTGCTTCGATTATGGTCATCAGAGTTTCAACTGCGCGATCGTGAGCCCGATTCGCTGTGGGTCGGTTCTGTCGTCGAAGAGCATTTGTACCGGCCCCTTTCACTGCTGACTGTGAGTTCCACCCAGCCCGAAGCGAACGCGCCACGACAGGCGCTGGCGGCAGCACTCGTCAACGGTCGTCTCGCGGCCCGTCCCGAGGAGCAATCCCAACGTGAGTGGGATGGGCAGGTGTTGCTGGGACAGGATGTTGCCACTCCCGTGCCTTGAGTCGCTAGCACGCGAGTGGTCGCGACTGTCGCCCGTTGGCCATGCTGCTCACCCTCACGATGCGTCTTGGAGGTGCGCTATTACGATAACTCTTCTTATCGCAATAGCACCATGGTCACGCTAAACTGGTCCCTATGAAAACTCGCCTGACGCCGCAAGCTGTCCGATCTGCCGACGAGCCAAGATTCCCAGATGCCACATCGCTCGCAGCGTTGAGGGCATGGCATGCAGGACTTAGCACCAGGGAAGCCATTGCACGGTATCTAATCGACGTGAAGTCAGAAGGGCAGTCGTCGCGAAGCATGCTCAGCCGCATACGCCGAAAGCTTGCAGCATATGCCCGTAGTCGCAAGCGTGAAGACCTGGCGCAGCTGTTCGAGATTGCGGCAGCCGAACGAGCCGAAAAAGGCCGCGTAGCGGACCGAGCAATCGAGCAGTTACGCGCATTGCCACCGCCGGCACCGGCCATCAGCGATGACATCGGCCTGTGGCTGGCGCCGCGGACGGTTGCCGCGCTCCGGGCGCACGGCATCGACACCTTGGCGGCGCTCACCGTACGTGTGCCACGTCGGCGTCGTTGGTGGGAAGCCATCCGGGGTCTGGGCGCCGCTGGCGCGCGCCAGGTGGAAGTCTTCTTTGCCAAGCATCCGGAACTGACCGAGCGGGCGCGCGCCTTAATTGCGCAGTTACCGCGTAGCGTGGTCGTGCCGTGGGAGCAGTTGCGCTTGCCGCAGCATGTCGATGGCTCGCGAGGGCGGTTCCGTGCGCCGCCGGAGACATGCACGCTAAACGCCAGCAACGACTATGCCGCCGTCCAGGCTTGGCTGACCCTGCATGAGGCACCGGCCACGCAGCGGACGTACCGCAAGGAAGCGGAGCGCCTAATTCTGTGGGCCATCGTCGAGCGCGATCGACCGCTGTCCTCGTTGACCACGGAGGATGCGACGGCCTATCGCAGTTTCTTGCGGCGCCCGACGCCACACGAACACTGGGTCGGACCCCCGCGGCAGCGCGCCGCGCCGGACTGGCGGCCGTTCAGCGGTGGCCTGTCGGCGCGGTCGGTCGCGCATGCCATGTCGATCCTCAGCGCGATGTTCCGCTGGCTGGTCCAGCAACGCTATGTGCTAGCCAATCCATTCGCCGGCATCAAGGTGCGCGGAAGTGGGCGGACGACTGCGCTGGAGAGTTCGCGCGCGTTCACCGAAGGCGAATGGGTGCTCGTTCGGACTATTGCCGACGGCTTAGAATGGTCTTATGGCTGGGATGTCGCCGCGGCCCAACGCTTACGCTTTGTACTTGACTTTGGCTACGCAACAGGCTTGCGGGCTAGCGAACTGGTCGGTGCAACCCTTGGTGACATCGAATCCGACAGTCAGGGCGATCACTGGCTCAGGGTGTTGGGAAAAGGTAGTCGCAGCGGCCTAGTAGCGATGCCACCGCTGGCACGGAGCGCATTGGATCGATACTTGGTTGAACGTGGCCTACCAGTAACACGGAGCCGCTGGCATGCGGGAACTTCGATCCTTGCCGGGCTTGGCAGGCATGCAGATACGGGTATCACAAGCACTCGCTTGGGGCATATGCTAAAGCGCTTTTTTTCGAAGGCGGCCGAGCTGATACAAAAAGATCATCCTGCGGTGGCCTTGAAGCTACGTTGCGCCAGTCCTCACTGGATGCGGCACACTCACGCCACTCATGCACTGGCGCGAGGTGTAGAACTGCTTGCGCTCCGGGACAACATGCGACATGCGTCGATCTCGACAACGTCCTGCTATCTTCACGGAGATGACTCCAAGCGCGCGCGACAACTTGGAGCGGTCTTCGGAATCCGATGAAATTCGGTGCGATTAAGCTAAACGTCGGGACATCACCCTGCGAGATGTTCCGTGCATTCGCGAGATGACGCCGTCACATCTCCTAGCCGCAACCCGTTGCATGCACTGCGCAGAGAACCATTCGCGTCCCTTGGCTAGTCTCGCAAAAGGTCTTTTTTGAGCCCACCGAAATAATCCGCTACCGAACTGTCCGCATTCGTGGTGAGCCAAATGACGTGGGAGTGAGGCTAGCTCGTCCGCGTATTACGAATCTGTCTGAGTTTGCTCTCCACGGGCGGGTGACACGCGTGCCTCCAAGGTCTAGCGTCCTGATACCAGGAGTCGTGCGGAAGCATTCGAGCTCAGCGACCAAAGGAGGCAGATCATGCTCGGCTTTACATTTCGTAAGGGGGCGGTGCTTGAGCGCAACCAAGCTCAGGTTAGGATTCTTCGAATCGTCGATGATGGCAGCGTTGTTCTGGAGGATCTGCAGACAGGCTATGTTTCCACCTGCCGTAAAGACGATCTGCTGGATGAATACCTTGTAGGAACACTCTCTGCATATAGATCATCTGCAGCCATGTTGCCTAACCTTTCAGTATTTGGTCGTCCACTGGAAGAGCTGCCTGACCATGTGAAGTCAGAAGCGTATAGACGAAAGCGCTATTTGGATTTTTTGGCTGACTCTGGAAGAGTTCCTTGGACGAAAGCTGAGATGGAAAGCTTCATTCAAGCGGCCGCTACAAGCTTCGGCGATGAGAAGCCGCCAACGGTTAGCTCACTGTATCGTTGGCATCGCCGACTCCAGCTAACCCAAGACGTGCGGTCGCTAGTTCCCCAGTATCACCGACGGGGGCCGGCTAAGCCGAATACGAATCCTGAAGTTATTGCTTTGCTTGTCCTGGCTATTAAGCAGATCGCAAAGACGATGCAGCGTTGGACCATGGTAGATGTAGAGTCGACGCTGCGAGTCCTGGTGGATAAGGAGAACTTTGCGCGTCCAAAGAAATTGCAACTCAAAGTGCCAACCCGTAGGACGCTTTACCGGCTGGTTCCCCGTCTTGCAGAGTATGGGTTGGAAAGCATTGAGCTAGGGCGTGGGGGAGGAGGAAATCAGAAGATCAAGCTTACAAGCCAGACAGTGAGGACCCAAGCAATACTGCAGAGAGCCGAGATCGACCATACGCCGATGGACGTTTTCGTTGTCGATGACAAGTCCTTACTGCCTCTGGGTAGGCCGCTGCTGACAATGGTGATTGATCACTATAGCCGCATGCCTATCGGCTACCACTTGCGCTTCGGTGGTCCTTCTATAGCTGCTGTGCTAGGCGCATTACGTCACGCAATTCTTCCGAAGTGCCCAGCGGAGAGCGTCATTCCTGGGCTAAAGGTGGAACATCGCTGGCATTGCTATGGTGTGATGGATCGACTAGTTATGGACAACGGAAAGGAGTTTCATAGCGAGGCACTAGAGCGAGGGTGCTTTGATCTGGGTATTCAATTGGTATTCTGCCCTGTTCATCAGCCACGATTCAAAGGCACTATTGAGCGCTTCCTGAAAACATTGAACTATGGCTTTGCTCACTGCTTGCCTGGCACCAGCCTCGCGAATTTATTTGAGCGTGGCGACTACGATCCCATAAAGCATGCCATTCTGACACTAGGTGAGCTCAAGCATGCTTTGGAGAAATGGCTACTTGACATCTACTCGCAAACACCACATAGAAGTCTGAGTGACACGCCGTACCACGTTTGGGAGGCTTCTGCGGCATTGGTGCCGCCGCGCTTGCCGCAACGTGCTGTTGATCTTGTTCCGGCGTTAGGCATCCCGACCACGCGCCGAATTCGGCACGACGCCATTGGGTTGTTCGGGTTGCGGTATAGCGCAGAAGCGCTGAGACAGCTCATATGGCGCTATAGGGAAGGCATTTCCGTTCGACTGGTGTACGACCCCGAGGATCTAGGCAAAGTCTTGGTTTGGCCACCAGAGGCCGATAGTCCGTTGGTCGTGCCAGCTGTTCTTTCGGAGTACGCTAACGGGCTGACGTTGGCGCAGCATCGACTAATTCAAGCGTTGACCGAGAAAAGGGGGATGAACAAAGAGGACGAATCCTCGCTCTTGTACGCCAAAGCAGACCTCGCCGATAGCATTCAAGATTTGTTACGCAGCAGGAAGCTACAGACCCGCAAAAAAGCAGCGCGGGTCCAGGGGGCGACAAGTGAAAATCCTACCAGAAAACTCGTCCAAAAAGCGACCAGGTCAAAGACTAGTAGTCGTCGTCAAGTGATGATTTTAAACGCTTCACTTGCCTTGTCTTCGGTTAAATCCTTTCCAAGCCGGAAGCTGCCGTAGTATGGGTGCATATCATGTCACAAAAGATGCCGTCAGATGTCTTCAGGGCGATAGCTGCTTTGAAGCGAAATGTGTTCATGTTTCCCCGCTTTCGCAATGCGTTCGAGCAGTTAATTCAGGCGATAGAGCTATATCGGGCGACCGGGGTTGCGGTAAATCATCTGATCCTGGGGTCGTCTGGTTGTGGGAAATCCACTTTGTGCAAGCTACTACTCTCGGAGTATCCAAAACGGAAGGAACCTGAACGAAATGTTGTTCCCATTCTCTACATAGAAATCCCTGCCCTGGCGACGATCAAATCATTGGTGGAGGGCCTGCTTTCACAAATTGGCGATCCAGCGCCAGGGGCGGGCACGATTTCCGAAAAGACAGATAGGTTGTGCCGATTGATTGTTGGTTGTGGCGTTCTTTTTGCTATTTTGGACGAAATGCAACATGTACGCGATCGGGGGCAGGACTTGACGGTTTCAAGGGCTGCAGACTGGATAAAGGCATTTTCAAACTCTGCTGGATGTCCTCTTGCGCTAGTTGGGTTGCCACGAACGCAATATCTATTGGATGCGAACGAGCAGCTGCGACGACGGTTTAGTGCGACTATATTTCTTGAGCGATTCAATATGGACGATTCAGATAGCGTAAACGAATTCGCTGGTGTCGTCGTCTCTTTTCTGGAAAGCATGCCGTTGCGTTGCTCACTTCGGCCTGATTCTTCGGTTGATGATTTGATGCAATTTTACTTCGCTACTGACGGCCGGATCGGATATCTTTCCAGTCTATTAAGTCGAGCGTTATTAATTGCTCATGCTAGCGGGACGTGGATCATTGATCAAAATTTACTCGAGCGCGCGTTTTCAGCCGAAATTTGGTATCAAGGGGTCGGTGAACTGAATCCATTCTCGGCAGATTTCTGCGGTCGCTGCTTAAGTGAATACGGCGAACCGTTTTATATTGCGGATCTTCCAAAGAAAGAGTCGAGATCGCTCGCGATTGCTGATGGCCTGTAATGGGGTGTGTTTTGAAAACCAGAACGAGGTTCGAATTGGCAGAGTTCCCTTTGCGACCCACGGCGAAGGCTGACGAAAGCGTTCGCATGTACATTCATCGGGTTTACGAGGAAAATGGGCATCGGGTAGGTATTCCTTTCCTGGAGCGCCATCGTATCCGCCCCTGGTTTCGGGTCATGGGGCGGTTGTGTGGGGCCGCCGTTCATGAGATCCCGTTCGCGCAGACTGACAGCATGAAGCAGGCGCCTGGGCGTAGACTCGAGAATAGGGGGGTTAAATATTGCTGTGGCTGCGCTGCGGAATTTGGATATCAGCTGTGGACCACTGATTACTACGATTGTCAATATTGCCCAGTGCATTTGCAGCCATTGCTATATTCTTGTCACGGGTGTGGGAGGCTAGCCAGCCCACGTATCGTCCTTGCTAATCGTTGTAGCTGTGGATTTGACATTAGGGGCACACCCGTTATCGGAGTTCGAGCTGATTTCGCGACATGGGAGTTGGTGATCGGAGAATATCTGAGTGGTGTTTTCGCGAAAGGCCGTATCAACGAAAATAGACTTTTGTTGCCATTGTGGGTGAGAAAACTGGGTCTTACTGAGTTCACAAGATTGCTTATAGAGCTTCACTGGTTATTCGAGGGGCCGACTATTTTGAGCATCGACAATGTCACTAGGGATTCTCTTGTGGATTGGCCAAAGAATTTCCGTGATAATCTTTTGGTGTGTGCGTCAGATTTTTGGTTGTGGGAGATATTTGGGTTGGCCAGTGCATTGCGCCGGAGCGTGGGTAATGAAAGCCACCGATGGGATCGACTAGAGATAGACGGTGTTACAGCAGAAATGGTCAGGCAAATAAATCTCCTCATCTTGGATGCGGAAGTTGTACGATCGAAAAGTCGGAGGGCTGAAAGAAAGCTTTTGCAAGATGCAGTTGGGTCGAAAAATCATCTCTCTCGTCGGGTACACTCGCACGATCTACAGGGCGCATGGAGGGGTTCAATGCTGAACCAACCGCCACGCACCCGGATAGGTCCATAGCCTGGCCGCGCGGTACGTGAGCATCCAGATGGCAGGCGCGAGCTGATGCCACTAGAGATGGCAAGCGCCAGTTCGCGGTAGGGCGAGCCATCTGATATTACCCTGACAGTCTCCTTCTTCTAATGAAAGGGCAGTGCCGTGCACAGGTAGTCGTCCGGCAAGAAGTTGAGGACCAGTGTCCGCGGTCCGACGAATGTCTAGCCCGGGCTGCCAGCAGATTTCAGGGGGATGAAGTAGCATGGAGAGCACTGATGAGTTTCGTGGGAAAGCAGACCGTGCCTCAATCGAATATAAGGCGCCCATCCGGGAAGCGCTCACCATTTGCCGAAGCTTGCGCGCAGGCCAACTTCCTGTTGGACATTGCCTTTTCTCAGGAACCAACCAATCTCGAGGCAGTTCGCATCGGCCGTCGCACGATGCGTGTGGACGAAGTAAGGGCCGAACTGAACGCCGCTCGCGCCCGCGTTGATGCGCAGTTTGCTCAACCGATCATGGGAACAGACGCTACCCGCCGGCGCGTTAGCCTGGCCTTGCAGCAGGATGCGGAATTGCCGTTCAGCGTGATGGCAGGGAAGCGTCGGTAAAGTGTAAGTTCCAGCAATGTATTCGGCAGTCCATCAAAGGGGTTGGCGTATAGATTGCCGCCCCCACTGTCCACGTACGAAGTCCACTCATCTTTGTGCGCGATCAGTTACTTGACTTGTGCAAGCGGCCCGTCAGCAAGCCGCAATCCTCGATAGCTGCGTAGGCGCACGGATCGTGCTCGTGGAGCTTGGCTGATTGCCCCAGGCGCATCACGACCGCGGCGCTCTGGCCGGCCAGCTTCGCGGCCTGCGAACAACCAGGAGCGCGCCTTAATAGGCCCATGGACGGATCGGGTTCTCCAGACTATTGTCGTCAACGCTCATCTCCCAGTGTTTCAGCGCCGGCAGCATTGCGCTACCTAAAAGTCATTGCGGCGTTTGTCTCTGGCGAGCAAGCCACGCGTGTAGCAGACATTGTCCGCAGAGTCTCGTCTGATGCACAAGAGCGAGGGTTGCAGCACGGAAAAGCTCACCCTCGAATCTGCGAGCAAATTCTTAGTGTGCTCGGCCAAAGCGCTGATACAGACTACCGGGCGATGGGCTTCGTCTGGGGCATATGGCACCACAGTCGCGTACGGGTAACCAGCCAGGATGGCTGAGTGGGTGGCAAGCGTCCCGTAAGCGGCTTCGTGCAGGAGATTGATAGCGTGCTCGACAAACATTCTTCACTCGGTTTGCTGGTCAACCAATCCAGCGTAGCTCATTCGTGTCCTGCGTGCTTCGCAGGCGGCACCGAACTGCCATCCCTCACAACGTAGGCAAGCGCTCGAAGCTGTGGAAGCGTGCAAACGATAGTTGTACATCGGTGATTTCAATTCGCTCCACTAGGGCTGCCGGCATGCCGTCGCTTAGCCAAACACACATTTCGGCAAGTTGCGCCGGCGAGCCTTGGAGCATCGCTTCTACCGAATCATCCATGCGATTGCGCACCTAGCCGGTGGCGCCTGATTCCTGGGCGCGGCGCACGCAGGCTTCCCGGTAGCCGATGCCCCGCACGCGACCGCGTACTCGCGCCAATCGGGTCTCAAGAGTCCCATCGCTTCCGTCAGATTGCATACGCGCCCATATCCAATTCTGCTCAGTCGTCCCTTGACTGCTCAAATTGCCACGCACTTCAAATACGAGACTGCGGCCCAATTCAACTTATATTAGGAATGTTCATGTACGATGCCATGGTTATTCCAAAATGGAGGAAGCATGGCCACGTACAAGCAATTGATGGCAGAAAAAGATGCACTCGAAGCGCAACTCGCCCAGGTTCGCGCCACCGAGATTGCGAGCGTCATCGAGAAGATTCACGCGCTGATGGCCGAGTATGAGCTGACCGTCGACGATATTGCGCCCAAGCGTCGCCGTGGCCGCCCGGCAGCTTCTGGCAAGGTGGGCAAGCCCGCTGCCAAGGAAAAGTCAGCGCTGCCGCCAAAATATATGGACCCCAAGACTGGTGCGACCTGGTCCGGCCGCGGACGCAAGCCGGCATGGCTCGGTAAGCGTCCCGAGAAGTTTCTGATTATAGAATAGCGATGGAAAGAGCCCTTGGCTGCTGTCGTGCCCGGATGTGCGAAAGTAACCGAGGGCGATTCGTGGTCTTCCGTCGCAAAACGGCAGGCGCCAGCATAGAGTCGACGCCGACGCCCGACGCGCTTGGCCGGGACGGTGCTCAAAACGCCGGAGCGTCCATTGCAGTTGTCATGCTGCAATTCTTCTAGCTTTCGGACGGCTTAGTACTTAGTCCTCGTGTCCATGCCGGCCATGGTCCCCGTGGTCCCCGTGCTCCCGATGGTCACGCCTGCGCCAGTGCCGCTCGCCTTGGTCGTCATCGTCATTATCGCGTCCCCGCCAGTAGGGAGCATAGACGGGTGCAGGTGCTACGACCACGGGCCGAGGAACGTAGACAGGTTGCGGCGCGACATATACGGGCGGAGGAGCATAGACCGGAGCGGGTTCGGCATAGACGATGCCCGGCACTCCGATGCCAATGTCGACGTTCACATGCGCTTGGGCTGGCAAGCTGATAGCCAGCATCGCACCACCAAACGCACCAAGGATTGCAAGTCGCTTCATCTTTTTCTCAAGGCTGGTCGGGCGTAACTGTACCGGCTGCCGGTGCGAGGTTTGGTACTTCCAACTGTAAAAATCTGTAACGCAAATGCTGGATGATTGCGCAGTCGGGAGTCCTCCCGCTCGAGAACGTCTCGAGCATGGTCGCCGTTGTCTCCGGGGACTAAAAAAGCTGGATGTCGGGGGATGGCTTGGCCAAGGCAGATTGGCGGCGTAGCTCACTGTCGGCACGTTGTCTTAAGCCGGCTGAAGACGCCGCGCAACGCTGGCGGCGATTCGACGGACTCGCCTTCTTGCTAGTCCGACATCAGCGGCCCTGACCGTCCGTGAGGTAGGGCGCCGGCCGCATTCATTCCCTTTGACTCGCTTTTCGGTAGGCGAGAGCGGAGGTCAGCGAAATTTGGAAGCCACCTTCTCTCTTCTGAGCGAACCTGACACGTGCAGGGCATCCGAAGAGGTTGTCGAGATGGCTACGCGAAATATAGAGAATGACGCGAGTTTTGCGCATTGGTAGTTCCTCACCCTGGCCATTTGCTTCTGATTCTACGTTAACGTTGTCTGCCGTCAGTTCAGCACACTGACTGCCCTTGGCACAGGGCGCCTCGATAGTGCTGCAGCGGGATAGCTCGGCGTTCTGCGAAGTTAGAGCGTAGCCTTCAATAGAGCCGTTTCGCTGATGCTGGCGTTAGCGAATTCGTGGGATGTCAGCAATTCCGGAGGGATGGCAGCAGGGTCAGTGGGCGTGAAGCCGAGGCGGGAGAAATAGCCGGCTGCCGCTCTAGTTCCGATGACCAGGGTATCGCTGCCACGCAGGCGGACATCAGCGACCAGCGCGGACACCAGCAAGGCGGCCAGCCCTGCCCGTCGCGCGCGCGCGGCGGCAGCGACTCCTCGCAACAGGCCGACGCTGTCACCGAACACCTCGATACCGGCGCAGCCGAGGAGGCCAGTCTTGTCCCGGCTGACATGAAATTGCACCGCTTCGCTATGTATTCCCCCAACGGGTAGTGAACACGACTGGAGCAACGCTTCCACATCACGAAGGTCTGCCTCGGTCGCATGACGCGGCCTCATACTGTTACCTGCAAGTCCAATGAGCGATGACGAGCCCCTCGGCGTTTCGACTGTTACCCACAAGCCTGGCGCTCGCGCATGCTAGTTATCGTAGTCGTCATGCCAGCGCCGCCATTCCCGCCGGCGCTCCCGCCATTCGCGCTCCCTCCATCGCTGTTCGCGCCATTGGCGCTCTCTCCAGGCGCGGCCCTGCCAGTCGTCGTAATAGTAGGCCGGAGCCGCTACCACGGGCTGCGCCTGAACGACCACGGGAGCCGGCTCGTAGTAGACGGGCGGCGGGGCGACAACCGCTGTCACAGGGATGCCAATACCAATGCCGACATCCACCCGCGCCTCAGCCATGTTGGAGCCAAGCGCGGTAACGCCGACTAGAAGCAAGAGCGATACGGCCTTTCGCATGATTTTCTCCTTTTCCTCTTGCAGAGACTCTAGGTCAGCATGGTTCCACGGTGTATTAGCGGATTCGCACAGCCGTGACTTTCTGTAACGGCGACGTTGATGCGCTAGATGTTCAGCCGGATTTTGGGGGGCTACAACACAACCGACGCATCTTCTGCGTGGACCGAGGTCGGAGTACTTCCGAATTGACGAAGACCCGTGCTGAGGGTGAAGGCGCATCCGTCCAGGCTCATGACCTCAGCTTGCCTGTTTCAGAACTTACGGATTGTCACGAGTTCTGAGTCAACTCGGTTCAGGACAGTACCGTTTTTGCAGGTAAGCACGGCGTATTGCCGAGCTGCCATAAATTCCTCAGGAGTTCACGTCATGAAGAAGCTGTTCGCTGCTCTCGCCTCCGCCGCTCTCGTCGGTACCGTTTTCGCGCAGACTGGCGTGCCAGCTTCCGCGACTCAGCCGCAAGCAGGGGCGACGAAAGACCAGGTGAAGGTCGTCAAGGAAAAGAGCGCCACACAGGCAAATGCCGACAAGGAGAACGCCGATGTAAAGGCTGGTGCCAGCAAGTCCGCCGCCAAGGGCACCCACCACAAGGCGAGCAAGACGAAGGCCGTCCATACAGAGGCTGGTATGGCGAAGTCTGAAGCAAAGAATGATTCCGACAAGATGAAGGCCAAGGCAGATATGGCGAAGCCCGAGGCGCAGCCCGAAGCCGCGAAGGCCGCAGCCAGCGTGGATAAGACGAAGAAGCAGTAAGCTGCTCCCATCGGGCGAACCGAGGGGGCGTTGCCAGGGCGAAGGCCGCTGCAACGTAGCCTGAGTGCAGGAGCTTTGCGGAGAGCGCGGGTTAGCTGGAAAGCCAGCCTGGCCTCTCCGCGTTTGTCACCTTTAGGGAATCGCAATGAAACCCATTCTCGCATTGCTGATTGCCGCCTCCACGCTGCTCGGCGGCTGTGTCGTGGTGCCGTACGATAGCGGATACGGCTATCGTCCGTATGGGTACTGGGGCTATGGATACCACGGACACCATCGACACCACGGAGATAACGACGACTGAGGCAGAGAGCGGCAACACAGACGCTGCGATATGCGCCAAATTGTTGCGGCATCCGTGTCGACAAATCAACCGATGTTGTGCCGACGCGTGCGTCGAGACTGAAGGAGCTTGTCGGATTGGGCTGCCACGTGGTCTCGCTTGTTGAGCATCTCCACTCGCGTGCAAGTCAGTCAACAGTTGCGCGGGAGCACTTAATGAGCGATTCCCAGTACTGCAACTTCTTGGCGATGAAATCTCGAGACTGGGGAGCCGAGCCATGAACATCGGCGGAGCCCTGGCATCATTGCCCAGTGACGCGCGCTGCCTTTTGTGTGATAGCGCACAGGAACCTTTTCGATATTTGGCCTAGACTTTCCAGCCATAAGTAGCACTTAACCCAGCGCCGCCGCTAGGGCTGTTTTGGCCATGGACATCTACCAACTGCATCTTGTTACCCCAGGTGTGGACCCACGATGGCTTGTTGATGGGCCCCGAGCACGCGGTCCTGTTGAAGGCAACCAAGTGAGCGTGGATGGGAGACAGCTTGAGGTATGCGGTTGCCGTACCGCAAGCGGAGCGGTTCGAAGGGCGGCGGTTGGACTTACGCCGGGAACCCTAGTCGAAGTCTGGCGCGATGCCAATGGATTGTTCCTGTGTGCACGCGCGGAGGAAGTTGACCTTGTGCGTGCCGCTAGGGTTGCAAGGGAAGCGGCAGATAAGGCCACTCTAAGGGAGCGCGAAGAGAAACTTCGCGTTCGAGCGCAGGCGTTTAACGCTAGCCTTGCAATTCCCTTCAGGTGGGTCCCCGCTGTAATCAGTGATGAATCTGGCTATCTGCAAGAGATAACGGGTGACGAGGCGCGGCGTTCGGCCAACGATATTCACGTTTTACTAGAGCAGGACTTTCGCGATGGGCGCCTGTTACGCAGCGCTGGCGATTTACTATGCATGCGCTCACAGCGAGGCGAGGGTCAGCATTTGCAGGTGCGAAAGGCGGAGGCGTACGTGGAGGTTTCCTGCAAGGAGTGCCTTGGCGTCGTGAAGCGGTGGCGAAGCAACTGACCGATGTCACTCGGTCCAAGCCGAGCGCACGGTGCTTCATTCCTGCTTCCTTGGCATCTCGTGGCTGCAATTCTACGGACGCGATTGCGCCTGGCTCAATCATCTTCATCATCATGCCAGCGACGCCACTCCCGGTGATGGATGCGCCATTCGCGCTCGCGCCAGCGCCTTTCTCGCCACTGCTGTTGTTGCCAAGCACGCGTTCGCCAATCGTCGTAATAGCCGGGCGCAACAACAATCGGCGGCGGTTGGACATAAACCGGCGCCGGCTCATAGTAGACGGGAGGCGGCGGGTAATAAACGGGAGGCGGTGGAACCACATACGCTGGCCCGGGAAGGCCAATCCCGATTCCCACATCCACGCGTGCCTCAGCGACGCCGGAGGTAAGGGCGGCACCTGCAGCCAGTAGGCATATGGCCAAGGCTTTTTGCATGATGAGGCTCCTTACGTTTCTACTGGCACTCTATACCGCCACTGGGCGCGAGGGTACTTGTGAACTAATACAGGGGTTACGACCTGTAACAACGTGGACGCCGGATGCAGAGGAGGGCGCCATTGCGTACGCTGCCGTCTCAAATAGTGGGCGGGACACCCGTGGCTCAGCGAAGGGAATCAATGGTCTGTTCTACTGTGCGTGCCACGGTCAAACTGGCCAAAGCGCAGCGCTAGGGTCGGCAGAATCAGCAGGTTGAGCACGGTCGAGGTGAAGAGGCCGCCCAGAATCACAATCGCCATCGGACCTTCCACCTCGTTGCCTGGCTCGCCGGACTGTAGCGCCAGTGGCAACAGACCCAGCCCGGTAACGAGCGCTGTCATCAGAATGGGCGCGAGCCGCTCCTTCGCGCCCAACGTTGCGGTGTCCAGACTCCACGAATGGCCCTCTACGTTCACCAGGTGCTGGTAATGCGAAATGAGCATGATGGAATTGCGCAGCGTGATGCCGAACAGCGTGACGAATCCCACCATGGAACCTAGTGAGAGCAAGCCGCCCGTCGCAAAAACAGTGAGCGCCCCGCCGACCAGCGCGAAAGGGAGATTGGTCAAGACGAGCAATAGGCCACGCCAACTGCGCAGCGCGAGGTAGACCAGCAGGCAGATGACAAGGGCAGCGATACCAAAGTACATCGCGAGGTCCCGTTGCGCGCGAGCCTGAGCCTGGGCCTCGCCCGAGAACACGATGTAGTACCCCTTTGGCAGCTTTACGTCGGTCGCGACGCGTCGTTGCGCCGCATCGACAAACTGGCCGACCGACGGACCATTGACCTGGGCGGTGACCGTCTGCAAACGTTGCCCCCCGTTATGCTGGATAAGGTAGCGGCCATCGGTCTGCGCAATGTCTGCAAGGCGACCCAGGGGAACGATGAGGCCATCCGCATTGCGCAGCGGCAATTCGCCAAGCTGAGCAGGGCCTCGCCGGGCCTCCCCGGCAAGTATCACCGCCACATTGGAGACCGCATTGGCTTCATAGACCTGCGCCACTTCGGCACCCTGGTACGCTGTCTGAATGGCTTCCATCACTTCCAGCGGCGAAAGGCCCCAGCGGGTGAGCTGGTCCTGCCGCAGCCGAATGGACAACTGGGGAAGCGTTGGTGGGGCCTGCAGCGTAACCCCGGACGCGCCAGGAGTCCCATTTAGCGTTCCTGACACTTGGCGCGCCAGGCTGTCGAGCACATCCAGGTCCGGTCCGAACACGTTGACGATGACGGGGGCGGTGTACCCGGAGATGGTTTCCTGGACACGCTCGGTCAGGAAGGTCTGAGTCGTGAATGTCAGTCCCGGAAATCCGCTCAGCAGTGAGCGCAGTTGAGCAAGGGTCTGCTCCTGTGCCTCGGCACTCAGTCCGGGCTTCAGGTCAATCTCCAGTTCGCTGTATTGCGGGCCGAAGACGTCTACACCACGGGCGGTTCGTCCAACGCGTTGCGCTACGGTGCGGACATTGGGAACGGCAAGCAGGGCCCGGCAGATGCGCTCGCCGATGCGCATGGACTCCTGCAGTGAGGTGCCGGGCGCCGCCTGCATATGCGTGATGAAATGGCCTTCCCTTAGTTCTGGCAGGAACTCCACACGATAAAACGGAATTGTCGCAAGCGCCATGAGCACAAGGCTCACGAAGGCCCCGACCACCATGACCCAATGGCGTTCCACATGGATGAGCATCGCAGCGTAGTGGGTCTTCAACCATTGGTAGACCTTCGGTTCCTCGGCATCTTCGGTCACTTGGGGCAACAGCGCGTAGCATAGCGCCGGCGTCACGGTCAGTGCCACCGCCAGTGACGACATGATGGCCAGGATATAGGCGGTGCCCAGTGGGGCGAACAGCTTGCCGGCCACGCCGGACAGCGTCAGCACCGGAAGGAAGATGACGGCCACGGTGAAGGTGGCATATATCACGGCACTGCGCACCTCGGTGGAAGCGTGAATGACTACCTGAAGAGCCGATTGAGGACTGCCCAGTCGTATGTTTTCGCGCAGGCGTCGGTGAATGTTCTCGACGTCGATGATGGCATCGTCCACCACCTCACCTAGCGCGATGGCAAGCCCACCCAACGTCATGGTGTTCAGCGGCACCCCGAAGTGATGCAGCACGATGATGGCCGTCAGCAAGGACAGCGGAATAGCTGTTGCCGATATGAAGGCCGTCCTGACGTTGAACAGAAAGAGGAACAGGACGACGATGACAAGGGCGGCGCCGACCATCAGCGCCGTTCGCAGGTGGTCGGTGGACGCTAGAATGAAATTGGCCGGGCGGAACAGGTCCGGGTGGAGCTGGATGTCGTTGGCCGCGAACACTGGCCGAAGCGCGGCCAGCGCCTCTTCGACGTTCCGCGTAACCGACACGGTGTCGGCGCGGTACTGGTTGCTGACCATCAACACTACGCCGGGCTTACCCTGAACATTGGCGCCGCTGACGGGAACCTCTTGCCCGACCACGACTTTGCCAATATCCGCGAGTCGTACCACCGCCCCGTTCTTCTGCAGCAGCACAACCTGTCCCAGTTGCTCGGCCGTTGTGGATTGGCCGACGGTATTGAGCACGATACGTTGATTCCCGGTATCCATCACGCCAGCGCCACGTATGCCGGTCGCGCGCTGCGTCGCGCCGACCACGTCATGGAGAGAAAGGCCTAGACGAGTGAGCTTCTGCGGGTCCACCTGGACCTGATACTGCTTGACCTCGCCACCATAGATGCCGACGTCAGAGACCCCCGCGCGGCTGAACAGTCGTGGCTTGAGCGTCCACTCGGCGAAGCTGCGCAAGTCCATCAATGAGCGCGTGCTGGAGGTGAGGCCAATGCCCAGCACCCCATTGGTCGATGAGCTCAGCGGTGTCATCTTTGGCGTTCGAACCCCGGCCGGTAAATCGCCCGCGAGCGTTGCCAGCTGTTCCGCCACAAGCTGCCGGGCGCGCAGAATATCAGTCTGTTCGCTGAATGTCAGGGTGATGACCGAGACCCCCTGAATGGACTGGGAGCGCATGAATTCCAGGCCAATGGAACCGCCCAGAACGTTCTCGACCCGTTGGGTCACCAGTTGCTCCACTTGCTCCGACGAAAGCCCTGGGGCTTCCGTCTGGACCGTCACCAGCGGCGGGGCAAATTCGGGCAAGACATCGAGCTTGGTCTGATACAACGCGTAGATGCCGTAGCCGAGCAAAAGGCAGGCAAGGGCGAAGACTATGCCGCGCAGGCGAACGGAGAAATCAATGATGGACGTCAGCATCGCTTGTCGGGGCAGGCGCCCCGTTATTCGTTCTCTTGTTGGCTGCCAGACTGTGCGCGAGATTCTTCGGATAGCAGCAATTGCGCGCCGCGGACGACCGCAAGCTCTCCCGGGACGAATCCGTCGGTGACAAAGTAATCCCCGTCTTGGGGAAAGTGCGGGTCGATGGCGCGACGCTGGAATTCGCCTTTGCCGGTTCGGACATACGCCCAAGGCTGCCCGCCATACCAGACGATGGCGCTTGCGGGAATCAGGACCCCGGCCTTTGTAGTTGCCGTCGCCGCTACGGTTACTGGCGCCCTGGCGCTGATGCGCGCGCCTGTGGCGAGCGGTGCTGCCGCACAATAGAAATAGGCTTGGCCCTGGATGCCGGGGTCGACCTGCGGCGCGGCAGAGATTAGCCGGGCATCGAATGCGGCGACACCGTCGCCAAGTGCTTTGAGCACAGCGGGTGCCGCCCCGGCTTGACCGCCCGGAAATACAAGGCGCAGCAGGACCTCGCGGCGTTCGACCAAGTGTGTCAGCTCGGAGGATGACGGTGACAATGCCCAGCCAGCCACCGTCGCGCCGTATTGTTGGCGGGCTGAGGCCGCAATGGCGCCCAAACTGGCTTGCGCCGACTTGACCCTGGCTGTTGCTGCAGCATTTGCGGAGCGTGCCGCCTGAAGCGCCTTCAAGGAGGCGTTCTGGACGTCGGCGAACAAGGTCTGCGTCCGCTCCAACTCGGCTCGCGCTGCTTCCGATGTGGCTTTCGCCGAATCGAGGTCGGCTACTCCAGATGCATACCGGCTCGAAAGGTCTGTTAGCGGTTGAAGGTCAAGGACCGTGCCATAGACTGTCGCCCCAGCAGTGGGCTCAGCGGCATTCAAGGCTTGCAACTGGATGCCACTCCGAGTCTGGGCCGCCTCGTCGACCGTCAGCGTAGTCAGGCCGTTCTCGAGGACGATGCGAACGGGGCTGCTTACTGGTGTCTCTCGCTCCGCTTCACTCGCCTGTTCACTACGACTCAGTAGGAAGCCTCCCAGCACGAGGGCAGCCAGGAGAGCTGGCGAAAGCAGAAGGAAACCTTTGAGTAGGGCTTTTTTTGACATGGTCACTTGAATTCAGGATTCATGCGTTCGCCGGAGGCCGCCGATGTGGTGAGCGGGCGCTGCATGGCATCTTCCAGCCTGCCAATCGCCTGTTGCATCTGGAACGTGGCGTCCTTCAGCACAAGCTGGGCGGTCACTTCGGACTTCTCAGCCAGCGTCAGTGCCAGGCGGTCGGCCTGTCCGATTTCGAACGACCGCCGCGTCGCTGCCAGCTGACGAGACTGAACTGCGGCCTGCTCTTCGCTCTGTTTCAGAATGTTTTGTATGGCCTGATAGGCAGCAAGTGCGCCGTCGGTCTCGCTGAACGCCTGCGCCTCGAGCTGTTGCACGCGCGCCTGGGCCTCGAGACGACGGGAGCGCGCCTCCGCTATGGGGCCCTCGTTGCGATGAAAGACAGGCAGCACGAGGCCGGCAAAATCGAAGCCGAGCTTGCGGGCTCCCTGGTCGAAGGTATAGCCGGGACCGAGATGGATGTCTGGGTACTGCTTGGCGACCTCCAATTGGAGCGCAGCCTGGCTGGCCTCATACTGGGCCAGCCCGGCCAATACATCAGCCCGATTCAGCAAGGCTTGGAGCCGGATGGTTCGGGAGGGAGGTGCAGGGTACCCCTGAGCGAACGCCTTCAGGTCAAGGTTGACAGCATCAAGAGCGCTCGCGCGTAGCCCCAGTACAGTGGCAACCTGAACCCGTATCACCGCAGCCTGCCGTTGTGCCGCGAGCAGGTCGGTCTGCGATTGCATCACCGTCAGGCGCTGTTGATTCACCTCCCATGGGGAAGCATCGCCAACGGCCAGGCGCCGCTCCAGCATGGCGACGGTACGCTGGTCCAGTTCCAATTGTTGCTGGAGAAGCACTGTCCGCTCTTCGGCGAACCAAAGATTTAACAACTGGGTACGCAGCTGGTTGCGCACGCCCCAGGCGACATTTGCAACCTGGAACCGGGCAGCGCTGGACAGGTGGGTCGCCTCGTCGATTCGATGGCCGCGCTTGCCGGCAGTTTCTATTGGAATGTCCAGGGCGATGCCGAGCGTCCACGGAGAGTCCCCACCCTTGGGGTTGAGCGTACGCTGGAACGGCAACTGCACGGTGGGATTCGGCCGCTGCGCGGCCGTGGTCATTGCTGCCTCCGTGGTCGCGAGCCTAGTGCGCGCTGCTTCGAGCTCAGGATTGAAGTAGAGCGCGGCGAGCGTCAGGCTTTCCAGGTCCCACTGGTTGGGGGGCCAAACTTCAGCGGCTCGCGGATAATGCCGGCGAACGAACTCGCGCAGTTCGGGCGACTGCAATGACCGCGCCGAATAGGCATCGGCAACCGCGGCGGTGGAGAGGGGCCGCGGGTCGTAGCGGTCAAAGGCGCATGCCGTGAGGAGCAGGCCGGCGACGGGCAGGAGCAGGCGCCAAGAGCGAGGGAGAACACGCAGCGCCGCCAGCCGCCATTCGGTGCTCGCGTGAATAGCGGCCTTCATTGCCAGACTTCTCCTGTATTAAGCGGCCGAGGGGTCCCGCGAGGGTAGGCAGCAAGACTTAGAGAGGACTTAGCTTGTGTCGGTAATAAGGCACATTATGGAGATGATTCTCTGAATGTCTGCAATTTGGCGCAGAAGTGCTACACGGTTGTGGCGCTAAGCTTCCACTAAGTCTGGGTGGACATGCTGCGCACCGCAGGCGGACTGCTGAAGCGTCGAAACAGCCACTGAGGACAAGATGAGAATGCTCTTGGTCGAAGACGACCCGCTTATCGGCGAGGCGGTATGCCAGACGCTTCGCGATGCCCGTTATGCGGTCGACTGGGTCACCGACGGAAAACAGGCGTCGTTGGCGGCCTCGACCGAACAGTATTCCGCCGTTCTCCTGGACCTGGGCCTCCCAGGGCAGGACGGTCTGGCCGTGCTGCGCCAACTGCGGCAGGCCGGGAACACCGTGCCCGTGCTGGTTATCACGGCGCGCGGTGCCATTGATGAGCGGATTGCGGGCCTGGACCTCGGTGCAGACGACTATCTGGTAAAGCCGTTCCACGTCGGAGAACTGTTGGCACGCCTGCGTGCCCTGACCCGCCGGCGAGGCCACGAGGCTTCCTCCATCTTGCGCAATGGCGAGCTTTCGCTAGACCAGACAAACCACGAAGTCTGGTTTCATGGGGTGCAACGGCAACTGTCAGCACGGGAGTTCGCACTGCTACGCGAATTCCTGCGGCGACCTGGCGCCATTCTCTCCCGCGCTGAGCTCGAGACGCGAATCTACGGTTGGAACGAGGAAGTGGAAAGCAACGCTATCGAGTTTCTTATCCACGGCATCCGGAGGAAGCTGGACGCGGGGGTCATCAAGAATATCAGGGGAGTAGGATGGATGGTGCCAAAGGCCGAGTGAACCGGTCGCTCCTGTGGATGTTGTCGGTATCGATTTGCGGCACGATTCTGGTTATCGGCCTGGTGGCGGCAGCGACATCATTCTGGTTCGCCTTCGAGGAGGCGCGTGACCTTCAGGACGACGAACTGAGGGAGATAGCGTGGTTAGTCTCGCCAGGCAATGCCAAGTTTCTGTCCTCGCAGGGCGGGTATAAGCAGGCGGACGAGCCCGAGATGCGCATCTGGGTGCTCAAGATTTCCAAGTTGTCCACACACGTCGTGACGCCAGACCTTTCTCTGAGAGTGTCAGGCGACCTGTCGGACGGTTTTCATACCATCGAGTCGCACGGGCAATCCTGGCGCATCTATATCAGGACGATTAGCGAGGAATACGGCCTCGCGGTGGCGCAGCGAACATCAGCGAGGGATGAGATTGCGCGCGACAGTGCGCTCCGTACGCTGATTCCGCTGTTGGCCGTGATACCGATACTGGTCCTGCTGTCAGGTCTTCTGATTCGCATCCTCCTGCGAAAAGTTCATGAACTAGCAGCGGAAGTGGACAGGCGAGGTGACTCGGACTTGACACCAATCTCCGGAGCACAAGTGCCAACGGAAATCCAGCCATTCGTCAAAGCGACGAACAGGCTGCTGGACCGGCAACTGTCTGTCCTTGCTCAGCAGCGCCAGCTCGTTGCCGATGCGGCGCATGAGCTGCGCTCTCCGGTTACTGCCATGACGCTTCAACTTGAAAATGCGCTGGCTTCGGAGATTGTTCCCGATGCGGTCTTGACACGCCTCGCACCATTGGGGAAGAGCGTCGCGCGAATGCGTTCACTGGTGGAGCAGTTGTTGCTGCTTGCGCAGCAGGAGTCAGCCCAGCCGGTGGTCAGCCGTACCTTCGACGCCAAGGCCGTGGTCATCGATGCCCTTGGGGAGGTATTTCCGTTTGCGGAATCCAAGGGTGTTGACCTTGGCCTGGACGTGTGCGAGGCGCTGCAGCTTCGCGGTAGTGAACAGGATTTCCTGGCGCTAACTCGCAACGCCATCGACAACGCGACCTTGTACACACCAACCGGTGGCAAGGTGGATGTGCGTCTGTATCGCAACGGTAATGATGCTGTCTTTGAGGTCGAGGATACTGGCCCTGGCATTCCCGAGGGCGAGCTCACTCGCGTCTTCGACCCCTTCTATCGCGTGGTTGGGTCGGGGCAGCCAGGTAGCGGGCTCGGGCTGGCCATCGTTCGGCGCGCGGCCTCGCGGCTCGGCGGGCAGGTCAGCTTGCACACCATCTCTGCAGATGGCAGGACAGGGCTACGGTTCACGTACACGCAAGCTCTCCCTGACGTCTGATGGCTGACTCATATTTTCCAACCAACGTTCAGTTCGCGACGAGAAGGCATTCCATCACAATGGAAAGCGAGGTCAGGCCCGGCTTGACGTCGCCAGGAGAAAAAGAATGGCAATGACCGCTCCCACCAGCATCCTGCGCCGGATTCCGACTGGCATTTGGATGCTGGGCTTCGTCAGCCTCCTCATGGATGTGTCTTCTGAAATCATCCACAGCCTGCTGCCGGTGTTCATGGTAACCACGTTGGGCGCGAGTGCCCTGGCGGTCGGGCTGATAGAAGGCGTGGCAGAAGCGACGGCACTGATTGTGAAGGTCTTTTCCGGCGCGCTGAGCGACTATCTGGGGAAGCGCAAGGGACTTGCTGTGTTCGGCTATGCGCTCGGTGCGCTGTCGAAGCCGTTCTTTGCAATGGCCCCAGGCGTCGGCACGGTGCTGGGGGCACGTCTTACCGACCGCATTGGCAAGGGAATTCGTGGTGCCCCGCGTGATGCCCTGGTAGCGGATATTGCGCCACCGCAACTTCGCGGCGCTGCCTTTGGCCTGCGGCAGTCCCTTGACACGGTGGGCGCATTCCTTGGCCCCCTGATTGCCATTGGGCTGATGTATCTGTGGGCAAACGACTTCCGGGCTGTTTTCTGGGTAGCTGTCATCCCCGGCATATTGTCCGTTGCCCTGCTCATGTTCGGCGTGCAAGAGCCGGAGGCGCACCAAGGGGTGCGAAGGGTGAACCCCATCCAGCGGGCAAACCTTGCGCGCCTGAGTCCCGCCTATTGGGGTGTGGTTGCCGTGGGTGCGGTGTTTACGCTGGCACGCTTCAGTGAAGCCTTTCTGGTGCTGCGAGCTCAGCAGGTAGGTCTGCCGCTATTCTTGGCACCTCTGGTTCTTGTGGCGATGAATATCGTGTATTCCGTCTCGGCCTACCCATTTGGGAAGCTTGCGGACGGACACAGCCATACCAAGCTTCTGGTGTCGGGGCTGGTGGTACTGATTGCCGCGGACGTTGTGCTCGCGATGGGCTCACACTGGGCAATTACGCTGTGCGGCGTCGCACTCTGGGGCCTGCATATGGGTATGACGCAGGGGCTCCTAGCGACTATGGTCGCCGATACCGCGCCGGCAGACCTCCGGGGCACGGCTTTTGGGGTTTTCAATCTGGCGAGTGGTTTGGCACTGCTGTTTGCCAGCGTACTTGCAGGCTGGCTTTGGGACAGACTGGAGGCGGCGTTCACGTTCTACGGTGGAGCGGCCTTCTGCGGCGCCACTATCGTATTGATTTTGTCGATGCGTCCACGTGCAGGCCGGCAGAACGGATGAAATAGGAATGCCTACTTAGGCGGCTGAGGAGGCTTGGATGCTTGCAGCGCCCACAGTACTTTGTGATGTTCGTCCTCACCGTTACAAAGGAAGGCTGAAGTAATTGGGACGATTGCAGGTCACGTGGTCCGCGCCTTCGGCGCCGAAGAGCCGAAGGCGAAGGAGGACGTGAATGGGTATTCGGCGTTCCCAATCGGTCGTGCGAAGTCACCGACCACCGGACGTTCTGCCAAATCGGCCAAATAAGAAGTGGTCCAATGACAAGTTCCCGGCTCCACGGCAAAGCAGAACCAACAGCATAGCCGCCCACTGGATAGCGTTGAGGCGGCCAAAACATGCTTGTTCATCTTGCGTCCTCCTAAGGGTGCGGGGCAACCTCTATCCTCAGCGTGGCTGCAGCGATGGCCACCGGTGTTTTGGCCGCAGTGGGTGTGTTTTTCGCCAGCATTCCGGGCATGGCGCGCCGTTGGCTTCTGCTGCCGGTTCCGGCTGCTCTCTTATGGATTGCCACGGTTGGCTATGGATGTCTTACCAACTGGGTCGTCATCGGGCCGGACGGAATGTCTGCCGGAGAGACGGCTCGTTGCTTTGCGACATTGGCATTGGTTGCCATGCCACTATCCCTTGTGATGCTGATTATGCTGCGTCACGTTGCTCGACTGTCGCCGGTCCCTATCACGATGGTAGGCAGCCTCGCGGTTTCGGCAATGACGGCCGTGGCTCTGTCAATCCTGCACTCGCTCGAGGCCACGGCCATGATATTGCTGTGGAATTTCGGTGTGGCCGCGCTATTTCTGGCGTTAGGCGGCCGTACGGGAAGCAGTTGCTCCAATGGCTGGCTCCGCGCTGAGGGGCGGGGTGGTATGCGGAGTCGAGTAAGAAGGCCAACGCGACAATTCTCCGGAGCGGAGTATAGTCATGATGCACCTTCGCCGAAGTTCCCTCACCAGTAGCACTACGCTGTTACCAGGGTGACAATGCGCACGAGTACCAATCCAGCCGCGACCAGCAGATAGCACCGCAAGACCATCATCCATACGCGATTCAGCAGGGTGAGTTTCAGTGCTGGCAGTTCAGCGAGCGGGGGCATGGTCCAACCTGCCTTGTCGTCCACCGATGGCGGTGTGGATGGCAGCGGTGTGGGAAGGCGGCGCCTCTCATAGTGCTTTACGACGAGCGAGGCGACCAGCGCGAGGGCCGTGCCGCCGAGCAGGATGCCAAGAATCTCTCGCTCGCCAATCTGCGGGAATAGTACCGATGTTGTCAGGGTGATGGAGAGCATGACCAGGCCCGCCACCACCATTCCCGTGAACAAGTTCGTCCAGCGTCCATTTGCCCACGGTCCGAGCACAGCCTTGTCATTACAGAGCAAGAGCAGGAAGACCGTGGCGCTGGGCAGGAGAATGCCAGCCAATGACTGGACTGCGCTGGTTAGCAGCCCGAGCGGCATCCCCGGCGTCAGTACCAGGCCGGCCGCCAGCATGGTCAGCCCGAAGTAGACTGCGTAGAAGCCTTTTGCTTCAGTTGGCTTGCGGTGCAGGGAATGGCGCACGGCAAAGACATCCCCCAGGGCGTACGCCGTGGACAGAGAGACGGCGCAGGCGCCGATGATGCTCGCGTCCAGCAGTGCGATGGCGAAGAGAACACCGGTCAGCCGGCCCGAATGCTTCTCGAGCCCGACCGCGGTGCCAAGCGCATCGGTGTAGTTGCCAAACTCCCTCGTACCATGAAATGCCTCGGCGCTGAAAGCAATCATGGCCACTGCGCCAGCAATGACGAGGGCAATGCCCAGCCAAAGGTCGGCCTTCTCATAGCGAATGAAGCGTGTCGTAATCCGCTTGTCGATGACGTAGCTCTGCTGAAAGAATAGTTGCCATGGCGCCACAGTAGTGCCGACGATGGCGATGATTAGCAGCATGACCTCGCTCAGCGGCGCTTGCGCAGGCATTGCTGGGACGAAGAAATCCCGGGCGACCTGGCCCAGGGGCGGATGTACAAGCAGGAAGACAGGAATCAGTGTGAGGCTCCCCGCGACGAGTCCCATGGCGAACCGCTCAAAGCGCCGGAAGTCTCCGGTTGAAGCGGCCAGCATCACCAGCAGCGCCGAAGCGCACACGCCCCATTGGCGGGGGATGCCCAGATACTCCAGCGCAAGGCTGATACCGATGAACTCGGTTACCAGCGTCAGCGCGTTGACGAGAAACAGGTCAATGACGCTGAAGCTGCCCCATAGCTTGCCGAAGCGCTCAAAGATGAGCCGAGCGTGACCCACCCGCGCGACGGCGCCCAGTCGTACCACCATCTCCTGATTGACGTAGAGCACGGGTATCAACAACAGGAGCGTCCACAGCAGTGTCGTGCCGTAGTTTTGCCCCGCCTGTGTGTAGGTGCCGAAGGCCCCTGCGTCATTGTCCCCTACCATGACGATGAGCCCGGGGCCCAAAATGGCGAGGAGAGTACTGAATCTGTGGCGCCATCCCTTGCGGGGGCCGGTGTCGTGCTGGCCAATCGTCCCTAGCGCACCACGAATGTCCCCGGCATGCGCCTCATCGAGCACTCCCTGCTGCGGCGGGGCGGTCATCTCTGTTGTGAAATTGACCATTTTTATTCTCCTCAAGACTTATACAAGTGCCTATGGGTGATGCCGGCACCGGGCTCGCAAGGGCAGTTACCAGAGCGTCCGGCACGCCCGGATGGCGGCGTCAGCGAACTCCCGGTTGGCTGCGGCGCATGTGCGTCTGACTGGCGCGAATCCGGACCTTTAGTGGCCGCCATGCTGGAGGTGCTTGGCTCAATCTGGCGGAGGAATGGGGATACCATCCGTGCGGTGAGGGCGGTCATCCGGCCGAATGGGGTGAGAATTTTGCGCATGCTCGACTCCTCGCCGCCCTGTAGCGCGGTTCGCAGGGCAGCACTGCGCCAGACGGTTCTGGCGGGATACAACGAAGGAGCGGGGCTGGCCGAATGGCCTGATGACGCCGCTGCCTTACCTGTCAGGCAAGACAGCGGTCGGGGACCGACTGATGGCTTGCCTAGAAACGATGCAAAGGTCGACTAGAACAACTGTCCACTTGATTTCCTTTTTCGGCACCAATGCCAAGCCCGGGTCGCCTAAAGGAGCACGAGCCCGCACTTCACATTTGACGCCTATGGCCTCTCAAAATTCCCCATGGAAACGCATGCCGATGAATTTTGCTGGCCCCCGGTCACGGTTGTAGCCCGGGTTCTGAATGAGCTGGAAATCGGGGCTCAGCATCACGCCCTTGAACGGCTGGAAGCTATAGAACACCTCGAAAACCCGCTCATGACCATAGTTCAGCGCACCATCCCCCAGGAAAGCCCCGCTGCCGCCGGCGGCCAGGTAAGCCCGATGGTTGGGGCCGAGCATATTGAGCGCCATAGCAATGCCTAACTTGTCCTTCGGACGGCCCCAGGCTGTGCCGGCCAGCAGACCGCCTGCGGAAACGCTGTGACCAATTTCCGTAAAGGCGTAGGTCTCGGTCTTGTCATCGGACCAGTTCAGGCGGGCGAACAGGCCCAGGTCACGGCCGGCTTTCTGCTCGAAGCTCAAGCCAAGACCAACCTTGGCGTGTTCTTGGCGTACCAGGCCTACGTCCGGGGTGTCACCGCTCGTTTGCGCCAGGGCAATGGCATCGCTGAAGCGCCCCATCCTGGCCTTGTTGCGCCAGACCAGCAGCCGCACCTTGCCTTCCTGGCCGTACACCGTGTAGCTCTTTTCCAGCTCCACCATGTCTCCGTAATGCTCGAACATACGAGTATCGAGCGGCAGTCCATTGGATTCGATGGGCTGCAGGAAACGCCCAGCGCGGACCGCCCAGCGTTCCCCGATGTACTCGATGGCCAGCCCCCAGTTGTAGCCGCGTGCATCGGCTGGGTAGTCGAAGGAGCCGTGGGTCATGAACGACCAATTCATGAACTGGGTGCGGGGGTCGTGGGCGTATTCCACGGCATCGAACACGTCCAGCACCGGGAAATTGCCAGCCGTGACAACGATGCGGCGTTTGTCGACTACATCCGCGAACTGGTTGAAGTCGGCGTCGACCGTTTCCGTGTCGCCGCCCAGGCCGATTGTCTGGCGCAGGAACGCGCGTGCGCGGTAGACGGTCGGGTTGGTGCTGGAGACCTTGGCGAGTTCCCCGTTGGTCAGGCCGCCCAGACCATGTAGTCCCGACAACGGCACCCCTTGGGTGACTTCGGGGTTGAAATGGAACTCGGCGCCTTTCCACAGGCGCGCACCGAGGTCCAGCGTAGCCGTGAACGAATAGCTCTTCTCGCGCTCGGCGCGCAGGCTGTTGTCGCCGCTGTAAGCGGCGGAAAATGCGGGCTTGCGCTGCCAGACATAGGTGGTCTGGCCATGGAAGGCGAAACGGTCGGCCTGTCCATTGAACGGCAACGTCGCTTCGTCACCGTTTGCCTCTTGGGCGTGCGACTGGCCAAGGGGTGCCAGCGCCAGGGCGAGCAACAACGCCACGACCTGGCGGACCGTCTTGGATGGTAAGAGCCCCGGACGCAAGCCCCATGTGATGTGAGGCGCAATGCGAGTAAACAGCATGATTTCTCCCTCACAAGCTTCTATGGCTTGTGTAGGCATGGGCGGCCAAATGCCTGCCGGGCGCGCACGAACGCATCCAGCGGTGGCTACCTGGGTCAAACAACGCTAAGTGGGAATGGCTTGCGCGGAGAACCCGCACAAGAAGCCACTACCCGCCGGTATCGGCTAGGCAGTGGCGAGGAATCGCCTGGGCTTGCCTAGCCGTTCAGAGTTTGGCCAAGGGCCAACTAGAACAACTGTCCATGGAAATGAATCCGTAGTAACGACGGGGCGAAGCGTAGCAAACGCAATGCAAGTCATGCAACTGTTTTCTTCGGCGGCCGCGAGAGTTGTAAATTCGCCGCATTTGACCCTCAGGTTGGGTAATTTGCGGCGTCGCCAATGCCCGGCGTCTTAGGCGGGTATCTCATCAACGCTTTGAAGGACGTGGCGTGGTTCAGCGAACTTGACGCTGCTGGCTTCTTCAACAGCGAACACAGCCCTGGCGTGAAGGCCATCGACAGTGAACAAGGCACTATGTACCAAGCCGATGGTTGGCCAAGTTCGAGTGCCTTGGCCGTGATGCCCTTTCAGATCTCATCAGATCTCCGAAGGTCGCCTTGTGCCCAAGTACTGAGCGAGCTTGCGAAGCTTGAGGTGGTGTGGAGAAATTTCAATAATTTTGTCGTAAACCACGACCTTTCATGGTTTTCTGTCGCGCGATGGCCAGCATAGTGTCGAAGTTACTGAAAAAGGCCTTCCCGATCAGGAGGCCAGTATTCAATATCTATTTCGTTTGACAAGAATGCTGCCAACCAATCCCCAGACCAATCCCGCGCCGCCTGACTTCCCCGATGCGGCGTCGCTGGCCGCGCTACGCGCCTGGTACGAGGGGCTGTCGGCCCGCGACGCGGTGGTGCGCTACCTGGGCGAGCGCAAGGCCAGCGGCCAGTCCGCGCGCGGCATCCTCGGCCACATCCGGCGTCAGTTGGCCGAGTTCGCGCGCCGCCGGCAGCGCCAGGACGTCGCCGCTTTGTTCGTGCACGGCGCGGCCGAGCGAGTCGGGCGGGCTAAGGCCATCCACCAAGCGGTCGACTTGCTGCGCCGCTTGCCCCCGCCGCAGCCGCAGGTCGGCGACGACATCGGACAGTGGCTGCTGCCTCGTGCCGTGCAGGCGCTGCGCGCGCACGGCATCGAGACGCTGGCGGACCTGACGGTGCGCATCCCGCGCCGGCGTCGCTGGTGGACGGCGGTGCCCGGCCTAGGTCCGGCGAGCGCCCGACGGATCGAAGCCTTCTTCGCCGAGCATCCGCAACTGACTGAGCGCGCGCGAGCGCTGATCGCCGTGGCGGACCACGGGGGGATCGTGCCCTGGGAGCACCTATGCCTGCCCCACGAGGTCGACGGCTCGTCCGGCACCTTCCGCGCCCCACGGCAAACCTGCACCCTCGGTGCGTCGAACGACTACGAGGCCGTCCAGGCCTGGCTGGCGTTGCACGAGTCGCCGGCCACCCAGCGGGCCTATCGCAAGGAAGCGGAGCGGCTGATCCTGTGGGCGATCGTCGAGCGCGAGCGTCCCCTGTCGTCGCTGACCACCGAGGACGCGATTGCCTATCGCAGTTTCCTGCGTCGGCCGACGCCGCACAAGCGTTGGGTGGGGCCACCTCGACCACGCACCTCGAGCGAATGGCGCCCGTTTGCGCAGGGCCTGTCACCGCGTTCAACGGCCTATGCCTTGTCGGTGCTCGGGGCCATGTTCCGGTGGCTGATCCAACAACGCTATGTGCTGGCGAATCCGTTCGCGGGCATCAAGGTGCGCGGCAGCGCGCGTGCTGCGCCGCTGGATACGTCGCACGTGTTCACCGAGGGCGAATGGATGCTGGTGCGCACGCTCGCCAACGGACTCGAGTGGTCCTATGGGTGGGAGGCGCCGGCAGCCCAGCGCCTGCGCTTCGTGCTCGACTTCGCGTATGCGACCGGCCTGCGCGCCAGCGAACTCGTCAGCGCAACCCTTGGTGGCATTGACATTGATGCCCATGGCGACTACTGGCTCTGCCTGGTCGGCAAGGGGGCCAAGGCGGGCAAGGTGGCGCTGCCGCCGTTGGCGCGCGTGACGCTCGACCGGTATCTGGTTGAGCGCAGCCTGCCCGTCACGCGGGCACACTGGGATCCGCATACCCCGTTGATCGGCGGCCTGGGCCAGGACCCGGCCGGCGGCATCACGGGCACGCGACTGTGGGCCGTGTTGCGACGGTTCTTCGTACAAGCGGCGAAGTTGATCCAGGCCGACCACCCGGTTGCCGCCGAGAAGCTGCGGCAGGCCAGCCCGCACTGGCTGCGGCACACCCATGCGACCCACGCGCTGGCCCGCGGCGCGGAATTGACGACGGTGCGGGACAATCTGCGGCACGCGTCCATCTCGACCACCTCGATCTACCTGCACAGTGACGAGGTGAAACGGGCATGCCAAATCGGGGCAGCGTTCTCCGCGCCCTAGCGACTTGGACCAATTGGGGCGGTCAGCGAATCCTTGCTTATATCGAAATGAAGTAGTTCATTTCTTTCAATATAACCGTAAGGCTTATGATAGCGGATTGGCTGTTTAGGTCCGTGGTCCGGTCATTATAGGTAGCCCCTCGCGCGTCGCCGCCGACCGAAAGTTGCTGCCCGTGGCCTGTATCAGGATCTCGTGGATTCGCTCACACAATTCCGGGAAGAAGTTTCCGGACGTGTCGATTTGATAGTGACTCGCGTGTCGTGGTGATCGCGCCTTGCTGTTTCAGCGAAGCCGCCTGGGCTCACGAACTTGAAAATACCTGAAGCCCCCAGACATGTTTGGGCCAGCTGGCCAGTGGTTGCCAGCGGCCTTGTAATATCCTGTAATAATTCGTGCGATGACGCACAGAGCAAAAAATCGCGGGCCACTAGTCTGAATCATCAGAACAAGCCGCTGTTTCGAGCGTGCGTACCGGTCTCCGTGGAGGATCGGATGGATCGTTTTTGCCTGTTAGACGCGTCGTTCTGCCCAAACGGGATCATGGGACGCGTTCCCATTTACAACAGTACGCCAGAGCGCGCCGCAGCGTCGCAGCTGACTGCATTTACCGCGGCCCTGCAGGCATCCACCGGCCAATTTTTCCATAACAACGATGCGCTGCACAATTTCTCGGTACGGGAGTACCGGACGTTCTGGCAATGCTTCCTGCAGTGGTCGCCGGGGCTCGCATGGTCCGGCAGCGCTGAGCCGGTCTGCGTCGGCGACGAGTGCGAGCATGCATGCTTCTTCCCGCAGGTCCAGCTGAATTACGCGGACAACCTGCTCGGCCTGGCGATAGCCACGCCCGACACACCCGCGCTGACCGCCTGTTACGCAGATGGCCGGCGTATCCGCCTGACCCGCGGCGAACTGCGCAATCGGGTAGCTCGTCTCGCGCATGCGCTTTCGGCGTTGGGGCTGCGCGAAGGGGACCGCGTGGCTGGCGTGATGCGCAACGACGCGGAGGCGGTCGTTGCCGCGCTGGCCGTCACCGCGCTCGGTGCGACGCTCTCGACTGCCTCGGCCGAGATGAGCGTCGAGACGATCCTCGACCGCTTCGCGCCGCTGGAGCCGCGACTGCTGTTCGCCCACACCGCGGAGCGGGCGTTCGACAAGGGCATGGCGCTGGCGGACAATATCGCCGATCTGGCTGCTGCGTTGCCGTCGCTGCAGGGCATCGTCCGGCTCGACGACAGAATTCTGCCGGACACCGTCAGGCCGCCGGTCTATTCGCTTGGCGAACTGATCGAAAGCGGCGATGCCGGAAGTTTCGTGTGGCGGCACTTCCCGTTCAACCATCCGCTCTTCATCATGTTCTCGTCGGGCACAACCGGCAAGCCGAAGTGCATCGTGCACGGCGCCGGCGGCAGCCTGCTCGAGCATCTGAAGGAGCATCGGCTGCACTGCGACCTGCGCCCCGGCGATCGGTTGTACTTTCACACCACCTGCGCGTGGATGATGTGGAACTGGCAGTTGTCGGCGCTCGCGTCCGGGGTCGAGATCGTGACCTATGACGGCCCGATCTCAGCGGTCGATGCGTTGTGGCGCCTCGTCGCCGACGAGCGCGTCACCGTGTTCGGCACAAGTCCCGCTTACCTGAAGATGTGCGAGGACGCGGGCCTGGTGCCAGGGCAGCAGTTCGATCTCGGCGCACTGCGCGCGATGATGTCGACCGGTGCGGTGCTGTTCGACGCACAGTTCGAATGGGTGCGCGATCACGTGAAGGCGCTGCCCCTGCAGTCGATCTCTGGCGGCACGGACATTCTCGGCTGCTTTGTGTTGGGGAATCCGAACCTGCCGGTCTATGCGGGGGAAGCCCAATGCAAGAGCCTTGCGCTCGATGTCCAGGCGTGGGAACAGGGTGCCAGCACCAGCGGAATCGGCGAGCTGGTCTGTGCGAACCCGTTTCCGTCACGTCCGCTCGGCTTTTTTGGCGACACGGAGGGAAAGGGGTTTCACGCTGCCTATTTCACCGGCAACCCGGGTGTCTGGACGCACGGCGATCGCATCGAGTTTTCGCCGGAAGGCTCTGCGCGGCTGCATGGGCGCTCCGATGGCGTGCTCAATGTTCGCGGCGTCAACATCGGTCCCGGCGAAATCTATCGTGTGCTGCGCGATATCCCGGACATTCGCGAGGCGCTGGTGGTCGAGCAGCGCTCGCCCACCGCCCCGCCTGAGCGCACGCACGCGCAAAGGTACGACCAGCACATCGTGCTGCTGCTGGTCTTGCAGGATGGCGTCGCGCTGACCGGCGCGCTGGCCGCCCAAGTGCGCCGCGAACTCGCACGTCGCGCGTCGCCGACGCACGTGCCAGACCGGATCATCGCCGTCGATGAATTGCCGGTCACGCATAACGGCAAGCTGTCCGAAGCGGCCGCGCGCAATGCGGTCAACGGCCTGCCGGTCGGCAATGCCGCGGCGTTACGCAATCCCGGCTGTCTCGACGCGATCCGGAACCATCCGGCACTGAACCTGGCGGCGCGCGAATTGCCACCCGCCGGCGAGTCGCGCGAAGAACTCGAACGTCATTTGCAGGGGCTGTGGGAGAAACTGTTCGACTTCGCGCCGATCGGTCGCGACGACAACTTCTTCGAGCTGGGTGGTCATTCGTTGCTCGCGGCGCGGTTGCTCGCTGATGTGCATCGGTCGACCGGGCGCACGATTCCACTCGCGACGCTGCTGTTCGCGCCAACAATCGCGCGCCTCGCCGCAGCGATCGACGAGGCCGCAACGCCGCAGTCGTCGATCCTCGTGCCCGTACGCGCCGGCGCCGGGACACCGCTGTTCATCGTGCATGGCGCGAGCGGCTCGGTGATGGAGTGCTGGGGAATGGTCTACGCGCTGCGCAGTTCGCGCCCGGTCTATGGACTGCAGGCACAAGGCCTTGACGGCGAGCCGACACAGCTGCGCGTCGAAGACATGGCGACCAGCTACATCGAACAGATGCGCACCGTGCAGCCGCGCGGACCATACGCGCTGGCCGGCTACTCGTTCGGCGGCCTGGTCGCCTTCGAAATGGCGCAGCAGCTGACGCGCGCCGGCGAGCACGTCGAGTTCCTGTGCCTGCTCGATACCTATGTGGGCGAGCATTTCCTGCCATGGGGTGCCTGGATGCGGTACTGCTGCACGTATCTGGGATGGCAGTGGCGCAAGCTGCGCGCGGTGCCGGCGTCGCAGTTGTTCGCTTACCAGACCTACATGCTCGGGAAGGCCGCGGGCCGCGTAGGGATAAGATCCGCGCGGATGATGCCCCAGCCGGACGCCTTCACCGAATCGTTGCCGCCTGCACTTCGGCGCGTGCGTGAAACGATGGGACTCGCCATGACAGCCTATCGGCCGCGGCCGTATCACGCGGGCCCGATTGCCTATGTGCGCGCGGCGATTCGACAGGAGCATCGCGGCGACCCGATATCGCTGTGGCGGCGTGTCGCGCGCGGCGGCCTGACGATTGCCGAAGTGCCCAGCAGCCACATCGATATGCTCCTCGAACCGAATCTGCAGGTCGTCGCGGCGGTAGTGGACGACGGGTTGGCAAACGCGTGACGCGGCGGGCGTGTTTCAAGAGGCGCCGCAAGGCTTGAGCGGGGATCGGATGGCATGCAGCAGGATTTTTTCACCGCACGGAATGCGGGACCTACTGCGTCTCTCTTACTGCCTGATCCGAGCCGCCTCTCGTTGCCGCAAAGCGCCATGCATGTGTGGGTACTGAATGACGCTATGGTCGAGCCAGTATGTTCGGCGCTCGCCCACACGCTTTCCCCGGATGAGCGACAGCGTGTCCGCGCCTACACACACGAACGGAATCGCAATGACTTCATTGGCCGGCGGCTCTACGTTCTGCCAGTGCAAGTCCGCAGAATTTAGGACGCTTGGCTGCCCACCGCTCCCACGCTTGGTTTACCGTCGACCTCATCGATTCGCGGCAGCATGCCGACCGCAATGCACTGCCTGACCGTGGCCAGTAGCCCAGCAACGTCCCACCTGTTCCCCTCAAGCGCAACCAAGGCGTCGCCGGTGATGGCAAAGCGCCCGCCGCAGACGGCGCAGCGGTAAATCCGGCCGCCGCGCAGGCGGTCATGCGGGTCGCGCCAGCGCCGCGCGAGTTCGGCGCATAGCACGCAAGGGACGGCTTCAGTTGCGCTCATAATTTGACCCCGTTGCGCTCTTCTTTGGCGATAAATCACAGCACCAGGCTGATGTCCGAGCCTGGTGCCCTAAGCCCACCGTCAGGACTAGCCGCGGCGGGCAGCCCTTGTAGTAGCGGACCTCATGGCAGGATCGTTCCGGACATTTAGAGCCGGCAGGGTGGTGGCTTAGTGGCAGTCCCCAACAGCTTGCCACAAGTCTACGCGGGGCGTGTCGCTATGCATGGTGCCCTTCCGCACGATTGGTTTCAGATGACCAAAGGCTTTGCGGCGTTGCGCACAATTCAAATGTCGCGGCGCGACATGCCTGCGGATTCGTGATTGGCCCAAACTATTTGTAGCCCTCGAGTTCCTCCGCAGAGGGCTTCCCTTTTTTGGACAAGTAAGCGAACGGCTCGTGGAAACCCGCTATGGGATCGACAGGCTCACCCCCATGTCATCCTTATGGCTCATTCCACGCCTTAATGCCATTGTGTAACCATGCCGACACAGCCCGCCGATCCGGGATTGTGAATAACGAGATCAGAGCTCTGACTGAGCTACGAGGAATTGAGGCCTCTTGATGGCGAGTCTCCACATTCACAGCTAAGCAACGGCGGCGGGCTGTCCCCCTTCTTTCAACACGGGCATCTCGCAGTCGATATCTTCTTTATCGTTCGCATCGTTGTCACGGCACCGACCTACGGTTCTCCACGACGGATTCTGTCCGCGGTGATCAAATGGCGATCGAGAAGGCATCTCGACGGCCCCAGCAAGCTCTCCCGCTGGGCGGTCAGGCCCGCTGACCTTGAGGTCCGAGTTCGGCCAATCCCTGCCGTACACTAACTGCTTCTGGCTGGCTGAAGGGGCCTGCGGATTCAACCGGTCGTTGGCAGATTGGTGCGCGAATTACCGCGACGGGTTCGAGCCACACATCTCACTCGGCCAGCAGAGCCGGCGGAATCAGCCGCGTCGGCGCGAACTCGGCGCGCGCGGCTGCCAGCGGACAGACCGGCAGCCGGGTTGGCGTGCAGGTAGCCGGTGTCGTACCAGTAGCGGTACAGGCTCGCCACCACCGCCAGCGCGCGTGCGCGGGTACCGGGCTGTGATTCCCTGGCAAAGTACGCCGCGGCTTCCTAGCAACTTGGTGTTCGGGCCAATTGGGGCGGTCAGAAACTCTCCTTGCTTATATCGAAATAAAGCGGTTTTTCTCTTTCAATATAACCGCAAGGCTTATGATAGCGGATTGGCTGTATCTTGGCAGGACCCGGAGCTTGCGCCGGCGTGCAACCGTACACGCTGCAGTCGTTCATCGACCGGGCGCGAACGCTCCATGGCGATCGGTATGACTACTCTGAAGCCGTACTTGTCAACGTATTGACATCGCTCACAATTCGATGTTCGGTACATGGGACGTTTGAGCAGACCCCGAGCAGGCACCTGTCCGGCAGCGGTTGCCCAAAATGTGCAATCACGCACGGCGCAAATCGCCAGCGCGGAACGGCCGAGACCTTCATTGCCAAAGCGCTGTCGGTGCATGGGGATCGGTACGACTACAGCCGTGTCGCATATGCCACGACACACACCAAAGTTGTAATCGTCTGTCCTGAACACGGGCCGTTTGAGCAAACACCTGCGGCCCATCAACGCGGCGCTGGCTGCCCGGCGTGCGCTGGCGTGGCTCGATTGGACACAAATGCATTTGTCGCGCGCGCCCGTGCGATCCATGGGCAGCGCTTTGGATACGAGCGCACGGTGTACCGCAGTATTGTCAGCAAGCTCCTCGTGACCTGTCCGGAACACGGCGATTTTGAGATCTACCCGAGCGCGCACCTCCGCGCCAATGGAGGTGGCGGCTGTAGGTCGTGTAGGGCCGAGCGTTTGTCCAAGCGTTTCAGCCGAGGCACAGCTGGCTTCGTCGCCGACGCCCGCAAGGTACACGGCGACAAGTACGACTACAGCGCAGTTGATTATGTAAACAAGGAATCCGAGGTCGTCATCGCTTGCCCGGGCCATGGCGAATTCCGCCAGCGGGCCGGAGTGCACGTCATGGGCGGCGAGTGTCCGGCGTGCAGCTACGTCACCCGCGGCGACAAGCAGCGGATGAGCAAGGACGAGTTTCTGAATCGGGCGCGCGCCACGCATGGTGACAGGTACGACTACGGCCTCCTGAGCTACACCGGCGTCCACGAGTACGTGACGATCATCTGCCCAAAACACGGCCCTTTTGAGCAAGTCGCAAACAGCCATATGCGGGGCTGTGGGTGTCCAAGCTGCGCCGACCACGGGTTCGACCCCGATCAACCAGCCACAGTCTATGTGCTAGCCGTCATCGGTGATGAGAGTGCCTTTGCCGGGTATGGCATCACGCGCGATCTGGACACTAGGTTGCGTGCCCATCGGAAGAATCTGTCCGAGGCCGGCTGGACCATCGCCAGGCTGCAATTCGCTGAATTTGCGCACGGCCGAGACGCTCTCGGAGTGGAGATGTTGATCAAACAGACCTTCGAGCTGACTGCTCAGGACATCGATGGCTTTCGGACGGAGGCGACCCATCTGTGGAGCTATGAGACGATCACTCGGCTCGTGGACGAGCGTAAGCGGAAATGCCATGATGACCACTGAAAAAGGTGTCATGAGTGAACGGCTGACGGTCCGGGCGACCTATTCCCTAGCGACGGATGGCAACCAGACGACCGGCCAGGTCGAATTCATAGCTCGCGTGGCCGACTCATCCAAGGGATATGCCCTCGAGCAACGCGCCCGCAAGGCCGTCTCGCGCGGGCCTAGGTGTTCCCGCGTCGAGTGTCCGCATTATTGGCGTGATGAGTTTCTAACGATACGCATTGGAAAAGAAGAGGATCTAGAGATGACGTACGTTGCACTGGAGCTGCTCACGAAGGACGCAAACACATATCCGCTGTCGAACATGATTGGTGCGGGCGGGCCTTCGCCTGCCGCCCCTGGGGTATTTGAGGCGCTGCTTTCCGACTTGCAATGGCCGGACATTCGGGCATATCTCGACAGGCAAGGCCTACCTTACAAGTTCTCCGAACCGAGCACCGCTTCGCGCGTCGCTCGCAATAGCCCCGGCTGGTAACGGAAAAGGAGCGACTCATGACAGCCTACACTGTTCGGGTGCGACGCGAGCCGTTTTCGGGCCGCGCGAATGACGGCACCAGACGTCCCATTCTTCCTGGCACGTACAAGGTAAATCACGAGGGCGCTACGCTGACGTTCGCCGACGCTGATAAGCGGACGGGCGGCAACATCATTGTCGACCTTCGCGACTATCCCGAGATCGGTACGTTCCCGGACGACATTGCGCCGAACTCGCAGATTGAGATCATTTGAGCAGGAAGAGCATGGCATCGAAGACACGGCTTTCCTACGGAGTTGCCTTCATGGTCGCGACGATAGCGATCGGCGCAATTGCCGCTTGGGGCGCGTATCAGCGATTTGCACAGGATATGACGCCGCCACCAGCACCGACTCAGGTTGAGAAGCTTGCCGCGAGGCTTGACCCTCGCGCGGAGTGTGATCGCTTTCGCTCCAAGCTGCTGGCCGAGGCCGGCGCTAGTCCCACATCGGGGGCGACGCAGTACGCGATAGCTGAAGCATGGCAAGGCGCGAGCCGTGCCGGCTGCATTGCAACGTGATCGACAAGGAAATGTGATGAGCTACGACGAGAACGACGCGGCGATGGATGAAATGTACGAGCGCATCGGCGACGAGTTGTATCCGGAGCACCGCGTCCAGGCGATTGGCGAGTTCACGGCAGATCGCCTGAGTTCGTACAATCTAGCCAATCCAATGGTTATGCGACCTGCCGTCGAGGCTCTTCAGGAAGCGAAGCGCCTTAAAGCAAACGGACATCACTAGGCAGCTGTCGTGTTCTGTGCCACGACCATTGAGCTGCTTTTGAAGGCCACACTTTTGCAGCCCATCGTCTACGGCCTTGTCCAAGTCCGCGGGCCAGCGAGTTTTGTTCGATGGCGGTGACTTTCCGAAGTCTAGAGAATCCCGAAGCGGACCTGGAGTGCTGGTGCGCCAGTGCGTGCGGCAGCGCGAGCCGGCGGGTATCCCCGCCCGGACGTGAGGGTGGCTAGTCGCAGCGCGCGGTGGATTTGGCGTCGCCGCCGGCCCCTGATGACAAAAGAGCTTGGCGGTGTTACGCACGTCTGGCTTTGCAGTCGAATATGGACTTGTCTCGGCGAATCACGATAACGTCCTTTCTGTCGATCGGGATCAAAATGCTCTTTTCACCGTTGGTGGAGTGGTCGAAGATGCGAAGATAGGATGTCGAACCAACACCATGCCATACAGCTCGTCCATCTTGAATTGCCCATTGTTTACTTCCATCCAGTTCACAGGTTCGTATCGTGATCCCGTATGCTGACGAAAGTCTTTGGATATTGTGATGTACGGACTCTGAAACGACTAAAGCATCGCCAGGGAAGGAGCGCAGCCCCATCATTCCCATCGAATAATTTAGAATAGCGGGCTTCGCAGCGTTTGCAGCTAGAGAGAGCGTGGCAACGATTAGCAGCCCGCCCATGCGCCACCCAAGACGCTTCCCGTTTGGTGGCACCACTGCAAGGGAACAGAGAAGAAGGAAGCCATACGTCATAAAGAAGAATACCGTTCCCCTAAGCCGCATATCGCTCGGGCCGTCGATCGTGAATGCGACCAGGCCATAAAGGGCGAAGCAAAGGAAAGAACCCACCACGTTAAGGAATCCAGGAGCTAGACCGTCGATAAACGTGGCATTCGCTTTTCCTTGCCGCGTCAGAAGGGCGTTTCCTGCCACGAGGATTGCCCAGACGATCCAATAGGTAGCAATGGCGCCATAGGCGGTACCGATTACGGCTACAAATCCGAAACTTAGAACGCTACAACCAAGAATGAAAGTGTCTCCGAAGGAGAATCCATCAGGGAGGATACCTTCAGTAGCACAGTACACGAAGACAATGAGTGCGCCGAAGGTCAGCATAACCTTCAGGCCAAGTGCAAGTATTGATTGCACACTATCAAGACGATTTTTCTGTAAGAGCGGCATATATCTGGAGAATTAGACTGTAAGAATCAAGGTCTACAAGTGGAATTGTGAGGACGTTTCATCTTTACGGCGGTGAGTCGAGATCTCTGCATCCCACTTTCCGGTGGGATGCAAGGTGGTCCAGGAAGAGACAAATGGGAGAGGGAAGTGAGGGGGAGCGGCCGGATCGGCGGCTGACTGCCCGCAACAAACGATCGACCGCGTTTTCCTTCAACGCCCATCCCGCGGCGCGCGTCAAGTGGTCGCCTCATTCATGCAGCCAACCGCGGCTTTTCCGCACCTGGCCGGCACGGCTATCGCGCGCTCGGGGGTGACCGTGCCGCTTGGCGACCAGTCTCGCGTGCGGCGTGACCAGCAACGTGGATTGCGCTCACCGGCCTAAAAATACAGCGTCCGGGCACGGGTCGGCGCACATGCTGCTGAGAGGTCTTTGACATAACGCCCGATCTCAGGAAAAGCTATTGGGACTTCGTTGTGGGCAGGGGCAGGTGACCCAGGGCCGGTGTAGGCCGGCGCCCCCTCAATCAACTGTCGCCGAGCGGTTGGTGGGGAATGGGAACAAAGTCGAAATGGGCGGCTGCATACAGTGCACTGCACGCCCAAACTTCTTCGCCGTCCTTGTAGAAGGTGACCCACTTGCAGTCCCTGATGCAATGGGCGCCGGGAAGCACCTCATCATGGCCTGCCACCGTCCAGTGGGAAGGGCGCGTGGGGCACGGCCCAGTAGTGGCCGCTCGGTAAGGCTTCGATCGATTTCCGGGACATTCTTCTCAGAACCGCCATGCGGTGTCACGTAACGCACGACCTCGCCGCCCCGGCGAAACGGAGTGTGTCAATCCTGCAAAGGCGTTACACCGTTGCGAGACGGCCTCGTGTAGGCTCACTGCCAATCACCTCATGCTTGTACAGTAGTTTCGCCATGGCGCAGTACCTTTCCATTGCCGTTCGAGCGTTCGGCGTCGGCGCCATCATTGTGATCATCGCCGTTGTCTCGCGGCAAGTCTATGATGGCGTGCCATTCATTTGCGCCCGGGCGCCATATGACTGGGCCGAGCCTGGCTGAAGGCTGGGGGCGCAAAGCCGGCACTGCGGAGGGATTTACGCGTTACTCCGATGCCCTCAAACGATCAGACCTGGCTTGGAACAAGCAGAACTATGCCGATTTTGCAGGCGGCTGTGCATCGCCTCACACCGCATCATCATCGTCGCTCACGTGCGGGCGGCCTATGCCCCGCGGGTAATATCACCATCCCGTCTCGCGAAATCCCGTGGTTGCCGGGCGCAATTTTGGCAGGCGGCGTGGCGGGTCCGGCGTTGTTAAACAAGAGACCGAGCGCGAGATGCCTGCGGTGAAAGAATGGGGACAGCCCGCCGCCGTTGCTTGGCTGTGAATGTGGAGACTCGCTATCACGAGGCCAAAATTCCTCGCAGCTCAGTCAGAGCTCTGATCTCGTTATTCACAATCCCAGTCCCCCATCGACGGGCTGTATCGGGATGATTGCACAATGGGTCTACGGCGTGGAATAAGCCATAAGGATGACTTAGGGGTGAGCCTGTCGATCCCCTATCGGGTTTCCGCGGGCCGTCACGTTGACCTGACTTGTCCAAAAAGAAGCCCTCGGCCGAGGAACTCGAGGGCTACAAATAGTTTTGGGCGGATCGCGAATCCACGGCCATGTAGCGCCGCGAATTTTGAATTGTGCCCAACACCACAAAGCCCTCGGCCATTTAAAGCGAATCGTGCGGAAGGGCACCGTGAATAGTGACACACCCCGCCTAGGCTTGTGGCGAGTCGTTGGGCGCGATGGCACCAAACCACCTTGCCCGCTCTAACGTCTGGGACGACCCTGCCATGAGGTCCGCTACGACAAGGAAGGACTCCTCGCCGCGGCCAGTCCTGACGTTGGGCTCAGGGCACCAGGCCGGATATCAGCCTGCTGTGTTTCATCACCAAAAAAATGCGAAACGGGGTCAAATTATGAGCGCAACTGAAGCCGTCCCTTGCGTGCTATGCGCAGCACTCGCGCGGCGCTGGCGGGACCAGCACGACCGCCCGCACGGCAGCCGCATTTACCGCTGCGCCGTCTGCGGCGGGCGCTTTGCTATCACCGGCGACGCGTTGGTTGCGCTTGAGGAGAACAGGTGGGACGCAGCCGGGCTACTGGCCGCGGTCAGGCAGTGCATTGAGGTCGGCAAGCTGCCGCGAATCGAGGAGGTCGACGGTAGACCGCGCGTGGTAGCGGTGGACCGCCAAGCGTACTAAATTCTACGGACTTGTACTGGCGGATCATAGCGCCGGAGGCGCGCAGACCTCGGAGGTATGGCCCGCATCGCCCGCAACACTTGATCCGGCCCAATTGCTTATGGCCGGTTTCGGTCGCTTGCGCCTTTGCGCCTCAACTGCCCATATTGGATTAAGCGGTCAGCGCCGGCACAGACGTGAAGGACAGCAACTGGCTGCGGATTCAACCGGTCTCAGACGGACGCCCGCCGCGAAACCGCAATTGTCCCTGACCAACCCAAACCAGCCAGTCGCGGTTTCCCAAAGCTCCCATTCAACGTCTGAATTTCGCCGGACAGTGTCGCGACTTCGCTCAAATGAATTGTGTTAGCGCCCCGTCAGTCCGCTTACGGCTGCAAGAACTCTCTCAAACGCTTCGAAATTTTGCAGCCAGCACTCCGCAATATCTAGTCTGCCGGCGCTGTGATATATGTCCAGATAACGACGGGCTGCGGTTGAACGAAGGGCTACTTTCTTGACGTCGAGAAGCGGAACAACTGTGTTTTTTAGTGCAAAACCAGTCTTTGGGGCAGAGATTTCGACAGTAGTCAGCTTTAATGTCCGATGTACAAGGCACGTCACCACGAGCGATGCTACAGCAACGATCAAAGGAAAGGCACCGAGTACGGCGATGCACCACACGACACCGCGGATTGCCAGCGATTCGGAGTGGTCGTGAGTTATTATAAAAATCATCACGAATTCGCGCACACCCATAGCGACTGCGACCGCGAACATGCTCGAGACCTTAGGTTCATATGGGACTTCAAAGCATTCCATTTGCTGATTCCCTGACCGACAAATGTCAATGCCACTTGAGAGGTGGCGCTTCCCAGAGTGCGGGGCCCGTGAACCTGTTCCTATTGTCAGCCATTTTGGCGCCGATGGCGAACAACCGCTCCTAGCCGACAGCCGCCGCCTCGGAAAGGGTTCTATTTTCGGAATCGCCTGGCGGCGAGTTCATTGGCTACACTAACGCTCCCACTTACGGCTTGCCGGCCGGTCGTTATCCAGCCGAGCACATCTGTTACCCCTTCTCGTGTGATACCGTGGGCCGCCAGCACTCAAGGCTGGTTGCCCTCACCGTCGCGGACGTTGTTCGGGCGCGCCACGGGGAAAGTCAGAAAAAGCGTTAGCTGAGGCCCTCGTCAGCGAAATCCATATGGGCCAGCAGGCCAACCGGCCTGCGCAAACGGGCCGGACATAAGCGTGCTGCCTTACCTGACAACCAACATGCAAAACAGGCTTGCGATCCGGGAGGCGTCCACATAAGGCCTTCTTACTGCGGCGATGGCATGCCCGCAGTCATGCTGGCAGTAGCGCCAGGCGCGCATTCCGTATTTCCAAGCCTCGCGCCAGTGGATCGAGCTGAGGCCGACCAGGATGCCACCGTTCTTCCAACGCGGATCATCCACTGCAGCGCGATGTTCAAGCACGTGGTCGCGGCTCAGGTAATGGTAGCCCCCGCCAGACAAGCCAGGCAGCGCTGGACACAGCAGATAGCCCTCGGTCGGATGCAGATTCCCACTCGAAGGGTTGCAGCGCAGTGCCCACCGCTGAGCGCCATAGGATTTCCATGCGGACAGGCCGAGTGAGAGTTCGAAAAGGATTGCCAGGGTACGAAGACTGAATCTCTGCGCGGGCGGAAGCGTGCCGGAGCGCAGTTCGTTGTAGCGTGCGGCCAGGGTGTCCGCTGCGAGCGGCAGAGCAATCCGCGGTGCGCCGTGAAACACCCGGAACGGGTCTGGCTGCGTTGCCCAGTCGAGTCCTCGGGGACCTGGGGCATAGCTGTTGACACGGTGCTTGCTGCGTTCGTGATATTCAAGCAACGCCTGCAATAATCGGCCCATGCTACTTCAGTCCAAGAATGCCCGCCGCACCCCGCTACCACGCGCTATGCTCATCTTGGGGCATTGGGAGATAGCATACATCGCGTTACCGAGTATCGTGGGTTCGAACTCGAGGTCGGCTTAGCAAGCACTTCCGAGGACATGTTCGATACTTGGTGCACGCTTGACACCCACTCGACGCGCCCCTCATCAGTTATGCCAGGTGTCGACTGGGATCGCGCCGTCAATGAGGGGTGGCCCGACCTGCACTCGGCGCAATTCCAGAGAGTCGGGCCCCGTTCCGAGATCCTTGCATGGTTTCGACGAATCGAGGGAAGTAACGGCCAGGCCGGAGTGAGGTAACGCTATGCGTACTTTTCTATATTTCACGTTGAATGATGTGGCCACCGCAAAACTGGCACAGGCGCGGCTCGGCGAGCTGTTCAACAGGTCTGAACTCGTCGGAGGACCGTGGTTCGTCCAGGGCGACAATCGGCCCGTTGAAGGGCTGCCGAGGACGGAACTTAGCCAGACCACGTATCGTGAAGAAACAGCGATCGGCGGCTTTGTTGTGGGTGCTATCGCGGCAGTGCCAGTGATGCTCGCGTACGGGGCTTCCGCCGGCCCGGCTGCAAGCGTTGTCGCCTTCGTGGGTGGCCTCATGTTTGGCGGCATGATTGGCTGGTGGATTGGCGGGCTGGTTGGCGCCAGGATCCGGCGCTTCGGTCTGGCGAGTAAAAGGCTACCACTCACACCTGGAAAAATGCTGATGGTCGTCAGCTGCGATTCGAAGTCCAAGGACCTCATGAAGCGTACCATTCAGGAACTGGGTGGGGTCAACGTCGACGAGCACAATGACTTGCTTCCGAACTTCAGATGGCAATGAGCGTTGGTGAGGTGAGCCTTACGCAGCTCCGAGTCGATGTCCACTGTAGCGAATTCACAGGTGTCGTGTGTTTTTGCTATGCCGAAAGCCGAGGAACATAGTTCTGGGGGGGAACCGAAAAGTGAATGATCTCGACTCGGCCATGGATTGGCTTACTGAATACCGAGGATTCGAAATCCGTGTTGGCCTTGTGAACACGTCCGAAGATATGTTCGACGCCTGGTTTCAGATTGAAGGTCCGATGAAGACGCCTGGGGTCGCTGCGATTGGCAAGCGAGTGAAAGTCCACGGAGGACCGTTTAGCCGACGCTGGGCGCATCTCATCGCGGAACTTGCAGGCAGGGCAGCGGTGGATGTGATTCTGGGTGTGGATGATTGATTTGTCGCACCAACCCGCTTTTGCCGGTGCGGTATCGGAATTGCAATATCGGAATGGTTGTTCTCCATGGAGACGAAGATGCGTCGGGATGTCATCGTTGGAGTCCATCGCGTTTCGATCTGGCAGAGCCCAAACACGTAACCGGCGACCTCTGGAAGGCGAAAAGCAGAGGGAAGCTCAACGTTCTAGGCCATTAGACAACCGCTCAGAGAAAAGATGGGGATTAATGACTCCGCAGCGGCGGCCGGTCGGCAGCCACGCTTTCTACGCCTACTCAACAAATTGTCTGATTGACCTCCAGGCAGGAATCATCGTCGATGTCGAGGACGCTGGCCAATTGAACGAACGAGGTGAACTCGACCAAGACGATGATTGATCGGGTGGAGCAGCGCTTTGCATTCAAGCCTTCTCACCCGGTGTGCGGCACTGCTGCTGCTTTCTGGGCGAATGGCCTGTCCTGGCCCGCGCATGTCGTTGACGCTTCGCCGTGACAGGGCACGACCAGGTACTGGGTGTGGAGCAACTTCATTGACCATGGACACGCCCGTTAGGCTGGTACCGCTATGCAAGTTCGCCGGAGGAATCCAACATGCCTACACCCGCCGTCAAAACGGATTCCGCATTCTGGCAGCTCCCTGTCTCGGCGCTCTTGGAACAGGTGGCCACAAGCCCTGACGGACTGAGCAGCGCTGTGGCGGCTTCGCGCCTGGCACAGTTCGGCCCAAACCTGATCCATGGAGAGCGAAAAAGAGCGCTGATCCTTCAATTTCTGACCAAGTTCCGCAATCCCTTGGTCATCATTCTCCTTACTGCCAGCGTCCTTTCGGCTTTCACTGGCGACACCGTCAGCTTCTTCATTATCGGTACCATCGTCATCATCAGCGTGTCCCTCGATTTCGTCCAGGAATACCGGGCTGGTCAGGCGGCGGATCGACTGCGCCAGTCGGTGGCAGTACGGGGGCAGGTGCTGCGGGACGGCAAGCCTCTTGAGATACCGATTGCGGAGTTGGTGCCCGGCGATGTGGCGCTCCTTACCGCCGGCGACCTGATTCCCTGCGACGGCAGGGTGCTGGAGGCAAAGGACTTCTTCGTCAACCAGGCCCTCCTTACGGGCGAACCATATCCGGTGGAAAAGACCCCCGGTGAACTGCCGCGAGAGACAGAGATCCTCTCGGCCAGCAATACCGTGCTGTTGGGGACATCGGTGATCAGCGGCACGGCCAGGGTGCTGATGTGCCGCACCGGGCAGAATACGGCGCTTGGTGAGATCGCCGACACTCTGCGGGTCACGGCCCCGCCCACCGCCTTCGAGCAGGGGACCCACCGCTTCGGGAACCTCATCATGCGCATGACGATCCTCCTCGTCCTGTTCGTCCTTCTCGTCAACGCCTTCTTTCACCGCCCATGGCTCGAATCGTTCCTGTTTGCCGTGGCCCTGGCCGTCGGCCTGACGCCTGAACTCCTGCCCATGGTGGTGTCCGTGACGCTGTCGCGAGGCGCACTACGCATGGCAGCCAGCAAGGTGATCGTCAAAAGGCTCGCCTCGATCCACAATCTGGGCAGCATGGACGTATTCTGTACCGACAAGACCGGCACGCTGACCGAGGCACGTATCCACCTGGAGCGCCACCTGGACCCCCTGGGCCGGGAAAGTCAGCGGGTCCTGGAACTGGCCTACTTCAACAGCTTTTTTGAAACAGGACTAAGAAGCCCCCTGGATGACGCCATCCTGGAGCACACGGAAATCGACGTGAGCGGCTGGCGCAAGATCGATGAAGTGCCGTTCGACTTCGAGCGCCGCCGGGTGTCGGTCCTCCTTGACAACGGGACGACCCGACTGCTTGTGGTCAAGGGAGCGCCCGAGGATATCCTGCGTCTGTCGGTCAGCTACGGGTTGAACGGAGAGGCCGGCCTGCGGCCCCTGAATGAAGCGGCGCTCAAAAGGATCAACGGGCAATTCGAAGGTCTCAGTAAAGACGGCTTCCGGGTGCTGGGCATCGCTTCACGGCAGGTGGGGATGGACCACCCCCATGCCGTGGTGGGTGATGAAACGGAACTGGTTTTTGCCGGCTTCGCTGCCTTCCTCGATCCCCCCAAGGAGAGCGCCAAGGCGGCCCTGGCGGAGCTCGCCGCCGATGGGGTCGCGGTCAAGATCATCACCGGCGATAATGAATTGGTCACGCAGCATGTCTTCGCCCGACTTGGGCTCCCGGTAGCGGGTGTGCTTACCGGTGCGCAGATCCAGCAAATGGATGACCTGGCACTCGCAGCGCGGGTGGAGCAAGTGAACCTCTTCTGCCGTGTGGCGCCTACCCAGAAAAACCGGGTCATCCTGGCGCTGAAACAGCGCGGTCATGTGGTCGGGTATCTCGGCGACGGGATCAATGATGCACCGTCGCTCCATTCCGCCGATGTGGGCATTTCAGTGGACAGTGCCGTGGACGTGGCGAAAGCGGCGGCAGACATGATCCTGCTGGAACGCGACCTGGTAGTCCTCCATGCCGGCGTCCAGGAAGGACGGCGCACCTTCGGCAATATCATGAAATACATCATGATGGGAACCAGCTCCAATTTCGGCAACATGTTCAGCATGGCCGGCGCCTCGCTGGTTCTGTCCTTCCTCCCGATGCTGCCGGTGCAGATCCTGCTCAACAATCTCCTCTACGACGTTTCCGAACTGCCCATTCCGCTGGACCGGGTAGATGATGATTACTTGAGCCATCCCCGCCACTGGGACATGAATTTCATCCGCAATTTCATGCTGATTATCGGCCCGGTAAGCTCGATCTTCGACTTCCTCACCTTCTACATTATGCTGACGGTCTTTCATGCCGGCGAGAGGCTCTTCCATACCGGCTGGTTCATTGAGTCCATGGCCACGCAGGTGCTGGATATCTTCATCATCCGCACCCGTAGGAATCCTTTCAGGAGCTACCCGAATCCGTGGCTCATCGCCTGTTCACTGGCGGTGGTGGCGGTGGCCGTGCTGCTGCCGTTCACCTCTGCTGGCGTGCATCTCGGTTTCGTCGCGCCGCCGGCATTCTTCTTTCTCATCCTCGCTGCCATGCTGTTCTTCTATCTGTTGGCGGTGGAAGGCATGAAACAATGGTTCTTCCGTCGCTTTGCAGCAGAGTGACGCAGAAGGGTGAATTCTTATCCCAGCTACGCCGTCCCTCATCGCAACAAAGCCATCTGAACGGCACTACCGGCAGCAACCGTTTGAACTCCACCACAGGGATCTCGTCCCAAGGAAGACTGGAGGCAATGTGGCAGGAGAATCTGTGCCTCCAGCTTCATGCGCATCGTCTGGATATGCCTGCTTCCAGGTGAGTATCCAATCGGGCAGGTAGTCCTATTTCGCCCGCCGCGCCAATTGCATGCAGGATCTCATTCTGACTTATCGAAGATGCCGGTTTCGAGATCTTTCCTGAAATGCTGAACCCAATCGGTTTCATAGCCGATGGGGTATTCCCTTGTAACTTGTGTCGATAGTCTGGTTATCGTGACGTAGCCCTGTAAACCGAAGTTCTCGTCGCCTTTTGGGTCAGTCGTATCCGTTTCCTGGAGTTCGAAATCACCTGCTGCCAGACCATGACGCTGCAAGGCCGCAAGAAAGTCCTGCTGTTCATCCAGTTCGATCAGTCGCATCGTCGGCCCCTCAATGTTCAGAGGGGAGAAAGCTGGAACTCTTTTTCAACGATTCCAGTTGCATGTCAGCCCTCCTACGGGTGGGCAGCCATGGGTGATGCCCACGGCCCGCCCGGCTTACATCACGTCACCTTGACCTCAATGCGGCTCGGTTGCGCGTATTCGGCTTTCGGGATGCGCAGCTTGAGCACGCCGTGGTTGAACTCGGCGACAACCTTTTCGGCATCTAGTTCCTTGGATAGCGTGAACACGCGCCGGTAACGGGGCAGGGAAACCTCCGCGTAACTGGCTTCCATGCCTTCCGGCAGATCCAGGACGACTTCGCCCTTGATGGTCAGGATATCGCCTTGTACCTGCACGACCAGCTTGTCCTTAGGCACACCCGGCAGATCGGCGTACAGGGTGATGCCTGCGGCGTCCTCGTACACATTCACCGGCGGCATCTGGGCCGCTTCAGTGCTGCCAGTGTCGGCTTGCTTGGTGACAGCAGTATTGTCGCTCATGGCTTGATCCTCCTCGCTCACTGGACGTTGATTTGGCGCGGCTGCGCGGCTTCGAGGCGCTGGATACTGATGTGCAGCACGCCGTCGCGGTACTTGGCCTCTACCGCATTGGGATTCACGTCGTTTGGCAGGCTCACCACACGGCGGAAGCGGCCGGCGAAGCGTTCATCGATATGCACGGAGGTTTGCTCGTCCTTGTCGGGGAGATCGGACTTGCGCTCGCCGACAATGGTCAGCACGCTCTTCACCAGCTGCACGTCGATGCTGGCCGGATCGACGCCAGGGGCAAACGCGTAGATTTCCACCGAGTGGGGTGTGCCGCCTACATTCATGGCCGGGAAACTGACCCGACCGCGAATGCTGGTAGACAGCTCGAATGGCTGCTGCCACTCGCGCTGCAGGCGTTCCAGTTCTGAGAATACGTCACGGGGAAACAACGATCGATACATCATGTTTGCCTCCATTCGCTTTGGCGCGGGCGCCATAGTGTGACGCCCCCGGTTGCAATGGTATGGCCTCGCTTGGGGATTTCAAGTTCTTGATTTGACTGAGCTTCGGCATCATTCTTCCGAGGACAAGGTCAGCCCTCGAGACCGGAAAAGGGGACCACGCATGGAGTTCCAGGACTGCTACAAGACGCTGGGGGTGGCACGCGATGCCACGGCGGAGGAGCATCATCAACGCATCCGCGCTTGCAGATCATCCATTTCTTCCAGCAGGTCGGCCACCAAAGCGGCCAGTTCTGGTATGGCGTCAAAGTCACGCTCCAACTGACGCATGCGCCGCGCCCGTCGAAAACTGGCGCTGGAAAACCGCCAGACGCCAGCGACACTGACGGCATGGGGGAGCAAGCCTTCATCGACATGCCGCATGAGCCAATCTGGTTCTACCGTGCAGGCTGCCGCCACCTGCTCCAGAGTCAGCCAAGCCCATCCGGACGTTTCCAAGGAGTCGGATGCCGAACCGCGCATGAGGCAGCTCAACGAGGCCTACGCCGTGCTCTCCGACCCGGAAAAGCGCGCCGCGTACGATCAACTGGAGCGAGGCTATCAGCCCGGCCAGGCGTTCCGTCCGCCGCCGGACTGGGACACCGGCTTCGAGTTCTCCAGTCGAGGCTTCTCGCCCCAGGAAGAGGCCGATTTTAGCGACTTCTTCTCTGAGCTGTTCGGCCATGTCAGCGGCAGACACCGCGGCTTCCATGCAGATGGTGGCAGCTTCCAGTCACGCGGTGTGGATCACCACGCCAAGGTGCTGCTGGACCTGGAAGACGCCTTTACCGGCGCCACCCGTCAACTTTCACTGCGGGTGCCAAGCATGGACGCCCAAGGCGTGGTGCAGCTCGGGAGCCGGACCCTCAGCGTGAAAATTCCCAACGGCGTGCGCGAAGGTCAGCTCATCCGTCTGGCCGGGCAGGGGGCGCCGGGGATCGGCGGTGCGCCGGCGGGGGATCTTTTTCTGGAGGTGCATTTCAAACCGCACGACCAACTCAAAGTGAAGGGGCGAAATCTACACCTCACCCTGCCGGTGGCGCCATGGGAGGCGGCGCTGGGGGCGGTGGTGCCCATCGATTTACCTGTGGGCGAACTGAAGGTGCGCATTCCCCCTGGCGCCCAGAGCGGCAGCGAGCTGCGTGTGCGCGGCAAGGGCATTCCCGCTAATCCACCGGGCGATCTGCAGGACATCCAGGTGGTGTTGCCGCCGGCAAACACCCCAAAGGCGCGGGAGCTTTATGAAACCATGGCGCGGGAATTGGCCTTTAATCCGCGCCCGGATAGGGGAGCCTGACCCATGCGTGATGATGACGTTCTGATAGGCTGCTTGATGGAAGATGCACAGATTGGGGAGTATCTATCTGCTTTGTCGAATTCCGCGGCGTTGGCCAACCGTGCGCATGGTTCATTTATCTGGGGTGTCGACGACGTCAGCCATGAAATCGTCGGCACAACCTTTGATCCCAAGGCGACAAAAGTCGGGAATGAAGAGTTGGAGAACTGGCTGCTGCGTGGGGTCGAATAGGCATCAGGATTGTGATTTCTGTCGTCGTGGGTTCAAGTCCCGTCAGTTACCCCAAAATGCTGGCTGGCAGCTTGCAGAGCGGCCTGCAATAATTGAAATTGCGGGGCGAACGCTAGCGGATTCGCGGCGCCAAACCGGCAAGTGGTGGCGAGGATTGTGCGAACCCTCTGACGTTGGAGGGAGCGGTTCCGGGGCACCGCATGTGCAGTTTGGTAAGGGCGCGCGCGCTTCCTTTTGCACCATCGGTGTCGGTAACGCGTGCCTTTCCCTTGTCAAGCCGAAATGAAGAGACTCACCGTTTGGCTGCTCCTGGCGTTGGCGCCGCTGAGCGTCGGCGCGGCCATGCCTTACTTGTACTCGCGCAGCGTCATTGTCTACAACATGGAACAAGGGCGGGTCCTGCTGGAGAAGCAGGCGGACGAAGTCGCGCCTGTTGCCTCGCTGACAAAACTGATGACTGCGATGGTCCTGCTGGACCAACATCCGGCGCTAGACGAGCCACTGACCATCGAGCCCGCTGACGTCGACCTAGTCAAGCATTCTCCCTCCCGCCTTCCGGTCGGTGCCACGCTCGCGCGCGGTGAGATGCTGCGCTTGGCCCTAATGGCGTCGGAGAACCGATCGGCCTCCGCGCTGTCCCGCTCCGTCGCCGGCGGGAAGCCCGCGTTCGTCGCGAGAATGAACGCCAAGGCCGGCGCGCTAGGTATGGATCACACCCACTTTCAGGATCCGACGGGTCTGTCGCCACACAATGTATCCAGTGCGCGCGACCTTCTCATCATGGCAGACGCAGCCTCGCACTATGCGCTGATTCGCGAGTTCACCACGCTTACAGACTACCGCGTCGAAGTTGCCCGGCGGTCGCTGCGCTATCGCAATACCATCCTTATGCTGCGCGAGCCCGGATGGGATGTCCAGCTGTCAAAAACGGGCTTCATCAACGAAGCGGGCCACTGCATCGTGCTTCAGGCGGACCTGGAAAGCGGCCCGGTGATCGTCGTACTGATGGGAGCGGCGTCTAACCGGAAGCGCTCAGCCGATCTGATTGCGATTCGAAATTGGCTGAAAGGCAAGGAAGTGACCGGCACCATGCTGCAGGCTGCCTACCCAGCAAAGCGGATCCATCACCATCGTGCAAAGAAGGCGGTGCATCGCGGACAAGTCAGGCACGCCCATTATTCGAAGAGACTTGCCGTACGGATGGGCGGCGGGACTGCGCCCCATTAGTGGCGGGCGCAATCGTTACTCGGCGCCCAGTAGTCCAACTGGGGGTGATCGTACTTTCCGTGTAGAAAATGGCGGCTACAGGGCGCGCATCCGCCTGCAGCAAGGCTTTTCGGTGCAATAAGTCTCGTCCGATCGGTGTATTTGTAAGTCCTTGATAGATCGAGATTTTCCGGGGCAAACCGCCAGAAAATACACGGAAAGTACGATCACCCAAATTTGCTCATTGCGTGTCGACGCGCGCGGATCTCCCCCGCAGTCGAGAACGAATCGGTAACGTCGCGCAAATCCTATATCCGTCCGGCGGCGGCCGGGTAAACACCGAGAGAAACGCGCGCCTGCAATGTTTAAGTTTCTGCTTAAATGACCACATTGCAATGCTGGCGGCGCGGCGTCGACGATGAGGAGACCTGCCCGGTGTGAGTGACACCCTGCACGAAGAGGATCGTGCGGTGTTTTGGTGAAGGATCAGGAATTCAAAATGGCAACGGGTATTGTTAAGTGGTTCAACGATTCGAAAGGTTTTGGCTTCATCAAGCCGGATGACGGCGGCGAGGACCTGTTCGCGCATTTCTCGGAAGTTCGTGCGGAGGGCTTCAAGTCCTTGCAGGAAAACCAGAAGGTCAGTTTCGACGTGAAGGTAGGCCCCAAGGGCAAACAGGCGGCCAACATCAAGCCACTGTAGCTAATGCATCGGGGCGGACCGCTAAGTCGACTAACGTGAGCAAGGTCACTACGCCGCAGTGGTGTCGACGAATCTCTATTGTCGGCCGGGGAGGGTAGACGGGGTCGTGTAGTGGTTCGGTAGGGCGATGCGCATGACCACGCGAAAGATGGCACAGATATGGGTCTTCTCGTGACGAGTGTTCACACCACGATTTGCGCGACAGGGGCTCACCATTGAAAGCGCTCGAGAGCCGCTGCAGACAAGGGGCATCTTTCAGCTTCATCGTATCGATCCATCCTGGCTGGCACCCACATTTGCAGAATTGGTGGTTGCCGTTAGAGCGGAATTAACGATCTTCAACAGCACCACCGAGCGCCTGGCCTTCCGGCTGACCCGCCTGCGCGGTGGCGAAGACCCGGCCTCGGCCACCGGCTACGTACGCGCCGTCATGCGCGACCTGGACGGCTGGGGCGTTCGTACGGACTTTCTCTATGGGTCGCGGACGTCGGGCTGGCGGAGGCAATGCGGCGTTTCGGCAAAGACCTGGAAGCGCTGGCGCGGCTCACGCATATTGCCTTGCACCGGCACGCGTGCATGGACCACGCCCTGCTCCTGACCAGCGGACGGCAGGCCTTCAGCGACCATGTGGTGCGGCACGTCGAGCAGCAGCTTGCCGGCATGGATGCGGTACGGCCTGCACTGCCGGATGCGCCGGAGCGCGCGTCCGACAGCGATGCCATGTTCCCCGGCGTGTCCTGACGCCTGACCGCGGAAATTCCGGCGCGGATAGTCAAACGCGGATAGTCAAAATCAAAGGCCGGCATCACACCGGCCTTCGTTTCCCGAGCTTCTGTCCTCTGCGCTAGGCCCGCTTGGGATGCGCACCGCCATACTGATTCATGTAGCGGTACTTGCCGAAGTGATAGTGCGCCCGGTACCAGCGGCCTTCCACTATCAGGCCATTGAAGATGACACCCTTGATATCGCTGCCGGCCTGCACAATCGCCCGTCGCGCGGCCTTGAGCTCTGCTGCCGTACTTGCGTCCGCGCGTGCCACCAGGAAGACTGCGCCCGCCTTGGTCGCCAGCACGCAGGCGTCGGACGCAGCCAGTACCGGCGGCGCGTCGAGCAGCACCACATCGTAGCGGTTCCTGAGCGTTTCCAGCAGCGTTTCCATGGCCCGGGTCTGCAGCAGGTCGGCGGCCAGAGGCGGTTCGGAGCCGGTCGCGATGAAATCCAGGCCCGGCACGACGTCGCGCTGCAGCACCTGCTCCAGCGGCGTGCCGGTCAGCAACTCGGTCAGACCTGGCACACGCTGCTTGCCGAAATGGTGGTTGAGGCCGCCGCGCCGCAGGTCGGCATCGATCAGCACCACCCGTCGGTTGCCGGTGGCCAGCACGGCTGCGAAGTTAGCGCAGACGAACGATTTGCCGACCTCCGGTGCCGGGCCGGTAATCATCACCACATTGTTGCTGTCGCTGTTGAGCAGGGCGAACTGCAGCGCCGTGCGGAAGCTGCGCAGGCTTTCCACGGCGGGGTCGTCCGGCAAGCGCCGCGCCAGCAGCTTGTCGGCGTCTGGTCCGCCGCGCAAGCGTGCCTGCTGTGGACTGAACGGGACCGTCGCGTACACCGTCATGCCGGTCTGGCGCTCGATTTCGTCGGGGTCTGCCACGCCGCCGTCCAGCACGCGCCGCAGCACCACGACCGCCAGCCCGGCCAGCAGGCCCAGCAGCACGGAGGCTGCGACAATCAGCGTGCGGTTCGGCTTGACCGGGCGGATCGGCACCTCGGCAGGATCCACTAGGCGCGCAGTACCCACCTTGCTGGCACGCACCAGCTTGAGCCGCTGCACGTCGTTCAGCAGCGACTGGTACAGCTCAGTGCTCACTTTGACGTCCCGCATCAGCCGCAACACGTTCTGCTCGACATCCGGCAGCCTCTGGATTTTGCCGCTGACGCCGCCGAGCTGTGCGTTCAGGCTGGCGATCTGGTTGTCCATGGTTTCGATGGCGGGGTGATTTCCGGTGAAGCGCGTAATCAGTTCCTGGCGCTTCTGGTGCAACTCCTGCAGCTTGGCCTGGATGCTTACGGACTGCGACAGGATCAGCTTGGATTCTTCGCTGAGATCGATCGTGCCGCGCTGGTTGCGCATGGCGTTGTAGCGCGTCTCGGCGGTTTCCACCTGTTGCTTGAGTTGCGGCAGCTGCGCTTCCAGGAAGGTCAGCGACTTCTCAGCTTCCGCCGCCTTGCGCCGCAGGTTCTGCTCGACATACGCGTTGCCGATCTCATTCAGGACGGCAGCCGTCGTATCTGGCGATGTGCCTTCCAGCGCCACCCCGATGACGCCGCTCTGCTTGCCGCGTTCAGAGATGATCAACTGGTCCTGCAAGCCCGAGATGGCCGCGGCGCGCGGCACGCGCGCGACGTTGAACATCGCGCCCGGTCGGCCATCGAGCTGGTCGATCTGGATGGTGACGCTGCCGCTGGTGGTGGCCACCGTCAACGGCACGCGGACTGTTCCCTCTGCCACCGCGTCGTCGCTGGCAAACGCGAGCCGGTACTTGCCATTGCCAAGCGCGGCTACGGTGATCAGGCGGCGCTCCATGGCTGGCGGCACGTCCAGGCGGGACACGGTGATCGATTCGCTGCCCCACGCATAGCCACCCTTGCCGAACAGGCCGGGTTGCGACAGTTCGTGGTTGAAGCTGGCAAGGGCCGCGCCAATCACCGGGAAATAGCGTGGCGACGCGGCGATGTCGAGGCGCAGCCTATCCACGGCCTTGCCCACCACCATGCGCGAGCGCAACAACTCGATCTCGGCCGAGGGGGCCGGCTTGACGTCGTACACCGGCGAAACGTTGGCGCCCTGCTTGTTGTTGCTGGCGCCGCTGGCGCCGTTCTGCTCCTCGATCTGCACCAGGATGTCCGCACGGTAAACCGGCTTGGAGAGGAAGGCGTACAGCAGGCCGGCCGCCATGACCACCGTGGCAATCGTGAGGAAGGTCCAGCGATAGCGGATCAGCACGTCGAGATACGAAGTCAGGTCCACCGGCGGTTCGTCCGCATTCGGTGTGTCCGAATCGTAGTCCCCCAAGTTCTTGATGTTGCTCATGTTGCCTCCCCGTAGCGAGTTGCCTGTGCCTCGGAATGGATCTGTGCCGACCACGCTTGCACGCCCTGCCGGATCGGTCCCAGCACGATCACGAACATGGCCTGCGAGCAGCCATAGGGGTCCGGGATGTCCGTCTGTTCGGCTTCGCACAACCGGTGAGTCTTGCCGCGCGCTTCCGGATACACGCTTTCGAGCCACTCGCGCGGCTCGGTGTCCATCACCAGCACCAGCTCGGCGCCGGCCACCATGCCGGCATCAAGCTCGCGTGCGCGGTGTGGCGCCAGGTCCAGCCCCTCTTTTGCCAGCAGCCGAATCACGCGCGGATCGGCGCTGGCGCCCACCGGCGGCGCCAGCCCTGCGGAAGTTACGCTGCAATCGGGCAAGGCCTGCCGCAGCAGGTCGGCGGCCATCAGGCTGCGGCACCGGTTGCCCAGGCACACCACCAGGATCGAGCGGATCATCGTGGCGTCGGTTGGTTCCAGGATCAGCGGCTACAGCATGGTTCAGGGCTTGGCCAGGCCGCCAATGCCAACCACCGGCTGGACCAGCAGGCTCATGACGCGGCTCCATCGCACCACCTCGCGCGCGTCCACATAGACCACATCCTTCGGTTCGAGCTCGAACCCTTCGGCAATGGCCAGCGCCACCGGCGAGGTGCCATCCAGGTGATAGACCTTTGGCGAATCATTGGCCATCTTTCGGACCACGTAGATCTGTTCGGCGTTGGCGGACGTGGGATTCACGCCGCCGGCATCGCCCAGGGCCTCGTTCAGCGTCATACGCCCGTTGCGCATCAGCAGCGAAGTCGGCTTGACCACTTCGCCGGTCACGAAGACCTTGCTGTCCTCGCGCTGCTCAACCCGCACGATGTCGCCGGAGCGCAGCAGGATGCGCGCCGGGTCGGTGCCCTTGGCCAGCATCGCCGGGATATTGACGTACCAGCTGCGCTTGCCGCGGGTGACGCGTATGCGGCTGTTGTCGCCGGTCGCGTTCAGCACGCCGCCGGCGCGATTCAGGGCTTCGACCAGCGTCATCGGCGCGTCGTCGATGGCCAGCATGCCCGGGGTCTTGACCTCGCCGTCGACATAGACGCGCTGGCTGCGAAAGCCCAGCACGCGCACCGTCATCTGCGGGTTGCGCACCACGCGCGAGAGCACGCGCGCCATTTCGGCGCGCACCGCGTTGGCGGTCTTGCCCGCGACCTTCATCACGCCGGCATAGGGGAACTGGATATCGCCATTGGCGCTGACGACATACCCCGGCATGCTCGATCCGCCGGTCGATGTCGGGATCTCGAATGCCGCGCCGATGCTGTAGGTCTGCGTGGGGAACACCAGCTCGGGGTGGTCCCAGACCACCACTGAGATGATGTCGCCGGGGCCGATCAGGTAGGGCTTTGCCTTGGCGTAGAGTTCCTCGACGCGGTCATTGGTGGGCTTGGATTTCGCCCGCATCTCGCGCACCAGGACCATGGTGATGGGCGTGATGTCCGGCTTCGCATCCGGCCCGACTGCGCTGACATTCGCGTTGGGATTGAAGTACATCCCCGGCGAGGCGGCGCAGGCGCCCAGCAGCAGGGCGGCGCCGAGCATGGCGGCCAAGCCCGGGAGGGGGTGGCGCCGGGCGCCACGCGCGAGATAACCGGTCCGGCGTTGACGCATATCCACGACATCCTCCTGCACGTAGTGGCTGGGGCCGTGCCTGGGCAGGCATGTCCCCGATTCTTGCAGCCTAGGGCTGCGCGGGCGCCGATTCGGTGCGCTCTCGCACACTGCCGGCCCCGGGTGGTTAGGGGGGAATACGTGCGTTATGCAAGGCCGTGCTGACATGGATCCAGTGCAATGTGGCGGACCGAACCGGAGTTCGCGACCACGATGCGCAGAACCTGCGCGGTTTAGGCCTGCGGCCGTCGCTGCGCGATCGGCCGGGCAGGCGTGCTGCCGTACACGGTCCATGCTTCCCGCAGTGGTACGTTGGAGAGGGAAGGGATCTTAGCGGCCTGCCGGATCCGTCCGCACCTCAGCCGGCAGTCGAGCAGGCGCTGGCAACCGGAGCAAAGTCGAAATGGGCGGCGGCATACACGGCATTGCACGCCCATATTTCTTCCCCGTCCTTATAGAAAGTGACCCATTTGCCGTCGCTGACGCAGTGGGCGCCAGGGAAGACCTCGTCATGGCCATTCGGACCGTCTAGTGGAAAGGGCGCGTGGGGCGTGGCCCAGTAGTGGCCGCCCGGGAGGGGCGCGATCGCTTTTGGGGACAATTTCGTCAGCACCGCAATGTGGTGTCACACAACGCGCTCTCCGCGCCGCGGCGAAACGGAGGTCGTGTCAATCCTGCAACAGCGTGGCACCGTCTTGTGACATCCTCGTGTAGTCTCGCTACCAAATCACCTCCTGCTATCCGGTGCGATTTCCATGGCACGATACCTTCAATTTGCGGCCCGTGCCTTCTACGTCGGCGCCATCATTGTGATCGTCGCCATCGTCTCCCGGCAAGTATATCTGCGCAGCGCCGCGGAAGCTGGCATAGCCGGCGCGGATGAGGAACCCGCGGCAATGATGTTGATCCGCTGCGAGACGATGCACAACCGCCTTCAGAATCGGCACCGTTCCGCAGACACTGCGGATGCTGACGAGCAGCCACGTGCTCGTTGTAGGGAGTCTTGAGTTCGGACAATGCCTGATCAGTCCGGCAGTTCACGCGGCTTGCGTGACGCTGGCGGGCTTTCCAATTTTGGAAGCAAGCGCTGATGATTTTGGCTTGCTTCGTCGCCGCTTGGATGACCCAAACTCGCGCAGTCACATAGGCGAGGGTGACCTACCGCTCTGGTGCCGGCGTTGGCAAGAAGCCTCCTTGCAGGAATGCGACCGCGATGCACCCTGCGCTGCCTTCCAGGCAGCGCCTGGCGCTCGAGCAGGACCAGCGGCTTGGACAGCAGGCAAAAGAAAGCCCGCTTCAAGGGCGGGCACGAATCCCTTAGGAGAAAGGGAGGAGACGGACGTAAGTATAAACCCTTATGCAAATTTTTGCAGATTGCCCCGCAGATGGCAGGGGCCTTGGCATGCGGCAACTCGGCAGATGAGTCGGTAATTTCACGATCACAAAATTATGGACAATGGCGACAACTACGGAAGATGCAATGAATTGGGCCGCAATGTCAGTCCGTATCCGAGTTGCAAGCCGTTGGGTCATTTGATGCCAAGACCTAGCTGCTTCGCTGAAGTTGCGCGTTCCGTGGTGGTCGGGACACCGTATTGCGGCCCAAGCTATTGCACCTGAGGCGCGTCACAAACTCGACCGGAGTCTTCGCGGGCGCGGCCAAGCCGTTCCAGGACGTGGCTTGGTAGTTCGTGAGACCAGTGTCGCTCATGGTGGGCCGGGCAGCTGGCGAACCGCTTGCTTCCCGAGACGGCGAGCGGAAGCAGCTTGCCGGACCGGATCTGCGGCAGTACTGCCGGCATGGTCTCGAATCCGGCCTGCAAGCCACCGCGCAGCGCACTGACCACGTCGCCGCTGGATCGGAACGGCACCACCTGGGCCTCGAGCCCGGCCATGGCGACGAAGAGTTGCGCAGCGAGGTTCTGCGTGCTGCCGACACCCACCGTGCCAATATTGAAGTCCGCCGGATCCTTGCGCGCCTGGGCAATAGCCTCGCTCACGGTCTTGAGCTTGCTGGCCTTGTCCACCACCATGACCAGGTCGAAGCTGCCAATCGGCGAAATCATGGCAAAGTCTTCGAGCGGGCGGTAGCAGTTTCCGGACCTGCTTCTGGAATTGGATGCAGCCACCAACTACAGTGAAGCACTGCTGGGGCACCGGGCCGACTCCATCGGCGAGTTGGTGGCCCCGTACGGCGCGCTGCTCGCACATGGATCTGACTTCGACGCCAAAGGTGTGGCGTTGATGTTTCCCGGCCTGACGCCCGGCTAGATTTCGGTCGCCATGAGGGCGCTTGAGGCCAGCGGCCGGCTCCGCCGGGCCAACGAGCGCGTGGCAGAGTATCAGAGCCGCATCCCGATTGCCGCGCTTTGGGGCGACGGCGACAAGGCCTCGGCCGACATGATGTCGCTCGAGGCCTCGAGGCACCTGTGGAACGCTCGACGGCGCAAGCCGCGATGCTCGACGACGAGGCCGTGTTGATCCTTGGCAATCGGGCCTGTCAGGCACCGCCTGCCGCCATGCAGTAGTGCCACCGTTGACTGGCCGACGCCAAGCAGAATGCTCTCGATCGGGCCTCAAACGAAAACGCCCCAAAGGAGAGAAGAATGACGGAACTGGAAGGAATACCTCTGAGCCTCGTGGTTTGTGACTTGGAAGAAAGGCGCACTATTGGCATCACTCTCGATGTTGGCGGGACGATCCACGTGGCTTCGGCAGGTTCAAGCGGCATGGGGGCACACAGTCTACAGGCCACCGAGATGCTGTCGATGGTAGCCGCAGCTGTTGAACGCAAGGTACCGATCCGAGTAAGGGGATGGGTCAACGACGCCGCGGCTCCGGAAACCACTTATCCAAGGGGCTCATTCCGTATTCAAGAAATCGAGGCCTTTGGGTATAAGTGGGGCGTAAACTACTTAGAGCGTTAGCCCTGAGCCGCCTCCGGGCGGCTTCTCTGTCGGTTACGTTCATGCCGATAACTGATACTTATCGGCATGGCGTTTTATCGTAACCGTCCGCTGCTGGCCGTGTAGACGCGTAAGACGAATGTATCCAGAGTAGTCCCCATCAGAATTTGGTGGGGACTACTTTGGAGTCTGTGGCAAAGCGGGGCGGCCGCATGCTGGGCAGCCGAAATGCCATACGTTGGCGTGCTTTGATTTCGGGGTCATGCCAAGCTACAGATCTATCATAAGTGGATGCGATATAAGCCACTGCGGAGCCGAGAATGCCGCCCCTATTTGCCGTTCTCGTTTCACTTCATCGCCGTGCAAGTAGATCGAGGTGGTGGAGATCGATGCATGCCGCCGGTTATCGCGGACTGTCGTCAATACGGCGTCGCGCGTAGCGGCGGCCGGGTGGTCAGCCTGGATCAAGTCGCGAGTCGGCGGGATTCGCAAATGTGAGCTTCACATATTTGAGATTGTACTAAACCGCCGACGCGATAGTGGGAGGGAAACGGGGGTCAGTGCCTGCGTTCGGTCAGGACGGTTGTCTGGTGCCGGGCCATCGGGAAGGAATGAGCATGCGGCTGGGAGCGGCATGGAGGCGCCCGACCGGGCATTCCATCCACTGTTTCCAGGAGGTCCCCAGTAAGGCCGCCTCCGACGTCTCCGAGGGCGACTTGCTCAGATGTTCAACACGTTTCGCTAGCGAGAGGATTTGGTTGGCATTCCCGAAGAACCGCATCCAAGCTTATGCAAGCCCGAATTAATGGTCACAGTGTGATCGTCTATCACGACATGGTCGGAGGATGGTACTTTGCGGAAATCGACGGGAAAGCCGTCTATCGCTTCGGACCATTCGAATCATATAAGCCTGTCAAAGAGCTTGTCGTGTTGTTTCCGGAGACTCCGGTACTTGAAATCGTAGAAGCGTCGGCACTAATGGATGACAGCGCCCTGATGATTCTGGGCAACGCGGAACGAGTGACAAAGGTCACCGAAGAGCAGGAAATTGCTTGGCAGTAGACGGGGCAGTGGGGCCTGCAGCCGACCAGCGCTGGCGGCAAAAGCAGGGCAGCGCTGAATAGTACAGCTTTACGCCCTCGGCTTCGGCCCCGAGGGTCTTTTTAGCCGCGTATCGTATATTTCCGCGGCTGTACATCGGCAGATCCGTTCTGGCAATCATACCCACCTGAAGTTTGGCATCACGTCGCTGTGCTCGTCGATACTGACGCAGCCCAGTTCGTTGATCATCCGCTTCGTGGATTCCTTGGATTTCGAGTCGCAACCGGCAATCATCAGCAACTGGCCCGGTGCCATTTGCGCTTTCTGCCGCCCCAGCTCGAGGCGACCGACTTTGACGCCGACCAATCCGCCGATCCACCAGCCAATCATAGCGCCAAGTGCGATAGCGCCAACATACGCAATGGCAGTGGCGCCCGTACCGGCAGAGACTCCGTATTTGAAAATTACCAGCGCCGCGACGATCGCGCCGACAAAAATTCCGGTGATCGCCGCTTCTTCGCGATACGTGGTCTGACCGGCATCAACCCTTGGAAATCCCTCAATTGGCTGATTGTCGCGCTGGACAAACCACGGTCCCGCGACTAGTGCAGATGTACCGGCCAGCTCGTCTAATCGAGCTTGCGCCAGCCTCGCCGTGATGACGTCCTCCAGCCTGAAATACAGCAGCGTACGCATGGTGTTACCTCACTCAATCTCAATTTCCATTCCCGGCGAACCGGCGGATGTTTGCGGAATCATTCCGGCTCAGGCCCCAGGCTCCAGAGCAGAGTCCCTTGACCGTGGGACAGGACGGCGACCGCAGGTTGGGCCAGTCTTCGTTGACAGCGCGATCCCAGTCAATCAGGCGCCAGCGGCCACAATGCATCCGGCCGAGATCAATATCAATCGTCGCCGTTACATGCTCGAGGTATGAATTCAGCCTGCGTCAAAGCGGATGGGATCGCGGTACCTACGGAGGCAGCGCAAGGCGAGCATCGCAAATCGCTGAGCATCGTTTGCGCGGCGCCCATAGCGTCGCGCCGCTGCCGCTACTTGCCGACCTGATTGCCGATGACGCCGCCTACGGCGGCTCCGCCGACAGTTCCTAACGCGCTTCCGCTGGTCAGCACGGCACCCGCCACGCCTCCAATGCCCGCACCCACTACGGTATCGGTGTCTCGCCGGCTCATGCCGCTACAGGCGACTATGCCAAGTGCGGCGATAAGGATTGCCGTCCGTTTGAGGAATGTCTGTGTGCGTTTCATTTCTTGCTACCTCCTGCGGCCACGCAGGAAGCCGGGTATGGTTGTTCCATAGGTCCCGAACTCCGGCTGCAAAAGGCCTGGTCGCCTGCCTGTGTCGAAGCAATGTTCTCCCTATAGGCGCAAGAAGTCGGTCCGCTGGCGTACGCGGGCGCAACGGTGGCGCAAAGAAGTAGAGCTCAGCCGAACACGCGCGATCTCAGGTCGTCCTCGAAATCGACGGTCCATTGCGCAGTCTGGTTTCCGTCGTACTGGCGGACTTCCCTGCCGAAGCGTACCGAGATGCTGCGCCCGCGTGCCGGCACAGCGCCTGCAGCGTCTTCAACGGCTGTTACGGTAAATCCGTCGGGTGCGACCCCGTTACGCAGACAGGTCTCGCGGAAAGCTTCCTGCTCCAGGGGAGGGAACTGGTTCAGCATCGTCTCCAGCATGGGTGTCTCCTGATGCCGGCATGTAACGAGGAAAGGCCGAAGCGCGCAAAGGCGGCCAGTCGGCTGGCCGCCTTTGCCATCCCGCCGACGGTGCATTGGCTCGCGTGCTCGCTCTGTCCATATTCTGTCATTCCGGCTTTTTGATTTCCGCCTTGACATCGCCGTACGCCGCCTGCGTCTTGCCAATATCCTTCTTCAGGGTTCCCGCAACTTGCGTTTGCTTGTTTCCAGTCATCTTGCCGAAGGCTTCCTTGACTTTCCCGGCGGCCTCTGTGACCCGGCCCTTCACTTGGTCCTTGTTCATGATGTATCCCTCTTCATTGGTGTTGCGAGCCGGGTGCTGAGGCAACCTGCCCGCGATGACAGGTGGCAACCAAGTTGTCACCGGGCGCGTGCCCGGTTGCGCGCGCTCCTCAGATTGGATTTCGGCGATTCAGGAAGCCGGCCATGAGTCTGCCTTGCAATGGCGGCAAGCGTCGGGGACGTTCCCGACGCCAGCATCAGAGTCTGCCCAGCAGTAACAGGACAAGGACTACAACCAAAAGCACCCCGAGTGTGCCTGATGGCGCGTAGCCCCATCCGCTGCTGTACGACCAGGTGGGAATGGCCCCAACGAGGAAGATGGCCAAGACAATCAACAGTAAGAGTCCAATTGACATGATGCGCTCCTGGTTCTGAGAAAACATGCCTTCCGCTGATTCAGCCGGGCGGAGGGCAGCCGTTCTAGCGGATCGCGTTGTCGATGGCCATGCCATGGAATCCTGAACACCGATTCGAGAGATTCGCTGAAGTACTCGTTGCTGCTACTTCGTATCGATAGGAACATCCTCATCCTAGCCAGAGGATAGTTGTGACGGATTCTCAAGTCAGTCCGGTGCCGTACGCATCGGGAAGGCGCGTTCCGGCATTCCGGTCCTCCCCCTGCTCAACGAAACGGCACGGGGAAGAATAGAGTGAGTCCAGGCATTGCTTCAGGTACATAGGTCACTGGTGGCGGGGCGTAAACATAGGGGTCGCGGTAGACGCTGTGATAGTCATTGCCGCCGCTGGGGTAGTAAATATTGTGCTGATCGCGGTGGCTGTTCCGATGGTTGGCGCCGTGCGAATCCTCATGAGGACTTGCCAGGGGCCGTCATTGGCGACAGCAAGGCTTACTTCTGTATCTGTCTGCTTCTTATGCACGCATTCCCGGCGCGCGTCTGTCCGGTGCCGGGCACTGCCAATTCGGACACGGGCGGGCAGGGCCCTAGAGCAGGACTACCAGCGTGTGCTCGGCGCCATCCAGAGGGACGCTAGCCTGGCCGTTGGTACAGGAGTAGCGGATGCCGTCGAGGAGCGCCTGCGAGACACCGCCGGCGCGGTGCAACGGCGTTTCCACGCTGATCTCATAGCGGGTCGACAGCACGTTCACGGTGGCCTTGAAGCCTGGCCACGAGGCAGGAATGCAAGGGGCAACGAGCAGCCGGTCGCCCTCCTTCCGGATGCCCAGGATGCCCTCCACCCCAGCGCGATACATCCATCCCGCGGCACCCGTGTACCAGGTCCAGCCACCGCGGCCGATGTGGGGCGGCACCGAGTAGACGTCGGCCGCAACCACATAGGGCTCGACCTTGTAGCGCTTGACCGCTACAGGTGTGAGCGCATGGTTGATTGGGTTGAGCAGCGAGAACAGTTCGACAGCTTTGTCGGCCGCGCCAAGCCTCGCAAAAGCGAGAACTGCCCACATCGCGGCATGGCTGTATTGCCCGCCGTTCTCGCGCAGGCCGGGCGGGTAGCCCTTGATGTATCCGGGGTCGAGAGAACCTTGGTCGAAGGGAGGGGTGAACAGCAGTGCCAGCCCGTCTTCGTGGCGCACCAGGTACTTTTCCAGCGAGGCCATCGCCGCACGGGCACGGGCGGGATCGGCCGCGCCCGACAGCACGGCCCAGGACTGTGCAATGCCGTCGATACGGCATTCCTCACGGTCTTTCGAGCCAAGCCAGGTGCCGTCATCGAAGGTCGCGCGACGATACCAGTCACCGTCCCACGCCTCCCGCTCCAGCGCCTCGCGCAGCAAGGCCGCATGCGCCTGCCAGCGGCGGGCGCGCCCGGCATCGCGGGTCTGCGCCAGCGGGGCAAACATGGCGAGGGTGCGTACCAGCAGCCAGCCCAGCCAGACGCTTTCGCCCCTGCCGCCGGCCCCGACAAGGTTCATGCCATCGTTCCAGTCACCGCCGCCGATCAGCGGCAGCCCGTGCTCGCCGGACAGAGCCATGCAACTGTCGATGCCGCGTGCGCAATGTTCGAACAGTGAGGCCGAGGTGTCCGAGACCATCGGCTGGAAGAAGGCGTCAGCTTCGGCGGGGCCCAGGAGCTGGCCTTCCAGGAACGGCACAATCTCGTCCAGCACTTCGGTGTCATTCGAGCTGGCGATATAGCTGGAGGTCGCGAATGCCAGCCACACGCGATCGTCGGAGATCCGTGTTCGCACGCCTTGCCCGGAATGCGGCAGCCACCAGTGCTGGACGTCGCCTTCGACGAACTGCCGCCCGGCGGCGCGTAGCAGATGCCGCCGCGTTGCGTCCGGACTGGCAAGGGTGAGCGCCATGTGGTCCTGCAACTGGTCGCGGAATCCGTAGGCTCCGCTAGCCTGGTAGAAGGCCGAGCGCGCCCAGATGCGGCAGGCGAGCGTCTGATAGAGAAGCCAGCCGTTGAGCATGATGTCCATGGCACGATCCGGCGTCCTGACCTGTACCGCGCCAAGCAGGCCCTGCCAGTGCCGGGTTACGGTCGCCAGCACGGTGTCGAGATCCGTCTTGCGATAGCGCGCAAGCAGCGCGCTGGCTTCGGCCGCGGAAGCGCATTGTCCGATAAACGAAACGACTTCGACGGTCTCGCCGGCCGCTAGCTCGACACTGCACTGCAAGGTCGTGCAGGGGTCCAGGCCAGCTCCGGTCGTGCCGGACAAGGGCGCTTTGCCGAGCAGCGCCGCAGGCGCTTCCGGGCCGCCATTCCGGCCAAGGAACTCGGTACGATCGGCGGTCCAGGCGGTCTGCCTGCCGCCAAGATCGGCAAAGGCCACGCGACCCGCAAACGCTGTGCTCCACGGATTGCGGATCAGGATGGCGCCGGTGGCTTCGTCGGGCACTGTCGCGATGAACGGCGCCGAAGCACCCCGGGACGTGCCGAGCACCCATTCCGTATAGGCCGTTACGGAAAGCCGGCGGCGGACGCTGGAGAGATTGCGCAGCGTCAAGCGCGAAATCTTGATCGGATCGTCCAGCGGAACGTACTGCAGCAACGCCAGCGCGATCTCGTTGGCCTCATGCGTGAAGCGGCTGTAGCCGTAACCATAGCGTGCGGTGTAGGTGCCTTGGTCCCGGATCGGCTGCGCGGTGGCGCTCCAGATCTGGAAGCTGTCCTCGTCGCGGATATAGATCGCCTCGCCGCACGGATCTGCAACGGCATCGTTGGACCAGGGCGTCAACTGGTTGTCGCGACTGTTCTCCGCCCAGGTATAGCCGCTGCCGCTGGCCGACGCCTGGAAGCCGAAGCCGGGATTAGCGATCACGTTGATCCATGGGGCAGGGGTCGACTGGTCGGCGTTCAGGACCACCACATATTCCCGGCCGTCCTGGTCGAAGCCGCCCAGGCCGTTGAAGAACTCGAGTCCGGGCTGCGCCGGCACCGGCGGCAGTGACTGTGGCACGGGCTTGCGGCGCCGGACAGGTCCAGGAAGCGGGGCCGCCACTGCGGGCAGGCGGGCGAGCTGGTCCGCGATGGCGCCGCGTCGGGCAATCAGCGCGACACGTGCGACCGACTGGAGCAGGGCGCGGGCTTCGGGCTGCATCATGTCGGCACGCAAGGCGTAGACCGAGCCGTGGACCGAGTCGTGGCCCCCTTCCTCGCCCGCGTGGCTTTGCGAATGGCTGCTGCGAACCGCGGTCTCGATCGCTATCTGCAGATCCTGGATATACGAAGAGGCGCGCTCATTGACGATGACCAGATCGACGGCAAGGCCCTTCATGCGCCAGTACTCGTGGGCGCGCAACAACTGGCGCACCTGGACGATGTCCTCGATCTCGTCGATGCGCAGGAGGACCACAGGCAAGTCGCCGGAAATCGCCAGTGGCCATAGTGCCGATTGCGGACCCGCGCCGCGCAGGATCGCGTCCGGCGGGGCCCTGAAGCGGGCATCGGCATAGAGCAGCGGTGCAGCCAGGCGCTGGAAGTCGGCCGCTTCCGCCGCGTCCACGTCAAGGTGGCGAAGCTCGACCTGGGCCTGCGTCCAGGCCAGGGTCTTGGCCCGATCGAATGCGTTGCGGTCCTGGTGCTTGTCGATCAGGGCCAGCAGATCGGTACGTGACGTCGCAATGACGGTCCAGAAGGCCACCCGCACGCTGCCCCCGGGCGCAATCCGCACGCGCTGCCTGAGCGAGAAGATCGGGTCGAGGACCGTGCCGACCGTGTTCGAGAGCGGCAGCCCGGCTGTGACGACGGCGCACGCAGCGGGCGTGCGGCCGTCTTCCAGGAAGCGTGCGCGGTCGGACTCGTACTGCGGATCGGCGACAACGTCGCCTTCCACCACGCTGAAGTGGGCAGCCCAGACCGGCGCCTCCTCGGGCGAACGCAGGCGGCGTGTCGCGGTCAGCGCACCGGACTCGGCCAGGTGAGCGGTCTGGATGAACATCCTCGAGAAGGCCGGATGCGCGTCATAGGACGCGCGCGTGGCGAGCACCACTTCAGCATAGGAAGTGAGTTCGATCTCGCGGGGGCGGCGCCCGTTGTTGACCAGCGATACGCGGCGGACCTCGCCGTCGTCCTCGCCGGAAACCAGGACTTCCAGGATGGTTGTCAGGCTGCCGTCGTGCCGGACGAACTCGGCGCAATCTTCGGCGAAAACCACTTCGCCGCCGCGCTCGCCATCGGCGGCCATCTGCGCGCTGGCAGACCAGGTGATGCCATTCTGCGTATCGCGCAGGAAGATCAAGGAGCCCGAATCGTCGCGGGTGGCATCTTCCCGCCATCGCGTCACCGCCAGGTCGCGCCAGCGGCTGTAGCCCATTCCCGTGGTGGTCAGCATCACGGTGTAGCGGCCGTTAGACAGCAAATGGGTGACCGGATTGCCAGTTGGCGGTGCCGTGAACCGCCGCACCGCAGAGTCCTGGGGCAGTACCGCCGCGGCCGAGGCCTTCACTTCCTCAGCGCGGGGGTGCGCCACGGCGACGTTGCGCGGCATGCGTTCCTGCAGCAGCAGTTCGCAGGCCTGGATCATCGGCTCGCGATGGAAGCGCTCGCGCATCAGGCCATTGTGCAGGGCGTTGGCAATGGCAACGATGGTCATGCCCTGGTGGTGCGCCATGAAGCTGCGCACGATGGCGACCGTCTCGCTTTCGGCCAGGCGAGCGCGCGTGTAGTCCAGCGCCTCGTAGAAGCCGTAGCGTCCAAGGGCGCCGAGTTCGGCCAGGCGGCGGTAGTTGCCGCGTGCGGCCTGCGGATCGACCATGGCCGCCAGCCCCGTGGCATAGGGGGCGATCACCGCGTTCTCGGACAAGCCCCGCTTGAGCCCCAGACCGGGCACGCCGAAGTTGGAGTACTGGTAGGTGAACTCCCGGTCGCGGGCGTTGTACGCCGATTCGGATATGCCCCAGGGAATCCCCAGCGACTGCCCGTAGGCCTGCTGGCGCGCCACCACCAGGCGCGAGGTCTGTTCAAGCAGGCTGCCGGCGGCCGCGCGCATCACCAGCGACGGCATCAGGTACTCGAACATCGAGCCCGACCACGAGATCAATGCCGAGCCCCTGCCAAGCGGCGTCGCCATGCGCCCCAGCCGGAACCAGTGCGGGGTCGACACGTCCCCCTTGGCAATGGCGAACAGGCTGGCGAGCCGCGCTTCGGAGGCGAGCAGGTCGTAGCAACTGGCATCGGGCCGGTTGTCGGCAAGCGAATAGCCGATCGACAGCAGCTTGCGCGCCGGATCGAGCAGGAAGGCAAAGTCCATCGCCAGCGCCAGTTCGCGCGCAGTGTGGGCGAGCGCTGTCAGCCTGCCGGCCAGCGCCTGCGGCGCTTCAGCCTGCTGCAGCTGGTCGCGCTCACGCTCGGTTACGGCGCGCTGCAGCGCCCCGGCCCAGAAGGCCAGGTCGGAAAAGCTGTCATTGTCAGCATCAGGCTGGATGTCATGCACCAACCTGAAGGCCTTATCCGTCAGGCACCTGAGCGCCGGCGCCCGGATCTCCGTGGCGGGCGCGCCGGTCAGCATGGTGGCGATCTCGGCCAGAAGTCCGCCAAGCTGTCGTCCGCGTTCGCTGTGTGCGAGGGGCAGCGCCGCCAGAGCCTCGTTTGCCAGCTGCGCAGTGTCCGCCAAGCCGTGGCGGGGATCTGGCGCGGCAGCGTTTTTCCATTCCTCGCAAGCGTTGGCGACCACGATCAGGTGCGCGGCCAGGTTGCCACTGTCGACCGACGAGATATAGGCGGGATGCAGCGGCTGCAGGCTCAGCGTCTCGTACCAGTTGTGGAAGTGGCCCTGGTAGCGCGGCAGCTTACGCATCGCGCCGAACGCCGCTTCCATGCGCTCGACCGATTCGGTGGTCCCGGCCCAGCCGAAGTCGCGTGCGGCGATGGCCGACAACAGGTAGAGCCCGATATTAGTCGGCGAGGTCCGATGCGCGACCACGGCCCTGGGCGTCTCCTGGAAGTTGTCCGGCGGCAGCATGTTGTCCACTGGCGTGACGAAAGTCTCGAAGAAGCGCCAGGTGCGGCGCGCCGTGAGGCGCAGCGCCAGCGCGTCTGCCTCCGGCAGGGCGAGCCGGCGCGCAACGGCCGGCGCGCGGCTGGCCCATAGAGCAAGGGCCGGCGCCGTCAGCCATAGCAGGACAAAGGGCAGCACAAGCGGCCATGATGATGGCAATAGTCCCACGCCGGCGGCGGCTATCGACAGCGCGAGCAGAGTGCCGCCGGCCATCAGCCGGTAAAAGCCGGCCAGGTCCAGCCGCGGGCGCGTGGCGGACTGCGCAGCCGTGGTCCACTCGAGCAGGTGGCGGTGCGTGGAATACAGCCGTGTCAGCGTTCTGGCGATGGCGTCACCCGCGCGCCAGGTCTGGTCGGGCACGAACGCGAGCACCAGCAGGGTCTGTGTGGCGGCTAGCCGCAGGTCTGCGAGCAGCGCCTGCATATGGTTGCGCAGGCGCATGCCGCTGCGGTGTCGCAGCCCGGACAGGACGCCAGGCAGCACGGCCGGAATCGCAATGGCAGCCAGCGGCAGGGCAGTCGCCAGCGGCCCCGCCGGCCAGGGCAGGAGCCAGCACAGCACCAGACTCAGCAGCAACAGGGGCGCGAGCAGCGAGCGGCGCAGGTTGTCCAGCATCTTCCAGCGGCCGATGGCCGGCACCGCGTGGATGCCCTTATGCTGCCCGAAGATCCAGCCAAGCAGTTGCCAGTCGCCACGCGTCCACCGATGCTGGCGCCTGGCCGCCACGTCGTAGCGCGCGGGAAACTCCTCGACTACCTCAACATCGGAGGCCAGCCCGGCACGGGCAAATACCCCTTCGAACAGGTCGTGGCTGAGCAGCGTGTTCTCCGGGACCCGGCCGTTGAGCGCCGCTTCAAAGGCATCGACATCATAGATGCCTTTGCCCGTATAGGAACCCTGGCCAAAGAGATCCTGGTAGACGTCGGAGGCGGCCGCCGCGTAGGGGTCGATGCCGCCCGGCCCGGAGAAGACCCGCTGGTAGAGCGAACCCTCACGGCCAATCGGCAGCGATGGCGTGACGCGCGGCTGGAGAATGCCGTAGCCGCCCACGACGCGCTGCCGGGCCGCATCGAACCGTGGCCGGTTCAGCGGATGGGCGATCTTGCCAATCAGCCGCAACGCGGCGTCGCGTGGCAGCCGCGTGTCGGCGTCGAGGGTGATGACGTAGCGCACGCCGGCCGGCACTTGCGGTGCCCGGCCGTCGACGGCCACGTAGCTGGTGTCGCTGGCGCCGCGCAGCAGCTGGTTCAGTTCATGCAGCTTGCCGCGCTTGCGCTCCCAACCCATCCACTGGCCTTGCACGGTGTTGAACACGCGTCGGCGGTGAAGCAACAGAAAGCGATCGCCGGCCGGACCCGGCCCATGGCGCTGGTTTAGCCGGGCGATCGCCGCGCTGGCCACGGCAAGCAGATGGGCGTCGCCAGGCAGCACCTCCTGGTCCGCGTCGACGCCATCGGTCAACAAGGCAAAGCTCAGGTCGCCGCCTGAGCCGGCGAGGTGATGCACCTCCAGCCGCTCAATCTGCTCGCACAGGTCGGCCTCGCTGGTCAGCAGGGTCGGCACCACCACCACCGTTCGCAGCGAGGGCGGAACGCCGGCCTTGAGCTCCAGGCCGGGCAGGATCGTCGCCCCCAGCCGCCCGGCAAGCGCGCGGTTGACCAGCGTGCTGGCGACCTCGCTGGCCGGCACGATCCAGCACAGCACCAGCAGCACAAGCCAGCCGAGCGCCAGGCCGGCAGGCAAGAGCCATAGCGCGAGCGCCAGCAGGCCGGCCGTGACCAGCACGAGCGCGCCGACATAGCCGCCGAGGCCCAGCTGCTTGCAGCAGCGGCTGACCCACAGGCGGGGCGGCGCGCGAAACCCGATGGCACGTTCGAGCGCACTACGGCCTGCGCCGATCAGGTGATAGCCCGGATCGACTCGACGGGCGTCCTCGGTCGCGTCGACCCTATCAGTCACTTCGTCCGCTGAGGACGCCGGTATTGGCATGGCGCTGAGCGCCAGCTCGGCAACCCTGAGCTCCGGGCACGAGGCGCCGCGCGCGAGTTCCTCGATTGCGTTGCGATACAGGTTGCGGGTCGGAAAATCCATCTCGGCAAAGTCGCTGCCCGCGCGCAGCCGCGCGTCGACAAGGCTGACGCTCTCGAACCACTCAGCCCAGTCGATATCAGACATCAGCCGCATGCTCGTGATGATGTTGCGCACCGTCACGTTGGAGGCGCCTTGCCGCTGCTGCGCGTGCAGCACCACCTCGTCGACCGAAGTGCCTTGCAGTCCGAGGCGCTCCTCGAGCCAGCCCAGTGCCGGCATGGTTCTCGGGTCCTGGTCGCGCAGGCGTCTGGCGAGTTGCGCGGCGAACAGTTCGGACAGTGGCGCAGCGGGGCGTGCGGCAATATCCGTTTCGAGTGCCGTGCGGGCGCCCCCTGTAGCTAGCAACCGCCCGGCCAGCGCATCCGCATCGGCGCGCGCAACCCGGCCGGCCGTGATTTGCCCGGTGAGTCTGCGCAGGTTCTCGACCAGAACAATGCGCAGCGTGATCGCCACCGCCCACAGTTCGCCAATCGTCAGCGGCTGGACGCGCTGATAGGCGGCGATGAAGCGGCGCAGGATGTCTGGATCGAGGTAGCTGTCAGTGTGGGCCACAAAGGCCCAGGCCAGCCCGAAGACGCGCGGATAGCCCGTGAATGGCCCCTCGGCGAGTTTGGGCAGCTGGCGATAGTAGCCGGGGGACAGGTCGTCCCGAATCTCGCGGATCTGTTCCTCGACGATGTGATAGTTGTCCAGCAGCCATTCCGCCGCCGGCGCTACCTCGGTGCCGCCCTCCAACTCGGCAGCACTTGCCCGATAGGCGGCCAGCAGGACAGCGGCATTGTCCCTGAGCCGGCTGCGCAGGGGCAAAACGTGGGGCGGCTGCGCGGTGATTGCCTGTGCTGCGGCGAGGCTTTGCGCGTGCTGCTCCAGCCGTTCAATGCCGAACAATTCCTCGCGTACCGGCGCTGTGCTGTCCCAGGGTGACGGCACGCCGGACGCGTCGAATGCGCGCAACGGGAAGGTGAGATTCAGCTTCAGGTTCATGGGCGAGACCATTCAGCGGTCCGGGAAGCAAAAAGACGCCGTGGCACCATTGTTGCCGCGGGAGCTTTGCGTCAGCCCTGGCCTTATTTCAGGATGCTTGAACGAGGCGTGTCGCTATGGAATATGAGCCAGCGAGAGGGGGAATGCCGTCCGCAGGCGTACGGACCGGGACTTTTATTCCATTGCCGTCAAATTTTCCAAGCGGGCAGGGCGAGACCCGAGAGCGCGCATCCACGGAGGTGGGCATGACTTGCCGCGCACTCTGGTCTGGCATTTGCCTTGTCCGGCCGCTGACCTATATTGACAAAGGTAAGTGATCCTCTACCGTCCCGTGGCCTGGGTGGCGGCCCTTCGGCAAGGTCGGAGGCACTGATATCAACCTGTTCTGAGCGGTGAGATGCAGTCATGCGCGTCACGCACGATCCGAAGTCCAATCACCTTCTCGCTGCGCTGCCGGTTGCCGACTGGGAGCGCCTCGCACCACAACTGACCTTGGTGGAACTGCCGCTGGCCCATGTCGTGTATGAGTCAGGAGATCAACAGGGTTACGTCTATTTCCCGACCGATTCGATCATCTCGCTACTGTACGTGATGGAAGATGGGGCCTCCGCCGAGATTGCAATCGTGGGCAATGAGGGGATGGTCGGGATTGCCATTTTCATGGGGGGAGAAACGACCCCGAGTCGTGCCATCGTGCAAAGCGCCGGCCATGGATACCGCTTGAGCGCAACGATCCTGAAGCAGGAGTTCGTGCGGGGCGGACATTTGCAGCGCCTGTTGCTGCGCTATACGCAGGCGCTCATCACCCAGATGGCACAAACCGCAGTATGCAACCGCCATCACTCCATCGACCAGCAACTGTGCCGATGGCTGCTGCTGAGCATCGACCGACTGCCCTCCAACGACCTGACGATGACGCAGGAACTCATTGCCAACATGCTCGGGGTGCGGCGCTCCGGCGTGACCGAGGCCGCCTTGAAGCTCCAGGCCGCTGGCCTGATCCGCTACAGCCATGGGCATATTACGGTACTCGACCGGATGGGCCTGGAAAAACGAGTATGCGAATGCTACGCGGTCGTGAAGCGGGAGTTCGATCGCTTGTTGCCTGACCTGTCGACGCCTTGAGGTGTAACGGTTGGGGGCCTTGCACGCTGCTCTGCCTGCAAGCCGCCGCCATTACGAAATGGTGTAGGTATTGCGCGCGCCCGGCGTGTATGCATTCTTTGCCAGCTCGAATATCCGTTCGCGATACCGGTCGAATGTAGCGAGAAAGGCGGTCTCTTCGGAGGTCACCTCCTGACTCAGGCGCAAAAGGATACTGTCAGAGACTTGAAATGCGACCTCGCGGGCGTTGTCGTAGCCCCAGAAGCATACGCAGTGCCGCGCCGCGTCGTAGCTGCGGCTGGGATTGGGGAAATTCAGTGCCATGGTGGACTCCTATGATCCAGTGATGGCACGCCGGGCGCTCCTTGACTACAGGCATCCGCACAGCGGTGCCAACCCAGTATGCGCCGGTTTCCCGATCCGAAGCGGGGCTTCGACCACTGCGCGTCTGGACAGCGGGGTAGCCGCTGTAACGTCGCAATGTCGTGTTACGTGCCTTTGGCTCGCCGTAATCAAGCGCAGTATCAATGGTTGGAAAGTGTTCCGTACCGTCTATCAGCTCGTAGGACTGCACGCTCAGGAGACCGTCCCTGACCGGCCGCCCGTCAGTACGCGCAATTGAATAGCGCACCGTATACCCGATGGCAAAGGCGGGCGCGACGGGATCGTACTTTTGCTCCACTTCGATCGAAACCTGATGGTTACCGACAGTGACACGTCGTTGCATGACCGTCCCCCTTTCTGATGGGTTCTAGCTATTCGATCCCAGTACACGAAGAGAGCCACTCGCAGGAGCGTGACGGCCGAAGAGAAGTCTCCACCAGGAAGTGGATGTCCCTGCTCCTACATCTCCAGTCGGGCAAGGGCTGACGAACGAGACATCGACAGCCGCTTTTGCTGTGCGCAGGATTGTGACGTCGTCGTAGTCGCCGGGGGTGTCGATGGTTTCACGGGGCAGACCAGCAGGGTAGATGACAGAAAGGATTTCGTGAATTGCATTTTCGCTGTCGAACGGGCCAAGCCGGCAGATGCACGCCGTCGGGTCAACCTCCGCAAAGTACCAATTGCGGGGGCTGTCCTGATAAATGACGATGACGGTAGTGGGATAATCTGTTGGCATTTTCCTCACCTTTTCAAGAAGGTCGGTATGATACCCGGAAACTCCGGAAGAAATCACTTCAAATCGGCATAGAGGTCCAGTAAAAGCGACTGGCCAGTCACGCAATTAGTCCGGTCCTATTAATCCGGAAGGAAAATAACGGAGTGTCGCCGACGAAAATGGGACGCGGATTTCCTGTGCGTTCAATCGGCAGCGAGCACTGCATCGGATTTATATATAGCTCACACTCGAGCCGGGCGCCGTCCGCCAGCGCACAGTCCGTGCTATTTATTTAATTACACCCAGATCCGGTCAGAAGCTCAGTGCAGGCGGCTCTCCTCGTTGCGCACCACGCCTTCCCTTCTTCTCACCATATTGCTGACCTATATTTCAATAGTGATCTTCTGCCGACCTGCAGTGTTGCCCGCGCCGGGATCAATGTGACGAGTATGTGATCCGTTCTGTTCTGGGAGTTGTGACATGAGCGTCGTTAGCGATCCGAGGCCGCACGGCAGTCCAGCGTCTGAGAACAGTATTGGCGCTTCCAGCCGTCATCTGTGGACTCGATTCTGGGCCATTGCGAAGCCTTACTGGTTCTCCCGGGATAAATGGACGGCAGTTGGCTTGCTTATTCTGTTGATACTGTTGCTGTTGGGGCAAACCGAAACCAATGTACTGTTCAACGAGCAATCCGGGGAATTTACATCGGCATTGGCGGCCAAGGATGCGGATCGTTTCTGGATCTCCATCACAAAGTGCATCTACATTCTGATCCTGGCGGTGCCGATCTATGCATTTTACTATTATGTTAGAAATAAACTCGGCATTCGCTGGAGGCGCTGGCTGACCAACCACTATCTGGACGGATATTTCAAGGACAGAATTTTCTACAAACTCAATTCAGATGCCACGATAGACAATCCGGATCAGCGGATGACGGAGGACATCAATACATTTACGCAGCAGTCTCTATATTTCCTGCTGGTCAGCATGGGTGCACTGCTGCAACTCATTGCGTTCAGCAACGTCCTGTGGTCGATCTCCAGGTCGCTTGTCCTCTTTCTTGTTCTCTACGCCGTCGCTGGCACCTCGATATCGATATATTTCTTCGGGCGAGTCCTGATTGGTCTGAACTTTTATCAGTTAAAGCGGGAGGCGGATTTTCGATTCAGCCTGATCCGAGTTCGCGAGAACGCTGAGTCTATTGCGTTCTATCGGGGTGAAGCCCAGGAGTCTTTTCATGTGCGGGGGCGTTTTGAACAGGCCTTCCGCAACTTCAACAAACTCATCAACTGGCAGCTGAATCTGAATTTTTTTCAGTATGGCTATGGCTTCCTGACCATCATGCTGCCCAGCGCCATTGTCGCTTCGCGCGTCCTTTCGGGCGAGCTCGAAGTCGGTCGCGCCATCCAGGCTGCCGGCGCGTTTGCGGCCATACTGAGCGCATTGGCCGTGCTCGTTGACAACTTTGAAAACCTGAGCCGATTTGTGGCGGGCCTGGATCGACTGGACACATTCTCCATCTCCCTGACCAGGAAGGCGGCAGCCTCCCCGAATGCAGGGGGCACGATCAAAGCCATGCAGGACTCCCGCCTGGCGCTAGCACATGTCACCTTGCAGACGCCGAATCATGAGAGGACGCTGGTCAGGGACTTGACCGTGTCGATCAACCCGGGAGAGGGGCTGCTCATTGTCGGTGCCAGCGGAGGTGGGAAGAGTTCTCTGATGCGCGCGATCGCGGGCTTGTGGAGCTGCGGCACGGGATGCATCATGCGCCCCAAGCCGGACGAAATGTTGTTTTTGCCGCAACACCCTTACATGGTGGTCGGCAGCCTGCGCAACCAGCTGCTGTATCCGAACAACCATGATAGGGAGATATCCGACGAGGAACTCCTGCTGCTGTTGGAGATGGTCAACCTGCCGGATATCGTCGGCAGATTTGGCGGGCTGGACGCGGAGCTGGATTGGGGCAAAGTGTTGTCCGTTGGAGAGCAACAGCGCCTCACGATCGGGCGTGTACTGCTCGCAAAGCCGCGCTATGCCATGCTCGATGAGGCTACCAGCGCCTTGGATATTGGCAACGAGGAAGGTCTGTACTTGCAGTTGGCCGGCATGCCGACGACGCTTGTCAGCGTCAGCCATCGACCCACACTCCTTAAATATCACCACCAGGTTCTGGAGCTGCCCGGGGACGGGAGATGGCAACTGCATCCGACCAGAGACTACCGCTTTGACTGGTAGTGCCTCCCAAGAATCCGCTTCATCCGGCCAGGGCAAGCTGCGACGCGCGGACCCTGTAGACCGTGCCACATGCCGCCTTGCCGCGCCGCCAGTCATCCAATGTGGTGTTGACCGCTACCGTACAGACGTTTCCGTGTCGTGTGTGACAAAGTGACACTACCCCTGCGAAAAGCCATGGGCACCTCGCATGGTATGTCCGCGCGGACAGATTCACATCGCGCCTGCAGTTCATGCAGGGGAATAGTTCAAGGAGCGCATTATGAATAACATCATCTGGCTTGTCGGGGCCGTCGTCATCGTTTTGTTCGTGCTTGGATACTTCGGATTGAGATAGAGCTTTCTGGAGCTCGGACAGATCTCTGAGGCTTATCGACGCCGAAACTGTTGCGAAGGAGCCGGCGATGCACTTCGGCTTGCTTAGTCTCCCCTGGTGGGGTTACCCGCTTGTGACGCTGGGCTTGACCCACGTCACCATCGCGTCGGTCACGATTTTCCTGCACCGTCACCAGGCCCACCGCGCCCTCGATCTGCATCCCATCGCCAGCCATTTCCTGCGCTTCTGGCTGTGGCTGACCACCGGTATGGTGACCAGGGAGTGGGTGGCGATCCATCGCAAGCACCACGCCAAGTGCGAAACCCCGGAAGACCCGCACAGCCCGCAGTTCTACGGCATCTGGCGAGTGCTGTTGGAAGGTGCCGAACTCTATCGCAGTGAGGCCAGGAACGCTGCAACGCTACATAGGTATGGGCACGGCACCCCCGATGACTGGATTGAGCGCAATCTCTATGCGAAGCACGTCGGGCTAGGGATCGGCATCATGCTGGTGACCGACCTGGTGCTGTTCGGCCCGATCGGACTGAGCATCTGGGCCGTGCAGATGCTGTGGGTTCCGTTCTTCGCCGCGGGCGTGATCAACGGCATCGGCCACTACTGGGGCTACTGCACGTACGCGCCAAATGACACTTCCACGAATATCGTGCCGTGGGGCATTCTGATCGGCGGCGAGGAACTGCATAACAACCATCATGCCTACGTCAGCTCAGCCAGGCTGTCCAGCAAGTGGTGGGAAATTGACCTTGGTTGGGTGTACATCCGCTTGCTGGTGGCGCTCCGTCTTGCCAGGGTACACAGGGTGGCGCCAAAGATCCGCTTCAATCCGGCCAGGACAGGCTGCGACGCGCAGACCCTGCAGGCCATCTCCACGCACCGCTACCACGTACTGGCCAAGTTCGCCAGCACCCTGCGGAAAACCGCATTGGGGGAAATCCGCACCCTGCGGGCGCGTGCCCTACCGGGTCTGAATGAGGCCAAGGCGAAGGAAGCGCTCAGGCACTGGCTACAAAGAGAGGCGGGCGCCCTACCGGCGCGTGAGCGCGCAGTCCTGCACCAGGCCCTGCATGCCAGTGCGTTGCTGCGCACCGTCTACGCGATGCGCCAAGACCTCACCGCGTTGTGGAGCCGCTCTGCCATCCCGGAGGAGCAACTGGTCAAGCAGCTGGAAGACTGGTTCCGGCGCTGCGACCAAAGCGGAATCCGTGCGTTGCAGGAGTTTTCCGGGAAGCTCCGCTGCTATGCCTGACTATTGGGAGACATGAAATGACATTGGGAACAATACTATTGATCGTGCTCATCTTACTGCTGATCGGCGCGTTTCCAGCCTGGCCGCACAGCCGGGGGTGGGGCTACGGTCCCAGCGGTGGTCTTGGGCTGGTGCTGGTAATCCTGCTCGTACTGTTGCTGATGGGCAAGATATAGCGCGTTGTGCCGAGGTCGCGCTACTGACGCCGTTCATGAGACAGTGAGATCCACGTTTTCTTTTTTTCAAGCAATAGAGCTTGCATTCGGGGGGCTCTCGACTCGGATCGAACTTCGAGAGGGATTTTCGCATTGTCATTCATCTGGAGGACCTAGCAATGACATACCTAAACCGTCTTTCCGCCTTTTTCCTAACCGTCCTGATGGCTTTTTCCCTAGGGTGCGCATCGACGCCCAAGCAAGAAGGGACTGGAGAGTATGTCGACGACACGGTCCTTACCACGAAAGTAAAGGCGGCAGTTTTCAATGAGCCGACCTTGAAGTCCGCCGAAATCAACGTCGAAACCTTCAAAGGTGTTGTCCAACTGAGCGGATTTGTCAGGTCCCAGGCCGACGCCAACAAGGCAGTCGAGGTTGCACGTGGCGTCAAGGGGGTGAAGTCGGTCAAGAATGACATGCGGATCAAATGACAGTCACTGGCCGCGAGCGATTGCCGGCCTGCGCCTCACGTCCACGGGTGGGCGCGGGCACCGTTGCCACGCGTAAGTGATCACGCGATGGATTCGCCTCAAAAAAATCGACTGATCGCAGGCAAAGTTGAACCAGTTCGTCGCAACCGAACGGGGGGCGTCGCGTGGATCGCGCTACACGGTGAGCTTGGTCGGAAGCGGGTGAGTGGGCCCTACCATGACGCAGTTGGCTGGTCGGACTCCGAGATATTTGCAATTGACGGAGGCAGCCTTGTTCCTTGAGTGGATTCACCGGTGCGGTAGGCTGGCCAGGATTGCGGGATGGCTGGCGATCTCGCTTGCCGTCGCGGGCGGATGCAGCGTGTTGCCGACCATTGTCCCGGATATGAGGAGCCGCCCCGACCAGCCCGTCCAACTCGGGGGCGCGCACGGTCCGCTTTCGGCCCAGCAAAGCAAGGAAATTCTCAGCCGCCTCAAGAGCCACAGCGATGAAACCAATATCTTTGATCGGCATCTGGCGCTCGAGGCGGCCATCGTCGGCAGCCCGTTGGTGGTGGGTAACAAGGTGCTTCTGCTGCAGGACGGTCCAGCCACGTTTCAGGCCATGTTTGCCGCCATCCGCAGTGCGAAAGACCATATCAACATGGAAACCTACATTATCGAAGACGATGCGGTAGGGAATCGCTTTGCCGATGCGCTGATTGAGAAGCGGGCCCAGGGTGTGCAGGTGAATCTCATCTACGATAGCGTGGGGGCGATCAACTCACCGAAGGGATATTTCAAGCGCCTTTCCGACAGCGGCATCAAGGTGCTGGAGTTCAATCCGGTCAACCCACTGTCCGCAAAGAAGGGGTGGGAGGTCAATCAACGCGATCACCGCAAACTATTGATTGTCGATGGTCGGATCGCCTTCCTTGGCGGGATCAATATCAGCAGCGTCTATTCCAGCGGATCCTTCCGGCCCCAATCCAAGCGTCGGCTCGATGGAAGTCCTCCTTGGCGCGATACCCACCTGAAAGTGGAAGGGCCGGTGGTCCGGGAATTTCAGAAGCTGTTTCTGGCAACGTGGGGTAAGCAAAAAGGGGAGCCGCTTGCGCCGAAGAATTATTTTCCACAACTCGGCAATACAGGAACGGAGGTCGTGCGCGCCATCGGCAGTTCGCCTGATGAGCCCTACAGCCTCATCTACGCGACACTGCTCTCGGCAATCGGCAGCGCGGTAACCAGCGTATATTTGACCAACGCATATTTCGTTCCCGACCCGCAGTTGCTAGCCGCGCTCAAGGATGCCGCAGTTCGCGGCGTTGATGTCAAACTCATCCTCCCGAGCAAGACCGATTCGTGGCTGGTGTTCTTCGCCGGACGCTCCTTTTACGACGAGCTGTTGCGCTCCGGCGTAAAGCTCTACGAGCGGCGTGACGTGCTGCTGCATTCGAAGACAGCGGTTATCGACGGTGTCTGGTCCACCATCGGTTCGACCAACCTCGACTGGCGCAGCTTCTTGCACAACGACGAGGTAAACGCCGTCGTCCTGGGGCAGGAGTTCGGGGCGCAAATGCAAGCCATGTTCGAGGTGGATCTCGCCGCGTCCAATCCCATCACGCTTGAACAATGGAACGACCGTTCGATCGGTATGCGTATGAAGGAGATGACCGCGCGCGTGTGGGCTTACTGGTTGTAGATTGCATGACTGGTATGCCCGGAAGATAGGGGCGGCAGCCCCTGGCCGGCACCGATGTGACACCGGGTCTCACGTCGTCATGTGTGCAGGCTATGCTCGGTCTGTGGGAGTTGTCCGACGCGAGTTTCGGAATTTGGATTCTGACGCCAGGCATGCAAGCGATGTAGTCTCTTTGCAGGGCCTTCGCAAAATCGCCGCTGGAAATGCCAGTACGCAACGCTGAGAAGTCCTGCTACTAATAGGGAGTGCGACATGATGACTAAATGGCTATTCGCTGCCTTGTTTGGGATGATGGCTGTCGCGCCGGGAGGGGCTGTACTGGCACTAACCGCGCCTGCCGCGGGTTCGAAGGCAGACTACGACGCCACAGTGAAGCAGGCCGACGCTGACTACAAAGCCGCCAGCGCCAAATGCGGCGGCATGATGGCCAACGCCAAGGACGTTTGCAAGGCGGAGGCCAAGCGCGATCGGGATGTCGCGAAGGCGAACGCCGAAGCTATGCGCGACGGCACCGCCCAGGCCCAGGGAAAGGCGCACAAGGTCAAGGCCGATCGAGACTACGACGTGGCTAAGGAAATGTGCGGCGACAGGAAGGGCAACGCCAAGGACGTTTGTGTGAAGGAAGCCAAGGTTGCCCACGAGAAGGCGATTGGAGCGGTCAAGGTCGAGAAGGCCGCCGACACCGGCACCAGCAAAGATGTCGCCGAGGCTCGCCGCGACGCCAAAAAGGACACCATGGACGCCAAGTACCAAGCCGACAAGGAGAAATGCGATGCCTTGTCCGGCGATGCCAAGGACAAGTGCACGGCCGACGTGAAGGCGAAGTACGGCAAGTGATCGGGCAGGGCTTGCGCCAGCATGCGAGCGCTGTCGCTCCGCGAGCAGCTTGGGCCGACATCATGGTTCGGATGTTGGCCCCTTTGGCTAGAGCACGCCAAGGAGTATGCAGGCGCAACAAGGGATGTGTTCACGGATGCCAGCAGCATCAAGGCGCCGCACGATCCCTATACCGATGGTGGCAAGGCGGGTACGTTCGATTCATACACTGATGGCACGCGGATCGGCAAGGCTGACCCATTTACCGACGGTGCCTATGAAGGGTAACAAGATGCTCCGCCTCGACAACGCGGGTTGAACAACGATTGGCGTGGGCGCTGATTCGTGAAGAGTGTTCTATTAGGATAGCGTGACGGGCTCTGGTCCAAACCGGAGGCTCGGCTTTTTTTACGAGCGCGAGCGCGCAATGGGCAAACTTAGACCCATCGACTGGTTCTCCAGCGGCCGCCACTTTGACCAAGAAATCAGTGTGATGTGCGTGCGTTGGTACCTGCGTTACAAGCTCAGCCTTCGAGACCTCGTTGACATGATGGCCGAGCGAGGTCTGTCGCTTGCACACACGGCGACCACACGCTGCCTCAAGTGCTTCACGGCGGAGTTCGTCACGCGCTGGAATCGGTTTGCGAACTCCGCTGTTCGTTCATGGCGTGTCGACGAGACGTATGTGAAGGTCCGTGACAAGTGAGTCTATCTTTACCGTGCGGTTGACCGAGCAGAAGAGACGGTCGATTTCAGGCTCAGCGCCAAGCGCGATGTCGCTGGCGGCGGGCCTTCTTCGCTACGGTCATCAGGCGTCCAGGGGATGTAGCCGCTTCGCATTCCAATTGCGACACAACTTGCCGACGAGCCCGCGATCCCAATCCAAAAAACCCTCCACATTTTCGGCATGTTAGGTGGGCTAAAAAATAACCGCCCGCAGGCGGTTCTGGCGTTCGTGGTCATCGTGGTCGATGCTGGACCGGCACGATCGGCCAGAGCATTGCCATGATTACTCCCTTGAACGCAGCTTTGAAGGTGTCGGCCTTTGGGAAGCCTTGGAAGACTCTCGCGTATCCAAGGCCGAACCACATGCCCGTTGCGACGGAGACGAGCGAGCTAGGCTCAAGGACGTATCCCAGCAGATGGTTCAGCCCACCGTGGACAACGAATACGGCGATGAGGGCACGAATGTATGGCATGCTCTTCTTCCTGGCAGTTTGGAAAATTCTCGGCAAGCCCGAATGAGGCGTTTTCCTTGTTGCGCAGACGACGCGCCTATGTTTGGCCTTATACATCTCGTAATATCTGCCCAAGTCCTCAAAGGCGAACGTAGTGCGCGAAACGCGTCTGACGCTTTGCAATTGGCCACCGATATTGTCTGTCAAGAATGCTCAAGAAGGGCCGAGCATGAAACATGCATGAAGTTTAGGTAGACAAAGCTACAAAATCGATGTGCATACTCTGGCGCATCGAGGCGTGATGGTGGCGGCCTGCGCCGCCGGCGGTGTGGCTTTTGCGACTCCTTGTATGATCGTGCGGTGGGGACACCGGTGGCGTGGTTCGCAGCGAGACGATGCGGCGTGTCTATCCCGGCGTCCTGCAAGTTGCTGCCTTCATGCCCATGAGCCTCGCGCGTCACGCTAACGCGTGACCCACTGCCACTGGGAGCGCGTGCATGGCGATGCGGCGAAAACGGCGACGAAAAACTGGGCCAGTGGCGACGTGGATGAGTAGTCCGCCGGCGATTTGGGTCGGACCAGTTTGCCCTGGACGGTGCGCACCCTATTTGCCCCGGGGGCAACTGAGCATCAACACCAAAATTCGACCTCTCAGCAGGCCTGGTATCGGCTCATCATTGCTCGGTTCAGCGAGGTGCGCTCGTCATGGCGGGGCGTTCCCACTGGCACTAAAGTGAGCTTAGGTTGCCCATTGAGGGAGTGGTGCGGCCACCGCGACCGCAACACGCCAATGATCTGGTAGTGGCGAGGAAAATCATGATTGAATCAACTGCTCCGAAGGCTCTGGCTTCCGTTGCAGGCAATATCCCCATGAACCGTACGCCGAAGACGGTTCGTTACGCAACATGGCTTGCGGTACTGCTGTGCTCAGGTTATCCATATTCCGCCGCCCTTTCGCAATCGATTCATATACAGATTCTAGGCATTCGAAGCAGCACAGGCATGGTGGCCTGCACTCTCTTTGAATCGCCAGTCGGATTCCCTGCAGACTATCTGCATTCAGCGAGGAATATCATGTCAGTAAGGGTTAAGAATAATCAAGCGCAATGCAATTTTGAAGGAATTCCACCGGGAACGTATGCCATAGCCGTCGCACATGATGAGAATATGAACGGTAAGCTGGATACAAATGCGCTTGTAATTCCTACCGAAGGATATGGTTTTTCGAACGATGCGGTAGGATGGCTCGGCGCACCGCCGTTTTCCGCTGCCAGGTTCTCCTACGTTGGGGGTGATTTGAGTTTGACGATTAGATTGCATTACTGAACACGCTTTTTTGTTAATACATAGCTTCCATGCAAGCGCTTTTGTCGATTACTGCCTTCCAGTCGCCATAAAAAGTTTCGGCCATCCTGATTGACGTCAGGTTAGTCAGATCCAAAGATCCAACTGCCAGGACTGATTACGTCAATTGAATCAAATAATTAGAATTGATTCTTACCTGATATTCACCAGAAAGCGGGCGAGGTCCGCATTCGTGATTCCGCTGAGCACTACTTTTTTATCCACTGACCTTCAGGAGTCTTGACAAAGGATCCGGTCGCCGCCTTCTCTATGGCTTTCTGTCCTGCGAGGATCGCCACTTGCTCCAGGGTGGCGCCGTTCTTCTTGGCAATGGCGTCATACGCCGCGCGGCGCTTCGCATTGATATCCGCGGCAAGTTCCACTGCGTCCGGGGTCGCCTTGACAACACCCAGATAACCATCTGGTTGCTCCCCTACGAGCCCCTGTGACTTGGCATTATCCAGGCCCAATGCCATGGCCAGCGTACTGCAAGCCAGCAGTAGCACCACCATCAATTGTGTCGCCATTTTCATGGTTGGCTCCTAGAACAATGTGCGGTCTTCACTGATGAGTTTATCGACATCCTTTTCTACCTTGAGGCGAATCTCATGATCAATCTTCACATTCAGATTGATGGTGATCGGGTCTTTGGGGGCCTCAAGGGCGATCCGAGGCGTGCAGGCAGCCAGAGGCAGTAAAGCGACAAGTAAGACGGGTTTCATGGCGTGTCCTCCACGTCATCGCTGCGCGAGCCTTCTGCAGGCATCCGGTTCAGTACCCGCCGGGAGATATCATCCCCAATGCGCAAGCTGCGCAATAGCTCGAACACGTTCTCCCGGTGCGTGTAGTTTAGTACGATTGGCAAGCTGCTCTTCTGCGGGTTCTGGCCTTTGATGGTGACCGCGGCGTCCAGCCAGCCGTCCGGTTTCATATTCAGACGCGCCTCGAATTCGTCAATCGCCAGATTGCTCAGGGCATCGAGCGCCAGTTCCACCGCGCGATTGGATTGGCCCATCGCGGTGACCCCGGCAGACGGCAAGACCTTGAGTAACAGGGGGCCCTCGTTGCTCACGCGACCCGACTGCAAGGCCAGGGAGTCCTTCGTCAGTTGTAGCGGCAGATTGCCGCCCACGCGGCCAGCGAGTTGAACGGTCGGGTTCGGGTCGCTTTGCAGCGCGGCTATCTCCGCCAGGTTGATGCGCCCAATGGTCACCGCCTGAAACTGGGAGGACGGCCATTGCAAGGTGGCGGCGTGCATATGGCCTCCCAGCACGTCGGCGGAAACATCGACGGCGTGCCAGGTGGTCAAGTCAGATTGGACCGTCATGCGGATATTGCGCACCAGGGTGCCCACATCCAGTTCGGCGAGCATGATCGGGCCGATGCTTGTGAGCGTTACGCCATTTCTGTGCAGTTCAATATGCGCTGCCCCGTTGCCACCCGTGGCCAGAATGCCTCCCCAGTCCAGCGCCAGCCCGGATACGAATATGTCGCCTTGCAGCCGCCAGTCATCCTGCCACTGCCAGTGGCCTTGGCCATTGAGCATGCCTTGCTTCAAGGTGAAGCCGAGGCTGCGGCTCATGGATGCAGACAGCGGTGTCCTGATCTCCATCATGCCTTTCGCTCCGGTGTTCCTTCCGCGGCCAGCCAGCTCTGCGGTCAGGGTCAGCTCGGATTGCCAGGCCAGCGCACGCAGCGTGGCCCTGCCTTGCTGCCCGGCGACGGCGATTTTCCCGGTGACGGCAGGCAGTGCCCAGCGCGTCGCAACAACGCCCTCCGCCTTGACCTCCAGATTGCCGAATACGCCTTGGGGCCCGACGCGCAGAGGCGTTGTGGCAACCATGGCGACCGGCTTGATCACTGTCGTTCCGACCAGCCCGTCGGCTATCGTTGCGCGACTGCCAGTGCCCAGGTACCACTGCCCGTCCTCGCCAAACCAGGATGCGACGAGCTTCAGGCCCCCGCCCCGTGCATAGAAGGGGAGCCGCGAGTCGCCTTCAACCGTACCTTGCCAGCGCCCTCGCGCAAAGCTGGCGCTGAGCGCCCCCGTGAAAGGGGCGTTGCCATAGTGGCCATTGAACTGCGCGCGCGTGGTCCAGCCCGGCGCCTGGAAGCCGGTCACCGGCACGCGCAGTGCCAGCAACAGATCTGGCCCCCTGACCGTGAGGCTGGCTGATTCCCCCGCCAGCCCGGAGGCTTCGATGCGGCCTTGCCAAGACCCGGTCAGGTCGTATCCGGCGGTTTTGCCTGCCAGGTCAACCCGTCCTTGCCAGTTCCACTTGGCTTGCTGCCAGGCCAACCGGCTGTCGACGGTTCTGACTTCCAGATCGCGATACTGAAGCTCGGCCGAGATTGCGCATTCACCGGCCAATGCCAGTGGCAGTGTCAGGGGCCGAGGCCAGCGCAGCAGAAGCCCCTCGGGGAGTTGTATCGACGCCGGCAACAGTTCCAACTCTTGCCGATTCCAGCGAATAGGCACTCGGCCAGCTAGCGAGGGCCCGGCCAGCGTCAGCATGCCCTGGCCGCGTGCTACGCCGGTGCCCTCGGTATCCAGGGTCAGCACTATGGTGCCTTGCGGGCCTGCCGCTCGCAGGTTCAGGCGCAGGGACTCCACCCCCTCCAGATTGCCGCTGGCCCGTAGCACTTGCCGGGCTTCCAGGCTCCAGTCACCGCCGAGCGTCAACGGTGCCCCCAGTTCGGCATTCAATTGCCATTTTTTGGCGGCGAGGCTGGCCTCGAGCCTCATGTCGGACCGTTGAGACTGGCCGCGATGACCCAGTTGTTGCCCCTGTGCCTGCAAATCGCCGTCCAGTCGGCCGGCTTGCCACAACCCATGGCCCGTGAAGGTCAGCGAGCCCAGGAGCCCGGGCGCGATGTCAGCCGCCTGAATCTGGCCCTGCGCGCTCCAGCGCCCGGAAATGCGGTCATAGGTAGCGGTCGCATTGCTGTGCTGATACTTTCCCCATGCCTGCCAGCGCTGCTCGCGCTGGCGGACGGTGAGTGCTACCGGCGGCAAGCCGGGAATGGAAAGTGCATCGATAAAGAGATAGAATGGCGGCGTCCATGGGGGAGGCAGTGTCTCGCGGCCAGCCTGGCAGTTGGCCAGGCTCACGCTGGCTACGGTGATCGTCACGGGCCGCCAGCCGGTGATTCGCAATCGTTCGCCGCGGGCCTGCACGCAGCCGTTTTGTAGCCTTTGCCAATGCGCCAGTTCCAGCCCGCTCTGCCAACCGAGCCCCTGGACACGTACACCCAGCGCAAATGCCGTGATCACCACGGCCAACAACATCCCCACTGGCAGCAGCGCCAGGATGATCAGCCAGACATCGTTGCGACGCAAGAATGCAAGCGTTGGCGAATATTGCCGGGAGAGGAGCATGTCGCAGCCCGTCTACGTTATTGCGCTGACACTGTGATTCTTCCCTTGCCTTGGCAGAGAGGTTCTATGTTCCCACGTCGCCAGGAAGTGGCTCAGGATCGATCGCATTTTCGGGTCTGAGCGTGGCCAGACATGCGTCAACCATACTCCGAACCGAAGTGGCATAGTGATTGGCGCCAATTGCGCTCTGGAGCGTTTCGCTCCATTGATCCGTGTCACCTCTTGGCCAGAGGCCGACGACGATCGACGCATCCGGGAAGCGCTGCTGCACCCGCCGAACGAGGTAGCGCAAGTGGGACGGGATGCCTTCAATGTTCAAATAAAAAATACACACAATCGTCGGCGCGGCGACCACCATACCTTGCATCCGGGCGCGCGAGGCAGCGTCATGAGGGACAACCCTGCAATCCAGACCGTGCTTGCCGAGGAGCTGGACGAGAATGGTCGACGCCAGTTCGTCAAGCGGGCCCCTTCCCGCGATGCAAAGGACGTGGCCGTCGGCGCTACTCGCGGGTAGCGTTTCGATACCCGGCAATGGGGGGCAGGGCCCTGGCTGGTGCGAATCCTGTTCAGCGATGTACGGTGCCAGCGTAGCCGTGTGGTCATCAGGCCCGCCTGGATTCGGGTCAATGTCGGCAAAGCTGTCCAGACCTTCGACAAGATCGTTCACCGTAGTTTCTATTCGCGCCAGTTGTGCGGCTGTTACCACGCCGCGCAACACGTCGCTGGCCGCAAGCTGCAATCCCTTGATGGCGACCTCATCGTAGTACGAGGAGAGTGACCGGTCGCGCAGCAGAACTTCAGCTTGTTCGAGTACCTCATCCGGATCGCCGGCCAGCGCTCGCTGGTAAAAGTTCTCAATTGGCGTGAGCGTCGGCTGGTCACCCAGCAGCACGTCGAGGATTTCGAGTCCCCCGACATGCCGGCCGAGGACTACCAGGCAGAGCGTCAGCGGGGTGGACAGGATAAGCCCGACCGGGCCCCATATCCAGCTCCAGAAGATTGCGGCAACCACAACGGAAAACGGCGAAATGCCGGTGCTATGGCCATATAGCATTGGCTCTATGATCTGACCGGCCAGTAGTTCGACGATCACGAAAAGCGCCAGTGACCAGATGGCCATCGACCATTCAGGACTGACTGCTGCGGCAAGGGCGGTTGCCAGAACGGCGACAATCCAGATTCCCACATAGGGCACCAGGCGCAACAGTGCGGCCAACATGCCCCACAGCACCGGACTTGGTATGCCAATCAGGAAGAGCCCGGTCCCGATAGCAACGCCCACGCCAGCATTGACAGCAAATTGCGAAAGGAAGTACCGGCTGAGGCGCCGCGCAGCGTCATCCATCGCCGTGGTGGTCCGGTGCAAATCGCCCGACCCGAACAGCCGGATAGCCCGATCCCTGAGGTCATCGCGCTGTAGCAGGATGAAGATGGTCACGATGAATACAATAAAGGCGGTCTCAAGCGGCCTGACGACGGGGGAGAGCACTTGCCGTGCCAGATGAAAGGCACTCGGAGCCGGCTCGATCACCTCGACCGGAAGCGCTGCGGGGGGCTGTGCCTGCGATGAGGCAGAGCGGGGCTCGCGAGCTACTTGTGGCAAATCAACGGTTGCCTGCTGAAGCGCCCTGCCAGCGGTGCCCGCCATACTGCTGAGCTTTCCAATTGTCAGGCGATGCACGGTGTTGATTTTCTGTTCGATGGTGGCCTGATAGCGAGGCATGTCGACGGCAAGCGCCGTTATCTGGGCGACAATCACGCCGCCTAGCAAGACCAATACCGAAACCGAAATTGTCACGGCGACCAGAACCGAGACGATCCGGCCGAGCTTGATACGACAAAGGAAGCTGACCAGTGGCCTTACCAGGACGCTGAGGAAGATCGCGAGCGTGATGGGGATCAGAACGTCTCGCCCAACATAGAGCCCGGCGACAACGGTCACACCGATGGCGAGGCTGACCAGGCCATGCAGGCTGGGAGACTCGGAAAATTTCAGATGCGCCGCTTGCCTCGCGGGGCGCGGTTCAGCCGGTTCAGGCATGATCACGGGCTCGCAGAAAATCTGCCACGCCGCATGTCACCCTGGTCGCCGGCACGCGTCAGGATGATGCGTGCCGGCGACCAGGTCGGGACGGGTCAGGGAGACGATGCGGCTGTGGCCTCGTGGCCCGGTGCGGGTGATAGTCCGCTGCGAAACTGTTCAGGATGCGCTGCGCAAGCCGCGATCAGAGATCCAGTTCCCGCTCGTGCCGGCCTGCCTTCCAGTACGGGGGCGCGCCATAGTACTCGTGGATACTGGTGGCCCATTGCGGATCCGCCATGCTCGGCCAATGGTTTTGATCAAAGCCTGGCGCGGCTTCCAGCCGCTCCTTGTCGATGCCCAGCACAAAGCTCTTGCGCACGGTGTCGAGCGTCAGCGCCGACCAGGGCACGGCGAACAGTTTGGTTCCTACGCCCAGAAAGCCCCCGAATGACAGCACCGCATAGGCGATTTGCCCGCGGGGAACATCCAGCATGATGTGATTGATCTTGCCGAGCTTGTCGCCACCTGGACCGAGAACCAGATTGCCGTCGAGCGTGTCGGCAGCCATGATGACGGGGCCGGGTCCGGAGCTGTCCGGCTCGCTGTTGCCGACGATGGCAGCGCGCGGTTCGCCGCTGCGATGGTCCAATTCATTGACGTTCATGGTGTGACTCCAGGTAGGGTGGGTAGCCCATCGGACCGGCGTCGGGCGCTGGCCTGGGCAATCTGTCAATGCGCACGGGTTTTGCCCTTGCGTTGCTCGGCCGGCTCGGCGCCGGAAGGCCGGTTTTTACTGCCGACAGCCAGCTTCCAGTCTGTCTTGTCGCGCGGGGTACTGACCTGCTGTTCCGCGTACATGGCGACGCCCGGCGAGATGGGGTCGCTAGCCGGGAATGTCATCTCCAGCGATGCGTCCACGGCGGCCTGATAGGTATGGCCTTCCTCGGGCGCAGGCATTGATGCGCGGCCACCGGGCTCCGACTTACGGTGCTGTGCGGAGGTAATGACCCTGTGCATGATCGCTCCTGTGTTGATATGGCTCGGCTGGTCACGGCCGCCGGCGCACGCCGGCAAGGTGCTGCCCAGACTGTCCGGCCGATAAAGGCTCGCCACGAACCAGCCAACCTGTCAGGACTTGTGGACGCTCAGGAGGTTCTCTACCGACGTCACCCCGGACACGCCCTTGGCTACCTCGGTTGCCATCTGCCGTTCCGTCGTGGTTGGAACGCTGCCGGTCAGGCGTACTACGCCTTGGCGCGTGCGTACGTGGATGTGCATCGAACTCAGATCCTTCTGATCAAGCAGGCTGGCCTTGACCTTGGTTGTGATTGCCGTATCAGACATGCCCTCGCGAGCCGTCTCATGTGTGGGGTTGGGGTTCGTGGGCGAGGCAGGCGGTGCATTGCCTTGCCCTTGGCCAAGGGGAGCGTAGAAGCCAGCTGCGAGCGCGAGTAACGCTGCGCCGGTGGTGAAGCTGATGGAGCGGGTGGATCTCATTTGAACTACCTCGATTCGGACGAAACAAGTGGTTGCAGGCGCGGAGTGTCCCCGGGGTATGCGAGCCGCCCTGAACAGGCAGCCGCGCGCCGTGGCATCACGAAGGAAGCATTCCTTCATCACGCAGCCCCGACGGACCAAGGCTGACACCAATCCATGCTGAAGTCGGTACGCTGGCGGACAGGTAGGCACTTCACAAGCGCGTAGGGAGATCGCTGGAAATCGCGGATCGGTGTTCGGAGCCGTTCACGCGTATCCGGCGCCGTGCCAGGCTGACGGCACGGGGACACCGCATCACGGTACGGCACCGTACCGACAGCAGACAGGCGCATGCCTATCCTCGCTGCAGATGTTGTTCCCCCAGTCCGAAGCATTGGCCCTTCAAGGCAGCAAGCTTGCTCGATCTCACTCGTGGCTGCGGAGGAACCATCGCATCTCAGTCACGTTGGAAGGGCATATGCAATCCAAGATTCCGGGACACACATTGAACGGCTTTGCCGACCTGGTCCGGCGGTGGCACCTTGCCGATCTCGAAGAGAAGTGCGTCTATCGCTTCGGACCATCCGGGTCGCACAAGCTCATCAAGAAAAGCATGCCGGTACTATTCCCCGAGGTACCGGTGCCTGAAATGGCGGGTTCATCTGTATTGGCTAATGACGACGCGCTGATGATCCTCCGGAATGCGGAACGGGTAGGGAAAGTCACAGAAAACCAGTCAAGTGCAGCGCCGAGGATCCTTCCGCGGCTTGCATAGGCACACTGGACGAAAGCCCGGCGTTCCCCAGCCCTCGGCCATCCGGCCGAGGGCTGGGACCCGGCAAAAGCCGCTCAACGCGTTTGGACCGGATGACGCCGCAGTTGCCGCCAGCCGAACAGACCACTACGTCTTTCGCGCCTTGTTTCCGCTCCCACCGTGTTACGTGGGAGCCGATTTCAGGAGATCCAGAGTGGACCCGATGACTTCCTCCGGTCTTCCTGCCGCCGCGCTGGATGGGCTTTGCATCAACACCCTGCGCTTCTTGTCGGTGGACACCGTGCAGAACGCCAACAGCGGCCACCCTGGCCTGCCGCTGGGCGCGGCGCCGATGGCCTATGTGCTCTGGACCCGCTTTCTCAGACATCATCCGGCCAACCCGCACTGGTTCGACCGCGACCGCTTCGTGCTGTCCGCGGGCCACGGTTCGGCGTTGTTATACAGCCTGCTCCACCTCGCCGGCTATGCGCTTCCGCTCGAACAACTGCGGCGTTTCCGGCAATGGGGCAGCATCACGCCGGGCCACCCGGAGCGGGGCCTGACGCCGGGGGTCGAGTTGACGACCGGCCCCCTCGGCCAGGGCTTCGGCAACGGCGTGGGCATGGCCATCACAGAGGCCAACCTGGCGGCGCGCTATAACTGCGACGGGTTCGACATCGTCAACCACTTCACCTATGGCATCGTGAGCGATGGCGACCTGATGGAGGGCGTCGCCTCTGAGGCGGCATCGCTGGCTGGCCACCTGCAATTGGGCAAGCTCATCTACCTGTATGACGACAACGCCGTCACGCTCTCAGCGGGTACCGCCATGACCTTTACCGAAGACCGCGCACAACGCTTCGCCGCTTATGGCTGGCATACCCAACGCGTGGAAGACGGCAATGACCTGGCCGCGATCGAGCAGGCGCTGCATGCCGCCCGTGCCGAGACGAGCCGGCCGTCCCTGATCCTGGTGCGCACGCATCTCGGCTATGGGTCTCCCAACAAGCAGGACAGCTTCGAGGCTCATGGCTCGCCGCTTGGCGTGGAGGAGGTGCGACTGACCAAGCAGAACCTTGGCTGGCCGGAAGAACCTTCCTTCCATGTTCCCGAGCCGGCGCGCCTGCATTGGCGTGAAGCGGGCGCTCGCGGGGAACGCGCTGAGGCGGACTGGCTGGAGAAGTACTCAGCCTACGAAAAGGCGTTCCCGGCGCTGGCGCGCGAGCTGAAGCAGCGCATGCCAGGTGCGGCTGCTGGCGAGCCCGCCGGATGGGAGGCGGCGATCCCGCGCTTCGACGCGGACGACAAGGGCATGGCTACGCGGATTGCATCGGGCAAGGTCATGAATGCCATCGCGGCGCATTACCCCGCGCTGATCGGCGGCTCGGCTGACCTGGACCCATCCACCTACACGACATTGAAGGGAGCCGGGGACTTCGAGCCGACCAGCATTTGCGCGCTTGACCGCCAGGGTTCCAGCGGCGGCGGCTGGAGCCGCGCCGGCCGCAACCTGCATTTCGGCGTGCGCGAGCATGCCATGGGCGCGATCATGAACGGTATCGCGGCGCACGGCGGCGCGGTTCCCTTCGGTGCAACATTCCTGATCTTCTCCGACTACATGCGCCCGTCCATCCGTCTGGCCGCGCTCATGGGCCTGCATGTCATCTACGTTTTCACGCATGACAGCATTGCGCTGGGCGAGGACGGCCCTACGCACCAGCCGGTGGAGCAGCTTGCCAGCCTGCGCGCGCTGCCGCGCCTGGTGGTGATCCGTCCCGCGGACGCCAATGAAACCGCCGTTGCCTGGCGCGTTGCGCTGGAATCCACCGATCGTCCGGTGGCGCTGGTGCTCACACGGCAGAGCGTGCCCACGCTCGACCGCGCCCGCTTTGCCGACGCGGACGGCTTGCGCCGCGGCGCCTATGTCCTGGCAGATGCCCCGAACGGCAAGCCGGAACTGATTCTGATCGGCACCGGTTCGGAAGTTTCACTGGTCCTTGCCGCGCAGCAGGAACTGGCGCAGCGGGGCGTCCAGGCGCGCGTCGTCTCCATGCCGAGCTGGGAGCTCTTTGACGCCCAGCAACGGGATTACCGCGAAGCGGTGCTGCCTCCCGCATTGCGCGCGAGGCTGGCGGTGGAGGCGGGCGTCTCGCAAGGCTGGGAGCGCTATGTCGGCGAGCACGGCGATGTGCTCGCGGTGGACCGCTTTGGCGCTTCCGCGCCGGGCACGGCGATGATGAGCGAATACGGCTTCACGGTGGAGAACGTCTGCAGGCACGCAGCCCCGTTGCTGGGTGCGTAGCGGACGGTATCAGCCCTTGAGTGCGGTATCGACGATGGCCTGGGCCGCTTCCACCACGCGGCGCAGATGTTCCTCGCCACGAAAGCTCTCAGCATAGATCTTGTAGAGGTCCTCGGTGCCGGAAGGCCGCGCCGCGAACCAGCCGCTTTCGGCGATGACTTTCAGCCCGCCGATGGGCGCGTCATTGCCCGGCGCCCGTACCAGGATGCGCTCGATGCTTTCACCGGCCAGTTCCGTGCTTTTGACCTGTTGCGGCGAGAGTTCCGACAGGACCGTCCTTTGCGCCAGCGTGGCGGGCGCCTCGACGCGGGTGGTGAGCGGATCGCCCAACTCCTGCGTGAGCTTGCGATAGATCTCGCCCGGATCGAGGCCAAGGCGCGCCGTCATCTCGGCAGCGAGCAGGCATGGCGCGAGGCCGTCCTTGTCCGTCGTCCAGACGGTGCCGCCCAGGCGCAGGAAGGAGGCGCCCGCGCTTTCTTCCCCGCAGAAACCCAGGCTGGCGTTCCGCAGCCCCTCGCAGAACCATTTGAAGCCGACCGGTACCTCGTAGACCTTGCGGCCAAGCCGGTCACAGACGCGATCGATCATCTGGCTGCTGACCACGGTCTTGCCCACGCCTGCGGCGCCGGGCCACACCGGCCGGTGCCGGAAGAGATAGTCGATGGACACCGCAAGATAGTGGTTCGACGCAAGCAGCCCCACGCTCTGCGTGACGATGCCATGCCGGTCGTGGTCGGTGTCGCAGGCGAAGGCGATGTCGAAGCGGCTCTTCAGTTCGAGCAGGCGCCGCATGGCATAGGGCGACGACGGATCCATGCGGATCTGGCCGTCCCGGTCGACTGACATGAAACGGAAGGTCGGGTCGACTTCGTCGTCAATCACCGTCAGATCCAGGCCATAGCGCTCGCCAATGGCGCCCCAGTAGTGGACGCCAGCGCCACCGAGCGGATCCACGCCAAGGCGGATGTTGGCGGCGCGAATGACCGCCATGTCGATGACCTTGCCGATTTCACTGACGTACGCATCGAGATAGTCGTACCGCTGCGTCGTGGGCAGGCGCATGGCGCGCTCGAAGGGCATCCGCCTGACGCCCCGCAACTCCCGCCGCAGCAGCTCGTTGGCCCTGGCTTCGATCCAGCTGGTGGCGGCGGCATCGGCGGGGCCGCCGTTGGGCGGATTGTATTTGAAACCACCGTTGTCGGGCGGGTTGTGTGACGGTGTGACGACAATGCCATCGGCCAGGCGGGTGGTGCGGCCACGGTTGTGGGCGAGGATGGCGAGTGAGACCGCCGGTGTGGGGGTGTACTCGTCATGTTCTGCGAGCATCACGTCTACGCCATTGCCGGCCAGCACCTCGAGCGCGCTGGCGCAGGCCGATTTCGACAGGGCATGCGTGTCGATGCCGAGAAAGAGCGGGCCGTCGTAGCCTTCCCCGGCGCGGAATTCGCAGATGGCCTGGCTGATGGCGAGCACATGCCATTCGTTGAAGCTGCGCGCCAGCGAAGAGCCCCGGTGGCCAGAGGTGCCGAACGTCACCCGTTGTGCGGCCACGGACGGGTCGGGTGTATCGGTGTAGTACGCCGTCATGAGCTGGGGAATGTTCACCAGGATAGAAGGCGGGGCCGGTTTCCCTGCGAGCGGGCTGATATTCATGATGTGGCGCCGCGCGTGCCGCCATCGCCGTGCCCTGGTGTGGTGTCGGTGTTGTGTGCGCTGGCGCGCTCGAATATCCCCACCCACTCGGCATATTGTCCCGCAATGCGTGAAATAGCCTGCTGGCGCGACATCTTCCTCTTTCCGAAGTCGGCAATGGCATCCAAGAAGGTGGTGCGTCCCACCGCAAATCCGATGAGGCCCGGCACCGGCGCGGCGGTTTCGAGCCAGTTCACGACCTTGTGTTCGTCGGCGCCCCGTCCCAGCACGATGCAACCGACCTGGCCCCGTCCGTCGCGCCGCACCAGATCCACCAATTGCTCGTAGTGTCCACGGCTATCGAGCCCCTCGATCTTCCAGACGTCGGGTTCGATGCCGGCATCCTGCAGGGCGCGGATCGCCCCGCGCATCAGTGCTGGCCTGAGCTGCAGATCGTAGACCGCCTTGTCCGCCTGCGCGAGCACCATCTGCTGCGCCGTGGCCGGCACCAGCAACTCAAAGATGAAGCGCTGGGCGGATTGGCGGCAGTAGTCGGTAAGTTGCCGCAGGCGCGCGACCTGTCGCCCGTTGAGCGCAATGTCTCCCTCGGGGTTGTAGCGCACCAGCACCTTCGCGAAGGTGGGCCGGAACGCCTCGATATGGCGGGGAAATGCACTTCCGTACTCGAATTCGAACTCGCCCGAGCCGCTTTTCTCCACCGATACCGCGGTGACATAGCCATCCCTGACAGCGTCGCGGAGGACGGTAGTGCCGAATTCCTCATCGACCAGAATGCCTGCCCTGGACGCCGGCACGCCGTTGTCGATCGCTTCCGCGAAGCCTTCGTAGATGAGCCGCTTACTGTCAATGATGGTGTCGCGCTGCTCGGGCGTCAGCGGCGGCCGGAAACCGAACATGCCACTCACATAGGATTGGCGATGGTCGAAGGGCAACAGGTAGAGCGATGTGTCGTAGCCCGGTTTCATGATCTTCCCTCCTGAAGTCGGCGATAGCGGCATATCGAGGTATTGGTGGAACTGTCGCGCGCCGGGTTGCTCACCTGCTTGTGATGCGCAGCCAGGGGTTGCCATGCCGGCAGCGTGGACAGTTTCGGAAATGAGGAGATCTGCTCATGCACGATCGCGAGCTCCGCAGGATTCGCCCTTTGCAGGCGCGGCTTTGGCATGGCCCGCCCGGACGGCATCCTGCAGCACAGGCCAGCCGTAGTGGAGCAGGTCGCCAATGCGCTCGATCGTCAGGTCAGGCGCGGGCGTTGCATCCAAGCCATCCGGCGCATGCCGGTCATTGGCATAGTGGCCCTGACGCGGGAAGATGGTGGTGAGGCGGTCCTTCCACGCGCGCTTCATGGCGGCCAGGATGCGCGGCTTGTCATCAACCAACACGTAGTGCTGTGCCGGATGGCGCTGCTCAATGTCGTTCAGCATCGTTTCCTTGTGCACATAGATCAGGACCCGGCCGCCGACTGCCTGCCACAAGCCGGAGCGCTTTAGCTTGCGCGGCTGGAACACCACGTCGCCATCGGTCAGCAGGACCGTGCTCCCCCACGCATCCAGATGCGCGACCACCTCGAGGGCCGCCGGATACAGCCGGGCGGCAAACGGGTAGTCCAGCAGGAACGCCGACAGCCGAAGCACGCCCATATCGTTGGCAGCCTCGAAGCGCAGGCGCTGCACCGCGCCCAGGTAGTCGGCATAGCCCAGCTCGGTGCGCAGGGCCTCGAAAATCTGCCAGTAGCGATTGCGGCCGGCCGTGCCGAAGATGTAGTCGAGTTCTGCCTGCAGATCGTTGTGCAGGCGGTCGTTGTCGAACAGCGTGTTGTCGCAGTCAAGCAGGAAAACCGGTTTGGCCTGGCTCGTCATGGCTGCACCTCCTGTGGTGCGGGGTCGTGCCACCGGTTGCCGCCAGCCAGGAGATGGCTGGCTGACGGCGGCCCCCAGGTGGCCGGTTCGTATGGGGTGACCGGCACGGCGTTATTGAGGATCGGGTCCACAATACGCCAGGCCGCCTCAATCGTGTCGCCGCGTGTGAACAAGGCCGCGTCGCCGCGCAGCGCGTCGCCAAGCAGGCGTTCATAGGGTGTCATTTCGCTGCCGGCGTGGCAGCGTGCGACCAGTGCCATTGCCGTGCCGGCCATCGGCTCGCCGGGAACCTTGGTCCGCGCGCCGATCGTGATCGCCACATCGGGGCTGAGCCGGAAGCGGAAGTAGTTCGACTGGCCTTCGCCAGGGATATCGAAGATGGCAGGCGAGGGCGGCTTGAGCTCGACCGTCACCTCAGTGCAGGTGACCGGCAGGCACTTGCCTGCCCGGATATAGAAAGGAACGCCGCGCCACCGCGCGTTGTCCACATGCAGGCGCAGCGCCGCAAAAGTCTCCACCTGCGAGTCAGCCCTGACGCCGGCCACCTCGCGATAGCCGCGGAACTGGCCGCGGACCGCATCGCCCGGCGCGACCGGGCGCACGGCCCTCAGTACGCGCAGCTTCTCGTCGCGAATCGCATCGGGGCCACCGTCCAGCGGCGGCTCCATGGTGAGCAGCGCCAGCACCTGCAAGAGGTGATTCTGTACGACGTCGCGGATCGTGCCCACCTCGTCGTAGAAGGCGCCGCGTCCTTGCACGCCGAATGCCTCTGCCATGGTGATCTGCACATTGGCGACGTGGCCGCGATGCCAGACAGGTTCGAGGAATGTGTTGGCAAAGCGGAAATAGAGCAGGTTCTCGACCGCTTCCTTGCCAAGATAGTGATCGATGCGGAAGATCGCGTCTTCGGCAAAGCGGGCGAGCAGCGTGCGGTCGAGCCCCTGCGCCGAAGCCAGGTCGCGCCCGAAAGGCTTCTCGACGATGACCCGCGCGCCTGCCGCGCAGGACGATGCGGCCAGGCCTCGCGTAACAGGCTCGAACATGCCTGGCGGGATAGCAAGGTAGTGCAGCGGCCGGCTGGCACTGCCCAGGGCGCGGCGCAATTGTTCATAGGTGCTGTCGTCGTGGTAGTCGCCGCTGATGTAGCGCAGCCGCGCGGCCAGGCGGTCGAAGGTGGCGGCATCCACCGTGCCGTGTTGCGCCAGGCTATCGCGCGCCCGTTCGCGGAACTGATCGAGGCTCCAGCCGGAGCGCGCCACGCCGATGACAGGAAGCTCGAGATGCCCGTGCCGGGTCAGGGCCTGCAGCGCCGGGAAGATCTGCCTGTAGGCCAGGTCGCCGGTGGCGCCGAAGAAGACGAGGGCGTCGGAACGGGCGGCCGTCACCATTACGCTCCCTCCGTTTTGCCTGTCTTCTCGACATGGCCGCCGAAGCCGTAGCGCATGGCTGACAGCAACTTGTTGGCAAAATCTGCATCCCCGCGAGAGCTGAAGCGCTCAAAGACCGCGGCGCTCAGGATCGGCGCCGGTACGGCCTCGTCCAGCGCGGCGCCAAGCGTCCAGCGGCCTTCGCCCGAGTCCGCCACGCTGCCCTTGAATCCCGCGAGTTCCGGGTCTGCCCGCAGGGCCATGGCGGTGAGATCGAGCAGCCAGGAGCGTATCACGCTGCCATGGCGCCAGAGTTCGGCGATCTCCGGCAGGTCCAGTTCGTACTGATAGTCGGCCGGGTTGCGCAACGGCGTGGTCTCGGCATCCGTGCTGCTTGTGCGCTTGCCGATGTCGGCGTTGTGCAGGATGTTCAGCCCTTCCGCATAGGCACCCATGATGCCGTACTCGATGCCGTTGTGGACCATCTTGACGAAGTGCCCGGCGCCATGCTGGCCGCAATGCAGGTAGCCCTGTTCCGCGGTGCTGTCCGGCGTCTGCTGGCCGGTGGTGGGCGCCGCCGCATCCGCGCCCGGGGCCAGCGCGGCGAAGATCGGGTCAAGTTGGCGCACAACCTCTTTCTCGCCGCCGATCATCAGGCAGTAGCCGCGCCTGAACCCGGCCACGCCGCCGCTGGTGCCGACGTCCACGTAGTGGATCTGTCGCGCCTTCAGTTCGGCGCCACGCCGGATGTCGTCGCGGTAGTAGGAGTTGCCGCCGTCGATGAGGATGTCGCCCGGTTCGAGCAGCGGGGCCAGCAGCGCAAGGTCGTCATCGACGACACCGGCGGGCACCATCAGCCAGATCGCACGGGGCTTGTGCAGGGCGGCCACCAGCGTCTCCAGGGACGATGCGCCGACGATGCCGGGACGCAGGGCAGCGTCGATCGCCTCCGCCCGCAGGTCATACACCACGCATGCGTGGCCGTGCTCCGCCAGACGCTGGGCCATGCTGGCGCCCATGCGCCCCAGTCCAATCATGCCGAGCTGCATCTTGGCTCTCCTTTGTTCAAAGGCAGGTTGCGGCCGCCGTCACGCGGAATACAGACCACCACCACATGCGGCTTGCCGTCGTCCACCAGAGGAATTGCCGGTTCCTGCCGTTCGGTGCCATCGATGGTCAGTCCCGGGCGGCCGTCGGTGCCGTTCGGCAGGACGGTGATGCGATAAGGTGTCTCGCCAAAACGGTAGTCCACTTCGAACGAGGTCCATGCAGCCGGTACGCATGGCATCACATGCAGATGGCCGGAGACGAGTCGCAGGCCCAGAAGCGATTCCACGATGAACTGGTACATCCACCCGGCCGCACCCGTGTACCACGTCCAGCCGCCGCGGCCATCGTGCGGCGCGCAGGCATAGACGTCAGACGCGAGCACGTAGGGCTCTGTCCGATAAATGGCGATGGCACCGGCCGAGGCGGCGTGACGGATCGGATTGAGCATTTCGCAAAGCTGCCAGGCCCGGCCGGCATCGCCCAGCGCCGCAAATGCCATCGCAACCCAGACCGCCGCATGGGTGTACTGCCCGCCGTTCTCGCGAACGCCGCGCGGGTAGCCCTGGATGTAGCCCGGATTGGGCGCGAAGCGCTCAAAGGCAGGGGCCAGCAGCTCGATCAGCGCCGCATCCCGCCGTACCAGGTGCCGGTCGACGGCATCCATCGCCTGGCGCGCGCGCTGCGGGTCGGCGACGCCGGACAGCACTGCCCAGCTCTGCGGGATTGAATCGATGCGGCATTCCGTGTTCTCCGCGGAGCCCAGCGGCGAGCCATCGTCGAACCAGGCGCGCCGATACCAGTCGCCGTCCCAGGCACAGCGCTCGATGGCGCCGCTCAGGCGGGTGGATTCGTCAAGGCAGCGGCGGGAGAACGCGGGGTCATCGTGCCGCAGCGCGAGCTTGCTGAAGCGCGTCAGCACCGCGCACAGGAAGAAGCCCAGCCAGACGCTCTCGCCCTTGCCGCCCACGCCGACGAGGTTCATGCCATCGTTCCAGTCTCCGGACCCCATCAGGGGCAGGCCGTGCGCGCCAAAGCGCAGGCCGTGCTCGATGGACCGCACGCAGTGCTGGTACAGACTGCCTGCTTCCCCCGCTTGCCGTGGCAACTCGTAGCTGGCATCCTGGCCGTCCCTCAGTGCGCTGCCCTCGACAAATGAAACGGACTCGTCGAGCACGCCGGCGTCTCCGGTAGCCTCCACGTAGCGACATGTCGCCAACGGCAGCCACAGGTAGTCATCCGAGCAGCGCGTGCGTAATCCGCGCCCCGTCGGCGGGTGCCACCAGTGCTGGACATCGCCTTCGGGGAACTGGCGTGAGGCGCTGCGCAACAGGTGTTCGCGCAGCAGGTCGGGCCGGGTGTGGACCAGGGCCATCGCGTCCTGCAACTGGTCCCGGAAGCCAAAGGCCCCGCTAGACTGATAGAACGCGGTACGCCCCCATAGCCGGCTGGCCAGGACCTGGTACATCAGCCAGCCGTTGGCGAGCACATCGAGCGCCCGGTCCGGGGTTCGGACTTGTACGGCGCCAAGGGTATGCCGCCAGTGGCGCCTGGCCGCGGCCAGCGCGCGGCGCGCTTGCGGGGCGCCGCGCAGGCGCGCGATCAGCGCGAGGGCATCGCCGGTATCGCGCCCGGCGCCGAGGCGGAAGACGACCTGGTGCGCCTGCCCGTGAGCCAGCCCGAAGCCGACGCGGATCGCGGCGCAAGGGTCGAGCCCTGCACCCAACGCGCCAGAGAGCGTCGGTTCGGACATCGCCGCGGGATGTCGCAGCGATCCGTTGCGGCCAAGAAAGGCCTTGCGGTCGCCGCAGAAGGACCGTTCCTCGATGCCGTCGGAATCGAAGAAGGCAGTGCGTCCGGCAAAGTCCGTGTTGTAGGCATTGCGGGCCAGCAGCGCTCCACCGCCGGGTGCAAGACTGGTGACGACGTGCATGCGTGTTTTCTCGCGCAGATCACCGAGCACCCATTCCAGGTAGCCGGTGACGGAGAGGCGGCGCGCCCGCCCCGAACGATTGCGCACCGTCAGGCAGGCGAACTTGACCGGTGCGTCATGCGCAACGAAGACACACAGCTCGGATTCGATGCCGTGCTCGCTGTGGCTGAAGACGCTGTAGCCCATGCCGTGCCGCGTTTCATATGGCGTTTCACCGCCGTCTGGCAGCAACGTGGCAGACCAGACGCGGCCGTTCTCCTCGTCGCGCAGGTAATAAGCCTCGGTATTGGCGTCGCCCACCGGGTCGTTCGACCATGGCGTGAGGCGGAACTCCTGTGCGTTCTCGCACCAGGTGGTGGCGCTTCCGCTTTCCGAGACCAGACTGCCAAACGTCGGGTTCGCCAACACGTTGACCCATGGCATAGGCGTGGGGCTCGCGCTGTCCACCGTGATCGCATACTCGCGCCCGTTGCGCGTGAAGCCGCCCAGCCCGTTGGCGAAGAGCCGTACGTCGCGGAAGTGTGAGCTTTGCCGTGGTGGCTTGTTGCGAGCGCTGGTCGTGGGGCCGGCTTCGCGGCCTAAACTTGTTGCCAAGGCAGCTTTGTGGGCCGGGGCGGGAGCCTCGACTTGCGCAATCCGCCCGGCCCAGTCGCCGTCGTTCGCATCGTTCGCGCCGCTCTCGTCGATTACGACACGGGCGACCGTTTGCAGCAGGATCATGTGGTCATCGTCGATCGACCCGGCCGGCAGCACGAAAATGCCGCCGGGCTGGCCGAGTGCGTCGGGGCCACCGTGGGCACGGGCAATCGCCGCGATCTGCTGCAGCAAAGGCGCGCGACCATCACGGTCCTCGCCGACGATGACGAGGTCGGCCGCCAGGCCGTGAAGCCGCCAGTAGCTATGCGCATTGACAAGCCGGTGCGCCATCGTGAGGTCCCGAGGGTACGCCAGCCGCAGCAGCAAGACCGGCAGGTCGCCGGAGATCGCATAGCCCCACAGGTCGGACTGGCCCAGGCGGTTGCTGGCGAGGATGTCCGGCGCGGCGCGCAGCGAGCCATCGGCGTAGATCACTGAAGCGGCCAGGCGCAGGTGGAAGCGGGCGTCGGCTTCGCTGATATGGAGCCGGTTCAGGATATCGCGGCTATAGGTTGGGGCCGCGGCGAGGGCTGCGTCCCGGAACTGCGGCTCCCGGCATCTGGCGAGCAGCGCCATGCATGCGTCGCGGGTTGCGGCGACACCGCTGACCAGATCGACGACGATGGTCTCCCCCGGACCCGGAGCGATCCGGCAACGTATCGCGGCGACGGGGTCGAGCACGGGCCCGGCGTTGCCCGATAACGGTGCGTTTCCATGCATCGCACGAGGATTCTCGGGGTCCCCGGTGCGTCCGATGAAGCGCGCGCGATCCGTTTCATAGCTGAGATGGATCGGGCTCGCCGGGGGCGTTGGGAAGGTGAGCAGGTGAAACATCCAGGGCGTCGGCTCGTGCGGCGTGCGTTGCCGCCGGGTACACAGGATCGCCTGATGCGCCGTGTCGATTTCCGTTTCGATGAACAGCTTGTTGAAAGCGGGATGCTCCGCGTCTTCCGCTGAGGCGCTCAGCGCGATCTCGGCATAGCTGGTCAGATCGAGTTCCCTGCGGGCAGGCCCGTGGTTGGTGACCTGAAGCCGGCGCACTTCCATGTCGTACTGCGGCGAGACGGCGATTTCAGTCGTTGTCCCGATGTCGCCGTCGCGGCGATGGAAGATCGCGCGGCCCTCGGGGAAGGTGGCGTTCCAGGTGTCCGCCTGTCCCGGAGTGGGCTGGTATGTGGAAGACCAGAAATGCCCGCTGGCCAAGTCGCGCACGTAGCAGAAGCTGCCTCGGTTGTCACAGGTCGGATCGTCGCGCCAGCGGGTCAGCGCGAAACTGTTCCAGCGGCTGTAGCCGCCGCCTGCGCTGCTGACCATCACGTGATACGTGCCATTGGACAGCAGCTGCACGGCAGGGGCCGACGTGTCCGGCTCCTCAAAACTGCGGCACGTAGTCAGCGGAACGCGGGCTGCCGGGGCCGCAGCATCGGAATACGGAGATCCGTCATCTACCTGGTTGGTCATGGAGATGCGCCCCGTTGTTTGACCCGGACGCGTGGCAGACAGCATGTAGTCGGCAGGGTAGTGCAAGGGACGAAGCGTTTCGGTCCGCTAACGTACCCTTGCAAAAGGGGCTGTCAGAAAGCGGTCGGAAAGATGCAGGAAAGCGGCCAGAGCGCGGCGTGGGCCCGGCGGCCGGCTCAGTCCAGCCATCCTCCGCTGAAGGCCGCGCGACGCAATCCGGCCTTGATATAGGGGCATTGCCGCATGAGGGCCCAAATCCGGCCGCTCTGGTAGTTTTCGATCATGATGATCGTCGGGCCCTCATTGATGCCGAAGTGATATTCCGACACCCATCCCGCCACGCGGGCGGGCTCGCAGGGAAAAGTCGGATTGAACGATGCCTTGAAGCCATAGGGATTGGCTTCACAGAGCCTGAGTCGATTGAAGTGCGCGATTGTCGGCAACACAATGTCGGGGGCAAAGGGGAGGGAGGCCACAACGGCCCACGGCGCGAGGGTGCCGTCGTCCGGCCCGTAGGGAACGCCGCGCGCGATGTAGTCGAAGAAAGTGCGCCGCACGCCATTGACCATCCGGGTAACTGTGCCAGGGCCGTCGCTGGCGGTCGTGCCCCAGCAGAACTCTCCGTATTGCTCGAAATCCAGGGGATTGCGGATCGCGTACTGCTGCTGCACCAGGGTCGCACGGCGGCTGTTCTCGAAGTAGTCGCATTGATGCTGCTGCATGAACGGATCGCGGATGCCGCGAAAGTCCACCCATGCCTGGGATAGCTGATGGGTGAACAGGGGGCCGGCATACAGATACTCGATGCCATAGACCGCCTTCCAGCAATAGCTCGCGGCCCAGGCCAGATAGCTGTGCGCCGGGATGGGAAACGTCGGGGAGCCGAGCGCGAGGATGTACAGGATCAGTGCCTCGTCATAGCCTTCCCAGTGCCACTTCAGGAATCCGTGTTCGGGCGTCCAGCCGTGGCACAAGAGCGGATTGGCTCCGAGCATCCAGTGCCAGTCCACCCGTCTATAAAGCATGTCGGCCAGCCGCCTGATCTCCGCCTCGCCGGCGGTTTCCTCCTGGAAGAACGCAGCCGCTGTCATGATGCCCGCCATCAGGATTGCGGTGTCCACACTTGACAACTCGCAGAGCCACGCCCGACGGCCAGACGTCATGCTCAGAAAATGGTAGTAAAAACCCTTGTAGCCGCTGGCATTGGGCGCGGTGCTCTGCTCGCAGCATGCCAGGAAGCGCAACGTTGCCAGCGTGCGCTGCGCAGCGTGGTTGCGCGACATGAAATGGTGGTCGACGCCGATCGGGTAGACCGTGAGCGCCATGCCGATGGCCGCTATGCTGGCTGGCCACTCGAGGCGTGTCTTGTCGAACACCAGGCCGTTTGCCGGGTTCGCCTCGTTCACGAAATAGGCAAACGAATCCCGCTGCAACCCCTGCAGCATTTCAACTTCCGCGATCGACCTGGCGACTCTGGCATTTGTCACGGCCGGCACTACTCCAATCCGGGCTTTGGGGGACGAGGCGGCATGCCTTAGAGGCTCACCGTGCGGCCTTGTATTGCCGAAATTTTCCCGAAGGACGTTCGTGTTTCGTTGTGTATAACTTGTCCCGGAAAACTGTGCCGTCCGCAGGCGTACAGTCCGCGGAATTTTTTCTCGGATCACCATCTCGCCGCGCCCGGGGAGCAGGCGCCGGCAGCGGCCGGCACGCGCGACGAAGACTCTTCATCGGATTGTCCGTCGTCGTACTGACAGAAAAGATTCCCGCTACTAGTCTTTGATTGTGACAAGCAGATGCGTGTCAGGTCTCATCAAGGAGCCGTCATGAACCAAGCACAAATGCAGATCCGCCTCGAACGGGCAAAGAATAGGGTGAGGGAGATCATCGCCGCAGATTTGCTCGGCGCGACGGTGGATTCGAACGGTAAGCCCAAGCAAGCCATCGTCAGCATGCTCGGCGCGCATGATGGCGCAAAGGAGAAAGCTGCGGCGCTGCCATAGCACATTCGTGCTGGCCCTTGAGCGGCTTGCGGGGATGCGGGCCGGCGGCGTGGACTACTGAGCGGGGAGGGGAGGAGCAGGGGGCGTTATGGAGAAGGCGCAATGCGGCGGCAAACCTTCTGGGAATGATTTTCCGATATTGCGTCATCGAACCGCTTCCGGTGCGCATGGCCAGACCAGCGCCCCGGCGCACGGGGCGGCGAGGTCAGGGGAGACGCTTGTGCGTCCGGCCTGGCGCCGTGCGTTTCTCCGGATCCCGGCCATCACCTGATCGGGCCGGGCCGCTGCGCGCTCGAAAACGTGCCATCTGGTTTCGCGCCCCGCCCCGCCTGTGGATCAGCCGCTACCTGGGCCTTGTCGGCTATGTTGGCGCGCTCGTGCTCGTCACGGCCGGCCTGCTGGCGCTCGCGCTATGGATCTTGCAGGCTGCCAGTCTGGAATGCGGCGACTGAAGATATGTCCGAGTGGGACGCCGGGCGTAGTTGCACGTCATCAGCGATGAAAACTCCTTACATGCTCTCTTGAGGCTGCGAGACACCTGCGCCATGTGACGAACAGCGTACGACTCACATGATCCAGCGTGCCGAGGTGTTTTTTTCCGAACTATATTTGATCCAGGCGACTAGCCTCTTGAAGATTGATGTAACTTGAGAGCGCCATGCCTTACTCAAATCATCTGGCAAGCCGGATTGAATGTCGGCGCTAGTGTGTGCTCGGAAAGTTCTGCGAAGGTTGCTGGTGTGTCCCGTCACCGCTTGCTGCCGAGGGGTAGCCGGCGACGGATTGTCATGAGCGCGAAGAGGAATTGACCATGAATTGGGATCAAATCCAAGGCAAGTGGGAGCAAGCGAAGGGGAAGGTAAAGGAACAGTGGGGGAAGCTGACCGACGATGACCTTACTCAGATCGAGGGCAAACGCGAACAGCTCGCCGGGAAAATCCAGGAGCGCTACGGCTATACAAAGGAACAAACAGAGGAAGAGCTAAAAGCATGGGAGCGTGACACTAAATGGTAAACGGGCTCAACTCCGCTCGCGAGAGGAGGGCGCTAGCGGCCGAGGAAGCTAGGGCGCTGATCGCCCACCTGGGGCTTATTCTCGACGAGCTCGCATTTGACGGCAACCGTCCCCCCCGAAGCGCCAGCGCGTTAATTCGCCGCCTTCGCGAGATGTACCAGGATGGCGCCCACCATGTCTGTGAGCGCGCTTGTCATATGGTACAAGGCGTCCAACAAGGCGTGGTCAACTCGCCGATGAAGGCCGTCAGTATTGCCTTCGCCACCGGCGCGCTAGTCGCGTTCTTTTTCGCAAGAAACAGCCGCCGAAGTGAGTGAGCCAATGCATTCGGCATTGAGCGGGCGGGAACTTTGTTGACCATATTGCCGGCCCAGCCGTCGGTGGTAGCGAAGTGGCTTGGAGAGGCGTTCGCAAAATCAGAAAGAGAAGGGGCATGCCACGGAATCCCTGCCTTCTGCGGGACGCCAACTCAAGCATGAAGATATTGGCTGCTTGCCAGTGTGCCAAGGAAGACGAGTCGTTGGCATGATTACCGATCGCGATATTGCGATGGGTACGTCGCGGACGGTCGGAACGTGAGCCAGATGACTGTCGGCGAGGCAATGTCAGCAGAGGTTCTATATTGTTTCGGTGATGATTCAGTCGAACAAGCAGCGACGCTCATGAACGAGAGGCATGTATGTACATCGACTGGCGGTCCTGGACCGCAACACGCAGGATCTGATTGGGCTGATTTCCCCGCTTGCGAAAGCTGCACTTCGCTGAAGCGACGCCGTATGCGAAAGTGGTGCCCTATGTGAGGGCGCGATCCTACTACCCGGGTGACCTTCTTTGATGGGCGCGCGCGAAGTACGAGCACAACTACTACGTCGGTATCGCGCGAACTTAAGCGCGCCGGCGTGCACGTGCTCGCGCTAGGGCGCCGCGGGGGGCTCCCAGTCCGTTGGAATGCCTGCCAGATGGCGATAGAGGGCAATCGCCCGATTGACGGAGGATGCCTCATGGCCACTGGCCAGAACACTTGCGCGTCGGTCGAGTCGCGTCAGGAGATAGAAGGTCCAGACGTCCGAGCGCCGCTCGATGAATTCGACGGTCTGCAGCATGCCAGGCTCGAACAGAGTTGTCGCGAACGCGCGTACCGGCGAAGCATTTTCCCTGGCCAGCACCACGCGATGCTCATCTCGCTCAAGAACGCGCAGACGATAGACAACGGAGCCGGTGCGGTTGTCGTTGATCCAATAGTAGTGCTGGCTGCCCCGTGTCAGTTCGGACGCCACAAAATCACGACGCCGGGATTTCGGGTCACTGTCGGAAAGCGCTGCAGCGTCGAGCGCTAGCGGGCGCCATGCATGCTCAGTCGTCGACCAGTAGCGCGCGTCGCGAAGCGCGGAAATCGATCCGGCGCGCGCCAGGAGCGATTGTAAATCGCCCTCGAACCGAAAGCTTGCGGCGATCGCAACAACGAGTCTGGAGCCCGACGAAGCCGACCATCCCGTGCAAGCGGGCGGGATCCAGTGGATCATATCGAGCTCTGCCGCTCGCCAACTCGCAATCGCCGGCGATTCCTCGGGAGTGGAAAAAACCGGTGATACGTCCGCTCCACAGGGCGGAACGGGACCCGGATCGTGAGCCGCCGTGGAGAGAACTGGCAAGACGACGAAGGCAATGGCCGCCAGCGCGGCTTGCCCGGGCTTCAAAGGCATGCAGGGCTGCTCGGCGAACTCATGAGGGGACTCAGCACGTTCGTCTCCTGCGTCGTAGAAGCGTTTATGACTATCGTCGCGCCGGGCGCTTGGTCCTTGCGGCAAAGTGCCCCCTCTGCTAGGTGCTTGACCACGGGCGCGTACCGCGCACGCCGGGAAGATTCATTCAATACCGCCCTGTACGAATTATCAAGGCGTGACATGAATTTAAGCAGATCAACGTCCATCCGCGCGCGCCGTGGATCGCCTTGCACAGACTGTCCTGCGTTACGGATAGCGCCGTGCACCGCGCGCTTGAAAATGAGGAGCGGCTACTGGCGCGCGTCCATCGCCATTGCAGCCAAAAACGCGAGAATGGCGTGGGCCGTGCTGAAATTCGGTGATGCCTTCAAACCTGCAACAACACTTACGTGAGCGTGGATACCGCGTTCATCCTTCGGAAAGTTACAGCGGAACTCATGAGCAGCTAGATCACTTTGCACTGCCAGCGTTGATGTGAAGCGGGTTGGACCCGCGCGAGGCGTACCTGAGAAAAGTTGGGGGACGCCAAGCCCGATAATCGAACGAGGCCCTCGCGCGCGTCTTACATCAGGGTCCGGGCCTGCGGCCCAACATGACCGTTTGTAGTACTGCAGTCCTTCACCTCCTCACACAAGCTCAGCTGGGGGCAATTCGGCTAGCAACAGAATCTCATTGACGCCTTGCGCCAACGGGGAAGCCCTTGTAGTAATAAATTTGGCGGTAGCTGGCCGGAGAGCCGCCTGCAGCAAGGTTTCGCGGCCGCCCGCTCTTTGTGCCGCAGGCGTTCTTGCAAGCCATTGATCCGTATGAGTTTTTGATGCAAAACCGCCAGATTTCGCACCAAAAGTACGATCACCGCATGTGGCGCGGCACGTCGAGCAGCAGCTTGCCGGCATGGATGCGGTACGGCCTGCACTGCGGATGCGCTGGAGCGCGCGTCCGACAGCGATGCCGTGTTCACCGGCGTGCCGGCGCGGATAGTCAAACGTGGATAGTCAAGATCAAAGAACGGCATCACGCCGGCCCTCGTTTCCCCGAGCTTCTGTGCTCTGCGCTAGGCCCGCTTGGGGTGAGCGCCTCCATACTGATTCATGTAGCGGTACTTGCCGAAGTGATAGTGGGCACGGTACCAGCGCCCCTCCACCTTCAGGCCGTTGAAGATGACACCCTTGATATCGCTGCCGGCCTGCACAATCGCCCGTCGCGCGGCCTTGAGCTCTGCTGCGGTACTTGCATCCGCGCGGGCCACCAGGAACACCGCGGCCGCCTTGGTTGCCAGCACGCCGGCGTCGGAGGTGGCCAGCACCGGCGGCGTGTCCAGCAGCACCACGTCGTAGCGGTTCCTGAGCGTTGCCAGCAGCGTATCCATGCCGCGGGTCTGCAGCAGGTCGGCAGCCAGCGGCGGCTCCGAGCCGGTCGCGATGAAGTCCAGGCCCGGCACCACGTCGCGCTGCAGCACCTGGTCCAGCGGCGTGCCGGTCAGCAGCTCGGTCAGGCCCGGCACGCGCGGCTTGCCGAAGTGGTGGTTGAGGCCGCCGCGCCGCAGGTCGGCATCGACCAGCACCACGCGGCGCCCGGCCGTGGCCAGCACGGTGGCGAAGTTGGCTGAGATGAACGACTTGCCGACCTGCGGCGCCGCGCCGGTAATCACCACCACGTTGTTCCTGTCGCTGTTGAGCATGGCAAACTGCAGCGCCGTGCGGAAGCTGCGCAGGCTTTCCACGGCGGGGTCGTCCGGCATGCGCCGCGCTAGCAGCTTGTCGGCATCCGGTCCGCTGCGCAGGCGCTCCTGCTGGGCGCTGTAGGGCACCGTCGCGTATACCGTCATGCCGGTTTCGCGCTCGATCTCATCCGCATCGGCCACGCCGCCGTCAAGCAGGCGTCGCAGGACCACCACGGCGGTCCCGGCGAGCAGGCCCAGTATCACCGAGGCCGCGGCGATCAGCTTGCGGTTCGGCTTGACCGGGCGGATCGGCACCTCGGCCGGGTCCACCAGGCGCGCCGTGCCCACCTTGCTGGCACGCACCAGCTTGAGCTGCTGCACGTCGTTCAGCAGCGACTGGTACATCTCGGTGCTGACCTTCACGTCGCGCATCAGCCGCAACACGTTCTGCTCGACATCCGGCAAGCGCTGGATCTTGGTGCCGACGGCGCCGAGCTGCGCGTTCAGGTCGGCGATCTGCTTGTCCATGATCTCGATCGCGGGATGGTTCGGCGTGAAGCGCGTAATCAGCTCCTGGCGCTTCTGGCGCAGTTCCTGCAGCTTGGCCTGCGTCGCCACGGACTGCGACAGGATCAGCTTGGATTCTTCGCTCAGATCGATGGTGCCACGCTGGTTGCGCATGGTGTTGTAGCGCGTCTCGGCGGTTTCCACCTGTTGCTTGAGTTGCGGCAGCTGTGCTTCCAGGAAGACCAGCGACTTCTCGGCTTCCGCTCCCTTGCGCGCCTGGTTCTGCTGGACATACGCGTTGCCGATCTCGTTCAGGACGGCTGCGGTCATGTCGGGCGAGGCGCCTTCCAGCGACACCCCGATGACGCCGCTTTGCTTGCCGCGCTCCGTGATGACCAGCTGGCTCTGCAGGTCCGAGATGGCGACGGCGCGCGGCAGGCGCGTGACATGGAAGATCGCGCCCGGGCGCCCTTCGAGCCCGCTCACCGTGATGGTGACACTGCCGCTGGCGGTGGCCACCGTCAGCGGCAGGCCGACGGTTCCCTCCGCGATGGTGTCGTCGCTGGCGAACGCCAGCCGATACTTGGCGTTGCCCAGCGCCGTGACGGTGATCAGTCGGCGCTCCATCGCCGGCGGCACGTCAAGGCGCGACACGGCGATCGCTTCGCTGCCCCACGCATAGCCGCCCTTGCCAAACAGGCCGGGATGCGACAGCTCGCGGTTGAAGCTGGCCAGGGCCGGGCCCACCACGGGGAAATAGCGCGGCGACGCCGCGACGTCGAGGTGCAGGGCATCCACGGCCTTGCCCACCACCATGCGCGAGCGCAGCAGTTCGATCTCCGCCGAGGGGGCCGGCTTGACGTCATACACTGGCGAGACGGCGGCGCCTTGCTTGTTGTTGCCGGCGCCACCGGCATTGTTCTGCTCCTCGACCTGCACCAGGATGTCGGCGCGGAACACCGGCTTGGACAAGAAGGCAAAGAGCAGGCCAGCGGCCATGACCACCGCTGCGACCAGGAGAAAGGTCCAGCGATAGCGGACCAGTACGTCGACATACGAAGTCAGGTCCACCGCCGGCTCGTCCGCTTCCGGTATCTGCGTCTCGTAGTCACGCAAGTTTTTGATGTTGCTCATGTTGCCTCCCCGTAACGGGTTGCCTGTGCCTCGGATTGAATTCTTGCCGCCCACGACTGGACACCCTGCCGGATCAGGCCCAGCACGATCACGAACATGGCCTGCGAGCAGCCGTAGGGGTCCGGGATATCGGCCTGTTCGGCTTCGCACAACCGGTGCGTCTTGCCGCGCGCGGCCGGGAATTTCGCCTCCAGCCATTCGCGTTGTTCGTTGTCCATCACCAGGACCAGGTCGACGCCGGCCACCATATCGGCATCCAGCTCACGCGTGCGGTGCGGCGCCAGGTCCAGTCCTTCTTTTGCCAGCAGCCGGATCACGCGCGGGTCGGCGCCCGCGCCGGGCGGCGGCGCCAGCCCGGCCGAGGTGACGCTGCATGCGGGCAAGGCCTGGCGCAGCAGGTCGGCGGCCATCGGGCTGCGGCACCGGTTGCCCAGGCAAACCACCAGGATCGAGCGGATCATCGCGGCGTCGGTTGGTTCCAGGATCAGCGGCTGCAGCATGGTTCAGGGCTTGGCCAGGCCGCCAATGCCAACCACTGGCTGCACCAGCAGGCTCATGACACGGCTCCAGCGCACCACTTCGCGCGCGTCCACGTACACCACGTCCTTCGGTTCGAGCTCGAAGCCTTCGGCAATCGCCAGCGCCACCGGCGAAGTGCCGTCGAGGTGGTACACCTTGGGCGCATCGTTGGCCAACCTGCGGATCACGTAGATCTGTTCGGCGTTGGCCGAAGTGGGGTTCACGCCGCCGGCATCTCCCAGTGCTTCGTTCAGCGTCATGCGCCCGTTGCGCATCAGCAGCGAGCTCGGCTTGACCACTTCGCCCGTGACGAAGATCTTGCTGTCCTCGCGCTGCTCGACCCGCACGATGTCGCCGGAGCGCAGCAGGATGCGCGCCGGGTCGACGCCCTTGGCCAGCATCGCGGGGATATTCACGTACCAGCTGCGGTCGCCGCGCGTGACGCGAATGCGGCTGTTGTCGCCGGTGGTGTTGAGCACGCCGCCGGCGCGGTTCAGCGCTTCGACCAGCGTCATCGCCGCGTCGTCGATGGCCAGCATGCCGGGGGTCCTCACCTCGCCGTCGACATAGACGCGCTGGCTGCGAAAGCCCAGCACGCGTACCGTCATCTGCGGGTTGCGCACCACGCGCGAGAGCACGCGCGCCATTTCGTCGCGCACCTGGTTGGTGGTCTTGCCCGAGACCTTCATCACGCCGGCATAGGGGAACTGGATATCGCCGTTGGGACTGACGACATAGCCCGGCATGTTCGATCCGCCAGTCGACGTCGGGATCTCGAAGGCCGCGCCGATGCTGTAGGTCTGCGTCGGGAACACCAGCTCTGGGTGGTCCCAGACCACCACCGAGATGATGTCGCCGGGGCCGATCACGTAGGGTTTCGCCGTGCCAAAGAGTTCCTCGACGTGGTCATTGGTGGGCTTGGATTTGGCCCGCATCTGGCGCACCAGGTCCATGGTGATGGGCGTGATGTCAGGTTTCGCATCCGGCCCGACCGCGTTCACGTTCGCGCTGGGATTGAAGTACATCCCCGGAGCGGCACAGCCCCCCAGCAGCAGGGCGGCGCTGAGCATAGCGGCCAAGCCCGGGAGGGAGTGGCGCCGGGCGCCACGCGCGAGATAACCGGTCCGGCATTGACTCATATCCACGACATCTTCCTGCACGTAGTGGCTGGGACCGTGCCTGGGCGAGGCATATCCCCGATTCTTGCAGCCTAGGGCTGCGCGGGCGCCGATTCGGTGCGCTCTCGCACACTGCCGCCCCGGGTGGCTAGGGGGAAATACGTACGCTATGCAAGGGGGCGCGCTGACATGGATCCAGTGCAATGTGGCGGACCGAACCGGAGTTCGCGACCACGATGCGCAGAACCTGCGCGGTTCAGGCCTGCTGCCGTCGCTGCGCGATCGGCCGGACAGGCGTGCCGCCGTACACGGTCCATGCTTCCCGCAGAAGCTTGGTGACCACCGACCGCGGTGCAATCACTAGGCCCTCCGGCAGCGTCACTCCCTGCAGCTCGGCAAGGACGTCCGCGCCTATAGCGCGGCCAGCGCGCCGAGCAGTCGGGCTTATAAAAGGTGGCTCGAGAACTACGCAACACGGCGTTGTGACACCGATGCGCAATTTGGACCGAGCGCGATTGCGCGTTCCGGCGCACGCACCGGCGTCGACGATGTTGCAGCGTGGATCGGCCGTGTTGCCAACCGCCCACCACCACCATTCTTCTTGTTGACGAACGTGGGGGAGCCTGCCAGGCTCGTGCCGGCCGCACGACCTCACCCGCCTGCGATGGCGATCGGACTAGCGTGTCCAGCAGGACAAGCAGGCCGGTCAGTTTGGCTTCAATACCCGCAGCCGCAGAAGCTCGATGCCCGCGCGGCCATACATCTGGCGCTTGAGGAACTTGAGCCGGTTGACGTGACCATCGGTCTGGCCATTGCTCCATGGCAGCCTTGAAGGCCGCCCGCACAGCCGGTAAGTCGGCGCGCAGGCTTTGCGCGAACCTACGCATTTCCGCAGCGTCGCAGCGCGACAGACGCTTCAACCATCGATCGAACTGCCGCGGACTTCACCGGTGCATGACCCCGAGAAATTCCCGTGCGAGGCTGCGAACCTCGCCCACCACGGGTTCGATCTTGCACAGCGCCTGCATGAAGCGCTCGTGGTCCGCGCTCCTGGGCTCCTCGACGGCGAGCTTCCTCTATCCGACAAGCCATCCGAACACGCGCCGGGCCGAGGGGGGGGCCTCACGGCTTTCGGCTCCTGATTTATCTCGCAACGCGGGGTTTAGACATAATTGCCGGATAGGTCGCGCAACCGGAGCGACGGCCCCGCCCGCCTCTGCTGCCAGCGACGCGCTTTACCGGCCAGGATGAGGCCGAGCAGCGTGGTGCCGCAGCTGGTGAGGGGTGGCGATCTGCTGCTGCCCGGTCGTCCCTTGCCGTCCCGGCTCCGACATTCGAACTCTGGTCTGCAGCCGACTGGTGTTTGGCAGGACCGGCCATTCTGCGACACGCAGGCATATGCGTGGAGGCAGCATGACGAAGCTACCGCGCGTAGCGTCCGCCGATGTCGGAAACAGATTCGCTCACTTGTGTTGTGCGGCCCCGACACCCCTCTTCGGCGTACTCTGGCGAGGGACGTTTCATTGGTAGATTGTTCGTTTCGGTGTATCGGGGTGGACGAGTTATGGCTACCTTCAGATGGGCGATACGGGCATGCGCCGGTCTACTGTTTCTCTTGGAATGTGGCAATGCCGGCAGCGCGAGCGACGCTTGCGCCCATTTCCAAGAGGAAGTGACTCGAATCGACTCCAATGGCGCGTCGCAGTCCACGCGCGCGGTCGGGAATTCGACGCTCTGTTTCCCTGATTTCGGGCCATGCTCTTCCAGTAGTATCCCTGCGGAGAGATTCTGGTCGACCCATCCAACGCACGTGGACACAGCAGCGCTGAAAGGGGAGTTACTGGCTTACTCCGACTTCACAGGATATGTTTCACGCATAGCCATTACGGGAAGGCCAGGACCGATTGTGAGAGTCGCTCGATACGTTGGCTCTGCCAGATGCATAAGAGATACCTACTTGGAACGCGCTCGCAGCGGCTATCGGCTGATCAGCAGTCCTTCTCTAGAACTCTTGTCAGCGGAGGCGGGCAACTGTCGTGGTTCCTATGTCTTCTACCGAAACTGGCACGGCACGACATTTGCGATACTCGCCCAGAAAGCTGAGCAGTGGCAGGGCATTACGGTTTTTCGGGTAGACGCCGGTTTGCACTTCAAGAACATCTGTTCAATGCGGGATATGCGTTCCGCATCGAACGCTCCTGCTGCAAGCGCTCAATGACTGCGGTGTTGGATCGCTCCAAGTGGTTCGGCGTGGGCGTCACACTGCTCCTACTCGGGCTCATTTTCCTGGCGTCGGGTCCGGCATTGGCCGTGTGCACTACATTGGCAACTGACCGTACCGGAAGCCTCAAGGCTGGGTATTTATCCGATGGTACCGAGCTCTCGACTCGCGAGTTCGTTATGCAGTACCGCGATGGCAAGGCCCTAGTGCTCAGCGCATCGGGTAGCTGCTACCCTAGAGTCCGTACCGTCGCACAGGATTATTTCCTAGTCTCCGTCGAGAACTGCGGTTCGGCATTCCTCCCGGAGTATTGGCTTGTGCGGGCTGACCGCCTGAAGCGACGTCTCACCCTAGTCGACTATCTGTCGCCTTACAGGTTCTTCGCGGCTGAACTGAAGACGGAGGATTCCAGTCTTTCGCGAGTTCGTCTTTCTTATGCCGCACAGTACCAGCACCCATACCAGCCATCTGAAGTACGAATGCGCGTATCGATGCGGGGATTCTTCCTTGGCAAGCAGGTCAGGAGTGTTTCCGTGCGTGGCGCTGAATACATGCTCTCCAATTTGGTATTGCGAGACCTATATGACGCGGGCTTTGAGGCTAGTCGGATAGCACAGTCTCCTTGTGGTGTGTTCTCCAGAGAGACTCGCTCGAAAGCGAAAGCTGACGAAGTCGACATATGCCGCAAGCGCCAAGAAATCGCATCGGCCGTTCGGTACTTGAAAGCCAGCGCCGCCGTGAGGCTGGAAGAGGGGGGAAGCTCCAATCGCCTAGAAGCAGCAAACTGCAATGCACACGTGGATTCAGGCAATCCCTACGCTACGGGAGTCGAAGGACGCAGCCCTGAGTAGGACGTCCGTTTCTCGGCTGGTTCGGTCATCGAAAGAGTGGCTCGACTGGCTCAAACTGGATAGCGACGGCCGACTAGCGGCCGACGGTACGGACGTGATTCAGCAAAATCCGTGCTAAAGGGCCGGTGCTATGGACATCGTCATTCCGCCTCAAGCCCGCCCCGGCATTGCGAATCGGGGATGTCCTCGCAGAAGCTGGAGCTGCACCGGCGCGTTAGGTCACACACATCGCTTTCGCTGACGTCGTTATCCGTGCTGCTTTGCTCGGCGGCCTACAATGTCCGCCTCGATAGGCGTTTCCATCTCCAATCGCGAAGTTGCTCGCAGAAGCCAAGTCTGGCGGTATTCCCGTTCCATAATCGCATCCCGTTCGAAGCCGCTGATGACGAGGTTGTCCGCTGAGAGCTTCAACAGACGGTCGTAGAGCACGCCAAGTTCGTCCACGTCCTGGTGCTTGCTATAGGCCGGCAGGCTCAGGGGCCAGCGCTATACGGTAGATGGCCTCGTACTGGTCCAGCGCCCGGTCCGCCGAGAAATGCCGGGACCACGACAGCGACTCCGCGGACAGCCGGCCGAGCTTTGCCTCGGGCCACGACAGCAGATCCAGCAGCATCCCCACGTTGCGCCGGGCCCAGGCTTGCGCCTGCCCTGGTACCATCGGCTCCATCAGCAGCGCCAGCCCGCCGCCGATCTCCTGCATCGGGGCACGCGCCGTCGTCAGCACCGGAACGCCGCACGCCATGGCTTCGATCACGGGCCAGCCGAAGCCCTCTTCCAGGCTCGGAAACAGCAACACCGCCGCCAGCGCATAGACGGCGTGGACAGACTCGGTGGACATGCCGTGCAGAAAGCGCACCCTGCCACCCAGCCGCTCGGCGCTGTCGGCCACCTCGCGCATGGCCGGGGTCGGCTCGGGCCCGATCATCCACAGCGGGCGTGGCGAGCCGGATTCGCGGGACACAACCTCGCAATAAGCCTGGTACAGCGCCAGCACGCCTTCGCGGTTCTTGTACCACTGGTTGCTGCCGATATGGACCAGCATGCCGGGACGGATCTCGTCGACGCCGGCCGCATGTAGCCGCCGTATGGCCACGTCGTGCGAGAGCGGGCGAAACGGGTAATTGAGGCCGTTGTGCACCACCTGGACGTGTGGCGCGGGCGGCGGATGCAGGCGCAGCAAGTCTTGCGCAGTCATCTCCGAGACCGCGACGAAATTCCGGCCCAGCGCAATGCCCTGCATGATCAGTGACTGGTAGATGCGCCCGCTAACCGAGAGGTTGCGCCCCGGGAATTCGCCAGCGGCAGTGCGCTGGGCAATGAAATCGTGGCAGTGGATCACGTGCGGGCGGCGATGCAGCAGCCACATCCACATGCCCAGCGAATGATCGGTCAGCACCAGCAGCGCGCCCGCTCTCTCGCGGCGCAACCGCCACCACGCCAGCGCGGGGAAAATCACGTACTGGTCGATATAGCCCAGCCACTTGCGCAATCCCGGGCGCGCGGACAGCCGCACCAGCACGGCCGGCGGGGTCCACAGCTGCGTATCGTGGCCGCGCTCGCGCATGCCCTCGACGATCATGGCCGCGAAGCGGTCCATGCTGTGGCTGCCGAAAAAGGCAGGATGACCGAACAGGATAAGCCTCATATTGCCTTTCGCAGATCGATGTTGATCCGTACCCACGGCCCTCCCATTTCGCTGCCGCGCACGAACGGGACATCGGCCGCATCGCCACAGCAGACGTCAACGTCGACGCCGCGCTCGCGCGGGGGCCGGTGTAATTGGCGGATGCCCGCTATGGGGCCGCCCCCGGCGGGGTCGATGGAGGGAATGACGTGCAGCAATTTCATGGCGGGGGGCGATCTCCGGAATCCCCGCCTTATGCCCGCTTTGTGCCTTGCACCAACGTCCCCGTGCCAGTCATCGGGAACACGTGCCAATGGCAAGTGGGATCACAAGTCCACGAGCATGACCCGGGCGGCCCGCAGGCTCTGTTCGCTGCCACACACCCGCAGCATCCAGCGTTGCCGCGCCAACGCTATGTGAACCAGCGCACGGAGCCGCCACGCCGCTCGCCCGGACGAGGGCTGTGGGTGCTACCGGCGCGCTTTCGCCGCCAGATGCAGCTAATGCACCAGCTGGGCTATCGCGGCCTTTGCATGCGCGACCTGATGCCATACCTGCGCGGCGAGCGCAGCGGCAAGGTATTCGGCATCACCTTCGATGACGGCTTCCGCAATGTGTACGAGTAGGCGATGCCCGCACTGGATGCGCTCGGCTTCACTGCGACCAACTACTTCGTCTCCCGGCAGATGTCCGGCAGCAACGTCTGGGACCGGGGACTGGGCATACGGCCCGCGGCGCTGATGAGCGTGGCGGAGATACGGCAGTGGAATCGGGCCGGCCATGAAGTCGGCTCGCACACGCTTGACCATGTGGACCTGCGCATGACACCGGGTGAGGCGCGCCGGCAGATCGCCACCTCCAAGGAAGAGCTCGAGCAGTTGCTCGGTGTGCCGGTGACGGCCTTCTGCTACTCGTATGGCAGCCAGGATGCCTCGCACCGGCTGATGTTCCGGGATGCCGGCTATGCCAACGTCACCATCACCGCGCGCGGCCTGGCCCGCGCTAGCGACGACCCGTTCGGACTGCCCCGCATCAGCGTGTATTGCGGCGCCGGCATGGTGGGCTTCCTGCGCAAATGCCTGACCGCGCATGAAGAGCGCTGGCGAAAATGGCTTGCTGCAGGATTTCAATCGGTGGCTGTACGAACGTCGCACCCTGCTGCAGCGCGATCGCACGCTGCGGCAACATGCGGGATGCAGCGTTAGGCGCAAAGCGCAGCAATAGCACGGCTATTGCGAGCATTTGCAACGACGCGATGCGCCCGCATGACATGGCAGGCACCGACCAATTTCAGTGATTCAGTGGACTAGTTGCCCACCTCGCGGATCCGGATCGTGGTGCGGCCACCGCTGTTGCGCAGCAGGTCGCGCAATTCGTTAATGACCGGAAATACCTCGTGGTTCCAGTCGGCGCCTTGCCTGTCGTGGGCCTCTTGCTCACGCTCGACAATCGAGCGGTCCTCCTTGAAGATGCGTTCCGTGAACCAGACCAGCAGCGGCCATGCCAGGTCTAGCGCAAACGGAATCCCGGGCTTCCTGATGGAAAGCACGCCAAAGGTCCGGTTGGTGCGCTGCGCCGCATCCAGTGGCACGTAGACGATCCACAGGTCCATCACTAACGTGCCGTCGCCCGATCGGATCTGCAGGGTCTGGTACGGATAGCCGGTGCGCACCGTCATCACATCCTTGTCGTCCTGATCTCCGTTCTTCTTGCTGGCGCCAAACACCAGCGCCTCGCCGACTGGCTGCTTGCCCTCCATGCGAGCGAACGTGTAATCCACCTCCACCCAGTCCTTGCCGCGACGGCGGCCCAGCGAGCGCGCGCGCATCTGTCCCATTTGCCGCCGGTGCAGGAACTGGTGGTTCATGTCCATCAGGTTCTCGTGCATGAAGGAGTAGTGGCACTTGACCTCGCGGCCGAAGCGGCGCGTCTTGTACGATTTGTCCGCAACCGAAGACAGAGCGGGCAGCGGCCGCTCCCTGGAAAGTGCCACATCGCCGGGAAAGACGAAGATCAGGCCGTGCACCTCGCGACAGGGATAGGCACGCACGCCGTTGGGCAGGCGCTCACGCCCGAGGTATGGCACATCGACGCAACGGCCGGTGCAGTCATAAGTCCAGCCGTGATAGCCGCAGCGGATGGACTCGCCTTCCACCACGCCCGCGTGCAGCGGAACCTGCCGGTGTGCGCAACGATCTTCCAGGGCGAATATGGTGCCGGATCCGGTACGCACCAGCACGATCGGATCGCCGGCAAAGCGCACGCCGAGGGCTTTGCCCCGCTTGACCTCACGTGACCAGGCCAGTGGATACCAGTGATCGGGGTGGATGGGCACACGGCGCAGGTCGCGCACGGGCGCGCTGGCGGGTTGATCGATGGCACTGCTATCCAACAATGGCATTGCATCCATGCGTGACGCCTCCATGCAAGACGTGAGCCTTGACCGTCGCCGACAGATCGGACGAATAAGCGAACGGAGATCAGCGCGCAGTTTACGCGAAATCCGACGAACCTACAGAAATCCCGCATTTCCGATGAAGTGCCGGTTGGCGCTTGCCGACCCTTCCCCGTCAATCAAGTCCCCATGGCTGGAACGGCCGTTCATAGCTTGTCAAGCTGTCATTCGCTAACGCCAGCTAAGTCGGTCCCGCGAACATGTTGGATTCAGTCTGAGTCCAGAGTGCAATGCTGGAAACTGACGAGGCGCGAATCGCTATACACGTCGTAATTGGATTGGATGTCGCAGGCGGCTGACACCCCACTTCGAGCCCAACAGAATTGTCAGTGGCTCTGCTAGATTCCTAGCGTTCCGATACGCTGCGGAGCCAGAGAGCCGGTAACGCGCACGGCGTAGTCTCGAGCTTTCGGTCATCGTCACCATGCGCAGTGCGCTGATCGGGCTTGTCGTGATCCTGCGCAGTCATAGTTGAACCGCCCTGAGATAACCAATGTCATTGCATCGAATTCTCCGGCAGTTGTCCGTGCTGATAGCCTTGTCGGCAACAGACTGTGCCAGTTTCTCACCGAAGCCGATTCTCGAACGGCTGCAATGGGGTTCGGCGCCCGAAGCGCTAGGTCCGCATGTTGAGATTGCTCGTGATGAGTGGCTGGCCAAACGGCTCGGTCGCTGCTATCGCCGCCAGGATGACGGTGCGGTTATCGATGGGGTTCCGAGCAGGAACACCGAGTATTGCTTCAATCGCGGTGCACTCTACTCAGTTCGGACTCATTTCGATGGGGAGACGCTACGAGGGAAGTGGCAGCAATGGCTCACGGAAATTTATGGACGACCGCAGATTGATTCATGGAGTCAACCCAGTTGGGATTCGAAGGGCACTTGGATATCCCTTCTTTATGTCTCCACAAACTACTACGGATCTGAAGATATCGGTACCGTTACCTGGATGCATCGGCGGTACATGCCTCCCTCTGACTCGATTGCCTGCGAGCCCTGGGATACTGGCTTTCGGGCCTGCATGGAACGAGAGAGAGCACGAATTCAGGCTATCGACGCCAGATAGGCATGTGCATAGGTATGTCGATGAGTCTCCAACTCAGGAAAGGTATGCTGCATCCGGCGATTTGCTAGTCGAGACTGAAGCTCGGAGTCGCCCGGGTGCAAGTCTGATTCAATCGGCGCCCCCGCGAGTTTAGGTGTCAAATCGGTTGGCCGCGATCAATAGAATCATCTTGCTGGATCACCGCAGCGCTTGGCGACAGCAACAAGCACCGGCCGCGAAAGCAGGCGTTCGAGACAAGCCGGGCTGCCGGTCATGTCTGCCGCAGCCGCTGCAACGCCGGACGACATTGCCTAACGAAGGGCCGCTGCCAGTGGGAGAGCCGACGTCCAAATGTCTGTGTCCGACCTGGGCGAGCGTGGCGACACCGGCCGTAGCTTGATACTCGGTGAAGGGCCGTAGATCTACCGACTCGGTCCCAGGATCTTGAGTCGGCCGGTTGAATCCGCAGCCGGCTACTGCCGTTGCGCTATCCCTCGCTGACGATCAACCGGACAGACTGTAAGACGGGTGAACAGGATGAGACGCCGTCGTGCCAACGCAGATCAGGCGCGATAACGGAGCCTTATCGCGAATAATCGGGAGGGACGCTCCAATGCGTCGACGTCTTGCGTGCTTCCGAGATCGGGGCACCTTCATCTCGGACTTCTCGCTCCCGGTTTCGCGCTGCCGCGCCAGTGCGGACTAAGCATTCCGGGCTGTCCGCTGATTACGCCGGCTGCCATAAACGTCGCCACACAATGATGAGCCAGACCGCTATTAGGTGTGCCACCGCTGCGGTTATACTCCGCGCTTCGTGCTCGCACGCGAAGCTCAGGCAGCGAAGAAGCGCTTGCTAAAACTCCGCGCCGACACGAAGAAGGCAATCGACGCGGCGAAGCGCGAGGTTGCCCAGGCGGTGGAAGCCGCAAAGTCCGCGTTTTTCCAGTTCGCCTGCAGAGCCATAGAACAGCGGCGGTGGAAAACTGTTCGCAAGAGGTCGCCTTCGGGTAACATCTCGCGCTCCACGCAAGGGCCGGAAGCTTAAGTGGTATAAGCCGTCGACTCATAATCGACTGATAGTGGGTTCGAGTCCCACCCGGCCCACCAATAATAATGGTTCTCGGCATGCGAGGGATAGTGGGATACAACGACGCTGTCGAGTACCCGAGCTTCCCTACAGCGAACTGTTCATTGTCGAAAGGGCAGACCGCACCAGCTTACTCTGTCCACTGTGCATCCACCTCTCTCATCAAGTGCCCCGCGAGAATATAGTCCCCCAACTTCGCCGCCTTTGCCTCCAGGCTCTCTAGCTCATCTGCCGGCAAGTGGTCGAGTTCAAACTGACAGTACAGATTCCGCTGCCGGAACGTTGTCTTTGGTCGCAATAGACCGGCAACGAGCGCAGCCGGCGAGCAGACGGCTATGTTTTCGTGCCCGCGGTACTCGACGCGTATCCCAACCTTCTGGCCGAGCCTGCCGAGTTCAACAGCATCCTGCCAACCTGACTCGTAGTCCAACTCGACCACCGCTATTCCCTCTGTCTCCAGGAGCTTCAGTGCCTCCCCTCTGGTTCCAGCTCGAGCTGTCGCCATTGTGTCCTCCGCTGCTTCCCTCGGCGGGCGTATGCGTATTTGCCAGCCGCAAACAGGGCGTGTGGCTATTCGCGCGCTTCTTCGGCCCTGGTCCTATATTGCACGGCAACATTGTAAGGGGGCAGCTTCGTTTGCTTGCGGATTTCGGTGAAGGTGATCAGGGAAGGAAGGCGGTACTGCGCGATCAGAAGATCGTAGCGTAGGTGATTTACGGTGCCGAATCAGAGATTCGACGACGGGCGATGATGGCTGGCATGGGCTGCTACTGCCGTTGCGCTTCCGCCATCCCCGGTCGACAACGGTTAGCCGCAGCATACGGGCCAAGAAGTGCATGGGGCCGGCGTTGCCGGGACACGGCGATAGGGCGCGAAACGAAGTCTTACCGAATGCTTCGCACGGCTTCGAGCATGGAGTGTCCTTGACTCGTCAGGCGGGGATAAGCATTGCCGCTATCATGCCCGTGCTCCATCGTGACCAGTTTGTGGACCAGCAAGCCGTCCAATTGATCTGGTTCGAGATCATCGATATCTTGCGCATCGCCAACCAGTAGTAGCGCGGCGATTTCGTGCGGACTTAGCATGGCGGCCTCCTTTGCCGGGGTCGGAAAATGGAACCTACGACAGCTGGTCCGTGGATCGAATTCCACGAGGACGATGAAAACGGCAGTGAATGAATCGGTGCGAGGGACGCGCAGGAAGCGCACACCGGGCATTCACCCTAAACTCATTTGTCGCCGGAATCAAGCGACGCGTGTGTTGCGTCGCAGCAGGGTCAATCAATGCACCGAGGCATTTAAAGGCTTGTGAAGCCTCGACCAAGGGATTGTCGGCGACGGCCCACCCGTGATACAAGATAGCCGCACATTTGGCGCAGGCCGGTGGCGTCATCTACAACTTCCTTGGAACATTCAGAACATGGCAACAGGTACCGTCAAGTGGTTTAACGATGCGAAGGGTTTTGGGTTCATCACGCCGGACGACGGCAGCGATGACCTGTTCGCGCACTTCTCCGAGGTTCAGGGAAACGGCTTCAAATCACTTCAGGAGGGCCAGAAGGTCAGTTTTGAAGTCAAGCAGGGCCCCAAGGGGAAGCAGGCAGCGAGCATCAAACCGCTGTAAGTTTTCCGCGCCGCAAACGCGTCCTGTCAGGGCAGCGATCGGGCCAATGCGTGATCGCTGCGGGGCTGAAGTAGGGCGTCGAAAGGGAGCGCGTACTCCTCGCCTTTGCTCAGCGCTCGAGGAAGGGCCTCAACTTGTCAGCGCGACTGGGATGCATCAGCTTGCGCATCGCCTTGCTCTCAATCTGACGGATCCGCTCGCGGGTCACGTCGAACTGCTTGCCGACCTCTTCAAGCGTGTGGTCAGAGGTCGTATCGAGCCCGAACCGCATCCGCAGGACCTTGGCCTCGCGCGGCGACAACTCGTCGAGTGCCTCATCGATCGCGGCGCGCATGTTCGCATGAATGGCGGCCTCAGTCGGTGAACTCGCAGAGAGATCCTCAATCATGTCGCCGAGCGTCGCGTCGGCATCGTCGCCCACAGGGGTCTCGAGCGAGACAGGTTGCTTCGCGATCCTGAGGATACTGCGCACTTTTTCCTCGGACATCTCCATGCGCTCCGCGAGGACAGCGGGATGCGCTTCCTGTCCCGTCTGTTGCAGGAATTCGCGCGAAATCCGGTTCAGCTTGTTGACCAGCTCGATCATATGCACCGGCACACGAATGGTGCGCGCCTGATCAGCAAGCGCACGCGTGACAGCCTGGCGGACCCACCAAGTGGCGTACGTCGAAAACTTCCAGCCGCGCCGGTATTCGAACTTGTCCACCGCCTTCATCAGGCCAATATTGCCTTCCTGGATCAGATCCAGGAACTGCATGCCGCGGTTCACGTATTTCTTGGCAATTGAAATGACAAGACGAAGATTCGCTTCGATCAGCTCCCGCTTGGCCTGCCGCATTTTCAACTCCGCGGCACTCATCTGGCGGTTGATCTGCTTGAGCTGCTGGAGTGGCAGCGAGACCCGGGCCTCGATGTCGATGAGTTTCTGCTGCCCGGCCTGAATGGCCGGCAGATGTCGCTCAAGCGCTGCGCCAAATTGCCGCGAAGTCGCCGCCATGCGGCTGGTCCATGCAAGGTCGGTCTCGTGGCCCGGGAACGACTCGACAAACGCATCGCGTGGCATGCCGCAACGGTCGACGGCGATCTCCAGGATGCTGCGTTCGATCGCACGAACCTCAGTAACCTGTGCGTGCACACTGGCACACAGGCGGTCGATGGCTCTGGCCGTAAAGCGGATCGGCGCCAGTTCGCGCTGGATCGCCGAGCGCAATTGCGCAACGGCCGCGGAACGGGTTTTGCCAATAACGGGTACATCCGGCAACTGCTCGAACAGTGCACGCACGCGCGCGAAAACGGCAAGACTGTCGTTCCTGAGCTGTTCGAGGCGGGCCGCGTTCGTTTTCTCCGGATCGCCGCCGTCCATTTCAACGTCGTCACGGTCTGAGTCATCGTCGGAGGCGTCTGCTTCCACTTCAACTCCTTCGGACTCCAGCGTCATCTCGCTTTCGTTCACGTCGTCGCTGATGCCATCGACCAGTTCGTCGATACGCAGCTCGCCGGCAGCGATACGGTCCGCATCGACAAGAATCGTGGACACGATCCACGGACACGTGGCGATCGCCTGAATCATGTCCTGGAGGCCGTCTTCGATGCGTATTGCGATCTCGATTTCGCCAGCGCGGGTCAGCAGTTCGCGGGCACCCATTTCACGCATATACATCCGGACCGGATCAGTAGTGCGGCCGAATTCGGAATCGACGGTCGACAGTGCAGCTTCCGCTTCCTCGTCCGCCTGATCGTCGGATGCCACGGCGGCCGCGGCGTCGTTTAGCAGGAGCGTCTCTGCGTCCGGCACCTGCTCGTACACGGCCACCCCCATGTCGCTGAACGTGCTGACGATCGTCTCCATCGCAGCAGTTTGCGTAAAGTTGTCGGGCAGGTGATCGTTGATGTCCGCGTGGGTGAGATAGCCGCGCTCACGGCCAAGCGCGATCAGCGCGCGCATCTGGCGTTGACGCTCCTCGTCCTGGAGCGCCATTGACGCGATGTCCAGCGGTGTTGTGACGGCCTGGGTCTTTTCCTTCGGTGCGCGCCGGGCGGCTTTTGACGTAACCGCGATCACGCGGGACACTGAATTGTCGCGAACTGGCTTTGCCAATACATTCTCCTCGACAGGTTGGCCGACGATCGTCGCGGCCATGACGGCAGGTCAATTTGCCTGTCGGGGTGCGAACGAAATCGTGGAATGATGCCCGGACAGTCGAGGCCGGGATGCCTCTCGCGGAATCCGGTGTGCGCGGAACGGGGAACCTTACATCCTACTGGACGACGTTGTGCGACGCAATATGCGGTGGGTAGAGATGTTGTCCGAACTCGTCGAGGAAGGCCGAAAGATTCTCCTGCTCTCGCAGTTCACCAGCATGCTCGAGCTCGTTGCCACCGCGCTCGACGAGGCGCATATCCCGTACCGGTGCTCGCGGAAGATACCATCACCTGTTTCTGCGAAGGGCACGTCCGGAAAACGCCCGGACCGGCACCGTGCGCCTTCGGACACAAGCACTCGGCGAACTCAGCAATGCACCAAGGATCCGGCCAAAGGCGCCTTAGGCCAGGAAGCCACAGCCATAGGTGGTAAGGCCACCTAAAGTGAGCAGAATAGTCGACGTAGTAGCCCGCTAGGACCAGGCCAAGATCGGCTTGGGTTTTGTTGTTTTGGCGAACGTACCAAATACCAATGAGAAAGAGCTGCGGAAGAGGGTGGCATCTCGGCCGTCGGCTGATCGCGTCGGTTGGACGCAACTCAAAGAAGAAACTGAGCTCTACTATGTAACGCCACTCGTGCGGTTATACTCCGCGCTTCACTCACAACTATGAATAACCAACATGGTCGCAGCAACTAAAACAACACGGGTAAGTGCAACTGCCAAGGGAAAACCTGCCGCAAAGAAGGTGGCCGTGCCAACGAAAAAGGCCAGCGTGCTTGCCCGTGAGGCACAGGCAGCGAAGAAGCGCTTGCTGAAGCTGCGCGTTGACACGAAGAAGGCAATTGAAGCGGCTAAGCGCGAGGTTGCCCAGGCCGTGGAAGCCGCAAAGGCCGCAGCCCGCTTTGAAAAGCGAGCCGCAAAGGACAAGCTCGCGGCAAAGAAGGCGAAGGCTGCAGACGCCAAGAAGGCGACGGGCAACAAAGCTGTCGCAACGAAAGCGGCCGCGAAAAAGGCCGCATCCGGGGGTAAGGTCAAGGTCGCTGCGAAAGCAGCGCCTAAGGCGGCCGCAGTGAAATCGACGCCGAAAATGCGGGCTTCGGCGAAGAAAGTGGTTCCGGCTGTAGCGTCGCCTGAAGCGTCGGCGTGATCCATGCCTTGGCTGGTAACGCGATGTCGCCAACCAGCTGATTGATGACGAGATGCTGTGGAAAGCTGAGGCGTACGAACTTGGCGCGGACGGCTTTCCCCTTCCAATTGGGCCACTAGCTCATGCTTCGTTAAAGCAGCGGACTCATAATCCGTTGGTGCCGTAATCGACTCTCGGGAGGCCCACCACACAACCACTGGCTTCCATCCATCAGGTTTGATCCTTTAGCCTGGACTAGACCGCGACCGGAGGTCTTGATGTGTCTTGGTAGCGACACCGCGCTTTCTCTGACTGGTGCAATCCGCCCAGGCTATGTGGGAAGCCCAACCGCAGTCGCTCAACGTATATGAAGCGTCGCTGTGATGGAAACTGATACAAACGCGTACCCGTTTCTGCGATCCGCAGCTGAGGTTATCGAGTGCGGATGTCGCCCAGCTTAACTTCAAGCCGACATCTATATGAAGTCAGCTTTGACGCTAGCAGCGCAAGCCATACATTAATAGAAACAGTCCACGCGATTTCAATCAGCTGCCAGCTTCATTCGTAAGTCTTAGAGGACGAATACCTTGTAGACCGTCTTTGGAATGCGTATAAGTCAATTGTGACTGAACAATTGGAGGAAAAAATGGCAACGTATCAGGATTTGTTGGCGCAGAAGCAAGCGTTGGAAGCCAAGATCGAAGAGGCGCGTTCGACTGAGGTCGCGGGCGTCATCGAACAGATTCGCGAGTTAATGGTTCGGTATAGCCTGTCGCCGGAAGACGTGGCGCCGCGTCGTCGTCGCGGCCGGCCCGCAAATACAGCGTCCGCGGCCACCGAGAAAGCGCCGCTGCCGCCGAAGTACATGGATCCCAAAACCGGCAAAACCTGGTCGGGACGTGGCCGGACGCCGGCGTGGCTGGGCAAACGGCCCGAGCGTTTCCTTATCCAGCAGGGATGATCGATCGCAGTGCGTCGTCCCTTGAACGACGACGACTCAATCGATTCTCCAGGAGACCGTACGTGTCAATGTGACCGGGCAGGCGGCAGCCCGTCGATGGGAGCGGGCACCTCGACGGCGGACCGCACAACACACGCAGTCAAATCGGGCGAGGACCGGGGAAAAGACGGCTCTCGACCGGTAGCAGAGAGCCGCAGAACGTCCATGAAGAAATCGGGCAACTGGTGAGTTTCCCGTGCCCAGTATCGTCTAGTCGCCCGTGCTAGGCAATCGGCCTGTCCCCCAAGGGGCGCTCACCCGAAAAAAAAGCCCGCGTCGCCGGGGGCGGCGACGCGGACGGTAGCAGGACTGCCCAGGCATGATACTGCGCCGCAAATAATTCTTAAGTCTGAATTAAGCCGGATTTAACACCCATTTTCCCCGAGAGAAGGCTCCCGCAGCACAACAGGAAAGTGGAGCCATCACTTTCAAGCATGAAAATGATCTACGCATCTCTTACGCTAAGTGATCTGTACGCCTTTTTGGAAGGCGCACCATTGGACGGGGGGCCAGCCAGAAATGCCGTCCGAACGGCATCGCCGTAGCTCATGACGGCGCGGCACCAATGCCGCGACTGGCCGCGCTCGATAGTCCGCTCTAGGAGGGCTGGTGACCGCTTGATCGAGCGGTCACCCACTTGGCTTTATGGACGGTCGAGCTTCCGGAATGCGTTGAAATGGCGCAGCGCCTTCTGGAAGTGGCCCAGTTCCTGATGCAAACGCGCCGCGTTGTAGTGGGCATCGGCGTCGTCCGGTGCAAGTTCGATGCATCGCTCGTACGCTGCCAGAGCTGACTGCGGGGCGCCGATATCCTCGCGTGCAACCCCCAGGTTGAAATGCAACTGCGGCGCGTTCGGAAGCACTGACAACGCTCCTTCATAGAGCATGATGGCTTCGTCGAAGCGTTCTTGGTCTGCCAACATGCACCCAAGGTTCAGGTAGGCGTTCAGCATTCCTGGCGAGATTTCGAAGGCGCGTCGGTACGCCGCTTCAGCCGCATCCGCGTCGACAGGTTCAAGTGCATAGCCTCGCGCAAAGGCTTCCTCGGCGGTCGCTTGGTTCGCACGCGTTCGCGTTAGATCAACGACTCGCACATCGGCTTCATCCGGTCCGAACTCGATCAGACGTTGGCCGCTCTCAACAAGCCACGCGCCGTGCCGGTCCCATGCCGATACTTTTCCGCTGCTTGCGGAGATTCGCAGCGCCGATAGGTGCCGGTTCGGTGTGAGCCGTTCGAGACGACGCAGCGCCCGCAGAATCCGTGCGGGCGCAACGCTCGATCTGTGCAGGGATTCGGCGGTGCGAATCAGAACCACGTCCTGGAAAGAGAAGACGTACTGACCGCGTGGGCCTCGTGCAGGAGTTACCAGCCCGGCGGCCACCAGACTGGAAATCAGCCGGCGCGAAGCGCCCAGGCGCGTCTCCAATTCGCGCGTGGTCAACCCTTCGCCGTGGTTCATGCTGACTTTTTGGTGGTGCGTCGGATCGGTGTCGGCTCAGAAGGCGCTGTGCCCCGCTTACCGGCTTTGCGGGAAGTTGACGGCTCGGCGGCCTTGGCTCTTCCCGCGGGCGCTCCTTTCTTGGACAGACTCGCACGAAGTGCATCCATCAGATCGATGACCTGCCCGCCGGCGGTGACTTCAACCGGTTCGGGCGATACGATTTGCTTGCCGGCGATCTTCGCGTCGATGGCGGCGAGAATCCTGACTTTCTCCTCGTCCTTGTACTGGGCCGGATCGTATTGGCCCTCCGAGGCTTGCTCGATCAGCTGGATCGCCAGCTTTAGCTCCGCATCTGACACTGCCACTTCCTCGATATGCAGTTCGGCGATGTTGCGGACTTCATCTGCGAACAACAGTTGCTGGAACACCAGGCCGCCCTCGACCGGTCGGATCTGCACGATATGCGATTTGCCTTTCGAGGCCCACTTCGCAATGGCACAGCGACCGGTCTTCGACATGGCCTCGCGTAGAAGGCTGTACGGCTTTCCGCCGCGCTTATCTGGAGCGATGAAGTACGCCTTGTCGTAATACAGCGGATCCACGCTGCGCTCGGGAATGAACGCAACGATATCGACCATGTGGCTGGCACTCTCTTCCAAGGCTTTGAGTTCATCGGGGGAGAACGTCACGAAGCGGTCTTTCTCAAACTCGTAGCCCTTCACCATGTCTGCACGCTCGACAACCTTTTGGGTCTGCTCGGAGACGTACTGTTGTTTCAGCCGCGCGCCGTCTTTGCTCAGCAAGTTGAAGCGCACAGCAGAGCTTGTCTCGGTGGCGGTGTAGAGTTTGACGGGGATGGACACCAGGCCGAAAGACAGCGACAAAGAGGCGAGGGATCGTGCAGGCATTGGATACTCCACAGTGCAGATGCGCCAGCATTCAGCTTAATCGTTCGATGGCTGCGGTCAAACTTTGGCGTGCCTCCCAGTAAGACTGCCAGGGATCCGCCACTTGGAAACTGAGGTATTCGCGAGCATCACGGATAGTCCACTGTGCGCCACTTTTCAGCTTGGTAAGCTGCTCCCAGGACACCGGCATGGAGACGCCGAGTCCTGGCCGCGCTCGAGCCGAGAACGCGGATGCGGTGGTTTGGGAGAAGCCATTGCGCAGATAATCCACGAAGATCCGCCCCTTGCGGTTGGCCGCCCCGACGCGGGCGGTGAAGCGCTGGGGCAGGGTGGTCGCCAAGTGTTTGACGGCGGCCCGCGAAAACGCCTTCACTTCGTCGTAGGAACGCTGCGGCGCCAGTGGAACGACGACGTGGATCCCCTTGCCGCCGCTCGTTTTCAACCAGGACTGCAGCCCCAGTTCATCCAGCAGCGTGTGCACCAGCAAGGCGGCTTCGACCATCGTCTCCCATGCAATCCCTTCGCCGGGATCGAGATCGAAAATGACTCGGTCGGGACACGCTATGTGGCGGGCCGTCGAATTCCACGTATGAAACTCAACCACATTCATCTGGGCAGCGGCGACGATTGCTTCTGCCGAGTCAGCAGTGAGTAATGCGGCATGACCAGGCCAAAGGGATTGGGGTTGCTCGGTGAGGCCGGGCATCGCCGTTTCCGCGTGCTTCTGAAAGAACGTCGGCGCATCAATGCCATCCGGCGCGCGCACCAAGGATAGCGGCCGATCTTTGAGATGGGGCAGCATCCGCTCCGCCACGCTCTCGTAGTAGCGAACCAGCTCGACCTTCGTGATACCTGTGGATTTGTCGATGACACGGTCCGGATTGGTGACCTTGATGGCGCTCACGCCGTGCGGCGTCACGGTAGTCTGGATAGCCTCTCGCCGGATCGACTTCGCTGGACGATCGGCGCGCAGGCCCTTGAACGAGGCTTGACGCACCTGTCCTTCAGGGGTCCACTCGGAAAACTCGACTTCTGCAACGAGGGTCGGTTTCACCCAACGCACGGCGGCTTCTCGGCCTCCGCCCCATCGCCGGCTGGAACGCGCTTCCGTCGAAAAGGGACTGCGCTCAATTTCCAAGGCGGCCAAGCGTCTTTTGAGTTCTGTCGCCGTCGCGCTGTCCCAGCCTGTTCCAACGCCGCCGACGTAACGGAGTTCCCCGTCCGCGTACACGCCAAGCAATAGCTTGCCTACCTCGACTGCTGCACCACTGCGGTCCGAGAACCCGCCAATCACAAACTCCTGACGCAGTTTGCATTTAGCCTTCAGCCACGTCTGCGTGCGCTCGGAAACATAGGAGGCGTCCGCCCGCTTGAACATCAAGCCTTCGAGACCAAGTTGGCACGCCGCCTGGAAAATCTGCGCCGGGGGCGCATCGAAGGCCTCGCTAAAGCGCACGCGTTCGGAGCGATCTCCGACAAGCACCGCCACCTTAGCCCGCCGCTGGGCCAGGGGCACGTTGCGCAAATCCCGGCCTTCCCAGAAGGGTAGATCGAAGGTGAAGAAGACGATGGCGTCGCTGCGATGCCCGTCGATTGCGTTCTGCAAGGCATTGAAATCTGGCATGCCATCGCGAAGCACGACAATCTCGCCGTCCAGCCAGCCTTCCGAGATGTCTAGCTTCTCGATCTCCGCCGCCAGGGATCCCAGCTTGCGCGTCCAGTCATGGCCATTGCGAGTAAAGAGCGCCACTCGGGCATTTTCGATTCTGGCCAAGATTCTGTAGCCATCGAACTTGGTTTCGATGACCCACCCGGTACCAGTCGGAAGTGCGGGTGCCGGGGTCGCAAGCTGTGGCCAGAGCTTAGCCGGCAAGCGGGCGAGCGGGGCGTCCGTGATGACGGTATCGGAAGCCATTTCGGTTGAGCCCTGCGACGCCTGAGTCAGCGCACCCAGTGGCTTTGCGATGACGCTATCCGGTAAAGCGGCCAACACGTCGAACTCCACCAGTGGTCGCGCCCAGGCATCTCGCTTCTTGAACAGGATCCACTGTTCTGATTGGTCACCGGGCTTGGCGATGCGTACCAGTTCCCAACGGCCTGCCAACTTTTCTCCGTACAGATCGAAGAGCAACTTGCCTGCGGCCAGACCGTCACGCGGATCTCCGATTGGCTCCCACATGCCACGATCCCAGACGATCACCGAGCCGGCGCCATACTGTTTGGCCGGGATCTCTCCCTCAAAATTGGCATAGTCGAGCGGGTGATCCTCCACATGGACCGCGATGCGCTTTTCGCTGGGATCGTAGCTAGGGCCCTTGGGCACTGCCCAACTGAGCAGCACGCCATCGAGTTCAAGCCGGAAGTCGTAATGGAGACGCCGTGCCCAATGCTTCTGGACCACGAAACGCAACTGTTCGGCTTTCTTGCGCCGCTGTCGTGTTCCCGCCGGCTCTGAAGTGACGCTGAAGTTGCGCTTCTTCTGATAGCGGTCAAGGTTGGGCAATCGCTCTGCAGCGCGAGCTCTAGCCTTTGACCTCTCTGGGGTCGTTGCCATGGGCGTTTCGCATCCGGATCGCTACTTCCCTTCCATGGACGATCAGCTCCGCCTGCTGTCTTTTTGCCAGCGTCCTGGAGTAAATCGCCTCTTCCTGGCTGTCGAATGTGGACGTGCCTCATACGCCACTCGCCAGTTCAACATTCCATTGGTCGCCGCTTGGCACCACATGAACGTTTGGCATGTCGGCTGGGCTGCCATATTTCTGCAGTCTAGGCCGCTATCTCAATGCGCTGTAGAAGGCAGCGTACTGACAGGTCTGCTCGGAAGGCCTGCCGTGCAACCGGCGTGCTCATCCTTTTCAGAAGGGGCATGTCCTGCAGGGTTAGGCGACCGCCACTAGAATGGCTTCTTCAGCCGCCACGGTGACAGCGATGTGCTATTCCGCGCAGATTCACGCAAGCTATCGAAAGTACGTTCGGGAATTCGGGGCCTCCGTCAGTTTTGAGCATTTTGTCGAGCTCTTCTGGGAGAAGCGCAGAGACGGCGGCTGGTCCAAACTGCCTAAGGCAATGCGTGCCGCATTCCTTTCTGACACGAACGACAAGGAGCGCGCTGTCGCCGACCTCGTTGCGGCGGGTGACAAAGATCAGGCGATCGCGTTGGAGACGGAGCTGTTCCAGCAGAAGACCCGGCTGACTGCCGCCGAGCGCGCATTGGCAGGCAAGCCGACAAAGAAAGCGGAGAACGATCAACGCATCGCGACGGACAAGATCGCGAGGGCACAGCGCAATCTTGCAGACCTGCAGCGAACCGATTTGCTGGATCGAGACTCGCGTATTTTCCCGGGCCATTACGCGCCCGTGATGGTGGTGCAGGATGGCCAGCGAGTTGTGATCCCGATGCGCTATCAATGCAGGTTGCCGGGGTGGACGCCCGCGATGGAGCGACAGAAACCTGGTACATACAACGCCAGACGCGACAATTTGAAGAAGGCATGGCGACAGCTATACGGCTATCGACACGGCATCATGATCGTCAATGCTTTCTACGAAAATGTCGCACGCCATCGGATGGAGCAACGAGAGCTGGCTCCTGGCGAGCCGGAAGGGAACGTGGTTCTGGAGTTCAGGCCCGAGCCGCAACAGGACATGTTGGTGGCGTGTCTATGGTCGATCAGCAAAGGAGAAGAGGGCGAGGCCGATCTCTATTCCTTTGCTGCCATTACCGACGAGCCGCCCGCTGAGGTGTCGGCCGCAGGGCATGATCGTTGTATCGTGCCCGTCAAGCCCGAGCATGTGGAAGCCTGGTTGAATCCCGACGCGAAGAACTTGGCCGCGCTCGATGCCATCCTGGACGACCGGCACCAGCCTTACTACGAGCACCAGTTGGCAGCGTAGGGAACGAAGAATCCCGATTCCATGTCGTAGAATCGCTCACTTCCTGCATTGCGCAACTCAGGGTCATTGATGCGTGTTGGCCGACCGATACCTGCTCCTCCTCAGCCCCTCTGCGATTACTGCGGCGGGAAGGCGGTTCTTGCCCGCGTGGGAGAAGCGGCATACCCCTATTTGGAGGATCACGGGCCTGTGTGGATCTGCTCCCCGTGCCAGGCGTGGATCGGCGTGCGTGCGCGAAGCAAGCAACATACCCCGCTTGGAAGGTTGGCCGACGCGGCATTACGCGAAAAGAAGAGCCAACTGCACGATGCCCTCGAGCCTTTGGTCACTGCGAAGATGCGGCGCGACGGTGTCAATGCCTTTGAGGCACGGGGCAAGGCAATGAAGTGGCTGATTGCATCGCTCCACCTTCCAGTCGACAGTCCCAGCATCCACGCCCTTTCGCTGGATCAGTGCGAACAGGCCATCCAATGCATCGCCGAGTTCCAGGCCTCACGTGGGCGAGAGCCTTCGGGTTCCTGATGAGGGCAACGAGGATACCGTTAGCAGAAATTCCTGCTCGCGGTGTCCAGGGATCCAAGCATGGGCGTCAAGTCGACAAAGCGTTGCGCGATCAGATGTCGCACCTCGCCTTCGCATTGCCACTGGCCATAGACACCGAGCAGGGAGGCCGTCAATACCTCGCGTCGGTACTTCTCCATCACGGACGGCCAGACGATGACGCTGACGGTACCAGTCTCGTCCTCCAATGACAAGAAGACCACGCCATTAGCCGTGCTCGGGCGCTGCCGTACGGTCACGATGCCGCAGCCACGGGCAATCTGCCGTGTCGCATAGGTGGCAAGGACATCGGCGGGCACAAAGCGCAACCCGGCAAGCTTGTGGCGGAGCAGGGCAAGCGGGTGGCGGTTCAGCGTGAGGCCGAGCGAGCGATAGTCGCTGACGATCTCCTCGCTTTCCGTTGGCGGTGAGAGTTCGGGCATTGGCTCGTCCAGATCCGCGGGCCGCAGCAGATCCTTGTCAGGGACTGCTGCTGCCGCCTGCCACATCGCCTGGCGCCGACTACCGGTGAGGCCAATCAACGCATTGCCGGCGGCCAGTACATTGACATCGTGCCGGTCCAGCGACGCTCTGCGAGCGAGATCCTTGACAGAGGCGAAGGGCCGGAGTGCGCGTGCCGTTTCGATGCGTTCGGCCGCTTCGCGGCGCATGCCCCTCAGCTGCGAGAGACCCAGGCGTACGACCGAGCCTTCGTGACTTTCCAGGCTGGCGTCCCAGCCACTCACGGTCACATCAACAGGGAGAACCGTGACGCCATGGCGCTTGGCGTCCTGCACCAACTGGGATGGCGTGTAGAAGCCCATCGGCTGGCTATTCAGCATGGCGCAGAGGAAGGCGGCAGGTTCGTGGCACTTGAGCCAGGCACTCGCGTAGACGAGAAGTGCGAAGCTGGCTGCATGGCTTTCCGGAAAGCCGTATTCGCCGAAGCCCTGGATCTGCCGGAAGATGCTCTCCGCGAACTCCAGATCGTAGCCGCGCTCGAGCATGCCCGTCACAATGCGTTCGTGGTATCGCTCCAACCCACCTTTTCGCTTCCAGGCCGCCATGGCGCGACGCAGTTGATCCGCTTCCCCAGCTGAGAAGCCAGCCGCCAGCATGGCTACCTGCATCACCTGTTCCTGAAAGATCGGCACACCCAGCGTGCGGGACAGGGCTTGCTCCATCTGAGGGCTCGGATAGCTGACCGGCTCCAACCCCTGCCGGCGGCGCAGGTAGGGATGCACCATGCCACCTTGAACCGGCCCGGGCCGAACGATCGCCACTTCGATGACGAGGTCGTAGAACGTACGTGGTTTCAAGCGGGGCAGCATCGACATCTGGGCGCGGGATTCGATCTGGAACACGCCGACCGTATCCGCCCGCGAGATCATCTCGTAGGTCTTCGGATCTTCCGCCGGGATGTCCTGCAGCTCAAAGGCTTCTCCGCGTTGTTGCGTCACCAGATCCAGGGCTCGCCGGATCGCCGACAGCATGCCGAGCGCGAGCACGTCAACCTTGAGCAGCCCCAAGGCGTCAAGGTCGTCCTTGTCCCACTGAATCACGCTGCGATCGGCCATCGCCGCGTTTTCTATGGGTACGAGCCTGGAAAGCTTGCCACGGGCGAGCACGAATCCGCCCGTGTGCTGGGAGAGATGCCGCGGAAAGCCAAGCAGCGACACGGCCATGTGTGCCCAGCGTTGGGATAATTCCGCTTCCGGATCCACGCCGCTTTCGCCAAAACGCTTAAGGAGATCCGCTTTGCTGTCGAACCAATGGTGAGATTTCGCGACCAGGTCGACGATGGCGGGATCCACACCTAATGCCTTGCCCGTGTCGCGCAGCGCGCTGCGAGGTCGGTAGGTGGTCACGGCGGCAGCCAGTGCCGCGCGGTCGCGCCCGTACTTGCGATACAGGTACTGGATCACCTCCTCGCGGCGCTGGTGCTCGAAGTCGACGTCGATATCGGGCGGCTCGGCACGCTCTTTGGAGATGAACCGCTCGAACAGCAGGTTGCCGCGTGCCGGGTCAACTTCGGTGATGCCGAGGCAGTAGCAGACGGCCGAGTTCGCTGCGGAACCGCGCCCCTGACAGAGAATGCCGTTCGAGCGGGCAAACCTCACGATATCGTAGACCGTCAGGAAATAGGGTTCGTACGACATGTCGCGGATCAGGGCGAGCTCATGCTCGAGTTGCTGCTGGACGGCAAGGGGGATGCCGGCGGGATAGCGGCGGTGCGCGCCGACATAGGTCTCGCCTCGCAAGTAGTCGGATGGCGTAGCGCCTTCCGGGACCACTTCTTCGGGATACTCGTAACGGAGTTCGCCCAGCGAAAACTGGCACAGGTTTGCAACGTGGACCGACTCCGTCAGGTAGCGGTGCGGGTAAATGTTGGCGAGCCGCAACCGGGAGCGCAGGTGCTGCTCGGCGTTAGGCAGGAGGTCATACCCACATTCGGGAACCGGGCGATGCACACGGATGGCAGTCAGCACGTCATGCATCGGCTTGCGCGAGCGGACGTGCATGGTGACGTTGCCAGTGGCGACGATGCGCAGGTGATGGCGCGCCGCGGCCGCTTCGACCGTGCCGCGGTGAATATCGTCCATCGGCTTGTAGAGCAGGCTCAATCCCATCCAAGCCCTGCCGGCAAAGGTCGCGCTCACCCATGCAGATTGCGCCTCCAACTTCTCTGCCGCCACGCCATAGTCGGGCGTGAACACGATCATGCAATCTGGCAGCCCCTTCAGATGCTCGGACGGCGCTTCGGGCGCGGCCAAGTCGCGTGGGGTCAGCACATAGGAACCCTTGGCGGCACGCATGCGCGCGAGCGTGATCAGCTCGCACAGGTTGCCATAGCCTTCGCGGTTACGGGCAAGCGCAAGGAATGAGAGCGCGGGAGAGCCGTCTGCGTTCTGCAGCCGGAACCAGGCGCCGACTACCAGGCGAAGGCCGGCGTTCCTGGCCTCAGTGTGCGCGCGAACGATGCCCGCCAGCGAGCACTCGTCGGTGATTGCGAGCGCGTGGTAGCCCAACTGAGCGGCGCGCTCAGCGAGCTCTTCCGGTCGTGAGGCGCCGGCGAGGAAGGAGAAGTTGGAACGGCAGTGCAGCTCCGCGTAGTCGGGCAGACCTGCCGTGGCGTTGATGTCCATGGCTTTCAGCCGAAGAGGCCATGCAGATACCACCGAGCCGCGTCGCCTTCGCGGCTGCCCATGCGTTCCTGAAAGATCCAATAGCAGGTGTGGTCCCTCGCCTCCGCAACAAAATAGTCGCGAGTCACCAGCTGGCCTCCCCACCAGCCCGACTCGATGCGCTCGGGCGGGGAGACGATACGCAGTGGCGAGCCGTAGAAGGGGCGGTGGTCGCGTTCAATCAGCGGCACCGGCTTGCCGAGCAGCCAAACGGGACGTGGCAGGGCTGGGGGCAACGTTGCGCTGGGCGGCTTGTTAGTGGCCGGCTGCCAGCCGTTGGCGACTTCTGGGCGGTAGTCGGCACGCAAGCACGGTTGGCGGACATTGTCTGCACCTAGGCGTGCAACCAGCAACTCAAGCAGGCGTGCATGGTCCGCCGGCGTGCCGCCCGGTTCTGGAAACAATGAATCGCTGGGGGGTGCCACCGGCTCGGTCTCGATGGCAGACACCGCGACGGCGATCATCGGCGCCTCGACAGTCAGCCGTGTCAGACGCTCTTTGAGCAGACGAACCAAATGCTCTTCATGCCAGTTGGGCTCGGCTAGCGCAATCTCAATCTTCGTTGGTGCGATGGCAGCGCGGCCGCGCTCGTGGCGCAGTTCGACCCCAAACCGCTTGATTGCCAGGTGCCGGGCGGTTAGCCAGCCGACCATCTGTACCAGCAAGCCGCGAAGGTAGGCAAGGGCGGACTCAGCGTTCTCCATCCTATCCGGAAGATCCACCGCGGCGTCAAACGATGGGGGAGCTTCGACCCATTCGAAGACTTCCGGTGCTTCCCCATGGGCGCGATCCAACGCCTCAAGGATGGCGGCGCCGCATCGGCGCTGCAGGCCTGCGCGCGGCAGCCGGCGCAGGTCCCCTAGCGTCCGACAGCCAAGTCCGTCCAGCCACTCATCAAACGGCCGCGCCGCCGGCAGGATCGCAACGGGCATGCCGACCAGCGTTCGCACCAATGTGGGCATACTTAGAGCCGTTCCGCCGCCAGAGCGCGCAAGCAGCCAAGCGCCTTCGGCGGTTGGTGCGCATCCCGCGACAGGGCTAAACCCCATTGCCCTGACGGCCGCCAGCATCCGTTGCCGCAGCTTGCGGACGCCGCCGAATAGTCGCAGCGTGGTGCTAATGTCGACAAGCACCGCCGCCTCCTCGGACGTAGCGACATTGGGCGAGAACTGCAGCATCGCCATCGTGACACGCTCGAGCGCCGCCAGTTCTGCGCAACCATCGCGGTCAAAGAGAATGGTCTGCGGTGCGATTGTCTGCACGCCGCCGCGGCGCATTGCCGGCTTCACGCCGGCCGCAATGGCCAGCGGCGACGCCATATGCACACGCTCTTTGTCCAGGACAGCAACCGCCAGTTCAGTGGACCAGTTCGGCCGGAAGACTTCGAGGGGCAGGGACGACAGGCGCAGGCAGATCCACAGGCGCAGCATGGCGATACAACAGAATGGGGGAGGGCTGCAGCGCTACGTGTAGCGGCGATTCCTGCTGCGGGCCTCGACGCTTAACGAACTGCACACGAATTCCGTCCGATGCAGGCTCCAATGTCAGGCGCAGCGGCGCCGGCGAGGCATCGCGTGCACAGGCCGTCGGACGAACCACGAAGAAAAGGACATCGGAGGCTTGGGCGGCAAGATGCAAACGCCGAAGCGCATCGTTACGCAGGTGCGATTGCCAAAAGACGAGCGCTCCGCAGGTCCCGGCGCGCAAGATCTGCTCCGCGGCCCACAGGGCGTCAGCGGTGTGCCGGGTTTCGACCCAGAGAATCTGCGCGGACGGGACGCCCCAGTTGGCGAGCGCCAACGCTTGCGGCGCGTGCGGCGGTGCCAGAAGCGCGACAGGACGGTTCGAGCGCGCAACGAGAGCAGGGCGTAGCAAGCGCAACTCGCCGATGCCGGGTTGGCGCTCCAATAATTCCGTCAGGCAACCAATAGGCCAGCCGCCGCCCGGAAGCTCCTTGTCGAGCGACGGATACCCGGTCGGAATGGTGCGTGCGTTGCCCCGAGCAAGCTGCGAGGCAAGCCAAAGTGACGGATGAATGGTTTCTGGGGCGACGGTTAGCATGGCGAGCTCCTGCCCCCAGTGTACTGTATATTTATACAGTGTTCACCTGTACCATCCATCACACGGTCAACTCTCCTGCGGGAGCCCATTACGGCACTGCCGGGAGAACCGCACAGCCCATTGTGGGTGGGATCCTCCAACCGGGGCCTGCAATTGTTTTTTTCGGTCGGGACAGCGGCAGAGACCGCACTTGGCCAGAGCGGGCGTAACTGGTCAAACGTTCAGCGGCCCTGGAGACCTGTCGGCAACAGAACTCGGCGAGCAAGCCGTTGCAAAAAAACGCAGCAGCGGGTTAGCATTGGCTTAACAACTAATCCGCGATGTCGGTGTGGCTTGACCACCTGGTGCGCGGGGGAAAAAGCCGGCGAAAGCTGGTTTTTTCGTTTCTGGAGTCGGAAATGGCAGGACAGGGGGGCCGGACGTCGGACCCTGTATCGCCGGTACAAGACGTCTATTACCGCCTTCGGGTACGGTCAGCCGTACGTTGGTGAAGGATTTTTTCAATGACTCGTGACCGTTCACCAAAGCGGCGACCCTCCGTGGGGCGACTCTAGCCGCTGGCTCGGAAACAGACGAAATTATCGACGACATCCGACGCCTCATCAGTGAAGCCCCGCGCAGGGCTTGCCGTCACTGTCAATGCGGCGCTATCCATGCTGTATTGAGGGTTGGCCGGGATTCGCAAATATGTGAAGCTTCAGATATTTGCGAATCCCGGCCAACCCTCTAGCCTGCGCGAACTGGATGCGGAGCGTACCGCGCGGCAGAAGAGCGAGCGCACGGACCGAGCGCGGCGAACTGGTGGCGGCGCGCAGCGAGGCCCGCGACGCGGCCGTGGCGGAGGCCGAAGTCCGCGCCCGGCTCGAAGCCCAGGTCGCGGCGCTCGCCGATCGGCTCGCCAGCGCCGAGCAGGCGCAACGCAAATCCGCTCACGACCTGCACGAGGTGCAGGCGGAGTTGGGCACCGGGCAGAACGGGCCGAGGCCGAAGCGGCGCTGGCGCGCCAGCTGCTGGCAGAATTGCGGGTGGCGCCACCCGGGCGGGAGAGCGGGCGGCGGCGCAAGGCCGGAGGCCCGGCGCCGACCGAAAAGGAGGCGCAAAGCGAAAAACTGGACGAAGAGCAGGGCGCGCCTACGGCCGCCTCCAACCCGGATGACGGCAGCGACAGCAGTGACGACAGCAATGGCCGCCGCCATTCAGAAGGCAGCTGAATGACGGCGAGGGGTAGCAACTCAGTCTCCGAGTGTCGTCAAGTAAAATTAGGCACTCCCACGCCCAAGTTCCCGCTTACCCTGGTATGAGTTCCTCCTCCTCTCTCGAAAAGCTTGCGAGCCTGGTTCGCGAACTCTGTAAGTTGCCAGCCGAAACCGAATGGCTGGAGTTCAAGCGCAACCGCGTGGATCACGAGCAGATCGGCGAGTACATCTCTGCGCTGTCTAACTCTGCGGCGCTGTGCGATCGGGCGCACGGATATTTGGTATGGGGCATCGACGACGCAACCCATGAAGTCGTCGGCACAACCTTCGATTCGTCCGCAGCGAAGATTGGCAATGAGGAACTGGAGAACTGGCTGCTAAGGCTGCTCAGTCCGAAGATCAACTTCTCGTTCAGTACTGTCGAGTTGGATGGTCTGCGCGTCGTTGTGCTCGAAGTTGGCCGAGCCTATAGGCATCCAGTCCAGTTCATGCACAACGAGTTCATCAGAATCGGATCTCTGAAGAAGAAGCTGAAAGAGTTCCCCGAAAAAGAGCGGGAGCTCTGGCGCATCTTCGATGAGACGCCCTTCGAAGCGATGATCGCCCGTAAGGATGTACGGGAAGAAGAGGTGGTGACGCTTCTCGACTATCCGGCGTACTTCGACCTAGCCGGCATTCCGCTACCCGAAAATCGTGCTCAGATCCTTGAGCGCCTGGCCGCAGAAAGCTTGATCCGGCGCAACGGCAGTGGTGCATGGGATATCAGCAACTTGGGCGCGATTCTCTTCGCGAAACGGCTCGAAGATTTTGGGACGCTGCGGCGCAAAGCGGTCCGTGTGATTGCCTATGAAGGCGGAAACCGCATCAGCACGTTGAAGGAACAGGTTGGAGCACGAGGCTATGCGGCAGGTTTCGAGGGGTTGATCGGGTACATCAATGCTCTGCTTCCCTCCAACGAAGTCATTGGCAAGGCGATCCGCAAGGATGTGCCGATGTACCCGGACCTGGCGGTACGTGAACTCGTCGCGAATGCGCTCATCCATCAGGACTTCGCTTTGGGTGGAGCAGGGCCGATGATCGAGATCTTCAAGGATCGGATGGAGGTGACGAACCCCGGCACGCCGCTGATCAACGTCGAACGATTCCTTGACACGCCTCCCCGGTCTCGGAACGAAGGGCTGGCTTCCCTCATGCGCCGTTTTGGCATCTGTGAAGAGCGGGGGAGCGGCGTGGACAAGGTGGTGTCCCTCACGGAGGCCTACCAGTTACCCGCGCCCGAATTTGCGATCGTCTCCGACCACACCCGCGCCACGCTCTTCGCGCATAAGGAACTGGCCAAGATGGACAAGATTGAGCGGGTGAGGGCCTGCTACCTTCACGCATGCCTGCGTTACGTGCAGCGCGAATATATGACAAATGCTACGCTCCGCGAGCGGTTCGGGATCACCATTCAGAACAGTGCCACGGCTTCCCGTCTCATCAAGGAGGCGGTCGACGCAGGCATGCTGAGGCCGTACGACGAAGCGGCGCCGCGAAAGTTCATGAAATATGTGCCTTACTGGGCGTAAGTTTTATTTGATGACTTACTTCCGATGGCTCGCTCGCACCTGCTCCCGCTAATAGAAATGCTAATAAATTCAACGAGTTAGTGGAGATGCTTCTATTTGATGGGCAACTTTCACTTTTGACTTGTAGTGCTGTTTAGATAACATATGGCTTTTGCCAGGGCGATGTTGAACCTTCGCGGGCTTCGTGCCCGGTTGGTCATGAGCCAAGGAACTGACCCGCGGCCCGCCGCTTGGAGGCCGCAATCTATGCTGAGCCGACGGACGGCCAAGCCGCTCGCGCCGGCTTAGTTCTGGGCCGCATTAGCAGCAGCCATGTCGTCGCGTCTATATTTGCTCAGCTGCACGCCCGACCCGACCCCGCTGCAAGGCCGGGGGGCGAAGATCGCGATCCGGTAACTTGAATTCTGCGCCACCGCTTTCGGCTGCACGACTGCTTCACTACAGCGGCCGGTTCCCGAATCGGTCGCTCAAGAAAAAGGTAAGATTGGGCGACTGGAACGGATCTGCGTGACGTACTGCTCGCCGCCAAACAAGGGCGCCGAGCAATGAAAACCATCGTCAACCGTAAACGCTTCATGCCGCACAAATCGAGTCGTCGGAAGTCATCCAGGCGCGGCTAGCTGCGTTAGCTCCTGCGTGATTTAACATAACGGTTGTTATGCGAAAGAGCATTGTAGCGGCAAAGTTGTAATGTCCGGTTTCAGCAAAGTTGAAATGTCCGCCTGAGGCGCCCGTTCGTGGTATTCAGCCTGCCCGGTTGAATGCATAAAGGGACGCCCGGCGATGGCTGGAACCGAGGTTATTACAGTAAGCATGCGTGAGTTAGACAGGCTCAAGACCGTCCAGGCGGTCGTGGATGGTCAGTTGCGGCCCGGCGTGGCCGCCGAACGGTTGGAGATCACGGACCGGCAGTTCCGGCGGCTGCTGGAACGCTATAAGCAGGAAGGCCCGTCCGGGCTAGTGTCGCGACGGCGCGGGCGACCCAGCAACAATCGCATGCCTGCGGACCGCGAATCTGTAGCCCTTGGCCTGAT
>NZ_AP031388.1:0-2937860 GCF_055385985.1 Cupriavidus sp. LA-1 | reverse complement strand
GATGTCGTCGTAGCGCGTAACCACCCAGTAGCCCAGCTTCGGGCTGTAGAACACCGGTTCCTGCTCGCGCGACCAGCGCACGTATTCCGGCGGGTCCTGCTGGTAGCCGTCGCCGAAGGGATCGAACTGCGCCGCGTTGTGGCTGACCGGGCAGCCCGTCGGGGAGGTGAAGGCGCTGTGGTCGATGGGGCAGCCGCCGGGGGCGTCGCTGGGGGAGGGGGTGGCCATACTGCGTACTCCTGGCTGAAACACTGCCGTCCGGGCGATGCCGGACGGGCTTGGGTCATGCGCTTGCCGGACCTCAGTTGTCCAGCGTGATCTTCAGGTCGCGAATCAACTTGGTCCAGCGGGTGGACTCGCTGCGCAGCAACTCGCTGAACTGCGCCGGCGTGTTGCCCACCGGCTCCACGCCGAAGTCCACCAGCCGCTTGTTGACCGCGGGCTCACGGATTGCCGCGACCACGTCCTTGTTCAGCGTGTTAATGACCTCCGGCGGCGTGCCGGCCGGCACCACCATGCCCACCAGCGCCGCGGCTTCCACGCGCGGGTAGCCCAGTTCGGCAAAAGTGGGTACGTCAGGCAGTTGCGGCAGGCGGGTGGCGTTGGCCACGGCCAGCGCGCGCACCTTGCCGCCCTTGATGAAGCCCGCGCCGGCGGCGTAGTCCACCATCATCGCGGCGACCTGCCCGGCGGCCACGTCCGACAGCGCCGGCGCGGCGCCGCGGTACGGGGCATGTGTCATCGACAGGCCGGCTTCCACCTTCAGCAACTCCATCGCCAGGTGGTGCGGGCTGCCCGCGCCGGCGGAGCCGTAGTTGATGCCGCCCTGGGTGGCCCTGGTCTGGGCGATGAACTCTTTGGCGCTCTTGACCGGGCTGGCCGCGCCCACCACCAGGATCATCGGGAAGCGGCCCAGCAGCGTCACCGGAGCCAGGTCCTTGCCCGGGTTGTAGGAAAGCGATTTGTACAGCACGGGGTTGAACACCATCGTGCCGTTGTCGGCCGACAGCACGGTATAGCCGTCGGCGGCCGAGCGCGCCGTTTCAGCCGCGCCGATGGCGGTATTGCCGCCGGGCTTGTTGTCCACCACCACGGGCTGCCCGACCTTGGCCGACAGCCCCTGGCCGATCGTCCGCGCCAGGAAGTCCGAGCCGCCGCCGGCGGCATAGGGGACGATCCAGCGGATCGGCTTGGCGGGGTAGGTGTCGGCAGCGTGCGCCAGGACTGCCGCCAGCATCGGCAGGGCCAGCGCGCCGGTGGCCAGGCGCTTGAGGATGGGGTGGGGCATGGGGCTTGTCTCCTTGTTGGTCAGCCTGGTGTTGCGCACCGGTGTTTCTGTTTTGCGTAAATCATATACGCATTGCGTAATGATTGAATGCGGGTTAACCTTGAAGTGACCCCTTGCCCGGATCCGCTCCGCCATGCCCCGATCGAAAGTCACCCAACCTCCCGTCGAGCCCATCGACGCGCCGCGCACGCGCGAACGCCGCCAGCGCGTGCAATCGGCCGTTACCGGCATGGCCGTGCTCAAGGGGCTGGCGCGGTTGGGCGGGCGCGCCAGCCTGACCGCGCTGGCCGCGCATATCGACGAAAGCCCGGCCAAGGTGCACCGTTACCTGGTGAGCCTGGTGGAAGAGGGGTTGGTGGCGCAGGAGCTGGGCACGCAGCAGTACCACCTGGGCTTCGAGGCCCTCCAGATCGGCATGGCGGCGATGCGCCAGGCCGACCCGATCCGGTTGGCCGAAGCCTCGCTGGTGCGCCTGCGCGAAGCGCTGGAAGTGACCTGCTTTGTCGCGGTGATGGGCAACAAGGGGCCGACCATCATGCGCTTTGAAGAACCGGGTTTGCCGGTGACGGTGAACGTGCGCGCGGGCTCGGTGATGCCGCTGCTGTGGTCGGCCACCGGGCGTGTGTTCCTGGGGCTGCTCGATGAGAAGCGTGTGCACGCGCAGGCCGAGGAAGAACTGGCCGCGGCCGGCCCGGCGCGGCTGGCGTCGCTCGATGCCAGCGACCCCATCGGCACGCTGCGCCGCGTGGTGCAGGCCGACGACTGCGCCTGGGTGCGCGACACCAACCTGACCGGCATCAGCGCCGTGGCGGCGCCGGTGCGCGATTACACCGGACGCGTGTGCGCGGTGCTGACCGCGCTGGGCGCCACCGGCGGCTTTGACCCCGCCATCGACGGGCCCATCGGCAGCGCCGTGCGGCGCGAGGCCCGCGCGGTCAGCGCGGCGCTGGGGTTCAATCCGGGGGCTTGATCCGAAGCCTCTGCCGGTGAAGGGCATGCTGTTCTGGCCGTTCGGGGTGGTCGGACTGTTGGCCGCGTTGACGCGTCGCGCAAAGACCCGGTGGCCGGTGCGCCGCGCGACCTCTTCGAAGCGATGCGGCAGGTCGCGCAGACCGGCGAAGGTCCCGCGCAGCAATACCCGGCGTTTGGCTGTTCGATCAAGTGGAAACTGGATACCTGACGCCGCGGAAGGTCCAGGTGCGATGCGGGCTGGCCGCTCGCGGCATTGGTGGCCCGCCCGCGCAACGCGCCGATGCGGTGACACGCGCATCCGACTTCGTGGCCGCTAAAGCGATGCGATGAACTCCTTCCACGGAGTGCCTTGCAGGGTTTCGGTAGCTGCGTGCCCATAAGCACGGATGATCAGGGCCGCTCTTTCGAGTTGTTTCAGGTCGTTCGACTCGACGATATCCACCACGTCGAACCGGCCCAGCGTAAGAAAGCTGTCCTTCCATGTCACAGCGGGGCATTCCGCCTTGATCTTCTCCGCGACCGTGGCGGCGAGCTGCTTCAGTTCATGTGGATCCTTGAAGGCGTTGGGAGACAAAGTGCTGAGGATGACGTAGGTTGCCATGGAATACCTCCAATGAACGGTGACCCTCCATCGAGTACGGGCTGACGCACGCGACAACGCCGTCCGTTGACAGCGCGTACGCCGCCAATCGATTATAGGTTCGCGTGGGTGGCGCGCGTCCCCGCGCCAGCTATGGCAGGCAGCCGCGCCTTGCGCGGCTAGCAGGTGAGGTGCAGGACCGCGTTGGTGCCGCCGGGGTGCTTCTCCAGCGTCGCAATGGCCTTGGCCGTGGGCGCAATAACCAGTTTCACGTGGCGATGCTTGGCCTCCTGCTTCACCTCGTCCATGACCGGCAATGCCCCGCTGCCGGTGCCAATCACCAGCCGGCTGCAGTTCCAGGGAATGTCTTCCCTGACTGACAGCGGTGTATGCCCGAAGGCCTCGCGGAATGGCTTGGATGGCCCCTTCTTGCGTTTGCGGACTTTGCCTTGGTCGATGACCACGTCATGCTCATACGTCACGCCATCAATGCAGATGGAACCGAAGGAGAATGCCTCAAAGCGCATACGCACCTCCACAGTGGCCATGCCTGCGACGAACGGCACGATCATTGTAGGTCGCCAGAACCCGCCGGATTCCGCCGCTCTGCCAGATGCACCACAGTGCCCAGCCAGTCTCCTCGCCGCTCCTGCTGCGGCGGTTCAGCTCGGACGGCCGCCGCAATCCCCTGTTTCTGGCTACGCTGGAACCCGGCAAGGTCATACGCACGGCGTTCCTGCCGAGTCGCATCGCGACAGTCACGCCACGCAGCGTTCAAGGAGCGCCTGGCTACTGGTTACCGGTGCGGTACAGGTGCGATGTCGGCACACGTAGGCTGCCGGCCGGCCGTCGACCGGGTGCCGCCCATGGCCGACCGGAACGTCTTCGGCGAATGCCAGTGCGCGTGCCGGAAGGTAGGTGCGGTGAACGCTTTTTATCAATGCGGCGGCAGCCGCCTTATCACCGGCAAAAATGATCCCGAGCGCGCCGCGCTGCGCGAAGTCCCTGGCCGCCAGGAGATGCACGAACCCGGCCGGGGCCGCGGTGGCGGCAGCCCCATATCGCTGGAATTCTTGCTCGGCGAGGTCACGATAGCGATCCTGGCCGGTGAGTTCGTGCAAGCGCAAGAAGGAGAACACGCTGGCTGAAATGCCCGACGGCCAGGCGCTGTCGTACGGCGCGCGAGGCCTGTGCACCAATCGCTCGGCATCGTGGGAGGTGAAATACAGCCCGTCTTCCCAGAACTTGTCGAGTATGAGAGCCACGAGTTCGGCTGCGCGATCAAGGAATCGCCTGTCGAAGCAGGATTCGTAGAGGTCGATCAGAGCGTTGGCCAGGAAGGCGTAGTCTTCCAGGAACCCTGGCACCCTGACTGTGCCGTCCTTCCAGTGCCGGTACACCCCGCCGTCCGGCATGGTGAGCTTGTCCGCGATAAAGCTGGCGGCACGCCTCGCGGCGGCGAGGTGTGCGGGGTTGCCCGTCGCCTGGTAAGCCGCGCAGAGCCCCTGGATCATGAGACCGTTCCAGCCGGTGAGAATATTGTCGTCACGGCCGGGGCGCACGCGCCGGGCGCGTGCTGCCAACAGCCGCTCGCGCCAGCCTTCGAGTTGCGCCTCCTCCAGGGGGGACAGCGTGACCGCACGGTGGAGCACCGATCTGCCGGGTGCGAAGTTCCCGCCGTCGGTCACGCCGTAGGCGCGACATGCCAGAGCCCCCTCGGATTCGCCCAGAACAGCCTTCACCTCGGCCGGCGTCCAGACATAAAAGCGGCCTTCCTCGCCTTCGCTGTCGGCATCTTCGCCAGCATAAAAGCCACCATCGGGGTGCGTCATGTCCCGCAGAATGTACGCGATAGTTCCCTCGAATACGCGACGCCAGGCTTGCTTGCCCGTCAGGCGATAGGCGTCCGCGTACAGTGTGACGAGCTGGCCGTTGTCGTAAAGCATCTTTTCGAAGTGGGGCACGGCCCAACGTTCATCGACACTGTAACGGGCGAAGCCACCGCCGAGCTGGTCATGGATGCCGCCGGCCGCCATGCAGTCGAGCGTGCGCTCCAGCGCTTCAAGCAGCGCGGGTTCACCAGTTCGTTGATAGATGCGCAGCACGAGGTCGTAGGCGCTTGCGTTGGGAAACTTGAGCGCTGCGCCCAACCCGCCGTGGATCGGATCCGTATTTCGCGCGAGGGCGAGGGCTGTCTGCGCAGGCAGGTCCACGACCTCCGCCGCTTCAGGGCTCAGGTTCGCGTCGTCTAGCTGCCGGAACCCCTGCTGAAACTGCTCGATGGTGTCGCGCAGTTCCTGGCGGCGATGCGCCCAGGCTTCGCTCACGCTCAGGAGCACGCGCGCTAACCCAGGGCGGCCGTAGCGGTCATCCGGCGGAAAGTAGGTGCCACCGAAGAACGGCTCTCCTTGCGGTGTCAGAAACACCGTGAGGGGCCAGCCGCCGCCCTGTCCCATCATCTGGGGGATTTTCTGGTAAACGTCGTCGAGGTCGGGACGCTCCTGCCGGTCAACCTTGATGCTGATGAAACGCTCGTTCATCAGGCCGGCGATCCGGGGATTCTCGAACGATTCATGCGCCATGACGTGGCACCAATGGCATGTGGCGTAGCCGACGGAAAGCAGTACCGGCTTGTCCTCGTCGCGTGCGCGGCGAAACGCCTCTGCGCACCAGGGATACCAGTCGACCGGATTCTCCGCGTGTTGCCGGAGGTAAGGCGAGGTTTCTGTGGCGAGCCGGTTTTTCATCATGATCTCCAGCCTGGGCCGGTGGGGCTACTGTGGCGCAGAAGAAGGCGCCCGGCAAGCGCCTGGCTACCATGGAATCGACTGGCGATCGCGGAAGAAGCCACCGGTGGGGCCATCGTCGGGCAGCGTTGCCAGCCAGACCACGGTGTCGATGCCTTGCTCGGGCGAGCGCGGCGCATCGGGGCCGCCCAGGTCGGTGCGACACCAGCCGGGACACACCGAGTTGACCTTGACGCCGCTATCGGCCATCTCGGCGGCCAGGATGCGTGTGACAGCATTCAGCGCTGTTTTCGAGATCCGGTAGGCCGGCACGCCGCGGCCCATCTCCGCCAGCTGTCCCATGCCCGAAGCCAGGTTGACCACCCGGCCGGCGCGGCTGGCGCGCAGCAGCGGCGCCAACGCCTGGGTGATCCGAAGCACGCCGAAAAGATTGATATCCAGGGTGCGGCGCAGGGTCTCGAGCGACAGTTCGAGCAGGCTGGTGTCGTAGTGGTCGAGCGAAACACCAGCGTTGTTGATCAGCACGTCCACGCGCCCGAAGCGTCCGGTCAGCCAGTTGGCCAGCGCTGCCGCCGAGCTGTCCTCCGCGACGTCAAGGGGGTGGCAAGCGATCGCATGACCCGCGAGCCGGAGCTCTGTCTCCAGCACCTCGAGGTCCGCCGGCTGGCGCGCCGTGGCGACGACCAGATGGCCTTCAACGGTGGCCAGCCGGCGCGCGGCCGCGCGGCCCAGGCCGCGGCTTGCGCCAGTGATAACGGTAATAGGTTGGTTGACCATGCCGGAGTCTCCTCGCCGCCGGTGCCGCTACTCATCTATACACCGTCGACGGCTGCCTGGTGATTGTGGATTCTCCGTTTCCTGGCCTGACGCGAAACGGGGATGCTGGAACGAATGGGGACCAAATTGGTTCTAATTGACAAATACTGGTGGCGACCATGCTCAGACTAAGCAAGCTGACCGACTACGGCACGGTGATCATGACGCACCTGGCGCGAAACCCTGGCCGAACTTACAGTGCCGCCGAGCTCGCCGCCGCGATCGGCGTGGCGGTACCGACGGCAAGCAAGATTCTGAAGACGCTGGCAAGGCACCACTTGCTGCAGTCGTTGCGCGGCGCCAATGGCGGCTATCTGCTGGCACGAGCGCCGGAACAGATCTCGATCGCACAGGTGATTGACGCCATGGAAGGCCCGGCCGGCATGACCGAGTGCAGTGTCGCTGCCGGTCTGTGCGCACAGGAAGGTCTGTGCGCCATCCGCGCCAACTGGCAATCGATCAATAGAGTGATCTTTATGGCGCTTAGCGGTGTGACACTGGCAGATATGGCACAACCGATGTTGCACCCGGTGGATATTGGCGCCTTGCACGCCCGACGCGCACACGGCTCCGCAAGCTGACATTTCGTGATTCAGGTGACAGTGGCAAGCGAAGGCAGAACATGGAAACCCCGGCACGCAAGCTCGATGATCTGATCAGCCAGGGCTACAAGCATGGCTTCTACACGCCCGTGGAGACGGACACGGTGCCGTGCGGGCTGAATGAGGACGTGATCCGCATGATCTCGGCCATCAAGAGCGAGCCGGAATTCATGCAGGAGTGGCGTCTCAAGGCCTTCCGCCACTGGCTGACGATGTCCGAGCCGCACTGGGCGACGGTCAAGCACCCGCCCATCGACTACCAGGCGATCGCCTACTATTCAGCGCCGCGCTCGCAGAAGGCGGGACCGAAGACGCTGGACGAGGTCGATCCGGAGTTGTTGCGCACCTACGAAAAGCTGGGCGTGCCACTGCACGAGCGTGAACTGCTGGCAGGCGTGGCGGTGGACGCGGTATTCGACAGCGTCTCGGTGGCCACCACCTTCAAGCAGAAACTGGGCGAACTCGGCATCATCTTCTGCTCGTTTTCCGAGGCGGTGCGGGAGCATCCGGCGCTGGTGCAGCAGTATCTCGGCTCAGTCGTGCCCTATACCGACAACTTCTTCGCCACGCTCAACTCCGCCGTGTTCAGCGACGGCTCGTTCTGCTATATCCCGCCCGGGGTGCGCTGCCCGATGGAGCTGTCGACCTACTTCCGCATCAATGCCCGCAACACCGGCCAGTTCGAGCGCACCCTGATCATCGCCGACCAGGGCGCTTACGTCAGTTATCTGGAAGGTTGCACCGCGCCGATGCGCGACGAGAACCAGCTGCATGCCGCAGTGGTGGAGTTGATCGCGCTGGAAGATGCACAGATCAAATACTCGACGGTGCAGAACTGGTATCCGGGCGATAAGGAAGGCAAGGGCGGCATCTACAACTTCGTCACCAAGCGCGGCGACTGCCGCGGCGCGCGCTCGAAGATTTCGTGGACCCAGGTGGAGACCGGCTCCGCCATCACCTGGAAGTATCCAAGCGTGATCCTGCAGGGCGACGACTCGGTCGGCGAGTTCTATTCAGTCGCGCTGACCAATCACTACCAGCAGGCCGACACCGGAACCAAGATGACCCACCTCGGCAGGAATACCAGGAGCACCATCCTTTCCAAGGGCATTTCGGCCGGTCACGGCCGGAATGCCTACCGCGGGCTGGTGAGGATGGCCAGGAGCGCAGTCGGCGCGCGCAACTACTCGCAGTGCGATTCGCTGCTGCTGGGCGACAAATGCGCCGCCCACACCTTCCCATATATCGAGGTGAAGAACGCCACTGGCCAGGTCGAGCACGAGGCCTCCACCTCGCGTATCGGCGAGGACCAGTTGTTCTATTGCCAGAGCCGCGGCGTCAGCGCCGAGGATGCGGTTTCGATGATCGTGAACGGATTTTGCAAGGAAGTATTCAAGGAGCTGCCGATGGAATTCGCGGTGGAAGCCCAGAAGCTGCTGGGCGTGAGCCTGGAAGGCAGTATCGGGTAAGGGTGGCGCGCACGGGGCGCGCTGCAGGCGCATCGGAGAAAGAAGCCAGCCATGCTTGAGATTCGCAAGCTGCAGGTCAGCGTAGATGACAAGCCCATCCTGCACGGCATCGACCTCAGCGTGAAGGCCGGTGAGGTGCACGCCATCATGGGCCCCAACGGTTCAGGCAAGAGCACCCTGGCCCACGTACTGGCCGGTCGCGACCGCTTCACCGTGACTGCGGGCGAAGTCCTCTACGGCGGCACCAATCTGCTTGGCATGCCGCCCGAAGAGCGCGCCCGCGCGGGCATCTTCCTCGCCTTCCAGTATCCGGTGGAAATCCCCGGCGTCTCCAATATCTACTTGCTCAAGGCGGGGCTCAACGCAATCCGCAAGCACCGCGGCCAGCCGGCGCTGGACGCCATGGATTTTCTCGCCCTGGTCAAGGACAAGCTCCAGCTCATGGAAATGGACCAGGACCTGCTTTACCGATCGGTGAACGAGGGCTTCTCGGGCGGTGAGAAGAAGCGCAACGAGATCCTGCAGATGGCGGTGCTGGAGCCCCGGCTTGCCATTCTCGACGAGACCGACTCCGGGCTCGACATCGACGCGCTCAAGATTGTCGCAAGGGGCATCGAGGCCATGCGCAGCCCGCAACGTGCCATTGTGCTGGTCACGCACTACCAGCGCCTGCTCGACTACATCGTGCCGGACCAGGTTCACGTGCTTGCGCAGGGCCGCATCGCCAGGTCCGGCGGGCCCGAGCTGGCGCGCGAGCTGGAGCGGCACGGCTATGCCGGGATGGAGTCTTCAACATGAGCGCAAGCGGACAGGAGCACTATCTCGCCGAGTTCGACCGGGTCGAGGCCGCACTGCCCGGCCGCCACCTGGGCTGGCTCGCGCACGCGCGCCGGCAGGCGCTCGACCATTTCGCCCAGGCCGGGTTCCCCACGCTGCGTCAGGAGGACTGGAAATACACCAGCGTGGCCGCACTCGAGAGAAGCCGCTTTGCCGCGGCACTGCCGCAGGCCGGCGACGGCCTGGTCGCCGCGGTGGCAGCGCGGATCGAGGCGCTTGCCCTCGACGGCGCGCACCTGCTGGTATTCGTCAACGGCGCGCACCAGCCGCAATGGTCGCGCATCGGCGCCCTGCCAGCGGGGATGGAGCTCGCCAGCCTCGCCGCCACGCTGGAGCGCGCACCGGACAGCCTGGAAGCGCCGCTGCTGCGTCGCGCTAGCGATTACCCGTCCGGTTTCGCCGCCCTGAACATGGCGTTCATGACCGACGGTGCCTATATTCGCGTGGCGGCCGGAACCGTCCCCGAACAGCCGATCCACTTGCTGTTCCTCGCCACGGCTGGCGAGCTGGCTACCCATGCGCGCAACCTCGTGGTGGCGCAAGCCGGCAGCCAGGTCTGCATCGTGGAGCACCACGCGGGCCTGGATGGCCTGGGCTATTGCACCAATACCATCACTGACATCGTTGCCGAGCGCGATGCGCAGGTCGAACACCACAAGCTGCAGCAGGAGAGCCTCAAGGCCTTCCATATCGCCGGCGTGAACCTGGACCAGCGGCAGGGTAGCCGCTTCGTCTCCAGTTCCTTTGCCCTGGGCAGCGCCCTCGCGCGTGTCGACATCGAAGTCGGGCTGAATGCCGAGCATACCGAGTGTTCGCTGGACGGGCTGTATATGACCGCCGGGCGGCAGCATATCGACCACCACACCCGCATCGACCACGCCAGCCCGCACAGCAAGAGCCGCGAGCTGTATAAAGGCGTGCTGGCGGGCGCCTCGCGCGCCGTCTTCAATGGCAAGGTGGTGGTGCATGCCGATGCCCAGCACAGCGATGCGCATCAATCCAACCGCAACCTGCTGCTGTCCGATCAGGCCGAGGTCGACACCAAGCCGCAACTGGAGATCTATGCCGACGACGTCAAATGCGGCCACGGCGCCACCGTCGGCCAGCTCGATGCCGAGCAGATCTACTACCTGCGCTCGCGCGGGATGGACGATGCCGCGGCGCGTGCCCTGCTGACCTTTGCTTTCGCCGAAGAGGTGGTCAGGCGGCTCGGCCCCGCCCCATTGCGCACGCGGCTGGAAGCGATCCTGCGCGGCCGGCTGTCCGAGCCTGTGAAGGAGCTGCCATGAACACGGCTGCGCATGAACTGATGGCCGTAGAACGCGCGTTGCCGGGCGAAACCCTGGAGGTAGAGCGGCTGCGGCAGGATTTCCCCATCCTGCGCCAGACCGTCAACGGCAAGCCGCTGGTCTATCTGGACAACGCCGCCACCACCCAGAAGCCGCAAAGCGTGATCGCCGCCGAAGCGCGTTACTACAGTGCGCTCAACGCCAATATCCACCGCGGCGTGCATACCCTGAGCCAGCGCGCCACGGATGCCTATGAGGCCGCGCGCGACGCGGTGCGAGACTTGATCAACGCGGCGAGGCGCGAGGAAATCATATTCGTGCGCGGCACCACCGAGGCAATCAACCTGGTGTCGGCAAGCTTCGGCCAGCGCCTGCGCCCGGGCGACGAGATCCTGGTCAGCGCGATGGAGCACCACTCCAATATCGTGCCGTGGCAACTGGCGTGCCAGCGCGCCGGCGCCTTGCTGCAGGTGGCACCGATCAACGATGCCGGCGAGCTGATGCTGGAACAGTTTGCTCATTTGCTCGGCCCGCGCACCAGGCTGGTCGCGCTGACGCACCTCTCCAACGCGCTCGGCACGGTCAACCCGGTGCGAGACATCATCGAGCTGGCGCATGCCCGGGACATCCCGGTCCTGATCGATGGCGCCCAGGCGGTGCCGCACCTCAAGGTCGACGTACAGGCCCTCGATTGCGATTTCTACGCCTTCTCGGGGCACAAGCTCTACGGCCCCACCGGCGTCGGCGTGCTCTATGGCAAGGCCGCGTTGCTCGATGCCATGCCGCCTTACCAGGGCGGCGGGGACATGATTCGCGAGGTCACGTTCCGCAAGACCACATACAACGAGCTTCCCTACAAGTTCGAGGCCGGTACCCCCAATATCGCTGGCGTGATCGCCCTTGGTGCCGCCATCGAGTATGTGAGCGCAGTCGGCCTGGAGGCCATCGCCGCCCACGAGCATGCGCTGCTCGCGCACGCTAGCGCACAGGCAGCGCGGATCGCCGGCCTGCGCATGATCGGCACGGCTGCCGACAAGGCGAGCATCCTCTCGTTCACCCTGGCCGGCATCCATCCGCACGATGTCGGCACCATCCTCGATCAGCACGGCGTGGCGGTCCGTGCCGGCCACCATTGCGCCATGCCCGTGATGGAGCGCTTCGGCGTGCCTGCCACGGTGCGCGCTTCCTTCGCGCTGTACAACACGCATGAAGAAGTGGATGCACTGTTTGCTGCCGTGCGCGCGGCACAGGAGGTATTCGCCTGATGTCTGACCTGCGCAACCTCTACCAGGAAGTGGTTGTCGACCACAGCCGCTCGCCACGCAATTTCGGGCGGCTGGCGGCGGCAAGCCACAGCGCCGAGGGCTTCAACCCGCTGTGCGGTGACCGGCTGACGCTGTACCTGAGAATCAGGGACGGGGTGATCGAGGACGCCAGCTTCGATGGCTCAGGCTGCGCCATCTCCACCGCCTCAGCCTCGCTGATGACAGAAGCGCTCAAGGGCAAGACCGAGGCACAGGCACGGGCCTTGTTCTCCGGCTTTCACGCGATGGTGACCGGAGAGGCAGGGGAAGCCGGCGTGCCGCTGGGCAAGCTGGAGGTCCTGGCCGGCGTGCGCGAGTTCCCGGCACGCGTGAAGTGCGCAACGCTGGCCTGGCATACCATGCAAGCCGCTTTGGAGCATCGCGCCAGGCCAGTCTCAACGGAGTAAAACGTGAGCATGATCGATTGGCTGCACAAAACCAGGGAACACGAAGACAGGTTCGAGGCGGAGCCGGACAGCCTCGAGGGGCGTGTGATATCGGCCCTGCGCACCGTGTACGACCCCGAGATCCCGGTCAATATCTACGACCTCGGCCTGATCTACCAGTTATCGGTGGACGAAGCCAGCGGCAAGGTGAGCGTGCGCATGACCCTGACCGCACCGGGCTGCCCGGTGGCGCAGACCTTCCCCGGTGTGGTGGAGGGCGCAGTGATGGAAGCCAGCGGAGTGAACGAAGTCGAGGTTGAACTGGTGTGGGACCCGCCCTGGTCGAGAGAACGAATGAGCGAGGCGGCGCGCCTGGAACTGGGGCTGATCTGAAATGAGCGAGTGGATCGATGTCGCCCGCGCCGAAGACTTCGCGCCCGGCACTTGCCGCAACGTCGATGTCGATGGCGTACCGGTCGCGGTATTCAATGTGGGTGGCAATTACTACGCTATCGAGGACCTCTGCTCGCACGAGGCCGAGCCGCTTTGTGGCGGCGACCTGGAAGGCCAGGAAGTCGTCTGCCCGCGCCACGGTTCGCATTTTTCCCTGCTGACGGGCGAGGCGCTGTCCCCGCCCGCCTACGAGCCCGTGGCGACCTTTCCGGTCCGGGTGGAGGACGGCAAGGTGCAGGTCAGGGACGAGCGCTGGGACTAAGCGGCCGCGCCAACCTGGCACATTGATGCCGTTGTCGGGTGGCGGCGGCCATCCCATTGCTTAGGAACAACCTGGCGTCACCGCTAGTCGATCAGCTTGCCCTGCGCGTCAAAGAACGGATGCGCGGCCCCATAGTCCCCGATCGCCGCCGCATGCGTCACCAGTCCGTGCGCCGGATGCCACCAGTGCAGCAGGTAGCCGGGCGGCTCCATGCGAAAGCGCGAGGGCGCCTGGGGGTCCAGGTCCAGCGCCACCTGGTGCGCCGGCCCGGGCGCGGTGATCGCGACCGTGCCGCCGAAGCGGCGCGTGATGTGCCGGTGCAGATGGCCGCACAGCACGCGTTCCACTTGCGGGTGGCGGCGCACGATGGCTTCTAGCGCGTCGGCGTTGGCCAGGCCCTGCTCGTCCATGTGGCCGATGCCGGTAAAGAACGGCGGATGGTGCAGCAACAGCAGGGTGGGGCGGGCCGGGTCGGCAGCCAGTGCGGCTTCCAGCCACGGCAAAGCGGCCGGATCGACGCGCCCGCCGGGCTGGCCCGGCACGGTGCAGTCGAAGGCCACCAGCCGCAGCGGGCCCGCGTCGATGCTGTAGTGCACCGGGTCTTCGCCGCTGCCGGTGGCGAACAGGTAGTCGTGATCGGCGAAGACGCGGCGCAGCGCGCCGCGGCTGTCGTGGTTCCCCGGCAGCAGCCGCACGGGCATGGGCAGCCGCTGCAGGATCTGGCGCAGGAACTGGTATTCGCTGTCGGCGCCGAAGTCGACCAGGTCGCCGGTGACGATCACCGTGTCGGGCTGCTGCGGGGCCGCCAGCAGTGTGTCGATGCAGCGGTGCAGTGCGCCGGCGGTGTCAACCAGCCGGTACGACAGCTTGCCGCCGGCCTTGATATGGAGGTCGGTGATGTGCGCGACCAGGTAGGGGGCGGTGTTCATGCTGCCAGGGCTTCAGGAAGGGTGATGAGGTGGCCGGTGTCGATGCGCAGGCCGACGCGCTCTCCGGCGCGCCAGTTGTCGCGGCGCGTGGTGTCGACGATGAGCGGCGCGGCGGCGCCGACTTCCACCAGCAGGCGCGTGCAGTTGCCCAGGAACAGGGCCGTGACCACGCTACCGTGCAGATGGGCGTTGTCCGCGTCCACCAGCGCCACGTCTTCGGGGCGGAACATCAGGTCGGCGCGCGGCGCAAGCGCGGATTCGTGCGTCCGGGGCACGACGCCGCCAGGCACGCGCCAGGCGCCGTTTTCGGCAGCGGCGGGCAGGCGGTTCATGGTGCCGATGAAATCCGCCACGAAGGCATTGGCCGGCGCGCGGTAGATATCCTGCGGCGTGCCCGTCTGCGCGATGCGGCCCTTGTCCATCACGATGATGCGGTCGCCCAGCGCCATGGCTTCGGCCTGGTCATGCGTGACATAGACGGCGGTGATGCCCAGGCTGCGCAGCAACTGGTTGATGTCGGCGCGCAGGGCGTCGCGCAGCTTGGCGTCGAGCGCGGTCAGCGGCTCGTCCAGCAGCAGCACGCGCGGCTGCACGGCAATGGCGCGTGCCAGCGCCACGCGCTGGCGCTGGCCGCCCGAGAGCTGGTCCACGCGGCGGTCGGCAAAGGGTTCGAGATGCATCATCGCGAGCATGTCGTCAACCCGCCGGCGGCGCGTGGCGGCGTCCACGCGCCGCACGCGCAGCCCGTAGCCGATGTTCTCGGAGACGGTCATGTTGGGGAACAGCGCGTAGCTCTGGAACACCATGCCCACGCCGCGCTGCTCGATCGGCAGCGCGGTCACGCAGGTATCGCCGAACCAGACTTCGCCGCCCGCATCGGGATATTCCAGCCCGGCGATGATGCGCAGCGTGGTGGTCTTGCCGCAGCCGGACGGGCCCAGCAGCACCACGGTTTCCGCGGCGCCGATCTCGAGATCCAGCGGCTGCAGCGCCAGCGTGCCGTCGGCAAAGGTCTTGCCGCAATCGCGCAGCCTGATGGTGGTGGGTTCATGCATGGCGGGTCTCGGTATGAGGGTTGGCCGGTGTGGCGGCAACAGCAGGGGCGTGCGCCGCTTCGGGGACATGCTTGCGGGAACGCGCGCCCAGCGCGCTGAGCGCCTGCATCAGCACCAGCAGCGGAATGATCATGACGAAGAAGACGATGGTGTAGGCCGAGCCGATCTCGAGCCGCATCGAGGCATAGCTGTCGGCCAGGCCCACCGGCAAGGTCTGCGTGGTGGGCGTATGCAGCATCCAGGTCAGGTTGAATTCACCCACCGACAGCGTGACCACCATCAGCGCGCCGGCCAGGATGCCCTGGCGGCAATTGGGCAGCACCACGGTAAAGAAGCGCTGCAGGCGGCTGGCGCCAAGGCTGGCCGCCGCGTCTTCGAGCGTGCGGATGTCGATGGCGGACAGGATGGCCAGCACCGAACGCACCATGAAGGGCAGGGTGAACAGCACGTGGCCGATCAGGATAAATACCCAGCTCGTGCGCAGCGCCTGCCAGGTGCCGTAGAGCAGGATCAGGCCAAGCGCGGTCGCAAGGCCCGGAACGGCCACCGGCAGCATCAGCAGTTCCTCGATCAGCCGGGTGACGCGGTTGCGCCGCAGCGCCATGCAGTACGCGGCCGGCACGCCCAGCACCAGCGTGCACGCAAGGCAGGCCAGCGCGATCAGCAGCGACAGGAAGATGGTATTGCGATAGAGCGACCAGACTTCCACGAGCCAGCGCGTGGTCAGGCCGCTTTGCAGGCCGACGAAGATATTGTTGGTCAGGCCAGCCAGCACGGAGAGCACGACCGGTACGGTCATGAAGGCGCAGACCGCCAGCGTGAGCGCCAGTTGCAGCCAGTAGCCGGGGCGGCGATGGTTTGGGGTCATAAGGTTGGCTCCTAGGCGGTCGCGGCCACGGCGTCGCCGGAGAACCAGCGGGCGACGGCCAGCAAGGCCCAGGTGACGGTGCCCAGCAGGATGGACAGCGCGGCGGCCATGCCGAAGTTGGCGTAGTTGGTGAACTCGTTGTAGATGGTGAGCGGCAGCACGTCGAGTTGCGTGGCCAGCGTGAAGGCGGTACCGAACGCGCCCATGCTGGTGGCAAAGCAGATCGCGCCGCTGGAGATCATGGCCGGCATCAGCGCGGGCAGCATCACGTCGCGCACCACGCGCCAGGGACTGGCGCCGAGCGAGCGGGCCGCTTCTTCCAGCGAGGCGTCGAGCTTCTCCACGGCCGCCATCACCGTCAGGATCACGCGCGGGATCGAAAAATACAGGTAGCCGACGAACAGCCCGGCCAGGCCGTAGGCAAAGGTCCAGCGCTCGCCGGCGATCTTGTCGCCGACCATGGCCAGCAGGCCGTTGCGGCCGCCGAGCATGATGACCATGAAGCCGATCACCACGCCGGGAAACGCCAGCGGAAAGGTCAGCATGGCCACCAGCACGGACTTGCCAGGGACCGCGTTGCGCTGCAGGAAGGTGCCGGCAATGCCGGCAATCACGAGCGTGGCCAGCGTCACGGCGGCCGACAGCAGCACGGTGACCAGCAGGCTGTGCAGGTAGCGCGGACTGGAGACCACGGTCCAGTACACACCCGCGCCTTGCTCGCCGTTGATGCTGACCGCCAGGAGCCGTGCCATCGGCAGGCAGAAGAAGGCCAGGAAGACCACCAGCGCCGGCAAGGCGAACAGGAAGAGGGAGGGGGATCGGTTTGTCATGGCAGTGACGGGGTGATGAGCAGTGGGCAACGGCCTGGGTGAGCCGCACGGTTGTCTCCCGGCTCGCGGGGAGACAACCATCAGGCGGGAAACACCAGCGCCAGTCCTTAGCGCACTTGTCAGCGCACCTCCTTCAGGTACTGTTCGCTGAACGCCTTCTGCACGTCGGCCATCTTGCCGAAGTCCACCGCCTTGGCCCGTGCGTATTCGGTGGCCGGCAGGAAACGCGCCTGGACTTCCTTGGGCACCACGCCGGCGCGCACCGGGCGCAGGTAGGCGTTGGCCCACAGCGCCTGGCCGGCGTCGGACAGCACGAAGTCAAGCACCTTGCGGCCTTCGGCCTCATGCGGCGCCTTGTTGACCAGGCTCATCACGTAGGGCACCACCACCGAGCCCTCCTTGGGAATCACGAAGGCAACATTGGCGTGGTCCTTGTAGCGGGCACGATAGGCGTTGAAGTCGTAATCGAGCAGGATAGGGATTTCGCCGGACAGCACGCGCGCATAGGCGGTCTGCTTGGGCACGATCGGCTGGTTTTTCTGCAGGTCCTTGAAATACCTGAAGGCCGGGCCGAAGTTGTCGAGCGTGCCGCCCATGGCCTGGTTGACCGCCACTGCGCCCACGTAGCCGACGAAGGCGCTGGCAGGGTCGAGATAGCCGACCAGGCCCTTGTACTCGGGCTTGAGCAGGTCGGCCCATGACTGCGGCACCGGCTTGCCGCGCAGCGCGTCGACGTTGACCATGAAGCCCAGCGTGCCGGAATGGATGGCGAACCAGTTGCCCTGCGGGTCTTTCAGGCCGTCGGGAATGTCGGCCCAGTGGGCAGGCTTGTAGGCGGCGGTCACGCCGTCCTTCCTGGCCTGGATGCCGAAGGTCACGCCGTAGTAGACCACGTCGGCCACCGGGCTGGCCTTCTCGGCGACCAGCTGTGCCAGCGACTGGCCGGAGTTCTTGTTGTCCAGCGGCACGGTAACGCCGGTCTTTTCCTTGATGGCGCGGATCTGTGCCGCCCAGTCGGCCCATTCGGGCGGGCAGTTGTAGCAGATCGCGGTCTGGGCGGCCACGCCCTGGCTGAACGCGGCGGCGCCAAGCGCCAGGGCAATCCAGCGCAGCGGGCGGCGCCAGGAAGGAATAGGTTGCATGAGAGGCTCCTTGGTTGGGGACAGCGGTGGGGAATGCAGCATGCGCAGGCGGTCAGGCGCGATTCGGCGCGGTTATGGTGACGGCGGGGCGGCCACGGTGCCGTTGACGCGCAGCGCGTGCGGCAGCAGCGTGACGCGCGGCAGCGCCGCCGAGGCGCGTCCGCCATCGTGCAGCCGGGCAAGCAGCCGGGCGACGGCGCCGGCGCCAATCTCCGCATTGGGTTGCACGACGGTGGCCAGCGGCGGTTCGACCACGTTGCCCAGCGCGATCCCGTCATAGCCCAGCACGGAGATATCGCGCGGCACGCTCAGGCCGAGGCGCCGGAGGTCGGAGATCACGCCGATGGCCAGCAGGTCATTGGTGCAGAAAAAGGCGCTGGGCGCATCGTTTGCCCGCACCAGCGCGCCGATCTGTCCGGCATTGCTGGCGGTGTGCGATGGCAGGCAGACTGGCGCGGCGGGCTTCAGCCCGTGCGCGCGCATGGCGTCCTGATAGCCGGCAAAGCGCTGGCGCGCGCGGTCCGAGGCGACAAAGGCGCCCGACACCACGGCGATGCGGCGGTGCCCGGCGGCGATCAGGGCCTCCACGCCGGCGCAGGCGCTGCGCCGGTTGTCCACCGATACCGAATGACGCCGGCTGCGCGGCCCGGCCTGGTTGTACGCCAGCACGTAGGGCACGCCCTCGCCGTCGAGTTGATCCAGCACCGTGCTGCGCGCCGCGTCGGCCACGGTCAGCACCATGCCGTCCACGCGATGGCGCAGCAGGTATTCCACACGCTCGCGTTCGCGCGCCGGCTCGTAGCCGCTGGTGACCAGCATCAGCGAATAGCCGCCCGCCAGCGCGGCTTCCTCGATGCCGTGCCAGCACTCGGCGAACACCGCGTTTTCCAGCGTCGGCAGCATCACGCCGATCATGCGGGTCTGCTGGGCGCGCAGCTTGCTGCCCAGCAGGTTGGGGCGAAAGCTGAGCCGGCGCGCCGCCTCGTGCACACGCTGGGCCGTGCTGTCGCGCACCAGGTGCGGGCTGCTGAACACGCGCGATGCGGTGGCGAGCGAAACCCGCGCGGCTTGCGCCACGTCGATCAGGGTGGCGCCGGCCGTCGTATCGGACCTGGCCCCGGCGGGATCCTTGCGATTCACGCTTGCGGCTCCGGATGAAAACGTTTTCATTGAAGGCGGAAAAAAACGGGCGTCAAGGCATTCCGTCGCTGCACTGCCGCAGAAGGCGGCTGGCGGACGGGTGCCTGCACCCTGTCTGGACGGCATTCTGAGTGGGCTGGATGACAGGGGGATGACATCCGGTGGGAAGGGCGGCGCCCGGCCTACGTCACGACTGTCTGCGTCAAGGTGCGCCTGCCGGGCGTGCCCGGGGATCTGGCGTGGACCTGGCTGCCTAGGCCACCTCGCGCAGCGCGGTCTCGCGCGGCATGGGGATATCCCCCACGTGCCGCACCGACGGATACCCGGCCGCAAACACCAGCCGCCCGCCGGACCAGGTATGCGTGACCATCGGCAGCCCGGCGACGCCGGACACGGCAATCACGTCCGCGCGCAACCCCGGCGCCAGGCGGCCGCGGTCGTCCAGCAGGCAGGCGTCGGCGGGATTGGCGGTGACCAGCGCCAGCGCCTCGTTCAGCGGCAGGTCGGCCAGGCGCGCGGCGGCATACGCGGCGGCGATCAGCGTGGACGGCTGGTAGTCCGAGCACAGGATGGTGCCCACGCCGGCATGGATTGCGTCGATGGCGCGCATCGACCCGCTCTGGCTCTTGCCGCGCAGCACGTTGGGCGCGCCCAGGATGGTCGGCAGCGCGTGGGCGTAGGCGGCCTGCGCGGTTTCCAGGTTGATCGGGAACTCGCTCATGCGCACGCCCAGCGCCTGCATGGCGGCAATGCGCTGCGGCGAGTCGTCGTCATGGCTGGCGGTAGGAATACCCAGCGCATGCGCGCTGGCCACCAGCCGGTTGACGCGCTCATGCGCGCCCTCCAGCGCGGCGGCCTTCTTGTGGGCGGCGTCGGCGGCTTGCTCGCGGCTCATGCCGTGGTTGCCCATCATGTAGGCCAGGTAGGCGTCCATGGTCTTGAACTGGCCCTGGCCCGGCGAATGGTCCATCACGGACAGCAGGTCGACCACGCCCTCGGCCATCAGGGCTTCCAGCACCGGCACCGCGCCGGTATCGGTGACCTCGTAGCGGCAGTGGATGCGGTTGTCGACCAGGCTGTGGCTGCGATATGCGGCTACCGTGCGTACCACCGCGGCCGCGGTCTCGACATTGCGCACGCCGAACTGGTTGCCGGCAAAGGACAGCGCGTGGTACGGCGTGGTGATGCCCGCCGCGGCGTTGCGGCGGTCGACCTGGGCCACGGCAAAGTCCAGCGGGAACAGCACGCTGGCGCGGGGCTCGACTTCTTTCTCGATGGCGTCGCAATGCACGTCGACCAGGCCCGGCATCACGGTGTGGCCATGCAGGTCGATCACCGTTGCGTGGGCGGGCACGGCGGCGGGTGCCGGTTCGATGGCGGCGATGCGGCCATCCGCGATCAGCAGCGCGCTGTCATGCAGCACGCGGTCCGGCAGCACCAGGGTGGCGTGGGTCAGGTAGGTCGCAGACATGTCTGGCTCCGTTCTGGGCAGTTCGATTCAGGCTAGGGCGGTGGCGGGGTGCAACGGCAGCAGGCGGGTGGCGACGGCATCGCGCACGGTTTCGTCGTGGAAGATGCCGATCAGCGCGCGGCCTTCGGCCAGGGCTTCACGGATCAGGTCGACCACCACGGCGCGGTTGTCGGCGTCGAGCGAGGCGGTGGGTTCGTCCAGGAGCAGGATCGGATGGCCCCCGATCAGCCCGCGCGCAATATTCACGCGCTGCTGCTCGCCGCCGGAGAAGGTGGCCGGCGGCAGGTCCCACAGGCGGCGCGGCAGGTTCAGCCGCGCCAGCAGTTCGGACGCGCGGGCGCGGGCTGCCTCATGGCTGGCGCCGCGCTGCCGCAGCGGATCGGCCACGACGTCGAGCGCGCCGACGCGGGGAATCGCGCGCAGGAACTGGCTGACATAGCCGATCACGTCGCGGCGCAGCTTCAGCACGCGCTGTTCGGGGGCATCGGTCAGCTCGACCCAAGGCTCGCCCTCGGCGCTGGTATCGCGCAGGCGGATGCTGCCTTCGGTGGCCAGGTAGTTGCCGTACAGGCAGCGCAGCAGGGTGCTCTTGCCGGTGCCGGACGGCCCGGACAGCACCAGGCATTCGCCGCGCGCGGCATCGAAATCCATCGCGCGCAGCACCGGCAGGCGGATGCCGCCCTGGTTGTGCAGCGTGAACATCTTGCCGAGGCCACGGACCTCGACCAGGTTCTGGGAGTGTTCTGCGTGCATCGTCGTCAGCCCTGCAGGATGGAAGAGACCAGCAACTGCGTGTACGGATGCTGGGGATCGTCGAGGATCTGGTCGGTCAGGCCTTGCTCCACCACGCGCCCGCCCTGCATGACCAGCGTGCGGTGCGCCAGCAGCCGCGCCACGGCCAGGTCGTGCGTGACCAGCACGGCTGCCAGGCCAAGGTCCGCCACCAGGCGGCGCAGCAGGTCCAGCAGGCGGGCCTGCACCGACACGTCCAGCGACGCCGTGGGTTCGTCCATGAACACCAGGCGCGGGTGCGTGACCAGGTTGCGCGCGATCTGCAGGCGCTGCTGCATGCCGCCGGAGAAGGTGCCGGGCACGTCGTCCAGGCGCGCCAGGTCGATCTCCATCTTCTCCAGCCAGTTGCCGGCGACTTCGCGCAGGTTGCCGTAGTGGCGCTCGCCCACGGCCATCAGGCGCTCGGCGATATTGGCGCCGGCGCTGACCTGCATGCGCAGGCCGTCGCGCGCGTGCTGGCGCACGAAGCCCCAGTCGGTGCGGGCCAGCAGCCGCAGGCGCGCGCTGGACAGCGTGGCCAGGTCGGTCAGGCCGGACTCGCGCATGTCGTAGCTGACGCTGCCGCGCTGCGCCGGGGCCTGCATCGACAAGGCCTGCAGCAGCGTGCTCTTGCCGGAGCCCGATTCGCCCACCACGCACAGCACCTCGCCCGGGTACAGATCGAAGCTGACGTCATGGCAGCCGTGCAGGCCGTCCCAGGTGCGCGTCAGGTTGCGCACCGACAGCAGTGGAGTGGTGCTCATCGGGCACCTCCGGCAGCGGTCCTGACGGCCTGGGCCGCCTGGCGGTCGGCGCAGTATTCGGTGTCCGAGCACACGAACAGGCGCGTGCCGGCGTCGTCGGTAATGATCTCGTCCAGGTAGCTGTCGGTAGCACCGCACTGGGCGCAGCAGCTCGACCACTTTTCCACGGTGAAGGGGTGGTCGGCAAAGTCCAGGCTCTTGACCGCGGTAAAGGGCGGCACCGCGTAGACGCGCTTCTCGCGCCCGGCGCCGAACAGCATCAGCGCGGGGCTGCGGTCGAGCTTGGGGTTGTCGAACTTGGGAATCGGCGACGGCCGCATCATGTAGCGCTGGTTGACGATCACGGGGTAGTCGTAGGTGGTGGCGATATGGCCGTGATGGGCGATGTCCTCGTACAGCTTGACGTGCATCGCGCCGTACTCGGCCAGCGCGTGCATGGTGCGGGTCTCGCCCTCGCTCGGCTCCAGCCAGCGCAGCGGCTCGGGGATGGGCACCTGGAACACCATGGTCTGGCCCGCGCGCAGCGGGGTTTCCGGGATCCGGTGGCGGGTCTGGATGATGCTGGCCTCGGCGGTGCGCTCGGTGGTCTGCACGCCGGTGACGCGGCCGAAGAAGCGGCGGATATTGATGGCGTTGGTGGTGTCGTCCGAACCCTGGTCGATCACCTTGAGCACGTCATCCTTGCCGATGATGGCGGCGGTCACCTGGATGCCGCCGGTGCCCCAGCCGTAGGGCAGGGGCATCTCGCGGCTGCCGAAGGGCACCTGGTAGCCGGGAATCGCCACGGCCTTGAGCAGCGCGCGGCGCAGCATGCGCTTGGTTGACTCGTCGAGGTAGCCGAAGTTGTAATGGTCGTCGCGGGCAATGCCCGTGGACTGGGTAGCTTGGGCGGAGGTCATGCCAGCGTCTCCTCTTGCGGCTGCGGTTGCGTCTGAACGGGAGCGGACACGGCGCCATCCTGGTCCGCGCGCAGCCGGCGCAGCAGTTCCAGGTTGGCCTGGAAGTCCACGTAGTGGGGCAGCTTCAGGTGCTGCACGAAGCCGGAAGCCTCGACGTTGTCGCTGTGGTACAGCATGAATTCGATATCGTTGGCCGGGGCGTCGGCGGCCTCGCCCAGCTCTTCGGCGCGCATGGCGCGGTCGGCCAGCGCCATCGACATGGCCTTGCGCTCGTTGTAGCCGAACACCAGCCCGTAGCCGCGCGTGAAGCGCGGGGCCTCGTCGGCATTGCCGGCGAACTGGCTGACCATCTGGCATTCGGTCAGCTCGATCTCGCCGATGGTGACGGCAAATCCAAGCTCTTCCACGAACAGTTCGACCTCGGCCGTGCCGTAGCGGATCTCGGCCGCGAACGGGTGCGAGTTGCCGTAGCCGCGCTGGGTGGAATAGCCCATCGACAGCAGGAAGCCTTCATCGGCGCGCGCCAGGTTCTGCAGGCGCGCGGCGCGGTTGGCCGGGAAGGCCAGCGGCTCTCGCGTCAGGTCGGGCGGCGTGGGGTCGCCGGGGGGGATCGCGTCGGCCTCGACCAGTTCGTCGGCTTCCAGCAGCCCGGTCACGCGCGGCATGCTGGCGGCGAGGGGTTCGGGCGAGGGCGGCAGCGCTTCGGGATCGCGGCCGGCTTCAAGCGAGAAATCCAGCAGGCGCTGGGTGTAATCGTAGGTTGGCCCCAGTACCTGGCCGCCCGGCACGTCCTTGAAGGTGGACGAGATCCGGCGCTGCAGGCGCATCGCGCCGGTATCGACCGGCTGGGTATAGCCGAAGCGCGCCAGCGTGGTGCGGTAGGCGCGCAGCAGGAAGATCGCCTCGATCTGGTCGCCGGCGGCCTGCTTGAGCGCCAGCGCTGCCAGGTGCGGGTCGTACAGCGAGCCCTCGGCCATCACGCGCGATACCGCCAGCGGCATCTGTTCGCGGATCTGCGCCAGCGTGAGTTCCGGCACCGCGGTATCGCCGCGGCGGTAGGCATCGAGCATCTGGTACGAGTTGAGGATGGCGCGTTCGCCTCCCTTGACGGCTACGTACATGTCATTCCTCCACCAGCGTGGTGCGTGTCAGGGCGCAGAAGCGCTCGCCGCTGGCCAGCAGCAGGTCCACGCCGAGCGGGAAGCCGGCGTTGTTGGCACGCCAGCTCGCGCGGAAGTCCGCGGGCAGACCGGCCGGGCGCAGCAACTGCGTGGTGTCGATACCGGGGCCGCGCAGCGTGAGGGGGTCGCCGTCGGTCAGCGAGGCGACTTCCACCAGCAGCGTGGCCGAGCGGTCCGGGAACGCCGGGTCGCCCTGCGCGCAGTCCGCCAGGGCCGGCATGGCGTATCCGGCGGGCACACATACGAAGGCCGCGGTGCCGACATCATCGGTAAGCGGGCAGCCACAGTGAAAGCGCAGGAACGCGCGTGCCGCCGCCGGCACGCCGGCGGGCAGCCAGACCTGGGTATCGGGATCGGCCAGCGTCAGCAGCAGCGCGGCCAGCGCGGGCGACAGGCCGTCGGGCAGGCCGCTGGTCACGGGCAGCGTTTGCAGCTGGCCGGGATGGGCAAACGCCTGCAGCGCGGCGCGGAACACCTGCTGGGCGTCGTCGACCGGGTTATTGAAGCCCGGCAGCAGCGAGGCGGCCGGCGCGGGCAGGGTCGGTTGGGTGGCAGTCATGTCAGTCCTCTCCCCGGACCATGGTGAAGAACTCGACGCGGGTCTGGGCGGCGGTGGCCGCCGCGTGCGCGGCGCGCTCGGCCTGTGCGCCGGCCAGCGGCGCGAGCACGAGTTCCTGCACGCGCTGGTGCCAGGCCGGGCGCTGCAGCAGCGCGTCCAGCACCGCTGCCTGTTCGGCATGGCTGGCGCTGCGGCCCTGGATATAGGCCACACCCGCGGTGGCGCCGGCTGCGCCGTCCTCCAGCACGACCGCGCAGCGCGTGACCGTGATTTCCCCCAGGTTGAACTGGGCACCGGTACCGCCTGCCCGGGCCCGGACCATCGCCATGCCGGACTCCGGCTTGCGCAGCAGCCGGTAGGCCGGCAGGGCCTGCGCCTGGCCGAGCCGCTGGTAGGCGCCGTCGAGCGCGTCGGTGGGCGCGGTCGCCAGGACCCGGAGCCAGGCGGCGCGGGCGCTATGGTCGGCAAGGGCCTGCGCGGTTTCGCTTTGCATCATCACCCCTATACGTCTATACGTTTAGATGTTATTGCTGGAACACGCAGCTACTAGACCACATGCAGATGAACGTTTCATGACGGGGCAGGGCATCGCTCGGGCACCGGCGCCGCGGGGCGCAAACTGAGGCACAATCGCATGGGATTGGTGAACGCTTGATGACAAGAGGCAGCGCAAGATGTCAGATCGAGAAGTGGAGCGGGGTTCGGGCGTGGCCGTCTGGCGCCAGATTGGCGAGGCGCTGGCGGACGATATCCGCAAGAAGCTGTACCTGCCCGGCGAACAACTGCCCCCGGAGCCGGAACTGGCCACCCGCTTTGCCGTGAACCGCCACACCATCCGCCGCGCCATGGGCGAGCTGGAGCTGAGCGGGCTGGTGCGGATCGAGCAGGGCCGCGGCACCTTCGTGCAGGAGCATGCAATCGACTATGCGATCGGGCGCCGCACGCGGTTCTCGCAGAACCTGGCCGCGCAGGGCGTGCGCGGACACACCGAGATCATCGACAGCCAGGTGGTGCGCGCGCCGGACGTCGCCAAGCAGCTTGGGCTGCCGCGCACGGCCGAGATCCTGCACGTGCAGATGATCGGCAAGGCCGAGGACCGCACCATCGACGTTGCCGAGCATTACTTCGATCTCAAGCGCTTCCCTGGTATCGACGAGGTGCTGCGCGCCAGGCAATCGGTGTCGCGCGCGCTGGCGCATTTCGGCATAGCCGACTACACGCGCAAGTGGTCGCGCATCACGGCGGCCATGCCCAGCGCGCCGGTGGCGCGGTTGCTGAACCAGCCCAAGACGCGCCCGGTGCTGCAGGTGGAGGCGCTGAACGTCGATATCGACGGGGCACCGGTGCAGTACAGCGTGGTGCGGTTTGCGGGCGACTGGGTGCAGCTGACGGTGTCCGACCATGACTGAGGACGGCTGCGCCACCGGTCGCCGGTGTGCCGTCATTGGTCTAGACATCCGGCTGTCATCTGCCTTGGCTAACATGTGGCCCGTCCACACCACCAGACCAGCGCGGCCGCCATGCCGGGCGTCAGACGCCGCTGGTAACCTTGCCGCATGACGCACGCAGCGCACCGTTACGCCATCTACCTGACGCCATCCGGGCCCCTGCACAAGTTTGGCAGCCAGTGGCTGGGCCGCGACGCCGATACCGGCGCCCGGCTGCCAGCCCCTGAAGGCGTGGCGCCACCGCCTGCAGACTGGGTCAGGGCCCCGGCCCACTACGGCCTGCACGCCACGCTGAAGCCGCCATTCCAGCTTGCGCAGGGCACCAGCGGTCCGATGCTCGATGCCACCGCCCGTGACTTCGTGCGCGGCCTGGCGCCGTTCAGCGCGCCGCTGGCGCTGCGCGCGCTGCGCGGCTTTGTCGCCTGGGTCCTGGCCGATGGCGGTTCGCCGCCCATGCACGCGCTGGCCGATGCCTGCGTGCTGGCATTCGAGCGTTTCCGCGCACCGCCCTCCGCGGAGGAGGTCGCCAGGCGCAAGCCGGACCAGTTGACCGACGAAGAGCGCCGCATGCTCGGCGCCTGGGGTTACCCTTACGTGTTCGGCACCTTCGTTTTCCATATCACGCTGACCGGCATGCTCGACGCCGCCAGCCAGCGCGCCGCGATCGAGCGCCTGGAGGTTGCCAGCGGCAAGCTGCTGCAGACGCCGCTTCATGTGGACGGCATCAGCGTATTCGCGCAGCCGGCTCCGGGCGACGACTTTATCGTTGCGCGCCACTACGGCTTCAACGGCAGCACCACCGACGGCGCCGGCGCGGCGCACCTGGACGCATGAACGCACACACCACGGCCGACGGACACGGCCTGTTCTACCTGATGGGGCCATCCGGCAGCGGCAAGGACTCGCTGCTGCGCGCGCTGCGCGAGCGGCTCGGGCAGGACGACCGCATTGTCATCGCACATCGCTATATCACCCGCGAGGCCGATGCCAACGAGGCCTCCGTTGCTCTGACCCGGGATGAGTTCCGGCGCCGCCAGGCGCTCGGCTGCCTGGCGCTGGACTGGCAGAGCCACGGGCTGCACTACGGCATCGGCATCGAGATCGAGCAGTGGCTGGCCAGGGGCCTGAAGGTGATCGTCAATGGCTCGCGCGAGTATCTGCCGCAGGCGGTGGCGCGCTACCCGAAGCTGTGCGCGGTGCACGTGCGCGTTCGGCCAGAGGTGCTGGCCTCGCGGCTGCGCCAGCGTGGCCGCGAGTCGGAAGCAGCGATTGCCAGGCGCCTCGCGCGCGCGGCGCAGGCGTTCCCCGTGCCGGCAGGGTGCCGGCTGGTCGAGTTCGACAACAGCGGGGCGCTGGAAAACGCCGCGGAGGCGTTCGCGCGGCTGGTCGGCGCGACACCGGGCAGCGCATTAACCTTAAGCTAGTGTCCTGTTCCGCAAATACCTTGCCATGAAATCGCCCAGTTGGCCGCCATGCGTCGTTGCTCGTCGTTGCCATAGCTACGGCTATGGCGCCTCCTCGCGCCTAGCCTGACGACCAACTGGGCGATTTCATTTTGCCAAGTTATCTACGGAACAGGACACTAGCCAGTGCGTGGAGCGCAGCATCCGCCTGCTGGCCTTGCCATCACAGTCCGATGCTGAAGCTGATGCCGTGCTCGATGAAGCCGAGCTGTCGATAGAACCGGTGGGCCTGCAGGCGCCGCGCATTGGACGACAGCGCCAGCTTGGACGCACCGGCCTCGCGCGCCAGGCGCATGGCCTCACGCATCATCGCCTTGCCGATGCCCATGCCGCGCGCGGACGGCGCCACTACCACGGCCTCGACAATGGCCTCGGGCCGCCCGTCGTGGACCATCACGGGAAATACCAGCAGGCTGAAGGTGCCGACAGGCACCTCGTCCTCATCCACCATCATGTAGCAGCGGTAGTCCGGATAACGGCGCATGGTGGCGTAGCGCTCGCGCATGATGGCCAGCGGCAGCGGCGGTTCGTCGTCCATCGCGGCCAGCAGCGCGGACAGGTGCCGCAACTCCGCGTCGGAACCGCGCACTTCGCGCAGGGCAAGCACGACTTCGGTCATGGTGTTCATGCGTCATTCCGCGCGCAACGCGCGGCCATATCCAGATAGTGCGCCAGCGGCGGCGTGGCCAGGTCGACCACCTTGGCCAGGTCGTCGTAGCGGCGCAGGCGTACCGCGGCGGCGGCATGGTGGCCGGCGGCGAATGCATCGGCCTGCGCGGCGTTGTACGGACCGCCTTGCAGCGCCAGGCTCTGCACCGAAGCCGGCGACAGGGTGGCGAAGTATTCGGGATCAACGGCGCACAGATAGCGCTTGGCCGCCACGTGCAGGCGCACGGGTTCAGTCACGTCGTCGCCGAACAGCCCGGCCAGCGCATCGGCGGCGGCTTCCTGGTGGCGCATGTCGGTGGTGGTGCTTTCGGCCAGCAGCAGGTGGCCGACGTCGTGGAGCAGGGCCGCGACGATCAGCGGCTGCGGCTCGCCGGCCTGTTCGGCCAGTTGCGCGCATTGCAGCGCGTGCGCGGTCTGGCTGACGGCTTCGCCGCCGTACCAGGCGTTGCCGTGGTCGGCAAACAGGGTTTCGATGCGGGACAGGGTTAGCATGGTGTCAGACCAGTACCTTGCGGATCTGGGCGGAGAGGATGTCGATGGCCGAGACAAAGAGGATGATGATGATCATCACCGCACAGGTCTCACCATACTGGAAGCTGCGGATGATCTCCCACAGCACGGTGCCGATGCCGCCGGCACCAACGATGCCCACCACCGAGGCCGAGCGCACATTGGATTCGAAGCGGTACAGCGCGAACGACAGCCACAGCGGCAGCACCTGCGGAATCACGCCGTAGACGATCTCCTCGAGCGGGCCGGCGCCGGTGGCGCGCACGCCTTCGACCGGGCGCGGGTCGATGGCCTCCACGGCTTCGGCGAACAGCTTGGCCAGCACGCCGGTGGTGTGGATCCAGATCGCCAGCACGCCGGCAAACGGGCCCAGGCCGACGGCCACGATGAACAGCATGGCAAATACCATCTCATTGATGGCGCGGCACGCGTCCATGATGCGGCGCGCGGGCTGGTAGGCCCACGCCGGCACGATGTTGGCCGAGCACAGCAGCCCCAGCGGCACCGCCATCACCACGGCCAGGGCAGTGCCCCACAGCGCGATCTGCACGGTGACGAGCATTTCATCCAGGTAGTGCTGCCAGTCGCGGAAGTTGGGCGGGAAGAAGTCGGCGGCAAACTTTGCCATGTTGCCCGAGTCGCGCACCAGGTCCAGCGGGCGCATGTCGGCGCCTTGCCAGGACAGGGCCAGCATGGCCAGCAGGACCGCCCAGGTCAGCATCACGGCAAGGGAGGTGCGCGGCGGGCGCACGTTGCTTTGGGGCGTGGGAGGCAGGCCGGGCCTGGCGGTGACAGTCATGGAGCGATCCGGAATCAAGCGGGGGAAGCGAAATCGATGCGGGGCCGGTGGCGGCTTGCGCCGTCGGCCCCGGTGGTGCGTACTTATTGCGTGCTGGTGGCGTGGCCGGCGGCCTTGTCCAGCTCAGCCAGGCGGCGGCCCACCTCGGCCAGGCGCTTTTCCTTGTCGGCGGCGGCCAGGGTGGTGTCCGATTCGATCTTGGCCTTCTCGCGGGCCAGCTCGATCTGGCGGATCGGCACCAGCTGCGCATCGCTCGCGGTGCGGAAACCCTGGTAGGTCAGGGTGGTCAGCACCTGCTTTTCACGCGCGGCGTCGGCGCCCTTGCCGTAGTTGACGAAGAAGGCCTGGATCTTCTTCTTCATTTCCGGCGGCAGGTCCTTGCGGTAGACCATCGGGTCGGCCGGGATCAGCGGCGACTTCCACAGTACGCGCACCTGGTCATAGGCGTTCTTGCCCGTGTTGATGCGATAGCGCTCCATGTTTTCCGTGTTGTTCACGGCCACGTCCACCTGCTTGTTCAGCACCGACAGCAGGTTGGTCTCGTGGTTGCCGATGCGGACGGCCTTGAACAGCGTCTTGGGATCGACCTTGTTGGCGGTCCACAGGTAGAAGCCCGGCACCGCCGTGCCCGAGGTGGAGTTGGGATCGCCGGCGCCGTAGCTGAGATCCTTGCCGCGCTTGATCACGTCTTCGACGCTCTTCAGGTCGCTGTCCTTGTTGACGATCAGCAGCGACCAGTAGCCCGGGTTGCCGTCCTTGTCGATCACCGAGGCAAAGACCTCGCCGCTGGCGCGGTCCACGGCCTCCATCGCCGACTTGTTGCCGAACCAGGCGATCTGCACCTTGTTGAAGCGCATGCCTTCGATGATGCCGGCATAGTCGGAAGCAAAGAACGGCTTGACCGGAACGCCCAGCGTCTTGCTGAGATCGTCGATCAGCGGCTGCCAGGCGGACTTCAGGTTCGACGACGATTCGGTCGAGATAAAGCCGATGTTCAGGCTCTTGGCATCCTGCGCGAAAGCGGGCAGGGCGACCACGCCCGACGCCACGACGGCGAGAAAGGTTCTGCGAAGCATGGACAACTCCGGTGGGAAACGGTTTGGGTTAAAGCGATTTCGCGGATCGGCGGCCGTTCAGGCGGCTGCCAGGTGCATCGTGACCATTGCCGGTGCCGGCATGGCCGTGGTGGATTCGTCTTCTTCCGGAACGGAATCGAGCAGCAGCTCGTCGGCTTCCGTGCCGTAGAGATCGCGCAGCATGCCGGGCGTGAGCGCCGCGGAGGGGCCGTCATAGACCACCTTGCCGTGGCGCAGCGCCACCACCCGGGGGCAGTAGCGCATGGCCACGTCCACCTGGTGCAGCGACACCAGCACCGCGACCTTGCGCGTGCGGTTGATCTGCCTGAGCAGCGACATCACACGGCGCGAGGATTCCGGGTCGAGCGAAGCGATCGGTTCATCGGCCAGGATTACCTTTGCGTTCTGCACCAGCGTGCGGGCGATGGCCGCGCGCTGCTGCTGCCCGCCCGACAGCGTCGAAGCCCGCTGAAACGCATAGTCGTCTATACCAACTTGCGCAAGCGCATCGAGCCCGCTCTGGACTTCATCGGCCTTGAAGATGCGCAGCAGGCTGCGCCACTTGGGTACCCGGGCCAGCATGCCGACCAGCACGTTGGTGATGACCGGAAGACGGCCCACCAGGTTGAACTGCTGGAACACAAAACCGATCTCGCCCCGCACCTTGCGCACATTGCCGGCCAGGCGGCCGTTGCGCTGCACGTGGCGCCCGTTCACGAGGATCTCGCCGGCGCCGGCATCGCCGGTGACAAATCCCGCCACATGGCGCAGCAGCGTGGACTTGCCCGATCCCGATGCGCCCAGCAGGGCGACCATCTCGCCTGGCGCGATCTGCAGCGTGACATCGTCAAGCGCCTTGCGGTCCGCGCGGAACGATTTGGAAAGCCCGCGGACTTCAATTGCGTGCGTCATGGCGACTCCCTGACTTGAATGACCTGCGCATTCTGGCCGGGGTGGATGACAGAACGATGACTTGGGGTGCGATCCGGACAGGAGATGCTGCCGGCGTGATCCCGGTGGCGTTTATGCACGCGGTAAAGTCTCGTATATTCCCGTGCTTTGGGCAGATTTCCGGTTGCGCCATGCCAGCGCACTCATGCTTCGAATGCATGCATCTGCCCCGAGTCCTGGCTGCGACGTCCAAAACTAAGTGTCTGATATGAAAAAGCTTTTCCCAAAACGAATCTGGGCCTTCGCCGCCGCGGCCCTGCTTTGCGGCACCAGTGCCCACGCTGCCGACCGCGTCGATCAGGCTGGGCTCGAGCGCGCCGTGAACGAGGCCATCCTCCCGGTCATGACGGCGCACAACGTGCCGGGCATGGCCGTGGCGGTCACGGCCGGTGGCAAGCAGTACTACTTCAACTACGGCGTCGCCGCGAAGGAGGGCGGACGCAAGGTCGACGCCGACACGCTGTTCGAGATCGGCTCCATCAGCAAGACCTTCACCGCCACGCTCGCCGCCTATGCGCAGGCCGGCGGCGCCTTGTCCCTCACCGACAACGCAGCCAGGTACCTGCCCCAGCTTGCCGGCAGCAGCCTGGGCAAGACCAGCCTGCTGGATCTGGGCACGTATGCGGCGGGCGGGCTGCCGCTGCAGTTTCCCGATGCCGTCACCGATATGGACAAGATGGTCGACTACTTCAGGAACTGGCGTCCCAGGTATGCGGCCGGTACCCACCGGCAATACTCGAACCCCAGCATCGGCCTGTTCGGCTACCTGGCCGCCAGGAGCATGGGCCAGCCGTTCGATGCACTGATGGAGAAGACCCTGTTCCCGGCGCTGGGGCTGCGCAGCACCTATATCACGGTGCCGAAGGCGCGCATGGGCGACTACGCCTATGGCTATGCCAATGACGGCAAGCCGGTCCGCGTGACGCCCGGCGTGCTGGATGCCGAAGCCTACGGCGTGAAGACCACGTCGGCCGACATGATCCGCTTTGTCGAAGCCAACATGAACAGCGCCGGGCTGGATGCCAGGCTGCAGCAAGCGATCGCCGGCACCCACACCGGATACTTCAGGGTGGGCGACATGGTGCAAGGGCTGGCCTGGGAGATGTATGCCTGGCCTGCCAGGCTCGACAGCGTACTGGCCGGCAGCGCGCCGCAGGTGGTGTTCGAGGCCAACCCGGTGACCCGGCTGGAGCCGCCGCTGTCCGCATCCGCCAGCACGCTGGTCAACAAGACCGGCTCGACCAATGGCTTTGGCGCCTATGTGGTCTATGTGCCGGCGCAGCGCATCGGGGTCGTGATGCTGGCGAACAGGAACTTCCCGGTGGCGGAGCGGGTGAAGGCGGCATTCAGGATACTGGCGGCGCTGGAGGAGGTGCCTGGCGGCGGCCGCGCCGCGGGGTCCGAATGATGGCGATATGCAAGCCGTTCAGCCAGGTCAGTCGAGCGGCTTGACGCGCCGGAATGCGCGGAAGAGCGCCAGGTCATAGGCAATCTTGAGCACGCCGCACGCAACCAGCGGCGTTCCGACCCAGCCGACGGCCAGCAGTGCGCCGGCAAGCGTCGGACTGATTGCGGCAGCCAGGCTTCTGGGCACGGCGGTCAGGCTTGCAGCCGCCGGCCGTTCCGGCGGCGTCACCACGGCCATGACATAGGCGGTCCGGGTCGGCACATCCATCTGCGACAGGGCGCTGCGTGCCAGCAACAGCGCCAGCGTCGCTGCCAGGGAAGGGGAGAGCGCGGCTGCGATCAGGCAGACGCTGGATGGAATATGGGTGAACACCATCGTATTCAGCAACCCGAACTTGCGAGCCAGCGGCGCGGCAACCAGTTGGGAGCCTGCGCTGAGCAACCCTGCACAGAAGAAGAACTGGCCAGCGGCACCAGCGGAAAGACCGAAGCGCTGCATCAACCAGAGCGCCAGCAGGGAGTTCACCACCAGGCCGCCGGCAAACGCGTCGACGCTGAAGAGCAGGGCAAGGCGGGTCACGATCCGGCGGGACGGACCCAGCGGGACTCTTGCCGAAGCCAGGTGCGGCGGCGGGTCCGGCATGCGGGCATAGAGGAACCAGAGCGCGGCACCGGTCAGGGCATAGACCATGAACATGGCTCGCAGGGCGACAAGGACAGGGATCCCGAATCGTGCCGCGAGCCAGTCCGGCAGCGCCGCCGCCAGCGCGCCAATGGCGGCGCAGAGGCCTCCGGTCAGGCTGTAGCGGGCAAACAGCGCCGTGCGGGCATCGGCGGCAGCCGCATCGGCAAGGCCAGCGTGCTCCAGGGGCAGGAAGACGCTGACGTCGCCGGAGCTGGGATTGAGCGTGCCAATGAATGCGACGAGCAGCAGCGGCCAAAGGGAAGACAGCCCGGCGAAACCAATCCCGGTCGCGGCCATCAGAGCCGCCGCCGCCACCAGCAGGCGGCGCTGCGGATAGCGGTGCCCGATGACGCCCACCAGAATGGTTGCAAGTGCCGAGCCGATCAGGGTGGCACTGCTGATCAGTCCCACTGCCAGTTGCGCGAAGCCGAGCGCCAGCAGGTACGCTGGCAACAGAACCGCGATAAACCCGTCACAGAAGCCGCGGAGCGCGCGGCCAACGAGCAGCGGCACGGCACTGGGGTGGACGCCGTCAGGCAGTGCGATGCGAGCAAGCCGGCCCCTGCCACTGGTCATAGCAGCATCATCAGGATGAACAGGCGGATGGTCGATTCAGCCGAACCGTGAAACATGAGCCTTGGCCCTCTGTACTGGCGACGGAAATCTGCCCCTGATGCAGTTCAACCGCCAGCTTGACAAGATACAGTCCCACCCCGGCGCCCGTCGTGCCCGCCACGTTACCGCCGCGGACGTAGCGCTCGAACAGATTCTCGACATCCTTCCTGGGGATCCCGATACCGCGATCGGTTACTGCGACCTGGATAGCGTCCGCCTCGCCGGATACGCGCACCGTGATTGGCGAACCCTCTGGAGAATACTTGATGGCGTTGCCGAGCAGGTTGCTGAAGGCCTGGAACAGCAACTCGGCATCGCCGCAAAAGGCTGTCGGTACTTGTGCGTCGACGATCGTCTCGATCACGGCCGTCGGCGTACTGTCCCGGTGCATCTCGCAGACGTCGTCCAGAAGTCGCGGCAAGGAGAATTCTGTCCGTTGCAGCGTGCTGAGCGTGGCATTTTTCAGCAGTTGCGAGGAATCGAGCAGGTGGTCGATCAGGTTGGTCATGCGCTGCACGGCAGCCCGGATCTTGCCACAACGCTCACTGAGGATCTCGGCGGAAGGTGGCTCCTTCATCCGGGTCAGCCGCTGGGCATGGCCGTCGATCACATTCAGCGGTGTGCGGAACTCGTGTGAAGCCATCGTGACGAAATTACCCTGCATTTCCGCCATGCGGCGCTCATTCTCGAGTGTCTCCTGCAGCACCGCCGTCTGGGCGGCAAGCGCTGCCTTGTTGCGCTTGAGCTCGACGGTGTTATCGCGAAAGCGCACCACCGCGCGCGCAATGTCTCCGATCTCGTCCTGCCTGGCGGCACCAGGGACATCGATGCTCAGGTCGTTATCCGCGATGCGGTGCATGCGTTCGACCAGATCCGCGATCGGGCTTGAGATGGATTTGACGACATAGGCCACCGCTACGATCACAAGGAGGATCGACATCAGGATCGCTGCGGCGATCAGGCCGAGGGCTTCCTGATAGGCTAGCGCTTCGCGTTCGGTTGCCTCGGTAGCTCCGGCAATATTGCGTGCCGTCAGCGTGTCAAGCGTGCGGTTGGCCACGTCGAATGCATGCCGCGATTCGCCCTGATAGAGCCCGATTGCCGCGGCTGTCTCGCGCGCCCGCGCCAACGTCATGACGCGGGTGGCCAGCCGCCGGTATGCCTCCCATTGCGTGGTGAATTGCTCAAAGAGCGCGAGCTCGGTCGGATCGTGCTCGATGATCGCGTAGCGGATTGCACCCTCCGAGATGACCTCGCCCAGTATGGTCAGTTGCTGTGCCGCGGCGTGCAGGTCGGTGCGCGAGACGGCGATCAGCAGATCGCCCTCGCTACCGCGGAAATCGGAGATGTTGTTGTTGAGCTCGCCCAGGATACGGTTGCTCTGCAGCCAGCGGCCACTGATCTGGGCAGATACATTATGAAAACTTGCGAGTCGATCGATGCCAAAGGCTCCCACCCCGATCACCAGCAGGAGGAACAGCACGAGCACCAGCGACAGCCGGACACGAATCGGCCGCAGCATCGGCACGGAACCGGGCAGGCGGGCGAGCCGCCACAACGCCGCGCGCCTGATCGGCTTGCGCGGCGTCGCTCGCATCGAGTCATCCATAGTTCGACTTGCTTCGGGATCTGCCATCCCCGTCGCTGCATTCGCGGGCGCAGGAATTGGACGGACCGTGTGTCATGATGGTTCGCCCTGGACGGCTTTGCATAACTGCCGGGACGAGCCCTGGGCCCGCCCCGGGACGGGTGAAAATCACGGCTGAGCGCTTGCCTCGATGGCGCCGTCGCCGTCCGGCCCCTTGTCCTTGCCGAGGAACACCATCCGCAGCGCGGGCACGATCACCAGCAGCATCAGCGGTCCCACCAGCATGCCACCCACCACCACGGTGGCCAGGGGTCGCTGCACCTGACTACCGATACCAGTGGAAATTGCCGCCGGGAACAGACCGATGCAGGCCGAGAGGGCCGTCATCAACATCGGGCGCATACGGTGCTGGGCGGCCTGGAACATGGCCTCGGTCGACTGGAAGCCTTGCTGCCGCAACTCGTTGTAGTAGGTAATCATCAGGATCCCGTCCATCACCGAGACACCGAACAGCGAAACGAAGCCAATCGCCGCCGAGATGCTGAAGTCGAGTCCGGTGAGAAACAGTGCTGCCACGCCGCCGGCGATGGCGAATGGAATACCCGCCAGCGCCAGCAAGCTGTCGCGCAGCGAGTTGAACAGGCCATACAGCAGCACCAGAATCAGCAGAATGCTGACCGGCACGATCAGTTCCAGACGTTTCTTGGCTAACTCCAGCTCTTCGAATTCACCCGCCCATTCGATGTGGTAGCCCTCAGGCAGTTTGACCGCCTTCGTAATGCGCTCCTGCGCTTCGGCGACCGTGCCACCGAGGTCGCGCCCCCGCACGCTGAATTTGACCGGGATGTAGCGCTGGTTGCGCTCGTGGTAGATGTACGAGGCACCAGTGTCGAGCGTGATGTCGGCCAGCGCGCTAAGCGGAATGTAGGCGTTGCTCCCGCCCGAGGTCTGGTAGGCGACCTTGATATTGCGAACGGCGTCAATGCTGCCGCGGTACTCCGGCGCCATCCTTACCGTCAGCGCGAACTGGCGATCGCCTTCGAGCACCGTGGTCGCTTGCGTGCCGCCGAGCGCGGCCTGCACCACGGTATTGACGTCACCTGTGTTCAGGCCGTAACGCGCCGCGGCCTCCCGGTTGACCTTGATGTTCAGGTTGGGCTGGCCCAGCACGCGGAACACGCCAAGGTCAGTGATGCCCTTGACCTGTCCCATCTCGTGCTCGACCTGGTCGGCCAGCTTCTCCAGCACCGCCAGGTCGCGGCCGACGATCTTGACTGAATTCGCGCCCTTGACTCCCGACAAGCCCTCTTCGACATTGTCCTGGATATATTGCGAGAAATTCATGGAGACGCCAGCAAACTCGTCCGCAAATTCCTTCTGTACATCCGCGACCAGCTTGTCCTTGGTCATCCCCGCGGGCCACTTATCGAAAGGTTTGAGTGGTACGAAGAATTCAGCGTTGTAGAAGCCGGCGGCGTCGCTGCCATCATCGGGCCGGCCATGCTGCGATACCACCGTCTGCACCTCGGGATGCTTGAGCAGGATCTGCCGCATCCTTGCCACCGGCGGGATGCCGGCCTCGAGCGAGGCGGTCTGCGGCATGGTGGCGCGAATCCACAGATTGCCCTCCTCGAGCGTGGGCAGGAACTCGGTCCCCAGGCGCGGTATCAGCAGCCCGGTCACTACCAGCGCCAGGGCGCCGACGGTCACCGCAACCTTCTTGTTGGAAAGCGACCACTTCAACGCCGGCGCATAGACATGGTGCAGGGCACGCACCAGCCACGTTTCCTTCTCCTCGATATGCTTGGGCAACAGGTACGTGCAAAGCACCGGTGTGATGGTGAACGTCGCGATCAGGGCGCCTAGCAGCGCATAGCCATACGTGCGCGCCATCGGCCCGAAGATCTGGCCTTCCACGCCCTGCATGGTGAACAGCGGCACGAAGGCAGCCAGCGTGATCGCAGCCGAGAAGAACACCGCCTTGTCCACCTGCAGCGCGCTGACAAAGATCATCTTCAGGCGATCCGGCACGCGCATGCCCAGTATCTTGGCATCCCGGCTCGCCAGCAGCCGCGCCTGCTCCGCCAGCGGCATCTGGAAATTGCGGAAGATGTTTTCCACCAGGATCACTGAGGAATCCACGATGATGCCGAAGTCCACCGCCCCGACCGAGAGCAGGTTGGCCGACTCGCCCAGCAGGACCAGGATGATGATGCTGAAGAACAGCGCAAACGGGATGTTGACGCTGACGATGATCGCGCTGCGCAGGTCGCCGAGGAAGATCCACTGGATAAAGAACACCAGCAGGCAGCCGAACAGCAGGCTGTGCAGCACGGTGTGGGTGGTGACCGACACCAGCGTCGAGCGGTCATAATACGGCGCAATCTTGACCCCGGCCGGCAGCGTGCCGTCGCTGTTGATCTTGTCGATCTCGGCTTTGACACGGCTGACGACGTCGTTGGTCTGCAAGGTGCGGTTCATCACCACGACGGCGGTGACCACATCGTCCTCGTTGTCGCGCCCGGACTTGCCCAGCCGGGGCGTGAAGCCGACCTTCACCTTGGCCACGTCCTTGACCTGCACCGGTACGCCGTTGCTCTGTGTGAGGACGACCTTCTCGATGTCCTTGACGTCCTCGATCAGGCCGACGCCGCGGATGTTGACCGATTGCTGGCCGAGGTTGATGGTGCGCCCGCCGACGTTGATATTGGCGTTGCCAAGGGCGGTAATCATCTGTGGCAGCGTGACGTTGTACGTATCGAGCTTGTGCAGGTCGGCCTCGACGTCATACTCCTTGGTGGTGCCGCCCCAGCTGACCACTTGCATGACACCGGGCACGGTCTTCAGGCGGCGCTGCAGCACCCAGTCCTGGATGGTGCGCAGGTTGGTCAGGCCGAAGTGCTCGGGACCCTTCAGTTGGTAGCGATAAATCTCGCCCACCAGGCTCGATGCCTGGATCTGCGGCTGCACGTTGTTGGGCAGGCTGACGTTTTGCTGCAGGCTGAGGGCGGCCTGCGTATAGGCAAAGTAGTAAGGGATATCGTAACGGAAGGTCACGCGTACAAAGGAAAGCCCGTAGAACGAGGTCGAGCGGATGCTTTCCACCCCCGGCGTCGCCGCCAGCCCCACTTCCATCGGCACCGTGTAGTAGCGTTCCATCTCCTCGGCGGACAGGCCGGGCGCCTGCGCGGTAATCTCCAGGATCACCGGTGCCGGGTTCGGATAGGCCTCAATGTTCAGCCTGGAAAAGGCGAACAGTCCCGCCCCGGCAAACACCAGCAGGAACAACAGGATGAGCGGTCGTCGGGTCAGCGACAACCGGAGAATGGCCCTCAGCACGGTCTACCTCTTCGTGAGTCTTTGATGGATCGGCAACACTGGAAAGGCCGGCTTATTGGCTGGCGAGGGCGGCGGCGTTGCTCAGGAATAGCGCGCCTTCATTGGCAGCCAGTTCGCCTGGCTTGAGTCCGTCGATGATCTGGATCAAGCCGTCCTGCGACTGGCCAAGCTTGACCACACGCCGCACAAAACGCTTGCGATCGGTGGTCACCCAAGCCGTCATGGTGCCGTCGCCTTCGCGCACAATGCCATCGGCAGCAATCGCCGGCGAGCGGCTCGCATCGCCGGTGCGGATTTCGAACGAGGTGAACATGCCAGGGCGCAACTCATGCTTGGGGTCCTTGATCTCCGAGCGTACCAGCATGCGATGGGTGGCGGGGTCGACGGTGGCGCCGATGGTTGTCACGGTACCGGCGAACACGCGGCCGGGGAATGCCATGGCCTTCATCTGAACCGGCTGGCCGACATGCAGCAGCGGGGTGTCGGTTTCGGGGACGAACGCCTGCATCCACATGGTGGAGATGTCCGACACCGTAATCGGCGCGGTGCCGCTGCCGGGCTGCACCAGTAGTCCGGGTTGCGCACTACGGGCCGTAACCCGTCCTGCGATCGGGCTGACCACGGTCAGGATCGAATTGATCTTGCGCAGCTCGACAATCCGGTCCATGTCGGCAGGGCTGGAGCCAAAGATCGCCATCGCATCGCGTGCGGCCTTGTAGGCGGCTTCGGCGCCCTGCTGATCGGAGATGGCCTGGTCCAGGTCCTTCTGGGCAATACCCTGGATCTCGAACAATTGCCGCGCGCGCTCGAGCGCCTGCGTAGTCAGCTTGCGCGTGCCCGCCGCGGAAATCAGCGTGGACTGGGCCTGCACGTAGTCGGGGCTGTCGATATCAAACAAGGGCTTGCCCTTCGCCACGTCATCGCCAATCTTGGCAAACACATTGCGAATCTTGCCCTGGTAGGAGGTAAACACCTGGACCGATCGGTCCTGGTTGAAATCGATGTTGCCGATGGCCTCGCGCTGATTGGCGAACTCATGTTCTTCTACCGGGGTGACCTTCACGTGCTGCATCTGGGTTGCGGTCAGGGCGACCACCTCGCCTCTCGGAGCCACCGTAACCGCCGAGGGTCCGGTGCGACCCGGCTCCGGCTGCGGGCCGTACAGGGCGGTCGGCTGTGTCCAGGCCGAGAACGCGAACATCAAGCCCGCCACAGCGATGGCGGCGGCGCCGCCCCCGATGGCGGCGGATTTTGCATCGAGACGCACGACTGGACCCCCAAACGAGAAGAATTTTCCGCATGATGCTGGCGCCGGGGAGTGCCCGTCTACTGTGATCAATGACAGTACGCGGCCAAACCGCTCACGCATAGAATCGCCGCGAGGCCATCCCTGACCGAGATAGGCGCGCGTTGCGGTCATGGTGGGAGAGATGCCGCTGGTAGCACCAGCCGTGCAGGCGAACAGGCTGAATCGGTCGACCAAGCGTTCGAAAAGAAAGGCGATGTAGGTGAGGAAGATGCACAAGCACCCGGTTGAATGCGGAACCAAAAAGAGACTGGTTCAACTTGCAGCGGCACTGGCTGCCATAACAGCCGGCGGCTGCGCGGTCGGGCCGGATTTTCATCGTCCGGAAGCGCCTAAAGCCACCGACTATGCGCCGGCACCGCTGCCGCAATCGACCGCCTCCGCACCGGGCATCGCCGGGGCAGCGCAAACGTTCAGCACTGGGCGCGATATCCCCGCCGAATGGTGGACCCTGTTCCGCTCGCCAGAGCTCGACTCGCTGATCCGCAAGGCATTCAAGGCCAACCCAACCATTGACATCGCCAAGGCGTCGCTGCGCCAGGCCCAGGAGAACGTGTACGCGCAACGCGGCCTGTTCTTCCCCACGGTCTCGGCAAGCTATACGCCGTCGCGCATCAAGATTTCAGGCAACACGGGCGGTAACTCGCCGGGCCTGCAAGGCAACGGAAGCGTGATCCAGACGGGGCAGACCGACACCGCGCCCCCGGAGCCCACGCCAGTGATCTACAACTGGCACAGCGCCCAGCTGACGGTCGGCTACGTGCCCGACGTCTTCGGCGGAAACCGGCGGGCGGTGGAATCGCTCAAGGCGCAAACGGAAGCCCAGCGCTTCCAGCTTGAGGCCGCCTATATCACGCTGGCCTCCAATGTGGTCGCCGCGGCGATCCAGGAGGCATCAGTGCGGGACCAGATCGCTGCGGTCAATCGCATCATCGCCGCCAATACCCGCTCGCTCGAGATCATGCGGGCACAGCTCAAGCTCGGCGCTGCGGCGGGTCTCGATGTGGCAGCGCAGGAAACGGCCCTGGCGCAGGCGAAGCAATTGCTTCCCCCGCTGGAGAAGCAGCTGGCGCAGACGCGGGACCTGATCCGGGTCCTGGTTGGCAACACGCCTGACGTGGACGTGGAAGAGACATTTACGCTGACCTCCCTCAATCTGCCGGATGACCTGCCCGTCAGCCTGCCGTCCCAGCTGGTGGATCAGCGTCCCGACATCCGCGCGGCCGAGGAACAACTGCATGCGGCCAGCGCACAGGTCGGCGTGGCCGTGGCAGCGCGCCTCCCCCAGATTTCCCTCAGTGCGGCCTGGGGCGGCAATGCGTCGATCTTCAACCAGATGTTCTGGCCTTCGGGGCAGTTCTTCAACTTGGCCGGCAACGTGGCCCAGACGCTGTTTGACGGTGGCACCCTGATGCATCGGCAACGTGGCGCCGAGGCCGCCCTGGCCCAGGCCGCGGCACAGTATCGCAGCACGGTACTGACCGCACTTCAGAACGTGGCGGATACGCTGCACGCGCTCCACGCCGACGCCGATGCCCTGAACGCGGCCGTGGCGGCCGAGCAAGCGGCCAAGACTTCGCTCGAACTCACGCGCAAACAGCAGGCGCTTGGCTACGTCAACTATCTGGCCTTGCTGACCGCGGAAAACGCCTATCAGCAGACGGCGATTACGCTGGTGCAGGCGCAGGCCACGCGCTTCGGTGACACGGCCGCGCTGTTCCAGGCGCTAGGCGGGGGATGGTGGAACCGGGCAGCCGACGTCGCAGTCGCGGAGCCTGGTGCCCAGCCAGCCAGCAAATAGCGAGCGCGACGGCGATCTCGCTACCGTGTCGCAAATCCAGCCCTTCGCCATCACTCGCCCCGCGCCTCTTACTCCAAACCTTGATCGTCTAATGAGTCGGCCTCAACGACAATCGCGGGTCCATTCGGGATCCGGCATTTCTCACGCCGCCGTTCTGACGAACGCGCCGGACCTGGCTTATCCGAGCGATCCCCGTCAAGCCACAGCGCTGCTGCATGTTCGGCCATCCCATCCTCAGGACGGGAGCAACCACGATTTAGCGGCATTCCTGCAATCGGCCTGGCGCAAGCTGCATACACGCAGTCGTCGCCCTGTGCGTTGCCCTCGCTGCCATGCCGGTGGGACTCGCTATGACGGCGTGGATGGCAGTGGGCTGCCACAGTTCTTCTGCGATCACTGTCAACGCCGATTCAACCGGGTGACCGATACCCCGATGGCCAGGCTGAAGTCGCCAGACAAGATGCTGGCGTACTTCCATCTCATATCGCAGCCCATTTCGGTTGCCGAATGTGCAAGGCAACTCGGCATCCGGCACGAAACGGTCTTGAACTGGTCGCTACAGACGCGCTTGTGGTTGCTTGCGCTGGACCCCACGGGCAGTTGGGAGCGTCGCGCGCGGCTTGGCGTCCGCTATGCGGTGGCGCCTGGCAGCGCGCTGGAGCGGCCAGTCGTCCCGACGCAGGGCTGCAGGTGCGTGCTGGTGGAAGGTGAGGGCGCTTTCCCGCACGTCGCTGACAATGCACCATTGTTGATGCGCGTTTGCCCGCTATGTGAGCGGGCGCGCAGCCTTGCAAAGGGGTAGCAGAACGGCGTAAAGCCATCGTTGAAACAATGGTGCCGCGTTCTCGCCGTTCCTGCAGTTCAAGTCCGGCGTCAAGGAAGACCAGATTGCGGCGATCCAGACCGTCGGAGGGCAGGATCGCTCAGGGCACATTGCTCTGTGTAAAATCAAACGGCTTGCCAGGCACCGCATAGGCGCCGCCAAACTCGAACGGTTCGTTCCCCGACTCACCGATGCCGATATGCAGCGGCTTGTTGCCGCCTTGCAAGGCAATCGGCGCGTACCGGTAGTTCATCACCTGCCTGCCGGTGTAATCGGCAATGGTGATCACGCTGGTCAGCAGGGGATTTTGCTGGGTTTCATCCACGGTAATGGGATCAACGATGCGCGAGTCCTGAAGCGTCTTCTCGATGGTCAGGTTCACCAGATCCACAAGCTGGATCTTCTGCGCGCCGCGGGATACCACCCACAGCTTGGTGTTCGAGTTGCCAAGCCCGACGATCACATGATGGCTCATGCTGGTGGGGTTCTTGCCGACCTGCAGGCTCTGCATCTCCTTGATCAGGTTGGGATCCATATTCCGCCCAGACTGGGCGCCTGCCACGGAGAACGCCCGGATCTTCCCGTCCTCGGTTGCGACCCAGGCGCGGCCGGGATTCGGCAGGATCGAGACCTTTACCACCGTCGGCCTGTCAGGCAGGTTCATCGACTTGATCACGGTCGGCGCATAGTTGTCGACGGCAAAAACCGGGGGCCACTGCGTATCGCCCAGGCCCGTGTTCGCAAGGGTCGATCGCAGCGAAGCATTGCTGCCTTCAAAATAGGCGTTGTTGACCTTGTCGAAGAGGGGTTTCAGGTTCAGGAATATGACCTTCTTCTCGGATTTTGAAATCACCGCGGCAATGCCGGCCCGGGAAACCAGGTTCCCGTTGATGCCGGCGCGGGTGAAGCTCTTCTGGTTGATGCTGTTGGTGGCCGGGTTCACCTCGGTCATGGTCAGGCTGGCGCCCCGGTTCCCAACCGGGTCAATCAGCCATCCTTGCGTGCGGTTGTCCTGCATCACGCCAAAATCAGTCACCGCCGAAATACCCGTTGGCGCCACCATCTCGGGCAGATCAATAAAACCCAGAAGCTTGATAAAGATGAAATTGGACATGTTCCTCAGGCCTGGGTACAGACCCGGCCAGGATCCCGCGCTGGGATCGTAAGGCCCGCCCACCTTGCTGCCGTCTGCAAGACTGCCCAGCGCCAGCACTGCCACCTGGCCTTTGAGGTCTTTGGTGTCCCAGACAGTCACCAGCGCAAACTCGGAATTGGTCGTAATTGCGATGGCGGTGGGGATCTTGCCCGCCGGCAGCTTCACCGAGGCCGAGTGAGAGGCGGTATTGCTGCCGACCGAAGCGATCAAGCCGTTCTGAAAGGCGATCAGCGCCTGGGCGCAATCGTGCTCACTGCACCGGCCCATGGCAATCGGGCGCCTGGGCAGTACACCGCCATTGGCGGCGATATGATTTTTCAACTGGGGATCGGTCGAAACATGGCCGTAAACCCAGGGTAGCTGCGGTTTCTCGGCAATCGTGCCGGCGCTGAGGTCAAGCGTCAGCAGGGAGGTGACACCGGGGTCCGACGGCGTATCGGCGCGGTATATGACGTCGCCCATGTTGCTGCCGAAATCGTTCCTGGAACAATCCAGCGCGCCCAACTGGTAAATGATCCTGAGGTTGGTATTCAGTTTGTCCTTGGGAAATTCCTTCTGATAGCAGACATTGCCATGGGGATAGAAGGTCTTGTCGCCGGGCTGCCAGTAAGAGGGCGCCGCCAACGGTTTCGTGTTTGCCGGGCCATAACGATAGGCGATAGCTTCTTCACTGCTGAAGTCCGAAGCAATGGCGACATAGGCGTCGGGCACCAGCTTGCCGGAGGCATCCAGGATGTCATCGAACCATGGGCGCGGCGCGGCCGAAGCGCTGGGCATGGGGGCGGCCGGCACGGCTGCGCTGCGATCACCGTCACGATCGCAGCCCCACAGCGCAATGGCGGCGCAGGCTGCGACCACCAGGTGCAGGCCGCGGCGGCTGGAAACATGGCGCGCCGCGCGCGGTTGAATGCCGCCGTGCGCTGGCAAGGATTTCCCTGGCATCAGTCGGTAGGTTGCTGGTGGAAAGGTCGGCAATTGCGCAAGCATCCGCCAGTTCCACGTTGGCAGCCATCCTGGTGGGGTTCAGTTCGGCAGCGCATACAGGGCTGCCATCCCCCTGACAATCTGTGCCTGGGACGTTCTGATTTGCCGGCGGCCAGCCAGATTCAAAGGTCAGGCCGACCGTGCCATTTCTGCCGCGATATCGATCCTCACCCCTTCCGGTGCGCGTCCTTATCCAGCGCCCGCTCCGCCTCATCACCCGTCGCACCCTTGTAAAAGAGATGCACCCCGATCGCCAGCGAATCATGGCGGATTTCCTGGAAGGCCTGCCATGCCTTGGATGGGTCGCGGAACACCAGGTAGTGGGTTTCCTTGGCGATCAGGTCGGCCACCTCATGCAGTCCGTGGCCGTGCAGGGCGCTGACGAGAGCGTCCAGGCTGCGGTGCGTGCGGGCGTCGGTACGGGGATAGAGCATGTGTAGGACGGCGACCTGCTGCTCGGCGACGAGTGCTGAGAGAGCGACAACGATTTCCTGATGGTTTAGCGCGGTAACGCTGTGATCGGGGTTACCGACATGCTTGGCGAACAGGGCTTCGAGGATAGCACTCACGTTAGGACTCCTTTTTGCTGCTGGCTGGGGGCGGCGCGCCGGAAGCGGCCGCAGCGGCTGCCTGGCTCCGGCCCGCAATGGCCGGGAGGGCCGCGGCCGGAACGCTGGCGGGTCAAGGAAATGTAGACGAGACGACGGCTAGGGGAAACCCTTATCGAAGCAATGCACTGTTCTGCAAAATTGGAACAATGGAATTGAACTAATGCGCGTTTGCGCCGGCGGGACCTTATGACGATCCAACTGGTGCTTTGTCGTGGTGATCGTGTCCGGTCGCATGGCGGCTCCCTGGCAGGCTGCGGCCGTACAGGGTACCTTGCCAAAACTCGGACATTTGAATCTGGCTATAAGCGACATTACTATTTGGGTCTAACAAGACAATGTCTAGGCAAAGTTGAAATGTCCGGGCGCCAGCAAAGTTGAAATGTCCGGTTGTCCGGTGACTTTTCGTCTTGTTTGTTCAGTTTTTTGGGGTTCCCGTAGGGCGGTGGTGCTGGCCTGACACGACTGAGTCCAGCTCAGAGTGAAGCCGTCCTGCCAGGGCCGCGTTGAACTGCCAGTCGCAAGCTGAGGTTAGCTCTCCGTTCCGTTAAGTGGCCACGGCTGCTCTTGCAACCGTTTCAGAGCTTCCAACATATCGTTCTGGCCCAGCGATCGCTGCGACTTCTTGCCGGGCGGTCGTCCTCGCTTGCGGGGAGCCCCCTCCGTGCCAGGCACAGATAGTGACCGTGTGTTGTCGCGCTTCTCCTGAACGTATTGGGCCATCTGCAGCACATGTCCCAGGCGCTTGTTGTCCACGATCGCTCCCTGGTCCACTTCCGACAGCCGGTCATAGGTGGTATAGGGCAGGGCGGCGCCATTCGCCCGCGGCTCGATCCTGCCATCCGGGTAGTGATAGACATCAATGTAGCGGCCGGCCAGCTTGCGGTGCTCCGGGGTGTCCGCCAGCAGGTAGAGCATCTTGTCGTACTGGATCGTCAGGCTCTTGGACACGCAGCGTGGCTCGCGCCAAGCGAAGATCAGATCCAGATTCTCATCCGGTCGCAGTGGCCGATGGGCGTTGTGGTTATTGCGCGGCACCTTGGCAAAGCGCGCGTTGTAGTCGGCGATGAACTCCGCCATGAAGGCATTGGCGGCCTCCATGGTGCTGATGCCACGCAGGCGTAGCTCCTTGACCAACCGGTCCTGCAGGGTCAGGTGAGTCCGCTCGACGCGGCCCTTGGCCTGGCTGCTGTTGGCGCAGATGCCTTCGATGTTCAGCTCAAACAACGCCCGGGCAAACTGGGTGTGGCCGTCGCCGCTGGTCGCCCCTTGTTTGTTGACCCGGAAAACGCTGGCCTTGTCACTGTAAAACGCCACCGGCTTGCCGTGGCGCTCCAGATAGGCGCGGGTCGCGGCGAAGTACGTGAACGTGGCCTCCGAATGGGTAAAGCGCAGCTCCATGATCCGGCTGGTGGCGTCGTCGACATAAACCAGCAGCGTGCAGGCTGGCCCACGCTCCTCAAACCAGCGGTGATCGCAGCCATCAATCTGAATCAGTTCGCCATAGCAGGCGCGCCGGTTACGAGGCTGGTAGACCTTCGGCGGCCGCTGTTTGCGCGGCACCCACAGGCCGGCTGCCGTCATCAGTCGGCGGATTGTTTCCTTGGACAACGTCAGTCCATGGCGCTCGCGCAGCTTCTCGGCCGCCAGCGTTGGACCGAAGTCGGCGTAGTGTTCCCGAATCAGGCTGAGGGCTACGGATTCGCGGTCCGCTGGCATGCGATTGTTGCTGGGTCGACCGCGCCGGCGAGAAGCCAGCCCGGTTGCGCCTTCCAGCCGGTAACGCTCCAGCAGCCGCCGGAATTGCCGGTCCGTGATCTCCAATCGTTCGGCAGCCACCCCGGGCCGCAATTGACCATCCACGACCGCCTGGACGGTCTTGAGCCTGTCTAACTCACGCATGCTTACTGTAATGACCTCGGTTCCAGCCATCGCCGGGCGTCCTTTTATGCATTCAACCGGGCAGGCTGAATACCACGAACAGGCGCCTCAGGCGGACATTTCAACTTTGCTAAAACCGGACATTACAACTTTGCCGCTACAGACAAACTTCGCATAATAAGTGTTATGTTAAATTTGCCACAAGGGTAGACATACCGACCACGACTGGAACTTGACTAGGCATATATCCAGGTTCCCAGCTGCGGCGCGTGGGCCGATCCCCGGCGCTAGCAAATCCTGACAGTCCCGAGGCATAATCGTGAAACTGGTTTCAGCGAGACCCCACGCCTATGCCCCACCATGTGACCCAACCTGCGTCCCCTCTGAAAGCAGCAGAGAAGCTCACCATCCAGGACGTTGCTGACTATGCGGGCGTCTCGAAGGCAACGGTATCGCGCTACTTGAACCGGGGCGGCGAGCAACTGTCCGCGGACGTTGAGGCGCGCGTGGCCGCCGCCATCCGCGCGCTCGGCTATAGCCCCAGCCCCATGGCACAGGGTCTCAAGCGCGGCAAGTCGCGCCTGATCGGACTGGTGGTGGCGGATGTTTCCAATTCGTTCTCGGTGGCTGTGCTGCGCGGCGTCGAGAAGGCCTGCCGCGACGCCGGCTATATGGTGATGCTGTTCAACCTCGGCAATGACGAGCAACTGGAGCGCGAAGCCATTCGCTCGCTATCGGCTTACCGGGTCGAGGGTTTTATCCTGCACACGCTGGGCCACGATGCCGGCGCCCTGGCCGACGCGGCGCAGTTGGGCAAGCCAGTCGTACTGGTCGATCGCAAGGTTGGCAATGCGGAAGTCGACCTCGTGGCCCTCGACAATCTGACCGCCGTCCATGAAGCTGCCGGCCACCTGGTCGAAGCCGGCTATCGACAAGTGCTCTTTATCAGCGAGCCGATCAAGGCCATCAGCTCACGCAACGAGCGGGCCCGCGCCTTCCAGGGCTATATCTCCGAATACGCGGACTCGCTTGGCGGGACGATTTTCGAAGCGCACCGGGGCGACGACGATGCCCTGGATGAAGCGCTGCGCGACCTGCGCCGTCGTGCCGGCCAGGCGCCCATTGCCGTGCTGGCGGCCAACGCGGTGATCTCGCTGCGCGTGGCCGCATCGGCCGCCAGGCTGGGGTGGCAGCTTGGCACCGACCTTGGCCTGATTGGCTTCGATGACCCGGAATGGGCGGCATTGGTTGGCCCTGGCCTCAGCGCCATCTCCCAGCCCACCGACGACATCGGGCGCGTCGCCACCAATTGCCTGATCGAGCGCCTGCAAGGCGCGCAACTGCCGCCGCGCCGGGTACTTTTGCCCGGCACACTGGTCACACGCGGGTCCACCCGCCGCGCCTGATCCCTGACCCTGCTGCGCCCGGCGTCCGCCGCGCGCCCTGATCCACGCCCGCATCCGCTGCGCACGGCCAGCGGGTACGGGAACGTGCCTGTTCCGCATTCCGCCCGGACGTTGTTTCGCCCGTAAGGGTTTCCACTGCTGGATCTCTGAAACCGGTTTCCTATAATCCTGAAACCGGTTTCAAACAATGCTAGCCGAACCGCTGCGACGCCAGCGACACATTCCATAACCGTGCAGGAGACATTGATGAACGTCCAACGCTTGTTGCGCCGCGTAGCCGCGCCCGTGCTGACTCTGCTGGTCCTGACCAGCGCCGCTTTCACCGTCCAGGCGCAGACCGTCGCCGAGATCGTCAAGAAGGGCAAGGTCACCATCGGCGTGGTGACCGGTGCCCCGCCCTTCGGCACCACGGACGCCACTGGCAAGCCCGCCGGCTATGACGTCGACGTGGCCAACCTGCTGGGCAAGTACCTCGGCGTGCCGGTCGATATCGTCCCGCTCACCTCTCCGAGCCGGATTCCGGCGCTGGAAGCCGGCAAGGTCGACTTCCTGGTCGCCACGCTGGCGCCAACGCCCGAGCGGGCGCGCGCCATCATGTTCAGCGCGCCCTACAGCGCGTTCGAGCTGACCATCTTCGCGCCCGTCGCCGCCAAGTACGGCAAGCTGACGGAGCTGGGCAAGAAAAAGGTGGGCGTGACCCGCGGCACCACGCAGGACACCGCGCTGACCCGGCTGGCCGTACCCGGCATGAATATCGTTCGCTTCGAGGACGACGCCACCTGCGCGCAGGCGCTGATCAGCAACCAGGTCGACGCCATTGCCCTGCCCAACACCACCGGCAACGAGATCATGAAGGCGCGCGGCGCCGGCAAGTTCGACGCCAAGTTCGCCTTCTCGGTGCAACCGAATTCGATGGCCGTACGCCGCGACGCCTTCGAGCTGCGCCAGTGGCTCAACACCACCATCTCCTACGTCAAGCTCAATGGCGAACTCGATGCCATTGCGCAGAAGTGGACCGGCAAGGCGCTGCCCGCGCTGCAAGTGTTCTGAACCAGGCTGCCTGACGTTGCGCGCCGGCGCCAGCCGGCGCGCCAGGAGACCCCCATGCACTACCAATTCGAATGGACGCCGGTGTTGTCGCAGCTGGATCGCTTCGCAGAAGGCGCGGCGATGACGCTGGCGCTCAGCTTCGGCTCGATCCTGCTTGGCACCCTGGTCGGCACCGCCGGCGCCATTGCCGCCGCCTTTGGCGGCCCGTGGCTGCAGCGCGCCGCCAGGGCGTATGTCGAAGCCATCCGCAACACGCCCTTCCTGATCCAGCTCTTCATCATCTTCTTCGGCTTGCCCACTGTTGGCCTGCAGATCGACGCGGTCACCGCCGCGGTGATTGCCATGACCGTCAACCTCGGCGCCTACTCGACGGAAATCATCCGGGCCGGCCTGCAGGCGGTCCACCGCTCGCAGCTCGAAGCCGCCGCGGCGCTGGGCATGACGCGTTGGCAGCTGATCCGCCATGTGGCCCTGGTGCCGGCTTTCGAGAAGGTCTATCCGGCCCTGACCAGCCAGTTCACGCTGATGATGCTGACGTCGAGCGTCGTATCGGCGATCTCCGTGGAAGAGCTGACGGCGGTCGCCAGCCAGGTCGATTCGCAGACCTTCCGCACCTTCGAGAGCTACATCCTGGTCATGTTCATCTATATCGGCCTGGCACTGCTGCTGCGCGCCATGTTCGCCCTGATCGGCAACCTGGTGTTCAGGCGCCGTCGCGTGGTGGCGCGCGCACGAAAGCTGGCCCGCACGGCTCCGCTCGTCCCCCTGGCTAAGGCGGAGCTAACGGCAGCGGTTGCAGGGAGCGCGGAATGATCACCGAATTCTCCTGGAATCATCTTGAAATCCTGCTCCTGGCGGCACGCTGGACGCTCTGGGTGACCTTGCTCGCCTTCGCCGGCGGCACTCTGGCCGGCTTCATGGTGGCGCTGGCGCGTACCTCCAGAAGCCCCCTGCTGCGCCTGGCCAGCACCGCCTATATCCAGGTCGTGCAGGGCACCCCGGTGCTGATCGTGCTGTTCCTGAGCTACTATGGGCTCTCCGTGCTCGGGCTCAGGCTGTCGCCGATGGTCGCAGCCATGCTGGCGATGTCGATCTACGCCAGCGCCTATCTTGGCGAGATCTGGCGCGGCTGCATCGAGGCCGTGCCGCAAGGCCAGTGGGAAGCCAGCGAGGCGCTCGCCCTCACCCGCTGGCAGCAACTGCGCCACGTGGTGCTGCCGCAGGCGGTCCGGCTGGCGCTGCCACCCACGGTGGGGTTCTCGGTCCAGCTGGTCAAGAACACCTCGATCACTTCCATCATCGGCGTCATCGAACTGACCCGCGCCGGCCAGCTGATCAACAACGCGACCTTCCAGCCCTTCGCGGTCTTTGTCGTCGTCGCACTTATCTACTTCGCGCTTTGCTTCCCGCTGTCGTCGGCGGCCAGGCGCATGGAAAGGAGGCTCCATGTCCATCGTTGAAGCACAGGGCGTGCACAAGTCATATGGCCACGTCGAGGTCCTGAGGGGCGTCTCGTTCGCGATCGAGCCCGGCCAGGTGGTCGCCATCATTGGCCGCAGCGGTTCCGGCAAGAGCACCATGCTGCGTTGCCTGAACGGCCTGGAAACAATCAACGCCGGCAATATCACCGTCGCCGGGCACAAGCTCGACCACGACCGCAAGCGCTTGCTGGACCTGCGCCGGGACGTGGGCATGGTGTTCCAGAGCTACAACCTGTTTCCGCACCTGACCGTGGGCGAGAACATCGCGCTGGCGCCGTCCATCGTGAAGAAGATGGCCGCCAGCAAGATCGACGGCATCGTCGACCGGGTGCTGACCCAGGTCGGCCTGCTGGAAAAGAAGGACTGCTACCCCGAGCAGCTCTCGGGCGGCCAGCAGCAGCGCGTGGCCATCGCCCGTTCGCTGGCGATGGAGCCCAAGGTGATGCTGTTCGACGAGGTCACCTCCGCGCTCGACCCCGAGCTGACGGCGGAAGTGCTGCGCGTCATGGAAAACCTGGCCGCCTCCGGCATGACCATGGTGCTGGTCACGCACGAGATGGAGTTTGCGCGCCGCATGGCGCATACCACCATCTTCATGCACCAGGGCAAGGTGCACGAAGCGGGCCCGTCCAAGGCGCTGTTCGCACAGCCGCGGACGCCGGAACTGCAGCAGTTCCTCAGCGCGGGAGCCCTGAAATGAGCCAGCGGCAAGCAGAGAACTGCGCGCGCCCGCCGGTGCTGATTTCGCTGACGGCCTATGGCGCCCACCTTGCCCATCGAGACGGGCAAGCGGCACTGGCGCGGATCGCCGCGGCGGCCGGCGCCGATGGCGTGGAATATCGCGGCGAACTGCAGCGCGGCCATGCGAATGAACTCAGGGAACAGCGCGAGGTCGCGGCGCAGCACGGCCTGAGCGTGGTCTGGTCCAGCCCGGAAGGCCTGTGGAGCGAAGCCGGCAGCCTCGATGCCGCCGCGCTCGACCGCGCCTTCACGACCGCGCTGGCGCTCGGCGCCAGCCGGGTCAAGATGTCGCTTGGCGGGTATCGCGAAGGCACGGCAGTGGAGGCATTGCTCCCCTGGCTGCGGCACGACGGCATCGAACTGGTCGTGGAAAACGACCAGACCGCCAGCGCTGGCACCGTACCGCCGCTGCGCGACTTCTTTGCGCGTGCCAGGGCGCTCGGCGCGACCATACCGATGACCTTCGACATGGGTAACTGGCACTGGACCGGCGAAGATCCGCTCGATGCCGCACAGGTCTTCGCGGCCGACGTCGGCTATGTGCACTGCAAAGGCGTGCAGCGCACGCTCGCCAAATGGATCGCGGTGCCGCTGGAGCAGTCCGCCGCACCATGGCGCAGCGTGTTGCGCCGGTTGCCCGCGGACGTCGCCCGCGCCATCGAATTCCCGCTGCAAGGCGATGACCTGGTACAGGTCACGCGCCATCATGTCGAACTGCTGCGTTCGGCGGAGATCCCCGCATGAGTGCCGATCTTGACGTGGTCACGCTGGGCGAGGCGATGCTGATGCTGGTGGCTGGCGAAGCCGGCCCGCTCGAAGGCGTGCAGACCTTCCACAAACGCACCGCCGGTGCCGAGACCAATGTGGCCATCGGCCTGTCGCGCCTGGGCCTGAAGGTCGGATGGGCCAGCCGCCTGGGCGATGACTCGATGGCGCGCTACCTGCTCGATGCCATGCGGCGCGAAGGCGTGGATTGCAGCCAGGTGGTGTGCGAGGCCGGCGAACGCACCGGCTTCCAGTTCAAAGGCCGGGTCGACGACGGCAGCGATCCGCCTGTCGAATACCACCGCCGCGGCTCGGCGGCGAGCCGCATGCACCCGGGCCACCTTGACGACGGCTGGCTGCGGCGCTCGCGGCACCTGCACGTCACTGGGGTATTCCCGGCGCTTGCCGAAGGCACGCAGGCGGCCACGCGCCAGGCCATCGCCACCATGCGGGCCGCTGGCCGTACGATCTCGTTCGACCCGAACCTGCGGCCCACGCTGTGGGCAACGCCCGAACTGATGCGCGACACCCTGAACGACCTGGCGCACCAGTGCGACTGGGTGCTGCCCGGCATCGAAGAAGGCCGCTTCCTCACCGGCCATGCCGAGCCCGAACGCATTGCCGCCTTCTACCGCGCCCGTGGCGCCAGCCTGGTGGTGGTGAAGCTGGGGGCCGAGGGTGCCTACTTTGACGGCGAGGCCGGCACCGGCCGTGTCGCGGCGTTTGGCGTCGAGCGTGTGGTCGACACCGTTGGCGCGGGCGACGGCTTTGCCGTGGGCGTGATCAGCGCGCTGCTGGAAGGCCGCCCGGTAGGCGACGCCGTCCGGCGCGGCGCCTGGATCGGCGCCCGGGCGGTGCAGGTGCGGGGCGATACCGAAGGCCTGCCGACCCATGCCCAACTGGCGGCCGCCGGTTTGTGAAGCCACAGCAAGGATTACCCATGCGCAAGAATATTCTGGTGTTCCGTCCGATTCCTGACGACCTGCTCGCCAGGCTCGAGTCGGAGCACGACGTGATCGTGGCCGACCCGCGCCAGCCGGCGCAACGGCCGGCCTTCCGCGCCGCGCTGGCAAACGCCCACGGCCTGATCGGCTCCAGCGTGAAGCTGGGCGCGGCGGAACTGGCCGAAGCGGGCCGGCTGGAGGTGATCTCGAGCATTTCGGTGGGGGTCGACAATTACGACCTTGCCTGCCTGCACCGGCGCGGCATCACCCTGTGCCACACGCCCGGCGTACTGACCGAGACCACCGCCGACACCGTCTTCGCGCTCATCATGGCCACCAGCCGCCGTCTGGTCGAGCTTGCGGCCCATGTGCGCGAAGGCCGCTGGTCCGCCAATATCGGCGAAAGCCTGTTCGGCTGGGACGTGCACGGCAAGACCCTGGCAGTCCTGGGCTTCGGGCGCATCGGCCAGGCCGTGGCGCGCCGCGCGGCGCTTGGCTTCGGCATGGAGGTGATCTACGTCAACGAGACCGCCGCCGAGCCGCCCGACCTGGTCGGGCGCGCCACCCGGGTGGAACTCGACCATGCCCTGGCCAGGGCCGATATCGTCGCCGTCACGCTGCCGCTGACCGACAGCACGCGTGGCCTGATGGGCCCGCGCGAGTTTGCGCTGATGAAGCCGGGCGCCATCTTTGTCAACGGCGCGCGCGGCCAGATCGTGCAGGAAGACGCGCTGCTGGCGGCGCTCGACAGCGGCCACCTGCGCGCCGCCGGGCTCGACGTCTTCGCCACCGAGCCCCTGCCCCACGATTCGCCGCTGCGCAGCCATCCCAGGGTGACCGCCCTGCCCCATATCGGCTCTGCCACCCATGAGACCCGCCGTGCCATGGCCGAACTCGCCACGCGCAACCTGCTGGACGCGCTCGCCGGGCGGCAACCCGCTGCGCGCTTCGACCTGGCGGCCATAGCTGCCCAGGGCGCCCAGGCAGCCGCCTGATTTTCCCCGCAAGGACACCCCGCCATGCCCAGTTCCATTCCCACGCTGTGCGGCTCGATCATGGGCGAGCCCTTCACCTTCAACGTGCGCATCCACAACGCCGCCTACCGGGCGCTGGAGGTCGACTACACCTTTGTCTGCTTCGGCGTGCAGGACGTGCCCGGCGCCGTGCAGTCGATCCGCGCACTTGGCGTGCGCGGCATGAATGTCTCGATGCCGCACAAGCAGGCCGTGATCCCGCATCTTGACCACCTTGACGAGACCGCTCGCGCCATCGGCGCCGTCAACACCATCAACAATATCGAAGGCGTGCTGACCGGCTACAACACCGACTGCATCGGCGCCGTGCGCGCGTTCCAGGAAGTGACCGAGGTGACCGGCAAGCGCATTGCGCTGCTGGGTGCGGGCGGCGCGGCGCGGGCCATGGCCTATGGCCTGCGCGAGGCCGGCGCCAGCGTGACCGTGTTCAACCGTACCGCCGCGCGCGGGGAGGAACTGGCCATCTCGCTGGGCCTGCGCTTTGGCGGCGGCCTGGCGGACTTCCGCGCGGCGGATTTCGACATGCTCGCCAACGCGACCGCCGCGGGCTTTCGCGCCCCCGATGTCAATCCGGTCGCCGGACGACTCGCGTCGCACCTGGTCGTCATGGACGCAGCGTTCATCCCGGTCAGGAGCAAGCTGATCCGGGATGCCGCGGCGCTTGGCTGTCGGACCATCGACGGCACGCGCATGATGCTGCATCAGGCATGCGCGCAGGTCGAGTTCTACACCGGCTGCGCCCGCGCGCCGATCGAGGCGATGGAGACGGCGCTGCTTGAGGAGATTGCCCGCCTGTCTTGAGCCAGCCGTTCCGGCCACCTCACCGTATCTGTGCGGCACGGTTCGTAAAATGCGCTCCCGGTTTTGTCCTGCTGTTCATGCCATCATATGGTCTGATGACATAAAGATCTCATGGAGCATGGCAACAAGCGAACCCATTCAACGGCGCCGACTATTTGAGGACGTGCTGGACAGGCTCACCGAGCGCATCCGCAACGGCGAGATCGCCCCAGGCGAACAGCTTCCCGCCGAACGCGATCTCATGGAGTACTACGGTGTAGGTCGACCAGCCATCCGTGAAGCGCTCCAGGCATTGGAGCGCGCCGGGATCATTGAAATTGCGCACGGCGAGCGCGCGCGGGTCGTGATCCCCACCCCGCAACGCCTGATCCAGCAAATCGGGGCGGGTGCACAACATTTGCTGCGCTCTGACCCGGACTCGCTGGAACACCTGAAGGGCGCGCGCGTGTTCCTGGAATGCGGGATGGCGCAACTCGCCGCCGCCAATGCGACGCCGGACGACATCGGGCGCCTGCAGGCCCGCCTGGAAGAACAGCGCCAGGCCAAGGATGACTCGGCGCTTTTCCTGACGCGCGACATGGCCTTCCACTGTGAACTGGCACACATCAGCGGGAACCCAATTTTTCCCGCCATCGTCCAGGCCTTGTTCGAATGGGCGCGCGAATACTACCGGGGCATCGTGCGCGCACCCGGCGCCGAGGCGCTGACGCTCGCGGAACACCAGCGTGTCATCGACGCGGTTGCCTCCCATGATGGCGATGCGGCTGCACGCGCCATGCGCGAGCACCTCACCCGAGCCAACGCGCTCTACCGGACGCTGAACGGCACCACGGCGGATATATCGTAGCCGTCATCGCGTTATCTCCCCTCTCCTGGTGGCAGCGCCTGCCAGGTCTTGGCCGGCTTGCTTAAGCCGGCCCGCCCTTTCCCTCCCGCTGGGTCACGCCAGTTTTCTCCCTGGCGTTCCCGCTGTCTCTTTAGGCGCCTTTTCGTGCCCATTTCGGGTCTCGCGTAAACCCCGATAAAATGCCGCTTGGCGTGATGGTGTACTCATCATACCATTACACCACGACAGCAGCGGAAGACTGCGTCGAGACGCCGCCCGACGACCGTGCCGGCGTGCGACCTACTGGAGACAACGTGGAAAACACTGGAACCACCGCCGTCGAGCGGTCCGCGATCCGCAAGGTATCGCTGCGGCTCGTACCGTTCATTGCGTTGATGTTCTTCATCAACTTTCTGGACCGGACTGCCATTTCATTTGCCGGCCCCAACGGCATGACAAAAGACCTGGGCCTGACCGCCGCGCAGTTCGGTTTCGCTGCCGGGGTGTTCTTCGTCGGCTACATCCTGCTGGAGATTCCCAGCAACCTCGCGCTTCACAAATACGGCGCCCGCCGCTGGCTGGCGCGCATCATGGTGACGTGGGGCATCGTCGCCCTCCTGTTCACCTGGGTCAGCAGCATCGAAGGCCTGTACCTGCTGCGTTTCCTGCTGGGCGTTGCCGAGGCCGGGTTCTTTCCCGGCGCCATCCTGTTCCTGAGCATGTGGGTGCCGGCGCGCCATCGCTGCCACGTGCTGGCGCTGTTCTATCTGGCGCAGCCCCTCACCATCGTCATCGGCGCACCCGTTGCCGCGCTGCTGATCGAGGCGCACGGCCTGTTCGGGCTCGCGGGCTGGCGCATCATGTTCTTCGGCGTGGCGGTGCCGGCGATCGTGGTTGGGGTGATCACGTGGTTCTACCTGGCCGACAAGCCCGGACAAGCCAAATGGCTGACCGCCGCCGAGCGTGACTGGCTCACCGAGGAGCTGGACAAGGAAGAGCAGATCAAGCCCCACTCGCATGGCCGCATGGCTGGCCAGGCGCTGCGCGACGGCCGCGTCTGGGTCCTGGCGCTGACCTATTTCGGGCTGATCTACGGCCTGTATGCCCTGGCGTTCTTCCTGCCAACCATCATCGGCGGCTTCGAAGCGCAATACGGCACCAAGTTCGACGTCTTCCAGAAGGGCTGGATCACGGCCATTCCGTACTTGCCCGCGGCGTTCGCACTGTTCCTGTGGAGCCGCGATGCGACGCGGCGCGGCGTGCGGCCGTGGCACGTAGGCGTGCCCGCGCTGATCGGCGCCGTCAGCATTCCCGTGGCGCTGTATATGCAATCGCCCGCCGCGACCGTGGCTGTGATCACCGTGACGGCCTGCGCCATTTTCTCGGCCCTGCCCAACTTCTGGTCGATCCCGGCTCGCTTCCTTTCCGGCGCCGGCGCTGCAGCGGGCATTGCACTCATCAACACCATCGGCAACTTCGCGGGCTTCGCCGCCCCGTTCGTGACCGGCACGGTCAAGGACGCGACCGGCTCCTACCAGGTGCCCATGTTCATCGTCGGCGGCTTCATGCTGCTTTCCGCAGTGCTCGTCTTCGCCATCTCTACCCGCGAGCAGCAGGCCGCGCCGGAGCACAACGGTGCGCTGGAACCGACGGCTAACCTGAAATGAATGCGCAGTGCATCGGTATCACGATGCCTGCTTAACTGGAGAACCAGCATGAAAGAGAAGATCGCCCTGTTTGGCGCCGGCGGCAAGATGGGCGTGCGCCTGGCCAGGAACCTGCTCAAGTCGGACTATCGCGTCAGCCACGTTGAGGTGAGCGAGGTCGGCAAGAAGCGCCTGATGGACGAGCTCGGTATCGAATGCGTGAGCACCGAAGCCGCCTTGGACAATGTCGATGTGGTGATCCTGGCCGTGCCCGATACCATCATCGGCAAGATCGCGGCCCAGATTGCCCCGCAACTACGGCCCGGCACCATGGTCATGACGCTCGATGCCGCCGCCCCGTTCGCGGGCCACCTGCCCGACCGGCCGGACCTGACCTATTTCGTCGCCCACCCCTGCCACCCGTTGATCTTCAACGACGAGACCGACCCCGAGGCGCGCCGCGATTATTTCGGCGGCGGTGCCGCCAAGCAGTCGATCACCAGCGCGCTGATGCAGGGCCCCGAGGAAGCCTTCGACCTGGGCGAGGCCGTGGCGAAGGTGATCTATGCCCCGATTCTCCGTTCCTATCGCCTGACCGTCGACCAGATGGCCTTGCTGGAGCCGGGCCTGTCGGAGACGATCTGCGCCACCCTGCTCTATGTGATGCGCGAAGCGATGGATGAGACCGTTCGTCGCGGCGTGCCGAAGGAGGCGGCGCGCGATTTCCTGCTCGGTCACATGAACATCCTCGGCGCGGTGATCTTTAACGAAATCCCTGGTGCCTTCTCGGATGCCTGCAACAAGGCCATCGAGTTTGGCAAGCCGCGCCTGATGCGCGACGACTGGATCAAGGTCTTCGACCGAGATGAGATTGCGGAGAGCATCCGCCGCATTACCTGATCCCACGGCCAACCAAAGCGAGCAATGCTGCCGGGCAAACCGGCGGCAGGAACCAAGAGCAGGAGCAAGCAGTGAGCGAACGAATCTATGCCAGCTACTGGCTGGAAACCGGCGACGACCCGCGGCGCGCAGCCGAGGTCATCGCCGGGGAACAGTCGAGCGGCACCTTCATCGCGTTGCCGAACGAGACGCCCGAACTCAAGCAGCGCTCGGGGGCGCGCATCGAGCGCCTCGAAGTGCTGGAGACCGTGGACAAGCCAAGCTTGCCCGGCGGGATGCCAGCCGATGTCTATCACCGCTGCGCGCTGGAGATCTCGTGGCCGCTCGAGAATCTCGGCCCGTCGCTGCCGAACCTGATGTCCACCGTCGCGGGCAATCTTTTCGAGCTCAGGCAGGTCAGCGGACTGCGCATCACGGATCTGCAACTGCCGGCTTCGTTTGCCGGCGCCTACCAGGGGCCGGCATTCGGCATCGACGGGACACGAAAGCTGGCCGGAGTCTCCTCGGGTCCGCTGATCGGCACCATCATCAAGCCAAGCGTCGGGCTATCCGTCGAGCAGACGGTGCAACAGGTCCGGGAGCTGGTGGCCGGTGGCATCGACTTTATCAAGGACGACGAACTGCAGTCGGACGGCAGCTTCTGCCCCTTCGACGAGCGTGTGACCGCGGTGATGCGCGTCGTCAACGAGGCGGCGCAGCGCAGCGGCCGCAAGGCGATGGTGGCGTTCAACCTGACCGGTGACCTGGACCAGATGAAGCGCCGGCACGACCATGTGCTGGCACAGGGCGGAACGTGTGTCATGGTCTGCCTCAATTCGATCGGCATCGTCGGGCTGCAGGAACTGCGCCGGCACAGTCAACTGCCCATTCATGCCCATCGGGCGGGCTGGGGCTACCTGTCGCGCAGCCCCGCGCTCGGTTGGGACTATGCGCCCTGGCAGAAGATCTGGCGGCTTGCCGGCGCCGACCATCTGCATGTGAACGGCCTGCGCAACAAATTCAGCGAAGCGGACGAAAGCGTCATTGCTGCCGCAAAAGCAGTGCTGGCACCAATCATGCCCGAGGCAGCCATGCCGGCCATGCCGGTCTTCAGTTCTGGTCAGACTGGCCTGCAGGCCGAGGACACCTATCGGGCCCTGGGAACGACAGACCTGATCCACACTGCGGGCGGCGGCATCTTCGGCCATCCGGCAGGCGTTTCCGCAGGCGTGGAAGCCTTGCGCGAAGCTTGGGCCGCTGCGGTCAACCATATTCCGCTGCCGCAGCATGCGGCCACCAGCACCGCGTTGCGCCAGGCCATGGAGTTCTGGCGATGAACACATCCACGACCACCGGCCTGCCTCCGGGCCTGCTGCTGACCTACTATGGCGACGACTTCACCGGCTCCACCGATGCCATGGAAGTCATGGCGGCGGCTGGCATTCCCACCGTCCTGTGCCTGGAGCCGCCCACCGCCGAACTGCTGGAGCGCTTCCCTGAGGCGCGCTGCGTCGGCCTTGCCGGGTCGGCGCGCGGACGTAGTCCCGAGTGGATGGACACAGAATTGCCGAAGGCCTTCGCCAGCCTGAAGCAGCTTGGTGCGCCAGTTCTGCAATACAAGATCTGCTCGACCTTCGATTCGTCGCCAACCATCGGCTCGATCGGAAAGGCCATCGACCTGGGCGTGCAAACGGCCGGCGGGCGATGGGTACCGATGGTGGTTGGCGCACCGCGGTTGAAACGCTATCAGTTGTTTGGCAACCTGTTCGCCGCCATCGGCGGAGAAGGTTATCGGCTCGACCGCCATCCGACCATGTCGCGCCACCCTGTCACGCCGATGGCCGAGGCCGACCTGCGCGTACACCTGCGGCAGCAGACGACGCGCCCGATCACCCTGGTTGACATGGTGCAACTACATGGAGGAATGGGATCCGAACGCGTTGCCACCCACGATAATGACGACGCGCCAGTCGTGCTGATCGACGTGCTGGACGATGCCACACTGCTCGCGGCGGGCCAACTGGTCTGGGAAGGCAAAGGCAGTGGTGTGTTCACGGCATCCTCGTCCGGATTGCAATATGCGCTGACGGCGTACTGGCGTCAGCGCGGCTGGATTCCGCGGCAGACTGCCCTCCCCACCGCCAGGCCCGCATCGGTCATCGCGGTGGTGAGCGGCAGCTGCTCTCCGGTGACGGCTGCACAAATCGAGTGGGCTGCCCGCAATGGTTTTACCACCGAACGCGTGGACCTCTGGAAGATTCTGTGCGCCGAAACGGCGCCAGCGGAAATCGAGCGTGTGGTCGCGTTAGCCTGCAGCAGCGTCCGGCAGGGAATCAGCCCGCTTATCTACACCGCCATGGGACCGGACGACCCCGCCGTCGTCGGCTTCGAAGCGCTCGCACGCGACGCCGGCCGCACCCGGGCCGATGCGGTGCGTTTGGTGGGTACCACGCTGGGCGAGATCATGAAATGCCTGCTGGATCGCACCGAACTCAGGCGAGTCGTTGTGGCCGGTGGCGACAGTTCCGGAGGGGTGGCCAGTATGCTCGGCATCTCGGCACTGGCGGTCGAAGCCGCCATGGCACCGGGCGCCCCCCTTTGCCGCGCTTTTTCGCGTATGCCGCAACGGGACGGCCTGGAGATTGTTCTCAAGGGTGGTCAGATTGGCGACGATGCGTTCTTTGGCAAGGTTTTGACTGGCGGTTGATTCAGCAGCCATCATCCGCCGATCGCCGACGTGCGCCCGCAGACGCTCAAATGGCCGTTCCGCAGTAGAAAGCAGACATTCTCTCGCCAAACACCCTCGCTGCGTGATCGGCCGGCCCGGTCACACCACGCTGGCTGGCATTCGGGCGTTGCTGGTCGGCTTCACCGACAAAAGCGCGGTACTGCTTGGTGCCGCAGTACCAATACTGGGGGCGCGGCCATCATCGCCGACCGCGTCGATCCAGGCGCCCTGGGAATTCCGGGGCCGGCGCGTCCTTGAAAATCCGCAGCGCTTCGCGCGCCCGCTCAAGCTCCGCCGAGAGTTCGTGAGACGTTGTGCTTCGCTTTTCGAGGCCGGAGTCACCGCCTCCCCCGTCACGTCAAACGGCTCGGTCCCGTTGCTGTTTCAGCGAGTGCCTTTGAGGAACATGGTTTGGAGCACTCCCCGCCCGGGGTTACCTGGCGCCGGCGCCCAGTTCGTCTGCCTGGCCGGCGGAGATACTCTCAATCGTCATGAGCCTTGCGGTGTCGACCACGTCATTGAGCGCGTCGGCAGTCGGCGCCGCCGACACTGCCTGGCGGTGCACGTCGTGTGTCACGAAGCCGATGTCCCGGCTTGGAATGGCAAACCAGTCAGGATTGCCGAGCGAGCGGCGGATGTCCTCCAGCCCGCCCTCCCAATGCTCGCCAAGCGTGTCGGTGCTGAACTCATAGTCCTTGTAGTGTCCCTCGAAGGCCCTGTTCTTGTAGATCAGGTGGACCACATTGACCGCACTGCCATCCGCGACTTTCTGTGCCTTGCGCATCAGTGGATGGCTCTGGCGCACTTCCTCGGGAATATGTTCCAGCAGTTGCTTGATGAGACCGGCGTGCTTCTGCTCCGCCTCGAGAAAGGTGGTGATGGCCCGGGTCCGGCTCGAGTACTGGATATCCTTGGTCCGCTCTGAAATGTCAAGGAAGTTGCCCGGCAGCCTGCCACGCGCGCTCCACAGATCCACCTGGAATATCAGTGTGTCCTTGTGCTGCGATTCCCTGACAATTTCAGTGAGCGGCGTGTTCGAGACGAGGCCGCCGTCCCAATAGTATTCGCCATCGATTTCAACTGCGGGAAAACCGGGTGGTAGCGCTCCCGATGCCATGAAGTGCTCCGGCTTCAGGCGCATCTTCGTATTGTCGAAATAGATCAGGTTCCCGGTGCGGACATTGACCGCCCCCACGGAAACCCGAATATCGCCGTCGTTGATACGATCGAAGTCGGTGTACTTGAGCAGCGTGGCGCGCAAGGCGGCCGTATCGTAAAAGCTCACCTGGCTTGGATCTTTAGGTGCCAGCCCCGCGGCATGCAGGAGCGAGCGCGGTGCAAAGAACCCCTTCTGGCCTTCTGTCAGCGCGCGGCTGGCGGCCCACATGCTCGACCACTTGCGCGCAATATCCTTGAAACCCAACGTCGCCGGCCACCAGGCGCCCACGTGACCGATCAGGTCCGCAGGCTGGCAAATGGTGTTCCAGAAGCCGCGCAATGCTTCCACGCCGTCTTCAGGCGCATTGCCTGCGATGATGGCCGTATTCAATGCACCAATCGAAATTCCCGAGATCCAGGTAGGCCTGATGCCAGCTTCGGCCAGACCTTGATAAACGCCTGCCTGATAGGAGCCGAGCGCGCCGCCTCCCTGAAGGACCAATCCGATTTCGTCATAGGGGGGCAACTCTAGCTGATGGTCGCGATTGATTCTGCTGGTTCCGCTGCGGCGCAAGACTGACTCCTTGTATTTATTGCATGAACCAGCCGTGACTCACCACGACCGACTGCCCCGTCAACGCCGCCGACTCGAATCCGGCCAGGAAGGCAACCGTCCTGGCCACGTCAGCCACAGTCGTGAATTCCCCGTCCACGGTCTCCTTGAGCATCACGTTCCTGACGACTTCCGCTTCCGAAATTCCGAGGGCCTTGGCCTGCTCGGGAATTTGCTTGTCGACCAGCGGTGTACGGACAAAGCCCGGACATACCACGTTGGCACGCACGCCGCGCGAGCCGCCTTCCTTGGCGACGACGCGGGCAAGGCCAAGCAGCCCGTGCTTCGCTGTCACATAGGCCGACTTCAGCTTCGATGCCTCATGCGAGTGAACCGAGCCCATGTAAATGATGGAACCGCCCTTGCCTGCCGCATACATATGCCGGATGGCAGCTTTCGTTGTCAGGAAGGCGCCGTCCAGGTGAATGGCCAGCATCTTCTTCCAATCCGAGAATTCGTAGTCTTCAATCGGATTGACAATCTGGATACCGGCATTCGACACCAGCACATCGATGCTGCCGAGCTTGCTGACCGTTTCCTCGATTCCGGCGTTGACCGCGGCTTCGCTCGTCACGTCCATCGACACGGCAATTGCCTTGCCGCCCTCAGCGACGATCGCTTCCGCGACGTTCTGCGCATTCTGCAGATTCAGGTCGGCGATGACGACGGCGGCGCCATCCTGAGCCAGCTGGCGTGCGCATTGTTCACCAATACCACTTGCTGCGCCGGTAACGAGCGCGACTTTTCCTTGCAATGACATGGTTGCTCCTTGCGGGGTTACTGGTTGACGACAAGCCTCGGGGCCTGTGCAGGTGCGACGTAATCAAAGGCGACTTCGCCGATATCGAGGGTGAGATTGGCAATGACATGCCTCGCGCCCACGATCTTCCTGACCGGCAGTTCGGCAACGGGCGCCAGCGCGTGCGGGTGGAGTTCCAGCGCGGCGGGTCCTTCCCAGGCGCCGAGCACCGTCACGTCCTGCAGATAGAAGCGGACCAGCTCGCAGATCCGCGGCGAGCCATCGACGTGCGGGATCACCTTGAGCAGGTAGTTCGGCGTATCCGCCAGCTTCCGGCGTTCGGCCTCGATATCGAGCGGGCGGAATTTATAGCCCATCGTGCCGGTCGCGATCCGCTGCGTCCCATAGTCGAGGGTGCCAAGCAGCGTATCGTTACCATCAATGGCCAGGCGGGGCGAGGCGAGCTTCTTCGGAAACCCCCAGATTTCACGGCCGCCGGCGATCGGTCCTTCATCGTCCAGATACATCGCATGCGTGTAGTTGCCCTTCTGGCCCGATTCATCGATCACGGAAATCACCTGGCCGCTCTCGGTGTAGTCACCGAATCCGGATGAGTCCGGCATGCGGATGAACTCGTAGTGGACCAGAGCTGAATCGACCGTCAAGGGCTCGGGCACGACCGCTCGCAGGGCATCCAGGTCAGTTTCGTAGGTGATGATGAAATATTCGCGATGGAGGAATCGGAAAGGCGGGCGCGGATACGAGGGGCTGTGCAGCGGCATTGCGAAGGCGTTCTTGCGGATGTCATCTATCTTCACGGCAGAGGTCCTGTGAGTTGCGAAATCAGCACAATTCAACGATCTGAGTGCCTCAGGCAAGACGTAGACCGATTCCTGCGTCAGGAATTGCTGATTGGCACGCCTTGCCTGGCTTTGCGTGGCGAGGTTGCCCCAATGAATGTGGCAGATTTGTCGCGGCGCAGCATCAGCTGGACTATCCTACGGGTTTTCCCTTGGCAACAAAAGACGGCAAACATGAAATGGATTGTTTCGCCAGCAGGACAAAGGCGGTGTGCGCCAGGGACCTGGCGAAGGGACACTCCGTTCACCGCGATGCGCCGGCAGATCGTTCGTAAGCACCCAGTGAATCCGTCTTGAAGGAAAGCAAGAGAGCAAGGAGCATCGTGTCCATCCAAGTTCTGGGTGGACACGTGAACACTATCGAGGAGATCGCACCGGCACGACGTCGACGCCGGCACAGCGCCGAGTGCATGGCGGCCCACTGGGCGATTTCATGACAAGGTATTTGCGGAGCAGGACAATAGCTCAGGCGACCAACTTCGCTTCGGTCAGCGCCTGCAACCTCTCGAGCGTCATGCCGTCGACCATTTCAAGCACGCTCAAGCCAGCCGCCGTCACTTCCAGGACAGCCAGGTCCGTATAGATGCGCCTGACCACGCCGCGCGCTGTCAGCGGGAGCCGGCATCGGCGCAGCAGGCGCGGGCGCCCGTCCCGGGTGGTGTGCTCCATCAGCACCCAGATTTCCTGCGCGCCGAACGCCAGGTCCATCGCGCCGCCCACGGCTGGCGGTGTCTGCGGATCGCCCCGGGTCCAGTTGGCCAGGTCGCCGTTCTCGGCCACCTCGTAGGCGCCAAGGATCGCCAGGTTCAGATGGCCCCCGCGCATCATGGCGAAGCTCAGCGCCGAGTCGAAGATGGCCGCGCCCGTCTTCAGACTCACGGGCTGTTTGCTGGCATTGATCAGATCCGCGTCCTCCAGCGCCGCCGGAGGACGCGGGCCGAGGTGCAGGATGCCATTCTCGCTGTGCAGGAACACTTCGCGATCCGCCGGGATCAACTCACCCACCAGCGTTGGCAGGCCAATCCCCAGGTTGACATAGGCACCGGCGCGAATATCGCGTGCCGCGCGTTGCGCAATCTGTTCCCTTGTCAACGGCCCAATACGTCTCCGGTTCTCTTGACGATCCGATCAATAAAGATGCCGGGCGTGATCACGTGTTCCGGCGCGATCACGCCGGCGTCGACCGTGGCGTCGGCTTCGACCACGACAATGCCGGCGGCCGTTGCCATGACGGGATTGAAATTCCGCGCGCTGAGGCGATAGGTGAGGTTCCCGACCCGATCCGCATGCTGTGCGCGGATCAGTGCAAAATCAGCGCGCAAGGGCAGTTCGAGAACATACTCGACACCCGCGATGGTTTGCACGGACTTGCCGGCACCCAATTCCGTGCCTGCGGTGATCGGGCAGAGAAAGCCGCCGAGACCCGCCCCTGCACAGCGAATCCGCTCCACCAGCGTGCCCTGCGGCACCAGTTCCAGCTCGATATCCCGGCGGCGGTACGCGTCGCGGAATGCCGTTGCGCCAGCCGTCAGCGGATAGGAGCAGACGAGCTTGCGCACCCGGCTCTCCGCGATCAGTTGCGCAATGCCATAACCGTCATATCCGGCGTTGTTCGAAATCACCGTCAGGCCGCGCACACCACGCCTGAGCAGGGCCGCGAGCAGCTCGGAAGGAAGTCCTGCGCTGCCGAAACCGCCGACCATCACCGTCGCCCCGTCCTCCAGGCCGGCAAGTGCCTCGGCGCAGTTCCTGACGATCTTGTTCACCGTTTCCATACCGGCACATGCTCCCACTCAGGGCCCGAAGCTTGAGCGCGCCTCGATGCCCCAGCCGTCGTCCTGCAGCGTCATGACGTACATCGAGTCATAGACGCCGATGACGCTGTGGTCCTTGCGAAAGCGCGTATAGCTCAGCAGCACGTGTGCCTTGCGCGCGCTGAACTGCACGACCTCGCGCGATTCCCAGCGGCTGTATGACCAGCCGTCCGCGCGCTCGAGTTGCTGGAACAGATCCATCGGATTGTTGCCTGGCGCCTCGTAAACGGTGGTCTTGCCGTTGGCAAGCCGGGTATGGGGGAAATGCATGCAACGGTCCATGGCGGCGGCGTCGTGGTCGTTCAGCGCCTGCATGAAGGCGTCGAGGACAGCATTGCAGGCGCGCTGGATGTCTTCGCGTGTCAGCGTATTGCCCGTGTGTGGGTTCGGCATGGCGTGGGTATCCGGTTGAGTGTCAGTCCGCGGTGATGTTGGCCTGCCTGATGACGGCGCTCCATTTCCTGTCTTCCGCCGCCAGGAAGCCCGCATAGTCGGCGGGCGAACTGGATACCAGTTCCAGGCCCTGGTCGGCGAACTGCTTGCGGATAGCCGGGGCCCTCGCAAAGTCGACGATCTCCGAGTTCAGCCGGGCGACGACATCCGCCGGGGTCCTGCCGGGCACGAAGATGCCGTACCACGAAAGCATGCTGAAGTTGGCCACGCCAGCTTCGGCAAAAGTCGGCACATCTGGAATCAACGGGTTGCGCGCGGTGGACGTGATGGCCAGCGCGCGCAGTTTGCCGGCCTTGAGATTCGGCAGCGAGGTGATCAGGCTGTCGAACATGAAGCCGGTCTGCCCGCCCAGCAGGTCGTTCATCGCCGGCGACGATCCCTTGTAGGGAATGTGCGTGAACCGCGCGCCCGTGCGCTCGCTGAGCATGGCCGCGGCAAGGTGCGGCGAGGAGCCATTGCCATACGATCCGAAGGTGATCGTCTCGGGCGCCTTCTTCGCGGCGTTAAGCAGGTCGGCAAGGGTCTTGTAAGGGCTCGACGCGTTCACTACCAGCACGTTGGGTCCTTGCGCGATCAGAGAGACCGGCTTGATATCGGCCGCATTGTAGGGCAGCTTCTTGAGCAGGTGCGGGTTCACCACGGCCTGGCCGATTGCCGCCAGCAGAACCGTGTAGCCATCTGGCGCCGACTTTGCCACCGCGTCCGTGCCAATCACCCCACTGCCGCCAGCGCGGTTGTCCACGACCATGGTCTGGCCCATGGCCTGTTGCGCATGGTGGGCCAGGTTTCGGGCCAGGAGGTCAGTGATGCCGCCGGGCGGGAATGGCACCACCAGCCGGATCGGCTTCTCCGGGTAGGCCGCCTGCACCGGCGCCGGGCCGAGTGTCAGGCAGGCGCCGGCCAGCGTGGCGGCAATGCAGAGGATCCTCCTTGCGATCGGAACGTTCATGGCTGCTGTCTCCTTGCCGCTTGGGCTTGATGGAATGGGTAGTCAGTCGGTGGTTGCCGGCGCCGCTCAGCCGGCCGGCACGGCATCGGCCCTGGCAGGCACGGCGGGTGCGCCGAACCGGCCGAGCCCGGCCAGGGCCGCCCGCATCTCGGATTCAATGCGGGCGATGATGTCTTCCAGCGGCTCGATGCGATCCGCGAACGTCACGGCCTGACCGAGCGACAGGGCTCCCACGCTCGCGTCGCCGGTCTCATAGGCCTTGCGGCCGAGCACGCCCGCCACATGGGGGCGCAGCATCTCGAAATCCCCGGCATGGGTGCGCTCCAGTTCCAGCACCTTGTCGGTCGAGGTATTGCGCAGGGCGCGTACGGTGTTGCGCACGCTCTGCATGATCAGCGCGGTATCAGTCTCGCGCAGGCCCACCAGCACTTCCTTGTATTCGCGGCGCGCCCAGATCTCCTCGGCGACCAGGAAGCGGGTGCCGATGACCACGCCGTCGACGCCGAGCGCCAGCGCCGCGATGACCTGCGCACCAAGCCCGATGCCGCCGCCCAGCAAGACCGGAATATGAAGCTGGCTGCCGGCGAGCGCGCCCTGGACCATGCTCCCGACCAGGTCGATTCCGGGGTGCCCGCCGCATTCCGCCCCCACCACCGACACCGCGTCGACGCCGATCGCCTGGGCCTTGAGCGCGTGGCGCAGCGACGGCGCCTTGTGCAAGACCTTGATGCCCGCCGCGTGCAGCATCGGCAGATAGGGCTCAGGGTTGCGCCCCGAGGTTTCGACGAAACGCACGCCGGCGCGGGCCACCATGTCGAAGGTCTCCTCGACACGTTCGCCGGGCGTCGGCGCGGGCAGCATCGACACATTGACGCCAAACGGTCGTCCATCCGCCAGGTCCTGGCAACGTGCGATCTCGTCGCGCAGCGCGCCGACGTCGGGCAAGCTGGCCGCCGTGATAAACCCCATGATCCCGGCACGGGCAGCGGCAGCGACGTAGTTGGCGTCGGCCAGCCATTGCAGGCCGCCGGCGACGATGGGAAGGCGGATACCGAACAGTTCGGTGACCGGGGTGGTGAACGGCTGGGACATCGGGGACCTTTCGCGGCCAAGTGCGCTTAAATGGAACTACTGTTCCATTACAGTTTTGCGTCCTGCGCCATAAAAAGTCAAATCTTCTTTATCGTCAACACTTTGCGCCTTATACGATACTTGCAAAGCAAAAATTCCTTCTTATAATGGATCGAATGTTCCATTTAACAAACCAAGAACATGGCGACGAAGACGGCGACAGCCCCGGACAGCGAAGAGATCGACAAGGATCAGGTATCGGCGCTTGCGCGTGGCTTGATGTTGCTGGACTGCTTCCGCTCCAGTGAACGCTTCCTCGGCATCCAGGAACTGGTGGAGCGCACGGGATTGCCCAAGGCGACGGTTTCCCGGCTCGCCCATACGCTGCTGGCCAACGGCTATCTCGAGTATTCGCAGGCGCAGGCCAGGTTCTACCTGGGCACGCGCGTGGTATCGCTGGGTTTTTCGGTGCTTGGCTCGATGCGGGTCCGCCAGCTGGCGCGACCCCTGATGCGGGAGCTGGCCGACAACTGCTCTGCTTCCGTCGGCATCGGCATGCGCGACCGCCATACGATGATCTATGTCGAAAACGCGGCGAGCGCGGCCAACCAGAACTTCCGCCTCAATATCGGTTCGCGCGTCCCGCTGGCGACCTCGGCGATGGGCCAGGCCTACTACTGCGGGCTGACCGAGAGTGAGCGGGACGGGCTGCTGTCCGAGCTGTCGCAGCGCGCCCGGTCCGAGTTCGGGCAGATCCGCGACTCGCTCGAAGCCGGCCTGGAAACATTCCGGAAGCTGGGTTTTTGCATGTCGATCGGCGAGTGGCAGACCGACGTGAACGCGGTGGGCGTGCCTTACCGCTCGGACGATGGCACCGCCGTGCTGAGCTTCAATTGCTGCGGGCCCTCGTACCAGCTGACGCCGGGCGATCTGCTCGACAAGTGGGGACCGCGCCTGCTGAACCTGGTGCGCAACGTCGAGGCAGCGGTCCTGGCGGCCTAGTCCGCGAGCCCTTCTCTTCGCACTTCCTTTTTTACTACGCGGCAAGGCAATGGCGCCTCGCCGGGGCGGGCTTTCGCCATGTCACGGCACCGCCGAACACTCCAGCCAACCCAGATGCAGAGGATCAAGATGAGACAAGGTTCATTCAGCATTCCCCCGATGGAGCGCGTATTCTTCGGGCGGCCTTTCGTCGACGTGGTCATGGAGGAGGTCGAGCGGCTGGGTGCCAATCGCGTATTCCTGCTGGTCAGCAACACGCTCAACAACAAGACCGACGAGATCAGCAAGCTGCGCGATGCGCTCGGCGCGAAGTTCGCCGCCATCTACGACGATATTCCGGCCCATATCCCTCGCGATGCGGTATTGCGGGCGGCGGCGGTGGCGCGCGCTGCCGATGTTGACCTGATCGTGACCGTGGGCGGAGGCTCGATCACGGACGCGGGCAAGAACGTGCAGCTGTGCCTCGAGCACAATCTCACCGAGCTCGACCAGTTCGAACCGTTCCGGCTCAAGACCGACCCGGTTACCGGCGTGGTCGAAGCACCGGTATTCCGCGGACCCACGGTACGGCAGATCGCGGTGCCTACGACCTTGTCGGGCGGAGAATTCCACCAGAGCGGCGGCTCCAACGACCCCATCAAGAAACTGAAGCAGAGCATCCGCCATCCGCTGATGATCCCGCGCACGGTGGTGTTCGATCCGGAACTGACCCGGCATACGCCGCTGGGGCTGTGGCTGTCCACCGGCATGCGCGCAGTGGATCACGCGGTGGAATCGTTCTGTTCGCCCTATGGCAGTCCTTTCGTGGACGGGACCGCGCTGCAGGCCCTGCGCACGCTGCCCGATGCGCTAAGGCGCACCAGGAAGGATCCCGGCGACATGGAAGCCCGCGCCGACGCGCAGGCCGGCATGTGGCTGTCCCAGATGGGCATGTGGTCACTGGTGCCGATGGGCGCCAGCCACGGCATCGGCCACGTGCTTGCGGGCACGTTCCATGTACCGCATGGCCATTGCACCTGCGTGACCTTGCCGAGCGTGCTGCGCTTCAACAAGCCGGTGACCGAGGCAAAGCAGAAGCTGCTGAGCGAGGCGCTAGGCGACGCCAGCCGTGAAACCGCGGACCTGGTGGCCGAGCTGATCGACGATCTCGAGATGCCGAACCGCCTGCACAAGGTCGGGGTGGAGCGCAAGGATTTCGAACTGATTGCCCGCAATGCCTTGCTGGACCGCTGGACCCACAGCAATGCGCGCAAGTTTAAAGGGCCGGAAGAAATCATTGCGCTGCTCGAACAGGCCGCGTGAACCGGGAGGGCGCGCCGGCCACGACCGGGCAGGTAGTCACCCGGCCCGTTGCCCGTCCGGGCGACTGCCGGATCAATCCGGCTGGTAGTTGATGGACTTCAGCAGCGCGGCCTGTTGCTGGTACGCCTGCTTCAGGTCCGCCATCAACTCTTCCGAGGTGGCGGCACTCCCCTCCTCCATGCCCATGTCCTTGATGTGGTTCTGCACTGCGGGTTGCTTGAAATACGCCAGCGTCACCTCGCGGATCTTTTGCTGGACTGCCGCAGGGACATCCGGGCGCGACCACACGGCGAACCAGCCTGCTTGGGCCAGCTGCGGGTAGCCAAGCTCCTTGAAAGTCGGCACATCAGGCAATGCGGCAATCCGCGTCGGATAGTTCAACGCAATCGCCTTGATCTTTCCCGCCTTGATCAGCGGCAAGGAGGTGGTCACCCCATCGAACATCAGGGGCACGTGGCCGCCCATCAGGTCGTTCAATGCCGGGGGCGAGCCTTTGTAGCCGACATGGCGCAATGGCACGTGCGTGAGTTGCCCGAGCAATATGCCCGAGGTGTGGCCCTTCAATCCCGCTGCGTAAGACGCAAATACGAGTCCGTCCTTCTGCGCTTTGCCGTAGTCCACCAACTCCTTCAGGTTTGAAACGGGCACGTCCTTGTTGGCCACCAGCACCAACCCCGTGCGGCTGATCTGGGCGAGGGGCTTCAGGTCCGCAAAGGGCTTGTAATGAACCTTGTAGGCCAACGGGGCTTCGCTCACGACGCCGCCCTGGATGACCAGGAGGGTATGGCCGTCCTTGCCGTTGGACTGCAAATCGCTGATCGCCAGCGCGCCGGCGGCACCAGGCTTGTTTTCCACGATAACCGGCTTGCCCAGCTTCTTCTGCAGGCCTTCCGCCAGCAGCCGCGCCAACGCGTCGGCACTGCCACCGGCAGGCCCGCCCACCACCAGCCGGACAGGCTTGCTGGGCCAAGCCTCCTGGGCCTGGGCCACAGGCATCGCGCCGCAGACACCAATACCGATCGCCAAGGCGTAACCGCGCCACCAGAAGTTATTGGTTTGCTTCTTCATGTCAGTACTCTTTCGATTGCTTCGCTTTGCGTGTTTGGAAAGCCTTGTCGCCGACGGGATCGATGCGCTGGCTTTGCGGCGCATTTGCCCTTTGTCCATTCTCGGCGCGCACCGGGTCAGCCGGCATGACCGATCACGACACGTTGTTGTCAATTCGCGCAGACCGAGGGAAAACCCTCAGGGATATGGTGAGCACGCTGCCAAAGAGATCAAGTGCCCGTGCGTCAGCGGGCTACTGTCATTAAAGGCCAAGTTCGTGGCGTGCGAGGTAAAGCGGGAAGTCGCGCCAGGCCAGATGATCCGATCCGAGAAGTCCTGGTCGAGGCATCGTCAATGCGCTCTCCGCGCGATGATCAAAAGAAGGCGCCCGGCGATGCAGACGGCCAGCAGGCGGAACTGCTAGTCATGAGTTTCGAGAATCACTGGATGGAGACGGAATTGAACGTGTATACGAGTAACGCGATACCGGCCGAGCCGGTTGCGGCTACCACGGGTGCCCGCGCCTACGCGTGGGTGGTATTCGCATTGATGTTTTGCCTGCTGCTGTCTGACTACATGTCGCGGCAGGCGATCAATGCCTTGTTTCCGCTCCTGAAAGCGCAATGGCAGATATCCGACACACAGCTCGGTTCGATCAGCAGCGTGGTGCCATTGATGGTCGGCGTGCTGACCCTCCCCTTTTCCATCATCGCGGACCGGTGGGGACGTGTCAAAAGCATTGCCCTGATGGTTTCGGTGTGGAGTGTTGCCACGCTCGAATGCGCCATTGCCAGCAGCTACCATGAGATGTTCGTCGCACGCTTGTTCGTTGGTGTCGGCGAGGCTGCGTATGGAAGTGTCGGTTTTGCCATGCTCGTGAGCATCTTTCCAAAGCATATGCGGTCCACGGTCGCCGGCGGCTTTACGTCTGCCGCGGCTTTCGGGTCCGTGCTCGGTGTTTCGCTTTCCGGCATCATTGCGACGCACTTTGGCTGGCGCTGGTCGATGGGTCTGATGGCGATCATTGGCTTTGTGCTGGTGATCATCTATTACTTCGTGGTCACGGAAGAAAAGCTCGCACGTGCGCGGCCGGACCATGCGAGCGGAACTCCGGTGCACGGGCACGTGAAACTGACACCGCGTGCGTTTTTCTCTGGCCTGTTTCCGTCCCGTTCCGTGTTCTGTGCGTACCTCGGCTGCGCCCTGCAGATCTTCGTTCAGGGCACTTTGTTCGTATGGCTGCCCAGCTATCTGAATCGCTACTGGGGCATGCCTGTCAGCGAGGCAGCGGTACTGGCTGCCGGCCTTGTCCTTGTCAGCGGCCTGGGCCAACTCATGTGCGGTGTGATGACCGATCGGATCAGCGGGGATTCGTCGCTCAAGCGGTGGAACATGGCCATCGGCTATTGCTTCGTGCTGGGCACGCTGCTGGCGATCGCCTTCCGCTTGCCACCGGGCAATCTGCAACTCGCTCTCCTTGCGCCCGGTGTGTTCTTCCTTGCCAGTTCATTCGGCACATGCAGCGCGATCATTGCGGGTGCCACACCGCCGGCTATTCATGGCTCGGCATTCGCAACACTGACGTTGTTCAACAACATATTGGGCCTCGCGGCAGGTCCTTTTTTCACCGGCATGGTGGCGGACGCGGTGGGTCTTCAGGCCGCCTTGCGCTGGCTTCCGCTCGCCGCGGCGCTGCCTTTCATCGTGTTCCTTATCGGCAGATGGTGCTGCGTCGCGGAAGCGCGAGGCAGCTGAACCGGGTGGTGAGGCGATGGAGGACAAGCCGCTCTGGCTGCGCCCGCCAGGGCAGGACATCGGGCACTGAGCACTTGACTCAATGAAATGACATCAAGAGAAGAAATGAAGATGAGCAATGGCTTTGACACCGAATTCTTTGCCGCGCGCTTCGGCCTGCGCGGCCTGACGGCAATTGTTACCGGCGCTGGCTCGGGACTCGGGCGGCAGGCGGCAAGGACGCTGGCCGCCACCGGCGCGCATATCGCCCTGCTGGGCAGGCGGCCGGAGCCGCTGCAGGAAACCGCAGAGCTGATCGAACAGGCCGGTGGTACGGCGCGACCTTTTCCCGTCGATGTTGCCGACCAGGAAGCCGTGCGGCTTGTCCTGGATGCAATCCAGCAAAGCATGCCGCCGCTATGGGCGCTTGTGAACAATGCGGGCGTCGGAGGGCGCGCGGCGCTGCTCGACGTGGACGGGAAGATGTTCGACCGGGTATTCGACGTGAATACGAAGGCTGCGCTGCTGATGTCTACCGCGTTCGCACGCCGGCTCATCGACCGGCAGTTGCCTGGCCGCATCATCAACATCTGCTCTCTCGCCGCGCAGACGCACTCGCCGTACCTCGGCATCTACGGGGCCAGCAAGGCGGCGCTGGAGCATCTGACCCGCACGATGGCCCATGAATGGGCGTGCCACGGTATCAACGTCAACGCCATCAGTCCCGGCTTCATCGAGACTGACATCAACCGCGCCATGTTCCAGACCCCCGCGGGCAGGAAGATCGTAGAGAGTCTGCCACGCCAGCGCCTCGGTACGCCCGAGGCGCTCGATGGCGCGTTGCTGACGCTCGCTTCGCCGGCCGGCGCATTCATGACCGGCTCGACGCTCGTCGTGGATGATGGGCAAGGCTTCAGCATTGGCTAGGTCAAGCCCCTCCGGGCATCCCGTGACGCCGAGGTTCAGATTGCAAGAACAATGGTGTTTCGCTCTTGCCAACCGTCGCGCGACCGCGGCGTCTCCCATATTCAGGGAAGAATGCTGGAGGCTGCCAGTAATCCGGCTCTGTCCAGCCCCTTTGCGATGCGGCCCAGGTCCTCATTCCGGAAGGGCATACGGGCGATGTCGCCTGCGAACGAGTAATCCGGGTTGATGGCGATGAGCTCGTCCCAGACGCCGCGCGCTTCGTCGAGATAATCAAGGTTCCCGGGTGCCGCAGCGAGATAGGCCTGGCTCATGTCCGTCTGCGGGACAAGCAGGATGCGCTCTCGCAGGACCGTTATGGCCTTCTCATGGTCGCCGGCAAGGATATGGCGCCACGGTGGTCGAATCTCCGGGCAGCCATGCCGTGTACGAGTCGAAGCCGGCCGCCGTTGCGGCCATCATCGAGAAGGCCGCAACGTCGAAGAACTAGGCGCCTCGCGCAAAGCGCATGACGCCCTTCGAGCCCAGGCTTGAAGGGCGTTTTGCCTGGCGGGTACGATCGCTCCCTCCCCGAAGCCGCTGTCCGCTCATGCCGATGGCGTGGCCGCGGTCTCGGCAGCCTCTGCCCCGCCCGCCTTCAGGAAATCCACGAATGCCCGCAACGGCGCCGGCAGGTGACGACGGCCGGGATAGTAAAGAAACGGCCCCGGGAAGCACTGCCACCAGGGCTCAAGGACGGGCTCCAGCGCACCACTGTCGAGCTGCGGCCGCAGCTTGCCCTCGAACAGATGGATCACGCCTGTCCCCGCCACCGCGGCATCGATCGCCAGGTCGAAAGCGGCTCCAGGGCGGATCAGCAGACGGCTGGGCGGGTCCAGCCGCACGATTTCACCGTCGCGCTCGAATACCCACATTGGCATTGCGCCGCTGGCGAACTGGCCGCGCAGACAGGTGTATGCGAGCAGGTCGCGCGGGTGTGCCGGTCTGCCATGCTGGTCCAGATAGCGGGGTGCCGCCGCCGTAGCGAAGCGCTGCACACGCGGTCCGATCGGGACCGCGACCATATCCTGCTCAAGCCGCTCTTCGTACCGGATACCCGCATCGCAGCCAATGGCAAGCACATCGACGAATCCATCCTCCACCACGACCTCCACGCGGATGTCCGGGTAGGCCGCCAGGAACGACGCAAGGATGTCTGGCAACACCGTCCACGCGGCGCTCGATGGCACGTTCAGTTTCAGCGTGCCGGCGGGCTTGTCCCGAAAGGCGTTCAGTACATCGAGCGCTGACTCCATCTCGCTGAACAAGGGCGTCAGCCGCTCGATCAGGCGCAGACCGGCTTCCGTCGGGGCGACGCTGCGGGTGGTTCGGTTGAGCAAGCGCAGGCCCAGCTTCGATTCAAGGCGGCGCACGGCGATGCTGAGGCTGGACGCAGAGACGCCACTGATTCGTGCCGCATCCCGAAAGCCACCGGCGCGGGCGACCGAAACAAACGCCGCCAGGTCATTGAATTCCATGTCGCTGTTTAATTTTTGCAACAACCCATTCAATCTAGGCCGGATTATCAAACAGTGCAACGCTGACCATACTGGGCCCGAATGTTCGACAAGGGTTCACCAAGGAGAGCGCCATGCCCCAATCCAATCGTCCCACCAGTACCTACCAGCTTGCCGGCCGCACCGTGAAGCGCATTGGCTACGGTGCCATGCAACTAGCCGGACCGGGCGTGTTCGGCCCGCCCAGGGATCGTGATGCAGCGATCGCCGTGCTTCGCGAAGCCGTGTCGTCCGGCGTCAACCACATCGACACGAGTGACTTCTACGGACCCCACATCACCAATCAACTGATCCGCGAAGCCCTTCATCCCTACCCGGATGACCTGGTGATTGTCACCAAGGTAGGCGCCCGTCGCGGCGAAGACGCTTCATGGATCCCGGCCCTTGAGCCTGAGGATATCCGCAGCGGGGTCTACGACAACCTGCGCAATCTCGGCGTTGATACGCTGGACATCGTCAACCTGCGGAGCATGGGCGACATTCACGCGCCTGTGGAAGGGTCCATTGAAGAACAGGTGACCGTGCTCGCCGAGTTGCAGAGGCAGGGGCTTGTCCGCCACATCGGACTGAGCAATGTGACGTCGGCCCAGGTGGCCGAAGCGCAGAAGATCGCCCCGATCGTCTGCGTGCAGAACCAGTACAACCTTGTCCAGCGCGCGGATGACGCGCTGGTCGACGAACTGGCGGCCAAGGGTATCGCCTACGTGCCCTTCTTCCCGCTTGGCGGGTTCACGCCGATCCAGTCGACCGCATTGTCGGACATCGCCAAAACGATTGGTGCGACACCGATGCAGGTGGCGCTCGCCTGGCTGCTGCACCGGGCGCCAAATATCCTGCTGATCCCCGGTACCTCATCACTGCGGCACTTGCGCGAAAACATGCAGGCGGCGGAATGTGTGTTGACGCATGCGTTGCTTGCGGAGCTCGATCGGATGGGGCAAGGCATCAGCGAGCCCTTGCCGGCGGCTGCCAGATAGCCGCAGCCGCCAGGGGCTCGTCATTCAGGCGGGCGCCGCCTTTGCGGCCTGCTGGTCAATCTGCCGCCGCATTTCATCGGCCAGTGGATGCAGCCCGCTGGTGGAAGCGGCGGCGACCAGGCTGTAGCCCAGCCCCTGGTCCGCCCATGAGTATCCCGTAACGCCGGCCTGTTCGTGCGCCCTCATGGGCATGTCCCGTTCGACCTGCATGGGGCGCACCAGCATGGCCAGTCGGGTCCCGTGTCCGTCGTCATACATGAAGAGGCCGGCCGGCCCATGCTCAGTTGCCACCAGGCGCCCACCCATGTAGTGATAGCCAGCCTTGCTGAGATCCGGCAGGGAGACCGGACGCCGCAGGCGCGCGGATACCCAGCTGACCAGCGCAGCGCTGTCATTTGCGCTGATCTCCACCGGCCGGGTAGTGTCGGAGGCAAAAACCTGGTAACTGGCCGTGGCTTCGCGTGCGAGGGCAGCTATGCCGCCGGGCGCCGGCTCGGTCGCCCCGCGCCCGAGCCAGCCGCCCATGCCGCCTATGCAGAGGGCGACCAGGACGGAAGCTGCCATTTGCCAGGGACCGCCGGACCGCGTACGGCGAGCTTCAAGCATGTGGCGCAGGTTCAGCTCCGGCGGGATGGGCTCATGGACGATCGGGCCAAGCGCCGCACGCAACTGTTCGCGCTGCGCGATATAGCCCTTGATGCGACGAGCGACGTCCGGATGATGCCGCAGGTAGGCCTCGATCTCGCGTCGACGTGTGTCGTCCAGGGCGTTGTCCACATAGGCCAGCAGGTCTTCTTCCTGCACGGGCCGATTCTCGCTCATTTGACCCTCCGCAATACCGGCATAGAGGCTGCCGCTGGCACACCGGCGGCCATGATTCTCAGAAGCTTTTCCCGCGCGCGCGACAGGCGCGACATCACGGTGCCAATGGGAATTTCCAGCACGCGGGCAGCATCCGCGTACGACATGTCTTCTACCGAGACCAGCAACAGGACGCTACGCTGCTCCGCCGGAAGGGCGTCGAGTGCGCTCATGAGGTCGCGGTAGTGCAGCGCGTCCTCCTGCGTGGCGCGCACGACCATCTGGGATTCGGCCACCTCGTCAATGGCGACGTGCATGCCCTGGGTGCCGGCATGCTTGCGCAATGCGGTCATTGCCAGATTGTGCAGGATGGCAAAGACCCAGCTACGCGTGTCATCGTTGCTGCGGCGGGTGTTCCAGTAGGTGATGACTCTCTCCAGGCAGTCCTGCACCAGATCATCGGCGGCGGTCGTATCGCGCAACAGTGCGCGCGCATAGCGGCGCAGCGCCGGGATCATCGGCTCGACCTGGAGCAACATGTCCTTCACTGCGAAGTCCTTTTCCGGTACCTGTAGCCAACGGGTGGCAATACGGCGTCCGCGCGTCATACCTTCGCAGGCTGCCGCGCGGACGGTCCTTCGATTACAACCCCTGCACCTGGACCGGCGCCGCGGGCTTGCCGTTCCCGGCCGGGGCGATGACCAGGTAGCGCCGCGAATCGGCGCTTGCAACCCCTTGCACGATCTGCCGGATGGGGCCGATCGCATTGACGATGGCCGAGCCCGCCGGGTTCGTCATGAAGGTGGCGAGGGGCTCGAGCGTGCCGCTACCGTCTGGCCGGCTGCTTAGCGCCAGCACATAAGGTTGTTTAGGCTGCAGTCCGGTAGCGGACGCCTGCAGAACCTGGAGCAGACCCTGATCAAACAGCGTAACATTTGTTGGCGGGTTGTCCGTGACGACTGGCTTGCCATCGGCAACTTGCACCAGCGTCAACTGTGTGGTTTGTCCCGCCACCCCCAACTGCTGAAGACCCTGGGTTCCCGTCCCTTCGGGAACAGCATTGGGAACGTAGGCAATGGCCTGTGGCGCCTGGCCAACCGGGACATTGGCAATCACCTTGTTGGTGGCTGTGTCAATGGCGGCAAGGTTGTCCGCATTCTCAAGGCCGACGTAGACACGGGTCCCGTCGCCGGAGGGCCAGACGCCATGTGGCAGGCTACCTACAGGAATCGTCGCGACCAGCGAGAAATCATCGGTACGGAAGACCTTGACCTGATTCAAGCCACCGATCGTGATGTAGGCAAACGTGCCCGCTGCCGTGTGCGCAAAGTTCACATGGTTGGTAATGGGGCCGGTTTCCAGGGTCTTGATCAGGCGGAACGGGGGCCGGGCTTCAAAGACCTGAGCCTTGCCGATGTCCTTTAGCGTGAACCATACCTGCTTGCCGTCAGGCGTGGCAGCGATATTGGGACAGAACGGACTTTCCTGCTTCACGCGGCCCACGATCTTGTGGTCGGCAACGGTCACAACGGCTGTTTCCGGGTTGAACGACGAACAGATGTAGCCGTACCTGCCATCCGGCGAGAAGATCTGCATGCCCGGACCCGCGGCAACAGTGATGCGAGTCTTCTCCTCAAAGGTCCTGGCGTCAATGACGGAAATGTAGTTCTCGCCGCGAACCGTCACCCAGACTTCCTTGCCGTCCGGCGTGTAGAACGCCTCATGGGGTGAGCGCCCCACATAAGTCACATGCTTGACGGCATTGCTGGCCGTGTCGATAAAGGAAACGGAATTGGACCCGATGGACACAACCGCCAGCGTCCGGTGGTCCGGCGAGTAGCCCATGCCATGGACGAGGACCTGGCCGCGGTAGAGCGGGCTGAAATTGCCAGGCGCGGGGTCGCCCAGGCGGATGACGCCGAGCAGCTTGTTGTCAGCCGGATCCGTGACGGAAACCGTATTTGAGAATTGTTCGGCTGCGTAGATGCGGTCCCGGTGGCTGATGGGCACATCCGGGGCGCTCAATGCGCCAGGCGCCTGCCCGGCGAACGCCGGCCCGGCCACGCCGAGCAGGAGCGTGAGGTACAGGGCTCTTCTGAAAGGGCTTCGATTCATGGATTGGCCTTGCAATTAGTGTGTGTGCGCGGAATGGCCGTGGGAGACCGGTTGCGGGAGGGATTGACCGGGGCCGGTTGCCTGGGTGGGCGCCGGCTCGGAAGGCGGCAGCGGCTGGCCGAGCGCGAGGCGCATCGCAGCGATTTCCTGCAATTGCTCTACGACGATTTCCTGTGCGATGCGTCTGAGTTGCACATTCTTCCCGTAGCGCAACTCAGCCATTGCCATGTCAATGGCACCCTGGTGGTGCGGGATCATCATGGCCGCGAAATCCTCGTCAATGCTCCCACTTGGCTTCACGGTCATGCCATCCATCATCTTTGTCATGGCGGCCTCGTTCTCTGCCATGAACTTCTCTTCGTCTGACCCGGCTTGGGTTGCGGCAGCGACCGATATGGACAGTGGCGCCATCAACACCAGGGCGCCCCAGGCAAGCGCCCGCAATCGGCAAGAGCGGTGGCAGATCGTCATTATTTCCTCGTCGTCCAGAGCCCCGGAATGAGGGCCATTGCAAGGTAGACGAGTCGGGGCCAGGGCTTATTCCGGCGCGGATGAAATTTTCTTCGTGAACTGAAGCGGGAGCCTGCAACGTCCTCGCTAAATAGCGGATTTGAAAAGGGAAATCCATCCAGGGATCGAGCGCCAGCCGGCGCCGGTAGCAAGCATGAGCACATTTGGCATAACAATTTCGTAATTGTCTTAGCGCCCTTTTGTCAGTATCGCTCCCGCATAGTCGTGCCGAATCACTGTTCCGACAACGCTTGCGACCGCCATATCGGGAGGATGCACATGACCGGCCACTACCCTCCCAACCCCCGAGGCAGCCGCTGGCGGCCTGGTTTGCTGGCGCTCATTGCTGTGTCCGGCGTCTGTCATGCGCAAGCCTCAGTCACCGCGAGCGATCCCGCGCTCAGCACGCCACCGCCCTCCCTTGCCAGCTGTGTTTCGTGCCATGGCGTTTCAGGAGCCGGTACGGCAACTGGCGCACCAAGGCTCGCGGGAATGAATCCGGACTATCTTGCGCATGCGCTGTCCATGTTCAAGGCGGGAACCCGTGTGAGTGCTGTCATGCAAAGCGTTGCACACGACCTCTCCGACAGCGAGATACGCAGCCTCGCGGTGTTCTTTTCGGCCCGGCATCCTCCGCGTGTCGAGGGCGCACACCGTCCTCCGCCTGCAATGGTGATAGCCGGCAAGCGACTGGCCGAGTTGGGGGCCGCTCCGGACGTTCCCGCTTGCTTCTCCTGCCATGCGGCCAATGGAAAAGGCAATGGCGCGCGCTACCCTGCCATTGCCGGCGAACCGGCGGCATTTGTCATCAGCCGGCTCCATGCGTTCCAGGCCCGCGCGCAGGCGGGAACGTCAGCGCCGGGAACCATGACGGCCGTGGCGGCCACGCTGAACGAGCGGCAGATAGAGGAGGCTGCGGCCTACCTGTCGGTGATTGATCCGTGAGGCCACGGGCGCGTGTCCGAGGCATCGGCCAGCATCGGGAAGCGCCTTCCACATGTGGTGGAAGGCGCCCCCTCCCCTTGTCAATCGCGCATGAGAGACTTGCCTTACGGCAGGCTAACCGTGCTTGCGCATCCCGGCTTCGGTCAACGCACAAAGGGCAACGGCAGACCAGTCGTGCTCGGCACCAATGCCTTGCGCGCGCACAGCAAGAAAGCGATCGTGCACGAAGCTCGCAAGCGGGAGCGGCACCCCGAGCGCTTCGGCGGCCGCCAGCATCAGGCGGTTGTCCTTCTGGCCGAGCGGCAGTGAAAAGCCAGCCGGCTGGAACTGCTGCGACGCGATCATGGAACCATAGATCTTGTAGGGCGGCGCGTTGAAGTTCGCGTTGGTCAGGAGACTGACGAAGTGCATCGGGTCGATGCCCGCCTTGCCCGCCACCGCGCAGGCTTCGCCCAGCGTCTCGATGATCACGGACAGCATGAAGTTGCCGATCAGCTTCACGAGACTCGCCTGCGCAGGATCGGCGCCGACGATACCGACGGACTGCCCCAACTGTTCCAGCAGAGGCACTGCAATGTTCAGATGCTCGTCCGCGCCCGCGGCCATGATGAAGAGCTTGCGCGCCGCGGCCGCATCGGGCCGGCCAAACACCGGCGCCGAGATGAAGCCCAAGCCAGCTTCTCGATGCCGGACCGTGAGTGCCTGCGCCGTATCCACGCCGATCGTGCTCATCGAGATATGCACCGCCCCTGGTCGGAGTCCCGCGAGAATTCCAGTCTCGCCCAGCGTGACCGATGTCAGCGCGGCATCGTCGGCGACCATTGAGAAAACGACGTCAGCCTGATGCGCAGCCTCGGCCGGGCTCGCCGCCACTGTGGCCCCCGCCTTGCGCAAGGGTTCGGCACGAGCCGGGTTGCGGTTGAACACTTGCACCTGGTGCCCAGACTCGACCAGGTTCATGGCGATCGCGGCGCCCATTGAGCCAAGCCCAATAAATCCGATCTGCATGGTGAAACTCCGAAACGAAAAATGTTGACAAGGCAGCCCCCTGGCAATGCCACGGTGACGGACGAGGTCGCACGATCGCGTCGCCCGTCAGCTGCCACTCTGTAATAGTGTCCTGTTCCGCAAATACCTTGCCATGAAATCGCCCAGTTGGCCGCCACGCGTCGTTGCTCGTCGTTGCCATAGCTACGGCTATGGCGCCTCCTCGCGCCTAGCCTGACGACCAACTGGACGGTTTCATTCTGGCAAGTTATCTACGGAACAGGACACTAGCGCAGCGACGGCGCCATAAATTCCGGTCCGACCGGATCAGTCACATGCTGTGCGAGCAACACGTCGATGTCCGCCATGTCCTGCGCGCTCAGCTTCCATCCGAACGCGTCGCCGATGCCGCCCAACTGGTCCGGGCGACGCGCGCCCCACAGCGCAATCGTCGGGCCCTGGTCGAGGATCCAGCGGATCGCCAATGCCAGCACCGATTTGCCATGGCGCTCGCGGGCGAACGCCGCGAGCGCTTCCACGGCCGCCAGGTACTGCGCGAACCGCGGCTGCCGGAACTTCGGGTCGGCGTTACGCAGGTCATCTCCGTCGAACCTGGTGGATGCGCTCATCCGCCCGGACAGCAGGCCACGGCACAGCGCGCCATAGGCCAGCACGATCAGTCCCTGCTCGCGCGCGTAGGGCAATACGTCGGCTTCGATCGCACGCTCGAACAGGTTGTAAGGGGGCTGGACTGCCGCGAGCCGTGTCGCCACAGAGAACGCATCCATCTGCCGCGGAGAAAAATTGCTGACGCCGACGGCCAGGATCTTCCCTTCGACGCGAAGCTTCTCCAGCTCGGCCGCCGTGTCTTCAAAGGGCACCAGCGTGTCCGGCCAGTGCACCTGATACAGGTCAATGTAGTCGGTGCGCAGGCGGCGCAGCGAGTCCTCGATTTCCTGTCGGATGCGCGCCGGCGTGGCGTTGCGCCGCACGCCGCCATCGCCCCAGTCGAGCGCGACCTTGGTTGCGATCACCGCCTGCTGGCGCCTGCCAGCCAGCGCCTTGCCGACCACTTCTTCGGAATGGCCAAAGCCATACACGGGTGCGGTGTCGATCAGATTGATGCCATGGTCGAGCGCGCTGCAGATCGTCGCCACGGAGGCGTTGTCGTCGGCTCCGCCCCACATCCAGCCGCCTATCGCCCATGTGCCCAGCGCAACGCGCGATACCGCAACCGGGATGCCTTCAATTTGTATCGTCTCGACATTCATGCTCAGTGACTCCAATCGGTAAGTGCCGGCGAGCGTTGGACTGCACGTTCGGACTGCAATCGGCCACCGCTCGAGGCGTACAATCTAGCTCATTTATTGTTGAATTGGATTCAACGAATCATTGAGGCAAGCCACGCCACCTGTCTGCCATGCCCGCTTTTACCCGCACCGAGCTTGCCGATCTCAATGTGTTCATCACCATCTGCCGCCGCCGCAGTTTCCGGCAAGCGGCCGCCGAACTGGGGGTGTCGACGTCCGCGCTAAGCCACGCCATGCGCAATCTCGAAGCCCGCCTGGGCGTGAAGCTGCTCAATCGCACCAGCCGCTCGGTGGTGCCGACGGCGGCCGGCAGCGCGCTGGCGGAACAGCTCGGCAAGGGCTTTGAGACCATCGGCGCGGCGATCGACCAGCTTGACCGCTACCGCACATCGCCGGTCGGCCGCCTGCGTATCAACGTGCCGCGCGACGCGTCGCGCCTGCTGATCGGCCCGATCCTGCCAGCTTTCACCGGCGCATATCCGGAAATCCAGCTCGACATCACCGTCGACGATCGCCTGATCGACATCATTGCCGACGGCTACGACGCCGGCATCCGCTATGGCGACACGGTCGCACACGACATGATCGCAGTGCCGCTGACGCCACCGCTGCGCTGGGTCATTGTGGGTTCCCCCGCATACCTGGCGCGGCACGGACGCCCGACGAAGCCGGACGACCTGATGCGCCACGCGTGCATCCGCATCCGCATCGGCGACAACTCACTGTATCGGTGGGAGCTTGGCAATGGTCGCCGCGCACTCGAACTCGACGTACCTGGCCCGGTAAGCGCCAACGAGACGGACACTGCCGTCGATGCCGCGCTGAACGGCGTCGGGCTCGCATACTGCCTCGAACGCCGCGTGGCAGACGACATCGCTGCCGGCCGCCTTGAAGTGGTTCTGCCGGAATGGGCGGTCGCCGGTCCGCCGATGGTGATGTACTACCCCAGCCGGCGGCAGACCCTGCCCGGCCTGCGGCAACTGATCGACATGATCCGCGCGGCCAACACCTGACCGGCGACGGGCGCATGCGCGCTCCATGGCGCGCTGGATTTTCTCCCTTGACTATTAGTCTAGTTCTGGATAATCTGTCCATATGACGAAACGAACCATGGAGCAGCAAGCGCTGCTCGATCAACTCAAGCAAGTGGCGCAGGGCCTCGGCGAGACCCTGGCGCCGTTTTGCGAGGTCGTGGTCCACGACCTCCTGGATCCCAAGCACGCGATCCTGGCGATCCATAACAACCTGTCGGGTCGACAGCCTGGCGACCCGGCCACGGAACTCGGCCTGGCCCGTATCGCCGACCCGCAATACCAGCAAGTCATCGCCAACTACGCGAACCAGTTCGCCGATGGCCGCCAGGCCAAGAGCACCTCCATCGGCATCAAGGATTCCAGCGGGAAATACATCGCGGCGCTGTGCCTGAATGTCGATCTCTCCCTGTTTCGCGGCTTGCAGACCATGCTGGGACAGTTCGGCACGGTCGGCGCGGCCGCGGGCGTGACGGAGTCGCTCGATCCGGTCGGCGCGGATGCCATCCGGGATCGCATTGACCAGTTCGCGGCGCGGCTCGCCACCACCCCCCGTTCGCTCAAGGCGACGGACCGGCGCGCGCTGATGCGCGAGCTCAAGGAATCGGGTTGCATGGAGGTGCGCCGGGCCATGGAGGTCGTGGCAATGCATCTGGGTGTATCGCGAGCAACGGTGTACAGCGATGCCAAGTGACGCCCGCCTGCTGCTGCTCGACAAGGACGAGGTGCAGTCATTGCTGCTGCGCGACGACGTCCTGGAAGCCGTGCGCGAGGCCTTCGTGCTGCATAGCCAGGGCCAGGGCCGCGTCTTCCCGGTGGTGCGCGAGCCCCTGGTAACCGGCGGCGTCTTCGGCATCAAGTCCGGGGACGTGCAGGCACAAGGCTTGCTGGGCTTCAAGGCCGCGGGATTCTGGCCCGACAACCGTCGGCTTGGCGGTGAGCCGCACCAGGCCACCATCATGCTGATCGATCCCGCGACCGGGCGGCCCGTCTGCCTGCTCGACGGCAATGCGGTCACGACCATGCGCACCGGCGCCGCCGGTGGCCTGGGGCTGCAGCAGCTTGCACGGGCGGACAGCACCCGCTTGTGCGTGTTCGGCACCGGTGTCCAGGCGCGCGTCCAGCTCAGCTTCGCGCTGCGGTTGCTGCCAGCACTTGGCGAGGTCCACTATGCCTCGGTGGACGGCAAGCGCGACACAGATTTCGAGGCGCAGTTCGCGCACCGTTGCGACATCCTGCCTGTGCGCGAGCGCAATGCTGCCGTGTCGGAGAGCGACATCGTGATCACCGCAACCCCAGGAGCGGGCGCCTTGTTCGACACGCAGGCGGTGCGGCCAGGCACACACCTGAATTGTGTCGGCGCCGACACCAAAGGCAAGCGCGAGTTGCCCGAGGGCCTGCTGCAGCGGGTGCGCCTGTTCGTCGACGACCAGGCACAGGCACGCCAGATCGGCGAAACCCAATGGGCCTCCGATACGCCGTGCATCGAACTGGGCGACCTGCTGACGGGCAAGGCCCGTGTGGACCGGCAACCGACGGACATCACGGTATTTGACATGACCGGTCTCGCCCTGCAGGACCTGACCGTCGCCCGCCTGCTCCATCAGAGGGCTGGCGCGGCCGGCGTGGGCTCCAGCATCCCGTGGTCGTGGTAACGCTTTGATCGATGTTTGCATTATGTAGGAGCCGCTTGCTTTTCACGATGTCACCGTAGCCGCCGCGCGGCTTCGGCGCCTTGCCCGCGGCATGCCACTGATGCTACCGGACGGTCAAGGACCTCAATTCCTTCCTTTATGTCCGGAGATGGTTTCATGCGTCTCATCCCTGCCCTCACAGCGCTCGCATTGAGTGCTGCCTGTAGCTTCACTTGCGCCGCCCGGGCGGCCGACAACCCTTGGCCGCAAAAGCCGGTTACCGTTATTGTTGCCTCCGCTGCCGGTGGCTCGGCCGACGTATTGACCCGCGTTGTGCTGGCTCACCTGGCGAAAGAAACCAACGCCAACTTTGTCGTCGACAACCGCCCGGGCGCCGCCGGCAACATTGGCATGGCACAGGTCAAGCGCGCTGCGCCGGACGGGTACACGCTGGGCTATGGCAACATCAACACCCTGGCCATCAATCCGGCCCTGTTCACCAGGCTTCCCTATGATGTGCGGCAGGATTTTGTGCCTGTGGGCCGCATGTTCTCCATCTATAACTTGCTCCTGGTCCGTGCCGACTCCCCGATTAAGAACGTGTCCGAGCTGCTTGCACAGGCCAGGAAATCTCCGGGCAAGCTTTCCTACGCTGCAGCGGGCACTGGCAGCAGCGGCCACATGGGCGGCGAACTGCTCAAGAAGATGGCCGGCATCGACGTGTTGTTCATACCGTATAACGGCGATCCGGCGTCCCTGACCGATCTCGCCGGGGGCCGGCTCGACTACACCATTACCAATGCATCGGTGGCATGGCCGCTGGTCAAGAGCGGGAAGCTGCGCGCACTGGCGATCACCAGCCGCGAACGCGTCGCGCTGTATCCCGGCGTGCCGACGCTCAATGAGTCGGGCCTGAAGGGCTATGAAAATGTCTCGTGGGGTGGCCTGGTGTTTCCCAAGGGCACACCGCAGCCGATCGTCGACAAGCTCGGCACGGCGTTGGAAAAGGTGCTGAAGACCGACAGCCTGCGCCAGGACCTGGCCAATGCCAACGCCGTCGCCGCCACCGGCACCCGCGCAGAGTTCATCCAGTTCATCGCCAGCGAGCAGAAGAAGTGGGCCGACCTGATCATCACCGCGAAGATCCCCAAGCAGAACTGAGCCTGCCGCCGACCATGTCCAATCCACGCATCGCGATTCTCGGCTTTGCCATTGAATCGAACCGCTTTGCTCCAGTGTCCACGCGCGCCGACTTCGTGTCACGCGCCTATCTGGCCGGCAATGCCCTGCTGTCAGATGCCCGCGCCCCGGCGCCCGCCATGACGCCGGAGATCCCCGCCTTTGTCCGCCGCATGGATGCCGGCGGCCAGTGGCAGCCCGTCCCGATCCTGTTTGCCAATGCGGAGTCGGGCGGCCCGGTCGACCACGCCTTCTTCATGGACACGCTCGCCATCTTTGAGCGGGAGTTGCGCGCCGCGCTGCCGCTCGATGCCGTCTACATTTGCGAGCACGGTGCTGCCATCACCACCGAAGAGGATGATCCCGACGGCCTGGTCTTCCAGATGGTGAGGTCCATTGTCGGACCGACGGTGCCGATCGTCGCCACCATCGACCTGCATGCGAATGTGTCCGACCGCATGGTCGACGCGGTGGATACGCTGATCTCCTATCGCCGTAATCCGCATACCGACATGGCCGAGCGCGGCACGGATGCGGCTGACGTACTGATCGAGCTGATGCAAGGTGCGCGGTTCTGCGTCGCACATGTGCGCATGCCGGTTTGCGCACCCCCGACCCAGCTATTGACGGCGCCCGGCACCGGACCATACGCCGACATGATCGAGCAAGCGGAGGCACTGGCCGACGCGCGCATCGTCAATATTTCGGTGGTAGGCGGCTTTGCCTTCGGCGACACCCCGAAGAACGGCATGACGGTCATCGTCACGGCCCGCGATGATGCCGACTTCGCCAGGCAGACCGCCCGCGAGCTGGTGATGCCGGCGTGGACTGGCCGCGCCGCGTTCACGCCCGAGCTGACGTCTCTTGACGAGGCGGTCGCGCTGGCCAAGGCCGCTGGCGATGACCACGAAATGCCGCCCGTGTTGCTGGCCGATGTGGCGGACAACCCCGGCGGCGGCGGGCGCGGCAATACCCCCTTCCTGCTGCAGGCGCTGTTGCGCGCCGGCGTGCGCGATGCCGTGCTCGGTGTGGTCACCGATCCTGAGCTCGGCGCGCAGGCCCATGCCCTCGGCGCGGGCGCGGAGTTTACCGCCCACTTCAATCGCGGCGAGAGCACCGTATACTCCGAAGCCTTCAGCGCACCCGCGACGGTACTGCGGCTGCACGCGGGCCAGGGCGTGGGGCGACGGGGGCAGCTGGCCGGGTGCAGCTTCAACCTGGGTCCATCGGCCCTGCTCCAGGTGGGAGGCGTGAAGGTCGTGGTGATCACCAATCGCCATCAATGCCACGAGCCCGCCTTCTTCGAGATGTTCGGCATCGATATCGCGCAAGCCCGCACGGTGGTGGTGAAATCGCGAGGCCATTTCCGCGCGGCATTCGATGAGTTCTTTGCCCCGGCGCAGATCTACAGCGTCGATGCCCCGGGGCTGACATCGCCAATGTTGTCCCGGTTCGACTTCCAGCGCCTGCCGCGCCCCGTGGTCCCGCTCGATGCCATGACCGACTGGACGCCGCACATCCGGCTGTTGCACAAGCACGGCACGCTCCAGTGAACCCATTGCCAATCCAGCCAGACATGTCCACATCCATCGATACACTCGACTCCCTCGATACCCCGGCGGCCGTCATTGACCTGGCGCGCATGCAACGCAACATCGACCGGATGCAACAGCGCATGAACGCGTTGGGCGTGCGCTTCCGCCCGCACGTCAAGACTTCCAAATGCAGGCCCGTCGTGCGCGCCCAGCTTGCAGCCGGTGCGCAAGGCATCACGGTGTCCACCTTGAAGGAAGCCGAGTATTTCTTTGCCGAAGGCGTGACCGACATCGTCTATGCCGTCGGCATGGCGGCGCATCGGCTGCCGCAGGCGCTCGCGTTGCGGCGGCGCGGGTGCGACCTGAAGGTGCTGACCGACAACGTCGCTTCGGCGCAGGCGATTGCGGATTTCGGCCGCGCCAACGGCGAGGTATTCGATGTGCTGATCGAAGTCGACACGGACGGCCACCGCTCAGGCATCCGGCCCGACGATCCCGCGCTGCTGGAGGTGGGCCATGTGCTGCAAGCGGGCGGCATGCGCCTGGCGGGGGTGCTGACCCATGCCGGTTCCAGCTACGAGCTGAACACGCCCGAGGCACTGACCGCGCTGGCCGAGCAGGAACGCGCCGGCTGCGTGGGCGCCGCCGAGCGATTGCGCGCCGCGGGCCTGCCTTGCCCGGTTGTCAGCGTTGGCTCCACGCCCACAGCGCTTGCCGCCGCGCACCTGGATGGCGTCACCGAAGTGCGCGCAGGCGTGTATGTGTTCTTCGACCTGGTGATGCATAACGTGGGCGTCTGCGCCACCGACGACGTGGCGCTGAGCGTGCTGACCACGGTGATCGGCCATCAGGTCGACAAGGGCTGGGCAATCGTGGACGCGGGCTGGATGGCGATGAGCCGCGATCGCGGTACCCAGAAGCAGCAGCGGGACTATGGCTACGGGCAGGTCTGCAAAATGGACGGCACGGTGCTCCCCGGGTACGTGCTGAGCCAGGCCAACCAGGAGCACGGGATCGTGTCATGCCAGGGCGCGCCGGACCAGGACATTACCGCGAACTTCCCTCTGGGCACGCGGCTGCGCATCCTTCCGAACCATGCCTGTGCCACGGGTGCGCAGTTCCCCGAGTATCGGGCGCTTTCCGGTGACGGACAGCTGGCGGCGTGGGAGCGTTTGTATGGCTGGTAAGGCGAGCCGGTAGTCCCGCGTGGGTCTGCCGGAAGCGTGCACGGTTCTTCTACAATGGCGAGCATCGGTCCGCAGCAACGGACGTCCAGTGAAGAATATCCATGCCAGCAGACAAGAAGAAAGCCGTCAGGAAGCCCGCCGCCAGCATGCCGCAGAATGCGCTGAGCGCCATCGTGACGCGTATCGCCAGCATCCGCGACACGCTGGGGGCCACCGGGCAGCGCATTGTGGACTTCATCGCCAGCCATCCCGAGGAGGTGGTCCATATGTCAGTCAGTGAAGTGGCCGATCGCACCGGCGCCAGCGAGGGGAGTGTGGTAGGCGTATGCAAGACGCTCGGCGCGACCGGGTTTCAGCAGCTGAAGATCGCGCTCGCACAGGAAATCGTGCGGCCGGTACAGCTGATCCACGAAGACCTGGAGCCCGGCGACAATCCGGCCACGGTGGTGCGCAAGATCTTCCAGAGCAACGTGCAGACGCTGCACGAGACGCAGTCGGCCCTCGATGTCGGCGCGCTCGAGCGCGCCGTGCGCATCCTGAAGAAGGCAAAGCGAATCGAGATCTATGGCATCGGCAGCGCAGCCCCGATCGCGGAGGACGCGCACTACCGCATGCTCCGCATCGGCCTCAACGCCAAAGCCGTGGTCGATTCGCATGTGCAGGTCATCAGCGCATCGCTGACCGGGCCGGATGTCGCGGTATTGACGATTTCCCATTCCGGCAGCACGCATGAGACTGTAACGGCGACGCGGCTGGCCAAGGAAGCCGGCGCGCACACCATCTGCATTACCAATTTTGGAAAATCGCCGGTCCAGGCTTTCTCCGACGTGGTGCTGCTGACCATGGCGCGCGAAACGCAGTTCCGCACGGAAGCCATGACCAGCCGCCTGGCGCAGCTGGCGATCATCGATGTGTTGATCGCCTGCCTGTCCCTGACCGACTACGAGCACGCGGTCAAGACGATTCGCCACACCTTCGAGATACTGTCGCTCAAGCGCTATTGAGCCTGGCGTCCAGCGCCTTCCGGCCGGAGCACCATGTACCAAGCAGTTGCGCCGGGGTCTGCGCGTCAGCGCCAGGCCCCGTGCCAAGGAGCAGAAATGACATGCCCAGCGCGACGGCGCCCACGGCATCGGTCGCCGGGTTGTCGCCGATCATCAGCGCCTGCGCCGGTCTTGCCTGCAAGCGCCGCAGTCCTTCCCGGAACAGGACGGCAGAAGGCTTGCCGATGATGCAGTCAGGCCGCACCTGGGCACAGGCCGTCAGCGCAGCCAGCAACGTGCCGGTTTCGGGCACACAGGTGCCGTTGTCGCCGGGATGGCTGAGATCGGGATTCGTGACCACCAGCCGGGCCCCGGCGCGCAGCACATTCGCCGCCAGCGAAAGCTTGTCGTAGTCGAAGCGCGGGTCGCGCGCCAGCAGCACCACGTCAGGGTCTTGCTCGACCAGCCGGCAGCCCACCCGCATCGCATGGCGGCGCAGTGTCTGGCTGCCCAGCAAGAGCACGCGCGCATCGGGCGAGGTGCGCCACAGCCAGTTCACAGTCATTTCGCCGGCGAGCACCAACCGCGCCGGCGCAATCGCCAGACCCATGCGGCGCAGCTTGCGCGACAGGCCCGCTGCCGTGTCGGTCGAATTGTTCGACACGATGGCGTAGCGGCCCCGCAATGCCTCAAGCAGTGCGGCCGCGCCCGGCAATGCCGCACCGTTGCGGATCAGCGTGCCGTCGAGGTCGAGGATGTAACGCCACGGCGCCGCGCGCCAGGGTGGCAGCTCGGGCTCCGGAATGCCGACAACCTCGGCCGCACGTTGGTCGGAAAGGCATTGCCTGTTAATCGTCATGCATAAACCCGATTGCGTTGAACATTGTTCATTCTACAATCACATTTGATTGAGCGTTGTTCATTCAATTGTCATGTGGCGTGACTAGGATTCCTGTTGCTCCACCCCCAACCATGCGACACGGAACCCACCATGAAAACTTTGTGCACAAGATGTCTGGCTGCCATGGCCGGCGTTGTGATGACCATAGCGCTCACCGGCTGCGGCGGCGGCGAGGACTCCGCCTCCACGGCCACGCAAGCGCAGCCCGCATCGGTACAAGCGAATGCCAATGCAAACAAGCCGGCGGACACGCTGCACTGCGCCCCCTGATACCCCGCCTGTCTCTCCCTTCGCCCTCCGCCTACAGGTCAGCCACATGAAATCCAACGACAGACGCAATTTCCTCCGCGCCGCCACCCAGGCCATGGGTGCCACCGCCGCGCTCACCGTGCTTCCGCCCAGCATCCGCCGCGCGCTCGCCGTGCCCGCCGCGGTAGAGACCGGCACCATCAAGGACGTCAAGCACATCGTCATCCTGATGCAGGAAAACCGTGCCTTCAATCACTACTTCGGCACCATGAGCGGGGTACGGGGCTTCGGCGACCGTTTCCCGATTCCGCTCGAAAGCGGCAAACCGGTCTGGTACCAGTCGGACGGCACCAGGGAGATCCCGCCGTTCCACCTGGACAAGCAGACCATGAACGCGCTGCTGATGCCCAGCACGCCGCACTCCTACTCGGACGCGCAGGCTGCCTGGAACCAGGGCAAGTTCGGCATGTGGCCCAAGTACAAGAAGCCGTACTCGATGGGCTACTACAAGCGTGACGACATCCCCTTCCAGTTCGCGCTGGCCGAAGCCTTCACGATCTGTGACGCCTACCATTGCTCGATCACCACCGGCACGGATCCCAACCGCATCGTTTTCTTCTCGGGTTCCAACTTCAATCCGGACCTGCGTGCGCAAGGCATCAATTCCACTGATACGGACAGCGAGCCGAACAACCTGCGCTGCTGGATCAAGGGCGCGCTGCCGACACCGGGCTACACCTATGCCGGCTCGTCCTTCCGCTGGCCAACCATTCCCGATGTCCTGCAACAGGCCGGGATCAGCTGGCGCATCTACCAGAACCCGAACGACAACTGGACCGGTGCCATGCACGGTGGCCTGGCGTTCGACAGTTTCCGCTCGGCGCAGCCGGATTCGCCGATGTACAAGCAGGGCATGAGCCTGTGGACCATCGAGGACCTGCAGCGCGATGTGAAGAACGACACGCTGCCCGAGGTGGTGTGGGTATTGCCGACGCAGTTGCAGTCCGAGCACCCCGGCGCCCCGTCGAGCCCGCAGCACGGCGGCAACTTCACCGCGCAGGTGCTCAATGCGCTGACCTCGAACCCGGAGGTCTGGAGCAAGACCGTCTTTTTCCAGACCTTCGACGAGAACGACGGCTTGTTCGACCACGTCCCGCCGCCCGCCGTGCCCTCCTACAACCTGGACGGCACGCTTGCGGGAAAATCCACGCTGCCGCTGGAGGGCGAGTATTTCTCCGATCCGGCACACAAGTATCTGCACCCCGAGGACACCATCAGCGGCAACGTGCGCCCGTGGGGGCTGGGGCCGCGCGTGCCGATGTACGTGGTATCGCCATGGAGCAAGGGCGGCTGGGTGAATTCGCAGACGTTCGACCATACCTCGGTGGGGCGCTTCCTCGAACAGCGCTTCGGCATCACCATTCCCGGCATCAGCCCATGGCACCGCGCCGTCTCTGGCGACCTCACGTCGGCTTTCAACTTCGCCACGCCTAACGACCCGAAGTTCCCGGCGCTGCCGGACACCAGCGACTACGCGATCATCGAAGCCCAGCAGAAATCCATGCCGGCGCCGATGCCGCCCGCGACGCCGCAGCCGCTGTTCCAGGAAAGCGGAACCCGCTTTTCGCGCGCCCTGCCCTACGAGCTGCACACCAGCGCGCGCGTCGACGGTGGCAGCCGCAGCGTGACGCTGCTGTTCGCCAACAGCGGCGCGCAAGGCGCGGTGTTCCACGTCTACGACAAGCTGCACCTGGCCCGCATTCCGCGGCGCTACACCGTGGAAGCGGACAAGTCCTTGTCGGACGCGTGGGATGTGGTCGCGGACAACGGCAAGTACGACTTGTGGGTGCTCGGGCCGAACGGCTTCGTCCGGCATTTCACCGGGACCGTGGCCGGCGGCGGTGCGCAGCCGGAGTGCCAGGTCTGCTACGACCTGCAGAACGGACAGTTGTACCTGCATATGCGCAACCCCGGCAACGCCGCGTGCACCGTGACGGTAACAGCCAACGCTTACCGGAACGATGGCCCGTGGACGCTGACCGTCCCCCCGGGCGGCGAGGTCGTGGAACAGCGCTGGTCGCTGGAAAGGAGCGCGCGCTGGTACGACTTCAGCGTCGTGCGCACGGACGACGCGAGCTACCTGCGGCGCTTCGCCGGCCGTCTTGAAACCGGCAAGGACAGCGTCAGCGATCCGGCCATGGCCATGCCGGGAGCCTGACCGCTGTCGCTTGGCGGACGCTTGAACGACTGAGCGGGTGGCCTGCACGGATGCAGGCCACTTCGCATTCGCCGCCATCGAAGGCGGCCATGCCACCTACCGAGGGGAAGGACCCTATCATCATGAACCGCAAATTCCGCATCAGCGCCCTGCCGGCAATCGCCATCGCCTGCGCCGGTCTGTTCAGCAGCGCAACCGTGCTGGCCCAGGCGCAGCACGATGGCAGCGCGGCCAGGCCGTTGCGCGTCGTCCTGATTCCGGCCGACGGCGGCACCGAGGATGGCACGAAGAAGGATTTCGAGCCGATCTTCGGCGCCATCAGCCAGGCCACCGGCCTGAAGTTCGATATCAAGATCGGGCAGAGCTATGGCGCGGTCGTCGAAGCCATGTGCAACGGCGCCGCCGATATCGCCTGGTATGGCCCGGCGAGCTATCTGCAGGCGCGCGCGCGCGGCTGTGCGGAGCTGCTCGCGCTGGCCGTGCGCGATGGCGCATCGGTGTACTACTCGGGCATTTTCGCCCGCACCGATGCGGGCATCGACCGGATCACGGACCTGAAGGGCAAGAAGATCGCGCTGGGCGATGTGAACTCGACGTCGAGCTTCAATGTGCCCGTCGCCATGATGCTTGCATCCGGTGTCCGGCCGGCAAGCGACGCTGCCATGATCAGCATGGCCGGCAGCCACGCCAATGTGCTCAAGGCGTTGGCCGAAGGCCTGGTGGATGCGGGCGGTGCCTCGTTCGACTCCTTCGAAAAGGCCGCCAATGCCAAGGCCATCGATCCCGCCCGGGTCAAGGTGGTGGCCAAGAGCGCGCCGATCCCCTATCCCCCGCTGGCCATGCATCCGAAGCTGAGCGATGCGGTGAAGGCCAGGTTGCGCAATGCCTTCGATAACATCAGCAAATTGCCGGGCATCAGCAAGGACCAGATCCGCGGCTACGGCGGCACCAGGGTCGATGGTTACACCTCCAAGGTAAGCGAAGCCGACATGGCCGCCGCCGGCAAGATGTTCGATCTGGTGACCGATCAGGTCAAGACCGACATCATCAGGAAGGCCGGGGCGCGCTGATGATCGAGTTCCATAGCGTATCCAAGGTCTGGCCTGATGGCACGGCGGCCTTGTCCGACGTCAGCCTGTCGGTGCCGCGCGGGCAATTCTGCGTGGTGCTCGGACCTTCGGGCGCGGGCAAATCGACGCTGCTGCGCACCGTCAACGGGCTGATCAGGCCAAGCGCGGGGGGCGTGGCAGTCGACGGCATCGAGCTGACCCGCGCCACCGAGCGCCAGTTGCGCCGCCGGGTTGCCATGATCCATCAGCATTTCAACCTGACCCCGCGCATGAGCGTCGCGCGCAACGTGTTGGCCGGCGTGTTGCCGGAGGTATCGGCGTGGCGAGCGCTGCTGGGCTGGTTTGAGCCCCGGCATCGCGCCCGCGCGTGTGCCCTGCTGGCCGGCGTGGGCCTTGAGCCGGCGCACTTGGCACGCCGCGCCGGCGCACTCTCGGGCGGACAACAGCAGCGCGTGGGCATCGCCCGCGCCTTTATGCTCGACCCGGAAGTCATCCTGGCGGATGAGCCGGTCGCCAGCCTGGACCCTCGCATCTCCCGCGACATCCTGACCCTGATCCGGAGCGCCGCAATGGCCAGCAACAGCGCTGTCCTCTGCAGCCTGCACCAGCTGGATCTGGCGCGCGAGTTCGGCGACCGCATTGTCGGGATGCGCAGCGGCCGCATCGTGTTCGACGGAACACCCGCCGATTTCACGGATGAGGTGGTCGAGCGGTTGTATGGGGGCGTCCGCTGGGAAGAAGCCGCCCCCTCCCCCGAGATCTTGCTACCGCTTGCCGCATGAAGGACTCCGCCTTGAACAAACCTGCCTATCCAGCCATGCCCGGCACGCAAGCCGACTGGAAACTCGACCAACCTTACCGTGTGCGCCATTTGCTGATCGTCCTGGCTTTGCTGGCGGCCCTGCTCTATACCGGCCAGCGCACCGAAATGGACCGCATGGTCGCCATGACCGGGCAAGCCGTGGGCAACCTGCTCGGCTTGAGCCCCGACTCACAGGTGGTGCGCGGCCTGTCGCGCGTGGCCGAGTCGATGTGGCCACCGGCGCTTGGCGAAAAGGAAGAAGTCGCGCGCTTGCCCGGGCTCGATCGCCGGCACCTGCCCGTGCTGTCCCATATCGAAGTCCAGGAGAACCGCGAACAGCATCTGGATCCGCAATCGCTGCAATGGGAAACCAGGCTGGAACGCACCGAGTACCTGGTCAGGCCGATGGGCTATTTGTGGACCGTCCTTGTGAAGATGGCGGAGACCGTGGAGATCGCTATCTGGGGCACCTTGCTGTCTGTCCTGCTGTCGATGCCGCTGGCCTGCCTCGCCGCACGCAACTACACCCCGAACCGGTTCACCTACACGCTGGCGCGCGGCTCGATCAGCCTGTTGCGGTCGGCCCCCGAACTGATCGTCGCACTGTTCCTGGTCCTGGCCTATGGCTTCGGTCCGATCGCCGGCGTGCTGGCGCTGAGCCTGCATGCGGCCGGCTTTCTCGGCAAATTCTACGCGGAGGATATCGAGCACGCCGATCACAAGCCACAGGAGGCGCTGGAGGCCATCGGCGCGGGGAAATTGAAGACGCTGTGGTACGCGGTATTGCCGCAGGTACTGCCGCAATACACCGCCTACACCCTCTACATCCTGGATCGGAACGTGCGCATGGCGACCGTCATCGGACTGGTCGGTGCCGGAGGAATCGGACAGGAACTCAAGGGCCGCTTCGACATGTTCCAGTACGGCCATGTTGCGACCATCCTGATTGCGATCTTCATCGTGGTGTTCCTGCTCGACCAGTTCTCGGCGCGGGTGCGTGCGAGATTGATTTGACATGCTCCCCTCCCTAAAGGGAGGAGAGGAGCGCACCAGAGCGGGCCATCTCTATGAAAACGGAATCTCAGTCATTGCGCGCCAGGCCCGGGGTGGAAGCAGGCATCTTGCGCGCTGTTGCCGTAGGCTGCAGCCCCGTCTGCGCGTTGAATTTCGGCTCGGCCCATCCTCGACAACGTGAGCGCGGCCACGATTGTGCTCACCATTGCCTCGACCGGCGTGCCCGGGCCGAAGATCCCCTGCACGCCGCACTGGCGCAGCAAGCGCCTGTGGCCTGCCGGAACAATGCCGCCGACGAAGACCGGCACATCGAGCGCGCGCTGCCGCAGGGCGTGTAGCAACGCCGGCAGCAGTTCCAGATGTGCGCCGCCCAGCGTGGAGATGCCGATCGCATCGAAGTCGCCATCGCACGCTGAAGACGCAACCGCCTCGGCGGACTGGAACAGCGGTGTCAGTTCGACCACGAACCCGGCATCGGCAAGCCCGGCCGCCACCGCTTTCGCGCCGCGGTCGTGGCCGTCCTGGCCGAGCTTGGCCACGAGGATCCAGGGTGCGCGGCCAAGCCGTTCGCACAGCTCACTGACGCACTCGCAGGCCGCCAGCCATTCCGTGCTGCTGGCGCGAGCCGTGCCATACAGCGCTGCGTGGTAGGACGACCGGGCAGTATGGCGCGGCCAGACCTGGAGCAGCGCCCGGGTACATTCCCCGACGGTCGCGCGGCAGCGCATGGCATGGATTGCACACGCGAGCAGGTTACGGCCGCCGTGCCTGGCCGCGTCAGTCAGCACGGCCAGGGCATGCCTGACCGCGGCGTCATCGCGGCGGCTGCGCAGCACGACGAGGCGCCGTGCCTGTTGCGCGCGGACCTGGGTACCGTCGATCTCCAGGCACTCCTGGCGATCGTCGTCGGCATCGCGATAGCGGTTGACGCCTACCACCACTTCCTCCCTGGCATCGAGCCGCGCCTGTGTCCGCAGCGCATTCTGGTGGATGCGCCGCTGCACCCAGCCCGATTCCAGGGCCGCAACGATGCCACCCTGGGCATCGATCTGCGCCAGCACCGCGCGAACCTCCGTCACCATGCGGCCGGTCAGCGACTCGATCAGGTAGGAACCCGCCCATGGGTCCGCCACCTCGCACAGGCCAAATTCATGCTGGAGGATCAGTTGCGTATCGCGAGCCAGCCGCGAGGCCTGCGCGCCCGGCAATGCCAGCGCCTCGTCAAAGCCGTTGGTATGCAGCGACTGCGTACCGCCGAAGATCGCGGCCATCGCCTCGATCGTGGTGCGCGCGATATTGTTGAGCGGCTGCTGGGCGGCGAGGGTCCAGCCCGAAGTCTGGCAATGCATGCGCATGGCGGTGGCGCGCGCGCTGGTGCCACCCAGTTCGCACACGATGTCGTGCCACAGGAGCCGCGCGGCGCGCAGCTTGGCGATCTCGACGAAGAATGGCTTGCCGACCCCGAAGAAGAAGCTCAGTCCGCCGCAGAACGCGTCGACATCGAGGCCGCGCTCGCGCAGCAGGCCGACATAGGCCCTGGCATTGGCCAGTGTCAGCGCCAGTTCCAGCACCGGATCCGCGCCCGCTTCCTGGAAGTGATAGCCCGAGATCGACATGCCGTTGAACTTCGGCGCATGCGCGGCCAGCCATTCGACCACGTCGGCAGCGATGCGCAGCGACGGCTGCGGCGCATGGATCCAGGTGTTCCGGACCATGAACTCCTTGAGAATGTCGTTCTGGATGGTGCCGCGCAGTTGTTCGAACGGGACGCCCGATTCCTCGGCCGCGACAAGGAACGCCGCCAGTACGGGGAGCACCGCACCACTCATGGTCATCGATACCGACACGCGGTCCAGCGCAATGCCTTCGAACAGACGCCGCATATCTTCGACCGAGTCGATGGCCACGCCGGCCATGCCGACATCGGCCTGCGCCTGAGGGTCGTCGGAATCGTAGCCGCGATGGGTCGGCAGGTCGAAGGCCACCGACAAGCCCTGAGTGCCCTGCTTCAGGGCCTCGCGATAGGCGAGGTTCGACGTTGCGGCGTCACCGTATCCCCCGTACTGGCGGATGGTCCATGGCCTGCCGCGGTACATGGTGGAATAGGGGCCACGAACGAACGGGGCCTCGCCGGGCATGCCGCCCAGGTGGCCAAGGCCAGTCAGGTCGTCGGGCCCGTAGACCGGCTTCAGTTCGAGGGGACCTGCCGGGTCGTCCGGTTTCGCGTTCAACGTTGCCTCCAGCGTTTCTGCGTGACCACATCGGCGATCTTCTCGCCGTCGCGGCTGCGCCGGATCTCGCACCAGTGGCTCAATCCCTCCTCGTCCTCACGCAGCGCGGAGAAGGTCAGCTCCAGCGACTCACCGACATTGACGTTGCCGTGAAAGAACAGATCCCGCGCGAACACCGTGGGCGGATCCGCGTCGCGACGCCATTGCCATTCCGCGCGATCGACCAGGGCCTGGAAGCTGGCGAAGTACAGCAGGTCGGCGCCGTTGAAGTCGTTGTAGGGGCATGGCAGATACTCGGCGGCGTGGCAGACACGATGTCGGGTCTGGTCGAGCCCGAGATGCGTGCCCCAATCCCCGCAGCGAAAACGCCGTGCCAGTTGTGACAGTTCCGCCGCCTGTGACGACGGGCCGGCGCCGGCCCACTGCGCGGCCACGGTCGGCATGGTGCGCACGACCGAGCGGTTGTCCCGCTCACGCGTGCGGCGGATGAAGGTGGACAGCATCGTCACGCTGGCGCGCCGGTCGCCCGGCATGTCGACGGCATGTTCGCTGAGGTGCTTCACGCCACCCGCTGGCACGATGCGCGAACCGATGCTGAACTCGGCGTGCTCGCCGATCGTTTGCGGCGCGGCGTCGCACACGCGGATCGCGGTGAACGCCGCATACACCGGATGGCCCTCGGCATCGCGGAAGTCCGGCACCGCCAGGCCGGCGCCTGTGGCCAGCAGGCGCCAGTGCAGGTCGCCGCAGCGCTTCAGCAGCCAGTTCTCTGACAGGCCGGTGTATGCCAACTGGGGCATGCCGGCGACATGGCGCGAGACGACGGCTTCCATGTCAGGCGGCCAGCGCGGTGTCGCCCCGGCCTGCGGCGACCAGGGCGGCCAGGTACTCGGCGTCGCGCGCGATGCCGGAGAATCGCCCCGATCCCCACGTGTGCAGCCAGGGCAGGCCAAGGAAGTACAGGCCGGCGTGCGCGGTCACGCCGCGTTCGTGGCCTGGATAACCGCGGCCGTTGAACACCGGCACGTCGAGCCAGCTGAAATCCGGTCGGAAGCCGATGCACCAGATGATCGAACCAATGCCGGCTGCCCGGGGATCGAGTTCGGTGCGCTCGGCCGGCGGCGTCCACACGGGCTCATAGACGCTCGGCGGCGGCGCCTCGATGCCTCGCTCCGCGATGAACTTGTCGATGCTCGCGTTAATGCGGTTGTATGTCGCATCGGCATCGTCCAGGTTGCGACGCAGGTCCGGCGCAAAACGCAGTTGGCCGTCGAGGTAGTCGTCGAGCACGCCGTAGAGTTCCATGCCCTCGGTGGCAAACCTGCGCAGATCGATATCGCGCCCGCCGTCGCGGCCGGTGACATAGTGATTGGTGTTGTCGCGCACGCCCTCGCGCAGCGGATGCTCGGTGACCGGCAGGTCGTAGTACTTCATGTCCGCAAGCCAGTCCACGACGTCCCGCCCGCGATAGAAGCGCCCGCAACGCGGCGCCTCGCCGACGGCCAGATACACCTTGCGGCCGGCCAGGTGCAGGTCTTCGGCAATCTGCGCGCCCGACTGGCCCGAGCCGACCACGAGCACGGCACCCTCGGGCAGCGACCCGGGATTCCTGTATTCGGACGATTGCAACTGCCGGATCGACGCCGGCAGGCGCTCGGCCATGCGCGGGACGATCGGCGTGTGATAACCGCCCGAGGCCACCACCACCTGGTCCGCGGTGAATGCACCCTGGCTCGTCATCACGGAAAATCCCCCCTGCGCGCGCGCCCTCACTTGCCGCACCTCGGTATGTTCGAGCATGGGCGCGCCGACCGCCCGGATAAAGCCATCTAGATAGGCGGTGATCTCATCCTTCTTCATGAAGCCGTGCGGATCGTCACCCTGGTAGGGATAGCCTGGCAGTGCGCATTGCCAGTTCGGCGTCACCAGGCAGAACGCATCCCAGCGTTGCGTGCGCCAGGTATGCGTGACGGAGTGCTTCTCGATGACGAGATGATCGATGCCGGCCTGCTTCAGGAAGTAGCTCATCGATAGTCCGGCCTGGCCGCCGCCGACAATGATGACGCCGTGGTGCCTGGGATCCGCGGCCTGGCCCGGATTGGTGTTGATGAAGTGAGACATGTTGAATCCTTTGAGGCGAGGAATTTGCAAATCGGCTAGCTGCCAAAGCCGAGAAACCGGACGGTGGCTTCGTTCTGGCCCTGGAACCGCAGCGCGGCGACCTCCAGGATGCGGAGTTGGTCCATTGCGGAGGAGCAGGCGTAGCCATACGTGGCCCGCACCCGCTCGGAAGCGGCGCCCAGCGCGGTACGCGCGCGCTCGACAAACTCCTCCAGGGGATACGCCGTCCCGGCGACAAAGTGCTCCGTGACGATGGAGGACGGGGAATAGCAGGCCATCTCGGTCTGGTCAGGCCAGCGGATGCGGAAGTGGGTAACCGGCATGGCAGTTCTCAGGTTGGGGAATCAATCGGCGTGGCCAGGCGCGTCGGCAGGATGAACCCCGCCTCGCGGAAATCCCACAACGTGGCCCGCTCGCAGGCATACGTAAGCGTGGCGACGCACGAATCGTCGATGGCGCCGATCTGTGCGCAGGCGATGCCGCGATCGAGGAAGCGGCGCTCGATCGCCGGCGCATCGTCGTCATCGACGGCCAGCAGGAAGCCATAGCTGGGGAACGCCGTCAGCCATCGCTCCAGTGGCACGCCATCGGGCCGGGGAATGCGCTCCAGCGCGATTCTGGCGCCCACCCCGGAGCATTCGAGCAGCATTAGCGCGGTGCCCAGCGCACCCGCCATGCTGATGTCCTTGGCTGCGGCACAAAGGCCGTCTTCGGCCAGCACGGGCAAGAGTTCGAGATCCGCGCGCAGTCGTTCGCCCGGCGCGCCCGTCGAGGCGTTCCAGAACGGGTACGGCTCCGCGAACGCACCGCGCAGGTCCACCGCCATCAACAGGAGCTGGCCGGGACGCGCCGCGAAGCTCGACAGCAGCTTGCGCGCCCGGCCAACGATCGCCACGGCAAGCTGGCTTTGTTCGCTGCGCGCATTGCTGTGGCCGCCGACGATCGGCACGCCATAGGCGGCAGACGCCGCGGCCATGCCCTTGAGCACCTCGGCGGCATCATCAGCGCCGTGACTCCATAGCGCATCGACCACGGCCGTTGGCCTGCCGCCCATCGCATAGATATCGCTGACGTTCGCCATGACCGCGCTGTAGCCGGCGAACCACGGCATGGTACGGATGAAATCGCTGACCAGTCCTTCGATGGCGAACAGCAGGTAGCCGTCGCCATCCCGCCATGCCGCGCAGTCGTCGCCTACGTCCACGGCCATGGCCGCGTTGCGTCCGGCGGCCGCTGCGCCAAGCAGCGGCAGCATGGCCGGGATATCGGTCTTATGCGCAAAACCGCGGCTGCTGCGCAGGGTGTGTACGAGATCGTCGAGGCTCATCGCACGGCCCTGCCTTCGGTAATCAGGCCCGCGTGCGGGGTATGGCAAGGCGGGTAATGGTTCAGGTCTGCCTGCATCAGGTGGTGAGGCCGCCCGAGCAGCGTCTCCTCTGCCAGGACGTGCCAGTGCAAGCGCCTGAACAAGGGCACGTTCTGGCTCTGCACGTGCGCAAGGAAGCGCTGGCAGCCGATTGCGTGGGCGCTGCTCACCGCCAGGCGGATCAGCGTCGCGCCGATCTTGCCCTGGCTTCGGTATGCCGCATCCACCGCAAGCCGCGAGCCGAACCATACGCCCGGCTCGCTTTCGTGGATGCGGACGGTGCCGACCACGGTGCCAGGAAGGCCCGGCAACGCCGGCTCGAACCGCACCGCCACCAGCAATTGCGCCACGTCGTCCACCGCGTCCCGGTCGTCCCCCGCGAAGATGCCCTGCTCCTCGCAGAACACAGCCTGGCGCAGGCGGTAGGCCTGCTCCGACTCCCAGGCGTACTCCGCCCAGCGGATGCGGAACATCGGGATGCCTGGCACCTCGACGCAGAGATCGCTTTTCATGATGGCGCTCCGTCCGTCGCCGGTGCCGCTTCGCGCTCGTAGGTGGCCAGCGACGAGCACGCGCCGCACTTGCCGCAACCCGCCTTGATATCGGACGAGCGCATGCCGGCGGCGCTCAACATGGCGCCAAGCGGCTGCAGGATCGACTCCATGAAGGCCGGCGAGGGAGCCGGGTGGTCCTCCAGCGGCGTACCGGAGATCGGCACGAAAGGCACCACGAACGGATACACCCCGAGTTCGATCAGCTCGCGCGAGATCGACAGGATGGCCTCTGCGGTGTCGCCGAGTCCCGCGAGGATGTACGTGCTGACCTGGCCCCTGCCGAACACGGCAACGGCGGCCTTGAAAGCTTCCATGTAGCGGCTCAGCGGCACCGACGCCTTGCCCGGCATGATGCGCTCGCGCAGCGCCGGCGTGACGACCTCGAGGTGCATGCCGAGCGTGTCGATGCCGGCCGCCTTCATGCGCTCAAACCAGCGGTCGTCGTCGGGCGGCTCGCACTGCGCCTGGATCGGCAGGTCGACCGCCGCCTTGATGGCGAAGGCGCTCTCGCAAAGGACAGCCGCGCCCCGGTCCGGCGTCGGCGGCGTGCCGGTGGTCAGCACCATATGCCTGACGCCGTCGAGCAGCACCGCGGCACGCGCCACTTCGGCCAGTTGCTCCGGCGTCTTGCGCGCGATCGTGCGGCCCGCCGCCAGCGACTGGCCGATCGCGCAGAACTTGCAGGTCTTCCTGCGGCTCTCGTAGCGGATGCAGGTCTGCAGCACGGTGGTGGCCAGCACATCGGCGCCATGCAGCGTGGCGATATGCGAGTACGGGATGCCCTCCAGCGTCTGCAGCGCATGGAAACGCGGCGCCTTCGGAAAGCTGATGCTGGCAATCGGGATGGTGCCGCGCATCAGCGCGCTGCGCCCCGTTCCGTCGGGCGCCTGCGCCACGAACGGCGAGTGCCACGCCGTGCTCGTATGCACCGGCACCATGATGGTTACGCCATCGATGGTGACTGCCTTGTGGTCGGACGGACCCGCCCCGCCGCGGCGGCTGGCCGCGCCGGCATTCGGGTCTTCCAGGCGCAGCCCGACGGACTGCAGCTCAGTCATCAATTGCCGGCTCGAAGCCGGCACGGTCGCGCTGGATGTCATCGCGGATGCTCCCATGGAAGTTGGAGAAGGCGCCTGCCATCGGCACTGCCGTCAGCGCCGGCCGCTCGTTGATGGCCAGGCTGAGCAGTTCCGGGCGCGCGTAGTGGCCCACCGAATCCATCATTCGCTTGCGCTTGGTGATGAGCGACATGTCGAGGTCGGCGACGACCATGCCCTCACCCTCGCGCAACGGGGGCGCCAGGTGCTGGCCCTCCGGCGAGATGATTGCGGTGTTGCAGCCGCCGCGCAGCGCCTTTTGCAGCGCGGGATCGGTGGTCACGGAGGCAATCTGGTCCTCGGTCAGCCAGCCGGTGGCGTTGACGACGAAGCAGCCGGATTCCAGCGCGTGATGCCGGATAGTGACTTCGATCTGCTCGGCAAAGACCGGCCCGACCAGCGAGCCCGGGAACTGGCTGCAGTGGATTTCCTCGTGCTGGGTCATCAGCGCATAGCGGGCCAGCGGGTTGTAGTGCTCCCAGCACGCCAGTGCGCCGACGCGGCCAATCGCGGTGTCCGCGACCTTCAGGCCGGCCGCATCGCCCTGCCCCCAGATCATCCGCTCGTGGAAGGTGGGCGTGATCTTGCGGCGCTTCACCGCGAGGTTGCCCTCGGTGTCGAAGATAAGCTGGGTGTTGTACAGGCTGCCGTGGTCGCGCTCGTTCACGCCAAGCACCACGACCATGCCGTGCCGGCGTGCGCGCCCGCCGACGGCATCGGTGACCGGGCCGGGCACCACCACGGCCTGCTCATATAGCCGCATGTGGTCGCTGCCGGACTGCACCGGCGGCCGTACGAAGGAGAAGTACGGGTAGTACGGCACGAAGGTCTCCGGGAAGACGATCAGCTGCACGCCTTTCCCGGCGGCCTCGTCGATCGCCTCGCAGACCCTGGCCAGCGTGCCTTCGCCGCTCTCGAGGTCGGGCGCGATCTGGACCGCGGCCGCGCGCACAATGCGTTTCTGTGACATGGTGGCACCTGCCCTTTCGCTCAGACCGTCCAGGTGTCGATGATCAGCGCGTTCTCCTTGCGGTGCAGCAGCTTGAGGTCGAGCACATCGAGCGGATTGATCGGGCGGATACCCTCGATCAGCGAGGCCTCGCCGTGGCCGTACAGGGCCTGCAGGGCGAAGCGGCAGGCGTAGACCTTGCCGCCCTCTTCCATGAACTTGGTGAGCTGCTTGTTGAAGTTCATATGGCCGGGGAATGCCTCGTCGCCAAGCGTCGGGAAGCCGCGCTGAACGCCAAGGTTGACGCCGGGGCCGTACAGCAGGATCGAAGTCTCGAAGCCCTTGCGCAGCAGCCGCGTGGCCTGCAGCATGTTGACGAAGCCGATCGAGCCTTCGAAGGCGACGGTGTGGAAGGTCACCAGCGCCTTCTCGCCCGCTTCGGCCTTTACGTCCTCGAATACCTTCTCTTCATAGTCGACCAGGAAATCGCCCTTCTTGTGGGCTGGTTTACTGACAGCAGGCATGTTTCTCTCCGTTGCATTGATGGGCAGTGTGGTCGATCGATCCCTTGCCGATCGACCGTTCGGCGCCGGGCCGAACACGCCAGGATCAGCAACCGATATGCCACTCAATGCCCGCAGTCATGCGATCAATCTCCAATCAAGTCGAAGCCGGCCAAATGATCGGCCCAATGATCGCAACGGCGTTGACCATGGATGCCACCAGAGGTGCACAGCGCACGCCATGCCGGCTTCGCCACAATGCACGTTTTTGAACGGGAACCAGCCGCCTGGTGCGCACGCGTGGTGCATCCGCGCTGATATCGCACCATCATTGAGAACCTCTGATGCAATCGCTTGAGCGGCTTGGTGGGCGATCATTCGGGTGCTACCCTCAGGGCACTGAATGCCATCGCATCGCGCAGCGGGAGACCACGGTGTCCAACCTGACCAGCCATTGGGTAAAACGTATCGCCGGCAGTGCCAAGCCGGCCTATCTGCTGATTCCAGACCTGATCGAGGAGGCACTGGCCGACGGCCAGCTGCGCGCGCGCGACCGGCTGCCGCCGCTGCGCGACCTGGCCGAAGCGCTGCAACTGAACTACACCACCGTGGCGCGCGGCTACAGTGAAGCGAGGAAGCGGGGATTGATCGACACCAAGACAGGAAGTGGCACTTACGTGCGCGGACGTGCGCCCGCGATGCCGCTGCGCGGCGGCACGGGTGCGGAGATGACCATGAACATGCCGCCGGAGCCGCCCGCGATGACAGCGCGGCTTCGTGCCACCATGGCGCAACTGCTGGAGGCTGCCGATCCCTACACGCTGCTGCGCTACCAGGACTTCGGCGGAACCCCGGCCGACCGCTCGGTCGCCACGACATGGCTGCGCCGCCGGGTGCCGGCGTGCAGCGCGGACACCGTGCTGGTCACGCCCGGCATCCACAGCGCGCTGGTCGCACTGCTGTCGCAGCTCGCGCGCCCGGCGCAGACCATCTGTGCCGACACGCTGGCCTACCCCGGCATCAAGGCGATCGCCGCGCAGCTCAATATCCAGCTACAGGCGCTGCCCGGCGACGAAGATGGCCCGTTCGCCCACGCCTTCGAGGCCATGTGCAAGGCACAGAAGCCAGCGGCGCTCTATTGCAACCCGACCATCCAGAACCCGAGCACGCGCACCATGCCGCAGGCACGCCGCGAGCAGCTCGCCGAAGTCGCGCTGCGCTACAGCGTGCCGATCATCGAGGACGATGCCTACGGCATGCTGCCGCTGCGGGCACCGCAGACGTTTGCCGCGCTCGCCCCGGAACTCACGTATTACGTCACCGGCTTGTCCAAATGCCTGGGCGCCGGGCTGCGGATCGCATTCCTGCACGCCCCCACGGCCCGACAGGCGCAGCGCCTGGCGGGCACCCTGCGGGCAACGACGGTGATGGCGAGCCCCATCAATACCCTGCTCGCTACCGCATGGATCAAGGACGGAATGGTGGACGACATGCTTAAGGCCATCCGCGCCGAAAGCGCGGCGCGGCAGCTGATTGCGCGCCATGTGCTCGAGGGCCTGGCCTATGACGCGGACCCGGAAGGCTTTCACCTGTGGCTGCCGATCCCGTCGGCTTCCGCGTGGAGCCCGTCGGAACTGGCGCTGCACCTGCGCTCGCGCGGCATCGGCGCGGTATCGGCCGCCGCCTTCTCCACCGACGGCAACCCGCCCGATGCGCTTCGTGTCTGCCTGGGCGGCCCGGGCGAGCGTGACGAGATCGAGGAGTCGCTGCGGATCATCGCGGAGACGCTCGACAATCCGCATCACTTGCATTCCGCGATGCTGTAGTCGGACACACGGTCCTTGCCGCCGGCAGGAACGAAGCCGGAGGCTATGCGCGATCGGCGGTGCGCCGGCGTGCCTGGCGATTACGCTCGCTCCCGCCGTAGCACCTGGCCGGGCCGCGCGCCGGTGGTCTTGCCATCGCGCCACACGACGCTGCCGTTGACAAGCACGGTATCGATGCCTATGGCCGGCGCAATCGGCCTGGCAAATGACGCTCCCTCGCCAACGGTTTCGGGATCGAGAACGGTCAGGTCTGCGAAGGCCCCCTCCCGCACAACACCGCGGTCGGCGAGCCTGAAATTCCTGGCAGTCAGTCCGGTCATCTTATGGATCGCGGTCTCAAGCGAAAACAGGCCCAGCGACCGGCCGTAGTGGCCAAGCACACGTGGGAAGCTACCCCAAAGACGCGGATGCGGAGATTCGTCGTGGGGCAAGCCGTCCGAGCCGATCATTGTCTGGTCGAAGGCCAGTATGCGCTGCACATCCCGGTCGTCCATCATGTAGTAGATCGCACCGGCGGGGGACAGCCGGTCGACTACCTCTTCCAGTGTGCCACCGAGTTCGGCCATGATGTCGGCCAGATCCTTGCCGGCATACTGGGGCATGGGCTTTGACCAAGTCACGGTCGCCCGGGTCGCATTACGTGCGCGATGCGCGGACAGAATGGTGGACGACGCCGGATAAGGATAGCAGTCGAGGCAAACCTCCTGCTTTTCCATGTGTTCAGCAATGAACTTCAGCGTTTCTGCGGAGCGACCATAATTATTGACGCCGACCAGCTTATGATGCGAGATGACGACCGGTACACCGACTTCGCGACCGATGCGGAAGGTCTCCGTCAGTGATTGAATGATGTGGTCGCCCTCGTTGCGCATATGCGTGCAATAGACTCCGCCGTGCTCGCGTAGCGGCTCGCATATTTCAATGACTTCTTCCGTTGGCGCCGCGATCGAAGGTTCGTAGAACAGCCCGGTTGACACGCCAATCGCGCCGGCGCGCATGGCTTCATCGACCAGCGCGCGCATGGCTGCGATTTCGTCCGGATTTGCCGGCAGGGAAAGATCATTCATCGTCGCGACCCGCAATGTCGTATGGCCGACCAGCATGGCGCAATTCGTTGCAGCGGGCTGAGCGCGCAACGCTTCCAGATACTCCGCAAAGTGCTCGAACTGAAACCACGCCCCGCTATCGTCGAGCAAATTGAGCGGCGGAGTGACCGGATCGGGAATCTGCCGCGGCATCGGCGCCAGCGAAACGCCGCAATTGCCGCCGATCACGGTAGTGATCCCCTGGCTGACCTTGGGAGCCATGTCCCCACCAGAGAGCAGCAAGCGGTCGTCATGCGTGTGCGCATCGATAAAACCAGGCGCCACCACCAGGCCAGCCGCATCGATTTCCGTGGTTGCGCTGGCGCCCCGCAAATCGCCGATGCGCACGATACGGTCAGCTTTGATACCCACCTCGCCTGCATAACGTGGCGCTCCCGTTCCGTCGACAATCGAGGCATTGCGGATCATGACATCGTAACGCTCACTCATCGGGTACTCCCTGGTATCGTGTTCATCAATTGCTCCGGAAGCCTGGCTGTGTGGTGATGCATCGCGTCGCGGGACCAGTGACGCAACGGATGCATGCCAATCGTGGTCGCAGACCATCGGCATGGCAGTCAGAGCAGAGCGCCGCGCGCCGCAATCGGCCATAGCGCTTCGACCCTGCCATCGCGTATGCAGACCAGCGAATCATAAAGATTGACAGTGGGATCGCAATGACCGGGAATGAGCATCAGCTTTTCTCCCAGCTCCAATGAAGCGGGACTGGGGGTAGCAATTACGCCATGTTCGTCTGATGCCTTCAGGTATTTCAGATCGCTGCGTTTCCACACTAGTGGCATGCCGGAATCGACACTGGAGGCCTTCAGGCCTGCATCCACGATAGCCCTCTCGCCGGTGGCCCTGCTCATCACCGAAGTCAGGACAAAGAGCGCATGCTCGAAGGGAATGTCGTCCGGACCACGCGTATTCTCACCGTAATCGCGATCCATGAAGACATAGGAGCCGCACTGAAGCTCGTTATAGACACCGGAGTCGCGTTCGAGGAGGAAGGTGCCGGTGCCTGCGCCAGCGATAATCTCGACTGGAATGCCACGTGCCTCGATGATTTTCTTTGTCCACAGCGCCAGTTCAGCGGCATCGCGAATTGCGGCAGTACGCTCCTGCGGCGTGCGCAGATGCTGGGCCGGCCCGTGATAGCATTGCAGCCCGGCAAAGCGCAGCGGCGAGGAGACAATCAATTCTGCGAGATGCGCTGCTTCTTCACCTGGAGCGATGCCGCAGCGATGGGCGCCGACGTCGATTTCGATATAGACATCCACACTCTTCCCGGATGCTTGTGCGGCGGCCGCCAGGGCCTGTATCTGCGAGGCATGATCGACCAGAACCCCAATGCGGGCGGAGCCGGCAAGTTCCATCAGGTGGTGGATTTTCGCGGCACCGACGATCTCGTTGCTAATGAGGATGTCGGTGACGCCGGCCTGGACAAACACGGCAGCCTCGCTGACCTTCTGGCAGCAAATACCCACAGCGCCCAATGCGATCTGCCGCAAGGCGATCTCCGGACACTTGTGGCTCTTGGCGTGGGCACGCAGACGCACGTTTCGGCCGCGCAATGCGTCAGCCATTCGCTTCAGATTACGCTCGAATGCATCCAGGTCGAGCACGAGCGCGGGTGTATCGATGGCAACGGCGGGGTCGCCGACTTGGGCTGCTTTCCAGGGACTCATGGGGATTTCCTTTAATCGATCCTGGCACCGGAGAATTTCACGATCCCGGCCCACTTGGCTGTCTCGCGGCGGGAGAGGTCCAGGAACTCCTCAGGCGTGCTGGGCGCGATTTCCGCCCCCAGCAGTTTGAATCGCTCCCGCACGGCGGGGCTCGCCAGCGCGATGCGAATTTCGCGGTTGAGGCGGGTAACGATGTCTTTGGGCATGTGGGCCGGGCCGACGATGCCTCCCCACGCCGACACCTCGAACCCGGGCACGGATTCCGCGATCGCAGGAACGTCCGGATATGCAGGCAGACGCTGCGCCGAGGAGACGCCAAGCGCCCGCGCCTTGCCCGCCTTGGCCATCGGTCCGGAAACCGGCGTGTTGATCATCATGAGTTGTATGCCACCGCCGATCAGGTCCGTGACGGCCGAAGTCGCCGCGCGATAGGGCACATGCAGCATCTTGACGCCGGTCATCGCCTTGAAGAGTTCGACGCCCAGATGCGCCGTGGTGCCGTTGCCATCCGATCCAAAGGCCAGCTTGCCCGGATTCTTTTTCGCATAGGCAATCAGTTCGGGAATGGTCCTGACGGGCACACTGTCATTGACGATCATCATGTTGGACAGGCGCAGCGTGTTCGCGATCAGCGTCAGGTCTTTCTCGACGTCGTATGGCACCGACGGCAGCAACGACTTGTTGGTCGCCAGCGAGACGATATTGCCGTAAGCCAGCGTGTAGCCGTCGGGCGCGGACTTCACCAGTTCCATCGTGCCGATCACGTAGGAACCGCCAGGCTTGTTGTCAATCACGATGGACACGCCCAATTGCTGCGCCAGCTGTGGAGCGAGGGCCCGCATCAACGCATCCGGCGCACCGCCGGGGGCCGACGGCACAATCAGCCTGATCGGTTTGTCCGGATAAGCCGCGAATGCGGAAGCCGGCAACGCGGCACACAGCGCTAACACAAGCTTCACCAAAAAACGTCGGAAACTCATTGGGCCATCTCCAGTCTGTGATTCGCGTTTTCGAGTCATTCCATCAGCCCCAGGCAGAGCGCAGCCGCCCTCGAGCCTGCAACGCCTGCGCCGGACACGCGCCAGCGCGCATCGAAGTCCCATGGCTACGGTTTGCGTTCTAGACAAAATATACAGAACTGGATAGAATGTCAACCGAAGCAGGAAGTACGGAACAACTCGCGCCAGCGCCTTGCCCCAGCGCAAGTCGCACCCGGAGGCCAATATGGCTTGCGGCCTGCAGACCGCGGCCCCACGTCGCCAGTTGCTCACTGCGGACACTCAGATCACGCCCCAATAGGAAAGAGGCCCTTACGCATGGATCCGGTAATCCTGGTCGTGGCACTGGGAGCCATTGTTGCTGGCTTCGTACAAGGGCTTTCGGGCTTCGCCTTTGGTCTCACTGCAATGTCGTTCTGGGCGTGGTCGCTGGATCCCAGGCTGGCCGCGTCAATGGCGGTTTTTGGGGCGCTGACCGGGCAGATCATTGCCGTGGTAACCATGCGCCGAGGATTCAAGCTGGGCAGGCTATTGCCTTTCCTGATCGGCGGCCTGGCTGGCATACCCGTTGGCGTCGCGATTCTCCCGGCGCTCGACCTTCAACTCTTCAAGGCCTTCCTCGGTACGTTCCTGGTGCTGTGGTGCCCGACGATGCTTGCCGTACGAAACCTGCCGAAGATCACGGCGGGCGGGAGGTTGGCCGACGGGATCGTGGGCGGCATCGGCGGGATCATGGGTGGCATCGGCGGCTTCACCGGCACGATTCCCACACTGTGGTGCTCGCTGCGGGGATTCGACAAGGATGAACAGCGTGCGATCATTCAGAACTTCAATCTCGCCTTGCTGCTTGTGACCATGGCCATCTACGTGGAAAAGGGAATCGTGACACGTGCCACGCTGCCGATGCTCGCAATCGTCGGCCCGGCGATGCTGATTCCCACTATCCTGGGCGCCCGGTTGTATGTTGGGATTTCGGAAGCGACCTTCCGCAAGATTGTGTTGAGCCTGCTCGCGGCATCCGGGGTCGCGTTGCTGACATCGTCAGTCCCGCATTTGCTTCAGCGTTTGGCGTAGGGCTTCTGTCGCACCAACAGCGAGGCCGTGGAATTCGCGTGCCGGGATTGGTGCCAAGCGAACCTGCAGGCTAACAGTGTCTCGGTCCGCCTCTACCCTATTTCCGATGACGGACTGAACGAAGAACTCGGGTCGAGACAGCACTTCGTCGCACGGATGATGTGAGGCCATATGCTCGATGTAACGCTCATAGTCCGAAATGAATAGCGCCGAAAGGATGTCACGCCGCAGGCCAGTCAAACGGCTACATGCCGGCGCCTGCAGTGCCAGGCCCGGACTGGATCGCGGCCAGTTTGACGTACAACGTGCTCCGCGAAATTCCCAGTGTCCGGGCGGCCATGGACATATTGCCGTGGGAATTCGCGATCGCATCGAGTATCGCTTGTCTTTCCATTTCCTCAAGACGACCGCGCGGGACAGGCGTTGGCGTCGAGGTGGAAACAGAAACTGCGTCCTCTGGCGTCTGCGCGATGCCCGGGGGTAACAGAGACGCGTCGATGATGTGGCCTTCGCTGAGCGCGAACATCACCTCGAAGACATTGTGCAGTTCACGTATGTTGCCCGGCCAGCGATAGCGCAGCAGCGCCTGCCACACGGCGGGTTCAAGCTGCTTGGGCGCACAGCCATACTTGCACGCCAGTTTGCCGTTGAGATGCGCAATGATTGCCTCGATATCGCCGGGCCGGTCGCGCAGCGGCGGCAGCACCAGGCTGACAACGCAAAGACGGTGGTACAGGTCTTCGCGAAAGCGCCCGGCTGCGATCTCTTTCTGCAGATCACGGTTAGTGGCCGCGACAACGCGCACCGCGACGCGCCGCTCGCGGGTATCGCCCAGGCGCACCACAACGCCGTCCTGCAGCACGCGCAACAGGTGGGGCTGCATGTCCAGCGGCATCTCGCCGACCTCGTCCAGGAACAACGTACCGCCGTCGGCCTGCTCGAACTTGCCCGGAAGACCACCGCGGCGGGCACCCGTAAAAGCGCCGTCGGTATAACCGAAGAGTTCGCTGGCTAGCAGCTCACGGGTAAAGGCGCCGCAGTTGACGGCAACGAAAGGACCGTCGGGGCGGTTACCCGCCCGATGCAGCGCACGGGCAAAGAGTTCCTTCCCGGCGCCGGTCTCGCCAAGGAGCAGTACCGGCAGATCGAGAGGAGCGATACGGCGCGCGCGCGCCTTGATCGCCTCCAGCACGTCGCTTGCCCCAATGATCTCGTGGAATGCATCGTTGCCTGCCACTGTCGCCGTGACAGTGGCCGTGGGCAGCGATACAGCGGTTCGGTTCTGGCGCGCCCCGAGCGGGATCACCAGCACCGTACCCAGCATACCGTCATGGTCCTTCACCGGGTGCAGCCATTCGGCGCGCAGCCAGCCCTGCCGTTGGCAGGACCGATCCATCTCGGACAGTGCGAGGTTGAGTCCCGGCACCTGGCTGCCAATTTCCGAGGGCAGCCGCACGTCATAGCTCTCCCGCGCCGCCTGCGCGTTGCCGTTGGTACGGACAATGCGCCCACGGCTGTCGACGAGCACAACGTAGTCGCTCGCGTAACGGATGAAATGATCGATGGCTCGGGTCAGCAGCCGCTCATGCAGGGCAACGTCGCGGCGGGCCAGTTCGCTTTCGATCTGCCTGGCTGCGGTCACCACCAGGCCCAGGGTGTGGCCATGGAACGTTTCCTTGACGCCGGAAACATCCACGACGCCCAGCAGGGTGCGGCTAAAGGGGTCAAGAATGGGCGCCGCGGCGCAGGTCCAGCGCTTGACGTCCAGGCAGAAATGCTCGTCTGCATGGATCTGAACCGGAGTGGCGGTGGCGATCGCGGTGCCGATGGCATTGGTGCCGATGACATCCTCATTCCAGCAGCCGCCGGTGGCCAGGTTGATCCCCTCGCCAACGCTGCGGGCCCTGGTCTCGCCGTTGAGGTGGAGAACGGTGCCGCCCGGGTCGCAGAGCATGATGAGGGTCCCGCATTCGCGCAGGATATCGCGCAGGCTCTCGAGTGCCGGACGCGCGGCATCGCAGAGCTCCCGGTTCTGCCGCTGCAACTGGCGGACACGTTCGGCGGCCGCCCCCGGCGCGGAGTGCCTGGCGGGGTCAACGGCCTCGGAACGGCACCGCTGCCACGACGCCAGGACGACGCTGCGCACACCCGCCACGTCCAGGGGCTGGTCCTGCACAAAACGCTCCCAGGCGGAGGCCACGACGGGTTCGTCGCCTGCGCGGGGGATCAGGGTGCCGCAACGAGAAAACGGCATGGGGCGATCGCTCTCAATTGACTGGAGTAACCGTATCCGCGTGCCCACACCAAGTCAATAAATCTCTTTTCAAATCAATAATTTGTGCTTTGCAGCAAACCGCCCGAAGGTGTCCGGTTTCCGGTCATTGCAGCCGCAGGTGTCCGGAAACCGGACAGTCGCGACAAGCGCGGCAGCAGTAGCCGCGAGCCGCCTGACAACCTTGAACGCGGCAGCCAGCACATCGCTTGCCCGGAATTTCCATACATCGATCTGGTCACTGCGGCTCTCGCCGTATAAGCACCACATACAGAAGTGCTCGCAATTATTGGAAATCAGGCGATAGCGATCCTCGCCGATGCGGGAGTAGGCGCGTTGGACCACTTCCACACCAACGAACCTGGCGCCGGGGCTTTGCCGGAACCAGACCGGATGCCCATGCGCGAACTCCGCGAGCGTGACCTCGTCCACCGGGCCGCGACGCAGCGACCGCGACAGACCCGCGTAATGCACGACCTTGCCGGCCCCCGCGTAGACGCCATGATGCGTGTACCAAAGCCGATCGGTGACGAGATGGGTGCCGATTGCCAGGTCCATGCCGGCAACCGCTTCGATGATCAGGCGCCCTGACCCCACTGAGTTCTTCATGAGCTTCACCACGTTCCGCTGCCATTCGCGTGAAACCAGCGCATAGCGCGTGCCAGCGCCTGGCGCGCTCCGCGTCGGACAACCATCAGGTCTCCAGCGGCCAAATCCCGGGGCTTGCCTGATGCCAATCGCATCGGTCGCTGTCCGGAAAGCGTCCGGATCCCGGACACCGCCGCACAGGGCGTCGGGAATCCGGACAGCGGCGGCAGGCGCCCCGCGGCCTGTGATGTGGCCAGGGAATACCGGCAACTCGTTGATTTCCATCGCGTTGCGGGGCTGCCTCCTGGTGCCGGCCAGGCATGGCACAAGCCTTGCCATGGATGGGTTGTGGGAAATCCCACCATGACTACATCAATGACAGGAGGCAGTATGCAATCGCAGTCCACCGTACAGGTGATGGGCATCGATGCCGGCGGCACGATGACCGACACATTCTTCGTGCGCTCCGATGGCCGCTTCGTGGTCGGCAAGGCGCAGAGCAATCCCGGCGACGAATCCCTTGCCATCTTCAACTCTTCCGAAGACGCCCTTGCCCACTGGGACCGGACCGTTGACGACGTCTATCCGGAGTTGGTGACCTGCGTCTACTCCGGGACGGCCATGCTCAATCGCATTCTCATGCGCAAGGGCCTCGACGTTGGCCTCATCTGCAACCGCGGCTTCGAGCAGATCCATTCGATGGGCCGTGCGCTGCAGAGCTACCTGGGCTATGCGCTGGAGGACCGCATTCACCTGAACACCCACCGCTACGACGAGCCGCTGGTGCCCGTCTCGCGCACGCGGGGCGTCACCGAGCGTACCGACGTGCAGGGGAAGGTCGTCATCCCCCTGCGGGAAGACGAGGTTCGCCAGGCTACCCGGGAACTGGTGGAGGCCGGCTCGCAAGCCATCGTCATTTGCCTGCTGCAATCCCACAAGAATGAATCGAGCGAGCAACGCGCCCGTGATGTGGTAAGGGAAGAACTGCAAAAGCTGAAGGTGGATATCCCCGTCTTCGCCTCGGTGGACTATTACCCGTCGCGCAAGGAAAGCCACCGCATGAATACCACCATCCTTGAGGCCTATGGCGCAGAGCCTTCGCGCCAGACCTTGAAGAAGGTGAGCGACCGGTTCAAGAAGCACGGCGCCAGGTTCGACCTGCGGGTGATGGCCACGCACGGCGGCACCATCAGCTGGAAGGCCAAGGAACTCGCACGCACGATCGTTTCCGGTCCCATCGGCGGCGTCATCGGCTCCAGGCTGCTGGGCGAGTACCTGGGCGACGAGAACATCGCCTGCTCCGACATCGGCGGCACCAGCTTCGACGTGGCCCTGATCACCAAGGGCAATTTCGCCATCAAGTCCGACCCCGACATGGCCCGCCTGGTGCTCTCCCTGCCGCTGGTGGCGATGGATTCGGTCGGCGCCGGCGCCGGCAGCTTCGTGCGCCTCGACCCCTACAGCAAGTCGATCAAGCTCGGCCCCGACAGCGCCGGCTACCGCGTCGGCACCTGCTGGCCGGAAAGCGGGCTCGATACGGTGTCCGTCTCCGACTGCCACGTCGTGCTCGGCTACCTGAACCCGGACAATTTCCTGGGCGGTGCCATCAAGCTCGACGTGCAGCGTGCGCGCGACCACATCAAGGCGCAGATCGCCGACCCGCTCGGCCTGTCGGTCGAGGATGCCGCCGCCGGCGTCATCGAGCTGCTCGATCTCACCCTCTCCGAGTACCTGCGCGCCAACATCAGTGCCAAGGGCTACAACCCGGCGGAATTCACCTGCTTCTCCTACGGCGGCGCCGGCCCGGTGCACACCTACGGCTACACCGGGGGCGTCGGCTTCAAGGATGTCGTCGTGCCCGCCTGGGCGGCCGGTTTCTCGGCCTTCGGCTGCGCCTGCGCCGACTTCGAGTACCGCTACGACAAGTCAGTGGACCTTGGTGTGGCCCAGCACGCCCCCGACGCCAACAAGGAAGGCGCCTGCCAGAGCCTGCAGGAAGCCTGGTCTGAACTGGCCGTCAAGGTCATCGACGAATTCGTCCTCAACGGCTACAAGCCCGAGGACGTGCTGCTGATCCCCGGCTACAAGATGCAGTACATGGGCCAGCTGAATGACCTCGAAATCGTCTCGCCGGTGACCAGCGCCGCCACCGCGGCCGACTGGGACCAGATCGTCGAGGCCTTCGAGAACACCTACGGCCGCGTCTACGCGAGCTCCGCCCGCTCGCCGGAACTGGGCTTCTCGATCACCGGCGCCATCCTGCGCGGCACCGTCGTGACCCAGAAGCCGGTGCTGCCCGAAGACACGGACGCCGGCCCGACGCCGCCCAAAATGGCCTATCTCGGCACCCGTCCCTTCTACCGCCACAAGAGGTGGGTGGACGCCGCACTCTGGAAGATGGAAGCCCTCAAGGCCGGCAACCACATCGTGGGTCCCGCCATCATCGAATCCGACGCCACGACCTTCGTCGTGCCCGACGGCTTCGAAACCACGATCGACAAGCACCGCCTGTTCCATCTCAAGGAAGTGAAGTAAGGAGACCCGCCATGAATATGATGAGCAATAAAGAAATCGGCTTCGCCGACCTGCTGCAGAACGGCCAGACGCTCAAGCAGCACCGCGACGGCATCATCGAGCGCACCAAGGCCACCGGCCACTACAACGGCCTCGAGAAGCTGGAATTCCGTGACAGCGACCCGATCGGCTACGAGAAGCTGTTCTCCAAGCTGCGCGGCGGCCTGGTCCATGCCCGTGAAACCGCCAAGAAGATTGCCGCCAGCCCGATCGTCGAGCAGGAAGGCGAACTCTGCTTCACGCTCTACAACGCTGTGGGCGACTGCGTGCTGACCTCCACCGGCATCATCATCCACGTCGGCACCATGGGCGCCGCAATCAAGTACATGATCGAGAACCAGTGGGAACTCAACCCCGGCATCAATCCGGGGGACATGTTCACCAACAACGACTGCGCCATCGGCAACGTGCACCCCTGCGATATCGCCACCATCGTGCCGATCTTCTGGGAGGGCCGCCTGATCGGCTGGGTGGGCGGCGTCACTCACGTCATCGACACCGGGTCGGTGACGCCGGGTTCCATGTCCACCGGGCAGACCCAGCGCTTCGGCGACGGCTACATGATCACCTGCCGCAAGACCGGCGTGAACGACGAACCGCTGCGCGACTGGCTGCACGAGTCCCAGCGCTCAGTGCGCACGCCCAAGTACTGGATTCTCGACGAAAAGACCCGCATCGCCGGCTGCCACATGATCCGCGACCTGGTGGAGGAGGTGATTCGTGCCGACGGCATCGAGGCTTACGAGCAATTCACCTACGAGGTCATCGAAGAAGGCCGCCGCGGACTGCAGAGCCGTATCAAGGCCATGACCCTGCCGGGCAAGTACCGCAAGGTCTCCTTTGTCGACGTGCCGTACAAGCACGAGGATGTGCAAGTCTCCAACGCCTTCGCCAAGCTCGACTCCATCATGCACTCGCCGGTGGAGATGACCATCAAGCCGGACGGCAAGTGGCGCCTCGACTTCGAAGGCGCAAGCCGCTGGGGCTGGCATACCTTCAACGCCCACCAGGTGGCGTTTACTTCCGGCATCTGGGTGATGATGTGCCAGACCCTGGTGCCCACCCAGCGCATCAACGACGGCGCTTACTTTGCCACCGAATTCCGCCTGCCAAAGGGAACCTGGTGCAACCCGGATGACCGCCGCACCGGCCACGCCTACGCCTGGCACTTCCTGGTTTCCGGCTGGGCGGCCCTGTGGCGCGGTCTTTCACAATCCTATTTCAGCCGCGGCTATCTGGAAGAGGTCAATGCCGGTAACGCCAACACCTCCAACTGGCTGCAAGGTGGCGGCATCAATCAGGATGGCGAGATCCACGCGGTCAACAGCTTCGAGGCCAGCTCCTGCGGTACGGGTGCCTGCGCCGTCAAGGACGGCCTCAACCACGCCGCAGCCATCTGGAACCCGGAAGGCGACATGGGCGACATCGAGATCTGGGAGATGGCCGAGCCACTGCTCTACCTTGGCCGGAACGTCAAGGCCAACTCCGGCGGGTATGGCAAGTACCGTGGCGGTTGCGGCTTCGAGACGCTGCGCATGGTGTGGAACGCCCAGGACTGGACCATGTTCTTCATGGGCAACGGCTTCATGAACAGCGACTGGGGCATGATGGGCGGCTATCCCTCAGCCACCGGCTACCGCTTCGAGGCCCACAAGACGGGGCTTGACCAGCGTATCGCCATCGGCGACTCCCTGCCCCTGGGCGGCGACATCGATCCGGGCAACCCGGACTTCGAGCGCCACATCGATGCCACCGCCGTGGTCAAGCGTGACAAGCAGTGCATCACCACCGAGGACTGCTACGCCAACCACGACCTGTACCTCAACTACCTGCGCGGCGGCCCGGGCTTTGGTGACCCGATCGACCGGGATCCGAAAGCCATCGAGGCGGACCTCAACCAGAAATTCCTGCTGCCGGAATATGCGCAGAAGGTCTATGGCGCCGTCTTCACCCGGGACGCCAGGGGCGTGTTCACCGTGGATGCAGCCAAGACCCAGGCCCGTCGCGCCGAGATTCGCAAGGAGCGCCTCGCCCGAGCCCTGCCGACGCGCGAATGGATGAAGGAAGAGCGCGAACGCATCCTCAACAAGCACGCTTCCCTCCAGGTGCAACACATGTTCGCCACCAGCTTCGGCCTGTCGGAGAAGTTCACGCGGGAATTCAAGGCATTCTGGAATCTCCCCGCGGACTGGCAGTTGCTGGAGGAAGAACTGGGCGTGCCGTCCTACGGTGCCAAGCACCGCATGGACCTCTCCCTGCTGCCCGACGTCACCACCGTCGTCCAGGTCGAAGAGTAATCACCGAATCAAGGAGCTGAACAATGTCTGCCTATACCAATGAACAGGTCGCCCACCTCGTCGAGGGCTCCCTGGACTGGGAAACCACCTTCCGCATGCTCTCGATGCCCAAGGATGACAGCCGGTTCCAGCAGTACCTGGCGGCCCTGCAGGCCAAGGTAAGCTTTCCGGACCGCATCGTGCTGCCGCTCGGCCCGCATATGCATATCGTGCAATCGGCCAGCACCATGAAGTGGGTGGTCAAGTGCGATTGCGGCCACGAGTTCTGCGACTACCGCGAGAACTGGAAACTGCATGCCTCGATCTACGTGCGCGACACCGAGGAGGCGATGACGGAGGTCTATCCCAGGCTCATGGCCCCCGACACCCAGTGGCAGGTATATCGCGAGTATTACTGCCCGGCGTGCGGCACCATGCACGACGTCGAGGCGCCCACCCCGTGGTATCCGGTGATCCACGACTTCGAGCCGGACATCGAGGCCTTCTATAAGGAATGGGTGCACCTGCCGGTTCCGGAGCGCGCCCCGGACTGATCGTAGCGTGAAACGCGGGGGCAGGCACTGCCTGTCCCCTGCAGACAACGACAAAAACGGGAGGCAGCATGAACCCCAACCTTGCGCAAATGCTCGTCCGCACGGCCCGCGCCTATCCCGATCAGCCAGCGCTCTATCTCGGCACCGAGCCGCTATTTACCTTCCGGCAACTCGCCGACCGCGTGGCACGCTGCGCCTGCGGCCTGCGTGACTGGCTCGGGCTGCATGCCGGGGACCAGGTCGCGTTGGTCATGAAGAACTGCCCACAGTATGTCGAGCTTCTGTACGGCATCTGGCACGCGGGCTTGTGTGCCGTACCGATCAACGCCAGGCTGCATCCGCGCGAAATCCAGGGCATCCTGCAGGACAGCGGCGCCCGCCTCAGCTTCGCCGCCGACGCCGAGGCAGTGTCTGGCGCCCGGACCATCGTGGTCGGTTCCACCGACTACCATGCCCTGTTTGCGGCACACGGCATGCCGGTTACCGATGTGTCCGAAGACGCCCTCGCCTGGCTGTTCTACACCAGCGGCACGACCGGCAAGCCCAAAGGGGTCATGCTCTCGCACCGCAATCTAGGCGCCATGTCCCGCGCCTATGCCAGCGCGGTCACCCGCATCCTTCCAGGCGACAGCCTGATTCATGCGGCGCCAATGTCCCATGGGTCGGGACTCTACGTGGTCCCCCACCTTGCCGAAGGTGCGAGTCAGGTGATTCCACCTTCAGGCGGCTTCGACGCCGCCGAACTGGCGGGCCTGATCGCCACGCACCAGCGCCCGAGCTTTTTCGCCGCGCCGACCATGCTCAAGCGCCTGGTCGAATACGCACGCCGGACCCGGGCCGACCTCGCCAATCTCAAGCTCGTGGTCTGCGGCGGTGCGCCCCTCTATGTGGAGGACGAGGTCGCCGCAATCGAATGCCTGGGCCCCCGCATCGCGCAGATCTACGGCCAGGGCGAAAGCCCGATGACCATCACCGCCCATTCGTCCCACGAGATCGGCCGCGCCTACGCCGACGGCAACCTCAAGGCGCTGGCTTCGGTCGGGCGTACCCTGCCCGGCGTGGAGATTCGTATCGCCGACGCCGAGGACCGTGCGCTCCCGGCGGGGGCAATCGGTGAAGTCCTGGTGCGCGGGCCCACGGTGATGCAAGGCTATTGGAATAATCCGGAGGCCAGTGCCGCGACGCTGCGCAATGGCTGGCTGCATACCGGCGATGTCGGGTGCCTGGACGAGCAGGGGCAGCTCACGCTGAAGGACCGCAGCAAGGACACGATTATCAGCGGTGGCTCCAACATCTACCCGCGTGAGGTGGAGGACGCCCTGCTCGCCCATGCCGCTGTGGCTGAAGTCTCCGTGCTCGGTCGCAGCCATCCCGTCTGGGGCGAAGAAGTGGTGGCCGTCGTCGTGCTGAAGGCCGGGATGCGGATGACCCAGTCCGAACTGGATCAGTGGTGCCTGCAACGGATCGCCAGATTCAAGCGGCCGAAAGCCTATCTGTTCGTCAATGCATTGCCGAGGAACAGCAACGGCAAGGTACTCAAGACGGCGCTACGCGAACTGCTGGCCCAAGGTGGCGAACCGGCGAATGCCAGGACCTGGCGCTGGCAGCTTGCATAAAGCGCGCTAGACGTGCTAGCAGCCCCGCTACGTTCAACGCGCAAAGCGCCATGGCCGGCCAGTCGTGCTCGGCCCCGATGCCGAGCAGGAACGTCGCCGAGACTTACAACTCTGTCATCAAGCAGCAATGCATCGGTTGGCATCGGATACCTAGACTGCTTTGCACGGCGCGACGATCCGCACGCCGCACGACTCAACTGGAGAATGTCATGTTGCCTACCCGCCGAATCCTCACTACCGCCCTGCTGCTCACGGTACTTGCGTCCGCCGCGCCCTTTGCCTCAGCGGCTGTCGATCCCTCCAACGGGCCCAACGGGGCGATCGCCGACCAGGTCCACCGCCAGCGCGACCCCTTCACGGACGGCGCCAACAATGGCGCGCGCGACCCTTACCTCGATGGCGCTCACCTGCCTGCCCAAGCCTGAGTCACTGGCCCAGGTCCGCGCGGGCCGGAAAGATCAGCCGGAAGCAGGTCACTTGCCCCGGTGTCGATTCCGCCTGTGCGGTGCCATGGTGCAGATCCATGATGGTCCTGACGATGGCGAGCCCGATGCCTGACGACTCGCCGGAGTTGGCCCGTGCAGGGTCCGCACGGAAAAACCGGTCGAACAGCTTCGGCAGATCCTCTGCCGCAATGCCCGGGCCCGGGTTCGACACCTCGATCCGCACCTGCGCGCCCGCCTCGCGCGCCCACAGGCGCACCTGCGAACCGGTGGGCGCGTACCGGACCGCATTGGAGATCAGGTTGCCGACGGCGCGCCGCAGCAGCGTGGGATCCGCATGGACCTGGCCCCGCGCATCGACGAGAATGGTGATCCCGCGGGCGTCCGCCAGCAGTTCGAAGTAGTCCGCCTGCCGCTCCAGCTCGGTGGCGAGGTCCAGCTCGGCGTAGCGCACCGCCACGCGCGCGTTGTCGGCGCGGGCCAGGAACAGCATGTTCTCGATCATCCGCCCAAGGCGTTCGTATTCCTCCACGTTTGATACCAGCAGCGCCTGGTATTCCTCGACCGGACGGTCGCTGCCAAGCGCCACTTGCGTCTGTCCGAGCAGGTTGTTGATCGGCGTGCGGAAGTCATGCGCCAGGTCTGCCGAGAACTGCGACAAGCGCTCGTAGCGCTCGCGCAGCCGCTCGATCATCTGCTGCAACGCCAGCGCCAGCTCATTGAGTTCCACGGGAAGCAGCGACGGATCGACGGGCAGTGCTCCGCTGGTGAACGTCACGGCCCGGGTGCCGGCCGCCATGCGGCGCAGCGGCGCCATGCCGGCACGCAGCGCGGCATAGCCAAGCGCGCCCGCGGCCAGGGCACCGAGGCACGTCGCCATGACCAGCTTCCAGCGATAGGCGCGCAACAGTGCCATGCGCGATGCAGCAATCTGGTAGACCGTGACCTGCACCGGCAGCCCCTGCGCCCCGGCGTGCGCAAGCATCGAAATGCCGCGCACAGGCAGCCCGTCGGCGCGGCTCCATGTGCGGATCGATGCGAGCTCGATCGGCGCCCCTGGCGGCAGCGCCGCAGCTTCGGGCTGCACGCCCGGCTCTGCTCCCGCCGCCACTACCGGCGTGCCGTCGGGCGCGCTGGCGAGCAGGCCGTACTCGGCATTTCCGGCGACCACGCCGCCGAGCTCGCGCCATCGCTCGGCATCGCTCCCTCGCGTCTCGGCCAGTTCGGTGCGGGCGCGGGCGGCCTTGCGCAGGAGCTCCGCGTCGTCCCGCTCGATGATCTGCATGGCCAGCGCGTGATAGAGGTATAGCCCGACCCCGGCAAAGGCGGCCCCCGCAATCAGCGCAAAGGCCAGCGCAAGCCGCGCGGTGAGCGAACCGGCTGACTTCACGGCTGGCGCGTTTCGAGGACGTAGCCAATGCCCCGCACGCTGTGGATCAGCTTCGGTGCGAAATGGTCATCCATCTTGGCGCGCAGCCGCCGGACGGCAACGTCGACCACGTTGGTGTCGCTGTCGAAGTTCATGTCCCACACGTGCGACGCAATCTGGGTGCGGCTCAGCACCTCGCCATGCCGCCGCGCAAGAAAGTGCAGCAGCGCGAATTCGCGCGGCGTCAGGTCGATGCGCTGCCCGCCACGGGTAACGCGGTGGCGAATCAAGTCGACTTCCAGGTCCGCGATCTCGATCCGGTCGGCCTCGCGCGAGGGCCCTCGCCGCAGCAAGGTGCGCACGCGTGCCAGCAACTCCACGAACGCGAACGGCTTGGCCAGGTAGTCGTCGCCGCCAAGCTCCAGGCCGCGCACGCGGTCTTCCAGGTCGTCGCGGGCGGTCAGGAACAAAACCGGCGTGTCCTTGTGCTCGCGCAGCTGCCTGAGCAGGTCCCAGCCGTTCATCCCGGGGAGCATGACGTCGAGGATGACCAGGTCATAGGCATGCTCCATGGCCTGATGCAGCCCATCGGCGCCCGTCACCGCGACATCCACCACGAAGGCCGATTCCGTCAGGCCTTTGCGCAGGTACGCCGCCGTCTTGGGCTCGTCTTCCACCACCAGGATCTTCATTGCCTTGCGCTCCCTGTCGCCGCGGTCTGGATTGCATGCAGTGATCATATGCCCGGCGCACCCTGCGCGGAATGACAAGACTGTAATCGTTCCGACCGCGTTTGATGCCTTGCCGCATTCCAAAGAAAGTGGATTGTGATGCCCGCGCTGCGGCATCCCGCCGCGATCCCTTCATTAATTCGCCGGCAACTGGAAAAGTGCACATTCAATCTCATGCATGCCATTTCGACGCGCCGGCACCCGTTTGGTCGACCGCATTTATTTGCATCGACTGATTGCCCGCAGATATTGGTCAGGCGTTTAATCTTCAGAAGGTGCGCCGGGGCGAGTGAGGTTGTATGCGCTGCTCGAGCTGCGGATTCGAGAACTCTGCCGGGGCCAGATTCTGCGAGGGGTGTGGCGCCGGGCTGGCACGCGTGTGTTCGCGCTGCGGCCACGAGTCGGGCCCGGCCGCAAAATTCTGCAGTGAATGTGGTGCGCCCCTGGGCGCCTGGCCACAAACGTCGCCCGCCGCCCCGATCCAGTACACCCCTCCCTACCTGGCCGAGCGCATCCTGGCCGAGCAGGCTGCGCTGGAAGCGCGCGGCGGCGACACGTCCGGGGCCGGCGAACGCAAGACCATCACCGTCCTGTTCGCCGACATGGCCGGCTCGACGGCGTTGATACACGATCTCGACCCGGAAGACGTCGACCGCCTGATCGCCCCCGTCGTCGCCCTGATGATGGAGGCCGTGCACCACTACGGGGGCTACGTGGCAAAGTCGCTGGGCGACGGGATCCTGGCCCTGTTCGGCGCCCCCATCGCCCATGAGGACCATCCTCAGCGGGCGCTGTATGCGGCGCTGCGCATGCAGGACGCCATCCAACGCCACAGTGACCGGATGCGCCAGGAGCAAGGCATCCCGCTGCAGATCCGGGTGGGCATCCACACGGGTGAGGTTGTGGTGCGCTGGATCCGCAAGGACGACCTGCACACGGACTACGAGCCGGTTGGGCACACGACCCACATCGCCTCCCGGATGGAGACGATTGCGGCGCCTTCTTCCATCCTGGTGAGCGCGTCGACCCATAAGCTGGCCGAGGGGTATTTCGAGTTCAAGACCCTGGGCGACACCCAGGTCAAAGGCATCCCCGAGCCGCTCACCGTCTACGAGTTGCTTGGCCTGGGGCCATTGCGCACGCGCCTGCAAGTGGCGGAGCGCCGTGGCCTGGCCCGGTTTGTGGGCCGCCAGAGCGAACTGGAGCAGCTGCAGCGGGCGCTGGACCAGGCCAGGGCGGGACACGGGCAGGTCGTCGGGGTGCTGGGGGAAGCCGGGGTCGGAAAATCGCGGCTGTTCCATGAATTCAAAGCGCGCTCCCGGCGAGACTGCCTGGTGCTCGAAGTTTTTTCGATTTCGCACGGCAAGTCCTTTGCCTGCTTGCCCCTGATCGAGCTCTTGAAGAACTATTTCCAGATCACCGCCCAGGACGACGAGCAACGGTGCCGGGAAAAGGTCATGGGCAAGGTGCTGACGCTCGAGCGCAGTCTGGAAGATCTCTTGCCCTACCTGCTGTATCTGCTGGGCATCGGCGATCCGGGTTCGGCGCTGCCGAACATGGACCCGCGCATCCGGCGGCAGCGCACGTTCGAGGCAATCATGCGCCTGCTGGTGCGCGAGAGCGTCAATCAGCCCATCGAGCTCGTGTTCGAGGACCTGCAATGGCTGGACAGCGACACGGAGGCCTTCCTGGCGTTCCTCGTCGACACCGTGACAACTGCCCGGATCCTCGTCCTCGTGAACTACCGGCCCGAGTATCAGCATGGCCTGGGGTGCCATCGCTACTATACCCAGATGCGGCTCGACCCTCTGGGCCCCGTGGAAGCCCAGGACATACTCAGCGTCCTGCTGGGGGACGATCCCGGACTGACGCGCGTCAAGCAGCTCATCCTGGAGAAGACCGAACGCAATCCCTTCTTCATGGAAGAGGTTGTCCAGACCCTGGCCGAGGAGAAAGCGCTGCTCGGCAAGCCCGGAGATTACCGGATCGAGACGACGCCGACCGCGATTCGTATCCCGCCCACCGTGCAGGGCGTGCTCGCGGCTCGCATGGATCGGCTCCCCGGTGAGGAGAAGGGGCTGCTGCAGACTCTTGCCGTGCTCGGCACGGAGTTTTCCTGGAGTCTGATACAGGCGGTCGCCGGGCGGCCTGAAGGCGATCTGCGCCGCCTGCTGTCCCGACTGGAGGCCGGCGAATTCCTCTACGAACGGCCCGCGTTCCCGGAGGTGGAATACACGTTCAAACATGCACTGACGCAGGAGGTTGCCAGGAACTCGATGCTCACGGAACAGCGCAGCGTGCTGCATGAACGCACTGCGCGGGCGATCGAGGCGTTGTACCCTACCCGGCTCAAGGAATACTGCAGCGAACTGGCGCACCATTACAGCCAAAGCGGCAACGTTCCGAAAGCCGTGGCGTATCTGCACTGTGCGGGGCAACAGGCCTTCCAGCGTTCGGCCAGTCTCGAAGCGATCCGGCACCTCGGTTCGGCGCTGGAACTGCTCAAGCGCCTGCCCGACACACCCGAACGCGCTGAGCAGGAGCTCGCACTGCAGCTTGCCATCGGTCCGGCCCTGATGGCCGCCCGGGGTTACGCCGCCCCGGAGGTGGAGGCGACCTACACGCGCGCGCTGGCGCTGTGCGAACAGGCCGGGGAAGCTTCGCAAATGTTCCCGGCGCTGCTGGGACTGCGGACCTATTATCAGTTGCGTGCAGAGTACGCGACCGCGCGCGAACTGGGTGAGCGGCTGCTCCGCATCGCGCGCAATGCGCGGGACCCGGCGTTGCAGGTGGAAGCCCATAGCGCACTGGGAGCGACCCTGTTCTTTCAAGGTGAATTCGCCACCGCCCTGGCCCACCACCAGCAGGTGCTCGCGCTCTACGGGCCCGGGCAGCACCACACTCACGCGCTGGTTTCCAGGCTGGATCCGGGCATACGTAGCCTGACCTTTGTGGCCTGGATCCTGTGGTACCAGGGCCATGCCGGTCAGGCCGGCAAACCGGCCCAGGAGGCGCTTGCCCTGGCCAGGAAGATGTCTCATCCATTTGGTCTGGTCCACTGCCTGGTCTTTGCGGCAGAGCTCCATCAGTTTCAGCGTGACGCACAGCAGGCCCGGGAATTGGCCGAGGCTGCCATGGCGCTCTCAACCGAACAGGGATTTCCGTTCTGGCTGGCGTGGGCGCCGATCCTTCGCGGCTGGGCGCTGGCGGTGCAGGGGCAAAGCGAGGAGGGAATCGCCCAGATCCTCCAGGGTCTTGCCGCCTACCGGGCCACCGGGGCTGAGCGGGAGCGCTCGTATTTCCTGGCCCTGTTGGCCGAATGCTACGGGAACGCGGGGCAGGCGGACGCCGGGCTGAACGTGCTGGACGAGGCGTTGGCCATCGTCAACAGGACGGGGGAGCGCTTCCATGAAGCGGAACTGCACAGGCTCAAAGGGGAGTTGATGCTCCATGCGTACGGCATGGCAGGCGGCCCGTCCACGCATGCCGGAGACGCCGAGGCGTGTTTTCACCAGGCGATCGCAGTCGCCCGCCACCAGGGTGCGAAGTCGCTGGAATTGCGCGCAACACTGAGCCTGGCTCGACTATGGCAGCGACAGGGAAAGGCAGAAGCAGCCCGGCAACACCTGGCGCAGATCTGTGGCGCGTTCACGGAAGGCTTCGACACCAGTGACTTGCCGCTGGCGAAAGCGCTGCTCGACGACCTGCCATAGTGCCGCGCGTCATCGAAATAATTGCAACTGGCGTCGACCGCAATCACCGCCATCGGCAAATAAAAAGCCGGCATTGCGGCCGGCCAAACGTCCTTGCCCCAGTTCGAAGTCAAGGTCGATATGAGCGTTCGTCACTCATCCGGGGAGCGCGGCAGCGCCCACGGCAATACGGATCAGAAGCGGTGACGCATGCCGACCATGGCGCCGGTCTGGTTCTGCCCCGGCAAGGTATTGGCGGTTCCAGTCACGCCGAAGGTCGCATTCCCTTTGTTGGCGACGTATCCGAGCAGTACATAGGCGTCGGTGCGCCTGGACAGGGCATAGTCGGCGTTCACCACAAACATCCATGAATCCTTGTTGTCAGTGCGGGCGTCGGTGTAATAGGCCGCACCGGTCAGGGAGAAGGCCGGCGTGAGCTTGTACAGCGCACCAAGCCAATACAGGTTGTCGTGACGCGCCGTATCCGTGGTGACTTCATCGCGCATCCAGCGATAGCCTGCGAACGCCTTGGCGGCGCCAATGGCATATGAGGCGCCGACCGCGGCGCGCCTGGCAGCGAGGCCCGCCGTGGCAAGGGTACTGCCCTGGTACTGGTCATAGGCGACGCCGACCGAAAACGGTCCGTTCGCGTACGCCAGGCCACCGCCGAAGTTGGTGCCGACCCTGAAGTGGCCCGGAACTTCGCCGCCGAGGCCCGAGGTAACGTCGCGACCGAAGCTGTAGAAGCCCGTTGCCGTCAGCCCCCCGATCTTGCCGGTGTACTTGATGGCATTGTCGGCGCGGCCGTTGAATTGATTGTCGACCGCGTTGAGCGAGTAGACAGGGCCAAGCGCCATCGGGTCGTAGGCAGCGAACAGGTCGTACAGGGCGTTCTGCTGACGACCGAGCGTGACGGCACCGAAGTCGCCCTGCAAGCCAGCATAGGCCTGGCGGCCGAACAGTCTGCCGCTCTGGGCAGATTTGCCGGTGGCGAGATCGAAGCCGCTTTCCAGCACGAAGATGCCCTTCAGGTTATTGCCCAGATCCTCGACCCCACGCAGGCCCCAGCGCGAACTGGACAGGCCACCCGAAGTCACGCCAACTTGCGAGCCGCTCCCGCTGGAGCCGCCACTCACGTGGTTTTGAAAGCTGATGCCGGCATCGGCGACACCGTACAGCGTGACGCTGGTCTGAGCGAACACGCCGAGCGACAACGAGCCAAGTGCCATACCGACAGCAGCGCCTTTAATCTTCCTCATAGGGTCTCCAGTATCCCTTGTTTCCCAAACAATGAATCAACCAACAGCGGGACAAAGTCTAGGATCAGCGGGATTACGCGAGCATTGCAATGCAGTTACATCCACAAGCCCTTGCAACCCTGGAGACAGCAGCTGACGTGACCCAGGCCCTGCTGCCGCGTTCCGGGTATTTGGTTCGCTACCGGAACGCGTAGGGTGCAGCAGCATCGGCGTGTTACGCGCCGTTGTAGAACGAGCTGCGGACGTCATCAATCCTGGGTTGGACGGTCCCTGACGGCAAAGCCGCCTGCATATGCTCGTGTGCCTGCGGTTGCGCACTTGCAGCGGCACCCGTGGCCGCCGCGGCATCCTCCGCCTGCACCCTGGCTTCGGCCGCCTGGATGCCTTCGGGATATGTCGCGTTATCGGTGCCAGGCTTGTAGCCGGCCTGTTCCAGCCGGATCAGATCGGTGCGGACTTCGGCACGGGTGATCGGTGCCTGCACGCTTTGCGCGAACGACAGTGCCGGCGCTGCCAGAGCGCAGGAGATCAGTACAGTTCGAATGAGTGCTTTCATGATGCGTTACCTCTTTCGGTTGGATTGCCTCCGGTAGCGCCGGAGCCGCCGCACCGTCATCCGTATGATGAAGATGCTGCAGTCAGTATTGGCTCCGCCCAGGGACGGCAGCCTGACCAATCCATTACGATCGCATTACATCTGCTCTCAGGCGCGCGCACGCCGAGCCGCGCTAGCCGCCAGCAACGCCGTCAGTCCCACTGCGAACAACGGCGCCGCCTGCGCGGCGGCGACGGCATGCAATGCGCGGATCTCCCAGGCAGCCAGCACCCAGGCCACCACGCCGATGGCCAGCCACCCGTCGTCCACAAACAGTCCCATCACTTCCTCGACCCCCTTCGCCAGGCCGCGGCGAGCGGGCGTATGCGCGCCGGCGGCTGCCTTCGGCCGCGTCCGGGAGGTCCCGCGCAGTCGCCTGCAGAGGTGAACCATTGCCAGCGCGACGACAACAAAGACGCCGATCAGAGCCAGGATCGCCCAGTCGTCACCCGGCCACAACAGGCCGATGCCCTCGCCTGCCCAGAACGTGCCGAAGGCGGCAAGCATGACACCGACGCCGAACTTGAGTGAGTTCTCCGGAACATTCGCCAACGGTCGATGCAGCCATACGCCGAGTGCCACTACCACAAGCAATGCCAGGCCGGCACCAATGGACGCAGGCAGGATCAAGCGCCCGCTCGCGCCGATGGCAATGACGATAAACACCACCTCAATGCCTTCAAGCATCACGATCTTGAAGGCGGTCGCGAATGCCACCGCATCGATCGACTTGTCGGATGGCCCGGCTTGCCGGCGCAAGGCTTCGGTTTGCGTGGTGAACGCCTGAGCTTCATCGTGCATCGGCAAGATGCCCGCCGCCCGCAGCACCGCCTTGCGCAGCCAGCGCATGCCGAACAGCAGCAACAGCGTGCCAACGACCAGCTGGGCCACCGGCAGCGGAATCCTGGCGAGTGCAGGGCCAGCTACTGCCACCAGCAGCATCAGGGCGGCCAGCGAAGCTGCCGTCCCCAGCAGCGCCGAGCGCCAGCCGCGGACGGCACCAACCGCCAGCACGATGGTGAGTGCCTCCACGAACTCGACCAGCGAGGCCATGAACGCTGCAAGCACGGAAGGTCCTGCCGAAGTCCATTCATGCATGTCCCGCTCCAGTTTTCCAGGGTGAAAGGGTTCGCTCGCCGAGGCGAGCTCCGGCCGGCGTCGTTCGCGTACGACGGCGTGGATTCTAGTTAGTGCGGGGGCCTGTAACGCTGTCAATTGGATTACGGATTTGTCATTCGTCATTCGCCGCGTTCCCCGCACATTAACAACTGTTAATGAACCGCCAACCCAGCCTTCATCCGCGATCGCGCAGAGTGCAACCACCCGCCCTTCACAACCCACCGGGATGGAGCCTTGTTGATGAATTCGCACAAAACACTTCGGCGCAGTGCCGGTCTGGCCGTCACGCTGGCTGTTCTCGCGCTCGCGGGCTGCGGTCCCGCAATACCAGCGAGTCCAAAGTCAGCGGCGCCGGAAGTCACGGTGGTCACGGTCAGACGGACCAGTGTTCCGGTCTCGGTGGAACTCCCCGGCCGCACTTCGGCCTACCTCATTGCACAGGTCAGGGCCCGGGTTGACGGCATCGTGCAAAAACGCAGCTTCCAGGAAGGCGCGGACGTCAAGGCGAACCAGACGCTGTACCAGATCGATCCGGCACAGTATCGCGCCGCCTTGAACAGTGCGTCGGCGGCACTGCAGAAGGCGGAAGCGAATCTCGCCACCACCACCGCCCAGGCGGAGCGTTACCAGACCCTCATCGCCGGCAACGCGATCAGCAAACAGGCTTATGACAACGCCGTCGCGGCGCGCAAGCAGGCCGCCGCCGATGTTGCCGCCAGCAAGGCCGCCGTCGAGATGGCAAGGCTCAACCTGGGATACACCGATGTCGTGGCGCCGATTGCGGGACGCAGCGGTATTTCGCAGGTCACCCAGGGCGCCTACGTGCAGGGCAGCGCGGCGACGCTGCTGACCACGATCCAGCAGATCGATCCGATCTACGTGAACCTCAACCAGGCAAGCGTCGCCGGCTTGCAGCTTCGGCGCGAGGTCGCCAGCGGGCAGGTAAAGCCGCACGGCCTGGACCAGGCCCGGGTGACGCTCACGCTGGAGGACGGTACGCAGTATCCGCTGGCCGGCAAGCTTGAATTCAGCGGTGTTACGGTCGATCCGGCCACTGGCTCGGTAACAGTGCGCGCGATATTCCCGAATCCGAACAATGTCCTGCTCCCCGGCATGTTCGTGCGCGCCCGCCTCGAGCAAGGGGTCAATGACAACGCATACCTGGTGCCTGTCCCTGCCGTCGGCCATAACCCGCAGGGGCAGGCGACCGCGCTGGTGGTGGGCCCCGACAGCAAGGTCGTTCAACGAACCATCCAGGCACAAAGCACGCTCGGCGACAAGTGGATTGTCACCGGCGGCCTGAACGATGGCGAGCGAATCGTCGTGGCCGGCGGCCAGAAAGTGCAACCCGGGATGCTGGTACAGGCAGTGGAAGCGCCAGGCCGGGCGGCGCAGGCTGCGGCCAAGGCAGACACCGGCGGCGCGTCCGCGATGCGACAGCCACCTGTGCTTGCGCAGGCTAGCTAAGGACGGACCCAGACATGGCACGCTTCTTCATCGACCGCCCCATCTTCGCGATCGTCCTCTCCCTGCTCATCATGCTGGCGGGAGGACTGGCTATCCAGTCCCTGCCGATCGAGCAGTTTCCGCCAGTAGCGCCGCCCTCGGTGCAGATCAGCACCACGTACCCCGGGGCTTCCGCGACGACCGTGCAAAACACCGTGGTCCAGGTGATCGAACAGCAGATGAGCGGGGTTGACAACCTGCTCTACATGTCGTCGACCAGCGACGATACCGGCCAGTCGACCACGACGCTCACGTTTGCCAGCGGCACCGACCCCAATATCGCCCAGGTGCAGGTGCAGAACAAGCTGCAGCTCGCCGTGCCGTTGCTGCCGGCCCAGGTCCAGCAGTCGGGTGTGCGCGTCACCAAATCCACCAACGCGTTTCTCATGGTGATCGGCTTTGTGTCGGCTGACAACAGCATGAACAAGTTCGACATCGCCAACTACGTGGTCTCGAACGTCCAGGACCCGATCAGCCGGATCAACGGCGTCGGCAACATGAACGTGTTCGGTACGCAGTACGCGATGCGGATCTGGATCGACCCGAACAAGCTCAATAGCTACGCCCTCGGCCCCAATGACGTCACCGCGGCGCTGCAAAGCCAGAACGTGCAGATTTCCGGCGGCCAGCTTGGTGGAACGCCGGCCGTGCAGGGCCAGCAACTGAGCGCGACCATCACTGAATCGACGCTGCTGCGCACCAGCGAGGACTTCGGCAATGTACTGCTCAAGGTGCTGCCGGACGGCTCGCAGGTAAGGCTGCGTGACGTCGCGCGCATCAATCTCGGTGCGGAGAGCTTCAATGTCGACAACAAGTACAGTGGCCAGCCCGCCTCCGGCATCGGCATCCAGCTCGCGCCCGGCGGCAACGCGCTGGTCACCGCCGCCGCGATACGCGCCCGCGTCAAGGAACTGGAACCGTATTTTCCGCATGGACTGAAGGTGGTCTACCCGAACGACGTCACGCCGTTCGTCAAGATCTCGATCGAAGAAGTGATCAAGACCCTGCTGGAGGGCATCGTCCTGGTGTTCCTGGTGATGTACCTGTTCCTGCAGAGTTTGCGCGCCACACTGATCCCCTCGATCACGGTGCCGGTGGTCCTGCTGGGAACGTTCGGCGTGATGTCGGCGCTAGGCTTCACCATCAATACGCTGTCGATGTTCGGCCTGGTGCTGGCCATCGGCCTGCTGGTGGACGATGCCATCGTGGTGGTCGAAAACGTCGAGCGCGTAATGCACGAGGAAGGACTGTCTCCGCTTGAGGCGACCCGCAAGGCGATGGGGCAGATCAGCAGCGCCCTGATTGGCGTGGCGATGGTGCTGTGCGCGGTATTCGTGCCGGTGGCGTTCTCCAGCGGCACGGTCGGCGGGATCTACCGCCAGTTCTCGCTCACCATTGTTTCATCGATGCTGCTGTCGGTGTTCGTTGCGCTCTCGCTCACGCCCGCCTTGTGCGCCATGCTGTTGAAGCCACCGCGCGAGGACCATGCCGAGAAGAAGGGATTCTTTGGCTGGTTCAACCGCACTTTCGACAAGGGCCGGGACCAGTATGTGCACGGCGTGCGGCACGTCGCGGCCCGCTCCGGTCGCTGGCTGATCATCTATGCGGCCATCGTGGCTGCCGTGGGCATCATGTTTGTCAAGCTGCCGACATCGTTCCTGCCGAACGAGGACCAGGGCTTCATGTTCGTGCAGGTCCAGACGCCGCCTGGGGCCACGCAGGCGCGCACCGGCGCGGTCCTCGACGAGGTCAGCAATTACCTGCTGAAGGATGAGGGGGCGATGGTCGACGCCACCTTCATGGTCAATGGCATCAACAATGCCGGCCGCGGCCAGAGCCAGGGCCAGTTGTTCGTCCGCTTCAAGGACTGGAGCCAGCGCAACAGTCCCGACCTGACCGCCAAGGCCCTTTCCGAGCGCATCATCAAGCGCTATGCCACCTACAAGGATGCCGTCGTCTTCCCCGTCAGCCCACCGCCGATCCGCGGCCTGGGCGTCGCAGCCGGCTTTGACTTCGAGCTCGAGGATCGCGGCGGACTCGGCCATGACGCGCTCGCCAGGGCGCGCGACCAGCTCCTCGCGCTGGCCAGGCAGGATCCTGACCTTGCACAGGTGCGCTTCAACGGGCAACTGGACAACCCGACCTTCAAGGTCAATATCGATCGCGAGAAAGCCGCCGCGCTCGGCGTCAGCCTCAGCGACGTCGACCAGGCTTTCTCGACTGCCTGGGGCTCGCGCTATGTCAACAACTTCCTCGATACCGACGGACGCATCAAGAAGGTATATGTGCAGGCCGACGCGCCCTATCGCATGAATCCCGACGACATCAGCCTGCTCTATGTACGCAACAGCGGCGGCACCATGGTGCCCTTCTCCACGTTCGCGACGACTGCATGGACCTACGGCCCACCCGTCCTGCAGCGCTATAACGGCGTCGAAGCAATGGAGATCCAGGGCCAGGCCGCGCCGGGCAAGAGCTCCGGGCAGGCAATGCTGGCGATGGAACGGCTGGCGAAACAACTCCCTGCGGGAATCGGCTTCGAGTGGACGGGCACCTCGCTGGAGCAGAAGCAATCGAGTTCGCAGGCTCCCCTGCTCTACGGCCTGTCGATCCTGGTGGTGTTCCTGAGCCTGGCCGCCCTGTATGAGAGCTGGTCGATCCCGGTCTCCGTCATCATGGTGGTGCCGCTCGGCATCCTGGGCGCACTCGGCGCAACGTCACTGATGGGCTTGTCCAACGACGTGTACTTCCAGGTCGGGCTGCTGACCACCATTGGCCTGTCGGCAAAGAACGCCATCCTGGTCGTCGAATTCGCACGCGAGCGTCACGCCCAGGGCCTCACGGCGCTGCAGGCGGCCATTGAAGCGGCGCATATGCGCATGCGGCCAATCGTGATGACCTCGATGGCGTTCATGCTGGGCGTGCTGCCGCTCGCGCTGGCAAGCGGAGCAGGCTCCGCCAGCCAGAACGCCATCGGCACCGGGGTGATCGGCGGGATGCTGACCGCCACCTTTGTTGCCACCTTCCTGATCCCGATGTTCTATGTCGTGGTCAGCAGCAAGCTTGGCAGGAAGAAGCCGGCCGGGCCGGCAGCATCGACGATGGCCGCGGCCGGCCAGGGTACCGGAGATCACTGACATGAAGCGATACAGATGCATCGCCAGCGCACTGCTCGTAACCCTTGTCGCAGGCTGCTCGCTGCAGCCCGTCTACCAGCGACCGGGAGCGCCGGTGTCGGCCGCGTTTCCCGCGGGCGAGGCCTACCAGACCGCTGCAGCCAGGACAGCCAGTGCAACGCTGCCTGCCGCGGACATCGGCTGGCGCGACTTCCTTGCCGATCCCCGCCTGCAGCGGCTGGTTGAACTCGCGCTGCGCAACAACCGGGATCTGCGTGTCGCGGCGCTGAACGTCGAAAAAGTCCAGGCGCAATACCGCATCCAGCACGCGGCAATGTTTCCGCAGGTGGACGCCGGCGCGAGCGCGTCGGCCACGGGCACTTCGACCAGCCGTTCCGGCACCGGCGCGAACACCTCCCGCAACTATTCGGTGGCGGTTTCAGCGTCCTGGGAGATTGACTTCTTCGGGCGCGTGCGCAGCCTCTCGGATGCGGCGTTCGAGCAATACCTGGCAAGCGCCTATGCGCGCAAGGCGGCAGAGATCCTGCTGGTGTCCGAGATCGCGGACCAGTACCTGACCACGCTTGCTTACGACGAGCAGCTCGCGGTGACCCGGAGCACGCTGGAGACCGCGCAGGCAGCATACAAGATCGTGAAACTGCAATTCGACACCGGCATTGCGTCCGAACTGGACCTGCGCCTGTCGGAGACCACCGTTGAGCAGGCACAGGCAAATTACGCCGCCCAGGTCCGGTTGCGCGCGCAGGCCGAGAATGCGCTGGTTCTGCTGATCGGCCAGCCGCTGCCGCCCGACCTGCCTCCCCCCGTCAGGCTCGGCGCCCAGCAAATCCTCACCGACATTCCCGCCGGCATGCCCTCGGACCTGCTGCAACGCCGCCCCGATATCCTGCAGGCCGAAGCGTCCCTGCGCTCGGAGAATGCGAACATCGGCGCCGCGCGTGCGGCATTCTTTCCGCGCATCTCGCTGACGGGCACCTTTGGCACGGCCAGCGCGGCACTCGGTGGCTTGTTTGCGGCCGGGTCCAGCGCATGGTCCTTCGTTCCCTCGCTGGCCATGCCGATCTTTACCGCTGGCGCGAACCAGGCCAACCTGGATGTAGCGACGGTCCAGAAGGACATCGGCATCGCGCAATACGAGAAGGCTGTCCAGACCGCCTTCCGCGAGGTTGCCGACGGGCTGGCGGCGCGCGGCACCTATGACAACCAGCTGGCGGCGCAGCAGCGCTACACCGATACCCAGCAGCGCCGCCTGGAGCTGGCCAACATGCTGTACACGAGCGGCACCGACAGTTACCTGAGTGTGCTGACCGCGCAGACCGACTTGTACAACGCGCAACTGGCGCTGGTCACGACGCGCCTGAACCGCCTGACCAGTCTTGTCGACCTGTACCGCTCGCTCGGCGGAGGCTGGATCCAGCGCAGCGGCGATGCGCCGCGGCCGGCGCAAAGTGTCTCATAATCCCGGAATTGCAAGGATGGACGGACGGATCGCCAGCGAGCTGGCAACCGGATCGCGCTGTGCCTAATATTTCACCAGGGCATGCCTGGAGACCAGCGATTGCGCGGGCGAGGTCCCTCGCATTCACAATGGCGAAGCCGGACTTATCATGAAGCTACTGATCGTCGAGGACAACGAGCGCGTCGCCCAGTTCCTCAGGAAGGGACTGAGCGAAGCGGGACACACCACGGATCACGCCGACAACGGCCGCGACGGCATGTTCCTCGCCGCAAGCGAGCCCTATGACGCGATCATCATGGACCGGATGTTGCCAGGCGGCATTGATGGCCTGGCGATCATCGAGGCGTTGCGCAGGACCGGAAGCAAGGTCCCGATCCTGATCCTGAGCGCCCTTGCCGATGTGGATGATCGCATCCGGGGCCTCAAGAGCGGCGGGGACGACTACCTTGTCAAGCCCTTCGCGTTTGGCGAACTACTGGCGCGGCTTGACGCCCTGCTGCGGCGTTCGCAGGAGGGCCGGGCCGAGACCACGCTCACGCTGGGCGACCTCACCATGGACCTGCTCGCCCATAAGGTCACGCGGGCGGGCAAGGCCGTCGCGCTCCAGCCGCGTGAATTCAAGCTGCTCGAATACCTGATGCGCCACGCAAACCAGGTCGTGACACGGACCATGCTGCTTGAAAACGTCTGGGACTATCATTTCGACCCGCAGACCAATGTCATCGACGTGCACGTCAGCAAGCTGCGGCAGAAGATCGATGACGGCAGCGGACGGCAACTGCTGCGGACCATTCGCAATGCCGGCTACATGCTGACGGCAGATGATTAAGCGCTTGCGCTTTTCGGCGCTGAACGTCGGGCTTGGCTACGTTGCCGTGAGCCTGGTCGTACTCACCCTGTTCGCCACGCCGCTGCTGTACGCCTGGCACAACACCATCGAGCAAAGCCGGACCGAGGTGCTGCAGGCCGATGCACAGAATATGGCGGACCTCTTTGCCAGGCACGGACCCGATGCCCTGGCATCGGCAATTGGAACGCGAGTCGGTGGGCAACTCGAGGACGTGGAAAACACCATCATCCTGTTCGCCGATCCGGCGCTGGCCAAGCTTGCCGGCAATCTGCCGGCGTGGCCCCGCGGGGTACCGGCATCGGCAGGCGTGCACGCAGCATCGATCGACGTGCGCAACCGGGTGGCAAGAGTCGTGCTGATACACAAGTTCCTTCCCGGCGGGTATCACCTCCTGCTGGGGCGGGACGTCAGCCGGTTTGAAAAGCTGGAAACGCTGTTCCTGTCCGCACTGGCAGGCGCGGGCTGCATGGTCCTGGTGCTCGGCGTAGCGGGCGGGTTGCTGGTCCGGCGCACGCTGCTCGCCAAGGTGCACGACATCAACCAGGCATCCGCGGCCATCATGCAGGGAGATCTCGCACATCGCTTGCCTGCCTATGGCGGCGAAAGCGAACTCAATACGCTGGTGGAGACCCAGAACCGCATGCTCGACCAGATCGAGCACCTGGTCGATGGCGTCCGGAACGTGTCCAATGCGATTGCGCACGATCTGCGCACGCCGCTGGCGGAATTGCGTTCGCGCCTGGAAGAGTTGTCGGTGACCCGGCCGCGCCCGGAACAGACCTTTGCCGAGATCGACAGCGCCATCGCCGACGTAGATCGCGTCATGGGCATCTTCAACGCGCTGCTGCGCCTGGCGGAGATTGACTCCGGCACGCGCCGCTCCGGATTCATCGAAGTCGATGCCGCCGCCGTGGCAGGCGAGGCCGCCGAATTCTATCAACCCGTGGCGGAACTGCAGGGCGTTGCACTGTCGTTCGCGTCCTCCGGGCCGCTCCCGCTGGCTGGCGATCCCCTGTTGCTGGCGCAGGCGGTCGGGAATCTTATCGACAACGCGCTCAAGTATGCCCAGAAGCGCGGGACGATCTCCGTCGAGGCGTCACGCCGCGCCGACGGAGCGGTTGCAATCTCCGTATCGGATGATGGGCCGGGCATCCCCGATGGCGAGAAGCAGAAGGTTCTCGAACGCTTCTACCGCGGCGACGCCAGCCGCAGTACCCCGGGCGTGGGATTGGGACTCAGCCTCGTGGCCGCCGTTGCAAGGCTGCATGGCGGCGCCATTGAGCTGACCGACAATCACCCGGGGTTGAGGGCAACACTGGTCCTTTCGTCCTAGGGCCTGTTCACATATAAAACGTGCGCGCACGTTTTATATGTGAACAGGCCCCTAGGTATCAGCATTTCTGGAAGAGTTGGTGGCTCCTGGCCCGGAAGACGAGGCTGAAGGCCGTCCTCACGCGCCGCATCGGCGCCAACATGCCGCCGCACTGCGCGTGGCCGCTGAGCTTGCACGCAAACTCACACCTCGAACGAGCCGCATCGGCAGCGAGGGCGGCGCTAGACACCCCTGCGAGGGGTAGCCATTCTCGCCCGCGAAGACCTGGGAAGACTGGCTGAATTCCAGCGATTCAGAAGCCGACGGAATCCTCCATCGCCGGACCTCAGCCGTGTCGTCCTGCGACAACTCAGCCTGCGACGTAGGCCGTTTTCACCGTCGTGTAGAACTCGGCCGCGTAGCTGCCTTGCTCGCGCGGACCCAGGCTGGAGCCCTTGCGCCCCCCGAATGGCACGTGGTAATCAACGCCCGCGGTGGGCACGTTGACCATCACCATGCCGGCCTGCGCATGCCGCTTGAAGTGCTGCACGTGCTTGAGCGAGGTGGAACAGATGCCAGTGGCAAGACCGAACTCGGTGTCGTTGGCAAGCTCGAGAGCATGCTCATAGTCTCTGGCCGGGATCACGGCAGCGACCGGTCCAAAGATCTCTTCGCGGCAGATGCGCATCTCGTTGCTGCAATCCGCAAAGATTGCCGGCGTCAGATAGTGTCCCGGCGTGGCACGCGTCACCGTCTCGCCGCCGCACACCAGGCGGGCGCCTTCCTGCTGCCCGATGGCGAGATAGCGCAAGTCCTGCTCGAACTGCTCGGCGCTGGCCACAGGGCCGATATCGGTGCCGGCGGTGAGTGCATGGTCGATCCTGAGCGCCGCGGTGCGCTCCTGCATGCGCTTGATAAAGCGCGCGTAAATGCCCTCCTCCACGATGAGCCGGCTCGATGCCGTACAGCGCTGGCCGGTGGAAAAGAACGCACTCTGCACCGCGCATTCCACTGCCACGTCCAGGTCTGCGTCATTGAGCACTACCATCGGGTTCTTGCCGCCCATCTCGAGCTGGATCTTGGCCAGGCGCTGCGCGGCAGCCTGGGCCACGCGGGTGCCGGTGGCAACGGAGCCGGTGAACGAGATCGCGTCGATGCGCCGGTCGTCAAGCATGGCCTGGCCGACTTGCGAGCCGCGGCCCATCAGCAGGTTGAACGTACCCGCCGGCAACCCCGCACGACTGATGATTTCCGCCAGCGCCCAGGCACAGCCGGGCACCAGCTCCGCCGGCTTGAACACCACTGCGTTGCCAAACGCCAGCGCGGGGGCGATCTTCCAGGCCGGGATGGCCATCGGAAAGTTCCACGGCGCGATGATCCCGACCGTGCCCACCGGCTCGCGCGTGACCTCGATCTCCACCCCGGGGCGTACCGAGGCCAGCTTGTCGCCACGCTGGCGCAACGCTTCGCCGGCAAAGAACTTGAAGATGTTGCCCGCGCGCGTGACCTCGCCGATGCCCTCCGGCAAGGTTTTGCCTTCCTCGCGCGAGAGCAGCGCGCCGAGTTCTTCGCGGCGCGCCAGGATCTCGCTGCCGATCTTGTCGAGCGCGTCGGCGCGCTGCTGTGGCGTGCTGCGCGCCCACAGCGGCGCGGCCGCATGGGCGGCCGCGATGGCTTCGTCCGCCTGGGCGGCATCAGCGTGGGCATAGTAGTCGATCACGTCGGCGGTGTCGGACGGATTGATATTGGCGACGCTGGCTGCGCCCTCCAGCCATTGGCCGGCGATATAGTTGTGCTTCATTAGAATATTTTCACTGTTTCGGATGGATGGATCGGACGAAAACCCTCCCCTCTCCCGCATGCGCGGGAAAGGTGATGACAAGCTATCGGACTGGATTGGCGTGCCGGATTGAGGTCCGCTGGTCAGGTATCGAGCAAGGACAACTCCACCTGCTTCAGCCGGTGCACGATGCCTCTGACGAACTCATGGGTGACGTTGGACAGCGCGCGCTGGTTCGGTATGACGATGCCAACTCTGAGCGCGTTGATATTGGGCTCGTCGAACGGACGCCATACCACTTCGCCCTTTTCGATTTCGTCGAGAAAGGCCAGCTTCGAGAAGAACGAAATGCCGCGCCCCGAGGCCACCAGCCGCTTGAGCAAGGTGGTCGAATTGCAGGTGACGCTGGGCGTCAGCATCTCCCAGAACTCGGCAAACCTGGGCGACACCACGCCCTGCATCGGCGAGCGTCCCTCCAGGCGCAGGAAGGCATGGTTGCGGCAGTCGGCAAAGTTCAGGCGCTCCAGCTTGGCCAGGGGATGCGATGAGGCCATCACCACGCCAGGAGGCAACGCCACTTGCGCCACCACGTCCAGTCCCGCGGGCAGCTTGGCGATGAAGGTGACGCCGACATCGTATTCGCCGCCCAGCACCTTGGGCGCCACGTCCCACGGCGTGACCGCTGCGATAGCGTATGTCACGGCCGGGTAAAGCTCCGAGAAATCCTCGACCGCCGCGGGCAGGAAATCGACAAACAGCGAATCCATCGCCGCCACCGACACGTGACCCTTGCGCTCGTCCTTGAGTTCGTCGAGCTCGCTGCGCATCAGGTGGAAGTCGTTCAGCGTCGCGCGGATATGCTGCAGCATCCGCTCTCCCGCAGCATTCAGGCGGATGCCGTTGGGCAGGCGGTCGAACAGGTCAGTGCCCATTTCGGCTTCGAGCTTGAGGATCTGCCGGTTGACTGCGCTCGACGCCACGAAAAGATTCTGCGCAGCCTTGCGGATCGACCCGCAGCGGGCGACCTCGACAAAGTACTTCAGAATACTGGCGTGCATGTCCTGTTCTCTCGAATTACGCTGCCGGCGCGATTGGCTTACCCGCCCGTCCTGGCCGGATACGCCGCCACCAGCGGATGGTCACAAGCCAGCGGGCCGACATAGTCGGCGCCGCCGGGCGAGCCGATGCCGCTCACCCCGCTGGCAAAGAAGCCGCGGTTGATGTCGGCAAATGCCGCTTCGGCCGGCGGCAGTTCCACATCTTCATAGATCGCTTCGGTCGGGCACACCGACACGCACACCCCGCAACTGATGCATTCGTCCGGGTGGATATAGAGGGTGCGCCCGCCTTCATAGATGCAATCGACCGGACAGCATTTTACGCAGGCGCCGTCCTTGACGTCGATGCAGCCCGAGGCAATGACGTAGGCCATCAGCAACCCCGCCACTGTGGCTTGCGCTTTTGCTGGAAGGCCAGCACGCCTTCGTGCGCGTCCTCGGACTGCAGCGCGGCTACCAGCGCCGGCAGGCGCAGCGCCTGGGCGTCGGCGGGCGACAGCGTCGAGGTGCGCCGCACTACCTGCTTGATCGCCTGCTGCGACAGCGGCGCGCAGGCCAGCAGCGCATCGATCCAGCGCTGCACCGCCGCATCCAGCCCGGCACGCGGCACCACCTCGTTGATCAGGCCGATCTCGGCGGCTTCGCGTGCCGGCATGCGCTGTCCCGTCAGCAGCATCGCCATCGCCTTGCGGAAGGGGATCTGGCGTTGCAGCAGGGTCATGCCGCCGTCCAGCGGCATGCGCCCGACCAGGGCTTCCGGCAGGCCGAAGCTGGCCTCCTCGCAGGCCACCACGATATCGCAGCCCAGCACCATCTCGAAGCCGCCGCCAAGCGCAAAGCCGTTCACACGGGCGATCACCGGCACGTTCAGCGACTCGCGCAGGGCAATGCCGCCGAAGCCGCCGGGTCGCGCCGCGCCCCAGTACTCCAGGCCGGTGGTGGACGGATTCTTCAGGTCGGCACCGACGCAGAAGGCACGCTCGCCTTCACCGGTCAGCACCACCACGCGCACGTCGCGGCGGCCCTCCAGCTCGGTCCAGATACGCTGCAGCTCGGCCTCGGTGGCGAGGTCGATCGCGTTGAGCACATCGGGGCGCGACAGGGTCACCGAGGCAACATAGTTCTCGACTTGCAGATGGACGCTCATGCTGCCTCCACCTTTGCGCTGGCCAGTTCGCCCAGAACTTCGTCATTGTGCTGGCCCAGGCGCGGCGGCGCCCGGCGCAGGCTGACGCGCGCGCGCGACATGCTGATCGGGCTGCCGATGAACCGGACCGCCCGCCCTTCGCCCTGGCCTTCCAGCAGGATCTGGTTGTGCAGCGTCTGCGGGTCCACCAGCGCCTCGCGCAGGTCGCGCACCGGCGCGCACAGGATGTCCTGCGTTTCCAGGCGCGCCAGCCAGTGCTCGCGCGTATTGGCGGCAAAGCGTTCGCGCAGCATGGCCTGCAAGGTGGCCTTGTTGCGGAACTGCTGGTTCAGGTCGCAGTAGCGCGGATCGGCCGACAAGTCTTCGAGCTCGAGTGCGGCGCAGATGTCGCGCAGCGGATTCTCCTTGAAGGCGCCGACCATGACCAGCGGCCCGCTCCGGGTGTCGAACACGCCGGACAGCGGCATGGCGGCCCAGTTGACCTCTGAATCCTCCATCATGATCATGGCCGCTTCCTGCATCTGCATGGCCAGCATGGAGTTGTACAGCGACACGCTGATCTTCTGCCCCTCGCCGGTGCGGGCGCGGTGCAGCAGGGCCAGCAGCACGCCCTGCACCATATGCATGCCGGCCGAGTAGTCGGCCAGTGCCGTCGGGTAGACCGAGACCGGCACCGACTCGTCGGCGCGGCGCGCCATGACGCCGCTGACGGCTTGCGCCAGCACATCCTGCCCGCCCTTGTGCGCGTAAGGCCCGCTCTCGCCGAAGCCGGTGCCGACGGCGTAGATGATGCGCGGGTTGAGTTCACGGCAGGCCTCGTAGCCCAGGCCCATGCGCTCCATCACGCCAGCACGGAAATTGTTGACGACCACGTCCGCACCGGCGATCAGCGTTTTCACCTGCGCCATCGCGGCCGGATCGCGCAGGTCAAGCGCAAGGCTGCGCTTGTTGCGGTTCAGGCTGCAGAAAATCGGGTTATCGGTGCCCGCCACCGGCTCGAAGGTCGAGCGGCTCAGATCGCCCGCGCCCTTGCGCTCGATCTTGATCACATCGGCGCCGTAGTCGGCCAGCGTCTGCGTGCACACCGGGCCCATCATGACCTGGGTGAAATCGATCACCCGGATACCCGTCAGCGGCATGTCTTGCTGCATAGTTCCTGTCTCCATCTCGTTCATGCTGCCTGTGCCTGCGGGATATAGGCGGCCAGCGCCGGAATATCGGCGTTGCGGCCTGCCTGGTTGCCGGGATCGGCACCCTGGGCGCGCAGGGCCTTCTGCACGCTGCCCACGTCCACGTTGCGCACCGACACACCGGCGTTGAGCGCCAGCGCCGCGGCCACACCGGCGGCTTCGCCCATCGCCATGCACGGCGGGATCTCGCGCGAGATCTTCTGCGCCTGCGAGGTGGCCGAGTAGTGGCGACCGGCTACCAGCAGGTTGTCGACCTGTTTGGGCAGCAGCACGCGATAAGGCATATAGTAGTCACGGCCGCGTGCGATGCTGTCGTCAAAGCGCAAGCGCTGCGCCACGTCCTCCTTGCTCATCACATACTCGCCTTCGAGCAGGCGGGTCTGGCGCACGCCCGTCTGCGGCGCGACGTCGATCACAAAGCAATGCTCGAAGCCGGGCAGCTTGTCGCGCACGAACTCGACCACGGCGTGGATGTGCTGGCGCCCCTGGATCTCGGCGCGGGTCAGGTCCTCCGCCTTGAGGCCGTCGATGCCGGCCATGTGCGGGCAGTTGCACCACACCACGCCGGGAAGCGGCGTCTTGAGCCACCACAGGCCCCACGAGCCGCCGAGAATACGCTTGATCTGGCGGTCGAGCTGGGCGTAGGCCTCCGGCTCTTCCTGCTCGAAGCGTTCAGCGGCTTCGGTATCGACTCCGCCCAGGCGGAACACGGTGGTGGTGATATAGCTGCCGCCGATGTGCGGCGCGCCGGCCGATGCGGCCACGTCCAGGTCGCCGGTGGCATCGATCACCACGTCGGCCAGGATGGCTTCGCGCCCGCTCTTGGTTTCGCAGATCACGCCCTTGACCTGCCCGTCCTCGACCAGGGTCTGCGAGAACCAGGAGTGCAGCCGCAGCTGGATGCCGGCTTGCTGCACCATGTCGAGCGCAACGCGCTTGTAGGCGTCGGGATCGAAGGCCGCGGCAAAGCAGACCGGATGCGGCGTCTTCTGGCTGTGGAAGTCGAAGGTGCCCCAGCGGCCCCAGCGCCGGTATGCGGCGGGGTCCTCGCCCCACTCGTTGGCGCGCGGGAACCTTGCCAGGCCCAGCGCGGCCATGCGCTCGATCATGGTCAGGCAGTTGCCGCGCACCGAGATTTCCTGCAGGTGGCTGTCCCACATATCGTCCAGCACCAGCACCATGCCGCCCGAGGCCAGGCCGCCCAGGTGGTTGTAGCGCTCGAGCAGGATGGTCTCGGCACCGTTGCGCGCGGCCGCCAGCGCGGCCGACAGGCCCGCCGGGCCGCCGCCCACCACCACCACATTGGCCTTGGCCGCGACACGCACGTCTTGGGCCGGCTGGCGGATCCAGTCACTGATCTTGGTCATTGCTATCCTCGAAATTGTTGTTGTAGTGCCGTGCTCAATGGGCGTTCTCGGGTTGCCACTTGATGAGCCAGCGCTCGGTCGCCGCGATCGCCAGGAAGAAGGTCCCGGACATCACCGCGCACATGACGATTGCCGCGTACAGCAGGGCTGAGTCGAACGCATAGGTGGCCTGGATGATCATGGCGCCGATGCCTTCGGTGGCGCCGACCCATTCACCGACCACCGCGCCGATCACCGACATCGACGCGGCGATGCGCAGCGCGGAAAACAGATAGGGAAGCGAGTTGAACAGGCGCAGCTTGAAGAAAATCTCGCGCTTGCTGGCCGACAACACCTGCATCAGCTCCAGCGACTGCGGATTGACGGCCTCCAGCCCGCGCACCATGTTCACCAGCGTGGGGAAGAAGCACACGATGGCGGCGATGGTGATCTTCGGCTCGATGCCGTTGCCCATGATCAGCACCAGGATCGGCGCCTTGGCCACCACCGGGATGGAATTGATTATGACCGCGACCGGGTAGAAGATCTCCTGCAGCGTCTTGTTGTGGACAAAGACCGTTGCCAGCAGGATGGCAAGCAGATTGCCCAGCAGGAAGCCGCCGGCCGCTTCGATCGCGGTGGGAATCAGGTTGTGCAGCAGCACGTCGCGCTTGTCGAACAAGGTCTGCAGCACCAGGCCGGGAGATGGCGCGATAAAGGGCTTGATGCCAAAGCCCACCACCACCGCCCACCAGGCGAACAGCAGTCCGGCAATGCCCAACGCGGGCATTGCACGCGCGCGCCAGATACGGCGGCGGCGGCTGGCGAACCAGGCGTCGGCTTCGGTGTCCGGGCCTACGCCTGGCAAGTCAAGCTTCATTTCCGATGTACTCATCAGCAGGTCTCCAGCACGCGCCGCAGATGCGCGCTAAGTTGTACGAATTCAGGCGTCTCGCGGATATCGAGGGTGCGGTCCTCGGGCAGGGTGACCGGCACGATCTCCCTGACCCGGCCCGGATTGGCCGCCAGCAGCAGCACGCGCTGGCCGAGGAACGCGGCCTCGTGGATACTGTGGGTCACGAACAGGATGGTCAGCCCCATTTCCCGCCAGACCCGGCGCAGTTCCTCGTTGAGCCGGTCGCGCGTAATCTCGTCGAGCGCGCCGAACGGCTCGTCCATCAGCAGCACTTTCGGATCGCTGACCAACGCCCGGGCAATCGCCACGCGCTGCCGCATGCCGCCCGACATTTCGTGCGGGAAGGCATCCTCGCGCCCCTTCAGGCCGACCAGTTCCAGCAGCTCGCGCGGTGTCGCGCGGCCGGCGCGCGCGCGGCCGTTGGCAACCTCGAGCGGCAACTCGACGTTCTGCAGCGCGGTGCGCCATGGCAGCAGTGCGGCGTCCTGGAACACAAAGCCGATGTCGCGTCGCGCCCGCGCCACCTGCGGCGCCGCGTCGAGCACGCGGATCTCGCCACGGCTGGGCTTGACCAGGTCGGCCACCACGCGCAGGAAAGTGGACTTGCCGCAGCCCGAAGGGCCGAGCAGCGTGAGGAACTCTCCGCTGGCCACGTCGAGGCTCAGGCCCGCAATGGCGGTGGTGCTGCGGCGGTCGGTGAAGAAGCGGACGTTGATATCGCGGCAACTGATCGACAGCGGCACGCGCTCGGAATTGGATTGAGTAGCTAGCATGGTTTACACCGTCAGTCGGGCGGACTTGGTGGCCTGCAGGATGTCCAGCGTCATGACATCCTCCAGCCTGGGCGCGCGCGCACGGAACTGCCCGAGCTGCGCGTACAGCGAGATCTGCTCCTGCCATACGGCCGGGTCCATGGCGCCCCAGCCTTGGGTGCCGCTTTCCTTGTTGAAGGCATAGCCCATCAGCGAATCAATGGAGGCACGCTCGTCCGCGTGGTTCAGGCTGGGGTAATCCTTGAGCAGCAGCTCGACCGCCTGGTCACGGTTCTTGTTGGCGTAGAGCCAACCGCGCGCGGTCGCGCGCAGGAAGCGCTGCAGCACCTCCGGATGGTTGCGCAGGGTGTTGGTGTGCGCGTAATAGGGGAGCGCATAGAGGCGCACGCCCGAGTCCCACAGGCTCAGGTCGACGCGGTCCGCACCCAGCGCCTTGAGCGCCGAAATGTTGGTCTGCCAGCCGGTCACCGCATCGACCCGTCCGCTCAGCAGCGGCATCATGTCGGCACCGATCGGCACGATGTTGACCTGGCTCTCGGTGATCTTGTGCTTGGCCAGCAGGGCCTTGAGCAGCACCAGGCCGGTAGCCTGGATGCCGATGCGCTTGCCGATCATGTCTTGCGGAGAACGGATCGGCGTCTTCTTGAGCGAGAAGAAAGCATAGGGGTGCTGCTGCAGGCCGACCGCGAAGCATTTGACCGGCAGCCCTTCCGACACCGCCAGCATCACCGAAGGGCTGGAAGATATCTGCCCGACCTCGCCGCGCCCCGAGGCCACGATGGCTACTCCATCGATATTGGGGCCGCCGGGCTGGATCTTGAAGTCGATGCCCTCCTGCTCGTAGTAGCCGAGGCGCTTGGCCACCACCTCGCCCACCTGATTGCCGCCGGGCACCCAGCCCAGCTGCATGCTGACCGCGGCGCGCTCGGTGGCGAGCGCGCGCACCGACAGCAACGCACCGGAGGCAGCCAGCCCGCCCGCCAACAAGGACGTTTGCAGCACACGGCGGCGACCAGGATTCTCTAATCGTGGCATCTCCATCTCCTTTAATAGCTGTCTCATTGCGCTGGCCTGGCAGTGCCAGCGGGATCTCGTGTTGAGGCTATTTTGAGGTTGAGGTGGTGCTCTAACAAGAACTGATTTTAGAGCGCAAGCGATGCCAAAATTAGAGCGCTATTTCCGTGCACGCCCTGCACCAGAAGCGCTCCGTGCCACGCCATCATGGTGCACAAAGCTGAGCACTACAGGTCACGCCGAGCGAATAATTCGCTCGGCGGTGACAAAAATCGGTGCTTCCTGCGGCGGTTCTTCTGCGTGGAGAATGCTCTTCAAATCTCACCAATAAAGAGATTCGAGAGGAAGAAACATGACAAGAGCATTTCGCCGCACGGCCCCGCCGTTTCATGGATTGATCCGCCCATAGCGGGCACGCCCCTCTCCCCCAATCCAGCTCCCGTCTCTACCTGATCCCCTGTGCACCCGATGCACACGGGGAGGGCTGCGCTTATTCATCACTCGACAGGAAAGTCACCATGAAGCGATGTGTCATAGCCGCCACCGCCACGCTACTGGCGTGCCCGGCATCTCATGCAGAAAGCGGCGTGAATCTGTATGGCCTGATTTCGACTGGCATCCTGTATGCCAATAACCAGAACGGCCATTCCCAGGTGCAGTTGGCGAACGGCCCAATGCAGACGCCGCGCTGGGGCCTGCGGGGAACGGAAGAGCTGGGGGGCGGGAACACTGCCTTCTATACGCTGGAGGGTGGCTTCGCCATCGACACCGGTACCTTGTCGCAAGGCGGCCGCCTGTTTGGCCGGCAGGCATTCGTCGGCATGTCGTCGCCGACCCTTGGCGCCATCAGCCTGGGCCGGCAGTATGACCTGCCCGCGGCGACATTGTGGTCCTATGAATCGGCTACGCAGTTCGCCGCGTTCGGCACGCACATCGGCGACAGCGACAACGTCTTCAATACCTTCCGCGTCAACAACACGATCGCCTACAAGAGCCCTTCCTACGGCGGCCTGCAATTCGCCGGCATGATGAGTCTCGGCGAAAAGCCGGACGACTTCCGCTCCAACAACGCGTACAGCCTCGGGGTTTCCTACAAGCGCAATGATCTTTCGCTGGGCATTGCCTACGAGGAGCTGAACACGCCCAACAGCGCGAGCAACCAGTCGGGCGCGGTGGTTGGCGACTATGGCTTCACTTCTCCGTTCGTGACGAGCAAAGCCAGCGGGGCCAAGGTCGACCATCAGCGCATCTTCGGCGCTGGAGGCGCCTACCAGTTTGGCAAGGTGGGGGTATCGGCGCTGTATACCAATGTGCGCTTCGACTACCTGGACAATACAAGGCTGACGGTCAACAACGGCGAGATCTCCGTGACCGACTACATCACGCCCAACCTGCTGCTGGGTGCCGCCTATATCTACACCTGGGGCGAGTACCAGCCCGGCGGCAGCCAGCCGAAATGGCACCAGGTCAACCTTGGCGCGGACTACTTCCTGTCCAAGCGTACTGACCTGTTCCTGGTCGGGATCTATCAGCGGGCGGCGGGAGACGCGACCTACGCGCAGATCTATACGCTCTCGCCGTCGTCCACCAAGTCGCAGGTAACTGCAGTGGCAGGGATCCGGCATAAGTTCTGACCGACTGAGACTGCTCAGGGCAAACAGTGAGCGCAATTGCTGCGTGCCCTTTACCCTTCCACGATGGCGCACCCCCATATGGCCGAACCGGGGCTTGTTGACGCGAGGCATGTGCTCACCTAGGCGGCGCCCGCGAGTCATCCCGGGCGCCGGCACATCGTGTTAGTTGCAGATCCGAAACGGCAGTGGCCGCATCGCCATGGCGCGCTCAACCCGCAGCGGTCTGGTAACGGCTGGCCGCGATGGTTTCCGCCTCGTTCAGGGCGTCCTGCAGCACAAAGTCAAAGCGAACCCGGCTGAACGGTCCCGTCACGCCGAGCGATGCATAGTCGGTCGAACGCTCCACCTTTTCCAGTGACACGATCAGGCCGTCACGGGTAGCGAAGGCAAAATCGTCGTCCAGGAAGGTATCGCCGGGGATATTGACCTGCGTCGTCAGTGCCCGCTTGCCACGGCCCGAGACCAGGAAATGGATGTGGGCGGGCCGGTTGCCATGCCTGCCCAGCAGCGCGAACAGCTCGGACACCGGGCTGTCCGGCGGAATCGCGTAGCCCGGCGGCAGGAAGCTGCGGAAGCGGTAGTTGCCCTCGGCATCCGTTTCGATGCAGCGGCGCAGGTTGTAGTCGGGCTGGCTCGGGTCGAAGTGAGAATAGCGACCCAGCTCGTTGCAATGCCAGACATCGACCATCGCGTACGGCACTGGCTGGCCGTCCAGTCCGAGCACGCGGCCTTCCATCACCAGCAGCTCGCCCTTGCCTTCGTTACCTTCATCCAGTCGCACTTCGCGCTGGGATACCGGTGCGCCCGCAACATAAAGCGGACCTTCGATGGCGCGCGGCGTGCCTTGCGAGCGTGCGGCCGCCTGGTCAGCCTCCTCCTCGAGAATGTCAAGGAGGCGATCGAAGCCGAGGCCGGCGGTAATCAAGCCCACCATGTCGGCCTGGCCCAGGCGGGTCAGCCACTTCATGGCAGACCAGAATTCGTCGGGCCTCACCTCAAATGCCTCGATGGTCCGGAACAGGTCGGCAACAATGCGGGCCGTAATGGCGCGCACACGCTCATCGCCAGCGCTGACCTGGCTGGAATTGACCAGCGCCAGAAGTTCGGAAGGGGTGTATTCAGCCATGATGTTTAATCTCCTCAGGTGTTGGAACTTGCAGGGTTTCGCGGGGCATCGGCCATCCTGGCGGTGCCTGCGGCTTTGCCCGGCCCGGCGGCCGCCGAGGCGGACCGGCCGTGGTCAATCATCAGCACCGCCACCGCCGCGACCAGCCCGGGCACGGCGATGGCAATGAAGTTCTGCGCAAGCGGCAAGCCCATCGCAACCAGGATGCCAATCACGATCGGCGCCAGGATGGCACCGCCCCGGCCCATGCCAAGGGTCCAGCCGATACCCGTGGCGCGGATGCCGTTGGGATAGAACTGGCCGGCGTATGCACATCCGACGATCTGCGTGCCGATGGTGGAGGCTCCGGCAAGGCCGACCAGCAGATACAGCCAACCGGTCGACACGGGATGCCCCAGCAGCGTGATCGACACCGCGGCGAGTACGTACATGCCGATCAGCACGTACTTGATATGGAATCTGTCCGCCAGCCAGCCGCCCCCAATGGCACCGATCATGCCGCCGAGATTGAGCACCAGCACAAACGTCAACGCGGATCCCAGGCTATAGCCGGCGCTGGCCATCAGCTTGGTCAACCAGGAGCTGAGCGCGTAGACCATGAACAGGCACATGAAGCAAGACAGCCAGAACATCAGCGTGCTTAACGCGCGCCCTTGCTGGAAGAGCTGGTTGATGGGCGCCGCGGGTGCCGCGCCCGCCACGTCGGCGTCGACGGCAACGAAGCGGTCGCTGGCGTCGGCCCGATAAGCCGGGTCGATGCTGGCCGCGAGGCGCTTGAGCTCGTCAGTGCGGCCGCGCCGGATCAGGTATGGCACGGATTCCGGCATGGATTTCAGGACCAGCGGAATCAGCAGCAGCGGCAAGCCGGCGGCCAGGAACACCGACTGCCAGCCGTAGCGTTCGATCAGGTTCTTGCCGAGCACCGCCGCCAGCATGCCGCCGACCGAGTAGCCGCTGAACATCAGCGTGACCATCGTGCTGCGCACGCGCTGCGGCGCGTATTCCGTCATCTGTGCAATCACGTTCGGCATGACGCCGCCGATGCCGACGCCGGCCAGGAAGCGCGCCGCGCCGAACAACAGCGGGTTGCTGCAGAGACCCGCGGCGGCGGTGAACACGCTGAACAGCGCGATGCAGACGGCAATGGCCCAGCGCCGGCCGATCCGGTCGGCAATGGTGCCGAGCAGGATATTGCCGAACATCATGCCGAACAGCGCGGTACTTACCAGCAAGCCAGCCTGCCCCGGCCGGATCTCCATTTCCTTCATGATCGACGGCAAGGCAATGCCGGCTACGGCCAGATCATAGCCGTCGAAAATGATGATGAGCGCGCACCAGCCCAGCACGCCATAGTGAAAGGCATTGAGCCTGGCCTCGCTGGCCATTCGTTGGATGTCGATCTGTCTCATGGTCTCCTCGTTTTTTTCTGAGTATCTGACTGCGTGACCGAATGCGGCCCGGCGGGCACCCTCAGAGCTTTGCCAGGGACACGCCCGGATCGGCGAGGTCCTGCGCCGTGACCGGCGTTCGCTTCTCGATCAGGCGGCGCGCGAAGCGCAGGTCGCGCGCGGCGTTGCCTCCCAGCGCAGCCATCACCCGCTCGCCCTCGAGATAGAAGAAGACAAAGCTGCCGGTCGCCGGATCACCGCGCACCACCACCTGGTGCGAGGGCAACGGCACGCCGTAGATCTGAAGATTGGTGCCATGCTGGTCGGACCAGAACCAGGGCAGCGGGTCGTAATGGATATCGCGCCCCAGCGCGGATCTGGCAGCGGCAATGCCTTGCTCCTGGGCGTTCTGCCAGGATTCAAGCCGCAATCTGCGCCCGGCCCAGCTGTTGCGCGCGACGGCGACGTCGCCGGCGGCGAAGATATCGGGGTCGGACGTACGGCATTGCGCGTCGACCAGAACGCCGCCTTCGCAGTCCAGCCCGGCGCCGCGCGCCAGTTCGTCGTTGGGCACCAGGCCAATGCCGACCACCGCGGCGTCGCAGCCGATCGCGCGGCCATCGGACAGCATGACATCGAGCCCGCCAGCCGCGCCAGGGGCAAAGCTCGCCACCGCTGCGCCCAGCAGCACTTCCACGCCCTGAGCGGCATGCAGCGCCTGCAGGTGCGCAGACAAGGCCTCCGGCACGCTGCGCTCGCACAGCCTGCCCATGGTCTCGATCACGGTGACGACGGCGCCGCGCTGGCTCGCAGTTGCCGCCACTTCCAGCCCGATCCAGCCGCCGCCCACGACGGCCACGCGCGCACCGCGCCGCAGCGCGGGCCCCAGCCGTTGCGCGTCGTCGATGGTGCGCAGCGTATGCACGCCCGGCAGGCTGGCGCCAGGCACGTCAAGCGCACGCGCCCTGCCGCCGGTACAAAGAATCAGCTTGTCATAGCGGATTGCGCCACCGTCGGCCAGCAGCACCCGCCGGTCCGTCCGGTCCAGCCGCACCACCTGTGTGTTTGGCTGCCATTCGATCGACAAGGCGGCCAGCGCCGTGGCATCGAGCAGGTGCAGGCTTTCAGGTGCGGCCTCACCGGCCAGCACCGCCTTGGAAAGTGGCGGACGCTCGTAGGGCGGGTGCGGCTCGTCGCCAATCAGCAGCAAGCGGCCATCGAAGCCCTCGTCGCGCAGCGTGCGCGCCGCCCAGGCGCCAGCCTGGCCGGCACCGATGATGATAATGGTCGTCGGTTCCTTATGCATGACGGTCCTCCGCCCTCAGGACAAGGCAACCACGGGCGGCAGCACCTGGATCAGCACCCTGCCCTCTGCCACCTGCACCGGATAGGTCTGGACCGGCGTCACGCAGGGGGCCTTGCGCGCCGCGCCGGTGCGAAGGTCGAACAGGCCCTGGTGCAGCGGGCACTCAACGCAGCCATCCTCGACAAAGCCTTCGGACAAGGGCACTCGCTCATGGGTGCACAGGTCGTGCAGCGCAAACAGCTCGTCCCCGACGCGGAACACGGCAATCGATATGCCCGCCGCCTCGACCGCGCGCGGCTCTTCGTCTATGAATTCGTCGGTCCCGCCGACGTCATGCCAGTTGCTCATGGTGATGCGCTCCTAGATCGGCGTAGCCAGAAGGGTCTGGACTCGCGAGGTGTCGTAGATGACCCGCTTTTCCCGGTAGCGCCATGCGCCGTCCTGCCTGACGACGATGTCGCGGTAGACCCCGGCCTGGTACACGGTAGAATCGCCCGCCGCACCGGTGTTGACGACGATATAGCTCGATACCGTGCGGATCTCGTCGTCGGTCGCGGATTCGATCACCAGCCCGCCCAGCGCATGCCGGTAGCCGTGCGCTTCATAGATGTTGGCGTGACGCAGCGCCACCACGCGGTCGCGCATCATCTTCTGGTTGCGGCAATGAATGATGGGCGCGGGCAGGCCCCGGTCCGCGTTCTCGCGCGAAATGATGGTGTACGTGCCGTCCTCGGTGAAGAAGGCTGGCCAGGTCTCCAGCAGGTCGTTGTCAATGGCGTGAACGTAGCGGTGTTGCAGCGCGCTCAGTTCCGCCCATAGCTGCAGGTTGTTTTCCATCTCAGTACCCCATTGCACGCTGATAGCCGGCCCAGAAGCGGCGAATCAGGTTTTCCGTGATATTGCTGTTGGTCTGCTCGGGCGCATCCAGGCCCATGCCCATGTAGGAGGTCTTGTCACCATCCCGCACGGTGCCCCGCTGCACCAGTTCGGTGGCTTCGGTGTCCTCCATCGAGATGTAGCCTGCCGGCCCCACCAGGTTGGCCTGCAGCAGGCGCAGCTCGCGCAGCTCGGGGGTGTCGTCCTCGTAGCCGAAGAAGTGGAACACCAGCTCGAAACTGTTGGGACCCTTGGGCAGCAGCTGGCGTGCCACCAGCGTGTTGTGGATCTGCTGGATAACCAGTTGCGGAAAGATCGGCTGAATGTGGTTGGTGCAGTCTTCCTCGAACTCCGGGACCTGTGCCAGTACGTACGGGTCCTCCAGCGCGAAGCCGTCCTGCATCGAGCGGATCTTCTGGTCGGTATAGGCTGCCGCGGTGTCGGCGTCGACCTTCGGCTTGGTCACCGTGATCAGGCTATGCAGGCCATGCGCGGCATCCGGGATGGAGCGAGCGCTCATGCCGACCCGGAAGATGTTGAAGGTGGTGTGGAAGAGGTGCAGCAGGCTGGCGTGGTACGGGTCCTTGACGTTCTCGAAGTAGAGCTTCCAGTTCGACTTCGAGTACTGGCGCGTGCAGCCCAGGTAGACGACAGGCTTGTGAAAGACACGGTCGACCCACGGACGCATCTCGGGGCCGATGTAGTCGGCCAGCGGGGGTGCCTCGTCGCTGAACGTGGCGAACAGCAGCCCCCGGTATTCTTCCACGCGCAGTTTCTGCAGTCCGTGCCGCGACGCATCGAAGGCCTTGGCCATCCCGGCGAGGGTGATGGTGCCCTGCTTCTGTCCGCGGCGGAATGGCACGCCCTGCAGGTCGCCCTCGCAGGAGTAATTCCACTGATGGTAGACACAGGTATGCGACTCGGCGTTGCCATGCTTCTCGCGGCATACCATCGCACCGCGGTGCGCGCAGCGGTTGACCCAGCAAGCGAAACCGCTTGCCGTGCGCGTGACCACCACGGGCGTGTCGCCGACAAAGGTGCTCTTGAAGTCGTTGAGATTGGGAATCTCGCTGGCCAGGGCCACAAAGCTCCAGTACGGCCCGCGATAGATTCGCTCCTGCTCCCGCTCGTAGACCTCCTGCGAGCTGAACACACTGTAGGGGACGCACGAGCCGTCTGGCTGCGGGAACGAAACCTTCCGGCTGCTAGCGCATCCGGCCACCTGGGAGGAATCTGACATGGCTGTCTCCGCGAATTGATGGGTGTTGGGGGATGGGCTGAGTGTAGGAAGCCACTGCCCGCCGGCCTATCCGGAATCGGTGAACTTTCGCGGCTGCGCGGTCCGTTTCTGGCGGCCGCCACGCGGCCTGTCCGGAAATGGCATGCAATGCGCCGCCGGCAGTCCGATTCAGGCAGGATTGGCAAGTCGGTCACCGGGCGGCGCTACCCATGCCGCCGGCGCTATGGCAAGATGCGATGCATAAAACGGGGCAGTCGACCCCTGCAGACCATTCCGGGCTTCACGGCGGTTTCAGCGCAGTGGCGTATGTGCTACTTCGACACTGCCGCAAAGCCGGAATACGGGGACAGAACATGCCACTTTCACCGCGGACCCCCGCCCTTGCCGCGCTTTACAGCAATCCGCTGTTTCAATCGGATTTGCGCGTAGAGGCGCACGACCACGTCGCCCGCGAACTCACCGACCACGTGCTGCGCTGGAAGTCCGGCGCGCCTGACGCGGCCATGTTCAAGGGCGAGCTCGACCGGCTGAGAATCTATGCGCTCCGCTACGGCCCCGAGGTCGAGGTGTCCGCGCGACCGTTCGAACAATTCTCCCTGGTGCATACCTCGCTCGGCGCCGGTGCGGAGATCGAGTGTGACGGTGAACGGCTGTGGGTCGCGGAAGGCCGCACAGCAGTGCTCTCCCCGAAAGACCGTATCCGGCTGCGCTGGAGTCCTGGCAATCAGCAGTTCATTGTCAGGGTCCCGCACAGCCTGCTGGTCGAGGCCAGCGGCGGTGAAACCGATAAAACCCCGTTACTCGCATCCGGATTCCTCCTGCCGCGTGCGCTGGAAGCCCAGTGGGAACTGATCGCGCATGCGCTGCTGAACCTGCTGTCGTGCGGGGGGGATTCGCCGATCCACGCCAACTGGGTGGGACACCTGGAACGCAACCTTGCCCTGTTTCTGCTCTTGCACCAGCCGGCCGGCGCCTCGTCGCTCCCCCTGCCGCTGCAGGCGGCACTCCACGGCCAGCCGGCGCCAGGACAGGAGCACGCCCGCGGCACCCGCCAGATGGACGCGCTGGTCGCTTACATTGAATCGCACCTGGGCGCGCCGGTCTCGCTCGAAGACCTGGCGCGTGCCGCGGGCATCAGCGGGCGCACGCTGAACGGGTTGTGCCACCGCTACTTCGGCATATCGCCGATGGAGTTGCTGCGCAATGCGCGACTGGACGCGGTGCGCGCCCGCCTGCTGCTCGACCCTGCCGCCAGCGTCACGGAAACCGCCCTGGAGCTCGGCTTTGGCCACCTGGGCCGCTTTGCCGGCTACTACGCGGCACGTTTCAACGAGCTGCCGAGCGATACGCAGAAGCGTCAGGCATAGCGACGCACAAGCGCGGCCGCGGCTGGCGAACTCGCGGGTGGCCTTTGCCACGCCCGCAAGGCATTGGGTGAAGCGGATAGCCACCGGGGCCACGCAGCCTCGTCTGCTTGGCAACAATCGAGCGCGTTCCAGAACCGCAACATGGTTTTCAATCCGCCGTGCCTTGCTCAGCCAGAGAACATTGCATCATTGTGGGACGTGTGCGAGCCAGCGGAATTTGCTCGCGCAACGACAATGGATAACCGCCAGGAGACACAATGAATGCCGAAACCATCGCCCAGTTGCCCACCGCCGCGCGCGGGGCGGCCTCTCGCGTCAGATGGCTTGTATTGCTGGTTGCGTGGGCCGCCCTGGTCCTGTCAACCGTCTGTCGGCTGGCGTGGGGAACGCTGGCAATTCCCCTGGGCCAGTCGCTATCCCTGCCGCTCGCGGCGCTTGGCATGTTCGTGACGGCATTCTATGTCGGGTACGTACTCTCCAACTTCGTCTGCGGTTTCGCCACGGACCGCCTTGGCGGCCGCGTCGCGCTCTCTGCATCGCTGGTTGGCCTTGCCGTCGCAACGTACGCCTTCTCCTATACCCCGACCCTGACGGTTGGCCTGATCTTGCAGGCGCTGATGGGCCTGACCGCTGGCGCGGACTATGCTGCAGGCGTCAAGCTGGTGACTACGTGGTTCGAGAAAAAAGAGCGCGGCAGGGCTGTGGGTCTTCTCATGAGCGCGTCGTCGGTTGCCGTCATCGCAACCAACGCCATCCTGCCAACGCTGGTGGAGACCTATGGCTGGCGCACGAGCTATCGCCTCCTGGGCATCCTTGCCGTGGTTCTGGCAGTGGGCTGCGCCTTGATTCTTCGTGACCGCGAGCAGCCCGGCGATGCGGTGCAGCCCGGCGCGACCGGCGCCAGCGCACAGAACTCCCACAGCGGGTTCCGTGCAGGCGCGGGTGCCCTGATGACGCGAAACTTCCTGTTGCTGGCGCTGGCAGGATGTGGCGCGTTCTGGGGAACCCTCGGATTTACCTCCTGGGCTATCCCGCTGATGGGGAAGGCACATCATATTTCGCCGGTACAGGCAGGCTATATCCTGGCGGTCGCCGGGATCGCCGGCCTCATCTCAAAGCCCACCATTGGGTGGCTCTCCGATTACTTTGGCGCCCGGCGCAAGACGCTGGCAATCATCTCTCTCGTTTTCTTCTGCCTGGTACTGCTGGCCTTCGGGCAACTCAGCGATTTGCCCGCCTTCCGCCTCGCCGCACCCTTCATTGGTGTCGGCGCATTTATCTATAGCCCGCTACTGGTCACGATGGCGGCCGAGCACGCCGGACCGTCGAATGCGGGATCGGCCGCCGGCGTCGCAAACGCTGTATGGCAGATCGGATCGGCACTGTCCCCGGCGCTGGTTGGCCTGGTATATCAGGCCCAGCATTCGTTCTCGCTGGCATTCGCCGTGCTTGCCGCCGGGCCACTCTTCGGGGCGATCTGCCTGGCATTTATCAAGGAGGGCCAGCGCCAATGACTGGTGCGGCCCGCAAGTGCTACTTCTGCAAGACATCGAAGGAATCTGGACACCATGAAACACATCACTCACATCACTGACACGCCGTGGATTCCGCATCAGATCGAAGGATCCAGGGGGTTCGAGTTCATCTTCAATATTCTGGGTGGGGAGTACACCGATGCGTATTCCATGGACATCGTCCGGGTAGCCGAGGGGGGCTACTCGCCTCAGCACATTGACCCGGACAACCATGCGTTCTACATCCTCAGCGGAGAAGCCGATATCGACATCGCAGACTCGTGCCATCGCGTGCAGCCCGGCGCGATCGTGCGAATTCCTCGCGGCGTCGTACATGCCGTTCGCAACGTGGGGGATGGCGAGCTGGTGCTGTTGACGATCTACGACCCGCCGCGGGTACGCAAAGCCAGGGATGGCATCGTACTTCCCGTGGACCATGTCGATGCAATTTGAGCACACGTCGTCCGGCTTCCACCCGCTTGATTGCACTCGGGTGGAAACACAACGGCGCCCACTCCGGTTATTCCGGGGGGCGCCGTTGAATATCGAAAGACTATCTGCATAGCCAGCGTCGAGCGCGCCGGCGTCGCTAACCCAGCCTCCCGGAACGACCCATTCCGGGGGGCTTGGGGACTACCGCCGTCAAGTCACGGTTGCCGCCGCGGGCTTGTCCGAGTGCACGACACTCTCCCAGCGCTCGGCGCGATGCGAACCATCGCAATATGGCTTGCAGGCGGACAATCCACAGCGGCACAGCGAAAAGATCCCCTTGTGGGGGTAATGGTTGCCGTCGGCGTCGACGAGATTGAACTCCCCGGTCACATGGAGGGGGCCTGAGTTCATAACGCGGATTTTGGTAGTGGACATAGGGACTCCGGGGCGCTGTATCGCCCTTAACCAATGGACGCCGTGGCCGGCGCACGCGGGCAGCTGCGGAAGCCGGCCTCGCTGTGGGATGCATCGCAAAACGGCGGGCGCTGCGTGTGTCCGCAACGGCAAAGCCAGAGTGACTTGCGCCGGCGAAATGGCATCCCGGCGTCATCAACCATCTCGAAATCGCCGCTGACCTCGAGCGGGCCATCGTCTTTCAGGGTAATCGTGGTAGTCATGCTTCAATCGTCCGTGAAGGGAAAGGACAGGCCTCAGGCCGTCGCGGTCTGGCTCAGGGTATCCGGGTGTACCACTTCGACCTTTTCGCCAAGGACGTGGAACTCCCCCCGGCTGCAAACCAGAGGGCGGTCGTCGGTCCGCTGAATCTTCAGCGCCTCACCAACCAGGATGGTATGGTCCCCGCCATCATAGGCAGCCCAGCGTCGGCACACGAACCAGCCCATCGTCCCGACCAGCACGGGTGCTCCTTCGTGCCATTCGTAGCTGGGATTCCACCTCTCGGTCATACGGTTTGCAAAGTAATGACCGTGGAACGCCTGGCGCTCTCCCAGGATGTTGATCGCATAGGGACCCTCGGCAGACAGGAGCGCGTGGGACTTGGCCGTCTTTGCGACGCTCACTGCGACAAGCTGCGGCTCAATGGATACGGCGGCAAAAGAGCTCGCGGTCATCGCGTGCATGCCGCCATGGCCGTCGTCCATGGAAACGACTGTCACGCCGGTCGTGAACGCGCGCAGGCCCTTGCGAAACTCTTCCGGATCAATATGTAGTGATCGCGTCATGTCTCCTCCTTGTGTCTTTCCGATTTGAAATACCTGGGTCTATCGTCGCAAGACGCGGGTGACCAGACAAGACACGGCCATGGAAAGCGACGTTCCGATGCGGGAACAACATCCCGCTGCTTCTGGTCCGGATACTGCGTCATGGCAAACACTGGTTGACGCTTCTTTTGGAGGCCGTTATAGACAGAGAAGCGTTTGCCTTGAAGCTGCGGCGCCATGGGCATGACGCTGGCCTCCACCCCGTAGCCAAGGCAGCAAGGACCTCCAACAGACGCCCCTTATTTATGATGGAAATTGTCGACATCAGAGTATTTGCAAAGATCAGTGAGCTGATGAGCCTCAGCGCGGCGGCGAATGTTCTCGGCATGCCAAAATCGTCGGTAAGCCGCAGCCTGACGCGATTGGAAAAGCATCTCGGCGTTGCATTGCTGTATCGCTCAAACCGGAAGCTTGCACTGACAGAAACGGGCCTGCTGTTCGCCGAGGACGCACGCCGGATCCTCTCCGATGTTGAGGAGGCAGAACAGAAGGTAGGCCAGATCAGGCATACGCCGCAGGGGCTCCTGCGCGTCAGTGCGCCCGTTACGCCGGGTCAGTGGATGATCGCCCCGCTGGTTCCCGACTACCTGGCGCGCTACCCCGAAATGAAGGTCGAACTGACGCTGACAAGCCACAAGGTCGAGCCCATGGCCGAAGAAATCGACGTGGTGATCCGCACCGGCAGCCTTGAAGACAGCCGGCTCGCAGCGAGGCGGTTGGGGACCGTGGCCCTGAAGCTGGTGGCGACACCATCCTATCTGGCCACCCGTGGCACCCCCGCGGTACCGGCGGACCTTGCCGGGCACGCGCTCCTCGATATTTTTGCAGGCAGCGTGGAATGGCGACTGTACAGAGGCTCGGAGGTCGAGACGGTCCACGTGCATATGCGTTTCTCGGCCAATGACACCAGCACAATCCGCACGGTGTTGCTGGGCGGAACGGGCATTGGCTGGCTTCCTGATTATCTTTGCCGGACGGACCTCGAATCCGGAGCCCTGGTGCATGTGCTGCCGCAGTGGGGCCGCGGCGACCGCGATATCCACGCCGTGTTCCCGCAGCACCGGACGGTTTCCCCTAAGGTCCGGTCTTTCGTGGATTTTTTATGCGAGCGCTTCGAGAGCTCTGCCACCCCTCGCTAGCCTTCCGTCGCGGCACGGCTCCGAGCATCAGTCCAGGCTGATTCCGCGCGTCCGGATCAGCAACTTCCAGCGGGCAACATCATCCTGGACGGTCCTGGCAAACGATTCCGGCGTCGAAGCGACCACCTCCATGAACTGGGTGCGCAGCTTCTCGCGTGTCTCAGCCTGAGATAGCACCTGCGCAATCTCGCTTCGCAAGCGTTTGATGACTGGTGCCGGGGTTCCCGCGGGCGCGATGACACCCATCCAGGAGTTTGCTTCGATACCGGGCATCCCGAGCTCCCCCAGCGTCGGAACATCGGCCAGCACAAGCGAACGCTTTGCCGAAGCCACCGCAAGCGCACGGAGCTTTCCTGCCCGGACCTGGGCAGCCACGGCTTGCTCGGGAAGGCAGCCCATATCGACCTCCCCACTAATTATCGCCAACATGGCCTGGGGCGTACCTGCGTAGCTGACTCGCGTAATGCTGGTGGCACTTTGCTGAGCAACGAGCTCCATGCAGAGACGGTTGATGGAACCGGCACCGATGGCTGCATACGTGTACTTTCCTGGCTGCCTCGCCAGCATCGGCACCAGCTGGGCCATATCTTTCACATTGAGCGCGCTACGGACGACCAGGACATTGGCTTGCGTCACCGCCAGCGTCACCATGGCCAGGTCCCGGGCAGGGTCATAAGGAAGGCGCTTCTGCAGCAGTGTGTCGGCACCGATCGGACCGGGAGGCGTAATCCCGAACGTATAACCATCGGGGGATGCCTTGGCGACGAAATTCGCTGCGACCGCGCCTCCGGCACCTGGCTTATTGTCCACCACGATGGTCCCGCCAATTCTCGCATGCAGCGCATCGGCCAGGATGCGGGCAAAGATATCGGGCGTCGAGCCTGCCGTGGACGGAACCACCAGCTTGATCGGCCGACTTGGCCAGTCCTCGGCATATGCCATCAGGCAAGCGCATAGTGCTGCCATCCCAACCGCGGCTTGCCGCCCCAAGTTTCGCCACCCACGCTTGCTCATCATCGCTCCATCGTCCCTGGTTCATCACCCCGCTCCGGGGGCCGCGCGTGTCGAATCAGCTTCTCTTGCGACGCCGGGGCGGATCGTAGATCGCGAGAAACTCCAGTGGCGTACCGCCATGGTTGCGCAATTCATGCAAGGACCCTTGCGGCACCTTCACGATATCGCCCCGCTGGAAATTGAATGCCTGGCCGTCGATGACCATGCAGCCCTGCCCCTCGAGAATGGCAAAGGCATGCCTGCCATGGTCCGTATGCGCAGCGGAAAACCCTCCCTCAGCCACGCGCATCAGATCTACGCTATACGCATTGGTAAGCTCGTCACCGAGAATCATGGGCTTCAGTTCATACCCTTCCACGCCTTCGGCTTCAAAGGCCTTCCAGGCAAGGGCTGCGGTTGCCACGACTTCGGCAGCCTTCCCGCATTCCCCTCCCGATCGCGGCCGGGCCGACTCCAGTCGTGCACTGGCCCCAGCAGCGCCAGCCTCCAGCTCCAGCGGCGGGTCATGAATCGTGAGGAGCCACATGGGCACCGCGCCGGTATTGCGTAGTTCGTGGAGAACACCACTTGGAATCTTGATGATTGAACCCCGGCAAACGTCGCTGTCTTCTGCGTCGAGCGAGGCAATGCCTTCCCCATCGATCACGAAGAGCGCCTGGTTACGCACGCTGACGGCGGCTGGTGTTCGCCCACCCGGATCGACACGGGCCAGCCCAAGGGAATACGCGTCGGTGTACTCCTGTCCGATCAGTCCGGAACGGATTGCGTAGCCTGCCGAAATCGTCGTAGACGGCGACCAGTAGAAATTGGATATTGCTGTAATGACATGCATTGAACTTGACTCTTTCAAATCGCCAGCCTCCCAATGGGTAAGAGCCCTTGGGTGGCACACTGCTTGTGTCGCCCAGGCATCAGAACACGTGTTTGATGCCTATGCCGCCTGCCGTCGAACGGGGATTGCCGGGGCCCACGGAATTGGCAACCTGCTGCACACCACCACTGCCCAATGCGTACATCGATCCGTTTCGGTTATCAATCGTGCCAACGGATCCATATAGCGTGGTACGCCGGGACAGTGAATACTCGGCGCCCACGGCGAACCACGTAGCATTTCTGCTTCCCGGATTCACTTGATAGGTCGAGTGGTCGTTAACCCGGACCACTTGCGCAATCGCGGTAAAGCGTCCGATAGGAACACGGACACCCAGGTTGGTCAGCCTGAACTCGCTCACCGAAGCCCTGAAGCTGTCTGCGGCACGGGCCAGCGAACCTGTACAAGTGGTACAGGAATTCTTTTCATCAGTGAAGCCGAGATAGACCTTGGCAAGCCGAAAGTCGTAGCTCCCGCCCAGGGAATATGAGGTGATATGGCCTGTGGCACCGTTTCCGCCGTCCTGGCGCCCCCAACCCGCATTCAGGTCCCACGCCCCCTGGAGGTAGCGCGCCGATAGTCCGTAGGTGCTGCCAAGTTGGGGAGACTTCTCTCCCGGCGCATACAACGCCGAGAACGACAGCGCTTTCCACTCTTCAGGCGAGTAGTACTTGATGGCGTTATCGGCGCGCGCGGAAACGACCTGGGGGAGAACTTGCTGGGCCGCCGTCGCACCGCTACGGGTCAGTGAGATCAGGGCGCCGCTGCCCATCCAGTAAAAGGCATCAACAAATGAGTTTGTCAGCGAAACAGGGGTTGGCTGCCGCCCCAGCAGGAGACTCCCGGCATCTCGCCTGACCAGGCCGACCGCCGCCTCCCGGCCGAACAGACGTCCGCCCTGCCCCATCTGGCCGTCGTCCGCACTGAATCCGCCGACGAGACGGAAAGTGGCGCTGAGCCCCTGACCGAGTTCTTCCGTCCCATCGATCCCCCACCGGCTGCCGGCGGCCCCGCCGGAGATCACCCGAGTCTGAGTGCCCTTGCCCGCACTGCTGACTTCCACACCCGCATCGACAAGGCCAAACACGCGGACACCTGATTCGGCATGCGCCTCGCTGAGGCTGACAGCGGCAAGAAGCATCGCATACCGAAAAAACCATCGCACCCTAGTTCTTTCCAAAATCCGCGCCTCCCCTTCACCTGGTTTCGTTAGTTCCGAGAATCTGAACAGCGCCGGCCGCCATCGGAGGCTTTATGAATCCGCGGGGCACTATCTGTTCTGATTGAACGAGCAAAGTCTAGGTTGCAACGATTGGCCCAAACAAGGGTGCGCCATGGGCCATCGTGTTCCCGCCTGGGAACGGGATATCTCGTTTACACGGATTGATATCGCCACAACAGAACCAGGAGCGGCCATTTCACGGCATGCCTCTCCCCATGGAGAGGCATGCTCCACAGGGCCGCGTCAGGCGGCAGCGCGTTCCTCGTGGAATGGATAGTCGACGTAGCCGACGTCCGTACCGCCGAAGAAGGTGTCGCGGTCGTAGGCGTTCAGCGGCAGCCTGCGGCGCAGCCGTTCAGGCAGGTCAGGGTTGGCAATGAAGTCCCGGCCGAAAGCCACCAGGTCGGCGTCGCCCGCGGCGATGATCGCCTCGGCGCTCTCGCCCTTGAAGCCACCTGCGGCGATGATGGTGCCGCGGTAGAACTTGCGGATCAGTTGCGAGGCCACCGGGTCGGGGTTCCGGCTCTCGTCCTCGACATTCCCCCGCACACGCGGCTCGATCAGGTGCAGGTAGGCGAGATCGAGCTTGCCCAGTTCGGCGGCCACGTAGGTGAACAGGCCTTCCGGATCGCGGTCGGACATGTCTCCAAACGAACCGCTCGGGCCCAGGCGCACCGCGACCCGGTTGCTGCCCCAGACAGAGATCACCGCCCGGGTGGCTTCGAGCAGGAAGCGCGCGCGGTTCTCGAACGAACCGCCGTAGCGGTCGGTGCGCTTGTTGCTGCCGTCCTGGAGGAACTGGTCGAACAGGTAGCCATTGGCGGCGTGCAACTCGACACCGTCGAATCCGGCTTCGAGGCCACGCTCGGCGGCACGGCGGAAGCTTTCAACAAGCTCCGCGATCTCTTCGATCGCCAGTGCGCGATTCGGCGTGTTGGGCACCCAGCCCGACCTCGTATAGGCTACGCCGCCGTGCGGGATCTCCGACGGCCCCACCGGTTGGCTGCCCGGCGGCTGGACTTCCGCATTCGACTGGCGCCCCGCGTGGTAGAGCTGCAGGAAGATCCGGCCGCCCCTTGCATGCACGGCATCGGTGACCAGGCGCCAGCCCGCGATCTGGCTGTCGTCATAAAGGCCGGGTGCGCCAAGGTAGCCGTTGCCATTGGGCGCGGCGATGGTGGCTTCACTGATCAGCAGTGCACCGGGCGAGGTGCGCTGAGCATAGTACTCGGCCATCAGCGGACCGGGGATTGCACCGTCCCCGGCGCGCATGCGCGTAAGGGGCGCCAGCACGACACGGTGCTTGAACTCGTAGGCACCGACCTGGATGGGTGTGAACAGACTGGACATCGATAACTCCTGCTTGTGATGGAACTGGCGTGCGTGCCAGGGGCACGCGACAAGGACAATGTAAGGAAGGATGTGGCGCCGAAAGCCGCGGACCGGCTCCGGACGTTCCGGGCTTCCGTGTCCGCAATCAGGATGCGGATCAGCCCGGAACAATGGTGAGCAATCAGCCGACGGTGGCCATCATGCGGGCGTGCCTGACGCCACGACCCTGGCGTTGCGGGCCAGGATCGCCAACGTCACCGCTACGGATGCCAGCTCAAAGAATCCGCCGACCAGCCCCAGATTGGCGACCTGACTCCGGGCCATCGTCATGCCGCCCACCGCCGCGCCGACGGAGAAGCCGATATACATGAACGAAGCATTGAGCGACAGCACGATCGACGCGACCTTGACGCCGGCCAGGTCTATCAGGCGTGCCTGCTGGGCGGGGTAGAACGCCCAGGCGCACACGCCCCAGACGATCAGCGCGACAAGCACCGGGCCCATCGCATGTTCCGGCTGCACCAGCCGAGCGATAAGGGAAAAGCCCAGGAAGGCCAGTCCCATGATCGCGACGGCCGGCACGATCACGCGCGGCGGCCCCAGCCTGTCGCTCAGGCTGCCGCCAAGGAACACGCCCACGGCGGCCGCGATGCCCCATGTCAGCATCACCAGGCTGATCTGCGTATCGGGCACGGTGGTCAGCCTGGTGACCAGCGGCGACAGGTACGTGTAGACCGTGTACGAGCCGGTCGCCCACAGCGTGGTAGCCAGCAGCGTTCCCAGCACGACTGGCCGGACGGCGACCGAGACGCGCTCGCGCAATGTCGCCGTGGCAATGCCTTGCCCGATCTCGCGCGGCACGCCGGCATATACCCCGATCGCCGCAATCGTCGACAGAACCGCGACACCGGCGAACGTCATGCGCCAGCCAAACGCGTGGCCGATGACGGCGCCCATCGGTACGCCGAGCGTCAGCGCCACCGTGATGCCGGCATTGACGAGAGCGATCGCACGGCCGCGCAACGCTGGGTGGACCACCGCACCCGCCAGCGCGTTCGCGCCCGGCACGAACAGCCCGGCCGAAAGCGCCAGCAGTACGCGCGCACCCATCAGCCACCAGAACCCGGGGGCAAAGCAGGCAAGCAGGTTGGACAGCGCGAAGACGACCATGCTCGCCAGCAGCAGCGTGCGGCGCCTGACGTTTCCGGTGGCAGCCGTGAGCACCGGTGAGCTGATGCCGTAGGCCAGCGCGAATACGGAAACGAGTTGCCCCGCCTGCTCGATGGACACGCCAAAATCGGCGGCCAGGCCCGGGAGCAGCGGGGAAATCATGAAGCCTTCGGTGCCGATGGCGAAGGCGCCGAGAGCGAGCAGGTAGACAGCGTTCGGAATCTTGCTTGCGGTAGCCATGTCGAGGTCCTTGGTGCGTACTGCCGGGGTTGGCGCCTCAACCGGCAGCCATGGAATCGTTGAACTCGTTGACCCAGGCGTGCTCGTTTGGTCCCGGATTGGCGCGCATGTCCACCGCGGGCCCCACCAGTATTTCGTTGGCGTCCGTGCCCAGTTGTTCGATCGCGCCCGCGATGAATGCCTCGAGCGGCATCGCGCGCTCCTCCTCGCTGCTGTTCAGCAGCTCGGTGCGGACCCAGGGTGGCGCGATCTCGATGACCGAGACCTTGCTGTCCTTAAGCAGATAGCGTTGGGAGAGCGTGTACGAATGCAGCGCCGCCTTGCTCGCGCTGTACACGGCTGTGAAGGCCAGGGGCACAAAGCCGAGTACCGAGCTGACATTGGCCACGACCGCGCCCTCTTGCGTCTTCAGGTGCTCGATCAGCGCCGAGGTCATGCGTATCGGCCCGAGCAGATTGGTTTCGACGGTGGACGTCAGCAGGTCGTCGTCGACCGGGCCGCCGGCGCCATCGGGCAGCATGATGCCCGCGTTGTTGATCAGCACGTTGAGCCCGGGATGATCGGCAATCAACCTGGCGGCGACCCTGGCGATATCCGCCGGATCGGTGATGTCGAGCGATACCGCCTGCATGCCGGGGTTCGCTTCGATCGTCGCCTGCAGACGCTCCGCGCGTCGGCCCGAGATGATGACCTGGTTGCCAAGCTTGTGCAGCGCTTCAGCGAGGCCGCGGCCAATGCCCGAACCGCCGCCGGTGATGAATACGGTGTTGCCTGCGAGTTTCATGATGTCTCCGACAGAGATAAGTGCTGGAAGCAGGGAATCAGCGCGGAAAGCTGTTCCCGAACATGGGCAGGCCGCTTTTCGACTCGGCCGCGGTGGCCTCGTCCTGCAGCACGTCCCAATGCTCGGCGAACACGCCATCGGCAATCCGCAGGATGTCGGCGGCAATCCAGGCCGCGGGGCGGCCATGGCCGGAGAAGCGTCCGTGGATGATCACGTAGTCGCCATCCGCCACGATCACGCCGGGCTCATACCGCAAGGTCGGCGGCAGGGCCTTGATGAGGTTGAACAGGCCGTCGCGGCCCGGCTCGATATGCGCGCTGTGCTGGATGTAGCCGGGCGACCAGAATCGTTCGGCGGCGGCGTAGTTGCGTTGATTGAAGAGCGTGTCGAATGCTTCAAGCACAAGCGCCTTATTGGCGGCTTCGGTGGTGGTGGTCAAGTGGATGCTCCTTGGGGTTGGCGTGGTTGGCTTGAGCAAGGCCTGGTGACGTTCGATGTACATGTGGGCCCCTGTGGTCTTCGTTCACCCAAACACGATGGTGATTGACATTGAGTTTTCGCGATCGCGCAGGAAAAGTCAAGGTCGATCACCATTGTCCTTGTCAGGCCGTCTATACTTGGGGTGACAACCGCACAAAGGAGCACTGAGCGATGGGCGTTTCAAAGCAGCAGGCGGCCGAGAACCGCAAAGCCATCATTGCGGCTTCGGAGAAGCTGTTCCGCGAGCACGGAATCGATGGAGTCGGCCTGAGCGCGCTGATGAAGGCTGCCGGCTTTACCCAGGGCGGCTTCTACAACCACTTCGAATCGAAGGAGGCGCTGGCGGCCGAAGTCGTGGCGACTGCGATGGACAAAGCCAACCACGATCTGCAGGAAGCCATTGCAGCGCCAATTGCGCCAGGCGGCAGCCGTTTGCGGCGACAGATCGACTATTACCTGTCCGGCACGCATTGCGGCGATATCGAGCAGGGATGCGCGGTAGCCGGCCTTACCGCGGACGTGCGCCGGCTAGGCCACGAGGCGCAAGCGCGCTTTGCCCGGGGCTTGCAGGAGATGATTGAAATCCTGACGGCGCTCGTCGCAGAGCAGCACGCCGAAGGCATGGACAGCCAGCAAGCGCGCCGGGAGGCAATCGCGTTCTACAACGAGATGGTAGGGGCGATCATGCTCGCGCGCGCGGTAGCCAGCGCCAACCCCCGGCTTGGGGAGGAAATACTTGGCGCCAGCCGGCTGTCGCTTCTGAAGGAATTCGCACTGGAAGAGGCAGAGGACAAGCGGTAATCGGAGCATGTCCCGAGCGGATTGCGGCGGAAGACTCGCCATCCCGATACCTGGCAAGTAGCAGTGATGCCCTTTCTCGGAACTTCAGCGCATTCACCATAAAGACCAGGGACGATCCTGGTCCGCCCGCAGGCTCAGTGACCAAGACCGCTCCTGGCGATCTGCTGCTCCACGAACTGGGCGAAGAGCGCATGCATACGTGTCGTCGGATGAAGGTTGTCGGCAAACATGTATGTCTGATCGGCATTGGCCGTCACGTAGGTAGCCGGCGAGCACAGCAATGCCGTCGCATGCGGGGTTTTCGCCGGGTCGCAGGCGACGCTGGTGTTTGACACGGCGAAGCCATTGGCCTGAAAGTTCGCGACAATCTGAGTCACCCATGTATAAGAATCGACCTGGATGACGCTGCCTTGCGGCGCATTGGCCGGCAAGGCAGTGTTCAGTCTGTCGTTGAAGATTTGCGATAACTGGGACAGGTTTGCCCCGCCGTCGGCCGAGCTGACGCCTTTGGGCGATAGGCCGACATTCGGCACATTGATCAACACAACATGCGTGGCGCCATGCTGGACGATCTGCCCGACCAGCTGAGCGAGGATGGTTGCCGCCGTCTGCACCGTCTGCGCCGCGGCCGGAAGTGCCCCGGCGCGAAGCACGTCGTTGGAACCAGCCCAGACCAGCACCAGTTGGTTGGAACCGAAGCTGCCATGCGCGGACAGGTAGCTCGAAACCTGCTGGCTGACGGGCATTTCGATATTGCCGATCACGTCGGTGAGAAAGTCGTTCATGTTTGCCGGGGTCGCCACCGTGGCGCCGCCCTCCGCATAGCCGAGTCCGCCTTGCGCAGTCAGGCCATGCGTGAAGTCGATGGTAAACGCCGCGTTCAGCGTATCGCCGTAGTATTGCGCGACATCCTGAGTCCACACTTGCCCCGGGTTGGTCGTGAAACGTCCGCCGCCCACCGCGCTCGCGATCGGCGCATAGGTCCCGACGTCGGACAGGCTGTCGCCGAACGAGACAACCTGAAGATGAATGCCACCTGGCGGGGTAGCCACGCCGCTGTCGTGACTCGCCTCCCCGCCATCCCCACCGCATGCGGCAAGCAATGAAAGCGCCACGGCAAGCATTGCTGCGCGAATCTTGTCATTGAATCCTTGCATGGTTCCTCCCTCGCCGGCCGGCTGGGCAGTTGCGCTCACATGGCGGGCTCATCCTACTTGCGTTGACTAAGCATAGGACGCGCTGCCTTCGCCTTGCCATGGCGTCTCTCAGTCAGCAGCCGGCCTGATTTCCGACTACACCATGATGAGGCCGTGCCGCATGCCTTGCATGACGGCCTCGGTGCGGCTGCTTGCGCCGAGCTTGCCGAAAATGGACGAGAGGTGGAACTTCACCGTGTTTTCCGACAGGTCGAGCTGGCGCGCGATCTCCTTGTTGCCAAGCCCTTCGGCGAGCATGGTCAGCACTTCAATCTCGCGTGGCGTGAGCATTTCGACAAGCGCCGCGGATGCCACCTCGCGAGGCCCCTTGCGCTCCGCCAGCAGCCTGGCAAGGACCTCCGGAGACAGCACGTAAAGGCCCGCCGCCACGGCTTCGATCGCGGCGATGATTTCGTCGGGCGTCGCGCTGCGCGGCAGCAACGCCGTGGCGCCGCCTGTGCCTGCCAATGCCTCACGGATCCAGGCACTGTCCGCCTCGTCTGTGAGCAGAACCAGCGCCGGCGTTGCAGGATCGCGGTTCGCCCCCGGCGCCGGCAAGTCGCCGGCCTGCGGCTCCAGGTCGACCAGGACCACATCCGGCAGTTCACCGGCAAAGGGTTCGGCGATCACCGCGGCGTCGGCCGCGCTGCCGGCGAAATCGAGCGTCGGCGCCGCCTCGACAAGCGCCTGCAGGCCTGCGCGCGTTTGCGGCGACGCGGCAACGACTGCGACCCTGACCGGGCTCATCTGTTTTATCTCGGCATCCCACATGCGGCGGCTTGCAAGAATCTCAGTGGCACGAATTCCGTTGCTGGCGTTCGCCCACCGTGACCGAGCACTCGCTGCGCTCGCCGCCCCGGATCAGCCCGATCTTCAACAGCTGTCCGATACGGTCGCCACCAAGTGCGGCATGCACGTCATCCATGTCGCTGCACGGCTTGCCATCCAGTTCGATCAGCACATCCCCGATCAGTACCCCGGCTTGCTCCGCCGGCCCGCCTGCCGCAAGCGAAACCACCAGCAGCCCGCGCCCGGATGTCAGATTCAGCTTCGTCATCCAGCTCTCCGACAGGTTCACCGGCTGCGTGCCCACGCCAAGGTAGCCGTGCGAGACACGTCCCTTGCTCAGCAGTTCGCCGCTCACTCGCGTCACGGTCGCTGCCGGAATCAGAACGCCTGCGCCAGGCACGAGCGCCGATGTGCACAGGCCCATGACCCGCCCCTGCATGTCCGCCAGGGCCGCACCCGAGAAACCGGGGCGCAGGCCGCCGTCCAGCCGCACGAAGGCATCGAACTGCCCGCCTCGCCAGCTGCGCCATGGACCGCCGGCGGTGCCGACGACGCCAAAATCCGCGCTGGTGCCAAGCCGGTCCACCCGTGCCACCGCGAGCACCAGATGGCCTGCCTTGAGGGAGCTCGCATCACCGGTGTCGACCGGGTTCAGCGCCACGGCATCGAGCCTCAGTACGGCCAGGTCGGTGCCAGGGTCCCGTCCCGCCAGGACGGCCGCCACGACACGGCCATCGACCAGGACGACTTCAATGCCGTCGTCATGCCTGACAGTATGCGCCGCCGTGACGACTACGCCGGGTTGCCAGATGACGCCACTGGAGGGAAGGCGATGCCGCCCGTGCACCGCGACGACACTCTCGCCGACGCGCTCGGCGATGGCGGCGAGGTTGGCGGAAAGATCCTGCAAGGGATTTCCGCTGGAGCTGGGGGTTTCCATGTGATGACTCCTGCCATTGGCTACGTGAATCGATGCTTCGCGCCCCGCACGCCCGCGGATGCCAGGCGGGCAAGCGGCGACGCGTGGATTCACAATGACAGGCGCGCGACAGCCGCGCACCACCCTTATGGGTAGCCGGCGCTAAAGTCGGTGGCGCTGATTCGGCGGACCAGATGCTCCCCAGTCCAGCAGCGTCTCTGCGCTCCACTGCGCCGCAGTGAGTCTGGAGATGAAGAAATCGGCCAGGGCGCTCACCTTCGCGGGCCGTGCCCGGGCAGTGGGCGTGACGAAGTACAAGCCACCTTCAGGCAAGCGCCAATCGGTCAAAACGGGTTCGAGTTGCTGGTCCCGGAAATATTGCGTCGCGACAAACTCAGGAAGCTCGGTGACGGCAAGTCCGGCGAGGACCGTCGGCAGTAATGCTTCAATGCTCGTGCCTCGCAACGGCCCGGTCGGTGTGACGGTGCATTCCTCGCCACCATCGTGGGTAAAGCGCCAGACGTCGCGCTGACTCCTGTTGGCGTAGGTCAGACACTGGTGGGCGCCAAGATCACGCGGGTGCTGGGGACAGCCATGGCGAGACAGGTAGGCAGGAGACGCCACGACAAATCGACGCACGGGTGCGATCAGGCGTGCGACGAGTGACGAGTCCTCCATGATGGCGATGCGCAGGGCGGCGTCAAAGCCATCGCCGATCAGGTCAGTCTGCGCGTCGGTGAGATAAAGATCGACGGAAATATCCGGATAGGCCCGAAAGAATTCGGGCAACAACGGAGCCACCCAGCGGGTACCGAAGGACAGTGGCGCCGCGAGCTTGACGAGGCCACGCGGCCGGCTTGAGGTCTCGCGTGCGAAATCCTCTGCCTCCTCGGCCTCCGCGTAGATTCTGGCGGCGCGCTCGGCCAGCGTGTGGCCATAGTCAGTGAGTGCAAGTCGACGGGAGGTACGGTTGAACAGCCGGCCTCCAAGCCGCTCTTCAAGGCGGGTAACGGCCCGGGAAACGGTCGCGACCGAGACCCCCATGGCCGCTGCCGCCGCAGCGAACGAACCTTCTTCCGCGACCTTCGCGAACATCGCGAGCCCTTCGAAATCCGGCAGCCTCGACATCGACATTCCTGCAACGATGGTTTGCATTCATTTCTATTTCGAAAAATAGCACACCGTCATAGATTTGTCTCACGGCATAACGCCAACGTCGCCATCGACGATCAACCGCAAAGGACACGCCATGAGCAACCAGACCCACGCAACAGTCGAGATCACCCCCTCGGCCACTTCCGGTGCTGTCAGCAGCCCCGTCACCACCATTGTCCCGGCCTTGGGCCGCGTGATGCTGAGCACCATCTTCATCCTGTCCGGGCTGTCGAAGCTCGGCGCACCGGCGATGACGATCGGCTACATCCAGTCAGTCGGATTGCCGTTGGCGCCGGTTGCGTTCGGTATCGCCACGCTGATTGAGGTTGTCGGCGGCATCACGCTTCTGCTTGGCTACCGCACGCGGATCGTCGCGGGTGTTCTCTTCGTGTTCACGCTTGCGACGGCCGTGTTCTTTCACAACCAGCTCGGCGACCAGAACCAGTTCATCCATTTCTTCAAGAACATCGCCATGGCCGGCGGCCTGCTGCACGTGATTGCCTTCGGCGGCGGCCGTGTCAGCCTTGATGGCCGCCGGTCCTGACATACCGGCTTGGACCGCGAAGATCCACAATCATTGATTCAGGAGTGTGTTATGAATGACCGTATCCACGAACTGCTTTATCGCAACCTCCAGGAGGTCTTCGGTGAAGGCGACGCAACGCGTCGTCGCGCAGCCATCGAGGCGCTCTATACCGAGGACAGCGTGCTCTATGTGCCCACGGGCGTACTCGTCGGGCGCGACGCGATCGACAAATTTGCAGGCGATCTTCGCGCGACGCACCCGCACTTCGCCTACACGCCGCACGGCGAGCCCCAGGCTCTCCACAACGCCGGCCGCCTGGCCTGGGGTTCTGGCCCGCGCGGCGAAGCACCCGAGTATACGGGCTGGGATGTGATCATCGTTCGTGACGGGAAGATCGCAGCGCTCTACGTCTTCCTCGATAGCACGCCCACATAACGATGCAATGGCGCCGCGCTGCGCCGACCTCAGGCGGTCGAGCGCGGCGCTGCCGTGGAGCCCCGCACGATCAGCTGCGGCGTCAGTTGCACGGTGACGGCATCGGATGCGGGTTTGTCGATCTTCCTGAGCAGGAGGCGGGCAGCCTCCTCGCCCATTTCGTGCACGGCAATCCGCACCGTGGTCAGCGGCGGCGTCAGCGCGTCGGCGAAGGGCATGTCGTTGTGGCCCACCACCGAGACGTCATCGGGGCAACGCACCCCGCGTTCGCGCATGAAGTCGTAGCATCCCATCGCCACCAGGTCGTTGCCGGCGGCAATCGCCGTCATTTCCGGGAACGCCGCGAAGAGTTGCTCGCAAGCCAGCCTGCCCGCTTCGCGCGAGTAGCTGGCGGCTTCCAGCACCTGCCAGTCACTGCGCCGCAGGCGGTGGCGCCTGACCGCCTGGGTGAAACCCTCGCGCCGCAGGAAGCCGGTGGACAGCGAGGCCGGTCCGGCGATATGTCCGATGCGGCGGTGGCCCAGCGCCACGAGGTGGTCGACCGTCAGGCGCATCGCCAGCAGGTTGTCGCTCACCACGCAGGAAACCCGTCTGGTCTCTTCCCCCCGGTTGACCGTGACCACGGGGATATTCTGCTTGAGGCAGTAGTCGAGCACCGGGTCCTCCCGCTCTGCGGTGGCAAGCACCAGCCCTTCCACCTGGCGCCCGATCATCTGGTCGATGATAAAGCGCTGGCGGCTCTTGTCGGTACCCGCGTTGACCACGATCGGCACATAGCCCTGCTGCGCCAGCACGGATTCAATCCCGGCCAGGATGGGCGGGAACACCGGGTTGGCGATATCCGGCAGCACTACGCCCACCAGCCCGGAGCGCTGCGTGCGCAGCCCCGCCGCGATGCGGTTGGGGCGGAAGCCACGCAGCTCGGCAAGTTGCAGGATGCGTGCCGCGACCTCGTCCGCGACCAGATGCCGCGTGGCCGGGTTCATGACGCGCGAGACCGTCGAGTAATGCACGTCGATCTCGGCAGCCAGGTCTTTCAGGGTGAGGCGCTTGCGCTCGGGCATGGCGGCAGGTGGCGGGGCGGCAGCCCGGAGGATTGGAATAGTCGGTATTTTAAGCCAGCGCTGCCCGGCACCTCCCGTGCTGCGCGGCCGCCGCCCGTGTCACGGCTGCTGGCCGCCCTGCCGGCCACCCTACTGGCCACCCTTCACGCCGGATTGCCGGACCACCGGGGCCAGCTTGCCGATCTCCGCCTGGATATAGGTGGCGAACTCCTGCGGCGACGAGCGCCTGGGTTCCGCACCCTGCGCCGCCAGCCGCTCGCGCACATCGGGCGCGGCCAGTGCCTTGCCGATCTCGGCATTGAGCGCGTCGACGATGGGCTTGGGCGTGCCCGCCGGCGCCAGCACCCCAAACCAGGAATCGAAAGCGTAGCCAGGCAGGCCGGACTCCGCCACGGTGGGGATATCCGGCAGCGTGCCGGCGCGCTTTGCCGTGGTGACCGCCAGCGCCCGCAGCTTGCCCTGCTTGACGAAGGGCATGGCCGAGACGGTGGGCGCGAACATCATGTCGCCGCGGCCGGCCATGACGTCGGTGAGCGCCTCACCCGTGCCCTTGTACGGGATATGGACGATGTCGATGCCGGCCTGCATCTTGAACAGCTCGCCGCTGAGGTGCGTGGAGCTGCCCGATCCCGCCGAGTCGAAGTTCAGCGCGCCCGGAGTGGCCTTGGCAGCCGCGACCACGTCCCGCACCGACTTGTACTTGCTGGCAGTGTTGACCACCAGCACATTGGGCACGGTTGCCACCAGCGAGACCGGGGCAAAGTCCTTCACCGTGTCATAAGAGAGCCTGGGGTACAGCGTGGCGTTGATCGCATGGCCGACCGAAACCAGGATCAGCGTGTAGCCGTCCGGCGCCGCCTTGGCCACGCCGGTGGCGCCCAGGGTGCCGCCGGCGCCAGGCCGGTTGTCGACGATCACCTGATAGGTGCCGCCCTCGCCCATCTTGCTGCCGATGATGCGCGCCAGGATGTCGGTGGCGCTGCCTGCCGAAAATGGCACCACCAGCCGGATCGGCTTGCTGGGGTATTGCGGTTGGGCGCTGGCGGCGGGTGCCGCCGCCAGCAGCAACGATGACGCCAGGGCCAGCACGCTGGCTTGAATGGATCGAATCATCTGTGTCTCCTCACTCGGGAATACGGAGCGCCCGCGGGCACGTTTAGCAAACGTTTGCAGATCTCGTTAAAAAAATCACGACTTTGGGTACGGCATTGCCAGCAGCAGCATCGCCGGCCGGTTGCGCGGGTTCGATACCTGCCGCGCCTCACCCGGCGCAAGCCGCACCGAGTCGAACTGGCCGAGCATCACGGATTCATCCGGTGTGCTGATGCAGACTTCGCCTTCCAGCACCACATAGTGTTTTTCCACCGGCGAGGCATCCATCGTCGTATGGCCGCCCGGCAGCAGCACCGAGACGCCCATCCACAAGGCTTCGGACGGTCCCGCTTCATGCCCTTGCAGGCGCAGGCAGTGCATGCCCTCATGACTGGCCGGAAAGTAGGCCGGCGCCTGTGCGAACCGGGTCGTGTTCATGGCTTGAGCACCACGCGTTCGGTCGCGCCCTGCAGCACCGCCCGGTAGGCCTCCTTGGCGTCGGAGAGCGAATAGGTGTAGTCGGACAGGACCGGGAACGGCCGCAGCGCGCCCGAGGCAAACATCGGTGCGAGCTGGTCAAGGATGACCGCGCAGGCGTTGCTGTCCAGCGCCAGGGTGTCGACGCCCACATAGGTGTGCTGGCCACGATAGAAGGCGAAGATGTCGAACGGCACCGGCTTCTCGATGGTCGAGATAAAGATCTGCGCCGCGCCGATCGCCATGGCCTGGTTGGCCTGTTCGAAGTAGGGGCTCCCCACCGTGTTGTAGACGATGTCCGCACCGTGTCCACCGGTCTCTTCGCGCACCACGGCGGCGATAGATTCGCTGCTGGCATCGATCATGCGTACCTCGCCGCTGGCATGGCCGCGATAGGCATCCGCAGTGCGCTCCACGGCAAAGACGCGGGCGCCGAGCGCCGTGGCGATCTGGATCGTTGCCTGCCCCACCTTGCCGTTGCCGCCGCACACCAGCACGGTGCTGCCAGCCCGCGGCATACCCGCGCGGCGCAGCCCCTCATAGGCGGTGATGAACGGCACACCCACGGCGCCGGCTTCCAGCAGCGACACCGACACCGGCTTGGCGCGCACCGCGCTGGCCTGGATGCGCAGGTACTTGCCATGCGTGCCGTCGCGGCGGATGCCGAGCTCGCCGCCGCTGCCCCAGACCTGCTGGCCCAGCAGCTCGGACGGACCGTCGACCACCAGGCCGGCGTAGTCGCGTCCTGGCGTACGCGGCCACACCGCATGCGGCATCAGGCCGAGCGTTGCCTTCACGTCGCTCGGGTTCACCCCGGCACTGGCCACTTCGACGATGACCTGGCCCTGCGCCGCTTCCGGGCGCGGCACGCCGAGCAGCTCAAGCTGCAGGGCATCGATATTGGCGGCTTTTTCGCTGACTCGAATGGTGTTCATGATGGTTTCTTCCTGAAATGCTTGGTTCTGTATTGGGGGAATCAGGCTTCGCGCAGGCCGAGCGTGCTCCGGGCCTCGGCCGACGAGGCAATCTCGCCGCCGAGCGACCTGACGATGTCGCGCGCCTTGGCGACCAGCGCCGCGTTGCTTGGCGCCAGCACGCCCTTCTCCAGGTAAATGTTGTCTTCCATGCCGACGCGCACGTGTCCGCCCGCGAGCCAGGCCTGGGCAACGATCGGGAACTCCGCGCGGCCAATGCCGAATGCCGACCAGTGGGCGCCGGCAGGCAGCATGTTGCGGGCGTAGAAGATGGTTTCCGGCGTGGGCGCAAAGCCGTACTTCACGCCCAGCACGAAGGTCCACAGGCCGGGGCCGTCCAGCACGCCTTCGCGGATGAAGTCGAGCGCCATGTTGAGGTCGCCGGAATCGAAGATCTCCAGCTCGGGCATGACGCCGGCGGCGCGGATCACGCCGGCCATCTTGCGCACGTTGGCGGGCGTGTTGATGACCACGTCGGCGCCGGAGTTCATCGTGTTCAGGTCGAGCGAGCAGACGTCGGGGCGCAGCGCGGCGATATGCTCGACGCGCTTCGCCGGGTGCAGCAGCGTGGTGCCCGGCGCGGCCAGCCGCGGCTCGTCCTCGCTCGGCACGAAGCGGCCGCCGGGGCCGGTGGTGAGGTTGATGATCAGCGAGCGGTTGCGCTTGCGGATGCGGTCCATGACGTCGGCGTAGTAGTCGAGCGACATCGACGGGCGGCCCGTTTCCGGATCGCGCACATGGATATGGGCGGCGGCGGCACCGGCCTCGGCGGCTTCGAGTGCCGCGTCGGCGATCTGGGCCGGCGTGACCGGCAGGCCGGGGTGCTGTTCGGGCGTGACGATATTGCCGGTCACTGCGCAGGTGATGATGGTCTTGCGTGCGTGCATGAGCGAAAGCCGATAGTGAAAGCGATATGGGATGCGTGGGAAACGCTCTGATCCGGCCTGTCCTGGCGACTAGCCGAGCTGCCGGCCGCCATCGACGACGATGGTGGTGCCGGTGGCAAAGCGCAGCGAGGTGGCACAGGCGGCGATGGCATCCGCCACGTCCTGCGCCTGGCCGATGCGCTTCAGCGGCGTCGTCTTCGCGGCGCGTTCGTTGAAGTCACTGTCGCGGCCGGGTACAAAGCCGGTGTCGACCACGCCGGGCGACACGTTGAGCACCCGGATATGCGGTGCCAGCGCGCGCCCGAGGGACATCGCCATGACATCGAGCCCTGCCTTGGCCGCGCAGTACGCCACGTTGCTGCCCTGCCCCGTGCGTCCGGCGATGGAGCCGACATTGACCACCAGCCCGTCGCCCGTGGCGCGCAGGTGCGGCGCAAAGGCGCGGATGGCGGCGAACTGGCCGCGCCAGTTCACGGCAAACAGTTCGTCGATCAGGGCATCGTCGAGCGCGTCGAGGTCGGCATGCGGGACCGCCCGCGTAAAGCCTGCGGTGTTCACCAGGATGTCGACACGGCCGTAGTGGTGGCTGACCTCGTCGGCCAGCGCGCGCAGCGAGGCACTGTCAGAGATTTCGGCCACGGCGCCAAGGTGGTTGCCGGCGGGCAAGGTCGCGGCGGCACTGGCTGCCTTGTCCGCATCGCGCCCGGTCAGCACGACGCTGGCGCCAAGCTGAGCCAGCGTAGCACCGGCCGCAACGCCGATACCGCCGGTGCCACCCAGGATGACGGCAACCTTGCCGGAAAGGGAAGTTGTGCTCATGGTTTCTGTGTAGGAATGCGTGAATGGAATCCGACCCTGCTTTCAGTCGATCGGCGGCTTCGGGAAGGCCTGCTCGCCGGGCTCCAGCGTGAAATCGAACGCCAGCGTGTAGAACGGTGCCGGCACCTCGCCCCAGGGGCTGAGGCCGTGCTCATGCAGGCGCAGATCGCCAACCAGTTGCCGGTGCACGCCGAACGTGACATCGGACGCCAGCGGCTCCGGCTCATCGGCGAATACCTGCGTGACGAGCGTGCGGTAACCCGGCGCCGCGACAATGAAATGGATGTGCGCCGGCCGGTACGGATGACGCTTCTGCGCGGCCAGCAGCGTGCCCACGGGGCCGTCGGTCGGCACCGGGTAGCCGGCGGGACGCACGGTGCGGAAGTGATAGTTGCCGCTCTCATCCGCATGGAAGCAGCCGCGCAGGTTGCGGTCGGGCTGCGTGGGGTCCTGGTTGTCGTACAGGCCCACGGGCGACGCCTGCCAGATCTCGACCAGCGCGCCAGGCAGCGGCTTGCCATCGGTCCCCCGCACAGTGCCGCTGACAAACAGCGGCAAGCCGGGCGCGTCGTCCTGCACGACGCAATCGCCGCAGGCGTAGCGCGGCGCGTTGGCGCGATAGAACGGGCCGAGCAGCGCGCCGGGCGTGCGCCCTTCCCGGGTGCCGTTGTTCATCGCCGTCACCAGGGTCGACAGCCCCAGCACGTCGGCAGCCAGGACAACCTCGTTGTGCCTGGCGTTGGTGGCATGGCCGAGACTGGCGATATACCCCAGGGCAAGCTCGAACTCCTCGTCCGACAAGCGCACCTCGGTCAGGAAGCCATGAAGGTGCCGCACCAGGGCGTCCATGACGAAGTGCAGGCGGGGATTGGTGGTATTGGCCATGGCCGCCTGGACCACGCCGGTCACCGAGTGTTCATCCTCGATCAGCGCCAGGCTCTCGCCTTGTGGCACCTGCCGCTCGATGGAAGTTTTCATCTTTCGTCTCCTTTGCAAACGTTTGCATTATCGACCGCCAAGCGGATCGGTCAAGGACGAAATTGACGAGCACCATGCCACCAGGGGCTATGCGAGGGCCAAAATCCTAATGGAAACAATCAGATATGGGTGCGGATAGGGAGAAACCCCAGGTCGCCCCGACAGGTGTCATGCCACGCGTTCGCGTCGCAGGAAATGTCCGACGCTCCACATGCGTCGCCCCGCCGTGGCGCAGCGCGCACTGCCTCCCGATGGTCTCGCCTACAATGATTCTGGCTGCACGTTTTGACCCCGACTCACGCATGGCTGCGCGGCAGCTGTCGCGCAGACACGGGCAGCCCGCTCAGTCGCGCTTGCAGCCGGCCAGCGTGGCCGGTTCAGGGCAGATCAAAGCGGTTCAAGGCGGCTCACTGACGACGGTGTGGCAAAGGAGCATGATCGATGCGCTCGCGAGCGAGGGATACCATGCGCCTGAGACGCCTTGCGACCTGGGTCGCGGCCGTCATCGTCGCGCTGATCGTCGCCGGGCGTGTCACCGGCCTCATTGTTGACTGGCTGTGGTTCGGCTCGGTTGGCTACGCCGGGGTCTTTCGCACGATATTCTCCACCCAGGTGCTGCTGTTCCTTGCCGTATTCGCGGTTTCGGCGGGCGCGCTCTGGCTATCGGGCTGGCTGGCGCACCGCTGCGCGAGGCCAGCGCAGGCCCGCATGCCGGAGGTTCTGGGCGAAGTGGTCGGCGAGATGGCGACGCACCTCCCCTGGCGCGCTGCCATTGCCGGCGCTGCCGCCCTCGTGGGGCTGCTCATCGCCGTCGGTGAACTGTCGAGCTGGGACATTGCGCTGCGCTACATCAATCAGGTGGCATTCGGCAAGACCGACCCGATCTTCGGCAAGGACATCGGTTTCTACTTCTTCTCGCTGCCGGCGTATCTGGCACTCAGGAACTGGCTGCTCCTGCTGCTGTGCTGCAGCGCCGTGGCTGCCGGGGCGGTCTACGGGCTGCGCGGTGACATCGCGCTGATCCAGTCGCCGCGCGGGCTTTCACCGGCGGCAGCTACCCATGGTTCGGCATTGCTCGGCCTGTTCTTCGCGCTGCAGGCGTGGTCCTACTGGCTCGACCGCTTCATCCTGCTCTATGGCGACAACGGCGTCGTGGTCGGCGCGAGCTATACCGACGTCCATGTCGGGCTGCCGGTCCTGTGGCTGCAATTCGGCCTGGCTGCCGCGGCGGCCGCCGCTTGCTGGGCCAATATGCGCTGGCGGGACTATCGGGTACCTGCGGCCGCGGCACTCCTGGTGGTCGGCAGCGCATTCCTGCTCGGCACGATCTATCCGGCACTGTTCCAGCGTTTCTATGTCAAGCCGAACGAGCTGCAACTGGAGACGCCGTATCTCGAACACAATATTGCGCTGACGCGCGAGGCCTATGGCGTGACGCAGATCGAGGCCAAACCGTTTCCCGTCGAACAGAGCCTGAATCTCGCCTCGCTCCAGGCCAATCGCCCGACCATCGACAACATCCGCCTGTGGGACCTGCAGCCGCTGCGCGATACCTACGCGCAGTTGCAGGAGATCCGGACCTATTACAAGTTCCTCGCGACGGACATCGACCGCTACCGGCTCGACGCAGGCTACCAGCAAGTCATGCTGTCGGCGCGCGAACTGGAGCCAGCGCTGATTCCGGCCAATGCCCAGACCTGGGTGAATCTGCATCTCCTGTTCACGCATGGCAATGGCGTCGTGATGTCGCCGGTCACCGAGAAATCCGCCGAAGGCCTGCCCACGCTCTATCTGCATGATATTCCCCCGCTCTCCAACGGCGGCCCGGTCATCCAGGAGCCGCGTCTCTACTTCGGCGAAGGCGGCAAGGGCTATGTCATCGTCAAAGGCAGCATGCCCGAGTTCGACTACCCCAAGGGCACCGACAATGCCTATACGGCTTACCGCGGGCGCGACGGCATCGAGATCGGCGGCATGGCGCGCCGTACCCTGTTCGCCTGGCAGTTCGACGATCCCAATATCCTGCTGAGCGGCTACATCACGCAGGAAAGCCGCATCCTGCTCCATCGCAATATCCGGGACCGCGTGCACACGATTGCCCCGTTCCTCATGCTCGACCGTGACCCCTATGCTGTCGTCAGCGACGGGCGCATCTACTGGATCCAGGACGCCTACACCACCAGCCGCTGGTTCCCTTATTCGCAGGCCGGCGCCGGCGACGGCGACAACTACATCCGCAACGCCGTCAAGGTCGTGATCGATGCGTACCACGGTACGGTCGACTTCTACATCAGCGACCCGGCCGATCCGGTCCTGCAGGTGTACCAGCGCATTTTCCCGCGCATGTTCAGGCCGCTGAGCACCATGCCGCAGGACTTGCAGCGGCATATCCGCTACCCTGAAGACCTGTTCCTGATCCAGGCGCAGATCTACCGCGCCTACCACATGGAAGCGGCAGAAGTCTTCTATAACCGCGAGGATCTCTGGGAGTTTCCGCGCCAGGTGTCGGGCATGAACGCAGCGAACATGCCCGCCGGGCGGATGATGCCCTACTACATGATCCTGCGGCTGCCGGGGGAGCCGCGCGCCGAGTTCATCCTCATGCTGCCGATGGTGCCCAGTCAGCGCGAGAACATGATTGCCTGGCTGGCGGCGCGCTCCGATCCCCCCAATTACGGCAAGCTCGTGGCCTACACCTTCCCCAAGGAAAAGCTGGTCTACGGGCCGTTCCAGATCGAGGCGCGCATCCAGCAGAATACCGAGATCTCGCAGCAGATTTCCCTGTGGAACCAGATGGGCTCGCGCGTCATCCGCGGCCATCTCCAGGTCGTGCCCATCGAGCACTCAATCCTCTATGTTTCCCCGCTCTACCTGCGCGCGGAGTCCGGCCAGTTGCCCGAACTCAAGCGGGTGATCGCCGCCTATGGCGATCGCGTGGTCATGGAAGACACCCTGGGCGCAGCGCTTGCAGCCCTCTTCAAGGAATCCGCGCCGGAGGCGATTCCGGCGCAGGGCGCAGCGAACGCCCGCGCGCGCGAGGCGCTCGCGCACTATGACCGCGCCATCGAGCACTTGAAGGCGGGGGACTGGAGCGGCTTCGGCGCGGAACTCGATGCCTTGCGGCCGCTGCTTGAGGCACTCGGGGCCAGCGGTACCGACGAGCGGAAGTAAGCGGCCGGTTCAAGGCTCGGCTGACGCGACTCGCCGGAGGAGATGCATCGGGCCAAGGCCCTCAATGGCCCGCATCTACGCCTCATCCTGGACAAACAACGAGCCTGCGAACGCCAGGGCAGGTGTTTGCCGATAGCCGTGCCGGCAACCTGACAATGCAGTCGGACATTGACCGCCGCAGCCGTCCTATGTCGCCAGTTCCCTGATCTTCTCGACGACCTCCGGATTGGCAAGCGTGGACACGTCGCCAGGATCCTGGTGGTTGGAGATTGCCGCCAGCACGCGGCGCATGATCTTGCCCGAGCGTGTCTTGGGCATGTCGGGAACGATCACGACCCGATGCGGACGCGCAATGGCGCCGATCTGGGACACCACCGAGGCCGCGACCTTGTTCGCGATCTTGGTGGAAGGCGACAGTCCCGGCTTGAGCGACACATAGAGATCAGGAACCTTGCCCTTGACCTCGTCGGCCACCGGCACCACCGCCGCCTCGGCGACGTCTGGCACCAGCAGTGCGGCCGATTCGATCTCCTTGGTGCCGAGGCGATGGCCGGAAACGTTGATCACGTCGTCGATGCGGCCCAGGATGCGAAAGTAGCCGTCCGCGGCCTGCATTGCGCCATCGCCCGCCATGTACGGCCAGTCGCGCCAGTCCTTGCTGTCCGGATTCTTGCAATAGCGCGCATAGTACTGGCGCACATAGCGGTCCGGATCCTTCCAGACGGTTTGGAATATGCCCGGCCAGGGATTGCGGATGCAGATGTTGCCCGCCTTGCCCGAGCCAGCCGCGACCTCCTTGCCTGCCTCGTCAAAGATCACCGGATGAATGCCCGGAATCCCCGGGCCAGTGCTGCCGGGCTTCATCAGGTGGATGCCCGGCAGCGTGCTGCAGAGGAAGCCCCCATTCTCGGTTTGCCACCAGGTGTCCACGATGACCGCCTCGCCCTTGCCGACTTCACGGTGGTACCACTTCCAGACTTCGGGCTCGATCGGCTCGCCCACTGTGGTCATGTGCTTGAAATGGCAGTTGTACTTCGCCGGTTCGTCGGGCCCGTTGCGCCGCAGCGCGCGGATTGCGGTGGGCGAGGTGTGGAAGATATTGACGCCAAGGCTTTCCGCAATACGCCAGGGTCGGCCGGCGTCGGGCCAGGTCGGCAAGCCTTCGTAGACGACAGACGAGGCGGCGAGCGAGAGCGGGCCATAGACGATGTAGGAATGCCCGGTGATCCAGCCAATATCGGCCATGCACCAGTAGACGTCCTCGGGGTGGATATCCTGGATGTACTTCGAGGTCCACGCCACGTAGGACAAGTAGCCGCCGGTGGAATGCTGGCAGCCCTTGGGCCGGCCCGTGGTGCCGCTCGTGTACATCAGGAACAGCGGTGCCTCCGCCGGCATCGACTCTGGCTCGACACGCCTGCCGCGGAACCCGGCGAGCACGTCATTGATGATGACATCGCGGCCCGATACCAGTTTGGCGGCACTGGAATACTTGCCCGGGTAGCGCTGCCAGATCAGAACCTTCTCGACCTGCTGACCGGCGCTGGCGGCCTCTGCCACGGCGATGTCGGCCTTTTCCTTGTGATCGAGCAATTCACCGCCGCGGTAATAGGCGTCCATGGTGATCAGCAGCCGGCTCTCAGAGTCCGCGATGCGCTCGGCGCAGGCCTTGCCGCTGAAGCCGCTGAATACCTGGGAATGAATCACGCCGATGCGCGCGCACGCGAGCATGGTGATGGGCAGTTCGGCCACCATGGGCATATGCAGCGTGACGCGGTCGCCGGCCTGCAGGCCGCAGAACTCGCGCAGCAGGGCGGCCAGCTCATTGACGCGAACAAAGAGTTCCTGATAGGTGAGGTGATGCACCGCCTCATGTTCCGGCTCGGGCACGAAATGAATCGCGGTCTTGTTCCTATGCGCTGCGAGGTGGCGATCCACGCAATTGTGGCAGGCGTTGATCCTGCCGCCGACGAACCAGCGCCAGAAAGGCGGGGTGCTGGTATCCAAGGTCGTTTCCCAGTATTTGTCCCAGTCCAGCAGGTCTGCAAACTCCTTGAAACACTCCGGGAAACGGTCGAGGGAGAAGCGATCGAAAATGCGCGGATCGGTCAGATTGGCCTGCGCAATGAACTGGCCGGCCGGCGGGACATAGTCCTCCTCGGGCCAATGCACCGCGATTTCGGCCTCGGACACATCGACCAATTCCTGCTGTGCAGCATGGCGTGGCGATTTGCCTTCAGACATGACGATTCCCCTTCACTTTCCATGGCATCTATCCAGGTAGTGTCGGTGCCACTATCCTGCGATAGCCGCCTGAAACGACTAGTCCATATTAAGTCCGGGCACGGGGAGTTGCCAGGAAATCGGCCTGCCGCTGTCCGCCGAGCCCAGGGCTTGCCTGCCGCCCGCCATACGCTAGATTCGTAGTGGGGGGCATTGGAGAATGAGCAATGACCAACGATCTTCTCGTGGAATGCGTGGACGTGTGGGCGGCAACCATACCGGACCGGCCCGGCGGCCTCGCGGAGGTGCTGGAGACCTTGCGTGATGCCGGTGCGGACCTGCAATTCGCGATTGCGCGCCGCACGCCGGAGGATCCCGGCAAGGGTGTCGTGTTCGTGACACCGCTGCAGAATGACAGGGAAATCCGTGCAGCTGCCCAGGTCGGCTTCAATGTTACGCACAGCCTGCATTCGGTGCGTATCATGGGCGGGGACCGCCCCGGCATCGTGGCGGAGCTGACCCGCAAGCTTGCGGAAGGCGGAATCAACCTGCGCGGATTCTCTGCCTCCGTCATCGGGGTACAGTTTGTCGCGTACGTGTCGGTGGACTCGCGCGACGATGCGAACAAGGCAGTGGCGATTCTGGGCAAGGGTTGAAGCTTGCCGCGGGGCGCAACACAGGCAATCACAAGCCGGTGGCAATCTCGCCCGGCGGGACTCGCAGATCACGCCCGCAGCGAGCCCTTCTGCATGCGACGCCTTCGCGCCGGGGCCCCGCCATCTCCTATCATGGAATCACGCCTTGCCTCTGAACGAGCAGGCATGGGGCCCGGCGCGAACCGCCTGAGGCATGTTGATGGCGTCCCCGACGCCCTCCGCACACCCGGTTGCGCCGTGGCGGTTCCTCCTTTGGCGAACCCGGCGATTTGCGCCCAGACCGCGCATCGCCGGCATGCATGTCAGGAGAATTCCATGGGCGACAATCAGCAACAAACCGTCATCGCGCTGAACCAGTTGATCGAGGCTGGCAAGGACAGCGAACTGGCCTGCATGAGCGGTGCCAGCGAAGTGCACGATACGCAGATTCGCGACATTCTGACCAGCACCGCGGATTCCTGCCGGGCGTCGGTGAAGGAATTGCAATCGCTGGTCAGTGCCATGGGTGGCGCACCGGCTGACCGGGGTAGCATGAATGGCAGGCTGTTCCGCGGCTGGATGGCGTTCCGCCACATGCTGTCGCCGAACAACGACGACACAGTGCTGGGAATGTGCGAGCACGAGGAAGATGCCGCCAGGCGTGAGTATCAGTCCGTCATGATGAAGCCGCTGCCACCCGAGGCCAGCGCAGCGCTGCAACGACAGTATGAGGCGTTGACGCAGCATCATGGCCGGATTCATGCCATGCGCGGTATGCAGATTCACTGAGGACGTGGCCGCAAGCTTGCGCGCCAGAGGGGGCAGTCTTGCATGCTCCCCCGCCATGTTGTGACAGAACGCGACCGTTCAGCACGCCGCACGGCAACCCATGGCACCGGTTGCCGTGCGGCGTCCGCACAAGCGTAGCCTTTCAGGCGTGAGAGCCATCGGTGAACGGATCGCGGGGAGCCGTGACCTTCTCGCCGTCCGTGAAGACATCGAATTTGCCTGTCTTTGCGCCGTCCGTGAACGGATCACGAGGCCCGGCGACGTGGGTACTGCAGTCGGCGCAGGTACTGTCGGCGCGGCCGGCGAAGGCATAGGATTGGGCGGCGAACGACGCCAGCGCGGCAGCAGCCAGCGGAATCAGGATTTTCATGTCAATCTCCAGATGCGGTAAGTCCAGGGCCCGAGGCACAGAGCGTGTCGCTACGGCGCTGTGCCTTGGTGCTGCACGACGCCTGGTCCAGCGCGCCATGCACCTGTAAGACGCCGGCGGCGCGCGGATTATTCCTGCTCGTTTGGCGTGGCCCGGAGCGCTTGCACAAAGGCATGCAGGTGCGCGGGCTCCGCATCGGTGATGGCCCAGAAGTTCATGCCGTCCTGGTACCAGCGGGCAACTGCGTATCCGTCGGTGGAATAGCTTGCCGGTGCCGAGGCACCGTTCGTTGCCGGCAGGACGTACAGATCGATCGGATGCTTCTGGTAGTGGTAGATCAGTACGCCAACGGTGCGGCGGTCGATATAGTCCAGCCGGCCGCCTGCCAGCGGAAAGCCCTGCGCCGCAAGGTCGGTGACCGGCGGCGCATAGTCGAGCCGGCCGTTGAACCACGGTTTGACTGTGTGCTGGTCGGTCGATACCACATCGATCGGGTGCTGTGACAACAGCGCGCGCACGTGGCTCGATACAATGGCCTGCCCCAGTGCCTCGGTCTGCGGCGGGCGCACCAGGATCAGCGCGCCGAACACCAGCGCCGAGGCCGCCACCCCGGCAAGACCACCGCCTGCCCACGCCAGCGCGCCGCCAGAGAAAAGCGTCGGCCAGGTGAAGCGGGCCTTGCGGGGCTGCGCTTGGCGCGGCAGTGCGGCCAGCACGCGCGCCGTCAGATGCGCCGGCGCGCGGTGATAGAGCGATCCGTCGTGCAGCATGCTGTGCAGCGAGGTTTCCATCGCATCATCCTTCATGATTCGCTCCCGTCGATTGAGCGCGCACCGGGCGGAGCGCGATGCCGCCATTGCCAGCATTGCCCCCGTGCACCCGCGCCTGCTCGGCGCGCACCGCCGTGCAGAGCAGCTGGCGGGCGCGCGCCAGCCGCGACATCACGGTGCCGATCGGAATGTCGGCAACCTCGGCAATATCCCGATAGCTCATGTCTTCGAGCTCGCGCAGGACAAGCGTTTCGCGATAGACGACCGGCAACCGTTCGAGTGCGCGGTGGACCAGTTCCACCTCGTCGTGGCGCACGGCCAGCGTTTCGGGATTGCTGCCGATATCGTCGACCCAGCCCGGTAATCGCTCGTCGCCATGCAGCGTTTCGTCGTACGGCGTGCCATCGGCGGCATCGGACCGCCTGCGCCATTCGGTGAACCATGTGTTCCTGACGATGGCCAGCAGCCATGCGCGCGCATTGTCGCCGTGAAAGCCTTCAAAGAACCGGAATGCACGCAAGTAGGCCTCCTGCACGATATCGTCCGCATCGCTCGCACTGCCGCTCAGCCAGCGCGCCAGGTTGTAGGCCGCGTCCAGATGCGGCAACGCCACTTCCGCGAAGCGGCTCGACTTGTCGGTTGCGATCACGGTGCTCTCCTGTCCCAGGCCCATGTAGAACCGCCTGACACCACGGTTTATTCCCGGCGCCTCGACTTTTTTCGGAGGTCGTTCCGGGAATGGAGTCGCCACGCCAGGCGAAGTGCGGACGGTGGGGTACAGTGCCAGGATGAGCCCATGACGCTAGGAGTCCGTCAGGAAATCCGGGATCACCTGGGTAAGGCGCAGGACGCCAGCAGGATCAAAGTAGAAATTCATCGTCGCCAATTCCAGGCCATCTTGTGCGAACCGGTAGCCCCAGACCTCGCGGTGCATGCGCGGAAAGCGGCTTATCTCGGCAGGCTTGCCGAAGCGGGTGAGGACATCGCGCGTGGTCCATTCGCCGATCCTGGCCTGGCCAAACTCCTCCGCGCTCAGCACCTGCCGCACGCCGACGACCCGTCCGTCGGGACCGATGTCGGCGGCCCATCTGGTCTCGCCCGGCGCGGGATAGAGCCAGCGACTGGAGCCATCCGGAAGCTGATAGATCTCGCGCGGCGCGCCCAGCCGGGCCTGAAGCTCTGCCTCGCTGGCACCGGGTGGCACGGATTGCCATGCCGGGCTCGCGCAAGCAGCGGCCAGCGCAACGGTCGCCAGCATGAGGAGGCGGCTTGCAAGGCGTGGGGATGGCAGCCGGGCGGGCTTTATCGAAAGCTGGGGAATCATGATGGATCTCCGTCGGAAATGATGGGGAGAGCTGCCAGCCGGGAGCAGGCACCAGGCACTGAAATGCCCGCAATGGGTTCATGGCAATCCTGCGCCGGGCGTTGGCCGCTGCATGCAGGCACCTGTATAACTGCAACGCGAGGGAAGTTATTCGAGCAAACTCGGCCTGCATCGCAACCCGGGGGGTCGCTTCGAGCCGAAGGCGGAATGCGCAGCGGTCAATGAAAATCCGAGCCCGTGCCAGGCAGTGGCACCACTACGGCGGTGATCTGCTGGGGCCGTCTTGCCGAAGGTTCGCCGGCGCGGTTACGCCAGTGACTCCCTCGCGGGAGTCGTCAGCCTGCCCTCAAGGTCCACGCACGAACTCCACCTGGATATTCATGTGCACGGCATCGCCCACAACGGGGGACCATGCCGACAGCCCGAACTCCCGGCGGCTGACGTCCCCGGCCGCGGAGAAGACAAGCGTGCCTTCGGGCCGCGGACTTCCGATGGCCCCGTCGAGTGTCACAAGCAGACTGACCGGGCGCGTAGTACCGTGGATCGTAAGGTTGCCGAACAGCCGCCCACTGCCGTCCCCGGTCCGGACAAAGCGGGTACTGACGAAGCGGATCTCCGGATAGCGGGCCACATCGAGCATGCCGCCGCCCCGGATGATCAGGGACAGCAGGCGCGGGTGCGCCTCAACGCTGGCGGCATCGATCGTCACCGTCACGCGGCCCGAGTCAAGGCCGGCGTGCGTCCCTTCAAGCTGGGCATGGATGCGGTGAAAGCGCATCTCGATATGCGAGTCCGGGAAGGCGTCGACATTGAACGTGACGCTCGAGCGCTGTGGCGCCAGCACGTACCGATCTGGCCACACATCCACCTCGGCTGCCTGCGCCTGGCAGAAGGCAGCCGCCAGCGATGCAAAAGTGGCGAGCACAAGCCTGGCAATCGCACGAGCGCGAGTGGCCAGGAATTGGTGTGGCGAATTGCGCACGCCCCCCCTCCGGCAGAAGAACGATGGCCCATCTGACTAAACGCTTGGCAGCGATGATTTATTCCAGTGCGCACCTCCCAGATGCCGTACGGTTGCTTGCTACGCTATCCGCCCCTCAAATAAGCACGGTCGACCAGCAGCCGACCTTCGCCCTGAAGGTGCAAAGGATCGGCCGCTTTAAGGTCATTCAACGGAATCCACGAACGCGCTTTACTCGTTCATGCTAGTCGCGTCATCTGCTCCATCCCTGCTCAGCGGAACTTCCAGAGGCTCTTGGGTCTTCCAGATCTTCTTGCGATTAATGAGGAGCGGCACCGCACCGATCGCAATGCCACCGATGCCAACAACGTTAGTGACCATGTCAAAGGTCGGGATACTGTAAATCGCAATAAAGAACAGAAAGATGCCGCTCAATGCCGGCCATGCCACATGAGAGATCGCGCCCCATATCGAGCTTCGGAGCATGGCGCGGTAGTACCACGCGCAGGCCAGCGCCGTGAGCCCCAGGTAAAAACAGATCTGAAAGCCGATCGCAGCGATCGAATCCTGCAGGATCACGTTGATGGTAGGGAGATAAGAGGAAACAAAGAGCAAGGCGAGGCCGGTGATCCAGATAAACAGGATGGCCACGTGCGGCGTCCGCCATCTGTGGTGAAGCTTCGAGTAGCGTGGATGAATTGCCCCGTCGCGCGCCTTGGCGAAGAGCGTGCGCGTAAACTGGAGCATCTGGGTTTCAACGGTGCCAACCGTGCTGAGCAGCACCGCAATGATGGCGACATAGCCCCACGTTGCCCCGAAAAGCTTCTCTGCGATCGCGAAAATTATATTGGTGTTGTAGTGCCTGATCTCTTCGCCGGAGAGTCCGAGGAGCGTGATCACGATAAAAATCGTGAAGAAAGTAATCAGGAAGATCATCGTCCAGAATGCACCCCTTCCCGGGATTCGATGTGGGTCCTTCGTTTCCTCGCTCAGGTTCATGGTCACATCCCATCCGTAGTAAAAAAATATCGCCACCAGCGCTCCGTTGGCAAAAAATCTTGGTGAAAAATCAAATGGGGAGAACCAGTTCCACGAGAACACACGCTCAGGCGCATGCGGGAAAACGATGAAGCCGGCGATGAGGATCGTCAGGAGGATAAGCCCTTCGATGGTCGTCATGATCACCTGTGCATAGCTGGTCAGCTTGATGCCCTTCAGCACGACTGCGCTGACCGCCGTCAGCCACAGTGCCGCAATGATCGTTACGTACTGCACGTTGTTCATCAGTTCCGGCCTGAAGATGAGCAGCGTGGCGTTTGCCGCCGGGATCATCGCCGACACCATGAAGATGCAGCAAAGGACAAGAAGCGCCCATCCGGCGAAGAAGCCCAACGTTCTGCCGAAAATGGTGCTCACCCACGCATAGGAAGTCCCCGCGTTTGCAATGGCTTTATTCAGGTTGATGAACGCAAACGCTATGCCGAGCATGATCAGCCCGCACACCACGATGCTTGCCGGCGAGAAGATCCCGGATGTCGCAACGACCGTGGACGCAGCGATCTCGATGCTGTAGGCGGGCGCAGTGCCCGCGATGCCCATGATGAGGGACTCACCGAAGCCGAGCGAATCGGCTTGCAGACCGCCTTGCGCTTTCGCATCCATGACAGGCTCGCTCCAAGCGGCGACAGCAATCGCCATGCGATCGCTCTCGAGTTGGTTACGGCGCGTAGGGCCTGTTGAATGCGGTGGGCCGTGGTGTTGCAGGCTTGCCGGCCAGTACCTTCATGTTAGGTCAGGCTGCGCGGCGGCAAAGGTCCCGCAAGGACGGGATTGCGAGGCGGCAAGCTGGCGGCAGAGCCAATGTAGGTTAATGAGCACAAGCGCGTTGTACCGGGCAGCCCGGCGCGCTGCAACGCCGGCCGCTCGCCGATACCGGCTTCGGCTCGAAGTCTTATTGATCTCGTGAATATGCGATATCCACCAGATTCTATTGGCCAATTCCCTTGCCTCCACCATCATTCAGCCCATACCAATGCCCCCACGGAGACAAGCATGGAATACCCCTCCGCCCAAGACGGCCCGGTCTGGGCCGGCGACAGCATCAGCCGCATCCCGTTCCGCGTCTATACGGACGAGCAGCTGTACCAGCGTGAACTCGAGCGCTGCTTCTATCACGGTCATTGGAACTACGTCGGCCTGGAGGCTGAAATCCCGAACCCGGGCGATTTCAAGCGCACCACGCTGGGCGAGCGGTCGGTCATCATGGTGCGCGACCAGGAGGGCCAGATCAACGTCGTCGAGAACGTGTGCGCGCACCGCGGCATGCAGTTCTGCCGGGAGCGCAGCGGCAATCGCAAGGATTTCCACTGCCCGTACCACCAGTGGAACTATGACCTCAAGGGCAACCTGCAAGGGGTGCCGTTCCGCCGTGGGGTCAAGCAGGACGGCAAGGTCAACGGCGGCATGCCCGCCGACTTCAAGCCCCAGGACCATGGCCTGACCCAGCTGAAGGTGGCAACCCGCGGCGGTGTCGTGTTTGCCTCGTTCGACCATACGGTGCAGCCGCTGGAAGACTACCTCGGGCCGGACATCCTCGGCTACTTTGACCGGCTGTTCAACGGCCGCAAGCTCAAGGTCCTTGGCTACAACAAGCAGCGCATTCCGGGCAACTGGAAGCTGATGCAGGAGAACATCAAGGACCCCTACCACCCCGGCCTGCTGCACACGTGGTTCGTCACCTTCGGCCTCTGGCGGGCGGACAACAAGTCGCGCCTGGTGATGGATTCGCAGTTCCGGCACGCAGCCATGGTGTCGACCCGTGGCCAGGGCGGCAAAGGTGAAGTCACCTCCGGCGTCTCCAGCTTCAAGGACCAGATGGCGCTGCACGATGACCGCATTCTCGACATCGTCCACGAGCCCTGGTGGGGCGATCCCACTGCCGTGATGATGACGGTGTTCCCGAGCGTGATCTTCCAGCAACAGGTCAACTCGGTTTCCACCCGTCATATCCAGCCCAACGGGCCCGACTCCTTCGACTTTGTCTGGACGCATTTCGGCTTCGAGGACGACACCGAAGAGATGACCCGCCGCCGCCTGCGCCAGGCCAACCTATTCGGACCCGCCGGCTTCGTGTCCGCAGACGATGGCGAAGTCATCGAGTGCTCGCAGGAAGGATTCACCCAGAAGCCCTGGCATCGCGTGATCGCGGAACTTGGCGGCAAATCCGCCGAGAACACCGAGCACATGGTCACCGAGACGCTGATCCGGGGCATGTATGACTACTGGCGCAAGGTGATGGAGGTCTGACGCCATGAACTTCGCTGACTATCACGCCCTGCTCGCCCTGTACGCCGATTACACATCCGTCGTCGACAGCGGCGACTGGGACCGCTGGCCCGAATTCTTTACCGACGACTGCCTCTACCGGGTCCAGCCGCGCGAGAACCACGAGCGCGGACTGCCACTGGCAACGCTGTCGCTCGAGAGCAAGGGGATGCTGAAGGACCGCATCTACGGCATCCGCGAGACGCTGTTTCATGACCCCTACTACCAGCGCCACATCGTCGGCACGCCGCTGATCCGCTCCGTGGACGACGACAAGATCGTGGCCGAGGCGAACTACGCAGTGCTGCGAACCAAGCCGGACCAGATGACGGAAGTGTTCAACGTTGGCCGCTACCTCGACACCGTGGTGCGGACGCCCGAGGGCTTGCGCTTTGCCTCGCGCGTCTGCGTCTTCGACAGCGAGATGATCCCGAATTCCCTTATCTATCCCCTCTAGCAGGAGAAGCACTATGACCGAAGCCTGGATCGAGGCCGCGCTGCTGGCCAGCGTACCGCAGGACGACGTGGTCGCCATCGAGGTGCAAGGCAAGGATATTGCCCTGTACAGCGTCGAAGGCGAAGTCTATGCCACCGACAATCTCTGTACCCATGGCCATGCCCGGCTCTGCGACGGATTCCTTGACGGCCACGAAATCGAGTGCCCGCTCCATCAGGGCAAGTTCGACGTCCGCAGCGGTGCCGCGGTTTGCGCCCCGGTAACCGAAGGCATCCGTACCTATCCGGTCCGGATCGACGGGGACAAGGTCTTCCTTGACCTGAGTTAGCCAGACAGCGGAGCGACGCATGAATTCCGAGCAACCTACAGGCGCGGGCGCCGCGGCAATGGCAGACACGATCGTCATCATCGGCGCCGGCCAGGCGGGTGGCTGGGCCGCCCAGACGCTGCGCAAGGAAGGCTACACCGGCCGACTCGCGCTGATCGGCGACGAGTCCCACCCGCCGCATGAACGGCCGCCGCTGTCAAAGGCAGTCCTGGCCGGCGAGGCCGCTCCCGAAAGCCTGGCGCTGCTCAAGCCCGACGCCTTCGACGCGCTGGCCCTGGAGTGGCGCCATACGACCCATGCGACCCGGATCAACCGGCCAGCGAAGTGCATCGAAACCGCCAATGGTGAGTCGATCGCCTATGACAAGCTGATTCTCTGCACCGGCGGCAAGGCCCGTCACCTTGCCGTCCCCGGGGCCGACTCGGAACCCGTCTACACCTTGCGCAGGATCGAGGACGCCCTGGCGCTGGCTCCCGCGCTCGGACCGGGCCGTGCCATCGTCGTCATCGGGGGCGGCTGGATCGGCCTGGAAGTCGCCGCGACGGCACGGAAGAAAGGCGCCGAAGTGACCGTGGTCGAAGCCCAGGGCCGCTTGTGCGAGCGCACGGTTCCGGTCCAGGTCTCGGAGCACCTGCTGGCGCTGCACCGATCGCATGGCACACGCGTGATACTCGGCGCCGGCGTCGAGCAAATATCCCGCAGCGCCGACGGCCAGTCCCTGGTCGGGCTCACTGATGGCAGCGAGCTGCCGTGCGACGCCATCGTCGTCGGCGTGGGCCTGGTTCCGAACGACCAGCTCGCGCGGGATTCCGGGCTGGCGTGCGACGGCGGCGTGATTGTCGACGCGCGCTGCCAGACGTCCGACCCCGACATCTTCGCGGCCGGAGATGTCGCGGTGACGCCGAATCCCTGGGCCGGTCGCCGGCTGCGGCTCGAGTCCTGGCAGAACGCCCAGGAGCAAGGCATTGCCGCCGCACGCTCGGCGCTGGGCCAGGAGGTCAACTATCAGCCGTTGCCGTGGTTCTGGTCGGATCAGTACGACATGAATCTCCAGATCTACGGTGTGCCTTCGCTCACCCATCGCGTCATCGCCAGAGGGAATCCGGGCGCGCACAGCTTCATGCTGTTCTACGTCGAAGGCAATGTCGTCAAGGCCGCCATCGGGCACAACGCCGCACGCGACCTGCGCTTCGCGCGCCGCCTGATTGAACAGAACAAGCCGGTCGATGCGAACCAGCTGGCCGATGCGGGAGTGCCGATGTCCAAGCTCTAGCCCGCCAGAGACCCATAACTATCAGGAGACAACACCATGCATCAGATCGACATCCACAAGCTGGCCGACCAGGCCCGCTTCAACCGCTTCCATGTGCGCGTGCTGTTCTGGTGCGCGCTTATCATCATCTTCGACGGCTATGACCTTGCTGTCGTGGGCATCGCGCTGCCATCGATCATGAAGGACCTGGGGGTTGCCCCGGCCAATGCGGGCTTCATGGTGAGCTCCGCCCTGTTCGGGATGGTATTCGGCGCGATCTTCCTCGGCACCATTGCGGACAAGATCGGCCGCCGCTGGGCGATTGCGATCTGCGTGGTGCTGTTCAGCGTGTTCACCGCCGCGGCGGGACTGGCCAGGGACCCGGTGACGTTCGGCATTGTCCGCTTTCTCGCGGGGCTTGGCATCGGCGGCGTGATGCCGAACGTGGTGGCCGAGATGACGGAGTACGCTCCCAGGAAAATCCGCGCCACCCTGGTTACCGCCATGTTCAGTGGCTATGCCGTGGGCGGCATCGTGGCCGCGGTGCTGGGCAAGGGACTGATCGAAACCTACGGCTGGCAATCCGTGTTCTTCGCGGCCGGCGCGCCGGTGCTGCTGGTCCCGTTGATCCTCAGGTCGCTGCCGGAATCGATGCCGTTCCTGCTGGCCAAGGGCCGGCACGAGGCGCTGCAGCAGATCGCCACGAAGCTGGAGCCGGGCTACCAGCCGGCGCCGACCGACCGCTTCGCCGTCCCGGCCCATGACCAGGCCGGCAGCGCGCCGGTGCGGCACCTGTTCAGCGATGGCCGCGGCTTCAGCACACTGATGTTCTGGGTCGCATTCTTCATGTGCCTGTTCATGGTCTATGCACTGAGTTCGTGGCTGACCAAGCTGATGGCCGCGGCGGGCTACAGTCTTGGCTCGGCATTGACGTTCGTGCTGGTGCTGAATGTCGGGGCAATGATCGGCGCGGTCGGCGGCGGCTGGCTCGCTGACCGGTTTCACATCAAGTACGTGCTGGCGGCAATGTATGGCCTTGCTGCAATCTCGATCACGCTGCTCGGCTTCAAGATGCCGACCGAGGCGCTGTTCTTCGTGGTGGGTCTTGCAGGCGCCTCGACCATTGGCACGCAGATCGTTGCCAACGCGTACACGGGCCAGTTCTACCCCATGGCGATACGCTCCACCGGCCTCGGCTGGGCACTGGGCATCGGCCGCAGCGGTGCCATCCTCGCCCCGATCGTGATTGGGGTGCTGGTCGGCATGAACCTCCCACTTCAGCAGAACTTCGTGGCCATCGCCATGCCCGCCGTGATCGGCATGATTGCGGTCTTGCGGATCGATCACCGACGCTCGGCATCGGCGCAACGCGCAGACGCAACCTCGCCACTTCCCGATGCCGCCGGGCTGATCCCCGGCCCTGCACGGCCGCGATGAGCCACCCCAGGCCGAAGGCCGGCGTGCACAGGTGGCGCTGGCCACCCGAGAGCGCCTGACGCCGCGCGAACCTATTCCGAGAACAGATCGAACATCTGAGTGCGCAGCCACTGGTTGGCCGGATCGCGATGATAGCGGGAATGCCAGAACAGGTTGATCTGGATCTCGGGCAGGTCTACCGGATGCTTGACGTACCTGAGACCAAAGTACTGGGCGCTGCGTTCGGCAAACTTCCGCGTGACCGTGGCAATCAGGTCGGTACTGGCAACGATGTCGGCAAGCGCGGCAAAATGCGGAACGCGCAGGCGGATACGGCGTTGCACACCCTGCCTGGCGAGGATTTCGTCGGCCCGCGCATGGCCGGTACCCGCGGCCGTGACGACGACGTGGTCGGCCTCCAGGAAGTCGCGCAAGCGAATGGTGCGCTTGTCCAGCGCGTGCCCCGGCCGGAACATGCAGACATAGCGCTGACGGAACAGCCGGCGCTGAAAGAACTCTGAGGTCAGCTCGGGCAAGTGCCCTACCGCCAGGTCCACCTTGCCCTGGCTCATCTCCTCTGCGAGGTTCACGGCTGTATTGCGAACCGTCGCAACGGAGACGCCAGGCGCAAGCTCGCGCAACGACCCCATCAGCCTGGGGATGAAATGGATTTCGCCGATATCGGTCATCGCCAGACGGAAGTCCCGGTCGCTATGCCGGGGATCGAAGGACACCTTGCGATTCAGCGCGTTTTGGAGGGCTTCCAGGGCGTAAGACACGGGCTCGGCAAGCTCTTGTGCCAGAGGCGTCGGCAGCATGCCTTTCGCACTCCGGACAAACAGGTCATCGTCAAAGATACGACGCAGCCTGGCAAGCGCGTTGCTCACAGCGGGCTGGCTCAGGCCCAGGGCCTTGGCGGCGCCCGAGACGGTGCGCAGCCGCAGCAAATGGTCGAACACCACCAGCAGGTTCAGGTCAACGTTATGCAGCTCCATGCCCGGCTCCGACGATTATTGGCAGTATGAATCCGTGGTTGCCGGCATATTCTAGTCGTCTATTTCCACCACTTTAATTGCCTGCATATCAAATTATGCCAGACCCACAGAGTGGCACCGAAGTCAGGATGCCAAGGCGCGCGTCATGCAGCGCGCTGCAGGATCCTGCGCTGTGCTCCGGAGAATGGCTTCAAGCGGCCTTGCTGCGAGGCTTGCGCGCGGGCTGGCGCTTGTCGTGCTTCCACGTCTCGATGCCATCCAGCGTGATGCGCAGGCCCTCTTCGAACGCAGTATCCGAAGACAGCCTGGAGAAGGCCTTGCTGACGAAGCGCGCACCGGGATACTGGAGCTCGGACGCGGACTCCAGCTTCTTTTCGATAAAGCTCTGGTGGTAGGCCGGCAACTGGCGCGAAGCCTCCGCCATGCTCGCGGAAACCAGGTACTGCGCGATCAGGTGATACCCCAGCGCCACCTGCTCGGCGGTGAAGCCGCCCTGCATGATGGCCGACGTCATGCGGTTGAAGAACTCCATGCCGTAGTCGGTCTCGCCCGGCTCGACATCCTGGAACAGGCGGAACCGGTTGTGTGACGCGACATAGATGCTGACGCCGGGGTTCTCCACCGCCACCTCGAAGCTCAGCCGGGCAATGCCCTCCACGTCGTTACGCCAGTCGCCCGTCAGCGAAGGCAGGCGCCCGACGCGCTGGCGGTAGTAGTCGTTGAGCACGCCGGAAACGAGCTGGTCGCGGCCGCCCAGGTAATAGTGGATCAAGCCAGGCGCAACGCCGAAATCCTTGGCCAGTTGCACCATGGAGATCTGGTCCAGCGGCACGCTTTTGGTCAGCCCGATTGCGTGCTGGAGGATGGCCACACGGCTGAGCATGGGCTCGGCGCCGATCGGCGAATCGGTCTTGGGCGGCCGGCCACGACGGCGAGGCGCACTCGGCGCAGTTGGCGTCGAGGGAGTCTTGCTGGCGGCGGCTGGGGATTTGCGGGCGGCAGGCATCTTGGGTGGACCGTTCGAAGGCATGGCCGCAAGGAAATTGCGGCCATGGGAATTCTACTCCGCCGCGCCCGCGTTCGGACAATCAGGCCCCGGCCGGCTCGGGCAGGCTGGCGGCGCTGGCGCCATGCCGCCGGTAACGGCCCAGCGACAAGGTCAGCGCGCCGGCCACCAGCAGCATGCACGGCAGCACCAGCAGCAGCGCCCCGTAGCTGCCATGGCGGTCGAACCACAGACCCAGCCCCACCGGCCCGATCACCGCGCCAAAGCCGTAGCCCGAGAACGCGATGCCGAACAGCGCGCCGAACGAGCGCAGCCCGAAGTACGACCGGACCAGGAAAGAGATCAGGTCGCCTTCCGCGCCGATGGTCAGCCCGATCAGGGTGGTGGCGACCAGCAGCACCTGGTAGTCGCTGGTGACACCAAGCAGGTAGATCCCCACCGCGCCGCCAAGGAAGAACACACAGGCCACGAACGGCGCATGGATGCGGTCGATCAGCACGCCGGTCAGGATCCGGCCGATCAGCAGCCCGACACCGACCATCGAGGCGCTGCGGGCCGCGTCCGCGGGGGTGAAACCCTTGTCCACGAACATCGCCGGCAGGTGCGGGCCGAGCGACAGCGTGGCCGAGGACCCCAGCACGAACACCGCCCAGATCGCCCACAGGCGATAGCTGCGCACAGCCTGCCTGAGCGGAATGCCGTCTGCGGCCGGCGCCTGCCTGCTGGCCCGGGCAGTACCAGCTCTGCCCCGCTCGCGCAGCAGTGCGCAGGCCAGCAGCGACAACACGATTGATCCGATACCCAGCGCGACATACGCGGTGCGCCAGCCGTAGCCGGTCACCAGATGCTGCGCGGTGGCCGGCATCAGCACTGTGCCCGCACCCAGCCCGCACATGGCGATGCCAAGCGCCAGGCCCAGGCGGCGGTCAAACCATTGCGGCAGCACGGCAAGATAGCCAAGCACGGAGGTCGCTGCGCCGAACACCCCGACCACCACCGACAGGCAGACCCAGAGCGCCTTGCTGCCGTTCTGCAGCGCCATGCACGCCGTCGCCAGCCCGAACACCAGCGCCGACACGGCAATCACCCGGCGGATGCCGAAGCGGTCCATCATGGTCCCGACCAGCGGGCTGACGATCGCCAGCCCGAACATCGACGCCGCATAGGACAGCGATGCTTCCGAGCGCCCCCAGCCGAACTCCGTGGCCAGTGGCCGCGCGAACACGCCCGCGGTGGCATTGAACAGCGGGGCATAGCCCGCCAGCATTCCCAGCGCCGCGCCGAGAATGACGGCGGCATAGGTCCATCTGCCGGCGGCGGGCACCGGTTGGAGGGCTTGTTGCATGGGTTGTCTCCGTTGCAGGATTCAAGCCGCCTCTGCGCGTGGCGGTCATGGATAATGATTGGCGGGATCAGCCGCGCTACGCGGCGGGACGCAGGAAGGCCGACAGCGCCGTGCGCAGCGATTCCGGGATGGGGGTGCCGACACGCTCGTCCAGCCGCACGCAGATGGGAGAGAACATGGCGTCGAACACTGGCGAGCCGTCCGGGCGCCGCGCCATGCAGCGGATGTCGTAGGAGCGCGTGCGGATGGCCTGCACCCAGCATTCAATGTCGATCACGTCATCCGGCCATAGCGTGCCGATGAATTCGAAGCGCATGGCCTTGCATGGCGTGCCCACGCCGTGCACCGCGCCAAGGCGGCCGGCGCCGCCGGCGATATGGTCCGAGAACAGCCCGACCGCGCCCAGCAGGTAGTCGGTAAAGCGCCCGGTGTAGACCACGCCGGCCGGGTCGCAGTCGCCCCAGCGCACCGTGCGGCGCACCACGAAGGGCGCGTCGCTCAGCACATACTCGGTCGCGCGGATCATGGCTGCTGCCCCGCCGCCACCGGCACGCCGGCCGCCGTCAGTTCAGCCAGCAGCTTCGGGTATTGCTCCCTGAGCCGGTTCAGGTCGACGCGGCCGGTGCGGGTCATGAAGCGGAACACAAACTCATGCGGCGTGGGCAGGTCCATCCATTCGCGGATGCGCTCGTACCAGTTGTAAGAGGCCTCCGAGGCGCGGATCAGTTTTGCCTTCTCGGGACGGCGCACGGTGTCGTACCGGCGCAGCGCGGCCTGCACATCGTCCGGGACGGCGACGATGGCATCGGCCAGCGCAATCGCATCTTCCATGGCGATGCGCGTGCCCGAGCCGATCGAGAAGTGCGCACTGGTCAGCGCATCGCCAATCAGTACCTGGTTGCCGACATGCCAGGTGTCGTTGACGATCACCGGGAACTGGCGCCACGCCGAGTTGTTCGAAACCAGCCGGTAGCCGCCCAGTTCTGGAGCAAAAATCCGCTCGAACAGCGCCTGGCGCTGTTCCTGCGTCATCGCCTCCATCCCGAAATCGATCCAGGTCTGGTGGTCGCACTCGGCAACGAAGGTGCTCATCGAATCCGAATACGGGTAGTAATGCGCGACGAAATACCCGCCCTCGTGCTTGCGGAACACCAGCGCCGGATTGGGGAATGCCTTCTCCACCCCATACCAGGCGAAATGGTTGGTCAGGCTGTGGCGCCGGGTGCCGAAGCCGGCTTCATTGGCACCGCGCAGCAGCGAGTTGACCCCATCGGCACCCACTACCAGGTCCGCGTCGATCGCGGAGAAATCGCTGATGCGCTGGTTGCAGGCGACCCGCACGCCCAGTTCGCGCGCACGCGCCTGCAGGATCTGCAGCAGGCGGATGCGCGGGATCGCGCCGCCGCCCGCGCCGGGCCGCTTCATCGTGATCGGGAAGTCATGGCTGACGATGGCATGGCGGTCGCTGAAGCGCATCGCCCTGGCGAGTTCGTCAATCACCTTCGGCGACGCCGCGCGCAGGCTGGACAGGCCGGTATCGGCCAGCACCACGCCGAAGCCGAAGGTAGCGTTCTCCGGATTCTGCTCGTAGATGTCGATGTCGACCGAGGCCAGCCGCTCCTTGAGCAGGATCGACAGGAACAGGCCCGACGGCCCGCCCCCGATGATGGCGATCTTCATTCTGCGTCTCCGGGGGCGATGACCAATGCATCCATGTCGAACTGCTCGATGCGTCCGGCCAGGCCGCCGGTCAGCGCGCCGTACCAGACCGCAGGCTTGAAGCCCAGCGCCTTGCGCCGGAAGCTGATGCCGGGGTTGCCGTCGATGCGCACGTAGCCGTTGCCAAGCGCGGTGGTGGCGTAGCCCTCGGTCTTGCCCGCCACGTCGATCAGCGCGCCAAACTCGGGCACGTTCAGCACGAACACCGAGGCCCTGTGGGCCTGCGCGCGGGTGCCGATCGAGGCCGCCTTGCGCTGCCACACCGGTTCGATCGAGCCGAACGGCGTGCCGTTCCCGGATTCGTTCTCCAGCGCGATGGCGGCTTCGATGGTCAGCTTCGCGTCGAGGGCATCGGCCTCGCTGAACGGACGCACCTGCCATGTAATCTCGATCGGATAGCCGTTGGGGTCGTTGAAGTAGATCGACTCGATCACCTCGTGGCGGATCTGGTAGCGCAGCGGAATGCCCACCGCCTCCACGCGCTGGCGCCACTGCAGCAGCTCGGCCTCGTCGCGCACGCGCCAGGCGGTATGGGTGGCGCGGTCCTGGTAGTGCTCGCGCACGGTCAGCCAGTCAGGCCGCTCGGTGCCGATGTAGTAGAAGAAGGCGATGGTGCTGCCGTTGCCGCTGTCGAAAAAAAAGTGCAGGAAATCGGCATGGTTGTCCGGGCCCCAGCCCTTGGCCGAGATCGCGTGCACCAGCGGCAGGCCCAGCAGGTCGCGGTAGAAATGCACGGTTTCGGCCAGCTTCCAGGTCGGTCGCGCGGTGTGGTGGACACCATGCAGCTGCACGGACGGCGCTGCGCCAGGGTTCGTCGCTTCGGTCATATCAATTCCCTTCGGTGGTGTTGCTGCGAGCCGCTTCGGTCTCCAGCAGCTGGATGATCTGCTGGCGCAGCAGCGCCTTGCTGAGCTTGCCGGACGCGGTCAGCGGGAATTCGCTGACGACCTCGAGCCGCTCCGGCCACTTGAACTTCGCCAGGCCGGCTTCCTGCAGGTATTCGGTGAGCTGCGGCAGCGTCAGTCCGGTCGCGGGCGGCTTGGGTACGATGAAGGCGCAGACACGCTCGCCGTAGACACGGTCCGGCATGCCCACGACGGCAGCGCCCAGCACCGCGGGATGCAGGTTGATGACGTTCTCCAGTTCTTCGGCGTTGATCTTCTCGCCACCGCGGTCGACCACATCCTTGATGCGGCCGCAGAAGAAGTAGTAGCGCTTGCCATCGACCACGCGTGACGACATCAGGTCGCCGGAGCGGTAGAAGCCATCGGCGGTGAAGCGCGTGGCGTCTTCCTGTTCGGACTTGTAGTAGCCGCGGATCGTGTAGGGACCACGGAACAGTGCTTCGCCCGTCTCGCCGTCGGCAACCGGCGCTTCCGTGCCCGGATGGACGATCCTGATCTCATCCCAGGCCGAAACCGGGCTGCCGACCGAGGTGTCGCGGATCTCCTGCGGGTCGTCGTTGCGGGTAAACATGATCACCCCTTCGGTCATGCCGAAGATATGGTGCGTCGGCGAGCCGGTCAGCCGGGTCAGGCCGGCCGCGTTCTTGGGTGCAATGAAGTTGCGGCGGGCGCGCCCGGCGGCATCGGCCCGGGCCAGCTCCGGCGCGATGCGCGTGAGGATGGGGCCGGCCACGCCGAACCAGGTCGGGCGGTAGTCCCGCACCAGCCGTTGCAGGGATTGCTCGCCGATATCGGGCGTCACCGTCACCGTGGCGCCGCACAGCAGGAACGGGCCGAAGAAGCAGCCCATGTTCAGGTTGTGCATGTACGGCGTGGGAAAGAACAGCACGTCGTCCTGCGTGTAGCCGTTCCATGCCGCGACGGCGCGCATGTTGTACAGGTACTCGTTCTGGAAGCGCGGGATGATCTTGGGCACGCCGGTGGTGCCGCCCGAGAGCTGGAACACCGCCGCCTGGAAAGGATCGTGGCTGACCTCGGCCAGCAGCGCGCGCGCCTGCGCCAGCGGCATGTCGCGGATCAGGTCCGCCAGCAGTACCGCACTGCCGCGCCGTTCGCCGCGCGCCTGCAGGATGTAAGCAAAGCTCGGGACTTCGGCCTGCATTTCCCGCGCAAACGCCACATCGTCGAACCTGGGATCGTCGCCTTGCACGAAGTGCAGGCGCGCCTCGCACAGGTTGCCCAGGTAGCCGATCTCCAGCTTGCGAAACGCCTGCAGCGAGCACAGCGGGATGATGCCGGCCTTCAGGCAGGCGAAGAAGGCCAGCAGCAACTCATTGCAGTTGCCGCACTGGAACACCGCGCGGTCCAGCGGCTTCATGCCCAGCGCCAGCAGCGCCGCGCCCAGGCGGTCGGTCTGCTCGTCGAGCTCGCGATAGCTCAACTGGCCCTCCGGCCCGGCCAGCGCCAGGCGGTCGGCATGGCGGCGGAACGACGCCTGGAACGCGCCGGCCAGCGTCTCGCTGGTCAGCACGCCTTCGGCGACATAGTGGCGCAGGCGGCCTTCATCGGGATATCGGACGCCGGCCAGCAACTGCGGGGGGCGCACGGTGAGGTTCTGCAGCATGTCTGTCTACCCTTTTTTTGTCATGGAGCAGCGCGCGGCGATGTCGGGGGGACGGCGCCTTGCTCTGTTGCTTCGTTTCCGCGCGCTTACATCATGGTTGCGCGCAGCCATTCGACGATGTGGCGGCCGGCGATGCGCTGGCCGGGCTCTTCGTCCCGGCTCAGGGCCATGCCGTGATGATTGCCGCGCACGCGGATATGCTGTTTGCGCTCGCTGGGGATCTGGCGGTAGATCGCCTCGATATCGGCCGGGAACGTGCATTGGTCGCCGGTGTATTCCAGCAGCAGGGTCGGCTGGTGCAGCGCGCCGAGGGTCTTGTCCAGCGCCGCGTTGGACGACAGGCCGGACCAGGTCGACAGCCACGATTCCGGCGTCACCACGCGCCCGAAGCCCACGCTGCCCCAGTTCGACACGAACGGGTCCTTGCCCCACAACGAGCCGGTCTTGCGGTCGGACGGGTCGAGCGAGATATCCCATGAGCGCAGGTCGGCGTCGGTGCGCCAGACCTGGAAGATCGGCGCATGGGCGGCAACACGGCGATCCGCGTCGGAGCCGGTACCGGCCTTGATACGTTGCCGCGCCTCATGCTTTGCGTTGAGCATCTGCTTCGCCCGCGCATCGATGCGGGCCACGCGTTCGACCTGCGCCGCGCGGTAGCGCTCGACAAACGCCGGCGCATACTGGCCGCGTCCGCTCGCGGCATCAAAGCCATTGGCCGCGGAGAACGGGTCCAGCGACGCGTCGGTCTGCATGGGGTCGTCCTCGTCGGTCACGGAAGGATCGACGCCGCTCATCAGCAGCTTGCCCTGGCCGGGATGCGGCGATACCAGGATCATGCCGTCCACCTCCGGCATTTGCGCTTCGGCAAGGTTGGTCGGGCGGCCGCCCGGAGTCCGCGCGATCCGCTGTGCGGGCGGCGTCGGTGCCTGCTGGTTGTAGAAGGTATAGAGCCCCGCGCCGCCGGAGTTGCCCAGCAACACGATACGCTCGTAGCCCAGCTCGCGCAGGTGGGTCATGCCGGCGGCGACGTCGAGCAGCGCCAGCTCATGCTCGAGGCGCAGGTCATTGCCGATCGAGCGCGGGCCCTGCACCCAGCAGGCGCAGCCGGCGTCCAGCACGAACGGCACCAGGTAATGCGTGATCGCCATCTCGCGCGGATGCATCAGCGAGACCACGGTCGTTTCCTTGCCGGTCACCGTGAACAGGAAGCCTAGCGTGCGCTGGCCGTCTGCCGTGTCGAGTGCGTAAGGCACCATCTGGTAAGGGCGGGACATCAGGCGTGCGTCCCATGATGCGCCTCGCATTCCGGCGGTTACCTGTCCTTTGTCTTGATCTGTCACGATGTCTCCTGTGGTAAATGCCACTGTCTCAATAATGTAGGTTTTATTTGATATGGTGTCAAATAATGGTAAACCTTAGAGGGGTGCGGAGTTGTGTGACTGATCGCTGTGCGGGCGGTTGTCGTGCTTGGCGGGCGTGGGCTGGTTCGCCGGTGGCCGGCGGGGTCCCTGCTCGTTGGCTTGCTTGGGTGTGTCGGTCGGGTTCGATGTTGTCGTAGGTTTAACCGCCTGGTTCCGCCCTGCTGGGCGGGTCACTTTTTGTCCAAGCGACAAAAAGTAACCAAAAAACGCGTCGCCTCTGGCGGCTGGCCACCAATTTGGCGGTGTTGGTAGGTCGGGCGGTGGTGATTTCCGTTCGACGGGGTTGGTGGTTCAACCCTGCTACGCTCCCGGGATGTGCCTTCGTCGACGGACTATTGGACGAACCCGACTTTAGGCCGTTGGCAGCCTGCTAACCAAGTCGTCGGTAGGACGCCTACGGCTGCGCTGCGCGCACTCAGTATCGTAGGTCAGTTGCTCGGGCACGGAGTGCGTCGCTGCGCTCGCACGGCGTTGTCGCGGATGATGCCGGGCCAAAGGAAAAAATCAGGACGTGGCCACTGGTTCTGCCACGTTAGGACGTGCGCGCAGCGCAGCCGAAGGCGTCCGACCGACGCGGTGCTTAGCAGGCTGCCAATAGCCTAAAGTCGGGTTCGTCCAATAGTCCGTTGATGTGGGCACAGACAGGGTGCGTAGCAGGGTCGAACCACCAACCCCATCGACCGGAAATCACCGCCGCCAGAACCACCAACACCGTGGAATTGGTGGCCAGCCCCCTGAGGCGACGCGTTTTTTGGTTACTTTTTGGCGCTCGGCCAAAAAGTGACCCGCCCAGCAGGGCGGAACCAGGCGGTCCAACCTACGACAACATCGAACCCGACCTACAAAACCAAGCCAACAAGCAGAAAGCCCCCCAGCCATTTCCTATCCAATGCTCACCAGCCGCGCCCCTGCCGCCAGGAATACACCCGCATCCGTCTGCCACATAACGCGTCCGCCGCGATGCGCGTGCACCTGCATCTCCATCTTCATCGCCTCCATCACCGCGATCAGGTCCCCTTCGTTGACCTCGTCACCCACCGCAACCTTCCAGGCCTGCACCGTGCCGGCGATCGGCGACGGCAGGTCGGCCGGGTCGGCAGCGGCCGACTGCGCCGGTGCTGCGGTGCCGCCCTGCCCCGGTGCTTCGGCGAGGCCGCGCAGCAGTTGCGCCGGCAGGCCGAGCACCATGCGGCGCCCGTCGATCTCGATGGCGGTGCGCAGCAGGCTGGCGTCGTGCTGCGGCTCGGCGCGGGTGGCTGCCGCCAGCGGCTCGGTGAAGTCGGACTCGATCCAGCGTGTGTGGACCTTGAAGCCATCCGCGCCCAGGAAATCCGCGTGGTCGATCACGGCTCGGTGGAACGGCAATACGGACGCGACTCCCTCGATATGGAACTCGCGCAGCGCGCGGCGTGCGCGTGCCAGCGCCTGCTCGCGCGTGGCACCGGTGACGATGAGCTTGGCCATCAGCGAATCGAACGTGCCGGGCACGACCGAGCCTGATTGCACGCCGGCGTCCACGCGTACGCCGGGGCCCGATGGCGCTTCGAAGCGCTGCACCGGCCCGGGCGTGGGCAGGAAGCCGCGGCCCACGTCTTCGGCGTTGATGCGGAACTCGATCGAATGGCCGCGCGGAGCCGGCGTTTCGGTGATGGAGAGCGGCAGGCCGTCAGCGACGCGCAGTTGCTCGACCACCAGATCCACGCCCGTGGTCTGCTCGGTCACGGGGTGTTCGACCTGCAGGCGGGTATTGACCTCAAGGAAAGAGATCGCCCCGCTGGTGCTGAGAAGGAACTCAACAGTGCCGGCACTGGTGTAGTTGGCGGCGGCGCAGATATCGCGGGCGGCGGCGTGGATGCGCGCGCGCTGCGCATCGGTCAGGAACGGCGCGGGAGCTTCTTCGACCAGCTTCTGGTTGCGCCGCTGCAGCGAGCAGTCGCGCGTGCCCAGCACCACGACGTTGCCATGCTGGTCGGCCAGCACCTGGGCTTCGATATGGCGCGGCTTGTCCAGGAACTGCTCGACAAAACATTCGCCGCGGCCGAACGCGGTCACCGCCTCGCGCACCGCCGAGGCGAACAGCTCTTCGACCTCATCCATGCGCCAGGCGATCTTCATGCCGCGGCCGCCGCCGCCGAAGGCGGCCTTGATGATGATCGGCAGGCCGTGCTGCTCGGCAAAGGCCAGTACCTCGCTGGCGTCCGCGACCGGGTCGGAAGTGCCGGCCACCAGCGGGGCGCCGACCTGCAGCGCAATCTTGCGCGCCTCGACCTTGTCGCCCAGCCGGGCAATGGTGGCGGGAGACGGGCCGATCCAGGCCAGGCCGGCATCGATTACTGCCTGCGCAAAGGCTTCGCTTTCCGACAGGAAGCCGTAGCCGGGATGCACGGCATCGGCGCCGCTGCGGCGGGCGATATCGAGCAGCTTGGGGATATTCAGGTAGGTGTCCGCCGGACGGTCGCCGTCCAGGCCGTAGGCCTCGTCGGCCAGGCGCGCGTGCATGGCGTCGATATCGGCGTTGGCATACACGGCGACGGACCCTACCCCATAGTCGGCGCAGGCGCGGATGATGCGGACGGCGATCTCGCCACGGTTGGCAATCAGGACTTTCTTCATGGCAAATCTCGGTTGGGGCGTGTGCGCGCTCACGCGGCAGACGGCTGCGGTGCAGCCGGTTTCAGTTCTTCAAAGGGGCCGATCGGATTGAAGCGCAACCAGGCGCCGACCGGAACCTGGCCGGCGCGATCCAGATGGTGAGGTGCCACCGCGCCGATCACGGGATAGCCGCCGGTCAGCGGGTGGTCGGCCAGGAACAGCACGGGCTGGCCGCTGGGCGGCACCTGCAGCGCGCCGAGGGCGGTGCCCTCGCTGGCGAGCTCGCCGGTAATGGCGCGCTCCAGCGGCGTCTCGCCGGCAAGGCGCAAGCCCACGCGGTTGGACTGTGGCGTCACCTGCCAGCGCTGCGCGGCCAGCCGCGCAACGGACTCGGGGGTGAACCAGTCGGTGCGGGGACCGAGCACCACGTCCAGCACGACGTCCTGCCCGACCGTGGGCAGCTCGGCGGCAGGCTGCTCGGGCATGCCCACCACAGCGCACGCCGGCGCGGGCAACAGGCCCAGCACATCGCCCACGGCCAGCGGCGCGGGGCCGACGCCGGCCAGGGTGTCGGTGGCACAACTGCCCAGCACCGGCGCGACCGCAAAGCCGCCGCGCGCCGCCACATAGCAGCGGGCACCGGCAACGGGCTGGCCGATGCTCAGCGTGTCGCCATCGGCGAGCGCCACCGCCTGGTGCCCCGGCACGCTCCACTGCCGGCCATCTGCGGTGCGCACCGTCAGCGGCGCCTCGGCGCCGGTGACAGCCAGCACGGTTTCGCCCTGGCTCTGCAGTTGCAGGCCGCCGCCCACGGTTTCGAGCGCTGCGTGGTCGCTGCGGTTGCCCACCAGGCGGTTGGCCGTCTTGAGGGCGGCCTGGTCCATCGCGCCAGAGGCCGACACCCCCTGCCCTGCCTGGCCGTGGCGGCCGAGATCCTGGAACACGGTCAGCAAGCCCGTGCCCTTCACCTTCAGTGCCGCGGCGCCGGGCGCACCGCGTTCCTGGCAGGGCGTATCAGCCCCAGGGGAAACTTTGGGCACCGTCACTTCAGCGTCGATGCCGCCCGCTGCGTCCAACGCGCCATTGAGCATGGCGATATCGACAAAACGCACGCGATACCCGGGCTGCAGCAACGCAGGCTGTTCGCGGCCCAGGTCCCACATGGCCGCCGGCGTCACGCCGATGATCTGCCAGCCGCCGGGGCTGGCCTGCGGATACACGCCGCTGAAGGTGCCGGCCAGGCCCACGGCGCCGGCAGGGATCCGCGTGCGCGGCGTGCTGCGGCGCGGCACGTCGAAACTGGGGTGGCCACCGCTCAGGTAGGCAAACCCGGGAGCGAAACCGGTAAAGGCGACGGTGTACTCGCTGCCGGTATGGCGGCGCACCACTTCCTCGGGCGTGATGCCCAGCAGGTGCGCGACTTCGGCCAGGTCCTCGCCGTCATAGCGGACCGGAATCTCGACCAGGACACTGCTGCGCTCGACGCGCTGCGACAGGTCGCGCCCGGCGATGGCCTGCACCAGCGCCGCGGCGCTGGTGGTCGACGGGCGGAAGTGCACGAGAATGGTACGCGCGGCAGGCACCAGCTCGGCCACGCCGTGAAGCGGGTCGCGCTGCAGCGAGGCCAGCAAGGCCAGGGTCTGGTCCAGGTCGGCCAGTTCCACCAGCAGGGCATTCGAGGTAACGGGCAGAAAACGCAAAACAAGCTCCGCAATGACCCGGCGGTCTTAAACGTGATACGTGCTGTCCGGCACGTCGGTAATGAACATGTGGCCCGGTGCGTGGGTCACGGCAAACGGCACGCCGGACGCCATCACCGCCGCCTGGGGCGTGACGCCGCAGGCCCAGAACACCGGGATCTCGCCCGGCTCGATGCGCACGGCGTCGCCGAAGTCGGGCCTGCCGAGATCGGTAATACCCAGCGCGGCCGGGTCACCCACATGGACAGGCGAGCCGTGCACCGACGGGAAGCGCCCGCTGATAGATACCGCGTCGGCCACCCGATGCGCGGGGATGGGCCGCATGGACACGACCATCTCGCCATGCAGGCGGCCCGCGGGCCGGCACTGGCGGTTGGTGCGGTACATCGGCACATTGGAGCCGTCGGCGATATGCCGCACTTCGATGCCAGCCTCTTGCAGCGGCGTTTCGAAGGTGAAGCTGCAGCCGATCAGGAAGGTGACCAGGTCGGGCTGCCCGGCCCAAAGGGACGTCGCATCGGCGACTTCCTCCACCAGCTTGCCGTCGCGCCAAACCCGATACAGCGGAATGTCAGTGCGGATGTCCGCCCCTTCCGCCAGCACGGTTCGGTGCGCGCCCGCCTCGATCACGTCGAGCACGGGACACGCCTTGGGGTTGCGCTGCGCATACAGCAGGAAGTCCCAGGCCCAGTCGCGCGGCAACGCGATCATATTGGCTTGCGTCATCCCCGGAGCAATGCCGGCGGTAGGCTGCACGGTGCCGGCCCGATAGCTTGCGCGTGCTTCGCGCGCGGCATTGACGGCTGCGCTGCGGGCACGTTCCAGTGCGGAATCTTGCATGCGTGTTTCTCCAGTGTCAGGCCGCGGTGTGCGAAGGTGCGGCATGTGCCGGTGCATCCGTGCCAGCCTCGGCCTCGCCGAGCAATTCGCGCCCCTGCGTTTCGGGCAACAGCAGGCAGGCGATCACCACCAGCCCGTAAGCGCCCGCGGCGAGATAGCCGATGGCGACACCCAGCGACATCGATGCGCTCATATGCCCGATCATGGCCGGGAATACCGAGCCCACCGCACGACCGAAGTTGTAGGTAAAGCCCTGGCCGGAACCACGGATATGGCTCGGATACAGTTCAGTCAGGTAAGCCCCCATGCCGGAGAAGATGCCCGACAGGAAGAAGCCCAGGGGGAAGCCCAGCACCAGCATCGCCGCGTCGGTGATCGGCAGTTGCGTATAGCAGATCACAAGGACGGCCGCGCTCACCGCGAACAGCATGAAGCAACGCCGGCGCCCCAGGCGGTCGGACAGCCAGGCGCTGGTCAGGTAGCCGGCGAAGGAGCCTGCGATCAGCACCATCAGGTAGCCGCTGGTGTTGAGCACGGACAGATTGCGCTCCATCTTGAGATAGGTGGGCAGCCAGGTTGTCACCGAGTAGTAGGCGCCTTGCATGCCGGTCGCCAGCAGGCTCGCCAGCACCGTGACGCGCAGCACGCCGGGCTTGAAGATCAGCATGAAATTATTGCTTTGCCCGGTGCGCGCAAGCTTGGCCCTGGTTTCCTGATACACCTCGGGCTCGCTGATATTGCGGCGGATATAAAGGATAAAGACCGCCGGCAGCACGCCCAGCCAGAACAGCACGCGCCATGCGTATTGCTGCTCGAACACGGCATAGACCGCCCAGAATGCTATCGCCGACAGGCCCCAGCCGACTGCCCAGCTGCTTTGCACCAGTCCGACGGCCTTGCCGCGGTGGCGGGCACGGATCATTTCGGCGATCAGCACCGAACCGACCGACCATTCACCGCCGAACCCCAGGCCTTGCAGCATGCGGGTCACGAACAGTTGCTCGGGAGACTGTGTGAATCCGCTCAGGAACGTAAAGAGGCTGAACCAGAGCACGGTGAGCTGCAGGACCCGCACGCGCCCGTATTTGTCGGCCAGGATCCCGGCCAGCCAGCCACCGACGGCCGAGCTGATGAGCGCGCCCGTCGCGATATAGCCCGCCTCGGCCTTGGTCATGCCCCACACCAGGATAAAGGTGGGAATCATGAAGGTGTAGATCATGTAGTCGAATGCATCGACCCCGTAGCCGACAAAGGCGGCAAAGAGCGTCTTGCGCTCTTCTCGGTTGGTTTCTTTAAGCCACATGGTTGCGCTCACTATGGATAAGCATGCTGGTTGCCAAGCCTCGAATGACCGGTGGGGACCGATTACCTTCGAGCCAGGGGCCCTCGCGGTGGAAAACAGCAGCCGGTAGCGAGTGACAACGCCATGCATCGGCTCCGCAGCCCCGACGTTGTTTAGCAAAACGCATACCATGTTGATCTACTTACACAGATAGCTCAACCACCGCACTGATATTGTTGAACAATCCATGATGATGATCGATCATGGTATACACCTAACTTAGGTTGCAGTGCATCATCCGCACCAATGTCGTGCATATTGTTCAACAATGTGCGCTAACATCCAGGCAGGCGTGCCGGGACGAGCCGGCCGAGATCCAACTCAACATGACATCCAGTTCTGACGTAAGAAATTTGGCCGAGCGGGTCACTGAGCAGATTCGCCAACGCATCGTGCATGGCGAGTTTGCGCCCGGACAGCGCTTGTCGGAAGCTTCGCTAAGCGAAAGCCTGCAGATCTCGCGCAATACCCTGCGCGAGACCTTTCGCGTGCTGACCAAGGAAGGCCTGCTCAAGCACGAACCCAACCGCGGCGTGTCCGTGGCGATTCCCAGCATCGCCGCCATCATCGACATCTACCGGGTGCGCCGCCTGATCGAGTGCCAGGCCATTGCCCAGGCCTACCCGAACCATCCGGCCAGGAAGCATCTGCGCGCAGCCGTGGAAATGGGACTGCGCTGCCGCGACAACGGAGACTGGCAAGGTGCCGGGACGGCCAACATGGAATTCCATATGGCCATCGTCGAACTGGCCGACAGCGAGCGGCTGAACGTGATGTTCTCGCACCTGCTTGCCGAGTTGCGCCTGGCCTTCGGCATGCTGCAGGACCCGGAATTCCTGCATGGCCCTTATGTCGAGATGAACCAGCAGATCCTGCAGCTGTTCGAGTCGGGCAAGCTGGCAGAGTGCGCCACGGCGCTCAACGACTACCTGGTGCAGTCGGAGCGCATCGTGCTGTCGGTTTGCGCGCGCCACCCGATTTTCAAGGGGCGTTGAGCGGCTGACGCTGACCCCATGGCAGCCTCCCGGTCAGGAACCGCCGACTTCCCCACGATCCTGTTTGGGGCTTTCGATCGCCACAACTTCGGCGACCTGCTGCTGCCGCATGTCATGCATCGCCTGATCGGGCAGGCCAACCCATTCTACGGGGGCCTGGCCGAGCGCAACCTGAGCGTCCATGGCGGCCATCGGGTCCACAGCCTGGCGCGGCTGGCGGCCACCGTGGGCGACAGCGCCGTCGATATCATCCATGTCGGTGGCGAAACCCTGACCTGCTCGCTCTGGCAGGCAGCCGTGATGCTGCAGCCTCCCGAGCAGGCCCGGGCGGTGGTGGCGCGGCTCGATGCCAGGCCGCACGAGCGCACGGCCTGGGCCCAGGCGCAGCTGGGGCTGCGGGACCTTGTCCCCTACCTGCTGCCTGCCGGCCTGTTTGCCAACGTCAGGCGTGTCATTGTCCACGCCGTCGGCGGCATTGAACTTGGATCGGTCGAGCCTGCCATGCGGGCCGAGGTGGTGGCCAAGCTCGGGTCCGCCACCAGCGTCGGGGTACGCGACCAGCAGACCCTGACCCTGCTCGCGGAGAACGGCATCGCCTGCCGCCTGGAGCCGGATCCGGCCGTGCTGGTGGCCGAGCTGTTCGGCGAGCGCATCCGCCGGCGCGCCCGCCAGGGCGAGTGCGCCCGCATCGTGTCGGGGTTCCCTGGCGGATACCTCGCCGTGCAGTTCAGCGCGGATTTTGGTGACGACGAAACCCTTTCACAGCTGGCGGCCCAACTCGAGCGTATCGCCCGGGCCAGGAAGCTGGGCGTGGTGTTGTTTCGCGCCGGCGCCGCGCCCTGGCACGACGACCTGGCTTGCTACCAGCGCCTGGCGGCAAGGCTGCGCGGCACACCTGTTGTCTTGTTTGACTCGCTCAACCTGTGGGATATCTGTGCGCTGATTGCGCACAGCCAGGGCTTTGTCGGCAGCAGCCTGCATGGCAGCATTGTCGCCGGCGCCTTTTTCTTGCCATGGCTTGGCCTGCTCCGGGCCGCACAGGAACCTGAGGCCAGCAAGCAAGTCGCCTTTGCTGCGACCTGGGGCGCGGCCGGGGCGCCGTCTGCGGTCACTGTGCAGGATCTTTCGACTGGCCTCGACGAAGCAATGGCGACCCAGGCGGCCCGGCGTAGGGAATTGGCCTGGGAATGGGCCAGGGCCTGCAGGTCCGCATTCCGGCAGGTTCAGGAGAACTAGCGCGATCGAGCCCCTCCCGCGAGGCATGCCTACTGCTACCGGCACATCGCCATCGGCTGTACCCCCCACGGCAGCGCAATAAGCGGGCTTCCTGGGAAGCCCGCCCGGGTTGCTACTGAACGCCAGCCTGTCTGCCGGTCAGGCTGGCACCTGGGTGCCCGCGGCCGCGGCCTCCTTTGAATACAGGCTCCTTGACGTCGCCACATGGTTCTTCAGCACCGGCCGCAGCACCATGATCGCCAGGAAGGCCGCGGTCAGGTCCATGGCCGCAACGGTGTAGAGGACGGTGGACCACGTGCCGGTCGCCTCCATCATCAGGTTGCCGATCGGCACGAACAGTGCGCCGATGCCCTTGGCCGTGTACAGCACGCCGTAGATCTTGCCAATGTGTTTGGTGCCGAAGGCATCGCCGGCCAGGGCAGAGAACAGCGAGTAGACCTCGCCCCAGGCCAGGAACACCACCCCCGACAGGATCAGGAAGGCGTACGGATTACTGCCGAAGTAGCCGAGCGCGATGATGCCCAGGCCTTCCAGCGTGAAGGCGATGACCATGGTCTTTTCACGGCCGATGTTGTCCGAGATCCAGCCGAACAACGGACGCGAGATGCCGTTCATGATCCGGTCCAGCATCAGCGCCAGCGGCAGCGCGGCCATCACGAAGAAGTGCAGGTCGACCTTGAACTCCTTCACGCCCAGGTCCTTGGCGATCACGCCGAGCTGGGCCACGGCCATCATGCCACCCGTGACGACTAGGACGAACATGACCAGCATCAGCCAGAACAGCCTGGTGCACAGCGCTTCCTTGAGCGTGTAGTCGCGCGTGGCCTGGACCAGCTTCTGCGACGCCTTCACTTCATGCGCCTTGGGCGAGCGCAGGAACCAGGCCGCGACGAAGGCGAGCGAGCCTTGCAGCAGGCCAAAGAACAGGAAGGTGTGCTGGAAGCCCTGCGACTCGATCATGGCCGCGATGGGCAGGATGGTCGCGGCCGAACCCGCGCCGTAGCCACCGGCGGTGAGGCCGACGGCAAGCCCGCGGCGGTCCGGGAACCACTTGAGCGCGTTGTTGATACAGGTGGCGTAGATCGAACCAACACCCAGGCCGCCAACGGCCGCGCCGACGTAGAAGCCCGTCAGGGTGGTGGCCTGGGAGTTGATGCACCACGCCGCCCCGATACACACCGCGCCGAAGGCAACCATCATGCGCGGGCCGAACTTGTCGATGAAGTAGCCCTCGATCGGCGCCAGCCAGGTCTGGACCAGCACGAAGACCGTAAACGCGATCTGGATGCTGGCGCGCGACCAGCCGTAGGTGTCCTGGATCTCCGGGACGAACAGGGTCCAGGCGTACTGGATGTTCGCGGTGGCGATCATGCAGACCACCCCGACGATCAGCTGCATCCAGCGCTTGCCTTCCGGGACCTGGTGGTTCGTGCCCAGGCCCGCCGCCGTTGGATTATTCATTGCACGCTCCTTGAATGGTTCGGCCATTTATCCGCGACCAGGCGGAGGAATATATCGACGGATATGCGGACGCGCTGCGCCTCAGCTTGGTGGTGGCTGCTGGCATTTCATGTCTCCTGTGTCATTGGCATTTATTTTTCTCTTTTAACGACGCCGACCTGAGGTCTCCGCCCTCACCTCTCTCAACGTTGGAGTGGCGATGGGATACACAGTATGTGATATATCAAGTTAGTCAAGAGAAAGACATGACAGGGTTTTCACTGACCTTGTGACAGAACAGGATTGGCATCGGATATTCACAGTGAATTCACATCCGGGATCCAGGGAAAATGTTGCATCCGCTATCGGCGAATTCCTTGCAAGCCTTTACCAGCAAGGCATATGGCCAGCGCGCAGCTATAAATGAGTGTTTCCGCTGAATGAATGACCAGGATGACTGGACCATTATCATTACAGAGTTGTCATGATTACAAAATCGTCATCATTACAGAAATGTCATGATTATATTCGACAGCAATGGCAAACCGGAATATATAAAGCCGATTCATTCATAGTTGACACCCACCAGGCCAAAAAAAATGCCCGCAGGCAAGCCTGTCGGGCTGAGGCATGATGCGTGACATCGGCCGCAACATGTAGCTGCAGTTATAGTCGATAAACCGGGGCGGGCAAATGGAAAAAGATCATCCGGCGAGGATTATCTTAAGGAATACCAGGAAACCCTGACCGGATTTTTGGAATGGCGACCAGATACCTTCGAGCCGAATCAGGAAAATGACAATAATGTCATGCGCTGTATCGGATCACGGTACCAGGAGGCATGCGTCCGGGACTCGACACACCTGTAGACAAGATCGTCATGGATCCCCTCACGAGTAGATAAAAAGGTAAGTGCTGTAGAGCGACTGGGAAGCCAGCCGGGCCGGGCAATGCCATTCGCCTCCAGGCTATAGATGAAATGGAAAAAAATACCCAAGGAGTAGATGTTTTGGTAAGCCACTTAGAAGCTATGGTAAGCTCCGAGTGAATTGGCACACACACCCTGCAACGCCGTATGCCTCATGCACCACTAGGCTATGACGCACTGATCCGGAAGTTCGGGTTGCGCGTCCCGCCCCTGCGCTCCACGTCCGCTCTCGCCGACAAGACCGGCGTCCTCAGCACGCACACCGGGCCGGACGGCACCACGCGCACCGTGTACCCAAAAAACCGCTACCGCGGCGGCGACACGACGGTGGACCACCTCACCTTCGCGCTGAAGAAAGAGCAACTGGACCTGACCGTGCTCGCGGCCCTGTTCGAGCACGCGCAGGCGGTGCAGGCGGTACGGGACTGGCTGGCGGCCACCCCGACCTCGCGCTATGCAAGGCTCAGCGCGTTCTATGCCAAATGGCTTGCCGGGGTGCGGTTCGACTACAGGCTGCCGGCCGGCGCGCCCAGGGTACTGGCGCTTGACGAGGCCGCGTACCTGACCGGCCCGGCAACGCCAGACCTGCAGTTCGGTATCCAGAACAACCATCTTGGGCCGGCGGCGTTTTGCCCGGTGGTGCGCAGGACCGAAAGGCTGGCGCGCTTCATTGCCGCCGACCTTCCGGGCCGCGTGTCCACCGCCATCAGGCGGCTCGAGCCGGAATTGCTCGCGCGGGCAGTGGACTACCTTTACCTCGCGGAAACACGATCGACCTATTCGATCGAGCATGAGATCCCTGATAACCAGCGCGTCGCCAAGTTCAGGCGGCTGCTGGAATACGCCGGCAATCCTGCACCGCTGACCGAAGAGCAGCTATGCGAGTGGCAGAACGAGATCATCTCCGGGCTGCGCGCCGAGTTCGCCTACCGCGACAAGCAGAACTGGCTGTCGCGCGGCGGGCGCCTGCGCAATATCGCGGACTTTATTCCCCCGCCGCCCGGGCAACTCGGCGCAATGATGGACGGGATCGCCGCGGTGGCCGGCCTGGTCGAGGCACAGGCCGCAAACCCGATCGTAGTGGCCGCCTGCGTGTCGTTTGGCTTTGTCTTTGCCCACCCGTTCTACGACGGCAACGGCCGCCTCCACCGCTTCCTCATCCACCATTTGCTGCGCCAGGCCGGGGTCACGCCCGAAGGCGTGGTGCTGCCGGTATCCGCACGGATGCTCAAGCAGATCGATATCTATGCGGCCCTGCTGAAGTCCTATTCCGCCCCGCGCACGGCCCTGCTCAATTACGCGCTGGATGCGGACAGCGACACCATCCTGATCAAATCGCCGCAGCCCTGGTGGCTCTACGCATCCTTTGATGCCACCGCGCTGTGCGAATTCGTGTTCGAGTGCATCGAGCAGTGCGTCGAGCAAGATCTTGCGCAGGAGATCCAGTACCTGCGCGCGTACGATGCCAGCGTCACACGCCTGGAAAGCTGGCTCGACCTGCGCCAGTCACGCCTGTCTAACCTGATCGACCTCATCGTCCAGAACCACGGCGAGCTGTCGAAGCGCAAGCGCAAGCTGTTCGAAGACATCACGGACGATGAACTCGCCCGCATCGAGGCCGTCGTGCACGACGAATTCGCGGATTATCTCGAACACGACGGCAACCGCGGTCAAGCGCTTTGATATCCGCTACCCGGCGGCCCAGGAAAACGCCTACGACACCTGGAGCGCCTGGCGCAACCAGTACTGGCCGGCGCTTTACCTGATCGATGCCAACGGCACAGTGATCTACAAGCGCTTTGGCGAAGCCCAGTACGCGCAGACCGAGGCCGAGATCCAGAAGGCCCTGGCAGAGCGCCACTGACCTCCGGGCGCCGCGCTGGCTCTTGTCCTTCCGCGCACGGGAGCCGATACAAATTGTATGCAATTTTTGTATCACGGAGCGCTTATCCCTGTTATTCTTGCACGCCTGTTGAGGCGGGAGATATCCTCCCCCGCCTCGCTCGCGGGGCAGTCGCCTCTGGCCCGCAGCGCGCAACCAGCGTGCCGGGGCTCCCCCGCCCGGCACCAGAAAACAAGACAGGCCGGAACCATATCCGGCCAGACGACAGGAGACATGAATGGCGCCCTTGCTATTCAAGGTGGAAGACCGCCCCCCACGGTTGACGACGTTCTTGCTTGCGCTCCAGCATCTGCTGGCAGCCCTTGGCGGCATCATCGCGGTGCCGCTGGTCATCGGCGGTGCCCTGAAGCTGCCGCCGGACCAGGTTGTGGCACTGGTGAATGCCGCCCTGCTCGGCTCGGGCATCGTCACCATCATCCAGTGCAAGGGCGTCGGCCCGGTCGGCATCCGCATGCCGTGCGTCATGGGGACCAGCTTCGCCTTTGTCGGCGCGGCCATCAGCGTGGGCGTCGAGCACGGCGTGGCCGGCATCCTGGGCTCCGCGCTGGCGGGCTCGCTGGTGATGATCCTGGGCAGCTTCTTCATGCCGGCGATCCGCAAGCTGTTTCCGCATACCGTCACCAGCGTGGTCGTCACCATGATCGGCCTGTCGCTGATCCCGGTGGCCATCGACTGGGCCGCGGGCGGCCAGGGCAGCAGCCGCTACGGCTCGCCCGGCAACCTCGCGATTGCCGTCGCGGTGCTGGCGCTGGTGGTTGCCGTGGTGCAGTGGGGCAAGGGCATGCTGTCGGCCTCTGCCATTGTCGTCGGCATTGCCGGCGGCTACCTGCTGTGCCTGGCACTGGGTCTGATCGACTTCACGCAGTTTCACCGGGCCCCGGTGTTCGCGGTGCCGCAGCCCCTGCACTTCGGCATGTCGTTCCCGATCTCGGGCGTCGTTGCCATGTCGATTGCCTTCCTGGTGACCATCGTCGAGTCGACCGGCACATTCATGGCGCTCGGCGCGGCCACGCAGCGGCCGATCTCCGGCAAGTGCCTGTCGCGCGGCATCCTGTGCGATGGCTTTGGCTCCGCCTTCGCGGCGCTGGTGTGCAGCCCGCCGCTGTCGACCTTTGCGCAGAACGTCGGCGTGGTCTCGCTGACCGGCGTGGCCAGCCGCCATGTGGTGGCGCTGACCGGCGTGATGCTGCTGCTGGCCGGGCTGTTCCCGGTGCTGGGCGCGCTGGTGGTGACGATCCCGCAGCCGGTGCTGGGTGGCGCGGGCCTGATGATGTTCGCCATGATCGTGTCGGGCGGGATCCAGATGCTCAGCACGGTCAGGTTCACGCAGCGCAATACCCTGATCGTCGCGGTATCGATCGGCTGCGGCCTGGCGGTGACCTTCCGCCCGGAACTGCTGTCGAAGCTGCCGGCCTTTGTCCACGAAGTGTTTGGCTCCGGCATCACGGTGGGCTCGCTGTCGGCGGTGATCCTCAACCTGCTGCTGCCCGGCGGCAAGGATGAGGCGCAAACGGCTGACGATGCGCAGCATGGCAACATGGGCACCGCTGCCGGCGAAGCGGCCTGAACTGCCAGACATTGAAAAAGGCGCGCCGGCCCACTTGCCCGCGCGCCTTTTTTGCCGTGACTGACCCGTCCTGAAGTCGGACGCGGTACGTCCCGCCCTCACGCCACCTCACCCCACCTCACGCCACCTTGCGCCTTTGCCACGCAGCTTCCGCGGCGGCATCACGCAACGCCGTCGGCAGCGCGCGCAGCTCCGCAGCAAGAAAACACCCGCTGCGCCGGCCGTCGCGCGGGGCCTGATGCCGGCCGACGGAGGCATCATCGTGACCGCAGCACGCGCCTAGCACGCACGCTGGTGATGGCCGGCAGCACCGGGACCGGCGGGTATTACACCGTGCAGATGCCGAAGCAATAAGCCCGCACGCGGGCAGCCTCCCCTGGCGCCCCCTGCGGCCGGGCCGCCGCTATCCCTCCCTTCCCTTCCGCGTTAGTGGCGCCAACTTCACCCGGCATCCATGCGACGCCCCCGCTCTCCGGGTTTCCCCGCGGTTGAGTTCTGCGCTCTCATATCATTTAATTCAATGTGAATTAATTAATAGCGCTCGCCCCCCGGGCCGGGCCATCAGGGACGGAGACAAGATGACCGCATCCAAAGCGGGCCGTGGCGTGAATTCCGCCAGCCTGCGCCTGTACAACGAACGCGCGCTGCTGCTGGCGCTGCGCCGTGCCGGCGAGGCCTCCAAGGCTGACCTGGCGCGCATGGCGCAGCTGACCAATACGGCGGTCGGCAGCATCGTGCAGACCCTGTCCGAAGAGGGCCTGGTCGAGCAGTCCGGGCGCCGCACGGAAGGCCAGCGCGGCCAGCCCGCCAGCCTGATCCGGCTGCAGCCCAAGGGTGCCTTCGGCATCGGCGTGCGGCTGGACCGGGGCAGCATCGAAGTGGTGATGGTGGACTTTGCCGGCCATATCCTGGCCAGCCGTGCCCACCAGCTGGTCCTGCCCCACCCCGACCAGGCGCTGGAGATGGTGCGGCATGACATCGCCGACCTGCGCGCCCTGCTCACCCCCGCCGAACAGAAGCGGCTGCTGGGCATCGGCGTGGCGCAGCCCTACAACCTGGGCGCCTGGCTGCGCGAGCTCGACGTACAGGGCGAAGCCTTCCAGGCAAGCTTCCGCGCCTGGGACCAGGCCGACTTCCCGGCGATGCTGAATGCCGCCACCGGCCTGCCGGTGTTCGGTGAGAACGACGGCACCGCCGCGGCGGTGGCCGAGCTGTTCTACGGCCGCCACCATGCCCAGCATTTCCTCTATGTGTTCCTTGGTCCCGCCATCGGCGGTGGCGTGGTGCTGAATGGCGATTGCGTACGCGGTGTCTCCGGCAATGCCGGCGATATCGCGATGATGCCGGTGCCGCCCAGCACCCTGCCCTCGGCGCCGTCGGCAAATGGAAATGGCAAGCGCCGCGACATCCTGATCTCGCGCGCGTCGCTCAACGCCCTGACCCGCCACCTGCGCCACCATGGCGTGGTGGTCAACGGCCATGCCGACCTGCAGCGCCAGGCCGAGCTGGGCCACCCGGCGGTCGAGGAATGGATTACGGACTGCGTCGATGCGCTGGCGCCTGCGCTGCAGTCGGCCCTGGCCGTGCTCGACGTGCCGCTGGTGATCTTCGATGCCGATATCGACGGCGGCCTGGTCGCCACGATGATCGCGCGCCTGCAGCAGGCGCTGGATGAAAGCGCCCCCGAAGCCAGCGCGCCCGCCACCGTGGTGCGCGGCTGCTTTGGCGCCAACGCCGGCGCGGTAGGTGCCGCGTCGCTCCCGATGTTCATGAACTTCTCGCCGCGCGCCGAACTGCTACGGGGTGCGTCGGCCATCGTTCCGGAGGCCAGCCATGCCATTGTCTGAAGCACCGCGTACTTCGGCCGTCCCAGCGCACCTGCATGGCAGCCATGCGCCGCTGCTCGAACTGCGCAACATCTCCAAGACCTTCCCCGGCGTGAAGGCGCTCACCAACATGGAGCTGACCGTCTACCCCGGGGAGGTCCATGCCCTGATGGGCGAGAACGGCGCCGGCAAATCCACGCTGATGAAAATCCTGTCGGGCGCCTACATTGCCGACCCGGGGGGCGAGTGCCGCATAGCGGGCGCGCCGGTGGCCATCGACGGCCCGGCCACGGCGCGCGCCCACGGCGTGGCCGTGATCTACCAGGAGCTGAGCCTGGCGCCCAACCTGAGCGTGGCCGAGAACATCTACCTGGGCCGCCACCTGCACCACCGCGGCATGGTCGACCGCACTGCCATGGCGCGCGCGTGCGAGGCAACGCTGGCCCGGCTGGGCGCGGACTTCACGCCGCGGACGCCGGTGCATACGCTGTCGATCGCGCAGCGCCAGCTGGTGGAAATTGCCCGCGCGGTGCATTTCGAGACCCGCATCCTGGTGATGGACGAGCCCACCACGCCCCTGTCCACCCGCGAGACCGACCGCCTGTTCGCGCTGATCCGCCAGTTGCGCGCCGAAGGCATGGCCATCATCTACATCAGCCACCGCATGGCGGAAATCGATGAACTGGCCGACCGCGTCACCGTGCTGCGCGACGGCTGCTTTGTCGGCACGCTCACGCGTGAGGCGTTGACGCAGGCGGCGCTGGTCAAGATGATGGTCGGCCGCGACCTGTCCGGCTTCTACACCAAGACCCACGGCGAGACCGCGCCGGGCGAGATCATGCTGTCAGTGCGCAATATGTCCGACGGGCGCCGCGTGCGCGGCTGCAGCTTCGACCTGCGCGCCGGCGAGGTGCTGGGCCTGGCGGGGCTGGTCGGCGCCGGGCGCACCGAGCTGGCGCGGCTGGTCTTCGGCGCCGATGCCCGCACCGATGGCGCCGTGTTCGTGGCCGGCACGCCGCTGGCCGTCACCGGCCCGCGCCAGGCGATCGATGCCGGCATTGCCTACCTGACCGAAGACCGCAAGCTGCAGGGCCTGTTCCTGGACCAGAGCGTGCACGAGAACATCAACCTGATCGTGGCCGCGCGCGATGCATTGCGCGGCGGGCGCCTGAACCGCGCCAGCGCGCGCCAGCGCACCGCCGCCGCGATCCGCTCGCTCGGCATCCGCGTGGCGCACCCGCAGGTCAACGTGGGCTCGCTGTCGGGCGGCAACCAGCAGAAGGTGATGCTGTCGCGCCTGCTGGAAACCCGGCCGCGCGTGCTGATCCTGGACGAGCCCACGCGCGGCGTGGATATCGGCGCCAAGGCCGAGATCTACCGGCTGATCAACGAGCTGGCGCGCTCCGGCGTGGCGGTGCTGATGATTTCCAGCGAGCTGCCCGAGGTGGTCGGCCTGTGCGACCGCGTGCTGGTGATGCGCGAAGGCGAGCTGGTCGGCGAAGTGCCGGGCTGCGCCCATGCCGCCGCCATGCAGGAACAGATCATCGCGCTGGCAACTGGTGCCGGCGAGCAAAAGCCCACCGTCCTGCATTGAACCGTTGAATTCCCGTACAGGCCGGCAAAGAACGGCCGCGCCGGGGCGGCAAGCCGCCTCGCAGCATCAGGAGACACTTATGCGCAATCCCCTTTCGTCCACGGCCCACGGCGCCACCGCCCAGGCCTGCGCGCCGCTCGCACGCGCCACCGGTCGCGCCACCACGCAGGAACGCCTGCGCGCACTCGGCATGCTGCCGGTGCTGGTGCTGCTCTGCTTCGGTTTCACGCTGCTGACCGAGAACTTCGCCAGCCTGCAGAACCTGTCGATCATCGCCCAGCAGGCGTCGATCAACCTGGTACTGGCCGCGGGCATGACCTTCGTGATCCTGACCGGCGGCATCGACCTGTCGGTGGGATCGATCCTGTCGATCTCGGCAGTGGTAGCAATGCTGGTTTCGCTGATGCCGCAGCTGGCCGCGCTGAGCGTGCCGGCGGCATTGCTGTGCGGGCTGCTGTTCGGCCTGCTCAACGGCGCACTGATCGCCTTCATGAAGCTGCCGCCGTTCATCGTCACGCTGGGCAGCCTGACCGCGGTGCGCGGACTGGCGCGGCTGGTCGGCAACGACAGCACGGTCTACAACCCGGATATCTCGTTCGCCTTCATCGGCAACGGCGACCTGCTGGGCGTGCCCTGGCTGGTGGTGATCGCCGTTGCGGTGATCGCGGTGTCGTGGCTGGTGCTGCGCCGCACGGTGCTGGGATTGCAGATCTACGCGGTGGGCGGCAATGCCGAGGCCGCACGCCTGTCGGGCATCAAGGTCTGGGTGGTACTGCTGTTCGTCTATGCGGTATCTGGTCTGCTGTCGGGGCTGGGCGGCGTGATGTCGGCCTCGCGGCTGTATGCGGCCAACGGGCTGCAGCTGGGCCAGTCCTATGAGCTGGATGCGATCGCCGCGGTGATCCTGGGCGGCACCAGCTTTGTCGGCGGGGTCGGGTCGATCGCAGGGACACTGGTGGGCGCACTGATCATCGCGGTGCTGTCCAACGGGCTGATCCTGCTGGGCGTGTCGGATATCTGGCAATACATCATCAAGGGCCTGGTGATCATCGGCGCGGTCGCGCTCGACCGCTATCGCCAGAAGGGCTCGGCCCGTACCTGAGATGCGCCCGCACCGGAGACAAAGCGTGATCAAACCCATCCTCAAGGCCCTGGCGGCGGGCTCGCTGGCAGGGCTGTGCGCGGTGCCAGCCATGGCACAGGCCCCCGCGCAGACGGCGCCGGCTTCCGAGGCGCAGGCCGCGCCGCGCCCGCTCAGGAAGGTCGGCGTAACACTGGGCTCGCTGGGCAACCCGTACTTCGTTGCACTGGCCCGCGGCGCCGAGGCCGCGGCCCGGCAGGTCAACCCGAACGTGAAGGTCACCGTGCTGTCGGCCGACTACGACCTGAACAAGCAGTTCACCCATATCGACAGCTTTATCGTCGCCGGCGTCGACCTGATCCTGATCAACGCCGCCGATGCCCGCGCCATCGAGCCGGCGGTACGCAAGGCGCGCAAGGCGGGCATCGTGGTGGTGGCGGTCGACGTGGCAGCGGCCGGCGCTGACGCCACCGTGCAGACCGACAACACCCAGGCCGGCGAACTGGCCTGCGGCTTTATCGCCGATCGGCTCAAGGGCCGCGGCAACGTGATCATCCAGAACGGCCCGCCGGTGTCGGCGGTGCTGGACCGGGTCAAGGGCTGCAAGAGCGTGCTGGCGCGCCACCCCGATATCCGCATCCTGTCCGACGACCAGGATGCCAAGGGCTCGCGCGAAGGCGGCCTGAACGTGATGCAGCTGTACCTGACGCGCTTTCCCAAGGTGGATGCGGTCTTCACCATCAACGACCCGCAGGCCGTGGGCGCGGACCTGGCCGCGCGCCAGCTCAACCGCCGCGGCATCCTGATCGCCTCGGTCGACGGCGCGCCCGACATCGAGGCAGCGCTCAAGGCCGATACGCTGGTGCAGGCCTCCGCCAGCCAGGACCCGTGGGCCATTGCCCGCACCGCGGTGCAGCTGGGCGTGGGCATGATGCATGGCCAGCGCCCGCCCAACCCGACCGTGCTGCTGCCGTCCACGCTGGTGACGCGCGCCAATGTCGGCCAGTACAAAGGCTGGGCCGCGCCGCGCTGAGCGGCAGGGCCGGTCCCTTCACCCCTTCACCTACTTTCTGATCCATGATGGCTAGCCACCCTGCCGGCGCTCCGGTCCCTGAACCTGCCCCGGAGTTTGATTTCGTACTGTTCGGCGCCACCGGCGACCTGGCGCGGCGCAAGCTGCTGCCGGCACTGTTCGACGCCCATGCCGCCGGCTCGCTGCATCCGCGCGGGCGCATCCTGGCGCTCGGCAGCCAGCCGCTGTCCCACGACGCCTACCTGGCCATGCTCAACGATGAAGTGCTGCCGGCGCTGGCGGGCAATGCCGCGGCGGCGGCCTGGCAGGGCTTTCTCGACCGCATCCTGTACCTGCAGGTCGATGCCAACGCCGATGCCGGCTTCGATGCGCTGGCCGAGCTGGTCAATGCGCGCGCGGCACCTGTCGTAGTGTTCTACCTGGCCACGGCCCCGCACCTGTTTGTCACCATCTGCGAGCAACTGGCGCGCGTGGGCCTGACCGGTCAGCGCAGCCGCATCGTGCTGGAGAAGCCGCTCGGGCACGACCTGGCCTCGTCCGAAGCCATCAACGCCGAAGTGGCGCGGCACTTTGCCGAGGACCAGATCTACCGGATCGACCACTACCTGGGCAAGGAGTCGGTGCAGAACCTGATGGCGGTGCGCTTTGGCAACGTGCTGTTCGAGCCGCTGTGGCGGCGCGAATGGGTGCGGCAGGTGCAGATCACCATCGCCGAAGAGCTGGGCGTGGAGCGCCGCGGCAACTTCTACGATGGCATCGGCGCGCTGCGCGACATGGTGCAGAACCACCTGCTTCAGTTGTTGTGCATGGTCGCGATGGAGCCGCCCACCAGCCTGTCGGAAGACGCCATCCGCGATGAGAAGCTGAAGATCCTGAAGGCGCTGCGGCCGATCCGGCCCGAGGACGTCGCCGAGAAAGTTGTGCGCGGCCAGTATTGCCGTGGCGCCGCGGGCGGCGACCCGGTGCCCGGCTATGCCAATGAGCCCGGCATCGCGCCCGACAGCCGCACCGAGACCTTCGTGGCTATCCGCGCCGAAATCGCCAACTGGCGCTGGGCCGGCGTGCCGTTCTACCTGCGCACTGGCAAGCGCATGCAGTCGCGCGTGGCGGAGATCGTGATCCATTTCCACGATGTGCCCTACCCGCTGTTCCCGCATCCGCTCGGTGTCATGTCCGGCAACCGGCTTGTGATCACGCTTCAGCCCGAGGAAAGCATCCGGTTGTATTTCCTGACCAAGCAGCCGGGCGACACCCAGGCGCTGACTCCCGCGTCGCTCGACCTGCAATTGAACCACGCCGCGCCACGCGTGCGGCGCGTGGGCGCATACGAGCGCCTGCTGCTCGACGTGATCCGCGGCCGGCTCGGCCTGTTCGTGCGGCGCGACGAACAGGCGCAGGCATGGCGCTGGGTCGCGCCCATCCTGAAGACGTGGGAGAACTCCCCCACGCCGCCCAAGCCCTACACCGCCGGCTCCTGGGGCCCGGCGGCGTCCAGCGCCCTGTTGTCGCGTGACGGCATGGCCTGGCATGAAGAGATGTAGTCCACGTATTGACTGGTATTGCCCAAGTATTGCGGAGCACCCGAGATGAGCACTTCCCTACCGGCCTGGCAAGCCCTGCGCGCGCACGCCGACACCCTGCGCGGCACCCATATGCGCGACTGGTTCGACGGCCCGCGCGGCCCGCTGCGCGCCGAGCGTTTCACTGCGCAAGCCTGCGGCCTGATGCTGGACTACGCCAAGAACCGCATTACCGACGACACCCTGGCGCTGCTGTTCGCGCTGGCCGGCGAGGCGCGCGTGGCCGAACGGCGCGACGCCATGTTCGCCGGCGAGCCGGTCAACACCACCGAGCACCGTGCCGCGCTGCATATCGCGCTGCGCGCCTATCCGGAAGATGGCTATCGCGCGCTCGGCGTGCCCGTTGGTGCGGACGTCGCCGCGGTGCTGGCGCAGATGGAGCGCTTTGCCGGCGCGGTGCGCGGCGGCGCCTGGACCGGCTTTGATGGCCGGACGATGACCGACATCGTCAATATCGGCATCGGCGGCTCGGACCTGGGCCCGCGCATGGTCTGCCGCGCCCTGGCCGACGCGCAGGCCAGCGGCCCGCGCATGCACTTTGTCGCCAACGTCGACGGCAGCGACCTCGCGCGCACGCTGTCCGGGCTCGATGCCGCCACCACGCTGGTGATCGTCTGCTCAAAGACCTTCACCACGCTGGAAACCATGGCCAACGCCCGCACCGCGCGCGGCTGGTTCCTGCAGCAGGGCGTGACCCGTGCCGGGCTGGCCCGGCATTTTGTGGCGGTGTCGACCAACCGCGACGCGGTGGCCGAGTTCGGCATCGACCCGGCCAATATGTTCCCGTTCTGGGACTGGGTGGGCGGGCGCTTCTCGCTGTGGTCGGCGGTGGGCTTGTCGATCGCCGTGGCCATTGGCTTCGAGCGCTTCCGGCAGCTGCTGGACGGCGCGCGCGCCATGGACCTGCATTTCGCCAGCGCGCCGCCGGAAGCGAACCTGCCGATGATCCTGGGCCTGCTCGACGTCTGGTACCGCAGTTTCCTTGGTGCCGGCAGCCGCTGCGTGGCGCCCTATTGCGAGCCGCTGGAGTTGCTGCCGGCCTTCCTGCAGCAACTGGAAATGGAAAGCAACGGCAAGTCCGTGCGGCTCGATGGCGGCGCGCTCGATGCGGGCTCGGCCGCGGTGGTGTGGGGCACTACCGGCACCAATGGCCAGCACGCCTACTTCCAGATGATGCACCAGGGCTCGCAGCTGGTTCCGGCAGACTTCATCGCCACGCTGGAGCCGGTCAGCGACCTGCCTGGTCACCATACCAAGCTGCTGGCCAACTGCTTTGCCCAGGGCGAGGCGCTGCTGCGCGGACGCACCGCGGACGAAGTGCGCGACGAAGGTGTGCGCGACGAAGCGCTGGTGCCGCACCTGGTGTTCGAGGGCAACCGGCCCAGCAATACGCTGCTGCTGCAGCGCCTGGACCCTTACCACCTGGGCGCGCTGCTGGCGCTGTCGGAGCATCGCACCTTCGTGCAGGGCGCGCTGTGGCAGATCAATTCCTTCGACCAGTGGGGCGTGGAACTTGGCAAGAAGCTGGCCGCGCCGATCCAGCGCGAACTGGAAGGCCTGGCCGACGCGGGCGCGCACGATGCCTCGACCGCCGCACTGATCCGCCGCGCGCGGGCAGTAAAGACAACGGCCGCAAGCTGACCCGCGGCAGACAACACAGGAGACACCGATGTCCACGCCCCTTCCCCGCTATGTCGTGTTCGGCGAGGCCCTGACCGATATGGTCCGCCAGCCCGACGGCAGTTGGCTGGGCCTGCCCGGCGGCTCGTGCTGGAACGTGGCACGCGTGGGCGCCCGGCTGGGCCTTGCCACCGCCTTTGCGGGAGCCGTCAGCCAGGACCTGTTCGGCGATGACCTGGCGCAAGCCAGCGCCGACGCCGGCCTGGACTGCCGCTTCCTGCAGCGGGTGGCGCGCTCGCCGTTCCTGGCCTTCGTCGCCTCGCGCCACCCGCCGCAGTACTTCTTTGTCGGCGATGACAGCGCCGACCTGCATTTCGATCCGGCACGGCTGCCGCAAGGATGGCGGCAGGCCGCGCAGGTGATCCATTTCGGCTCGATCAGCCTGGTGCGCCAGCCGCTGGCGGCACGGCTGTGCGAAGAGGCCGCGCAGGCCGCGCGCGCCGGCAAGCTTATCGCCTTCGATCCCAACTTCCGCGACCTGATGCGCACGCCCGGCTACCAGGACGTGCTGGCCCATATGCTGCGCCTGGCCACCTACGTCAAGATTTCCGACGAGGACCTGGCCGGGCTGTTCCCGGCGCTCGACACCGGCGCCGCGCTCGCGCAGGTCCGTGAGATGGCGCCCGATGCCACAGTGATGCTGACGCGCGGCGCGCACGGCATGACGCTGCTCAAGGGCAATACCGCCATCGAGCAGCCGGCCATGCGCGTAGAAGTGGCCGATACCGTGGGCTGCGGCGACGCGGCCATGGGCGGATGGATGGCCGGTGTGCTCGGCAATGCCGCCGACCTGGCCGCACAGGCGCGGCTTGCCAGCGCGGCAGCGGCTGTCGCCGCGACCCGCGCCGGCGCGTATCCGCCGCTGCGGCAGGAAGTGGAAGCGCTGCTGGCCGCTACGGCAGGAACGCCGGGGTCAGCAGGCGCAGGCCAAGCGTAAAGGCCTCACGACCCCGCCTTGTAATTCGTATCCTTGACGATCTTCACCCACCTTGCCGCATCCTCGGCGATGGTCGCGCCGAACTGTTCCGGCGTGCCACCCACCACCTCATAGTCGATCGCGGCCAGGCGCTGCCTGATTTCCGGCTGCGCCAGGATGCGGTTCACTTCCTGGTTCAGCCGCGTGACGATCTCCTTGGGCGTGCCGGCCGGCGCCAGCAGTCCTGCCCAGGAATTGAAGGCCATGCCGTCAAAGCCGGCCTCATGCATGGTCGGCACGTCCGGCAGCGCCGGCGAGCGCCTGGACGCGAGCACCGCCAGCGGACGCAGCTTGCCAGCCTTGATCATCGCCATCCCGTTGAACGGGTCGATGGTCATGTCAACCTCGCCCGCCACCACCGCCTGCATCTGCGGCCCGGTGCCGCGGTAAGACACGCTGACCACGTCCGGCGTCCCCGCCGCGGCCTTGAAGCTGGCGCCGATCAGCTCGATCATGCTGCTGCCGGCCGACAGGCTCAACGGCCTGGTCTTCGATTTGGCCAGCGCCACGAACTCCTGCACGGTCTTGACCGGCACCGAGGGGTGGACCACCATCACGAAGCCGATATTGCTGATCTGCGAGATCGGCGCAAAACTCTTCAGCGGCTCATAGCCCGCCTTGTACAGCACCGGGCTCAGCGTCTGCGCGCCGGCGGTGTTCAGCAGCAGCGTATAGCCATCCGGCGCCGCGCGCGCCACGGTGTCCGTGCCGATGATACCGTTGGCGCCGGGCCGGTTTTCCACTACCACCGACTGCTTGAGCGCCTCGCCCAGCTTCTGCGAGATCAGCCGCGCCACCACGTCGGTGGCCCCGCCGGGCGCGAACGGCACCACCATGCGGATGGGCTTGCTGGGATAGGTGTCACTCCAGGCCAGCGCGGGCATGGCGCCCAGCACGGCAGCGCACAGCAGCAGCCGGCGGCGCGAGTTCGGTTTCATCGGGTTGTCTCCTGGACGGCGGTTGTCATAAGCCGGCGCCGGCATGGCCGGCCTGCCATGCCGATATTCATATTTATGAATTGGATTTTACGCACATAAATTACATCGTCAACCGAGGGTATGTGCGGACAGCCGCCGGGCCCAGGCAAGGGCAGTGCTGCGCGGTAAAGAAGGGGGCGTGCATTGCGATCAAGGCATGTGGGTGTACGTTGCCATCGGGAAGTGGACGTTGCTGCCGTGGAAGCGGGGGAACTTCTCGAAATCCGCGCGCATGTCATGCCGGACAGGGGAATTCATCGCTGCGGTGATGGCTGCCGCACTGTCGAAGACGAGCTTGTTCCGCTGCATGTAGTGAACGCGCTTCCATGGCATCGCATCCACCCAGTCCACCCGCGTGAAGATCTCGATTTCGCGTACCCCTGGAAAGAAGCGCATGATTTGCGGATGGTGGGACAGGTAGTAGTTCAGCCACGCATCGAAATCGTCGGCGTATCCGGGATAGTGAACCAGGAAGCTGCATGGCACGCTGTCGGCGGGCGTCCGGCTGACAGGATCGTCGACGGGAAACGGACGCCGGGCCATGACCTGTTGCGTGACTGTGCACCCTTGCAAGCCCGGCAGCGCAAGCCGCGCCACGGCCTGAAGGTGACCGTCCGCCGCGATTGCCGCTTCCAGCGCCGCGAGGGTGTCGAAATCCAGCTGCATCGCAAATGGCGGAGAAGGACCGTCATCTGTGTAGTAGTCCTTCGCGATTTCGGGCGTATAAAATCGCGCGCGACGCAGCTGTGGCGTGCCCATGACAATGTCGGCAACCCGCTGGAAGTCTTCGGCCCCAATACTGACAGCCGGATCCGCGCTCTCGAAGGTGACAAGATAGGAAAATTGCACGATGTGTCTCCCGAGTCCTGTGCCCGTCAGTGCCCTGCCCCCGCCGCAATGGCGGGCGCATCGAACAACTCCATGGCGCCGATGAGGTCGCGCAACTGGGCGACCCCCTTGCGCGCGCAGTACGCCACGATGCCATCGATGACGTTGGGCATCGTTTGCGGAGAGAGGAAGTTGGCCGTGCCCACCTGCACGGCTGTCGCGCCAGCGAGCAGGAACTCGATGGCGTCCTCCGCTGTCGTGATGCCGCCGCATCCTATCACCGGAATCGTCACCGCCTGCGCGCACTGATAGGCGATACGTAGCATGATCGGCTTGGTGGCTGGCCCCGTCAGGCCGCCCATCAGGTTGGCAACCCGGGGACGGCGCGTCTCCACATCGATCGCCATGGCCAGGATGGCATTGCTGACGACAAGCGCGTCCGCGCCAGCGGCCTGGGCCGCCAGTGCAACTTCCACGACATTGCCCGCATTGGGTGTCATCTTGGGCCAGACTGGCAGATCAGAGGCAGCCTTCATGGCGCGAACCACCTGAAAGGTCGCATCCGGGTCCATGCCGAAGGCCTGCCCGTCCTTCTTGAGGTTCGGACAGGACACATTGGCCTCGATCGCCGCCACTCCCGGTACGGACAGCTTGCGCGCCAGCCTGCCAAACTCTTCCACCGTGTTTGCCGAGATACTGGCGATCAGCGGCGGCTGGTAGGTCCGATAGAAAGGCACCGTCTCCTTCAGATAGTAGTCCCCGCCCTTGCTCGGGATACCGATCGAGAATAACGTCGCGTCCTTGAATTCCGCCACGCGAGGCGGAGGATTGCCTTCGCGCAAGTCGTCGGTGATCGTCTTGGTCACGATGGCGCCAAGCCGGTTCAGGTCGAACACATCGGCCAGGCCTTCGGCAAAGGTGCCGGACGCCGGCATGACCGGGTTCTGCAACCTGAGCGAGCCAATTTCCACACTGAGATCTACCACGATACGGTCTCCTGGAGGTCGAACACGGGGCCTTCCCAGCAGACCCTGCGGTAGGTGAGATCCTGCGTGTCCGCCTGCTTGCGGAACGGCCGGACGCAGGCAAAGCACGCGCCCAGTGCGCAGCCCATATGCTGCTCAAGTGCAATCTGTCCCGGGACGTCGAGGTCGGCGCTGATCCGCTGCAGCAACTGCAGCAGGCGGTTCGAACCGCAGGTGGCGACGTAGTCCAGCCTGCGCGCGGCGTGCGTGCTGCGGATCAGGGCCTCGACGTAGTCCACCTGGCTGGTGCCGTCTTCGTCCGTGACGATGAGCACCTTGGCGCCGGCCTCCCTCAGGTAGTCCGCCGACATCACCAAACCCTCGGACCTTGCGCTCAGCACAGCGGTGACCGACACCCCCTCGCTGCGCGCCCAGTCTGCCAGGGGCGTCAGGGTCGCCAGCCCCACTCCGCGGGCCAGCAGCAGGATGTGCCCGGCGCTGGCAGGCACGGCGAAGCCGCGGCCCACCGGTCCCAGCGCGTCCAGCGTCTCCCCGGCGCGCAGCCGGGCCAGGCCTCGCGTGCCCAGGCCCTGGACCTTGTACAGAAACTCAATGGTCCCCTCGTGCGGCGACACCCTGTACAAGCTCATGGGCCGGCGCAACAAGGCGGCACCGTTCTGGTCCGGCGGGCAGGCCAGATGGAAGAACTGCCCAGGCTGTGCGCGTAACGCGACTTCGGGCGCTTCGACAATGAGATGCTTGTATTCGTCGTTCACCCACTGGTTGCTGACCACCCGGCAAAGATTTTCGGCCACCGCGAATCGCGGCTCTGGCGCGCAGCCCGGTGATGAATGGCAGCACTGCGGTGCCTCCACGGCGTCTTCCAGCTCTAACATCCGACTTCCTCCCTATAGGGGTTGCTATGTCCTCGGCGGGTGGCGCCTCCTCCATGTCCACCGGGGTGACCGGTACCAGTCCGCAAGGCATGCGCGTCTCGGCGACTGCGAACCGCCTCCGCCGATGTCGATGGCATCATCGCAATCGAATAACGAATGTCATTCTATTTTTCGATCGAACGAAAGTCAAGGAAGGTTACTTGCGTGTGCAGTGTTAGCCGGTCTGTTGCCAGCCGTGTGCGCCCTTGGAAGACAATCGCCCAATTGGCGAATTACGTTTCCTTATCAGGGATGCCCGTTTACGTACGCGCCCCCGCCCCAGCCGGATGCTGAAGCCGGTCGGCAACGCTGGCCCGCCGTGACGCCGCGGGGCCCTCCGCACGTCATTGAAACCTCGCTTCCAGGGGGGGCAACCAGCAGTGAACGCCGGCACGTGCGCCAGCCTTCCGCAAGCCCGGTGGGAGAACTAGCCTGTCAGGCCAAGTAACCATCCACCGGAGTTCCAGTGAAACATATAGAAAGCGTCGTCGACCTCGTCGAGACGAAGCGGGACCAGTACATCTCCCTGGCCAACAAAATCTGGTCGTTCGCCGAGATGCGTTACGCGGAGTTCCGCTCGGCGGAGCTGCATGCCGCGCAGATTGAGCAGAGCGGCTTCAAAGTCAGGCGTGGTGTGGCAGGCATGCCAACTGCCTTTGTCGCCGAGGCCGGCTCCGGTGGGCCGGTCATCGGTTTCCTTGGCGAGTATGACGCGCTCGCGGGCCTGAACCAGGAAAGCGGCGCGCTCAGCTGCATGCCGGCGGCCGCGGCTGAAAATGGCAACGGACACGGCTGCGGCCACCATCTGCTTGGCACCGCAGCGCATCTGGCCGCGGTGGTGGCGCGAGACTACTTTGCCGCCAACAATATCGGGGCGACCGTTCGCTTCTACGGATGCCCGGCAGAAGAGGCTGCCGCAGGCAAGACATTCATGGCCCGCGATGGCCTGTTTGACGACCTGGATGTCGCGCTGAGCTGGCACCCTTCAGTCGCCAACTCTGTCTTCATGAACGCAACCCTGGCAAATGTCCAGGCGTATTTCCGCTTTCATGGAAAGGCATCGCATGCCGCCTTGGCACCCCATCTTGGGCGCAGTGCGCTGGATGCGGCCGAGCTGATGAATATTGGCGTCAATTACCTCCGTGAGCACATGCCAGATCAGGCCCGGGTACATTTTGCGTACATCAATTCCGGGGGCATCTCGACCAATGTGATTCCCGTGCTTGCGGAAGTCCTCTACACGATCCGGTCCCCGCGGAGCGAGGAGGCCATGGACCTTTTCAAACGGGTCAAGGATATTGCCGAGGGCGCGGCGCTCATGACCGGAACCCGCCTGGAGATTGTCTTCGACAAGGCGGTCTCGAACGTCCTGCACAATGACACCCTGGATCACGTCCTGGATCGCAATATGCGCGCGATCGGCGGCTTTGACGTCAGCGCCGACGAGACCCGCTTTGCTACCGCGATCCAGTCCACGATCGCCGAGGAGGATCTTGCCAACTCCTCCCGCCACTTTGCCGCCGCCTTGCGCGACCCGCGGCCGATCGTCCCCGAGATTCTCCCTTATTCCCCCGACGTCGTACGTCCCGTCACGGGATCGACCGATGTCGGTGACGTGAGCTGGGTCGTTCCTACCACCCAATGCCTGACCGCATGCTACGCATTTGGCACCGGTTTCCATTCCTGGCAGATGGTGTCGCAAGGGAAGCTCTCGCTGGCGCACAAGGGCATGCTGCTCGCAGCCAAGACGCTCGCCGCCACGGCAATCGATCTTGCCGGAAAACCGGAGACGCTACTGCAAGCCAGGGAAGAACTCCTGCGAAAGCGGGGTCGTCGTCCGTATGCATGTCCGATCCCGCCAGATGTCCTTCCTCCGCCTGCGCGCGCATAGGCAGGAAGCGTGATTTCCGGGGGCGCTGCCAGGCGCTTCCCCGGGATATTCATCCCCACTTTCTCACTTTCAGATCCATCCACACCGAGCGGCGCCGCGCATTTACTTGCGCGGCGCCGCTCGCATGTCAATGCCCGTCAAAAGCGCATCCGAATACCCAAGGCCACGATGCTGACATCGTCACCGGGCTGGCTGAGCACCACATTCGCCAGTGAACCGATGGCCTTCTTCTGGTTCAGCACATAACCCAGCCGGGCATACAAGGCCGACGTCTTCGACAGGTTGTAGTCGTAGCCAAGCCCGATAGCGACGGAATCACGGTCCGATTGGCCGGCAACGGTGCGGTAGACCGCCGAAAACTTGATCCAGTCGCGGCCATTCGGCACACTGAGCCCGATCATGTGGCTGTTAGCGACCAGGTAGCCCTCCTTGTCCGGGTTGGTCATGTTGTACTCGTATGTCAGATTCACGCCGCCCTTGAACGTGTACATCCCGCCTGCACCCAGCCACCGGTTCTTGAAAGAGCTCAGGCCTGCCGTGGGGTCGGTCTTGATCACATCGTAGAAGGCACCAAGGTAAAGCGGTCCGTTCGTATATTCGACCTGCGCGCCCTGGAAGCTCGCCTTGGGAAACCCCGGGGTCGTGACGCCGCGCGGCGCATACAAGTATTCCGCCTGGAACCCGCCGATGATCGGCGTGGTGTAGGAAATCGCGTCGCTGATCCGGGAGTCACCAATGGTCGCTCCCTTGCCAAGATCGGAACTCAGCGCCACCAACGATGCGAGCGGCGAGAATGCACCGACGCCATAGAAGGGATCGATATTGGTTGAGAGCTCGGTCGGATACTGCCGTCCGAGCCGGATGCGCCCCCATTGCGTGGACAGCAGGGACACGTTCGATTCCCGGTTGAACAGGCTCGAATCCCCCTGCATGGTGGTGCCACCGGCGGTGCCGTTCTTCAGCTTGAGCGCACTTTCCAGATTGAAACGAACGGACCAGCCATTTCCCAGCTGCTCGGCGCCCACAAAGCCGATGCGGGAGGTAGCGCCTGCACCGCTCTCCTCCTGTAGCAGCCGGTTGCTTCCCGCGCGGGAATACTGAATCCCTGCGTCCGCTACACCATAAAGGATGAGGCCGCTCGTTCCGGACAGGACATCCGGCCCCAGTATCTGAAACGGCTCCTGTGCATAGCCCACGGAATAAAAGGCAATTGAAGATCCGGCAACAAGGCGTGCGACCTGCTTCATGGATAACATGATTTCTCCGACTACTTTATTAGGGATGATGAAGTCCCGTCCGCCAGGAGCCAGGCCGTGCGGACAAGTTATTGTTTTCAACGGACGAAGCCCCCCACGGCCTTGCAAAGCAAGGCCGGCCCATTTGAATTGAGGGGGAAATGCTGCCGCCCGACCGCGGGCGGCCAGTGAATTACGGCGTGATGACCCGGGTGAGCATCGGGTAATGAATCGCACCGCCACTAAATGCCGGGAACGATGCGGAATCCGCCCGCATCTTGTCCCTCACTGGTGAGCCAAGCGCTGCCAGCAACGCCTCGGCAGAGGGAAAGGACAGCATATTCCTTTGCATGTAGTCCACCCGCTCCCATGGCATGTCGTCGTACCAGTCAACGCGCGTGAAGACGTTGATCTGGCGCACGGAGGGATATTCCTGCATGATTTGCGGATGGTGCCTCAGGTAGTATCCGAGCCAGTCATGCAGGTTTTCCGCAGCCCCGGGGTAATGGACCAGATAGCTGCAGAGTTCGGTTTCCAGACCTTCAGTATTCAAGCGGCGGAAATTGCGCGTCAGCATCGCCTGGTGATTCACCCGCATGCCTGGCTGGCCAAGCAAGGTCGATTCGCCAAATTCGCGGTACAGAAATCCGCCCCGACAAACCTGGGACTCGAGTTCCGGCAGGGTGGCAAATTCCAGCCGCAAGGCAAGCATGGGTCCGGATCCGTCGCGGTGGTAGGTCTGCACTTCGGCAGGCGTATATAGCTCCGCGCGTACCAGCCCCGGCGTCATGCGGACGGTATTGGCCAGTTGCGATATCTGCCCGGAACCAAGACGCAGCGTAGGATCGGATGGATTGGCGGCGGTGAGGAAGTACGAGAATGTCATGACACGAAGAATGAATATCAGAGAACCAGGCCAACTCAGCGGCCGCGTAGTGGCGCCGCAATAACGTCCGGCGGAATCGGGCTGACGTAGCTGCGCCCACCAGTGCGCCACCGGTGCTCAGCCTTTGCTTCGGCAATCCACTCCGGATGATGGAACATGTCCAGGGCGGTCGCCGCCATGACCTTGGCAGCGTGCAGCATTCCCTTATGGGCAGCCGGCAGCTTGCCCTGGGCAACCAGCTGCCAGGTGTGCATATGGGTTCCCACGGCGTAGCAAGCGCCGAGGTACTGGGTCGTCGGCGCAATCCAGCTCACGTCGCCCACATCGCTGGACCCCGTCAAGGTGCCAGGCTCGCCTGCCAGGGCAAGCGGCGCCTGCCACAGCCCGTGGGCGTTCGCCGGGCCGTTATATGAAGCCATGCACTCACGCAGATCCTCGGCGGTGAAACTGGCTTCCAGCCGCGCGGCAAAGGCGTGGTCGGACTCGTCAAAAGGCGGACTGCCCAGCGCCTCGAGATTGCGCATCATCAGGTTCTCGATAACGCCGTTGCGAATGACATCCGAACAGGCCCGGTCAAACTCCATCGTGACGGACGTCTCGGTCATTAATGCCGCCGCCTCAGCGATCTGCCGGACGCGCTCGAACAGCTCACGCGCCCCCACGATATCCGGCGCGCGCACGACATAGAGCACCTCTGCCTTCTCCTGCACGACATTGGGCGCCTTGCCGCCCGCATCGGTGATCGCGTAATGCACCCTGGCCTCCTGGGGCATGTGCTCGCGCAGGAAATTCACCCCGACGTTCATCAGCTCGACGGCATCGAGCGCGCTCCGGCCCAGGTGCGGCGATGCCGCGGCGTGTGACGCAATGCCCGAGAAACGGGATGCGGCCTGGATGACGGCGAGCGCTTTGTACTTGAAGATCCCGGAGAACGGCCCCGGATGCCAGGTCAACGCAAAATCGAGATCGTCGAAAACACCTTCCCGGGCCATAAAGGCCTTCCCTGCGCCGCCCTCTTCCGCCGGACAACCGTAGTAGCGAACGATACCCGCCCGGCCATGCCTGGCGTTGCCATCCCGGGCGGCGACGGCAGCGAGCATCGCGCCCACCCCGAGCAAGTGATGGCCGCAGCCATGTCCGCTGGCCCCTTCGCAGAGATGGCGTGCCTCGATGGCCCCCGGCTCCTGGCTCATGTTCGACAATGCGTCGTACTCCCCCAGGAACCCCGCAACGGGACCGCTCTCGCCGGCTTCCGCCATGAATGCGGTGGGCAGCCCGCCAAGATTGCGCGTGATGCGGAAGCCCTCGCGCTCAAGCAATTCAATCTGGGCCTCGACCGACTGAAATTCCTGCCAGCGCGTCTCCGCAAGATCCCAGATACGGTCCGCCAGCGCGACATAGGTGTCCCGCCTGGCCTCGATCACGGTGCCGACGAGGTCCGTGTGTCCTTGTCCTTCTGCTCTCACGCGCTGACTCCTGCATATTGATTCGGGAAGGCACCACGCATCGTGCCGCGTAGCCGGGCCGCAGGCTTGACCACGGGTGGCCGGACGTCATCCGGAATCGCGCATTGGTACGGATGCCCGGCCGCTGCCTGCCGGAACTCCTCCTGTGCCCGTGCGAGGGTTTCCGGATCGGCAAACAGTCCGGCAGCGGTTGCCGCCATGATCTTTGCCGTGTGGGTCATGCCCTTGTGGGCCACGGACGCCTTGCCCTGTGCGACAAGCTGCCAGGAATGGAAGGGCGTACCGAGCGCAAAGCACGCGCCGAGGCACCGTGCCGTCGGCACAACCCAGCTCACGTCGCCGACATCCGTCGAGGCACTGAGCACCGCCGGCATGACCTCCGCCGGCAGCACGCCCTCATGCAGCACCCCCGACAGCCGCTGGGCGCCGAATATCTGCAGGCTCGCCTTCGCTTCCTCCGGAGAAATGGCGGCCTGCATCCGGGCCGCGAAGGCGCGATCGGCGTCGTCGAAGGGCGTGGGCCCGAGCGCCTGCATCCGCGCATACATCAGCTCGGACAAGACATTGTTGGGGCGCATATTGGACATCGCCCGCTCAATGCGATACGCCATCGAGGTACCGGTCATCATGGCGGCGCCTTGCGCGATCTTGCGCAGGCGCTCCATGATCGACTGCACCACGGCAAGCTCCGGGGAGCGAAGCTGGTAAACCACCTCCGCCCTCGCCTGCACCACGTTCGGTGCCATGCCGCCGGTATCGTGGATGGCGTAGTGCAGCCGTGCATCGCTAGGGATATGTTCCCTGAGGTAGTTGGCCGCCACGTTCATCAGCGTCACTGCGTCCAGAGCGCTGCGCCCGAGGTGCGGAGCGGCCGCGGCGTGCGCGGCTACGCCGGAAAACGTGAAGCGGACATGGATGGTCGCAAGCGTGGCCATCGCGTCGATGGCAAGGATGCTGGCCGGATGCCACGTCAGGGCCGCGTCGAGTCCGTCGAAGGCACCGGCCCGGGTCATGAAGACCTTCCCGGCGCCACCTTCTTCCGCCGGGCATCCGTAGTACCGCACCCGCCCGGGGCGTCCGGTGCTCTGCAGCCAGTCTTTCACCGCGAGGGCGGCCAGAAGCGTGGCGCCACCCAGCAGGTTGTGCCCGCAACCGTGTCCGTTTCCCGCGGCGACGCGGGGCGCCCGCGCCGTGGCGTCCGCCTCCTGGCTCAGTTGGGGCAGTGCGTCGTACTCGCCAAGGAAACCAATGACCGGCCCCTCGCTGCCCGCTTCCGCGATAAACGCGGTAGGAATCCCCGCCACGTCTCGCGTCACGCGAAAGCCGTTGGCTTCGAGTTCGCGGACCTGGAGTTCGACCGACTCATGCTCGTCGTACGCCGTTTCCGCGAAATCCCAAAGACGATCACTCAGATGCGAGCAAAGCGGACGGTAAGCCTCGATTCGCTCGGCGATTTCCTGGTCAATCTCGTGCATATTCCCTGAACGCTCCATCCCCCGGGCCTCCTGCTTGATATGGATTCAGACCCGGACCGGCCGGTCCAGCGTGCCGGCGCATCCCTCTGCCTTCCGGTTCCGACGGAAATACAGCCAGAGCACCGCAACGAGGGATACGACATTGGTAGCCACCAGGTACCAGGCGGGGCTCATGGGATTCGGGAACACGCTGGCCATCCAGGCGACGACCAGTTGCGCACTGCCGCCAAAGATCGTGGTGGGAACGCTGTAGCAGATCGATACGCAGGTGCTGCGAACCGCCTTCGGAAAAATCTCCGGGATGAAGCAGAGATGAAACGGCGCCATCAGCACGCGGAAAAAGGTCAGCATGGCGATCATGGTCAGGAACACGCTGCCGGTGCCACGCTCGATCACCCAGGAAAAGACGGGCAGGATCGCGATCACCGAGATGAACTGCGGCAGCACGATCAGCCTCGACCGGGGGAAACGGTCGTAGAGCAGACCGGCGAACAGCGAGGTAACGAGCCCTGCCGCTCCGGTGATCAGTCCCACCAGCATGGAAGTCGACGTGGGAAGGTGCAGCACGCGAATGCCATACGAGGTCATGTAATGACCGACGATGTAGACGGTCACGGTCGGGCCGATCAGCACACAGCAAGCGATCAGCAGATCGGGCAGATGGCCGCGGACAATGGTCGAGATCAGCTCGCCGGTGTCCTTGACGGCGCTCTCGGCATCCAGCGTCTCATGCAGCTTGTTTCGGATATACAGGCCAACCGGGGCGATCAGCAGGCCGACGACAAACGGAATCCGCCATCCCCAGGCTGCGAGCGCGCTTTCCGACATCACCGAGGACACGATGTAGCCAACCAGGCCGCCAAGCAACGCGGCAATGCCTTGGGTGGCAAGCTGCCAGCTGGTATAGAAGCCCCGGCGGCCCTCCGATGCCATCTCAAGCAGGTAGGTCGTGGCGGGTCCGGTTTCACCGCCCGCGGAGAAGCCCTGCAGCAGGCGGCCAATGACCACCAGGACGGGGGCAGCAAGCCCGATCGACTGGTATGTCGGCGTGAACGCGATAATGGCCGTACCCAGGGCCATCAGGCCGATCGTGAGGGTCAGCGCGGCCTTGCGCCCGGCCCGGTCCGCATAGGCGCCGATAAGGATCCCGCCGAGCGGCCGCGCGACGAATCCGGCGCCGAACACGGCAACCGATGCAATCAATTGACTGGCGGGCGAGAAGGAAGGAAAGAATGCCTTGCCGATGAATACGGCGAAAAAGGCATAAACAGTGAAGTCGTAGAACTCGAGCGCATTGCCGGCCACAACCGCAATGATGCTTCCTCGGGATGAACTCTTCGCCTTGTTGCGGATCGCCGTGTCGGCTGTGATTGCGTCCTGGGGCACATCTGTCTCCGTGTTGATCTGGTGATGACACTGTCGTCACCACGCAATAAATAGTGGCCCTCGTTTTTCATAACGTCAACGTGGTGGCTTCCCTGAAGCCCGGACGCTTGCCTGGGCACCCTGCCCACCGGCTTGCCAAACGCTATTGGATGTGCTTGTCCCTTCAAGGGGGAAACGATGTGCCTCACGGGTCCCGGCGAATATCGCCGGCCCAGGCACATGACTGGTGCCGCTTTACCCGTCTGGCCTGCACCCGAATGGGGATGAGCATGAATGCTCGCGCATGGCGGGATGGGGAATTCGGGAAATAAGGCCTGCCTTTCCTACCCTTCGGACGGAATGCTGTCCTTGTCCTTGAGCAGGCACTCCACGGTATGGAAGAACCGGCGTTTATCCGGGGCCGTGGAATGCTCTGACTCGCGGATCACCGCTATCGTCGCCTCGATAAAGCATTTCGCCGGCGCACTGAGCGGAACGCCGCGCCGGTAGGTGATCGTGATTTCCGCATCGGCCAGTGCATCCCGGACCGGAAGCACGCACAGCCCATCCTTTGCGACAAGCAGCTCTGCCATTGGCCACGGCATCAGGCTGAGCAGGTCCGTCCTGGCGATCAGGCTGTTTGCGACGGCACTCGAATGCGATATATGGATCCGGGGAGCGTAACGGTCGCAATACTCCTGGAACGCAGCCTGGAAGGCGCCGTCCTCACCCTTGTAGTTGCGGCTGAGGATCCAGCTGGCACTGGCAAGCTCCTGGAGCGAACGGCATGACGCCAATGGATGCCCCGCCCGTGCCACCACGGCGTATCCCGTCGAGAACAGCGACAGCTGACTGAACTCGGCGGGCGTCGGCGAATAAGACCGCCCGATCGACAGGTCCAGGGTACCGTCACGCAGCTTTGGCAAGGTCAGGGACGGAAAGCTCTCGAAAAACTCGAGCTGGGTCTCTGGCATCCGTGTCTGAAAGCGGGCAATGATCTCCCCCAGCAGTGTCATGCCAAGCCATGACGGCACCGCGACCTTGAGGGTGCGTTTACGCTGACTGACGAAGGCCTCCATTTCATCGCGAGCGCGCGCGATAGCCCCCATGGTGAAGCGCGCATGCTCGAGCAGGACCTGGCCCGCTTGTGTCAGCGTGATTCCCGTGGTCTCGCGGACGATCAAGGTAACCCCGACCTCCTCTTCCAGCTCACGCACAGCTTTGGTGATTGCGGCGGGTGAGTAGTCCGTATTCCGGGCGGCATTTCGAATGCTGCCGCTATCGGCGATCGCAACCAGTGCGCGAAACTGATGCAGCTTCATGATGAGGTATCTGTGTGACCGGGGGCGGGAATCACGGCAACCAAAAGTGTACGCCAACACAACGGCTGGCCGGCTGGCGTCAACGCCATACAGGGCGGCAACTAACGGTGAACGGCAACACCAATAGCGCTCGCCCGACCTTGTTCTCCACGCAGGCTTTTGTCGTCGCCGTCCTGAGGGGCCCTGCCCGCCCGGCAAGGCCAAAGAGCCTCCGAAGAGGCCCACTGGAACATTCACTTGAGCGACGGCAGGCGCACACCGATGCTTCGCCGCGCAATCAGCGGACGAAGGGTAATCGGTGCACTGCCCGGGAAAGGTGTTGCCAGAAGGGGGATGGCGACAGGGCCGCAAGGGGGCCAGAACTGGCATGCGGCGACCACAACGAGGATACGACGGCAGCCGTCAAGCAGCGTCCGGACAGGTGTGCCCCTCGCTCATGACGGCCGCTTGCAGGGGATCACGCCCCCGACATGACATAGCGACTGGCTGGCGTGACCTCGTCCTCGCTCAGCGCATCCTCCTGCAGACGGAAATCGATGCTGCAGCATTCCACCGCCGCAGGCCGCTATTGCCTGGAGCGCCATTGCTCGGAGACGCACGGAGCTCCTTAAGGGACGTTAAGGGTCGCGAAACGCAGCCAATGCAAGGCAACGCTGTTCGATGCCGACCAGTCTCGGATAGGAGGTAAGGTCAACGCCGAACCGCCTTGCATTATTCAGCTGCGGAATCAGCCAGATATCCGCAGCCGAAGGTTCGTCGGAGAAGCAGAACCTTTCGGTTCCGCCATGAACGAGATGCTCGCAAGTCGCCAATCCATCGGATATGGCGCGTCTGGCAATAACCGAAAAGGCCTCCGGTGGCGATCCGGCTTCGTCAAGCCATCGCGAAAGCCTTAGCCCCTGAAGTGGATGAACCTCGCAGCCAATGACACTAACGAACTCCAGAATTTTCACACGGCATGCCTGGGTCAAGCCAAGCAATACTGGCTCTGGAAACCTGGCATCCAACCAAGCCATGATGGCAAGCGATTGCGTCATCACTAGCCCGTCATCCGTTATCAACGCCGGTACCAAGCCTTGCGGGTTGACGGACAGGTACTCATGACTGAACTGCTCACCAGCAGACAGGTCGATTTCTACAAATTCAAGGTCAGCGCCCTTCAGCGCAGTCGCGATGCGTACGCGCCGGCTTGCCGAGCTGTGTCGGAATGAGCATAGTTTCATGAATTGCGCAGCGCCGTTTTCAGTGAGGCTTCCATGCGTGCCGTGGGGCGGCGAGGCCTCAGCGTCTAGAAGACGTGTTTGATGCCAATCATGGTGCCGAACTGATTGCCGCCGGGTACGGGATTGGAGCCGGTTTGCCCGCCGCTGACCGACGCGGCAAGCTGACCGCCGTTGTCGATAAAGCCGGCAGTAGCGTACACCGAGGTGCGCTTGGAGAAAGCGTAGCTGCCGCGCAATGCGTACAGCATGGCCTTGTTGTCGCTGTGGTGGTACCTCTGGTAATAGACCTGGCCGGCGAGTGTGAACGCTGGCGTGATGTCATAGGCAGCGCCGGCATACCACAGATCGCTACGCGGTGTCGGGCTGCTATCGTTGTCGCGACGCAGCCAGCCCAGGCCCAGCTTGGTCTTCGCGAGAATCATATAGCCATTGAGCGACAGGCGATCGTCGGTGAAGCTACTTCTGGTCAGGCCGCCAAACGCGCCGGGACCACCGCGCAGCGAATCGTAGGCCGCGGCAACGCCCCACCAGTCGGTGCTGTATTGCAGCAGGGCAGACCATTCCCGGCATGCCCGCGGATCGGCCGCGTTCTCGCCAGCGCAATTGGCGCCGGAGGGACTCGGTCCGGCGTTGACCGTGTCGCGACCGAAGCTATAGGTCGCGCCCAGCGTCAGTCCGCCAAACGTGCCCTTGTAGGAGATGGCGTTGTCGGCGCGCGTATTGGGGATATAGCTGTCCAGCGAAGCGGACCCGTAGACGTTCGGTCCAAGGATGTCCGGATCGAGCAAGGCCCAGAACAGCATGGTGTACTGCCGACCGAACGCAACCTGGCCCCAGTTGCCCGACAGGCCTACCAGCGCTTGCCGGCCAAACAGGCGGCCACCCTGGTTGGACACGCCGGAATCCGGAGCGAAGCCGGACTCCAGCACAAATATGCTTTTCAGCCCCCCGCCGAGGTCTTCGCTGCCCCGCATTCCCCACCGTGAGGGCACCGTCCCTGTCAGGCTTGGCATGCGCACCACGCTACTCTTGGGTGCGCCGATATTGTTCACATATTCCACGCCGGTATCGACCACTCCATAGATCGTGACCGATTGCGCGGCGGCCATCAGCGGGGCCGCCGAAAGGACCGCAAGTAACGTTCGCCCGTAGTTAGTCAATTTGCGTTTCCCTGTTTCTCAGTGCTGTGGTCGATGCTTTGCTCAAGAGGCCGACCCACCGTCGTCCCCGCGAAAGCGGGGACCCTTGACTCCTGGAGACGCTGGATTCCCGCTTACGTGCACTGAAAAGGTTTTAGCGGGAATGACGGTAGCGGTTGAAGCGTTATCCGAATGGCATGAATCACGCGGCCCTGGCGTAGCGGCTGGCGGGCGTGGCTTCGCCCTCGTTGAGCACGTCCTGCAAGCGGAAATCGAAGCGAACGCGGGTGAATGGCGCCTGCACACCGAGGGATTCATAGCCTGCCGCGCTCTGCACCGTTTCCAGCTCAACGACCAGCCCGTCGCGGGTGGCGAACGCAAAATCGTCGTCCAGGAAGGTGTCGCCCGGAATATTGATCTGCGTGGTCAGGGCACGCTTTGCGCCGCCCGAGACGAGGAAATGGATATGGGCCGGGCGGTTCCCGTGGCGGCCAAGCAGTGCAAAGAGTTCGGAGACCGGGCTGTCCGGCGGAATGGCGTATCCCGGCGGGAGGAAGCTGCGGAAACGGTAGGCGCCCTCGGCGTCGGCCTGGATGCGCCGGCGCAGGTTATAGTCCGGCTGATCCGGGTCGAAATGGGAATAGCGGCCCAGTTCGTTGCAATGCCAGACATCGACCACCGCGTTCGGGACAGGATTGCCCTGCACGTCGAGGACGCGGCCCTCCATCACTAGCGGTTGGCCCTTGCCTTCGTTGCCTGCATCCAGCTTCACCTCGTGCTGGTGCAGCGGCGCGCCGGCAATATAGAGCGGGCCTTCGATCGCGCGCGGCGTGCCCAGCGCGCGCCGGGCCGCGCGGTCGGCCTCGTCCTCGCGGATATCGAGCAGCCGGTCGAAGCCCAGTCCGGCGGTAATGAGGCCGACCATGTCGGCCTGGCCCAGCCGGGTCAGCCACTTCGTTGCGGCCCAGAATTCGTCCGGCTTGACGTCGAACTCGTCGATGGTGTGGAACAGGTCGCTGACAATGCGCGCGGTGATGGCTCGCACGCGTGCGTCGCCGGTTTCCACCTGACGGGTGTTCACCAGGTCGAGCAGTTGATGGATATCGAGTTCGGACATCGCTGTCTCCTTATGTGTGTTGTGGGGGAAATCAGTTTTCCAGCAGCCACTGCTGCAGGAGCACGGGATCGCGGGTCTGCGTCAGCGCCAGCATCAGCAGGATGCGCAGCTTCTGCGGTGACAGATCGCCGCCCGCCAACACGCCGGCAGCGCGCAGGAACGCCTGCGGCGGCACCATGCCGCGCGCTGCGCGGGTGGACTGGACCACGGTAGTTCCGGCGCGTACGGCGTCGGCAAGCCCCTGCGCTTGCGCATTCGCCGGCCGGCCAGGCGGCAGTCCGGCGCTGACAAGACCCGCACTGCCGGCAGCCACCAGCGCATCGATCGCGGTGCGGTCGGCGCCGGCATACGACATGACGATGTCCACCCGTGGCAATGTGTCAAGGTTCGCCAGGTCGAACGGGGGCAGGACCCGGCGCCGCACCGGCAGCCGCCGCATGGTCACCGCGCCGCTGGCCTCGACGCGGCCGAGCGGGCCGAATGGCGGCGCCTCGAAGGCATTGAGATCGAAGCTTGCGGCCTTGGTGACGTCCCGCGCGGCGAAAATATGTCCGTCCATCACCACCAGCACGCCGGCGCCGCGCGCCGACCCGGACTGCGCCACCGCGAGCGCGGCCCGCAGGTTGGCCGGCACATCGCTGCCAGCGGTATTCGCCGGACGCTGCGCGCCCGTGATCACGATGGGCTGGTCGAGCGTGAGCGCCAGGTCGAGGAACCACGCGGTCTCTTCCAGCGTGGCGGTACCGTGTGTGATCACAAACCCGGCCAGGCCCGGATCGCGCCGCGCGGTGTCCTCGATCAGGCGCGCCAGCGCCAGCCAGTCCGCCGGCGTGATGGCGGTACTGCCCAGCGCACGGAACGGTACTGGCACCAGTTCGACCGCATCCGCCACCTCCCCCAGGCTGCCGAGGTCATCCAGCAACTTCCCGATGGCATGGACCACGCCGCTCTCGCCGTATTCCACCCAGTCGAAGCGGTGCCGCGCATGCATCGCGAACGTACCGCCAGTGCCGATCACGGCAATGCGCGGCCGCGCGGCGTTGCCTGCGGACATGGCAATCGTTTCAGCGACGGCGCTCATGACTTCTCCGGCACGGCAATATAGATCACGCCGGCTTCGACTTTCACGGCATGGCAGCGCGCATCGCGGGTCAACGGTGCGCACATGGCGCGCCCGTTTCGTACATCGAACAGCCCGGCATGCAAGGGGCATTCAATGCCATGCCCGTCCATTTCGCCCTCCGACAGCAGCGCGTTGCCGTGTGTGCAGATGTCATCCAGCGCATAGACCGCTTCATCGACCTTGAACAGCCCGATGCGATGGCCGTCCACATCCAGGCCATGGCAATCGCCGGCGGCAAACAAGGCACCGGGTTCGCCGGCGCGATACCAGCGGATGACGTCTTCGCGTGCCTGGGGCTCGCGGACCGGATTTGCTTCCTCGGCAATCATGGTGCTTCCTCCTCCTTCCTGTATTCAGGCGCATCGCTCACGCGTGCCGCGCCCGCTCTGCCATCCTGGTGTCCAGCGCCGCCAGCGTTGCCACCAGCGGCATGGGACCCTGCCCCAGCGATGTCATGTGAATCCCTTCAAAGCGCATGCGGCAGCAGCGCCAGCCGCCATCGGCGTCGCGCCGGTAGTCCTCGCGCGTGGTAGCGGCCAGCAGGACGGCATCGTGGTTGTCTTCGCGCAAGGCCAGCTGCCACAGTCGCCAGACGCCTTGCGCACGATCACCGTCGATATCGAGTTGCGGGCTGCCGTAGTAGTGCGCGGCGAAACACCAGGGCGAACGCTGGAACCAGTCGTGCAGCTGTGACCGGCCCAGCAGCGAATCGCCGAATCCCCGCCCGCCCTCCCAGACGGCGTCGTCGGTAAAGCACAGCGCCTGTTCCCACGCCACTTCACGCATGGCGTCATCCGCGACGCGTGTGTAGTCGGGCCGGTATTTGGCATCGGCCAGGGACGCATAGCGGGCCTTCAGGGCCCGGATCGCCTCGGCGGCCTCCAGCCGCGCCAGCCGCTGTTCGATGGTGTGCGCGCTCATGACGCCAGCGCCTTGAGCGGGACCGCGGTGTCGGCGAGACGGCTGCGTTCGACCCGCGCCCCGTGGCGCACCAGCGCTTCGAGGTGCTTGCGTTCGCGCCCGTTGTCGATCAGGACACCGCCAACGACTTGCTCGCCGCGCAGCAGCAGCATGGTGGCGGGAGCGCCGGACGCGCCGTGGCGCACAACGATCTCGTCGGCGTCGCCGGGTTGCCCGACGACCTGGATGTTGTGCCCGAACTGGTCGGTCCACATCCATGGGACCTCGACGTACGGCTCGGTACGGCCCAGGATGAAGCCGGCCACGGCTTGTGCCTGGTTCTCGGCGTTGCGCCAGGTCTCCTGCCGCACGGCGCGCTGGTACAACGGGCTGTAGGTCAGCGCCACATCGCCCGCGGCAAAGCACCACGGCGCGACGGGGCTGCGGCAATCCGCACCCACCGGAACGCCATGCTCGCTGGCGATGCCGGTGCCCTGGAGGAAATCCACGCCGCTGTCGATGCCCACTGCCACCAGCACGATATCCGCGGCCTGGGCCCAGCTCTCGTCATCGCGCGCGACGTGGACACGCAGGGCGGTGCCGTCGCGCTCGATGCGGCTGACCTGCACGCCGGTCTCGATGCGCGTGCCGTTGCCCGTGTGCAAGCCATGCAGCCATTCCGAAGCCGCGGGCGGCAGGCAACGCGCGAGAATGCGATGCCCTGCCTCGAGCACGGTCACGTCTGCCCCAAGCGCCCTGGCGCTGGCGGCCACTTCCATGCCGATCACGCCGGCCCCGACGATCGCCACGCGCCGGCGGGGCGCAAGCGTCTCGCGCAACGCAAGGCTGTCGTCGATGGTGCGCAAGGTGACAACACCCGGCAGGTCCGCCCCCGGAATGTCGAGCGCACGTGCGCGCCCGCCGGTCGCAACGACCAGCCGGTCAAAGCCGATCGTGCTGCCGTCGTCCAGGGTCAACAGCCTGGCCTCGGCGTCCAGCGCGCTCGCGCGTCCGCGCACATGTTCGACCGCGCTGCCATCCATCCAGAAATCGGAAGGGCCCAGCACGAGCTCCGCCACGGAGCGCTCGCCCTTGAGCAGCTCCTTCGACAATGCCGGCCGCTCGTACGGAGCGTGCGGCTCGTCTCCCACGAGGGTAAGGCGCTGGACGTAGCCCAGCGCGCGCAAGTGTTGTGCGACGCGGCCGCCGGCATGGCCAGCACCCACGATGACGATGTGTTCGGGCGTGTTCATGCCACGGCTCCGGCTTGGGCGCCCAGTGAGGTGCGGTTGATGACGCGATACAGGCGCCCGCCCTCGGTGTCGCAGGTCCAGCGGCGGGGCTCGGCACTGGGGATGATGATGCCCTCCCCTTTCGCCAGGCGATAAGTCTCGCCGGCGGCCTCGATCGTGAATGCGCCTTCCAGCACCGCAGCCACTTCCTCGCCCGCCTGACCGGCCGCAGCGCTCAGTGTCTGGCCCTGGCTGAGCACATGGATGGCGATGTCGAAGGCGTCGCCGCGGGTTTCATGGCGCGCCGGTCCGGTCGAAGTCGAAGGCCCGGCCGCCACGCGGCGGCAAAGCGGCTGGCTGTTGCTTGCCCCGGCGTCAGAATGTTCCTGTGCGCTCATGCCCGCTCTCCCTGCTCTCCCCGGTCGGCCAGCGGGTAGTAAGGCACCGTATCCTCGGCGCCATACTCCTTGCGGGCGGGTGTTACGACGTTCAGCCGCATGCTGACGCCGGCGGGCGCGAAGCGGTTGCTGCCGTAGTGCATCAGGCCGGCCGGGATCAGCAGCGCATCGCCCTGCTCCATGACGGTCTCGTGGTCGCCGGCTGCGCCCAGCCCTTCGAATACGGAGCAGGCTCCCGAGAACTGCAGCGACGCTTCCTCGCCATGCTGGTGGGATTTCGCTGGCAGGTCCCTGCCGGCGGTCTCGACGAACTTGACGACGGCAACGCTGACCGTTTCGCCAAACATATGTTTCATGTACAGGCCATCGGCAACCACTTCCTTCAGGTTGTTGTCGATGGCAAACACTCGGCATTTCGGCATGATGGACTCCTCTGCGACTGGGGCGATCAAAGCGCCGGGGCCAGCTTGAAGGCCTCGTCGGCCACGAAGCGGCGCGGATCGAAGCCATCGATCACCGCCTGTTGCCGGTAGAACTCGATGGCCGGCGCCACCTCCGCCAGCGACAGCAGCAGGTTCATCAGCGCCTGGGCCTGCGCCGGCATCGCGCCGGGTTCGAAGGTGTCCAGGTACGCAGTAATCGCGTCCAGCTCACTCAGCATGGTCTGCGCAAAGGCGCGGATCTCTTCCATCGAGGCCCGGTGGCGCTGGATATTGCGCGCGGTTTCGGTCGGCAGGCTCCAGTGCGCGATCGCGTTCAGGTGCGCAAAGCGCTCGGGCAGGGCCGCCGTGCGTGGCGTCTGCAGGCCGCCGATATTGATGATCTTTTCTTCCATGACTTCCTCCGTGTCTTATTGCTCAGCGCCGACCAGGCGGTCGACCACGTGGGCGCCGTGACGAACCAGGATTTCGCTGTCCTGCAGGATCATGTGCGTCTTGGCGCCGGTTTCCGCCGCTGCCTGGGTACGCTCCAGCGTGCTCATGTCCTCCAGCAGTACGTCGCGCAGGGCGACCTTCATGTATTCGAGGAAGAAGCGCCCGCCGGCGGTGGTCATCTCCGGGTAGTACACGCGCCCCTCGAACAGCATCTTGTTGTGCGCGATCGGGCGGAAGGTGTAGGCCTGGTAATAGTTGGGCCGCAATGAGACGTAGAAGTCCGGGAAGATGACGTTGATGTCGAACAGCCAGTTCTTGCTCTGGGTCCAGTTGACGCCCTTGGGCAGAGCATCCAGCGGAAACTCGTGCCTGGCGCTGCCCATGCCGGCGCGCAAGGCCGCGGCTGCGATCGGGCGCGATGCCGCGGATTCCGCCAGGGCTTCCGCCGCCGCTGTGCCGCCGCTGGTCACGGCCTTCGGGTTGCCGTAGACCGACTTCTGGTTCCCCGCCAGCGACAGGCGCCGGTGCAGGTCCCCGCAGACGACGTCCAGTGGCCGCATGCTGCCGCCATCGCTCTTGTCGATTGCATCCGCGATGGAATTACCGTGGACGTAGGCAACGTGATACGCCTCCTGGAAAGCATCGAGGGCGAGCTTCCAGTTGCAGTTGACAACGCTGGTCCACTGGAACGCGCAAGTCAGCTTGTCGAACGGATAACCCTCCACATCGCCATAGACCGGTTTCATGAACTCGGCCAGCGACTGTGCCGGCTTGGCTTGCATATTGACGAAGATGAAGCCCTGCCAGACGTCGCATGAGACTTGCGAAAGGCCGTAGTCTTCGCGCTGCATGTCGAAGAAGCAGCCCTCCTCCGGCACGCCGGTCAGGCGGCCGTCGAGGTCATAGGCCCAGCCATGGAACTTGCAGAAGAACTTGCGCGTATTGCCGCACTTCTCATAGACGACCTGGTTCAGGCGGTGCGCGCAGACGTTATGCATGGCGCGGATCTGACCCTGCTTGTTGCGCACGATGATGATCTCGGTGTCACACACCGCCAGTTCCTTGACAAAGTAGTCGCCCGGATTGGGGATCTCTTCCACGCGGCCGACCTGCAGCCAGGTCTTCTTGAAGATCTGGGCCTTTTCGCGCTCGTAGTACTCGGGCGAGATATAAGGCTCGACCGGGACCGGACCTTTGCCAAGTTCCGGGTAGCGGTCAGTGAAGAACGTCTGCTGCGATGTCATTGCGCATCTCCTCCTGGATGGGGACACCGGCGATAGGCTCGCCGTTAAATAATGAATGCCATTTTATTTTCAGGCGAGGAAAAGTCAAGGCAAAAAAACAGGGACCCGCGTCAAGGCAGCTCCGTCGTCACTCGCGCCCCGCCTTGGTACAATACCGAACCACGTTGGGGCATCAGATGCACCAGGTACACACGCCAGATGGGAAGACGGCCCGGCAGCGGGCGGGAAGGAAGGGCAATGCCACAAGTCAAGAAACCAGGGATGCGCGAGGCGATTCTCGCGGCGGCGTTCGATCTGTTCTGCCGCAAGGGCTATACGGCGACCACGATGTCGGAGATCGCGCGCGCGGCCGGCATGACCGTGGCCAACCTGTACGTGTACTTCGATTCCAAGCTGCTGATCTTTTACGAGATCTATACGCCGTGGCTGCTCGCTCGCGTAGACAGCCTGCGCGAGGCTGTACAGAAGTTCCCGACGCCCCGCACGCGGCTGCGGCGCATCCTTGTCGGCCTGTGGGGCGACATTCCCGCCGCCGATCATTCCTTCGCCAACGCCATGATCGAAGCGCTTGCCAGTGCCCCCAAGGACACGCCCAAGCCCAACAACCTGCTGGAACAGTGCGAAGTCGCGATCACTGAACTGGTCCTGGAAAGCCTGCCGCCCGAGCGCGCCTACCTGGCCTCGGACCGGCTGCTGGCCCACATCCTGTGGATGGCCTACGACGGCTTCGCCATCAACAGCCGCATCGGGGATACGCGCGACCTGGAGGCGATCGCCACCCTGATGACGGACATGATGCTGGGGCCGGAGGAAAGCAGGGAAGCCGCGCCCCGCGGCAAGGGCCGCGCGACACGCTCGCGCAAGGACCTGACAACCTCCGCGGCATCCTGAGCACGCCAGGGGGGTCGGCTGATGGCCCCTTTCGAATAACAAATGATACTCATCAGGTAGCGCGCACCGCACCTCGCGGCCCCGCATTCCACTTCCCCTTCGCGCCCTGATTCTTTCTCTCCCCGCAGCACTATCCTTCTTCTGTGCCGGCCGACAACTGCCGGCATGGAAGGACGTCAGTCGCACCTGAAACTCCGTCGATTTCCCACTAGAAGCGCCAAAGTCGGCAACGCGCCGGCATTGCTCTTGCAAGCTGCGTGTGGAGAACTGCCCCAGGCGACACCCGGGCGTGACGTCCAACGCGGTGATGACGGGCTGCTCTGCCTGCGCCTAGGGTATGTCCTGATGCCGCACGCATATAAACGAATACTACTATTTATTCGCCTGCCACTCATGAAGGCCTGCCGCACCACCTGCCGGCAGCTATCGCCCCATCCAAGCCGCCCCTGGAGTCTTCGCCATGCATGCAGTTGGTACTTCCGAAACCACCCGATCCGTGCCCCAGCGGACCACCAATCTCGTCCTGCTCCTCTGTTGGGGCGCCATCCTCTCTGAGGGCTACGACATTGGCGTGATGGGAACGATCGTCCCGGCGCTGATCAACGATCCGCAGTGGAAGCTGACACCCCTCGAACTCGGCCAGATGAGCAGCGCCGCGCTCGTTGGCACCTTGTTCGGCGCCTACCTTATCAGCCCGCTCAGCGACCTCGCGGGCCGGAAAAAGCTCCTGATCGCTTGCGTGGCGCTGTTCTCGCTGTCGATGCTGGCAGCGGTCTGGGCCCCGACGCCGGCAATCTTTGCCCTGATCCGCGGCATCGGCGGACTCGGCCTGGGCGGTGTCATCTCGGTCGCCGCCGCCCTCACGGTGGAATACTCGCCGCCCTGGCGCCGCAACCTGAATTTCGCACTGATGTATTCGGGCTACCCGATCGGCGCGGTGGTCTCGGCACTGGCCGGCATGGCGTACATGGAGCAATACGGATGGCGCGCCATCGTGGCCATCGGCGCGCTGCCGCTGCTGCTCATTCCGGTCCTGATGCTATGGCTGCCGGAATCGCTGGAGTTCCTCGTCGGCAAGCGCCGGCATCGCGAGGCCCAGGCGCTCGCCCAGCGTCTCGGTGTAGAGGCGCCTTCTGCGCCCTCCGGGCCCACCACGCCAGCGCACGACGACACGCCACGCACACCCTTGAAAGACGTGTTCACCGAGGTCTTCTCGCGCAAGAACGCGTTCGGGACGATCTGCCTGTGGGCAGCGCAATTCATGGCGATCACGGTGGTCTATGGCCTCGGCACTTGGCTGCCGCAGATCATGCGCAAGAGTGGCTACGACCTTGGCTCCAGCCTGTCCTTCTTCGCGGTCTTCAACGTGGCCGCGGCAATCGGCGGCGTGATGATCGGACGGATCGCCGATTACTTTGGACCGCGCAAGACCATCGCAGCCAGTTTCCTGGTCGGGGCCGTGTCGATCTTCGCGCTCTCGCAAAAGAATGTGTTGCTGGTCAACTATGTACTGGTCGCGCTCGCCGGCTTCGGCAGCATTGCCGTGGCGCTGGTGCTGCTGGGCTATATCGCGAACTACTATGCACCGCATGCCCGCGCTTCCGCGACCGGCTGGGCGGTTGGCGTCGGCCGCTTCGGTGCCATGACGGGTCCGGTGCTGGGCGGCTATATGGCGGGGCTGAGCGTGAATCCGGTGTGGAACTTTGTCATGTTCTCGGCAGCCGCGGTATTGGCGGCGCTGGCGGTGTACATCGCGCCGACACCCGAGCATGTGAAGCACGCCCGAGGAACGAAGTAACGCCCCGGAAACTGGCCGGCATCGCTTGCGCACGCGACGGTGCCGGCCGCCTCTATCAACAGGAAAGCAGCATGAGTCTTGGCTTTGGCTATCTGGCACGCATTGGCCACCTTTACCCGTCCGGCGGCCTGTGCGACTTCGAAGTGCAGAGGATGGCGCCACCCGGCGTGCAGTTCGTGACTACGCGCATGCCGTTCGCGCGCACCTCGCTGGAAAGCGACAAGGCCGTTGTCGCCGATGTGGAGTCCCACGCCGAGCTGCTGGCCACCGCCGGGGTCAGCCTGATCGCCATGAATTGCACGGCAGCGAGCATGGCAGTGGGGGCGCAAGTCCTCAACCAGCGCATCTTTGCCGCAACGGGCATCCGCTCGGTCACCACCACCGACGCCATTCTCGCCGCCTTGCATGCGGTTGGCGCGGGCCGTGTCGCACTGATGACACCCTATCCGCGCGAGGTGGTCGAGATGGAAATCGCGTTCCTCGCCCGACACGGTGTCGAGGTCGTCCGCGAAATCGCGGACCCTTGTTCCACGCCCATTCAGCAGGGCTCGTTTCCTGCCTCGCACTGGGCTGACCTGGCGCGGCAACTCGATACCGACAACGCCGATGCGATATTGATCAGCTGCGCCGGCATACAGGTGAGCGACGTCATCGAGGACATCGAGCGAACCGGCAAACCGGTCATCACCAGCAACCAGGCCCTGCTCTGGCACTGCTTGCGCACGCTCGGCCTGGCGGATCGCCCCACGGGATTCGGCAGCCTGCTGGCGGGCAATTTCGACAAGGGCACATAGCGCCCTTGACGCTGCGGGCCTGCGCTTCTCAGTCGCGCTGGCCGGATGGTCGCGCTGCATCCAGCAGTGCCCTGGCCTCCTGCCACTCAGCGGTGTCAAGCCCTTCCGTGAAGGACGCATGCACGCCGGCCAGCATCTGCCACGCTGCGTCCGCCTTGTCCTGGTCTTGCCACAGCCGAGCCAGACCCAGCGCCGCGCGCAGCTCTGGCGACTTCGCGCCTTGCTGGCGCGCGATGGCGATGGACCGATGCAAGCACGCTGCCGCCGCTTCGCGGTCAGCGGCCCCGTCCGGGCGATGGAGAAGCAGTTCCGCCTGGAGCCGATGCAACTCCGCTTCAAAGAAACGTTCCCCCGTGTTGCCGACCGTGGCCAGCGCGTTAGCCAGCACGTCCAGTCCCGCCTGCGCCTGGCCGGCGTTCTGGTAGGTCTGGGCAAGCAGGGCCTGGAAATAAGGCCGCCCCAGCTCGGCGCCCGTGTCCTGGTAGGCGGCCAGACCCTGGCGTATCTGGGCAATGCCCTCCTCACTGCTCCCCTGCTCGGCCAGCGCCCAACCCCGCAAAATGGTTCCCCATGCGAGCCAGAACGGAAATCCTTGCTCGGTCGAGAGCGTGATGGTAGCGTCGGCGCACTCCCGGGCCAGTTGTACCTCATGCCGCAACTGATGCAATTCGGCGGCAAAGGCCAGGCCGAGTGCAAGGCTGAAAGGATGAGAAAGCCTGCGGGCCAGCGCCAGCGCGTCTTGGGCAGCCTTGCTGGCCTGAGCCGGAAAGCCCTGCAGCCAAAAGACCCATCCCAGAAGGCAGAGGCCACGGACCCCATGGTCCATCTCATAGAGTGCGTCATGGGCCTGACGCCGTTCAGGGTCATAGTACGCAAGCCCGCGCTCCAGGTGCGACCGGGCCTGGTGGAACTTGCCCAGAAAGAGCGAGGATCCTCCCAGCGCAATATGCGCGTGTTCGAGCAGCACCGGGTCTTGCGCGTTCTCGGCCAGCCCGAGCAGCGCCTCCCCTAATTCATACGCCGTGTGATGCTGCGCACGAAGTGAATAGAATGTGCGCAATCCCAACTTCACCTGGAATAGCTGCGGGGTGTCACCACTGTGTTCGCACAAGGTCAGGGCTCGGGCATAGTTGGCCTCCACCTCCGACGACGCATAACCTCTCGCAGCAATCAAGGCGGGGCCAAGGGTGACACGCAAGGCAAGATCCCGGCGCGCGCGCTCGGGCGCGTCGGGCAGGCGCTTGAGCAGCTCCAGCGCCGTACTCAGGTGACGGATGGCGTCAAGATGCGCCGAACGCTCAATGGCCTGGCGCCCGGCGCAATGCAGGTACTCCACCGCCTTGGGGATGTTGCCGCTGAGACTGTAGTGATGTGCCAGTTCGCTGCAGTGGTCTCTCAAGTGATGCCGGAAGAGGATCTCGATGGCCCGGCCTGTGCGCTCATGCAACGCGCCGCGCTGTTCCGAGAGCAGAGAGTGGCCTGCGACTTCCTGGGTGAGGGCGTGCTTGAACGCATACTCGACTTCCGGGAACGCCGGCCGCCCGTAGATAAACTCTCCGGCCTGCAGGCCGGCCAGCAGTGGATAGAGGTGCTCCTCCGACTGCCCGGTGACCTGCCGGATCAGGCTCAAGGGGAATTCTTTGCCAATCACGGCCAGGGTCTGCAGCAGTTCCTTCTGCGCGAGGGGCAGCCGGTCCATGCGCGCCGCGAGCACGCCCTGTACCGTGGTCGGAATATGCAGCGCGGCCGGGATCTTTTCGATACGGTAATGGCCGGGTTCACCGAGCAGCGCCTTTTCCTCGGCGAGGGTCTGGACGACCTCCTCCATGAAAAAGGGATTGCCCTCGGTTTTTTCCAGGACGAGCTGCCTGAGCGGCGCGAGGCTGGGGTCATTGCCCAGCAAGTCGCCAAGCAAGCCTTGCGCCTCGGCCGGACCGAGGGGGTCGAGCCGCAATGCCGTGCCATTGTCCTTGCGCCCCCACGCGCACTGGTACTCGGGGCGGTAGTTCACCAGCAGCAGAATCCGGGCCTGCGCCATTCGCTCGATGAAGTAAGCGAGAAAGGCTTCGGTCTCGCTGTCCAGCCACTGAAGGTCCTCGAACAGCAACTCGACGGGCTGATTGAGGCTCTCTTGCACCAGCAGGCGCGTGATGGCCTCGAACGTGCGCTCGCGCCGGAGGCTGGCGCCCATGTCCGCCAGCGCCGAGCCGAGCTCGCTGATGCCCAGCAGATACAGCAGGTAGGGCATGACGTCTTCGAGACTGCGCTCCAGCGTGACGATCTTGCCCGCGACTTTTTCGTGGCAGCGCCGCTTGTCGTCCTGGGCAGTGAGCTGGAAATAATTCCTCATGAGTTCGATGAGCGGCAAATACGCAAAGGCTTTGCCATGCGACACCGAGAAGGTCTCCAGCACCAGGCAGCCGCCCTGCGAGTGCGCCTTGAACTCGTGGAACAGCCGCGACTTGCCGACCCCGGCCTCCCCCGCCACCGCGACGATCTGCCCGTGTCCGGCGGTGGACTGGTCCAGCGCCAGGTGCAGCGCCTCCAGTTCGGCTTCACGGCCCACGAAGCGGGCCAGGCCGCGGTGCGCAGCTACTTGCAAGCGCGTGCGCAATGCCCCGAGACCAAGCACTTCATAGACCGCGAGCGGCTCGGGGATGCCTTTGACCTGGGCGTCTCCCAGCGCCTTGAACTCGAAGTACCCCTGCGCGAGCTTGTGGGCGGATTCGCTCACGAGAATGGACGAGGGCGCGGCCATCGTCTCCATCCGCGCGGCAATGTGGATCGTGTGCCCCACCGGGTCATAGTCGGTGTGCAGGTCGTCCTTGCGGATCGAGCGCACGACTACCTCGCCCGTGTGGACGCCCACCCGGATCTGCAGCGAGATGCCCTGCTCCAGCCGCAGCCGGTCGCTGTGCCGGCGCATCGCCTCCTGCATGCGCAGCGCCGCGTACAGCGCCCGCTGGGTATGGTCCTCATGGGCAATGGGTGCGCCGAACAGCGCGAGGACGCCATCGCCCAACGACTTGGCTACGTAGCCCTCGTAGTAATGCACGGCTTCCATCATCAGCTCGATGACGGGGGTAATCAGGCGGTTCGCCTCTTCCGGGTCCCGGTCGTGGATCAGGGCGGTCGAGCCCGCCATGTCGGCAAACAGCACGGTGATGGTCTTGCGTTCGCCGGCGGTCTCTCCGCGGGCTTCCAGTGCTGCCTGCTCGGCCCGGATGCGCTCGGCCAGGTGCGGTGGGGTGTAATGAACAGGGGCGGCGGACGAGGCTTGCGGCATTTCGCTGACAGGCTCGCCGCAAGCGTTGCAGAAGCGCGCCGCCGGGCTCAGTTCGTGGCCACAGCGCGCGCAGAGGCGCGCCAGCCGGTTGCCGCATTGCTCACAAAAATTGGCGCCAATGGCATTCTCGAACCCGCAAATTGTGCAGCGCGCCATGGGAGCCTCCCCGGACTTCCTCCGGGTAAATTAAACGCCCCATTGCCTTTCATCGCAAGACCGGCGCGTCTCGGCATGATCGCCCGGATCGGGCTGAGCGTTGCGCGGCGCACTTGGGGCGCTGCTCTGCCCTGCCTACTCTCTCAAGGTCTCGATGATCTGTTCTCGCAGCCACTGGTTACCCTCGTCATTGTCGAAGCTTTCATGCCAGTGCACCGTGACTTCGACCTCGGGAATCTTGGCCGGCAATGGATAGACGGCGAACTGCCCGTGCTGGTTGAACGCTTGCGCCACGCGTCGCGGCAGCGTGACCATCCAGTCGGTGCGCTGCAGGATCTGGGGCGTCACGGTGAAATGCGGCACCTGAAGCGCGATACGCCGCTGCAGGCCGGCGGCCCGCAGCGAGTCGTCGATATTGCGGTGACTGCTTTCGCTTGGCGCCACCGCGATATGGGAGAGTTCGAGAAAACGCTCCGCGGACAGGCTGCGCGCCGGCAGCCCGGGGCGCTTGCGTGTCATGCACACGTAGTCTTCATGAAACAGCAGCGCATATCGTGTTACCGGCCTGAGCGCGGGCAGATTGCCGATGGCGAAATCGAGCTGACCAAGCCGCAAGGTTTCTTCCACCTGAGCCACCGGCACCTGCCTGACTTCCAGTTGCGTTTGCGGCGCGACCTGCTGCAGCTTTTCGCATAACGGGGGCAGGAAGACCTGTTCTCCGATGTCGGTCATGGAAAGGCGAAATACCCGTTCGCTGGTGCCGGGGTCGAAATGTTCCGTGTGGCGCAGGGCCTCGCGGATCGACGAGATGGCGCGCCCTACCGGCTGCGCGAGTTGTTGCGCGGTGGGCGTGGGCAGCATGCCCTCGGGGGTGCGCACGAAAAGCGGATCGTCGAACAATGTGCGCAGGCGCCCCAACGCATAACTGATGGCAGGCTGCGAGAGCCCCAGGCGATTGCCGGCGCGGGTGAGGCTGCGCTCTTCGAGGATCACCTGGAAGACGCGCATCAGGTTCAAATCGATGCTATTGAAATCAGTCATACTTATTCAGAAGATAATCTGGATCAATTTGACGTATATATTACCCGATCCTATACTGGGCCTCACACGAATGATTACGTGGTGCGATGGAGACAAGTGTGAAGCATTTTGACAGCGTGGAAGCTGGCCTGGCGAGTCAATACACATTGCCGGCACTGCTGGCCGCGCGTGCCGCGCGGCAGGGTGACTCGGCGCTGTTCTCGGACCGGCAGACGCGCTGGACTGCCAACGATGCCTGTGCCGTGGCAGCGCGCCGTGCCGGCAGCCTGGCGGCCCAGGGCGTCGCTCGCGGCGACCGGGTGGCCCTGATGTGTTCGAACCGGGCCGAGTTCATGGAGATTGTGCTCGGCTGCGCCTGGCTGGGCGCGGTGGTGGTGCCGATCAATACCGCCTCGCGCGGTCTGCAGCTCGAACACATCCTGAAGAATTCCGGTGCGCGCCTGCTGGTGGCCGAGCCGCATCTGGTCAGCGCGGTGGCAGCGCTCGATGCCCAGGCGCTCGCACTCGAGCAAATCTGGCTGATCGGCGAGCGATCGCAGGAAACGTCGGACGAAACGCCGGTGCCATCCCGGTGGCGGTCAATGCCGATGCCGCCGCCCGGTGCCGCGCTTGAGGCAGCGGCGCTGGCCGACAGCGACCCGCTGGCCATTCTGTACACGTCGGGCACTTCTGGGCTGTCCAAGGGCGTGATTTGCCCACATGCGCAGTTTTATTGGTGGGGGCGCTATACGGGAAATCATCTCGGGCTTCGCGAGGGGGATGTGCTCTACACCTGCCTGCCGCTGTTCCACACCAATGCGCTCAATAGCTGGTATCAGGCATTGCTCCATGACGCCGAGCTGGTGGTAGACCGCCGTTTTTCCGCGAGCGGCTTCTTCGATGCCCTGGTGGCGACGCGCGCCACCGTGACCTACGTGCTGGGCGCGATGGTTCCGATCCTGCTCGGCCGGGAAGTCACGGCAGCCGAGCGCGAGCACAACGTCCGCATTGCCTTGGCACCTGGCGTGCCGGCCCAGTTTCAGGAAGCTTTCACGTCGCGCTGCGGCATCGCCCTGCTCGATGGCTACGGTTCGACCGAAACCAACTTTGCCATTGGTGGCGGCATCGAGCGCCAACGCCCCGGCTATATGGGCCGGGTGGTCCCCGGTTTCGAGGCGCGCGTGGTGAACGACGTCGACCAGCCGGTTGCGGACGGCGAGCCTGGCGAACTGACCTTGCGGGCCAGCGAGCCGTTTGCGTTTGCCAGCGGCTATTTTGGCATGCCGGAAAAGACGGTGGAAGCCTGGCGCAACCTGTGGTTCCACACCGGCGACCGCGTCGTGCGCGAGGCCGATGGCTACTTTCGCTTCGTCGATCGCCAGAAGGACGCGATACGCCGCCGCGGCGAGAATATCTCGTCCTTTGAAGTCGAGCAGGTCATCCTCGCCCATCCGGCAGTCGAGACCGCGGCAGTGTATGCCGTGCGCTCCTCGCTTGCCGAGGACGAGGTCATGGCGATGATCGTCGTGCGCGACGATGCACGACTCGATCCGCTGGAGCTGATCCGTTACTGCGAACCGCGCCTGCCTTATTTTGCCGTGCCGCGATATCTCGAATTTGCCCGCGATCTGCCGAAAACCGAGAACGGCAAGATCCAGAAGTACAAGCTGCGCGAACGCGGCATCACAGAACTGACCTGGGATCTGGATGCGTCCGGATACCGGCTCAAGCGCTCATAAGGTCGCGCTGCGAGCGGTCCTCACGAAGCCCGCTCGCCATCCCATCAAGAAATAAGAGGATGCACGCCACGCCGCACCATGGGCGATGCAACCTGCAGCAGCAAACGCATCCATCCAGGTATCCAGGAGACCGGCATGGCCAGCACGCCAACTCTATCAACCGCTACAGACTACGGCGCGCAAGCGGGGGTGGCCTCATCCCAGCCGGTCGACGCCAAAGCGTTGCGCCGTATCGTCATCGCGTTGGTGGCCGGCAACGCGCTCGAATGGTATGACTTCTTCTTATACGGCACAGCCGCGGCACTGGTGTTCGGCGAGCTGTTCTTTCCCCCGGGCAGCGACCCGCTGGTCGGCACGTTGGCGGCCTTCGCCGGCTTTGCGGTCGGCTTTGCCGCGCGGCCGTTCGGCGGCATTCTGTTCGGCCATATCGGCGACCGCTACGGGCGCAAGGGCGCGCTCGTGTGGACGCTGTCGATCATGGGCGTCGCTACCTTCCTGATCGGCTTGCTGCCAACCTATGCCCAGATCGGACTGTGGGCCCCCGCCTTGCTGGTGCTGCTGCGCCTGCTGCAGGGGATTGCGTCTGGCGGAGAGTGGGGTGGCGGTGTGCTGATGATCAGCGAGAGCGCGCCGCCCGAGAAGCGCGGCTACTACGCTTCGTGGAGCCAGTTGGGCGTCGGCGGCGGCTTTGTGCTGTCATCGGTGGCATTCTTCGCGGTGCAGGCCTTGCCCAAAGCCGACTTCATGAGCTGGGGCTGGCGCCTGCCGTTCCTGGCCAGCATCCTGATCTTCGGCGTGGGCGTCTACATCCGCTCGACCTTGCCCGAGAGCACGGAATTCGCCAAAGCCGCGGCCGCTGGCCGCAAGGCGCACTTGCCGGTACTGGAGGTCATTCGCAAGCATCCCAGGGAGATCCTGATGGCGATGGGCTTGCGGGTGGCGGAAAACGGCGGTTCCTACATCTTCCTCGCCTTTGCGCTGGTGTATGCCAAGTTCATCGGGATCTCGAACCAGATCGTCCTGGCGGGCGTGATGGCATCGATGTGCGTCGAACTGGCCGCCATGTTGCTCTGGGGCAAGCTGTCGGACCGCATCGGCCGCAAGCCGGTTTACATGATCGGCGCCCTGGGCCTGATGGTTGCCGCCTTCCCCTTCTTCTGGTTGCTCGACACCCGCACGCCCGAATGGATCTGGCTCGCCTTCCTGCTTGCCAACCCCTTGTGCCACGGCGCGATGATCGGCACACAACCGAGCCTGATGGGCGAACTGTTCAGCACGGAAGTGCGCTACTCCGGCATGGCGCTGGGTCACGAACTGGCTTCGGTGTTTGCCGGCGGCCTCGCGCCGCTGGTAGCGACTGCCCTGCTGTCGCGCTATCAGTCCGCGACGCCGGTTGCCTGGATGCTGGTCGGCATGGGGGCGATTACCGTGATTTCCCTGCTGTTCACGCATGAGACCGCTCGCCGGAAAGCCCGATGAACGAATGGCAACCCGCTACGCAGGAAACTCACTGAATGCCAAACAGCAATTTTGACAACGCGATCCTGGCGGCTGGCGTGGAAGTGCCATACCGCCGCCAGGCACCGCACGAGAGCACCGCGGACCTGCTGGCCCGAGCGTTCGACACCGCGCTTGCCCAGTCCGGCTTCAGCGCGCGCGAGATCGACGGTCTCGGCGTGGCGTCATTCACGTTGGCGCCCGATCACGCGATCGATATGGCCTGGCGGCTTGGCCTTAGTCCGCGCTGGTGCATGGACGATTGCCATGGGGGCGCCAGCGCGATCAATATGCTGCAACACGCGGTGCGGGCAATCCAGCACGGCGACGCATCGGTGATCGCCCTGCTGAGCGGCGATCGCTTTACGCCAGCCGATTTCAGGCAGCTGGTCGAGAACTACAACGTCACGACCCGCACCTACCTGAGGCCGCTCGAAAACGGTGGCCCGAACAGCGTGTTCGCGATGCTGACGCAACGGCATGCACGTCGTTACGGCCTGACACGAGACGACTACGGAGCGGTGTGCGTGACGCAGCGGGCCTGGGCAGCGCGTAACCCTGGCGCGGTGTACCGCACCCCACTCACGCTCGACGAGTACCTCGCTGCGCCGATGGTGGCCGATCCGCTCGGGCGCTTCGATTGCGTGCCGGTGGTCTGCGGCGCGAATGCGGTGATCGTGGCTCGCGCCGACCTGGTGCGCCAGGCAGGCCCCGCGGTACGCGTACGGGCGTTGGAATGCCGCTACAACCTCGATCATCAGGCCGGTGACGGCTTGCAGACCGGGCTTGCCGCGCTCGCAGACGTCCTGTGGCGGGGCGCCGGCGCCGGTCCGCAGGACATGGATCTGGTCTCGGTGTATGACGATTACCCGGTCATGGCGTTAGTGCAGCTGGCCGATCTCGGATTCGCTCCGGACGGGGATCAGCGTGGCCTGATTGCACGCATCGCCGCGCACGAATTGCCGGTGAATACCTCGGGCGGCCAGTTGTCTGCCGGCCAGGCGGGCGCCGCTGGCGGCATGCATGGCCTGGTCGAGGCGATTATCCAGTTGCGCGGCGCTGCCGGCGCTCGGCAGGTGGCGGGGGCACGGCTGGCGGCCGTGAGCGGCTACGGCATGGTCGAGTATCGCTTTGGCATGTGCGCCAACGCGGTAGTGCTCGAGAGCGTGAGCGAGGGCGCAAGATGAAACTAACCGTTTTTCATTGCCGGCAATGCGGTACGGTGCATTTTCCCGCGCGCTATCGTTGCCCGCACTGCGGCGCGGCGGACTGGGAAGAGCAAGTCACCGAAGCCGGCACGATCGAGGAGACAACGGTGGTACGCCATCGACTCGGCGCGCAGCCGGGCGAAGACGTGCATCTGGCAACGGTCAGGACGACGGCCGGTCCTGTGGTGATTGCGCGCCTCGATGGCGCCATGCACGCGGGTGACGCGGTCTTGCTGGAACTGGACGACGCGATGCGCGTACTAGCCCGTCATGCCCGTGCATGAATCGGGCGCGCGCCATCACGCGCTTTGCGGACACATGAAAGCGGACGAGCGAGGCAAAACGCAGTCTGTGGGCAACCTTAGGGAGGAAGTACCAAGATGCTAGTAGAGTTTGCACAAGCACTGCAAAGCGGTGCGATTCGCGTGGTAGACCTGAGCCAGACCTTGCATCCACGCACACCGATCATTCCTCTGCCGCCGCAGTTCGGGCAGAGCGCGCCCTTCCGGCTGGAAGAGATCTCGAACTTCGACGATCGCGGGCCAGCCTGGTACTGGAACAACATTTCGTGCGGCGAGCATACCGGCACGCATTTCGACGCGCCGGTTCACTGGATCACCGGCAAGGACTTTCCGAACAACGCGACGGATACCATCGACGTGCAGAAGTTGCTTGCGCCGGCGTGCGTGATCGATGTCTCGGCGGAAGTCCGCGAGAATCCCGATTACCTTCTGACCATCGAGCGCGTCGAGCAATGGGAAGCGCGGCATGGCCGCATCCCGGCGGGTTCGTGGGTGCTGATGCGCACCGACTGGTCGCTGCGCACCGATCCGGCCGACTTCCTGAATATCCGGGAGGACGGCGGACACACGCCCGGCGGTCATCCTGATTTGCCGGCATTTCTCGCCAGGGAGCGCGATGTGATTGGCTGGGGAACGGAAGCCGTCGGCACCGATGCGGGACAGGCTTACGCCTTCAAGCACCCCTTCCCCTGCCATTCCAACATGCATGGCAACAACAAGTTCGGTCTGGCAAGCCTGGTCAACCTGGATAAATTGCCGCCGACCGGTGCGGTGCTGGTCACCCCGCCACTCAAGATCCGGCGCGGTTCGGGTAGTCCGTGCCGGGTGCTTGCCTTGATCGAGGCGTGACGCCGGATGCCGGCAGGCTGCACCGGGGCGTCCGTGTCACCGGTGCACGCCCCGGACTTGAACTGAACCCGATCTTTTCGCCGGCTCAGGCCAGCGCGTGGTAGGCCAGCAGTGCGCGCAGAGTCTTGCCGTGTTCATCAGCCAGCGCCGCCTCGCGCAGTTCGCGCAGCGTGGCTGGCGCCAGCCTGGCGCCAGCGCGCGCGACGGCGCCCATCAGCGTCTGGTAGTTGGTCAGGCCGCGTAGGTGAGTATCGCTGTAGCCCTTGACCAGACGCTGGCACTGCACCACTTCCAGCGCCAGCGCCGGGTTGATACGCGCGGTGTCCCGTACCTGGCTGAGCCAGCCTTCGATGCGTTCGGTCTCCAGCGCGTAGCGCAGCGTGCGGCGGCGGATGGCGCGCAGGCGCGCGACTGCCCACAGCATCAGGTAGCCGCGCAGCGAGCTGGTGGTGACGACACGGCCGGATCGCGTGAAGCGGCGCACCAGATGGTGCAGGAAATGCGGCTTCATCAGCCAGCGGCCGAGTCCGGCTGGCAGCGTCTCGCAGATCTCCTCAAGGCGCGGGTGCATGAACTCATTGATCGCCAGCAGCTGGTCACTGCCGGCATGGACCTCGTCGCGCACGCGAGCAAAGCGCGAGCCGCGGGTCTTGAGGTCCGCAACCCGGATGGTGTCTTCATATGACATCCACAACGCCAGGTGGCGCGCGGTTTCGCGCAAGAGCGCGATGTCATCCGGCGCCAATGCACGCCGCGCGGCGGCCATGCGGTCCAGGTAGAGGCTGGCATAGGCCACATCCTGGTAATCGATCATGCGGCGCACGCCTTCGATCACTACCTGCAGGATCCCGGCAGGCTGCTCGTCGCGGGCGCGCTGTAGCACCTGCGCGACGCTCGTGTGCTTCGGGTCGATGGCGGGCGCGGCCCTGGTCGCTTCGGCCGGGGCATCGCCTGCACCGGCTCTGGCAAAGGCGGCGCCGAAGGCGCGCAGGCTGGATTTCACGCCCACGCCGCCGCGCTCGATGGTCGCCTCGAACTGGGCCCGGCTGAATGGCAGTACGCCGGTGCCAGCGAGCGCGCCGAACAGCACGGCGCTGATCACGCTGCCGTTGGCCTCGGCTTCCCGCGCCATGTCGAAGCGCACATAGCGCCTGGCTGCCTTGCTGGCATGAGCGATGAGCTCGTTGCTGTCGACGCGGCCGTCGCCCATCGCAGACTTCTCGGCGATCGAGTACACGCGGTGAGTGGACGAGAGCAACGTGGTGCGGTCCGGCGTCACCAGACCCCGCTGCACGGCGCGGCCGGCTTCCATCAGCTCGGAGGCAAGTACCACGTCGACATCGCCGGGAGTCGGCATCAGCGCCAGCACCGGCTGGCGGCCGGCATGCTCGGCCACGTCGCGCGGAAACAGCTCGACATAGTAGATGGTGGCGCCGGTACGCTGGGCCACGCCCGGCACCGATGTGGTCTGGGCTATGTAGCCGTTGTGCTCGCCCAGATCCACGATCCAGTCGGCCAGTACGCCGCCGCCTTCGCCGCCCATGGCGAGGATGGCGAGCTTGATCGGTTTTGCGTTGAACATGCTCGGATCTCCCGGTTCAGAAGGCGTAACGGGCGCGGCGCGCGGCGTCGCGCGCCTGCAGCCAGCCGATCACCGCGTTGCGCAGGCGCTGGCCCAGCTTGTCCCAGCGGGTGGGGTTGGTGACGATCTGCGCGCGATAGAACGACGGACACAGTACGGCGGCATGCGAGACCTCGCCGCACAGGCCACAGCCCACGCAGCTGTCGAGTACGGCTGCCACCGGGTCAGTGCGCAGCGCGTCGGGGTTGGGCTTGATGCTCAGCGACGGGCAGCCGGAGAGGCGGATGCAGGAGTGGTCGCCGGTGCACGTGTCCGAATCCACGCCGAAGCGCTCGCGCACCACGCGCTGGCCGTCGGCGACCGCCTTGCGGACCTTGGGCTTTTCGCGGCGCTGCTTGTTCAGCATACATTCGCTCTGCGCGATCAGCACCTTGGGGCCCCTGGCGCCGGTGGTCAGCGCCTCCTTGAGGGCGGCCTTCATCGCCTTCAGGTCATAGGTGCGGCGAATGGTGCGCACCCACTTGACGCCCACGCCGCGCACGGCCTCTTCGATGCCATGGCCGGTGCTGCGCGTATCGTTGTGCGCGGTGGACGAGAGGATATCCTGCCCGCCGGTGGCAGACGTGTAGCTGTTGTCGACCACGATGGTCAGGTTGTCGCTCTTGTTGAACACCGCGTTGGCGATGCCGCTGGTCAGCCCGTTATGCCAGAACCCGCCGTCGCCCATCACGGAGATGGCGCGCTTGCCGGCGGGCGCGTTCAGCGCCGCGGCGCTGGCGCTGCCAAGGCCGTAGCCCATGGTGGTATTGCCCAGGTTGAACGGCGGCAGGATCGAGAACAGATGGCAGCCAATGTCGGCGCTCACGTGGTGCTCGCCGATCTCGCGCTCGACCAGTTTCATCGCGGTGAAGATCGGGCGCTCCGGGCAGCCGGTACAGAAGCCGGGCGGGCGCGCATGCACGCTCTCGTCGACCAGCTTCTGCGGTTCCGGCAGCTCGGCGGCCACGCCATCGACGGTGGCGGCGGTGGCCTGCACCAGCGGGATCACCCTGCGCGCCGGGGCCGGCTCCGGTTGCGGCTCGATTTTTCCGTACTGTTCCAGGAAAGCACGCAGGCCCCTGAGCACGGTGGCGGTGTTGTACTCGCCGGCCAGCGGCAGCAGGTCCTTGCCGTGCAGCGTGGCGGTGGTGCCTGCCACGCGCAGGATACTGGCGGCGTTCTGCTCGATGAAGTTGGGCTGGCCCTCTTCCAATACCAAGACGGCGCGCTTGCCCGCGCAGAAGCGCACCCACTCCGACTCGATCAGCGGATACGCCACGTTCATCACGTATAGTGGAATCTTTGATTCGCCGAAAACATCGGACAAGCCGAGTTGCTCCAGCGCGCGGATCAACGTGTTATAGCCGCCGCCCTGCACGGCGATGCCGATGTCGGACATCTCGCCATCGGAGAACTCGTTGAGCTTGCGCTCCTCGATGAACTTCACGGCTGCCGGCCAGCGCTGCCTGATCTTCTCGTGCTCGTGCAGGAAGCTCGCGGGCGGCAGCACGATGCGGTTCACGTCGCGTTTGGGGTTCTCCAGCGCGTCCTGGATAGAGAACGCCGAGCGGCGGTTGTCGGCGGCGACGAACCGGCCGTGCACATGGCAGGAACGCACACGCAACTGAAGCATCACGGGCGTGTTGGAAGCTTCGGACAGGTCGAAACCATCCTTGACCGCCTGTACGATGCACGGCAGGTTCGGGCGCGGGTCGAGCAGCCACATCTGCGACTTCATCGCGAAGGCGTGGCTGCGCTCCTGCATGATCGACGAGCCCTCGCCGTAGTCCTCGCCGACTATGACCAACGCACCGCCGGTCACGCCGCCCGAGGCCAGGTTGGCCAGCGCGTCGGACGCCACGTTAGTCCCGACCGTGGCCTTGAAGGTCACCGCGCCGCGCAGCGGGTAGTTGACCGATGCCGCCAGCGAAGCGGCCGCCGTGGCTTCGCTCGCACTGTTCTCAAAGCGGATGCCGTGCTCGGCAAGGATGTCTTGCGCGTCCGCGAGCACATCCATCAGGTGCGAGATTGGCGAGCCTTGGTATCCGGCCACGTAGGCCACGCCGGATTCCAGCAGCGCCTTGGTCACTGCCAGAATGCCTTCTCCACTGAAGACTTCGCCAGCGCCAAGGCGCAGCTTTTTCACTTCTTCGACAAATGACCGCTCTGCCATGGCCCTTCCTTCAGGATGCGTTGCCGGGTACCGCTCAGGCGTACTGCGCCTGACCCGTACGCTTCAACTTTGGATACTTTTGCAAGTCGGATTTGTGGTCAGGGTGCGGGCACAGTGATACGGCATTGGGGTGCCTATGCCGTGGGGAAGCCAACCAGCATTTCCGTTGGATCTCCGTAGCTGAGGATGACCTGCACTCGCCTTCTCCGGATGGAGCCCAGTATAGGTTCAGGCCAAACATCAGTCAAATTCATTGCCATTATCAAGCACATAAGTACCGCTGATATTCTGCGCGGTCGACGTGTGCCGCTACAAATTGCCGCGCGGCACTGCAGGGCCGGGGTCAGCCAATGCCGAACCAGCGCTTCACCCGCTCCCATAGCACCCCAAAGAACAACCCCACCGGGTTGAGGCGGACAACCTGGTTGCGTTCGGCATCGCTCAGCGTCGGGTCCATCCGGCGGGATACCGACTTGCCGAAATCGGCGATCATCCGCCGCACGAAATCGCGCACCAGCCCTGAGCGGGAGAACTGCGCCAGCGGTCCCTGCAAGGAATACTGCAGGTCGACGGCAACTTCAGTCTCGGTGGCCGACAGCGCTTTGAGCTGGTAGGCAATGTCGCCCGCGGCCTTGGAGTTGCTGAGCGAATCCTGGCCCGCGCCCTTCAGCACGCCGCGCCGGGCGGCGTCATCGCGCTGCAGGCGCGCGGCGCCCTCGAACTTTGCCGACATCGGCCCGAACTTGATGGCGATATGGCCCTTGACCTTCTCGCCCGCCACCTCCGTCAGCACCGCGCCGGGCAGGCAGCCGGCCACCGCCGGCAGGTCAGCCATGAAGGCCCATACCGCATCCAACGCGTACGGCACGGTAAAGCTGCCCTCGATGCGCGACCAGCCCTTGCGGTCGGCCGAGCGCCCTGGCTCGGCCCCGGCCGCAAGGTGCGGCAGCGTGCCGAGCGCCTCGTCCGCGACCGTGAAGCAGGCAAACGGCGCCTGCGTTGCTGATGCGGTGGCGTGCCGCGCGATCACGCCCGCGGCGGCGCGGCGCGCGTCCAGTATGGATCGGATGGCGGCAACGATGCCCATATAGCCCGTGCACCGGCACAGGTTGCCCGACAGTTCATGGCGGATAGTCGCTTCGTCGGCGTCGGGCAGGCGCAGCACGATATCGCGCGCAGTGGCCAGCATCCCCGGCGTGCAGAAGCCGCATTGCAACGCGTGATGCCGGTTGAAGGCGGTGCGCAGGTCGGCCATGACAGCATCATCCTCATAGCCTTCGACCGTGACGATGTCGGCGCCCTGGCAGGCGCCCGCAAAGGTGATGCACGAACGCACGGGCTTGTCGTCGAGCAGCACGGTGCAGGCGCCGCACACGCCATGCTCGCAGCCGAGGTGGGTGCCGGTCAGCCGGTGGGTGTCGCGCAGGAAGTCTCCCAGGTGCGTGCGGTCAGTGCACGCGCCGGATACCTGGCGGCCGTTGACGGTAAATTCGATGGTCTGCACGACGCTCCTCAGTTCAGCAGTTGCGTGACGCAACGCATCACGACGGTACGGTATAGCTTGCGGTCGATGGCATCCTTGCCCGGCGCGGCCTGCGCCACGGCGTCGTCCACGGCGCTGGCCGTGAGCGCCGCTGCGCCTTGCGCGGCGACGGCGCGGGTCAGGCCGGGCAGCACCACCGGCGGGCCGTCCAGCGCGCCCAGCACGATGCGCGCGAAGCGGCGGCTGGCATCGAAATACGCGGCGCAGCTCGCTTCGGCAAACTCGCCGGTCTTGCGGCACAGTTTCTGGTATCCCCAGCGGCTGTGCCCGGTGAGGGGCGGCACCCGCACGGCGGCAATCAGTTCGCCGTCGGCGAGCACCGTGGTGTAGGCCCCGATCATGAATGACTCCATTGGCACGTCGCGCGTAACGGCGGCTGACACGATCTCGATGCGGGCGCCAAGCGCGGACATCACCACGACCCAGTCCGCGGCCGGATCGGCATGTGCCAGGCTGCCGCCGACCGTGCCGCGGTTGCGGATGGCGCGGTAGGCAATGCCGCTGGCGACGGCCTGCAGCATGGTGCCGCGCAGCGGCGCGAACACGCCATCTTCGATCTGGGCGTGGGTCACGCAGGCGCCGATGCGGACCCCGTCAGGCGTGGCGACAACCTCGCGCAGTTCGGCCAGCCCGGAGACGTCGACTACGGTATCGGGGCGGGTCAGGCGCAGGTTCAGCATGGGGCCGAGCGATTGCCCGCCTCCCATGGTCTTGGCTACATCGGTGCCCGCACCCAGGCGGGCCAGCGCGTCCGGCAGCGAGCCGGGCGCATGGTAGGAAAAAGCGACGGCTTTCATTGGTCAGGCTGCCTTTTTGCTTGGTACGCTGGCCGCTGCCGCATCCAGCGCTTCCAGGATCTTGCGCGGCGTCAGCGGCGTTTCCTTCAGCTCGACGCCGAAGCCGCGCAGCGCGTCGTTGACTGCATTGAAGATCGCGGCCGGCGGGGCGATGGCGCCGCCCTCCCCCATGCCCTTGGCACCGAACTCGGTATGCGGCGACGGTGTCTCGAAATGATGGATGCGGATCGACGGGATCTCGGTCGGCCCCGGCAGCATGTAGTCCGCCAGCGTGGACGCCAGCGGCTGGCCGTTGCCGTCGTAGCGCATCTCTTCGAACATCGCGGTGCCGATGCCCTGCGCCACGCCGCCGTAGGTCTGGCCCTCGACCACCATCGGGTTGATCATGGTGCCGCAGTCCTCCACCACGACGTAGTCGAGGATCTCGACATGGCCGGATTCGATGTCGACTTCCACGGCGACGGCATGCGTGGCATAGGTGAAGCTGCCGGTATCGACGGCCGGCTTGAAGCCCATGGTGATCTCCAGGCCTTGCGCGTCGACATCCGGCGGCAGCAGGTGCGGATTGATGTACCAGGCGTTGGCGATGCGCGCGATCTCCACCGCGCCGGCATCGCCCGCGCTCACTGCCCCGGCCTGGAACGCGACGGCCTGCTCTGGCTGTCCCAGCATATGCGCGCCGATCTTCAGCAGGCGCGGCAGCAGGGCCTTGCAGGCGCGCGACACGGCGCCGCCCGACATCACCAGCGAGCGCGAGGCATAGGTGCCGGTCGAGAATGGCGTGAGCCCGGTGTCGCCGTGCACCACCTTGATCCGGCCGATATCGATGCCGAGGATCTCGTTGGCGATCTGCGCGAAGGTGGTCTCCATGCCCTGCCCGTGCGAATGCACGCCCACGCGCACCTCCAGCCCGCCATCCGGCGTGATGCGCACAGTGGCCGAATCGAAGCCGGGGATCACCGGCGTGCCCCAGGCCGCGAACACCGAAGTGCCGTGCGCCGACTGCTCGGTGTAGGTGCCGAAGCCCACGCCGACATAGGTGCTCCCCTGCGGGCCCGCCTGCTGTCGCGCGCGGATCGCGGGCAAGTCGATCATCTCCATGGCCTTGCGCACGCTGGCGGGGTAGTCGCCGCCGTCGAAATGCTTGTTGGTGACGTTGACATAGGGCATGGCCTCGGGCGGCACCAGGTTTTCACAGCGCACTTTCCACGGCTCGCGCTTCACCTCGCGGGCGATGGCATCGATCATCAGCTCCATCGCAAAGCAGACACCGGTGCGCGCGACGCCGCGATACGGCACGAAGCCGGGCTTGTTCGTCGCCACGCAGGTGGTCTCGCAGCGATAGCCGTCGAAGGCATAGGGCCCCGGCAGGTTGCCGATCGCCTGGCCCGGCTCCAGCCCGATGGTGAACGGCCAGACGGAATACGCGCCGCCGTCGATCTCGATCTTTGCATCGAGCGCCAGCAGGCGGCCGCGGGCATCGGCGTACGCCGTCAGGTCATAGTGGTGCTCGCGCGAATTGGCGCCGGCGGTCAGGTGTTCGCGCCGGTCCTCGATAAAGCGGAAGGGGCGCTTGTAGGTCAGCGCCAGCCAGGCGATGCAAAGCTCTTCCTGCTGCAGCACGCACTTGTAGCCGAAGGCGCCGCCCACGTCGGGCGAGATCACGCGTACGCGCTCCTGCTCCAGTCCCAGGCAGTGGGCCAGGATAGTGCGGATCATGTGCGGTACCTGGGTGGCGCTGTACACCACCAACTGGTCGAACTGGTGATCCCAGCAGGCCAGCACCGCCTTGCCTTCCATCGGCACCATGCACTGGCGCGCCAGGTCGATGCGGCGACGCACCACGACCGAGGCCTCGCGCTGCCGCGCCTCGAAATTCTTGTCGGCGGTCAGCGTCAGAAAGGTGTTGTCGCGCCAGTGCTCGTGCACGCGCACCTCGCCGGCGAGCTGGCGGGCCTGGGTCACGTCGGTCAGCGCCGTCAGTTCTTCAAACTCCACCGCGACCTGCTCGGCGATGTCCTCCGCCTCGGCGCGGGTCGGCGCGAACGCCATCGCGACCGGTTCGCCGACAAAGCGCACCTTGCCGCTGGCCAGCGGCGGCTGCGTGGACGGCTGGTAGGAGGGAAAGGCCGAGTCGGCCACGATGTCGCTGGCCGCCGCCATGTCCGCGCGCACGATCACCGCCGTGGCATGGCCCGCGGGCTTGGTGACCGACAGCAGCCTGGCATGCGCGACCGGGCTGCGCAGGAAGGCCACCTCCTGCAGGTCTGGCATGGCGATATCCGCCACGAAGCGGCCCTTGCCGTGCAAGTGCCGGGCATCCTCCTTGCGCGCGACGCGGGCGCCCACGCCCTGGCCGCGCCCGGCATCCGCATGATGATCCGGTTCCATCGACGATGTCATTACCCTGTCCGTCCCGAAGATAAGCCCTGTTTATTCAGCATACTGACCAAATCCTATGGAAACGCCTGCGGGATTGTCAATTGCGGCTTTACCGCATCTCGCCCGCGCGGCGCTGGCGAAGCGCCTATTCCCTCACGCCAATGGCGGCAAGCCCGTCCATGCGCGTAGCCACGGTTGCGTACTTCTGCGCCATGTCGAACAGGTTTGCCTCGTGCGGTCCGAGGGCACGGTCGCCCACGCAATCGGACAGCACCAACGGGCGGAAACCGTACTGCATGGCATCCACCACGCTGGCACGCACGCAGCCGCTGGTCACCGCCCCGGCCACCAGCAGCGTGCGCACGCCGCGCTGTGTCAGCCACGCCGCCAGCGAGGTGCCGAAGAAGGCCGACGGCACGGTCTTGCGCACCACCAGCTCACCGGCGCGCGGCGCCAGTTCTTCGACGATGGCGCTGTTGGGCGCATGCTCCTTCAGCGACAGCATGTTGGGCACCTTCATCGAGAAGACGTTGTGGTCCGCGCCGTCATCCGCATACACGATGCGGCTGTGCGCAATCGCCCAGCCCTCGCGCCGCGCCACCGACAGCAGCGGCACAGTATTGGCGATGGCCTCGCGGATATTGCCGCCGCCGAACACCTGCGGATCGGCAAAGCCGTTGACGAAATCCACGATCAGCAGCCCGAACGGTCCCGCCAGTTCCAGCGCGTTGCCGAAGCCCTGGCGCTGGTACGCGCCGATTTCCTTGTGCATGTCTATTGTTCCTCCGGATAGCGGAAGCCGTCCGTGACCTTGCCGCCGGTGACCACATCGACGCCGTCCAGGCGTACGGTGCATCGGCGCACAGGGATGTCGATATGGCAGGCGGTGGTGCGCTGGCCACCGGCCTCGTTATTGGGACCCAGCGAGAACAGGAAGTTGCCTTCGAACGCGCGCGCATCCATGCCGATGGTGGCCTCGCGGTCATACAGCCCCAGCGTGGACCAGTGGGCGCGCGGTTGCAGGCCCCAGCCGATATGCGAGATGGCGTAGGCCTCGGGATCGTTGAACGACGCCATGTATTCGCTCAGCAGCTCGGCGTGCAGGCCGCCCTCGATGCGCGTGGCAAAGCCGTCTTCCACCGTCAGGCGGATCGGCTCGGTAACGTAGGTCTTCTGCGGCAACAGGATGTCGCCGCGGTCCAGCACGATGGTGCCGCTGGCACCACCTTCGTTCGGCCAGGTCAGGGCGAAGCCGCTGGGCCAGTGGTCCCAGCGGCCGGGCTCGTCGACAAAGCCGTACTCGCTGATCGCCGGGAATTCTCCCAGCGGGCAGCGCAGGTCGGTCCCGGCGGGCGATATCACATGCATTTCCCTGGCGCGCGCCAGCCGCTCGGAGGCGGCCTTGACGCGCTCACGGTCCGCCTCGCACGGCACCATGCGCACCAGCACTTCCGGCGGCTCCACGGCCAGCAGGATTTTGGTGCCGCCCTTCAGGATGTCGTGCTGCTCGGGCGAGAACAGCAGCGTCATCAGGTCCAGCACCAGGTCGCTCGCGCGCAGCGCCGCGATCGCGGCGCGGTTGCCCGTGAGCGGGGTGGTGCCCAGGTAGGCCAGCGCGTCGCGGCTCAGCGCCTTCTCGCCGTTGACGGGCGGCAGGTCGAGCCGGTTGACGATGGCCCCCATCGACCGGGTAGCGACCAGCGCGGCGGACAAAGTCTGGGGATGGGTGGCGGCGCTGGTCAGGATGGTGACGGTCTGTCCCGGCTCCAGCCGCGACAGGCGCAGCACCTTGCGCCAGGCCTCGATCATCTGGTGGTCACTTACCGGCATGTCGGCTCCTTGCTCGTCATTGCGCCAGCGGCGCGCCGAGGAAATCCCCCAGCGCCGCGTAAAAGCCCGCTTCGTCGTCCCACGGGATCATGTGGCCGGCATTGGCCACATGGCTGACCAGCACGCCGGGCAGCAGCGTGCGGATCTCCGCGATGTCCTCGGGGCGCACCACGTCGCCGCGCCCTGCGGTCATCAGCAGCGTCGGCACCTTGACGCGGGGCATGTCCGCATGGATGTCGTCGCGATGGAAGTCCTCGAAGCTGCGCACGATAGCGTCTTCATTGCAGGTGTGCAGCCATTCCGCGCGCAAGCGCAGTTGCTCGTCGGTCCAGGTCGGGCAGAAGCGGCGCATGCCCTCGGCGTCGGTGCCCTCCCGGGACAGCCGGATCGAATCCACATACCAGGGCAACTGTGCGGGATACGAGCGGCGCCCCGGGCCAGAAACCGGCGGATCGACCATCACCAGCCGCGCGAGGCCATCCGGCTGCGCCGCGGCGGCGCGCACGCCGATGCGTCCGCCCATGGAATGGCCGACCACGCTGTAGCGGCGCAAGCCCAACGCTTGTGCAAAGGCCACCACGTCGCAGGCCTGAGCATCGAGGCCATAGTCCAGCTGAGGCTCCGCCGACGACAGCCCGCGGCCGCGCACATCGAGAATGTAGGTATCGAAACGCGTGCCCAGGCGCTCGCCGACAAAGCCCCAGGTGATCGCCGGGCTGGTGATGCCCGGCACAATCACCACGGCATCGCGCGCGGCGCGCTCGCCCTCGTTGCCACCGTAGCGCAGGTAGTGCTGGCGAATGCCGTTGGCGTGGACATGGCCCCCGTACAGGAAGGTACTCATGCGTGCTCCTCAGAAGGCGCCGGACAGCAGCGCGCCCGCGCCCGGCACGACTGGCTCAAGGTCCAGCGCCTTGAGCATGGCGTAGGTGGTGGCAATCGCGGCGGTGAGGACCGGCTTGCCGGTCATCGCCTCGACTTTCGCCACGGCGGGGAGCGAGGGCATCTGCACGCAGGCGGACAACACGATCACGTCGACGTCCTCGGTGTCCATCTGCGCGACGATGCCGGGCAGGCGCGCCGGATCGTGGCGCCCGACCTCCAGGTTGTCCGGGATCTCCAGCGCACGGTAGTCCACCACCTCGTAGCCTTCGTTGCGGATGTAGTCCACCACCAGTTCCGTCAGCGGTTTCATGTAGGGCGCGACCACGGCAATGCGCCTGGCGCCCATCACCTTGAGCGCATCCACCAGCGCACCGGCACTGGTGATGACCGGGGCATCGCCGCCGTTCTCGGTGGTATGCGCCTTCAGGCGCTGCTCCGACTGCCGGTGGTAGCCATGGCCCATTGCCATGATCGCGACCAGGCAGGCATAGCCGAGCACGTCGACGCGGGCATCGCTGAGCTCGACCGCACAGCGGTCGGATTCAGCGTCCATCGCGGCCAGTTCTTCCTTGACCACCTTCTTCATCCGCATGCGGCTTCCATGGAAGGTGAAGCGTTCCGGACGAATCTGCTGGCGCGCCATCAGCATGGCGGGGATTTCGGTTTCCATCGTCGTGTTCGAGCTCGGGACGATCTGGCCGATGCGAAAGACTTTTTGCATGAGGATCCTTGGGTTATCCAGTTACAGCTTGAGCAGGCGTTGCGCGTTGCCGTGGCAGACCAGCGCGCGCGTGGTGTCGTCGAGCGGCGCGTCTTCGATGAACCTTGCCGCGACCTCGGTGGATTCATAGGGGTAGTCCACCGAGAACATCACCGCCTCGGGACCCAGTTCGGCAATGGCGCCGGCCAGCGCGCCGTGCGAGCACACGCCCGACGTGGTGATGACGATATTGGTGCCGATGTATTCGGAGGGCGCGCGCTCCAGCCGGATCCCGTGCGAGTAAACCGCAAAGCGGCTGTCGAAGCGCCAGCGCTGGTACGGCAGGCCCTCGCCCATATGGCCGAGGATGATCTTCAGGCGCGGGAAGCGGTCGAACACGCCGCCGAACAGCAGGCGCAGCGCGTGCGATGCGGTTTCCACGCCCCACCCCCATGCGGCGCCAGTCAGTTCGGGATGGCCGGCCAACGCGTACGGCTGCACATAGGCGTCGGTCGGATGCAGGTACATGGGCACGTCCAGCGCCTGCATGCGGTCCCAGAAGGCGTCGTACGCGGGATCGTCGTAGTAGCGGCCATGCGTATGGCCGTTCACCAGCGAGCCCTTGAAGCCAAGTTCCAGCACGGCCCGCTCCAGCTCGCGTGCCGCCTGTTCCGGGTCGTGCATCGGCAGCGCGGCAAAGCCGGCGAAGCGCGTCGGGTGGCGCGCGACCTGCGCCGCCAGGAAGTCATTGCTCTCGCGCGCCCGTGCCACCGCCAGGCCGGCGTCGGCCTCGCCCTGCACGCCCGGCCCGGTTTGCGACAGCACCGTGATATCGATGCCGAACCGGTCCATCTCCGCCAGCCGGTCCTCGTCGAAATCGGCCAGGCGACGGCCCAGCTCGGCGAACACCGCCGGGTCGATATGCTGCGTAAACCCTTTGGAATAGGCCTGGAATCCGGGTGTCATGAAATGCTCTTCCAGGGCGATCTTCTTCACTGTGGTCATGCTGGTGGGGGCTCCTGATAGGGGGAATCGGCTCGCGCCAGGACAGTCAAGCATGGCGTCGCCGCGGGGTGCTGCGCAATTACTCAGTACACTGATTAGTTTCGGATTCTAGTCATCGGATTTTCAAAAGTCCAGACGTCGCGCGAAGGGTTAACACCTATAACGATGGCCATAGGCGCTCAGTACACTGATCGCAGATGCTCAGTATGCTGACAATATGAAATAACCACTTAAATCGGGCATTGCGGCCGCTATCGGGTGGCCTGCATTTTGCTCAGCATACTGCGTTTCTCATCAGCATACTGACTGATGCACCGGCAGGATGCAGCGCCGCACGGCACGGGGTCATCGCAGCCCCCCCGGCAAGCGGCGCAGGCACCGCCGCAAAGCACACGACAAAGACAACTGCCTCACCAAAGGACCCCCGCCATGACGATCAGCCTGACCCGCGACGAGACGCGCGCCCCAGCCTCCGGCATGACTGCCGAAGAGCGCAAGGTCATCCTTGCCTCATCCTTCGGCGCGTTGATGGAGTGGTATGACTTTTACATCTATGCCGCGCTGGCCGTGTACTTCGGCGCACTGTTCTTCCCCCCCGGCAATGAGAGTGCCGCCTTCCTCGCCAGCCTGGCCACCTTCGGCGCCGGCTTCCTGATCCGCCCGGTGGGCGCGCTGCTGTTCGGCCGCCTGGGCGACCTGATCGGCCGCAAGTACACCTTCCTGGTCACCATCCTGCTGATGGGCCTGGCCACCGTAGGCGTAGGCGTGCTGCCGACCTACCAGCAGATCGGCATCACCGCCACGGTGCTGCTGGTGCTGCTGCGCCTGCTGCAGGGACTGGCCCTGGGCGGGGAGGTTGGCGGTGCGGTCACGTACGTGGCCGAGCATTCGCCGGTACACAAGCGCGGCCTGTACACCAGCTCGCTGCAGACCACCGCAACGCTGGGGCTGCTCTCCTCGCTGTTCGTGGTGTACCTGCTGAAGACCTTCCTGACCGAGACGGAATTCCGCGCCTGGGGATGGCGCATCCCGTTCATCGTGTCGCTGGTCATGCTGGTGATCTCGGTCTACATCCGCGGCAAGCTGCATGAGTCGCCGGTGTTCGCGCGCATGAAGGCCAGCAACGCCACCTCCAGGGCCCCGATCCGCGACAGCTTCACCAAGTGGGAGAATCTGAAGTCGGTGCTGCTGCTGTTCGTGGTGGCGGCGGGGCTGGGAGCGATCTTCGGCACCGGGCACTTCTATACGATGTTCTTCGTCAACAAGACGCTGCACGTGCCGATCGAAACCGTCCATATGCTGATCGCGATCGCGCTGGTGGTGGCCACGCCGTGCTATCTGTTCTTCGGCTGGCTCTCGGACCGCATCGGCCGTAAGTACATCATGATGGCCGCCTGCCTGCTGGCAGCGGTGTGCATCCAGCCGGTATTCAAGGGCCTGACCCACTACGCCAACCCGGCGCTGGAGCAGTTCCAGCAGCAAGGGGCCGTGCAGGTTACCGCTGGTGACTGCAAGGCGCGCCTGTTCGGCGAGCCGGTGTCCGCCTGCGACAAGATCCGCGGCTACCTGACCGACCTGGGCGTGGGCTACAGCTTCGTGCCTTCCGGCAATTCGACGCAGGCGGAGCTCCGTATCGGCGACCACACGCTGCAAGGCTTTGACCGCAATGCGATCAAGGGCGCCCTGGTGGCGGCCGGCTGGCCGGAGCGCGCCGACCCTGCAAAGATGAACACACCGATGGTGTTCGTGCTGCTGCTGGTGCCGGTCCTGTTCCTGGCCATGGTGTACGGGCCGATGGCCGCGTTCATGGTGGAGCTGTTCCCGGCCAGGGTGCGCTACACCTCGTTGTCGCTGCCCTTCCACCTTGGCGCCGGCTGGGTCGGCGGCATGCTGTCCTTCGTGGTCACGGCGATGAACGTGTCCAGCGGCGACGTCTACTTTGGCCTGTGGTACCCGGTGGTGATCGCGGGCCTGGCCTTCATCATCGGCATGGTGTTCGTGCCCGAGACGCGCGGCCGCGACCTGGCCACCTGAACCCGGCGTCCGGCGCACCTGCAGGGCGGAGACATCCGCCCTTTTCCCCGACACATACTCAGCATACTGATCTTCTACCCGATGCAGGCGCAGCGATGGCGCCCGCGTCCGGCGAATGCAGCCATCGCCATTTTCCATCTTTTTTCGCGCAGACAACCTGGAGTTCCCATGTCCACCTCTCGCATTCTCCGCACCCTTGCCGCCTCGTCCGCCTTGCTGGGCCTGGCATCGGCCACGCCTGCCCTGGCTGATGCCAGCGGCGTCAAGATCGGCGTCATCACCGATATGTCCGGCTCCTATGCCGACCTCTCCGGCAAAGGCTCGGTAGTGGCCGCCCAGATGGCGGTGGAGGAGTTCGGCGGCAAGGCGCTGGGCAAGCCGGTTACGGTGCTGTCCGCCGACCACCAGAACAAGGCCGATATCGCCTCGTCGCTGGCACGCCGCTGGTTCGATACCGACGGCGTCGACATGGTGATCGACTTCCCCAACTCGTCGACCGCGCTGGCCGTGCAGGAAGTGGCGCGGCAGAAGCAGAAGATCGACATCGTTTCCACCGGCGGCGCCATGGCGCTGACCAACCAGAACTGTTCGCCGACCGGCTTCCATTGGTCCTGGGATACCTACTCGGTGTCCTATCCGCTGGTGCGGCGCATGATCGACCAGGGCCGCAACAGCTGGTACTACATCACCGTGGACTATGCCTTCGGCCAGTCGCTGGAAGCCGACTTCCGCAAGGCGGTCGATGCCAGCGGCGGCAAGAACGTCGGCAGCACCCGGCATCCGCTCAATGCCAGCGACTTCAGCAGCCCCGTGGTCGCTGCGTCGGCCTCCAAGGCCAAGGTGGTGGTGTTGGCCAACGCCGGCAACGACATGATCAACGGCGTCAAGGCAGCCGGCGAGTTCGGCCTGATCAAGGCCGGCCAGACTGTGATCACGCCGTCCACCTTCATCACCGACATCAAGAGCCTGGGGCTGAACACCGCGCAGGGCCTGACCTATGTGGATCCGTTCAGGCTCGACCTCGACGCGAAGTCGAAGGACTTCGTCGAGCGGTACTACAAGCGCCAGAAGGCCTACCCCACGCACGGACAGATCGGCGTCTATTCCGGCGTGCTGCACTACCTGAAGGCCGTGGACGCCGCCAGGACGGTCGATGGCCCCGCCGTGGCGGAGAAGATGCGCGCGCTGCCGGTCAACGACGCCTTCGTGCACAACGGCAAGGTCCGCGCCGATGGCCGCATGGTGCATGACATGTACCTGGCGCAGGCCAAGACGCCGGCTGAATCCAAAGGCCCCTGGGACCTGGTCAAGTACATCGGCACCATTCCTGGCGACGAGGCGTTCCGCCCCCTGTCCGCCAGCGAATGCCCGCTGGTCAGGAAGTGAGCGCGCCATGCCAGACCAAGACGTGATCCTGCGCACGCAAGGGCTGACCAAGGCGTTCAAGGGCTTTACCGCCGTCAGCGATGTCAGCCTGTCGGTGCGGCGAGGCTCCATCCATGCCCTGATCGGCCCCAACGGCGCCGGCAAGACCACCTGCTTCAACCTGCTGACCAAGTTCCATGCGCCGTCGTCCGGCTCGATCCACTTCAACGGCACCGATATCACCGCGCTGCGGCCGGCCGAGATCGCCCGCATGGGCGTGATCCGTTCGTTCCAGATCTCGGCGGTGTTCCCGCAACTGACGGTGCTGGAGAACGTGCGCATCGCGCTGCAGCGCAAGCTGGGGACGGCCTGGCATTTCTGGCGCGGCAAGCGCTCGCTGTCGCGGCTGGACGCGCGTGCGATGGAACTGCTCGATGCCGTCGGCCTGGCCAGCTTCGCGCACCTGGGCACGGCCGAGCTGGCCTATGGCCGCAAGCGCGCGCTGGAGCTTGCCACCACGCTTGCGACCGACCCGGAACTGATGCTGCTGGACGAGCCCACGCAGGGCATGGGCCATGAGGACGTCGAAACCGTGACCGCATTGATCAAGCGCGTGTCGGCGGGCCGGACCGTGCTGATGGTGGAACACAACATGGGCGTGGTGTCCTCGATCGTGGATCGCATCACCGTGCTGCAGCGCGGCGCGATCCTGGCCGAAGGCAGCTACGACGAGATCTCGCGCAACCCGCAGGTGAAGGAAGCATATATGGGTACGACAGATGACGAACAAGCGCTGCCGGTGCAGGCGGCCACGGAGGCAGCATGACGGCAACCGCCACCCCTGCCCTGGAATTGCGCGGGCTGCATGCCTGGTACGGTGAATCGCACATCCTGCATGGCGTGGACCTGACGGTCCAACCCGGCGAAGTGGTGACCCTGCTGGGCCGCAACGGCGCGGGGCGCACCACCACGCTGCGCGCCATCATGGGCCTGGTCGGCGCGCGCAAGGGCTCGGTGCGCGTGCACGGGCAGGAGACCATCGGCATGAAGACGCACCGCATCGCGCCGCTGGGCCTGGGCTACTGCCCGGAAGAGCGCGCGATCTTTGCCAGCCTGTCATGCGAGGAGAACCTGATGCTGCCGCCGGCCTTCGCGCCGGCGCCGGGCGCCACCGGACTGCGCGAGCCCATGTCCGTCGCCGAGATCTACGAGATGTTCCCCAACCTGCATGAGCGGCGCAAGAGCCAGGGCACGCGCATGTCGGGCGGCGAGCAGCAGATGCTGGCGGTGGCGCGCATCCTGCGCACCGGTGCCAGTGTGCTGTTGCTCGATGAAATCTCGGAGGGACTGGCGCCGGTGATCGTGCAGAAGCTGGCAAAGATGATCGCGATGCTGCGCCGCCGCGGCTACACCATCGTCATGGTGGAGCAGAACTTCCGCTTCGCCGCGCCGCTGGCCGACCGCTTCTTTGTCATGGAGCATGGCCGCATCGTGGAAGCGTTCGCCGCCGCGGAGCTGGAACGGAAGATGCCCACGCTCAATGCCTTGCTGGGCGTGTAAGGAGATATTGGTATGGAAATGTTTGGAGTGCCCCTGCCAGCGCTGCTGAGCCAGTTGCTGCTGGGGCTGGTCAACGGATCGTTCTACGCGATCCTCAGCCTGGGGCTGGCCGTGATCTTCGGCCTGCTCAACGTGATCAACTTCGCGCATGGCGCGCTGTTCATGCTGGGCGCGGTACTGGCGTGGATGGGACTGAACTACCTTGGGCTCAATTACTGGCTGATGCTGCTGCTGGCACCGCTGGTGGCGGGCGCGCTTGGCGTGGTGCTCGAGCGCACCATGCTGCGCCACCTGTATCGCTTCGACCACCTGTACGGGCTGCTGCTTACGCTGGGCCTGTGCCTGCTGATTGAGGGCGCGCTGCGATCCTTCTATGGGGTCTCGGGCCTGCCCTACCCCACCCCGGACGCCCTGACCGGTGTCAGCAACCTGGGCTTCATGGTGTTGCCCAACTACCGCGCCTGGGTCGTGGTGGCTTCGCTGACGGTGTGCTTCGCCACCTGGTTCGTGATCGAGAAGACCCGGCTTGGCGCTTACCTGCGCGCCGGCACCGAAAATCCACGCATCGTCGAAGCCTTCGGCGTGAATGTGCCGCTGCTGGTGACGCTGACCTACGCCTTTGGCGTGGGGCTGGCGGCACTCGCAGGCGTGCTGGCCGCGCCGGTCATGCAGGTCTCGCCGCTGATGGGGCAGAACCTGATCATCACGGTGTTCGCGGTGGTCGTGATCGGCGGCATGGGATCGATCCTCGGCTCGATCTTCACCGGGCTGGGGCTCGGTGTCTTCGAGGGCATCACCAAGGTCTATTACCCCGAAGCCTCGGCAACCGTCGTCTTTGTCGCCATGGTGTGCGTGCTGCTGGTGCGCCCGGCTGGCCTGTTTGGAAAGGAGAAGTGATGGCAAATCCCAACCGCGCAACGCTCGCGTACGGGCTGCTGCTGGCTGTGCTGCTGCTCGCGCCCTGGCTGGGCGCCTACCCGGTGCTGGTGATGAAGCTGCTGTGCTTCGCGCTCTTTGCCTGCGCCTTCAACCTGCTGCTGGGGTACACCGGGCTGGTGTCGTTCGGCCACGCTGCGTTCTTTGGCGGCGCCGCCTATGCCTGCGGCTATGCGATCAAGTCGCTGCAGCTGACCCCGGAGCTGGGCCTGCTGGCCGGCACGGCGTTCGGTGCCCTGCTGGGACTGGTGTTCGGCGCCCTGGCGATCCGGCGCCAGGGCATCTACTTCGCCATGATCACGCTGGCACTGGCGCAGATGTTCTACTTCTTCTGCCTGCAGGCGCCGGTGACCGGCGGCGAAGACGGCATGCAGGCGGTGCCGCGCGGCAGCCTGTTCGGCGTGTTGCCGCTGGCGTCGGACCACACCATGTACTACGTCGTGCTGGCAATCACTGCCGCGGCTTTCCTGGGGATCATGCGCATCGTCAATTCGCCGTTCGGACAGATACTGCGCGCGATCAAGGAGAACGAACCCCGCGCGGTCTCGCTGGGCTATGACGCCGACCGCTTCAAGCTGCTGGCGTTCGTACTGTCGTCGGCGCTGGCAGGACTTGCGGGCGCGCTCAAGACGCTGGTGCTGGGCTTCGCCACGCTGACCGATGTGCACTGGATGATGTCCGGCTCCGTGATCCTGATGACGCTGGTGGGCGGCATGGGCACGCTGTCGGGCCCGCTCGTGGGCGCGCTGGTCGTCGTCGCGCTGGAAAACAAGCTGGGGGACCTCGGCAGCGCGCTGGCGTCGATGACGGGCATCGGCTGGTTCGACGCGCTGGGCGAGTCGGTCAGCATGGTGACCGGGCTGATCTTTGTGGTCTGCGTGCTGACCTTCCGCCGCGGCATCATGGGCGAGATCCTGGCGCGCTGGCAGGCGCGGCCGGCGCTGCCGCACACGCCCCCCGCGGCGTCCCCGGCCACGGTGCCGGCCAGCCCTGGCACCCCGAGCACTAGTCAGGGTTAACCATAATACTTCGCACCCAAAACATCAGTACACTGATCTTATATATTCAGCATACTGACAAATTAGATTCACGGAGATTGCCATGGCATGGATTGAAATCGATGCGGCGAGCACACTGCAGAACGACGAAGTAATGCCGCTGACGCTGGGCGACCGCCAGCTCGCCGTCTATCGCAGCGAGGACGAGTACTTTGTCACCGACAACGTCTGCACGCACCAGTACGCCTTGCTGTCCGACGGCTACCTCGAAGACGGCTGCATCGAGTGCCCCTTGCACCAGGCGCGCTTCGACATCCGCTCCGGCAAGGCGATGTGCGCGCCCGCCACCAGCGACATCCGCACCTACCCGGTCAAGTTCGAAGACAGCCGGGTCTGGGTCGAGCTTTGATGGAGCCGGTCATGTCACAGCACACGTCCATCCTGATCGTCGGCGCGGGCCAGGCCGGCGCCATGGCCGCCGCCGCGCTGCGCAAGCTGGGCCACGGCGGGCGCATCGTCATGGCCGGCGGCGAGCGGCATGCGCCGTATGAACGCCCGCCGCTGTCCAAGTCGGTGCTGGCAGACAGTGCGCAGGACGGCAGCATTGGCGTGCATCCCGCCAGCTTTTATGCGGAACACGAGATCGAACTGCGGCTTGGCACCCCGGTCACCGCGCTGGACCCCGCGCAGCGCGTAGCCCATTGCGCCGACGGGGACGCCATCCGCTACGACGCCTGCCTGCTCGCCACAGGCGGGAATGCGCGCGCGCTCCCCGTGCTGCCGCCGGGCACGCCGCACGTGCACTACCTGCGTACGCTCGACGACGCCGCGCGCCTGCGCAGCGCCATGCAGATTGCGGGCGAGGTGGTGGTGATCGGCGGCGGCTTCCTCGGCCTGGAGACAGCTTCCACCGCGGCCGCACTGGGCCTGCCGGTCACGCTGATCGAAAGCGCGGACCGCCTGCTCGGCCGCGCGCTGCCCCCGGAACTCAGCGACTGGCTGGCGCAGCGCGCCCGCGCGCAGGGCGTAGCGCTGCGGCTGGGGTGCGGCATTGCCGCCTGCGAGGCGCAGGCCGGCGGCGTGCGCCTGCGCCTGGCCGATGGCACGGCGCTACACGCACCGCTGGTGGTGGTCGCGATCGGCCTGGCGCCCGAAGTCGCGCTTGGCGCCGCGGCCGGGCTGGCGCTGCACCCGGTCAACGGCGGCATCCGGGTCGATGAGCAGGGCCGCACCAGCGTACCCGGCATCTACGCGGCGGGCGATTGCTGCAGCCAGTACCAGCCGCTGTTCGGCGCCGAGGTACGGCTGGAATCGTGGCAATGCGCCAACGAGCAGGCGCGCATTGCCGCGGCGGCAATGCTGGGCCTGGCGACGGAGCCCGCGGCCACGCCGTGGTTCTGGACCGACCAGTTCGGCTGCAATGTGCAGATGCTGGGAGCGGCCCAGGACGGCACCCGCTACGCCTGGCGTGGCATCGCCGCCAGCGATGCTCCCGCGCCCAGGTTCATGCTCCTCGGTACCCGGCAGGGCCGCCTGAGCCACGCCATTGCCGTCAACGCCGGCGGCGACCTGCGCCAGTTGCGCGCGCTGTTCGGGCAAGCCATCGAAAGCATGCTGCCCCGCCTGTGCGACGACGCCCTGCCGCTGCGGCAACTCGTGCGCGATGTCCAGGCGCAGGCAGCCAGCCCCATCACACTCTGAAAGGAACCCTACATGTACCAGACACAAGCGGTGATCCAGCACACGCTGGGCAAGAAGAACCCGGGACTGGACGACTGCCGCTGGCCCGAAGACGCCCTGCATTACATCCCGGACTGGGTCTACACCAGCCAGGCCGTCCATGACCTGGAACTGCAGAAGATCTTTCGCGGACGCTCGTGGAACTATGTCGCGCTCGAGGCGGAGATTCCGAACGCCGGGGACTACAAGCGCTCTTATGTCGGCGCGACGCCCGTGGTCGTGTCGCGCGCCGAGGATGGCTCGGTCAACGTCTTCGAAAACCGCTGCGCCCACCGCGGTGCCGAGTTCTGCCGTCACAGCCAGGGCAACGCCAAGGAGTTCGTCTGCCCGTACCACCAGTGGTCCTATGACCTCAAGGGCAACCTGCAAGGCGTTCCGTTCAAGCGCGGCGTCAACCGTGCCGGGGGCATGCCCAAGGACTTCCGCAATGAAGACCACGGCCTCGTGAAGCTCCATGTGGCGACGCGCAACGGTGTGATCTTCGCCTCGTACGCAGCGGACATGGAAAGCCTGGAAGACTACATGACGCCGGATATCCTCAAGGACTTCGACGTGGTTTTCAACGGCAAGCCGCTCAAGGTGCTTGGCTATTACAAGAATGAGCTGCCGTGCAACTGGAAGATGTACCACGAGAACCTGAAGGACCCCTACCACGCCACGCTGCTGCACTCCTTCCTGGTGGTATTCGGGCTGCTGGTGGCGGGCAACGAATCCGCGATGATCGCCGATCACGTGCACGGCCGCCATGGCACCATGGCCTCGGCCAAGAAAGAAGACAAGTACGCGGCGGTGAGCGACGAGAACAAGAAGGAGATGCGCTCCTACCATGAAGGCATGCGCCTGGAAGACGAGCGCTTCCTGGAATACATCAAGGAGTTTGACTCGCCGTGGTCGGTGACGATGCAGACGATCTGGCCGAACCTGATCGTGCAGCGCGAGATGAACACGCTGGGCGTGCGCCAGATCGTGCCGAATGGGCCGGACAGCATGCTGATGCTGTGGACCATGTTTGGCTACGAGGACGATACCGCGGAGATGACCCAGCACCGCCTGCGCCAGGGCAACCTGATGGGCCCCGCGGGCTTCCTGGGACTGGAGGACAACGAGGCGATGAAGTTCGTGCAGGAAGGCGTGCGCCGCTCCAGCAGCGACCTGAACGTGATCAAGCTGGACCCGACGCAGATCGGCACCTCCAGTTCACTGATCTCCGAATCCGCCATCCGCGCGATGTACCAGTACTACCGCGGCGTGATGGGATTCTGAACAGCAGAAAACGGGATGCCAGGAACATGAAACCGATGAACTATTCTCTCTATCGCCCGAGCATGCTCGGCACCGCGCGCGCCATCGAACTGCGCCTGGAGATCGACGCCTTCCATGCGGATTACTGCGCAGTGCTCGACGCCGGGCTGGTCGAGCAATGGCCCGGCTTCTTCACCGAGGATGCGCTCTACCGCATCACCGCGCGTGAGAACGCCGAGCTCAACCTGCCGGTGGGGCTGGTGTACGCCGTCGGCATCAGCATGATGCGCGACCGCGCCGCGGCGATCGCCAATACGCAGATGTTCGCGCCCCGCTACAACCTGCACCTGGTCACCAACACGCGCGTCAGCGATGAAACCGCCGACGGCGATATCTTGGCGCAAGCCAACTTCATGCTGCTGCAAACCCTGGTGGAAGGGCCCACCACGATCCACCTGGCCGGCACCTACCACGACCGTTTCCGCCGCCAGGGCGGCAGGCTGCTGCTGCGCGAGCGGCAGGTGGTGTACGACACCACCATCATCGCCAACGACCTGGTCTATCCGGTCTGAGCCACGCCATCCGGGCACGGCGGGCCTTGCGCCCGCCGCCGTCCTTCACACGCTGCGCAGGATGGTGCGGCTGTACTGGTTGTTAGCCTCCACCAGCGTCGCCAGCAATTCCATGAACACTTCACGTTGCGCCGGCTTCAGCGGCGCCAGCATGCGCTCTTGCGCGCGCGCCATGTCGGCGCGCAGCGCCATGACCACGCTCCTGCCTTCCCGCGTCAGGTGGACATGGCGCGTACGCCGGTCGGCGGGGTTCTCCCTGCGCTCGACCAGGCCGCGGTCTTCCAGGCGGCGCACGACATCCATGGTCGTGGTCCGATCCAGCCCGACTTCCTGCCCCAGCGATGTCTGATCCAGGCCGGGCAGCACCGACAGCACCGTCAGGATGGCGTACTGCACCGGGGTGATGTTGGGCGACTGGCACTCCTCGAAGAACATCGCGACATGGATCTGGTGAAGCCGCCGCACGAGAAACCCCGGGCGTGCCCACAGCAGCTCCTTTGCCGGGTCCGGATCCGGCATGGCCGCCGTCACATCGTCGCCTTCACTGGCCGGGTTACGCCTGGTTCTCGTTGCCATCGCCATCACCATTTTGTATGTATGCTGAAAGTATATACGAGGCATGGTGACGCCTGAATGATCGGCCTGTCCGCCTCAGCACCGTGGATGACCGGTGCCGCAATGCACCGATGCTGGCGATGGCGTACGGGTCACCGCCTTGCCATCCCCGCCGATCCCTCCTCTAATAGTCTTGAGTACCGTCCAGGCAACGACAGCCAGGAGACAACATGCGCTGCACCCGTTGTGGTTTCTCAAACCTTGCGGGGGCCAACTTCTGTGAGGAGTGCGGGACGCGGCTAGCCCGCGTTTGCCCGCAGTGTGGAGCAGAAGCCACTGCAGCCGCGAAATTCTGCCGCGCCTGCGGCTTTGCGCTCAGCGACGCCCCGGCCAGCACCGCCACCACGCCAGCCGCGCAGCCGCCCGCCGCTCCGGCCCCGGTCCAGTACACCCCGCCCCACCTGGTCGGACGCATCCTGGCCGAGCAGGCCGCGATGGAAGCCCGGGGCGAGACCGCTGGCGAGCGCAAGACCATTACCGCCCTGTTTGCCGACATGGCGGGTTCCACCGCGCTGACCCAGGACCTGGATCCGGAGGACGCGCGCCGGCTGATCGACCCGGTGGTGACGCTGATGATGGAGGCCGTCCATCACTACGAGGGCTATGTGGCCAAGTTCCTCGGCGACGGCATCCTGGCGCTGTTCGGCGCGCCGATCGCGCATGAGGACCACGCCTTGCGTGCGCTCTATGCGGCGCTGCGGATGCAGGATGCGATGCACCGGCACAGCGACCGCGTGCGCCTGGAGCAAGGCATTCCGCTGCAGATCCGCATCGGCATCCATACCGGCGAAGTGGTGGTGCGCTCGATCCGCAAGGACGACCTGCACACCGACTACGACCCGGTCGGGCATACCATCCATATCGCCTCGCGCATGGAGGGCATCGCCACGCCGGCGTCGATCCTGGTCAGCGAATCGACCCACAAGCTGACCGAAGGCTATTTTGAGTTCACCGCGCTCGGCACCACGCACGTCAAGGGCGTGCGCGATCCGCTGGCGGTGTATGAGGTGGTTGGCCTGGGCGCCTTGCGCACGCGCCTGCAGGTGGCGGCGCACCGGGGCCTGGCCAGGTTCGTCGGGCGCCAGGACGAGCTGGTGCACCTGAACGCGGCGCTGGAGCAGGCCAAGGCGGGACACGGGCGCATCGTTGCGGTGGTTGGCGAGGCCGGGGTCGGCAAGTCGCGGCTGTTCCATGAATTCAAGGTCAGGTCGCAGCAAGGCTGCCTGGCGCTGGAGACCTTCTCGGTCTCGCACGGCAAGGCCTTTGCCTACCTGCCGCTGATCGAGATGCTGAAGAACTACTTCCAGATCACGGCGCAAGACAGTGACCGCGCCTGCCGCGAGAAGGTGACCGGCAGGCTGCTGACGCTGGACCGTTCGCTGGAAGAGCACCTGCCCTACCTGCTCTACCTGCTTGGCGCGGTCGAGCCCGACTCGCCGCTGCCGACCATGGACCCGTCCATCCGGCGCCAGCGCACCTTCGACGCCATTGCGCGGCTGCTGGTGCGAGAGAGCATCAACCAGCCGCTGGAAGTCATCTTTGAAGACCTGCAATGGCTGGACGGCGAGACCGAGGCCTTTCTCAACATGCTGGTCGACCATGTTCCGGGCGCGCGCGTCCTGCTGCTGGTGAACTACCGCCCGGAGTACAGCCACCGCTGGACTGCCGACGGGCACTACTCGCAGCTGCGCTTGCAGCCGCTGGGGCAGGCCGAGGCCCAGGAGCTGCTGACCGCGCTGCTCGGCGACGACCCCAGCCTGGCGCCGCTGAAACGGCTGGTCCTCGACAAGACCGAAGGCAACCCCTTCTTCATGGAGGAAGTGGTCCAGACCCTTGCCGAGGAAGGCACGCTGCTGGGCCAGCCCGGCCGCTACCGGATCGAGAAGGCGCCGGCGCTGCTGCATATCCCCACCACCGTGCAGGGCGTGCTGGCCGCACGTATCGACCGGCTGCCGCTGGCCCAGAAGGAGCTGTTGCAGACGCTGGCCGTGATTGGCAAGGAGTTTCCGCTGAGCCTGGTCCTGCGCGTCACCGGCCTGCCGCAAGACCAGTTGCACCCGCTGCTGGCCGACCTGCAGGCGGCCGATTTCGTCTACGAGCGCCCGGCCTTCCCGGAAGTCGAGTACGCCTTCAAGCACGGGCTGACCCAGGAGGTGGCCGGCAGTTCACTGCTGACCGAGCGCCGCAGCGCCTTGCATGAAAGCTCCGCCCAGGCCATAGAGGCCATCTTCCATGGCCGGCTCAAGGACTACTGCAGCGATCTGGCGCACCACTACAGCCACAGCGGCAACATCCCCAAGGCAGTCGAGTACCTGCACTGCGCCGGCCAGCAGGCGCTGCAACGCTCCGCGCAGGAGGAAGCCATCCGGCACCTGAGCGCCGCCATCGAGCTGCTCAAGCGGCAGCCCGACAGCACCGAACGCGCACGGCTGGAATTGACGTTACTGCTCACGCTCGGGCCGGCGCTGTTTGCCGCCCGGGGCCAGGCTTCGCCCGAAGTGGAGGCCAATTACCGGCGCGCGATGACTTTGTGCGAGCAAGGCCGGCAGACGCCCTATGTATTTTCGGCACAGTTGGGGCTGTGGGCGTTCTATCAGCTCCGCGCGAATTACCAGGTTTCGCTGCCGCTGGCCAAGCGCCTGCTTGCGCTGGCCATGGAATCGCAGAAGCCCAAGCAGCTGGCCGAAGGCCATCGCGCGATGGGCGCCACGTTGTTCCGCCTGGGGATGCTGGACGCCGCGCGCGAGCATATGGAGGCGGTGCTCGCGGTGCCGCACCCCGAACATTCGACATACGACTTCCTGACGGGCTACGGACGTGACCCGGCCGTCCATGCCACCGGCACGCTGGGCTGGATCATGTGGTACCTGGGCTTTTTCGACCAGGCACTCGCGCGTAGCCAGGAAGCGCTGGCGCTGGCCCGCGCGCGCCCGGATGCGTACAACCTGGCGCTGTGCCTGGTGTTTGCGGCGGAACAGCACCGGTGGCGGCAAGACGTCCGGATGACAAGAGAGTATGCGGAAGCCGCCATCGCCATATCAGGCGAACAGGGCTTCCCAATCTACCTGGCCTGGGGAACAGTCCTGCAGGGCTGGGCGCTGTCTGAACAGGGCAATCACCAGGAAGGCATTGCGCTGATGCGCCAGGGCGTGGCCGACTATGAGGCAACCGGCGGGGAACTGGGCATGCCGAACCTGCTGACCATGCTGGCCGAGAGCTGCGGCAAGGCTGGCCAGCCCGCCGCCGCGCTGGACGTGCTCACCCGGGCACAAGCCATGGTGGAAGAGACCGGAGAGCGGCTCGATGAAGCGGCCGTGTATCGCCTGCGCGGCGACATGCTGCTCCGCTTGTCGGCGCAAGGCGCCGCCCCTGCCGCCGACAGCGATGAAGCCGAAGCCTGCTTCCAGCGGGCAATGACGGTCGCCCACGCCCAGGGCGCAAAGCCGCTCGAACTGCAAGCGGCCATCAGCCTGGCCCGGCTGTGGCAGCAACAAGGCAAGGGCGAAGCGGCGCATGAAGCGCTGGCGCGCGTCCACGGCAGCTTCAGCGAGGGCACCGATACCGCTGACTGGCTGGAGGCGCAGGCACTGCTGGCCGAGTTGGCCGACCACGGTGCTTATGACCCGGGGCCCGCGCGCACATGACCACAACCCCAGGCGCCCCGCTGCAGGACCGTTTTGTCGCGCTCTGGACGATGGCGGGCGGCACGCGCGCGGCGGACGCTTACACCGACCTGGCCCGCTGCTACGGCGAGCCAACGCGGCACTATCACACCCTGGACCACGTGCGCCGCTGCCTGCATGACCTGGACTGGGCCCGCAGCGCGATACCGGATGCCGCTGAGGTGGAACTGGCGCTCTGGTGCCACGATGTCATCTACGTGGCCGGCGCCACCGACAACGAGCAATGCAGCGTAGCGTGGCTGCGGCGCTGGTCAGGCGGCACGATCAGCGCCACTGAGCGCATTGCCAGGCTGATTCTGGAAACCACGCACGCCGACGTCCCGGCAAGCCTGGCCGGCCGCTTCACCGCCGATATTGACCTGGCCGCGCTGGGATGCAGCCGCGCGCGCTTCCAGCAAAACGGCGCCCACCTGCGGGCCGAGCGCACCGACCTGGACGACGCCGCCTATGACGCCGCCGAACGCGCCTTCCTGGGCAGGCTGCTGGCGAGCCCCCGCATCTATTTCACCGACCTGTTCCAGTCGCGCTTCGAGGCGCAGGCGCGCGCCAACCTTGCCTGGCGGCTGGCGCAGCCGGGCACTAGAGGAATTCGCCACTGATATCGATGCTGGAGCGCTGGCCGACGCTGTCGTAGTTCCGCTCCAGCCACGTGGCGGCCGCTTCACGGCCCTTGTCGCGCAGCGAGCACAGGAACTCCCAGTCGGCGTTGTACTTGGTGGAGACCCCCAGCGCGGCCATGGTCTCGTCCGAACGGATCGAGTGGATCCACATCTCCTTCATCTCTTTGCCGTCGACCTTGCCCTGCTGAATCAGCGAGGTGACAAAGGCGATGGCGCGCATCTCCCGCATCAGCGACGAGTTGAAGCTGACCTCGTTGACCCGGTTCAGGATCTCCGCGGCCGTGGTCGGCACCCCGTGGCGCACGATCGGGTTGATATGGACGATCACGACATCGCGCGTCTGGCAGTGGTAGATCAGCGGATAGATCGCCGGGTTGCCGACATAGCCTCCGTCCCAGTAATGCTGGCCGTCGATGCTGACCGCCTGGAACAGCGTCGGCACGCAGGCCGAGGCCAGCACAGCGTCAATGCTCAGCTCTTCCGGCGGGAAGATGCGTATGCGGCTCGTCTCGATATTGGTCGCGCACAGGTACAGCTTGATCGGGCAATGTTCTCGCAGCGCCGCAAAGTCCACCTGGCTGCCCAGTACGTCGCGCAGCGGATTGAGGTTGTTGGGATTGAACTGGTACGGTGACAAGAGCCGCAGCGTGATGTCGGCCATCGCGTACAGCGGGGAATGGTTCAGGCCCAGGGTATGGCTGCCCTTGAACCACGGCAGCCAGCGAAACGGGTTGAAGCGCTGCGCCGAGTTGGCAATCGCCTGCCAGAAGTCATGCAGGGCCTGGCGTGCGCCGTCGCTGCCGCCCCGCATCAGGCCATAGGCCAGCACCGTGCCGTTCATGGCGCCGGCGCTGGTGGCGCTGACACCCTCGATCGCCAGGCGACCGTCTTCCAGCAGCCGGTCGAGCACGCCCCAGGTAAAGGCGCCATGCATGCCCCCGCCCTGCAGGGCCAGCGCCACGGGCTTGGATTGTGCCGGCTCCGGCTGCATAGATTCTTCCATTCAGCGGCGGGAACCCGCCATGCTCAAGTGTAGGGAAGAACCATGCATGCGGCGTAGGGCCGCGCGAGTGTTGTGACACACATTGCAGTTGTCCGGGCCATCAGGATGACTGACCGGGCAGGCCTGCAAGGAAACAACACCGGGGCCGAAGCGCGGAGCCTGGACACAGCCAGGCACTACAATGGCCGCATAAAAGCAGACCGGCTCCTTTCGTGCGCCACATACATCACTTTCCGGCTCGCCCAGCCATCTACCGCCCGGCCTCGCTGATCGTGGCCGCCAGCCTTGTCCTGGTCTTCATGATTGCCGCCCTTGGCGCATTCGCCCTGGTGCAGATGCGCCGGGACGCCTTGGACAATGCCGGCGAGGCAGCGGCCAACCTGGCGCTGACGCTGGAACGCAGCATCTCGCGCAACCTGCAGATCCACGAACTGGCGATCAGCGGCGTGGTGGAAGCCATGCACGATCCCGCACTGCTGGCGCAACCGCCGGCACTGCGCCAGCGCCTGCTGTTCGACCGTTCGATCAACGCCGAAGACATGGGCTCGCTGCTGGTCACCGACGCCAACGGCATGCTGGTGTTCGACTCGCAACAGTGGCCGCCGCGTCCGGTCAATGTCTCTGACCGCGACTACTTCCAGGCCCACCTCGGTGCCGATCACGGCGGCGTGTTCCTGAGCCAGCCGTTCCAGCCGCGCCTGACGCCAGAGAACAAATCCATCGGCATCAGCCGGCGGCTCTCCGCACCGGACGGCAGCTTTGCCGGCGTCGTGGTCGGCACGCTGCGCCTGCAGTACTTCCGCAAGCTGTTCGATGGCGTCAGCCTTGGCGCGGGCGGCACGCTGACGCTGCTGCGCACGGACGGCACCATCATCATGCGCCGCCCCTATGAAGCCGAATCGATCGGGCGCGACATCTCGGCCAGCCCGTCGTTTGCGCCACTGCTGGAGGGCACGCAAGGCACGTTTATCGGCATCGCGGCCGTTGACGGCGTGCAGCGGCTCTACAGCTTCCGGCGCATTCCGGGCTTCCCGCTGCTGGTCGTGGTGGGACGTGCCACCCACGACGTGCTGACACCCTGGTACAAGCGCGCCTGGGTGTTCGGGGCGCTGATCTTCGCCCTGGACGCTGCCATCATCGCGCTCTCGGTATTGCTGTCGCGCCAGTGGCGGCGCCGGGTCGAAATGGAGGAGCACCTGCGCTGGATGGTCAACACCGACGGACTGACCGGGCTGGGCAGCCGGCGCGCGCTGGACGATGCCGCCGACGTGGAATGGCGGCGTGGGCGCCGCCACAGCCAGCCCTTGTCGCTGCTGATGCTCGACGTCGACCACTTCAAGGAATTCAATGACCGCTACGGGCACCAGGCCGGTGACGATGCACTGGCCGCGGTAGGGGCTTGCATCCAGGGGCACATACGGCGTCCCGGCGATTACGCGGGACGCTATGGCGGCGAAGAATTCGCCATCCTGCTGCCCCACACCAGCGCAGCCGGCGCGGCCGCCAGGGCGGAGACCATCCGCGCTGCCGTCCAGGCCTTGCAGATTCCGAATTCGGCGGGAGCCGACGGGCGGCTGACGGTCAGCATCGGCGTGGTAACCGACGCCAACAGCCCTGGCAGCGAAAAGGATTTCGCAGAGCTGCGCGCCTTTCTCCGTGCCGCCGACGAAGCGCTCTATCTGGCCAAGCGCTCCGGGCGCAATTGCGTGGCAACCTTCGCCGCAACCGCGGCGGCGATGGCGCCCTGAGCCCACGCCGGCCCCTGCGCTATCGCGTCAGCGTCCACTTGTAGGCGTAGCGGTCCGGACGGAACAGCATTTCACCGCAAAACAGCGGGGTGTCCTCAATGTCATGTGGCGTGCTGCGCAGGCGTAACAGCGGCGCGCCCGCGGCAACGCCCAGCCGGCGGGCCACTTCCGCAGGGGCGGCAATGGCAGTGGCTTCCATTGCTATCTCCTTGAAGCGGTACCCCAGCCGGCTTTCAAACAGCGACATGGCATCGTTGGTTTCCAGGTCTTCCTGCACCAGGCGGCGCATCAGCGGCTCGGGGCCCATCAGGTTGAAGTGGGCCACCGCGGCATCGTCCCAGTAGCGCACCGTGGCAACGCTCAGCACCTTTTCGCCAGGCTGCAGGCGCAAGGCCGCCGCCACATGGGCCGGCGCGCGCATCAGGCGCACGGAAGCCAGCTTGCCGTAGGCCAGCTGGCCGCGGGCGCGGGCGCTCTCATAGAAGCCAGTCAGCGCCCCGAGGCTCGGGGTATCGGCCGGACGGGTTACAAAACTGCCTTTGCCGTTGACCTTTTCGATCAGGCCTGCGTTGTGCAGGCCGGACAGTGCCTGGCGCACGGTGATCCGGCTGACGGAGAACTCGGCCATCAACTCCGCCTCGGACGGAAGCTTCGCGCCCGGCCCCCATGTATTGCAGACGATCCGCTGGCGAATCTCGTTTTCGATCTCTTTGAACCTGGGCAGCGCCACGTGTTTCCCGCCTTGGCGGCGGCTCCGAACTGGGTGATCGGATTATACCTATCATGACAGGTTGTGTCACAGCCTATTGACCTGTTATAACAGGTAATGGCAGTATCCATCGTCAGCCGATGCGTGCACCGATGCGTGCATCCACCGAAGATCACCGCATGCTGACAACTCAGGAGACACCCATGCAAGCCACTGCGACAGTCACCATCAGCCCGGAAGCCTACCGCGCGCTGGACCATGAAGCCTTTCCCTTTACCGTGCGCCGCTGCACGTCGACGATCGGCGCCGAAGTCGAAGGCATCGATTTCCGTGAGCCGCTGGACGACGACACCTACCTCTCCCTGCGCCGCGCGCTGCTGAAGCACAAGGTCCTGTTCTTCCGCAAGCAAGCCATTACGCCGGCCCAGCACGTGGCCGTGGCGCGCCGCTTCGGCGAGCTGGAAGTGCATCCCATGCTCACCAGCCACCCTGAGTTGCCCGAGCTGGTTGTCTTTGGCCACGACGGCCAGAGCCGCGGCCGCGAGAACCTGTACCACTCCGATGTGTCGTGGCGAGAGATCCCGTCGATGGGTTCGATGCTGCGCTGCCTCGAATGCCCGGAGGTTGGCGGCGATACCATCTGGATCAACATGGCCGCCGCCTACGAGAACCTGCCCGAAGACGTCAAGGCGCGCATTGGCAACCTGAAGGCCGTGCACGATGCCATCCCGCTCTTCGGCGCGGCGCTGGACGAAGGGAAGTACGCCGAGATGCGCGCCAAGTATCCTCCCATGGCGCATCCGGTCGTGCGCACGCACCCGGAGACAGGCGAGAAGATCCTGTTCGTCAATGAAGCCTTCACCACGCACTTCGCCAACTTCGCCAAGGAACAGCCGTATCGCATCGGCTCTGACTTCCGGCCCGCGGAACTGGACCTGCTGCAATACCTGTACCGCCAGGCGGCCGCGCCGGAGTACCAGGTGCGGCTGCGCTGGCAACCGGACACGATTGCGCTGTGGGACAACCGCTCCACGCAGCATTACGCGGTGCAGGACTACTTCCCGGCCGTGCGCCACATGAACCGCGCCACCATCATCGGCGACCGTCCGGTCTGACCGAACCCCAACCCATTCGAGGCAACCGGCATGCATATCGTCGACAAGTTCTATATCAACGGCCAATGGGTGCAACCCGCAGCGGGCGCGACCCAGGCCGACATCATCGATCCGGCCACCGAAGCCGTCGCAGGCAAGCTCGCCATGGGCACCGCGGCGGACGTGGACCAGGCTGTGGCCGCCGCGCGCGCGGCCTTCCCGGCCTGGTCGGAGTCCACGCGGGAAGCGCGTATTGCCCTGCTCGAGCGCATCATCGCCGCCTACCAGGCGCGCATGGGCGACCTGGCACAGGCGGTGCGCCAGGAGATCGGCGCGCCGGTCACGCTGGCCACCAACCTGCAGGCCGCCATCGGCCTGGCGCAGTTGCAGGCGACGCTGCAGGCGCTGCGGGACTTCGAGTTCGAAGCCGCCCGCGGCAAAAGCTACATCCTGCGCGAGGCCATCGGCGTGGCGGTGCTGATCACGCCGTGGAACTGGCCGCTGAACCAGATCGCGGCCAAGGTGGCGCCGGCGCTGGCGGCGGGCTGCACCGTGGTGCTCAAGCCGTCCGAGATCGCGCCGCTGGATGCGCGGATCTTCGCCGAGATCATGGATGCGGCCGACACACCGCCCGGTGTCTTCAACATGATCTATGGCGAGGGCCGCGTGGTGGGCGCCGCGCTGTCGTCGCATCGCGACGTCGACATGGTGTCGATCACCGGCTCGACCCGCGCCGGCGTGGAAGTGGCCATCAGCGCCGCGCCCACGGTCAAGCGCGTGGCGCAGGAACTGGGCGGCAAGTCGCCGCTCATCATCCTGGACGATGCCGACCTGCAGGCCGCGGTGACCAGCGGCGTGGCGCAGTGCATGGTCAATTCCGGCCAGACCTGCATCGCGCCCACGCGCATCCTGGTGCCGCGCTCGCGCTACGAGCAGGCCGTGCAGATCGCCGCGGCCGTGGCCAATGCGGTGAAGGTTGGCGACCCGTCCGATCCTGAAACCAGGATGGGCCCGATCTCCAACCGCAGCCAGTACGACAAGGTGCAGCGCCTGATCGGCGTGGGCATCGCGGAAGGCGCGCGGGTGGCTGCGGGCGGCCCCGGCCGTCCGGATGGACTGGAACGCGGCTTCTATGCGCGTCCGACCATCTTTGCCGACGTGCGCAATGACATGACCATCGCGCGCGAGGAAATCTTCGGGCCGGTGCTGTGCCTGCTGCCGTACGACACCGAGGATGAAGCCGTGGCCATCGCCAACGACACCGAGTTCGGCCTGGCCGCCTACATCGCCTCGTCCAACCCGGAACGCACGCGCAAGCTGGCCGCGCGGCTGCGCGCCGGCAGCGTGCGCATCAACGGGGCGATGATGGACATCACGGCCCCGTTCGGCGGCTACAAGACCTCTGGCAACGGCCGCGAATATGGTCCGGAGGGCATTGCCGAGTTCCTGGAAACCAAGACGGTGACGGGCTGAGCCTGCACGCGCACGGCGCTTCGGCACGAGACCGCCCAGTCGTGCAGCGCAACGCTGCCGCCCGGGCGGTGTCGCTTTCACGACACTCGCAAACGGCCGGCGCAATGCCTGCCGTGCTTGTCTGACATCGGCACGCGGCGGTGTCCGACAGCCACCGCCTGCCGGCAAGCTATCTTCATAGCAGCGCCAGGTCTTCTGCCAAGCGCCCAGCTATGTCGATCATTCCTGAATCCGCTGTCTCGCCGATCCCCCCTGCTCCGGAAGTCCCGCTGCCGGTCGACGCCGGCGCCGAGTCGGAAGCCTCGGCCGGCCCGAATGAGGCGCCGGCAGGCGATGCGGCCACCATATCCCTGCATCGCGCCAGCATGGCGCTGATGGTGATGGCCACGCTCTTTTCCCTGTACGCCATGCATATCGCACGCGACTTCCTGGTCCCTGTGGTAGTTGCGATCGTGCTGGCCTATCTGCTGGACCCGCTGGTCTGCGCGCTGCAGCGGCTGGGCCTGCCGCGCGCGGTGGCCAGTACGGCAGTGCTTCTTGCCCTGTTGGGCGCCCTGCTCAGCTGCGCGTACCTGTTGGAAGGACAGGTAGAGTCCATTATCAACAGCTTGCCCGAGATGGCCAGCAAGCTGTCACGCTCCGTGGGGGCGCTGATGAGCGGCGATGATTCCATGTGGCAGAAGATACACCGCGCTGCCACCGTCCTCAGCGGCACCGGTCAAGCCCCGGCGGCGCGCAGCACGCATGTGGTCGTGGACCAGGCGCCCGGCCAGATCAACAACATGCTGCTGGCCGGCTCGGCCAGCATTTTCACCATGGCCGGCCAGGCGGTGGTGGTGTTGTTCCTGCTGTACTTCCTGATGCTCGCCGGCGATACCTTCAAGCGCAAGTTCATCAAGATGGCGGGCACCACGATCTCGGAAAAGAAGATCAGCGTGCATATGCTGGACGAGGTCAACCTCTCCATCCGCCGCTACATGGGAATGCTGGTGGTGACCAATGCCGGCCTTGGCGCCTGTACCTGGCTGCTCCTGAAGTGGCTTGGCGTCGACAACGCGGGCAGCTGGGCGCTCGCCGCCGCGGCGCTGCACCTGGTGCCGTATTTCGGTGCCATGGCGATCTCGGTCTGCCTGGGGATGGTGACGTTCATGCAGTTCGGAACGCTCGGCATGGCGGCGGCGGCCGCGGGCGGCTCGCTGCTGATGGCCACGCTGATCGGGTCGATGATTACTACCTGGATGACCGGCCGCATGGCAAGGATGAACGCCGTCGCCGTCTTTGTTGCACTGCTTCTGTTTACCTGGCTCTGGGGCGTGTGGGGCATGCTGCTTGCCATTCCGCTGATCACGATCGCCAAGGTGGTTGCCGATCACATTGAGGGGATGAAAGTGATCGCAGAGTTCCTTGGTGACTAGCAACTGCACAGGTCCACCGGCACTAGCATTCCACCGCTATACTGGAAACGAGAATGCTGCACCACAGCATTTCTGCACAGCGGGATCGAGCGGAGGAACAACAATGATGTCTCTATGCGACCTGTGCAAGTCGCAGCTGGACCGGCCCGGCCATGTGCCGCCGCACCCCAGGCTGACGAAGTCGGCAACGCTGCGCACCGCCAGCGGCCAGAATGCCTTTGTGTACCGTTGCGGCCACTGCGGCCAGAGCCTGCTGCTAGCCTCGCAAGACGGGGATGCTCCCGACCGCTGGACCCGGCTGGACGCCGATGGATGGAACTGAGCCGCAAGGCTGGAGACGGCGCAGCGTCGCACTTGACGATGCGCAAGGCCGCTGCTGACAGCATCCCCACAATTGGCCACCATGGCCAAGAAATTTCCCCTCTATCCCACCCATCCCGAGCGCATCTGCTGGGGCTGCGACAAATACTGTCCCGTCGACGCCATGGGCTGCGGCAATGGTTCCAGCCGCACCCAGCACCCGATTGAACTGCTGGGCAACGACTGGCTGGAGTGCGGCGACTGGGGCATCGACGCCCCCTCGGCCACCACGCCAGTGGCGCCGCCCAAGACCTCCACCTAGACGCCAGGATTACAATCGTTGTCTCAGGCTTCCCGACAAGAGCCGGCGGCACTGGCCGGCACCCACCGAGACAACCATGCTGAACCTCCAGGACTCCTCGCTGCTGCGGCAGCAGTGCTATATCGACGGCCACTGGGTAGATGGCCAACGCCGCATCGACGTGACCAACCCCGCCACCGGCGAGCGCGTGGGCCAGGTGCCGCAACTGGGTGCCGACGAAACCCGCCAGGCCATCGAGGCCGCCAACCGTGCGCTGCCTGCGTGGCGCGCCCGCACCGCCAAGGAGCGCTCGGCGCTGCTGCGCAAATGGTTCGAGCTGATCCTGGCCAGCCAGGAAGACCTGGCGCGCATCATGACCGCGGAGCAAGGCAAGCCGATCGCCGAAGCGCGCGGCGAGATCGCCTACGCGGCCTCGTTTATCGAGTGGTTTGCCGAGGAAGGCAAGCGGGTCTATGGCGATACCATTCCGGCCCCGGTCAGCAACCAGCGCATTGTCGTGACCAAGGAGCCGGTGGGCGTCTGCGCGGCCATCACGCCGTGGAACTTCCCGGCGGCCATGATCACGCGCAAGGCGGGCCCGGCGCTGGCGGTCGGCTGCACCATGGTGCTCAAGCCTGCCTCGCAAACCCCGCTGACAGCACTGGCGCTGGTGGCCCTGGCCGAGCGCGCCGGCATTCCGGCGGGCGTGCTGTCGGTGGTGACCGGCTCGGCCAGCGCGATTGGCGGCGAGATGAGCAGCAACCCGCTGGTGCGCAAGCTGACCTTCACCGGCTCGACCGAGGTCGGCCGGGTGCTGATGGCGCAGACCGCATCGACCATCAAGAAGGTCTCGATGGAACTGGGCGGCAACGCGCCCTTCATTGTGTTCGACGATGCCGACCTGGATGCGGCAGTGGAAGGCGCGATCGTGTCGAAGTACCGCAACGCCGGCCAGACCTGCGTCTGCGCCAACCGCATCTACGTGCAGTCGGGCGTGTACGACGCGTTCGCGCAGAAGCTGGTGACGGCGGTGGCGGCTCTCAAGGTTGGCAACGGCATGGATGACGGCGTGCGCATCGGCCCGCTGATCGACGACAAGGCCGTGGCCAAGGTGGAAGAACATATCGCCGATGCGCTCGGCAAGGGTGCCCGCCTGCTGCAGGGCGGCCAGCGCCACGCACTGGGGCATTCCTTCTTCCAGCCGACCGTGCTGGCCGACGTCGGCCCCGGCATGCTGGTCGCGCGCGAAGAGACCTTCGGACCGCTGGCGCCGCTGTTCCGATTCGAGACCGAGGATGACGTGGTCGCCATGGCCAACGACACCGAGTTCGGCCTGGCCAGCTACTTCTACGCGCGCGACCTGGGCCGGGTCTGGCGCGTCTCCGAACGGCTGGAGTACGGCATGGTCGGCGTGAACACGGGCCTGATCTCGAACGAGGTGGCGCCGTTCGGCGGCGTCAAGCAATCGGGCGTGGGCCGCGAAGGCTCGCACTACGGGATCGAGGATTACCTGGTCATCAAATACACCTGCATGGCCGGCATCTGAAGGCGCCTGGCCTCAGTACGTCGCGCGCGCGCATGCGCCGTACTGGGGCCCGGCCCACGGCTCGCCCAGGCGGCAGGTGTCCCGAAAGCGCGCGATCCGGTCATGAACGCGTTGCATCTGCTCAAGCTGGTAGCTGGCCCGCTCGAAGCTGTAGCGGGTGCCAAACTCATACAAGGCGCCGTCGGCGGCGCGGGACAGTCCTTCCAGCGCCTGCGCCAATGCCCGCCCTTCCACGCTGCGATGCCGCCGCAGGCGCCAGGACAGGGCCTCCTGGCCCCGGTCCAGCAGGCTCTGTTCGAGGTAGCCAAGCCGTTCCGCGAGGCCCTGCGCGTCATGCAGCACGGAAAGATAGGCGCACACGACCGCCAGCCGCTGGTGCATTTCGCCACCGCGGGCCAGCAGTTCGCGCGCGCAGGCGCGGAAGGTTTCGGCCTCGAACACCTTGCCCGCGGCCGCGGACTCCTGCATGTAGACGTCAAGCGGCAGCACTGACACCGCCAGCCCGGGCGGCAGCACGCTGGTGAAACGACTGGCGATGGCCTGCTGCAATGCGCTGTCCAGATCGCAGCAAGTCTGCACGTCGGTGTCGACATAAAAATCCAGCGCCGGCTGCCGCCCGTGCCCTACCGACACCACGGCACGCGCGGGCGGGTGCCCGGCCATGGCCAGCACTTCCAGGCCCGCTTCGATGCAGCGCTGCTCCCCGGCCTCGGCACCCAGCGCCAGGACGATATCCTGCATCTGCAGCGTGCCGGCAATTTCCTTGCGGGTTGCCGCGGGCAGGAAGGCGCCCCGGCGCTCGGCGGCCACCGCCATCCGCTTCAGATCGACCTGCGTTGTCGCATTGCCAGTCATATACCCTCCGATTGCAGAAGTCTTGCTCTATTCCCGCCGAGAAGCCATGACGATGGCGGCGTGCATGCTTTGCAGGACGCGCGGCGGCTCGGTCCCGGTCAATGCGGCCAGCAGCATGCCGTCGTCCAGCCGGAAGCGGCACAGCACCAGGTTGGAGCGCGCCAGCGCCACCATCTGCGGCGGTGTCAGGGACGCCAGCACGCGGCCGACTTCACGGTCGATGCCAAGCCGGTACAGCGCCTCGGCCTCGTTCTCGCGCATCAGCCGCTGCACCAGCAGCAGGTAGGACAGGTTCAGCTCCTTGATCTCCCGGAGACTGTCGCTGTCGGGTTCCTGGCTATGGTCCCTGCCGGCCGGCCCGGCTTGCCTTGCATGTTCCATGTCAGCCTTGCGCCGGACCAGCTTCGTCAGTTGCCGTGGACGGTCCGGGCGCGGGCGCCTGGGCCAGGATCATCGGGCGCGCGGCGATGGCCCGCAGCGCGTGCTTGTCGCGCAACGTGATGGTGCGGTGCCGCACCCCGATCAGTCCGATCTCCGCGAGCCGGGAGAACTGCCGGCTCACCGTTTCCAGCGTCAGGCCGACATAGCTGCCGATCTCTTCCCGGCTCATGCGCAGCACAAATTCCGAGGACGAGAAGCCACGCGCCGCAAAGCCGTCTGCCAGCCACAGCAGGAAGGTCACCAGCCGCTCTTCGGCAGTCATCAGCGCCAGCATGGTCTGCAGCGCCCGCGCATGCCGCACCTGGGCGTCCAGGGCCAGGAACAGCTGGTTGCCGAGCGGCGGCAGGCTGGCCGCCACATGGCGCAGCGCGTCCACCGGGAACAGGCACAGCTTGGTGTCTTCCAGCGCCGTGGCGTAGGACGCATAGTGCAGGCCTGCCAGGCTGTCCAGTCCGACCAGGTCGCCGGGAAAGTGGAAGCCGACCACCTGGGTGCGGCCGTCCTCGGTCGTGACATGGGTCTTGAGCGTGCCAGCGCGGATGGCATACAGCGCTGTCACCGGATCGCCCAGCAGGTAGAGGTACTCGCCCTTGCGCAGGCGGACCATGCGCTGCCCCGGCTCGGCGCCGGCTGGCTGGCATTGCTGGCGCCGCCGTCGGCCGTCCGGGCAGACGCTGGCCATCTGGCAATCCGTGCTGCACGGCATGGCGTCGCGCGGCGGGCGGCGTGGATCGGACTGTGTCATTGGCGCTGTGGATAGAAGACCTGCAAACCCTGGTGCGCCCATTCTAGGAGTTTGTCGGATTTTCGGGATCTCCAGTCGTCCGGCGGGACGGGTTGGGCGTTGATAAATTCACAGTTCGCTGAGTGAGCCCATAGATGAGTCGTTTCGTGCCCGTTGATCGTCAGACCGACTATCTGTTGCCACCGTCAGTGGAGGACTGGTTGCCGGAAGGTCATCTGGCGCGGTTCGTAGTGGAAGTCATCGAGCAGATGGACCTGTCGGAGCTGAGTGGGGCGTACGCGGGTCGCGGCATGGCGGCGCATCACCCCGAGGTGCTGCTTGGCTTGCTGGTGTACGGGTATGCGACCGGAGTGTCTTCGAGCCGCAAGATTGAGAGAGCGACCTATGACTCGGTGGCGTTCCGCTACATTGCGGCGAACACGCATCCGGACCATGACACGCTGGCCACCTTTCGCAAGCGGTTTGCGAGCCAGTTAGAGAAGCTGTTCGTGCAGGTGCTGCTGATCGCGAAGGAGATGAAGCTGGTCAAGCTGGGCCGGATTGCGCTGGATGGCACCAAGGTGAAGGCGAATGCGAGCAGGCACCGCGCGCTGTCGCACGGGTATATCGGCCGGATCGAAGCGCAGTTGCATGAAGAAGTGCAGCAGTTGATGGCGATGGCCGAGACCGCCGATCGAGAGAGTCTGCCAGATGGGATGGATGTACCGGCGGAGATCGCACGGCGCGAAGCGCGACTGAAGGCGTTGGCCGAAGCGAAGGCGAAGATCGAGGCACGGGCGCAGGAACGGTTCGAGCAAGAGCAGCAGGAGTATGAAGCCAAGGTGGCGCGTCGCGAGGCGCAGCGCAAAGACGGCAAGAAGCCGCGGGGCAAGGACCCGGAGCCGCCGCAAGGCGGTGCCAAGGAACGCGACCAGATCAACCTGACGGACGAAGAGTCGCGCATCATGCCGGTGTCCAGCGGCGGCTTCGAGCAAGGCTACAACGCGCAGGCAGCGGTGGATGTCGAGACGATGTTGATCGTGGGCACCTCAGTGACCCAGCAAAGCAACGACAAGCGCCAGGTCGCACCGATGATCGACGTGCTGGGGGCGCTGCCCGAGCCATTGGGCCAGCCTGAGATTTTGCTGGCGGATGCGGGCTACTTCAGTGCGGCCAACGTCGTCACCTGCGAGGCGGCGGACATCACCCCGCTGATTGCGATCCAGCGCGACGCCCATCATCTGCCGCTGATGGAACGCTTCGCCGACGATCCGGCGCCGCCTGAGAGCACCGATCCAATCGTCAGGATGACACACCGACACAAAACGAAGGCGGGGCGAGCACTGTACGGGCTGCGCAAGAGCACGGTCGAGCCGGTGTTCGGCATCATCAAGCGAGTGATGGGATTCCGGCAGTTCTCGCTGCGCGGACTGTCCAACGTCGCGGCGGAATGGTCGCTGGTGGCGCTCGCGTGGAACATCAAGCGGATGAACGTATTACGGGGTGCATAGGGCCGATCAGCGGGCTTCTTGTGCGGTCAAAAAGCACCCGATTGCCTTCCTCATCCACTCTCAAATACCTTCATCGCGTATCACGACTGCGATGAGCCCGCCAACCGAAGCGAACCCCGTCACGACCTGATGTTTTGAATCACGCTTCACCTCAACTCCGACGAACTCCTAGGGAGCCGGTATTGCCAGACAATCCGTACATTCTGATTTGCAGCAAGGAACCTTCTGACTCTGTGAGCTTGTCCCGGCACGTCCTGCCGGAATTGCCGGCTGCGCTTTTGCCCTGCCGGCAGGCCGCAGGGGTATCCTTACCGCACCACACGGATCCAAGGCGCTGGCGCACGCCGGCACACCCGCCCCAGACCAACCATGACCAGACGCCCCGACGATCCGCAACGGCAAGCCGGAAGCGCGCACGGCCCCGGCGCTGGCGGCCAGGACGACTGTCATGCGGCGGATACCCCCTATCGGACGCTGGTGGATGCCATCGAGGACTACGCCATCTTCACCCTCGACGTCGGCGGCCATGTCTCCAGCTGGAACAAGGGTGCGGCGCGCATCAAGGGGTACAAGCGCGAAGAGATCCTGGGCAAGCACTTCTCGCAGTTCTACACGCCCGACGCGGTTGCCCGGCATTGGCCGGACGCCGAGTTGAAAGCCGCCGCCGAACTGGGCCGGTTCGAGGACGAAGGCTGGCGCGTGCGCAAGGACGGCACGCGCTTCTGGGCCAACGTCGTCATCACCGCCCTGCGGGACGCCGACGGCCGGCTGATCGGCTTCGGCAAGGTCACGCGCGACCTGACCGACCGGCGCCGCGCGGCCGAGGCGCTGCGGCAGAGCGAGGAAACGCTGCGCCTGCTGGTGGAGGGCGTCAAGGATTACGCGATCTTCATGCTTGATCCCGGCGGCCATATCGTGAGTTGGAATTCCGGCGCCTCGTATATCAAGGGCTACCGCCGCGACGAGATCATCGGCCGGCATTTCTCGGTGTTCTACCCGCGGGAAGACGTTGCCGCGGGTAAGCCGCAGCGGCACCTGGACCTGGCGCGCCGCGCCGGGCGCGTCGAGGACGAAGGCTGGCGGGTGCGCAAGGACGGTTCGCTGTTCTGGGCCAATGTCACGCTGACCGCGGTCTACGACGAATCGCGCACGCTACGCGGCTTCGCCAAGGTGACGCGTGACATGAGCGAACGCCGCCGCCGCGAGGAGCTGGAGCGCTCCAGCCAGCGCCTGAACGAGTTCCTGGCCACGCTTTCCCATGAGTTGCGCAATCCGCTGGCCCCGGTGCGCAGCGCACTGACAGCCATGCGGCTGGCACCGGGGGACGCGGCGCTGGCAAACAAGAGCCTGGGACTGATCGAGCGCCAGGTGGCTCACCTGAGCAGGCTGGTGGACGACCTGCTCGATATCGGGCGCATCACCTCCGGCCGGATCGAACTGCGCACCGGGCCGGTGGAATTCAAGGACATCCTTGCACTCGCCATCGAAGGGGCCCGGCCCGCGCTGGATGCCAAGGCACAGCGCGTGGACGTGCAGACCCCGGCCGGCCCGATCCACATGGATGCCGACAAGACGCGGCTGGTGCAGGTCATGCAGAACCTGATGCTCAATGCGTCGAAGTTCTCGCCGCCGGGAACGGCTGTGGTGATTGCCGCCACGGTGCAGAACCGTACGCTGGAAGTCAGTGTCATCGACCAGGGCCGCGGCATCGCCCCGCACGCCCTCGAGGACATCTTCCGCCTGTTCATGCAGGAAAGCCGGCCTGGCACGGATGTGCAGGGCGGGCTCGGCATCGGCCTGTCGCTGTGCCGCTCGCTGGTGGAACTGCACGGCGGCACGATCGCTGCCGCCAGTGACGGGCCGGGGCTGGGCAGCACGTTTACCCTGCGCCTGCCGCTGCCGGCAGCGCACAAGGCCGACGCGGTCCAGGCCCCCACGCAGCAGGCGCCCGGCTCGGGCGCGGCGGCGCTGCAGGCGCAGCGCATCCTGCTGGTCGATGACAACCGCGACGCCGCCGACAGCCTGGCCATGCTGCTGGAGATGTACGGCCACGAAGTGACCATTGCCTACGACGGTGTCGAAGCCCTGCATGTGGCGCCGCGCTGCCGTCCGCATATCGCGCTGATCGACCTGGGCATGCCCGGCATGGACGGCTTCGAGGTCGTGCGCGCCATGCGCGGCGTGGCGGGCACCGAGCAGACGCGTTTCGTGGCGCTGACCGGCTTCGGCCAGCCCGAGGACCGGCAGCATACCGAGGCTGCCGGCTTCGACGCGCACCTGGTCAAGCCGGTGGCGCTGGAAGCGCTGTTCAGCACGATTGCGCGGCTGCGCCGGCCGGACTGACCGGCGGCCGCCCCAAACACGACCTTCGCCAATCCCAAACACGCGCCCGCCGCCGCTGCGACACACTGAGACCCATTCCATCGCAACGGATCACAGAAAGGAGACAGCGATGCAGGGTTGGATCAGGCGCGCGGCCACGGGGCTGCTGTTTGCGTTGGCGGCCACCGCCGCCGGTACCGCGCTGGCGGACTATCCCGACAAGCCGGTGCGGCTGGTGGTGCCCTTCCCGCCCGGGGGCGCCACCGACCTGCTCGCGCGCGAGATCGGCAACGCGCTGTCGGTGCGGCTGCACCAGCCGGTGGTGATCGACAACCGGCCCGGCGCCGGCGGCAACCTGGCGGCCATCGCCGTGGCGCGGGCCCCGGCCGACGGCTACACGCTGCTGTTCGGCACCTTCGGCTCGCTGGCGGTGAACAAGAGCCTCTATGACAAGCCCGGCTACGATCCGCTGAAAGACTTCGCACCGGTCGCTTCGGTCGCGTACCTGCCCAATGTGCTGGTGGTGCATCCCAGCGTGCCGGCGCACAACGTGCAGGAACTGCTGGCGCTGGCGCGCAAGGAACCGGGCAAACTGACCTACGGCTCGTTCGGCAACGGCTCGTCGTCGCACCTGGCGGGCGAGCTGTTCACGCACCTGGCCGGTGTCAATATCACGCACATTCCGTACAAGGGCAGCGCCGCGTCGATGACGGACCTGATCGGCGGGCGCATCACCATGATGTTCGACAGCGTCTCGACCGCGCTGCCGTATATCCGCGACAGCCGCGTGCGCGCGCTGGCGGTGACCACGCAGAAGCCGTCGGACCAGCTCCCGGGCGTGCCGACGCTGGCCGCCGCCGGCGTGCCCGGCTACGAACTGACCGCGTGGTTCGGCGTGGCCGCGCCGGCTGGCACGCCCAAGGCAGTGATCGACCGCCTCAACGGCGAGATCGTGGCGGCGCTGAAGCAGCCGGAAATGGTTGCCAGGCTCGCCAGCCAGGGCACCGTGCCCTTCCCCGCGACGCCGGCGCAGTTCGGCAGCTATATCCGCGCGCAGTACGAGAAGTGGGACAGCCTGATCAAGTCGGCCAATATCAAGCTGGACAACTGATGGCCTGACTGATGGCCCGGCCGATGGCCTGATTCAGGCCGCGTCCGGCGCGCCGAAGCGCCAACACAGCCGCCGCGCCGCCTGCCGCACCAGCGCGGCGGTGGCGCCGTCGGTGCCGCTGTCGAAGCTGCCACTGGACCCCATCACGGCGATCACCAGCGCCAGGCTGCCGGTGTGGTCGAACACCGGCGCCGCCAGCGTGTCGATACCCGGCACCGGGTGGCTCAGCGCATTGTCGAGCCCGGCCGCGCGCACCTGAGCCAGGCGCCCGGCGTAGGCCGGCGCCAGCTTGCCGCCGGGCGCAAGCACTTCCGCCGCCGCGGTGCCGGCCATGCGCAGCTCGTCTTTTTCCAGCAGGCCCGCCAGCACGTTGGCTGGCAGATGGGCCGCCGCGGTGCGGCCGATGGCGGTATGGACCAGCGACAGCACCGTGCCCACGCGCAGGCTCACGTGCTGTGGCCGCGCCGACTCCTCCAGCCGGACCACCGTGGGCCCCAGCGGCCCCAGCACGGCCATGGCCACGCTCAGGCCCGTGGCGCCGGCCAGCTCGATCACCTCCGGTTCCGCCTCGCGCGTCGGCGACAGCCGCTGCAGCGCAATCAGTCCCAGCTCCAGCGCCAGGGGTCCGCACAGGTAGTTGCCCGCCGCATCGCGCGCCAGCAGGCCGGTCTTCTGCAAGCTGACCAGATGCGGGAACGCCTTGGCCGGCGGCATGCCCGCGGCCAGCGCCAGGTCGCGCAGCGCCAGCGGCCGGCCGGCAGCCACCAGCGCGCCCAGCAACTGTCCGGTGCTGTCCAGCGACTGGATGCCGCGCTGCGGCTTGCCGCCTTCCAGGTCTTGCTGGGCTTCGGTCGCGCTGTTCATGCCGGTCGCTCCTGTGCTTCGCGCAGCGCCGCACCGATGTCGGCCGCCGCGGCCAGCAAGGCCCGCGCCGCTGTACCGCGCCAATCCACGTCGATGGCACCGGTCGAACCCACCAGCGTCAGCACCAGCCGCAGCACTCCCGCTACGTCCAGCACCGGCACGCTGAGGCTGCTGACCGCCGGACTGGGGGTGTCGATGCTGCGTTCGATACCGCGAGCGCGGATCTCGGCCAGCCTGGCGCCGAAGGCGGCCAGGTCGGACTCGGTCGCATCCGGCTGCTGCGCGTGCCACAACGGCTGCCACTGCGCCGGCGGCTGGAAGGCGCAGAACACGCGCCCGGTGGCGGTAGCGGACAACGCCATCACCGTGCCCACGTGCAGATTGACGTGCAGCGGCGCGCTGGCCGGCACATAGCGCACGATGGTTGGCCCCTGCGGCCCGGCAAGGCTGGTCGCCACGCTGAAGCCCAGGGCCTGCGCCAGCGCATCCACCCGCGGCAACGCGGCACGCCAGGCTGGGTCCTGCTCCAGGTGCAGCATGCCCAGCCGCAACGACAGCGGCCCGGGCTCGTAGCGGCCGGACAGATGGTCGCGCTTGATCAGGCCCAGCCGGGTCAGGCTGACCAGGTAGGCATGCGCCTGGGCTGGCGCCAGTTGCGCGGCATCGGCCAGCGCGGCCAGCGCCATCGGCGCGCGCGCAGCGGCCAGCGCCGCCAGCAGGCGCCCGCCCACCTCCACGCTCTGGATGCCGCGCTGTGCCTTGTCGGCATGCGCCGCGGGCTCGCCTGCCTGTGCTGCTGCTTCCCCAGCCTTGCGTCTGGCCATTGCCGTCCAGTGTGATCGGAAACCCCGGATATTAATCGAACGGCTCCCGAAGCCACACGAGCAAGGGTTTACCCGCGAATTTCGGCATATCTGGAACGCGCTCGCCACTCACTTCAATTATTTGTCATAGACTAATCATTTCGCTATTGATTAATTTTCGAACGTTTCCTAAGATTGCACTACCCCGTCGCAACACGGCGCACCGCGTCGTGAGACATCCCGGAATCCATATGAACGGGGCGAGACAGCCCGCGCGGCCAGCGCAACGCACCACCGTGCCCAGCCGGTGCCGTCTCGCCTCCCCACACAGAGGAAAGACGCCATGTCCAAGGCATTTGCATCGCAGGCCGACCTGGAAGCCAAGCAAGTCACCTTTACCCAGCTGTCCGAAAACGCCTGGGCCTACACCGCCGAAGGCGATCCCAACTCGGGCGTGGTCATCGGCGACGACGGCGTGCTGATCGTCGACACCACCGCCACGCCGGCCATGGCGCAGGACCTGATCGCGCGCATCCGCACCATCACCGACAAGCCGATCAAGTACGTGGTGCTGTCGCACTACCACGCGGTGCGCGTGCTGGGCGCATCGGCTTACTTTGCCGAAGGCGCGCAGCAGGTCATCGCCAGCCGCGGCACCTACGAAATGATCGTCGAGCGCGGCGAGGCCGACATGAAGTCCGAGATCGAGCGCTTCCCGCGCCTGTTCGCCGGCGTGGAGACCGTGCCCGGCCTGACCTGGCCGACGCTGGTGTTCGACAAGGAAATCACGCTGTTCCTGGGCAAGCTGGAAGTGCGCATCGCCCACCTGGGTTCGGGTCATACCAAGGGCGATACCGTGGTCTGGCTGCCGCAGCAGAAAGTGCTGTTCTCGGGCGACCTGGTCGAGTACGACGCTGCCTGCTACTGCGGCGACGCCCAGCTGGAGCAATGGCCGGCCACGCTGGACGCCCTGCAGGCGCTCAACCCCGAAAAGCTGGTCCCCGGCCGCGGCCCCGCGCTGACCACGCCCGAGGCAGTGAAGCAAGGCATCGCCTACACCAAGGACTTTGTCTCCACCCTGTTCCAGGCCGGCAAGGAAGCCGTGGCCGAAAAGCTCGACCTGAAGGCCGCGATGGCGCACACACGCCGCGCCATGGACCCCAAGTTCGGCCACGTCTTCATCTACGAGCACTGCCTGCCCTTCGATGTCTCGCGCGCCTACGACGAGGCCGCCGGGGTGCGCCATCCGCGCATCTGGACGGCCCAGCGCGACAAGGAAATGTGGGCCGCGCTGCAGGACTGAAGCAAGCAGAACCGAACCGGCAACAGAGCAACAGAGCAACAGAGCAACAGAGCAACAGAGCAACAAGGTGGATGGAGACACAAGCATGAGCAGCATCGACTACCAGCGGCTGTCGTTCGCATACCAGCCCTGCGCGGAACAGCGCGCCGGGCAATCCGCTGAAGCCGCACCCGCCGCGGTGCATCCGGTGGTCGTGGTCGGGGCCGGCCCGGTCGGGCTGGCCACCGCCATCGACCTGGCGCAGCGCGGCGTGCGCGTGGTGCTGGTGGACGACGACTGCACGCTGTCCACCGGGTCGCGCGCGATCTGTTTTTCCAAGCGCACGCTGGATATCTTCGACCGGCTGGGCTGCGGCGAGCGCATGGTCGACAAGGGCGTGGGCTGGCATGTCGGCAGGGTGTTCCTGCGCGACGAACAGGTCTACAGCTTCGACCTGCTGCCCGAGAGCGGTCACCGCCGCCCGGCCTTTATCAACCTGCAGCAGTACTACGTCGAAGGCTTCCTGCTGGAGCGCGCGCAGGCTCTGCCCAATATCGAGATCCGCTGGCACAACAAGGTGGTCGGGCTGGAGCAACGCGGCACGGGCGATGCCGGCGTGGTACTGACCGTCGAAACCCCCGACGGCTGCTATCCGCTTGCCGCCCGCTATGTGGTGGCCGCCGACGGCTCGCGCAGCCCGATGCGCAAGCTGCTGGGCCTGGACAGCAAGGGCCGCACCTTCCGCGACCGCTTCCTGATTGCCGACGTGAAGATGGAAGCGGACTTCCCGGCCGAGCGCTGGTTCTGGTTCGACCCGCCCTTCCACCCCAACCAGTCGGTGCTGCTGCACCGCCAGCCCGACAATGTCTGGCGCATCGACTTCCAGCTGGGCTGGGATGCCGACCCGGTGCTGGAGAAAACGCCGGAGCGCGTGATTCCGCGGGTGCAGGCACTGCTGGGCAAGGACGTGAAGTTCGAGCTGGAATGGGTCAGCGTCTACACCTTTTCGTGCCTGCGCATGGACAGTTTCCGCCACGGCAATATCCTGTTTGCCGGCGATGCCGCGCACGGCGTGTCGCCATTCGGCGCGCGCGGCGCCAACAGCGGCATCCAGGACGCGGAGAACCTGGCCTGGAAGCTGGCCTGCGTGCTGCATGGCCAGGCCTGCGACAAGCTGCTGGACACCTACGCCAGCGAGCGCGAATACGCCGCCGACGAGAATATCCGCAACTCCACCCGCTCCACCGACTTCATCACGCCCAAGAGCGCGGTGAGCCGCGTGTTCCGCGATGCGGTGCTGACGCTGTCCAAGCGCCATGCGTTTGCGCGCACCCTGGTCAACAGCGGACGATTGTCGGTGCCCGCCGTGCTGCAGGATTCGCCACTGAACACCAGCGACGAGCCGCAAGGCTATGCCGGCAACATGGTGCCCGGCGCCGTCTGCTGCGACGCCCCGGTATCCGGCGCCCACGGCGCGGGATGGCTGCTGTCGCACCTGTGCGGAGACTTCACGGTGCTGGTGTTCGGCAATCCCGATGCGATCGATGCCGGCACGCCGGGCGACCTCGCCGCACTGAAGCACGCGGGTGTGCCATTGCAGCTGGTCTACGTGACCGAGGCCACGCAGCCGGCGCTGCCCCGCACCGACGCCACCGTCCTGCGCGATCACGAGGGACTGGCCGCCGCGCGCTACGGCGCCACGCCCGGCACCTGCTACCTGATCCGTCCGGACCAGCATGTCTGCGCCCGCTGGCACCACCCCGACGCGGCTGCGATCCGCGCCGCGCTGGCGCGCGCCACCGGTGCCGACCTGCGCGCCCCGCAGCCCGGCCGCATGGCCGCCTGAGACCCGCCAGACCAGCACCGCGGAGACTTCCATGCCCAATACGCTCAACACCCAGCCCAACCTGGCGCGGCCCGACGACTTCTACGAAGCGCTGATCGACATGCACCGCGACCTCGACGACGCCCACAGCCAGGCCGCCAACGCGCAGCTGATCCTGCTGCTGGCCAACCATATCGGCGACCACGACGTGCTGCTGGCCGCCATCGCCGCCGCGCGCGAAGGCGTGACCGCCATGCCGGCCACGACGCCAGCCTGACCTGACGCCGGTGCGGCCTGGCCGCACCGGCGCAGCGTTTCTTCTCAAACCATCCCGGGCCAACGCGCGCCAGACGCGGCCCGCTGGCGGCACCCGCCGGCTGCCCGCCGCCGCAGCCACCACCGTACGGAGACAACGTTCATGAGCCATCCGGTCTCAGGGGATCTTTCGTCCCTATCCAGCCTGACGCCCCCCGCCCAGCCCCTTGCCGCACTGGCCGCGCCCGATGAGGACGCGCTCTACCGCAAGGTCTGGCTGCGCATCATCCCATTCCTGTTCGTCTGCTACGTGGTGTCGTTCCTGGACCGCATCAACATCGGCTTCGCCCAGTTGCAGATGAAGCAGGACCTGGGCTTCAGCGACGCCATGTACGGCCTGGGCGCCGCCGTCTTCTACGTCGGCTACGTGCTGTGCGAGGTGCCCAGCAACATGCTGCTGGCGCGTTTCGGCGCGCGCCATACGTTCACGCGCATCATGGTGCTGTGGGGTGTGGCTTCGGTGGCGATGATGGCCGTTGCCACGCCCACGCAGTTCTACGCGCTGCGCTTCCTGCTGGGCGTATTCGAGGCCGGCTTCTTCCCCGGCATCGTGCTCTACCTGACCTACTGGTTCCCGGCGCGGCGGCGTGCCGCGGTGATGGCGATCTTCTTTGCCGGCGTGGCGGTGGCGGGCGTGCTGGGCGGGCTGGTGTCCGGCTGGATCATGCGCGACATGGCCGGCGTGCTCGGCCTGCAGGGCTGGAAGTGGATGTTTGCGATCGAGGGCGCGCCCGCGGTGCTGCTGGGACTGGTGGCCGCGCGCATGCTGGTGGACGGCCCGCAGCACGCCAGCTGGCTGACCGACGGCGAACGCGCCCACCTGGCGCATGACACCGCCGCGCAGGCGCATGCCGGCGGCCATTCGCTGCAGGCGCTGCGCCGGGTGCTGCGCAACCCGCGCGTGTACCTGTTCGCCTTCATTTATTTTTCGCTGACCTGCGGCTCGCTGGCGCTGAGCTTCTGGATGCCGCTGATGATCCGCGACTTCGGCATCACCGATGTGGTGTCGGTCAGCCTGTATTCGGTCGTGCCCAATGCGGTGGGCGCGGTCGGCCTGATCCTGATCGCACGCCATTCCGACCGCACCGGCGAGCGCCACCGCCACTTCCTGCTGTGCACGGCGGGCGGCGCGCTGGCCCTGGCGGCGCTGACGCTGCACCTGCCCAGCCTGGCGGTGATGCTGGCCATCCTGTCGGTGGCCGCGGTGCTGATCTTTGCCGCGCTGCCGGTGTTCTGGTCGCTGCCGCCCAGCTACCTGCCGGGCGCGGGCGCGGCGGCGGGTATCGCCTTCATCAGCAGCATCGGCATCACCAGCGGCATTGTCAGCCCGTGGGTGATCGGGCAGATCAAGACCCAGACCGGCAGCCTGGACAATGCGCTCTACCTGCTGGCGGCGCTGCTGCTGGCCAGCGGGCTGGCCATGTGGCTGGGTGTGCCAAGGCAGCCCGCGCGGCGGGCCTGAACCGGGCCGCAGGCGTCTTCAAAACCGGAATGTCCGCACCCGCGGGGTGCGGCGTTCAGTGGGATCGTCCGCAGGGGATGACCGAGGCGATTTCCTCGCGCATCACCTCGACCACGTCGTCGATCTCCAGCCCTTCGGCCGTGACCAGCACGTCCTGGCCGCGGCCGATCGCGTAGACCACGCCGCGCCAGCGGCCGGGCTCGATGGCCTCGCACAAGCGGATATTGAATTCGGTGTCCTGATCCTGGCTATATACCGTCACCAGGTCGCCCACCTGGGGAGTGCGCATCGCTTCTCCGTCGAACGCCCGGGCCACCACGGTCACCGGCGACTGCGTCAGCCCCCTGGCAAATCTTGCTCGCATGGTCCGCTCCTCTTTTTGCGATCCAAGTCCAGCTTACAAGAGGCCCGACAAATAACCAGGGATTTCCATCGAAAAGTGGAACTTGGTGCGCTTCGCGCCTGTCAGACGCCGCCGGATAGACAGCGCGCGCAGATGCACCACAATGGAAGCATCCGTATTCGAGGAGACCCAACATGGGCAGCAACATACACGTCGTTCCGTACGACGGGGGCTGGGATGTCATCCACGAAGGCGCGCGCTACGCTGAATCGCACCATGCCACACAGGAAGAAGCGGTTGCGGCCGGCGCCACCAAGGCGCAGCGCGAACACGTCGAACTGCTGATCCACGGCCGCGATGGCCAGGTCCGGGCACGCAACAGCTTCGACCACGATCGCTCCGTCCCGAACTGACCTTCCTCGCGCGCTGCGCATTGGCCAACAGCAGCGCTCACGCGAGACCCTTCCCAGACAGTGCCGGGGCAGCCTTGCGCGTTCTTTCCATCGGCACGGCGCGCGCCGGTAGTTTTTACAAGCGGATCCGCATCGCGCGCATGGCGTGCAGCGGCATTGCCCCTTGAGGCGCCTTGGCTCGGCGCATCACGGCGCCGGGCCAGGCGCGCTGGCACGCACTTCGCGTGGCTGTGCCACCGCGCCGGCCGGCCGCCAGGGGCCGGAACGGGATCCTGTTGCTCCGTCGGAGCGAATCACCGGAGGACTTTGTGCGGATCTGCCAGATCGAACTGTCCGGAACGCCCGATGCCGATCAGCACGCACTGCAGCGCGTGGCGGCCTTGGGCTTCGACCACGTACTGATCGGCGGCTGGCCGCACCTGCCTGGGGAAGACGCGTTTGCGGCATGCGCCCGGCATGGGCTGGCCCCGCTGCTCGATATTTCACTGGACCGCTATATGGCCGACGGCGCCGCCGGGGCAGACGACCTGCCGGACGTCGCCTGGATCGACACCGCGTCGCCAGCCTTTGCCCCCCACGAGACCGACAATCATATTCCCGGCACGCGCCTGCGCTGGCATGACCGGCAAATTGCCGATGCGCTGGGGCGGTGGTGGGCGGCGCGGCTGCGCATGGCCTGGGCGGCGGGCGCCGCGGGGTTCTGCTGTCGTGCGCCGGCACGCGTGCCCGGCAGGTGCTGGGCCGCGCTGCTGGAAACCTTGCGCAGCGATGCCGCGCCGGACCAGGCGCCTGGCACGCCGCGCTTTCTTGCCTGGACGCCGGGCCTGACGCCGGCGCAAGTGGACGAGCTGGCGCCGGCCGGCTTCGACGGCGCCTTCTGCTCGCTGCCGTGGTGGGACTACCGCAGTGCCTGGCTGACCGAGGAAATGGCGCGCCTGCGCCGCTTTGGCCGGGTACTGGCAGCGCCGGCGCTGACCCCGTCCAGCCATGACGCGCTCAGCGCGCGGCGCGCGCTGTGGACAGCGGCGGCGATCGGCGACGGCATCCTGGTGCCGGCTGGGTTCGAAACCGGCGGATCGCTCGCGCGCGATCCGCTGGCCCCTGACGGCGCCGCGCACGACGGCGCCCCCTACGACATCACCCATGAACTGCTCGAAGCCAACACCTGGCTGGCCGCGCGCAATCCGGCACCGGCCCTTGCCGTGCGCCTGCTGAGCGGCCCCGATGCGCCGCTGACGGTGCTGGCGCGTTTGCCCGCGCCAGACGGCAACTGCGCCTTGCCCGATGCGAAGATCCGACGCGATGACCCCGCCGTGCCTGGCGGCGGCCCGGCGCTGGCCGTGGTGCTCAACCCCGACCCGGTCGCACCTGGCAGCCTTGGCGCCGACCGCGTGCTGAGCGCCTTGCCGCACGCCAGCGCCCGCCTTGAACCCGCGGCAGGCGGCCCCGGCGGCACGATCGACGGCACCAGCCGGCTTGACGCGCTCGCCAGCATCACGCTGGCGCCCGCGGACATCCGCCTGTATGAAGTGCCCCCGGTGCCGCTGAGCCGGCCCGGCATGCCTCGCCCCGATGCGCCCGCGCCGCATGGCCATGAAACCCTGGCCGTGACCGGCCTGGGCAGCGTGGTGGCGGCGATGGAGGCCCCGCGCGTCGTCATCGAGCGGGTCGAGCCCTCCTGCGACGAAGGCCGCTTCGCGGTGCGGCGCGTGGTCGGCGAGCGCGTGACCGTCAGCGCCGACATCTGGATGGACGGCCACGACAAGCTTGCCGCCGCCGTGCTTTGGCGCGCTCCCGGAGAGACCGGCTGGCACGAAGCGCCGATGCAGCTGCTGCTCAACGACCGCTGGGAGGGCAGCTTCCCGCTGGTGGCGCTGGGGCGGCATGAATTCACGGTTGAGGCCTGGCGCGACACCTTTGCCAGCTGGCTCGACGAGATCGGCAAGAAGCGCGCGGCAGGACTCAATGTGGCGCTTGAAACCGAAGAAGGCGCGCGGCTGGTGGCGGACGCACTGCTCCAGTCTGACCGGAACGGCAGGACAGGCAATGGCAAGCGGAATGGCCAGAAGGACAACCAGAAGGCCCCCGTGGACAGCGAGCTGTCCGCCATCGTCGACGAACTGACTGCCGCGGCCGGCGATGACGCGCGCCGCCTCGAACTGCTGCTGTCCCGGCGCACCGCGGCGGCGATGCACGCGGTGATGCAGACGCCGGCAGGACGCCCGTTCGCATCGCGCCATCCGGTGGCCATGCCCGTCGAGGCCGAGCGCCTGGCGGCGCGCCATGCCAGCTGGTATGAACTGTTCCCGCGCTCGCAAAGCAACGACGCGCAGCGTCACGGCACTTTTGACGATGTCATTGCGCGGCTGCCAGCGATCCGCGCGATGGGCTTCGATGTGCTTTACCTCACGCCGATCCACCCGATCGGCCGCACCCATCGCAAAGGCCGCAACAACAGCTTGCGCAGCGAGCCCGGCGACCCGGGCAGCCCCTACGCCATCGGCGGCGAAGAAGGCGGCCACGATGCCTTGCATCCCGAGCTGGGCACTTTCGAGGATTTCCGTCGCGTGATCGACGCTGCCGCTGCCAACGGCCTGGAGCTGGCGCTGGACTTTGCGATCCAGTGCTCGCCCGACCATCCGTGGCTGAAGGACCACCCGGAGTGGTTCGCGCACCGGCCCGACGGCTCGCTGCGCTATGCCGAGAACCCGCCGAAGAAGTACGAGGACATCGTCAACGTCGACTTCTACGCGGCGCCGCCGGCCAGCGCCGCGTTGTGGCAGGCGCTGCGCGACGTAGTGATGTTCTGGGCCGACCACGGCGTGCGTATCTTCCGCGTCGACAACCCGCATACCAAGCCGCTGCCGTTCTGGGAATGGATGATCGCGGACGTGCGCGCGCGCCACCCTGACACCATCTTCCTGGCCGAGGCCTTCACCCGGCCCAAGATGATGGCGCGGCTCGCCAAGCTGGGCTTCAGCCAGTCGTACACCTACTTCACGTGGCGCAATACCAAGTGGGAGCTGACGGAGTACATGACCGAGCTCACCCGGAGCCCGCTGCGCGACTTCTTCCGCCCGCACTTCTTCGTCAATACGCCGGACATCAACCCCTACTTCCTGCACCACGGCGGTCGTCCCGCCTTCCTGATCCGCGCGGCGCTGGCAACGCTGCTGTCTGGGCTGTGGGGCATGTACAGCGGCTTCGAGCTGTGCGAGAGCGCACCCTTCGTGCTGGATGGCAAGGTGCGGGAGGAATACCTGGATTCCGAGAAATACCAGCTACGCGTGCGCGACTGGCGGCAACCGGGCAATATCGTCGCGGAAATCTCGCGCCTGAACGAGATCCGCGCCGGGCACCCCGCCCTGCAGAACCACCTCGGGCTGCGCTTCTACCACGCCGGCAGCGATGCGGTGCTATGGTTCGCGCGCTTCGTGCCCGGCACCGACTACCTGTTCGGCGACGATGTGCTGCTGGCGGCGATCAGCCTGGATCCGCGCACGGCACACGACACCGATATCGAAATCCCGCTGTGGGAATGGGGCCTGCCCGACCAGGCCGGCCTGGCGGTGCAGGACCTGATGCGCGGCCAGCGCTTCGAGTTGCGCGGCAAGCACCAGCGCATCCGGCTCGACCCGGCGCAACTGCCCTTTGCGGTCTGGCATGTGCGTCCGCTGGAACGTCCCGCCCCTCGCCCACCCTTGGCGCCGGATTCGAGCGACCCGCACGGCGCCTGACAGGCATGCGTGGAGACACGGATGAAACGCCTTACCGAAACCGGCAATGCCGCCCTGCTCAACGCCGATCCGCTCTGGTACAAGGACGCGGTCATCTACCAGCTCCACATCAAGTCCTTCTACGACGCCAATGGCGACGGCGTGGGCGACTTTGCCGGGCTGCAGGCCAAGCTCGACTACCTGGTCAACCTGGGCGTGGACACCGTCTGGCTGCTGCCGTTCTATCCGTCGCCGCGCCGCGACGACGGCTACGACATTGCCGACTACCGCAATGTCCACCCCGACTACGGCACGCTGGCCGAGGCGCGGCGCTTCGTCGCCGCGGCCCATGCCTGCGGGCTGCGCGTCATCACCGAGCTGGTCATCAACCACACCTCGGACCAGCACCCGTGGTTCCAGCGCGCGCGCAAGGCCAAGCCCGGCTCGGCGGCACGCCGCTACTACGTGTGGTCCGACCATGACCAGTCCTATGCCGGCACCCGCATCATCTTCTGCGATACCGAGAAGTCCAACTGGAGCTGGGACCCGGTGGCGGGCGCCTATTTCTGGCACCGCTTCTACTCGCACCAGCCTGACCTGAATTTCGACAACCCGCAGGTCCTCAACGAAGTGCTGTCGGTCATGCGCTTCTGGCTCGACATGGGCATCGACGGGCTGCGCCTGGACGCGGTGCCGTACCTGGTGGAGCGCGAAGGCACCAGCAACGAGAACCTGCCGGAGACCCACGCCGTCATCCGCCATATCCGCGCGCACCTGGACCAGCACTTCCGCGGCCGCATGCTGCTGGCCGAAGCCAATATGTGGCCGGAAGATGCCCAGCAGTACTTCGGCCTGACCGGGCCCGACCCGGAGGGCGACGAGTGCCATATGGCCTTCCACTTCCCGCTGATGCCGCGCATGTACATGGCGATCGCGCGCGAAGACCGCTTCCCGATCACCGACATCATGCGCCAGACGCCTGAGGTGCCGCCCAACTGCCAGTGGGCCATCTTCCTGCGCAACCATGATGAGCTGACGCTGGAGATGGTGACCAGCAGCGAGCGCGACTACCTGTGGGAGGTCTATGCCTCGGACCGGCGCGCGCGCATCAACCTGGGCATCCGCCGCCGGCTGGCGCCGCTGATGGAGCGCGACCGCCGCCGCATCGAGCTGATGAACAGCCTGCTGTTCTCGATGCCGGGCACGCCGGTGATCTACTACGGCGACGAGATCGGCATGGGCGACAACATCCACCTGGGCGACCGCGACGGCGTGCGCACGCCGATGCAGTGGTCGCCCGACCGCAACGGCGGCTTCTCGCACGCCGACCCCGAGCGCCTGGTGCTGCCGCCGCTGCAGGGGCCGCTATACGGCTACGAGGCGGTCAACGTGGAGGCGCAGGCACGCGACCCGCATTCGCTGCTGAACTGGATGCGGCGCATGCTGGCGCTGCGCCGCAAACACCGCGCCTTCGGCCGCGGCACGCTGCGCTTCCTGTTTCCCGGCAACAGGAAGATCCTGGCTTACCTGCGCGAGTTCGAGGACGAGCACATCCTGTGCGTGGCCAACCTGTCGCGCGCGCCGCAGGCGGTCGAACTGGACCTGTCCGCCTTCAACGGCCGCGTGCCGGTGGAGATGATGGGCGCCACGCCGTTCCCGGCCATCGGCACGCTGACCTACCTGCTGACGCTGCCGCCCTATGGCTTCTACTGGTTCGTGCTGAGCGACGAGGCGCAGCCGCCCTCATGGCATGTGGAGGCGCCCGAGCAGATGCCAGACCAGATCACGCTTGTGATGCAGAACACAGGCAGGCCCGAACTGACCGACGCCTCGCGCCGCCTCATGGCCAGCGAAGTGCTGCCGCCCTATATTGGCCGGCGCCGCTGGTTCGGCGCCAAGCATGAGCGCATCGAGCGCGTTGCGCTCGCTTACCTGCTGCCCTTTGCGCGCGGCAGCGGCGGCGAGGATATCTACCTGGGCGAGGTCGAGGTCTCCCTGCCCGGACGCACCGAACGCTACCAGTTGCCGCTGGGCGTCCTGTGGGACCGCGAAAGCGCCGACGGCGTGTCGCAGCTGGCGCAGGGCCTGTCGATGGCGCGCGTGCGCCAGGGCAGCCGCGTGGGGCTGGCCACCGATGGCTTCGTGATCGAGCCCTTTGCGCGCGAGGTGGTGCGCGCGCTGCGCAATGACATGCAGATGCACGTCGGCGACGACATCATCCACTTCCGCGCCGAACCCGGCCTGGCCGCGCTGGACCTGGAGCGCGAGCCGATCGAGTACATGTCGGCCGAGCAGTCGAACAGCTCGCTGTCGTACAACAGCACGGCCGTGCTCAAGCTGGTGCGCCGGCTCTCGGGCGGCATCCACCCCGAGGCCGAGATGACGCGCTACCTGACCGCGCAGGGGTATGTGCACGCGGCCCCGCTGCTGGGCGAAGTGGTCCGTACCGGGCCGGATGGCGTGCCGCATACGATGCTGCTGCTGCAGGGCTATATCCTGAATCAGGGCAATGGCTGGGACTGGACCCTGGACTACCTGGGCCGCACCATCGACGACGCCTTGCCCTCGCAGGAAGGCGAGGACGAGTTTGGCGAGGCCATGAGCGGCTACGCGGCGCTGGCCGGCACGCTCGGCCGCCGGTTGGCCGAGCTGCATGCGGTGCTGGCACGCCCTACCGGCAACGACGCTTTCGCGCCGTTGCCGGCCACCGATGGCGATGCGCGCGCGTGGGCGGGGCAAGCCATGGACGCGCTGCAGCGCGCGCTGAACCGGCTCCAGCCTCCGCCCGCCACCGTGCCCGGCCCGGTGCGCCAGGCCTTCGAGGCCGACGTGCAGACCCTGCTGGCCGCGCGCGAAGACCTGCCCGCATTGGTCGAACGGCTTGCCGCCGCCGCGCCCGGCAGCCTGCAGACGCGCATTCACGGCGACTTCCACCTGGGGCAGGTGCTGATCGCTCAAAACGACACCTACGTGGTCGACTTCGAGGGCGAGCCCGGACTGCCGCTGGACTGGCGCCGGCGCAAGACCTCACCGCTGCGCGATGTGGCAGGGCTGCTGCGCTCGCTCGACTATGCCGCGGCCACGGTAGGCACTGATCGCCAGGAACGCACCCATAGCGAACTGCCGCCGCAACTGGCCGAACGCCGCGCGGTGCTGCTGGAGCAATTCCGCGCCACCGCCAGCGAAGCCTTCCTGACCTGCTACCGCGAGCACATGGAGGCCTCGCCCGCGCCGTGGGTGGCGCCCGACCAGTTGCAGCCCTTGCTTGACCTGTTCCTGCTGGAGCGCGCGGCCTATGAAGTCGAATACGAAGCCGCCAACCGCGTGGCGTGGATCGACCTGCCGGTCAGCGGGCTGGCCCGCCTGCTGAAAAAACTGGCCATGCCGGGAGGCGAGCCATGAGCCCTGCGGACAACACCACCGGCGCCAGGCAAACCGGCACGCAAGCCGGGATGCTGCCGGGCCCTGAACTCGATGCCCTGCTGGGTGCGCGCCACGCCGACCCGTTTGCGGTGCTGGGCCCGCATCCTGACGGCGACGGCACGCTGGTGCGCGCCTGCCTGCCGGGCGCGGCATCGGCGCAGCTGGCCGATGCCAGCGGATCGCCGCTGGTGGAAATGGCGCGGCTGCATGGCGGCGGCGTCTTCGCCGCACGCCTGCCGCGCGCACAGAATGCCGATGCGGCCGGCTACCGGCTGCGCGTGCAATGGTCCGACGGGACCGAGGAATGCAGCGCCGACCCCTACGCCTTCGGCCTGCTGCTGGGCGAGCTGGACCTGCACCTGATCGCCGAGGGCCGCCATTTTGAACTGGGCACCTGCCTCGGCGCGCAATGGCAGCGCGTGGACGGCATCGACGGCGTGCGCTTCGCGGTCTGGGCACCCAACGCGCGGCGCGTGTCGGTGATCGCGGACTTCAACGGCTGGCATCCGGCGCGGCACCCGATGCGGCTGCGCCATCCCAGCGGTATCTGGGAGCTGTTCGTCCCTGCCGCACTGGGCGCGCAGCCGGGCAGCCGCTACAAGTACGACCTGCTCGACCCGCACGGCACCGAACTGCCCGACAAGGCCGACCCGCTGGCGCAGGCCACCGAGGCGCCGCCCGCCACCGCATCGGTCGTCGCCGGCCCGGGGCAAGGCGCGCCGCCGTTCACCTGGCACGACGCCGGCTGGATGGCACGCCGCGAAGCCGCCAACCCTTACAGCGCGCCGATGTCCGTCTACGAAGTCCATGTGCTGTCCTGGCTGCGCGCCGCCAACGACCCGCAACGCGGCTGGGAAATCCTGGCCGACCGGCTGGTGCCTTATGTGCAGGAGCTTGGCTTCACCCATATCGAGCTGCTGCCCGTCACCGAGCACCCGTTCGGCGGCTCCTGGGGCTACCAGCCGCTGTCGCTGTATGCGCCCACCGCGCGCCTGGGCCCGCCGCAGGCCTTCGCCGGCTTTATCGACCGCTGCCACGAGGCCGGCATCGGCGTGATCCTGGACTGGGTACCGGCGCACTTCCCCACCGATCCGCACGGGCTGGCGCGCTTCGACGGCACCGCGCTGTACGAGCACAAGGACCCGCGCGAAGGCTTGCACCAGGACTGGAACACGCTGATCTACAACCTCGGCCGCAACGAGGTGCGTGGCTTCCTGCTGGCCGGCGCGCTGCACTGGCTGGAGCACTTCCACGCCGACGGCCTGCGCGTCGACGCCGTGGCATCCATGCTCTACCGCGACTACAGCCGACAGCCCGGCCAGTGGGTACCGAACCGCTTCGGCGGCCGCGAGAACCTGGAAGCCGTGGACTTCCTGCGCGAGCTCAATGCCGTGGTCCATGAGCGCTGCCCCGGCGCGCTGACCATCGCCGAGGAGTCCACCGCATGGCCCGGCGTGACCGCCAGCGTCGCCAGCGGCGGGCTCGGCTTCGACTTCAAATGGAATATGGGGTGGATGCACGATACGCTGCGTTACCTGGGCCATGTGCCCGTCCACCGCGCCTGGCACCACCAGGACATGACCTTCGGCCTGGTCTATGCCTGGTCCGAGGCCTTCGTGCTGCCGCTGTCGCACGACGAGGTGGTGCACGGCAAGGGCTCGATGATCGGCAAGGTGCCCGGCGACGACTGGCAGCGCTTTGCCGGCCTGCGTGCCTACTACGGCTTCATGTGGACGCACCCGGGCAAGAAGCTCCTGTTCATGGGCGGCGAGCTGGCGCAGTGGCAGGAATGGAACCACGATGCCGAGCTCGACTGGCCGCTGCTGGACCAGCCCATGCACCGCGGCGTGCATACGCTGGTACGCGACCTGAACCGCCTTTACCGGGAACTGCCCGCGCTGCATGCGCTGGACCACAGCCCCGAGGGCTTCCAATGGGTGGTGGGCGACGACAACCACAACAGCGTGTTCGCATGGCTGCGCCGCGCCGGCGCCGACAGCCGCGAGGTGGTGCTGGTGGTGGTCAACATGACCCCGGTGCCGCGCTACAGCTACCGGCTCGGGGTGCCGTATGGCGGCACCTGGCAGGAATGCATGAACACCGATGCGGCCGTGTATGGCGGCGGCAATGCCGGCAACGGCGGCGCGGTGGCGGCGGTGGACGTGCCGTCGCACGGCCAGCCGGCTTCGCTCGCGCTGACGCTGCCGCCGCTGGCCACGCTGGTGCTGCGCTTCGATCAGACCAGTGGTACCCAGGGCGCATCGCCATGACCCGCCAGTTTGCCGACCGGCTGCTGCCCGGCAAGCCATTTCCCCTGGGTGCCCATTGGGACGGCCTGGGGGTCAATTTCGCGGTGTTCTCGGCCCACGCCGCGCGCATCGACCTGTGCCTGTTCTCCGACAACGGCCGCAAGGAGCTGGCGCGCCTGCGGCTGCCGGAATGCACCGACGAGATCTGGCACGGCTATCTGCCGAACGCCGCGCTGGGCACGCTGTACGGCTACCGCGCGCACGGCCCTTACGATCCCGCTCACGGGCACCGCTTCAACCCGCACAAGCTGCTGCTGGACCCGTATGCGCGCCAGCTGAGCGGACCGGTGCGCTGGTCGGATGCGCTGTTCGGCTACCGCCTGCAAAGCGCGCGCGGCGACCTCACGCCGGACCGCCGCGACAGCGCCCCGACCATGCCGAAAGCGGTGGTCGTGGACGAAAGCTTCCACTGGGGCGACGATCGCCCGCCCGCGGTGCCGTGGCCCGCCACCGTCATCTACGAGGCCCACCTGCGCGGCCTGTCGATGCTGCGCGGCGACCTGCTGCCCCATTTGCGCGGCAGCTTCGCCGCGCTGTGCGACCCGCGCTTCATCGACCACCTGCTGCAGCTTGGGGTGACCACCGTCGAGCTGCTGCCGGTGCACGCCATCCTGCAGGACCGCTTCCTGCTGGAGCGCGGCCTGCGCAACTACTGGGGCTACAACACCATGGCGTACTTTGCACCGGAGCCGGCCTATCTCGGCACCGGCCAGCTGCAGGAGTGCAAGGTGGCGATGCGGCGCCTGCACGCCGCCGGCATCGAAGTGATCCTGGATGTGGTCTACAACCACACCTGCGAAGGCAACGAACTGGGGCCGACGGTGTCCTGGCGCGGGCTGGACAACGCCAGCTACTACCGGCTGATGCCGGGCGACGAGCGCCACTACATCAATGACACCGGCTGCGGCAATACCCTCAACCTGTCGCATCCGCGCGTGCTGCAGATGGTGCTGGACTCGCTGCGCTACTGGGTGCAGTGCTACCACGCCGACGGCTTCCGCTTTGACCTGGGCAGCACGCTGGGGCGCGAGGGCAACGGCTTCGACGCGGGCTCGGGCTTCTTCGATGCGCTGATGCAGGACCCGTTGCTGAGCCGCGTCAAGCTGATCTCCGAGCCGTGGGACCTGGGCCCCGGCGGCTACCAGCTGGGCAACCACCCGCCGGGCTTTGCCGAGTGGAACGACAAGTTCCGCGACGTGACGCGCCGCTTCTGGCGCGGCGATGCGGGCCACCGCGGCGAACTGGCGGCGCGGCTGGCGGCCTCGGCCGACCTGTTCGACCGACGGCACCGGCGCCCGTGGGCCAGCATCAACTTCATCACCGCGCACGATGGCTTCACCCTGGCCGACCTGGTCAGCTACAGCAGCAAGCACAACGAGGCCAACGGCGAAGACAACCGCGACGGCACCGACGACAACGCCAGCGCCAACTGGAGCCCGGACGGCAGCATCGAAGGCCCCACCGAAGATCCCGGGATCCTGACGCGGCGCCAGCGCGTGGCGCAGGCGCTGATGGCCACGCTGCTGCTGTCGCAGGGCACGCCCATGCTGACCGCCGGCGACGAATGGGGCCGCGGCCAGCGCGGCAACAACAACGCCTACTGCCAGGACAACGAGATCTCGTGGCTGGACTGGAAGCAGGCCCAGACGCCCGGCGCGCAGCCGCTGCAGCACATGGTACGCCGCCTGCTGGCCCTGCGCCGGCGGCTGCATTCCCTGGCCGGCGACCGCTTTGCGCACGGGCGCGAGGAACCGGCGCATGGCATCGCCGACATTGCGTGGTTCGATACCGGCGGCATGCCGCCCACCCCCGAGGCATGGGCCGACCCGGAGATCCGCACGCTCGCGCTGCGCCGCGCGGCCGCGCCGCCCCAACCGGAGCGCACGCAGCTGGGCTCGCTGGCACAGGGGGAAGAGATCGATGCTGACACTGTGCAGGTAACGCTGCTTCTGCTCAACGCCGGCGATGCCGAGGCATCCTTCCTGCTGCCCGAGCCCGTGCTGGCGTGGGCGCTGCTGTTCGACAGCAGCCGGCCAGACGCCACCGAGGCCGAGCTAGCCGGCCAGGCGGTCGCCGGCAGCCAGGCGGTCGCGGGCCACTCGCTGGTGCTGCTGGCGGCGCAGGCCCGCAGCCGCCATAGCCCGCCCCAGGAAAGCCCGCCCCTGGGCGCGCCGCAGGAGATACAGGCGTGAGCCCGCGCGCCACCCGCCACGCCGCCCCCACGCCGCTGCATGCGCTGGCGCTGCGCGCGGGCCTGCTGCCGCAGTGGACGGATGCCTGGAACCAGCCCCGGACGGTCTCCGACGCCGCGCTGCGGCGCGTGCTGGACGGGCTGGGCCTGCCTGGCGCCACCACCGGCCAGTGCGAAGCGTCGCGCGCGTGGCTTGCCTCCGACGACGCCGCGCACGCGCTGCCGCCGCTGGTAACCGCCGAGCGCGGCAAGCCGGTGGCGGTGCCTTGGCCGCATACGCTGCCGCAGCGCGCCTACCGGCTGACGCTGGAGGACGGCGCCATCGTCACTGGCACCGCGGTGCGCGGCAACGATGACAGCGCGCGCGACAGCGGCGGTGCCATGCTGCTGCCGGCCATCGACGTTTGCGGCTACCACCGCCTGGAGCTGGGCGATGCGCACACCGTGCTGGCGGTCGCGCCGCCGCGCTGCTACGGCGTTGCCGATGCCCTGCGCCACGCCGGCCGCGCGGGCGAGCGGTCCCGGCCCTGGGGCCTGGCGGTGCAGCTCTACAGCCTGCGCCGCGGCGCGCCCTGCGGCATGGGCGACCTGAGTGCGCTGGCGCAGTGCTGCCTCAGCGCCGCCGGGGCCCGCGCCGACGCCGTGGCCATCAACCCGCTGCACGCCGGCTTTGCCGCGCTTCCCGAACGCTATAGCCCCTATGCGCCGTCCAGCCGGTTGTTCCTGAATCCGCTCTATGCCGACCCCGCCGCGCAGTTCGGGCAGGCCGCGCTGGACGCGGCCATCGCCGCGCTGGGCGCGGGCGAGGCCCTGGCCGCGCTGGAAGCGCGCAGCGAGATCGACTGGATCGCGCTGGCGCCGCTGCGCTACGCCATCGTGCGCTGGCTCTGGGAGCGCCGCGGGACCCTGCTGGCGCGCGCGGCGCTCGACGACTGCGCCGCCTTTCGCGCGCGCGGCGGCACCGCGCTGCATGCGCACGCCTGCTACGAGGCGATCCAGGCCCAGCGCCTGGCCGACAGCGCCAACGGCACCAACCACAACGCCGCGCCGGACTGGCGCTGCTGGCCGGTCACGCTGCGCTCGCCCGCCGACGCCGCCGTGGCGGCCTTTGCGCAGGCCCATGCCGACGAGGTTGCCTATCACGCCTTCCTGCAATGGATCGCCGCAGACGGCATGGCACGCGCGCAGCGTGCGGCGTGCGACGCGGGCATGGCGGTCGGCATCGTTTGCGACCTGGCGGTGGGCGCCGACCCCGGCGGCAGCCAGGCCTGGACGCGGCAACAGGAAATCCTGGCAGGCTTCCATGCCGGCGCGCCGCCGGACCTGTACAACCCGCTCGGGCAGGACTGGGGTGTGGCGGTGTTCTCGCCGCGCGGGCTGCGCCGCAACGGCTACGCTGCCTTCCTGGAGATGCTGCGCGCCAACCTGGCCCATGCCGGCGGGCTGCGCATCGACCATGTGCTGGGCCTGGCACGCATGTGGCTGGTGCCGGCCGGTGCGCCGGCGAGCGACGGCGCCTACCTGCGCTACCCGCTGCAGGACATGCTGCGGCTGGTGGCGCTGGAGTCATGGCGGCACCGTGCCATCATCATCGGCGAGAACCTGGGCACGGTGCCGCCGGAGCTGAATGCGGCGCTGTCGGCGCGTGGCGTGCTGGGCATCGACGTGCTGTGGTTCCAGCGCGACGAGCACGCGCCCGCCGATGCGGCGCAGGCAGCCCAGCGGGTGCCCGACCCGGCGGCCGACACGGTCCCGGCCTTCCTGCCACCCACGGCCTGGCCGCCCGATGCCGTCGCCACCACCTCGACGCACGACCTCCCCACGGTCACCGGCTGGTGGGTGGGCCGTGACCTGGCGTGGCGCGACCGGCTGCGCCTGCTGCCGCCCGGCGAGACTGCCGAACAGGCGCAAGCCGGCCGTGCGCGCGAGCGCAGTGCGCTATGGCAGGCGTTGTGCGCGGCGGGGCTGTGCCGCGGCGCCGAGCCAGGCCCCGCCCATGCCCCGCTCGATGCCGTGCTGGCGTGGCTGGGCACGGCGCGCACCGCCATGCGCCTGGTCCCGCTGGAAGACCTGCTGGGGGAAGCCGAGCAGCCCAACCTGCCCGGCACCACCAGCGTCCATCCCAACTGGCAGCGCAGGCTCGATGCCGACGTGCGTGCGCTGTTCGATACCCCGGCGGTACGCGCACGGGCCGATGCCGTGCGTGGCGCCAAAAGTGCCGTGCGCGAGACCAGCGCCGCGATCCGTCCACGCGCGCATCGCACCATCCGCTAAGCTTGACCCACCCCCATGCGCAGGAGCCCGCCATGACGGAAGCCTTCCGCCCCGAGCATGCCGACGACACCCGTACCGCGCTGTCCGGTGCCAGCCTGCGCCGGGCCTTTCTTGACCACGTGTTCCATACCCAAGGCAAGCTGCCTGGCCATGCCAGCCAGAACGACCTCTACCAGGCGGCCGCGCATACCGTGCGCGACCGCCTGGTGCAGCGCTGGATCAGCACCGCCGAGGCCTACCTGGGCCAGCCCTCGCGCACGGTCGCCTACCTGTCGGCCGAGTTCCTGATGGGCCCGCACCTGGGCAACAACCTGATCAACCTGGGCATCTTCAACGAGGTCCGCGAGGCCATGGCCGCGGCCGGGCTCGATCTCGGCCGCATCCTGGACCAGGAGGTCGAGCCGGGGCTGGGCAACGGCGGCCTGGGCCGGCTGGCGGCCTGCTTCATGGATTCGCTGGCGACGCTGGAAATTCCCGCGCTCGGCTATGGCATCCGCTACGAATACGGCATCTTCCAGCAGACCATCATGGACGGCATGCAGGTGGAGAAGACCGATACCTGGCTGCGCAACGGCAATCCATGGGAGATCCAGCGCTCGGAATGGGCGGTGCAGGTACGCCTGGGCGGGCATACCGAGCACTACACCGACGATCGCGGCCACTACCGCGTACGCTGGGTGCCGGCCAAGACCGTGGTGGGCGTGCCGTTCGACTCGCCGATCCTGGGCTACCGCGTCAATACCGTCAACACCCTGCGGCTATGGCGCGCGGACGCCACCGAGGCATTCGACTTCCATACCTTCAACCGCGGCGACTACCTGGGCGCGGTCAGCAAGAAGGTCACCTCGGAGAACCTGACCAAGGTCCTCTACCCCAACGACGAGACCAGCCAGGGCAAGGAGCTGCGGCTGGAGCAGCAGTACTTCTTCGTCGCCTGTTCGCTGCAGGACATGCTGCGGCTGCTGGCCGTCGACGGCATCCCGGTGACGCGCTTCCACGAGAAGTTCGCGGTGCAGCTCAATGACACCCACCCGGCGGTGGGCATTGCCGAGCTGATGCGGCTGCTCGTCGATGACCATGACCTGCCCTGGAACGAGGCCTGGCAGATCACGCAGAATGCCTTTGCCTACACCAACCACACGCTGCTGCCCGAGGCGCTGGAGCAGTGGCCGCTGCCGCTGTTTGGCCAGGTGCTGCCGCGCCACCTCGAGATCATCCTGGAGATCAACGCACGCTTCCTGGACGAGGTGCGGATCCGCTTCTACGGCGACGAATCGCGCCTGGCGCGGCTCTCGCTGATCGGTGAAAACGGCGAACGGCAGGTGCGCATGGCCAACCTGGCGTGCGTGGGCAGCCACGCCATCAACGGCGTGGCCGAACTGCACTCGCGGCTGATGCGCGAGGACGTGCTCAAGGATTTCTACGACATGTGGCCGGAGAAATTCACCAGCATCACCAACGGCGTGACCCCGCGGCGCTGGCTGGCGCTGTCCAACCCGCGCATGACACGGCTGGTGTCGGACGCGATCGGCGAGGGCTGGATCTCGGACCTGGAGCAACTGCGCGCGCTCGAACCCCATGCGGACGACGCCGGCTTCCGCGAGCAATGGCAGGCCGTGCGGCTGGCCAACAAGACCGACCTGGCGCAACTGATCCGCGACACCACCGGCGTGGTGGTCGACCCTTCGTCCATGTTCGACGTGATGGTCAAGCGCATCCACGAATACAAGCGCCAGCATCTGGCCGTGCTGCATGTGATTGCGCTGTATCACCGCCTCAAGTCCGACCCCGGCGCGCAGATCCCGCCGCGCACCTTCCTGTTCGGCGGCAAGGCGGCGCCCGGCTATGCCTACGCCAAGCTGATGATCCGCTTCATCACCTCGGTGGCCGACGTGGTCAACCGCGACCCGCAGGTGCGCGACCGGCTCAAGGTGGTGTTCCTGCCCAACTTCAATGTCACCTACGGGCAGCGCATCTACCCGGCGGCGGACCTGGCCGAGCAGATCTCGCTGGCGGGCAAGGAGGCCTCCGGCACCGGCAACATGAAGTTCGCGATGAATGGCGCACTGAATATCGGCACCATGGACGGCGCCAATATCGAGCTGCGCGAGGCCGTGGGCAGCGACAATTTCTTCCCGTTCGGCCTGACCGCGCCCGAAGTCTATGCGCTGCGTGCCAACGGTTATGACCCCGCGGCCTACTACCACAGCAACCCGCAGCTGCGCGCGGTGATCGACCTGGTCCAGCAGGGATTTTTCTCGCGCGGCGACCCGGCGCTGTTCCGTCCGTTGTTCAACCCCCAGCAGGGGCACGACCCCTACCTGCTGATGGCGGATTTTGCCTCTTACATGGAATGCCAGCAGCTGGTATCGGATGTGTTTGCCGATCCGCAGCGCTGGCAGCGCATGTCAGTGCTGTCGTGCGCACGCTCGGGCAGATTTTCCTCGGACCGGGCGATCCGCGAGTATTGCGAGCGCATCTGGAAGGTCGAACCCGTGCCGGTGCGCCTGCTGCACCACGCCAGCGGCACAAGCTGGGATGTGGAGTCCGGCGCGCACGGCCCGCGCGCCGCCTGAGGCACGCAGCTTTGCCGCTGGCCTGGCGAGGTTGACGGAGTGGGAAATTGCACGGTCGCCGTGCCTGGGTAGTTTCTACAATGGCCCATGTAACTAGGCCGGCCACGCACTTGTCCTCTGGCCGGTTGCCCCACCCGCGCATGCGCAGTCTGCTGGCATGGGGATCGCATGGCGTCAGGGCTGGCCGTCGTCGCCCGGAAGCGGTCCGAATACGCCAGAAGGCAGGAGCCGAATTTGACTGTCAACCCGTTTCTTCCCGTCACCGGCGCCAGGTCCGCATCGCCCAGCCTGGCCCCGCGCGACTGCTTTGCAGCGCCTGCCGCACCTGCCTTCTGCTCCGGCGACGAACGCCTGCAGGACTACCTGTTCGGACCGGCCTGGCTGCCCGACGGGCGCGTGCGTTTCCGGCTGTGGGCGCCGGATGCGGCCGAACACGGGCAAGCCGTGCGGCTGGAAATCGCCGGACTGGGTCCGGCGCATATGGCCTGCGGCCCCAACGGCTGGTTCGAGGCCATTGTTCCCTGCTGCAAAGACGCTCGCTACTGGTTCCGGCTTGACGATGGCACGATCGTGCCGGACCCGGCATCGCGCGGGCAGGCCGACGACGTGCACGGACCCAGCATCGTGCCCGCCCCCGACGCCGCCGGCACGTTCGCATGGACATGCCCCGACTGGCGCGGGCGCCCGTGGCACGAAGCCTGCATCTATGAAATGCACGTGGGCCTGTGTGGCGGCTTTGCGGGCGCTGCGCAGCAGTTGCCGCGGCTGGCCGCGCTGGGCTTCACCGCGGTGGAGCTGATGCCGGTCGCCGAGTTTCCCGGCACGCGCAACTGGGGCTACGACGGCGTGCTTCCCTTTGCGCCGGAGTCCGGCTACGGCACGCCGGACGAACTGCGCGCACTGGTCGACTGCGCACACCAGCTCGGCCTGATGGTGCTGCTCGACGTGGTCTACAACCATTTCGGGCCCGAGGGCAATTACCTGCACCGCTACGCCAGCGCATTTTTCCGTGCCGACCGGCAGACCCCGTGGGGCCCGGCCATCGATTTCCGCCAGCCGCAGGTGCGGCGCTTCTTCACCGAGAATGCGCGCTACTGGCTGGAGCAGTTCCGCTTCGACGGCTTGCGGCTCGATGCCGTGCACGCCATCGACGATGAAGGCTGGCTGGCGGCGCTGCCGGGCGAACTGCGCGCCATGCTGGCCGCGGGCGACAGCGCCAACCGCCATCTCCACCTCGTGCTGGAAAACGACAACAACGATGCCGGCCTGCTGGCCGCGGGCTATGACGCGCAGTGGAACGACGACGCCCACCATGCGTTGCACGTGCTGCTGACCCGTGAAGAAGACGGCTATTACCGCGACTACACCTCCTGCCGGGAGGCCGAGGGTGAGGCGCCTGCGGCCTCGGTGGCGATCGCCCGCGGCCAGCCTGCGCTGCGTCACCTGGCGCGCGTGCTGGGCGAGGGCTTTGCCTACCAGGGCGAGTTGTCCTGCTTTCGCTCTGCCGCGGCGCACGACGTGCGTCGCGGCCAGCCCAGTGCGCACCTGCCGCCCACGGCCTTTGTCTGCTTCCTGCAGAACCATGACCAGGCCGGCAACCGCGCGTTGGGCGAGCGGCTGGCCAGCCTGGCGGATCGCGACGCACTGCGCGCCGCCGTGGCGCTGCAGCTGCTGTGCCCGCAGGTGCCGCTGGTGTTCATGGGCGAGGAGACCGGCACGCAGCGGCCCTTCCTGTACTTCACCAGCCATCCGCCGGAACTGGCCCGCGCCGTGCGCGACGGGCGCCGCCGCGAGTTCGCCGCCACCGCCGCCTTCCGCGACGATGCGCGCGCCGCGGCGATCCCCGACCCCAACGACCCGGCCACCTTCGAAGCCTCGCGCCCCGAACTCGAGGATGACGGAGACTGGACGCCGTACTACCGCGAACTGCTGGCCGTGCGGCGCCGCGAGCTGCTGCACCGGCTGGCCGGCTGCCAGAGCGCCGGCGTCGATATCCTGGGCCCGGCGGCACTGTGCGCGCGCTGGCGCCTGACGGACGGCATGGAACTGAGCCTGTGGCTGAACCTGGGCAGCGACGCCGTGCCGTGCACGCGCCCGTGCCGCGACATGAGCACCGCACTGCATGAAAGCGTCGCCGGCGCGGCCGCCGCATTGTCGGCCGGCATGTTGCCGCCGCGCGCCTGCGTCGCCACCGTGTGCGAGCCCGCGGCGGCGCGCTCAAGATGATGTCCGAGCGCGCGCCGGAAGCCCTGCCGCGCGCCACCGCCCGGCTGCAGCTGCACCCGGGATTCACCTTTGCCGATGCTGCCGGCGTGGTCGGCTACTACGCCGCGCTCGGCGTCAGCCACCTGTACCTGTCGCCGGTCTGCTGCGCGCGGCCAGGCTCCACCCATGGCTATGACGTCACGGACTTCACCCGCGTGCGCGCCGAACTGGGCGGCGAATCCGGCCTGAAGGCGCTGGCTGCGCGCGCCCGCGACGCCGGCCTCGGCCTGGTCCTCGATATCGTGCCCAACCATATGGCGGCCGATGCCACCCACAACGGCTGGTGGCGCGACGTGCTGACGCACGGCCGCGCCAGCCGCTTTGCCGCGTGCTTCGACATCGACTGGACCTCGCGCGACCCGGCGCTGCACGGCAAGGTGCTGCTGCCGATCCTGGGCCAGTCCTACTGGGACACGATGGTCGCCGGCGAACTGCGCTGGGTCCCCGCGAGTGGCGATGCGCCCGCCCACCTGCGCTACTTCGATCACTCGCTGCCGCTCGCGCCGGGCAGCGTGGATGCCGGGGCCGAAACCAGCCGGCCGGTCTGGTACGACACCACGCAGGCCGAAGGCCGCAGCCGGCTCCATGCGCTGCTGGAGCGCCAGCACTACCGGCTGGCCTGGTGGCGCACCGCAGCCGCCGCACTGAACTGGCGGCGCTTCTTCGAAATCAGCGACCTGGTGGGCGTGCGCGAGGAAGACCCCCAGGTGTTCGACGCCGTCCACACACTGGTTCTCCGCCTGCTGGGCGAAGGCTGGATCGACGGCGTGCGCGTGGACCATGTCGACGGCCTGGCCGATCCCGCTGGCTACTGCCGCAGGCTGCGCGCCGAACTGGACCGCCACGCCGCCGCGCGCCCGCCGCTGCTGCGGCTTGAACACCCGTGGCTGGTGGTCGAGAAGATCCTGGGCCCGTACGAGCGTCTGGCGCCGGACTGGCAGGTGCACGGCACCACCGGCTACGACTTCATGGATGACGTCGCCGCCGTGCTGCACGACGGCAACGGCGAGGCGCCGCTGGGCGCGCTGTGGGCCTCCGTCAGTGGCGACACACGATCCTGTGCCGCGCATGTCGAGGCCGCGCGGCGCCAGGTGCTGGCGCGGCACCTGGTGACGGAGTTCGAAGGCCTCGCCGCCGGCCTGCACGACTGCGCGGAGCAGGAACCCGGCACCCGCGACCTGACCCGCGCAGCGCTGCGGCGCGCGCTGGCGGCACTGATGGCGGCCGTGCCGCTCTACCGCAGCTACTTCGATGCGCAACCCGCCGAACGCGATGCCGCCGCGGCCCATGCCGATGCCGCCATGCTGGACCAGGCCATCCAGGCGGCGCGCGCCGGCCTGGCCCCCGATGAGGCCGTCGCGCTGGCCTTTATCGGCGGCTGTTTGCGCACGGCCGCACCCGCCGACAGCGAAACCGGGGCGCTGCGCCGCCGCCTGCAGCAGCTGATGCCGGCGCTGGCGGCCAAGGCTGGCGAAGACACCGTCTTCTACCGCTATGGCCGGCTGTTGTCGCGCAACGAGGTGGGCAGCGATCCGGGCCGCCTGGCGATGCCGCCCGCACAGTTCCACGCACGCATGGCCGCGCGCCGCCTGGCCTGCCCCGATGCCATGCTGGCCACCGCGACCCACGACCACAAGCGCGGTGAAGACGCGCGCATGCGCCTGGCCGTGCTGAGCGAGGTGCCTGGCGCCTGGGCCGACGCCGTGGCCGCATGGGAGTGCGAATGCGCGCCCCTGCTGTCCACCCTGCCGCTGGCGCCGGACCCTGGCGACCGGCTGATGCTGTACCAGACCCTGATCGGCGCGTGGCCGATGGAAGACATCGGCCACCTGGCGGACACCAGCGCCATCGAGGCCTTGCTTGCGCGCGTGTCCGCGTGGCAGCTCAAGGCCATCCGCGAAGCCAAGCGCCACGGCAACTGGACCTGTCCCGATACGGAATACGAAGCTGCCTGCGAAGCCTTCCTGCGTGGTATTGCCGCAGCCTGGCCACAGGGCGTGCTGGCGCAGATCGGCCAGTTTGCGCAACGCATTGCCGTGGCCGGCGCCGTGAACAGCCTGGCGCAGGTGCTGGTGCAGCTGACCGCGCCGGGTATCCCTGACCGCTACCAGGGCTGCGAAAGCTGGGACCTGAGCCTGGTGGACCCGGACAACCGGCGCCAGCCGGACTATGCGCGGCTGCAGGCGCGCCTGGGTTGCAGCGCAGGCTGGGCACACTGGCTGGCGCACTGGCGCGACGGGCGCATCAAGCAGCAGCTGGTGCGCCAGGTGCTGGCCGTGCGCCGCGCGCAACCCGCGCTCTTTGCCGAAGGCCAATACGACATGCTGTCCACGCAGGGGGCGCTGGTACCCCAGGTGCTGGCCTTTGCGCGCACCACGGACGCGTGCCAGGCCATCACGGTGGTGACACGGCTGGCCAGCGCGCGGGTAGATCCGACCGTACCGCGCATTCCGCCCGCAAGCTGGGGCGACACCACGCTGAACGTGGGGGCGCCCCAGCACAGCCGCTGGACCGATGCGCTGACCGGCCATGCGCTCGACGCGCCCATGGGCCGGCTGCGGCTGCGCGAGGTGCTGGGCGGCTTGCCGGTGGCACTGCTGCTGCGCGAGCCCTGATCGCTCAGGACGCCTGCGGCGGCGTCGTCTGCCCCACGACCGGCGTCAGCGGCCCATGCGGATGGAGCGGCACGCCATGCGGTGCCGCACGTGGCATCGCATGCGGCGCGGCATGGCCATGCTGCGGTGGGTGTGCATCGTCCTGCGGCTCGCGCGCTGCCTGGTTTGGAGAAGCACTGCGGTCCTGCGGCAGGTAGGGCCGGATCACGACGGCAACGTAATCGTCTTCCTTCGGCGTCACGACGATATACGCCAGGCCCGAGATCACCAGGCCGACTTCGCCCAGTTCGGTGGCGATACGCGCCACGATAAAGCGCTGCAACAGCAGCGGGTTGACGCTGTCGTCAATCGCAAGCGCGGCCGTGCAGATGGTCAGGAAGCAGCGCTCGACCTCGCGGCACACGACCACCACCTCATCGATGGCATAGCCGGCGCGGCTGGCGCGGACCAGCACGGAAACGCCCGAGCTGGGCGCGGCGCGGTGCCAGCCGGGCTCGACCTTGAAGCTGGGCAGGGCAAGGCCGGAGCCGGTGTCCTGCGCGACGGTATTGAAGCGCTGGGCGAAGTCCGACGGCGTGATCGCAAGCAACTGGCGCTCCACCGGCGCCGAAGATACCGCGACGGAGGAGGCCAGGACCACGGTGGACAGAATGCTGGCTAAGTTCATAGCTACCTCGCAACGGATGATCAGCTCCCCCCGGCTGCGCTGTCAGGCCCGTCGGCACGCGGGGCACACAGGTGCCGCCGCGGCAATGGGGCCGGCGCTGCGGACTGTGCTCGGCCGGCACATGCCGCACGCCAGTTATTGCCAGCATTTCCTTCACTATAGACAGGACCGCAAACAAGCACAGGACGCGACACAGGCGGTACGCCACGCCGGGCCTGCAGTTTCTGCAATGGCTGCAAAAGGCACGGCGTTTGCGCCACAAGGTCCGTGTCCCTGACTGCGTCGCAAGGCGCACAGGCGGCGGCCAGGCGCATCGCAGGGCCGCCCCGGCCGATGCCAAGGCACATGGCTCGGCGGGAACGACGCTTGCAGAAGCCGGCCAGGATCCGCGTATCCACCACCGAGGGCGTGGTCAAGCCGGAAGGTACCGTGCGCGACGAGAAACAGCGTACGATGGCAATGGAACTGGCGCGTTCGGTGCGCGGCGTGAGTGCCGTATCCGATGAACTGCGCGCCGGTACCGACTGAGCGGCAGCGCCATGCAACCTCCATGGAGACACCATGAGCACCCATCGCCAGCCCGACCACGACACCACCCGTCGCCGCAGCGAGCCGCGCGATCCGCACAAGGGTGGCCCGGACACCGAGCATGAGCGCGGCAAGCCCGGGCGCGACCGGCGCCACCATGTCGAGCACGAGCATGACATCCCCGACGAGGACCGCGAGCCGCCTTCGGTCAGGCACCCCGGCAAGCCCGAGGACAGCCAGCAGCCAGTGGAGAACTACTGAATCCGACCGACCAACCGGACAGGAGGCACCATGAGCAAGACCGTACGTACCCGCCGCACCGGTGCGCGCCACGGTGACCGCGTGGGCGGCGCAGCGCCTGCGCCGCGCGAAGGCGCACAGGCCTCGGCCGGCCGCCGTTCGCGCGAGAACACTGCGTCCGGTGCCGCGCGCGCCGACGCCGGCTATATCCCCAGCACGCTCGACCCCGATCTCGAACTGGAAACCGACGATATCGGGGAAGAAATCGAGGAGCGCGAGCATGAGGCCCACACGGCGCAGGACGAGGAGAGCCCTGAGGAAGAGATCGCCGATGAAGTCATGCATGCTGCCGAAGACCTGCCGGCCGAAGTGCCGGCCGACAAGGCCGACCACACCGACCAGCGCGAGGAACACCCGCCCCGTCTACCGCGATAATCCGCGCTGGGCAAGGCCGCTGCCAAGAACCCGAGCAACCCGAAACAAGGCGTGGGTATCGCCCGGGTCACGCGCCTGGGCAGGATTCATGGTTATCTCCGTTCGGGCGCAATGTGCGCGCCGGTAGCCATGGGCAAGCGAAAGGCGTACCCGTACGCCCCTCGCCGCACCAGGTCTTCCTATGCGATGCCGACCTTGCCGGTCTCCGCATTGCCGCGCGCCAGCACCGGCACCAACGCCGCCCCGGTATGGCTGGCCTTGTTGCGTGACAGGGCCTCGGGATCGGCCGCGCCGACAATGGTGCCGCCGCCCGCCCCGCCTTCGGGACCGAGGTCGATGATCCAGTCGGCCTCGGCAATCACGTCGAGGTCATGCTCGATCACCACCACGCTGTGCCCGCCATCCGTGAGCCGGTGCAGCACGCGGATCAGGCGCGCCACGTCGGCCATGTGCAGGCCCACGGTGGGCTCGTCCAGCACGTACAGCGTGTGCGGCGCCTTCTGGCCGCGGCGCGTGATGTCGTCGCGCACCTTGCTCAGCTCGGTGACCAGCTTGATGCGCTGCGCCTCGCCGCCCGACAGCGTTGGCGATGGCTGGCCCAGCGTCAGGTAGCCCAGGCCCACGTCTTTCATCAGCTGCAGCGGATGGGCGATGTTCGACATGGCGGAGAAGAACGCCACCGCCTCGTCGATCTCCATCGTCAGCACGTCGCCGATATTCTTGCCGCGCCAGGTCACCGCCAGGGTCTCGGGGTTGAAGCGCTGGCCGTGACAGACATCGCACGGCACCTTCACGTCCGGCAGGAAGCTCATGCCGATGGTGCGCACGCCCTGCCCTTCGCATGCCGGACAGCGCCCGTCGCCGGTGTTGAACGAGAAGCGCGACGCGCTGTAGCCACGTGCGCGCGCCTCCAGCGTATCGGCGAAGAGCCGGCGGATGGTGTCCCACACGCCGATATAAGTGGCCGGGCACGAGCGCGGCGTCTTGCCGATCGGGGTCTGGTCCACTTCGAGCACGCGGTCGATCGACTCCCAGCCGGTGATGGCATCGCAGCCGTGCCAGTTGTGCTCGATATTGAGCGGCTTCCTGGCGGCTGACTTCGCTGCCTTGGCCGCATCCTTCGCCGCATTGCGCGCGCGGCGCGTGGCCGGCGACGACAGCACCGAACGCCCCACCGCATCGAGCAGGTTGGTCATCAGCACATCGCGCGCCAGCGTGGACTTGCCCGAACCGGACACGCCGGTGATGGCCACCAGCCGCGACAGCGGAATGCGCGCCGTCACCTTGCGCAGGTTATGCAGCGACGCGCCGTGCACGGTCAGCCATTCCGGCGGATCGGCCGGCTTGCCGGCGGCGCCGGGCTTCACCGTGCGCCGGGCCTGCAGCGGATGGATGATCGGGTGCGCCAGGAACTGGCCAGTGGTGGAGTCCGGCGCCGCGGACAGTTCAGCCACGCCGCCCTGCGCCACCAGCGTGCCGCCGCGTTTGCCCGCGCCGGGGCCGATGTCGATGATATGGTCGGCGCGGCGGATCGTGTCTTCGTCGTGCTCGACCACCACCAGCGTATTGCCCTTGTCGCCGAGCTTGCGCAGCGCATCCAGCAGGATCTGGTTGTCGCGCGGATGCAGGCCGATGGTGGGCTCGTCCAGCACGTAGCAGACGCCCTGCAGGTTGCTGCCCAGCTGCGCGGCCAGGCGGATGCGCTGGGCCTCGCCGCCAGACAGGCTCGGCGCGGCGCGGTCCAGGCTCAGGTAGCCCAGCCCCACTTCTTCCAGAAACTGCAGGCGGCTGCCGATCTCGCTGATCACATCGCGCGCGATCTCGGCATCGCGCCCGGCCAGGCGCAGGCCATCGACCCAGCGGCGGGTATCGGACACGGTCCACTGGGCCACGTCGACAATGGCGTTCTCATCGAAGGTCACCGCGCGCGCCACCAGGTTCAGGCGCGTGCCATGGCAGTCCGGGCACGGCGTATCGACCACGCCTTCAGGTTCCTGCTCTTCCGACGGCAGGCTCTGCTCGCGGCCGCGGTTGTCTTCGACCAGCACGGTATCGTCGAACGCCGCGCGCTGTTCGCGCGTCAGCGCCAGCCCGGTGCCCACGCAGGTGGTGCACCAGCCGTGCTTGCTGTTGTACGAGAACATGCGCGGGTCCAGCTCAGGATAGCTGGTGCCGCACACCGGGCAGGCACGCCTGGTCGAGAACACCTTGACCTCGCCCACATGCGCGGTGCCACCGTTGTGCATGGCATCGTGCAGGCCGTCCAGCGGTGCCAGCAGGTGCATCACGCCCTTGCCGGCCTCAAGCGCCTGCGCCAGCAGCGCGCGCAGCTCGGCCTCGTTGTCGGGCGAGACCACCAGGTCGCCCACCGGCAGCTCGATGGTGTGCTCGCGGAAGCGGTCCAGCCGTGGCCACGGATCGACCGGCAGGAATTCGCCGTCGACGCGCAGGTGCGTATTGCCGCGTGCCTTGGCCCACTTGGCCAAGTCCGTATAGACGCCCTTGCGGTTGACCACCAGCGGCGCCAGCATCCCCACGTGCTGGCCGCGATGGTCGCGCAGCAGCTGCGCGGCGATCGACTCCGGGCTCTGCGACGTCACCGGCGCGCCGTCATGCACGCAATGCTGGATGCCCAGCTTGACGTACAGCAGGCGCAGGAAGTGCCAGACCTCGGAAGTGGTCGCCACCGTGCTCTTGCGGCCGCCGCGCGACAGGCGCTGCTCGATCGCCACCGTGGGCGGGATGCCATAGACCGCGTCGACCTCGGGCCGGCCCGCCGGCTGCACGATGGAGCGTGCATAGGCGTTGAGCGATTCCAGGTAGCGGCGCTGGCCTTCGTGGAACAGGATGTCGAAGGCCAGCGTCGACTTGCCCGATCCGGACACGCCGGTGACGACGTTGAACTTGCCGTGCGGGATATCGACGTTGAGCGCCTTCAGGTTATGCTCATGCGCATTGACGATGCGCACCACGTCCTCGCCCTCCACCTCGCGGCGCGCGCGCCGTGCCTGCAACGCGGCCTGCAGCGGCACGCCTTCGATCCCGGCGCGCTCGGCGGCCAGCGTGCCGGCCTGGCCCAGCGCCGCGTCATAGTGGATCAGCGCCTGGCCGGTATGCGATTCGGCGCAGCGCTTCACGTCTTCCGGGGTGCCGGTGCAGACCACGCGCCCGCCGGCATCGCCGCCCTCGGGGCCAAGGTCGATCAGCCAGTCGGCGGCGCGGATCACGTCAAGGTTGTGCTCGATCACGATCAGAGAATGGCCGCCGTCCAGCAGCTTGCCGAAGGCGCGCATCAGCTTGGCGATATCGTCGAAGTGCAAACCCGTGGTCGGCTCGTCGAACATGAACAGGCGGCGCGGCATGGCGCTGGGACGGGTTCTGGACGGCGTTGCCTGCGCGGCTTCGGCAAGGAAGCCGGCCAGCTTCAGGCGCTGCGCCTCGCCGCCCGACAGCGTCGGCACGGGCTGGCCCAGCTTCACGTACTCGAGGCCCACGTCGACAATGGGCTGCAGCACGCGCAGCACCGCGGGGTCCGCGGCAAAGCAGGCGGCGGCTTCGCTGACGGTCAGCTCCAGCACGTCGGCAATGCTCAGCAGGCGCGGCAGCTGGCCCGGGGCCGCTCGCTCGATCTTCACCTCCAGCACTTCCGGGCGGTAGCGGGTGCCGTCGCAGTCCGGGCAGCGCAGGTAGACGTCGCTCAGGAACTGCATCTCGACATGCTCGAAGCCCGAGCCGCCGCAGGTCGGGCAACGCCCGTCGCCCGAGTTGAAGCTGAAGGTGCCAGCGGTATAACTGCGCTGCAGCGCCAGCGGCGCCTTGGCGAAGATCTTGCGGATCTCGTCGAACGCGCCAACGTAGCTGGCCGGGTTGGAACGCGCCGTCTTGCCAATCGGCGACTGGTCGACAAAGACCACATCGTCGACCAGCTCCGCGCCGGTCAGCTTGCGATATGCGCCCGGCGATTCGGTGGCCTTGCCGAAGTGCCGCGCCATGGCCGGATGCAGCACGTCCTGCAGCAGCGTGGACTTGCCCGAACCCGACACACCGGTCACGCATACCAGCCGCTGCAGCGGGATCTCGACCGTGACGTCCTGCAGGTTGTGCTCGGTGGCGCCTTCCAGCACGATGCGCGGCAGTTGGGCATCCACCGGCCGGCGCTGCCAGTGCGAAGCATCGGCCACGCGCCGGCGCCCGCCCAGGTATTCGCCGGTCAGCGTGCCGGCATTGCGGATATCCGCCGGCGCGCCGTCGAAGATGATATTGCCGCCACGCTCGCCCGGGCCAGGGCCCATGTCGATCAGGCGGTCGGCGGCCAGCATCACGGACGGGTCGTGCTCGACCACCACCAGCGTGTTGCCCGCGTCGCGCAGCCGGTGCATGGCCTCGACAATGCGATTCAGGTCGCGCGGGTGCAGGCCAATGCTGGGCTCATCCAGCACAAACAACGTGTTGACCAGCGAGGTGCCCAGCGCCGTGGTCAGGTTGATGCGCTGCACCTCGCCGCCGGACAGCGTGCGGCTCTGGCGGTCCAGCGTCAGGTAGCCCAAACCCACGTCGCACAGGTATTTCAGGCGCGTGCGCACCTCGGCCAGCAGCAGCTTGAGGGCATCGTCCAGCATCGCGCTGGGCAGGGTCAGGTCGTCGAAGAAGCGGCGGATGCGCTCGATCGGCAGCAGCATCAGGTCATGCACGGTCAGGCCGGGCAGCGCCTCCAGTTGCGTGCGATCCCAGTCCACCCCGCGCGGCAGGAAGCGGCGCGGGGGCGCCAGCACGGCATCGGCATTGTCCTTCGAGCCCAGGCGCCACAGCAGCGACTCGGTCTTCAGGCGCGCGCCGCCGCAGGTATCGCACGGCGTGTAGCTGCGGTACTTCGACAGCAGCACGCGGATGTGCATCTTGTAGGCCTTCGACTCCAGGTAGTTGAAGAACCGCATCACGCCGTACCAGTGCTTGTTCCACTGGCCGTTCCAGTCCGGCGAGCCATGGATGACCCAGTGGCGCTCAGCCTCGGTCAGCTCCGCCCACGGCGTGTCGCGCGGAATGCCGGCTTTGGCGGCGTAGCGCATCAGGTCATCCTGGCACTCCTTCCAGGCCGGAGTCTGCATCGGCTTGATCGCGCCGCCGCGCAGCGTCTTGCGCGAGTCCGGGATCACCAGCCCAAGGTCGACGCCGATCACGCGGCCAAAGCCACGGCAGGTCTCGCACGCACCGTAGGCGGAGTTGAATGAGAACAGCGCCGGCTGCGGGTCGGCATAGCGCAGGTCGCTGTCCGGGCTGTGCAGGCCGGTCGAGAAGCGCCATACCGGGCCGTCATCGCCATCGGTCAGCACATTGATATTGACGCGCCCGCCGCCGCGCTTGAGCGAGGCCTCGATGGCCTCGACCACGCGCACCTTCTCGGCGTTGCCGATGCGGAACCGGTCCGCCACCACGTCGAGCACCTTGCGCGCGCCCGTGGGCGACTGCACCACGCGCTGCGCCTGCACGCGGGTATAGCCGCTGACCGACAGCCACTGCTGGACTTCCTCGTCGGTGGCCGATTCCGGCAACTCCACCGGGAAGGTCACTACCAGGCGCGCGTCGTGGTGCGGCTGGCCCGCGGCCGTGCGCGCCACCAGTTCGGCATAGATGGTCTCGGGCGAGTCATGGCGCACCGGCTGCGCGGTCTGCTTGTCGAACAGTTCCGCCGCGCGCGCGTAGAGCAGCTTCAGGTGGTCGTTCAGCTCCGTCATCGTGCCCACGGTCGAACGCGAGCTGCGCACCGGGTTGGTCTGGTCGATGGCAATGGCCGGCGGCACCCCGTCCACGCGCTCCACCTGGGGCCGGTCCATCCGGTCCAGGAACTGGCGCGCGTAGGCGCTGAAGGTCTCGACGTAGCGGCGCTGCCCTTCGGCATAGAGCGTGTCAAACACCAGGCTGGATTTGCCCGAGCCGGACGGCCCGGTCACCACTGTCATCTCGCCGGGACGCAGGTCGAGATCGACATCCTTGAGGTTGTGCTGGCGGGCGCCGCGAATGCGGATTAGCTGCTTGCTCGACACGATTTCTCTTTCGAATCAGGACGTTAAGGGAGGGACGGGTGGGCGGCCCGACCACTGTACATCCATACAGTCTATCAGGTTGGAAAAGAATTGGTATCGATCGCGTCGCCTGGAATCAGACAAGTGACGGTGTGGCGTGAGAGCTGAGCGGCTTTGATGGATGCTCGCCCAGGCAATGCCTGGTTTTCGCTGAATTGCTATTTATCGATTACCGGTATACGATATGATCCAGTCATTCAGATGTTCCGACACCTTTGAGTTGTTCGCGGGCCGCTGTGTGCCGCGCTTCGCCCATGTCTGCGACGTGGCCAGGCGCAAGCTCACCATGCTTGACGATGCGATGACCCTGGAATACTTGCGTTCGCCGCCGGGCAACCGGCTGAAGTTGCTGAGCGGGGACCGCAAGGGCCGCTACAGCATCCGCATCAACAACCAGTGGCGGATTTGCTTCATCTGGACCCATGACGGCCCGGCGGCCGTCGAGATCATCGACTATCACTGAGGACTACAGCCATGGCCCAATTCAAGGACGGCATGCCGCCCATCCACCCGGGCGAAATCCTGCGCGAGGAATACCTGGTGCCGCTGAACATGAGCGCCAACGCGCTGGCGTTGGCCCTGCGCGTGACCGCGGCCCGCATCAATGAGATCGTGCGCGAGGAGCGCGGCATTACGCCGGACACGGCGCTGCGATTGGCGCGCTATTTCGGCGGCGACGCGCGCTCGTGGATGAACCTGCAGTTGCGCTATGACCTGAAGGTCGCAGAGCGCGACCACGGCGAGCGGATCAAGGCGGAAGTAGCGCCGCGCGATCCGGCGGCGGCGCAGGCGGGCCAATCGCCGCCAGCGGAGTAACAAGCCGGAATGGCCCGGGCGGCGTAGCCACGCTGCCCGGGCCATCGCCTTATCGCGTCAGCGAATCCGCCAGCGCCCGGAAGGCGCGGAACGTGATCGGATTGTTGGCCGCATTGCCGGCCACGGGGTGCGAGGCGTACCGCACGATGGTCAGCTCAGCCTTCGGGTCGATGTAGATGCGCTGGCCATGGATGCCGGCAGCCTGGAACATGCCGTGGCTGTCGTGCGAAACCCACCACATGTCGCGATAGCTCCAGCCCGGCAGCACCGGGGCGCTGGCGGACCAGGCAAACTGCTCGCGGTCGCCGCCGCGGCGGATATCCGCCACCACCGACGCCGGAATGATCTGCTTGCCGTTGAAGCGCCCGTTGCCGCGGATGGTCTCGCCAAAACGCGCGAGATCGCGCAGCGTGGTGTTCAGCCCGCCGCCGCCGGACTCGGTGCCGATGCTGTCCACGGTGAAATACGCATCCTGCTCCGCGCCCATCGGCTGCCAGATCCGTTCGGACAGCAGCCTGGCCAGCGACTGGCCCGAGGCGCGGCGCACGATCCAGGCCAGCACCTCGGCATTGACGGTCTTGTAGGCAAACACGGCATCGTGGCCGCCGTCCTTCTGCAGCGTTTTCAGGAAGTCATAGAAGGTCCCCGGTCCGCTGTAGCCGGCCGGGCGGGCCAGCATGCCGCCGGCGCGCGCATAGTCCCATACCTCTGCCTTGGGATCGGCATAGTCCTCGGAGTAGCGCACGCCGATGGTCATGTCCATGACCTGCCGTACGGTGGCGTCGCCGTAGGCGGTGCCGGCCATCTCGGGCAGGTAGCGCGTCACCGGCGCGGCCGGATCCAGCTTGCCTTCGGCCGCCAGCATCGCGGCCAGCGTGCCGACGAACGACTTCGTCACCGACATGGCGATATGGGGCGTATGGCCGTCAAGTGCGCCGAAGTAGCGCTCATAGATGACCTTGCCCTTGTGCATCACCAGGATGCCGTCGGTATAGGTCAGGGCCAGCATCTCGTCGAAGGTCCGGCGCGTGCCGTCGGCATCGGTGAACGGCACCGCGCCGATATCCCGCTCCGCGCGCGGCAGCGCACTGGCGGGACCGGCGCCGCGCCAGACGGACGCGGTCGGGACCAGTTCACGGATGTGCGAGAACAGCCAGCGGTTGCGCGGAAACCTGTCGGCGCCCGGCACATGCGTGATCTGCTTGTCCGGCGGCGGCGGAAACCCCTGCATCCAGCCCAGGCGGTTCGGGTCGGTTTCCAGCGCGGCGGCAACCGTCGGCACCGCGGCGGCCGGCGCTGGCGCAGCGGCGCTCGCTGCACTCTGGCTCCAGGCCGGCAGGCTCGCCGCGCACAGCGCCAGGCATGCCAGGCGGCGCCACGGCCGCGACGATTCCGGATGGGTCTTCAACGACATGCTGTCTCCTTGCTTTGTTTTCATTGAGGGATTGCCGCCCGCGGATCAACCCGCCTGCGCATCCGAGGCCTGCTGGTGCGCGATCAAGGCTGCGGTCAGCTTGTCGATGCACCGGTCCAGCGTCTGCACTTCCGCTTCTGTCAGCACCGAGAGGAACATCTTCTCCAGCACGTCGCCGCGCTGGTACGTCTGCGCCACCAGTGCCTCCCCCGCCGGGGTCAGGTAGAGGTTCACCTGCCGGGCATCGGCCTCGCCCACTTCACGGCGCAGCAGGCCTCGCTTTGCCAGTGTGGTGACCAGCTTGGAAGTCACTGTTTTCTCCAGCAGCACCAGCTCGATCAGCCGCGTCAGCGTCAGCCCGGGTTCCAGTCCGGCAAAGCGCAGCACGCGCAACTCGCGCAAACCGACGCCGAATTCATGCTCGTAGATGCCGGAGGCGGAGCTCTTGGTCATTTCGCACAGCCGGTTCAGGCGGAACGACATGAATTCGAGGATCGAGTTGGTGGCGTTGGCAGCGTTGGACATGGACAGCCTGAGGTCGGACGGCGGTTAGATTCTATGAGCAATAGTTTCCGTCAGCAACTAATTGCGCATGAAAAAGCCCGCCCCGGATTCCGGCAGCGGGCTGGTGCAGCCAGCGCAGCGATCAGTCCAGCAGATGCCCCATGCGCGTGCGCTTGGTGGCCAGGTACTTTTCGTTCTCGGCGTTGGACGGCACGATATGGCGCATTTGCTCGGTGACAGTGATGCCAGCCTTTTCCAGTGCGGCCGCCTTGAGCGGATTGTTGCTCATCAGGCGCACGGACTTGACGCCCCACTGGTGCAGCAGGTCGGCGGCAAAGGCGTAGTTGCGGGCGTCGATGGCCTGGCCCAGGGCCAGGTTGGCATCGACCGTGTCGAGCCCGCCGTCTTGCAGACGGTAGGCGCGGATCTTCTCGGCCAGGCCAATGCCACGGCCTTCATGGCCGCGCAGGTACAGCAGGATGCCGCGGCCTTCGGCAGCGATCTTTTCCATGGCAAGTTCGAGCTGCGGGCCGCAGTCGCACCGGCAGGAACCGAAGACATCGCCGGTCAGGCATTCGGAGTGCATGCGGATCAGGACGTTGTCGCCCGACACATCGCCCACGCTGAGAGCCAGGTGTTCGATGCCTGAATCGGCGCCCTTGAAGGCGTGCGCCGTGAAGTCGCCGAACCGCGTCGGCAGGCGTGCCGAATCGATCAGCTCAATTTCTGTGTCATTCATACCGGAATTCTTGGTCATCAAGCGGGGGCGCAGCCCGCCACCGCCGACATTATGAGCGGAATCGGCCGTTCGCGCTTGGATTGCCCGCAGCGCGGGTCAGACGGTGCGTCAGGCCTGCATCAGGGCTCGACCGACGTTTCGCGCTTGAGCGTGCGCAGCACAAAGGTCGAGCGGCTGTGGCGCAGGCCTGGCAGCTTGTAGAGCTTGTGCCGCAGGAATTCCTCATAGCCCAGGGTCCCCGCCACCGCGACCTTGATCAGGTAGTCATACTCGCCCGTCAGCAAGTGCGCCTCGATCACCTCAGGCAATTCCGCCAGGGCCTTGCCAAAGCGGTAGAGCATGTCGTCATCATGCCGCTCCAGCGTGACCTCGATCAGCACCGTATCGGGCAAGCCCAGCGCCTTCTGGTTCAGCAGCGCGGCGTAGCCTTCGATCACCCCGCTTTCTTCCAGCGCGCGCACGCGGTTCCAGCACGGCGTGGCCGACAGGCCGACCTGCTCGGCCAGCCGCGCATTCGACAGGCGCCCGTCGCGCCGGAGCTCGCGCAGGATGCGGCGGTCGATGTCGTCGAGTTTGGGCGACTGTGCCATCAAACAGCCTCGCTAAAGAATAATCATCCGGCAATTCTGCCATATCTGGATGCTTGCTCTCTACTTACGCCATGACTGGAGAAAATTAAGAAGCTAATTTTGCGCCTCGGCTGGTAAATTAACCTCATCGAACGACTGCCGGAAACGACACATGCCAGCCACCGCCCTCCCCACCCTGCGCCTCTCGCTGCGACTTGAAACCGCCGACCTGTTCGGCGCCATGGAATGGGTCCTGGCCAATGCGCGCCGCACCGGCCTGGCGCCGGCGCAACTCAGCTTCGACACCGCGCAGCAGGCCGTGCTGCATGCCACCCTGACGGCGCACGATGCCGGCCTGCTGTGGCTGTTCCTGCGCCGTCTCGACAACGGTTTCGACGTGGAACTGCTGTTTGCCGACGTGGACGATCCGGACAGCGATACCGTGGCCGACCCGGCTCCGCGCGCCGCCACGCGCCGCACCGGCAGCGAACTGGCGCTGACCGCCTGATACCGGCCTGTGCGGGCTACGCGGCCTGCGGCAGCAGTTCGATCCCGTCGAGCTGCGCCGCGCAGGTATCGCGCACGATCGAGACAAAATCCGCCAGATAGGGCCGGCGCGCCATCGCCGTCGGTACGGTCGCGTAAAGCTCGCTCCAGAGCCCTTTGGCGCCGATGCGCTTGGCCAGTACGTAGTCGTGGTCGACGTAGTTCTTTACGCCCCAGTTGGGCAGCGCCGCCACGCCCCGCCGGCTGGCCACCAGCTGCAGCACCGCCACCGTCAGTTCGGCCGTGCGCCGCTCCAGGTGAATGCCCGCGGGCTCCAGCACCTCGCGGATCAGGTCGATGCGTTGCGCCGGCACCGGATAGGTAATCAGCGTCTCCCCCGCCAGGTCGGCGGCCTCGATGCGGCGCTTGTTGCGCAGCCGGTGCTCATTGGCGATGACCGCCAGGATCTCGAAGCGGAACAGCGGCGCCACCTCCAGCCCGCGCCGCGCCGCCGGCTGCGAGCCGATCACCATGTCGGCGCGGCCGTCGCTGAGCAGTGCGATCGGGTCGGCATGGAAGCCCGCCACCAGGTCCACCTCCACTTCCGGCCAGCGGCGGCGGAATTCGTCCATCACCGGCATCAGCCAGTCGAAGCACGTATGGCATTCCAGCACCACGCGCAGCTCGCCGCGGGTGTCGCCCTTGAGCCGTTCGATATCGCGGTCGGCCGCGCTGACCGCGGCCAGCACCTCGCGCGCCAGCGCCAGCAACCGGTCGCCCGCCGGCGTGAAGCGCAGGCCCTGGCGCGTGCGGTCGAACAGCGGCAGCCCGTAATGCGATTCGATTGCCTTGATCTGGTGTGACAGCGCTGACTGGCTGACATGCACGCGCTCCGCCGCGGTGGCCAGCTTGCCGGATTCGGCGATGGCCACCAGCGAGCGCAAATGGCGGACTTCGATCATGCGGCCCCGCCATCAATACGCACGGCTTTGATATGAAATTGGTTCATGTGTTGTTTAAAACTTGTCGCTTGATTCATTTTACGGGCAAACCGACACTGTGCGCCAGACATCTTCCGGAGCAACCTCCATGGCACGCACCCACATCCTCGGCTTTCCCCGCATCGGCGAACGCCGTGAACTGAAATTTGCGCAAGAAGCCTTCTGGCGCGGCGAGCGCACCGAAGCCGAGCTGCGCGACGTCGCCGCGCAGCTGCGCCGCCGCCACTGGCAACTGCAGGCCGACCGCGGCCTGGACACGGTCGCCACCGGCGACTTTGCCTGCTACGACCAGATGCTGAGCCTGACCGCGCTGCTGGGCGCGCTGCCGAGCCGTTTTGGCTTCGACGCGGCGCAGCTCACGCTGACGCAGTACTTCGAACTGGCGCGCGGCAACCGCGAGCAGCCGGCGATGGAAATGACCAAGTGGTTCGACACCAACTACCACTACCTGGTCCCGGAACTGGATGCCGATACCACCTTCAACGGCGGCCCGGCATGGTTCTTCGAGGAAACCGATGAAGCGCTGGCGCTCGGCCTGCGCGCCCGTCCGGCGCTGATCGGGCCGGTCACCTACCTGTGGCTGTCCAAGAGCCATGTGCCTGGCTTTGACCGCCTGGCACTGCTGCCGCAACTGCTGCAGGCTTATCGCCGCATCCTGGGCCAGCTCAAGGCGCGCGGCATCGAGTGGGTGCAGATCGACGAACCGGCGCTGTGCCTGGACCTGGAGCCGGCCTGGCTCGACGCCTTCGACACCGCCTACGCCACGCTGCGCGATGCGGGTCCGAAGCTGCTGCTGGCCACCTACTTCGACACCGCCGCCGACCATGCGCAGCGCGCCGCTGCCCTGCCGGTGGATGGCTTCCATATCGACCTGGTGCGCGCGCCGGAGCAACTGTCCGCATGGCAGGCCGCGCTGCCCGCGCACGCGGTGCTGTCGCTGGGCGTGATCGATGGCCGCAATATCTGGCGCACCGACCTGCGCCGCGTGCTGGACACGCTGCGCCCCGTTCACGACGCGCTGGGCGAGCGCCTGTGGCTGGCGCCGTCGTGCTCGCTGCTGCATGTACCGGTGTCGCTCGCGCATGAAGTGCGCCTCGACGCCGAACTCAGGTCATGGCTGGCCTTCGCCACGGAAAAGCTCGACGAGCTGTCCGTGCTGGCCCGCGCGCTGAACCAGGGCGATGCGGCCGTCGCCAACGCGCTTGCCGCATCGGATGCCGCGCAGGCCTCGCGCCGCGGCTCGCGCCGCGTGGTCAACCCGCGCGTGCAGCAGCGCCTGGCCGGCGTGAACGCCGGGATGGCCAACCGTGCCAGCCCCTTCGCCGAACGCATCGAACGCCAGCGCCAGGCGCTGCAGCTGCCGCTGTTGCCGACCACCACGATCGGCTCGTTCCCGCAGACCGCCGCCATCCGGCAGACCCGCGCCGCGTTCAAGCGCGGCGAGATCGGCGCGCTCGAGTACCTGGAGCGCATCCGTGCCGAGATCGCCGTGGCGGTGCGCAAACAGGAAGAACTGGGGCTGGACGTGCTGGTGCACGGCGAAGCCGAGCGCAACGACATGGTCGAGTACTTCGGCGAGCAGCTGTGCGGCTATGGCTTTACCGAGAATGGCTGGGTGCAGAGCTACGGCTCGCGCTGCGTCAAGCCGCCGGTGATCTACGGCGACGTGTACCGCCCCGAACCGATGACGGTCGATACCGCGCGCTACGCGCAGTCGCTGACCGAGCGACCGATGAAAGGCATGCTGACCGGCCCGATCACCATGCTGCAATGGTCCTTCGTGCGCGACGACCAGCCGCGCGCCACCACCGCGCGCCAGCTGGCGCTGGCCATCCGCGACGAGGTCTGCGACCTGGAACAGGCCGGCATCCGCGTGATCCAGATCGACGAACCGGCGCTGCGCGAGGGCCTGCCGCTGCGCCGCGCCGACTGGGATGCGTACCTCGACTGGGCTGTCACCGCCTTCCGCTTGTCGGCCAGCGGCGTGCAGGACCAGACCCAGATCCACACGCATATGTGCTATGCGGAGTTCAACGACATCCTGCCCGCCATCGCGGCAATGGACGCGGACGTCATCACCATCGAGACCTCGCGCTCGGCCATGGAGCTGCTGGAGGGCTTCGGCGATTTCGACTATCCGAACGAGATCGGGCCGGGCGTGTACGACATCCACTCGCCGCGCGTGCCGTCGGTGCACGCCATGGAACGGCTGCTGGACCGCGCCTGCGAGGTGGTGCCGCCGCAACGGCTGTGGGTCAACCCGGACTGCGGCCTGAAGACGCGCAGCTGGGAAGAAACCGAAGCGGCGCTGGCCAATATGGTCAGCGCGGCCCGCGCGCTGCGCCAGCGCCTGTCGGCACCGGAGGTGGCGGCCTGGAAGCGCGTCACCCGGCCGGCAGTGGCAGGCACCCCGGCGGTGCCGCACGCCGCCGGCGCCTGCAAGGCGTGCGCCACGCACGCGCACTAAGCCCGCACCAAGCCCGCACCAAGCCAGCGTGGCACGCGCCTTGTGCGGCGCTGTGTCACACGGTGGCGCCGCCATCAGTTGCCGGCTGCCTGCATGCACTGGCAGCACCGGCGCCCCGCCTGGGGAACGGCATGGAACGGGTGCCGATGTGCCTGAAAGACAAAGGCCGCATGCCCTCGCAGGCATGCGGCCTTTCTTGCCGATGGCGTCGTGGTCAGTTCACGCGCATCACCGCCGGCGGCATCCAGGTGCCGTCCAGCAGCGCCTGCTCCGGCCAGTACGCGCGCAGCATCATGTTCAGGCCATCGGGCGGCGCCGGCAGCCAGTTCGCTGCCTTGGCACCGGCCGGGCGCTCGTGCTGGATATAGATATCGAGCGAGCCGTCGCGGTTGTAGCGCAGGCGGTCGCGGCTGCCGAGGGCATAGCGCTGGATCGGGTTCGGGATAAAGGCCTGGCGGTCGTTGTACAGCGTCAGCGACCAGAACGCACGCGCAGGCGGCAGCTGGTTCTTGTCGAAATGCAGCACATAGCTCGCCCCGCCCTGCAGCGGCTTGCCATTGGCATCGGTGCGGGCGGAGGCATAGATGGCATCCTCGGGCAGGTTGGCGCCCAGCCCCACCCACGCCGTCACCGCGCGGCGGCCATAGCTGGTGCCGTAGGTGCCCAGGTCGCGATGCATGACCCAGCCGTTGCCAGCATCGGCGTTGCCCTTGCGCGCGCCCTGCACGATCGCCGCCAGCGCGGCGGTGGCGCCTTCCTGCACGGCACGCGCGGTGGAGGGCTCCATCACCGTGGTCTTGAACGGCACGCCTGGCTTGATGCCCATGCGGCGCATCTTTTCGACCATGGCGCTGTCCGCGGGCGCCGGCGGGTTGGCCGGCAGCAGCGCGGCAAAGCGCGTGAAGAACGCCTGGGCGTCCATGGCGGCCACCAGCTCCACGGGCGAGCTTTCGGTGTCGACGGCTGTGGGCCGCGGCGCGGCCTTGTCCGGCACGCGCCGGCCGCCGCCCCAGGCCGACAGCGGCGTCAGCCGGTACTGGTCCTGCAGCCGGTGCACGGCCGCGAAATCCTGCTTGCCATTGGTCTGGGTGCGGCCAATCAGCCAGACCATCGACGTGGGCGAGCGGATCTCCTGCACGCCCTTGGGCAGCGTGCCGCGCCAGTCGGGCCCGGTGATGGCGAAGTTGCCGCGGCGGGTGCCGGTGGTGCGCTTGCCCGGCGACGCGAACACATTGGTCCACGCATCCATCAGCGGCATCAGGTAGTAGCGCCCGCGGGTGTCGGGCACGGACAGGATGACCGGTTCCCCGGACAGGTCGAGCCATGCCGATGAATACAGCGTATCGGCATTGGGGCTCACCACCTCGGTGAAGCTGGCGTCCGGGAAGGTACGCTTGTGGCCGAAGGTATTGGCCGGCGTGCGCAGTGTCATCCGCTCGCGCGTCACGTCCATCAGCACCATCGGATAGGCGAAAGTGAAGACTTCAGCGGACAAGGCCTTCATGGCCTGGTCTGAGGGAGGCTGCTCGGCGACTGCCGGGTTGGTCCCGTGATCCGGCCCGACCGCGCAGCCGGACAGCATGACGGCGAGCGTGACCGCGCTCGCCAGTTGACGAAAGGTAGGCTTCATGACCCCGATTTCCCAATGTTCTTGCGTCTTCTTCGGGCATTGCGGCTATGACTGCCGGCATGTCGTCCCGAAGGCGCATCTGTTCCGTCCGCATCTTGTGCGCACGCTGCCGACCTGTCAATTCCTCCGAAGTCGGGAAGAGAGGTCGAGCGCACCAAGCACAAGTCCAGACGGCAAGGGGTGCATGATAAGCCACGTTGCCAGGGCCGTGAAAGGCCCTTCGGGCTGGCTTCAGCGGGTCAGGAAATCCATCACCACCTTGCTGAAGGCCTCGGCCTGCTCCAGGTTGGAGATATGCGCGGCTTCCAGTTCGACATAGTGGGCGCCGGGAATGGTCTGCGCCAGGTACACGCCGTCGCGCGGCGGCGTGGGCAGGTCGCCCGAGCCGGCGATCACCAGCGTCGGCGTGGTGATCCTGCCAATGTCCTCGCGCAGGTCGGCATCGCGCACGGCCAGGCAGTTGGCGGCATAGCCCGCAGCCGGGCTGGCGCCGAGCATCGCGCGCAGCGACGCGACCAGTTCCGGGTGCGCGGCGGCGTACGGCGGGGTGATCCACTTGTCGACCACCGCGGCAGCGATCGAGGCCACGCCGTCGCGCTCGACCGCCGCGGCACGGTTGGTCCAGTTCTCGGGCGGGCCGATATAGGCGGCGGTATTGCACAGCACCAGCCTGTGCAGGCGCGGGGCATGGTTCAGTGCCAGCCACATGCCGGTGATGCCGCCCATCGACAGGCCGCAGAAGCTGGCCTGCTCGATGCCCAGATGATCGAGCAGCGCGATCACGTCGCCGCCCAGTTGCGCCATGCTGTACGGGCCGGCCGGCACCGACGACTCGCCATGGCCGCGCGTGTCATAGCGCAGCACGCGGAAATGCTGGCTGAAGGCGGCCACCTGCGGCTCCCACATGCCAAAGTTGGTACCCAGCGAATTGGACAGCACCAGCACCGGCAGGTGCTCGGCGCCATCGAGACGGTAATGCAGGCGGACGTCGGGAAGATCAGCGTATGGCATGGCGGTCAGGTCGGGATCAGGGAATGGGGTCGTGGGGGCGCTGTCCTGCTCAATTCTGCGCGATGGCGGAGCCGTGCTGCGCCAGCGGCGTGACCTTGATCTCCATGTACGGATACAGCGGCAGCGCGGTCAGCAGCGTGTGCAGTTCATCGTTGTCGCTGACGTCGAAGATACTGACATTGGCGTACTGCCCCACCACGCGCCACAGGTGGCGCCATTTGCCTTCGCGCTGCAGGCGCTGCGACATGGCCTTTTCGTCGGCCTTGAGTTGCTCGACAAACTGCGGGTCCAGCGATGCGGGAATCTTGACGGTCATTTCGGCCATGAACAGCATGGGGTCTCCTTGTCTGGGGGTGTGGTGGGATGGAGGCAGCGCGGGCTGCCTCGTCAAAGATGGCGCACGCCGTCGAGATAGGCCTTGCGCCAGCGCACGACGCGAACCTCGGCAAACAGACCCGCCGCGGTGAACGGGTCGGCGTCGATGAATTGCTGTGCAGCGTCGCGGCTGTCGACATCGACGATATAGATGCCGCCGCCGGCATCGGAGCCATCGTCGTTGAGCTTGGCGCCGCAGGCCATCAGCAGCGCCTTGTTGGCCTCCAGGTAATCCAGGTGGCTGGCGCGGGTGGCCTGGCGCACGTGCTGGTGGTCGGGCTTGTCGACGGTTTCGATCAGGTACGGCATGGCATTCCTCCGGTCAGCCTCGGGCTGAGCATCAAAGTCAGGCAATCTGCGCGCCCCACAGCAGCAGCGCGGCAATGTAGATCAGGCCCACCCAGAACATCATGATCACGGTGTAGCCCATCACGTCCTTCAGGTTCAGCTTCGACAGCGCCAGCGCCGGCAGGATCCAGAACGGCTGCACCAGGTCGTTCCAGGCATTGCCCAGCATCACCGACATCGAAGTCTGGCTGACCGAGCTGTTGATGGCCTTGGCCGCGTCGATCATGAACGGACCCTGGATCACCCAGTGGCCGCCGCCGGACGGCGCGAAGAAGTTGATCACGAAGGAGCTGACCAGGCCCCAGAACGGCAGCGTCTGCGGCGTCGCGATACCGACGAACACGCGCGAGATGGTATCCACCAGCCCCGAGCCGGCCATGATCGCCATGATGCCTGCATAGAACGGATACTGCAGGATGATGCCGGAAATGGTCTTGATGCCTTCGTTGAGCTTGGCCACGTAGTTGACCGGCGTCCCCAGCAGCAGGATGCCCCCGAACAGGATCAGGAAGTTGATCAGGTTCAGGTCGAGCGAGCCGCCCTGGGTGAAGTAGATCACCGCGTACGCAATGCCGCACAGGCCGATCGCCAGGCTCAGGATGCGGCTGTTGTTCAGGCGCGCAGCCAGGGTGTTCTCGCCGCCCATGCTGTGGGCGGAGCCAGCCTCGGTCCTGACCGGTTCCTGGTCCTGGCGGATCTCGACCACCTCGGCCGGATTGCGCGGGTGCAGCCAGGCGTTGAGCAGCGGCAGCGTGACGATGACCGCCAGGCTGGTCAGCAGCATCGGCGTGGAGAAGATGGTTGCCGACAGCGGGACCACACCCATCAGCTTTTCCATGGGGTGGCCCGGGGTCGAGATCAGTACCGGGATGCTGGCCGACAAGCCCAGCCCGTACAGGGTAAAGCCGCTGTAGGCCGCGGCAATGATCAGCGGGTAATGCACACCGCGAACCTTCAGCGCCAGCTTCCTGGCGATGATGCCGCCAATCACCAGCCCGAAACCCCAGTTCAGGTAGCTGCCGATGCCACCCACCAGCGTGGCGACGATCACCGCCGTGCGCGGCGTGTGCACCAGGCCGACGATGCGGTCGAGCATGCGGTCAGTAAGCGGCGCGGTGGCCAGCACGTAGCCCATCGCCAGGATCACCGCCATCTGCGTGGTGAAGGCCAGCAGGTTCCAGAACCCCTTGCCCCAGCTGGCAATCACCGCCGGGGCCGCCTGCCCCTGCACCAGCATGGCCAGCGCCATCGTCAGCAGCGTCAGGCCAATGGCAAATACGAAGGGGTCCGGCAAATACCGGCGCATGAGTTCGGTGAAGAACCCGGCGATCTTGGTCATAGCTTCCTTGTCTCCAGTGTCAGCTAAAGTTACGCGATTAGAACTACAGTTCTATATGCGAACTTCGCGAATGCGCGTGGCTATGCTAATGGCCGTTCAACCGGTAGGTCAAGGAAATGGGGAGGCGCGATTACAACTGTTTGACGCAATAATTATGAGATACCTCGCCGTGTATTTTCAACGGATGGCAGCCCGGCTCAATACCGCATCTGGACATCGTCGACCTTGCCGGTACGCGCGTTGTACAGGCAGGCGTAGTGGAAGCCGATCGACGCCGAACTGTCGTCGGGCTCGAACACGCCCTCGCCGTTGACCGACGTCTGGGCATTGGGGCGCTGGTAGTACTGCTCCCGGTCGGCCATCAGCATGACGCTGCCGGACTGCGGATAGCGGCGCTTGAGCGCGTCGGCCACGGCGGGCTCGCAGGCAGCGGAAGCGGCCTTCGACATGGCGCGGGCATCGATAATGATGCGGGTGCTGGCCGGGGGCATCGGGCGCGGTGCCCGCTGCGGCGGCGTCTCGCAGGCAGCCAGCAGGCACGCCAGAGGCAGGCACAGGTAAGAAGCTCGGATCACACGGACCTCCTGCATGGGAACGCCGGCAACGGCGCGCCAGAAAGTGCAGCGGAGCTGTCAGGTTACTGCCTCTGGCCGGAAAAGCCAAAGCCGCCGCGCCCCAGGCATCGGACCCCGCACCCGGCATTCCCCGCCAAAGCGAATCGTTGAACGCGGCTAAACTATGGCGCGCGGCAATGCCCCGTCCTGCGGCCGGGCCCGCCGCCAGTACAACCACGATGCCGAACAATGACAACCACAGAGACAAGCGGCAACCGCCCTGCCAATTCCGCCCCCCTGCTGCGCGCCGCCGCCAGCCTGCTGGTCGTGCGCGACGCGCCCGCCGGCATGGAGGTGCTGCTGGTGCGCCGTGTCGAACGCGCCAACGACCGCAGCAGCGGCGCCTATGTTTTCCCCGGTGGCACGCTCGACGCGCAGGACAAGGCCCTGCACGCGCACGCCCACGGCCTGGACGACGCCATGGCCAGCGAGCGCCTGGGCCTGCCCGCCAGCGGCCTGGACTTCTACCTGGCCGCCGTGCGCGAATGCTTTGAAGAGGCCGGCCTGCTGTTCGCCTGCGACCGTGACGGGCGCCTGCGCTCGCCGCACGAACTCGACGCCGCCCAGCGGGCGCTGCTGCACGAGGCGGTGCAACGCGGCGGCCCCGGCCTGGCGCACGCCTGCGAGCAACTGGGCCTGCGCCTGGCGGCGGACCGGCTCGCCTACCACAGCTACTGGCTGACGCCCCCCGGCCTGCCCAAGCGTTTCGATACCCGCTTCTTCGTCGCCATCGCGCCCGAGGGCCAGCTGGCCGTGCCCGATGGCACCGAGATCGTCGAGCACCGCTGGGTCCGCCCGGCCGAGGCCGCCGACCCTGACAGCGGCCTGCCGCTATTGCACGTCACGCGCCGCACACTGAGCTCGATTGCACAGTTCGAAACCGCCACGGCCTGCTTTGCCTACTTCGCTCAGTTGCGCGGCATTGCCTGCATCATGCCGCGGCTGGCCACCGGCGCCGCTGGCGTGCGCCCGGTGATGCCCAATGAGGCGTGCTACGCCGAGATCGGCCGCATCGACCCCGACGGCAAGGGGCATGGCCGCTACGAACTCGCGCCCGGCGTGCCGGTGCAGGTCTCCGGGCGCGTCTGGCGCGTGACCGCCAACAACGGCAGCTTCATGACCGGCCCGGGCACCAACACCTACCTGGTGGGCGGCGGCGCACGCAATGAATGGGCCGTGATCGATCCGGGCCCGGACGATGGCGAGCACGTGCGCGCCATCCTTGACGCCGCACCCGGGCCGATCCGCTGGATCTTCGCCACGCACACGCACGTGGACCATTCGCCCGCGGCCGCCGCGCTGCAGGCCGCCACCGGCGCCACCGTGCTCGGGCGCGCCGCGCCCGCCGGCCAGTCGCAGGACGCCACCTTCGCGCCGCAACGCGAACTGGAGCACGGCGAGCGCCTTGCCATCACCGCAGACTGCACGCTGCGCGTCTGCCACACGCCCGGCCATGCGTCGAACCATCTCTGCTACCTGCTGGAGGAGGAAAAGACCCTCTTCACCGGCGACCACGTGATGCAGGGATCGACCGTCGTGATCGGTCCGCCCGACGGCGATATGCGCGCCTATCTCGATTCGCTCGCGGCGCTGCAGGATGAAGACCTGGACTGGCTGGCGCCGGGGCACGGCTTCCTGATCGCACGCCCGCAGGACGCCATCCGCGTGCTGCTCCGGCACCGGCTGCAGCGCGAAGCCAAGGTCGCCGGCGCGCTGCGCGAACTGGGCCCGGCATCGATCGCCAGGCTGGTCCTGCGTGTCTATGACGATGTGCCGCCGCGCATGCACCCGGTCGCGCAGCGGTCGCTGCTGGCGCACCTGCTCAAGCTGCGCGACGAAGGCAAGGCGCAGGAAGTGAACGGCATCTGGTCGGAAGCCGCGAACTGACGTTTGCCCTGGCGGCGAGGGCAAGTGAAGTTTTTTGGGCGGGGGGCTTGCGCAATTCAATAATTGCTATACAATCTCGCTTCTCGTGTGCGGCTGTAGCTCAGTTGGATAGAGTACTTGGCTACGAACCAAGGGGTCGTGGGTTCGAATCCTGCCAGCCGCGCCACCTATGCAGAAGGAAAAAGGGCTTCCGGAAACGGAAGCCCTTTTTTCATTCCTGCGGCCTTTACCGGTTACCACCGGTACCGCGCCCCGACCGTCCCGCTCGGGCCGTGTCCCGCCCTCACCTTGAACCACAGCTTCACGCCGGTCGCGGTGTTGCCGTGCGCGCCGATATTGAACGAGAACAGCCCGCGCAGCAGGTCGGCATCGATCTTGGTGCCGTTGATATTGATGACCTGCTTGCGGCTGTCCTGCCACCAGTCCGCTTCCACGAACGGATAGATGCCGGCCAGCCGCGTGGGCTGCGCGCCGTACAGGCGTACGCCGATGCCGGTGGCACTGGCATCGCCGGGCAAGATTTCCGACGTGGGCGAGACGGCGCTCATGCCGGGCTGGTAGGCCATCTGCACCCGCGGCTGGATGGTCAGGCCACCCGCGCGCGGCACCACGGCATCGACAGCCAGCGCCATGGTGCGCACACGATTGTCGGCAAAGCCCCCTGCAGTGGTGACGTCGTCCAGGTGCAGCGACAACCGGTGCGGGCGCTCGGGCATGGCAGCGGTCTCGCGGTCCACGGCGGCGAGGCCCGGGGCGTCGTCATCGGGCCCGGGGACTGTGGCAAGCGGCAATGCGGAAGGGGATGGTGACGGCGGCGGTGAGGCCGCGTACTCGACAACGATGGGCTCGGCAAGCTGGACCGCCCAGCCAGGCGCTTCGGCCCTGGCGGCCACCTGATCTGCCGGCGGCGCCGGCGGTGCCAGGTTGGCCTGCAGCGGCTGGTCCCAGCCTGAGAGGCCCTGGCTATCCGGAACGGCCTCCTCTGCGTGGGCCAGCGCACACATCAGCATGGCCAGGAAACAGCAGTAATGCAGGTGATGCAGGCCGATGCCGGGGTGCACGGCACAGACGTGCCACCCGGGGCTCGCCCCCGTCTCCCTCGCTCTCGATGATGACAGGACCACAGTCATGGCAACTACCTTCGGGCGTTATAGAAGCTTGCCCGATGAGTTTGAGCATAGGTCAATTGCCCTGTCGGCGTTAGCCGGGAAATGTTCGTTTGCGCGCGCCCGCAGGAGACGCGGATCTTGACGCGGATGGCAGCTTGGTGACCGAAAATCTCCGGTGATCCGGACAGGAGGCAGCGCCTGTTCGGCGCCGCCGACGCGGCCATGTCCCACGCCAGGGCAGCGGGGCACAATTGCGCGCGCGAAGCACAAGATCAGGAAGACATGCCGGCCAGTTGAAAGTCCCGTCGAGGCGGCGGACGAAAAAACCCGCATGGCTACGGGCTCCCTTACCCGCTCGAGGCATTGCCCATGCTTGCGGGCAGAAACGAAAAAAGGCTCGCTTGCGCGAGCCTTTCCGAATATTGGTGCCCAGAAGAGGACTCGGTCACCCATGCGCGACCCCGGGCAACGCTTGCAAGCGTTGCCTTTTCTCGTCCTCGCGGGAAGTCCTCAAGGACTTCCCTTTCCGGGCAGAAACGAAAAAAGGCTCGCTTGCGCGAGCCTTTCCGAATATTGGTGCCCAGAAGAGGACTCGAACCTCCACAGTGTTGCCACCGCTAGGACCTGAACCTAGTGCGTCTACCAATTCCGCCATCTGGGCTTCGTTTCGCTGCATTGCTGCTGCGATGCGAAGAAAGAAATTATGCCGAGTGTGACAGGTACTGTCAACACCCTTTCTCAAAAAACTTTGTGCTTTCTATGGCTCACTGCCGCTCACTGCCATATCGCAGGAAGTCCACCTGCGCCGGGCGGCCCGCCAGGGCCAGCGTGGCCGTTGCCGGCGGCATGCTGGCGACGGTCTTGCCGGCACGCAGGACCCGCAGCCGCGTGGCGCGCAGCCGGATCGCCTCCACCGGGTCGCGCGCCTGCAGCAGCACCAGGTCGGCGCGACCGCCGGGAGCCAGGCCGTAGCCATCCAGCCCGAGGATCCGCGCCGGCGCGGCGGTCACCGCGTCAAAGCAGGCGCGCATAGCTTCCTGGCCGGTCATCTGGGCCACGTGCAATCCCATGTGGGCCACCTCCAGCATGTCGCCGGAGCCCAGGCTGTACCAGGGATCCATCACGCAGTCATGGCCGAACGCCACCGGCACGCCGGCGGCCATCAGTTCCGGCACGCGGGTCATGCCGCGGCGCCTGGGGTAGGTATCGTGCCGCCCTTGCAGCGTGATGTTGATCAGAGGATTGGCGATCGCCGCCACGCCGGCCTCGCGCATCAGCGGGATCAGCTTGGACACGTAGTAGTTGTCCATCGAATGCATCGAGGTCAGGTGCGACCCCGCCACCCGGCCCTGCAGGCCGAGCCGCACGGTCTCGCTGGCCAGGGTCTCGATATGGCGCGACAGCGGATCGTCGCTCTCGTCGCAATGCATGTCGACACGCAGGCCGCGATCGGCCGCCAGCTCGCACAGCAGCCGCACCGACTCCGCGCCCTGCGCCATGGTGCGCTCGAAATGCGGGATGCCGCCGACCACGTCGACGCCCATGTCCAGCGCGCGCTTCAGGTTGTCCAGCGCGCCGGGCGCGCGCAACACCCCGTCCTGCGGGAACGCCACCAGTTGCAGGTCAAGGTAGGGCCGCACGCGTTCGCGCACGTGCAGCAGCGCCTCCACGGCCAGCAGGCGCGGATCGCACACGTCCACATGCGAGCGGATCGCCAGCAGCCCGCGCGCCACGGCCCAGTCGCAATAGGCCAGCGCGCGCTCGACGATCGCGTCCTGCGTCAGCATCGGCTTGAGCTCGCCCCACAGCGCAATGCCTTCGAGCAGCGTGCCGGACTGGTTCACGCGCGGCAGCCCGTACGACAGCGTGGAGTCCATATGGAAGTGCGCATCGACGAACGGCGGCGTCACCAGGAGGCCAGCCGCATCGATTTCCTCGCCCGCGCGCGCGGCCAGTGCCGGCTCCACCGCGGCGATGCGGCCGCCGGCGATGCCGATATCGATGCCGGTGCGCCCGTCGGGCAGGTTGCAGCGCCGCAGGATCAGGTCGAGCATGTGTTGTCGATGCCGTAGGGAGAAGTTGTGCGGCTCAGGCGAGCGGCTCAGGCGCCAGGCCGCAGCCGCGCAGCAGCATCACCACCACGTGCTCGGTGGCGTGCGCATAGTCCTGCTGGCCCAGCCGGTTGACGCCGAGCACCGCGCAGACCTGCGATTCAAAATCCGCGTAGGTCTGCGTGGCGGCCCAGATGGTGAAGAACAGGTGCTGCGGGTCGACCGGTGCCATCTGTCCGCGGTCGATCCACTGCTGCACCACCGCGGCCTTGCGCGATACCAGTTCACGCAGGGCATGGCGCAGGATCTCGCCGATCTCGGGCGCGCCATGCAGCAGCTCGTTGGCAAACACCCGCGATGCGTCCGGATGGCTGGCCGAGAGCCGCATCTTGGCGCGGATGTACTGCTCCAGCGCCACCTGCGGCGGCAGCTCTTCGCGGATGATGTCGGCTTCCGAAAGCCATAGCTGCAGCGTGTGCGCCAGCACCGCACGGTACAGCGCCTGCTTGGTGCGGAAGTAGTAATGCAGGTTGGACTTGGGCACGCCCGCGCGCACCGCGATCTCGGCCATGGTGGCACCGGCAAAGCCCGCGCGCGCAAACACGTGCTCGGCCGCGTGCAGGATCATGGCCTGGTTCTCCTGCCGGATGCGCCCGCCCGAGGCATCGCGCGCGGGCAGCGGACGCCGTGCCGCGGCGCCGGCCTGCGTGTCCATCAGCGCGTACCGTAGAGGCGGTCGCCGGCATCGCCCAGGCCGGGCACGATATAGCCGTGCTCGTTGAGCGTGTCGTCGATGGCCGCGGTGACGATGCCCACTTCGGGATGCGCCGCGCGCAGCGCGCGCAGCCCGGGGCGCGAGGCAATCAGGCAGACGTACTTCATGGTGGTGACGCCGGCCTCCTTCAGCCGGTTCAGCGCGGCGATGGCCGAATTGCCGGTGGCCAGCATCGGGTCGACCACGATCACCATGCGCTCCTGGATGTCTTCCGGCATCTTGAAGTAGTACTCGATCGGCTCCAGCGTCTCGGGGTCGCGGTACAGGCCGATATGCCCGACGCGCGCCGCCGGCAGCAGTTCCAGCATGCCATCGATAAAGCCGTTGCCCGCGCGCAGGATCGACACCAGGCACAGCTTCTTGCCCGAGAGCACCCGCGACTGCATCGGCGCGATCGGCGTGCGGATGGCGATGGTCTCCATCGCCAGGTCGCGCGTGGCTTCGTAGGTCAGCAGCTGGCTGATCTCGCGCACCAGCCGGCGGAAGTTGTCGGTGGTGGTTTCCTCGCTGCGCACCAGCGTGACCTTGTGCTGCACCAGCGGGTGGTCGACCACCATCACGCCGGGCAGGCCCGCGGGCTCTGCAGGCGCGGACGCAAGGGGCTCAACTGCGGAAACAGCGGACATGTCGTTCATGGTGACGCTCCTGATCCCACGTTTCACATGCAATGCCTGCCAAAGGCTGCCAACAAATGGCTGCCAACAAACGGCTGCCGATCACTGTCGCCGCGCGGCGGCCGGCGCGCTCAGAACACCGTGCCGTCGCTGACGATGGCAAACGGCGGCGCACCTCCCGGGCGCCGCTTGGCCGCGATGCGGCGCCCCGCCGCCCAGGTGCCGCCTTCCAGCACGCGCGCCAGCGGGAAATCCGTCTCCGCCAGGCCAAGGGCCTGGCGCACGCCGTCGGCCACCTGGTCCAGGCCCGTCACGGTCAGTGCGCGCCATTCGACGATCACGGGCTCATCCACCGCATGCGGCACGGCGGCGAAGCCGGGGTCGCGCGGCACCATCAGCGCGAAGTCGTACAGCAGGCCGCCGTTGCGGTATTCGGGCAGGCCGGTCAGCGCGTCCAGTCCGGTCACGGTCAGGCCGGCATCTTCCAGCGGCTCCAGCAGCGAATAGGTCAGCCACTGGGTCAGCTTGTGGAAAGGCACCAGCCCGTCCGGCGCGGCCGGATGACGCCAGCAGTCGCCCAGCGACACGCCGTCGACGATGATCCGCCCCGGCCACACCGGCCCCAGGCCGACCAGCAAGGTGCGCAGCAGGAAGCTGGCGTCGAGCTGGCCGCTGACCGCATGCGCCTTCAGGTAGTCATAGAGGTTGCCCAGCCGGGCCGGCCGGCCGAACAGCGCCGGCGTCGCCTCCATCACCTCGCCAAGCCGGCGCAGCAGCCCGGCGCGGCCTTCCAGCCCCACCAGCGGGTTGTGCTGCGCGACCTGGAAGGCGTGGGCGATGCTGTCGGCGTCGATGCGCTGCAGCCGTTCGGCATCCGCGCGCAGCGGGTCGCCCGGCGCGGCGGAGAAGCCGCCGCGCGCGAACAGGTCGAAGCTGGCCGCGCCGAGCCCTTCCGAGCGCGTCAGCACCTGGTCGCTGGCCGGATCGCGGTAGCGCCAGTCGGGGCCGGCGCCCGCGTCCAGCAGTACGCTCGGGATCACCAGGTCGATGCCGATACGGGCGCGCTCCTCGCGGTGTTCGTGCCCGCTCAGCGCGGCGCGCTCGCACAGCACCTGCCAGCGGTCCGCGCGCGCGTCGGCGCCGCCGCTTTCAAAATGGCGCCAGCGGCTGTGGTACGGCACCTGCAAGTCCGGATAGCGCTGGCGGATGGTGCTGGCGACGTAATCGGCAATCGCATGCACGCGGTCGGGATGCCAGGTGAAGAGTTCGGACGCGCCGCTGGCCACATGTTCGGTGACCGCCGCGCAACGGGTGCGCACTGCCTCGGCGCAGAGCAACGCGGAAGCGGGATGCCCTTCCGGCACCGGGCTCAGCCAGCCAGCGTTTTGGCTGTCCCTGCCGGCACTGCCGTCCTCGGGAAACATCGTCATTCCTTCAACCCCCTGCCCTTTGCCAGGGCCAGTTCGTTCGCATCCGGCGGCGTGTAGTGCGTGAAGTAGCCGGCGGCCACCTTGGCATCGATTTCGACACGGGCATCGGCGGGGATCAGGGCCTCCGGGATCGCCACCTGCTCGACCACCTCGATGCCCTGCGCCACCAGCGCGCCATGCTTCATGTTGCTCATCGACGCCCAGCGGTCGATGCGGCGGATGCCCAGCCAATGGAACACATCCGGCATCAGCTCCTGGAAACGCATGTCCTGCACGCCCGCCACGCATTCGGTGCGGGCAAAATAAGTCTCGGCGCGGTCGCCGCCCACTTGCCGCTTGCGCGCGTTGTAGACCAGGAACTTGGTCACCTCGCCCAGCGCGCGGCCTTCCTTTCGGTTATAGACCACCAGCCCGACACCGCCCTGCTGCGCCATCTCGATGCACACCTCGATGCCATGCGCCAGATACGGCCGGCAGGTACAAATGTCTGACCCGAACACATCCGATCCGTTGCATTCATCGTGCACGCGGCAGGCCACGCGGGTCTCGGGCTTGCCCAACTGGCTGACATCGCCGAAGAAGTACAGCGTCATGCCGCCGATGGGGGGCAGGAACACCTTCAGGTCCGGCCGCGTCACCAGTTCCGGGAACATGCCGCCGGTCTGCTCGAACAGGCTGCGGCGCAGCACGCTTTCCTTGATTGCGAAACGGGCCGCCAGCCCGGGCAGGTACCACACCGGGTCGACCGCCGCCTTGGTCACGCGCACGTCGCCACTGGCATGGAGGATGTCGCCGTCGGGCTTGAGCCGGCCGGCCGCGATGGCCGACATCAGTTCCGGCATGTTGATATGCGCACGGGTGACGGCGATGGTCGGGCGGATGTCCACACCGGCCGCGATGCGGTCGGCAAAGACGGCGGACACCAGGTGGCCCCAGGGATCGAGCGAGACAATCTTGGCCGGATCGGCCCATTGCGGATGCGGCCCGATGGCTTCGGCGGGCGCCGTATCGGTCAGGTCGGGACGATGGTCGCGCTGCAGCGCGCCCGACGCCACCGCCAGTGCCCGGTAGATGGCATAGGCGCCGGCGTGGGTGCCGATCACATTGCGCTGCGCCGGATTCGCCAGGCTGGCGATGACCGGACCACGCTCTGCCGCCGTGGGCGCGCCCCAGTGGATCGGCTCGGCCGGGTGGTCGCGGCGTGCGTGCGAAGTGAGGACGATATGGTCGGACATGGCACCCTCGGTTCCCGATGGAATCCTGACCAAATGGTCAGGTTTACGATTCCATACTAGGCAACCTTTGTGCCATCGCCCAATGCCCGTTTACGCGAGTGTTGCGCCTGTGTGTGTGGCGCCGAACGCAAGTCCGCGGGGACGCATGCACACCTCGGGTGCCGGCGGCGGGACATCGGCGGTGCACAAGCACCAGCAAGAAGCGGCGCACGGCCAGGTTGGCGCAGCGCCGCTCAGGGAAATCACGCCGCCGCCGCGCCGCCTGCCAGCGTTACACGGTCGGGCGGCTGGCCGAATCGCGGGCAGGCTCCCGCACCGAGTCCCGGCCGGTACCAAACAGCGCGCGCAGCGCCGCAAGCGGCTGAGCGCTTTCCACAAACCGGTAGAACAGCGCACCGGCCACGTTGCTGAGCGCCCACGCTGCCACCATGCCGAGCGCGTTCAGCACCGGTTGGCCCGGCGCGAGGCTCGACACCAGCGCATTTACCACCAGGCATACCGGGAAGTGGACCAGGAACACGGAATAGGAGATGCGCCCGAAGTAGCCCACCACGCGCCCCCGCGGCCAGCATTCCAGCCAGCCGCCGCGGCGCGACAGCGCCAGCAGCAGCGCGGTGGCCAGCGCTACGGCAATGCGCAGGCGGAAGTCCAGCATCAGCGCCGCCAGCGCCACCGCACCGATCAGCAGCAGCGGCAGCAGCGGCCGGCCGGGCCTGGACGCCCAGTAGGCCAGCGTGCCCAGGCCATAGGCGCCAAAGAAGTACACGGCCCAGATATCCCATGCGGCATCGCGGTTGAACCAGAACAGCGACGCCACTGCCACCAGCGCCACCATGCCGATGCTGGCCGCGACGCCCACCGGGGCTTTTCCGCGCGTCACGGCGCGCGCGGCCCACAACGTACCCAGCAGCAACGCGAACAACTGCAGGTCGATGGCCACATACCAGACCCCGGCCGACAAGGCGTCCACGTCCAGGATGTTGTGCAGCAGCGTCACATGCGCCAGGAACTGGGGCAGCGTGGGCGGCGCGGGGATCGAATCATGCGCCATCCAATGGCGCGCCAGCGCTGCGCCGGCAATGCTGAGCAGGATCGCCGCGGCATAGGGAACCACCAGCTTCTGGTAGCGGCGCCACAGCATCAGCAACGGGTGCTGGCGGGTTTCCAGCCGCCCGTTCGGCGCCAGGCTGCGCGCGGCCAGGAAGCCGCTGATCACCAGGAAGACCTGGACGGCAATGCGGGCGTATTCATACAGCCAGTCCACCAGGCCCGGGGCCAGGTGATAGGCGGTATCCGACATCGGGCCATAGAAGGCCAGGTGGTGGAGCACGATCAGCTGCGAGCTGACCGCCTTCAGGGCGTCGATGCACGGCAGGCGCGACGGACGGGGACTCATTGTTATAGGAATGTTGCAAAAGGCAAGGTAGGCGCGATTCTACCCGCTTGGGTGCATTCCAATGTGCCTCAAACTCCACTAACTGTAGATTCGTTACACACTGCCCCGGCTTGTTGCGAGTTCAGCCCAGGGGTCCATGTGCTGGCCAGCAGGTATTTGCTTATAAAAACAATGTCCTTCGTCCCATCCAGACTGGGGTATACCCTTGTGACTTTCCCGCATTGCTGGCCGCTTCCCGGTCCCCCCCGCATGTCTGCCTTTGCCCTGCCTGCCCTGTCCGCCCGACTTCTGCGCGCCCGCCGTTCGCTGGCGTCTGTCGCCTTCGCCGTCTTCTGCGCCACCGCGCTCGCGCCGGCGGCGGCCCACGCCCAGAGCCCGGTCCTCGACAAGATCCGCGAGTCCGGCACCATCGTGCTGGGCTACCGTGAATCGGCATTGCCGTTCTCGTTTGCCGACGACAAGGGCCAGCCCGCCGGCTATGCCGTCGACCTGTGCCTGCGCGCGGCCGAGGCGGCGCGCCAGCAGCTGGGCCTGAAAGACCTGAAGGTGCGCTGGATGCCGCTCACGCCGCAGAACCGCATCCCCGCAGTGGTCAATGGCCTGGTGGACCTGGATTGCGCGCCCAATACCAACTCGCTCGAACGCCAGAAGCAGGTTGCCTTCAGCGTCTCGCACTATGTATCGACGGTGCGCATGCTGGTGCGCGCCGACTCGGGTATCCGCTCATTCGGGGATCTGCGCGGCAAGACCGTGGTCACCAGCGCCGGATCGACCGGCGACCGCCATGTGCGCCGGTTCAAGGGCCAGTACGGTTATCACGACGTCTACGCCAAGGACCACGGCGAATCGTTCCTGCTGCTGGAATCGGGCCGCGCCCAGGCCTTTGTGATGGATGACGTGCTGCTGGCGGGGCTGCGCGCCCGCGCCAAGGATCCCTCGCAGTACGTGATCGTGGGCCCGGCGCTGTCGGTGGAGCAGAACGCGCTGATGCTGTCGAAGGCCGATCCGGAATGGAAGCGGCTGGTCGATCAGACCCTGGCCACGGCCTTTGCCGGCCCCGACGTCATTGCGCTGCAGAAGCGCTGGTTCCAGCAGCCGATCGGCAGCCGCGCCATCAATCTCGCGCTGGCGCCCTCGGGCGAGGTCCGCGCGGCCTGGAAGCACCCGTCGGACGCCGTCACGGAATAAGCGAATCAGGCACCCCCGCGGCTCCAAGCGCAATCGCGCCAGGACCGCAATTCAGGGTTTCCATGAGATCGCGCTACCGGGCAAGCCCCGAGTTGACAATCGTGAATGATGTTGGCGACACTGCCCCAAGCCATCCCTGCGAAGGGCAGGCCGAATACACGACCGCCCGACGGCGGCATTTTTCAGGAGAAATCATGAACAAGTTCGTCGCGACCGCGATCGCACTCTGCCTCGGCGCCGCTTCGCTGGCCGTTCAGGCGCAAACCGGCGGCAAGAAGCAGTTCGATCCCTATACCCAGGGCGCCAAGTCGGGCGAGAAATTCGACCCGTACACCCAGGGGGCCAAGGCCGGCGACAAGTTCGACCCGTACAGCCAGGGCGCGAACAAGAGCACCCGCAGCGAACTGACCGACGCTTCCGCGCCGGCTGCGGAGAAGAAGCCGGCCAAGAAGTCCGGCAAGAAGAAGAGCAAGAAGAAAGCCGCTTCGGCGCCGGCTGCCAGCTGAACGGCACTGGCCTGACGCAAAAAAACCCGCCTCGGCGGGTTTTTTTGCGTCAGGCGGGGGCAGCTTACGGCGCCTGGGTGTCGCTCTGCAACGCGGTGACATCGATGCGCTGCACCTTGTCGCCCTGGCGTACCTCGGTGCGCAGCACGAAGGCCTCGGCCGGGCAGTACCAGTCGGTCACGTGCATCACGGTGGGCTCCACCTGCACCACCTCCGGGCCGACCAGCAGCGGTCCCAGCGAGGTGCGCTTCTCGTAGGTGACCGGCAGGCATTCCTTGCGCCCCATCACGGTATCGATCATCTGGCGCTTGCCGACGTGGCGCGACCCGATATGGATCGACGCATGCTGCGCGCGCATGGTGCTGACCGCATCGTCGGATCCCAGCGGGTAGACCTTCAGCGAGACGCTGGATTCGAAGGTCTCGCCTTCAATCGCGGTGCCTTCGCGCAGGTCCATGCCGGCATAGTTGAAGACGCCCATGCCGCGGAACGCCGCCTCGCCATACATGCGCGCATAGCGGGCGCGGGCGTTGACGATGGCATGCTGGCTTTCGATGCTGGTCTGCGCGTTGGGCGCACTGCGGTCGATCACCACCTCGTGGACCTGGTTGGTGATCACCGGCGGCCCCATCAATGCCGACAATGCCGTCTTGGAATTGATCTCCAGCTGGGCGCGGCACCCGGTCGGGCTGCGCACCACGCCGCGCAGGGTCATGGTGATCGACATCGGCATCACGCCATCGCCCTCCATCTGCACATGCGAGCCGGAACGGAACCAGGGCGCATTGCACAGCGCCGCCGCAGCCGCGGCCTGTGCCTGGCCCGCCGCCGCCTGCGCCACCCCACTGGCGCCCGGCAGCGTGGCCGCGCCCTGCGCACCGGCCGGTTGCGCCCACGCCAGCGCCGCGCCTGCCACCAGACCCGCCAGCCAGATTTGCTGCGCCTTTGTCTTCACATGGATCCCCGTCTAGAATGTCCAGGCGCCCCCGATCAGCGCCCGGCCCGCCAGGCGACGGCCTGGTCACTGAAATTATCGCGTTTTTGTTGCACGTGTGACCGGGCTTTTTTCCCCGCGCTGACAGGGTTCAGCCCGCCCGCCAGCCGGCGGGGTTCCGTGGCCGTCGTGCTACCATTGCCCGCCTCGCGTATTCCGGCGGTTGTGGCGTCCCAGGCGCCGGGCTGCCCCCAGGCGGCCGGGGCGAGTTGCCTGACCCGGTGTTCTCCCTGGCGTCCACGGTTACGCACGGCCCTGCGTTGTGATGTCTTCCCTGTCACCGCGCGCCACGCAGGGCCATTGATTCGTTGCGCTTTTCCAGGAGATCTATGCGTAGTTCATCGACCTCGCGGGTTACCGCGCTGTCCGTCGGAACCACCACCAGTACTATTGTGCTGGTCAGCCTGCTTATCCTGCTGGTCTGGTTTGGTACCCTCGACATGCGCCACCTGCTGCGCTCCGATGAAGGCCGCTACGCCGAGATTGCCCGCGAGATGTTCGCCACCGGCGACTGGGTGACGATCCGCTACCACGAACTCAAGTATTTCGAGAAACCGCCCTTCCACCTGTGGATCACGGCGCTGGCATATACGCTGTTCGGCGTTGGCGACTGGCAGGCGCGGCTGTGCGTGGCCTTGTCCGGCATGCTGGGCGTGGCTGTGTCGATGCTGGCCGCGGCACGCTGGTACGGCCAGCGCGTGGCAATGCTGACCGGCCTGGTGCTGGTCTCCGCGCCGATGTGGAACGTCGCCGGGCACTTCAACTCGCTCGACATGACGCTTTCCGGCGCCATGGCCTGCGTGCTGGCCTTCATGCTGCTGGCACAGCACCCGGATGCCACGCGCGCGCAACGCCGCAACTGGATGCTGGCCTGCTGGGCAGCCATGGGCGTGGCGGTGCTGGTCAAGGGCCTGGTCGGACTGGCGTTGCCGGGACTGGTGCTGGTGGTCTATACCCTGGTGACACGCGACTTTGGTTTGTGGCGCCGACTTCACCTGCTAGGCGGCATCGTCGTCATGCTGCTGGCGACGGTGCCGTGGTTCTGGCTGATGTCCGAGCGCAACCCCGAGTTCCTGCGCTTCTTCTTTATCCACGAGCACTGGCAGCGCTATACCTCGAACGTGCATCATCGCGAGGGGTCGGTCTGGTATTTTGTGCCGTTGCTGCTGGCCGGCTTCCTGCCATGGCTGGGCCTGGTCCCGCAAATGTGGCAGGCGGTGCGCGAGCGCGCCGGCGTGGCGCGCGGCACCTCGCCGCGCCCGTTCCAGCCGGCCCTACTGGCGGCGTTGTGGGCCGTGGCGATCTTCGCCTTCTTCAGCCTGTCTGCCTCCAAGCTGCCCGGCTATATCGTGCCGATCTTCCCGGCGCTGGCGCTGCTGGCCGGCGTGGCGCTGGACACCGCGACCGAACGCGCCTGGCGCTGGCAGGTCACCGCCATGATCGCGCTGGGCGTGATCGGGCTGCTGGCGTGCCCCTTCGTCGGCATGATGGACAAGCCGGGCACGCCCAATGCGGTCTATCGGGAATTTGCCCTGTGGCTCGGTCTTGCCTTCGCGGTGCTGCTGGCCGGCGCGCTGCTGGCCCGCCGCCTGCTGCGCACGCGGGGCGTGTTCCCCAGCGTGGTGGCCTATGCGCTGGCGATGTTTCTCTGCTGCACGACAGCGCTGCGCGCCCATGAGGCCATGGGCCGTCCGAGCTCCGGCGTGGACCTGGTGCCTGCGATCAATGCCGTGTTGACGCCTGACATGCCGCTGTATAGTGTGCGCCTGCTGGACCACACGCTGCCGTTCTACCTGCGCCGGACCACCATCCTGGTCGAGCATCCCGACGAGCTGGAATTCGGCGTGGGCCAGGAGCCGCAGAAGTGGATTCCGACCGTCGATGGCTTTATCGCGCGCTGGCAGGACGGCCAGCGCGCCGTGGCGATCATGGCGCCGGAGACCTACGCGGCGCTGACCGCGCGCGGCGTGCCGATGCACAAGATCGCCGGTGACCGCCGGCGCGTGGCCGTCGCCAATTTCACGCTGCCGGGCCAGGCCCCGCAAGCACAACCCCAAGGACAGTAATCCGTAACCCGCAGCGCCATGACGCTTTCCACCTTTGCTTTCATCCTGACCGGCGTGCTGCTCAATGCGGCCGCGCAACTGTTGCTCAAGGCCGGCGTCAACGCCATCGGCGCGATCACGCTGGACCGCGGCACGCTGCTCCTCACGGCGCTGCGCGTGCTGACACAATGGCCGGTGCTGGCCGGGCTGACGCTGTATGTGGTCAGCGTGGGCGTGTGGATCGTGGGGCTGTCGCGCGTGGACGTGTCGATCGCCTACCCGATGCTGTCGCTCGGCTACGTGGTCAACGCGCTGGCCGCCTGGTGGCTGTTTGGTGAGATGATCGGCCCCTTGCGCGTAGCTGGCATCCTGCTGATACTGGCTGGCGTCTTCCTGATCGCCCGCTCCTGACAGCCCCCCCGCCCCTCGCCAGGACTGACATCCACTGCCTCCTAACCGCCTTGCCATGACCGCACCCGCACCAGAGTTCCTGCCCTTTGTCCGGCCCGATATCGACGCCGCCGCCATTGCCGAAGTCGGCAAGGTGCTGGCCTCGGGCTGGATCACGTCCGGCCCGAAGATGCAGGCCTTCGAAGCCGCGCTGTCGGAGCTGTTCGGCGGCCGCCCGGTGCGCACTTTCGCCAACGGCTCGGCGACCATGGAGATCGCGCTGCGCATCGCGGATATCGGCCCCGGGGACGAAGTCATTACCACGCCGATCACCTGGGTCGCCACCGCCAACGTAGTACTGGCAGTGGGGGCACGGCCGGTGTTCGTCGACATTGATCCGCGCACGCGCAACCTCGACCTCGATGCGGTCGAGGCCGCGATCACGCCGCGCACACGCGCCATCATGCCGGTGTACCTGTCCGGCCTTCCGGTCGACATGGACCGGCTGTACGCCATGGCGGCGAAACACGGCCTGCGCGTGATCGAAGACGCCGCCCAGGCCATCGACTCGCGCTGGCGCGGCCGGCGCATCGGCGCCTTCGGCGACCTGGTCAGCTTCAGCTTCCAGGCCAACAAGAACATCACCACCATCGAAGGCGGCTGCCTGGTGATGAACTCGCCCGAGGAAGCCGTGCGCGCCGAGCGCCTGCGCCTGCAGGGCGTGATCCGCACCGGCATGGATGGCATGGATGTCGAAGAGCCCGGCGGCAAGTTCAACCTGACCGATGTCAATGCCGTGGTCGGCCTGATGCAGCTGGGCAAGCTCGACGCCATCACCGCGCGCCGCGCCGAACTGGCTGAAACCTACTTCCGTTGCGCCGCCGACAGCGGCCTGGAAGCACTGGGCATCGAACTGCCGCAAGCGCTCGATGCGCGTGCCGCCACCACCAACTGGCACATGTTCCAGGTAGTGCTGCCGACCGACCGCCTGCAAGGCGGCCCGGCCCAGGCGCGCCAGCTGGTCATGGAAGCCATGCGCGAGCGCGGCATCGGCACCGGTGTTCATTACCCGCCTGTCCATCTTTTCACTTACTACCGCTCGCTCGGCTGGCGCGAAGGCATGCTGCCGCACGCCGAACGCATCGGGCGCGGCATCGTCACGCTGCCGCTGTTCCCGGCGATGCAAGCCTCCGATGTGGAGCGGGTCTGCACAATCCTCAGCGAAACATGCAAACGTCTCTCCAAATGAGCCCGGTCGAAGTCTCGGTCGTCATTCCGGTCTACAACGAAGAAGACGGGCTGCAAGCCCTGTTCGACCGTCTCTATCCGGCGCTGGATAGCCTGGGCGACTCGTACGAGATCATCTTCATCAACGACGGCAGCGTCGACCGCTCCGCGCAGATGCTGGCGGCGCAGTTCCACAAGCGCCCGGACGTGACCCGGGTGGTGCTGTTCAATGGCAACTTCGGCCAGCACATGGCGATTCTGGCGGGCTTCGAGCATACCCGCGGCAAGATCGTGATCACGCTGGACGCCGACCTGCAGAACCCGCCGGAAGAAATCCCGCGCCTGGTCGAGACCATGCGCGCCGGCCACGACTATGTGGGCACCATCCGCCGCCAGCGCAACGACACCGCGTTCCGCCGCTATGCCTCGCGCGCGATGAACCGCCTGCGCGAGCGCATCACCAAGATCCGCATGACGGACCAGGGCTGCATGCTGCGCGCCTATGACCGCAATGTGATCGACACCATCAATGCCTGCCGCGAGGTCAACACCTTCATCCCCGCGCTGGCGTACACCTTCGCCTCCAACCCGGTCGAGATCGAAGTCGGCCATGAACAGCGCCACGCAGGCGAATCCAAGTATTCCCTGTACCAGCTGATCCGCCTGAACTTCGACCTGGTGACCGGTTTCTCGATCGTGCCGCTGCAGTGGTTCTCGGCCATCGGCACATTGCTGTCGCTGTTCTCGGCCGTGTTGTTCGTGGTGCTGCTGGTGCGGCGCTTCGTGCTCGGCTCGGAAGTCCAGGGGGTGTTCACGCTGTTCGCCATGAACTTCTTCCTGATCGGCATCCTGCTGTTCGGCCTTGGGCTGCTCGGCGAGTATGTCGGCCGCATCTACCAGGAAGTGCGCGACCGCCCGCGCTACCGCATCAAGGCCGTGCTGGAAGCCGACCCGGCACGCGCAGGCGTGCCTGCCGCCAGCACTGCAGGCTCGGAGCAATGATGCGCGCCGTCGTCTTTGGCTACCACAATGTCGGCGACCGCTGCCTGCGCGTGCTGCATGCGCGCGGCGTGGAGGTGGCGCTGGTGATCACGCACCGCGACCGGCCCGACGAGAACATCTGGTTCCGCCGCGTGGCCGACACCGCCACCGAGCTGGGCATTCCCTTCGTCTACGGCGAGGATCCGGCCGATCCCGCGATCGCCCAGGCTGTGCGCGATGCGCGCCCGGACGTCATTTTCTCGTTCTACTACCGTGCCATGATCCCGGCGAGCGTGCTGGCCCTGGCACCGGGCGGCGCCTTCAACATGCATGGCTCGCTGCTGCCGAAATACCGCGGGCGCGTGCCGGTCAACTGGGCGGTGCTGCACGGCGAGACCGAGACCGGCGCGACGCTGCACGCGATGGAAGCCAAGCCTGACGCGGGCTATATCGTTGACCAGACCGCCGTGCCGATCCTGCCCGACGATACCGCCGGCGAAGTGTTCGAGAAAGTCACCGTGGCGGCCGAACAGACGCTGTGGCGCGCCCTGCCCGCGATGATCGCGGGACAGACGCCGCAGCACCCCAACCGGCTTGCCGAAGGCAGCTACTTCTCCGGGCGCAAGCCCGAGGACGGCCGCATCGACTGGAGCCGCCCGGCCGCCGAGGTCTACAACCTGATCCGGGCGGTCGCGCCGCCCTATCCCGGCGCGTTCACCGATCTCGCCGGGCACCGCTTCATCGTGGCGCAGGCGCGCCGGCCCCAGGCGGATGCCGCGCTGGCGCTGCCCGCCGGCACGGCGCCCGGCCTGCATGTGCGCGACGCGCGGATCGTCGGGCTGTGCGGCGACGGCGGCCTGGTCATCATTACCCGATTGCTGGCGCAGGACGGTTCGGCACTCACGCCGGACGCCTTCGCCCAACTTATCCAAACCGAACCATCCAACGAGGAAAACCGATGAAAAAGGTCCTGATTCTTGGCGTCAACGGCTTCATCGGCCACCACCTGACGCGCCGCATCCTGGAAACCACGCCGTGGGAAGTCTATGGCATGGACATGTCGTCGGACCGCCTGGGCGACCTCGTCGACCACCCCCGCATGCACTTCTTCGAAGGTGACATCACCATCAACAAGGAGTGGATCGAGTACAACATCCGCAAGTGCGACGTGGTGCTGCCGCTGGTGGCCATCGCCACCCCGGCCACCTACGTGCGCCAGCCGCTGCGCGTGTTCGAGCTGGACTTCGAGGCCAACCTGCCGATCGTGCGCGCCGCGGTGAAGTACGGCAAGCACCTGGTGTTCCCGTCGACCTCCGAGGTCTACGGCATGTGCAGCGACGAAGAATTCGATCCCGAGGCCTCGCCGCTGGTCTACGGCCCGATCAACAAGCCGCGCTGGATCTACGCCTGCTCCAAGCAGCTGATGGACCGCGTGATCCACGCCTACGGCATGGAGCAAGGCCTGAACTACACCCTGTTCCGCCCGTTCAACTGGATCGGCGCCGGGCTGGACTCGATCTTCGAATCGAAGGAAGGCTCGTCGCGCGTGGTGACGCAGTTCCTCGGCCATATCGTGCGCGGCGAGTCAATCAAGCTGGTCGACGGCGGCGCGCAGCAGCGTGCCTTCGCCGATATCGCCGACGGCATCAGCGCGCTGATGCGCATCATCGAGAACCCCAACGGCGTGGCCAGCGGCAAGATCTACAACATCGGCAACCCGGGCAATATCCACTCGGTGCGCGAGCTGGCCGAGATGATGCTGACGATGGCCGCGGACTATCCGGAATACGCGGAAGAAGCGCGCAAGTCGCAGATCGTCGAGACCTCGTCGGGCGACTTCTACGGCAAGGGCTACCAGGACGTGCAGCACCGCGTGCCGAAGATCGACAACACCATCGAGGAACTGGGCTGGAAGCCCGAGATCAGCATGGAAGCGGCGCTGCGCCGCATCTTCGAGGCGTATCGCGGCCACGTGAGCGATGCCCGCACGCTGGTCGATTCGGCCAACTGAGCGCACCGCAGATGGCACGCATTGCCCTGAAGGTCGACGTCGACACGCTGCGCGGCACGCGCGAAGGCGTGCCCAGGCTGCTGTCGATGCTGGCGGCCGTGCAGGCACAGGCCACCTTCCTGTTCAGCCTGGGGCCCGACCATACCGGCTGGGCGCTGCGGCGCGTGTTCCGGCCTGGCTTCCTGAAGAAGGTGTCGCGCACCTCGGTGGTCTCCAACTACGGCTTGCGCACGCTGATGTATGGCGTGCTGCTGCCGGGGCCGGATATCGGCCGCAAGGGCGCCGCCGAGATGCGCGCGGCGCGCGCGGCCGGCCATGAGTGCGGCATCCACACCTGGGACCATGTCTACTGGCAGGACAATGTGCGCGAGCGCGATGCCGCGTGGACCCGCCGGCAGATGCAGCAGGCCTTCGCCCGCTATCGCGAGATCTTCGGCGAAGCGCCCACCACGCACGGTGCGGCCGGCTGGCAGATGAACGAAGATGCGTTCCGGCAGATCGATGACTGGGGCATGGCCTATGCGTCCGACGGACGCGGCACCGCGCCCTACATCCCCACCATCGATGGCGTCCCCTGCCGTCACGTGCAGATGCCGACGACGCTGCCGACGCTGGACGAACTGATCGGCACCGACGACCTGACCGAGGACAACGTCCACACCGCGCTGCTGAAGCTCACCGAGGGCACGCGCGACCATGTGTTCACGCTGCACACCGAGCTCGAAGGCGGCAAGCTGGCGCCCGTGTTTGAACGGCTGCTGGCTGGCTGGCGTGCGCAAGGGCACGAGCTGGTGTCGATGGCGACGTGGTATCGCGGGCTGGACCGGCAGGGACTGCCGGAGCAGCCGGTGACATGGGGAGAGATCCCCGGGCGTAGTGGGGAGTTGATTGTGCAGCCGCAGGGCTGACGGTAGTTCCGACCGCTGAGCTTCCAAATTGCCGATTGCGTGCTCCCTCTCCCACTTGCGGGAGAGGGAGCAAACCGCGCGCGGAAGTCAGCCTCCGCGCCGCCCCGCCCCCACCCGCAGCCCGTTGAACACCACCAGCAGGCTCGCGCCCATATCGGCGAACACCGCCATCCACATCGTTCCCATCCCCAGCACCGTCAGCACCAGGAACACGGCCTTGATGCCGAGTGCCAGCGCGATATTCTGCTTGAGGATGCTGGAGGTGCGGCGCGACAGCCGCACGAAGGCCGGGATCTTGCGCAGGTCGTCGTCCATCAGCGCCACGTCGGCGGTTTCGATGGCGGTATCGGTTCCGGCGGCGCCCATGGCGAAGCCGACATCGGCACGCGCCAGCGCCGGCGCGTCGTTGATGCCGTCGCCCACCATGCCGATGCGGCCGCCGCGCGCATGGGCGGCGTCGGACAGTGCCGCGATCGCGTCGGCCTTGTCTTGCGGCAGCTGGTTGCCGCGGGCCTCGTCAATGCCGACCTGCGCGGCGATGGCCTGAACCGTGTGCGGGTTATCGCCCGACAGCATCAGCGTCTTGACGCCAAGTTCATGCAGTTCGGCAATGGCCAGCCGGCTGGTTTCGCGCACGGTGTCGGCCACGGCAAACAGCGCCAGCGCCGTGGCCGCTCCCCTGGCGTCCATGCGTGCCAGCAGCACCACCGTCTTGCCCTCGCGCTCGAGCGCTTCGAGGCGCGCCTCCAGTGCCGGCGAGCACGCGCCCATCTCGTGCACCAGGCGGTGGTTGCCCAGGCGGTATTCCACGCCCTGCACCGTCCCGCGCGTGCCGCGCCCCGCCAAGGCCTCGAACGCATCGACCGGCAGCGTGGCGATGCCGTCGGCGACGGCTGCCGTGGCCACCGCGCGCGAGACCGGATGGTCCGAGCGCGCCGCCAGGCTGGCGGCAATGGCGCGCGCCTGCGGTGCATCGTCGGCAAGCAGCGCATGGTCGGTCTGCGCCGGCTTGCCATGCGTGATGGTGCCGGTCTTGTCCAGCGCCACCCAGGCCAGTTGCCGGCCCTGCTCCAGGTACACCCCGCCCTTGACCAGGATGCCGCGCCGCGCGGCCTCGGCGAGGCCGCTGACAATGGTGACCGGCGTGGAGATCACCAGCGCGCACGGGCAGGCGATCACGAGCAGCACCAGCGCCTTGTAGATCCAGTCAACCCAACCGCCGCCGGTCACCAGCGGCGGCACCACCGCGACCACCAGGGCGATCGCAAACACCGTGGGCGTATAGATGCGCGCGAACTGGTCGACAAAGCGCTGCGTGGGCGCGCGGCTGCCTTGCGCGGCTTCCACGGCGTGGATGATGCGCGCCAGCGTCGAATCGCTGGCGGGTGCGGTCACGGTGTATTCAAGTTCGCCGGACTGGTTGATCGACCCGGCGTAGAGCGCGTCGCCTTCGGCCTTGTCGACCGGCACGCTTTCGCCGGTGATGGGCGCCTGGTCCAGCGTGGACTGGCCGCGCACGACCTTGCCGTCGAGCGCCACGCGCTCGCCCGGCCGCAGCCGCACCAGTGTGCCCACGGCAACGCCGGCGGCAGGCACGGCCTCCCAGTTGCCATCGGCACGCCGCACCGTGGCCTGTTCAGGCGCCATCGCCATCAGGCCCCGGATCGCATTGCGCGCCCGGTCCAGCGACGCCGCCTCGATGCGCTCGGCCAGTGCGAACAGCACCATCACCATCGCCGCTTCAGGCCACTCGCGCAGCAGCAGCGCGCCAGTGACGGCGATGCTCATCAGCGCGTTGATATTCAGGTTGCCGTTGCGCAGCGCGATCCAGCCCTTGCGGTAGGTGGTCAGGCCGCCCAGCGCCACCGCCACCAGCGCCAGCACCGCGGGCAGCCACGGCAGCCCGAGTCCCAGCCATTCCGTCGCCTCGGCCCCCGCCGCGACCACGCCGGCCAGCGCGAGCGGCCACCAGGGCTTGCGCGCGGCGGTTTCCGGCACCACTTGCTGCGCGGCTTCGGGGCTCAGCGGTACCGGCTGCATACCCAGGCTTTCGATCGCCCTGGCCACCGGCTCCGGCGACGGCAGCGTGTGGTGCACCGTCAACACCCGCTGGATCAGGTTGAATTCCAGCGCGGCCACGCCCGCCATGCCGCCCAGCTTGTTGCGGATCAGCGTTTCCTCGGTCGGGCAGTCCATCGCGTCGATGCGCCAGACGGTGGTGCTGGCCCCCGCAGGGATGTCGACCGGTGCCGCAGGCGCCAGCGCAATGCTGGACGAGCAACCGCCGCCGCAGCAGGCGTCAGCCGCCGGCTCGTGGGATGCGAGCGATGCGTCCGCATGGTCATGCCCATGGTGATGATCATGGCCGTGGTCATGGCCGTGGCCGTGAGGGTGATGTTCGTGATCGTGGCCGCCATGCCGATGGCCGGCGCCATCGCGCGCCTGGGCGGTGTGATCGGGAGGAAGAGCGTCTTCAGGTGACGTGCGAGCCATATCTTTTTGTTCCCGCTGGTTTGACCTGATGACATTGAAGACCCTGTAGTGGCTACAGAGTCAAGCGGCATGGCAGCAGCAACTTCTGCCATGCGGCGCTGGCGGGTCAATGCTCGCAGTTGACCATCCACGACATGCCGAAGCGGTCCACCAGCATGCCGAAGCCTTCGGCCCAGAAGGTCTTCTGGTACGGCACCACGACCTGGCCGCCTTCGCTCAGGCCGTCGAAGATGCGCTGGCCTTCGTCCTTGCCGACCGCGCCCACCGACAGGCTGAAGCCGCTGAATGCCGGGCGCTCGCCACGGCGGCCGTCCGATGCCATCACCTGGTTCTCGCCGAGCTGGATATTGGCGTGCATGACCTTGTCCTTCCAGTCATCGGGAACCTCCATCCCCTGGCCCTGCGGCGCGTCCTTGTAGCGCATGGCAAACGTGACCTGCGCGCCCAGCACTTTGCCGTAGAAGGCCATGGCTTCATCGAAGCGGCCGCCGAAATCCAGATAGGGTTGCACTTGCATGTCGCTCTCCTTGTGGGTTGTCCATCGGGTTGCATTGCATGGCAAATGGCCGGGCGCCCCGGTACGGGCGCGGCCGGCACGCGCGCCATTATGCGCGCGTGCCAGGCGTGCGCAAGTGGCCGGACGGGCTCAGGCAACGCTGGTCGCGGATGGCACCGCAGGGGCCGCGCCCGCCCCGGCGGGGAACTGCAGCGTGAACACGGTCATGCCGTCGACGCTGCGAACCGTCACACCGCCGCCGTGCAGCCGCATGATGGTGTCGACGATGGCCAGCCCCAGCCCCGTTGACGCCGCCGAATTGCGCCGCGCCGGATCGGCCCGGTAGAAGCGCCCGAAGATGTGCGGCAGCGTCTCCGGGGGAATTGCCGGCCCGGCGTTGCTCACGCGGATGCTGGTGCCAGCGCCGGCCACGGCCGGCGCGCGTCCGACGTCGACCTGCACCAGGCTGCCCGCCGGAGCATGCCGCAGCGCGTTGTCCAGCAGGTTGGTGACCGCGCGCCGCAGCAGCGTCTGGTCGGCCTGCACCGGCGCGGAGCCGATGACCGTCAGCGTGACGTCGCGGTCAGCCGCCACGGCCTCGAAGTACTCGGCCATCTTGTCCAGCTCCTCGCGCGCGTCCAGCGCGCGCACGTCCAGCGCCACCTGTGCATGGTCGGCGCGCGCCAGGAACAGCATGTTTTCGATCATGCGCGCAAGGCGCTCGTACTCCTCCAGGTTGGATTCAAGCAGCGCCTCGTACTCGGACGTCGCACGGCTTTGCGCCAGCGTGACCTGGGTCTGGCCGATCAGGTTGCTGATCGGCGTACGGAAGTCGTGGGCCAGGTCGGCCGAGAATTCCGAGAGCCGCGAAAAGCTGTCCTGCAGCCGCGCCAGCATGTCGTTGAGCGCCCCCGCCAGCTCGCGCAGTTCGGCCGGCGCGCGGCCCACGTCGAGCCGGGTGGCGAGGCGGCTGGTGGTGACTGCGGCAGCATCGGCAGCCATGCGCCGCAGCGGCCGCAGCGCGCGGCGCGCCAGTACCAGGCCCAGCCCCGCGGCCACCGCCGCGCCGCACAGCGTGGCCCACAGCACCTGGTGGCGGTACTCGCGTACCAGCGCCACGCGATAGCCCGCGTCGCGCAGCACCACGATCTCCACCGCCTTGTCCGAGTCGCCCAGCTGGCCGAGCGCGGCAATCCCCCGCGAAGGCACGCCGTTCTTCGGACGCCAGGTCTGCAGCAGGCGTTTCTCTGGCTGGGTGGTGGCGGGCAACACCCGCAGCGGCGGCACGGTCTCGTTGCGCGGATTGAGCGTGACCAGCGGCTCGCCCTGGCGCGTGCGTACCACCAGGATCAGGCCCTCATGGCCCATCGCGATATCGGCAAAGCGGTGCGTATCGGCACGGATCTCGGCCTCGCTGCGTACCTCGCGCAGCAAGTGGCGCACCAGCAGCACCTCGCCGACCAGCTCGCTTTCGTCGCGCCCTTCCAGCTGGGTCGACAGCGCGCTCGACAGGTAGGCAGCCACGGTGACCAGGATCGCCGCCGTGGCCAGCCCGTACGCCAGCGCCAGCCGCGTGGTCAGCGACGACGGCAGCCGCATCATGCGTGGCGCACCCTGTCCTCACCTTCGTCCAGCACATAGCCCATGCCGCGGCGCGTATGGATCAGCTTGCGCGGGAACGGGTCATCGACCTTGGCGCGCAGGCGCCGGATCGACACATCGACCACATTGGTGTTGCTGTCGAAATTGACATCCCACACCTGCGAGGCGATCAGCGAGCGCGACAGCACCTCGCCGCGCCGGCGCGCCAGCAGGTACAGCAGCGCGAACTCCTTGGACGTCAGGTCGATCTTCTGGCCGGCGCGCACCACACGGCGGCGGATCGCGTCGATCTGCAGGTCGGCCACTTCAATGAACTCGCTCTCGCGCAGCGGGCCACGCCGCAGGATGGTGCGGATGCGCAGCACCAGCTCGGCAAAGGCAAAGGGCTTGACCATGTAGTCGTCGGCGCCGAGCTCCAGGCCCTTGAGGCGGTCCGACAGTTCGTCGCGCGCGGTCAGGAACAGCACCGGAGTGTCGCGCTCGCGGCGCAGCTCGCGCAGCACCTGCCAGCCGTCCAGGCCCGGCAGCATCACGTCCAGCACGATCAGGTCATAGGGATGCTCGCGCGCATGGGCCAGGCCGTCCGCGCCGTCGCGCGCCAGGTCCACCACGAAGCCGGATTCGGTCAGGCCCTTGTGCAGGTAGTCGCCTGCCTTAGGTTCGTCCTCGACAATCAGGATGCGCATGATTCAGTCACTTTCCGGCGGCACCAGCACCGCCATGGCGTAACGCTAGCCGAGGATGACGGCAAATGGGCAAAGATTGCAGAAATGTCATCACCATGCCGGATCATGACAGGGGCAAACCCCGGTAAAATGCGCCCTCACTCCCGGGCGCCGCCGTTGGTGCGCGTCCGCATTGCCCCCATTCTGCCTGTTCCCTCCCGATGAAACGCCTGCCGAACTGCCTGCTGCTGTCTCTTGCCTTGCTTGCGTTGCCTGCCTCCGGTACCGCGGCAGCAGTAACCACGGTGTGCAGCGCGGTGCAGGCGGCCGGCCTGTCGCTGCCCGAGCGGCATGTGGCGGCCAAGCTGGAAGCGGAAGCGGCGCTCGATGGCGCCGGCCAGGGGACCTGCCGCGGCAGCGCGGTGCAGGTGATGGCCGAGCCCGGCGGCAGCGGGGAGCCGCTGCACCTGCACGACGCCAATGCGCCGCAGGCCACCGACGCGGTCGCCACGCCGCAGGAAACGCAGCCCACCGTCACCGGGGTGCTGCAGGAACTGCCGGAGGAGGTATTCGCGCACTGGGCGCACGCGGCGCCCATGGCGACGCTGGCGGCGTTCACCGGCATCCTGCCGCTGCTGCCCGTCGTACGGCTGCTGCCCGCGCGCTGCTGAGCGCGCCTTCAGCCCGATCGCGTCAAGCGCTGTTTCAAGGCGCCATGTTCAGGCGCGCATTATTCGACGCGGAAGAAGTCGATCGACTGTCCGGCGTTGACGGCACGTTGCAGCCAGTCGGGATACTCGCCCTGCCCGTCCCAGCTCTGGCCAAGGGCATTGCGATAGAGCGGGCGGGCGCCCGCAGCGGCTTTGGGAGCGACAGCGCGGGCAGCTTCGGCCCCGGCAGACGGCGCGACGTCGGCTTGTGCAGGCTGTGCCGCGGCAATGGAAACCGTGTCGAAGCATCCCGCGGCGACGAGATCGTCGATCGTCAGGGCATAACGGTCCATTTGCTCGCGGATCCACGCCACCGCAGCGAGTTTGGCTGAATCAGACTCGGACATGACTCTCGTGAGAGGCCCGCTGCATTTCCGCGGGCAATGAAAAACCGGCGATGGAACCGCAGGCCGGTCGGACAGCCGTGATTCTACAGCTTTTGTCGGCACTCCCGCTGCTCTCTCATGCCAGCGCGGGCAATTGCCGCGCACTTCCCGCGCGCTTGCCTCCGACCTGCGCAGCGGGATGACGGCAATGTCATGCGCCGGTCATGCTCGCGTGGGGGCGCGCTGCCTAGACTTGCCACACCGCCACCCATCCCGGGCCGGCACTCTTACGGAGAAGCGATCCATGCAAGCACTCAGGCAAGTCTTTGTCGCCACCGCCCTTATTGCCGGCGTTGCCGGCGCCGCGCAAGCCGCACCGCGCAGCGTCGATCCGTTCAGCGACGGCGCGCGCAGCGCCACCAGCGCCCGCAGCCCGTTCACCGACGGCTCCCACGGCGCCACTGGCACCCGCAGCCCCTTCACTGACGGCGCGCACAACCCCAACGCCCCGCGCGACAGCTACACTGACGGCGGCTGACGCTGGCCCGTCCGGCTCCTTGCCTCAGCGCACCTCTGCGTAGATGCGCCGCGCATCGGCCGCATCCGCAATGGGCCGGCCCAGCGTCAGCCCGCCCTGCACCGCTTGCGCCACCAGCGCGTGGTTGCCGGGCGCGCGGCTGCCGTCGCGCAGCAGCAGGTTGTTCTCAAAGCCCACCCGCACATGGCCGCCGAACGCGGCGGCCGCGGTCACACAGGCATTTTCCTCGCGTCCGAAGGCGCAGATGGCCCACGGCAGCGCATCGCCAGCCTCGCCAGCGGCCTGCAGGAACGGCAGCAGGTCGTGCGGCGACGAGACCTGGCCCGCCGAATAGCGTCCCAGCACATACAGCACCGACCACGCGCCCGGCGGCACCATGCCGCGCGCGCGCATCGACTGCCAGCGTTGCACGTCGGCCACGTCATACAGGATCACCTGCGTCATCACGCGCTCGCGCGCCAGCCAGGCGAAGAACGCCGCCAGCTCGCTGTCCGGGATCTCCGGCACCGCGACTTCACGCAGGCCGACCGAGACCGCCTCGGGCCGCAGCTCGCGCACCATGGCCATCTGCTCGGCAGCCTTGTACACGCCGGCGGCCTCGCTGGTCACCTGCACCAGCAGCGCCTCGCCGACGGCCTGCTTCACTGCCGCCAGCGCGTCACGGTAGGTCTGCGCATCGAGCGAATGGCGGCCCTCGGCATCGCGCACATGCATGTGCATCATGGCCGCGCCGGCATCCAGGCAGGCGCGCGCCTCGGCGGCCAGCGCCGCCGCGGTCAGCGGCACCGCGGGATGGTCGCTGGCGCGCTTGTAGGCGCCGTTGGGCGCCACCGTAACAATCAGCGGCGACTCGGCCAGCGGCGCGCGGCTGGGATTGGCTTGGGGTGTGCTCTGGGTCATGGCTGGATCTCGGGCAGTTCGGGCGCAATCAGCGCCAGGCCGGCGCGCAGCAGGTGGTCATAGCGCGCGCGCTCGGCGGCAATGGTTTCGGGGGTCCACTGGTAGAAGCCTTCGCCGCGCTTCATGCCGTGGCGGCCATCGGCGGCACGCTCGGACAGGCAGCGCGCCGGGTGGTCGTCGTTGCAGAAGGTCGGGTACATGGTGGCGCCGGCAGCCGCGTGCACATCGATGCCGGCGTGGTCGCGCTGCAGCACCGGCCCCGCCGCCAGGAAACGGAAGCCAAAGCCGAAGCGCACCGCCGCATCGACATCCTCCGGCGAGGCAATGCCGCGGTCGATCAGGCTGAAGGCCTCGCGCGACAGCGCGTGCTGCAGACGGTTGGCAAGAAAGCCCGGCAGGTCCTTGCGCACCTTGACCGGCACCATCGCGCAGCGCCGCATGAAAGCGATCAGCGCGTCGGCGCAGGCCTCGTCGCTGGCATCGCCCATTACCACCTCCACCAGCGGCACCAGGTGCGCGGGCATGAAGAAGTGCAGCCCCAGCATGCGCGCACGCGTGTCGAGGCCGGCACCGACGGCGCTGATCGGAAAGCTGGAGCTGTTGCTGGCCAGCACCGCATCGGGCCGCGCGCGCCGCACCAGGTCGGCAAAGAGCGCCTGCTTCAGGTCCAGCTGTTCCGGGATGCACTCGATCACCAGGTCCACCGAGGGCCAGTCCACCTGGTCCAGCGTGGCCGCCACGGCAAGCTGCTCCGCGCCTTGCTCGCGGCCGATCGCCGCCAGGTTGCCGCGCACGCGCCCGGGCAGCGCGCCGGCACGGCCGGCATCGGGCTCGACCACGGTGGTGCGGCACAGCGCGCGGGTCAGCACCACGGCGACATCGGCGCCCATGGTGCCGCCGCCCACCACCACGGCATGCGCGGCACCGGGCCGGCTCAGGATGCCCGGATCAGTCGGATTCGGCATAGGTTCTCCCAGGAATCCCGGCAGTGTAGTGAACTTGCTTTGATTGAAGAAGTCGATTCTATGAATAAAATGATCCGTAAATCAGATCAATCGAGTGACCCAGTCGGCGCCAGATGCCGCCGGCCCGCTGCCGCCCATGAAAATCAACTTGTCGATGCGCGACGTCGAAACCACGCTGGTGCTTGGCCGCACGCTGAACTTCCGCCAGGCCGCCAGCCAGCTGCACCTGTCGCAATCCGCCCTGTCCACGCAGATCCTGCGCATCGAGGAATCCCTCGGCGTGCGCCTGTTTGACCGCACCACCCGCACGGTACGCCTGACCGCGGCGGGCCGGGTCTTCATGCAGCAGGCCGTCCTGCTGCAGGCCGCGTTCCGCGGCGCCATCGACGCCGTGACCGGCATTGCCAGCGCCGAGCGCGGCCAGGTCGCCGTGGCGGCGCTGCCCTCGCTGGCGGCGCGCATGCTGCCGCGCGTGCTGATGGCCTACCATCAGGCGCGCCCGGAAGTGGCGTTGAAGGTGTTCGATACCTTGTCCGGCCCGGCGTTCGACCTGGTGCGCGCCGGCGAGGTGGATTTCGCGCTGACCGCCGCCGACCCCCAGCAGGCGGACCTGCAGTATGAGCCGCTGCTGTCGGACCGCTTTGTGCTGCTGATCCCCTCGGCGCACCCGATGGCGCGCAGCGCCGGGCCACTGCGCTGGGCGGATACCGCCGGCGCGGCGCATGTGTCGATGACGCATCCAAGCAGCGTGCGCCAGTATGCGGAGTGGGCCTTCCTGCAGAACCGCATCCGCTTCCAGCCGGTGTTCGAGGCCGAACGTCTGGCCACCATCGCGGCCATGGTCGAATGCGGCTTCGGCGTGGCCGCGCTGCCGGAGATCGCCGCCGGCACCGTACGCCAGCCCGGCATTGTCGAGCGGCTGCTGACGGACCCGGTCACCGAGCGCTCGATCGGGCTGGTGACCTCGCGCAACCGCAGCCTGTCGCCGGCGGCCGCCGAACTGGCCGCCGCGGTGCGCATGCAACTGGCAAGCCCGCCAGTGCGCGCCACCGCCGACACGGAGGCCGGCGCATGAGCATCATCGTCGACATCCTGATCCTGGCCGGCGCGCTGCTGGCCATCGTCGCCGTGGTGCAGGTGGCCGCCGCGCGGCTGGTGTTGCCCGAGTCCACCCTGCTGTCGGCCATCGGCATCGCCATCGGCGCGGGCTACGTGGCGATCGACGCCGCCCACCCGGAATTTGCCCGCCATTTCCTGCATCCGCTGATCGACCCCGCGCTGCCGCCCGAGGCCTACCTGTGGATCTTCCTGCCGCCACTGCTGTTCCACGCGGCACTGACGGCGGACGTGCGCAGCATGCTGCCCGACGCAGCACCGATCCTGCTGCTGGCGGTGGTTGCCGTGGTGGTGGCAACCGGCATGATCGGCGTGGCCACGGCGGCCGCCAGCGGCCTGCCGCTGGCGGTCTGCCTGCTGCTGGGCGCGGTGGTGGCCACCACCGACCCGGCCGCGGTGATCGCGATCTTCCGCGACGTGGGCGCGCCGGCCCGGCTGATCCGGCTGGTCGAAGGCGAGAGCCTGCTCAACGACGCCGCGGCCATCGCCATTGTCGGCGTGCTGGTGGCAATGCTGACCGGGCATGGCGCGCAGGCCACGCTGGCGGCGGGCCTGCGCGAACTGGCCTGGTCGTTCATCGGCGGCGTGCTGTGCGGCGTGCTGGCCGGACGGCTGGTCTCCGACCTGCTGCCCCGCCTGGCCGGCCTGGCCATGGCCGAAAGCGCGCTGACGCTGGCGCTGCCCTACCCGCTCTACCTGCTGGCCGAGCAACTGCTGGGGGTGTCCGGCGTCGTCGCGGTGGTGTGCGCGGGCCTGATGGTCAGCGCACTGGGCCCCACCCGCCTGACCCCGCCAAACTGGCGCCACCTGCGCATGATCTGGGAACAGTTTGCGGGCATCGCCGGGGCCGTGGTGTTCTTGCTGGCCGCGGTGCGCGTGCCGTCGATGCTGGCGGGCGTGACCAGGCATCATGCCTGGCTGCTGCTGACCCTGGTGATCGCAGCGCTGGCAGCGCGACTGGTGACGCTGTTCGGCCTGCTGCCGCTGCTGTCCTGGCTGCGGCTGAGCGCGCCCATCAACGGCGCCTTCAAGCTGGCGATCGCCTGGGGCGGGCTGCGCGGCGCGGTCACGCTGGTACTGGCGCTGGGCATCGCCGAGAACAGCGACCTGCCCTACGAAGCACGACATTTCGTCGCCATCCTGGCCACCGGCTTCGTGCTGGTCAGCCTGCTGCTCAACGGCACCACGCTGCGCGGCCTGATCCACCGGCTCGGCCTGGACCAGCTTTCGCCGCAGGAGCGCGCGCTGCAGCAGCAGGCGATCCGCCTTTCCACCGAGGAAGTCGAAGCCATGCTCGCACGCGTGGCCGACTCGTTCGACCTGCCCCCGGCCGCCGCGCGCGACGCCGCGCAGAAGTACCGGCACGGCATCGAACTGGGCTCGGCGGAGTTTGACTTCAATACTGCCTTGTCGGAGCGCGACCGCCTGACCATCGGCCTGGTCACGCTGGCCACGCGCGAGCGCGAACTGATCCCCGAGTATGGCGACGGCGTGATCTCGGTGGCCAACCTGGACGCGATGATGCGCAACACCACGCAGATGATCGACGCGGCGCGCGAACAGGGCCGCATCGGCTATAACCGGGCCGCGCGGCATATCCTGGACTATCACCCCAGCTTCAAGGTGGCGCTGTTCCTGCATCGCCGGTTGGGGATCGACCGGCCGCTCGCCCGCGCCCTGGCCGACCGCTTCGAATTGCTGATCTGCCGCCAGACCGTGCTGGACCGGCTGCGCCGCTACAACCGCTCGATGCTCACGCCAGTGTTCGGTGCGCGCATGGCGACGGTGCTCGACGGGGTGCTCGAAGACCGCACCCGGGCCGCCGAGGCGGGACTGGCCGAGATGCGTGCCAGGTTCGGCGACTACACCGTGGCGCTGGAAAGGCGGCTGCTGATGCTGTTCGCCTTGCGCAGGGGCCGCCTGTCGCTGGAAACCATGCGCGAGGAGGCCGTGATTTCAAAGGAAGCGTTCAACCAGATCGCCCAGGTGATCCAGCAGGCCTGGCAAGCCAGCCTGGCCCGTCCGCCGCTGCGCGGCGTCACCGGGGGCAATGACTGTCCGGCCACGGCGCCGGACCCGCGGCCTTCACGAAGGGGCTTTGGTGCGGGTACGCGAGACGGCCGCCATGATGCCGATACCGAGCACGATCAGGCAGGCGATGCGAATACAGACGGCGGGCATGAGCCCGGCCGTTGACATGCCCCAGACAATGCCGCCCAACCAGCCATGACATGGGTATTTCTGTTTTCGCGATGTAGCGGGTATTTGTGCCGCCAACGTCATGCTGTCACGCACCATTCTGCGCCCCTCTGTATCTGTCCAACGCCCGCGCCGCCCCCGTATACTCCCGGAACCGGACGCGGCCCGCCGCTCCGCCCATGCAGTCCCGGGTGGACGCCATGCCAACAGGGCCGCGCCTCACCGATCCCGAACATAATCAAGCAACGGAGCAGCAGCATGCGTGTCGCATTCCTCGGACTGGGCGTCATGGGTTTCCATATGGCCGGCCACCTCGCAGCCAAGGGCCACGAGGTCACGGTGTATAACCGTACCGCCGCCAAGGCGCAGGCCTGGGTCGGGCAGTTCGGCGGCAAGTCCGCGCCTACCCCGGCGCAGGCCGTGCGCGATGCACAGGTGGTCTGCTCCTGCGTGGGCAACGACGACGACCTGCGCTCGGTGCTGACCGGGCATGACGGCGCCTTCTTCAGCGCACCCAGCGGCTGCATCTTTGTCGATCACACCACTGCCAGCGCCAATGTCGCGCGCGAGCTCTGCGCCGCCGCCGGCGAACGCGGCCTGCACTTTATCGACGGCCCGGTGTCCGGCGGCGAAGTCGGCGCGGAAAAAGGCATCCTGACCATCATGTGCGGCGGCGATGCCGAGGCCTATGCGCGCGCCGAGCCGGTCATTGCCGCGTACGCGCGCGCCGTGACCCGCATCGGCGAATCCGGTGCCGGCCAACTGGCCAAGATGGTCAACCAGATCAGCATCGCCGGCCTGATCCAGGGCCTGTCCGAGGCCATCGCTTTCGGCGAGCGCGCCGGACTGGACATGCGCCTGGTGCTGGACGTGATCAGCAAGGGCGCGGCCGGCTCCTGGCAGCTCGAGAACCGCGGGCCCACCATGATCGACAACAAGTTCGACTTCGGCTTCGCGGTGGACTGGATGCGCAAGGACCTGGGCCTGTGCCTGGACGAGGCTCGCCGCAACGGCGCCGGCCTGCCGGTCACCGCGCTGGTAGACCAGTTCTACGCCGACCTCCAGCAGATGGGCTGTGGCCGCGCCGACACCTCATCGCTGATCAAGCGCCTGCGCCAGCACGGCAAGGACGCCTGAAGGCGCTGCCTCGTCACCTGCTGTCGTCCGATTCCTACCGTGTAATCGGCGCTTCCCGGAAAGGCCGCGGACGGTCACATGCCTAAGCTTGACGCATGAGGGCCGGTTGCTCGCGGCCGGCCCGGCAACCAGGCAGGAGACCAACATGTGGAAACTCGCAGGTGCGCTTCTGGCAAGCGCAAGCATGGCGCTGGCCGGCTGTACGGCGACAGGCGCAGTGGCTGGCGGTGTGGCCGGGCATGAGCTGACCCACGGCAGCACGGCAGGGACCATCGGCGGCGCCGTGGTGGGCGGTGTGGTTGGCCACGAGCTGGGCAAGTAGGCCGCCCCCGGGCCCTCAATGAGCAAGGCCGCTTCGCGCGGCCTTGTTCCTTTTCTGATTTGTGCCTGGTGTCCTGTTCCGTAGATGACTTGCCAGAATGAAATCGTCCAGTTGGTCGTCAGGCTAGGCGCGAGGAGGCGCCATAGCCATAGCTATGGCAACGACGAGCAACGACGCATGGCGGCCAACTGGGCGATTTCATGGCAAGGCATTTGCGGAACAGGACACTACGCCGTGTGCCTTGTCGAGGTGCCGTCAGGCGGCCGCCGCAAGCGCCGCAACACCAGCATCGGCAGCCGCAACACGAACCCGGCCAGCAGCCGCAGGTGCATCCCCGTCAGCAGCAGGTTGTCGCGCAGATAGCGGAAATGCGATACCCCACCCTCGCGCCGGCTGAAATAGCGCACCGGCGCGTCGACGTTGACAGGCCGCACGCCACGCCAGCACAGGCGCACGGCGACTTCCGGATCAAAGTCGAAACGCCGCATCCAGCGGCTTTCCTGCATGACCGCGCGCAGCGGCGCAATCGGGTAGACGCGGAAGCCGTAGAGCGAATCGCCGATGCCCGCCCACAGCGTCTCCACGTCGACCCAGAAGTTGGACATGCGGCGCCAGTAAACCCGTTCGCGCGGCGCGCTGGCGTCGAACACCGGCCGACCCAGCACCATCGCCTCAGGCTCGCGCTGCGATACCGCCATGAATTGCGGGATCAGGTGGGCCGGATGCTGGCCGTCGGAATCCATCGCCAGCACATGCGTAAAGCCCGCCGCGGCGGCCGCATCGATGCCATGCAGCACCGCAGCGCCCTTGCCCTGGTTGCGCGGCAGCACCAGCACGCGCAGTCCGGGGTCGGTGGCCGCCTGTGCCTGCAGCCACTGCTCGCTGCCGTCGGTGCTGCCGTCGACCACCACCCACACCGGCGTCCAGGCGGCACGGGCGGCGCGCAGCACCTCGTGCAGGCGCACGCCCGGGTTGTAGCTGGGGATCAGCACCAGGTGTGTGGCGGAAGGCGCGGTACGGCCGTTCACCAGCGCCGGCGCGGGCGTGGCTTGCTGCGGCATATCGTGCTCCTGTCCTGGCTGACGAGAGTGAGAGTGCGGGGGAGCGTGGCGGCTAGCGCGTGCGTTGTTCCGCCAGGTAAGCGGCCAGGCTGCCCAGCGAGGCAAAGATGGTCTTGTTGTCGGGATTGTCCGAGCGCAGTTCCACGCCATACTTGCGCGATACCAGCAGGGCGATCTCGAGGATGTCGATGGAGTCCAGGCCAAAGCCGTCGCCATAGAGCGGCGTGGCGGCATTGACGTCCTCCAGCCGCAATTCGGCGATGTCGAGTTCGTCGATGATCAGGCGGGCAAGTTCGGTTTCGAGTTCGGTCATGTTGCTGAATGGCTGGAACGCCTGGCTGGAAAGCCGCTGCGGCACACGTCCGGGAAGGTTGTCCCGGTGCGCGCGTCGGGCACCCGATGCTATCAAACGGGGCAATTCCGAGCCAGTTGAGAGAAGTTTAGTAACAACATCAACACCCCCTTTCGGGAATCATCATCGCGTCCGGAGGGTCTTTTAGGGTATAAAGCGTTCGCTTCGCGTGCCTCGCGACCGCCATTCTAGGCGATGTGCGGAACCAGGCGCCCGGTCCAAGCGACTTACGCAACACACAAGAACTCCCCAAATGCCTTCGAGCCAGCCTTTTGACCGCCCCTCCCTGCCCGCCGCGCCGCCAGTACCCGCCCGGCAGGACGCAGCCGTCCAGCTGGGACGGCGCCATGGCTGGATTGGCGCAATCGCTGGCTTTGTCGTCTACGAATCCGCCTTGCATCGCGCGGCGCACCAGCCGGGTGCGGAGGTGGCCGCGCTGTTTCTGGGCGCGGCCCCGTTCCTGCTGATCGGCTTCCTGGCCTGCCGCCGGGCGGTGGGGCGTACCCCCGCCCTGGTTGGCCTGCTGGCGGCCTGCGCCGCGCTGTGGATCTGGCGCGCGCCGCTGGCCGGGCATTTTGGCTGGACCTATTACCTGCAGCACGCAGGCATCAATGCCGCGCTGGGCGCGATGTTTGCGCTGAGCCTGCGCCGCGGCAAGACCCCGCTGTGCACCCAGATCGCAACGGCGATCCATGGCCCGCTGTGCGCGGCACACACGCGCTACACCGTGCGCGTGACCCAGGCCTGGACGCTGTTCTTTGCCGCGACGGCAGGCGTGTCCACGCTGCTGTTCGTGCTCGCCCCGATCGCGACCTGGTCCAGCTTTGCCAACCTTGCCACGCCGCTGCTGATCGCCCTGATGTTCCTGGGCGAGGCCGTGTGCCGCCGCATCGCCTTTCCTGGCATGCACCATGGCGGCCTGCTGGACGCGGTGCATGGCTACCGCGCCGTCATGGCTGCGCGCGCGGGCCGGCCCGGCTTGCCGCGCTGACGCGGCGCAACCCGGCTCCGTTCCATGACCACGCTCCCCATCGTCGCGCACGCCTCGCCCGAAGACATCATCGCCTGGGCGCACGGGCGGCCCGTCACCGTGCGGCAGTTCCTGGCCGATGCGGCCAGCCTGACCGCCGCGCTGCCGGCCGGTGGCCATGTGTTCAACGCCTGCACCGACCGCTACCGCTTCACCGTCGGCCTGTGCGCGGCGCTGCTGGCGGGCAAGGCCACGCTGCTGCCGCCGTCGCACACGCCCGAGATGGTGCGCCAGCTGCTTGCCTTCGCGCCAGACGCCTTCTGCCTGCACGACCAGCCCGATGCGGCATTCAGTATGCCGGCCGTCCACTATCACGACGGCCTGGCCGGCGCGACATCGAATGGCCCGGCCGACATTCCCCGGATTCCAGCGGCGCAGGTCATGGCCTACGTGTTCACCTCGGGCTCGACCGGCACGCCGGTGCCGCATCGCAAGACCTGGGGCGCGATGGCACGCTGCGCGCGCGCGGCGGCGCAACGGCTTGGCCTGCTCGACGGGCGTGCCTGGACGCTGGTGGGCACGGTGCCGCCGCAGCATATGTTCGGGCTGGAAGCCACGGTCATGCTGGCACTGCAGGGCCGCGCGGCCCTGGTGGCGGCGCCAGCCTTCTATCCGGCCGATGTCAGCGATGCGCTGGCTTCGGTGCCGGCCCCGCGTGCGCTGGTCAGCTCGCCCGTGCACCTGCGCACCCTGGTGCAGTCAGACCGGGCAATGCCCGCTGCGGACCTGGTGCTGTGCGCCACGGCGCCGCTCGGCCGCCAGCTCGCAACCGAGACCGAAGCGCTGTTCCGCGCCCCGCTGTGCGAGATCTACGGCAGCACCGAGACCGGCCAGCTCGCCACGCGCCGCACCGCCCGGACCGATGCCTGGACGCTGGTGCCCGGCGTACGGCTGCAAGCGCGCCCGAATGCCGCCGGCGACGATACCGAAACCTGGGCCGAAGGCGGCCATATCGAACACCCGGTGCCGCTGGGCGACGCCATCGCCCAGCTCGATGACGAACGGTTCATGCTCCATGGCCGCAAGGCCGATATGCTCAATATCGCCGGCAAGCGCACCTCGCTGGGTTACCTGAACCACCAGCTCACGGCCATCGACGGCGTGCGCGACGGCGCCTTCTTCATGCCCGCCGACGCCCACGAAGGCGATACGCATGGCCACGTGGTGCGGCTGGTTGCGGTGGTGGTCGCGCCAGGCATTGCGCCCGCCCAGCTGCAGCAGGCACTGCGCGCGCGGATCGATCCTGCCTTCATGCCGCGGCCGCTGTACTTTGCCGACGGCCTGCCGCGCAATGCCGCCGGCAAGCTGCCGCGCGAAGCGCTGGCAGCGCTGGTCGCAAGGCTTGCCGCCGGGCAACCCGGTGATTGCATGCCAGGGCCGGGCTTTGTCATCGACGCCAGCCATCCTGCCATCGCCGGCCACTTCCCGGGCCATCCCATCGTGCCGGGCGTGGTGCTGCTGGACCATGCCGTGCTTGCACTCGGTGCGGCCCTGGGCCGCCCGCTCGCGGTCACGCAGGCCGGCATGCTCAAGTTCCTGAGCCCGGTGCGCCCGGGCGAGCGCGTGGAGATCGTGCACCAGGCCGATGCTGCAGCCGATGGCGGCGAGACCATCCGCTTCACGCTGCGCAGCGCCGGGCGCGATGTTGCCAGCGGCACGCTGCAGGTACGCGGCACCACGCCGCAGGCGGAGGCATCGCCATGCTGAGCTGGCTGTGGCGGCGGCAGGCGCCGCTGGACACCGAATGGTCCCGCCGCAAGGAGCGCGGCAACATTACCCTGCTGCGCATCATGACCTGGATCTCGCTGGCGCTCGGACGCCCCGCCGGGCGCGTGGTGCTGCGGGGGATCGCGGCCTACTTCATGCTGTTCGCGCCGGCGGCGCGCCATGCGTCGCGGGCGTACATGGACCGCGCGCTCGGACGCAGGGCCACCTGGAGCGACGGGTACCGGCATGTGTTCACGTTTGCTTCGACCATCCACGACCGCATCTACCTGCTCAACGGCCGCTTCGACCTGTTCGATATCCGCCTGCACGGCGAAGGGCAGCTGGAAGCCGCGATGGCGCGCGGGCGCGGGGCCATCCTGCTGGGTGCGCACCTGGGCAGCTTCGAGGTGGTGCGCGCGCTCGGGCGGCGCCATCCGGACATGGAAGTCGCGATCACCATGTACGAGGAGAACGCGCACAAGCTCAACGACGTGCTGCAGTCGATCAACCCGGCAATGCGCCAGGACGTGATCGCGCTGGGCCGCTTCGACACCATGCTGCGGGTGCGCGACTACCTTGACCGGGGCTACATGATCGGCATGCTGGCCGACCGCACGCTGTCGCAGCGCGCCACCGACCCGGTGCAGCAGTGCAGCTTCCTCGGCACGCCGACCGGCTTCCCCACCGGCCCGCTGCGCATGGCGGCGATGCTGCGCCGGCCGGTGTTCTTCATCACCGGCCTGTACCGCGGCGGCAACCGCTACGATGTCCACTTCGTCCCGCTGGCGGACTTCTCGGAGACCGCGCGCGGCCAGCGCGAAGCGGCGGTGCAGACCGCGCTGTCGGATTACGTGCGGCTGCTGGAGCGGTTCTGCCGCAGTGCCCCGTACAACTGGTTCAACTTCTACGACTTCTGGCATGCCGGCCCGCCGCTGTCCGAGCAGCCGCCGCCGGGGAACGAGCCCTAACCCGTGAGCTGCCATTGATGCTTCTTTCCGCGCGCCCCTTCCGCTCTCTGCTGTCGATGCTGCTGGCAAGCGCCACGCTTGCGCTCGCGACGCCGTCCGGCGCCGCAGCGCCCGCCGGCACTGCCGCGTTCGGCGTCGACCAGCTGATGTCCACGCTGGCGCAACGCAAGTCAGGGCGCGTGCTGTTCACCGAAACCAAGTACCTGGCGATCCTCGACAAGCCGGTGCAGTCGTCGGGCGAACTGCGGTTCACGGCGCCCGACCACCTGGAAAAGCGCACGCTGTCGCCCAAGGCCGAAAGCCTGGTGCTCGACGGCGACATGCTGACGGTCGAGCGCGACGGCAAGCGCTACACCATGCCGCTGCAGAACTACCCTGAAATCGCGGCCTTTATCGAAAGCATCCGCGGCACGCTGGCGGGCAACCGCGATACGCTGGAGCGCTACTACAAGCTTGGCCTGGAGGGCCGCGCCAGCCGCTGGACCCTGACGCTGACGCCGGCGGACTCGCGCATGGCCGCGGCCGTCAGCCAGGTGCGCATCGACGGCAGGCAGGACGCGCTGGACCAGGTCGAGATCCGGCAGGCCGACGGCGACCGCTCGGTGATGAAGATCCGACCGGCCGGCAGCCGATGAGCGCAGCACCGCGCCGCCTGGCACTGGCGCTCTGGGTCTTCGCCCTGCTTGCGTGCGCCGCCGTGATCAGCCGCACCACCTTCACCGCCGACCTCTCCGCCTTCCTGCCGCGGCTGCCCAGCGCCGAACAGCAACTGCTGGTGAGCCAGTTGCGCGACGGGCTGGTATCGCGCCTGATCCTGGTGGGAATCGAGGGCGGCAATGCCGACGGCCGCGCCGCGGTTTCGCGCGCGATGGCGGCACAGCTGCGCGGCGACCGGCGTTTCACCGCGATCCAGAACGGCGAACCGGTCAACCAGGGGGCCGACCGGGACTACGTCTTCGCGCATCGCTACCTGCTGAGTCCCGAGGTCACACCAGAGCGCTTCAGTGAACGCGGCCTGGCCCAGGCGGTGAACGAATCGTTCGAACTGCTGGCGTCATCCGCCGGGCTCTTCACCAAGTCATTGCTGCCGCGCGACCCCACCGGTGAAGTGGCGGCGATGATGGCGCAGCTCGATGCCGGGCAGCGCGTGCCGATGCACGCGGGCGCCTGGGCCTCGCGCGATGGCAGGCGCGCGGTGTTGCTGGCGCAGACGGCCAGCGCCGGCGCCGATACCGATGCCCAGGCGCAGGCCATGGACGCCGTGCGCGAAGCGTTTGCCAGGGCTGCGGCAGCCGGCCCTTACATGCTGGTGATGACGGGCCCCGGCGTGTTCTCGGTCAATGCACGCGACACCATCCGGCATGATGTCGAGCGCCTGTCGACCATCGGCCTGGCCATCATCGTCACGCTGCTGCTGGTGATCTACCGCTCGCTGCCGCTGCTGGTGCTTGGGCTGGTGCCCGTGCTCAGCGGAGCGCTGGCGGGCATCGCCGCGGTCAGCCTGGGTTTTGGCGGCTCGGTGCACGGGCTGACGCTGGGCTTCGGCACCACGCTGATCGGCGAGGCGGTCGACTATTCGATCTACCTGTTCGTGCAGTCCGCGCAATACACGCGCAACGGCCGGCGCGACGAACGCGCCTGGCTGGGTGGCTTCTGGCCCACGGTGCGCCTGGGCGTGCTGACTTCGGTGTGCGGCTTTGCCTCGCTGCTGCTGTCGGGCTTTCCAGGGCTGGCGCAGCTGGGCTTGTATTCGATCTCGGGGCTGGCGGCCGCGGCGCTGGTGACGCGCTTCGTGCTGCCGCAACTGGTGCCGGCCACGCTGCACCTGCGCGACGTGGCGCCGCTGGGCCGCAAGCTGCAGTGGCTGGCGGCGCGCGCGCACCGGCTGCGCTGGCTGGTGGCGCTGCTGGTGGTGGCGGCCTGCACCGTGCTGGCCATGCACCGCGGCACGCTGTGGGGGCGCGAGCTGCAGGCGCTGAGCCCGGTGTCGGCCAGCGACCAGGCACTCGACGCTTCGCTGCGCGAAGACCTGGGCGCACCCGACGTGCGCTTCCTGGTGGTACTGTCCGGGCCGGACCAGGAGTCCGTGCTGCAGGGCGCGGAGCGCGTGTCGCACGAACTGGACCCGCTGGTGGCGCAGAACTTCATCGGCGGCTACGAGAGCCCGGCGCGCTACCTGCCCAGCGCGGCGACCCAGCGCGAGCGCCAGGCCAGCCTGCCACCGCCCGACGTGCTGGCGCGGCGCCTGCAGGCCGCCATTGCCACGCAGCCGGTGCGGGCGTCGCTGTTCGCCCCGTTCCTGACGCAGGCCGAGGCGGCGCGCACCGGCGCGCTGCTGCGGCGCGAGGACCTGCGCGGCACCACCATGGCACTGGCCGTCGATGCGCTGCTGGCGCAGCGCGACGGCCGCTGGAGCGCCACCCTGCCGCTGCGCGCGCCCGTCCACACGCCGGGCAGCGCCAGCGCGGCCGACGGTGTCGACAGCGATGCGGTGCGCGCCGCCATCAAGCGGGCCGGCGTGACCGATACGCTGTTCGTTGACCTTAAAGGCGAATCTGACCGCCTCTACACCGGCTACCTGCGCGAAGCCCTGCTGCTGTCTCTGGCCGGCCTGCTGGCGATCATCGCCCTGCTGGCCGTGGCGCTGCGCTCGCCGCGGCGCGTGCTGGCCACGGTGCTGCCGCTGGCTGCCGCGGCAGTGGTGGTACTGGGCGGGCTGGCCGCGCTCGGCCAGCCGCTCACGCTGCTGCACCTGGTGGGCCTGCTGCTGCTGGTGGCGGTGGGCTCCAACTACGCGCTATTCTTCAATGGCCCCACGGCGGGCAGCCAGGGGGCGGGCGCTTCACCGCACACACTGGTGTCCCTGCTGCTGGCCAACCTGACCACGGTTGCCGCCTTTGGCCTGCTGGCGCTGTCGAGCCTGCCGCTGCTGAAGGCGTTCGGCCTGACCGTCGGCCCCGGTGCCGTGCTGGCCCTGTGGTTTTCGGCAATCCTCGCGCCCCTGGCGGCGCCAGGGAAAGCCGGGAGTGCAACATGAATCCGTTACCCGCACCGGGTGTCACCTTGCCCGACGCTGCCAAGCGCCGCCCCTGGCGGCCCAGCCCGCTGCTTTGCGGCGCCGCCGCCGTGCACGTGGGCGCCGCCGGCGCGATGCTCGCCTACCCCGAGAGCATGGGTGTGGCGCTGGCCGGCATCGGCGCCACCCATGCGGCAATGTGTGCCGCCGGCCTGTGGCCGCGCAGCAACTGGCTCGGCCCCAACCTGCTGCGCCTGCCGCCACCGGCCCACGACTGCGTGGCTCTGACCTTCGACGATGGCCCCAACCCGGCCGTGACACCGCGTGTGCTCGACATGCTGGACCAGCACGGCGCGCGCGCGACCTTCTTCTGCGTCGGCCAACGCGCCGCGGCGCATCCTGAACTGGTGCGCGAGATCGTCCGCCGCGGCCACGCCGTGGAAAACCACAGCATGTACCACCGGCTGCACTTCTCGCTCTTCGGGCCCCGGCACATGCAGCGCGATATCGCTGCCGCCCAGCAGCTGCTGGCGGATCTCGCCGGCCAGGCACCGCGCTTCTTCCGCGCCCCGGCCGGGCTGCGCAATCCGTTCCTGGAGCCGGTCCTGTGCCGGCTCGGCCTGCGGCTGGCTGCCTGGACCCGGCGCGGCTTTGATACCCGCAGCGGCGACAACGCCGCGCGCGTGGCGCAGCGCCTTGCCGGCAAGCTTGCCGGGCGCGACATCCTGCTGCTGCATGATGGCAATCCCGGCCTGGATGCGGCCGGCAATCCGCACTGCATCACCGTGCTGCCAGGGCTGCTTGCCGCCATCGAGCGGGCCGGCCTGCGCTGCGTGACGCTGCGCTCGGCCGTGCCCCCGGTCTGAGGCGCCAGCCGCTTGTTACAATTGGCACTGCCTTCTGAAACTCCTTCCATCCGCCCAATCCAAGCCGTGTCTCCGCTCCTGTTCTCGCATTTCACGGCCACCAGCTGCCTTGGCGCCGGTACCGACGCCACCCTGTCGGCGCTGCGCGCGCAGCGAGGCGGCCTGGCGCCCTGCCGCTTCAGTGACGCCGCGCTCGACACCTTCGTCGGTGAAGTGCCAGGCCTCGACGCCGTGGCCCTGCCAGCCGCACTGGCCGAGTTCGACTGCCGCAATAACCGGCTGGCGCAGCTGGCGCTGGACCAGGACGGCTTTGCCGCCCGCGTGCGCGAAGCCGCGGCGCGCTACGGCGCCCACCGCATCGGCGTCTTTCTGGGCACCAGCACCGCGGGCGTGCTGCAGACCGAACTGGGATACCGCCAGCGCGACCCCGCCAGCGGTGCGTTGCCGCCGGGCTTCCATTACGGCGGCACCCACAATCCCTATTCGCTGCCGGCGTTCCTGCGCCAGTCCCTGGGCCTGAGCGGACCGGCGGCGGCGGTGTCGTCGGCCTGTTCGTCCGGTGCCAAGGTATTCAGCTCGGCACGGCGCATGCTGGAGGCGGGGCTGATCGATGCGGCCGTGGTCGGCGGCGTCGACTCGCTGTGCCACACCACGCTGTACGGCTTCAATGCGCTGGAACTGCTGTCCCGGCAGCCCTGCCGCCCCTACGACGTGGCGCGCAACGGCATCTCGATCGGCGAGGGGGCGGCCTTCGGCCTGCTCGAACGCGTGAACGGCACGCCGCAGGACGATGCCATCCTGCTGGCCGGCATCGGCGAATCGAGCGACGCGCACCATATGTCGACGCCACATCCGCAGGGGCTGGGCGCGCGCATGGCGATGGCACAGGCACTGGCCAGCGCGGGCATCGCCCCGGCTCGGGTCGGCTACGTCAACCTGCATGGCACCGCCACGCGCAGCAACGACGCCGCCGAAGCCCTGGCCATGGCCGCGGTACTGCCGGACACACCGTGCAGTTCCACCAAGGGCGCCACCGGGCACGCGCTGGGCGCAGCCGGTGCGCTCGAGGCCGTGATCTGCGCACTGGCGCTGCGCCACGGCTTTGTGCCTGCCGGCATCAACACCACGCAGGTGGACCCGGCGCTGGACGTGAACTACCAGCTCGCCAACCGCGACGCAGCGCTGCGCTTTGCGATGAGCAATGCGTTCGGCTTCGGCGGATCCAACTGCAGCCTGCTGTTCGCCCGTGCGGACGCGGTTTCTCACTGAGCCAGCGCCATGCCACAGCACGTATTCATCGAAAGCATCGGCCTGCTCGGCCCCGGCCTGACTGGCTGGCAGCAGGCCAGCGAAGTCCTCGCCGGGCGCACGCCATACGCGCATGCGCCCACTGAACTGCCGCTGCCCGCCGGCCTGCCCCCGGCCGAACGCCGCCGCACCGGCCCGACCGTGCGGCTGGCGCTGGACGTGGGCCAGCAGGCGGTGGCAGGCAGCGACTGCAATGCCGCGCAACTGCCCACGATCTTTACATCGTCCAGCAGCGACGGCCACAACTTCCACGCGATCTGCGAAGCGCTGGCGCAAGCCGATCCGCTGATGTCGCCCACGCGCTTCCACAACTCCGTGCACAACGCGCCCGCCGGCTACTGGTCGATCGCCGCGGGCGCGATGCGCACCTCCAACGTGCTGTGCGCGATGGACGGCAGCCTTGGCGCGGGCCTGCTGGAATGCGCGCTGCAAGCCGCCGCCGATGCAGAGCCCTGCCTGCTGATCGCCTACGACACCGGCTATCCTGAGCCGCTGCACAGCCATCGCCCGATCCCCAACCCTTTCGGCGTGGCCTTGCTGGTCACGCCCGGGCAAACGGCGCGCTCGCTCGCACGCATCGGCGTGGCGCTCACGCAGGCGCCGGCTACCGCGATGGCGGATGCCACGCTGGAAGCGCTGCGCACTTCAGCCCCGGCCGCGCGCGTGCTGCCGCTGCTCGCGGCCATCGCCCGCGGCCAGACTGGTACGGTGGTACTGGATTATCTGGACACGCTGCAGATCGAAGCCGAGGTGGAAAGCCTCGGCAGCCAGGCCGATGCCTGAACTCGTCAAGGACCGCGACTGGATCGCGGCGCGCATTCCGCATCACGGCAGCATGTGCCTGCTCGACGGTGTGCTGGCCTGGGATGCGGCATCGGTCCGCTGTACGTCCACGACCCATACGTGTGCGGACAATCCGCTGCGCGCGCAGGACCGGCTCGCGGCAGTGTGCGGGATCGAATATGCGGCACAGGCGATGGCCGTGCACGGCGCCCTGCTGGCCGAAGCCGCGCAGGGAGACGGTGCGCAGCGCCCGCGCCTGGGCTACCTGGCCAGCGTGCGCAAGCTGGTGCTGCATGTGGAGCGGCTCGATGATATCGAGGCGCCGCTGGAAGTGGCGGCGGAGCGCGTCAGCGGCGAGGCTGCCACCGTGCTGTACGCATTCACCGTGAGTGCCGCGGGCCGGCCGCTGCTGTCAGGGCGCGCGGCGGTCATCCTCGACGCCGCCGCGGCCGGCTGAAGCGCTTCAGCGCGCGGGCAGGATCTTGCCCGACACCGCACCGAAGCCGACGCGGTAGCCCTCACCCTGGCAGTAGCCGGTCATGATCACGTCGTCGCCATCCTCCAGGAAGCCGCGGCGGCTGCCATCGGCCAGCGTCACCGGCTCGGCGCCGTTGCGGGTCAGCTCGAGCATGCTGCCGTAGGAGTCCGGCGTGGTGCCGCTGATCGTGCCCGAGCCCATCAGGTCGCCCACGCGCACATTGCAGCCCGACACGGTGTGGTGGGCCAGCTGCTGCGCCATGGTCCAGTACATCGCCTTGAAGTTGGTGCGGCAGATGGTGCTGGGTGCGGCTGCGCCCTGCGGCTGCAGCGCGACTTCCAGCGCGATGTCGTAGGCGTTCTTGCCTTGCTGCTGCAGGTACGCCAGCGGCTGGGGCGATTGCTCGGGATTGTCGCGGCGGAACGGCTCGAGCGCTTCCATCGTCACCACCCATGGCGAGATCGAGGTGCCGAAGCCCTTGCTGTTGAACGGCCCCAGCGGCACATATTCCCATTGCTGGATATCGCGCGCGCTCCAGTCGTTGAGCAGCACCATGCCGAACATGTGCTCCGGCGCGGCGGTAATGCTGACCGGCTCGCCCAGCGCGGTTTCCTTGCCGACGATAAAGCCCATTTCCAGCTCGAAATCCAGCTTGCGGCAGGGGCTGAACACCGGGCGCGCCTCGTTCGGCAGCTTGATCTGGCCGTTGGGGCGATGCAGCGGCGTGCCGCTCACCACCACCGAGCTGGCGCGGCCGTTGTAGCCGATGGGGATTTCCAGCCAGTTCGGCAGCAGCGCGTTGTCCGGGTCGCGGAACATGCGGCCGACGTTGGTGGCGTGTTCCTTCGACGAATAGAAGTCGGTGTAGCCGGGGATCTCCACCGGCAGGTGCAGCGTCGCGGCCGACATCGGCACCAGGGCCTTGTCGCGCAGTGCCGCGTTGTCGCGCAGCGCGGCGTCATCGCCGGACAGCAGCGCCGTCAGGCGCTTGCGGGTTTCGCTCCAGACCGGCTTGCCCAGCGCGATAAAGCGGTTCAGGCTGGCTGCGGCAAAGGTGCCCCTGGCTGCGGCAGGCAGCAGGCCGGCTTCATCCAGTGCGGCGAGATCCAGCACCTGGTCGCCGATGGCAACGCCGGCGCGCGGCGCCTGGCCCTTGGTGGAAAACACGCCATACGGCAGGTTCTGCAGCGGGAAATGGGTCTGGCCGTCGTTGGCGGTGGCGATCCAGCTGGTTTGGGGGGCGGTCATTGGGATACTCCGGAAATTTTGGTGGCACTTGTCGCGTGCGGTGACGCGTCATGCTTGACGAGCGCCTGCCCTCTCCCCCGGCCCCTCTCTCCCGCAAGCGGGAGAGGGGAGAAAACCGGGCGGGCGGCCAGGCGCCCGGGTTCAGCGCGCGTTCGGGTTGAAGTGTTTCTTCAGGCCCTGCCAGCACGTGTAGTAGTCCTGCTGCAGCGAGGCCGATTGCGCGGCATACGGCGTCGGGCGGATCACGCCCGGCGTCTCGAACATGAAGGCCATCGTGTCTTCGATGTGATGCGGCTTCGAGGTGTCGGCGGCGCTGGCCTTCTCGAAGGTTTCCGCATCCGGGCCATGGCCGCTCATGCAGTTGTGCAGGCTGGCGCCGCCCGGCGCGAAGCCATCGGCCTTGGCGTCGTAGACGCCGGTGATCAGGCCCATGAACTCGCTGGCGATATTGCGGTGGAACCAGGGCGGGCGGAACGAGTCCTGCATCGCCAGCCAGCGCGGCCCGAAGATGACGAAGTCGATGGTGTCCACGCCGGGGGTATCCGACGGCGACTGCAGCACCAGGAAGATCGACGGATCCGGATGGTCGAAGCTGATCGAGCCGATGGTGTTGAAGCGGCGCAGGTCGTACTTGTACGGCGCGTAGTTGCCGTGCCAGGCCACCACGTCCAGCGGCGAATGGCCGATCCCGGCACGCCACAGGTTGCCCTGGAACTTGGCCACCAGCTCGAAATCACCCTCGCGGTCTTCATAGCCGGCCACCGGCGACAGGAAGTCGCGCGGGTTGGCCAGGCCGTTGGAGCCGATCACGCCCAGGTCGGGCAGCTTGAACAGCGCGCCGTAGTTCTCGCAGATATAGCCACGCGCCTCGCCGTCGGGCAACTCCACGCGGAAGCGCACGCCACGCGGGATCACCACGATCTCCTGCGGCTCCACTTCCAGCCGGCCCAGCTCGGTCACCATCAGCAGGCGGCCCTGCTGCGGCACGATCAGCATCTCGCCATCGGCGTTGTAGAAGAAGCGGTCCTGCATCGACTGGTTGGCCAGGTACAGGTGGATGCCGCAGCCGGTCATGGCCTCGGGGCCGCCATTGCCGGCCATGGTGACGATGCCGTCGACAAAGTCGGTCGGCACCGACGGCATGGCCTGCGGGCTCCAGCGCATCTGGTTGGGCGACGGCGGCACCTGGTCGAACCGGCTCAGGAAACGCGACTGCTCGATCTGCGTGAACGGCTTGTGCATGGCCGCCGGGCGGATGCGGTACAGCCATGAGCGGCGGTTGTGCGCGCGCGGCGCGGTGAACGCCGTACCCGACAACTGCTCGGCATACAGGCCATAAGGCGCTCGCTGCGGCGAGTTCCTGCCCACGGGCAGCGCCCCGGGCAGTGCCTCAGTGGCGAATTCATTGGCGAAGCCCGACATATAGCCGTGCTCGGCGAGCTGGGTGTGCGTGAGGTTCATGGTGTCGTCAGCGTTTCCGGAAGGTCCATCTGGCGCTGCGCGGGCCGCACGGCGCTTGAATTACGTATTGCGAAATGAATTTACCATATCGTAATAGTCGGCGCGAGACGTGTCAAACTGCAGCCGATGCGCATGAGGCATGCGTCGCTTGCATTGCCAGTTGTAGGCCGAAAAGCAGAGAAACGGGAGAAAGCCGGGCAGGCGGTTGCCGCGCGTGTCCGGAAACAGCCCGCGACAGCGTCAACTCAGGTCAACAGCGAAATGGGGACAGGTGTGAAAGCGCCGGATCAGGCAGCCAGGCCTGCGGCGTCATTGGCGCCCGAAGCCGGAACCGGCTCTCCGGGCGACAGCAACCGGCGCGGGGCGGAACGCCCGCGCCGGCTGTCTTGGGTGGCCTGGAGGCCTGCTGCCGGACCGGCCCGTGTGGGGACGCGGCCAGCCTGGCAGCGGCCGGATCAGACCGGCTTGTGGCCCTCGCCGGTCCCGGAGCCGAAGCTGCCCCCGGACGCCGCCGCTGCGGCAGGTGCCGCCGCGCTGCCGGCGGGCTGGCCGGCCATGGAGGCGGCCGTCACACCGCCGTTGCGGCTGGCAATGAATGCGTTGACGTCGGCGGCAAGATGCTGCGGGGCCAGCACGACTTCCAGGCCCAGCGCTTCGCAGGCGGCCAGGAAGGTCGACATGCGGGGGTCGGCCTGACCCGACTCTGCCCGCAGGTAGGCTTCCCGGGAAATCCCCGCTTTACGGGCGACGTCCTCCTGCTTGAGCTTGCGCGCGCGACGCAACGCCCGCAGTTGCCGGAACGGTTCGCTAGCGCCTCTTGGCACGGCTGTACTGTTCATGTCGGTCTCCAGTCACCAGTGAAAAAAAGTGCGCGGACGTGCATTCGAGTATAGAGCACGCAAAGCGTTCCGTATGTAGCCGCGGAAACACTTTGTGCAGATTTCTTGCAAGTCCGTCATCCTGCCCTGGCACCGGCCTTGAGGCGGCCGCCCAAGAGCCGGATCGTGCACAACATCGTCGTGCCGCCTTGACAGTAACGAACCTTCTCAATTTGCGTTGACGTCACATGCCAGGCTAAATGACGTTATGGCTTCCCGTGCACAACAACGCAAGTCCGGGCAACTACCATGCATCCGGTTTCGTTGACAAACCGACCGGTCGTGCTATTCTCAACACCATGCTGAAAGGACACCTCACCCGCAAAGCCATCATCGAGCAGGCACTGGATGCCGCCGCCAAGGTCGGCTTCGAACAGTTGTCGCTGGCCACGCTGGCCGCCGACGCCAATATGTCGAAGAGCGGCCTGTATGCGCACTTCAAGTCCAAGGAGATGCTGCAGCAGGCGGTGCTGGACCTGGCCGTGGAGCGCTTCGGCGAGATCGTGATACGGCCGGCGATGCGCCAGCCGCGCGGGATGCCGCGGCTGCAGGCGCTGTTCGAGGGATACCTGGAATGGCTGGGCGGCACGGTGACGCAGGGACGCTGCCTGTTTACGGCGCTGGGCCAGGAATACCGCGACCGGCCGGGCTCGATCCGCGACCTGGTGGTGCAGTCGCTGAAGGACTGGCACAGCACCATCGCGCGCGTGGTCGGCGATGCCATCGAAGAAGGCCACTTCGGGCCGGATGTCGACCCGCGGCAGTTCGCCTTCGAGCTCGCCGGCATCGGCCTGGCCTTCCAGCAGTCTTTCAAGCTGCTGGGCCGCCAGGATGCGGAAATCATGGCGCGGCGCGCGTTCGGGGCATTGGTAGCGCGTGCCGCCGAGGGCGCGCCCCACCCCTGAGGCACACAGGACATTGGCGCCGGCACATCCTGCCGGCGGGCAGCAAACCGCTCCGGCGGGCTTTTTTTGCATCGAAAAAAGCACGACTGGTCGGTCTTAAAAACAGCGCGAGACGCCGCCGGCCACGCCGGTCCCGATGACGCCGCGCAATCCAGAATCCATTGGAGGTGCAGGTCGTGACGCAAGCAGTCTCTTCTCCTTCCCCGGTTTCCTCATCGCCCGCCGCTGCCGGCAAGTCCGCGCGCGCCGCCGCAGCCGCCAACGGAGGTCCGCTGCAGCGCGCGCTGGCTGGCTGGCAACGGCTGCGCTGGCAGGCCAGCAGCACCCTGACGCCCGGCGCCGCGGCGCGGGCGCTGGAACGCGCCTGGTTCAGCCCGCCGCGTGCCGCAGCCACGTCGGCGGCACGGCGCGCATTGGACAGCGCGCGGGCCGACTGGGCGCTGGTCACCGGCCACGGCCCCAGCCGGCGCGTGCGCGTCTACCGCTGGGGCAACTCTGGACCCGTGGTGCTGCTCGCCCACGGTTGGGGCGGCCATGCCGGGCAGTGGCATGCGGTGATCGATGGCCTGCTGGCTGCCGGCATGCGGGTCGTCGCCTTCGACGCGCTTTCGCACGGCGCGTCCGACGCCGGCGCGCGCGGCGCGGCGCAGACCTCGGTGCTGGAAATGTCGCGCTCGCTGCTCGCGGCGGCCTGGCATGCGGGGCCGGTCCATGCCGTGGTGGCGCACTCGCTAGGCGGCGCGGCCACCGCGCTGGCGCTGCGTGAAGGCCTTCCGGCAAGCGCCGCGGTCCTGGTCGGCTCGCCGGCCGACATGGGTGCGGCGTCCGCATCGCTGGCCTGGCAACTGGGTGCCGGCCCCGCGGTCCTGGCACGCATGCAACGCCAGAGCGAGCGCTGGCTCGGCATGCCGTGGTCGGCCTTCAACGTACCCGATGTCGGCCGCACCCGCCCGGTCCCGCCGACGCTGGTGATCCATGACCGCGACGACAAGGAAGTGCGCTGGGAAGACGGCGCCGCCATCGCCGGCGCCTGGCCCGGCGCGCGACTGGAAACCACCACCGGCCTTGGCCACCGCCGCATCCTGCATGATCCCGCCGTCATCGGCCAGATCATCGATTTCATCCGGCCGCAGGCTGCTGCGCGCGCGCTTGCCGCGCCCGCCGGCCTGGCCGTGGACTGAGCCTGGAGACCATCATGTTCCTGGTGAGCAATGACATGACCGCCACCCTGGCTGCCCGCAGTTCGCTGCGGCTGGTGGCCGGCGCTGGCGAACGCGTTGCCGTGCGCTGTACCGAAGGCCAGCTGTGGCTGATCCGCGATGGCGACCCGAAGGACACGGCGCTGACGGCAAGCGAGTGCTTTACGCTGTCCGATGCAGGCCATATCGAGCTGTATGCAGTCACGGCCGCGTCCCTGCATGTGACACGATGCAAGCGTGCCACCACGCCGGAACGGGACGCGTGGCGGCACCGGATGTGGCGCTGGCTGGCACCGGATAGCCACAGCCATACAGGCGTCGGTCGATAGCGCGCAGGCAAACTTTCCGCCAGTACAGCACCGGTGTTCCCGGTGCTCGACGGACACCCCGCCTCCTGGGGGCCTTATCGCGTTCGCGCGTTTGCTGATGGGGATGTTTCATGGCGGTTAATTGCGTTCTTCGGATCGAGCCAAATCCATGGGGCAGACCCGAAGGACGGCTGCCGCGGCCTGCTCAGGCCGGGTCGCCGCGCAGCAGCTCGCGCAGCCGGAATTTCTGGATCTTCCCCGCAGGCGTCGCCGGGAGCGCGTCCCGGACGACCAGCTTCTCGGGGATGTACTGCAGCGCCATCTTCTGCTGCCTGAGCCAGTCCACCATGCCGGCCATGTCGAAAGACTGCCCTGCCCTGGGCACGACGAAGGCGCAGGCGCGCTCGCCCAGGCGCTCGTCCGGATAGGCGACGATGGCCACCTGCGCCACGGCGGGATGGCGGTACAGCAGGGTCTCGACTTCCAGCACCGGGATGTTCTCGCCGCCTCGGATGATCACGTCCTTGCTGCGCCCGGCGATGCGCAGGTAGCCATGCGCATCCAGCCGCGCCAGGTCGCCGGTGTCGAACCAGCCGTCGGCATCGGTACTGTTCAGGTGCGGCCGCCTCAGGTAGCCACCGAAGTTGGAACATGCCCGCACCAGCAGGCGGCCGGTCTCCCCGGTGGGCACGTCCACATCGGCGCCGTCCACCACCCTCACCGCCACGCCCGGCAGCGGGCAGCCGTCGGTGGTCGAAGCACGCGCTTCGGGATCATCCGGCAGTGTGGTGGTGACCGCGCCGTTCTCCGACATGCCCCACGCGGACACGATCGTGGCGCCCAGCGCCAGGCGCGCGCTCTCAACCAGCGCACCCGGGATTGGCGCGCCTGCGCACAGGAAGGTGCGAAGGCTCGGCACGGGCACGCCGGACTCCGCCACCACGCGGGCAAGATCGGTCAGGAACGGCGTCGATCCCATGGTGAAGGTCACGCCTTGCTCGCGGATCAGCGCGGCCGCTCGCGCCGGGTCCCAGATGTCCTGCAGCACCGCATGCGCGCCCAGCATCACCGGCATCAGCAGCCCATACATGAAGCCGGTCTGGTGCGCCATCGGCGAGGCCATCAGCACCACGTCGTCGCCGCTCAGGCGCAGCCGCCCGGCATAGGCAACGATATTGGCGTACAGCGTGTTGGCCGTATGCATCACGCCCTTGGGCTCGCCGGTGGTGCCGGAGGTGTAGATCAACTGCGTGACGTCGTCAGGGCCCGGGCGGCGGCGCAGCAGGATGTTCGCGGCATCGGGCGCATCTTCCCAGCGCGGGCCGCTGAGCAACGCGTCGAAGCTGTCCGCGCCATCGCCGCCCGTGACGACGACGTGGCGCAGCGCCGGCAAGACCTCGCGCAAACCCCGCACCATCTGCGCATGCCCGAAGCCCCGGAATGCCTGCGGCACCACCGCCACCTTGCATTGCGCATGCGCCAGCATGAACGACAGCTCGCGCTCGCGGAAGATCGGCATCAGCGGGTTGAGCACCGCACCCAGCCGCGCGCATGCCAGGTACAACACCGTCAGGTGCCAGCCATTGGGCAGCTGGCAGGACACGACATCCTGCGCGCCGATGCCCAGGCGGCTCAGCCCCACCGCCACCCGGTCGGCCATCCGGGCCAGCTCGGACCACGTGAAGCGGGTCACGGTGCCGCGGTCCAGGCTTACCGCCGTCAGCGCCGGCGCGTCTGGCCGGGCGCTCACGCAGGCGGCAAGGTAGTCGTTGACGGTGCGGTCGTGCCAGTGGCCCGCCGCCACGCTGGCGGCACGGCGGGGCGCTATCAGTACGGCATCGAAATCCATGGCTGGTCTCCTCGTTGTGCGATGTCGCGTGCGACCGCTGCTTCAGGCCGGCACGGCTTCGCGCCCGGCGCGCCCGCGGGCAATGATGGTCTTCATGATCTGCGCGGTGCCGTCACCGATCTGGAAGCCAAGCACATCGCGCAGGCGCTGCTCCATCACGCCGCGGTCATAGCCGCCGTGGCCGAAGGACAGCAGGCACTGGTGCACCACGTCGTAAGCAAGCTTGGGCGCCCACCACTTGCACATCGCCGCCTCGGCGGTATGCGGCAGGCCATGGTCCTTCAGCCACAGCGTCTGCAGGCACAGCAGGCGGGCCGCGGTCACCTGGGTCTGGAAGTCGGCCAGCGGGTGCGATACCCCCTGGAAGGCCGACAGCGGCTTGCCGAAGGCCTGGCGCTCGGCCACGTAGGCCCAGGTCTCGTCCAGCGCGGCCTGCGCCACCGCCAGCACCTGCAGGCCGATCAGCGCGCGCGAGAAATCGAAGCCCTGCATCACCTGCACGAAGCCCTCGCCTTCCTGGCCCAGCAGGTGGCTGGCCGGCACGCGCACGTTCTCGAAGAAGATCGAGCCGCGGCCGATGGCGCGCTGGCCGTGGCAGTCGAAGCGGTTGCGGGTGATGCCCGGCAGGTCCATCGGCACCAGCATGGCCGAGACGCCGCGCGCGCCGGCATCGACCGGGCCGGTGCGGGCAAAGACCACTGCGGCATCGGCCTGGTCGGCGGCGGAAATCGAAGTCTTCTCACCATTGAGCACATAGGCGTCGCCGTCGCGCTCCATGCGCAGGCGCAGGTTGGCCGCGTCGGAGCCGCCACGCGGCTCGGTCAGCGCGATCGCCAGCAGCGCCTCGCCGCGCGTGAGCCGCTGCAGCCAGGGTGCGCCGATCTCAGGACGCGCGTGCTGCGCCAGGATCTGGCCGTTGAGCGAGGCCAGCAGATTGATATACGACAGGCTCAGGTCGGCGCGCGCCACCGCTTCATGGATCACGCCGGCCGCGAGCGAGCCCATGCCCTGCCCGCCGCAGGCCTCGGGCAGTTCGGGCCCGATAAAGCCCATCTCGCCCATCTCGCGCATCAGCGCGCGGTCCAGCACGCGGGTCTGGTCCCGCTCCAGGTAGCCGGGCGCCACGCGCGCGTCGGCAAAGCGGCGCGCGTGTTCCGCCAGCGCCATCAGGTCTTCGTCAAGATAGGGATTCATGGCTGTCTTCGCGTGGTCCAGGCTTATTTGGCGTACTTGCGGAAGTCGGGCTTGCGCTTTTCCTGGAAGGCCTTCACGCCTTCGCGCGATTCCTCGGTGTCGTAATACAGCTTGAGCGCGTACATGCCCATGCCGGCAATGCCGCTCTGGTGCGCGGTGTCCATATTGAATGAGCGCTTGGCGATGGCGACGGCCGTCGGGCTCTTGTCCAGGATCTCGTCACACCATTTCTGCACTTCCGCGTCGAGCTGCTCATGCGGCACCACCGCGTTCACCAGCCCCATCGCCAGCGCCTCGGCGGCCGGGTAGCGGCGGCACAGGTACCAGATCTCGCGCGCCTTCTTCTCACCGACCACGCGCGCCAGGAAAGCGGTGCCATAGCCCGGGTCGACCGAGCCGACCTTGGGCCCTACCTGGCCGAACACGGCCTTCTCCGAGGCGATGGTGAAATCGCAGATCGTGCACAGCACGTTGCCGCCGCCGATGGCATAGCCTTGCACCCGCGCGATCACCGGCTTGGGCACATCGCGGATGGCGTTGTGCAGCTCTTCCATCGGCAGGCCGATGGTGCCGCGCCCGTCGTACTGCCCTTCATGCGCGGACTGGTCGCCGCCGGTGCAGAAGGCCTTGTCGCCGGCGCCCGCCAGCACGATGGCGCCGATCTCACGGTCATAGCCGGCGCGGTTGATGGCGTGGATCAGCTCGTCGCAGGTGCGCCCGCGGAAGGCGTTCATCTTTTCCGGGCGGTTGATGGTGATCCAGGCGGCGCCGTTGCGCACTTCGTACAGGATGTCTTCATATTGCATGGTGGTCTCCGTGATGTGGTGTGGTGTTGTCTTGCGGGCTCAGCCGTTCATGGTCAGGCCGCCCGATACGCTCAGTACCTGGCCGGTGATAAAGCCGGCGTCGTCGCTGGCGAAGAACAGCACCGCGCCAGGCAGGTCGTCCGGCTGCCCGATGCGGCCGAGCGGGATCGAGCGGGTAAAGGCCTCGACCAGCTTCTCGGGGTTGCCCGCACCCTGCTTGTAGTCCTCGAACAGCGCGGTCTCGGTTGGCCCCGGGCACACCACGTTGACGGTGATGCCGTGGCGCGCGTGTTCGCGGGCGATGGTCTTGGAGAACGACACCAGCCCGCCCTTGCACGCTGCGTAGACCGCCTCGCCGGACGAGCCCACGCGCGCCGCGTCGGAAGCGATATTGACGATGCGCCCGCGCCGGCGCCCGACCATGCCGGGCAACACCGCGTGGTGCATATGCAGCGCGCCGGTCAGGTTGATGGCGATCAGCCGCTCCCATTGCGCCGGCTCGGTCTTCACGAACGGCTTGAACACGTCCCAGCCGGCGTTGTTGACCAGCACGTCCACCGGACCCAGTCCCTGCTCCACCGCCGCCACCGCCGCATCCACGCTGGCGCGATCGGTGATATCGCACCGGACCGCCAGCGCGCGCCCGCCGGCCTCGCCGATCTGGCCGGCGACGCGCTCCGCCGCTGCCGGGTTCAGGTCAAGCACGCCCACTGCCGCCCCCGCACGGGCAAAGCGCAAACAAGTTGCGCCGCCGATACCACCGCCACCACCGGTCACAATGACCGTCTTGCCTTCAAGTCCTTGCACAGCGTTCTCCTTTCAGGGTTCCGGTGCTATCGTGCCGGCCATGACGCCGTCACATCGCACACTCAATTAGGTAAACATGTTTACCTATAATAGGTGGCAGCCGCAGCCTGCGCAAGACATCGATCCTATGGAAAAGACTATGGTTAACCCCGAAGCAGGAGCAGAACTCCCGACAACCGCGCGCATGGAACTGGCCAACCGGCTTTTCTTCCGGCTGTACCAATGCGCAAATATGTTGCATAAAACGGGATCACGAGCCGTCGAGGCAGAAGGCCTGACGACGCAGCAGTGGGCCGTGCTCGGCGCGCTGTCGCGTCCGGAAGCCGCCGATGGCATGAGCGTGGGCGACCTGGCCCGCTATCTGATGGTGACCCGGCAGAACCTGTCAGGACTGGTCAGCCGGATGGAACGCGACGGGCACGTGACGCTGGCGCCGGACGGCCGCGACCGCCGCTCACGCCTGATACGGATGAGCGACCCGGGCCGCGAGGTCTGGCTGCACCAGGCGCAGCCGAAGATTCGTGCGTATTACGAGCAGGCGTTGACGGGGTTTTCCACCAATGACCTGACGCATACGCTGCATTACCTGCTCAAGTTGCTGGACAACATGCGAGCGCTCGACACGCCCGACAGCGTGGATGGCGCCGGCCCACAGGACTGAGCCGCGCGCAGTATCGCAGCTGAAACACACTCGTCAGGTGTAGCCGCCGACCGCGCGCCCGCGGTCCGCATACCGGCCTGCCGCGCCAACTGGCGCGCAATATGCGTCGGCGCGAACTTGCTCAGGCATCGGGACGCATAACGGCGAGGCGCCATGCCATTCGCGCCTCGCCACGCTCCGAAGCCCTGAACCACTGCCCCGGCCCATTGCGCCGTGCGCACAGCCGGGACGTCGACCGATCCAACCATAACAGGAGGTCCCGCCATGACCCGCTACATCGTGCTGGCCAGCTTCACCGACCAAGGTATCCGCGCCGTCAAGGACACCACCAAGCGCGCCGCCGCCGTGCGCGAGATGGGGGCGCGCCTGGGCGTGCAGATGAAGGACATCTACTGGACGCTGGGCGAATACGACATCGTGATCACCGTCGAGGCGCCCGACGACGCCACCATGACCAGCTTCGGGCTGACCATTGGCGCCGAGGGCAACGTGCGCACGCAAACCCTGCGCGCCTTCAATACCGACGAGATGCAGGACATCCTCGGCAAGATGGGCTGAGGCTTGCCAGGTGCTTTCGATTCCGGATGCCCGACTGGGTCCCCCTCTCCCGCAAAAGGGAGAGGGGAGAAACCCGGCAACGCGCTGTCTTGCGTCAGCTCCCCTCAGCACCGGCTTGCCGCAGATCCTGTACCGCCAGGATCTGCCCGCCGCCGTAGCTCGACTGCTCCGGCGCCGCGCCGCCCAGCACCATCTTCACCGCGCAGTACTTGAACTCCGGGATCTTGCCGAAGGGATCCAGCGCCGCGTTGGTCAGCTTGTTGATCGCGGCCTCGTAGTAGCAGAACGGCACGAACACCGCACCGCGTGGCGTGCCGGCATCGGCACGTGCATAGAGCGTGACTTCGCCGCGGCGCGATGCCAGCGTGACCACGTCGCCCGGCTTGCCGCCCAGCGCGTCCAGGTCCAGCGGATGCACCAGCGCCACCGGATCGGGCTCGATCGCGTCCAGCACGCCGGCGCGCCGCGTCATGCTGCCGGTGTGCCAGTGTTCAAGCTGGCGGCCGGTGATCAGCACCATCGGGTAGTCGGTATCGGGCCGTTCGGCCGCCGGGATGATATCGGCCGGCACGAAGCGCCCGCGGCCGGTGGCGGTCGGGAAGCTGTCGACAAAGATCACTGGCTCGCCCGGGTCGCCCTCCTTCGTGCACGGATAGGTCACGGCGTGCTCGCGCTCCAGCCGCTCCCAGGTCACGCCGCCAATGCTGGGCATGGCCTGGCGCATCTCGTCGAAGACGTCGGCCACGCCGGCGTAGTGCCAGTCCAGCCCGAGCTGCGCCGCCATCTGCTGGATGATCCACAGGTCCTGGCGCGCCTGTCCCGGCGGATCCAGCGCCTGGCGGCCGAGCTGCACGGTGCGGTCGGTGTTGGTGAAGGTGCCGGTCTTCTCCGGGAAGGCCGAGGCCGGCAGCACCACGTCGGCCAGGTAGGCGGTCTCGGTCAGGAAGATGTCCTGCACCACCAGGTGGTCGAGCGCGGCCAGCGCCTCGCGCGCATGCTCGGCGTCGGGGTCGGACATGGCCGGGTTCTCGCCCATGATGTACATGCCGCGCACCTCGCCGCGCTCGATCGCCTGCATCACCTCGACCACGGTCAGGCCGGGCTGGCGGTCCAGCGGCATGCCCCACAGCGCCTCGAAGCTGGCGATCGCCAGCGGATCGTCCACGCGGCGGTAGTCCGGATACATCATCGGGATCAGGCCGGCGTCGGATGCACCCTGCACGTTGTTCTGGCCGCGCAGCGGATGCAGGCCGGTGCCGGGGCGGCCGATCTGGCCGGTCATCAGCGCCAGCGCGATCAGGCAGCGCGCGTTGTCGGTGCCATGCACGTGCTGCGACACGCCCATGCCCCACAGGATCATCGACGCCCTGGACGTGGCATACAGCCGCGCGACTTCACGGATCACCTCGGCCTCGATGCCGCACACCGGCGCCATCAGCTCCGGGCTGTACGCCGCCACATTGCGCTGCAGCTCGTCAAAGCCGATGGTGCGGCTGTCGATGAAGTCCTGGTCGACCAGTCCCTCGGTGACGATGACATGCATCATCGCGTTGAGCAGCGCCACATCGGCATCGGGCTTGAACTGCAGGAAACGGTGGGCAAAGCGCGCCAGGTCCGAGCGGCGCGGATCGGCCACGATCAGCCTGGTGCCGTTCTTCACCGCGTTCTTGATCCAGCTTGCCGCCACCGGGTGGTTCACAGTCGGGTTGGCGCCGATCACGATTACGACCTCGGCCTTGTCGACATCCATCACCGGGTTCGATACCGCGCCCGAGCCGATCCCTTCCAGCAGCGCCGCCACCGACGAGGCATGGCACAGCCGCGTGCAGTGGTCGACGTTGTTGCTGCCAAAGCCGGTGCGCACCAGCTTCTGGAACAGGTAGGCCTCTTCATTGCTGCCCTTGGCCGAGCCAAACCCCGCCAGCGCGCGCTTGCCGTGGGTGTCGCGGATCTGCGCGAGCCTGCCGCCGGCCAGCGCCAGTGCCTCTTCCCAGGTGGCCTCGCGGAACACGTCCATGACATGGTCCGGGTCCATGACGAAATCGCCCTGCTTGGGTACGCCTTCGCGGCGCACCAGCGGCACCGTCAGGCGCTGCGGGTGCTGCACGTAGTCAAAGCCGTAGCGGCCTTTCACGCACAGCCGCTCGTGGTTGGCCGGGCCATCGCGCCCTTCCACGAACAGGATGCGGTTGTCCTTGATGTTGTAGGTCAGCTGGCAGCCCACGCCGCAGTAGGGGCAGACCGAGTCCACCTGCTTGTCCGGCACCGCCAGGGCGGCGTCGCGCGCCGGCATCAGCGCGCCGGTGGGGCACGCCTGCACGCATTCGCCGCAGGCCACGCAGGTCGACGCGCCCATGGGGTCGTCCATGTCGAACACGATGCGGGCCTCGTTGCCGCGCAGCGCCAGGCCGATCACGTCGTTGACCTGCTCGTCGCGGCAGGCGCGCAGGCAGCGCGTGCACTGGATGCAGGCATCCAGGTTGACGGCGATGGCCGGGTGCGACAAATCCGCCGCCACGCGTTCGCGCGGGGCAAAGCGCGGCTTGCCGAGCTCCAGCTTCGCGGCCCACTGGTCCAGCTCGTTGTGTCGGGTGTACTCGGCCTCCGGCATGTCCGACTGCAACAGCTCCAGCACCGTGCGCCGGGCGCGGCGGGCGCGCTCGGACTCGGTCTGGACCTGCATGCCTGCAGCAGGATAGCGGCAGCAGGACGGGGCCAGCACGCGCTCGCCCTGGATCTCGACCATGCAGGCGCGGCAGTTGCCGGCCGGCTCCAGGCCGTCCTTGTAGCACAGGTGCGGCACGTCAAAGCCTTCGCGCTGGGCCACCTTGAGCAGGCTCTCGCCAGGCCGCGCGCTCACTTCACGGCCATTGAGCGTGAAGGTGACGGCTGGCTCGGAGGATTCGACAAGCGCGCGTTCGGCGCGGGTCAGTGCATTCATGACTGTCTCTCAGGCTCGGGCCGGCATCAGGCCAGTTCTTGCGGGAAGTACTTGATCACGCAGTCGACGGGATTGGGCGCGGCCTGCCCCAATCCGCAGATCGATGCATCGCGCATCACCGCGGACAGGTCATCCAGCGCCGCCAGGTCCCACTTTGGCTGCCGGATCAGGTCCAGCGCCTTGGCTGTGCCGCTGCGGCACGGCGTGCATTGCCCGCACGACTCATGCTTGAAGAAGTGCATCAGGTTGCGCGCTGCCTGGGTGGCACTGTCCTGGTCCGACAGGATCACCACCGCGGCCGAGCCGATAAAGCAACCGTAGGGCTGCAGCGTGTCGAAATCCAGCGGGATATTGCCCATCGACGCCGGCAGGATGCCGCCCGACGCGCCGCCCGGCAGGTAGCCGTAGAACGCGTGGCCATCGAGCATGCCGCCGCAGTATTCGTCGATCAGCTCGCGCACGGTGATGCCAGCCGGCGCCAGGTGCACGCCGGGACGTTTCACGCGGCCGGACACCGAGAACGAACGCAACCCTTTGCGCCCGTTGCGCCCCTGCGAGGCAAACCACTCGGCGCCCTTCTCGATGATGTCGCGCACCCAGTACAGGGTCTCGAAGTTGTGCTCCAGCGTCGGCCGGCCGAACAGGCCCACCTGGGCCACATAGGGCGGACGCAGCCGCGGCATGCCGCGCTTGCCTTCGATCGACTCGATCATGGCCGACTCTTCGCCGCAGATATAAGCGCCGGCGCCGCGGCGCAGTTCGATCTTCGGCAGGCCGGGGATGGGCGGGTCCTGCTGCAGCCGTCGTAGTTCTTCAGTCAGCAGCGCGCGGCAACCGGCATATTCGTCGCGCAGGTAGATATAGATTGCAGACACGTTGACCACGCTCGCCGCGATCAGCATGCCCTCCAGGAAGCGGTGCGGATCGCGCTCCAGGTAGACGCGGTCCTTGAAGGTGCCGGGCTCGCCTTCGTCGATGTTGATCGCCATCAGCCGGGGCGCGGGTTCGTTCCGCACGATGCGCCATTTGCGTCCGGCCGGGAAGCCCGCGCCACCCAGGCCGCGCAGACCGGAGTCCTCCATCGTGCACAGCACGGCGGCCGGGTCCAGCTCACCGCTGGCGAGGGACTTCAGCAAGGCATAGCCGCCGCCCTGCTGGTAAGCGTCGTAATCGATATAGGGCTCGGGCGCATGGCGCACGGCCTTGGCCCGCACGGCGGCGTCGATGGCCTCGGCGGTCGCTACGTCGACCGGGTTCTGCCCGACCAGCGCCGCGGGCGCCTTCTCGCAGCGGCCGATGCAGGGCGCGGCCACCACGCGCACGTCCGTGCCGAGCAGCGCCGGCAGCTTGTCGATCAGCGACTGCGCGCCCGCCAGCTCGCAGGCAATGCCTTCGCACACGCGCACGGTCAGCGTGGGCGGCGGCGCGATCCGGCCGTCGGCATCTTCGCGGACCACGTCGAAGTGGTGGTAGAAGGTGGCCACCTCATAGACCTCGGTCATCGACAGCCGCAGTTCGCTGGCCAGCGCCACCAGGTGCGGCATCGCCAGCTGGCCGTGGCGGTCGTTGATGCAGTGCAGGTGTTCGATCAGCAGGTCGCGCCGGCGCGGCATGTCGCCCAGCGCCACGCGCACTTCGGCCAGCGCGGCGGCGTCGACCTGGCGGCCCTTGGGCTGGCGGCGCTTGCGCTGCCGGCCTAGCCCCGTCGCTTCGAGAGGAATGACTACCTGGTTCATGGCATGCCTGGATTCTGTTTGCGGGAATCTGAAGTGCGATCAGGAAGGCGCCCGGCGGGCCGCCTTCCTGTCGCTCTTTTACTTTTCGTATTGTGCTACCGGGCGTGGCGCCTGTGCAGGCCTCGCGGCCGCCACGTCCGGGTCCTGCCGGCGCCAGGGCGCCGTATTGCTTTCTTCATCAGGTCAGGTCTTCCGGCACGGTGCGGTAGCCCATCGGTGCCGAGGCATTGGCATGCACATGCTTGCGGGCATGGGCTTCGCGCATCGGCTTGAGCACGAACAGCGCCAGGAACGCGGACAGCGCAGCCATGCCGGAGGCCAGCATGAACACCGCGTGCCAGTCGCCGGTGGCAGCCGTGATCACGCTGGAGAACGGTACCAGCAACGCGGCGGTGCCCTTGGCGGTGTACAGCAGGCCCGCGTTGGTGGCGGCGAACTTCGGCCCGAAGGTGTCGCCGCAGGTGGCCGGGAACAGGCTGTAGATCTCGCCCCAGGCAAAGAACACCACGCCCGTCAGCACCACGAAGGCAACCGGATTGTGGCCGTACCTGGACAGCAGCAGGATGCCCACGGCTTCCACCGCGAAGGCGAAGAACATGGTGCGCTCACGGCCGATGTGGTCAGAAATCCAGCCGAAGAACGGCCGCGTCAGGCCATTGAGCACGCGGTCGATGGTCAGCGCGAAGGTCAGCGCCGGCAGCGTCAGGCCCAGAATCGACACCGGCGAGTCATGCAGGCCGAAGTCCTTGGCGATCGGGCCGAGCTGCGCGGTGGCCATCAGGCCGCCTGCGGCCATCATCACGAACATCGCGTACATGATCCAGAAGATCGGCGACTTCAGCACCTGGCGCGGCGTGGCGTTGTAGGTAGCGGCTGCTTTCAGGGTCGACTTGACCTCGCTCAGGATCTTGGCCGACGGCGGATACAGGGCCAGCCCCAGCAGGAACACGATCAGGCCCTGGCCCAGGCCAAACCACAGGAACGTGGCTTCATAGCCCGAGGTCTTGATCATGTTGGCGATGGGCACCACGGTCATCGCCGAACCCGCGCCGAAGCCCGCCGCGGTGATCCCCGCGGCAAGCCCGCGGCGATTCGGGAACCACTTCAGCGCATTGCCCACGCAGGTGCCGTACACCGCGCCCGCGCCGACACCGCCAATGGCGGCCGCGAAGTAAAGCATCGGCAGCGATGACGCCACCGAATTCAGTGCCCAGGCAATGGCGCACAGCAGGCCGCCGCCCACCACCACCGGACGCGGGCCGTACTTGTCGACGAGGTAGCCTTCAATCGGCACCAGCCAGGTTTCCGTTACGACGAAGATGGTGAATGCCACCTGGATCGCGGTGCGGCCCCAGTGGTACTTGTCGTCGATCGGGTTGACGAACAGCGTCCAGCCGTACTGCATGTTGGCGATCATCGCCATGCAAATCACGCCGAATGCCAATTGCACCCACGGCGACGCAAAGCGCGACGTGGACTCCCTTTGCTGCAATTCCATGATGTCTCCTTTTAGCGGCATGCCGCCAAGGTGGAAGATGGGCGCCTGTAGACGCCTCTGCGTGACTCTTAGTCGAAGAACAGCTGAGCCGTTCTAGTGCTATACGGTATGTGATATATCATGCAAGTCAAGCGTATTTGTCGCGGCCCCGCAGCATTGCGCTGCGGTCCGTCACGCCCGGCCAAACCCTGCCGCAGATGGACTGTTGCGCACACCGCATCAATGGCTGGCCCGATAGCATCCGGAGTCCTTGGAAATCAAGCAGTTGCCTTACGCCGGCACATCAATCGGCCGGCTACGGGCGTCCGCAAGAATGCCGGGGATCGCGCCTGGGAAGAAACCGGGAAAACTATCAGTTCGGGAAAGTCCCTAGATGCATACATTAATGTCTGGTGACGAATGTATGGACTTGAGAACGACGACACAGGGGCGTCGCTGGCACTGCGGGAGAGTTTGGGATGGGTGGCGCAGGCAAGATTGCGCGTGGTGACCGCTGGCAGCGATCGGCAGGAAGATGGTGGCGGCCGCAGGTTCGCGCAGAACCCTGCCCTGCGCTCGCGGCAAATGCCGCAACTCAGGAGCCAACCGTGTGGCAGCGAGATGCCGCCTGATACTGCTACAAGGGATGCCGGCCGCTACAACCCTTGCCAAAGGCGCTGTTCAGCGCGCAAGGCGCGTGCCTTACGCGTAGGCCAGCTCACCGGCGGCGGGCACGATGCGCGACGGGCTGGCACGGCCCACGCCATCGCTTTCCTGCTTCGAGCCCAGGCCGGCGAAGCGACCATGCTCCTGCGCGGTCACCAGCACGTCCATCGGCAGGCGCGTGGCCAGCAGCGTGGTCACGCCGACACCGACAGCAATCAGGCCCAGGCCAAGCGCGAGGAGAAGAGCGACTTCCATTTGAAAACTCCAATAGTGTTGTGATCAGGAGTTTTCATTATATGCTGCGCCGCAGTATGTGTAAATATCCTGTATGTGATATATCAGTGTCAGCTTTGCACCAATACAACAACGGACATTCGATGAGACGGTGGATTCACACCAGGGTGGTTTCGCGGTGGCTGACAGGCGGCTCCTGGTACTCCTGGCCGCGCAAGGCATCCCAGATGGCTGCAGCATTGGGCTTCAGGGACCGGCCCTTGCGCCGCACCAGCATGACCGTCGAGGTGACCTGCGGGCGCAGCGGCCGCATCACCGCCGCCGGATGCATGCCGCCAGCCTGCGCCCGCGACGGCAGCACGCCGATGCCCAGGCCCAGCGCCGCCATGCCGAACACTGCCGCGAAATGGCCGAGCAGCTGCAGCGAGCCCGCACGCACGTGGTAACTGCTGAGCGCCCTTTCCACCGCGGGCTGCATGCCGCTCTGCTGGTCCAGCGTCAGCACGCTGGCATCGCTCAGGTCGCCCCACCCTACCGTGTCGTGCTGGGCCAGGGGATGTTTCGCGGGCAGCACGGCGTGATAGGCGTCGACGCACAGCGGCTCGCAATAAAGGTCGTCACCGGCGCGCGGATCGGTCGCGATGCCGAAATCCACCTCGCCGCTGCGCACGCTCTGCAGCACCGACTCCTGCGAGCGGTCCTTCAGGTGGATGGCAATCGCTGGCCATGCCTGCCGGCAACCGGCCAGCCACGTCGGCAGCGACATCGAACTGAGCACCGGGTCCGAGGCAATCTGCACCAGGCCCTGGCAAGGGCGGCTGGCGCTCTGGCTGTCGCGCAGGGTCTGCTCCACTTCGTCGATCAGGTGGCAGATGCGCTGCGACAGGTGCTGGCCCGCGTCGGTCAGCTCCACCTGGCGCGTGGTCCGGTCGAACAGCCGCTGGTCGATTTCTTCTTCCAGTTCGCGCACGCTGCGGCTGACGGCGGACTGCGTCAGGCCCAGTTCAACCGCTGCGCGCGTAAAGCTCTTGTGCCGCGCCACCGCGGCAAATGCTTTCAGTTGGGGAAGCGAGATATTCATAACCTGCCTCCCTGCCCGGCGCCGGCGTGGCTGAGGCAAAGCCTGTCGTCAGGCATGGCGGGGGGGCGTGGTGCACGCACCGTTGCATTCAGTCCGGTCACGGTAGTCTCCTTTTATTTTTTTCGTGGCTGTAGGCAGCCATCGTCGTTATCGGCCATCCTTGTGGCCATTGGCGGCTCCTGCGCAAATCGGAGTGCGGGATTCGAGGCGAGGCATGCAGATCTGACAATTGATGCTACTTGAATCTAAGATCAGCACTGCATAAAGTTTTTTATCGTTTATATAGTCAATCGTTTATATATCGCACGGGACGAGGATGAAGAACGCCACGCTGCGGCAACTGAAGGTCTTCGAGACCGTTGCCCGCCACATGAGCTTTTCACGCGCAGCCGAGGAACTGCACCTGACGCAGCCCGCGGTATCGACCCAGGTGCGGCAGCTGGAGCACCACGTGGGGCTGCCGCTGTTCGAGCAGCTCGGCAAGAAGATCTACCTGACCCCGGCGGGGCATGAAATGCTCCATTACAGCCGCAGCATCATCCAGCAGTTCCGCGAGGCCGAAGACGCCATGTCACAGCTCAAGGGCATCTCCGGCGGCCGGCTCAATGTCGCGGTGATCAGCGCCGGCGACTACTTCTTTCCGCGCCTGCTGGCCGAATTCATGGACCGCCATGAAGGCGTGACGCTGAACCTGGCCGTGCACAACCGCGAGGAACTGCTGCACCAGCTGGCCGGCAACCTCACCGACCTGGCAGTGATGGTGCGCCCGCCCGAGGGCATGGACACCATCAACGAGGCTTTTGCCCCCCACCCCTATGTCATCGTCGCCGCGCCCAGCCATCCGCTGGTGGGCCAGCGCAATATCCCGCTTGCCGAGCTGGCGGATGAAGCATTTGTCTCGCGCGAGAAAGGCTCGGATACCTGGAACTCGATGCAGGAAGGCTTTGCCGGCCGGCTGTCGAACATGCGCATCGCCATGGAGATCAAAAGCACCGAGACCATCAAGCAGGCGGTGATCGCCAATATGGGCATCGCCTTCCTGTCCGCGCATACCGTCGGCCTGGAGTTGCAGGCCGGCAAGCTGGTGGTGCTGGATATCGAAGGCTTCCCGGTCATGCTTAACTGGTATGTGGTGCACCGCAAGAACAAGCGGCTGCCGCCGGTGGCGCTGGCGTTCAAGCAGTTCCTGATGGAAGAAGGGGCCGGGCTAATCGAGCGGATCACGGGCGTGGAAGGACTGATCCGCCTTAATGCATAAACGAATGCATAAACGATTGCTTATGGTTTTGCTATGAAACTTTAATTATCGTAAATCATTCGATCTCCCTATGCTTGTCTCAACCCAACCGCCAGCGCGCATTCGAGGAGACCAGCATGAACCAAGTCCAGCAGGAAAGCCGCCACGCCGCCATCACCGTCGGCGCTGACAACCAACCCATCCCGCGCGAAACCCAGCTCGCCGCCTACAACGCTGCCTTTATCGAACTGGGCCTGCGCTTCCGCTGGGACGCCGAGATGTATGAATGGCTGTGCGGCATCGAATGCGAGAAGGCGCGCGTGGCCCGCTATATCGAGGAACATCACGCACACCTGCTGGCCGCCTATGACGCCGCCTTCCTGAGCGGACTGATCTTCGAGAAGAAGAACGAATACCTGCGCGCGGTCGGCCATCTCAACTGAGCGGGTCCGATCGGTTCACGGCGAGGCGCGCGAGCGGCCTCGCCTTTTTTTGTTTGCTCTGCAAGTCCCTCAGGCCAGGTCCGCCTCTTCTGCCTTGACTGCCGGGCGGACCAGCCGCTTGATGCGCTTGCGCGGCCTGAATAACACCGGAATCCCTGTCGGCAGCTGCTTTTGAGCCATTGCTCATTCCGCACCTGGGGGATAGTAATGTGCCTGCTGGCATAACTCATTGCCAAGCCGAAGCGATGATCGGCCACGGCAAAGCAGCGAGCGCTCTCTGGCTATCTATTCGGAATACTCGGGGAGAAAAACGAGACGTGCGCGGCGGCCCCGGCTGGAACCGCTGCGCAAATGGGGAACAGCGGGAACCGCCGCAGGCGCCTCAGGCCTGTTCCTTGACCTGGTTTTCCAGTTCCACCAACCGCTTCTTCAGCGCCCGCTCCTCCTGGAAGCGCACGGTCTCGTCACGGATTACCGCGACGATGCCGGTCACCGCGCCGCCGCCGTCCTTGAGCAGCGCCACGGTGAAGGCGATCGACATGGACTTGCCATCCTTGTCTACCGCGGGCACCTTGAGCAGGTCGTGGCCGTAGCGGGTAATGCCGGTCGCCATGGTCTTGTCGTAGCCCTCCCAGTGCCGCCCGCGCAGGCGCTCCGGGATGATCAGGTCGAGCGACTGGCCCATGGCCTCGGCCTGTGTAAAGCCGAACATGCGCTCGGCGGCGGGATTCCACAGTGTGATGGCGCCCTTGGCGTCGGAGATGATGATGGCGTCGCCGATGGCGGACACCAGTTGCGCGTAGTCGATCTGGTCTGTCATGGGGATTCCCTTTCGTTATCACCAGCGCCGGTCAGTGCCGGCCTGTCGTTGCCATCAAGGTAGCCTGCCACATAGCGCCGCTGCAAGCAAAAACGCCGGGGCCCGCTGTGCGCGAGGCCCCGGCGTACGCACCGGCACACGTGCCGGCGGGCAGCGTCAGATCACCTGGGACTCGCGCAGGCGCTTGATGTCGTCCGCACCGTAGCCCAGGCCGGCCAGCACCTCGTCGCTATGCTCGCCCAGCAGCGGCGACCCGGTGATCTCCGGCTTCAGGTCGGAGAACTTGATCGGGCTGCCCACCGTCAGGTAGGTGCCACGCTCCTTGTGCGGGACCTCGGTGATGCTGCCGCTGGCGCGCAGCGACGGGTCGTCGGCGATTTCCTTCATCGACAGCACCGGCGAGCACGGGATGTCGAACTTGCGCAGGATATCCACGGCCTCGTACTTGGTCTTGTCGGCCAGCCATTCCTCGATGGTGTTGAAGATATCGAAGATATGCGGCTGGCGCGCCTTGGCCGTGGCGTAATTGGGATCGGAGATCCATTCCGGCTTGCCCAGCGCCTTGCAGATCGGCTCCCACGCATGGCCCTGGATGGTGAAGTAGATATAAGCGTTGGGATCGGTCTCCCAGCCCTTGCACTTCAGCACCCAGCCCGGCTGGCCGCCGCCGCCCGCGTTGCCGCCGCGCGGCACCACGTCGCTGAAGCTGCCGTGCGGATACTGCGGGTACTCTTCCAGGTAGCCCAGGCGGTCCAGGCGCTGCTGGTCGCGCAGCTTGACGCGGCACAGGTTCAGCACCGCGTCCTGCATCGACACGGCCACCTTCTGGCCCTTGCCGGTCTTGTCGCGGCCGATCAGGGCGGTCAGGATGCCGATGGCCAGGTGCATGCCGGTGTTGGAATCGCCCAGCGCGGCGGCGGACACCGTCGGCGGGCCGTCCCAGAAGCCGGTGGTCGAGGCCGCGCCGCCGGCGCACTGTGCCACGTTCTCATAGACCTTCAGGTCTTCATAGTGGTGGCCGTCGCTGAAGCCCTTGACCGAAGCCACGATCATCTTGGGGTTCAGCTCGTTGATGCGCTCCCACGAGAAGCCCATGCGGTCCAGCGCGCCCGGGCCGAAGTTCTCGACCAGCACGTCCGATTCGCGGATCAGCTGCTCCAGGATCTTCTTGCCTTCCGGCTTCTTGGTATCCAGCGTCAGGCTGCGCTTGTTGCTGTTGAGCATGGTGAAGTACAGCGCATCGACATCCGGGATGTCGCGCAACTGGGTGCGCGTCACGTCGCCGGAACCCGGGCGCTCGACCTTGATCACGTCCGCGCCGAACCACGCGAGAAGCTGCGTGCAGGCGGGACCGGCCTGGACGTGCGTGAAGTCGATGATCTTGATGCCGTTGAGTGGGAGGTTCACTTTCGCTCTCCTATTGGATTAGAGGGGTGAAATTCGGGTGAATTACTTCTTGGCCGAGCTTTGCGGATTCAGATTGGTCAGACGACCGCTTTCGGTGCCCGCAGCCGGGTCGATGACGGCGTTGACCAGCGTGGGCTTGCCCGAGCGCAGGGCTTCGTTCACCGCGGCTTCGAGTTCCGCCGGCGTGGTGACGTTGTGGCCGACGCCACCGAACGCTTCCATCATCTTGTCGTAGCGCGCGCCCGGGACAAACGTCGTGACCGCCGGATCCTTGCCGCCGGTCGGATTCACATCGATGCCCTTGTAGATGCCGTTGTTGTTGAAAATGACGATGCAGACCGGCAGGTTGTAGCGGCAGATGGTCTCGACTTCCATGCCCGAGAAACCGAACGCACTGTCACCGCACAGCGCCAGCACCGGCTTGCTGGTCTCGACCGCCGCGGCGACCGCGTAGCCCATGCCCACGCCCATCACGCCCCAGGTGCCCACGTCGAGGCGCTTGCGCGGCTCGTACATATCGATCACGGCACGGGCGTAGTCCAGCGTGTTGGCGCCTTCGTTGACGAACGAGATGCTCGGATTGGCCTTGATGACATCCTTCAGCACGCGCAGCGCGCTGTGGAAGTTCATTGGCGAGACGTCCTTGTTCAGCAGCTCGCCCATCTTCGCCAGGTTCTTGTCCTTGCGTTCGTACACCGCGTTCAGCCATTCGGCGGGCGGCTTGGCGAAATTGTTGCCAACCTTGCCGAGGATCGCCGACACGCACGAGCCGATGTCACCCACCACCGGCGCGGCGATGGCGACGTTGCTGTCCATCTCGGTCGGCGAGATGTCGATCTGGATGAACTGCTTCGGGCCGCCCCAGGTCTTGCCCTTGCCGTGCGCGAGCAGCCAGTTCAGGCGGGCGCCGACCAGCATCACCACGTCAGCTTCGGCCAGTACATAGGAGCGGGCGGCCGAGGCCGATTGCGGGTGCGTGTCGGGCAGCAGGCCCTTGGCCATCGACATCGGCAGGTACGGAATGCCGGTCTTTTCGACCAGCGCGCGGATGTCTGCGTCGGCACGTGCATAGGCGGCACCCTTGCCCAGCAGGATCAGCGGGCGCTTGGCGTTCTTCAGCAGTTCCACGGCGCGGTCGACCGAGTCCGGTGCCGGCAGCTGGCGCGGGGCCGGATCCACCACCTTGATCAGCGACTTCTTGCCCTTCTCGGCTTCCAGCGACTGGCCCAGCAGCTTGGCCGGCAGGTCCAGATACACGCCGCCCGGGCGCCCCGACACGGCGGCACGAATGGCACGTGCGATACCGACACCGATGTCCTCAGCGTGCAGCACGCGGAAGGCAGCCTTGGCGTGCGGACGGGCGATGGCCAGCTGGTCCATCTCTTCGTAGTCACCCTGCTGCAGATCGACGATCTCGCGCTCGCTCGAGCCGCTGATCAGGATCATCGGGAAGCAGTTGGTGGTGGCATGTGCCAGCGCCGTCAGCCCGTTCAGGAAGCCGGGGGCGGACACGGTCAGGCAAACGCCCGGCTTTTGCGAGATAAAGCCGGCAATCGCTGCGGCGTTGCCTGCGTTCTGCTCGTGGCGGAAGCTGATGACGCGCATGCCGTTGGCCTGCGCCAGTCGAGCCAGATCGGTGACCGGAATGCCGGGCAGGCCGTAGATGTTTTCAATGCCGTTCAGCTTGAGCGCGTCGATGACCAGATGAAAACCATCGGTTTGTGCCTGATGTTCTTCCGCGGCGTGACGCTGCAGCTCGTTTCCGACTTCTGCCATGGTTGCTTCCTTCTATACAAATTGACTGGGGTTGGAATTCTTCTGTTTCAGGGGGCTTCCGCGGTGGTGCTCTCGGCCCGCTTCGCTACGACTTCGGAGAGGCTTGGACCCCTCGGGGACTCCTGTTCGTAGTGCGCGGGGGTATCCCCTTACTTCAACCTCTGCCGGCCCGTTCGACCGGTCTTAATGACATACGGTATGTGATATATCATAACGACACAAGAGGAATTTCCACTAAAAGCTCAACTTTCGTCGGTGCGGCGCAGCAATCCTGCAGGCAACTACGCCCAAATCAGCGTAATTCCGGAAAGTGCGCCATTCATGCGTAATCGGCACAGATTTTCAGCCATGCGGAGGCCTGGAAATCTCGCCTGCGAAACGCACTTAGATATATTACATACCAGATTTCCAGCGGCAATATAGCCCTCTGGAACGCTTTGCCAGGTGCTGACATCTTTCCGAATGCCAGCGCTCCCCCGACTAGAACAGGAATGTGGGCTGGCCTCAGCCAGAAGCCCGGCCGACTTCACCAGGCTTCCCCCAACCCGTCACACCCGGATTAGTCGCCCTGGCGCGCAGATGCGCTGGCCAGGAAGGCCGCATCGGACACGCGCACTGCCTCGCAATGCCCGGTGATAAAGCGCCTGCGCATGGGCGCCAGGAACACCTTGGCCGAGATCCCTGCCGCAATCGTCACCACGGCCGCCACCGAGAACACCGCTCCCCAGCCACCATATGCCGACAGGATCGACGCCAGCGGCACCACCATCGCCGCCGTGCCCTTCGCCGTGTACAGGGTACCCGCATTGGCCGCCGCGAACTTGCTGCCGAAGGTATCGGCGCACAAGGCCGGGAAGATCGAGAAGATCTCGCCCCAGAACAGGAAGGTCAGCGCGGCGAAGAACATGAACCAGTACGGGTTGTGGCCCATCTGCATCAGCCCGAGCAGCGCCAGTCCCTCGCCGATGAAGATCACGAACATGGTGTTCTCGCGCCCGAACCTGTCCGACAGGAAGCCGCACAAGGGCCGCGTAAAGCCGTTGCACAAGTTGTCGATCGACAAGGTCATGGTCAGCAGCGGCAGCGTCATGCCCAGCATCGTCACCGGCATCGAGGCGAAGCCGAAGTCCTTGGCGATGGGCCCAAGTTGCGCCGTCGCCATGATCCCGCCCGCCGCGACCGCGACGAAGCTGACGTAGATCAGCCAGAACACCGGCGTCTTCACCATCTGCCCCGGCGAGAACTCGACCGGGTTGGTCAGTACCGCCTTGGCTGCCACCGCACCCTTGGGCGCCTTGGGCTTCACCAGCAGCAGCGCCAGCACGAAGATGCACACGCCTTGCAGGATGCCAAAGGTCAGGAAGGCCTTTTCATAGCCCGAGCTCTGGATCATATTGGCGATGGGGATCACCGTGATCGCCGCGCCGGCGCCGAAGCCGGCCGCCGTCAGGCCAGCCGCGAGACCGCGCTTGTCCGGGAACCACTTCAGCGCATTGCCGACGCAGGTCCCGTAGACGCCGCCCGCGCCGATGCCGGCAATCACAGCGGCCGCATAGAGCTCCGGCAACGTAGTCGCATAGGCATTCATCACCCATGCCAGTCCGGCACAGATCGCCCCGCCCGCCACTACGGGGCGCGGGCCGAACTTGTCCACCAGCCAGCCTTCCAGCGGCACCAGCCAGGTTTCCGTCACGATAAAAATGGAAAATGCCACCTGGATGGCGGACGTGCCCCAATGATGCTTGGCGTCCATCGGTGACACGAAGAGGGTCCAGCCGTACTGCAAATTCGCCACCAGCCCCATGCACACCACGCCGATTGCAAGCTGGATCCAACGGTTCTGCAGTCCACGCCCGTTCACTTTGCCGTGACCGGCAGGGGCCGATGCTTCATATTGCGCCATTTGTCTTGTCTCCTGGTACTGTTTGCCTGTGCCTCGACGGGCACATCAGGGCCGTGTGGGTTGCCCTTCTCACAACTAGTCAGGCCTGGCATTGCGGCACATGAAGTCGTGAATTTATGCTACATCAAGCTTAATTTGAGTGTCCTTAAAGTTTTTTATCGTATCTATTCACGATCATTTATATAAAGCGGAACTGGCGTGAATCGCCGCGCGGGACATCCGCCGCGACTCGCCTGTAGCCGGGCATCCGACCAGATGCCCTGGATCCGGGCAGGCAATGAAGCCTGCCTTCGCCCCGCAACGGCCGGGGCGACGGTGGACTGAACAAAGCGGAAATGGATCCGGGAGGCTCGTCTCAGGCCGGCGCTTCCTCCAGCTGCCTCAGCAAGGCATCGACACTGCCCTTGGCGTCGCCGAACCACATCCGCGTGTTGTCCTTGTAGAACAGCGGGTTGTCCACGCCGGCATAACCCGCCGCCATGCTGCGCTTGGACACCACCACGGTGCGCGCCTTCCAGACCTCCAGCACCGGCATGCCGGCAATGGGGCTGCCGGGGTCTTCCAGCGCGCCGGGGTTGACGATGTCGTTGGCGCCCACCACCAGCACCACGTCGGCCTTCTCGAAATCCTCGTTGATCTCTTCCATTTCCAGCACGATGTCGTACGGCACGCGCGCCTCGGCCAGCAGCACGTTCATGTGCCCGGGCAGGCGGCCCGCCACCGGGTGAATGCCGAAGCGCACATTGACCCCCTGCGCCCGCAGCCGCCGCGCGATCTCGCTGATGGTGCCCTGTGCCTGCGCCACCGCCATGCCGTAGCCCGGCACGATGATCACGTCGCTGGCGTCCTTGAGCAGGTTGCCGACTTCCTCGCTGGACACCGGCAGCACCTCGCCCTGCTCTGTCGCCGCACCCTGCGCCTGCACCGCGCCGAAGCCGCCCAGGATCACCGACAGGAACTTGCGGTTCATCGCCTTGCACATGATGTAGCTGAGGATGGCGCCGCTCGATCCCACCAGCGCGCCGGTGATGATCAGCAGGTCGTTGCCCAGCATGAAGCCGGTGGCCGCGGCGGCCCAGCCTGAATAGCTGTTGAGCATCGACACCACCACCGGCATGTCGGCGCCGCCGATGGCCAGCACCAGGTGCGCACCGACCAGCAGCGCAATCACCGTCATCGCCGCCAGCGGCACCAGCCCCTGCTGCGCGTCGGGCGCGCTCAGGAAGGCATAGCCCAGCCACACGCACACCAGCAGCGCGATGGCATTCAAGGCATGCCGGCCCGGCAGCAGCATCGGCTTGCCGCCCATGGTGCCCTGCAGCTTCAGGAAGGCGATGATCGAGCCCGTGAACGTGACCGCGCCGATCAGGATGCCGAGGTAGGTCTCCACTTCATGGATGGCCTTCTCCGCGCCGGTCAGCACGTGCGCATCGAGGTAATTGGCATAACCCACCAGCACCGCGGCCAGGCCGACGAAGCTGTGCAGCACCGCCACCAGCTGCGGCATCTGCGTCATTTCCACGCGCTTGGCCAGCATGGCACCCGCGAGACCACCCACCAGCATCGCGCCGATGATGATGGCGATGCCGTCGGGGCTGCCCGCCAGCACGGTGGTCAGTACCGCGATCACCATGCCGGCAATGCCCAGCAGGTTGCCGCGGCGCGCGGTGTCGGGGTGGCTCAGGCCGCTCAGGCTGAGGATGAAGAGCGCGCTGGCGCCCAGGTAAGCGATATTGCTGATTCCGGATGGCATCCCTGTCTCCCCCCTCTAGTCCCGCTGGAACATCTTGAGCATGCGCTGCGTCACCAGGAAGCCGCCGGCGATATTGACCGTGGCGACCAGCACCGCGCAGCCGGCAATCACCGCCGTCACCAGCGATGGCTTGCCCAGTTGCACCAGCGCTCCCACCACGATGATCCCGCTGATGGCATTGGTCACGCTCATCAGCGGCGTATGCAGCGCGGCGGTGACGTTCCACACCACCTGGTAGCCAACAAAGATCGCCAGCACGAACACCGTAAAATGCGCCATGAAGGCCGGCGGCGCGACCGCGCCCAGGCCCAGCAGCGCCATCGCAGCAATGGCCAGCGCGATCAGCGTGGCCCCGGTGCGGCTGCGCGGCGGCTCGGCTTCGGCCGGCACCGGCGGCGTGGCCGCCGGCGCCTGCTGCTGCGGGATCGCCACCGTCAGCGGCGGCGGTGGCCAGGTCACCGCGCCCTGGTGCAGCACCGTGGCGCCGCGGATCATCTCGTCGTCCATGTCGACCACGAGCTGGCCGTCCTTGCCCGGCGTCAGCTCTGTCAGCAGGTGGCGGATATTGGTGCCATAGAGCTGGCTGGCCTGCGCGGCCATGCGGCTGGGCAGGTCGGTGTAGCCGATGATAGTGACGCCGTGCTGCCGCACCGCCTCGCCCGGCACGGTCAGCACGCAGTTGCCGCCCTGCTCCGCGGCCAGGTCGACCACCACGCTGCCGGCGCGCATCAGGCCCACGGTGTCGGCCTCGAGCAGCTTGGGCGCGGGCTTGCCCGGGATCAGCGCGGTGGTGATGATGATGTCGACCTCGCGCGCCTGTTCGGCAAAGAGGCGCATCTCGGCTTCGATAAAGGCCGGGCTCATCTCCTTGGCGTAGCCGCCGCTGCCGCTGCCGTCCTCTTCGATCTCGACGGTCAGAAATTCTGCGCCCAGGCTTTCGATCTGCTGGCGCACCACCGGACGCGTATCGAAGGCGCGCACCACGGCGCCCAGGCTGCGCGCCGCGCCGATCGCCGCCAGCCCCGCCACACCCGCGCCGATCACCAGCACGCGCGCCGGCGGGATCTTGCCCGCGGCCGTGATCTGCCCGGCAAAGGGCCGCCCGAACGCGTGCGCGGCCTCGATCACCGCGCGGTAGCCCGCCATATTGGCCATCGAGCTGAGCGCATCGAGCTTCTGCGCGCGCGAGATGCGCGGCACGCAGTCCATCGCCAGCACCGTGGCGCCGCGCTGCGTCAGCCGCTCCAGCATCGCCATCTGCTGCGCCGGCCAGACAAAGCCGATCAGCGTGGCGTGCTTCTTCAGCAGCGCCGCCTCTTCCACGCCCATGCCGGGATGGGCCTGCGGCGGGCGCACCTTGATCACCACGTCGACCGAGGCCCACAGGCTGGCCGCATCGACAATGGCCGCACCGGCGGCGCGGTAGTCGTCGTCGGAGAACGACGCTTCCTGGCCGGCGCCGGTTTCCACCGCCACCTGGTAGCCCAGCTTGAGCAGTTCCCTGACCGAGTCGGGCGTGGCGGCAACGCGCCGCTCGCCCGGGTGGACTTCGCGTGGCACACCGATCGTCATTGGCATGGCATTCACCATTTGATAGAGAGAATCAGGCGCCGGCTCAGCCGCGCACGTGGTTGACCAGCGAGCCGATGCCCGCGATTGCCACCTCGACCACCGCACCGTCCTTCATCGACCCCACGCCGATCGAGGTGCCGCACGCAATCACGTCGCCGGGCATCAGCGTCAGGTCCTGCGAGATGCGGCTGACCTGTTCCTCGGGCGAGAAGATCATGTCCGACAGCGGGTAGTTCTGCCGCTCGACACCATCGAGCCGCGTGATGACGCTGGCGGCCTTCCAGTTGAAGCCGGTGACGATGGCCGGGCCGATGCAGCCGAAGGTGTCGAAGCCCTTGGCACGCGTCCACTGCGGAAAATTGGGGTCCGCCGTGATCAGCTCGGCCGCGGTCACATCGTTGACAACGGTGTAGCCGAAGATATGCGCGCCAGCTTCAGCCACCGATACATTGCGCGTCTTCCTGCCGATCACGATGCCCAGTTCGCCTTCATAGACGATCTTGCCGTCGTAGCTCCTGGGGCGCTGCACCGCATCGCCCGGACCCGCCAGCGACGAGGCCGGCTTGATCAGGAACAGCGGGTGCGTGGGAACGGCCTTTTCCAGCTTGCGCGCGAGCGCATGGAAGTTATTCCACAGCGCCACCACCTTGCCCGGCTCGCACGGCGCGAGCAGTGTCAGCGACGCGCGGTCATGCACGGCGCCCGTGGGGATGGGCTCGTCAAAGATATCGCCGTCATACTCGACGACACGGTTGCCGTCGGCTCCGTCAATGCGGCCATGGCCGATGCTGCCGTCGGCGCGGCAAAAGCGTATCCAGGTTTGCACAGCATGCTCCTTGCACAGGCAAAGGGGGCCCCTGCCTGCGCCGATGTCGGTTGCAGGGTCTTGGAAGGAATGGGAAAACGCGCGGCGCGCGCCCCGGATCGTCATTCCCGCACGGGCGGGAATGACGTCAGGCTTGCGTCATACCGCGCCGGCCAGCTTCATCGCGGCGATCTGCGCGGGCGAGCGCCCCAGCCACTCGAGGATCTCTTCGGTATGCTCGCCCAGCAGCGGCGAGCGCTCGATCTCCACCGGCGATGCGGACAGCGTGATGGGGCAGCCCAGCTGCACGTAGCTGCCGCGCTGCGGGTGCTCCAGTTCCACCAGGTAGCCGCGCTGGTACAGCGACTCGTCCTCGATCAGGTCCTTCATCGACAGGATCGGGCCGCACGGCACATCGACCTCGTTGAGCGCGGCCATCACGTCGAACTTGCTGCGGCCGCCGGTCCATTTCTCGATCACGGCAAAGCAGTCGGCCAGGTGCTTGAGGCGCGCCTCGGGCGATGCGTAGTCCGGGTTGGTGATCAGGTCCTCGCGCCCGCACAGGCGCATCAGCGGCTCCCAGCCCTGCGGCTGGATGATGACGTAGACATAGTCGTTGGGGCCGCCCGGCGCGCAGCGCAGCGCCGCGCCCGGCTGGCCGCCGCCCGAGGCATTGCCCGCGCGCGGCACGTGGTCGCCAAAGTCTTCGTTCGGGTACTCGCGCAGCGGGCCGTTGGACAGGCGCTGCTGGTCGCGCAGCTTGACCCGGCACAGGTTCAGCACCGCGTCCTGCATCGCCACTTCCACGCGCTGGCCGCGGCCGGTGTGCTCGCGCTGCAGCAGCGCGGCCAGGATGCCGACCACGCAGTGCACGCCCGTGCCCGAATCGCCGATCTGTGCGCCGGTGACGGTAGGCACGCCTTCGGCATCGCCCGTGGTGGAAGCCGATCCGCCCATGCACTGCGCCACGTTCTCATAGGCCTTGCAATCCGCGTACGGTCCCGGGCCGAAGCCCTTGATCGAGGCATAGACCAGCCGCGGGTTCAGGTCCTGCAGGTGGTCCCAGTCAAAGCCGGCGCGCGCCAGCACGCCAGGACCGAAGTTCTCGATCAGCACGTCGCTGCGCTGGACCAGGTCCTCGAGCAGCGCCTTGCCTTCGGGCGTCTTCATGTTCAGCGTCAGGCTGCGCTTGTTGCTGTTGAGCATGGTGAAGTACAGGCTGTCGGCGTTGGGTACGTCGCGCAGCTGGCTGCGGGTGATGTCCCCGCGCCCCGGCATTTCCACCTTGATCACGTCCGCGCCCAGCCACGCCATCAGCTGCGTGGCCGAGGGGCCCGCCTGGACGTGGGTCATGTCCAGGATGCGCACACCTTGCAGTGCCTTGGTTTCCATTTCCGATGTCTCCTCGGGTGATAGCTGTTTTCTTGCTTGATGACATACGGTATGTGATATATCAGAACTGAGCAAGAGGAGTTTTACCAATGCAGGAGAAATTTCGATGGTGCAATGCAACAATCGGCAGATTTTGCCGGTGAATCCGGACTGGAAGCGGGAAATTCAGTGAAAACCCGAATCAGTCAGGAGCCGGTTTTTTATATTGATATATCACATACCATGTGACGAAATGCTTATCCGCTGTCCGGAAACGCGCCAAAGAAAAACGGCGGACCTGGGTCCGCCGTTTTTCCGCCCTGCCCCGACCGCCTTCAGTCGAGGAAGTCGCAGTGCCGCTCCACATAGTCAGCCAGGTCCAGCGAATGCTGCCGCACCAGCCGCTCGGCCAACTCGGTATCCCGCTTCTCGAGCGCCTCGATGATGCGCAGATGGTCCACGATCGAACGCGCCGCCCGGTCGCTCTGCGAGATCGTCATCTTCCGGATCGCCCGTACATGGATAAAGATATTGCGGATCGTGTCCATGATGATGTGCGACCTGGACAACTGCACGATCGCCTGGTGGAACGCGATATTGGCGTCGGAATACTCTTCGATATGCTCGGCCGGAGTGGAGTCGCGGAAGCTGTCGAACATGCGGCGCAGCTGCGCGATCTCGGCATCGGTGGCGCTCTGGGTGGCCAGCCGCGCCGCCATGCTTTCCAGCGCGGCCCACATCTGGATCATCTCCACGATCTCGCGCTTGGTCTTGCGCATGATGTAGATGCCGCGCCGGGGCACGGTGCGCAGGAAGCCTTCCTGCTCCAGCAGCGTCATGGCCTCGCGGATGGGCGTGCGGCTTACGCCCATGGCCTCGCTCAGCACCCGTTCATCCAGCCGGATCTCGTCGCGCGACTGGTAGATGTCGGCGTCGGCGATGGCCTGGCGCAACATGGCGTAGGCCTGGTCGCGCAGGCTGGCGCCGGCGTTGATCGGTTGCACGGACAAGGCCAGCCCGTTGGGCTGGACGATGGATTGGCTTTGCGCAGACATGAATGAGCTCGTGTGAGACCAGCGGCAAGGCGGCCGGAATGGCGGCCCTCCGCATTCCCGCACAGCTTAGCAAAAACGCCTGACCCATTCTGAAAACGCATCAAACAATGCGCAGTCCTCATGCATCGGCACACTAGCGGTGCGCGGTCTGTCGTATATGGTATATCACTATCGCCCTGCCTTCTCGCTTTGCAAGCCAGGCATACGCAATGTTTGCGCGCCTGGCGTGCATCAGGGGACACCTGAGCCGTCGGTGTCCCCTGCTGCCGGCCCCCTCAGGCGGCCAGCTTTGCCATCGCGTCGCGCTGCTTGATCAGCCCCAGCACGGCGTCGCACATCGGCGTGGGTTGGGCAATCAGCCGGCCCATTTCCTGCACCACGGTCAGCAGCGGGTCGATTTCCATGGCCCGCCCGGCCTCCAGGTCCTGCAGCATCGAGGTCTTGTGCGCGCCCACGGCGCCGGCGCCGTCGATACGCCGCTCCACGTCGACACGGAACTTCACCCCGAAGCGCTCCGCGATACCCTGCGCCTCCACCATCATCTGCCGCGACAGCGCGCGCGTGGCGGGGTCGGCGGTGATGACGTCCAGCGTGGCATGGGTGAGCGCGCTGATCGGGTTGAAGCACAGGTTGCCCCACAGCTTGAGCCAGATCTCGTCGCGGATGTTGTCGCGCACCGGGGCGTCCAGGTCGGCGGCCATCATCATCTCGCTCAGACGGGTCACGCGCGTGGAGCGGCTGCCGTCCGGCTCGCCCAGCGGAAACTTCTTGCCGTAGACATGCTTGATCACGCCGGGCGCGATGATTTCAGCCGCGGGATAGACCACGCAGCCAATCGCCCGCTCCGGCCCCAGGCCCTTCCACTGGCGCCCGCCGGGATCGACGCTTTCCAGCGTGCTGCCGGCCAGTTCGCCGCCATGCTTGTAGAAATACCAGTACGGAATGCCGTTGACGCCGGTCACGATGGCGGTTTCGGGCCCCAGCAGCGGCTGCATCTGCTCGACCACGCCCGGCACGGAATGCGCCTTGAGCGTGATGAACACATAATCCTGGTGCCCCAGTTCGCGCGGATCGCTGGTGCAGCGCACCTTGGCCACGCGTTCTTCGCCGTCGATCAGCAGCTTGACGCCATGCTCCTGCATCGCCGCAAGGTGGGGCCCGCGCGCGACGAAGCTGACCTCTGCCCCGGCGCGCGCCAGTTGCGCCCCGACATAGCCGCCGATGGCGCCGGCGCCGTAGATACACACTTTCATTGCTGTCTCCTTGATGGCTCGATTGGATGTGTTGATATATCACATACTATATTCCATGGGAGCGCATAGCAACCTTATCAAACACGCTTTATCTTTCCGGATCACACTGCGCCTGCAAGCGGCGCTGCGGCGGCCGCTTGCAAAGGGAACTGCATGCGGCCCGCCTGTAACAGAGGGTGTCCGAACTTTCCCCGGGCAGCGGCGTCTCTTACAGTTCTGCACAACGCCGGATAAACAAAAGGACGCTTTCGCCACATGATGAACCGCCGAACCCTGCTGGTTTCCGCCACCGCCTCGGCCGCGCTTGCCGCGCTGGGCATTACCCCGTCGGTACTGGCAGCCAGCCGGATCAAGCTCGGCGAGCCTCAGCCGTTCGGTTTCGACGCCCTGATCGACCGCGCCCGCACGCTCGCCGGCAAGCCTTATGCGCCGCCGCCGTCGCCGCCCGCGGAGGTGCTGTCGCGCATCGACTACGACGCCCACGGCAAGATCCGCTTCCGCACCGACGACGCGCTCTTTGCCAACGGCCCGGGCCAGTTCCCGGTGACCTTCTTCCACCTCGGCACCTACTTCCGCACGCCCGTGCGCATGCACGTGATCGAGCGCGCCAAGGACGGCCCCGGCAAGGCCCGCGAGATCGTCTATGACGACGCCTATTTCGACATGCCGGCCGACAGCCCCGCGCACAAGCTGCCGCCGGGCAGCGGCTTTGCCGGCTTCCGCTTCCAGGAAAGCCGCCTGGGCGACCAGAAGACGCGCGACTGGCGCAAGAACGACTGGGTCGCCTTCCTGGGCGCATCGTATTTCCGCGCCATCGGCGACCTGTACCAGTACGGCCTGTCCGCGCGCGGCATCGCCATCGACGTGGCCGAAGCGGGCAAGCAGGAAGAATTTCCGGCCTTCACCCACTTCTGGTTCGAGACGCCCGAAGGCAACACCGATACCGTCACGGTCTATGCACTGCTGGACGGCCCCAGCATCGCCGGCGCCTACCGCTTCGTGATGCAGCGTGGCAAGGCTGTGATCATGGACGTGGAATGCGCGCTGTTCCTGCGCAAGGACGTGGCCCGGCTGGGGCTGGCGCCGCTGACCTCGATGTACTGGTTTTCGGAAAGCATCAAGGGCACCGCCGTCGACTGGCGGCCCGAGGTGCACGACTCCGACGGCCTGGCGTTGTGGAACGGCGCCGGCGAGCATATCTGGCGCCCGCTGAACAACCCGCCGCAGACCACGGCGTCGGCCTTCTCCGACGAGAACCCGAAGGGTTTCGGTCTGCTGCAGCGCGACCGCCTGTTCGACCACTACCAGGACGGCGTCAACTATGAACGCCGCCCGAGCCTGTGGGTCGAGCCGCGCGACGGCTGGGGCGCCGGTTCGGTGCAGCTGGTGGAGCTGCGCACCGACGACGAGATCCACGACAACATCGTCGCCATGTGGGTGCCCAAGGCCCCGGCCAAGGCCGGCAGCACTTACCGCCTGCGCTACCGGCTGCACTGGCAGGCCGACGAGCCCTACCCGTCGCCGCTGGCGCGCTGCGTGGCCACGCGCCTGGGCAACGGCGGCCAGCCCGGCCAGCCACGGCCCAAGGGGGTGCGCAAGTTCGTGGTCGAGTTCAAGGGCGCGCCGCTGGAGAAACTGCCCTTCGGCGTCAAACCCGAAGCCGTGCTGACCGCCTCGCGCGGCACCTTCTCCTATGTCTTCACCGAGGCCGTGCCCAACGGCGTGCCCGGCCACTGGCGCGCCCAGTTCGACCTGACCGCCGACGGCAGCCAGCCGGTCGACATCCGCCTGTTCCTGCGCCTGAACGGCAAGCCGCTGTCGGAAACCTGGCTGTACCAGTACCACCCGTTCCAGTCGCCGGCAGGCTGAGGCGCCGGGCCCGGCGCGGCCGCGCCGTTTACACCATATTGCGGCGCCGTGATGTCAGGCGCGCACGAGCGGGTATGATGGCTGGCTACGACAGTCCAACTGCATCAGCCAGCCTCACATGATTTCTCAAGAGTTCGCCGGCGCCGCCGAGGGCGGCCAGGCCGCATCGCTCCCGCGCTCGGAGCGCGCCTACCAGCAGCTGCGCGCCGCCATCCAGGCCGGCCAGCTTTCCCCCGGCACGCGGCTGCGCGAGGTGGAACTGGCTGAAACCCTGGGCCTGTCGCGCACGCCGGTGCGTGAAGCGCTGTCCAGGCTGGAGTCCGAAGGGCTGGTCGTCAACGAGCCCAACCGCGGCATGATGGTCACCCAGCTCGACGCCAGCATGGTCAGCGAGCTGTACGTGATGCGCGAGGTGCTGGAAGGCACCGCCGCCGCGCTGGCCGCGCGCCACGCCACCGACGTCGAGATCTCGCTGCTGCGCGATATCGTCGAGCGCGACCTGGCCATCGCCGACGACCCCGACCGGCTCGCGCTGAACAACCGGCTCTTCCACGAAACCCTGCACCGCTGTGCCCACAACCGCTACCTGCTGAAGAACCTGCGCTCGCTGCATGAGTCGATGGCGCTGCTCGGACGCACCACGCTGGCGGTGCCGGGGCGCGCGCGCAGCTCCTACGAAGAGCACATCTCGCTGGTCGAGGCGCTGGAAAAACGCGACCCGGCGCTGGCCGAGCAGATCGCGCGCCGGCATATCCAGCAGGCCTACAAGGTGCGGCTGTCGCTCTGGATCCAGGAGCAGTCGGGCAGCTGAGTTGCCCGGCCGCAGCCCGCGGTATCAGGCCGCCTGGGTCCGTGCCGTGCGCAGCGTGCCCAGGCTCAGCACCGTCAGCGCCACCAGGATCAGCGCCACCGCGCCCAGCGTCTGCGGCGCGATCCGCTCGCCGCCCAGCCAGGCGCCCATCGCCAGCGCTACCGGCGGGTTCACGTAGACATAGCTGGCCGACAGCGTCTGGCTGACCGTCGACACCAGGTACATATAGGCGGAGAACGCCACCAGCGACCCCGCCACCACCAGGTAGACCCAGGCCCAGCCGGCCTGCGCGCTGACCGACGCCGGCCACGGCTCCTGCCGCAGCATCGACAGCACCATCAGCACCGCCCCGCCGATCAGCATCTCCGCGGCAAACGCCGCCGCGCCCTGCGGCAGTTCCAGCCGGCGCGCCAGTTGCGAGCCGAACGACCAGCTCGCCACCGCCAGCATCAGCGCCACCACGCCACCGGTACTGACGCGAAATTCCGCGCCCGCGGTCAGCACCAGGATGCCGAGGCTGCCGATCGCGATCGCCACAGACTCAAACCACTTTGGCCGGTTGCCGAAGCAGGCACTCCAGATCAGCGCAAAGATCGGCATCGACCCGATCATGACCGTGGTGGCGCCGGACGAAATCGTCTGTTCGGCAATCGCGGTCAGCCCCATGCCGCCCACCAGCAGGAACAGCGCCGGCACCGCGCAATTGCGCAACAGCCGCCACGGCGGCATCGGCGTGCCGCGCCACGCCAGCCACGCGGCCAGCAGCAGGCCCGCGCACAGGAAGCGCGTGCCCATCATGAACAGCGGCGGAAAGCTCTCCAGCGTAAAGCGGATCGCCAGGTAGGTCGTGCCCCAGACCACGTAGGTGATCAGCAAGCAGAGCAGGACAAGCGGGGGCATGGTCGGGGCAGGCTTTCTGGAAAGGCATCCACGATAGCCCGCCCTACCGCCGCGACCAAACGAAAAGCGCTGGCAAGCCTTGTGAAAGTTGCTCATAAGGCACGCAGCTAGTTGCGCGCAAAACAAAACCGGCCGCGTTCGCCCGGACGGGCGCACGTATGGCCGGTTCTATAAGGCAGCCCTGACGGGCCGCAACTACTATGCCGCAGGCAGCACTTCAGCCGTTGGCGTAAACCACTTTGGCCTTGCGGGCCTGGCCCTGCAGGCGCTCGATCACGTTCTGCACGAAGGCAATGGCGCGCTTCACGTCGTGGGCGAAGCCCAGGCTTTGCGTACCGAGTTCGCGGTCGATCATTTCGCGTTCGAGTTGGTCAGTCAGCTTGATATCGGAGTGGGTGTTCATGGCGTCCTTCCTTTCGGGATTACCCTTATGGGGTTTTCCCCGATTGTAGCAAAGGAATTGTCGCAATGCACCATTAGGTGAAAGTACGTATGCGGGAAAGCAACGGCTTCTTGTGGAAAGTTAGCCAATTCGTGGCTGAAATGCCACGTTATGCTTGCAAGTAAGAAATGTCGCATTAACCTTATCGATCACTTTTCCGAACAATGCAGCCCATAAATGTGCGCTCTCTAGATCCGTGGCGACCACCTTGTGGATTAGACGGTGTCCTGGTCTTAAGGGAGAGACTTCGCCGCGGGACAGCGGGCTCGTGGGATCGGCAGGGATTGGAGCCGGCCTTCCCGATCCATATCAAGCAACGGTCATTGAAATGGAACTAGCTGCGGCTAGGCCACGACCACGCACATGCGAACGCCGCTCTTAGTCGGCCGCTGATCAAATGAATAACTGAAGGTGCCCTTGCCATTGAGGATCAGTTTGCCGGCGCGTTCGGGCGCACGCTGGTGCGCCTCCGCTCGAGTTTCCCATCCAACAGGTCGTCACGTCTCCAGGCGGGTTCAATGCGGTCCGGCAGCGCAAAGGACTGCAACGGGGTACTCGAGATCAGAGGAAAGAGCCGGGGCGAAGAACGGGACGACGAGCAGAACGCGGCGGGGTGCTTCGAGGCGCCGTGCCCACCATCTCCACCGCCTGGCAACTGCGCTATCCAGATGTGATTCAAGCCAGCGCGGCGCTAAGAATGATTCTGGCGTGCTCGCGGCAGCGGCGGGCGCAGCGCCTTTCTCTCTCGTGCTGGTCCCATTTAGCCCTCTCATTGCAATCGATTGCAGAAATGAACGTTTGGACAGAAATATGGGCCACAGGGGCCCATGCTGTTTGCGCACTGCATCGGCAGCGCTGCTGTCCATCCAGGTTCAATTTACTGCAATCGATTGCAGAAGGCAAGGACAATCCGGGCTGCAATGGTGATCCGGACAAGTGCACGCGCAGCCCGACGCGTCTTCCAGGGTGTACGGAGAGGCTGACCCGCCACACCCCGGCCGCACCACATCACCTGACCATGCAGGGCGCCTTGTTGTTGAACTTCCAGCCCGGGATCAGGAACTGCATGGCAGCGGCATCGTCGCGTGCGCCCAGCCCCTTGCGCAGGTACAGCTCGTGCGCGCGCGCCAGTGCATCCATGTCGAGCTCCACGCCCAGCCCCGGCGTCCTGGGCACCTGCACCAGCCCGCCTTCGATCCGCAGCGGGTTGCGGGTCAGGTGTTCGCCGTCCTGCCAGATCCAGTGCGTGTCGATGGCGGTGACGCGCCCTGGCGCGGCGGCTGCCACGTGGGTGAACATCGCCAGCGAGATATCGAAGTGGTTGTTCGAATGCGAACCCCAGGTCAGGCCCCACTCCGCGCACATCTGCGCCACGCGCACCGAGCCCTGCATGGTCCAGAAGTGCGGGTCGGCCAGCGGGATGTCGACCGACTGCAGCCGTACCGCGTGCCCCATCTGGCGCCAGTCGGTGGCGATCATGTTGGTGGCGGTAGGCAGGCCGGTGGCGGTGCGAAACTCGGCCATGATCTCGCGCCCGGAATAGCCGTCCTCGGCGCCGCACGGGTCTTCGGCATAGGCCAGCACGCCGCGCTTGTCGCGGCACAGGCGCACGGCCTCGGCCAGCGACCAGGCGCCGTTGGGGTCCAGCGTGATGCGCGCCCTGGGGAAGCGCTCGGCCAGCGCCAGGATCGCTTCCATCTCTTCATCGCCGGGCAGCACGCCGCCCTTGAGCTTGAAGTCGTTGAAGCCGTAGCGGTCATAGGCGGCTTCGGCCAGGCGCACCACCCCCTCGGGCGTCATCGCTACTTCATTGCGCAGGCGGAACCATTCGTTGTCGGCGTCCGGCTCGGTGCGGTAGTCCAGCGTGGTGCGGCGGCGGTCGCCGATATAGAACAGGTAGCCCAGCATCTCCACGGCGTCGCGCTGCTGGCCTTCGCCGAGCAGCGCGGCCACCGGGACCCCCAGGTGCTTGCCGAGCAGGTCGAGCAACGCGGCCTCGAGCGCAGTCACCGCGTGGATCGTGATCCGCAGGTCGAAGGTCTGCAGGCCGCGGCCGCCCGCATCGCGCGTGGCAAACGCCTTGCGCACCTGGTTCAGCACGGCCTGGTAGTTGCCGACCGGCTGCCCCACCACCAGCGGCCTGGCATCGTCGAGCGTCTGGCGGATACCTTCGCCTCCGGGCACCTCGCCGACACCGGTATTTCCCGCGCTGTCCTTCAGGATCACGATATTGCGCGTGAAGTAGGGTCCATGTGCCCCGGACAGATTCATCAGCATGCTGTCATGGCCGGCCACCGGAATCACGGTGAGTTCGGTAACGACAGGCGTGGCATTCACCTGGGAGGCGGAAGTTTGGGAATCTTGCATGGGGCTGTCTCGGAACGTGTCGTACTTGCAGGGAAAGACCGGCCCGGGCGATAGGCTGACCGGAGTGACGGCCGGACAGACGCTGCACAATGTCATCTGTCGTCATATAAGAGATCACGAAGTATAGTCATTGGCCGCAGAGCCGGTCAAGCGTCACAAGCACCACCTCACGCCTTAGTCCGCGCCGATGCTGGCAGCTGCCTTGAGCAGGCGTTCGCGGCGATTGGCCCCGGCTGGCGAGCGGCTTGCGCATGTTATACGATGTCCTACAATAAAATCCGCATCGCATAGCTGCCAACAGCGGATTCAGCGATTCGCCACATCAGGTTGGCTCTGCCACCCCCCGCCCATCGCCTGGTATAGCAGTACGCTGGCAATGAGCCGGTCAGACCGTGCCTGAATCAGGTTGAGCTCGGCGTTCAGGAGTTGGCGCTGCGCATCCAGTTGATCCAGGTACGGTGCATAGCCGGCCTTGTACCGGTTGGTCGCGTGGCGCAGCGCCTCCACCAGCGCGTCGCGCTGCTCGGACAGGCGTTGCACCTGGGTGCCGAGCTGGTCCACCGCGGCAAGGTTGTCGTTGACTTCCCGGAATGCGGTCAGCGCGACGCGGCGATAGGCGAAGGCGGCCTGGTCGCGCTGGGCCGCCGCCGCATCGGCGGCGCCCGCGATGCGGCCGGCCTCAAAGACCGGCGCCAGCACGCTGCCGCCGAGCGACCAGATGTTCACCGGGTTCGCCAGGCCCGTGGCGTAGAGCAAGGCGCCGCTGGCGGTCAGCTGCACCCGTGGCAGAAAGGCCTTGCGGGCGGCGCTCAGACTGGCATCCGTGGCGGCAAGGTCGAACTCCGCCTGGGCCAGGTCGGGACGCCGGCGCAGCATGTCAGCGGGCATCACGGCGGGTACGGGCGGTTGCTGTAACGCATCCAATGGCGCGCCGCGCCTGAGCGCGGCGGCAGGCACCTCGCCCACCAGCACGCTCAACGCATTCTCCTGCCGGATCACCGCGAGCTCTGCCTGTGGCACGGCCTGCGCCGTGGATTCGTATTCGGCACGGGCCTGCTCGAATTCAAGCTGCGAGGTATAGCCGGTATCGGCGCGGCTGCGCGCCAGCCGAAGCGCGGCCTCACGCGACACCAGCGTCTGGCGCACCACGTCAAGCTGCGCGTCGAGCGCCCTTAGCGTGATGTACGCACGCGCCGTGGCAGCGGCTACCGACAGCAGCGCGGCATCCCGCGCGGCCTGCGCCGACAGCGCACTCGCGCGTGCGGCACCGGCGAGATCGGAGATGCGGCCAAACAGGTCCACTTCGTACGCGACCGTCAGCGCAGGCTGCGCCGAGTTGAGCATGCGGGGCTGGCCGAACGCATTGAGCGAGCGCGCCCGGCTTGCCGGTGCCGAGAAATCCAGCGATGGCCACAGCTGCGCGCGGGCCACGCGCTCCCGCGCAAGCGCTTCCTGCACCCGGGCAGCGGCAATCTCGACGTCCGGGTTGTTGGCCAGCGCCTGGGTCACCAGCATGCTCAGTTGCGGGTCGCCATAGCGTGCCCACCAGTCGCTCTCGATCGGCGCGGTCGGCCCCGGATCGACACGCCAGGCCGGCGGCGGGATCACGGCAGCGGCGGCCGGCGCGGGCGGACGCGGTCCCACGCAGCCAGCGAGGAAAACCGGGGCAAATGATGCCGCGACGACGGCGGCCGCGGCCGCACGGCTGTTCATGGCCGCGCCTCGGGCGCCGCCGTGGCCGGGGCAACCTGGCTGGCTGGCGCGGGTGGTGCCGCAACGCGGCCATTGCGCGCCGCGCGCGTATCCACCTCCGCTTCCACCGACATGCCGGGGCGCAGCCGCTCGGCCAGCGGCTGGCCTGGATCGATGGAAATCCTGACCGCGATCCGCTGCGCCACCTTGACGAAGTTGCCGGTGGCATTGTCCGCCTGGATCACCGCGAACTCGGAGCCCGCCGCCGGCGCGAGCTGTTCCACGCGCCCGGTAAAGCGGGCATGGTCGAGCGCATCGACACGGAAGACCGCCGGCTGGCCCGGCACCATATGGGCGGTCTGGGCTTCCTTGTAGTTGGCGATCACCCATAGCTGCAGCGGGACCAGGAACATCAGTTGCGTACCGGAAGTGACGTACTGCCCCAGCCGGGCCCCGACCTGGCTCAGGCGGCCGTCCTGCGGCGCCACCACCACGGTGTTGTCCAGGTCGATCTCGGCCAGCCGCAGGGCCGCGCGTGCCGACTCGACCGCCGCCTGCAGCCCTGCGCGCCCGACCCGGACCGATTCCACGTCCTGCCGTGCGATCTCGCCCGCCGCCTTGGCCTGCTCGACTGCCGCCTGCGCCTGGCGCAGCGAGGCGCGGGTCTGGTCACGTTCGCGCAGCGACACCGAGTCCTGCCCGACCAGTTCGTCGACCCGGCCCATATCCGCCTGCGCGCGCTCCAGCTGCGCCCGTGCGTTGTTCAGGTTGGCCTGCTGCGACAGGATTGCGGCTTCGCGGGCGCGCTCCGCCTGGCGCGAATTGTCAAGGGTGGCAACCTGCGAGTCCACATTGGCGCGGGCCTGCTCCACGCGCTGGCGGTAGATCCTGTCGTCGATGCGCAGCAGCACCTCGCCCTTCCTGACAAACTGGAAGTCATGCACCGGCACGCCGGTCACGTAGCCGCTGACCTGCGGACTGATGATCGTGGTCTGGCCGCGCACATAGGCGTTATCGGTCCCCTGGACCACGGCCGAAAACGGCGGTAGGCCCCAGGAATAGAGGATGACCAGGATCCCGGCCAGCGCGACCAGCACCACCGCGATGGTAGTGCGTCGTCCGCCCCTGGGCGGCGCCCAGCCGGTCGGGGAGACGGGTGCCGCCGACCGCGGCGCGCCCGCGTCACGGTCCGCTTCCGCCTGCTCCCTGAGCTCGACCGGATCCTCCAGCCGCTGCCGGCCCGGCGCGGGCTGCCCCGGCTGCGCTGCCGCGCCGGCATTGTCCTGTTCGCGATTGTCGCCGCTCATTCGCGCTGCTCCGTGGGTGTCCCGGCTGGCGGAACCTGCTTGTCGCCTTGTCCCGGCGCTCGGATCTTGCGCAAGTATAGGGTCACCAGCCAGGCCAGCGTCATGGTCGACAGCACGCCGATCAGCAGGAACACGTCGTTGTACGCCAGGATATTGGCTTCACGGGTCACCTGTTGCGCCAGCAGGGCCACGCCTTCGGCCTGGCGCAGGGTGCCGTCGCCCAGCACGCGCTGGTAGGCCGCGCCGAGCGCCTGGATGCGCGCCGCATCGAACGGATCGGACAGGCTGATCGACTGCACCAGCTCATGCGAATGGAATTTCTCGCGGTAGATCTGGAAGGTGCCCAGCAGCGCGGTGCCGACCAGGCCGCCGAGCGACTGGGTAATGCTGAACAGCGCGGAGAAGCTGACAAGATGGCTCATGCCGCGCGCGAGCGCGCTGGTCATCCCGATCAGCAGCGTCGGCCCCATGAAGTACACCGTTGCAAATGCGATCAGCGACTGGGTGAAATACAGATTGGCCGGCCGCGTGAGATTGGTGGCGCTCGCGTCCAGGAATGCCGCGGCAGCGATCACCACCAGCGATATGCGGATGGGCCGGACGAGGTTCTGGGGATTGACCGTGGCGACACTCAAGCCGATCCCCGCCGCAGTGGCCATCGAGACTACCGTGTACAGGTAGATCAACTGGTCGTTGTTCATGCCGACTGCCGTCAGCAGGCCCACCGCGCCATAAGGCTGTTCCGACAGCAGGACCCGGACCGACATCGCCACGATGCCGAAGCGCAGGATCGCCCAGCTGCCCAGCCAGCGCGTGTTGAGCAGCGGGTTGGCGCGGTTGTGCTCAACCCAGAGCGCGGCTGTGATCAGCAGCAGCGCTGCGCATAGCCCATAGCCGATCCATGGCGCCTCGAGCCACCAGGCAAAGCGGCCCTGGCTCAGGACCGCGCAGAGCAGCGCCATGCCAGGCGCGAACAGCCCGATGGTGAGGAAATCCAGTTTCTCGAAGGCCTGGATCCGTTCGCTGGGGGGCAGCCGCAGCAGGCTGACCGCCGCCAGCGACAGCAGCGCCATGCCAAGCTCGAACAGGTACAGCGTGCGCCAGTTGCCGGCCTCGAGCATGCCGGTAGAGAAGGTCCGGGCGAGCGGCGTGGCGAGCTGCGGTACGCTGATGCCCAGCACCACGGCCCGCACCCGGTGCGCCGCAGGCAGCGACTGGATGAAGTAATAGAGGCCGAGCGTGCTCAGCCCGCTGGCAGCCAGGCCATTGGCCGCGCGCACCATCAGCGCCGTGCCGAAGGTGTGGGTAAGCAGATGCGCACCGGTGATCGCCACATAGGACAGCAGCACGACCCGCGTAAAGCGCTCAAGCCCGTACTGCTGGCGGAACTTGATCAGCAGCAGGCTCGCGCACACGTTGGTCATCACGTAGACGGTCGACAGCCACGTCACTTCGTCGCTGTACAGACCGAACACGCCCTGCAGGTTGGTGGTGTTGGCGACCACCAGTGCATTGCCGAAGCCGCTGGTCAGGCAGATCTGGAAGCCAATGAAGAAATAGGCAATGCGCCGTGCTGCCGGATGCTCGGGCGTGGCCGGGGATCCAGGAATGGTGGGGCGCTCGTGCGGCTTGAATTGATATTCGTTCGAGTCGGTAGCCATGGGCGCGCTCGCGTTCCGGACAGCACTGATTTGTTCGCCCATGCCCCGCGGCGCCCGGCGTCTTCCGCCCCGACGAACCGCGTGACATGCTGGCGACGACAAGGGCTCATGCTAGCGCATGATCGGGTTGCCGGCCATCGGAACGATCTCCGCTGCCCGGGTTTCCGATGAGGTCAGAAATCTCTCCTGAGTTGCAAAAGGCCATCCGCTCACCTACTCTTTCAGACGCAAGCTCGTACTGTTGCCGATGCATCACCGCCGGTCGAATGCCAATATGCGGGAGTCCACGGTGCCATTGCTTCCATTGACGATGGGCCACGTCCGCCGGCTGGCATGCAGTATCGGGATTGCCCTTGCCTGCTTTCATGTGGTGGGGGCGGGAGCGGCTGGCGCCGCGGACGCCGAACTCGTCAAACGCGGCGAATACCTTGCGCGAGCCGGGGATTGCGTGGCGTGTCACACGGGCCCCGGCGGCAAACCGTTTGCCGGGGGCTTGTCGCTGCCCACGCCGATCGGCGCCATTGTCTCCACGAATATCACCCCCTCCAGAACGCATGGCATCGGCGGGTACTCGCTGGCGCAATTTACCGACGCCTTGCGCAAAGGGGTACGCGCCGACGGCCAGCATCTCTATCCGGCGATGCCCTATACCTCGTACGCATTGGTTAGCGACGAGGATGCCGCCGCGCTCTACGCCTACCTGCTGCATGACGTGCCTGCGGTCGACACCGCGCCGCCTGCAACTGACCTACCCTTCCCCTTCAATATCCGCTTCTCGATGGCCGCCTGGAACGTCCTGTTTCTCGATGACAAGCGGTTTCAGCCAGACACCACCAAGAGCGCGGAGTGGAACCGGGGCGCCTACCTGAGCAGGGGCCTGGGGCACTGCAGCAGTTGCCACTCCCCGCGCAACCTCATGATGGCCGAGGACAAGGCGAAAGACCTCGCCGGCGGCGCCGTAGGCGCGTGGGACGCGCCCAATATCACTTCGGATCCGGTCAGTGGTATCGGCGCCTGGAGCGAACAGGAAATCACGGGCTATCTGCGCAGCGGGGATAGCAAGGGTAAAGCTCAGGCCGCAGGCCCGATGGCGGAGGCCATTGATAACAGCTTAAGACATCTGAACGATGCTGACTTGCATGCCATTGCGGTCTACCTCAAGACCGTTCCGCCAGTGCACAACCCTGACGACAAGCGCGCCGCGTTCGAATGGGGCGAAAAGGGGAGCGAGTTGAACAGCATCCGGGGCGTGCCACTTCCGGCCGACCTGAACCGGATGACCGGGCCACAACTCTACGACGCCCATTGCGCCACTTGCCACCAGGCGCATGGTGAGGGCAGTTTCGACGGGGGCTTGCCGCCGCTCTTCCACAACGCCGCCCTCGGCCGGGCCAGGGCCGACAACCTGGTCATGGCGATTCTTGAAGGGGTTCACCGGCAACTGGATCCGCCGGAACTACGCATGCCCGGCTTTGCCAGGACGCTGTCCGACCAGCAGATTGCCACTCTCGCCTCCTATCTGACGCAGCGGTATGGCAATCCGAACGCCACCGTGACCGCCGATCAGGTCAAGACGCTCAGAGGTGGTGGCGCAGCGTCGAATCTGGTTACGCTCGCCCGCATTGGCATTGGCGTCGGCCTGATTGTGGTCATCGGACTGCTGCTCGCGCTGCTGCGCAAGACCCGAGGCTGGCGCCGCTGAAGCGACGCCCGCACCAAGACGCATACGGGAGAACCAGGCACGATCAGACCGCGAGCGTTGGCGGGCTGCCGCCACCACACCCGGCCTGCAATCGGCCCAACCGGATGAAAGAACGATGAGCCCCTGCCTCCGCTTGCTCAATGCGACAGCCATCCCGCTGCTCTGCCTGGCGGCCTCGCCTGCGTTTTCACAGACTGTCACCCTGTACGGGATCGCCGACGACGCCCTGGTTTATGCGAACAACCAGCAAGGGCATTCCAACTTTTACACGCGCAGCGGGAACAACGCCGCTTCGCGCTTCGGTCTGCGTGGCGTCGAACCGCTGGGTGGAACGCTTTCGGCAATCTTCGACTTGCAGGAAGGCTTCGACATCGATAGCGGGAAACAATCCAGCTCCGGACTGATGTTCAACCGCCAGGCCTTTGTCGGTCTGCAGGACACGCGTTTCGGCACGCTGACGATGGGCCGGCAATACACAACCTACTACCAGTTCCTCGGCCCGCTCGGTCCGGTCAATATGCTCACCGGGGCCACTGGCGCCCATCCGGGCGACCTGGATGGATTCGACACCACGATCCGTTTAAACAATTCGGTCCAGTACGTCACGCCGTCGTTCTCGGGGCTGAGTGTCGGCGCGCAATATGGCTTTGGGGAAATTCCCGGGCGCACCCAGGCCGGCAGTTCTGTCAGTGCCGCAGCCAAGTACGAAAATGGCCCGCTCGGCATTGGCGTCGGCTATATCCGTCTGTACAACACCGGCAACGTCCGGGCGTTGGATCCGAATGCCAGCGGCAGTTACGGAACCTCGTCCGTGACCGCCGGCTTCGCGTCCGCCCGATCGGTCCAGCATATCGCGGCTGCCGGCCTGTATCGCATCGGCCGGGCGCAGATAGGGCTGAATTACTCGAACGTACGATTTGATGCGGGCGGAAATTCCTTGTTCGACGACACCGCCGTCTTCAACACCTATGGTGTGATCGCCCGCTACGATATCGCGCCGCAGTTCGATGTCGCCGGCGGCTACAGCTATACGCGCGCCGGCAAATCGAACGCCATCAGCGACAGCGCCCGATACCACCAGGTTGCGCTCAAGGAACAGTACCACCTGTCCAAGCGCACCGTTATCTACGCGCTGCAGGCTTACCAGCACGCCACCGGAATGACCCTGGGCGCGGCCGGCGGCTCACAGATCGTCAACGCCACGGCCACTGTCGGGGACTCGCAGAACGGGTCGCCGTCTGCGACGGGCAATCAGTTCGTCGGAATGTTTGGGATTCAACATAACTTTTAACTTCCCGATCCCGGGGGGCGACTATGAAAGCGGATCAAGACGTGACGACCAGTACGGCTGAGCAGCCCGATCCCGCGAGACGCGCGCTGCTGGCCGGCCTGCTGTCTGCCTATACGGCTTCGTTGATCCCGTGGGCAGTCGCGCAGCCCGTGAGCGATAGCGACCAGGGGGCCTTTGTTGCGCTTTCCGCCATCATCGCCGGGCGCCAGTCGCTGGACGCCGCCATGGCCAGCCGGCTGTATGCCGCGCTAACCGAGGAGGATGCAGGATTCCCTGCCGCCAGCCGCAAACTCCTGACCCTCATCAATGAGCGCAAGATCGACCCGATGCAGTTGCAACAGGTGCTCGACGCCGAGCAGCCGGCGTTGGCCGCCCTGCCTCGCAAGATCGCCACCGCATGGTTTCTTGGCATCGTGGGCAGCGGGGAAAAGGCGCGCGCGCTGGCCTATGAGGACGCGTTGAACGCAGTGATTGTCGGGGATGTCCTGAAACCGCCGACCTACTGCTACGGCGTCTATGGAAGCTGGGCAAAGAAACCTGTTTAAGGAGTCGCAAATGGCCGACCAGTCTTCCGCCGACTTCGTCGTCATCGGATCCGGCATCATTGGTTCACTGACGGCGCGCAAACTTGTCCAGGCGGGGGCCTCTGTCCTGATCCTGGAGGCCGGCCCGCGCGTCACCCGCGACGAGATCGTCGCGCGCTTCCGCAATTCCACGCGCCGCAGTGACTGGATGTCACCGTATCCACCATCGGCGTGGGCACCCCATCCCATTTATCAGCCCAAGGACAACGGCTACCTGGTGCAAGCAGGCCCCTACCCTTATCCGGCCGAGTACATGCGGATCTATGGCGGCAGCACGTGGCATTGGGCGGCACAGGCCTGGCGCCATCTCCCGAATGATTTCAGGATCCACAGCCTGTACGGCGTTGGCGTCGACTGGCCGATGACCTACGACGACATCGAGCCGTTTTACCAGGAGGCCGAAGAGATCATGGGCGTGTCCGGTGCAGCCAATACGGGATCGCCGCGTGCCAAGCCATTCCCCATGGACCCGGTAGTCGACTCATGGGCGATGCGCCGGATCCGCGAGAGGCTGGCCGGGACCTTTGACGTGGTCGCCAATACGACCGCGCGCAACAGCCGCACCTACGATGGCCGCCCGCCCTGCTGTGGCAACAACAGCTGCCAGCCCATCTGTCCCATTGACGCCCAGTACAACGGTGGGGTCGCGGCCGCATCGGCCGAGGCCGCCGGCGTCAGGATCATGGTCAACGCGAATGTGTACAGGCTCGAGCACGATGACAAGGGGCGCATCGCGGCGGCACTCTATTACGACCCGGACAAGCGGTCCCATCGTGTCACAGGCAAGACCTTCATTGTGGCGGCCAACGGCATCGAGAGCCCGCGGCTGCTGCTCCTGTCGGCCAGTGACAAATTCCCCAAGGGCCTGGCCAACAGCAACGATATGGTTGGCCGGCACCTGATGGACCATCCGAGCACCTCACTGACCTTTGACGCGGATGAAGATCTCTGGCTCGGCCGCGGCCCGCAGAGCCCGAGTTCAATCAACACCATGCGCGACGGCCCGTTCCGTTCGCAGCATTCGCCCTACCGGCTCGACTTCACCAACATATCAAGAGTCGACGGCACCACCAGATCGTTGATCAGCGAGGGCGTGTACGGCGTCGAGTTTGAGAAGCGGCTGCGCCACAGCGCAGCACGTGAGATGAATTTAAAGAATGTGCTTGAGGTACTTCCGCACCCTGAAAACCGCATTACATTAAGCGACCAGAAGGATGCAATGGGCATCCCCAAGCCGCAAGCGCATTACGCCATTGACGACTACACGCGCAAAGGCGCCGAGCGCTCGACCGGCGATTTCAAGCGGGTTGCGCAGCTCATGGGCGGCACCAACCTGCGCTTCAGCAAGGAGGGGGATTTCGCCAATAACCAGCACATCTGCGGCACCCTCAGCATGGGGGCCGACCCCGCTGTCTCTGTTTGCGATCAATGGGGACGGACCCGCGAGCACGAGAATCTGTTTCTGGCGGGCACCGGGGTACTTCCCACTTCCGGCACGTGCAACTCCACCGAGAACGCCCTCGCCGTCGCGCTACGCATGGTCAGGCACATACTATCTGAGCAAGGCGCGCCGAAGCCGGCTGCCTGAGGTACTTGTACAGGGCGCCCTCCCTGGGCCGGCGACGCCGGCCGTAGCGCGGGAGATTATCGGTCTGCGGCCGCTGCCAGGCGTTCCACCGCCGCCTCACGCCTGGCCATCCCCAAGACGAACATCGACACCCCGGCAATCAGCGCTGGCACGCCAATCAACGCAAACAACGCCGGCATGCCCAGGCCCATCGACAGCATCGTCGCGCCGCCGACGGATCCCACCACCGAGCCCATGCGGCCAACGCCATTGGCCCAGCTTACGCCCGTGGCACGGCAGTCCGTCGGATAGAAGCTGGCGGACAGCGCGTTCGCGCCCACCTGCGACCCCGACATGCAAAAACCAGCAAGGAACACCGCCATGCCCGCAGCCACTGGCTCGGAGGCAAAGCTGCCCACCGCCGCGATACCAAGCGCGGCCAGCGAATAGCTGCACGCCAGCACAGTGTGCGGCTTGATCCGGTCCATCAGCCAGCCCAGCACAATCGCCCCCACCGTGCCGCCGACCTGGAACATTGTCGTCACCAGCGCAGCCGTGCGCAGGGAATGGCCGGTGCTGCGCAGCAGTGTCGGCAGCCAGCTGGACAGCAGGTAGATCACCAGCAGGCTCATGAAGAACGTCAGCCAGAACAGCAGCGTGCCGCGCAGCAGTTCGGGCCGGAACAGGTGGCGCACCGGTGAGCTGGTGACGCGCTGCTCGCCCACCGCGAAGGTGGCGTTGCGCAGGTCTTCATGCGGAGCGATCTTCCGCAACGTGGCGACGACGCGCTCGCGCGACTTGCCGGTCAGTACCAGGTAGCGCACCGATTCCGGCAGGCGCCGCACCAGCGCCACCGTCAGCAGCAGCGGCAGCACGCCGCCCGCGACCAGCACCGAGCGCCAGCCGAAGGCCTCGATCAGTCCGGCCGAAGCGAGACCGCCGAAGGCCGAGCCCAGCGTGAAGCCGCAGAACATGGTGGTGACCAGGAAGGAGCGGCGCTTGTCCGGACAGAACTCGGAGGTCAGCGTAATGGCGTTGGGCATGGCCCCGCCCAGGCCAAGACCGGTCAGGAAGCGCAGCAGCACCAGTGTCCACAGGTCCTGCGACCAGGCTGACGCCAGGCTGGCGACGCCGAAAAACAGCACCGACAGCCCCAGCACGCCCTTGCGGCCGAAGCGGTCGGCCAGCGGGCCAAACAGGAAGGCGCCGGCCATCAGGCCGCCAAGCCCGGCGCCGAACAGCGGCGCCAGCTGTGCCGGCGTCAGTTGCCATTCGGCGCGGATGGCGGGCGCGATAAAGCCGATCGCGGCGGTATCGAAGCCGTCGACGGCAACGATCAGGAAGCACAGCACGACAATGGTCACCTGGAACGCCGACAGCGGCTGGCGGTCGATGAACGCGGTGACGTTCAGGGGTTGGCTGGCAGGCATGGTGTCTCCTCCTTGATGCCAGGGTTAGGCGCGATCGAGGGCCGGCAGCTTCGTCGGCCGCCAGCTCGCTATCAGGTTTTTGCGGGGAAAAACTCGCGCTCAGCGGCTTACAGCCACGGCGTGGGGCTCAGGCACTTGTCGGCACGCCAGCCATGCAGCCATTGCAGTGCGTCGTAGAACTGCGCCTGAGTGCGTCCGGTCCACAGGCTGTTGCGCACCAGCCGGTCGACGCCCTTGGCGTGATAGACCCGGCCCATGTCGCGCGCGGCGTAGAGCACGCGCGCGGTGCGCGGGATGCGGGCTTGCTCGTACAGCCTGAAAGCCGCGGCATAGTCACCATCCGCCGCCTTCACCGCGGCACCGAGCGTGACCGCGTCTTCCAGCGCCTGGCAGGCGCCCTGCGCCACGTACTGCGTCATCGGATGCGCGGCATCGCCCAGGATGGTGGCGCGGCCGAAGCTCCAGCGCTCGACCGGGTCGCGGTCGGCGGTGGCCCAGCGCTTCCAGGAGGTGGGACGGTCCAGCATCTGGTGCGGCAGCGGATGGATGCCTTCAAAGTACGACAGCACCTCTTCCTTGCTGCCCTCGCGCACGCCCCAGGTTTCCGCTTCGCGGCTGTGGAAGGTCACCACCAGGTTGTACTGCTGGCCGCCGCGCAGCGGGTAGTGCACCAGGTGGCAGTGCGGGCCGGCCCAGACCACCGGGGCGTTGACCTGCAAGTCTGGTGGCATGTTGTCGACATCGACCACGGCGCGATACACCACATGGCCGGTCACGCGAGGCTCGTCACCGATCAGCGCCTGGCGGATCGCGGACTTGACGCCGTCGCAGCCGATCACGGCGTCGCCGCGGTGCTGCTCGCCATGCTGGTCGATCACGGTCACGCCGTGCTCGTCCTGCAGCAGCTGCTCCACGCGCGTGCTGGTGCGGAAGGTGATCAGCGGATGGTCCTGCACCGCTTCCAGGATCGACAGGTGGATATCGGCGCGATGGATCACCGCATAGGGGTTGCCGAAGCGCTCGCGATACGCTTGCCCGACATCGACCTCCGCGATCACCTGCGTGTCGATCGCATCGCGCAGGCTGAGGTAGTCGGTGAAGACCGCGCGGCTGCGCGCGGCCTCGCCAACGCCCAACGCGTCCAGCGCGGCGAAGGCGTTGGCGGCCAGCTGGATGCCGGCGCCGATCTCGCCGATCTGCTCGGCCTGCTCCAGCAGTTCGATGCGGATGCCCTGGCGTGCCAGCGCCAGCGCCGCCGCCAGGCCGCCGATGCCGCCACCGATGATCAGGACCTTGCCGGTCGCGTTGTTGGAATGGTTCATGCTTGTCTCCTGGCCTGCGCGCTGGCGTCAGGCGGTGTAATCGGGCTGGCGCGCGGGCGCGGCTTCGGCAAAGGCCGGGTGCTCGCTGGCGTGGGCATAAGCCGCCATGGCACGCGGGTACGGGCTGAGGTCGCAGCCCATGCGCAGGGCGTTGGCCACTTGCGGCACCAACGCCACGTCGGCCAGCGTCGGCGCATCGCCAAAACACCACCTGCCATGCCCATGCAGCGCCAGCAGGCGTTCCACGCCGGCCATGCCTTCTTCGATCCAGTGGCGGTACCACGCGTCCTTCTGCGCGGGCGTGACTTGCAGCACGTCCTGCAGGTAGCGCAGCACGCGCAGGTTGTTGACCGGGTGGATGTCGCAGCCAATCAGCGTGGCCAGCTCCAGCACCCGCGCACGCTGCACCGGGTCTTGCGGGATCAGGCGCGGCTCGGGGTGGCGCGTGTCCAGGTAGTCGAGGATCGCGAACGACTGGCCCAGCGTGAAACTGCCGTCCACCAGCGCTGGCACCGAGGCGGACGGGTTGATGCCCTGCACATATTCCGCCTCACGGTGCTGGCCGGTGCGGATATTGACGGGCAGGTAGTCGTACGGCAGGCCCTTCAGGGCCAGCGCGATGCGCACCCGGTACGACGTGGAGCTGTTGAAGAAGCTATAGAGCTGCATGATCGGTATTGCCTGTGTGCTGCGCTGCGCGCGCTCAGACCACGCGCACGGTCAGTTCGCCCAGTCCGTCGACGCCGGTGACCATGGTGTCGCCGGCCTTGACCGCGCCCACCCCTTCGGGCGTGCCGGTGAAGATCACGTCGCCCGGCTCCAGGCGGAAGAACTGCGACAGGTAGGCCACGGTCTCGGCCACCGACCAGATCAGGTGCGACACATCGCTGCGCTGCTTCGTTTCACCGTTGACCGTCAGCCAGAGGCCGGCCTGCTGCGGGTGCCCGATGTCGCTGGCGCGGTGGATTGGCGCCACCGGGGCCGAGGCGTCGAAGGCCTTGCCGATTTCCCAGGGGCGGCCCATCTCGCGCATCTTCATCTGCAGGTCGCGGCGCGTCATGTCGAGTCCGACGGCATAGCCCCACACGTGGTCGAGCGCCTGTTCGACCGGGATATCCGAACCGGCCTTGCCGATCACGGCCACCAGCTCGGCCTCGTAGTGGTAGTTCTGCGTCTGCGCCGGGTACGGCAGTTCCAGCGTGGTGCCGGCCTGCACGGGGACGATCGCATCCGCCGGCTTGCAGAAGAAGAACGGCGGCTCGCGGTCAGGGTCGAAGCCCATCTCGCGGGCGTGGGCGGCGTAGTTGCGGCCCACGCAGTAGACGCGGCGCACGGCGAACTGTTCATCGCTGCCTGCAACGGGAATGGCAACGGTAGCTGGGGGCGTAAAGACGTAGGACATGGTGATGGCTTCCAGGAAACTGTCAGGTAAGCAAGGCCCGGCGGTGCGGTGAGCACCGCGCGCGGCGGGTCGGATCAGGATCGGGGGGCGCTCAGGTGCGCGATTCACGCAGCAGGTTCAGGGCCGACAACACCGGCCGGTCGGAATAGCTGAACAGCACGGCGTCTTCCAGCGCACCGAGCTGCACCGGCGCCCACGACGGTGCCACGAACACATCGCGCGGCTCGAACTGGAACTGCGCATCGCCGATGCGTACCGTGCCGCGCCCTTCCACCACGCTGTACACAGTGGCGTCGGTGCTGCGGTAGGTCTTGCCCTGGAAGCCCGCCGGCAGGTACTGCATGAAGGTGGCGATGGTCGGCATCGGCCAGCCGCCGGTGGCCGGGTTGACGTAGCGCAGCTTGACACCGTCCCAGGGGTCAAGCTCGCCGTTGCGATATAGCTGGTCCAGCGCCTCGCGCGAGCGTGCGTATGGATAGCTGAAGATCGGCGAGGTGGGATCGGTCACGCGGTGCCGCACCGGCACCATGTTGTGGCCGAAGCGCGCAAAGCTGTCGCCCTCGGCACGGGTCACCGGCTGCTGGGATTCGGGGTAGTTCTCGGCAAACCCGGCGTCGAACTGCTGCACCAGCGGAATGTCCAGTCCGTCCAGCCACACCACCGGCTCGCCGCCGTCTTCGACGCTGGGGTTGCCGTGGTCATGCCAGGTCCACGACGGCGTGATGATGAAATCGCCGGGGTGCATGGTGGTGCGCTCGCCATTGACCGCGGTCCAGGCGCCCTTGCCTTCCACGATAAAGCGCAGCGCCGACTGGGTATGGCGGTGGCTGGGGGCAATCTCGCCCGGCAGGATCAGCTGCAGGCCCGCATAGAGCGTGGAGGTGATGCTGGACTTGCCGGGAATGCCCGGGTTTTCCAGCACCAGCACGCGGCGCACCGCTTCCTCGGCGCTGATGACGCTGCCGGCCTGCATCACCAGCGGACGGAGCTGCTCGTACTTCCAGATGGCGGGAACGATCTGCGGCCGCGGTTGCGGCGGCACCAGCGCGTGCAGCGACTCCCACAACGGGGTCATGTGGCTGCGGCCGATCTGTTCGTAATAAGCCGCGCGGGCCGCGTCCGTTGCCTGTTGAGGTGCGTGTTCCGACATGCTGTCTCCGTAACTTTTTGACGGTGTCGCGGTGTTTGCACCGCTGATGTTGTCGTTATACGCCCCCGCCCTATAAGATAGGAAATGAAGATTTCATCTTATCGATACGATTTTTTATATAGGTAGACTTCAATGGACTGGACCCAGAGACTGCGGCTGCGCAACCTGCAGATGCTGCTGAGCCTGGCCGAGACCGGGAACATGAGCCAGTCGGCCGCACTGCTGAATACGACCCAGCCCGGGCTCTCCAAGTGGCTGAAAGACCTCGAGGACGACATCGGACTGCCGCTGTTCGAGCGCCAGGCGCGCGGCCTGCGCCCGACGCCCTATGGCGAGTCGCTGATCGAGCACGCACGCCGGATCGAGGCCCAGCTGGATACCGCGCGCGACGACCTGCAGGCCATGCGCGACGGCGGCAGCGGGCTCGTGGTGGTGGGAACCTCGGGCGCGTCGGCGGCGGATACCGTGCCCCTGGCTGCGTTGAACCTGCTGCAGCAGATGCCCCGCGCCAGCGTGCGGCTGGTGGAAACCACCATGGACCGGCTGATGAGCCAGCTGGCACACAGCGAACTGGATATCGTGGTGGGCCGCTCGGCCCCTGAGCTGCAGGACGCGCAGATGCGTACGGAATCGCTCTACATGGAGCCGATCCATTTCGTCGCCCGGCCCCGCCATCCGCTGCTGCAGGGCGCCGGCATCGGCTGGGATGACCTGTATCGCTACCGCTGGGTGGTCTGGCCGCGCGGCACGCCGATCCGCAATGCGCTGGAGGGCGCGCTGGCCAGCGCCGAACGTGCGCTGCCCGCGGACTGCGTGGAAAGCAATTCCACGGTGCTGAACCTGACCTTGTTCAATAACAGCGACATGATCGGCCTGGCCTCGCACCGCACCGCGCGCCGGCTGGAAGAGCTGGGCGCGCTGCGCATCGTGCCGCTGCGGCTGGCGGGGTTCGGTTCGGTGTCGATGTACTGGCGTGAGGATGGCGAGTCGCGCGCGGCGGTGGCGGCGATGCTGGATTGCCTGCGGCGCGCTGCCGTGGGCGCGGACTATGCAGGCCGCACCGAGACCGGCGCCATGCGCTAGTGCACCATGCAGGCCCGGGCAGGGTGTTGCCCATGGCGCATGGTCCGGCTGGCGGGAGGTGGCCGGCGCGCGCCTGGCGCATGCGCCAGGCACGCAATCCGACGTGACTCAGAACGACCGCGGCAGGCCCAGCACGTGTTCCGCGACGAAGGAGTAGATCAGGTTGGTGGAGATCGGCGCCACCTGGTACAGGCGCGTCTCGCGGAACTTGCGCTCGACGTCGTATTCGCAGGCGAAACCGAAGCCGCCGTGGAACTGCAGGCAGGCATTGCCGGCCTCCCAGCTGGCCTTGGCGGCCAGGTACTTGGCCATATTGGCCTGGGCGCCCATGGGCTCATGCTTGTCGAACAGCTCGCAGGCCTTCCAGCGCATCAGGTTGGCCGCTTCCAGCTCGATAAAGGACTCGGCGATCGGGAACTGCACGCCCTGGTTCTGGCCGATGGGGCGGCCGAAGACCTCGCGTTCCTTGACGTACTTGGTGACGCGGTCCATGAACCAGTAGCCGTCGCCGATGCATTCGGCCGCGATCAGGGTGCGCTCGGCGTTCAGGCCGTCGAGGATGTACTTGAAGCCCTTGCCTTCCTCGCCGATCAGGTTTTCCTCGGGGATTTCCAGGTCCTCGAAGAACAGCTCATTGGTCTCGTGGTTGACCATGTTGGGGATGGGACGCACGGTCAGGCCCTTCTTCTGCGCCTCATGCAGGTCCACCATGAAGATGGACATCCCCTCGCTCTTCTTCTTCACCTCGGCCAGCGGCGTGGTGCGCGCCAGCAGGATCATGAAGTCGCTGTGCTGGACACGGCTGATCCAGACCTTCTGGCCGTTGACGACGTAGCGGCCGTCCTTCTTGACCGCCGAGGTCTTGATCCTGGTGGTGTCGGTGCCCGTGGTGGGCTCGGTGACGCCCATGGACTGCAGGCGCCATTGCCCGGAGGCAATCTTCGGCAGGTATTTTTCCTTCTGGGCCGCGGACCCGTGCCGCAGCAGCGTGCCCATGTTGTACATCTGGCCGTGGCAGGCGCCGGAGTTGCCGCCGCAGCGGTTGATCTCTTCCATGATGACCGAGGCCTCGGTCAGGCCCAGGCCGGAGCCGCCGTATTCCTGCGGGATCAGCGCCGCGAGCCAGCCGGCATCGGTCAGCGCATTGACGAAGGCCTCGGGATAGGCGCGCTGCTCATCCACCTTGCGGAAGTACTCGTCGGGAAACTCCGCGCAAAGCGAACGGATGGCATCGCGGATTTCGTGGAAGTTGTTCGATTGGGTCTGTTCGATCATGGCGCTTGTCTTTCGTTCAGCCTCAGGCGGACGGCCGCCTCCTTGTGATAGCCGCAATGGTCGCGGGGTTCGGCCAGTTGGACAATCAGCCATTCCGAAAGCGCGCCTTCCACTGGCGTTAAGTCCCGGCGGATTGTGGCCGGCAGCACCTTTCGCAATCGCCAAAGTCCGCCCTTGGCATTGTCAAATAGCGCGAAGCCCGCTTTGGCGACATGCTCTGGGCTATCCGGCGCATGCCGCCTGACAGCCGACCGACCATTGCCCCGTGGACATGCACAACCTGGCCTCCCGACTGCAAACCCTGATCCGCCCCGGTGACCACCTCTGGTGGGGCCAGGCCACCGCCGAGCCGCTGACGCTGACGCGCGCGCTGGTGGAACACCGCCACGCCATCGCCCGGGGCGGACGGCTCAGGGTCTTTGTCGGCATCGGCCAGTCCGACACATTGCAGCCGGCCCAGGCCGACGTCATCGACTTCTTCGGCTACGCCGCCAGCGGCCCGCACCGGCAACTGGCCAGAGCCGGCGTGCTGGACATCGTGCCCAGCCACTATTCGCACCTGCCGGGGATGATCCGCCAGGGCACGCTGCGCGCGGACGTGGTGCTGGTGCAGGTATCGCCCGCCGACGAACAGGGGCGCCACAGCCTGGGCCTGGTGCACGAGTACATCCCCGCCGCGCTGGACCGCGCCCGCGTCATCATCGCCGAAGTGAACCCGGAGGTGCCGTGGACCCACGGCAGCCGCTACCTCACCGCGGACGAGATCGACCTGCAGGTCGAGGCGCTGCACCCGCCAGTCAGCCTGGAGCGCAGTGCGCCGGGCCCGGCCGAACTGGCCATTGCCCGCCACATTGCCGGCTGGGTGGAGGATGGCGCGACCCTGCAGATGGGGATCGGCAACCTGCCCGAGGCCGTGGTGGCGGCGCTGCACGATCGCCGTGACCTGGGGCTGCACAGCGGCGCGGTCGGCGACGGCATTGCGGCGCTGGCCGAGGCCGGTGTGCTGACCAACGCACGCAAGAGCATCGACGCGGGGGTCGGCATTGCCGGCATCCTGATGGGCAGCGAGCGGCTGCGGCGCTGGGCCCACTGCAATCCGCAGCTGCAGTTGCGCGAGACCGCCTATACCCATCACCCCGAAGTGCTCGCCAGTGTCGACAAGCTGACCGCCATCAATTCCGCCATCGAAGTCGACCTGACCGGCCAGGTGAATGCCGAAGTCGCCGCCGGCGTCTATGTCGGCGCCGTCGGCGGCGCGGTGGACTTCCTGCGCGGCGCCGCGCGCAGCCGCGGCGGCCTGCCCATCGTGGCGCTGCCGGCAACCGCCAGGGGCGCGAGCCGCATCGTGGCGCAGTTGTCCGGCCCGGTCAGCACGCCACGCGCGGACGCGGGCCTGATCGTCACCGAACACGGCGTGGCCGACCTGCGCGGCCAGACGCTGTCGCAGCGTGTGCGCCGCATGCTGGACATTGCCGCCCCCGAACACCGCGAGGGCCTGGAGCGCCAGGCCCACGCCCTGCTGCGCCAGTGCGGCGCGGCCTTCGTCGCCCTGCCCGGGCACGCGTCGACCGACTGACCTATTTGCTCATCCCAACACAGCGTTCCAAGGAGACTTCCATGCGCAGAGCTGCAATCGTCACCCCCCTTCGCACACCCGTCGGCACCTTCGGCGGCAGCCTGCGCCCGGTGCCCGTGGAGGAGCTGGCCGCCACCGCCGTGCGCGCCGTGGTGGAGCGCAGCGGCATCGACCCCGCGCGCATCGACGACGTGGTCTTTGCCCAGTCCTACGCCAACAGCGAAGTGCCCTGCGTGGGCCGCTGGGCCGCGCTGCAGGCAGGCCTGCCGGTCGAGGTGCCCGGCATGCAGCTGGATCGCCGCTGCGGCGGCGGCCTGCAGGCCATCGTCACGGCATCGATGATGGTGCAGAGCGGCGCGGCCGACGTGGTGATCGCGGGCGGCGTCGAGAGCATGAGCAATATCGAGTACTACACCACCGACATGCGCTGGGGCGCGCGCTCGGGCAACGTGCGCTTCTTCGACCGCCTCGACCGCGGCCGTGAACGTTCGCAGCCGGTCGAGCGCTTCGGCAAGATCTCCGGCATGATCGAAACCGCCGAGAACCTCGCGCGCGACTACGGCATCAGCCGCGAAGCGGCCGACGCGTTCTCCGTGCGCAGCCACCAGCGCGCCGCCGCGGCCTGGGAGGCCGGGCGCTTCGATGCCGAAATCGTCCCCGTGCAGGTGCCCCAGCGCAAGGGCGATCCGGTGCGCTTCGCGCGCGACGAGGGCTTCCGCGCCGATACCACGCGTGAAAGCCTGGGCAAGCTGCGCACCCTGATGCCCAACGGCACCGTCACCGCCGGCAACGCCAGCCAGCAGAACGATGCGTCGGCCGCCTGCCTGATCGTGGCCGAGGACAAGCTGGCCGAACTGGGCCTCACCCCGATGGCTTCGCTGGTGGGCTGGGCGGCCGCCGGCTGCGAGCCCTCGCACATGGGCATCGGCCCGGTACCGGCGGTGAAGAAGCTGCTGGCGCGCCTGAACCTGACGCTGGACCAGATGGACCTGGTCGAGCTGAACGAGGCCTTCGCCTGCCAGGTGCTGGCCGTGCTCAAGGGCTGGGAATGGCAGGACCAGGACGCAATCGAGCACAAGCTCAACGTCAACGGCTCAGGCATCTCGCTGGGGCATCCGATCGGCGCCACCGGCGTGCGCATCCTGGCCACGCTGCTGCACGAACTGCAGCGCCGCGGCGGCCGCTACGGCCTGGAAACCATGTGCATCGGCGGCGGCCAGGGCATCGCCGCGGTCTTTGAACGCTACTGAGCCAGCTTCAGGGGCGTCATGCCGGACCGGGTTCCTGCCTGACGCCCCCGACCCCGAGGAAATCCCGCAAGGATCCGCGAAGCCCGCGGTGCCTGAAGATGCAATTGCCTGCCCTGACATGACCGACTCCCACGCTACGCCGGCTGCCGGCCTGCCGTCCCCTTCCCCCCGCACCGGCGCCCTGAGCCACCTGCGCGTGCTTGATCTCTCGCGCGTGCTGGCCGGGCCATGGTCGACCCAGAACCTGGCGGACATGGGCGCCGACGTGATCAAGATCGAAAAGCCCGGCGAAGGCGACGATACGCGCCACTGGGGGCCCCCGTTCCTGCCGGACGAGGCCGGTGCGCCGACCCGGCAAGCTTGCTATTTCACCGCCGCCAACCGCAACAAGCGCTCGGTCACCGTGGACATGGCCACGCCGGAGGGGCAGGAGCTGATCCGCGAACTGGCCCGGCAGAGCGACGTGGTGGTGGAGAACTTCAAGACCGGCGGCCTCAGGCGCTACGGGCTGGACTATGAGAGCCTGAGCGCGCTCAACCCGCGGCTGATCTATTGCTCGGTCACCGGCTTCGGCCACACCGGTCCCTATGCGGCGCGTCCCGGCTACGACCTGCTGATCCAGGCCATGAGCGGCCTGATGAGCATCACCGGCCACGCCGACAGCGAGCCCGGCGGTGGCCCGATGAAGGTTGGCGTCGCGGTGATCGACCTGTTCACCGGCATGTACGCCACCACCGCCATCCTGAGCGCGCTGGAAGCGCGCCACTTCACCGGGCGCGGCCAGCATATCGATATCGCCCTGCTGGATGTGGCGATGGCGGTGCTGGCCAACCAGGGCGCGGGCTTCCTGAACGCCGGCGATGTTCCCAGGCGCCAGGGGAACGTCCACCCGAGCGTGGTGCCCTACCAGGACTTCCCCACGGCCGACGGCAATATGCTGCTGGCGATCGGCAACGACGGGCAGTTCGCGCGCTTCTGCGATGCCGCGGGTGTGGACTGGGCGAGCGACGAGCACTATGCGACCAACACCGGCCGCGTGAACAACCGCAAGACGCTGATCTCGATGATGACGGAGCTCACCCGCACCCGCTCCACGGCGGATTGGGTCGCGCTGCTCGAAGCCAGTTCCGTGCCTTGCGGCCCCATCAACAACATCGCCCAGGCTTACGCCGACCCGCAGGTGCAGCACCGCGGCCTGCGCATCGAACAGCAGCGCTATCCGGGAGCACAGGCGCCCGCCGGCGAGTCTGTCAACCAGGTCGTCACCGCCGCCAGCCCGCTGCGCCTGTCGGAGACACCCCCGACGCTGCGCCATGCCCCGCCGGCCCTGGGCCAGCATACCGACGAAGTGCTGCGCGACTACCTGAAACTCACCCCGCAGCAACTGGAAGCACTGCGCGCCAGGCACGTGGTGTAGGGCGCCAGGCGGCCCCAGACAGCTTTCGGCTGGCAAGAAATCTGTCTTTGCCAGTTGCCGTTTGCACCGTACACCGGGCACACATACACTGGCGCCGTTGGGCTGGTGCCCCGCCTTGCCGAACGGTTTTTCCAGCACAAGGAGTCCCGCGAGATGCCAACGGACCGAGACACCACACCACGGATCAGCGACATCCCACGCCACTGGGCCACCCGCACGCCCGGCCACGCGGCCATCTTCGAGGAAGGCCGGACCACCACCTACGCGCAGTTGTGGGCGGGCATCGAGGATGCGCAGCGCTACCTGCAATCGCAAGGGGTCGGCACCGGCGACCGGGTGCTGATCACAGCAGAGAACTGCCTGGCGGTAATCACGCTGGTCTTCGCCTTGTCGGAACTGGGCGCGTGGCCGGTGGTTGTCAATGCGCGCCTGTCGGAGCGGGAAATCGAGGTGATCCGGGCCCACTGCCAGCCGCGCCTGATGCTGTTCACCCACGCTGTGTCGCCCGATGCCCTGCGGCACGGCGTGCGCTACCGGGCCAGGGAAATTGCCCCGGCCGGCCTCGGCCCGCTGATGGCAGGCGCCGTCGACGAAGCCAGCGCGCGCGAGCCAGAAGCGCTGGCGCATGATGTCGCCGCGCTGATCTACACCTCAGGCACCACCGGGCAGCCCAAGGGCGTGATGGTCACCCACCGGGGCCTGCTGCACTTTGCGCGCGTCACGGTGGAATCCCGCCGCATGCAGGCAGACGACTGCGCCTATGCGGTGATGCCCATGTCGCATATCTTCGGGCTGGGCACGCTGCTGGTCTCGACCCTGCAGGCCGGCGCCAGCCTGTACCTGAGCGCCCGCTTCAATGCCGCCGACGTCACCGCGGCAATCCGGCACGGCGCGATCACGCTGCTGCAGGGCGTGCCGACAATGTTCAGCCGCATCCTCGCCCATGTGCGGGCAAGCGGCATGCCGCTGGTGCCGTCGCCGCGGCTGCGCTATCTCTACACCGGCGGCGGCCCGCTTGACCCGACCCTCAAGCACGACGTCGAGGCCATGTTCGGCCAGCCGCTGCACCATGGCTACGGCATGACCGAGTACGCGGGATCGCTGTTCGTGACCCGCATGGACCGGCCGCGCACCGATTGCTCGGCGGGCGAGATTGTCGAAGGCGCGGAACTGCAGGTGGTCGGGCCGCAAGGCAAGCCCGTGCCGCAGGGGGAACCGGGCGAGCTATGGATCAGAGGCCCGGGTGTCATGCGCGGCTACTACCATGCGCCGGCGCTGAGCGCCGAGGCCCTGCGCCCCGGCGGCTGGCTCAATACCGGCGATATCGGCCGGCTGGGCGCCGACGGCGCGCTGTTTATCGTCGGCCGCACCAAGGACCTGATCATCCGCTCGGGCTTCAACGTCTATCCGATCGAAGTCGAGTCGGTCATCAACACACATCCGTCCGTGCGCGTGTCGGCGGTCATCGGGCAGGCCACCGCGGACGGCAACGAAGAAGTGATCGCCTTTGTCGAAATCAAGGATGGCGAGAAGTTCGATGCGCCGGCGCTGCACGACTACCTGGTCGATCGCCTGTCACCGTACAAGCGTCCCGAGCGGATCCTGCGCGTGGCCTCGATCCCGACGACGGCCAGCGGCAAGCTGCTCAAGCACCAGTTGCGGCAGATGCTGGCGGACCAGCGCTAGTGTCCTGAATCGCAAGTTCGTTGCATAAGTCCGCCGATAAGCCGCACGATCCGTCGTCGCGAATGCTCGCAAGGCTTCAGCCTTGCTGCGCTTCGCTCCTAGGCTCGCGCACCTTCTCGACAGACTTATTTCCGCAACGAACTTCCGACTCAGGACACTAGGGAACTGATGAAGATGGCGAATCCAGTCACACCATCCATCTGGCAAGCCTCCCCGTTCGCGATCAGGATCGTCGGATCTTGCGGGTGTGTCTTGCCCCCTTAACCTTGGATGCCACCGGTGGCGGCAGGTCCAGCGGCGCTGCAAGGCGTTCGGCCTGCCCCGGCAGGCGCTCGGAACTGGCGCCCGGCTGCGCACGGTCAAGCTGCGCGACCTGGTGCTTCAGGCTCTCGAGCTGCTCCCACAGCGCGCGCGCCAGCCGGTTCTGTTCCAGCGCGATGGCGCGTACGGCGTCGGGATCGGCAGGAAGATCGGAGGGGGCCAGGACGGCAGGGACGCCACCATGGTGTCCGGCGGACGCGTTACCCCTTCTGCTCCGCCACTTCGAAACGCTACATCCGAAGCGGCCCCCAAACCAGCGGGAAAATGCGCTCAGTGATGAAAACCCAAGCAGCGTCGCGACTTCGGACAGCGGCCGATCGTCGCGATCGATATGCCGCTTCACCAAGTCCTCCCGCACACCGTCGACAATCGCCTGGTAGCTTTCGCCGTGCTGCGCGAGGCGGCTATAGACGGTCCTGCGGCCGACGCCCAGATGCTGCGCCACGCGATCCACTGAACAGGTGCCCGACGGAAGTAGCGTGATGACGAGCTTCCTGACCTTGTCGGGCATGGTCGCGCTGGACTGAGCCAGCATCGCATCCAGGTACCGGCGCACCTGCTGCGCCATGACCGGATCGTAGGCCGGGATCGCAATTTCAAGATCGGCCGCCTGGCACACAAGACCATCAAAATCCTGCCTGAACAGAACCGGCGCCCCAAATACCCGCGCGTACACGGCAAGGCTGGCGGGAGCGGCATGCGTGAAGCAGATGGCGCGAGGCCTCCACGCGGCGCCAAGGAGCGTGCCCAGCGTCCTGTGCAAGACGCCCAGCACCAGTTGCATCGCCTGCCGCCTGGCGCCGGCGTGGCCGCCAAGCAGGTCCTCGCGGAGGATGACAACGTCCTCCGCTTCCTCGATGCGCATATGGAGCGCTTCGTTCTGCAGCCGCAGATAGTGCGACACCGATTCGAGCGCCCTGCGTAGCGTGGGCTGCTCCTGCATCACAAAACCGAGCGGCCCAAGGTTGGAGAGCTGGCGGGTCTCCGCCATGCGCAGGCCAAGATCCTCGATGCCCGCGGCCTCGGCCGATGCTTCCAGCAGGCGCCCCACCGCCTCGGCCGGAATCATGGTGTCCGGGGCCAGTAACGCAGACCGGTCAATGCCGGCATCACGCAAGTGGCGATAGGGATCAATCCCGACGGAACGCGCCACCCTGACGTAGTCGGTCAGGGCGGCACTGCGAACTAAGTAAGCCATAAGGTTTTCCCGTACTACCCAATATGTAAATTCAAACTCCCGGAATGTCAAATCGGCAATCGGCCCGTGTTCGATACTTGCCTCCAGACACACGAGGCGCGCATACGCCGCGCGCCATCCGAGACCGTCAAGGAGACGAGTAATGAGCGATAAGACAAGCGGTTCCGCTACCCCGGTCTGCGATCACCTGCGCGCGACCGGTCACTGGAATCCGGCCTGGGATCCCGTTGCGGAACTGGATCCCGCCTGGACCGAGAAATTCATGGCAATGGGCGCGCACACGATGATGTCGGGCGTGCTGGAGCCGAAGGTGCTCGAATTCATCGCCATCGCGGTCGACGCCTCCTGCACCCACATGTACGCACCGGGCACGCGCCGTCACATCCGCAAGGCGCTGGAACTGGGTGCCACCCGGGCAGAGATTGCTGCCGTGCTGCAGGCGGTGAGCGTGCTTGGCATCCATACCAGCAGCCTGGGGGCACCGATTCTTCTGGAGGAGCTGGCGGCCACCGAGCAGGCCAGGACGACCAGCATCCAGGCTGCCGCCTGAGTACCCTTCCGCCCCCCAATCCCTTCACCCACGAACCTCATCGAGGACGACAAGTCATGCACTTCCTAGACGACTCCCTGCTGCCCGAAAACCAGGAAAAGCTCGTGATCCAGGTCGCGCCGTACGGGCCGCAGTGGATCCCCGGCGATTCGGACGATATCCCGGTCACGATGGACCAGCAGATCCAGAAGGCGGTCGACTGCTACAACGCCGGCGCGACCGTGCTGCACGTGCATGTGCGCGAGGCCGACGGCAAGGGCAGCAAGCGCTTGTCCATGTTCAATGAGATGCTGGCCCGCCTGCGCGAAGCCGTGCCCAGGATGGTGCTGCAGGTCGGCGGCTCGATTTCCTTCGCGCCGGAAGACGAGGGTCAGGCGGCCAGGTGGATGAATGATGACACGCGCCACATGCTGGCTGAACTGGATCCCCGTCCGGACCAGGTGACGGTCGCGATCAACACCAGCCAGATGAATGTGATGGAGTTGATGACCGAGGCCGACATCGCCGGCACCTCGCTCAACAGCCCGGCGCTCCGGGCCGCCTACCGCGACATGATCGTCCCGTCCAATCCGTCCTGGCATGAGGAGCACATCCGGCGGCTGGTTGCCAACGGCATCCAGCCGCATTTCATGCTGGGCCATCTTGCTTCCCTGGAGACGGTCCAGCGCCTGATCCGCCGGGGCCTTTACACGGGCCCGTTGATCCTCAACTACGTGGCCATCGGCGGCGGTGCCGCCGGCTTGCATCCGGCCGACATGCTCGAGTTCGTCAGGCGCACGCCGGATGGTGCCGTGCTCACCCTGGAAACCCTGAGTCGCAACGTGGTGCCAATGAACACCATGGCCATCGCGTTGGGCCTGCACGTGCGCGTCGGCATCGAGGACACGCTGTTCGGCCCGGACGGGGAGCGCGCGACCTCGGTGCAGCAGATCGAGAAGATGGTGCGCATTGCGCGCGAGCTCAATCGCGACATCGCGACCGGCGACGACGCCCGCCGCATTTACCAGATCGGCACCCAGTGGAAATCCGCGGATGAAACGCTGAAAGCCTTGGGCATGGTGCCCAACCGGGCGCCGGCGCAGCGCGGCATCCCCATGCGCAGGGTAGCTTAAGGTGCGATCCGGACGGAACGCGGCAGCGCGCCGCATTCCGTCCACCCTGCGACAAATGGTCCTGCGGCCTGGAGACCTCTGATGTTCTGGAAAAAAAGCCCCTCTGCCGTTCTGGCAACGTTGTTGACGATCCATCTGCTTGCGCATATCGACCGCAACATGCTGCTGGGATTCTCGCCGCAAGTCATCAAGGATCTGGCGATCAACAATGCCCAATATGGATTCCTGGTCGGCGCGGTCTGGGTGCTGAGCTTCGGCGTCATGGCAATGTTCATGGGCACGCTCGCGGATCGCTTCAGCCGGACGCGGATCATCGCGGCCGGCGTGCTGATCTGGAGCGCCTGCACCTGGGCGTCTGGACACGCTCAGACCTTCGAGCAAATGGCGATCGCGCGCTTCTTTGTCGCCAGCGGCGAGGCGGCCCTCGTGCCAGCCGCAGTTGGCTTGCTGGCCGAGCTGTTCGCCGAGAAGCGTCGCGGCACGGCGATGGGCTTGTTCTTCATGGGCATCCCCCTGGGCATCGGCTGCAGCTTCCTGCTGGCCGGCACCATTGGTGCCGCGCACGGCTGGCGCGCGACCTTCTATGCCCTGGGCGTGATCGGCATCGCCGTCGCCCTGCCGCTGGCGGTATTGAAGGAAGATCGCAGGCAGCACGCGCCGCAGGAACTGGGCGCACCCGCCCTGCCACAAGTGCTCGCAGTACTCCGACTGATCAGGGAGCATCGCGCGCTTCGCTTCACCATTGTTGGTTTCGTGCTGACGCACATGGCTTTCGCCAGCCTCTCCTTCACGCAACTGTGGATGGTGAATGAGCGCGGCATGGATGCCGCCGGCATCGCCACCCGCATCGGCGCGCTGCAACTGCTGTTCGGCACGCTTGGCTCGGTGGCGGGTGGCGCCCTCAGCGACCGCATGGCGCGCAAACTGCCCGGCGGACATGCCACGTTCATGGCGCTGCTGGTCGTCATCTGCGCGCCCTTGGTCATCGCCTATCGTTTCGCCCCTGCCGGCTCCGCGCTCTTCTACATCGGCATGTGCGTGGGATTCTTCCTGCCGCTGGCAATTTACGGGCCGGCCAATGCGGCTATCACCAGCATGACGCCACAGAGGATGCGCTCGACGGTCTCTGGCTTCACGATGCTGTGCATCAATGTCTTCGCGATCGCCATTGGCACTGTGGCCGTCGGCGCTGCGACCGACCATCTGATCGCAAACGGCACCACCGTGCCCCTGACGCGCGTACTGCTGACCACCGACGTGCTGGCTATCGCTTCGGCACTGTTCTTCGCCCTGGCCGCGCGCGCATCGTGCAGGCAGCCGGCCATCGACATGCCATCCCTGCAAACGACAAGGTAAGGCTACGGGCGCCTCAGTCCTGGCGCCCGAGGCCATCCTCGACCAGCAGGTCCACCAGCTTGCGCGCAAACAGCGGCAAGGCGCCGAGGTCGGCCACGCAGACCTGCAGCTTGCGCTCGGCCCACTCATCGTTGAGCTGGACGATGCGCAGCGCCATCGTCTTCGCATGGCGGCGGGCGGTGGTCTCCGGCAACACGCCGACGCCGACATTTGCCTCGATCATCCGGCAGGCGGTCTCGAAGTTGCTGACCTGCACGCGCCAGCGCAGCGCGCACTGCAGGTCGGCAGCGGCCCGCATGAGGAAATTGTGGATCGCGCTTGCCTCCGGCAGGCCGATGAAGTCGTAGTCCAGCGTGTCGATGAAATCCACGCTGTTGCGCTCGGCCAGCGGATGGCTCAGCGCGGTGGCCAGCACCAGGCGGTCGCGCCGGTAGGGCATGACCTCAAGCCCTTCGGTGCGCACGTTGCCGGCGACGATGCCGATGTCCACCATGCCCTCCTGCACCGCGCGCACGATATCCGGGCTCAGCCGCTCCTGCATGTCGATGGTCACGTCCGGATGGCTGACAAGATAGGTGCGCAGCACCGCCGGCAGGAATTCGCTCATGGCGGTGGTGTTGGCGAAGACCCGCACATGGCCTTTCACGCCCGCCGCATATTCCTGCAGGTCGCCGCTCAGTTGCTCCAGCTGGCGCAGCACGCGGCGCGCATGGGCCAGCAGGGTTTCCCCCGCCCCGGTCACCTTCACGCCCTGGCTGCTGCGGTTCAGCAGCTTGACGCCGACGTGCTCCTCCAGGTTCTTGATGCGGGTGCTGGCCGCGGCCAGGGACAGGTGTGAGCGTTGCGCACCGCCGGTCAGGCTCTGGGCCTCCGCAATATGCGTGAACAGTTTCAGGTCGACCAGATCAAAGCGCATGACATCATTCCCGGGCGTAAGCCCGGATTATCTCGCAAAGCGCAGTGCGCGGTACACGGTAGCGGGCGCAGCTAGCGGGGGCCGGCGCCACCGCGTCAGGCGACCGAGCGCTGCCGCTGCGCGGCGCGCATCACCGCCAGCCGCCTGGCCGCCTCCATCGACAGCCCGAAGCGGTCATGGAAAGCGCTGTCCAGGTCACCGTTGGCGGGCCAGCCGACGCGTTCGTATCCGCGCCGCCTGAGCACCAGCCTGCCGTGCGCGACAGAGACCGACAGCGGGAAGGCCAGCAGCAGCTGCAGCAGGCTGACGTGCGAGTGGGACTGCAGATGGACATGCATGGTGGCTCGGGATGCGGACAGGATCAAACCGCATGATCGCCGCTATTCGGATTGCCCGCCTCTGCCATTCCCGAACACACCGTTCAGCGCCGCTGCATGAGAGATAGATGATCAAGAAAGGATTGCGCTGGCATTCGCCGACCGGAATTGCCGCCGATTCAATGCCAGCAGGCGGCCCCGCGTGAACCCGGCGAACCCCAATCACGCGGTGAAAGGCAGGCTGCGCAGCCGCTTGCCGGTGAGCGCCGCGATGGCGTTGGCCAGTGCGGGCGCAATCGGCGGCACCGCGGTCTCGCCAATGCCGGTCGGCGGATCGGCGGACGGCACGATATGCACCGCGATCTGCGCCGGCATGTCCGCGTGCGTGGCCAGCCGGTAGTCGTTCCAGTTGGCCTGCTGCACCACGCCATCCTTCAGCGTGATCCGGGCGCCGGGCAGCGTGGTGCCCAATCCCATCATCAGCCCGCCCTGGACCTGTGCCTCGATCGTGCGCGGGTTGATCGGCATATTGCAGTGGACCGCCGCCGTCACCCGGTGCACGACCGGCTGGTTGCCGCGCATCGAGACCTCGATGATGTAGGCCACCACGGTGTCGAACGATTCATGCACCGCCACGCCCCAGGCACGCCCGGCCGCCAGGCGCCGCTTGCCGTAGCCCGACTGCTCGACCGCCAGGTCCAGCGCCGCGAGATGACGCTTGTGCCCGCGCAGCAGCGTGCGGCGGTACGCCACCGGATCGAGCCCGCCGGTGCGCGCCAGTTCATCGACCAGGGTCTCCATCACGTAGGCGTTGTGCGAGTGCCCTACCGAGCGCCACCACAGCACCGGCACGTTGACCCTGGGGTGATGGATCTCGAGCGCGATCGGAAATGGATAGGCGCTTTCGCCCACGCCCTCGACCATGGTCGAGTCGACCCCGTTCTTCACGGTGAAGGCCTCGAACGGGGTGCCGCTGGTGATGGACTGGCCCACAATCACGTGCTTCCACGCCAGCACCTTGCCCTTGCCGTCGTGGCCGATTTCCACGCGGTGCAGGTGCATCGGGCGGTAGTAGCCGCCGCGCACATCGTCCTCGCGCGTCCAGATCATCTTGATCGGCTCGCGCCGGCCGGCCGCGTAGCGCGCCTTGGCCACCTGGGCGGCCTCGAACAGGTAGTCGGAGGTCGGCACGGCACGCCGGCCGAAGCCGCCACCGGCCATCATGGTGTTGAACGTCACCTGCCCGGGCTTCAGGCCGAGCACGGCGGCCACCGCCGCCTGGTCGACGGTCTGGAACTGCGAGCCGGCCCACACCGTGCATTGGTCGCCGCGGAAGTCGATGGTGCAGTTGAGCGGCTCCATCGGCGTGTGGGCGAGGTACGGGAAGACATATTCGGCGCTGATCCTGTGTGGCGCGCCCGCAAGCGCCGACGTGTCCGCCGCCCTGGCCTGCACGCCGGGCTGCGTCGCCAGTTCGCGGTAGCGCGCCAGCAGCGCATCGCTGTCCGCCTTCTCGACACCGCTGGCATCCCACTCCACCTGCAGCACCTCCCGCGCCGTGCGCGCCGGCCAGAAGCCATTGGCCACGATGGCCAGCCCGGTCGCGCCGCGCACCAGCGGCACCTGGTAGACCTCTTCCACGCCGGCGATGGCCTTGGCGCGCGCGGCGTCGAAGCGCGCGACCCTGGCGCCGAACACCGGCGGATGCACCATGACCACGGCGCGCAAGCCCGGCAGCGTCGTGTCGATGCCGAACTGCTGCCGGCCAGTGGACTTGTCGCGCGCATCGAGCCGGCCGGTCGGCTTGCCGATCAGCCTGAATTGCTGCGGCGACTTCAGTGGCACGCTCGCCGGCACCGGCTCGGCCAGGGCCGCGGCGGCCAGTTCGCCGTAGGTGGCACGGCGGCCGTCGGGCGCGGTCACCACGCTGGCCTCGGCCTTCAACTGCTCGGCCGGCACCCCGAAGCGCCTGGCAGCCGCCCCCAGCAGCATCGCGCGCATGCGCGCGCCGACCTCGCGATACTGCGTCCATAAGTTCTTCATACTGGTCGAACCGCCGACCAGCTGGATATGGAAGACCGGGTCCTTGTAGGCCTCGCCGGCCGGGGCCAGCTGGCAGCGGACCTTGCTCCAGTCCGCGTCGAGCTCCTCGGCCACCAGCATCGGCAGTGCCGTCTGCACGCCCTGCCCGAATTCCAGCTTGCCGATCGTGACCGTCACCGTGCCGTCGGCATCGATACTGACGAAGGCCGACGGCTGCACCGGGGCCGTGGGCTGGGTTCCGGCCGCTTCCGTCTGCGCGCCAAGGGGAACGGCACAGAGCGCAAAGCCGGAGCCAAGGCTCAGTTTCAGGAACGTCCGCCGGTCGATGCCGCCGCTTGCCTGCTGCGCGAGTCTCATGGCATCTCCTCAGCCGATCGCCCTGGCCGCGTCCTTGACCGCGGCATGGATACGCGCGTAGGTGCCGCAGCGGCACAGGTTGGCGCTCATGGCCCGCTCGATGTCGGCATCGGTCGGGCGCCGGTTCACCTTGAGCAGCGCCACGGCCGCCATGACCTGGCCGCTCTGGCAATAGCCGCACTGCGTGACATCATTGCGCACCCAGGCTTCTTCCACCGCCCGCCCGACCCGGTCTTCACCGATGCCCTCGATCGTGGTGAGCTGCCGGCCGGCGATGGAGGATACCGGCGTCACGCAGGCGCGGCGCTGCTGGCCGTCGACATGGACCGTGCACGCGCCGCAAACCGCGATGCCGCAGCCGAACTTGGTGCCGGTCAGGCCCAGCGTGTCGCGCAGCACCCACAGCACCGGCGTGTCGCCGGGCACATCGACCTGCTGGATCTTGCCGTTCAGTTGAAAAGAGATCATGGCTGGCTCCCGTTGCCCGTGCCCTTGGCCTGTGTCAGCGCGCCCGATCCGGCGAGGGCGCGCAGGTTTTGCAGCAGTACCTGGTCGGCCGCGGCGCGCGTCGGTCCGGCGGAGGTGCGCAGCGGCTCGCGCGTATCGCACGGTGCGCCATTGCTTATCCACTGGCGTACCTGCGCATCGAACGCAGGCTTGTCGAGCGGCGGCAGTTCTCGCCCCGGTCCCGGCTGCCAGCCCCAGGCCACCAGGTGATCGGTCGCCATGTGTTCTTCGAGCATCGCCAGCGAACGGCCGCCATTGGTCCCCGGATCGCGCAGGACCTTGCACAGTGCGGCGCCGGACAGGCCCAGCCATGACATCTTCATCTTCGCCGGCGGCATGCGCCAGCCCGGCTGGCCGTTGGTGTCCAGCCCGGGCGGCGCATGCGCCAGCGGACTGTTCTGGGTGGCATGGCAGGTGGCGCATTGCAGCGGCGGCACGCCCATGCCGTCCGCGCCACGCTGCACCGCGGGAAAGTGCACCAGCTTGCCATCGCCCTGCAGCGGGCCGTCCGGCACATGGCAATTCAGGCAGCGGGCATGCAACAGCACGCGCTCGATCTGCGCAAAGGCCTGCAGGCCGGCGCCGCGGTCCGGCGTGGCGGAAACCTGCGTTGGCCGGAAGGGAGCGCCGGGCCCGGCGGCAAGAGCCAGCGCCGGAAGCGCCAGGACCGACCCAGCCAGGAATGCGCGCATCGCACCGACGCGAGGATTGCGGGCGTCATGTGTCATGGGGCCTCCTTCACCGTCGCCGGTGTGCCTGATCGTTGTAGTGCCTGATGCAATCCTTGGCAAGGCGAAACGGCGTCGCCGCGGCCTCAGACCAGCGGGAAGGCCTTCACCAGATGCCGGAGCAAGCTGTCAGCCACCGGCGACAGATGCCGGCCAGCGCGGGTGATGATGTGGATGCGGCTGTTGTTCAGGATCGGATTGGCCAGCGGCAACGACACCAGTTCCCGGAACTGCGGCTCCTTCAGCGGCATCGAGCGTGCCGTCAGGATGTAGCCCAGCCCCATCGCGGCATATTCCCACAGCGACGCCAACATCGTGCTGATGGTCCGCAACGGCATCGCCGTGGACAGCCTGGACAAGTTCATCGAGTACGCCCGGCAAAACAAGGGCAAGCCGCTGACCTACGCCACGGTCGGCATCGACTCCATCTATCACCTGATGGGCGATGCGCTGGGCGCGCGGCTCGGCGTGCCGTTCCTGCATGTGCCATACAAGGGCGGCGCACCGGCGCTGCAGGGCCTGGCCGGTGGCGAGGTGGACTTTGCCATCCTGCCCTACCAGTCCAGCTACGCGGCCATGCAGCAGCAGGGCCGGCTGAGGATTCTGACCAGCTTCTCCAGGGCCCTGCCCCCGGCACTCAGGCAGATTCCGCTGATCTCGCAAAGCCGGCTGGTGCCGGACTTCGAATACGCCATCAGCGGTGGCTACTTCGTCAGGCAGGGCACGCCGGCCGATCGCGTGGCGGTGCTGCGCAAGGCGATTGGCGAAGCCCTGGCCAAGCCCGAGATCCGGGCCAGGCTGGAGGCCGAGGGGCGCACGGTCGCACAGCCGATCGACAGGCAGGAACAGGCAAACCAGGTGTTCGACCAGTACCTGGCGCGCGTCACCAGACTCATCCAAAGCGTGGGCCGCAAAGCCAACGCGTCCTGACCTCCCACAGTGCGCCCCGGCGCTGCCGCGCAGCCGCGGCACCGGGGCGCACTGCAGGCCCGGTCAGTCACCCGCCCAGCTCCTGGAAGGCGTGCCCATTGGCCTCCAGACCTTTCAGGAGACCGGGTGGCACCTCGCTCTCGGCGACCGTGCCGTCGAGCTGCCACGCCTTGGCGTCGGCCAGGTCGGGAAGACCTGCGCCCTTGCGCACATAGAGCCCCAGCGTCGGTTTCTGCAGATTGATGTAGAAGTCGAACTCCTGCATTTGCGTACCTCCCGCGATCAGCGTGATTGCGCCTGGCCTGGTCAGGCGCTGTCGTCTCCGGCAGCGACTGCGCTGTCCGCCTTCTTGGACGCAGCACTCTTGGCGGCCGCTTTACCTGCCTTCGGCTTCTTCACGGCTTCCACCTTCTTGAAGACCACCTCGCCGCTGTCCTTGTCGTAGCCCAGCTCTGCACTGTCGCCCGACTTCAGCTTGTCGCCCAGCATCTCCTTGGCCAGCCTGGTCTCCACCGCTTGGCGGATCTGGCGCCGCAGTTCGCGCGCGCCGAACTCGGGCTGGTAGCCCACCTCGACCAGGTGATCGACCAGCGCATCGTCGAACTTGATGGCGATGTCCTGCGCGGCGGCGGTACGCACCACCCGGTCGAGCTGGATCTGCACGATTGCGCGGATGTTCTCGCGCGAGAGCGCATGGAACACGATGATGTCGTCGATGCGATTGAGGAGCTCAGGCCTGAAGTGTCCTTTCAGCACCTTCATCAGCGCCTCGCGCAGGTCCTTGTCGGTCATGCGCTTGCCCTCGGGCTGCTCGAGGTTCGCCATGATGATGGACGCGCCCAGGTTGCTGGTGGCGATAATGACGGTGTTGCTGAAATCGACCACGCGGCCCTTGCCGTCGGTCAGGCGGCCGTCGTCGAACACCTGCAGCAGCACGTTGTACACATCCGGGTGGGCCTTCTCGATTTCATCGAGCAGGATCACGCTGTAGGGCTTGCGCCGCACGCGCTCGGTCAGCTGGCCACCCTCCTCATAGCCGACATAGCCCGGCGGCGCGCCGATCAGCCGTGCCACCGCATGGCGCTCCATATACTCCGACATGTCGATACGGATGATGGCCTGCTCGTCGCCGAACACGGTTTCCGCCAGCGCCTTGGCCAGCTCGGTCTTGCCCACGCCGGTCGGCCCGAGGAACAGGAAGGTCGCAATCGGACGGTGGGCCTGGCCCAGCCCCGCGCGCGACAGGCGCACCGCGTCGCTGACCGCAACCACCGCGTCTTCCTGCCCCACCACGCGCTCGCGCAGGCGCTCTTCCATCTGCAGCAGCTTCTGCCGCTCTTCCTGGGTCAGGTCGGCCACCGGGATGCCGGTCAGGCGCGACACCACCTCGGCGATGGCCGCGACCGTCACCTCGAGCGTCTCGGAACCGGTCTTGCGCTGCCAGGCTTCGGTCAGCTCGTCGAGCCGCTTCTGCTTGTCGCCGATGCGGTCCTCGAAGGCCTTGGCCTCGTCAAAGCGCTTGCGCGACGAAGCATAGTCCTGCTCGCGCTTGAGCTGAGCGATCTCTGCCTCCAGCTCCTGGATCTCAGCGGGACGCGAGGTGGAACCGATGCGCACGCGCGCCGCGGCCTGGTCGATCAGGTCGATGGCCTTGTCCGGCAGGAAGCGCGAGGTGATATAGCGGTCTGACATTTCCGCCGCGGCGACAAAGGCGTCGTCCGCAAACGTGACCTGGTGGTGCGCTTCGAGCTTGTCGCGCAGGCCGCGCAGGATGACGATGGTCTGCTCGACGGTCGGCTCCGGCACCAGCACCGGCTGGAAGCGCCGCTCCAGCGCCGCATCTTTCTCGATGTACTTCTGGTATTCGTTCAGGGTGGTCGCGCCGATCAGGCTCAGCTCGCCGCGCGCCAGCGCGGGCTTGAGCACGTTGGCGATATCGAGCCCGCCCTCGCCGCCGCCCTGCCCCGCGCCGACGATGGTGTGCAGTTCGTCGATAAACAGGATCAGCTCGTCGTTCTTGGCCGTGACCTCGTCGATCAGCTGCTTGGCGCGCTCCTCGAACTCGCCGCGGTACTTGGCGCCGGCCACCATCGAGTTGATATTGACCTCCACCAGGCGCTTGCCGCGCAGCACCTCCGGCACGTCGCCGTTGACAATGCGCTGCGCCAGCCCTTCCACGATGGCGGTCTTGCCCACGCCCGGTTCGCCGATCAGCACCGGGTTGTTCTTCTTGCGCCGCGCCAGCACTTCGATCGTGCTCTCGATCTCCTGCGCGCGGCCCAGCACCGGGTCGAGCTTGCCCTGGCGCGCGATCGCGGTCAGGTCGCGCCCGAACTTGTCCAGCGTCGGCGTGCCGGTGGGTGTATCGACGCGGCCATCCTCGGCGCCCTTGCCGACCACCTTTACCACCTTCTGGCGCAGCGCCTCGGGGGTGATGCCATATTTCTTGAGCAGCGTTCCGGCGATACTGTCGGGCACAGAGGCCAGGCCAATCAGCAGGTGCTCGGGTCCCACGTAGGAATGCCCCAGGTCGCGCGAGGCCTGGAAGGCATACTGGAAGGCCTTCTTCAGCCGCGGCGAGATCGTCATCTTGTCGATGGCCGCGTCGGGCTTGGCGGTCCCGGTCTGCGCGTGCTCGTCGATATATCCCTGGATGTCCTGCGGCGAAAGCTTGAGCTCCTTGAGCAGCGCCGTGCAGACGTCGGTATCGGCGAGCACATAGAGCAGGTGCTCGGTGTCGAGTTCATTGCGCCGCAACTCGTGGGCCTTCTCGGCGGCGCGCTGCAGCAGCTCCATGGTCTGCTCGCTGAATGCATCGGTGGGGTCGACCGATTCGCGCGGCACTTCGGCCGAGAACCCGGGGTGCTCGTCGTCATCCATGTCGCCGCCCATCCCCCGGAAGAAGCGCGACAGGCCGCCGCCACCGAGCAGCGAATCGAACGGGTTGAGCATGTCCTGGTGGCGCAACAACTGACGATAGTCGTAGTCGCAGATCGACATCGTCTTGCGCTCGCCGTCCTGGACCACGGTCACCCGCGCCACGGCGGGACGTGCGTTGCAAATTTCACATAGGGCCGGCATGATGGACTTTCCTCCAAAGGTAGGTCGCATTGCTTCAACGGAGGGCCGTTGCGAGGCAGGGCCGCGCGCAACGGCGCTGGGAACCGGGCACGGGCCGTGCTTACGTGATGTCGGGATGGCTTGCCATCACGTCACCTCCGAACGCACCACGCGCACGGGCACTGACTTGTAGGACGGCGTGCCGCTGTCCTTGTCGATGTAGTCGAGCGGCACCAGCTTGTTCGCTTCCGGATAGTAGGCGGCGACAGAACCCGGCGCAATTTCATATTCGATCGCAGTGATCTTCTCGAAACGCAGCTGCCGGCCAGCCGCGATGGTCTCGATGTCGACCACGTCGCCATGCTCCAGGCCACGCGCTGCCAGGTCGGCCGCATTCATGAACAGCACGTCGCGCCGCCCAAATACGCCGCGGTAGCGGTCGTCCATGGCATAGATGGTGGTGTTGTACTGGTCATGGCTGCGGATCGTCACCAGGCGCAGGACATCGTCGGCATGGACCTGTTTGTCTTCGTGCAAGCCCTTGAATACAAAGAATTCGGCCTTGCCGGACGGCGTCTCCCATTTGCGCTCGGTCGGCGGCAAGGGCATGCGGAATCCGCCAGGCACCCGCACGCGTGTGTTGAAGTCCTCGAAGCCGGGCACGGTCCGTTCGATCAGGTCGCGGATCCTGTCGTAGTCGGCAATCAGCTCCAGCCATGGCACCTTGCTGTCGGGCAGCGTCGCCGTCGCCATGCCCGCCACGATGGCCGGCTCTGCGCGCAGGAACGCCGACGCCGGCGCCAGCTTGCCGGCCGAGGCATGCACCATCGACATCGAATCCTCCACCGTCACCGATTGCGGCCCGGTCTCCTGCACATCGAGTTCGGTGCGGCCCAGGCAGGGGAGCACAAAGGTCTCTTTGGCCACCAGCAGGTGCGTGCGGTTGAGCTTGGTCCCGATGTGCACGCTCAGGTCAAGCTTGCCCATGGCGGGGAAACACTGGTCGGGATCGGGCAAGGCGACCGCGAAGTTCCCGCCCAGGCAGATCAGCGCCCTGGACTTGCCATCGATCATCGCCTGCATCGCGCTGACGGCATCGTGCCCGTGTCCGGCGGGCGGGCTGAAACCGAAGGTGTCCTCGATCCGCTGCAGGAAGCCGGCTGACGGCTTTTCAGTGATGCCGACGGTCCGGTTCCCCTGCACATTGGAGTGGCCACGCAAGGGGCAGATACCGGCGCCGGGCTTGCCGAAGTTGCCACGCAGCATCAGCAGGTCGCACAGCAGGCGGACGTTGGCCGTGCCTTCGTTGTGCTGGGTGACGCCCATGCCGTAGGTGACGATGGTGGCGTTCGACTTCGCATAGGCCGCCGCGACCAGCTCCAGATCAGTGCGGCTGAGGCCGCTGGTCTTTTCGATATCCGCCCATTCGGTCGCCTTCAGGTCTTCGGCCAGCGCCTCGAACCCTTCGGTATGGAACGCTATGAAGTCATGGTCCAGCACATTGCCCTGGCTGGCCTCCAGGTCCAGCAGCGCCTTCATCACCCCCTTGATGGCGGCGGCGTCGCCCCCGGCGCGGACCAGGAAGTAGGACGACGCGATCCGGGTCGAACCATAGGTGGCCATCTCCACCATGTTCTGCGGATCCGCGAAGCGCTCGAGCGCGCGTTCGCGCAGCGGGTTGAACACCAGGATCGGCACCTTGCGGCGCGACGCCTCATGCAGTGTCCCCATCATGCGCGGGTGGTTGGTGCCCGGGTTGTGGCCGATCGAGATGATCAGCTCGCAGGCATCGAAATCGTCCAGCGACACCGTGCCCTTGCCGATGCCGATCGAGCGCGGCAAGCCGACGCTGGTGGGCTCGTGGCACATATTGGAGCAATCAGGGAAGTTGTTCGTGCCATATTCCCGCGCGAACAGCTGGTACAGGTATGCAGCCTCGTTGGAAGCCCTGCCCGAGGTATAGAACTCGACCTCGTCCGGCGACAGTCCGCGCAGGATCTCGCCGATGCGGGCGAACGCCGCCTCCCACTCCACCGCGCGGAACGTGTCCGTGGCGCGGTCGTAGACCAGCGGATGCGTCAGCCGGCCAAAGTCCTCCAGCTCATAGTCGGTCCGGTTCAACAGCGATGACACGGTGTTGGCGGCAAAGAATTCGGGCGGCACGCGCTTGGTGGTGGCCTCCCAGGTGACAGCCTTGGCGCCGTTCTCGCAGAACTGGAAGGTCGACCTGTGCTCCTTGTCGGGCCACGCGCACCCCGGGCAATCGAAGCCATCGGGCTGGTTGGTCCGCATCAGCGTAATCGGTGCCCTCACGGTATCCATCTGCGTCCGGATCGCCGTGGCGGTTGCCTTCAGCGCGCCCCAGCCGCCGGCGGGACCGTCGTACTTCCTGATTCCAGGCACTTCGCGTCGATTGGCCATGTTTGCTCCTTGTGCCGCGCCCGGCCTGCCGGGGCCGGGGTTGGGGTTAGTCACGCCTGCAGTTCCTGCCACCGGTTTGCTCACCTCTGCCGCTTGCGGGAGAGGCCCGTTGCCGCATCGATGAGCAAGAGCCATACCCATGACAGATTCCTTTTGCTGTCAGGCACTGCAGGACCCGGCCTGGGCTGTGGGGTCACGGCAATGGACAAAATGTCCACGCGCAAGCCCTGCCGGCGGGTCAATTTGTCCATCCTGGACCGTCGGCAGATCTGCTGAATCCGCTCAACTTCGTCAGAAGGCCGTCACTTAAGCGATGGCTTATAGGCGGGCAAAGAATCGCTGAATTTACCTTCAGGGGGCAGGCGGCTATCTTTGGGCGAAGGGTGCTGGTCTTGCCGGTGGTTGTCCGGACCGCCGTGACGCTTCTCAACGCCTGGAGGCGATCAATACGCCAGCCCGGGGGACGCGTCAGTTCAAGGTGGCTCTCACCTCAACCGCGGCACTCCATGTGTAGACGCTTCGGCATACGCGTCAGCAAGCCTTATCAGACATAAAAAAAAACGGAGACCCCCACCCTGCTCGCCAGGATGGATGGAAGAAGACATGACGATGAGACCACGATGACTAAACCCACCAGTATCGGACGGCGACAGTTCCTCAAGATTCTTGGCGCAGGGTCTGTTGCCGTCTCGGCTTCGGCCCTGGGCATGGGTACAGCCTGGGCACAGGCTCCGGCCGGTGTGCGCCCCTACAAGCTGCTGCGTGCGAAGGAGACGCGCAACAACTGCACCTATTGCTCGGTCGGGTGCGGCCTCCTGATGTATTCGCTGGGTGACGGCGCCAGGAACGCGAAACCCCGCATCTTCCACATCGAGGGGGATCCCGATCACCCGGTCAGCCGTGGTTCGCTCTGTCCCAAGGGCGCGGGGTTGCTGGACATCGTCCATTCAAAGAACCGGCTGCTATATCCGGAATACCGCGCGCCGGGGTCGAAGGAGTGGGTGCGCATCAGCTGGGACGATGCCACCAGGCGCATCGCCCGTCTGCTGAAGGACGACCGCGACAAGAACTTCATCGCGCGCAACGAGAAGGGCCAGCTGGTGAACCGCTGGCTGAGCTCGGGCATGCTCGCCTCGTCCGCGGCCTCCAACGAAACGGGGGTTCTCGACTTCAAGTTCGCCCGCTCGCTGGGCATGCTGGCACTGGACTGCCAGGCGCGCCTGTGCCACGGGCCAACGGTTTCGGCGCTGGGGCCGTCCTTCGGCCGCGGCGCGATGACGAACCACTGGGTGGACATCAAGAACGCCAATGTCGTCATCGTCATGGGCGGCAACCCGGCCGAGGCCCATCCGGTCGGCTTCAAATGGGTGATCGAGGCCAAGATCAGGAACAAGGCCAAGGTCATCGTCATTGATCCGCGCTTCAACCGCACCGCCTCGGTCGCCGATATCTTCTCGCCGATCCGGGCAGGATCGGATACGGCCTTCCTGATGGGCATGGTCAACTGGCTGCTGCAGCACGACAAGATCCAGCATGACTATGTGCGCGCCTACACCAACGCGTCGCTGATCGTGCGCGAGGATTTCGGATTCGACGAAGGCCTGTTCTCGGGCTTCAATCCCGAGAAGCTCGTCTATGACAAATCCTCCTGGAATTATGAACTCGACGGGGCGGGAAACGCGAAACGCGATCCCTCGATGCGCCATCCGCGCTGCGTGCTGAGCCTGCTGAAGCAGCACGTCTCGCGCTACACGCCCGAGAAGGTCGAGGAGATCACCGGCGTCAGGCAGGCCGACTTCCTGCAGATCGCCGAGATCGTCGGCTCGTGCTCGGCGAAGGACAAGACACTGACCTGGCTTTACGCGCTCGGCTGGACGCACCACACCGGCGGCGCGCAGATCATCCGCGGCGCGGCGATGATCCAGCTGCTGCTGGGCAATGTCGGCATGTCCGGCGGCGGCGTGAATGCGCTGCGCGGACATTCCAATATCCAGGGCTATACCGACCTTGGCCTGCTGTCGTTGCGGCTGCCGGGCTACATGGACCTGCCCACTGACAAGCAGCAGACGCTCAGGCAATACCTGGACGATGCCACGCCCAAAGCCGTGCTGCCTGACCAGGTGAACTACTGGAAGAACCTCCCCAGGTTCTTCGTCTCGCTGCAGAAGACCCTGTTCGGCAAGCACGCCACGGCGGAAAACAACTGGGCCTTTGACCTGCTGCCGAAGTGGGACCGCAGCTACGACATGCTGGCGTATTTCGACCTGATGTACGAAGGCAAGGTCAACGGCTATGTCGTCCAGGGGTTCAACCCGCTGGCGGCGATGCCCGACAAGAACAAGTCCTCGGCCGCGCTGTCGAAGCTGAAGTTCCTCGTGGTCATCGACCCGCTGGTGACCGAGACCTCGAACTTCTGGCGCAACGAAGGCAAGTTCAACGACGTCAGGACCGAAGAGATCATGACCGAGGTCTTCCGGCTGCCGGCGAGCTGCTTTGCCGAGGAAGACGGCACGGTCGTGAATTCCGGCCGCTGGCTGCAATGGCACTACGCGGGCCAGCAGCCGCCGGGCGAGGCGCGGCATGATCCGGCCATCCTTGGCGGCATCATGATGGAGTTGCGGCGGCTTTACGAAAAGGAAGGCGGTGCCTGTCCCGAACAGGTATTGCACATGACCTGGGACGAGGAGACCTATCACGATCCCTGCCGCCCCCATCCCGAGGAAATGGCCAAGGAAGCCAACGGCTACGCGTTGGCGGACGTGTTCGACGAGACCGGGAAAAAGATCCTGCGCAAGGGCCAGCTTCTGGACTCGTTCGCGCAGCTGCGCGACGACGGCACGACCTCAAGCTACTGCTGGATCTTCACCGGCTCCTGGACCGAGGCGGGCAACCAGATGGCCAGGCGCGACAACACCGACACGGGCCTTGGCAACACGCCGGGCTGGGCCTGGTCATGGCCAGCGAATCGCCGCATCCTCTACAACCGCGCCTCGATGGACGAGATGGGGAACCCCTGGGACCCCAGACGCCGGATCCTGCACTGGAACGGCGAGAAATGGGTGGGCGCGGACGTGCCCGACTTTCCCCTCACCGCGGCGCCCGGCACACCCGCCGGACCCTTCATCATGCTGCCCGAAGGCGTGGGGCGCCTGTTCTCGGTCGGCGGCATGAACGACGGCCCCTTCCCCGAGCATTACGAGCCGGTCGAGAGCCCGATCGCGAAAAACCCGCTGCACGACAGGGTCACCCACAACCCGACCGCCCGCATCTTGCAGAACGATGCGCAGCGCATGGGCAAGCGCACCGAGTTCCCCTACGTCGCCACGACCTATTCGATCACGGAACTGTTCCGCCACTGGACCAAGCACTCGCATCTGAACGCCATGCTCCAGCCCGAGCAATTTGTCGAGATCGGCAAGAAGCTGGCCGCGGACAAAGGCATTGCCCATGGCGACACGGTGAAGATCACAACCAGACGCGGCTACATCACCGCCAAGGCCGTGGTGACCAAGCGCCTGCGCACGCTCCAGATGGCCGGGCAAACGGTCGAGCAGATCGGCATCCCCTGCCATTGGGGCTTCGAGGGGGCAACGCGCAAGGGCTATCTCGCCAACACGCTTGCCCCGGGCGTCGGCGACGCCAATTCGCAAACGCCGGAATTCAAGGCATTCCTCGTGAACATTGAAAAAGTAGCCGGAGCACAGGCATGAACTCGCAGAACATCATCCGCCGCTCGGCCTCGTCGGAGCTGACACCGGCCCCAGGCATCCGCGACCATCAGATGGAAGTGGCCAAGCTGATCGACGTGTCGACCTGCATCGGCTGCAAGGCGTGCCAGGTCGCCTGCAACGAATGGAACGACCTGCGCGGCGACGTGCAGGAGAATGTCGGCGTCTACGACAATCCGCGCGACCTGTCGCCCAACACCTGGACCCTGATGCGCTTTACCGAGCATGAGGACCAGGCGGGCAAGCTGGAATGGCTGATCCGCAAGGACGGCTGCATGCATTGCGAGGATCCCGGCTGCCTGAAAGCCTGCCCGGCGCCGGGCGCCATCGTGCAGTATGCGAACGGCATCGTCGACTTCCAGTCCGACCTGTGCATCGGCTGCGGCTATTGCGTCGCGGGCTGCCCCTTCGACGTGCCGCGCATTTCCAGGAAGGACAACAAGGCCTACAAGTGCACGCTATGCTCGGACCGGGTCTCGGTCGGGCAGGAGCCTGCCTGCGTCAAGACCTGCCCGACCGGCGCCATCGCCTTCGGCTCGAAGGCGGAGATGCAGTCCCTGGCCGCCGAGCGCGTGGCCGAGCTGAACGAGCGCGGCTATGCCAAGGCCGGCCTGTATGACCCGGCGGGGGTCGGCGGCACCCACGTGATGTATGTGCTGCAACATGCCGACGACCCGAAGCGTTACGCGGGCCTGCCAAAGGATCCGCAGATCAGCTCGGTCGTCTCGGGCTGGAAGGATGGTCTGAAACCCGTCGCCGCCGTCGTCGGCGCGGCGGCGGTCGTGGGCATGGCGGCGCATTTCATGGCGGTCGGCCCCAACACCACCGAGACAAACGATCACGACGCCCCGAATGACGGCGCGGCATAGGCGGAGACCGGAAATGGCGACCAACAACGGCATGATCCTGCGCACGAAATTCGCCGAGCGGCTGTGCCACTGGGCGATCGTGTTCTGCTTCTTTCTCGCGGCGGCATCGGGCATCTCCTGGTTCTTCCCGACGGTGAGCTGGATGAGCGGCGTCCTTGGCACGCCGCAGATGGCGCGGCTGCTCCACCCGTTCCTCGGCATCGCGGTTTTCGCCGGGCTTTGCTATATGTTCGTGCGCTTCGTGGGCGACAACATGCCCGCGCGCACCGATGCCGTCTGGTTCCGCCGCGCCAGGGAGGTACTGCTGAACCAGCATGGCGGCGCGCCGCTGCGGATCGGCAAGTACAACGCCGGCCAGAAGGTGCTGTTCTGGCTCATCATGGCTTCGATACTGGCCCTGCTGCTGTCCGGGTTGATCATGTGGCGCGCCTATTTCGCCGAGTACTTCCCGATTCCCGTGCTCCGCCTGGCGATCCTGGCCCATGCCGTCGCGGGGATCGGCTTGATCCTGCTGATCGTGGGTCATATCTACCTGGCGATCTGGGTCCGAGGCTCGATCACCGGCATGGTGACGGGCTACGTCTCGCACACCTGGGCCAGGCAGCACCATGACCGCTGGTATGGCGAGTTGAAGGCAAAAGAGTCGAAAGCGGCGAAAGCGAAGGAGCACGGGGCATGAGCCATCATCCGACCACACCGGGAGCACTGCGATCGGGCGAAGCATCCCGGCATTTCACGCCGCTGATCCAGCCAGACCTTGCCGGGCTTTACCGCCGCCGCGCCGCGCGCCTGCGCGTGCTGGCCGAAGGGCACGATCTTGCCGATTACCTGCGTCTGGCCGCCCGCGTCGCCGAGGTGCAGGCGTCGCTCCTGCCCGAAGCCGGTGGGTCCGGTCCTACCGACGCCAGGGCCATCCCGCAGGCGGGGCATTGGGGTTCCCTGCTTGATGGGTTGATCGAGCGGCTTGCGCGCGATGTTCCCGCCACGGTCGCCCCGCATCTTGCGGCACTGCGCGACCTCCCTGCGGATGCGCGCCTTGGCGCCGCCCGGGCGCTGGCCGAGGGTCGCTTTGACGCGGTTCCGGCGGCAATCGCGCCCTTCCTGTGGGCATCGCTATCGCTGCAATGTGCCAGCGCCGCGCGGGCGGCTGCCGCGCCCGCCAGCGGCCCGGCCGAGCACGCGTCCTGCCCGGTCTGCGGCACTGCCCCGGTAGCAAGCCTGATCCTGACCGGCGATCGCCAGGGCATGCGCTATCTGCATTGCGCGCTCTGCGAGAGCGCGTGGCACATGGTACGGGCGAAATGCACCAACTGTGGCGCCGCCTCGGATCTTGACTACCTCAGCTTCGACACCGCCGAAGCCACGGTGCGCGCCGAAAGCTGCGGCGTATGCCGCGGCTATCTCAAAGTCATCTCACTGGAACGCGACCCGCAAGCCGAGGCCGTGGCCGACGACCTCGCCACCCTGGCCCTGGACGATGCCGTGACGGCGGAGGGCTATCAACGCACCGGGTTCAATCCCTTCGCTCTGCCGGGATGAGGCCGCATTCGGGAATTGCGGCGCCAATGCGCGCTCAATGCCCTGTGAGCCGCAAGCCCAGCAGCAACATGGCCGAGAGTGCCAGCAGCAGCGTCAGTGACTGCCAGAAGCGCACCGGATTGCGTTCAAGAAGCGGGATCGGACGGCGGCTTTGGTATTGACGTGCGGGAGTGTGCAGGTCTTGAATGAACTCGGACAGCGCTTCGTGCCGCTTGCGCCCGCAGGGATGCAAGGCTCTGCGCAGCACACCGTCGAGCCACGGGGGCAATTCGGGCCGCCGCTCACGCACCGGGATATAGCGCAGGCTCCGAAGATCACGGGGAGTGCGCAGACGTGTTACCTGCAGACCATAGGGCAATTGCCCGGTTAGCATCTGGTACGTGATCACTGCCAGCGAGAACAGGTCGGACGCGGGACTGCCGCCCAGCCCAAGGAAATACTCCGGGGCGGCATACTGCAGCTCGCCGACCGGCGCCTGCGCGTACGGGGTGCGCGTGCCTTCGGCCAGGCCCGCCACATGCACCGCCGCAAAGTCGATGATCCTGACCGTGCCCGCGCGGTCTATCATCACGTTCTCCGGCCGCAAGTCCTGGTGCAGCATTTCCCGGTGATGGAAGGCCTGCAGCCCTTTGGCGACTTGTCCCACGATCCGGCGCACGGTGTCCAGATCCGGGGCCGGGTAGTCTGTCATCCATTGCGCCAGCGTATGGCCGTCAATGTATTCCATCGCAACATGCAGATACTGCCGCGGACGGTCGGCCGCATGAGGCTTGAGCACATGCGCGTTATCGATCCTGCGTGCCACCCACTCCTCCAGGAGAAAGCGGTCAAGGTAGTCCGGATCCTCGCGCAAATCGATGGATGGCGTTTTCAGCGCGACATGGCGGCCGCTGCGCTGGTCCACGGCCAGGTGCACATGGCTGCGTGAACTCGCATACAGCTCGCGCACGATGAGATAGCCATCGAAGTGCATGCGCGGCTGCAACGGAGGCGGCAGGGCCAGGCACCGGCGTTCGGCATGAAGGTCCTGCGTGTCGAGGTCCGGCAACTCGTCCACCCGCACCAGCTGGACCGTGACGTTATCCTCGCTGCCCCGCGCCAGCGCGACAGACGCAAGCATTGCCGAGGCGGCGTCAAGGTCATCGGCATGCGCTGCAAGGGCCTGGTTCACGGCGACGCTGTCGAGGTATTCATAGGCGCCGTCAGTGGCAAGGATGTAAACCTCTCCGGCTTCGGCTCGCCAGCTGCGGTAGTCGATCTCGACAGTGGGCCCCACACCGAGCGCCCGGCCCAGGTAAGACTCGACCGAAGACACGCGGATGCGATGGTCTTCCGAGAGTTGTTCCCAGGCCTGCGGATGCAGCCGGTAGATGCGCGAGTCGCCTATATGAAGCAGGTGTACCTCCCGCCCCTTGAAGATCAAGGCGCTGAAGGTACAGATGTAGCCGCGGTCCTTGTCGAAGCGCGCATCGCTGCGCTGGGTCTGCGCGTGCAGCCAGGAATTGAGTGCCGCCAGCACGCGTTGTGCCGACCGTCGCACGGTCCATGTTTCGGCCGTGCAATAGTAGTCGTCCAGGAAACCGTGCACGGCGGCGGCACTGGCCACCTGGCTGACGGCACTGCTGCCGATGCCGTCGGCCAGCGCAACGGCAATGCCCTTGGTGCTGAGCCGCGGCTCGGCAGGCAGCGCCGCGCCATGAAAATCCTGGTTGACGCGCTTGCGCCCGGCTTGCGAACACTGGCCGACTGAGACGCGCAAGATGCTCATTTCAAGCCAGGACGCGTTTCGGTGCGGTCTTGTAGTGGGTGGAGTACAGCGCCGCGCCGACGAACGTCAGGCCACCGACGATGTTGCCGAGCACGGTAGGAAGTTCATTCCAGAGCAGGTAGTCCATCAGCGTGAACTTGCCGCCGAGCATCAGGCCGGAGGGGAAAAGGAACATGTTCACGACGGAGTGTTCGAATCCCATGTAGAAGAACACCAGGATGGGCATCCACATGGCAATGACCTTGCCCGAAACCGAGGTCGACATCATGGCTGCCACGACGCCGGTGGACACCATCCAGTTGCACATGACGGCGCGGATGAAGAGGGTCAGCATGCCCGCCGCGCCGTGGGCGGCGTAGCCAATGGTGCGGCTCTCACCAATGCTGCCTATCTTCTGGCCGATCACGTTCGGGGCCTCGGTGAAGCCAAAGGTAAAGATGATGGCCATGAATACTGCCACGGTGAGTGCGCCGGCGAAATTGCCGCAGAAGACGAGCCCCCAGTTGCGCATCACGCCGCCCCAAGTGGCCCCTGGACGCCTGTCGAGTACGGCGAGCGGAGCCAGCGTGAAGACACCGGTCAACAGGTCAAATCCCAGCAGGTAGAGCATGCAGAACCCCACCGGGAACAGCAATGATCCGATCAGGGGATTGCCGGTATTGACGTTGACGCTGACCGCGAACGCGGCAGACAACGCCAGGATTGCGCCAGCCATGTAGGCCCGGATGAGGGTGTCCCGGGTGGACATCAAGAGCTTGGATTCCCCAGCATCGACCATCTTGCCGACAAACTCGGCAGGAGCTAAATAGGCCATCGCGCATTCCTTTGAACGGTGAGAAAAAAAAGCGTCCGCATCCCGGTAGCAGCCCATGCTGCTGCCCCGGATGCGGACGCCGTTGTCCACGTGTTCCGGTCCGCCGCTTCACCTACGGCCGGGACCGGTACCAAGCCGCCGTTGGCCTGATGGCAAGCACCTACGCAACTCCCATGCCTGGGCGGGCCACGACGCCATGCCTGTCTTCCGCGCCACTTGCGCCGGAGGACCTGCACGGCTCTGGTGCGAATGCGGGCGCGGGTGCCCGAGGCAATCCCAATCCTGGTGCGGGCTCAGCCGCGCCGGCGCCGCAAGGTCGGGCCATGCACTTCGCCAGCTAGCGGTAGCGCTGGGCCATCCGCTCCAGCGGCACCGGCTTGATCCGCGCGGCCTGCCCGGCGCAGCCGAAGGCCTCGAAGCGCAGCTTGACCACGCTCCTCGCCCCCTGCTTGGCCGCCAGCAGCGCCTTGCGCGGATCGAACTCGCTGCGGTCCTCGGCCAAGGACTTGCGGATGGCCCCGGTCATGGCCAGGCGGATATCGGTATCGATATTCACCTTGCGCACCCCCATCCTGATGCCGCGCAGGATCTCCTCGACCGGCACGCCGTAGGTCTCCTTGATGTCGCCGCCGTACTGGCGGATGATCTCCAGCCATTCCTGCGGCACCGAGCTGGACCCGTGCATCACCAGGTGGGTGTCGGGAATCTGCTCGTGGATCTCGCGGATGCGGTCCATCGCCAGGATGTCGCCGGTGGGCTTGCGCGAGAACTTGTAGGCGCCGTGGCTGGTGCCGATGGCAATGGCCAGCGCATCGACGCCGGTACGGGCCACGAAATCGCGCGCCTGGGCCGGGTCGGTCAGCATCATGTCGTGCGACAGCGTGCCCGCCGCGCCCACGCCATCCTCTTCGCCGGCCTGGCCGGTTTCGAGCGAGCCCAGGCAGCCCAGTTCGCCCTCCACCGACACGCCGACCGCGTGCGCCAGTTCGCACACGCGCCGGGTGACGTCGACGTTGTAGTCGTAGTCGGCCGGGGTCTTCATGTCTTCGCGCAGCGAACCGTCCATCATCACGCTGGTGAAGCCGGAGCGGATCGAGGCCTGGCAGATCGCCGGGCTGGAACCGTGATCCTGGTGCAGCACGATGGGGATGTCCGGATGGGTCTCGGCCGCGGCCAGCACCATATGCCGCAGGTAGGCCTCGCCGGCGTACTTGCGGGCCCCCGCCGAGGCCTGCAGGATGACCGGGCTGTCGGTTTCCTCGGCCGCTTCCATGATGGCGTGGATCTGTTCCAGGTTGTTGACGTTGAAAGCCGGCACGCCGTAGCCGAACTCTCCCGCGTGGTCCAAAAGCTGGCGCAAGGAAATGAGTGCCATGGTGAAGCTCCTTTACTTGATGCAGAAACGGTGAGGTCGGGTTCAGGTGGCCGCGCGCTGCGCCAGCACAGCCAGCGCGGGCAGCGTCTTGCCCTCCAGGAATTCCAGGAACGCGCCGCCGCCGGTGGAGATGTAGCCCACGCGGTCGGCAATGCCGTACTTGGCGATCGCGGCCAGCGTGTCGCCGCCGCCGGCGATCGAGAATGCCTTCGAGTCGGCGATGGCCTGGGCCAGCACCCTGGTGCCGTTGCCGAACTGGTCGAATTCGAACACGCCCACCGGGCCGTTCCAGACAATGGTGCCGGCGGCCTTGAGCTGCCCGGCCAGCATGGCGGCGGTCCTGGGCCCGATGTCCAGGATCATGTCGTCGTCGGCCACTTCCCTGACGTCCTTGACCGTGGCCGCGGCGTTGGCGCTGAATTCCCTGGCGCACACCACGTCGACCGGGATCGGCACCGAGGCGCCGCGGGCGGCCATGATGTCGATGATGGCCCTGGCATCGCCGACCAGGTCGGCTTCGGCCAGCGACTTGCCGATCTTCAGGCCGGCGGCCAGCATGAAGGTATTGGCGATGCCGCCGCCGACGATCAGGTGGTCGACCTTGTCGGCCAGCGACTTCAGGATGGTCAGCTTGGTCGAGACCTTGGAGCCGGCCACGATCGCCACCAGCGGGCGCGCGGGCTGGCCCAGCGCCTTGCCCAGCGCATCGATCTCGGCGGCCAGCAGCGGGCCGGCGCAAGCGATCGGGGCGTATCTGGCGATGCCATGGGTGGTGGCTTCGGCGCGGTGCGCGGTGCCAAAGGCATCGTTGACGTAGATATCGCACAGCGCGGCCATCTTCTGCGCCAGTTCGTCGCTGTTCTTCTTCTCGCCCGTGTTCATGCGGCAGTTTTCCAGCAGCACCACCTGCCCCGGCGGCACCTGGAAGCCGCCGTCGGTCCAGCCGGACAACAGCGGCACCTGGCGGCCCAGCAGTTCCGACAGGCGGCGGCCCACCGGGGCCAGGCTGTGGCGCGGGTCGGGCGCCCCCTCCTGCGGCCGGCCCAGGTGCGAGGTGACCATCACCGCAGCGCCCGCCTGCAGGCAGGCCGCGATGGCAGGCACGGAAGCGCGGATGCGGGTGTCGTCGGTGATATCGCCCGCGGCATCCTGCGGGACGTTGAGGTCGGCGCGGATAAAGACACGCTTGCCGGCCAGCCCGCCAGCGGCGAGCAGTGCGGCCAGCGTGTGCGGCGCCGAGGGATTCGTGTGCGGGTCCGAGGCATGGGATAGGCTCATCATGGCAACCTGCTAGCGTGCGTGGGCCAGCGCCACCGCGGTATCCAGCATGCGGTTGGAGAAGCCCCATTCGTTGTCATACCAGGCCGACACCTTGACCAGCGTGCCGTTGACCCTGGTCAGGGTGGCGTCGAAGGTGGACGAGGCCGGGTTGTGGTTGAAGTCCACCGAGACCAGCGGCGCGGTGTTGTAGTCGAGGATGCCCTTGAGCTCGCCTTCGGCGGCGGCCTTCAGGATGCCGTTCACCTCCTCCACGGTGGTCGGCCGCGCCGCCACGAAGGACAGGTCGACCAGCGACACATTGATGGTCGGCACGCGCACGGCAAAGCCGTCCAGCCGGCCGTCCAGCTCAGGCATCACCAGACCGACCGCGGCGGCGGCGCCGGTCCTGGTCGGGATCATCGACATGGTGGCCGAGCGCGCCCGGCGCAGGTCCTCGTGGTAGACGTCGGTCAGCACCTGGTCGTTGGTATAGGAATGCACCGTGGTCATCAGGCCGTTCACCAGGCCCAGCTTCTCGTGCAGCGGCTTGACCAGCGGCGCCAGGCAGTTGGTGGTGCACGAGGCGTTGGAGATCACCGTGTCGGCCGCCTTCAGCACGCCGTGGTTGACGCCATAGACGATGGTGGCGTCCACGTCCTTGCCGCCGGGGGCGGAGATGATCACCTTCTTCGCACCGCCCTTCAGGTGGGCCGAGGCCTTTTCCTTGCTGGTGAAGAGCCCCGTGCACTCCATCACCACGTCCACGCCCAGTTCCCCCCAAGGCAGCTCGGCCGGGTTGCGCCGGGCCAGCACGCGGATCCGGTCCCCGTTGACGCGCAAGGCATCGCCGTCGACCGAGACCTCGCCCGGGAAGCGCCCGTGGACGGTGTCGTACTGGGTCAGGTGGGCATTGGTGGCGGCGTTGCCGAGGTCGTTGATGGCAACGATCTCGAGGTCGTGGCGCTTGCCGCCTTCATAGTGGGCGCGCAGCACATTGCGGCCGATGCGTCCGTAGCCGTTGATGGCAACCTTGATGGTCATGATGTCTCCGTTTGCTTGTCTTGGTATCTTTGCCGGCCTGCCGGATATCAGGCGGCCGGTGCCAGCCGCGCCGGCGTCAGCAGCGCCGGCAATGCCTCCATCGAATCGACCAGCGCATCGGCGCCCAGCGCCGCGGGCCCGCCGGGGCCGGCGTAGCCGTAGCGCACCAGGCAGACCGGCATCGCGGCCGCGCGCGCCGCCGCCACGTCCACCGGCGAATCCCCCACCAGCACGCCATGCGCCGGATCGACGTCGAGCAGGCGGCAGGCATGGCGCAGCGGCTCGGGGTCCGGTTTCATCTGTGTGATCGAATCGCCGGCCACCAGCACTTCCAGGTACTGCGACAATCCGGTCAGCGCCAGCAGCGGCACCGCCAGCGCGCGCGGCTTGTTGGTCACGCAGGCAAGCCGGTAGCCCTCCCGCCTGAGCGCGGCCAGGCCAGCCTCAACGCCCGGGAACACTGACCCGAGGCGGCCGTTGGTCTCTGCATAGTGGCGGTGGAACATCGCCTCGGCGTCTGCCACGCCGACCCACGGCGCGAGCCCGGCGGTCTCGAGCACCCGCCGCACCAGGTTGGGCACGCCGCGGCCGATGAAGCCGGCCACTGTGCCGAATGGCAGCGGCGGGTTGCCGAGGTCGGCCAGCATGCGGTTGGCGGCCTCGACGATGTCGGGCGCGCTGTCGACCAGCGTGCCGTCCAGGTCGATCAGCACCGCGGCGCACGGCAGGGATACGGTAGCCATCACTTGCCCTCCACCAGTGCGCGCGCGGCGGCCGCGACGTGCGCCGGGGTCAGGCCGAAGTGCTGGTACAGCGCCTCGGCCGGTGCGGATTCGCCGAAGGTGTCCAGGCCCAGCGCCATGCCCTCTTCGCCCACCACGCCGCGCCAGTACCAGGTGGCGCCGGCCTCGATGCTGACGCGCGGCACGCCCGGCGGCAGTACGGTGTCCCGGTATGCCGCGTCCTGCGCGTAGAACAGTTCCACGCAGGGCATGGACACCACGCGCGCGGCGATGCCTGCATCGGCCAGCTCCTGCGCGGCGCGCACGGCGATCTCCACTTCAGAGCCCGTCGCCACCAGCAGCACGCGCGGCGCCGCCGCATCGCGCAGCACATAGCCGCCGCGTGCGATACCGGCGCGCTGGGCCGCGTCGCGCTCGAACGGCGTGAGCGCCTGCCGCGACAGCACCAGGCAGGTGGGGCCGTGCTCGCGCAGCAGCGCGGCCTGCCACGCACAGGCGGTTTCGGCCCCGTCGCACGGGCGCCAGACCCGGTTGTTGGGGATCAGCCGCAGGCTGGCGGCGTGCTCGATCGGCTGGTGCGTCGGGCCATCCTCGCCCAGGCCGATGGAATCATGCGTCAGCACGTGCACCACGCGCAGGCGCATCAGCGCCGCCATGCGGATGGCATTGCGCGAGTAGTCGGAGAAGGTCATGAAGGTGCCGCCGTAGGGAATCAGCCCCCCGTGCAAGGCAATGCCGTTCATCGCCGCGGCCATGCCGAACTCGCGCACGCCGTAGCTGACGTAGTTGCCGTGCCCTTCATGGTTGACCCAGACCGAAGCCTTCACGTTGGTCAGGTTCGAGCCGGTGAGGTCGGCCGAGCCGCCCAGCAATTCGGGCAAGGCGGGCGTGAGCGCCTCCAGGCAGAGCTGCGAAGCCTTGCGTGTGGCGATCTTGCCTTGCAGCGGCGAAGGCGCATCCAGCAACGCCATCAGTTCCGCGTCGAAGCCTTCCGGCAAGCGGCCATTGACACGGCGCAGGAACTCCTTAGCCAGCTCGGGATGCGCCGCGCGATAGCCGGCGAAGCGCGCTTCCCAATCGGCCTCGCGCGCGGCTCCTTGCGCCCGCGCGTCCCAGGCGTCGGCCACGTCCACCGGCACCGTAAAGGGCTCAGCCTCCCAGCCCAGCGCCGCGCGCATGGCCGCGATTTCCGCCGCGCCGAGCGGGGCGCCGTGCACGTCGTGCCCACCGGCCTTGGCCGGCGCGCCCTGGCCGATCACGGTGCGGCAGCAGATCAGCGTGGGCCGGTCGCGCTCGGCTTTCGCCGCATGCAGCGCGGCGTCCAGGGCCTGCGCATCGTGCCCGTCGACGCCGGCGATCACATGCCAGCCGTAGGCGGCAAAGCGCTGCGGGGTGTCGTCGGCAAACCAGCCGGCGACGTCGCCGTCGATGGAGATGCCGTTGTCGTCGTACAGGCAGATCAGCTTGCCCAGCCCGAGCGTGCCGGCAAGCGAGCCGGCCTCGTGGCTGAGGCCCTCCATCAGGCAGCCGTCGCCAAGAAACACATAGGTGTGGTGGTCGACAATGTCGAAGCCGGGGCGGTTGAAGGTGGCGGCGAGCAGCTTCTCCGCCAGCGCCATGCCGACGGCATTGGCCAGGCCCTGGCCCAGCGGCCCGGTGGTGGTTTCCACGCCCGGCGTCACGTCGACTTCCGGATGCCCCGGCGTGACCGCGTGCAGCTGGCGGAACTGGCGCAGCTGCGACATCGGCAGGTCATAGCCGGTGAGATGCAGCAGCGCGTACTGCAGCATGGAGGCATGGCCGTTGGACAGCACGAAGCGGTCACGGTCGGGCCAGGCCGGGTTGGCCGGGTTGTGGCGCAGGTGGCGCCGCCACACGACCTCGGCCATCTCGGCCATGCCCATGGGTGCTCCGGGGTGGCCGGAGCGGGCCAGTTCCACTGCGTCGGCGGCCAGGAAGCGCAGCGCGTTGGCACAACGCGCTGCGCGGTCGATGCGTTCTGGTGCGTTCATCTCGGCTCCTTACAGCGCGGCGCGCTTGCGCCGCTCCATCATGCGCAGCACGAAGGGCGTGAAAATCAGCTGCATGGCCAGTTCCATCTTGCCGCCGGGCACCACGATGGTGTTGGCGCGCGACATGAAGGAGTCGTGGATCATGCTCAGCAGGTACTGGAAGTCGATCCCCTTCGGGTTGGCAAAGCGGATCACCACCATGCTTTCATCGGGCGCGGGGATTTCGCGCGAGATAAAGGGGTTGGACGTATCCACGCACGGCACCCGCTGGAAGTTCACATGCGTGCGCGAGAACTGCGGGCAGATGTAGTTCACGTAGTCCGGCATGCGGCGCAGGATGGTGTCGGTCACGGCCTCGGTCGAGTAGCCGCGCTGCTTCTTGTCGCGCCACAGCTTCTGGATCCATTCCAGGTTGATGACGGGCACCACCCCGATCAGCAGGTTGGGATACTGGGCGACATTGACCGCGTCGGTGACCACGCCGCCGTGCAAACCCTCGTAGAACAGCAGGTCGGTATCGGCGGGCAACGGCTCCCACTGGGTGAAGGTGCCGGGCTCCTGCCCGAACGGCGCCGCCTCTTCCGGGCTGTGCAGGTAGTGCCGGTGCATGCCCTCGCCGGATTCCGCATAAGAGCGGAACAGGTTCTCCAGCTCGCCGAACAGGTTGTTCTCCTCGCCGAAGTGGCTGAAGTTCATATTGCCGGTGCGCTCGGCCTCGGCCATCTTGACCTTCATCTCGGCGCGGTCGTAGCGGTGGAAGCTGTCGCCTTCGATCACCACCGACTTCACGCCTTCGCGGCGGAAGATATTCTCGAAGGTACGGGTCACCGACGTGGTACCGGCGCCCGAGGAGCCGGTGATGGCGATAATGGGATAACGTTCTGACATGGCCAGGCACCTCAGGCGGACGCGCGGAACAGGCTGCGCTCGTTGAACAGGGGACTCGGAAGATCGGGATCGGTCTGGCTGGTGTGGTAGCCCTCGATCCGTTCCACCTCATGGCGCGAGCCGAAGACCACGCCGATGCGCTGGTGCAGCGCGCCCGGCGCCACCGACATCAGCGCCTGCCGGCCCGTGCTGGCGCGCCCGCCGGCCTGCTCCATCAGGAAGGCGATCGGGTTGGCCTCGTACAGCAGGCGCAGGCGTCCCGGCCTGGCGGGATCCCTGGTGTCGCGCGGGTACATGAAGACACCGCCGCGCATCAGGATGCGGTGCGCCTCGGCCACCATCGACGCGATCCAGCGCATGTTGAAATCCTTGCCGCGCGGCCCGCTCTTGCCGGCCATGCACTCGCCGATGTAGCGCTGGATGGGTGCTTCCCAGAAGCGGCTGTTCGACGCGTTGATGGCAAATTCCTGGGTATCGGCCGGCACCCGCAGGTTGGGGTGCGTCAGGAAGAATTCCCCCAGGTTGGGATCGAGCGTGAAGCCGTTGACGCCGTTGCCGACGGTCAGCACCAGCATGGTGGTGGGGCCGTAGAGCGCGTAGCCGGCCGCCACCTGGGCGGTTCCGGGCTGCAGGAAGTCCTGCTCGGTGACGGCACTGGCGCCTTCGGGGGCGCGCAGCACCGAGAAGATGCTGCCCACCGAGACGTTGACGTCGATGTTGGATGAGCCGTCGAGCGGATCGAACACCAGCAGGTACTTGCCGCGCGGGTAGTGTTCCGGGATCTGGTAAGGCGCCTCCATCTCCTCCGACGCCATGCCGGCCAGGTACCCGCCCCACTCGTTGACCCGCAGGAAGGTGGTGTTGCTCAGCACATCCAGCTTCTGCTGGATTTCGCCTTGCACGTTGATGGCCGCGCTGTTGCCATCCTCGCTACCGGCACGGCCGTGCAGGCCGCCCAGCGCACCGAAGGCCACCGCGCGCGCGATTTCCTTGCAGGCCATGGCAACGTTGAGAATCAGGCCGTTGAAGCCGCCGCTGGCTTCCGGATAGCGGCGGCGTTCCTCGATCAGGAACTGCGTCAGGGTCATCCTCTGGACTTCAGGCATGACAGGTCTCCTCTGGATTGGCTATGTGTTCTTGTGTAGTGCCGTGCGGACGGCCTGCGTGATGGTGGCGGCCTCGCGCAGGCGGCGCAGGATGCTCGAGTAGCCGCCATCGGCATCCGGCGCGCCGAACACGGCGCTGCCGGCGACGAAGGTGTCGGCGCCCGCGCGGGCAATTTCGGCAATGTTGTCGGCCTTGACGCCGCCGTCGATCTCCAGCCAGACCGGCCGCCCGCCGGCATCCACCTGCCGGTCGATGCGCGCGCGCGCCTGACGCACCTTGTCCAGCACGCCCGGAATGAAGGCCTGGCCGCCGAAGCCCGGGTTCACGCTCATCAGCAGCACCAGGTCGAGCTGGTCCAGCGTATGGTCCAGCCAGCCCAGCGGTGTAGCGGGGTTGAGCACCAGGCCGGCCTTGCAGCCGTGGTCGCGGATCAGCCCGATGGTGCGGTCCACATGCCGGCTCGCTTCCGGATGGAAACTGATAAGGCTGGCGCCGGCCCTGGCGAACAGCGGGATCAGCGCATCGACCGGCTCCACCATCAGGTGCACGTCGATAGGGATGGAGACCAGCGGCCGGATCGCCTCGCACACCAGCGGGCCGATGGTCAGGTTGGGCACATAGTGGTTGTCCATTACATCGAAGTGCACCAGGTCCGCGCCGCCGGCCTCGATCGCGCGCACCTCCTCGCCCAGGCGCGCGAAATCCGCCGACAGGATGGATGGCGCCAGGCGGATGCCGCGCTGGCTGCCATGGCCGGTGTTGGGTTCGGTCGCATGCATGTCAGGTCGCCTCGGTCAGGATGCCGTGGTGCCAGGCGCGCAACGCGGCAAGGTCGGCCCAGCGGTGCGCCGCGCCGGGCACGTGCCGGGGCATGGGTTCGGCGGGATCGCCAAGATGCGGCAGCACCAGCAGCGCGCCCTCGAAGGAGTCCTGCCCGCTGAAGGCGGTAGGCGTGACCACGGTGGGAATGCCGGCCGCCCTGGCGGCGCGCAAGCCGTTCGCCGAGTCCTCGATGGCCAGGCAAGCGCCGGCCTCCAGGCCAAGCTGCGCCAGCACGGCGAGGTACACATCGGGTGCCGGCTTCTTGATCGCGGTGGTGCCGGCGTCGCCGATGGCGGCAAAGCGCCGGCGCCAGTCCGCGCCAAGCGGCGCCTGCAGCAGCGCGTCGAGGTTGGCCGGCGTGGTGGTGGTGGCAATCGCCAGCGGAATGCCGGCCTCGCCGGCCTCGGCGATCAGGCGGGCAATGCCCGGGCGCAGCGGCAGGCCGCCCGCCCCCACGCGCTCGGCGTAGTGGCGGGTCTTGATGGCGTGCACGGCGTCGATGGTTTCCTTCACCTTGCAGCCGCGGGCCTCTTCCGGGTCGACCATGCACCAGTAATGCATCAGGCGCTCCTTGCCGCCGGCCACCTTGAGCAGGCGCGTGTAGAGCGGCGCGTCCCAGTACCAGTCCAGGCCGACCTCGGCGAAGGCGGCATTGAAGGCTTGCAGGTGGGCGCTTTCGGTATCGGCGAGGGTGCCGTCGACATCGAAGATCAGGGCTTGCATGGCTTACTCCTTGGCCTCGGCCGGCGCGGCTTTCGAAAACACCCGGCTGGCGAGCAGGTCGCCCGCCGTGATGGTGGTCAGGGCACGGTCGTCGACCACCGTGCCGGCATCGTCCAGCAGGCGCGAGGCATGGCGCAGCCGCGCGCGGTCCAGCGCATTGCGCACGCTGCGGGCATTGGCGAAATGCGGCTGCTGCATGCGCCGGGCCAGGTAGTCGGCAAACACGGCCCGGCTCTGGTCGTCGAAGCGGTATTGCATCTCGGCCAGCATCAGGTCGGCGATCTGGCGCAGCTCGTCGAGCTGGTAGTCAGGGAAATCGATGTGGTGCGCAACGCGCGAGGACATGCCCGGGTTGGACTCGAAGAAGCGGTCCATGCGGTCCTTGTAGCCGGCCAGGATCACCACCAGGTCATCGCGGTTGTTCTCCATCACCTGCAGCAGGATCTCGATGGCCTCCTGGCCGTAGTCGCGCTCGTTCTCCGGGCGGTAGAGGTAGTAGGCCTCGTCGATGAAGAGCACCCCGCCCATGGCCTTCTTCAGGATCTCCTTGGTCTTGGGCGCGGTATGGCCGATGTACTGGCCGACCAGGTCGTCGCGGGTCACCGCCACCAGGTGGCCGCGGCGCACGTAGCCAAGCTGGTGCAGGATCTGCGCCATGCGCATGGCCACGGTGGTCTTGCCGGTGCCGGGATTGCCGGTGAAGCACATGTGCAGGCTGGGCGCGCCGGCGCTGAAGCCGCGCGCGGCGCGCAGCTTGTCCACCAGCAGCAAGGCGGCGATATCGCGGATACGCGCCTTCACCGGCTTCAGTCCGATCAGCTCGCGGTCAAGCTGGGCCAGCAGATCAGTGATGCCCGAGCTGGCCAGCGATTCGGCCAGCGATCTGGCCGGGGATGCGGGCAGCGATGCGGCCTGCGCCGCCGGCGGCTGCAGCGGTGCGGTCGTTTCGGGTGCGGACATGGCAGGCTCCGTGAGATTGATTCGGCGCGAAAGATTCGAGGCGCAGCTCGCCCCGGCGCGCAGCCTTGCGGCAGCGCGGCCGTGGGATTGCATAGTCAGGAAACCGCCGGCGCAGCGGCGTGGCAGCGCCGCGCGGCGGTTCAGCCGGTGCCGCTCAGTAGCGGCTACCCTCCGGGCGCGCCTGCACGGCGTAGCTCTCGATCGAGTAGCGCATGGTGCGACCCGGTTCTTCCTGGCGCACCAGGCGGAAGCCGGGCTCGTCGTCGGGCCGGTTCACGATGAACGACATCACCACCGACTCCACCGTATGGGTGGAATCGAACGCCGTGACGCGGATGTAGTGGTTGGGGAAGGTGCTGCGCGCGCTGTTGATTTCCAGCAGGATGCCGGCGGCATCGCGCAGGTCGAACATCGGCAGGCCGAACATCTCCCAGTAGGTATTGCGCGGATGCGGGTCGTCGGTGTACTCGATGCCGACCGCCCAGCCCTTGTCCAGGCAGTACTCGAGCTGGCTGGTGATCTGTGCATCGGTGAGGTCGGGCAGGAAGGAGAAAGTGCCTTGAGTAATACGCATGATGTCCTCTCGTTCTTTGGGTTCGCTGTAGTGGCGTGCTTTTCAGGCTCAGGCCACCGACGCGGTGGGCACGAAGTCCGAGGTATCGGTCGGCGTGTAGTTGAAGCTGATGTCGCCCCAGGTATCGAGCGCAGCCCGCAGCGGTCCGCACCAGCGCGCGGCCTCGCGCAGGATTTCCGGCCCTTCGTTGAGGATGTCGCGGCCTTCGTTGCGCGCCAGCACCATCGCTTCCAGCGCCACGCGGTTGGCCGTGGCGCCCGCCTGGATCCCTTGCGGGTGGCCGATGGTGCCGCCGCCGAACTGCAGCACCACGTCGTCGCCAAAGAGGTGGATCAACTGGTGCATCTGGCCGGCGTGGATGCCGCCCGAGGCCACCGGCATCACCTTGCGCAGCGAGGCCCAGTCCTGGTCGAAGAACAGCCCGCGGGTCAGGTCGGTATGGGTGTAGGCGTCGCGGCAGACGTTGTAGTAGCCCTGCACGGTCAGCGGATCGCCCTCCAGCTTGCCCACCGCGGTGCCGGTGTGCATGTGGTCAACGCCCGCCAGCCGCAGCCATTTGGCAATCACGCGGAACGACACGCCGTGGTTCTTCTGCCGGGTGTAGGTGCCATGGCCCGCGCGGTGCAGGTGCAGGATCATGTCGTTCTGGCGGCACCAGTTGCTCATCGACTGGATGCAGGTCCAGCCGACGATCAGGTCGACCATGATGATGACCGAGCCCAGCGACTTGGCAAACTCGGCGCGCCGGTACATCTCTTCCATGGTGCCGGCGGTCACGTTCAGGTAGCTGCCCTTGACCTCGCCGGTGGCGGCCGAGGCCTTGTTGACCGCGTCCATCACGAACAGGAAGCGGTCGCGCCAGTGCATGAAGGGCTGCGAGTTGATGTTCTCGTCGTCCTTCATGAAGTCCAGCCCGCCCTTCAGGCCCTCGTACACCACGCGGCCATAGTTGCGGCCCGACAGGCCCAGCTTGGGCTTGGTGGTGGCGCCCAGCAGCGGGCGGCCGAACTTGTCCAGGCGCTCGCGCTCGACGATGATGCCGGTGGACGGGCCGGCGAAGGTCTTCACATAGGCCACCGGGAAGCGCATGTCTTCCAGGCGCGCGGCCTTGATCGGCTTGAAGCTGAAGACATTGCCGATGATCGACGCGGTCAGGTTGGCGATCGAGCCTTCCTCGAACAGCGACAGGTCATAGGCCACGTAGCAGAAGAACTGCTCGGGGTTGTTGGGCACCGGATCGACCCGGTAAGCCTTGGCGCGGTACATGTCGCAGGCGGTCAGGCGGTCGGTCCACACCACCGTCCAGGTGGCGGTGGACGATTCGCCGGCCACCGCGGCGGCGGCCTCGACCGGATCCACGCCGTCCTGCGGCGTGATGCGGAACAGCGCCAGCAGGTCGGTGTCCCTGGGCTCGTAGTCCGCGTCCCAGTACCCCATCTCCTTGTACTTCATGACGCCGGCGTCATAGCGCTTGCGCGGCTTGGCTTGGACCGGATCAGGTGCGTTCATGCTTGTCTCCTTGCGTGGTTGAGCGTCGTGGCTGCGTTGATGCAAAGATATAAGCCCACCAACATAAGGTAAATTCAGATATTCTTAGTCACCGTATAAGCAATCCCTTAAGTGCGGTCCAGGCTGCACATCACGGAAAGCATCCAAAAGCCGCCCCCACTGCCCATGTCGTTCCTGCGCGCCCTGACCCTTCGCCAGCTGCAGATCTTCGTCACGGTGGCCAGGCACGCCAGCTTCGTGCGCGCGGCCGAGGAACTGCACCTGACCCAGCCAGCGGTCTCGATGCAGGTCAAGCAGCTCGAATCCGTGGTCGGGCTGGCGCTGTTCGAGCGGATCAAGGGGCAGCTCACGCTGACCGAGCCCGGCGACCGCCTGCTGCACCACGCGTCGCGCATCCTCGGCGAGGTCAAGGACGCCGAGGAAGGCCTGCAGGCGGTCAAGGACGTCGAGCAGGGTTCGATCACGATCGGGCTGATCAGCACGGCCAAGTACTTCGCGCCCAAGCTGCTCGCCGGCTTTACCGCGCTGCACCCGGGCATTGACCTGCGCATCGCCGAAGGCAACCGCGAGACGCTGCTGCAACTGCTGCAGGACAACGCCATCGACCTCGCGCTGATGGGCCGCCCGCCGCGCGAGCTGGATGCCGTGTCGGAACCCATCGCCGCGCATCCGCACGTGCTGGTGGCCTCGCCGCGGCACCCCCTGCACGATGCAAAGGGGTTCGACCTGCAGGAACTGCGTCACGAGACCTTCCTGCTGCGCGAGCCGGGCTCCGGCACCCGCACCGTGGCGGAGTACATGTTCCGCGACCACCTGTTCACGCCGGCCAAGGTGATCACGCTGGGCAGCAACGAGACCATCAAGCAGGCGGTGATGGCTGGCATGGGCATCAGCCTGCTGTCATTGCACACGCTGTCGCTGGAGCTGCGCATCGGCGAGATCGCGCTGCTGGACGTGACCGGCACGCCGATCGAGCGCATCTGGCATATCGCGCATATGTCCAGCAAGCGGCTGTCGCCGGCCGGCGAAAGCTGCCGCGCCTATCTGCTGGAGCACACGGCGGAGTTCCTGGGGAAGGAATATGGCGGGCTGATGCCTGGGCGGCGCGTGGCCTGATTGCGCACGCGATGCAGAACCTGTGCATCGCGCCGCAATCGAGAGTGCCGACGCAGGCGAAATGGGCGGGCTGACAGTGGCCGGCTACTGGCCGCGGCCTGCCTGCAGCCTTCGGGATGCAAGTGGGCCGCTGCCGAGCCGCGGCAGTCCGCGGTAGTGGTATCCGGCCGGCCGGAGAGACAAGGCCTTCAGTGGGCCGCGGCTACGCGCGCGCAGTATGCGGGTTCAGCGGCTTTGGCCAGGCGCGCGCAGTACGCGGGTTCCTCCGCCCTGGCCATGCGTGCGCAATATGCGGGTTCGGCCGCCTTTGCCTCGCGTGCGCAGTACGCGGGTTCCTTCGCCTTGGCCTCACGCGCGCAATACGCGGGTTCGGCCGACTTGGCCTCGCGTGCGCAGTAAGCAGGTTCATCGGCTGCCGCCCGGGCACAATATGCGGCAGAGGTCAGCGGGGTGCCGAACTCGCGCGTGCTCAGCGCATCGCTCGCCGCTGCCATCTCCAGCAGGCGGGCCTCATCGTCCGGGCCGTCGATGCCGACGTAGGGGTCGTGGTGAAGGACATAGCCGAAGATGCGCTCGCAATCCCCGGCGTAGCGCCTGGTATCCAGGATATGGGCATGCCAGAAGGCATCCACCTGCTCGCTGGGCACCGCTGGCGTATCGGGATACCTGGCCGCCAGCTTGAGGAACTGCCGGTAGCCGCTTTCAGCCTGTTCCAGCGATTCCGGTGTCCAGTGCGCATGCTTCTGGTGCAGCAGCTTGGCCCTCATCCTGGAAAAATCGAGGGCGTCGATGGCCTGCCACATGGTTTCAACGGTACGGTCCTGCATGATTTCGCTCCCATGATTGGACTGCTTGATGTTGGACTGCATAAATGCGCGCCGGACCGACAGCGGTCAGGCGCGCATCGGTTGCGGCCCGCGTTCGAAAGCGGGGCCGTTCTCGATGTGGCTGGCCAGAAAGGCCGTGATCTGCGCCGGCGGCAGCGGGTGGCTGAAGTAGTAGCCCTGCACTTCGTCGCAGCCTTCGCGGCGCAGGAACTCGAGCTGCGCCTCGTTCTCAACGCCTTCGGCGACCACTTCCAGCCCAAGCCGGTGGCCGAGCCCGATCACCGCACTGGTGATCTGCGTGTCGCTGCGGCTTTCCGGGATGTAACGGACGAAACTCTTGTCGATCTTGACCGTATCGATCGGGAAGCGGCTCAGGTAGGCGAGCGAGGAGTAGCCGGTGCCGAAGTCGTCGATCGCCAGCCGCACGCCCGTGCGCTTCAGGTGCGAGAGCCAGCGGGAAGCCTGTTCGGCATCGCGCATGACCATGCTCTCGGTCAGTTCCAGCTCCAGCAGGTTGCCCGGCAGGCCCGCTTGCCGCAGTGCGTCGATGATGGTCAGCCTGAGCGACTTGTCGGCGAACTGACGCGCCGAAAGATTGACCGAAACACGCACCGGCGGCAGTCCCTGGGCGCGCCATGCGGCATTCTGGCGGCACGCTTCGCGCAAGGCCCAGGCACCGATCTCGACAATGGCGCCGCTCTGCTCCGCGAAAGGAATGAAATCCCCGGGCATGACCATGCCGAGTTCCGGGTGGCGCCAGCGGATGAGTGCCTCGACCGCCGTGCACGCGCCCGACGCAAGCGCAATGCGCGGCTGGTAGTAGAGGATGAATTCGTTCTGCTCGAGCGCGCGGTGCAGGTGCGATTCCATGTCGATGCGCCGCTGCAGGGTCGTGCTCATGCCCTGGTAGTAGAACTGGTAACCGTTCTTGCCGAGCTGCTTGGCCCCGTACATGGCCAGGTCGGCATGCTTGAGCAGGGTCTGCCAGTCGTTGCCATCCTCGGGGAAGGAACTGATGCCGATGCTTGCCGTCATGCGCAGTTCCGCTTTGTTGACGACGAAGCCTTGCGCGAGCGCAGCCTGGATCCTGGCGATGGTCTGGTCCAGGATGGCCGCGTCGCCCCTGGGGTCCACCAGCACGACGAATTCATCGCCGCCGAAGCGGGTGATCAGTTCCACGCCGTCCAGGCTCTCGCGCAAGCGGTCGGCCATCTCGCGCAGCACGGTGTCGCCAGCGTTGTGGCCGATGGTGTCGTTCACGACCTTGAATTCGTCCAGGTCCACGAAAATGACGTGCAGGGGGTGATTGCCGGCGCGGGCGCGGGTCAGCGCCTTCTCGAACTCGGCCTTGAACATGAGGCGGTTCGGCAGGCCGGTAAGGGCATCGTGATTGGCGATAAAGCGCAGGTTTTCCTCGGCCTGGCGCCTCAGCAGGAAATGCCCGGTCTGATTGGCAATGCCGCCCGCCATCGCAAGCGCGTGCGTATCGGCGCTGCGCTTGCCGCGCGAATAGAGTTCGACCACGCCGAGCGTCACGTGCCCCCGGCTCAGCGGGAAGGCGAACAGCGTCCGGATGCCGCCCGCGTCGAGCCACGTGGCTTGCGCGTGCCGGGCCATCGCGTTGCGGTTTGCATACCATTGCGGCGCCTGCAGGACCGCGGCGCCGGCCGGCCATGCGGGGCGTTCGGCGAGCCAGGGCTCCAGCGCCTTGACGCGCGCCAGGTAGACCTGCGGCAGCTTCAGTCCCTCGCTGTCGCCGCTCGGCCAGAAGGCACCGGCCTCCCAGTCCATGCCTTCGAGCAGCGTGTGGACAATATCCTCCAGCACCTCGACTTCGCTGGTGGCAGTGGCAAGATGCAGGGCAATCTGGTGTTCCTGCGCCCTGGCCTGCTCGGCGGACTTGCGCTGGCTGATGTCCTGCGCGGTTCCCCGCAGCACGGCGCTGTCCGGCGCCCCGTGCGCGTGGCCGATCAGGTGCAGCCAGCCCCGGCGTCCGCGGCGCGACCGGTAGGGGCACTCGAACTCGAATGGCTGGCGATCCTGCAGGGCTGCCCGCATCCTTTCCTGCAGCACGGCGCGATGGCCGGTGTCGATCGCCTGGAACAACACTTCCGGCGTCGCCTGGTCGGCGCGCCAGCCTAGCAGGTGCGCCATTTCCCGGGAAAAGTGCGCGACGTCCTTGCCCAGGTCGATGCGCCAGTCACCCAGGTGGGCAATCTGCTGCGCCTCGGCGAGCGCGGCCTGGCTGTCGCGCAGGCTGTGCGTCATCTGGTCGGCCACGGCGACGGCGCGCGCCCGCGAACTCGACAACGCATAGGCCAGCCAGCCCAGCAGCACGCTGATGATCAGGCCGGAAATCGCCACCAGCACGGGCAGGTAGCGCTGGGGACCACTGAAGGCACTGGCATCGGCGGCAAATGCGATCACCCAGCGCCGTCCGCCGAAATCCCGCACCTCGCTCTTGGCCAGGTCATGCTGGCCCGCGCCCGGGACCGCCTGGCCGTCCGCCAGCGGCGTCGCCGCTTGCGCGGCACCGGCGCGGACGGCGCTGCCCCCTGTGCCCCGGTTGCGCTCCCGGGCCGCCAGGCCGGTCACGCTGTCATAGAGCAGGTTGGTGGCGGAGAGGGGAGCCGCCGGCTCCGCGAAGTCTCCGGCGTCATAGACGCGGAACCGGATCCGGCGCAGATTCTCGTTGCTGACCAGGTCTTTCAGCAGGTCGTCCACCCGGATCCCCGCGCCAACCGATCCGACATAGGCGCGCCGGCGCGCTTCCACCGAGTCCAGTTCCGGCCCCTTGCGGTACACCGGCAGGCGCAGCGCGATGCCCACATGCGGGTTCCTGGCCTCGCTGAAGATCAGGCGGCCGCTGCTGACCGACTGCCCGGTATCGCGCGCGCGTTCGAGCGCGGCCAGGCGGCGTGGCTCGGCGCCCATGTCGATGCCGATTGACGCCAGGTTGATGTCGAGCGGCTCGACATAGGTCAGCACAAAGTGGCCGGGCCGCCGGCCGGGGGGGTGGACGTTGAACGTCACGCCGGCCTCGCGCAGGATCGGATCGCTGCGCTGCCGGGCGACGAAGGCGTCGATCTCGGACGCCGGCACGTATGGCGCGTAGTTCAGTGTCTGGAAGCCGGGATAGCGCTGCGGCAAATTCAGCCCGCTGACGAAATCGCGAAACTCGCCCCGCGAGACATGGTCGCTGGCGCCGAACAGCGCCTGCATGGTCACCAGTACATCGGTATAGAGCCGGATGCGGGTATCGATCTGCTGGATGACGTCGCCCGTATCGTTCTCAAAACGCAGGCGGGCATCCCGCTCCAGCAAATCGGTGCAGAACGCATAGACGAAGGCCGTCGTCAGCACGCCAAGCAGCAGGGTGCCCGCCGTGATGGTGCGCGACCCTAGGCGTCCCAGCGGGCGCAGCACGCGAGCAAGCGTCTGGCGCAAGATGATTTCCCCGGATATGGGCGGCAGCAGCTGAACGGCGTCGCCAACAGCTGTGCCAGAAAATGCACTTATCAGACGGCGCAAGCTTCAAGGGCTGGCCGTTTTATATGTATTTACAATTTATAGCAAGTGGGGGGTAGCGGACGCTGATTATCGCGACGCAGACACCCCACTTAAGTGGGGTACCCGTCAGACTGGCGATGATTAGCCGAGAGAACAGCGCCGGGATGCGGTGGCGGCGCCCGGTGGTTTGAAAGAAGAGCCCAGCGTCAGCGGCTCAGGCCACGCGCATCCACCTCCCACAGGCCGACGACATGCCCGTCGCGAAAGCACACGAACTGTGCATGCAGGTTCGCGGTGGGATCGCAGTGCCCGGGCACCAGCAAAAGCTGGTTCCCCAGCAATGCCTGGCTGTCGCCGTTCAGCACTTCCAGGACACCGTGCTCATCGTTCGCCGCGACATAGCGCAGCCAGCCGCTGCGGTCCCTGGACCACAGGCGCGGCAGGCCGGAGTCCACCGCGACCGACTTCAGGCCGACGTCGCAGACCACCACGCCGGGCCGCGCCGTGCTCATGACCGTTGCCGACAGGAACAGGCTGTGCTTCGGCTGGAATTGTCCCAGCCATTCGCTGGCGCCATAGTGGCCGTCCAGGAACAGATAAGTGCCCGGCTGGACTTCGGTGTAGACCCCGCTCTGGCAGTCGAACTCCGCCGTGCCGGTGCCGCCGCCCGTGATCACCGGGCAGCAAATGCCCCGTGCATCGAGATGCCGCACATAGCCATCCACCGCTTGCGCGGCACGCTGCGCGGCCTGCCGGCGCTGTACCCAGGCCGGCAGGTGCTGCGCGCCGCCGTGATACGCCTGCAGTCCACCGAAGCGCAGCGCCGGCGCCTCGCCGATGGCATCGGCCAGCCGGCCCAGCGCATCCGTGCTGTTGACGCCGCAACGCCCGTGCCCCACGTCGACCTCCGGCAGCACGGTCATGCGCACCCCGCCGGCTTCGGCCGCGGACGCTATCGCCGCCACCTGCCGCACGTCATCGACGCAGAGGCTCAGCTTCACGTGGCGGGCCAGCTCCACCGCCATCGCCAGCTTGTCCGCGCCGACAAACTCATTGCTGATGTGGATGTCCGCGATGCCGGCGGCAGCAAACGGATAGGCCTCGCTAAGCTTCTGGCAGCAGATCCCGACCGCGCCGGCGGCGATCTGCCGCTGCGCAACCGCGACGGACTTGTGCGCCTTGGCATGCGGGCGCAGGGCAATGCCGCCGGCATCGGCCAGGCCCTGCATCTGCGCGAGGTTGTGGTCGAAGGCATCGAGGTCGACCAGCAAGGCCGGCGAGCCCACGTCTTCCACGCGGTCGCCGATCCTGGCCGGAGCCGGCGGCCGCAGCCGCGTCCGGTCCTGCAGGGGCTCAGACATGGCGGCCTCCCTCGAGGGCCATCGCCAGCACCCGGGCCACGTGCAGCGCCTCGGCGTCGGCGCCGTCCAGGATCTGGTGTCGGCAACTGGTGCCGTCCGCGACCACGATGGCGCCGGACGCGCGTTTGCGCACCGCCGGCAGCAGCGACAACTCCGCCATCGCCTTCGACGCTTCGAAGTGCTCCGCCTCGTAGCCAAAGCTGCCGGCCATGCCGCAGCAGGATGACTCCACGGGCACTACCTTCAGCCCCGGAATCCACCCGAGCACGGTCTGCACCGGCGTGAACGCATCGAACGCCTTCTGGTGGCAGTGGCCGTGCACGACGGCCTCGGATGCCTGCAGCGGCTGCAGCGGCAGGTTCAGCCGGCCCGCGCCCTGCTCCCGCACCAGGAACTCCTCGAACAGGAACGACAGGCTGGCAAGCCGCCTGGCCTCCTCGCCATAGCCGTAACTCAAGAACTCATCCCGCAACGACAGCAGGCACGACGGCTCCAGGCCGACCACCGGCACGCCGCGCTCGACGAAGGGGCGGAACGCGTCCAGCATGCGCCGCGCCTCTTGCTTCGCCTGGTCGACCAGGCCTGCCGCCAGGAAAGTACGGCCACAGCACAGCGGGCGTTCGCCTTCACGGACGTTGAAGTGCACCGTATAGCCGGCGGCTTCCAGCACGGCCTGCGCGGCGCGCGCGTTGTCGGGTTCCATGTAGTTGCTGAAGGTGTCGACGAAGAGCAGGACTTCCCGGCTGCCGGCTTTGCCCACTGCGTTGCGGCGCCCCGCCAGGAAGGGCTTGCCGAAGCGCGGCAGCGACCGCTGCGGGGCAAACCCCAGCGCCCGCTTGATCCAGCCCGAGACCCCTGGCACGCTGTCGGCCAGCGCCAGCAGGCCTGGCACGCGCGCGGCAAGCGGCGCATAGCGCGGCATGAACGCCACCATGCGCTCGCGCAGGCTGATGCCGTGCCGCGTGGCCCAGGCATGGCGGGCCTCGATCTTGAACTTCGCCATGTCGACACCGGTCGGGCAGTCGCGCTTGCAGCCCTTGCACGAGACGCACAGGTCCAGCGCTTCCTTCACCTCCGGGCTGGCCAGCCCGTCCGGGCCGAGCTGGCCGGACACCGCCAGCCGCAGCGTGTTGGCACGGCCGCGCGTCACGTGCTGCTCGTCCTTGGTCACGCGATAGCTAGGGCACATGGTGCCGGCGTCGAACTTGCGGCAGTGGCCGTTGTTGTTGCACATCTCCACGGCCGATGCCAGGCCGTGCGTGGCCGTGTCGGTGCCGGTGCCGGGCGCGGTCTCGGCGCCGGTCATCGGGTCCCGCCGCACGTTCCACGCCGACCAGTCCAGCGCGGGCGTCAGCGGCAGCGCCGCGTAGCCGGGGGCAAAGCGGAAGTGCTCGCGCGCGTCCATCTTCGGCGGGCGCACGATCTTGTCCGGGTTGAAGCGGTTGTCGGGGTCGAACAGCGCCTTGATCTCGCTGAACGCCGCGTTGATGCGCGGGCCGTACTGCCAGGCCACCCATTCCCCGCGGCACAGGCCGTCGCCGTGTTCGCCGGAGTAGGCACCCTTGTACTCGCGCACCAGCTCGGCGGCCTCCTCGGCGATCTCGCGCATACGCAACGCGCCGTCGCGGCGCATATCCAGGATCGGGCGCACGTGCAGCGTGCCGACGCTGGCGTGGGCGTACCAGGTGCCCTCGGTTTCATGCTTGTGGAAGACCTCGGTCAGCCGGCGGGTGTACTCGGCCAGGTGCTCCAGCGGCACCGCGCAGTCCTCGATGAACGATACCGGCTTGCCGTCGCCCTTCATGCTCATCATGATGTTCAGGCCGGCCTTGCGCACATCCCACAGGGCCTTCTGTGCCTTCTCTTCGGCCATCTTGACCACCGAACCCGGCAGGCCAAGATCCCCCATCAGCTCGGCAAGCCGGTCGAGCTGCGCCAGCAGCGCCTGCCGGTCCTCGCCGGCAAACTCCACCAGCAGGATGGCCTGCGGATCGCCGGCCAGCGCGCGCTCGACCACGGGGCGGAATGCCGGGTTCTCCCTCGACAGATCGATCATGGTGCGGTCGACCAGCTCCACCGCCACCGGACGCAGCTTGACGATGTGCTGCGTCATGTCCATCGCCTGGTAGAACGTGGGGAAGTTCACCACGCCCAGCACCTTGTACGCCGGCAGCGGCGACAGCTTCAGCGTGAGCTGGCGGCTGCAGGCCAGCGTGCCTTCCGAACCGACCAGGATATGCGACAGGTTGGCATGGCCGTCGTCCGTATAGGCAAGCGGGTTCTGGCAGTCGAACAGGTCGATGTTGTAGCCGGCCACGCGGCGCAGCACCTTGGGCATGCGTTCCGCAATCTCGTCGCGCTCGCGCCGGGCGATGCGCTCCAGTCCGCGCAGGATGCCTTGCGCGCGCCCTGCCGCGACCGGCTGCGCCAGCGAGCCGAAGTGGCATTCGCTGCCGTCGGCCAGCACCGCGTCGATGGCCAGCACGTTATGCACCATGTTGCCGTAGGCAATCGAGCGCGAACCGCACGAGTTGTTGCCGGCCATGCCGCCGATGGTGCATTGCGCCCCGGTGGAGACGTCGACCGGGAACCACAGCCCGTGCGGCCTGAGCCAGGCATTGAGGTGGTCGAGCACGATGCCCGGTTCCACGGTCACCGTGCGCGCCACGGCGTCGAAGTCGATGATGTTGTTGAGCCACTTGCTGTTGTCGATGACCAGGGCTTCGCCCACGGTCTGGCCGCACTGGCTGGTGCCCGCGCCGCGCGCCAGCACCGGCACGCGCTGGTCGCGGGCGATGTCGAGGGCGCGCCGCAGGTCGGCCTGGTCGCGCGGGACCACCACGCCGATCGGCATGATCTGGTAGATCGACGCGTCGGTGGCATAGCGGCCACGGCCGGCCCGGTCGAACAGCACGTCGCCCCGCAGCTCCTTGCGCAGGAGCGCGGACAGCGGCGAGGTAGCGCGATGGCGGGCGGGCACCAGGTGGATCGGCTTGACCAGCAAGGAGGACGATGAAGTGTTCATGGCATTCGGTAGACAATGGTTCTGCATGCCCGCGGCGCTGCCGTGGCTTGACTTGGAACCCGTTTCAGGCATGCGAGCGCGAAGCAACCGGCGCACCGGCCGCATCGGTCTCGAAACGGCTTTCCGGCTGCATCCGGAAGGCGAGCATCACGCCCAGCGCCATCAGCACCATGCTGCCGATAAAAGGCAGTTCCCAGCTGCCGAAGCGGTCGATCAGATAGCCCGACAGGACCGGCGAGATGATGGCCGCCAGCGCCGACCCGGAATTCATCATGCCGCTCGCCGTGCCGGCATGCTCCGGGGCAATGTCCATGGGGATCGCCCACATCGGACCGATGGTCATCTCGGCAAAGAAGAAGCCAAAGGCGAGGCACGCCATCGACACGTACAGGTCGTGCGTGAACAGCATCGGCAGCAGCGACAGCATGGTGAGCAGCATGCAGACCGCGACCATCCAGCTGCGCGCACGCTTCAGGCAACCCGTCTTGTGGTAGATCTTGTCCGTCACCATGCCACCGAGGGTGTCGCCGACAACGCCGGCAAAGAACACCGCGGACGCGAACACGGCGGACTTCTTCAGGTCCAGCGAGTAGCTGTGCAGGAAGTACTGCGGAATCCAGCTCAGGAACAGCCACAGCGTCCAGCCGTAGCAGAAGTACACCACGGTAACCGGCGCCATGCGCCTGAACAGGCGGCGCCACGGCACGTTTGCGGTCTTCGGCTTCGGCGTCGGCAGTGCATCCAGCTCATCCCTGGTGATGCGCGGATGGTCCTTGGGATGCTCGGTAAAGCTCCACGCCCACAGCGCCACCCAGACCAGGCTGATCACGCCGCAGATGTAGAACGACTCGCGCCACCCGTACACGGCCATGATCGCCACCACCGCGGCCGGGGCCACGGCATTGCCGACCCGTGCGCAGGCGTGGGTGATGCCTTGTGCAAAGCCGCGTTTTTCCCTGGCGACCCATCGCGACATCGCCGCGGTGGCCGCGGGAAAGGTGGCGCCTTCGCCAAGGCCGAGCAACAGGCGTGCCGCCAGCAGCGAGACCAGGCCACCGGCCATGCCGGTCAGGAACGTGGCAATGGCCCAGAGCACGCCGCAGACCAGCAGCGTGCGCCTGGCGCCGAAGCGGTCGCTGACCCACCCGCCGATGATCTGGAACACCAGGTAGGGGTACGCGAACGCGGAAAAGACAAGGCCGATCTCGGTCTTGCTGAGGTTGAACTCCTGGCCAAAACCCGCCGCGGCCGTGCTCACATTGACACGGTCTAGATAGGTGATGAAATACATGATGCATAGCATCACCAGCACAATGCTGGTCGCACGAAAGCGCTTCATGACTTGTCTCCGGACTGCTGGTTCCGGCGCCGACTGGCGTTGGCGCCGATGACTTCAGATCGCCGCCGGCTCTGGGTCCGGCTTGGGCGAACACTGGTGGAGGCCAGCAAGATGCGAAGGCGGCTGCCGCCCTGCCGATCCCCTGCGCGGTGATGGCATGCTCTTGTGACGCTCCGACGTGACTGGAAAGCCGGCTGCGCGTCCTCCGCGCGCCGGCCTTTACTGGCTGCCGCTCAGGCGGCGGCCTTGAGAACGGGCATGTCCGCGTGCGATGCCAGGTAGTCCATGGCCGCAACAATCCCGCTGCCGGCCACCGGCACGCCCGCCAGCTTCAGTCCCATCTCGCAACCGGCGAGGGTCGCCATCAGGGTCAGGTCGTTGCAATCGCCGAGATGGCCGATGCGGAACATGCGTCCGCGCATCTTGCCCAGCGCCTGCCCCAGCGACATGTCGAAGCGCGCATAGATGATCTTGCGCACCGCATCGGCATCGAAGCCGTCGGGCATCATCACGCCGGTCAGCACCGGGCTGTACACGGCGGGATCGGCGCACTGGATCTCCAGCCCCCAGGCGCGCACGGCACGGCGCGTCGCTTCCGCCAGGCGCTGATGCCGGGCGAAGACATTGTCCAGGCCCTCGCCGAGGATCATGTCGAGCGCCTCGGACAGGCCGTACAGCAGGTTGGTATTCGGCGTGTAGGGCCAGTAGCCGTTCTGGTTGGCCTCGATGATCTCCGCCCAGCCCCAGAACGCGCGCGGCAGTCTTGCCGTCTGGCTGGCAGCGATCGCCTTGGGCGAGAGCGCATTGAAGCTGATTCCCGGCGGCAGCATCAGGCCCTTCTGCGAGCCCGACACGGTCACGTCCACGCCCCACTCGTCATGGCGATAGTCGGCCGAGGCCAGCCCCGAGATCGTATCCACCAGCAGCAGCGCCGGGTGGCCGGCGGCATCGATGGCCCGGCGCACCGAAGCGATATCCGACGTGACCCCCGTCGAGGTCTCGTTGTGCACCACGCACACGGCCTTGATCGCGTGGCCGGTGTCCTGGCGCAATCGCGCTTCGATCATGTCCGCCTGCACCCCGCGGCGCCACCCTTCAATGCCAGGCAGGCCCAGGAACTCCGGCTTCAGGCCGAGCGCTTCGGCCATCTTCTTCCACAGCGTGGCGAAGTGACCCGTCTCGAACATCAGCACGTGGTCGCCCGGGCTGAGCGTGTTGGTCAGCGCCGCTTCCCACGCGCCCGTGCCGGAAGCGGGATAGATGATCACCGGGTGCCGGGTCTTGAAGATCTGCTTGATGTCCGCCAGCACCTTGCGGCCCAGCGCGCCGAACTCGGGACCGCGGTGGTCGATGGTCGGATAGCTCATCGCGCGCAGGATGCGGTCGGGGACCGGGCTCGGTCCGGGAATCTGCAGGAAGTGGCGGCCAGCGGGGTGAAAGTCGAGGTGAATCATGGGAGCGATGCCTCCTTGTTGAATAATGAATTTTGAATGCAATCGACTATAGCAGACGAAAAACCTGGATCCAAGCCGGAATTTGGCCTGAAATCTCGGTGTATACCCGACGTTTTGAGCGAAGAATGAAGATGCAGTAGAATCCTCCGCAACGCGTATAGAGGACATTGAATGCAAAATTCACTTATGGAAGAGGCAGTTGCACGCCCCGCCACGGGCCCGTCGCTGCCGCGCCTGGCGCGTCCGCGCCTGCATGACACGGTGGTCGGGCACCTGCGGCAATGCATCGTCGAAGGCGTCCTCGCTCCTGGCACCAAGCTCAATGAGCGTGAGCTTTGCGAGACCCTGGGCATCTCCCGGACACCCCTGCGCGAGGCGTTCAAGGTGCTGGCGGCAGAGGGCCTGATCGATCTCTCGCCCAACCGCGGCGCAAGCATCTCCCAGATGAGCGAGTCCGAGATCCGGGAGAACTTTGAGCTGATGAGCGGCCTGGAAGCGTTCTCGGGCGAACTGGCCTGCGAGCGCATCACCCCCGCCGAGCTGGCGCAGATCAAGGCGCTGCACTATGCGATGCTGGTCTGCCGCACGCACAACGATCTGCCTGGCTACTACAGCCGCAACCAGGAGATACACGACCGCATCAACGAAGCCGCACGCAATTCGGCGTTGCGCCAGGCCTATCAGTCGATCAACCGGCGCCTGCAGGCAATGCGTTTTCGTTCCAACCAGCAAAGCGGCAAGTGGGACGAGGCCGTCGATGATCACGAAGACATGATCAAGGCCCTGGAAGCCCGGGACGGCAAGAAGCTGGCGGCCGTATTGAAGCGGCACTTGCTGGAAAAGCGCGATGCAGTGTTGACGCTGGCGTCGGGGGATGGGATTTCTGGGTAGAGAGTGAGAGGCTTCGAGCCCTGCCTGTCCGAGCGTAACTTGCAAAGGCTTACAAATAGCACCGCAGATAGCCAGACCGCATTTGGCTTGCTGGAATCAGAAGATCACATTCCACCAGAAAATCGCCCAATATTTGCATCGAACGCCTTGCCTCTGCCCTCTTCATTGCGAAGAAACCATGCAAAACGTTGCAATAGGGTTAGATCGCATGTGTTACCAAATGTAAATCGTGTAACTTGATTGCAGGGTGTTCTGCCGGCATTGCGATGCAATGCCGGTGGCTTTGGGTGGTAGGGGGCGTCATGCAGTATTCCAGCCGATCCGCGTGCGACCAGGCTCGCGCGCATCTGTCAGGCCGCAACGGCAAGTCCGGCGCTTCCCGCAGTCAGTCGATTCGACATCGAAGACACCTGAGCCGCGCGCAGCACTTCTCAGTGCACCAGCGCCACCGTCGCGCAGGCGGATCCGTGGCAGAAGCCTGTCGCCCGCCCACCCAGCCTGCGCGATGCCGGCCATGCGGCTGTCGGGCACGCCATCCGCGCTGAAGCCCGCGTCGCGCAGCACGTTCCTGCGCGAAGACAACACTCCACAACCCGATTCAAGAGGCGGGAATCGCCATGGCACTCTATGCTCTGCGGGAACTCACGCTGCAATCCCTTGGACCGCTCGAGGCAATCATCGAGGCAGGTTCCCGTGCAGTCAGTTTCTGGGGCGAGTCCCTCGCCTGGCTTCCGGGCATCCGCGAGGCCGACGCCGTGCTTGAACTGTTCACGCGGCTGACCAAGGCCTACGGCAAACCTCGCTTTGGGATCAACGAGGTCATCGCAGGCGGGCAACGGGTCGCCGTCACCGAGACCGCGCTTGTCGAAGAGCCCTTCTGCCGGCTGCTGCATTTCAGGAAGGATATGCCCGACCCTGGTCCCCGGGTGTTGCTCGTGGCGCCGCTCTCGGGCCACTACGCCACCCTCCTGCGCCCAACGGTCGAGGCATTGCTGCCCGGGCACGATGTCTACATCACCGACTGGTCCGATGCGCGCCTGGTCCCGCTTGACGCCGGGCACTTCGACCTTGGCAGCTATGCCGATTACCTGAAGAAATTCTTGCGATACCTCGGCACCGGCACGCATATCGTGGCGGTTTGCCAGCCGGGGGTCCCGGTGCTTTGCGCGGTCGCCCAGATGGCCGAAGACGACGAGCAGCTGCAGCCCCGCTCCATGACCCTCATCGCCGCGCCAATCGACACCCGCGTCAGCCCGACGGCAGTCAACCGGTTTGCCCGACAGCATTCGCTGGCATGGTTCGAGGCGAACGTCATCGAGCAGGTACCTGTCGGCTACCCGGGAAAAGGCCGCCAGGTTTATCCGGGCTTCCTCCAGCTTGCCGGCTTCGTATCGATGAACGTCGCACGCCACGCCGGCGCGCACCTCGACTTCTACCGCCACCTGGTCGATGGCAGGCAGGGCGAGGCTGCCAGGCATCGCCAGTTCTATGACGAGTACAACGCCGTGCTCGACGTGCCGGCCGAGTACTACCTGGAAACCATCCAGAAGGTTTTCCTGGAGCATCACCTGTGCCGCGGCAGCATGGAAGTCGGCCAGCGCCGTATCTGTCCCGAGGCTATTACGAACGTTTCATTGCTGACCATCGAAGGCGGCGACGACGACATCACCGGCCGCGGTCAGACCCAGGCAGCTCACGCACTCTGCGCGGGCCTTGCCGCCGACCGGAGAGAACACCTGGTCGTTGACGGCGTGGGTCACTACGGCACCTTCGCCGGCCAGGGATTCCGGCAATCCATCCTGCCTGCCATCACGCAGTTCATTCAACGGTGCGCTGACTGAGCGCTGTGGCGCGTCGGCACGGCCCTGCTCGAACTGCCGCCCTTCACCCACCAGGTGCTGAATGGCAGCGGCGCGTTATTCAACGCGGACGCCACGTGCCTTGACCAGGGCGTGCCAGCGCGCCGACTCGGCCTGCAGGAAGCTCCTGAACGCTTGCGGCGTGTTGCCGACCGGATCGAGTCCGGCTTGCTGCAGCCTGGCGCGCACCCCCGGATCGGCCACCGCCTTCTGTACGGCGCCGGCAATTGCCTGCACGCGATCCGGTGCGGTCCCCCTGGGCAGGAACACGCCGTTCCACTCAAGCACTTCATAGTCGGGCATGCCGCTCTCGGCCAGGGTCGGCGTATTGGGCAAGGCCTTCATGCGCGTCCTGGACGTCACCGCCAGCGCGCGCAGCTTGCCCCCGGTCACGTATTGCAGCGTCGATGCCGTATTGCCGAAATAGGCCGCGACCTGCCCGCCCATCACGTCGGTCAGTGCCGGCGCGCCGCCTTTGTACGGAACATGGAGCAATTCGATCCTGGCCTGCTCATTGAACATCTCCGCAGCCAGATGCGAGCCGGTGCCAGCGCCGGCGGAGGCATAGGTCAGCTTGCCCGGCGACTTCCTGGCCGAGCCGATGAAGTCGGCAACGGTCTTGTAAGGCGCGTTCGCCGCGACCACAAGAATCTGCGGCGCCGTGGCCACCAGCGAGATCGGAATGAAATCCGTGCTCGGGTCGAACGGCAGCTTGCGCAGCGCGCCGTTGACCGCGAACGCCGAGGCATCGTACAGCACCGTATAGCCATCCGGGGCAGCCTTGGCCACTGCGTCGGCGCCGATGACGCCGCCGGCGCCCGGCTTGTTGTCGATGACCACGGTCTGGCCAAGGATCTCTCCCATTTTCTGGGCCACGACCCGCGCCGTGTTATCGGCACCGCCGCCCGCCGAATAGGGCACCACCATGCGGATCGGCTTGTCGGGGAACGCGAAGGCGCCGAGCGGCACCGCCGCCGCCAGAATCGCCAGGCTTTTGCCAAGACGCTGCAGAATGATTTTCATGTTGTCTCCGATTTTCTATTTGGTTCGGGCCGGCTATGCGGTCTCGAATCCGTACAGCAAGGCAGGGTTGTCCACCAGGATGCGGCGCCGGAGCGCCTCGGTGCCGGTCCAGCGGGCCAGCAGGTCGTACAGCAAGGCATCGTCCGGCTTGAAGCGGGTCTCCGTGCTATGGGGCCAGTCACTGCCCCATACCAGCCGTTCCGGCGCGGTGCGCACCCATGCCATCGCCACCGGGTCGATGTCCGCATAGCGCCCGGCGGCGCCGACGATGGAATCCAGATATGCGCCGGACAGCTTCAGCCACGCGTTGCCGCGCGCCAGCAGGCCGGAGATGACTGAGAACGCAGCGTGCCCCGTTCCGCCGGGCAGCGGCAGGCGGCCCAGGTGGTCGAACACCAGCGGCGTGCGCAGGCGTGCCAGCAAATCGCCGTAGGCGACGATCTGGTCCGCGGTCCAATGCAATTGCAGATGCCACCCCAACCCGGCAACACGATCGGCGAGCGCTTCCACCATCTCGAAGCTCACCGCCGCATGAGCCTCGGTGTAGAGCGAGAACCGGATGCCCCGGATCCCACCCGCATGCAGGCCATGCAGGGTCTCGTCTGTCACATCCGGCCGCACCACCGCAACGCCGCGCGCATGGGCGATACCCAGCTTCCGGATCGCATCGAGCGTGGCGCTGTTGTCCGTGCCGTAGCAGCGAGGCTGCACGATGACCGCGCGGCTCGTGCCCAGCAGCCCTTGCACGCCACGGTAGTCATCCACGGTGGCGTTTGCCACCACCGGCGCAATCGCCGCGAAGCGCGCATCGTAGATATGCAGGTGAGCATCGCAGGCGTTGGCGAGCGCTGCGCTGCGTGGCGCGCCGCTTGCCGAACTGTTCGGCACCAGCGGGACCGGGCCGCCGTAGCGGAGGTCAGCCATGTCCTGCCAGCCTGTCCGCCGCGGCGCGGACCCGGTCCCCGTGCTGGTCGAGCGCGGGGGCGGCGAACGGTTCCGGACCGGGCGTGCGTCCGAACTTCACGGCGCGCGTGAAGCCGCGATAACGGCCAACCACGGGGTGTTCGAACGTTGCCAGCATCCCTTCCGCGGCGACCTGGGGGAAATCGAACATGTCCTCCACCGAGCGGGCTGCCGCGCACGGCACCTCCTCGCCGAAGATGGCCTCCCATTCCAGCGCCGAACGCTCCTGCAGCGCCGCGTGCAGGCGGGGCACGATTTCCCCATGATGTTCGGCGCGCTTGCGCACGCTGTCGTAGCGATCGGTCGACAGCAGATCGGCCAGGCCGGTCTTCTCGCACAGCGCCCGCCAGAAATGCGGGGTATTGGCCGAGATATATATGTAGCCATCCCGGGTCGGATGAATGCCGGTGATCCCGCCGGAGCGCATGTCGCGCCCGACCTCCCTGGGCTCCGATTCGGCCCAGACCATCCGGGCCGACTGCATGGTCAGCGCCGCGCGCAGCAGCGACACGCCCACATACTGCCCCGCCCCGCTCTTCTCACGCTCGTAGAGCGCCGAAGACACCGCACCCGCGACCAGCGCCGAGGCATAGTAGTCGACCACGGAGCCGTACAGAATCTCCGGCGGCCCGCCGTGCTTGCCCTGCAGCGTGCACATGCCGGTCATGGTCTGCAGCACCTGGTCGTAACCGGCCTTGTCCTTGAGCGGGCCCGTCTCGCCGTAGCCGGTGACGGCGCAGTAGATCAGCCGCGGGTTGACCTGGCTGAGCTGCTCGTAGCCAATGCCGAGCCGGCCCGGCACGCTCGGGCGGAAGTTATGCACCAGCACATCCGCGTTGCGCACCAGCGCCAGCAGCCGCTCCAGATCGGCCGGGTGCTTCAGGTCGAGCACGACGCCCAGCTTGCTTCGGTTGACGCCCAGGAAGGCCCGGCTTTCGCTCTCCAGCGTCGACGGATACTTGCGCAGGTTGTCGCCCACGGGCGGCTCGACCTTGATCACGTCAGCGCCCTGGTCGGCAAGCAGCGAGCAGCCGTACGGCCCCGCGATATAGGCGCTCAGGTCAAGCACGCGCACGCCGCTCAGTGGACCTGGCTGTCCCGCCCGGCCTGAGCCGAAGACAGCGTCCCCGGCAGTGGTGTTGATTTGCATACAGCCTCCGAATCAGCCAGGCGATCAGTCCGCGACAATGTTCTGCTGTTTGGCCAGCGCCTTCCACCGCACCACGTCGGCCGCGATCGTCTCGGCGAACTGTTGGGGGGTGACGGGCTTCGCCTCGGCCCCTTCCCTGAGGATGGCCGCCTTGACGTCAGGCCTGGCGAGCACCTGGTTCACCGCCGCATTCAGCCGCGCGACGATGGCCGGCGGCGTGCCTGCCGGCGCCAGCAGGCCCCACCAGAGTTCAAACTCGTAGCCGGGGACCGCGCTCGCCATTGGCACCAGCTCCGGCGCGACCGGGCTTGGTTTCAGACTGGTGATGCCCACGGCCCGCACCTTGCCGGCGCGGACCATCGGCAGCAGCGAGGGGCCGCTCGAGATCAGCACCTGGGTCTGGTTGCCGATCAGGTCGGTGATGGCGGGGCCCATGCCACGGTAGGGTACGTGGGTGATGGCCAGCTTGCCGGCCTTGGCCTTGAGCAGTTCGGTGCCGAACTGGTTGACGCTGCCGGGGCCGGAAGACGCGTAATTGAACTTGCCCGGATTGGCGCGGATCGCGCTGATCAGTTCCTGCGGCGTGCTGGCGGGAAAGTCGTTGCTGACCGCCACGATGAACGGCCCCCTGGCAAGCATCGCCACTGGCGCAAAGCTCCTGACCGCGTCGTACGGCAGCTTGCTCTGCACCGCGGCATTGGTCGTCATGCTCGACGACACCGCGACCAGGGTATAGCCGTCCGGCGCTGCCTTGGCCACCATGCCGGTTCCCGTATTGCCGCTCGCGCCGGGGCGGTTGTCGATGATCACCGTCTGCTTCAGCTCCTCGCCGATCTCCTTGGCCACGATACGGGCAAAGATATCGTTCGAGCCGCCAGGCGGATACGGCACGATGATCGTGACAGGCCTCGACGGATAGGGGCTCTCGGCGGCTGCGTCGGCTGCTGCCACCAAAGCGCCGAATGCGGCGATCAGCCCGAAGCATGCTGCGGCCCGACGCGGCTGTATGGTCGTCATGGTCTGTCTCCTGTCTGGTTTTTATGTGGGTCTGTGCTGCGGGGTCAGGCGGCGATCAGTCCAAGCTGCCTGGCAATCTCGACGGTGGCCTGTGCTCGCCGGACGAAAGGAGCGTCGATCATCTTCCCATCCACGACGTAGGCGCCGACGCCGTCGGCCTGCGCCTGGGCGGCGGCCGCGACGACCCGCAGCGCGTGCGCGATCTCGTCGTCGGACGGCCGGTAGACATCGTTGGCCAGCGCGATCTGGCTTGGGTGGATGCAGCTCTTGCCCAGGAAGCCCATCTGCCTGGACATCTCCGCCTCGGCACGGAAGCCCTCGGCATCGCGAATGTTGGCGAACACGGTGTCATAGGCGTAGACGTTGGCTTCGGCGGCCGCCATGCGTACGGCGAACATGGCCGCTGCGATGGCCGCCGGGTTGCGCCGATGAATGCCGGCGGGCTCGAACAGATCGCCCAGGCCCAGCTGCAGGCCCGCCACGCGCGGATGCGCGCCGGCCAGTTCGGCGGCACAGCGCAGCGCCGCTGGCGATTCAATGTTCAGCAGCAGGCGGACCTTCGCATCCGCTGCGGTGAAGCCGTTGGCCCGCTCCGCCTGTTCTACCGCCGCCGCCGCGCGGCGGACGTCGCCGACACTCTCCGGCTTGGGCAGGTTGACCAGATGCACGCCGGGCACCACCACCGCGGCCAGGTCAGCCTCGAAATGCCCGGTGCCGAGGCCGTTGACGCGAACGATCAGGGTCTTTGCCGTCGAGCGGGCCTCAGCGGAACGCAGCCATCGGGACAGCAGGTCACGGGCCTCGGCTTTCTTGTCCTCAGCCACCGCATCCTCCAGGTCAAAGGACAGTGCATCCGCGCCGCTCGCGAGCGCCTTGGCAAAAAACTCCGGGCGGGAACCGGGGACGAACAACTTGCTTCTCATGGCCAACACCGTGTCTTGTAGGAGGCAATGCAGTGTGGCGTAGTCAGGAGAGGAGATAAACTATACTTTCCTACCTTCGCACAATAGAAATTCTATGGAGACGAGCTACCTCAAGGCTTTCAGCCTGGTTGTGGAAACAGGCACGCTGGCGGAAGCCGCGAGGCGGCTCAACGTGACGCCTGCGGCAGTTTCCCAGCAGATCCAGGTACTGGAGCGGGAACTCGGCACGGCGTTGCTGGCACGCGCCGGCCGTACGGTGGCGCCCACCGAGTCCGGGCGCCGCCTTGCTGCGCGCTGTGTCTCGCTGCTCAGGGAAGTCGACGCGCTGAGAGGGTGGGTGAATCAGGCGGACGAGATCCGCGAGCTGCGCATCGGCACCATCAACACGGCGCTCCACAGCCTCCTGCCGGACGCCCTTGCGCGTTTCGCGGCCAGGCATCCGGGCGTGTCCGTCCGCATCCGGTCCGCCATGTCGAGCGAGCTCTACGACGCAGTCAAGCAGGCGGAGCTTGACGCCGCCGTCTGCCTGCACCCGCCCTACTCCATCCCCAAAGCCTTTGCCTGGGAACTGCTGCGCAAGGAACCGCTGGTCGTCCTTGCCGCGCAGCGGGACCGGGAAGCGGATCCGCTCGAGCTGCTGCGCACCAGGCCACTGATCCGCTACGACCGCAGCCTCGGCGGCGGCAAGCAGGCCGACGACTACCTGCGCAAGGCCGGCATCACGCCGACACAGGAGCGCTTCGAGCTGAGCTCGCTCCTCGCAATCGCTATGATGGTGGATCGTGGCCTGGGGGTGTCGCTGGTCCCGGACATCGCATCGCCGCTGACTGCCAGCCTGCGTATTGCAAAGCTCCATCTGCCTTCAGAACCCGAGCCACGCCGGTTCGGCCTGCTGTGGCGAAGGACGTCGCACAGCGCCAGCCTGATCAGAGACTTCCTTGAGCAGGCCCGACTCGCGGCCCGATCGTAGCGGCGCGTTGGACCGGACCGCCCGGGGGGCGAAAATCCGGAACTCGGACTAGGTGTTCCTGGAATAGCCAGGGTTACGCTGGCAGGTATCGCAGCGCTTATTAGGTACTCCCGGCGTGCTCCCGGCGCAAGGCGTGCCGCTGGTCGACTAGAATTACTTACAGTCGCCCCTATGCGGAGGTGGCTATCGCCCTGGGAACATTCCATTGCGCAGCGGTGGGTGATATTGCCGCGCAGTGGACACCTGAGGGAATAAATGAGGCGCCTGCAACGCTTATATTGAGCGCCTTTTCGCGTTGAAGCATTGCGCAGCCGGGGTGTTCCTCAGAAGATGGAGGTGCCCAATGGAAGCCTTGCGTCACGTCCCTGCCGTCGAATCCCGCACGCGGAATATCGACGCGGCAGTCCCTCCCCGAACCCGGTTCACGCCCCGCCATCTGTGCGGCGTAATGTGTGGCGTCGGCCTCCTGGTACTGTCGCTGGGATCCTCCCTTGCTGGTGGAGAAACGATCCTTCCACCGACATCCACGGTCGCGTCGACCGTTCCGACCAACCATGACCTCAATCCCTACGGCATTGCCTTCGTGCCTGCCGGCGTTGCGTCGGGGGGTGCGCTGAAGCCGGGGGACGTGGTGGTGTCCAATTTCAATGCGCACTCCAACAAGCAAGGCACGGGAACGACCATCGTGAAGCTGGTGACCGACGCCAAGCCAGTCACCTTTTTCCAGGGGCAGAATCTGGGGCTCACTACCGCACTGGCTGTACTGAATAGCGGATTCGTGCTGGTCGGCAATCTTCCGACGACGAATGGCACAACCATCAGTTCCACCAGCTCGCTATTGGTGATCACTCCCCAAGGAGAGCTTTTCAGCGTGCTGAAAGATCCAAACCTCCTGGACGGTCCGTGGGACATGACGGTCATCAACGATCAGGGGTCGCAGGTCACGGCGTTCGTATCGAACGTCTTGAACGGAACCGTGGCAAGGATCGATATCAACATTGGCCCGAGCGGCGCAACGCTTCTGAATACCTCTCATATCATTGCGTCCGGCTACATGCACCGGCCCGATGCCGCGGCACTCGTTGTCGGTCCGACAGGACTAGCCTATGACGCGGCCCACGATGTGCTCTATGTCGCATCGACCAACGACAATGCCGTGTTCGCAATCTCGCACGCTGCGGCGCTTACGCAAGACAACGGACCGGGAACGGTGATCTATCAGGACAATGACCACCTTCGCGGGCCGTTGGCACTGGCGCTTGCGCCGAATGGAGATCTGGTGACGGCGAACGGAGACGCGATCAACGCCAATCAGCAACATGGGAGCGAAATCATCGAGTTCACGCCCCAAGGGCAATTCGTCGCGGTGATGCAAGTCGATCCGGCACCCGGCTCCGCGTTCGGCCTCGCATTCGGACGGGGCAGCGGCGGCCAGTCACAGTTCGCGGCGGTGAACGACAACACGAATACGGTAACCGTCTGGACGCTGCGCTAGATCGGTGGTGATTGACCTTGGGGACGCCGCCATGGCAGGCAGTGTCCCGGTGAACAGACCCTAGTGCATCGCACCTTCGCTGGCTGCACCGGACTGGGCGGAATGTGGGTCAGGTGCTGGCGCGTCAGTGCCAGCCTGGCCTTTATCCCCGGACAACGTGCCGTCCTGCAAGGCTTTGCTCCCACGCCTGCCCCCACCGCGACGGCTCATGCCGGCAGGGCGGGACTTCACTTCGCCCGCTTTCAATTCCTGATTGATGGAATCGACGGTGCGCGGCGGCGGCGTCATGCGGGCAAAGTTGTTCTGGATGTTGCGAAGCGCCTCGCTGGCATCGTCGCTGCCGGACACTTCCTGGCTGAAGGCTGCCGCAGGCAGCGCCAGCGCCGTCACCATCGAGAGCAGTACGGCGGCACGTGCCGGCTGCCTCTGGAAAAAACGGGAGTTCGGGGAGAGCGGGTTCATCAGATATCGCCGTGGCCGTGAACCATCATTATGGCTTCGGCCCTCGCAGGTGCGTGGCGCCGGGCCGGTGCCTTTGATTTCAGACTATTACCTGTGTTGCAGCAGATTACGGCGCCGGTCAACGCCGCTGTGCGCAGCAAAGTCACCAGCCGCACCCCCTAGGGGAAAACCCGGAGTGGCACAAATAGTACAACCCTTGGCATGAAATGCAAAAGGTGGAAACGCCAGGATTTCCTACAGTTGCCACCGATAGAACAAGGGACGCCCGATCCGCTCCCGCACCAAGGAGACAACAGTGCACATCGAGCAACTCACCTGCGCCATCGGCGCTGAACTTTCCGGCGTCAGCCTGGCCGACGCGGCCCGTGACGCCGGCCTGTTTGCAGAAATCAAGGCCGCGCTGCTCAAACACAAGGTCTTGTTCCTGCGCGGCCAGGACATCGCCCGCTCCGAGCACGTGGCCTTCGCCCGCCGCTTTGGCGACCTGGAGGACCACCCCGTGGTCGGCAGCGACCCGGACAACCCCGGCCTGGTGCGCATCTACAAGTCGCCCGATACCCCCGTCGACCGCTATGAAAACTCATGGCACACCGACGGCACCTGGCGCGAGGCCCCTGCGATGGGCGCGGTGCTGCGCTGCGTCGAATGCCCGCCCGTGGGCGGCGACACCGCGTGGGCCAACATGGCGCTGGCCTACGAGAAGCTGCCGCAACACATCAAGGACCTGATCGCTCCATTGCGCGCGCGCCACAGCATTGAGTGCACCTTTGGCGCGGCGATGCCGATCGAAAAGCGCCACGCGCTGCGCGCCCAGTACCCGGACGCCGAACACCCCGTAGTGCGCACCCACCCCGAGACGGGCGAGAAGGTGCTGTTCGTGTGCGGCTTTACCACGCATTTCACCAATTTCCACACCCCCGGCAACGTGCGCGTGGGGCAGGACTTCGCGCCCGGCTCGGCGCAGTTGCTCCAGTACCTCATCAGCCAGGCCGCCATTCCGGAATACCAGGTGCGCTGGCGCTGGAAGCCCAACGACGTCGCCATCTGGGACAACCGTTCCACGCAGCATTACGCGGTGATGGACTACCCCCCCTGCCATCGCAAGATGGAACGCGCGGGAATCGTCGGCACCCCCACCTACTGAGATCTGACCACACCAGGAGAAAGCACCATGAACTTCCTCGACGGCCACCTGTTCCCCGAGAACATGCAACCGCTGATCATTACCGCCGCGCCCTACGCGCCTTCCTACGTGCCGTCGGACTTCCCCGGCGAAATCCCGGTGACGATGGAAGAACAGATCCAGATGGCGGTGGACTGCTACAACGCCGGCGCGACGGTGCTGCACCTGCACGTGCGTGAACTGGACGGCAAGGGCAGCAAGCGCCTGTCCAAGTTCAACGAACTGATCTCCGGCGTGCGCGCCCGCGTTCCGGACATGATCATCCAGGTAGGCGGCTCGATCAGCTTTGCGCCCGAATCGGAAGGCGCCGCCGCCAAGTGGCTGTCCGACGACACGCGGCACATGCTGGCCGAACTCGACCCCAAGCCCGACCAGGTGACGGTGACGATCAACACCTCGCAGATGAACTTTCTGGAGCAGTTCGACTACCGCGACTGGCAGGGCAGTTCGCTGGAAGACCCGGTGGTCTATGGCGCCTACAAGGAAATGACCGTGCCTGCGCAGCCCGGCTGGGCCGAGGAACATATCCGCCGCCTGACTGCCGCGGGCATTCAGAGCGAGTTCCAGTGCTACAACCAGAACAGCCTTGAATCCGTGGAGCGCCTGATTCGCCGCGGCGTCTACAAGGGCCCGCTGGTGCTGAACTGGGTGGCGATCGGCGGCGGCATGGATTCGCCCAACGTCTACACGCTGGCCAACTTCGTGCGCGGCGTGCCGGATGGCGCGGTGCTGACGGTCGAAAGCTCCGTGCTCAACACGCTGCCCGTGAACATGATGGGCATTGCCATGGGCTTGCACGTGCGCACCGGTACGGAAGACAACCTGTGGAACCAGACCCGCACGGCCAAGATCGGCACCGCCAAGCAGATCGAGCAGTTGGTGCGCGTCTCCAGCGAACTGGGCCGCCCGATCGCCACGGCCAGGCAGGCACGCGAGATCTGCCGCATTGGCGTGTTCTACGACACGGTGGAAGAAACGCTGGCCGCCAACGGCTTTGCACCCAACGCCCCTGGCCGCCAGCAGGGCTTCCTGCGCAAGACCGCGTAAGACATTGCCGCGGAGGAGACCGGCCAGGCAACGCCGCTTGTCCCTCATCGCCACCGCTGCCCGGTTGTGCACAGCCGGGCAGCGGTGGCGAGATCGTGAAAGCCTTTGATATCAAGCAGAACCAATATGCAACCCACTGTCCTCATCGTCCCCGGCCTGCGCGACCACGTTGATGCCCACTGGCAAACCCTGCTGGCCGCGCAACTGCCCAAGGTACGCACCGTGCCGCCCATGGGGCGCACCGGCGCGGGCCTGGACCGCGCCGCGCGCGTGGAAGCCATCGAACGCGAAGCCCAGTCCATCGACGGCCCGATCGTGATCGTGGCACACAGCGGCGGCTGCCCCATGCTCGCGCACTGGGCAGCGCAGACCAGGCGGCCCGTGAAGGGAGCGCTGCTCGCCACCCCGCCGGAGCTTGACCAACCCATGCCCGAGGGCTACCCGCCTCTGGCCGCCCTCAGGGACGGCGGCTGGTTCCCGGTGCCCATGCAGGCCCTGCCCTTCCCCAGCATCGTCGCGGCCAGCCGCAACGACCCGCTGGCGCGCTTTGCTCAGGTGGAGGAGATGGCGCGCATCTGGGGCAGCCGCCTGGTGGACCTGGGCGAGGTGGGCCACCTCAACCCCGCGTCCGGCTTTGGCCCGTGGCCGCGTGCACTCGATTTCATCGCCGAGCTTTCGGCTTAGTCAGGAGAATTCTCATGGTCAAGGCAGTACGTTTCTACGAAACCGGCGGCCCCGAAGTGCTGAAGGTTGAAAACGTCGAAGTCGGCGCCCCCGGTCCCGGCGAGGCACGCGTGCGCCACAGCTTCATCGCGCTGAACTTCATCGACACCTACTTCCGCACCGGGCGCTACCCGCTCGACCTGCCCAACGGCCTGGGCTCCGACGCCGTGGGTGTGGTCGAGGCAGTGGGGCCCGGCGTGGACTACCTCAAGCCCGGCGACCGCGTGGGCTACCTTATCGGCCCGCAGGGCGCGTATTCCGAAGTGCGCGTGATGCCCGCCGCCGTGCTGATTCCGCTGCCCGATGGCATCAGCGATCGTAGCGCCGCCACGCTGATGATGAAGGGCATGACGGCGCAGTACCTGTTCCGCCAGGTCTACCCGCTGAACGGCGGTGAAACCATCCTGTACCACGCCGCCGCGGGCGGCGTGGGCCTGATTGCCTGCCAGTGGGCGCGCGCCCTCGGCGTGACCATGATCGGCACCGTGAGCACCGACGAAAAAGCCGCGCTCGCCAAAGCCAATGGCTGCACGCACACCATCGTGACCTCTCGCGAAAACACCGTGGAGCGCGTAAAGGAACTGACCGACGGCAAAGGCGTGAAGGTGGTCTTCGACTCGGTGGGCAAGGACACGCTGATGACCTCGCTCGACTGCCTGCAACCGCGCGGCAGCCTGATCAGCAACGGCACCTCGTCGGGCCCGGTGGTCGTCGATTCGCAACTGCTCGCGGCAAAGGGTTCCATCTGGATGACGCGGCCCGCGATGATGCACTACATCAACCCGCGTCCGCACATGCTGGACATGGCCAGAGAGCTGTTCGAGCACGTGCTCGCCGGCCGCATCGTCAGCGAACCGCAGCAGGAATTCGCGCTGGAAGACGCGGCCAACGCGCACCGTGCCCTGGAAGGCCGCAAGACGGTCGGCTCCACCATCCTCGTGCCCTGACCGGCCTGACTCGCCCAGCCCCTCTTCCGCACGCGGGAGAGGGCGCCATGCAAAAAAAACAATTCATGGTATTGCCCCCACGGAGACTGCGATGGACTTGAGTACGGCGACCCACCTGCGGGCCAACCCCGACGACTACCTCTTTGGCAAACGCCAGGCGTGGTTCGCGTTTGTGATGACGGTAGCGCTGATGCTGGCGGACTACATCGACCGTCAAGTCATCGTCTCGCTCTTTCCCCACCTGAAACTGGAGTGGGGCCTGTCGGACAAGCAGCTTGGCGCGCTGGTGTCCGCCGTGTCCGTCACCGTGGCCGCGGGCGCCGTGCCGATCGCGCTGTGGGCCGACCGGGGCAGCCGCGTCAAGAGCATCGTCGTGATGGCCACCGCGTGGAGCCTGGCCTGCATCTCCTGCATGTTCACGCGCAACTACAGCCAGCTGCTTATCGCGCGCGCCGTGGTGGGCGTGGGCGAGGCCGGCTACGGCTCGGTGGGCGCTGCGCTGCTGACCAGCCACTTTCCGGCGCGCATGCGTTCCGCGCTCATGGGGGCCTTCTTCGCGGCAGGCTCTTTCGGCTCCGTGCTGGGGGTCATGCTGGGCGGCGTCATTGCCGCGCACTGGGGTTGGCGCGCCGCATTTGGCGTGGTGGGCATACCAGGGCTGGCACTCGCGCTGCTCTACATGTTCGTGCGCGACTACCGCACCGTGGCACTAAGCCCACGGCTCGACCAGGCCACGCAAAGCCTGGGCAGCAGCGCCCGCGCCATCGTGGCGGCGCTCACGCGCTCGCCCTCCATGCTGTGGGTGTGCCTGGGCTCGTCGGCCCAGGTGATCGTGCTGTCCACCGTCTGGGCCTGGCTGCCCAGCTACCTGAACCGCACGCGCGGACTGCCGCCGGAAAAAGCCGCTGTCAGCGCCGCACTGGTGGTGCTGTGCGGCGCCGTGGGCGCAGTGCTGTGGGGCGCAGTGGTGGACCGCTCGGGCCGCCACCGCCCGCGCAACAAGCTGACCACCGTGGCGGTGCTGTGCCTGCTCTCCATGGCGATGCTCATGCCTTCGCTGGGCGGCACCGGCCTGGCCCTGGCACCCGGCCGGCAACTGGCCTGGATCGCGGCGGGCGGCTTGCTCATGACCTGCACCGCCGGCCCCGCGGTTGCCCTGGTTCTCGACGTGGTGCACCCCGGCATCCGCGCCACGGCCGGCGCGGTGCTGGCCATCTTCCTGAACCTGTTCGGGCTGGCGGCAGGGCCATTCATCGCCGGGGTGCTGTCCGACCTGTGGACGCTGCCCGTGGCGATGGCCATCATGCCCGCATTCTCGGTGCTGGCGGCGCTGGGCTATCTGGTCGCGGCGCGCACCTATGAGCGCGATGTGCAGGGCATCCGGGAACAGGTGGCTGCAGAAACCGTGGCATAACGGCGCGAACGAAAACACGGACGGGCTGAATATGGACCGTAGCGTTTGCCGCCGACTGCAGTCATTTTTGAGAGCAGTACATATCATGACGGGCATGAGATAGCTTGGGTGCGGCACCGCACAGACGCGAAACACCAGGCGCTGGAAAGAGAAAGCAAAGGCGGACCTCTCGTAACTGCAAGCAAAATAGGTCGCAAGTAGCCTCGCCGCCTATGTTTGTCGACGCATCCGGCCCAAGGTCTCATCGATCGCCTGGGCCTCGGCGCCGGAGGCAGAAGGCGCAGGATGGCCTTGGCCCACTTATCACGCTGCATCACAACAATCGAAATTGGATATCGGCGACCGGCTGGGGGCCCCCAATCCACTGCTGAGATAATTTGCTCCTCCGATGGATAGTCAGCCGATCCGTGGATATAGTGGGCTTGTATGCTGGATCCGGGATCAGACCATGCGAAAGCCGCGTACGCCACCAATTGAAAAACTGCCGTCATCCGCGCCTGAAGTGATCAATGGCGAACGGTATTTCAGGCAGATCGCGAATGCCTTACCGCACATCGTGTGGACAGCCCGGCCGGATGGTTGGGTGGACTACGTCAATCAGCAAGGAGTGACCTATACGGGTCTGGTGCTCAATGAGTTATCCGGTTGGGGTTGGGAGCAGATATACCACCCTGATGATCTGGAAATCGCCGTTGATCGCTGGAGGGACGCCATAAAGACCGGCAGCGAGTTTGAAATCGAGTTCCGCATGAAACGAGGTGCCGATGGCGCCTACCGATGGTTTCTTTGCCGTGCATTGCCGTTCAAGGACGCCAACGGAGATATCCTTAAGTGGTTTGGCACCTCAACTGACATTGAGGACCAAAAGCAGGCACAAACTTCTGCTGAAAGCGCCAACCGTGCAAAATCCGATTTTGTCTCGAGCATGAGTCATGAGTTGCGCAGCCCCTTGAATGCGATCCTGGGCTTCGCGCAGCTGATGGCATCAGACTCCCCGCCACCGCCCCCCTCGCAGCAGGCCAGCATCGATCAAATTCTGAAAGCTGGATGGCATTTGCTGGAACTCATCAACGAGGTACTTGATCTCGCGAAAATCGAGGCCGGGCAGGCGTCGCTGTCGCCAGAGCCGGTATCCGTGGCGGAAACCCTACGCGAATGCCATTGCATGATCGAGCAGCAAGCACTGAGACGCGGTGTTCGCATGCGCTTTCCATTGCTCAATTTCCCGTGTTTTGTCCGCGCTGATCGCACGCGGCTGAAGCAGATCCTCCTCAATCTGCTTTCTAACGCGATCAAATACAACCGTGAACAAGGATCGGTTGAAGTGCAATGCAATGTGACCACGGGAAACCGCGTTCGCCTTAGCGTGCACGACACCGGCGCGGGCATGGACCCGGAGCGCCTGGCACAACTGTTTCAGCCGTTCAACCGCCTTGGGCAAGAAGCTGGTCCGGAGGAAGGAACGGGTATCGGGCTGGTTGTGGTCAAGCGCCTGGTTGAACTGATGGGCGGAACGATCGGCGCCGAAAGTGCGGTTGGCGTGGGCAGCATCTTCTGGGTGGAACTGGGTGCCGCGAGCCCGCCGGAATTGAAAGACGAGAGCGCCGTGCTCACGGCGGCCGCCAACGCGCAGCCAGACAAGCGTACTGAGATATATACCCTGTTGTATGTGGAAGACAACCCAGCCAACCTGAAACTGGTCGAGCAACTCGTCGGGCGTCGAGCGGATATGCGCCTCCTGACTGCGGTGACCGGGGCGCTCGGCGTCGAACTCGCCCGCACTTCGTTGCCGGAAGTCGTCGTGATGGATATCCATCTGCCCGACATCAACGGCATCGAAGCGCTGAGGTTCCTCCGTGAAGACCCGCGGACGACGCACATTCCGGTCATCGCCCTCAGTGCAAATGCGATGCCACGCGACATCGAGAAAGGGATCAAAGCCGGATTCTTTCGCTACCTTACCAAGCCAATCAAGCTCAACGAATTCATGGAAGCGCTGGACGCAGCGCTGGCGGCAACGAAAATTGGCTCCGTTCATAGCCAATGAGACAGAACGCAGCGGCGATTCGACGTTCGATATTTGGCCGCGGGACCGGAGTGCCTTCCCTTTCCTGACCGTAGTGCCGTACAAGTGGAAAGAGCCAGTCAGGGATCCGCGTCCCTCTTCCCTGGTCTCTCCCGACGCCGTGGGCGTCATCATCTCTCGCGCTATTCTCCCATCCAGGCTTGGTTAGGCGCATGTCACTTTTTGGGTAATCCAACCTGTTATTCTCGATTATTTGGGCATTATTGAGCACAAAACAGGGTTAACTCCACTGCAAAATATAGGTTGAAAAACCTAATATTCCCCTGACTGTCAGCCCGTAGCAACCTGCTGCCAGCACGACCTCCGATCCCAGGAGCCCCCACTGAACACGACGTCCCTGGAAGCGGGATGCCCATCGGATGGCAGCATGGAAAAGCTCATCTTTACCTCTGCGGACCTGCAAGGAACGGCCGGCGGAGCCCACGCCAGACGGCGCGGCAACCGAGCCACCCGTGTTCCGGAACTGATCGAGGCTTCTATCCGAGTATTTGCGCGCGAGGGCTATGGCGGCTACAGCATCAACCGCGTCGCTGCTGACGTTGGCGTGCGTCTCAGCACCCTGCAGCACTATTTCGTCAACCGTGATGCATTGCTGATCGCCACCATCCGCGAGGTGTACGGCCGCTACATCGACCGGTACTCGCGCCTCGGCACCAATCGGCTTCAGTCCCCGGAAGCACGCCTGATCGCCATCATCGATGAGTTCTTTGACGATATCCTGGTCGTCGATTCCGACGTTACGCCCTTCGTGCTCGAATGCTGGGCGCTCGCCGAGCATGACGCGGGCGTGGCGGAGCTGGTGGGCGAAGGCAACAAGCAGTTCCAACAGATCTGGCTAGACCTGATCGCCGCAATCAATCCGTCGCTCCCGCACCAGGAATGCGCCATCCGTGCCACCCTGATAGAAGCGCACGCGCAGGGGCTGATGGCGCTGTGCCGCCGTGGCGGCCCCGGCCTGCCGGAACGGGAGACGTTGCGACAGTCCACCAAGGCGCTCTGGCGGGCCATGAGCCACGCCTCCCATTGACTCCCACCTCACCGCCCGACACGGAGTGCAGCGCATGGATACTCGCTATCTCGTCGACGACACCATTCAGGCCAGAGAGCTGGACATCAATGCGGCCCGCAACTTTTCCGCAGCCCTCTGCGGCCCACACTCCGTGCGAATTGGCTCGCCGGGCCGTTTCCGCTTCAGCTATGGCGGACACCTGCTTCGGAGCATGTCGACCACGATAGGCTGCGTGCAGTACGGCTCCGACATCTCGGTGGATGTCGGAGCCGGAGAGCTGTGCACCACCTACAACATCAGCCTGCCAGTGGAGGGGGAACAGGCCCTGTCCGGCCCGCACGGCATGCTCCTGTCCAATGCGGATTGTGGCATCGCGGTCTCCCCCGAACAGGCCTTGCAGCTGGATATGTCCGGCCACTGCAGGAAAATTCTCGTCACTGTATCGCGCGCGTCGCTCGAGCGGGTGCTTGGCAATATGCTCGGCGCGCCGGTTCGGGAGCTGCTGGTTTTCGAGACCCGCATGAGCGGCTCCGAAGGCTGCTCCGGTTCCTGGTGGCGCATGGTCAGAAGCTATCTGAGCGAGGTCGATTGTGCCGGCGAGCTCTACCGGTGTGCAGCGTTTAGCCGCGACTTCGAAACAACCTTGCTGAAAGGCCTGCTCATCGCGCAACCCAGCAACTACACCGAGCGAATCCGGAAGTCGCTTGGCGCGAAGATCCCCGAATATGTCATGCGGGCCAAGATGTTTATCGAGACCAATTTCCGCGAAACCATCCATCTCGAGGACATCGAGACCGTCGCCGGTGTGTCTCGCCTGAAGCTGTTCGACTGCTTCCGGAAGTACACCGGCTACACGCCGGTCGCCTATCTCAAGCACTTCCGCCTGGAGCAGGCGCGCGCAGAGCTGACGTCCAACCTCACCCGCGACAGCGTCTCCGCCATCGCCCTCGGCGTGGGCTTCACGCATTTCGGCCGCTTCTCCGCCGACTACAAGCGCGCATACGCCGAATCGCCGTCCGAAACGATTCAACGGCGCGCACAGCAGGCGCGCTAGCGACACCTCCAGGCATTTCCCATGACCGCGCCGGCCGATGGCCGGCGCGCTGCATTCCGCCCCCTTGCTGCCTTCGTCCGCTGCCCGATGCATCTTTCCGGACAGCCTTCACAGACTAAGCGGATAGTTGCATCAGCTCGCCGGTAGTTAAATCCCCTTACACAAACGCTGACGGCAGGCACAAGCAGTCGGCGGCGAAATCCACAAGGGGATGGACATGCCTACTACGATCGTCATCGGCAATCCGAAGCCGAGATCCCGCACAGCTCAGGCTGCGCGCATGCTGGCCGAGGCCCTGACCGGCACTGCGCCGGACATCACCATCGACGTCGTCGAACTGGGCGCGCCGTTACTCGGCTGGGGCGACGCCCCTGTCGCAAGCGCAGTCGACGCAGTTGCGCGCTCGCGCCTGGTCATTGTCGCGAGCCCGACCTTCAAGGCCACCTATACCGGCCTTCTCAAGCTGTTCCTGGACCAGTTCGCCGGCGGCACCGGCATGCAAGGCGTCGTGGCGGTGCCGCTGATGCTGGGCGCCAGCCCGGCTCACGCCATGGCGCCGGACCTGCTGCTCAAGCCCGTCCTGGTCGAGCTTGGCGCAACCTGCCCCACGCCCGGGCTCTACCTGATGGAGAAGAGCTTCGAGGATGGCGTTGCCATCCAGGCCTTTGCCGACCGCTGGTCGGGCACCGTTCGCGCCCTGACGCGCCGTGGAGATGAGTCATGACTGCATCCGACTTCAACTGGCTGGCGGCAGACCCGCCTTTCTCCGTGCTTGCCGAACAGGAAGGCGATCGGGGTGCGTTCCTGCGCAAGGCTTATGGCTGCTTCCCCACCGGCGTGGTAGGCGTCTGCGCGCTGATCGACGGGACGCCTGTCGGCCTGGCCGCGAGCAGCTTCGTGCCGGTCTCGATCGACCCACCGCTGGTCTCCTTCTGCATCCAGAGAACATCGCAGACATGGTCGAGACTGGCTGCGGCGCCACGCCTCGGCATCAGCTTTCTCGGCCACGGCCACGACCTTGCCGTGCGCAAGCTGGCCTCGCGCGCCGAAGACAAGTTCGAGGGGATGGCCCTGGGCGTGACGGCAGACGGCGCCGTGCTGATCGACGGGGCGACGGTATGGATGGAATGCGCTGTCGACGGCACGCTCGCCGGCGGCGACCACGACATCGTCCTTTTGAGAATCATCGCGCTGACGATGCGCCCACACGTCGAGCCGCTGGTCTTTCACGGCAGCGCATTCCGGAAGCTGCTGTCGCTGCCTGCATAACCCGAGCCCAATTGGCTTACCCCGTGCCCCGACGGCACGTTCATGATCCAGAGAGGAACACCATGTCTACGACGAAGAAAGCAGCTGAGGTTGGCGTTTTCATCCCGGTCGGCAACAACGGCTGGGTGGCTTCGGTCAATGCGCCGCCCACGCCGGGAAGCTACGAACACAACCTCGAAGTCACCCGGCTGGCAGAGAGCATGGGCTTCGACTTCGCGCTCAGCATGGCCAAGTGGCGCGGATACGGCGGCCCCTCGCGGCACTGGGACTTCACGCTGGAGTCGCTGACCACCATGGCCGCCCTCGCGCAGGCAACCAGCACCATCAATATCTGGGGAACGGTCCACATGATGATCTTCCCGCCGGCCATCATCGCCAAGATGGTCGCGACCATCGACCAGATCTCCAGGGGCCGTGTCGGGCTGAACCTGGTGTCCGGCTCCAATCCGCACGACCTGGGCCAGCTCGGACTGTGGAAGCCGCTGGACCACGCGGCCCGCTACGAGCTGGCGGACGAATGGATCAAGATCGTCAAGCGCCTGTGGACCGAGGAACGCATCGACCACAAGGGCAGGTTCTACGAGCTGATCGACTGCATGTCGAACCCGAAGCCGTCGAAGCCGCCCACGCTCATCTGCGCCGGGGCCTCCGACCGCGGCTTCCAGTTCACCATCGACAACTGCAACGCCAGCTTCTTCACCGCCAGCGACGACGAGACCTCGATCGCGCGCGGCAAGCGCGCCAAGGAACTGGCTGCCAAAGCGGGCAAGCCCGACTTCAAGTCCTATGGGCTGTTCACCCTCATCCCGGGCGAGACCGATGCCGAGGCGCAGGCGCGGCTCGATCACTTCGACGCAGGTGTTGACCGCGAGGCACTGGCGACGCAGGCGGCCGAGTATTCCTCCGACGTCAGCGCCAAGCAGAACTTTGCGGCGCAGTACTTCATCGACCAGGGCGCACGCGTCAGCTCGGTGCTCGGAGGCGCCATGACCGGTTCGGCGGAAACGCTCGCGCGGCGCGTGGCGACGACCATCATCGAAGCGGAGCTCGACGGCATCACGCTGATCGTGCCGGATTTTATCGAGGATCTGCGGTTTATCGGCGAACGAGTCCTGCCGCTGATGGAAGAGTTCGGCGTGTCGACCAAAGTCGGCGCCACCATGCACGTCACCCATGCCTGAGGCTTGCTGTCACGAATGCGGCGATCGGGTGCCCCCCGGGCGCCGCGCCTCGCCAGCCCTCGTCTGCCTCGCACAAGTACCGGAAAGGAGTCGCCCTGATGAGCACCCATCTCAGCCCAGTTGCCCCCGTGTGGGACTGGGAGCATGACATGCCCCCCGCCCCCGCGATCCGCGCAGGCAATACCCTGTACCTCTCCGGCCAGATCGCGCTCACGCCCGATGGCTCGCTGGAGGGTGAAGGCGACTTCGTCGCGCAGTCCCGCCAGTGCTTCGAGAACATCCGCGCCATACTCGCGCGCGCTGGCGCTTCCATGTGTGACGTCGTCAAGATGACAACGTACTTCACCTGCGAACTGAACGAGGCCGTAGCAGCCGAGTACTGGGTCGTGCGCCAGGCCTACTTCGGGGACCACAAGCCTGCGAGCACCGGGGTGCAGGTGAAGGCGCTGCTGATGCCCGCATGCCTGGTCGAGATCGAGGTCGTCGCGGTATTGCCGGAGCAACGGCCATGAAGCGCGCCTCGTTCTGCCAGCGGGGCGATGTCCGCATCGCCTACGCGCGCACCGGCAGCGGACCCGTGGTGGTGTTCCTGCATGGCGTGGGCGGCAATCGTCGCAACTGGGAAGGGCAACTGGCTCACCTTTGCGCGCATTTCACCTGCGTCGCCTGGGATGCACGCGGCTACGGCGACAGCGACGATCCTGACCAGCCTCTCGCATTCGCCGATTTTGCCGAAGACCTGCGTGCCCTGCTCGCCTCGCTGGGTGCCTCGCGCGCCCATCTGGTCGGCCTGTCGATGGGCGGCTTCATCGCCCAGGACTTTTATGCCCGCTACCCCGCCAGCGTTGCCACGCTGACCTTGGCCTCCACCAGCGCGGGCGCCGGCTTGCTGACGCAGCTGGCACGCGACGACTTCCTCGCCAGGCGCCTGCGCCCGCTGGAAGAAGGCGCTTCGATGCGCGAGGTCGCGCAGGGGCTGGTCAGCGTACTGGCGGGCAGCCGGGCTGACGATACTGTGCGCGCAACACTGCGCCGGTCGCTGGAAGCCCTTCGCGCCGAGCCCTACAAGCAGACGCTGCGTGCACTGGTCACCACGGACTTCCGCGACGGGCTCGCACGCATTGCCGTGCCGACGCTGGTGATCGTCGGCGACGAGGATCAGGTACTGCCGGAGCCGGAAAGCCGCTTGTTGTCGGCACGCATTCCGCGCAGCCGGCTCGTCGTGCTGCCGGGCGTCGGCCACTTGTGCAACCTGGAGGCGCCCGCCGCCTTCGACGCGGCGTTGCTGGACTTCCTCCTCGCGAACAGCGACCAGGGCGCGTCGCACCTGCCTGCGGAGGTGAAGTGATGCTACCCAGATTCCCAGACGCGACGACTGGCGACGCGTTCGCCGATGGGCCGCTCGCGATCGAGTTCCGGGACGTCGGCCACCGATTCAAGGCGTCGGACGGATCGGTCATTCATGCGCTGAAGAGCATCAGCTTCAGCATTCGCCGCAACGAGTTCGTGGTCGTCGTCGGGCCCAGCGGCTGCGGCAAGTCCACGCTGCTGCGCCTGATCTCCGGCCTGATCCTGCCGCAAGCAGGAACCGTGCGCGTGTTCGGCGACCCCGTGTCCGGGCCGCGCAGCGATGTCGGCTTCGTCTTCCAGAAACCCACCCTGCTCCCGTGGCTCAATGTCCTGTCAAACCTGACGTTCCCGATTACGCATCAGGGCCGCCGTCTGCGCCCTGCGGATACGGCGCGGGCCGAGGAGCTTCTGGAACTGGTCGGCCTCAAGGACTTCCGCCACAAGTTTCCCGACGAGCTGTCCGGCGGCATGCAACAGCGAGTTGGCATTGCACGATCCCTGCTCGCCGACCCGGAAATCCTGCTGCTTGACGAGCCCTTCTCCGCGCTCGACGCCCTTACCCGGGACGAACTGAGCTTCGAACTCATGCGCCTCTGGAGCGCCCGCCAGAGCACGGCCGTGTTCATTACGCACTCGATCACCGAGGCTGTGCTGATGGCCGACCGCATTTTCGTGCTGGCGCCCCGGCCGGGACGGATCCGCGAGGTCGTGGCGGTGGAACTGTCCCGGCCTCGCACCCTGGCGACCATGCGGGAAGCGCTTTTCCACGAGCTATCCGACAACCTTCGCGAAGAAATGCTGAGCAGCCATGAGCACAATTGAAGCAAGCGATTCCAACCTGGTTGCGGCGCAGGCCACCCCACGTCCCGCCCCTGCCGCCCTTCTGCCGCTGGCAACCTTCGCGGTCATCCTCTGCCTCTGGGAGGCCGCCGGCCGCTGGCTGGGCCTGCCGGAGTATCTGCTGCCTTCGCCGTCGGCCATCTTTCGCGCCGGCATTGCGGTGGACCCGGCGCTATGGTGGGACCACATCCAGGCCACGCTTCGGGTCATCGCGCTCGGCTTCGCCCTGGCATTCGCGGTGAGCCTGCCGCTGGCTGCCGCGCTGCACCGGTACCGTCCCTTCCGGCGCAGCGTGTATCCGCTGCTGATCGTCGTGCAGTCGACGCCGGTGGTCGCCATCGCGCCGATCCTCATCGTCACGCTGGGCGCGACGGACCTCACGCGTATCGTCATCACCGCACTGATCACATTCTTCCCACTCGTGGTCGGCATTGCCACCGGACTCGCGCAGACGCCGCCCGAATTGCTCGAACTGAGCCGGTCGCTCAAGGCATCGCTGCGCAGCGAGTATCTGCAAATCCGGCTGCCGTTCGCCTTGCCTCATGTCTTCGCGGCGGTACGGGTGGCCATCACGCTGGCAGTGATCGGCGCGGTGATCGCCGAGTTCGTCGCATCGGAGCACGGCATCGGCTACTTCATCCGGTTCTCCACCTCGTACTTCAAGATCGCGCAGGCGTTTGCCGCCCTCGGCGTACTGGTGGTAATGAGCCTGGGTCTGTTCCACCTGGTCACGCTGGTGCAACGGATCTTCTATCCCCGCAGCCTGCCCGCGGGCGGCGGCGAATAAGGAAAAGGAGGTTGAGACATGAGTGAAGTCATGGAACTCATGGTGAACCGGATCGCCGACGAAGCCGAGGGCATCCGTTCGTTCGAGTTCACCGACATTGCGGGCGGGCTCCTGCCGCCCTTCACGGCAGGCGCGCATATCGACGTACATGTCGCCGGTGGTTCCGTGCGCCAGTACTCCCTGCTCAATGACGATCGGGAGCGCCACCGCTATGTCATCGCCGTCCTGCGGGAAGAGGCCGGACGCGGCGTCTCGCGACACATGCATGACCGTGTGAAGCCGGGCATGCGCCTCAAGGTAGGAAGCCCCCGCAACGCATTCCCGCTCGACGACGGCAAAGCCCCCGCGGTGCTCCTCGCGGGCGGTATCGGCATTACGCCCTTGCTTGCGATGGCGCGGCACATGCAAGCGTGCAGCCGCTCGTTCACGCTGCACTTCGCCACCCGCTCCATGGCTCGCACACCGTTCCGCAACGAACTGGTGCAGCATGCCTTTGGATCCTCCCGCATCTTCTTCCACTATGACGACGGCCCGCCTGCCCAACGCATCGATCTGGCGGCAATTTCCGCGTCACTCGCTCCGGGAACCCATGTGTACCTGTGTGGACCGCGTGGCTTCATGGCCGCCGCGTCCGCGGCGCTGCAAAGCCGCAACGACGTCACGCTGCATACCGAGTATTTCGCCGCCGCCCAGGTGGCAGGACCTGGCGACGCCTTTCGCCTGGTGCTGGCCCGCTCCGGTATCCAGACCGTGGTACCAGCCGGTGTGAGCATTGTCGAGGTGCTCCGGCAGCACGGTCTCCAGCCTCCTGTGAGCTGCGAACAGGGCATCTGCGGCACCTGCCTGACCCGGGTGATGACCGGCGAGATCGACCATCGGGACCACTACCTGTCAGCGACCGAGCGAGCCTGCGGCGACCGCATGTTGGTATGCGTGTCGCGCGGCAATCCGGATTCCACCCTGACGCTTGACCTTTGAGGAGACCAACAAAATGTTCCTGTCCGTCAAGAATGACAATCCCACCAGCCTCCGCCCGGCCGACAGTGGCTTCACCGAGGCCGACTGGGAAATCCTCGCTGCCTTCTGGCACCCCGTGGCGCTGTCGTCGGAAGTCGCAGACAAGCCCCTCGGCGTCACCCTGCTCGATGTCCCCGTCGTGCTGTACCGCACCGGCGATGGCATCCACGCGGCTCGCGATTCGTGCCCTCACCGCAACGCCAGGCTGAGCCTCGGCACGGTCAAGGCCGGCAGGCTCATCTGCGGCTTTCATGGCTTCGAGTACGACGGGGACGGCGCCTGTACGCGTATTCCTGCCCTGTCGCCGGAGTTGCCGATACCGAAAAAACTGTGCCTCACGCGCTTCCAGTGCCAGGAGCGCTACGGCTTCATCTGGGTGTGCCTGAGCGACGCTCCGCGTGCCGGACTGCCCGAGTGGCCGCAGGTGGAGGACGGCTCCGGCACGGTGGCCATCGTTCCGCCCAATGTATGGAATGCGTCTGCCGCGCGCCATATCGAGAACTTCAGCGATCTGTGCCATGTGCCGTGGGTGCACACCACCACCTTCGGCGGGCCGGAGGTGGTGATACCGCCCTATGAAGTGCACAAGTCCGGCCACAGCCTGGCCTTCGAGGTCGAGATGATGGAGCGCGTGCGCTATGTCGAGGAAGCGCATCCGTCCGGCACCGCCGACGTGCAGTACAACCGGGCGTTCTATCGGTACGAGACGACGCTGCCCTTCTCCTGCGCGCTGCGCGTGCATCACCCCGATTCGAACTCGACCTACCGTGTGTTCGATGTGGGCTCCCCCATCACGGCGCAGACCACGCGCATCTTCCAGATCGTGGTCGACGAGAGCAGGCAGGTCGCACCGGAGGCCCTGATCGAGTTCACGGAGCGGATCAACGTGGAAGACCTGTCGCAGGTAGTGGCGCAGTGCCCGCAGGACCTGCCCCTGGACCTGCGCGACGAGATCCATATCCCGGCTGACCGCATGTCGGTCGAATATCGCCGTGCCATGGCCAGTCTCGGCCTGGGCTCCGCACTGCCCCGCTGACCGCATCTGCCGTTTTTGCCGCTTTGGGACCGGGGCCGCGAGGGGCACTTGTTGTCCCATAAAACCTGACAGGGGAGCTTCCATGAAGGTGCATCGGTTTAAGGCAATGGTGGTGGCATTAGGGTTGTGCGCAGCCACCACAGGTCCCGCGCTGGCAGCGGACAAGGTGGTCTACCAGCTCGGCTGGATTCCCAGCGGCGCCAATGGCATCGAGTACTTCGGCAAGGCCGACGGGTACTTCGGCAAGGCGCAGCTCGATGTCGAGATCCGCAGCGGCAATGGCTCCAGCGACGCCCTGACACGCGTGGCCGCGGGCTCAGCCGACATGACGGCGGTCGGGATCGACGCGGTCTTTGCGGCGGTCGCCCGGCAGAAGCTGCCGGTCAGGATCATCTACAGCATCTACAACAAGAAGCCGGATGCGATCCACGTGGCCACCGGCTCGTCAATCCACAACCTGAAGGACCTGCCCGGCAAGACCATCGCCACGTCCGTCTACTCCAGCGTCAACGTGGTCTGGCCACTTCTGCTCCAGAAGAATGGCGTCGACCCCACCAGCGTGAAGCTGATGAAGGTAGACAGTGGCACGCTGGCGCCGCTGATCGCCAGCGGACAGGTCGATGGCGCGCTGGACTGGGTAACCAGCGCGCCCGGTTCCGCGTCAGTGCTGAAGGGTGCCGGGAAGACGCTGCGCGAGATCAAGTGGTCCGATTACGGGTATGACGGCTATGGGTACGTCATCGTCGCCAACGAGAAGTTCCTCAAGGAGAAGCCGGACGTCGCACGGCGCTTCCTCGACGCATATCGCAAGGCAAGCGCGGTCGCCGTCACCAATCCTTCCGCTGTGGGCGCCGCGATGGCGAAGACGGTGTCCGGCCTCGATGCAAAGGTCGCCGGTGAGGAATTCAGCGCGTCCATCCCGCTGATCGACAACGAAATCACCAGGAAGGACGGCTGGGGAGGGTTCAGCCCCGACCGCGTGAAGATGACCTGGGAGTGGGTGGCGAAGTCGCAGGGCCTGCAGGCCAACGCGCTCGACCCCATGTCGATTATCGACATCAAGTACCTGCCCCCTTCCAGGTAAGCGCCGCCCCGGAGGCATTGCTTCCCGGGGCATACGGACCACACAGAACACTTCCACGCAATGCTCAAATCTGACTCAGTGGCACCCGGCCAGCTCCGGTGCCTGGCGGCGCTCGTCCTGGCTTCCTTCGTGACCTGCGCACACGCCGAAACATACTCGCAGACCAACGTGCAGTTGGCCTTTGCGCCGACCGATCCCAACGACTTCGTCATGGGCACGGGCACGGGCTATGGCAGCCGCGAGACTCTGCGCTTTGAACACTTCGGCACATACGCGCTCGGCGACAACTACGTGCTGTTCGACGCCTACCGGGGCAATGACCTCGGACAAGGCACCTCGAACCGGCAGAATTACTTCCTCTGGAACTCCCACCTGAGCCTGTCGAAGGCCACCGGTACGAACCTGTCGCTCGGGCCGGTCCAGGACGTGCTCGCCATGGTGCGCGTCGAGGATGGCAGCTATTCCCACTACCGCGCCGTCTCGGCCGGCCTTTCCGTGTACTGGGACCTCCCGTTCACGAAGGGCTCGATGCTGGAGACCTCACTACTGGCCAGGAAGAAGTGGTGCACGGTCGGGCCCCAGGATGTGCAGGGTACTCGCGCCCTGATCCGCCTCTTCTTCCTCGTCCCCTTCCGGGTGGCAGGGCTGAACGCGACCTTCAGCGGCCCCGTCTACTTCAGCCCCATCATCGGCGGCGGTTGGGACATCTATCTCGAACCGGAGGTCTTCGTGAACTTCGGCCCGAAGGATGCCTTTGCCGTCGGCTTGCGCCTGGAGCACCACTCGGTGACGGGTAACAACATGCTCAACACCGCCGGTGGCAAATCGAGGACGACGCCCAATATCGTCGTCCGGTGGACCTGGTAGCGGTACACGGCCGCATTTTCAAAGACGGCCCGTGTGCCTTGCCGGCCGCGGGCCACACTGGAGGCAATGATGAGCAGCAATCGTGGTGTCGCATACCTGCGCCAAGGTGTTGTCGAAGTGCAATCGATTCCTTTTCCTGAACTGGTCGACCCCCGCGGTCGCCGCATCAACCATGGCGTGATCCTCAAGGTGGTGTCGACCAATATCTGCGGCTCCGACCAGCACATGGTGCGAGGCCGGACAACGGCGCCCGAAGGCCTGATCCTCGGCCATGAGATCACCGGCGAGGTACTGGAAGTCGGCAAGGACGTGGAAACGCTCGTCCCCGGGGACATTGTGTCCGTGCCGTTCAACGTGGCATGCGGGCGCTGCCGGACCTGCAAGGAACAGCACACCGGCGTCTGCCTCACGGTCAATCCGGCGCGCGCGGGCGGGGCCTACGGCTATGTCGACATGGGTGGCTGGGTCGGTGGCCAGGCCGAGTACGTGATGGTGCCCTACGCCGACTTCAACCTGCTGAAGTTTCCAGACCGGGAGCAGGCTATCGAGAAGATCCGTGACCTGACCTGCCTGTCCGACATCCTCCCGACCGGCTATCACGGCGCGGTCACGGCAGGCGTCGGCCCGGGCAGCACGGTGTACGTGGCGGGCGCCGGACCGGTCGGACTCGCGGCGGCTGCCTCAGCGCGCCTGCTCGGCGCAGCCGTGGTGATCGTAGGCGATGTCAATCCGGCCCGTCTTGAACATGCGCGCAGCGTCGGGTTTCATACCGTCGACCTGTCCCTCGACGCCACGCTGACCGAGCAGGTCGAACAGATCCTCGGCGTACCGGAGGTCGACTGCGCCGTAGACGCCGTCGGGTTCGAGGCGCGCGGCCACGGTGTGGAAGGCGCACAGCATGAGGCGCCGGCAACGGTGCTGAATTCCCTGATGGAAGTCACCCGTGCCTCCGGCAAGATCGGCATCCCGGGCCTTTACGTCACCGATGATCCCGGCGCCGTCGACGCGGCAGCCAGGCGTGGTTCGCTCAGCATCCGGCTCGGCCTGGGATGGGCCAAGTCGCATAGCTTCTTTACTGGACAGACGCCGGTCATGAAGTACAACCGGTCACTGATGCAGGCCATTCTCTGGGATCGCATCCGGATTGCCGAGATCGTGGGCGTCGAAGTGATCTCACTGGATGACGCGCCCAAGGGATATGCCGCCTTCGATTCCGGGGCCCCACGGAAATTCGTGATCGATCCGCATGACCGGATCAGGAAGGCGGCATAGGCTCCTTCTGCAGAGGCGCGGGGCGAAGCTGGTCGCCCTGCGCCGCGTATCCCGCTTGCGCGCGCACGTTTTATGTATGAGCAGGCACTAGTGATGCCCCATTTTCTCCCGCTTCACGCGCAGGTAATGCTGGTTCTCCTGGTTCGGCCGCGCATGAAGCGGAACACGCTCCAGCACGATGATGCCGCACGCTGTCAATGCCTCCACTTTGTCGGGATTGTTGGTGAGGAGCCTGATCCTTCGTGCGCCGAGGTCGAGCAGGATGGCGGCAGCCTGGTCATAGGTGCGCTCATCGGCCGCATGACCGAGCTGCAGGTTGGCGTCGACAGTATCCAGCCCGCCGTCCTGAAGCTGGTAGGCACGGATCTTCTCTGCCAGGCCAATACCTCTGCCCTCGTGTCCGCGCACATACACGAGCACGCCACAGCCCGTGGCGGCGATGTCGTGCAGCGCGCGCTTTAACTGCTCGCCGCAATCGCACCGCAGTGACGCCAGGGCATCGCCCGTCAGGCATTCGGAGTGAACCCGCACCAGGCATCTCCCTGCCTCTTCACTGGGATCGCCAGCGACCAGGGCGATGTGCTCCTGTCCACCATGCCTGCCACGATAGGCAATGGCGCGAAACTCGCCCGACGCGAGGGGCAGACGTGCCTCTGCGCAGCGGACCACCGCGCCCACGCCGGGGCCGTGAGGGTAGATACCGTTCAGCGTCATGATGTTCCCTTTCGTCAGGCAACCTTGAGTTGCGCGCCAGCTCTGGCTCGCGGCGCCTCGATAAAGTCCAGCACCTCGATGCCAAAGCCCGCCATGCTCGGGATCCGGCGAGGGCTCGCCAGCAGGGTCATTCTCCCGACGTTAAGGTCTCGCAGGATCTGCGCGCCAATGCCATGCAGGCGCGGGTCCATCGACGATTCGGCAGTGGCAGTTCGCTCTCCCGTCGCCAGGAGTTGCGCGCCCAGCGCTGCTGCATCCCCGCCGGCATTCAACAGCACGGCCACGCCCCTTCCGGTGCTACGCAGCTTGGCGAGCGCCGTCGGCAGGCTCCAGGAATGCGGATTTCCACCAACGGCCAGCAGGTCCAGGATCGACGTCGGCTCGTGAACCCGGACCAGGACGTTATCGGCTTCTCGCCACTGGCCGCAGCTCAGTGCCAGATGCGTACCGCCAAAGCTGTCGCGATAGACCTTGCAGTCGAATTCCCCACAGGCGGTGCGAATGCGCCGCTCGCGCGCGCGCACGACCAGTTTTTCCGTCCGGCTGCGATGCGCGATCAGGTCCGCGATCGTGCCGATGCGGATACGGTGTCTCGCGGCGAACGCCTCCAGGTCCGGCAGGCGCGCCATCGTGCCATCGTCGTTCATGATCTCGCAGATCACGCTGGCCGGCGCCAGGCCCGCGATGGCGGCAAGATCGCATCCCGCCTCGGTATGGCCTGCCCGAACCAGCACGCCGCCGTCGCGGGCCTGCAAGGGAAAGACGTGGCCCGGCCTGACGAGGTCCTCCGATGCCGCGTCAGGCGCAATAGCCGCGCGAATGGTCCGTGCACGATCATGCGCGGATATGCCTGTGGTCACACCTTGAGCGGCTTCAATGGAGACTGTAAACGCCGTCCCAAGTGGCGCACCGTTGCTCGACGACATTGGCGGCAGGCGCAATCGCTCGCAGCGCTCTCCGGTTATCGTCAGGCAGATGAGCCCGCGCCCATGCGTTGCCATGAAGTTGATGGCCTCCGGCGTCACGTGATCGGCCGCGAGTATGAGGTCCCCCTCATTCTCACGATGCTCGTCGTCGACCAGGATCACCATCCTGCCGGCGGCCATGTCGCTGGCTAGTTCCGGAATCGTCGATAGTGTTGCATGCATGCTGTCCCCTTGTGGAATCGTTGGACGGCGCAATGTCGGATCATGGCGCCCCACTGAAGGGACAGGTCTTGCCTTCGACAGAGATTTCAGGGAACCTGGCTACACCCCATTGCGCTTACCCCGGATTGAAGCAAGCTGGGGACTCATGAGCTAGCCGATTAATGTGAAGAAGATGTCCGAAAAGATGGCTATGCAAAGCATGGACTTCTTCAGGATCAGGCAGCAACAGCACGACTTCACTTGCTCAACATCGCCCGGCTCGCGTCGGCGCATGGGCATAGCGGCATTCGACAGGCGGCTGGTACGGCCTCATCGATTGAGGATCTGGCTCAGGAACAGTTTCGTCCGGTCGTGCCGCGGGCGCGTGAAGAACGCCTCGGGTTCGTTTTCCTCGATGATCTCGCCGCCGTCCATGAATATCACGCGATTGGCGACCGTCTTGGCAAAGCCCATCTCGTGGGTCACGCAGAGCATGGTCATCCCGCTCCTGGCCAGTTCCACCATGACATCGAGCACCTCCTTGATCATCTCCGGGTCGAGCGCCGAGGTGGGCTCGTCGAACAACATGATCTTGGGGCGCATGCAAAGGCTGCGGGCGATCGCCACGCGCTGTTGCTGGCCGCCGGAGAGCTGCCCCGGGTACTTTTTCGCCTGCTCGGGGATGCGCACACGCTCGAGGTATTCCATCGCGGCCTGCTCGGCCGCCTTTCGCGGCGTCTTGCGAACCCACATCGGCGCCAGTACGCAGTTCTCCAGGACCGTGAGATGTGGAAAGAGATTGAACTGCTGGAACACCATACCCACTTCGCAGCGGACCTTCTCGATGTTTTTCACGTCGCTGGTGAGTTCGACGCCGTCAACGACGATCCTGCCGCGCTGATGCTCTTCCAGGCGGTTGATGCAGCGGATCAGCGTGGACTTCCCGGAGCCCGAGGGCCCGCAGATGACGATGCGCTCGCCTTTCGCGACGCTCAGGTTGATGTCCTTGAGCACGTGGAAGCTATCGAACCACTTATGCACGCCACGCAGCTCGACCATGGCCTGGCCGGCGCTCGCGGCGTTGCCTACCGGGTCGACGGCCTGTACGGCATTCATGTGCGTCTCCTCACTGGATCTCAGTGTCGTTGACCGGTTTGCAGCCTCTTCTCAAGCCACTGGCTGTAGCGCGACATGCTGAAACAGAAGACCCAGTAAACGCATCCTGCAAAAACATAGCCTTCGGTCGAAAACCCCAGCCAGTTGGTGTCGGCATTGGCGGCCTGGGTACTGCCAAGCAGGTCGAACAGGCCAATGATGAGTACCAGGCTGGTGTCCTTGAAGAGCCCGATGAACGTGTTCACGATGCCTGGGATCACCAGCCTGAGCGCCTGGGGCAGGATGACCAGTACGGTCGACTTCCAGTAGCCCAGGCCCAGCGCCGCGGCGGCCTCGAACTGGCCCTTCGGAATGCCCTGCAGGCCGCCGCGCACCACCTCCGCCATGTAGGCGGACGCAAACAGCGCCACGCCGATCAGGGCGCGCAGGAGCTTGTCGAAGCTCAGCCCTTCGGGCAGGAAGAAGGGCAGCATCACCGAGGACATGAACAGGACGGTGATGAGCGGAACGCCGCGCACGAGTTCGATGAACGCCACGCACAGGGCCTTGAGAATGGGCATGTTGGTGGCGCGCCGGCCGAGCGCGAGGACGATTCCCAGCGGCAGGGCCGCCACCATGCCGACGATGGCAATCACCAGCGTAAGCGACAGCCCGCCCCATTTGCTCGTTTCGACGTGGCTCAGGCCGAAGTGGCCGCCGACAAGAAGATGGAACGCGATGACGGGATAAACCAGGAGGATAACGGCGCCCAGCCACGACTTCAGCGCAAAGCGCCTGAAGAACAGTGGCGCGATGAGCGCCCCCAGTAGCACGATCGCGAGGTTCACCCGCCACTGCTGGGCCGCCGGATAGAAGCCGTACATGAACTGGTTGAGATGCACGCGGATGAATGGCCAGCACGCGCCGACCCTGGAGCAGGCCTCGCTGCTGGCACCCCGCCAGTCGGCCTTGATCAATGCCCACCCGACCACCGGCGGCACCACGAGGTAAAGGAGATACAGCGAGACGAGCGTGAGCGCGCAGTTCAGGGGCGAGTCGAACAGGTTCTTGCGCAGCCAGCCCAGCCCCGCCGTCCGCGCGGATGGCGGTGGCAGGTCGGCGTGGCCCTGCTGGAAAGTCGTCATGGCAGCCTAGCGCTCAACCAGCGCCATGCGCGCGTTGAACCAGTTCATGAACATCGAGATCACGAGACTGATGACGAGATAGACCGCCATGGTCATCGACATCACCTCCACGGCCTGGCCCGTCTGGTTCAGGGTGGTTCCGGCAAAGAGCGACACCAGGTCGGGATATCCGATTGCCGTGGCCAGGGAGGAGTTCTTGGTGAGATTCAGGTACTGGCTCGTCAACGGCGGGATCGTCACCCGCATCGCCTGGGGAATGATCACGAGCCGCAATGTCCAGCTCGGGCGCAGTCCGAGCGCGTACGCTGCTTCCGTCTGCCCGGGGGACACCGAGAGGATGCCGGCGCGCACTGTCTCGGCGATGAAGGCAGCGGTATAGATGGAGAGCGACAGCAGCAGCGCGCCGAGCTCCGGGATCACGTCCACGCCGCCAACGAAATTGAAGCCCGCAAGCTCGGGCTTTACCCATTGCAGCGGCCGGCCCGTGAGAATGAACGCGACGAGCGGCACACTCACCAGCAAGCCGGTGGAAGCAAGATACGCGGGAAAGCGCTTGCCCGTGCGGTCCCGGCGCTGCCGCGACCAGCGCACGAGGACGATGGACGCGGCCATCGCCGCAGCGAACGCGAGGACCGTCCAGCCAAATCCGGCCTGCGCGACCGGGCGCGGCAGGTAGAGGCCCCGCAGCGTCAGGAAGAACGAGTCGCCGATGTGCAACGCCTCGCCCGGCGGCGGCAGGTTCAGGAAGACCGCGAAGTACCAGAAGAGGATCTGGACGAGCAGCGGAAGGTTGCGGACAGTCTCGATATAGGCCAACGCCAGCTTTGCCACCAGCCAGTTCCGGGAAAGCCGCGCCACGCCGATGATAAAGCCGAGGATGGTGGCGCAGACGATGCCCAGCCCGGAGACGAGCAGCGTATTGAGCAGGCCAACGACGAAGGTCCGTCCATAGGTCGAAGTCTCCTCGCTGTAGGGAATCAGCGACTGGTTGATGGCGAAGCCCGCCCGGTTCGAGAGGAAGCCGTATCCCGTCGAAATGCCGCGTACCTCGAGGTTGTGCATCAGGTTGCGGACCAGGTAGGCGGCGAGCGCAACGATACCGGCGATCACCAGCACCTGGAACAGGATTGCCCGGACGCGGGGATCGTTCCAGGGCAGCGGCCGTGCGGGCGGCGCTTCACGAGGTGCCTTGGTCTGGGCCATGGTCCGGGTCGCAGCAGATTCCTGGCCTGAAACCGGCAGGCGCCACGCCCGCTCACGGATCTCCGGGGGCGCCTAGCGGATCGGCGGCGCGTACTGCAGGCCACCCTTTGTCCACAGGGCATTCTGGCCACGGCTGATCTTGAGCGGGCTGCCGGAACCGACGTTGCGCTCAAAAATCTCGCCATAGTTGCCCACCTGCTTGACGATCTTGTAGGCCCAGTCGTCAGGCAATCCGAGGCCGTGCTTGATGACCTCCACGCCCAGCAGGCGCTTGATGTCCGGGTTCTTGCTCTGCTTCATCTGGTCGACGTTCTCCGAACTCACACCCAGTTCTTCCGCGTCCAGCATCGCGAACAGGGACCAGCGAACGACGTTGAACCACTCCTGGTCACCCTGGCGCACTGCCGGGCCGAGTGGCTCCTTGGAGATCACTTCCGGAAGCACGAGAGCGCTGTCGGGATCGGCAAGCTTGAGGCGTAGCGCATAAAGCTGCGACTGATCGCTGGTGAGTACATCGCAGCGGCCGGCCGCGAAGCCCTTCTCCGTTTCATCCGAGGTGTCGTAGACCACGGCCTTGAACTTCATCTTGTGAAGCGCGAAATAGTCCGCCAGGTTCAGTTCCGTGGTCGTTCCCGATCCCACGCAAACCGTCGCGCCGTCTAGCTTGAGCGCGGATTTCACGCCGAGCTTCTTTTTCACAAGGAAGCCCTGCCCGTCAATGTAGGTGATGCCGGTGAAGACGATGCCCAGCCCGCCCTCGCGGGTCACAGTCCACGTGGTGTTGCGCGAGAGGACGTCCACCTCCCCGGACTGCAGCGCGGTGAATCGCTCCTTGGCGGTGAGCGGCGTGAACTTGACCTTGGCGGCGTCGCCGAATACCGCTGCCGCGATCGCCCGGCAAACGTCGACATCGAGGCCCTTCCAGACGCCCTTCTCGTCGGCGACGGAGAACCCCGGCAGCCCGACATTGACGCCGCACTGCACAAAGCCCTTCTTCTTCACGGCGTCGAAGGTCGCGCCGGCGTGCGCCGTGCCAGCCAGGATGGCGCAGGCCACCATCGAAACTGCTGCGATTACGGTACGCGTTCTCATTACGTCCTCCTCGGTTCAGTTCCTTTGAGCAAGCAACGACGCGCCCACGCGCGTGGCGTGGCCGGCAGGCGCTTGCGCGCGAGGCTTGTCGCCCTTGTCTATCGTGACGTTGCCTGCTACGGCAACAACGGCTCGTGTTTGCCAGCGCAGTCTCAGGCCGCGCGGACAAGCGCACCATAGTACTCACCGCCTATAAGGCTAGATTAGGCAAGCCCCGTTCGCAAGTCGCGGCGGTTATCGCTATCCCTTGCCGGAATGACGGTGCTGGCGCTTTGGCGCCGGCATTGCGCTGCCTCGGGCGGGGAGAAATCCGCAGCCGGCTTTGTCAACCGACTTTCGGCCATACCTGGTGGCCGCGCGGCGGGCTATGCGGCAGGCCTGGCGTCGGTCATCGCGGTAATGAAGGCATCACTGAAGAACGACCGGTCCGGCAAGGCATGCTCGCGCGTGAAGGTGGCGCGGGCGGCGTCGACCATCAGCGGATTGCCGCAGGCATAGACCTCCATCCCGCTCATGTCCGGGAAGTCATGCGCGACCGCTTCATGCACGAAGCCGCTGCGCCCCTGCCAGTCGGCGTCCGGCTCGGACAACACCGGGACAAAACGCAGGCGCGCCGCGAGCGCCTCCCACTTCTGCGCCTCGTCGATTGCATACAAGTCCTCGCGTCTGCGGCCGCCCCAGTACAACACCGCGCCGCGTGCCTGCAGCGCCTGACCGTGGGTCTTCATCAGGGAAGCAATCGGCGCGTAGCCGGTGCCGGACGCGAGCAGGATGACGGGCTTGTCGGCTTCAGACAGCACGAAGGCGCCGAACGGCCCCTCCACCCGCAGCATGTCGCGGGGCTTGAGCGCCTGGTAGACATGGGTCGAGAACCGCCCTTCGGGCAGCGCCCTGACATGCCATTCCATCGTCCCGCTGCCGTCCGGCGCGTTGGCCATGGAATAGCTGCGGCGGGAGCCGTCGCGCAGCAGCACGTCGCAGTACTGCCCGGCCTTGAAATCGAAGCCAGCGCTGGGCGGCACCTGCAGCCGCACCACCGTCACGTCATGGCTGACGCGGTCGGCCGACAACACACGGGCGCCAGCCTGCACGACGCGGCGTCCGGGCACCGCCGACACCTCGGGCGCCTCGATGACCACATCCCCTTCCGGCCTTGCCATGCAGGTAAGACAGTGCCCTTCCGGGACGCCTTCCGGCTCGAAACCCTCCGGGTAAGACACGGATCCGCTCCTGACCGGCGCGCAGCAGGCATGGCATTCGCCGCGCCGGCAACTGTGCTTCGGGAAAAAGCCCGCGCCCAGGGCCGTTTCCAGCACGGACTGGCCCGGCGCGCAGTCGAGCGTGACCCCGGCCGGTGCGAAGGTGATACGGTGTTCCGCGTGGGAGCTGGCTTGTACCGCCACACCCGGGCGCTCGAGGGTCTGTTCCTGCGACATGGGATTATCCGGCTGTGTTCTGTTGCGACTTCAGGTCGAGGGCCACGTCGACTATCATGTCCTCCTGGCCACCGACCATGCGGCGGCGCCCAAGCTCGACCAGGATGTCGACGGTCTTCAGCCCATAGCGCTCAGCGGCTACCTCCGAATGGCGCAGGAAGCTCGAATAGACCCCGGCGTAGCCCAGCGCCAGGGTCTCGCGGTCCACGCGCACCGGCCGGTCCTGCAGCGGGCGCACCAGGTCGTCGGCGGCGTCCATCAGCCTGTACAGGTCAGTGCCGTGGTTCCAGCCCATGCGTTCCGCCGCGGCAATAAAGACTTCGAGCGGCGCGTTGCCGGCCCCCGCGCCCATGCCAGCCAGGCTGGCATCGATGCGGTTGCAGCCCTCTTCCACGGCGACCATGGAGTTGGCCACGCCGAGGCTCAGGTTGTGGTGGGCGTGCATGCCGGTGTGCGTAGCCGGATCGAGCACGTCCCTGAACGCACGGAAGCGGTCGCGCACGCCGTCCATGGTGAGGGCCCCGCCGGAGTCAACCACGTAGATGCAGGTTGCGCCATAGCTTTCCATCAGCTTTGCCTGCTGCGCCAGCACCTGCGGCGTGGTCATGTGGCTCATCATCAGGAAGCCGACCGTGTCCATGCCGAGCTCGCGCGCGTACTCGATATGCTGGCGCGAGATGTCGGCTTCGGTGCAATGCGTGGCCACGCGCACGATGCGGGCGCCGGCGTCATAGGCGGAGCGCAGGTCGTGGATGGTGCCGATGCCCGGCAGCAGCAGCGTGGCCACCCTGGCATGCGTGACGGTTTCCGCCACGGCTGCGATCCATTCCAGGTCGGTATGCGCGCCGAATCCATAGTTGAACGATGATCCCTGCAGTCCATCGCCATGCGCCACTTCGATCGAATCGACGCGGGCATCGTCCAGCGCCCTGGCGATCGCTCGGACTTGCGGAACACTGTACTGGTGACGGATGGCGTGCGAGCCGTCGCGCAGGGTCACGTCGGAGATATAGAGCTTGGTAGTCATCTTGGTGTCCTGTCAGGAATTCAAGCCGCGGCGCCGGCGGCAGCGATCTGGCGCTCCGCCAGCTTTTCGGCGGTGGCGAGCGCGGCCGAGGTCATGATGTCGAGGTTCCCCGCATAGGCCGGCAGGTAGTGCGCGGCACCCTCCACCTCCAGGAACACCGTCGTCTTGAGACCCGGCAGCTTGCCTACGCCGGGGATGTTCAGCGGGCGGTCCGCACCATAGGTTTCGAACTGCACGCGCTGCTTCAGGCGATAGCCCGGCACATAGCGGTTGACCGCCGCCACCATCGCCTCCACAGCGCGCTCCACCTTGTCGGTATCGGTCGGCTCCGAGAGCGTATAGACGGTGTCGCGCATCAGCAGTGGCGGTTCGGCGGGATTGAGCACGATGATGGCCTTGCCCTTGCTGGCGCCACCCACCACTTCGAGCGCGCGCGAGGTGGTTTCCGTGAACTCATCGATATTGGCGCGCGTACCCGGGCCGGCCGATTTGCTGGAGATCGAGGCTACGATCTCGGCGTAGTGCACCTTGGTTACCGCAGCGATCGCAGCCACCATGGGAATGGTGGCCTGACCGCCGCACGTCACCATATTGACGTTATTCGCGTCCAGATGCGCTTCAAGGTTGACGACCGGCACGCAGTAAGGGCCGATCGCGGCCGGCGTCAGGTCGACCATGCGGATTCCGGGCCTGGCTTCGCGCAGCAGCTTGTCGTTCTGCACGTGCGCGCCTGCCGAAGTGGCGTCGAACACGATGTCGATATCAGCAAACTCCGGCATATCCTTCAGGCCTGCCGCGCCAGTGGCACACGTCGCCACGCCCATGCGCGACGCCCGCGCGAGGCCATCCGAAGCGGGGTCGATACCGACCATGACTCCCATCTCGATATGGCGCCCATGGCGGAGGATCTTGATCATCAGGTCAGTGCCGATGTTGCCGGAGCCAATAATGGCCGCCTTCAGTTTTCGCGTCATGACTGCTTCCTTGTTTGTTCCTGTCTGTTCCAGACCGGATTCAGAGGGGGTAGATGACCGACGTGCAGTCGGAGTAAAGCCGCTCGACGTCATCGGCGCGCAGCGTCAGCACGGCGCGCTGGTTGATATAGCCCTTGTCGGTGATCTCGCCTTGCTCAATCGATGGCGGCGTGGAAAGCAGCACCGCACGGGCCGGCCGTTGCGAACTGCCGGCGCCCTTGCACAGCGCGGCCAGGATCTCGCCGAGCACCTGCCGCACGGCCGGATGCTCTCCGAGCGACTTGCCGCACAGGCTGCCTGCGCCGTCGCCGGCCAGCGCACGCAGCGCCGCCGTAGGGAAGATCAGCAAGCCCACCTCCGCCCTGTCATGGCCTGCAACGACTGCGTCCTGGGCATAGGGCGTCATGGCTGACACCGCCGCGATGCGTAGCGTACCGACCGATACCCACGTGCCAGTGGTGAGCTTGAAGTCCTCGGATACGCGTCCGTCGAAGATGACGCCGGCGTTCGGGTCCGCCATATCGGCGAGCTTGCCGGCGTCTCCCATGCAATAGAAGCCCTCTTCGTCGAAGGCCTCGCGTGTCTTCGCATCGTCGCCGATATAGCCGGGGAAGATCGAGGGGCCTCGCACGCGCAGCTCGTACTTGTCCTGGCAGGGGGTGAACTTCAGTTCCACGCCGGGCACCGGCACTCCGATATTGCGGGTCTCCGCGGTCCGGAAGTGTGCGCTGGTGACGACCGGCGAGGTTTCCGTCGAGCCCCACTCGGTGGTAAGGAACAGCGGCACGTCGCGAACCCGCGCTGCCGCCGCGCGCAGCCGGTCCGCGCATTGCTGAGGCAGTGCCGCGGCGGCGAAGAAGAGCATGTCGAGGCGTTCGAACAGCGCCCGGGCCAGCGATTCGTCGGCCTCCAGGTAGGGCAACAGCACGTCGTAGCCGCGCGGGACATTGAAGAACAGCGTAGGCCTGACTTCGCGAATCCCTTTCAGCGTGGACTCGATCGCCCCTGGTGCCGGACGACCGTTGTCGATATATAGCGTGCCGCCATTGCGCAGCACCAGATTGAAGTTGTGATTGGCGCCGAAGGTATGGCTCCATGGCAGCCAGTCGAGCACGACGGGGTGCGCCTTGTCGACGAAGCGCCAGCACTGCGCGATCATCTGCTGATTGGCGCACAGCATGCGATGGGTATTCGGCACCAGCTTGGGCACGCCGGTCGACCCGGAAGTCAGCAGGATGCGGGCGACCGTGTCGCCGCCGACCTCGGCGAACGCGGCATCGACCTCAACGCCAGGCGTGGTGTCCAGCAGTGTGTCAAAGGGCAATGCACCGTTCGCCGCACCCTCCGTGAACACCACCGGACACGCCGGCTTCCACGCGGAGATCGCCGCACCATAATGCGTGGCATTCTCCGCATAGAGCAGGCCTGGCTGCAGCCGATCGAGAATGGCATGCAGCTTCCCATGGTCCTTGGCAACCAGGGTATAGGCAGATGACACCACCGCGATACGCCGGCCGACATGCATGGCGCCGAGCGAAAGCAAGGCCAGGTTAACGCTGTTTTCCGACAGCGCCACGATCGGGGCGTCCTCGGCAACCCGAAAGTCCAGGATGCCCTGCCCAATGCGACGGACGGCGGCCAGTGCCTCGCTGTAGCTTACGCGGCGCCAGCCTTCGCCACGCCGCTCTGCCAGGAACGTGCGGCTGCCATCCTCCTGCGCCCAGTATTGCAGCCAGTCGCCGATGCAGCGCGCATAGGGCTGCAGCATCTGGGTGGAGCGCAGCACGAAGCTGCCATCCTCGCGCCGGTCGACAGCGATATCGGGCGCTGACAGCAGAACCGGGCGGGCCTCGCTGGTGGCGCCGGACGGGCAGTCGGCGAGCAGGCGGGGAGCGATTGCGTTCATTTCGCGATCCTCCGGCGGCCGTCCTGAACCTTGACCGGCACCCGGCTTGCGCTGTCATCGACCGGATGTCCGGTCTTGCCGACGCTAGAGACGCCGTGTGTGGCACCGGTCTGCGCCTGGGCCCTGTCCGGAAAAAGGGTGAGCGCTGCCGAGGTGGCCAGCGCGATGGCTGCCGCCCTGCAGATTGCTTGTTCCATGTTGTCTCCTGAGTCCCGCTGTCCGAGGCGGGAACGACGATCGATTTACTCAGTGCGGCAGATCACCCGACCGAGCCCGCCCACTTCAAGCAGCAAGTCCTCCCCTGCCCGGATCGGGAACATGGGCCCCATCGCACCCGAAAGCACGACATCGCCAGCGCGCAAGGGCGCTCCTGCCTTCAGCATGGTCCGGGCCAGCCACCAGGCTGCGTTCAGCGGATGGCCCAGGCAGGCAGCGCCGCTCCCCTCCGAGCTCACCACACCATCGCGCAGGAAGCGCATGTCGCATTCCGGCAGCGTGACGTCAGTCAGGCGCTTCGGATCCGCGCCCAGCACGTAGAGGCCGCAAGAGGCGTTATCCGCGACGGTATCGACCAGTGTGATGCGCCAGTCCCGGATCGCGCTGTCGACGATCTCAATCGCCGGCAAGGCGTACTCGATCGCGCTCAGGAACCGGCCCCAGGTCAGGTCGCCCTCGAGATCCTTTCCCATCACGAAGGCCACCTCCCCTTCGGCCTTCGGCTGGATCAGCGCGGACACGGGTACCGCCGCGCCGCTGACGTACTCCATGTCAGCGAAGAGGACACCAAAGTCCGGCTGGTCGACGCCGAGCTGTTTCTGCACGGCAACCGACGTCAGGCCGATCTTCTTGCCGCTGACCACGCGGCCTGCCGACAAGGCCCGTTGCGTATTGACGTCGGCAACGGCATAGGCATCGTCAAGGCTGGCGATACCATACGATTCTGAAATGCGCGGGATCGGGGCGCGGCTATGCCGCGCCTGGTGCAGCGCGTCGGCTGCCTGCTGGATATGAGGGGCTGTCATCCTGTGTCTACCTTATGGTTTGATTCCGGGGACGCCGCGCTTGCTTGCGTCTGTCCGTCCCTTCATTGCAAAGCAGGACCCGTCATGCCGGGATGCCTGCGTAGCGGCCGATCAGCACTGCCGTGGCAGCCTGCTCGTCGTGCAGGCAGGCGATATAGTCCGTCTCCAGCTCCGCCACCACCTGTGCGACAGTGGCCACCGTGCGCACCGCGCCGACGCCATGCCCGGCCGACCAGACGTCCTTCCAGGCCTTTGGCGCCGCCACGATATCGCCGGAGAAATCGATCCTGCCTTCCGCCTTGAGCTGTTCGGGCGTGAAGCCGGCGGCCTCGAGCGTCGGCTTGAGCCAGTTGGCCGGCACGCCGGAGACGGCGCTGGACAGCGCAAGATCCTCCATGCGGCTTGCCACCAGCAGGTCGCGGTATGGCTGGGGCACCATGCTTTCCGGCGTTGCGATCAGCCGGGTGCCGACCACCACGAAATCGGCGCCAAGCAACTGTGCCGCGCGGATCTGTGCACCGCTGGAGATGGCACCGGCCAGGCCGATAGGGCCGTCCCAGAACTCGCGCACCTCCGCCAGGAACGAGAACGGGTGGTATTGGCCGGTATGACCGCCGGCGCCGCTGCTCACCAGCACCAGGCCATCCACGCCAGCCTCGATGGCCTTGCGCGCCAGCGCCGGCGAAATGACATCGGCCATCACCAGCCCGCCATAGGCGTGCACCCGATCCAGCACCCGGCGTGGGCTGCCCAGGGCAGTGGTAACGATGCCGGGCCGATAGCGCTCGACCAGCGCCATCTCGGCCTCGAAGCGGTCGTAGCTGCTGTGCACGATCATATTCAGTGCCCACGGCACCGTCGGGCTAGCCTTGGCATGCTCGGAGATCTGTGCAAGCGCCTGGTCGAGCGCCTCGATATTGCGGGCGTTGGGCGCGGCATAGGTGCCGACGATGCCCGCGCTGAGGCTGGCGCAGACCAGTTCAGGGCCGGAAACCAGGAACATCGGTGCGGCCATCACCGGCAGGCGCGCAGCGGAGAAGGTCGCGCGCAAGACTGCGTGCGCCGAGGCGGAGTTTGGAATGGGGGCGTTCATGTCTTCGTTGTTTCGTTCAGTCGCGCGGTCGTCGCGCGGGCCGCCCACGCACTTCCCAGCCGCCATCGCTTTGCAGGATGGCTGCCGTGGTGGCTGGCGAATTGGTACGGGAAGCGAGCAGCACGTAGTGCCCGGTGTGGTCTTCCGGCTGCGCAATGAAGCCGAGCGGCACCGCTTCAGCCACGGCATCGCCGAAGCCTGGAATCTCTGACAGCTTCGCTCCCTGCTTGCCCAGCGACTCCGGTCCCTTCAGCGGCGTCACCGTGCCGCCCGGCGCAACGCCATTGACGCGCACATCCGGCGCCAGCTCATACGCGAGCTGCTTGATCAGCCCGACGCACGCATGCTTTGACGCCACGTATGCCGGCCCGCCGCCACCGGCATAGAACGCCGCATTGGAAAGCGTGAAGATCATGCTGCCGCGGCTTTCGCGCAGTGCCGGCGCCGCTGCATAGGCCGCCAGCAGGTAGCCCAGCACATTGATATCGAAGACTTCCCGGTAGGTATCGGCGACCTGCTGCCCGTCGGCAAACTTGCGCAGCGGCGCAAAGTAGTCCCACACCCCCGCATTGCCGACCAGCGTATCGAGCTTGCCGAATGCCTTGAGCGTGTTGGCCACGGCTTGCGCGTTGGCCTCCGGCGAGCGCACATCACCAACCGTGATCGCCACTCGGTCGCCCAACGCTTCCCGCAACCTGTCGGCGCCATTGCCATTGCGCACCAGCACGCCGATCCCCTTGGCCCCTTCGGCCAGGAAGCGCCGCACTACTGCCAGTCCGATCCCCGAGTTGGCCCCGGTAACCAGCGCCACATCGTCATTTAGCCAGCCCATGGTCACAGGAAGGTGTTGAGGTTCTTGGACATGAACAGCGACTGCGTAATCACGATCTTGCGACGCGCGATCCGGAAGTCGCCATCCACTACGCGCAGCACATCTTCACGACGGCCCAGCAGAAGATCGTTGTCGGCTTCGCCCCGGCTGCGGTAGTTGACGAAGACCGAATGGACAAGGAACTCGTCCGGAGCGACGCCGTGCAGCGCTTCGATGTTGCTGATCACGTGCACGTGGCGCGTCGGCGGATCCTCGGCCCAGGCCGACGGCTGCCTGAAGCGCGCCACCCGCCGTTCCAGGTCAAGGTGGTTATCGTCAAAGAAGGCGCCGCGGCCCGGCGCATAAGCGCCCAGCTTGTCGGCGCGGCGGCGGTTCTCGATCGCCGGCATCCAGTAGTGGATATCGGGGGTCACCAGGGCGAGCCATTCCTCCCAGGCTTCGCTATCCAGCAAGCGCGCCTCGCGGAACAGGAACTGCCCGATGCGGTGCGCGGTCTCGAGATCCACCAGTTGCTCGCCCGTCGCCTCGGGCAGGGCTTTCGGCAGCGCGCTCATGCGGCCTCCCTGGCATTGCTCTGGTAGGTATAGGCGCTGTCTTCCAGGCTAGCTTGGTCGCGCACCGGTACTTCGGACCAATGGCGCGAGCGCATCAGGTCGAGCCAGCGCTGGTAGAACGCGCGGTGGTTGGCCTCGTTCACCTGGTTGCGGTAGACGTTGCCCGGCAGTTCGCTATCCTCTACCCGTGAGCCACGGCCCAGGCCCATGTACAGATCCTGCTGGCGCGTGACGAATCCCGCGTTGGTGCGCGTCGAGAACTCGAAGTTCTCGCCGTCATCCATCTCGAACACGCCCGACGGCGAGAAGGTAATCATCGTGCCCTTCAGCCAGCGGTCCTTGATCTCCTGCGGCGCGCTCTTGTTGACGATGGTCCAGGTATGAAGTTCGATCTTGCCCGGGCCGCGCGGATGCCAGACCCGGAACGTGTTCTGCCCCGGCAGGAACGACAGGTTCGGGAACACGCTGACCGAGGAGATCGAGCCGATCATCTTCGAGCGGAACTCGCCCAGGCGTTCCGCAACCTTCGGCTGCATGCTGTACAGGTATTTGCGGATCTCCTTGTCGCCCAGCGTCGCGGCGTTCCCCACCACGTCCAGGTTGAACTCCCAGCCATGGCCGTTGAAGTTGACGTGATAGGAATCGGGATCCTTGTAGACCTCGGCAACCGGCCCGCCCAACATGGCGCGTGCGCCCGAGTCGTGCGTCCACAGCGCGTGGTAGATGTCGCCGATGAAGTTTTCGACGGGGACCTTCCAGTTGCAGTTGATCACCGACTTCACGCAACCGCCGACAAACTCCGTGCCCTGCCCGTCCATGTCGAGCACCACGTCGAGGTAGTAGCGGAAGTCGCCCAGGTAGGATTCCAGCGACGGTGCATCGGGGTCCATGTTGCCGAACACCAGGCCCTTGTAGGTCGCCACCTGCGCCACCGGGTGCAGGCCGTGCTCGGCGCGGTTCATGCCGCTGTCCTCGAACAGCTCCTGCCCGGCCATGCCGCGCAGCGCGCCATCGATGCCGAAGGCCCAGCCGTGATAGTTGCAGACGAAGGTCCGGGCATTGCCGGCATCGGTGAAGTTCAGCTTGTTGCCGCGATGCGGGCAGGTGTTGAGGAACGCCTTGACTGATCCGTCCTTCTGGCGCACGACGATGACGTTGTCTTCCGCCATGTAGGTGGTGACGTAGTCGCCGGACTTGGGGATCTGGGATTCATGGGCCAGGAACAGCCAGCTGCGCGCGAAGATCTTCTCCAGCTCCTGCTCGTAGATGCGGTGGTCCCAGTAAACGCGGCGCGACAGGCGGCCGGCGTCGAGGTCGATCAGTCGGTCAAGCCCGCGCAGCGGTTCACTGACCGGATCCTTTCGCAGGCGTTCGCAGTTGCCCGTGCAGTCATGTGTCATGTCAAATTCCTCAGATGGCCGACGTTGCGGCTTCGGACTCCTGCTCGAGGTCGGCGTAGATCTCGTCGCCTTCCTCGATCACCTGGTAGGTGCGCAGGTCCACCGTGCAGGGAAATGCCATGGCCTGGCCGGTGGGGATATGGAACTGCCCGTCATGCAGCGGGCAGGCGATCATGTCGCCATCGACGATCTCGCCTTCGGACAGCGAGGCAGTCGCATGCGTGCATACATCGCTGGTGGCATAGAAGGTGCCGTCGACGTTGTAGACCGCCAGCGGGCAGCCGTTGGTTTCGACCTTGCACACCTGGCCGGGCTCGAGCGCATCGCGCTTCAGGAGGAATACCTTCTTGCTCATGTCTGCTTTCCGTCTGCGTGCATTACTGCCGATGCAGCTGCACGAATCCAAGGCCGGTCACCCATTCCGGCACGGCCTCGTAGGCGATCACCTCACCGCGCGCACCCTCGAGGGCGCCCATGGCGCAGGCCCAGTTGCGGATCTCCATGCCGCCATTGCCGCCGTTGGCGAGGATGGTTTCGTCGCTGAGTGCGGCCAATGAGGCCAGGTCGCCACGCTGGGCGTAATCCAGGATCTGGTGGTCGAAATCCGCGTTGACGCGGCCCATTTCCGCCGTGCCAACCCAATGGCTGATGCCCCCGCTGCCAATCACGGCTACCCGCTCACTGGCGTCAAACGACTCCACCGCCTCGCGGATCTGGCGTCCGACTTCGATGGCTCGCGCAATCCGGATGTACGGGTCCACGCCGGCGGCCAGGTAGACCGGAACGGTGCCGACACTGCGGCCGGCTTCGCGCATCGGCTGGATCATCAGTTGGTTCGGGATGGCGATGGCGTGGTCGACCGTCAAGGCACGCGCCACCGCCCAGTCGTAGCCGCGCGCATGGCCGTCGGACGCGATATGGGCAGCCAGGCCTTCGCTGTTGGGGATGTGTCCGCGCTTCAGCCCCGGCATCACGTCCAGCGGGCCGTCAACGTCGCCAGTCCCGATCAGGTAGCTCGGCAGGCAGGTCGTGCCAAACAGCATGTAGTGGTCGGCGCCCACCACGATGACGCTGGTCGGCTCCAGTTCAGCCAGGCGCCGGGCGCAGGTGGCAAATGCCCCCCACATACGATCCTGTACGGCCGGTGCCGGGGCCTGCGGGGCCACGAACATGACCGGGTCGTGCGGCACCAGGAAGCCGCCTACGATTTGTCCCATCTTTGCTCACCTATTGCTTCAGGGCAGCGCTATGCAGCGCCTCGGACGCACCCACCGGGCGCAGCTTCTTCATATAGGCGCGCATGTCGCGCTCGGGCGAGAGTTCCTGCCAGAACCCCATGGTCAGCATGGGGTTCACGCCGGCCTGCTGGAGCCCAAGTACGTCAAAACCTATCAACATCGCGCGCTCAGCTTCCGTCAGCGCAAAACGCTGCAGGAAGGCCTCCGGGTCATCGCGGAAGCGCTGCTTGGCAGACCGGTCGACGCTCAACTGGTGCAGCACCCGCTCGAGTACGTTGCGGCTCATGGCGTCAGGCGATGAAGTCGGAAACCAGCTTCAGGAAATCGGCCCTTCGCTCGGTTTGCACCCAATGGCCGCAGCGGCCAAACAGGTGCAGGTCGGCGTTCGGAATCGCGCGCGCCAGCAACTGGCCGCAGGCCGACGGCACGACGCGGTCCTCGCGGCCATGCAGAACCAGCGTGGGCGCCTCGATCCTGGCCACCACATGCTCCGGAAAGCCCTTGACGAGGGTCGGCCCCTCCGCGTTCGGCTGCGGAATCAGCTTGCGCAGTGCCTCCTGGGCGCCGGGGCGCGCGCTGGCTTCATAGCGGGACTGCACCATCTCCGACGTGATGATCGACTGGTCGTACGGAAACAGGCGCATGGTCTTCTCCATGTTCTCCGGCGACGGTTCGTACTCCCAGGCCGAGCGCAGGCCGGGGGTCTGTTCGAACTCGCCGGCCGGCGTGCCCAGCAGCACCAGCTTTTCGACTCGCTTGGGATCAAACACGGCCAGGCCCAGCGACAGCGCGCCGCCGAACGAGTTGCCAACGAACGACGCACGCTCGATCTCCAGCGCATCCATGATCCCGACCAGATGGCTGACCCAGAGCTTGATGTCGTACCTGGTACCGTCCTTGAACTCGGTGAAACCGAAGCCGGCGATGTCCGGAACAATCACGCGGAACGACTGCGACAGCTCGTTCATCACGCCTTTCCAGTTCGTCCAGCCCGAGACGCCTGGCCCCGACCCGTGCAGCAAGAACAAAGGCTTGCCCGCGCCCTGATCAAAGTAATTGGTCTGGTGGCCAGCGGCGACCAGGGTAGAACCCACACCTTCAAACTTGCCCATCAAGATCCTCCATACACATACGTATGTGTATGGTAGGAAGTGGATTCGGATCGGTCAAGGCAATAAATGGTCGAATTTTCCTAGGGTTTACGCGAGAAATGCAGAAAAGTGCACCATACACCTATGTATTTGTGACCAGTAGTAGAATCGTGCACGTTGCTGATGGAGACCGTATGACGAAAGCCACGCCAGGTGCGGCAGTCCCTGCGCGCAACCAACTGACCCCCGAGGACTGGATCAACGCCGCCCGTAACCTGCTGGTAAGCCGCAGTGTGGACGCGGTGCGCGTGGAAGTGCTATCCAAGGAACTTGGCGTCACGCGCGGCAGCTTCTACTGGCATTTCAAGGATCGCGACGACCTGCTGCGCCGCATGCTTGAATCGTGGCGGGACGAGGCCACGGAACAGATCATTCACCGCTTCGAACGGCGCAACCTGGCACCGCGCGACCTGATCCACGATCTGCTATCGCTGCCGTTTCGCGGCGTTGCGGCACAGGAGGCCGCCTCGACGGAGCTCGCCATCCGCGCTTGGGCGCGCCGTGACGAGCGTGTGCGCCAGGTACTGGACGAGGTCGATGCCAAGCGGCTCTCTTATGTCTCGCAATGCTTTAGCGCGCTGGGATTCGGCATAGCCGAGGCCAGGGCAAGGGCGTTCGCCCTGTACAGCTATGAATTGTCGGAGTCGTTGCTTTCTCATCAAGGCAATGACGAACAGAAAGCGGAACGTCGGGCCGTCATGGAAAAGCTCCTGTTGACACCGAACTAGGGTCCTGTTCCGCAAATGCCTTGCCGGTCTTGACAGGTTATTCCCCGGGGCAGCACAGGCGAACCTCACCCTGAATTACCTCCACCTCCAGAGGTGAAAGCTTCGCATCGCGACACGGACCATCGATGCAGACCCCGTCGGTAAAGCGGAACAGAGCGGAATGATGGGCGCACATCAGTACCTCGCCCTCATAGGTGCAGATCGTGCCAGGCTCGAAGTCCAGCGGAATGGAGAAGTGAGGGCATCGATTGATATAAGCCCAGGCCTGCCCGCCCCGCCGGAGCACGATGATTCCCGGCTCGCGGTCGATCACGCTGGCGCCGCCGTCGGGCACGGCGTCCAGGCGGCAAAGGACCTTGGCATCCATGACCTTGTCCATGACCTCAGACCCGGCGCTCGGGGTTGCCCAGGCTCCAGTCCCAGGGGCGGATTTCCACACGCTCGAAGATGCCGGCGTGCATATACGGATCGCCACTGACGAAGCGGTGGACATCGTCGATATGCTCGGCCTCGATGACCAGCAGTGTGCCGTTCATGGTGGCGGCCTGCGTGTCCAGCGTCGGCCCGCCCAGCCGCACAAGCACGGTGTGCTCGGCGGCGGCATTGCGCAGGTAGGCGCGATGGGCGGGGCGCACGCGCTCGCGCACGGCCAGCATGTCTGGCTTGTCGGTGGCGAAGATGGCGTAGAAGCGGGACATGCCGGTTATCCTTGTGCAGTCGGGTCGAGGACGAAGTCGTAGCGCGCCTCGCGGAACGGGCCGTCAATACCAAAGCGCCGCGCCAGCGGATGGTCAGCGGGGCGCTCCTCGTAGGCCACCTGCAGCGATGCCTTGACGCCGAACACCGCGTCCGAGTCCAGGTACGGGTCACCCTTGTTGAACAGGTGCGTGACCAGCTTGCGATGGCCGGGCGCATCGATCATGAAGTGCAGGTGCGCCGGCCGCCATGGATGCCGTCTGGTGGCGGCGAGCATGCGGCCGACCGGGCCATCGCTCGGGATTGGGTAGCACACCGGCACGATGGTGCGGATGGCGTAGTAGCCTTCCTCGTCGGTGCGGTAGCGGCCGCGCAGGTTGCCGGTGGGCTGGGCGGTGTCCTGGCCGGAGTACATGCCGTTTTCGGCGGTCTGCCAGATGTCGAGCACGGCGTTGCGCAGCGGCGTGCCATCGGACGAAAAGACGCGTCCGTGGACCAGTGCCGGGGTGCCGGGGGTGAGGGCCATGTTCTCGCCGGATGCGCGGTCGGGCATGCCGGCGATGTAGAACGGGCCGAAGACCGTGGTGTCGGTGGCGCCGGTGGACTGGCGATGGTTGATGGCGTCGACCAGCATCGACACGCCCAGCGTGTCGGACAGCAGGATGAATTCCTGCCGTACGACGCCGTCGCACATCTTGCCGGTATCGGTCAGGAACTGGATGGCGGCGAACCACTCTTCCTCGGTCGGCTCGAACTCGCGGACGTACGCGTGCAGGTGGCGCACCAGCCCCTGCATCAGCGCGCGCAGGCGCGGGTCGGGGGTATCGGCGAAGCGGGCCACGACCTGTTCGGTGATGGCGGCTTCGGCGGCGGCGTGGGGTGTTGTCTCCATGATCTTGTCCTTTTGTGCTGTGCCTGCTGTGCCTGCTGTGCCTGCTGTGCCGACCATCAGGCCGGGCCTTCTCCCCGCCATGCCCGGCCGAGCAGCGCCCGGATTGCGTCACGCTCGATCGGCCGAGGGTTGTAGTACGGATTGGTGCAGGCCAGCGTGGCGGCCTCGTCCAGCCCGTCCTCCGGCATGCCGACTGCCGACAGCGCGGTGGCGATGCCCAGCGTCCGGTTCAGCCGGAACAGCAGCGGCCCGGCATCCTCCGCCCGCTCACCGCCAAGCGCTCGCGCGACCCGCTCCAGCGCCCGCGGCACGGCGGCGTGGTTGTAGTGGGCGGTATGCGGCAGCATGGCGGCGTGCGTCTGCGCGTGCGGCAGATTGAAGGTGCCGCCCAGCGTGTGGCAGAGCTTGTGATGGATCGCCATGCCGACCGTGCCCAGGCAGACACCGGCCAGCCACGCGCCGTACAGGGCGCGGCCACGGGCGTCGATGTCGCCCGGGTGTTGCACCACGGTCGGCAGCGAGCCCGCCAGCGCCCGGATCGACGCCTCGGCCATCAGGCTGACGATGGGATTGGCGTCCTCGGCATACAGGGCCTCCACGGCGTGCGCCATCGCGTTCATGCCGGAAGCGGCCGAGATGTCGGCCGGCAGGGTGAGCGTCAGTTGCGGGTCATAGACCACCGTGCGCGGCAGCACGCGCGGGTCGCGGCCGGTCTTCTTCAGGCGGCCTTCGGTGAGGCCGTAGATCGGCGTGACTTCCGACCCGGCGTAGGTGGTCGGTACGGCGATGATCGGCTGGCCGGAGGCCAGCGCGATGGCCTTGCCCAGGCCGATGGTCGAGCCGCCGCCGACTGCCACGTAGCAGTCGGCCCCCAGCCGTGCGGCCTCGTCACGGGCGGCCTGCGCGACCTCGACCGGCACGTGCATCACCGCCTGGCTGTAGACACCCGCCGAGCACTCGCCCAGCAGCGCCGCCACGCGCTCGCCCAGCGGGCGCTGCTCCGGCGTGGTGAGAACCAGCGCGCGCCGCGCGCCCAGCCGCTTCACCTCGTCGGGCAGCGCCGCCAGCCGGCCGGCCCCGAAGACCACGCGTGACGGCGTGGCCTGGTAGACAAAGGCATCCATCGCCCTACCCTCCTTCAGCGCTTGAAGTGCGGCGGTATCGTCGCGTCGACATTGACCCACACCGACCGCGCTTCAGTGTAGTCGTGCATGGCCTCGAAGCCCATTTCGCGACCGTAGCCGGACTGGCCAATCCCGCCGAACGGGCTGCCGGGGTTCACCCGCTTGTAGCAGTTGATCCAGCACATGCCGGCTTGAATGCTGTTGGCCATCTTGTGGGCGCGGCTCAGGTCGCGCGTCCACAGGCCGCTGCCAAGGCCATACTCGGTCGCGTTGGCGATGGCCAGCGCCTCCTCGTCGCTGCCGAAGCGCAGCACCGTGACGAAGGGACCAAACACTTCCTCCTGCGCCACGCGGTCGTGCGGCTTTGCCTCGACGATGGTGGGCTCGACGTAGTAGCCACGCTCCAGCCCCGGCAGCGCCGGCGCCCGGCCGCCGGTCAGCACCCGCCCGCCCTGCGCTTGCGCCAGGCCGGCATAGGACAGCACCTTGTCACGATGCTGCGCCGACGTCAACGGCCCCATTTCGGTCTCCGGATCGAGCGGATTGCCCAGCCGGATCGATGCCGCCAGCTTGCCGAAGCGGTCGAGGAATTCGTCGGCAATGCGTTCATGCAGCACCAGCCGCGAGCCCGCAATGCACGCCTGCCCCTGGTTGTGGAAGATCGCCCAGGCAGCGCCGTTGATGGCCGCGTCCAGATTGGCGTCTTCGAAGACGATGTTGGCGCCCTTGCCGCCCAGTTCGAGCTGCACGCGTTTCAGGTTGCCCTTCGACGCGTCCACGATGCGCCGGCCGGTCGCAGTCGAGCCGGTGAAGGCGATCTTGCCGACCCCCGGATGCTCGGCCAGCCGCTGGCCCGCCGTATGGCCGTAACCCGGCACCATGTTGACAACGCCCGCCGGAAAGCCCACCTCTGCCATCAGCTCGGCAATCCGCAGCGACGACAGCGGCGTCAGCTCGGACGGCTTGATCACCACGGTATTGCCCGCCGCCAGCGCCGGGCCCATCTTCCAGCTCGTGAACATCAGCGGGAAGTTCCACGGCACGATCTGGCCGACCACGCCGATGGGGGAGCGCTGCACGTAGTTGAGGAAGCCGGTCTCCACCGGGATGACGGAGCCCTGCAGCTTGTCGGCCATGCCGCCGAAGTAGCGGAAGCAGGCGGCGGTGCGCGGCACGTCCAGGGCGCGGGAGTCGCGGATCGGGTGCCCGGTGTCGAGCGATTCGAGCTGCGCCAGTTCCTCGGTGTGCGCTTCGATGGCATCGGCCAGCTTCAGCAGCAGGCGCCCGCGTTCGGCGGCGGCCATGCGGGACCAGGCGGGGAACGCCCTGGCGGCGGCCTCGACGGCGAGATCCACATCGGCCGCCTCGGCCGCGGCGATCGAGGTAATGAGGCTGGCGTCGTGCGGATTCAGCACGTCGATGGTGCCGCCGGCCAGCGCGTCGACGAAGCGGCCATTGATGAAGAGCTTGTTTTGCATGTTGCGATATTCCGTGAGTGCTTGAAGGGCGAGGCGAGGCCAGGCGCGGACCGGACGGTCAGAATTCCACCGGATATGACTTCAGTTCCCCGCTCTCGTACCGCTTCGGCAGGTTCGGCGTGGCGTTCTCCCACACCAGCAGCATCGAGCGCTTGGTCGAGTATCCCTGGTGGCGGATGTCGGCAGGCATCGCGCAGATGTCGCCGGCTCGCATGGTGATGCGGGCGCGGGGCGAGCCGGTGTTCTTGTCGCCGATGTCCCAGACGATCTCGTCGGACAGTTGCAGGAACCACTCCACGCGATCGTTGCCATGGAAGACCGGCAGGATGAATTCCTCCGTGGTCGGGCAGAACAGGCTCTGGCCGCAGACCGACGTGACCGACGGGTTCCACGTCACGTCGGAGCGCGACAGGTACTTGAACAGGTTGAACGCATGAAGCTGGCCTTCAAAGCCAGGCTCGACCTGGACCTCAGGCTCGTCCTGCGCCACATCGAGGAAAGCGCGGTTGACGGGCAGGTCGTCGCGCAGCGGGGAGTCGTCCGGCAGCCCGGGCATGCGGCGCGTGGCGATGCGCGTGCGCTCGATGGCCGCGGCGTTGTCGCCGTGCTTGTGGCCAAAGGCGGTGCCGGTTTCCTCGGGAGCGGCGAACGGATCGAAGCCTTCGTTGGTCCAGTCGTGCAGGATGGCCTTGAAGGTGGCCATGATGACCGGGGTGTCGAACGTCTCGGTGTAGTCGACGCCTGCTTCCTTCATCACGCCGTTGAAGGCGCCGGCGTACACGTCTACCTTGCCATAGTGGTTGCGGGTGCCGAACACGTGGTCGAAATTGACCCAGCCGTAGAAGAAACCCCAGGCCACGTCGCGCATCATGGCGCGCAGGAAGGCGTCGGCGGCGATGGTGTGCGTACGGAACTGGCCGTTGACGGGCCACTGGATGGTGGCGAAGTAGGCGTCGCGCGAGAAGCGGAAGTCGCCGAGGGTGAAGTCGCGGTAGCCGGTGACGGCGTCGGGGGCGCCGGACTGGACTTTATCGGCGGCGAAGGTGGCGGCTTGGGGCTTGTCGGCGACGTCGAGCATGGCCATGGTGTGTCTCCTGATGTCTTTGCTGAGGATGTAGGACTAGGGTCTGTTCATTGCAGGCAGATCTGCGCCCACTTCTGTACGGACAGCACGCCGAGCTTCGACTGCACGAGCAGCGTGCACGGCCTGGTCGCGCTGAAGCGGTACGCGCAGCCCGCCGGCAGCAGGCCCTGGTGGCCCTTGCCCAGCACCACGTGGCCCATCTTGCGGCCCACGGGCTCGGCCAGCGCCGCGCCGTCCGCGGCGGCGGGAGCTGCATCCAGCCTGACGAATTCCACGCGCACCTCGCCATCCATCGAGATCACGAATTCATCGTGCGCGCAGGCGAACCATGCCGACTGCCCTTGCGCACGCGCGGCTTCCACCACGTACTCCAGGTTCTTGCCGACCACCACGCGCTCGTACGGTACCGAGTTGGCGGCCACTTCAAAGACGTTGGAAAACACGTAGTGGCGGGCATCTCCCTGGGTCACTTCGATGCCACCCTTGTGGTAGTTGTCGAGAGAACCGAATACGGTTCGGGGCGTGGATGTCGTCATGGATGTCTCCTGAGTTGGGCGCTGAATTGGGCGGACAGGCCGCCGGTGAATGTCGAACGTGCGTTTGCGGTTGAGGTTGTCTGTGGCGATGGCCGGGGTCAGTCCAGATACACGCCCACCCGGTGAATCACGGCCCGCCACTTGGCGGTGTCGGCTTCAATCTGCCGGGCCAGGGCGGCGGGCTGATCCGGCGCGGGGTCGAGATCGTTGGCGAGCAGCTTCGAGCGGACCTCCGGCAGCTTCACGATGCGGCCGATCTCCTCGTTCATGCGGCGCACGATGGCGTCTGGCGTGCCCTGCGGCGCGAGCAGCAGTTCGCTGAAACTCGCGCTGTAGCCAGCCACGCCGGCCTCGGCCATGGTCGGCACTTGCGGCGCCAGCGCCGAGCGCGTGGAGCCCGACACCGCCAGTCCGGCGAGCTTGCCGGCCTTGACCATGGGCGCGACCACCGGCGATGCCAGGTATCCGCACGGCACCTGCCCGGCCAGCACGTCCTGCATCGCGGGCGACGGCCCCTTGTAAGGCACATGCGTCATCCTGATACCTGCTTGCGCGACGTACATCTCCATCGCCAGATGGCCCGGCACACCGGGGCCGCCGGACGCATAGGTCAACCCGTCCGGCGTGGACCGGGCCTTCTTCGCCAGATCGGCAACGGACTGGATGCCCGACGACGGCGCACAGACCAGCATCTGATTGAAGCGCGCCAGCGTAATCACAGGCGTGAGGTCGCCGGGCTTGAAGTTGAGCTTGCGATAGATTGTCGGATTCACCGTGAGGATGGTGTCCGGGCCTTGCAGGAACGTGTAGCCATCGGCCGGCGACTTGGCGACCACGTCGGCGCCGATATTGCCGCCTGCGCCCGGCCGGTTCTCCACCACCACCGGCTGCCTGAGCGACTGGCCGAGCTTGTCGGCAATCAGTCGCGAGGCAATGTCTCCAGGCGACCCGGCAGGGAATGCCACGACGATGCGGATTGGCCGGCTGGGCCATGCGGCCTGCGCGCAGGCCGGCGGCACGACAGCAAACTGGCAGACGAGCGGGCCGGCAAGGGCCAGCGCCAGGCGTGAGAGCTTCATGTTGTCTCCTGATGGGTTTCGTGATGCCGGACGGCTCTGTGGCGGCCGCTACCGGGTACTGCTACCAGCGGCCGATATGGATGCCGACCTCCTCCTCCTTGCGCGTCCATCCGGCCATGGCGCTGTGGCTGATAGTCGGGTGGATGCGGCGATTGCGCAGCCAGTCGAACAGGCGTGCCTGGAAGCGTTCGCGCACCGCCGCATAGGCGGGATCGGCGCCGAGGTCGACGAACTCGTCCGGGTCGTTGCGCAAGTCGAACAACTGCGGACGCAGTCCTTCGAAGTGCACAAACTTCCAGTCGTGGTCGCGCACCATCGTCATGTGACAACCATGCGCCGGACGGCCGACAGGTTCCCGCACGAAATCGCGGAAGGCATAGTCGTTCTCGGAGAACACCGCGTCGCGCCACTCGCCTGGCGCCTCGCCGCGCAGCAGCGGCGTGAGCGACCGGCCTTCCACGACATGGTCGGGAATGGTCAGGCCGTAGGCATCGAGAATGGTCGGCACCAGGTCGATGGCCTCCACCAGCCGCGATTCCACATGCCCGCGCGCGGCGTTTGCGCGGGGGTCGCAGATGATCAGCGGCACCTTGGCCACGCTGTCGTGGAACAGCTCCTTTTCGCCCAGGTAGTGGTCGCCGAGGTAGTCGCCATGGTCGCTCGAGAAGATGATCATGGTGTCGTCGAAGCGGCCGGTGCGTTCGAGATATTCGAACAGCACGCCGAGCTGGTCGTCGAGCTGCTTGATCAGGCCCATGTACGTGGGGACGACCGTATCGCGTACCTCTGCCCGCGAAAAGTTTCGGCTCACCTCGCAGTTGCGAAAACCCTGCAGCACGGGATGGGCGTGGTCCAGTTCGGCCTGGTGCTGCCTGACCGGCAGCATGTCCTCCGGACCGTACATGGCGTGATACGGCGCGGGAGCGACGTAGGGCCAGTGCGGCTTGATGTAGGAGAGGTGCAGCATCCAGGGCTGGTCGCCGCTCTGCTCGATGAAATCGATGGCGCGGCGCGTCATGTACGGGGTCTCCGAGTCCTCCTCGCGCACGCGGGCGGGCAGCCGGGCGTGGCGCAGGTTCCAGCCAGACAGGATTTCCCCGTTCTCGCCTGCGGCGGAGTTGGCATGGTCGTGCCACGGGTTCGCGCCGTCGTAGCCGCGCTCGCGCAGGTAGGCGGTGTACTGGTGGCTCTCGTCGGCAAAGCCCGGCGGCCAGATACCGTCGTCGCGATCGAACGGCTCGAAGCCGCCTTCCGAGACGAGCATGCCCTCGGGACTGCCCGGATCGATGCCGAGGCGCCTGATGCCTGCCCGATCGGCCTCCACGTGTGTCTTGCCCGCTACCGCCACGCGCACGCCGTGCGGCCGCAGGAAATCGCCGAGCGTCATCTCGCCGACCGGCATCGGCACGAAGTTCCAGACGGCGCCATGACTCGTCACGTACCGTCCGGTGTAGTACGACATCCGCGACGGACCGCACACAGGTCCCTGGACGAAGGCGTTGGTGAAGCGCACGCCACGGCTCGCAAGGCGGTCGATATTGGGCGTATGCAGGCGGGGATGGCCGTAGCAGGAAAGGTAGTCCCAGCGCAATTGATCACACATGATCCACAGGACATTGCGTACGTGCTGCGCTCCCATCTCGGCGTCTCCTCGCTTGGCTTTCGTGGTGAAGCGGTCGTGCACGATTGCCGTTACCGCCGCCATGGCCAGAACAATATTTCCTGCGAGTGGGCTTCTCAAGCAGCTTCTGCTAGAGTTTCACTCAGTGAAATCAGCGGGAGACCAGTCCCGTTTGGGAGACAGGGGATGTGGGATCCGAAGGTCAAGACGATCACGGCGCTGGATCGCGGGCTGGCCGTGCTCGATGTGGTCCGCACCACCGGTGGCACCAGCCTGCAGGCGCTGCACGACCAAACCGGGCTACCGAAGGCGACACTGTTGCGCATCCTGGTAACGCTGGAGCGCCGCACACTGATCTGGCGGCGCATCGCCGACGGGCACTACTGCCCCGGCAGCCCGCCGCAGGCCGGCCGCAGGCAATCTGACGTGACCGACCGGCTGGCCCAGTGCGCAGCCCCGGAGCTGGACCGCCTTCAGGCCGAGATCCTGTGGCCGTCGGACCTCGCGATCCGGCGCGGCAACGTCATGGTGCTCTGCGAAACGAACCGGGCCGAGTCGTACTTCATGATCCGGCGCGACAGCATCGGCTTCCAGGTCAACATGCTCCGCTCCGCGGTGGGACAGGCGTACCTGGCCTTCTGCCCGGAGAAGGAGCGCGAAGCGATCCTGACCGCCCTGCGCCGCAGCCGTCGGGACGGGGACGCTATCGCGCGGGATCCGGCATACCTGGCGCGGTCGATCGAGCACACGCAGCAGCGCGGCTACGGCATTCGCGAGCAGGGCTTCGGCGGCGACTACGACAAGACCCGCACCGAGGCCGATGATCGCCTGGAGGCGCTCGCCGTGCCGATCATGGCTGAGAAGGGGCGCGTCCACGGCTGCGTCAACATTGTCTGGATCCGAGGCGTGCGCACACTGGAGCAGATGGTGGCGCAATGCCTGGAGCCGCTGCGGCACACGGCCGACGCCATCGCGCAGAAGATGTCGGCGCGCCAGTAAGGCGCGCCCCTGGCTCACGGCCCGGAACACCCGCACGTTTCACCGCGTGAAACTTGCGCGGAAACCTGCGACATCCGCTGCGCCAGCCGCTATGTTTCATCTTGTCACAGCTGCCTTGCGCGGCCACTGCGACGGGCCGGTTCCCCCATTCCCTTTTGCCGGCCAGGACACAAGAACCGAGAAACAGGAGACACCATGCCCAGATGGATCGCATGGATAGCGACGGCGCTGCTGCCGGCGCTCTCATTCGCGCAGCCTGCCACGGCGCGCGCCACCACCACCCTGGTCGTCAGTGCCTTTCTGCCACCCCAGCACATCTTCAATGTAGCGGTCATGAAGCCGTGGGCGCAGGACGTGGAGCGGGTGACCGAGGGTCGGGTCAGGATCGTCTACCCGCCGACCAGCGTCGGATCCCCGCAGCAGCAGTGGGACGTGGTCCGCAAGCGCATTGTCGACGGCGCCTACATCTTCAACGGCCTGATCCAGAACCGCGTCACCCTGCCCCAGCTTGCGCACCTGCCGCTCGGCTCGACCACGGCGGCCGGCATGTCGGTGGCCCTGTGGCGCACGCACGAGAAGTATTTCAGTCAGGCCGGCGAGTATCGTGACGTACACCTGCTGGCACTGGTGGTGTTCCCGGCGGGCGAACTCTACAGCCTCAAGCAGCCCATCACCTCGCGCCAGGCCATGCAGGGGGTCAAGCTGTGGGCGCTGCCCGGCGTGGCCGCCAACCTGATGGACCACGCCGGTGCAGGTGTCGTGGCCACGCCGGCGGCGAAGATGAGCGAGCTGGTGGCTGGTGGCACGGTCGATGGCTTCGCGGGAATTCCCGACATGGATGCTGTCCGCTTCAACGTGGCGCGCTATGCGCGCTCGGAAACGGTAATCCCCGGCGGCATCACCGCCCCGAGCTTCTCCTTCTTCGTCAACAAGGCGGCCTGGAATTCGATCTCCGAGGCTGACCGCAAGGCGATCAGCGCCCTGTCAGGAGAAGCGTTTGCCCGGCGCATGCGTGTCATCGACCACGCGAACGCGCAGGCACGTGCCGACGCCGTTGCCGGCGGGCTGTTGCTTGTCACGCCACCCCCCGCATTCCTGGCCGAACTGGCCGACCTTGCCAGGCCGATGGAAGCGCAGTGGCTTGCCGCCGCGGCCCGCCGCGACGTCGATGCCCAGGGTGCCCTTCGTTTCTATCGAGAGCAGGCCTTGAAGGAGGCGCAATGAAACCTCAAGACTCCGCCGCGACTGCGACTGTCGCGGAAATGGGCTCGGCCGCCTCGGCTCAGCCATGCGGTTGGGCGGCGCGCTGGCTGCAGCGCGCGCTGGGCAGCATCGTGGCCCTGGCGCTGTGCTTCATCATGATGCTGACGTTCGGCGACGTCTTCATGCGCTACTGGCTGGCATCACCAATCCGCGGCGCCGCCGAGATGGTGCGATTTGCGATGGCCATCCTGATCTTCTCGGCCTTCCCCCTGGTCACGCTGAGCCGCCAGCACATTACCGTGAACATCCTGCAGGACAAGCTTGGCGAGCTGGCCGCGTGGCTGCAGCAGGCGTTCGTCCTGCTGGTGAGCATCGCGGCGGTGGCGATCATGTCGTTGCAGCTGGCCGCTGACGGCGCGGACCTCGCCGAGAACCAGATCACCACCACCGTGCTCGAATGGCCGCTCTCGCCGCTGAGTTATTTCATGAGCGCGCTGTCGGCGGTCACGCTCCTGGTCCTGCTCCTGCTTGCCCTGCAACATCTCCGATCGTTTCCGCGTCACCGGGAGGCATCATGACGCTCGCACTGCTAGGCTTTCTCACCGTCCTGCTGTTCGCCTTCGCGGGCGTGCCGCTCGGCTTCGCCATGCTGAGCGTGGGCGTAGGGTTCTTCGCCCTGATACGCGGCTTCGAACCAGCGCTGGCGATGGCTGGCATGACCATCGCCGACCTTGCGGCCAACGAGAACCTGTCGGTCCTGCCGATGTTCATCCTGATGGGGACGTTCATCTACAAGGCCGATCTCGCCGAAGAACTGTACGACGCGGCCAATGCCTGGATCGGTCACCTCCGGGGTGGGCTGGCGCATGCGACAGTGCTCGCTTGCGCGGGCTTTGCCTCCATGTCGGGCAGCTCGATCGCCACGGCCGCCACGATGACCAAGGTAGCAATGCCGCCGATGCGACGGCACCGCTATGCGGACAGCCTGGCAGCAGGATGCGTCAGTTCCGGCGGCACACTCGGCGCCCTCATTCCGCCAAGCTTCCCGCTGCTGATCTACGGCGTGCTGACGGACCAGGACATTGGCAAGCTGTTCATCGCAGGGATCGGACCGGGCCTGCTGCTTGGCACGCTGTTCCTGTTGTCGATCTGGTGGACAGTCCGGCGCGACCCCAGCAAGGGACCGCCGGGCGAACGGGCGTCCTGGCCAACGCGCTTTCGCAAGGCAGGCAAGATCTGGGGCGTCCTGGTGCTGTTCCTGCTGGTGGTCGGCGGCCTGTACAGCGGCATCTTCACGGCCACCGAGGCCTCCAGTATCGGCGCGACGGGCGCACTGGTGTTCGCCGGCATCCGCCGCAAGCTGACGTTCGCCACGCTGCTCGATTCCATGGTGGAAGCCGGCAAGACGACGGCCATGATCTTCTCGATCGCGTTTGGCGGCATGGTGTTCGCGAACTTCGTCACGCTTTCCGGCCTGACCGGAACGCTGGTCGACTGGATCCAGTCGATGCACCTGCCGCTGCTCGGCGTCATCGTGGTGATCACGGGGATCTACATCGTCCTCGGCTCACTGATGGAGGCGCTGGCCATGATGCTGCTGACCATCCCCGTGTTCGCCGCAATCGTGCAGCCGCTCGGCGCCAACATGATCTGGTTCGGGATCTACGTGGCGATGATGATGGAGATCGGCATGATCCATCCGCCGGTCGGCATGAATATCTTCATGGTCAGGACCATGCTGCCGGAGTTGTCGATCAGCACCATTTTCCGCGGGACCATCCCTTTCCTGGCCGCCAATGTGATCGCGCTGGTGCTCGTCATCCTCGTGCCGGGCATCGCTCTCGGGCTGGTCGGGTTGATGCGCTGATCGGAGCCTCCATTGTGTGGCCAGTCTGCGCAGGGGAAGCATACCGGCAAGGGCCGGTTGCAGCCCGACGAACATGACGAACTGGACGCGAACCAGAAGGAAATCACGGGACACGTCGACGTGGACCACATCGCCGCGGCAGGCGCAACGGCGCTTACCCTCTATGTGGTCAGGATCATGTGCCACCGCCTCTTCTAGGGGTGGAAGACTTCACCACGGTTCAGCATGTTCACGAACTCCTCGATCTTGCGCGCCCGGGTTTCTGGCTTTTTGGCATTCTGTACGCGAAACAGGATGGCATAGCGGTTGCGGCTACTCAGTGTTGCAAAGAACTTGCTGGCTCTCGGATTGGCGTCCAAGGCTGCCTGCAAGTCGTCCGGCACTATCGAGTGCCTTGCCGAGGTGTAAGCTGCCTCCCAGCGGCCGTCGTTCCTGGCTCTCTCGATCTGCGTCATGCCGGGTGGGCGCATTCTGCCTGCGGCGATCAGCGCTTCCGCCCTGTCTCTGTTAAGTTTTGACCAGATGCTTTTTGCAATGCGTGGAGTGAAGCGTTGCAACCAGTAATGCTCGCTCTCGGCCTGCTTTTGACCATCAATCCAGCCGTAGCACAGGGCCCCTTCCAACGCCTGTTCGTACGTTACGGTTGGCTGCCCGGCGCCCTTCTTCGCCAGGCGCAGCCATGCTCCGGTCGAAGTGCTGCCGTTTTGCGCCAACCAGCTTTCCCATTCGATCTGGCTGATAAACGTTAGAGCGGATTCAGTCATGTCACGATGCCGAACGCGAGTTCCGGGCGAAGGGGTTTCGCCAGCAGTCTAGCAGCGTTTATGCGGATTTCAGCATCCGGTTCGGCCGAAGACCAGCCGCACAGTAGCCACTCGCCGGCCAGCCGTCTTGGGTCGGGATATGACGGTTGGCCGGAGGCGGGCCTCGGTCCGGTCTGATTGACTGGCAGGCCGGTCGCAAGACACTGCGCTAACGCTCCTTGCCCGCAGGCGCGGGCGCGCCGATGCCCAGCCACATGAGATCCTTGCCGACCATCACGCGGCCGGAGAATCCCTCCTGCGCGCGGCGCCACCGGCTTTCGGTGCTATCGGCCGGCGCCAGGTGTGACAAGACGAGGGTCTTGACCCCGCTCGCCTGCGCCACCGCACCCACCGCCTCAACCGCGGTGTGGGCTTCGAGCAGGTGGCGCGCCTTGGCTTCCTGCGCCGCATTGCGTGGCCTGGGCAGGAACTCGTCGATCCAGTGCGTATCGATCACTTCATGCACCAGGACATCTGCCCCCTTGGCCAGGCGTATGAGGTTTTGGCTCGGACTGGTATCACCGGAGAACACCACGGAACCGTCCGCCGTATCAAAGCGGAACGCGAACGAGGGATACACGGGCGCGTGGCTGACCAGTATCGCCGTGACCTTCACCTTGTCGTCCTGGTAGACGGGGAAAGGCTGCATGTCCGGTGCGGAGTCGCCGTTGGCGTCCACGACCACGCCACTGGGTACCTCGATATCTTCCACGGCGACGAGAGTATGAGGATCCGGCTTCTGGCTGTCGCGGATGTTGTCGTTGATATCGTTGGCGAAAGCCTTGTAGATGGACTCGGTCATGGCTACTGTTCCGGGCGTGGGATTCTCCGGGTGGATCACCGGAACATTGGTGCGGCTGGCCCCTGCCACTGGCACCAGCGAGCCACGCGGGCCGGGTCCGAACACCCGCACCGGCGTCTTGCGCGCTGCCAGTCCATCCGTGGTCCCGAACAGGAACAAGGCCGGGTAGTCCACGACATGATCCGCGTGCAGGTGCGTGATGAATGCCGCGCGCAGCGAGGCAAGCCCAGGCTTGCCGGGCATCTTCCCCAGTCCGGCCTGCAGGTATCGCCGCAGCCAGCCCTGGCCAAAGTCAACCAGATACACGTCCCCGTCCACGACAAGCGCCGAGGAAATGCCCGCCAGGCTTGTGCCTCCGTAGGAGGTGCGGCCCCCGGCGGTTCCGAGCAGGACCAGGTTGGTACGGAAACCGGCAGCGGGCGAGGACGCCGCCACGTCCAGCGTGCCCGCGGCACTCGCCATGGCAGGGACCAATGCCAGCAGCAACCAGTGTCCAAGCAGCACAAGCCAGCGTGGGCGGAACCAGGGAAACGTCATGTTCATGTTCTTGCCCATCGCCTTACTTACGCAACTGGGTAGCGGCTTCGATCCGGGTGAGGTCCGTGCGGAATTCCGCTTCCGGGGCCTGGTGCGCGAACTGGACGCGCCCCGTCCGGTAGATGCCGACCGCGGCGACCAACGCCGGGATTGCCAGGAGGAGATAAAGCGCCGCGTTGCTCCAGCCCGCCGACAACAGCCATGCGCCACCGAGCGAGCCGGCGATGGCCCCGACGCGTCCGATGCCGAGGGCCCATGCCACGCCCGTGGCACGGCTCGAAGTCGGATAGAAGGCCGAGGCCAGCACATTGGCGCAGACCTGCGATCCGCTGACGCAAAAACCGGTGACGAAGATGGCCGCTGCCATCGCCATCGGCGCGCTCACTGAAGCCAGGCATGCCACGGCAATCGCCCCCAGCGTATAGGCGGTGGCCACCACGGCGTAGGGGTTGAACCTGTCCAGCAGCACGCCCAGCACGACGGCACCCGCCACACCACCGCCCTGCAGCAACCCTGCAAGCATTGATGCCTCCTTCAACGTGAGGCCGCTGCGCTGGACCAGAATCGGGAGCCAGTTGATCATCAGGTACAGCAACAGCAGGCTGCAGAAGAACGCCAGCCAGAGCCACAGCGTCCCCTGCCGGTAGCGCGACGCAAAGAGCTGGCTGACCGGGGAGCTGGGACCGTCCGGCTCGTCGGTGACGTACCTCGCGCCGGCGCAGGCCCTGGCAGCATCGATGCGCGACAGGATGGCCGCGATCCGCGCCTGCATGCCTTCGCGCGTGGCGAGGTAGCGTACCGATTCCGGCAAGGCCAGCGCCAATACCGGGAGCAGCGCCAACGGTACCGCACCGCCCAGTGCCAGCACACCGCGCCAGCCGGCATGCTCGATCAGGTACGCGGTCACCACGCCCCCTAGCGCGGAACCGAGGGAGAATCCGCAGAACATCACCGTCAGCAGCATGCCGCGGCGGCGCGACGGGCTGAACTCGGCAGTCAGCGTGATGGCATTGGGCATGGCGCCGCCCAAGCCCAGCCCGGTCAGGAACCGCAGCGCGATCAGCCAGCCGATGCCAGGTGCCGCGGCCGAAGCCGCGCAAGCGGCGCCGAACCATGCTACCGACAGGATCAGCACACGGCGCCGGCCAATGCGGTCGGCCAGGGGACCGCAGAAGAAGGCGCCGGTCATCAGCCCGAGCAGCCCGGCGGAGAACAGCGGCCCCAGCGCCACCATCGACAGGGACCATTCGCTGCGGATATGCGGGGCGAGGAAACCGATGATGGCAATATCGAAGCCGTCCAGCGCGACGATGGCAAAGCACAGTGCGATGACGCGCAACTGCAAACGGGATAAGCGTGCCGCGTCAATGAACTCGCGTACGTTGACGGCATCGCGCGCAGGCGCGCCGGCCGCCGCGCGATGGGGGGCGATTGGGGCTGTCATGTTGTCTCCTGGGATGGTCAGCGCACAACCACTATGCTGCGGCTTGTGCGGTACAGCGGTGCTTTGCGAGGACTTCGCCTTGGGGTACGGCTATGCCGCGGTGACGGCGGCGACGGGATGGTGACAGCCACCCGCCTCCACGCGGACGATAAATTCGGGGTCGCGCTGGCGCAGGTCTTCATGTGTGACCCTGCCGGTGCGCAGCATGTAGTCATAGGCAAACGCTACCGGGTCGAGGTGCATCTTGCTGTCGACTGACTCATACCAGTCAAGGCTGCGGCGGGCCGCGTCCTGGAACCTGGCCGACGCGTCGCGCCGGCTGTTCTCGAACGCCTGGAAGGCCACCTGCACGTCATCGCGATGCGCGCAAACAGCGTCGCAGAGCGCAATCGCGTCCTGCATCGCCATGCGGGTGCCGGAGCCCAATGAGAAATGCACGCTGCGCAGCGCGTCACCCAGCAAGACCACCTTGCCATGCGACCAGCGCTCGTTGCGCACCACGCTTGCCTGGAACCAGTTCGAACGATTCCCCCGCAGGGAGTTGCCACCCAGGTCTTCCGCGAACACCTGTTCGCAGAACGCGCGACTCTCCTCTTCGGTAGCGGTGTCGAGGCCTGCGCGCTGCCAGGTGTCAGGATCCACTTCCACCAGGAAGGTCGACAGCGTATCGCTGTACTGGTACGCGTGCGCGATGAACACCCCGTACGCCGTCTCCCGGAAGATCAGCGAGACCGGGTGGAACAGTTGATGGGTACCATACCAGGCGAACTTGTTGCGGCGCACGTCGAAGCTCGGCCGGAAATGCTCCGCCAGCCGCGTCCGCACCTCGCTGTTGACGCCGTCCGCAGCCACGATGATGTCGGCGTCCGGCAACTCGGCGGGGTCGCACACGCGGCTGCCGTAGCGAATCTCGACGCCGGCCTCGGCGCAGGCCTCCTGCAGCACGCGCAGGAGGTCGATGCGCGAGGTGCGCGAGAAGTGGTTGTTATGCAGCGGCACCCGCACCCCTTTGTGGGTGACCTCCATATAGTCGCAACGCTGGTGATGCGCGGTGAATTTCCGGAAGAACGCCGGATCCGCGTCCTCCAGGAACGACAGGGCGATGTCGGAAAACACCACGCCCCAGCCGTAGGTGGCGCCCGCCTCGTTGCGCTCGTGCACGACGACATGATCTTCAGGATGGCGCTGCTTGAGCAACAGCGAGAAGTACAGGCCGGCCGGCCCGCCTCCGATAACGACGACGTTCATGGTAAGCCTCTTACTTGCTGGCCGGCGCAAGCAGCGCGCCGGCGTTGGGGACGACCGGTGCCAGGTCGAGGTGCTCCAGCATCTGGCGGACCGTGCAGGCGGCCGTCGACGTGACCGGCAGGCCGATGGCGTCCTGCGCCGCCTGGATCGCGGGCAGCGATGGCATCTGCACGCAGGCCGACAGCACCACGACGTCGGCATTGGCCGTGTTCAGGCGCTTGACGTCCTGCAGCAACTGCATGGGATCGCGACGCCCGACTTCCAGGTTGTCAGGGATCTCGAATGACAGCGCGTCCAGCACTTCGATGCCTTCGTGCTCGATGTACCTGACCACCGCCTCGGTCAGCGGCTTCATGTACGGCGCCATCAAGGCAATCCGGCGCGCGCCCGTCGACTTCAGGCCCGCGACCAGTGCCCCGGCCGATGTCATGACGGGCGCGTCACAGTGGTTCTCGCGTGCCACGCGCAGCAGGTCCTGCTCCACCTGACGGTGGTAGCCGGGGCCCATCGCCATGATGGCCACCAGGCAGGCCGTGCTCATCACGTCGACGCGCGCGTCGGCCAGCTCTGCGGCACAGCGCAGTCCCTCGCGGTTCATCGCTTCCAGTTCTTCGCGCACGACGCGATGCATGCGCATGCGGCTTGCATGGAAGGTGAAGCGCTCCGGCAGGACCTGCTCCCGCGTGCGCAGCATCGCCGGGATCTCGGTCTCCATCGTGGTGTTGGAACTGGGCACGATCTGCCCGATACGGTAGGTGCGGCTGTTCATGCTGGTTTTCGCTGGTGAAATGGGTTGCGGAGAGTTCATGCGGACATCCTCCCTGGTTCATGGGTTCCGGCTGTGCTCGCCTCCTCTTCGAGCCGGCGTGCCACCATGGCCCGCAGCGCAGCCTTGTCGACTTTGCCGACCCGGGTCACCGGAAACTCCTCGACCACTTCGATGCGCTCGGGACACTTGAACTTCGCGAGTCCCTGGCCGACCAGGAATGCCGCAAGATCCGCGACATCCGGCGCCACAAGCCCGGCGCGCAGGACCAGGTAGATGCAGCCCTTCTCGCCGTACAGCGGGTCAGGCATCGCCACCAGCTTGGCGTCCGCCACGGCCGGATGGCGACTGACATAGGCTTCCACTTCCTCCGACCCGATCTTCTCGCCGCCGCGATTCACGTTGTCGCGCAGGCGGCCTTCAAAGGCAAAGCAGCGGCAGCCATCGATCACATGCTCGGTCATGAGATCGCCGGAGCGCACGAAGCCATCCGGGGTCAGCGTTTGCGCCGTGGCCTGCGGCGCCTTGTAGTAGCCGCGCAGGCTCGACGGGCCGCGGAAACAGAGTTCGCCCGGGGTCCCCTGCGGCGCCGGCTCGTCCGTACCCGGCACCAGCAGGCGGATCTCGTCATCCGGGCAGCCGGAGAAGCCTTGCGTGCCATGACGGATCCGCGCGGGAAAGCGTGCGCCGGCCCCCAGGAGCAGTCCTTCGGTCGTGCCGAACAGGTTGAAGCAAGGCACCCCGAGGTGCGCTTCCAGGGCGTCGGCACGCGTCATCGTGCCGAACAGTTCCAGCGACGAAAGATCGTGCCGCGCAATATCCTGGTAAGCGATCATCTGCGGTGCGACCGGTCCGATGGACATGCCATGCGTGACGCGATGCAACGCGATCAGCTGCAGCATGCGCGCGATATCCACGCGCGGCATCAGTACCGATGTCATGCCACCGGCCACGGCAGGCACCAGTACGTAGAGCTGGCCAGCGTTATGCAGCAATGGCAGCGACCAGATCAGGCGGCTGTTCGCGGTCTGGCCGAGCTGGCGCATGCAGGCGAGCGCATGGCCGATGTACTCGGCATGGAAGCGCGGGATGATCTTCGGCACGCCGGTGGTGCCTCCGGATAGCTGGAAGCTCAGCACATCCTGGCTGCCGATCGATACCCGGCCCAGCACGTCCACCGCCTGCTCATGGGATATGCCGTCGATCAACCCGTCCAGGTCGTGCTCGTCGTGCGAGCCTTGTCCCGCCATCGGCCTGCCGCGCGCCACGATCAGGTGCCGCAGCGACGGATGACGCTGCGCCATGCCCCGCGCAAACCCGGCAAGGTCGAAGGCACTGAAATCGCCCTGCACAAAGTAGGCGCGCGGCTCGGACTGCGCGGACAACTGGCCGATCTCGACTTCGCGGTATTGCGGCACGGCACACACCGGCACCACGCCTGCCTTGTAGCAGCCCATCAATGCGATAACCGTATCGATCGTGGTCCCCATCTGGAAGATCGCGCGATCCCCGGGCCTCAAGCCGAGCTGATGCAGCGCGGCGCCCAGGCGCTCGCTGTGGTGGTCCAGTTCGGCGAAGGTGATCGAGCGCTCGTCGCTGATAAAGGCCAGGCGATCCGGGTCGCGCCGCGCGGTCTTGCGCAGCGCCCCGCCGAGTGTGTCGTCCACCCACGCGCCGGTATCGAAATACCTTGCTGCGTCCGCCGGCGGACAATATGTCACGCCTTCGATCGGAAACTGAATGCCGGTCATGATTGTCTCCCGCTTTGTCGCCTGCTTGTCAGGCCGTCTCATGACCGCGCGGCACGATGCGCACGGTATCGCGGCCGAACGATTCGATCCTGCCGTCCAGGCCGCCGGTGAACAGGCCATACCAGACCGCGGGCTTCAGCCCCAGTGCACGACGCCCGAACTCGATCGGCTCGCTGGCGGCGATCACGGTATAGTCGCCGAGATCGCTGACCTGGCAAGCCGGCAAGCGGCGTGCGGCTTCTGCCAGCGAGGCGAACTCAGGCACATTCAGCACGAAGATGCGCAGGGAAGGCTGGCTCATGCGTGACACTCCTGCCCCAGGTCCAGGCGGCGGCTCAGGAGCTCTGCCTTGCGCAGCCAGATATCGTCAATCGAGGTCACGCGCGCCTGCCTGGCGCGGGCCTCGTCCTCCAGTTCGATTGCGGCGGCCAGCGTCGCATCGGCGTCACGCGCGTCCAGCGCTGCAAGCGGGCGAAGCTTGCGCGTGATCTCGATGAAGTAGCCATTCGGGTCGCGGAAGTAGATCGACTCGATCACCTCATGCGCGGTCTCGGTGGACACCACCACGCCACGCCCTTCCAGGCGCGCCTTCCATGCCAGCAGCTCTTCCTGCGTATCGACCAGCCACGCCGTGTGGGTGGCATCGAAGACGTGGTCGTCCGGGAACGGGGGACGGGTGTCAAGGCCGGCAAGTCCGTCCGGCTCCTCGCTGCCAAGGTAATAGAAGAAGGCGATGGTGCTGCCCTTGCCACTGTCGAAGAAGAAGTGCAGGAAATCGGGATGCGTCGCCGGGCCCCAGCCGCGCGCCGAGATCGTGTGAATCAGTGGCAGGCCCAGGATGTCGCGGTAGAACGCGACGGTTTCCTTCAGCCGCCAGGTCGGCCTGGCCGTATGGTCGACGCCGTGCAGGCACAGTGGCGCGCCGGTGTCAGGTGAAGCGGTACTTGCAAGCATCGTTGCGTCTCCGGATCGGATTGGTGGGTCGCGTTATTGAGGAAAGGTCTCGCGCAGCCATGTCTGCAGCAGGCGGCCTGCCGCGTAGCGGCCAGGCTCCTCGCCCTTGGCCAGCGCGCGGCCGTGGTGGTCGCCGCGAACGCGGTGGTGCTGCTTGTCAGTGCTGGCAATGCTGTGGAAGATGTCGGCGATGACGCCCGGGAAGCAGGCCTGGTCGGCCGTATATTCGATCAGCAGGGTGGGCTGGTGAATGGCCGGGGCAGTCCGCGACAGCGCCGCATTCGACGACAGCCCCGACCACGTCGACAACCAGCTCTCGGGCGAGCAGACGCGCGCGAAGCCGACTGAACCGTAGTTGGAAGCGAACGGATCCGCGCCCCAGAGCGACCCGTACTTGCGGTCGGACGGATCAAGCGACAGGTCGAAGCAGCGCAGGTCGGCATCGGTGCGCCACACGGTGAACAGCTGCGTGTGGGCGGCGCGGCGGCGGATGGCATCGCTGACGGTGGCGGGGTTGCGCTTCACTTCGGCGCGAGCGTCCATGCGCTCGGCAATCATGGTCCTGGCCAGGTTGTCGAGGCGCTGCACCCGTATGGCCTGCGCAGCGCGATACCGCACGACAAAGTCGGCGTGATAGGTGGAGGACTCAGGGGCCGGCGCAAAACCATTGGCAGCCGCGAACGCATCGAGCACCGGATCGACGGAAAGCGGGTCGCATTCGTCGATCACAGCCGGGTCGATGCAGCCCTGCAGCAGCACGCCCTGCCCCGGGTGCGGGGCGACAAGGACGACGCCATCCACCGCCGGCAGCGTCGCGGACGCGAGCCTGGTGGCGCGGCCGCCGGGCGTCCGGGCGATGCGCGCCTCGTGGGCTGCGCTGGATTGCTGGACATACAAGGCGTACAACCCGCTGCCTCCGGAATTGCCCAGCAGCACGATGCGGCGGAAGCCCGCTTCACGCAGGTAGCGCACGCCTGCCGCCACGTCGTAAAGCGCGAACTCGTGCTCCAGGCGCTGGTCGTTGCCGACTGAACGCGGCGACTGCGACCACGCCGCGTAGCCCGCCTCCACGATGTCGGGAATCAGGTAGTGGCAAGCCATGAACTCACGCGGATGCATGATGCAGACCACCGTATCCGGCTGCCCTGCGGCGTAGAGCGAGCCACCCGTGGCTGCGCCATCCTCCGTGCGCAGCACGACGTTGCGCGTTACCGTGCCGGGCGGCACGTCGCGCGGGTTCCAGTCGGTATTGAGAAAGCCGGCAATCGGGCCGCTTGCCGCGGGCGATGCATTGGGGGGCGTCTTGAAGCTTGTCATCGTCTCACTCCGTTTTTTACAGAATAGTCCATTTTTCGACGTATGCGTAAATTTTTTCACGGACGCGTCAAACCACAATAAAGTGATCTTGATGGCACTAATCGGGAGAAATCAGGGTGGGCTGACAGCCAGCGGGATGGCGCGTTCGCGCCTTTTTGTTTATCGTGACGGCTTGTCGACGCCTGCGTCGAAAAACTGAATCGCAGTCCATGGCAAAGACACAGACCAAGAGCGACGCATTGCGGGATTCGATCCTGGAAGTTGCGACCCGCCTCTTCATCGAGCGTGGCTTCGATGGCACCGGCCTCAACGACATTGCCGATGCCGTGGGACTGAGCCGCCCCGCGCTGTACTACTACTTCAAGAGCAAGGAAGCCATCCTCGAGGAACTGACCGCGGCGGTCACGCGCACCGCTGCGCAACTGGCGACCGAGGCCATCCCTGAAGCGATGCGCACGCCTGCCGGCATTCTGCGCCACCTGGTGCTGCGCCACGCCACGCTGATCCTGTCGCATCCGTTGCAGTTCCGCGTGGTGGAGCGCAATGAAAACAACCTGCCGCTAAAGCAGCGCAAGATGGCGGAACAGTCGCGCCGCGCGGTGCTTGAGCAGTTCCGGCAAGCGATCGAGTTCGGCATCGATCACGGAACATTCCGCGTGATGGATGCCAAAGTCGCGGCGTTTTCGATCATCGGCATGTGCAACTGGACAGCGTGGTGGTTCAATTCCGCCGGACAGGTTTCCATGAGTGATGTCGCAAGCCAGATCGCGGACATGGCCCTGCGTTCAGTGGAGTTACCCGCCAGCCGCGCATTGGAAAAGCCCGGCCCGGCAGCCATCCTGCAATTGCTCCGGGACGACCTGACGCTGCTGGAGCGCAGCCTGGAGATGCCGGCCGCGGCTGCGGCCGAGCCTGGTCCAATACCCGGCGGCGGCTAACTGCCGACGGTCGGCAGCTGCCGCACCGGCTTGCCGGTGAGCTGGGCGATGGCGTGTGCCACGGCCGGCGCGATCGGCGGCACGGCAACTTCTCCGACGCCGCTGGGCTCGGCCGTGCTGGCCACCAGGTGGGTTTCGATCACCGGTGCCTCCGCCATCTTCAGCACCGGATAGTCGGGGAAGTTGGCCTGCACGACCTGCCCGTCCTTGATCTGCACCTGGCCGTACAGCGCCGCGGTCAGCCCGAAGATGATGCCGCTTTCCACCTGCTGCGCAACGATGTCCGGGTTGACCACCGTGCCGCAGTCCACGGCGCAGACAACGCGATGCACACGCGGCTTGCCGTCCTTGAGCGACACCTCCGCCACCTGTGCCACCACCGAGCCGAACGCATTGTGCAGCGCGAGCCCGCGCGCACGCGGGGCGCCGTCCGCGGCCGGTGCCAGCGGCTGGTTCCAGCCTGCCGCCTGCGCGACGGTGTCGAGCACCTTCAGCTCACGCGGGTGCGCCCTGAGCAAGTCGCGCCGCATCGCCAGCGGGTCCAGCCTGGCAGCGGCCGCCACCTCGTTCAGGAAACCTTCCAGGAAAAAGCCCGTGTAGGAATGGCCGACGCTGCGCCAGAACCCGATCGGCACCGGCAAATCGACCACCAGGTGCGCAATGTGCTCATGCTCGATCTCGTACGGCAGGTCGAACAGGCCCTCGGCTGCATAGCGGTCGATACCGGCCGACGGCGCGCCGAACAGGCGCTCCAGCTCGCCGGCCAGGATCGACTGCCCGGCACTGCGCGAGGCGATGGCCGTGACCTTGCCATGCTCGACGCGGGCCTTCAGCCGTGCGATGGCCTGCGGGCGATAGAAGTCGTGGCGGATGTCGTCCTCGCGCGCCCAGATCACCTGTACCGGGCGGCCCTCGGTCCTGGTGGCGATCGACACGGCCTGGCCGATGAAGTCCGACTCCAGCCGCCGTCCAAAGCCGCCGCCAATGAGCGGGATGTCGATATGCACCTGGTCCCGGCTCACACCTGCCGCGCGTGCGGCGACCAGTTGCGCCAGCGTCGCCACCTGGGTGGGGGCCCACAGCTGCACGCGGTCCGCGGTCACCTGTGCCGTGCAGTTGATCGGCTCCATGGCGGCATGCGCCAGGTACGGCGCGCTGTATTCCGCCTCGACGATGGTGGCTCCGTTCGCCTGGTCAAAGGCCTTCAGGCCGTCGCCCATCGAACGGTAGGTGAAACCGCCCTTGTCGCTGTCGAGCGCGCCGACGAGCTGTTGCCGGATGCCGGCCGAATCAAGCGTGGCATGCGGCCCGTTGTCCCAGACCGGCGCAAGCGTCGCCAGGGCCTGGCGTGCCTGCCAGTAGTGGTCGGCCACCACGGCCACGCCCGGTGCGCCGCCCGCCGAGCCGTCGAACGGCACGACATGGCGCACACCGGGCATGGCAAGCGCCGCCTTCGACTGGAAAGTCTTGAGCTTGCCGCCAAACACCGGGCACATGACGACCGCCGCGTACAACATGCCGGGCGGGCGCGCATCGATGGCAAAGCGTGCGCTGCCATCCGTCTTGCTGGCGATGTCGTTGCGCGGCGCGGGCTTGCCAATCAGCTGGAACTGCGAAGCCGGCTTGAGCGTGACGTTCGATGGCGGCGCCATGTCGCGCGCCTTCCGCGCGACCGCGGAAAACGGCATCTGCTTGCCGCCCGGGCCAATGAGCTGGCCTTCGCGCACCGTCACCAGCGCAGGCTGCACACCCCATTCACGCGCCGCCGCTTCCACCAGCGTGGCGCGCGCGGTTGCGGCGGCCTCGCGCACGGGCTGCCAGCCGTCGGCCACGCTGCTGCTCGCGCCGGTGATGATAAGGCCGATCTCGCGCGCGCTCTTGGCCATGATCCAATGCAATGCGCGCGCCCAGGCCTTGTCGGCATCGTCCGGATGCAGCGGCAGCGAGCTGTCGCCCATGGTGACGACATTGCCGTAGATACGCTCGATGGGCGACGACTCGATGCTCACCCGCGCCAGCGGCATATCGAGCTCCTCGGCGGCCAGCATCGACAGCGCGGTGTGGATGCCCTGCCCCATCTCCACGCGCGGCATGGCAAGGATGACGTTGCCTTCCGGCGTGATCTTGATCCAGCCGTTCAGGGCAATCTGGCCGGACGCCTCGGGAAATACCGCGGGATCGCCAAGCCGGCTGCGCGGGGGCATCACGCCCCAGCCCACCACCAGCGCGCCGCCAAGGCCGAGCGCCCCCAGCAGGAACCGGCGCCGTCCGCGGCGCGGGGTGGTTGCGTTGGCGTTCATGCGCGGCCCTCCCGCAGCGCCTTCGCGGCACGCTTGATGGCGGTGCGCACGCGCGGATAGGTGCCACAGCGGCACAGGTTGGTGATGGCCGCGTCGATGTCGGCATCGCTGGGGTCGGGCTGCCGGGCCAGCAGGTCTGCCGCCGCCATCAGCATGCCCGACTGGCAGTAGCCGCATTGCGGCACCTGCTCGTCGATCCAGGCCTGCTGCAGCGCGTGGCGCTTGCCCGGCGCGCTGGCCAGCCCTTCGATGGTGGTGATGCGCTTGCCGGCCACCGCCGCTACGGGCAGAACACAGGACCGCACCGCCGCGCCGTCCAGATGCACGGTGCACGCGCCGCAAGCCGCGACGCCGCAGCCGAACTTTGTCCCGGTCAGGTTCAGGTGGTCCCGCAGCACCCACAGCAAGGGGGTGGCCGGGTCGCAATCGACGCTGACCGGCTGGCGGTTGATGTCCAGATTCATGTATTGCTCCTCGCCTTCTGATAGCCCGCAGCCAGCACTTTAAGATTAAACGCAGCTTTAACGTCAAGCATTAACTCGCGGCGGACCGACGGCCCTTGCCCCGCGCTGGCACGGCCCCCTCTTCGCGGAGGCGGTCCAGCACCCACTTCGTCCCGTCAGAGCATTTCATATCCGCAGGCCGGCTCTCGATATTCCTGATGGCGGCGAGCAGATGGGCCTTGTTTTGTTTGAGGCGCTTTTGCATGTCCTCGATTTCGGCAACCTTCCGCTTGAGTGCATCCAGCAACTCTTCATGCTGCCAGTCCCCCGAACCGAGCGGCAACAGATGGCGGATCTGATCGAGTGAGAATCCCGCACTCTGCGCACAGGTGATGATTTCCAGAATCCATACCGCCTCCGGTGGGTAGTCGCGATAGCCATTCGCCTTGCGCTCGACCGCCAGGATCAATCCGGCTGCCTCGTAAAAGCGGATGCGGGAGGCCGTCAGACCGCTGAGCTCCGCCAGTTCTCCAATTCTCATACATCACCTCACCAAAGCTCTTGACATTAAAGCTTACTTTAACCTTAAAGTCGAGTCACGATCAAACGAGGTGCCCCCATGAACGTGTTCGACAAGTTGATTCTCCGTAACGGTTCAAGCGTTCCGAACCGCATCGCCAAAGCTGCCATGGAAGAGAACATGGCGGACGCCGACCACGCGCCCTCCGAGGAACTCATGCGCCTTTACAAGGCCTGGGCAGAGGGGGGTGCCGGCCTGCTGATCACCGGCAATGTGATGGTGGACAGCCGCGCCATGACGGGGCCCGGCGGCGTCGTGCTGGAAGACGCCAGGCACCTGGACCGGTTCAGGCGCTGGGCCCAGGTCGGGCGATCCAGGGGGGCGCAGTTCTGGCTGCAGATCAACCATCCCGGCCGCCAGATGCCCGCCAACCTGGGGCAGCCCACCTGGGCGCCCTCTGCCGTGCCGTTGAACCTGGGCAATATGTCCAGGCACTTCAACACGCCGCAGGCGATGACGCAGGCGGTCATCGAAGACGTGATCCAGCGCTTTGCCCGTACGGCGCAACTGGGAGAACAGGCAGGTTTCACGGGCGTCGAGATTCACGCGGCGCACGGCTATCTGCTAAGCCAGTTTCTTTCGCCGTTGAGCAACCAGAGAACGGATGCGTGGGGTGGCCCGCTGGAGCACCGCGCTCGCCTGCTCATTGAGATCGTCAAGGCGGTACGCGCCGTGGTTTCGCCCGGATTCGCGGTTGCCGTCAAGCTTAACTCCGCCGACTTCCAGCGTGGCGGCTTCAGCGCGGATGACGCCCGCCAGGTGGTGAAGATGCTCAACGAGCTGGCCGTTGACCTGGTCGAGCTGTCGGGAGGGAGCTACGAGGCCCCGGCCATGCAGGGTGAAGCCCGCGACGGCCGCACGCTCGCGCGCGAGGCCTACTTTGTCGAGTTCGCCCGCGACATCCGCGCGATGGCGAAGATGCCGGTGATGGTCACCGGCGGCATCCGCCGCCGGCCGGTGGCCGAACAAGTGGTCACGAGCGGCGTGGACATGGTTGGCATCGGTACCGCCCTGGCCGTCGACCCCAATCTGCCGCGCGACTGGCGTGCCGGCAAAGACAGTGCGCCTGCGTTGCTGCCGATCAGCTGGAAGAACAAGCCGCTGGCCTCGTTGGCCAACATGGCCGCAGTCAAGTTTCAACTGCGCAAGCTCAGCCGAGGCAAGGCCACTGATCCCAGGGTGTCACCGCTGCGCGCGCTGATCCTGCAGCAGGTGTCCAACGCACGCCGCGTCCGTCAGTACCGGCGCTGGATGGCGCAGCGCGTCCAGGGCTGACAAGCCAGACTACTCCCAAGCCCCAAAGTATCGTCAATATGAAAACCCGCAATCTTGTGGCTACTGCAGGTGTCATCCTGAGTGCCCTCCTGAATCCTTCATGGGCCGATGGCCCATCGGAAACCATGCAAGCCGAAAGCACAACCATCAACATCGCTGGCCATGAGGTCCCCGTGGTCAGGGGCGGGCTGTATGACCGCTATCGCTCGAATCCTCCTCTTTCCGTCATTGAGTCTGAAGCGCCAGACGTTGACCTGAGCTGGTTCAAGGGACTCCGGAAGGAGCAGGTAGAAATTGGCTTTGAATCCTATTCGCCAAACTTCTACTACAAGAACAGCAGGGTCACGGCCATCTTCACCGCCGACCTGGACAAGCTGCGGGAACTGATGCCCGCCGAAGTCCTGGAGAAGGTGCAACCACTTCAGGTCTGGCCGGGCAGAGGCCTCGTCGCACTCACCGCTTACGCCTATCACTATTGCGACAACGACAGCTATAACGAGATTGGTCTTTCCGTCATCACAAACCGGCCAGGCAGTTCCAATTTGGGGCCGCTTACCCTGATGAGTCAGGCGATGTCGAGCGATTTCTGGGGCTACGTACTGAAGCTGCCGGTCAATACCGAACTCGCCAGGGTACGGGGCGTGGTTGGCTACAACCTGCCCAAATGGCTGACTGCCATTGACTACCGCGAGACCGACCAGGCGGTTGTCGTCGAGATTTTTGACAGCGAAACGGGCAAGGTCGATGTCACCCTTGAAACCAGGAAACTGAGCGACCTATCGAACAAGGCCTCGATGGTGACCAACAGCTTTACCAATGTCGACCTGAAAGGACGATTGACTACTGGCTATGCGATTTCTCGCCAGCTTAGCCATGCCTCCAGCACCAGCGCGGAGTCGGTGAATCTCACGCTCACCGACGGGAGTCTGTCGACCTACATCAAGGCGCTGAAGCTGGGGAAGATGATGAAATACGAGTACGTGCCGGAATTCCAGAGCGCGCTGTATTCCCCCAAGCCGCTGTAATCGCTCGCAAGCGCACTGGTCGCAGGGTGCCGGCCACCCTGCTCCGGCGAAGCCGTGATAGCAGGGCCCGGCGCGGACACAGCAGCAACGGTCAGTCTGGCATTGCGGCAAAGTCTTGTAGTTGCCGGGCGGTCACAGTAGCCCCGCCACATACCACCACGGCGATGCTGGAGGCCGCCTTCAGCACCGGGTGATCGCTATCCAAAGCCGCCAGCGCGGCGCCGCATGCCGGCTCAACCAGGACGCGGTGTTCGTCAAGAAACCTTATTGCTGCCTGCACCGCCTGTTTGTCTGACACCACCACGCTGTGGATCTCGCGGCGCTTCTCCCATTGGAGCGCCTCATCACACGGCCGCTTCGCGCCAAGCGACGTCGCCACGCTGGTGATGTTCGAGAGTTCAACTGGCCGGTCTTGTGCGACCGAGCGGGCGTAGCAGTCCGCACCGTCGGTTTCCACGGCGATGACAGGGACGTCGGACCAGCCATTGCGTTGAAGCCCTTCCAGCACGCCGCACAGCAGGCCACCGCCGCCCACGGCAAGGACGATTGCGCCTGGCTTCGGCCCGGAAGCCGCCATCTCGTCCACCAACGTGGCGTGCCCCTGCCAGATCAGCGGATCGTCGAATGGGTGCACAAAGGCATCGCGCGGCCCGATCAGGGACAGGGCAAACTCGTGCGCCTCCGCCCATGTGCTTCCATGCACGATCAGCGCCGAGCCTTCAAGGCGGATCAGGTCGCGCGCCTGGGGTGGCGTACTCTCAGGCACCACGACCACGACGGGAACGCCAAGTCTGCGCCCGCAATAGGCTGCCGCAATCCCGGCATTTCCGCCTGACGATGAAATGAATCGCTGTACGCCCGCGGCGTGCCGCGCTTCACACAAGGCTCCAATGCCCCGGAGCTTGAAGGAACCGGACGGCTGTGCGGCTTCCATCTTTAACCAGACCGGCTTGCCAAGCCGCCGCGAACAGGCCTGGGAATGTACATAAGGGGTGTTGATATGGAGCGTCATGTTTGGTAGCGAACTGTGGCAGCGAAGCGCACCTTCAACGAAGGAGGCCGTACCATCGTAGACCCGGTAAGCTATGCAAACAAATGCTATTCAGGTAACTTAGCTATGCCTGGTGAGCATGGAAGTGAACGCGCGGAAAAGATATGCGGAACATTGAATTGCGGCATCTTCGCTACTTCATCGCGGTAGCGCAGGCCGGCAGCGTGGTGGCGGGCGCCCGTGCCGTCGGAATCGTCCAGCCCGCCCTGTCGCGGCAAATCATCGAGCTTGAGGCGGCCATCGGCACGCCACTGCTGGCGCGCAAGGCAAGGGGCGTGCAACTCACTGTGGCGGGCGAGAGCTTCCTGCGGGATGCCACACAACTTCTGGCAAGCCTGCAAGCCAGCCGCGATCGCGCCTTGCGTTGCGCCGCCGGGCAGCTCGGTGAGCTGCGCCTTGGGGTGTTGCCGAACTATCTGAGTTCAGCCGTCGTGACGAACGTGCTCAGGGCTTTCCGTGTGGCGTGTCCGGAAGTCAAGGTCCTGGTGGACCCGATGTTGTCGACAGAGCAGATTGCCGCGATCCGGCACAGGCAGGTTGACGGCGGCGTCATGGCCTGGCGCCGGCAAGAGGCTCCGCACCTTTCCGGCATCGTATTGCTCAGTGACCGCTTCGTCCTGGCCGTGCCTTCATCGCAGACCGTCCGACGCAAGCCGCCGAAATGCCTGGCGGACGTTGCGGATCTGCCCTTCGTCTGGTTCGATCCGGCGCGCTCTTCGTCCCAGCATCGCTTCCTGATGACACAGTGTGAGCGCGCCGGTTTTACGCCTCGGGTGACCCAGGTTGGCAGCGACATCCCGACGGTGCTCGGACTCGTCTCAGCCGGGATGGGTTGCGCGTTTGTCCCCGAAAGCCTGTCAACCGTCTGTCCGCCGACCGTGCGGCTGGTGCCATTGGCCGAGGTCGCTGACCGCTTCGACGTGGACTTCGCGTTCGATGAGGATGCAGCGACGCCTGCGGTCAGGCAATTTGTGCAGGCGCTATGGCAGGTGATCGATGGTGGGGATCGGGCAAGCCAATAGCAATCGGGTCCGTGCCGGCTTGCACCGGTTGTTCATAGGTTTGATGGTTCCGATTCGATGTCGGAACCCGCCGCGTTTGGCAGGGCGCGGCAGGCGTCGAATCAGATGCCGAGACCACCGAGGGATTTGCCTCCGTCGACAAACAGCGTCTGTCCAGTCACGAAGCGAAGGCCCGGAGAGGCGAAAAACGCGATCGCGTCCGCAATGTCTTCCGGTGAAGCAGGCGCCTTGCCCGGCTCCAGCGCCACGGCAGCGGCGTACTGCTCAGGCGGCATGGTGCGGGTCATCGGCGTATCCGTGAATCCCGGCGCAATCGAATTGACGGCAATCTTCTTGTTGCGCAGTCCGGCAGAAGACCATGGCGATCCGACCTTCATCGCCGACAAGGACACGATCGCTATGGGCCGAGGCTGCCAAAAAAAAGTCCTCACGCTGGGCGAGGTCATCAAGGACATCCTCCTGAGCACGGCACGTAGCGGGCTATTAGTCCACGCACGCGCCTGGCAGCGTCTCAACTTGAGACCTCGATGCCTCGCCCGGTCGACTCTGGCCCACCGAATTGCGCGATCTCACGAACCAGTTGCATGACGGTGCGGCACGCCAGAGTGAGCTCACCATGGCGCGACATGGCCAGCGCAATATGCCGGTTGATCGATGGATTGATGATTTTCGATGCCTGCAAGCGACAGTCCCGACCGGCGTTCGAGATGGCATAGGGGCCAAGCAGCGCGTACATGCCGCCGTCGGCAACGATATGGGTCTGCAGGCTTAGTGAATCTGCCTCCACGGCTACGTTCAGCGCGACGCCATGCTCCAGTGCCATCTGATCCAGCCGGTCACGCCAGCTATTGGGCCGGCAGAACATCACCAGGGGAAGATTGTTCAACGCTGAAAACTGTATGGTGGGGTTGGCCGTGATGCTGTCGCCCTCGGCACCCACCAGATAGGTGGCAGTTTCGACGAGGTAGACATCGCCGTGTTTGGGCACAGGACTGTGTCGGAACAGGATGGCCAGATCGACGTGCCCGGCTTCCAGCCAGTTCTCGAGTTGCGCGCCTTGCCCTTCTCGTACGCTGAGGTGCACAAGGGGGTAGCGCTCCTTCAGGCGGTAATAAAGCGTGCTGACCAGTGGATGTGCGGTAGAAGGCAGGATCCCGATGCGCACCGTGCCGATGGGCTTGCCCGAGGTCGAGTGGATGTCATTGGCGAGTTGGTCGGTGCTTGCCACCCAGGCACGAACCTTGGGCGCGACGCGCTCGCCGAACTCGGTCAGTACCACGCCCCGACCTGTTCGCTGGAACAGGCGACCACCGCATTCCTGTTCCAGTTCGTTGAGCTGGCGGCTGATATGGGGCTGACTCGTGCCATAGGACTGAGCCACCTTGCTCAGGCTACCCAAATCGGCGGCCGCCAGGAACAGCTTCCAGGCGGAGTAGTCCATGGCTTGCTCCGGCTTTTCCGTTATGTGTAATCAGTATATCTGAAATAGCCAGCATCACACTTCCGATATGTCTGGGCGGCTCCTAGACTGCCTCACATGCCCGCCAACTGCTTCGGAGACACCGGCAGCGGCGGGCTCTCCGGGAAGCATCCGGCGCCCCGTTGAACCCTATATCCATACAGGAAGTGACATGAAAGACATCGATCTGCGCGGTCTTGTTCCGGCCCCCGTTACCCCCTTTACGCGCGATGGCGCGATTGACCATGCCGCTATCCAGCGCCTTGGTTCGTGGCTTGGCAAGTTTGATGGTGTCAAGGGCCTGGTTGTCCTCGGCCACGCGGGCGAAGGCACGTTCCTGTCGCAAGAAGAGCAAATGGCAGTGATCGAGAGCTTCGTGAAGTCCGTCGATGACAAGCTGCCGATCATTGCCGGCATCACGCTGGAAGGCACCCAGGTGGCTGCCGCGGAAGCCAAGCGCGCCATCAAGGCCGGCGCCTCGGCCGGCCTGGTCTATCCATCGCACGGCTGGCTACGCTTCGGCTACCAGAAGGGAGCACCGCAGGACCGCTATCGCGCCATCTATGAGGAAAGTGGCCTGCCGCTGATCCTGTTCCAGTACCCGGACGCCACCAAGGCGACCTACAACCTGGAAACCCAGCTAGAGATCGCCGCGCAGCCTGGCGTATTCGCGATGAAGAACGGCGTACGCAATATGCGCCGCTGGGACACCGAAATCCCCGTGATCCGTAGCGAGAACCCCGACCTGCAGATCCTGACCTGCCACGACGAGTACCTGCTGCACACCATGTTCGACGTGGACGGAGCGCTGGTGGGCTACGGCAATATCGCGCCGGAGTTGCTGATCGAACTGATCAAGGCCGGCAAGGCGAAGGACTATCCGCGCGCCCGCGCCCTGCACGACCAGCTCCTGCCGGTAACCAGGAACGTGTACCACCGCGGCTCGCACATGGAAGGCACCGTGGCGCTCAAGCACGCCCTGGTGGCACGCGGCATCCTGGAACACGCCACCGTGCGCTCGCCGCTGCTGCCGCTGGAGCCCGGCGCCGAGATCGACATCGCCAACGCCATGCGCGCAGCCGGCCTCGTCGGCTAAGCCGTTACGGGCGCGGCCTTGGGGCTGCGCCCGCAAGCCTGGTCAGGCCAGTGCTTTGGCCTCCCCCCTTGCGCCTGCCTCCGACCTCAGGGCCGCCCCTGTGCGGGGGCCTTCGACTGGCCTTGGGGCAAGAAAGCCAAGACAACGTTAAAAGCGGAATACGCAAGAACAAGATGGCCGGTGCTCGCACACCATGAGCCAGTCAACCAGGAGACAGCATGGACACCACTACGGTTGTACCCATGTACAACGGCGACAGGAGCGATACGGCGAACAGCGCGCCTTCTCATCCTCAATGGCGCGCAGCTCAACTTCTGTTTCGGGTCGAGAATGTTCCTTTCAGCAGGTGGCATACCAAGGCCCGCATTGTCATGGGCAGCGCCACCCTGTTCGATGCATTCGACGCGCTCTCCCTGGCGTTTGTCATGCCCGTCCTGGTCGGGCTGTGGCATCTGTCGCCTACGGAGATCGGGGTCCTCATTGCCGCCGGGTACCTTGGGCAGGTCATCGGCGCACTGTGTTTCGGCTGGCTGGCCGAGCGCCTGGGCCGGGTGCCCAGTGCCACCATCACCGTCGGCCTGATGTCGGTCATGAGTGTGGCATGTGCCTTTGCCGGGAACTTCCAGTTGCTGTTCCTTTGCCGTTTCATCCAGGGCATTGGCGTTGGCGGCGAGGTGCCGGTTGCGGCGACCTATATCAACGAACTGTCGCAGGCACACGGCCGCGGTCGCTTTTTCATACTCTATGAACTGATCTTCCCGATCGGCCTGATGCTGGCAGCCCAGGTCGGTGCCTTTCTGGTGCCGCGCTTTGGCTGGGAGTACATGTTCCTGATCGGCGGGATACCCGGCCTGATCGTCGCACTGCTGATCATGCGCCTGCCGGAATCGCCAAGATGGCTGATCGGCAAGGGCCGGTTCGACGCGGCAGAGCGTGTCATTGCAGGAATCGAGGCCAGCACCCCCAGGCGGAATCTCGATCCACGGCACGATGCCGCAGAAATGGACAGGCGCATCTCGGAACTGTGCAAAGGTCTGCAGTCGCAGAAAAAGGGAAACTGGAAGGAGCTCTTCTCGCCGTTCTATCGCGGCCGCACGGTAGTGGTATGGCTGCTTTGGGCGAGTTCCTATTTCGTTGCCAATGGCATCAACAACTGGTTGCCGAGCCTGTACAAGACCGTCTATCACCTGCCGCTACAGGAGTCGCTGCACATGGCCTCGCTGTCCAACGTGCTCAGCACTTGCGCCGTGCTTGCCTGTGCGCTGTCGGTGGATCGCGTAGGTCGTCGGCGCTGGGCCATCGGCTGCTTCCTGGTCAGCGGCTTGCTGCTGGTCATCCTCGGCGCGTTCGGCACTGCCAGCCCCTGGTCGGTCATGCTGCTGGCTTCTTCGGCTTATGCCGTGATGGGGTCGGCGACGGTGCTTCTGTACCTGTACACGCCGGAGATCTATCCCACACGCATCCGCGCGATCGGGACCGGACTGGCCACTTCGTGGCTACGGGCTGCATCGGCCACCGCGCCGGCGGTTGTCGGTGTCGTGCTCACCGGACAGGGTATCGCTACCGCCTTCCTGATGTTCGCAGGCATCTGCGTGGTCGGCCTTGTCATGGCCAGCCAGATGATCGAGACGACCAACCGTCCGCTTGAAGAGATTTCGCCCTGACTGGCCCAAATGCCGCAGCCGCGGCGCGGAATCTCTTGCCTGGCCTTTCACACCTCTGCAACAACAGCCATAACAAGGAGACACCCATGAGGAGTCATGGTAAATGGTGCGCGGGCCTTCTGTGTGCCACGCCGCTGTTCGCGTCGGCACAGTCGGTGACGCTTTACGGCCTCGTCGACACCGGCGTCGAGTACGTGAACAATATTGGCGCGAACAAGGACAGTGTCGTGCGGATGCCAAACCTGACCGCGACCGTCCCATCGCGCTGGGGGATGCGCGGAACCGAAGATCTCGGGGGCGGACTGAAATCAGTCTTCGTACTGGAGTCTGGCTTTGCCCCGGACTCCGGATCATCGAACCAGGGCGGACGATTGTTCGGCCGCCAGGCCTTTGTCGGGCTGGGCAATCGCTGGGGGCAGCTCTCCTTCGGCCGCCAGTGGACGATGACGTTCTGGTCGACGCTGGATTCCGACGTGCTGGGACCCAACGTTTACGGCGCCAACTCCCTGGACAGTTATCGGCCGAACGCCCGCGCCGACAATGCCATCGCCTACAAAGGTACCTTTGGTGGCCTGACGGTCGGTGCCACATACAGCCTTGGGCGCGACACGGTCAACGCCGGCCAGAACCCGGCTGGAACGAATTGCCCCGGCGAGAATCCGGCCGACAGCAAGGCCTGCCGCGAATGGTCGGTGATGCTGCGGTATGAGACAAACTGGTGGGGCCTGGCTACGGCCTATGACTCCTTGCGCGGTGGCACGGGTGCGGCAGGCGGCCTCGTGAACAGCGGCCTCTCGGACGACCGCCTGCACTTTGGCGGCTACATGATCCTGTCCAGGGCCAAGATCGGCATCGGCGGCACGTTCCGGAACAATGAGGGCAGCACCACGTCCCATAGCCAGCTGTACTACGCGGGCCTGTCCTACGACATCACGCCGGCCGTCAATCTCGCGGGACAGATCTACTATCTGGGCTTCAACCATAGCGACAACAAGGCATGGCTCGCCGCCCTGCGCGGTACCTACACCTTCTCGAAGCGTACCTCGGCGTATGCCACGGCCGGCTTCATTGACAACCGCGGCCAACTGGCCTTGTCGGTCAGCAGCGGCAGCGCCGTCGGAACCAGTGCGCCGGCAGCGGGCGGCAACCAGTTCGGCGCGATGCTTGGCGTCAAGCATGTCTTCTGAGCGGGCGGCGTCGCCGTGCATCACCCTCAAACCGCCGAGGCGGAGACGGGAATGAAATGCATCTTGACGGTCACTCCGGCTGGATACCAGCGTCCTTGATCACCTTCGACCACTTGCTCACTTCCTCATCGAAGAATTTCCTGTGCCCGGCTGGCGAGAGTCTGTCGTCCGCAATGACAGTAATTCCGAGCGCCTCTTCCCGCCTGACCAGTGCCGGATCCTTCAGCGCCGCCCTCAACGCCTTGTTGACCGTCTCGAGTATCGCCGGCGGAGTCCCACGCGGAGCGTAGAGGCCATGCCAGACGGTGAAATTGAATCCGGAGAGTCCGCCTTCGGTGAGCGTGGGAATGGTCGCCAGGGCGGGGGCCGCCGAGCGTTGCATACCTGTTACCCCGTAGACCTTGACCTTCCTGGCTTCGATCTGCGGCGTGCTGTTGGTCGCTTGCTCGCACATGAGATCCACCTGCCCACCCATGATGTCGGACATGGCGGGGGCTGTGCCCTTGTAGGGCACGAACGCCATGTTGCTTTTCAGCATGCTCTGGAGCAGCAACCCGCAGAGGTGCGATGCCGATCCCACGCCCGCGTTGGCGAGGTTCAGCCTTGCGCCGTTCGTGGCGATGAACTTGCGCAGTTCCGGCAAGCCATTGGGCGGCAGGTCCGGCTTGCCGATCAGCGTCGATGGCGCCTCGTTGATCAGGCCCAGGAACTCGAGATCTGATCCCTTGTAGCCGAGTTTCTTGTACAGGGCTGGCGCAGTGGCCAACCCGATATGATGGATCAACAGCGTGTAGCCATCGGGATTGGCACGTGCGACGCGTGCCGTGCCAATGGTCCCGCCGGCGCCCGCCGCGTTTTCCACCACCACCGTAGTGCCCAACGTCCTGCGCAGTGACTCGGCAACATCGCGGGCGATCTTGTCGCTTGGCCCGCCGGCGACAAACGGGACCACCAGGGTGACCGGCTTTTCCGGGTATCCGGCATAGGCGTGGGCTGATGCCACCAGGCTAACGCCGACGACGCATAGGGTTGCGGCACGGGCTACCGCTTGCTTCATACACATGGTTGTCTCCGTTTGTCTATTTTCAGGGCTGCGTGGCTCAGGCAGACAGTTGCTGCATCACGCTGTAGAGATCGGACTTGCCTTCAAAGCCGATGCCGGGCAGATCCGGCATCGTGAGGTAGCCCTTTTCCACCTTGACGTTGTCCGGGAAGCCACCAAACGGCTGGAACAGGTCGGGGTAGCTCTCGTTGCCGCCCAGGCCCAGGCCGGCCGCAATGTTCAGGGACATCTGGTGACCGCCATGCGGAATGCAGCGGCTTGCCGACCATCCGTGTTGCCTGAGCATGTCCAGCGTGCGCAGGTATTCCACCAGGCCATAGCTCAGTGCGCAGTCGAACTGCAGATAGTCGCGATCGGGACGCATGCCGCCATAGCGGATCAGATTGCGGGCATCCTGCATCGAGAACAGGTCTTCGCCGGTCGCCATCGGCTTGTCGTAGTAGTTGCGCAGCGTGGCCTGGAGCTCGAAGTCCAGCGGATCGCCCGGTTCCTCGTACCAGAACAGGTCGTACTGGGACAGCGCTTTGGCGTACCGGATGGCGGTGTCGAGGTCGAAGCGGCCGTTCGCGTCGACCGCGAGCTTCTGGCCGTCCTGAAGCACGCTCAGGATCGAATCGATGCGGCGCAGGTCCTCATCCAGCGACGCGCCGCCGATCTTCTTCTTGACTACCGTGTAGCCGCGGTCGATATAGCTGCGCATCTCGTCCTTGAGCTTCTCGTGGTCCTGGCCGGGATAGTAGTAGCCGCCGGCGGCGTAGACGAACACCTTGCGCTCAGGCTGCCCGCTGCCATAGCGGTCGGCCAGCAGCTGGAACAGCGGCTTGCCTTCGATCTTGGCCACGGCATCCCAGATGGCCATGTCAATCGTGCCGATGGCAACGGAGCGCTCGCCGTGACCGCCGGGCTTCTCGTTCCTGAACATGGTGTCCCAGATCTTGTGGGGATCCAGGTTGTCTGCGGTGGCATCGACCAGCGACTCCGGGTCGGCCTCCAGGAGGCGCGGGATAAAGCGCTCGCGCATCAGCGTGCCCTGTCCGTAACGGCCGTTCGAGTTGAAGCCATAGCCGACCACGGGCTTGCCATCCCGGATCACATCGGTGATCACGGCGACCAGGCTCAAGGTCATCTTGCTGAAGTCGATGTAGGCGTTGCGGATGGGCGAGCTGATCGGGAAGGTCTTTTCGCGGATTTCTACGATTCTCACAGAGTGTCTCCTGATTCACATAACACGAGTACGCGGGGTGCGTGGGAATCGGTAGATTAGGCGCGGAACGATGTACTAGAATTGAATCAAATTCATTTCATTATTCACCGTCAGTGAAGACTGAGATTGCATCCGAACTTGAGTTCTTCGTCCTGATTGCCCGGCATGGCAGTCTCGCTGCCGCGGCTCGCGAGCTGGACCTGACGCCACCGGCGGCGACCAAGCGCCTGGCCCTCATGGAAAGCCGGCTTGGCGTACGCCTGGTCAACCGCACCACCCGGAGCATCAGCCTGACGAACGAAGGCGAGACCTACCTGGCCTATGCCCAAAAGATCCTGGCGGACTTGCGGGAAATGGAAAGTGTCGTCGCCAGCAGCGGAGCCGAACCACGTGGACTGCTGCGCGTCAATGCGACACTTGGCTTCGGACGAACCACCATTGCGCCTCTTGTTTCAGCGTTTGCAAAGCGCTACACGCAAGTCGAGGTGCAGCTTGAGGTCACGGATCGACCTGTGGACCTCGTGGACGGTGGCGTCGACCTGGCGATCAGGTTCGGGACACTGCCGGACAAGCGCCTGAGTGCAAGGCGGATCATGTCGAACCGTCGCTTCCTCTGCGCTTCGCCGGTCTACCTGGACAAGTTCGGATCACCCGGATCACTGTCGGACCTCTCCGGACATCGTTGCATTCTTCATCGGCAGAACGACGATGCCCATGCCATCTGGCGCTTCGAACATGATGGCCATCACGAGAGTGTGAAGGTCCGAGGCGCGCTGTCCAGCAACGACGGGGATATTGTTCTCGGTTGGGCCCTTGACGGGCACGGGATCCTCATTCGTTCGGAGTGGGATCTGGCGAAGTACCTGGAGAGTGGCCGCCTGCGCGTGGTCTTGCCGCAGTACAAGCTGCCGTCGGCTGACCTCTTTGTCTACTACTCACAACGCCGCAACCAGACTGCCCGCGCACGCGCCTTCATTGACTTCCTTGTGGAAAAATTTGAAAAGTCGCCTGCACAGCGGGCGTAGCAGACTGTTGAGGGTGCTGATGGCGGCTCCGAACCCTTGAGCCGAAATCCTCGATTGACCGCAAAAGGGTATAGGGCTGCCGGCGGCACGGCTCACACTTGCGCGGATTGATCCCGCGCTGACGCACGTGACCCGTCCAGGCAATCTCAGTACGGAATCGGGACCGGCGTCTGGACGCCAGCCGTTTCATTCACCATGTAGTCGCAATTCATGCCATTGTGGGTCGCGCCGTTCCACCAGTCGTTGATATCGAAGGCGCTCGCGTCGGTCAGCTTCTGCACGCAGACGACCTGCATGGTCAACGGCTTGCCGGCGGCACAGGTTCCCGGCAATGTCGTCGGCCTCAGGAAATGGACGGCGCTGCTCGACGTGGTCGAAATGTTCGTCACCCGATAGGCCTTGTAATGGCCGGAAACGAGCTCTATTTCCAGTGCGGTTTCGACGTCGATGCCGATGCCCCTGGCGCTCTGCGGCGCTGTCAGGATTCCACCTGCGCACCCTGTATTGCTGGATCCGGGAGCGATGGTTCTCGACACGAAGGTGACCAGCCGGCCCATGCGGTCCCGTGAATCGAAGTGAGGGTCGACAAACGTATCGGCCAGCACGGGTAGCCTCGCGGCAAGCGCAGGATCGTTAGGAAAGCTCAGGAAGCTTGCCCCCGAAAACGGGGTCGGGTCGAAGGTCATCAGCTTGTTGTACGGATCGGTCAGCGCCTGCGCCGACGTCACGGTCCCATTCTGGGCCGAGAAGATGAACTGGCCCAGGACGTTCGCCCCGGCACTGGTTCCGCCAACGGGAATATTGCGGCTGATCAGCCCGGCGATCGTCTTTTCCAGTGTCGTGCCTTTCCAGAGATTGATGTACGTACTCTGGTCGCCGCCGGCAATCCACAGCGCGTTTGCGGTCCTGACCACCTCATTCACAAATGGGTCGTTGGCACCGTCCCGGCTGGTAATAATGAGGGTTTCCGCTGAAGTCAGCCCGAGGTAAGCTCCGCCGACAAATCCGTCCACCGCGGGAGTACTGGTGGAATTGTGCTTGTCGCTGTAGTAGAGATAGGGATCGTATGCATTGGTGCCACTGGTGCGGATCACCACGAACCGCCCCCCTGTTCCGGTGGGAATACAGGAGTTGCTGCCGCTGGGGTCAGGTTTGCAGATGCCCGCTTTCTGAATCATCCACCGGTACGCGTCGTCAACATCTGGTCCGCCTCCCATGAGAACCAGAGGCTGCGACGCCGGCGGCTGTGGTGTCGGAAGTGGCGTCAGGATATTGCCCGCTGCGTCGTAGTACTGTGTTCCGGTCCAGAAATAGCTATAAGCGGGAACGGTCTTGGCGGCGCCAAACGACAGCGCAGGCAGCACCCCGAACGCGAGGCACAGCCCGATGGCGCCGGCCGCGCGACGCACAATGCTGCCGCAGCGTGAAGCAAATCTGGCAAGGGACTTCATCGGACATACCCCTTGTTGTTGGTTGATACGCAGGCAGGTCCGCGAGTCTCCATCACGGCAGGATCCCCGCAAGGGGTGCTGGATGGCAGCTATCCATGCCGAACAGAAATCCGGAATGCACAACTGTGCCGCGGCGAGGCCGGAGCAAAGTGTCTTACAGTCTAGTTCAACCAATCTTCCGGGCCAACCCCGGACCATGTGCGGCAGGCAACCAGCGAAAGCCAGCCCGGCGCGCGCCACCCTGGGAAAGTGCGCAAGCCGGTAGGAATGATGCGGTGAGTGCGGTAAATAGAAGGAGCGCTGCCAGGACAAGACAGCGCAGATGAGGGCCCATGGCACCGTTTCAGCCATGAAACAGATAGGCTCGCACTCACCTTCCTTCATGGGGGGCGGGAAGCCACTGGCCCTTGTCGTATCGGCACTTGACGGCGCGTGGTACGAGTTATGCTCCGATCACCAATGGGCAACCTGGCGATCCATTCGTGATCTCGCCCAAGTCATGCCATGCTTTGATCCTGCAAATTGGGATGAGCCTGGTGACCAGGATAAGCGCATGAACAATAAGGCACGATGGCTTGTATTGCCGATGGTCCTGGCAGCGCTGACTATTTGGGCAGGTCGGAGCGCCGCACAGGAAGACGCGAGCGGCACAAATGCGCAGACACACGTGACCACGCGCCTTATCACGCTCGGCACGCGCGGCGGGCCTATCCCGTCCAAAAGCCGGGCGCAGACCTCGAATTTGCTGATCGTCAACGGGTCCTACTATCTGATCGACGCCGGAGACGGCGTACTCCGGCGCCTGGCGCAAGCGGGAGCCGATTTCAAGAAGATCGGAAGAGTGTTCATCACGCATGAGCATGATGATCACACCGCCGGCCTGGGCGCGCTGATGTCCGCCGAATGGGATTTTCAGCGCCGCGAACCGATCGACGTCTATGGTCCCCCAGGCACGGCGGGGCTGGTAAGCGGTGCTGTGCAGTACTTCACCGGCAATGCCCAGATCCGGTGGACAGAGGGCAGGCGCACGCCGCTTGGCGATTTATTTCGCGGTCACGATGTCGAGCCTGGCCTGATCTATCAGGATGCCAACGTCAAGGTGACAGCCGCTGAAAATACCCACTTCCATATCCCGGAGGGAAGCCCGTTCCATGGAAAGTACAAGTCTTATGCGTATCGGTTCCAGGCAGCCGACCGAGTCATCGTCTTTACCGGCGATACGGGACCCAGCGAAGCCGTCACAAAACTGGCGGAGGGTGCCGACATCCTTGTTTCCGAGGTAGGCCTCGCAGACGACGTGAAGCAAACGCTGATCAGGAATGGCACCTGGCAATCCATGACGGAAGACCAACAAGCCCAGTTCATCCGGCATCTCAATGAGGAGCATCTTGCGCCCGCCGAGGTCGGCAAGATGGCGGCGCGGGCTCACGTCAGGACAATCGTGCTAACCCACCTGCTGCCCTCCGTTACCGAAGACGACGATTATCAGCGCTTCGTGCCAATTGTTGAGAGATATTTTTCGGGCCGGGTATTGGTCGCGAAAGATCTGATGGAATTCTGATCCGTCCGCTGGCTGACCGGGCATCACGTAACAACCGGCACGCGAGCAATTGCCTCCGTCATGCCCCAGCGCCGTCCGCCTCCGGCTGCGCCGGCGTCCCATCCTCGCGCAGCCACACGGTGAATTCAGCCCCCTGCCCCACCGTGCTCTCCACCGTAATCCGCCCACCGTACCGCTCCACCAGCGCATAACTGATGGACAAACCCAGGCCGGTCCCCATCTGCTTCCTGGTCGTGAAAAACGGATTGAACAGGTTGGGCAGGTCCTCTTCCCGGATGCCATGGCCGGTGTCGCGCACATGCAGCGTCACGCCCTGCGCCGCCCAATCGCGCGTGCCGAGCGTAAGGGTGCCGCCCTCGGGCATGGCGAGGATGGCATTGGTCAGCAGGTTGACCATCACCTGCTGCAGTTCGCTGCGGCTGATGCGCACTTGCCGCGTGGCCTGGCAGTCCAGCTCGACCCGGATCGCCGTGCCCTTCAGCATATGGCGGACCAGGTCGACGCAGCCCGCCGCGACTTCGCTTGTGTCCAGGCGCTCGATATGGCCGGCATAGGCCTCTGGCCGGACAAACTGCAGCAGCCGGTTGGTCAGTTGCTGGATGCGCCGCACCTGCTCGTCGATCAGCCGCAGTTCGTGGCGCACCGGTTCCGCGGCCGGGCCCAGGATCTCGCGCGCGACGTCGAGGTTGCCCTGGATCACGGCGATCGGGTTGTTGACTTCATGCGCCACGCCCGCCGTAAGCTGGCCCGCGACAGCAAGCTTTTCCGACGTGATCAGCTGCTGCCGGGCTTCGCGCAGCACGGCGTTCGACGCTTCCAGTTCGCGGGTGCGCTCGGCCACCTTGCGGTCGAGCGAGTCTGCCAGGTCGCTGAGTTCGGCATTGCGCTGCTGCAGGTCCGACAGCAGCTGGTCGAACTGGGCGGCAAGCTGGCCCAGCTCGTCCTCGCTGCCGACGGGGCCTACGCGCGCATCGGCATCGCCGGCCCTGAGCGCGCGCATGGTGCCGACCATGCGCGTCATCGGCGCAAACACGCGCCTGGCCCATAGCAGCGAGAACAGCGCGCCCGCCACGGCCAGCAGCACGAACAGGCCAACCAGCACGCCCAGCGCCAGGTCCCTGGCCTGGCTGATCGGCCTGGCCAGGTAGCCCACGTACAGCATGCCGATGCGCTGGCCGCGGCTGTCGGCGATCGGCTCGTAGGCGCTCATGTACTTGTCGTTGACGACGAAGGCCAGGTCCAGCCATTTTTCGCCGCGCAGCAGCACCTGGTCGCGCACCTCGCGCGAAACCCGCGTGCCCAGCGCGCGCTCGCCATGGAACAGGCGCACGTTGGTGGCAATGCGTGTGTCGTCCAGGAACAGCGTTGCTGTGCCCTGGCTGCCGCCAGGCAGCGATTCCGGCTGGTAGACCAGCGCGTTGATCGTGTCGATAAAGCCGAGGTTGTGGTTCAGCAGCGTGCCGCCGTGCAGGATGGCCACCAGCTTGCCGGCTTCATCGACTACCGGCGCCGCCGCGTGCACGACCATGCCGCGGGTTTCCTCGGTGCGCCCGGTGGGCGCCGCATTGGCGGTGGGGCGCAGCACTACCTGGGCGCGCCGGGCAAGTTCGCCGGAGACGGCTGCCAGTTGCGCGGCGGACCACACATCGGTGGCGGCATCGGCACGCCCGGCGGCGGCGCTGGCGACCACGCGCCACGCGGCAGGCTCCGCTCCTGCGGACGCTGCCGCCGGCGCGGCAGCAAGCAGCCGCCCTTGCGGATCCAGCAACTGCAGGAAATCGAGTCCGTGCGTGCGCCGCGCGTCGGCCAGGATGGCTGGCATGGCGCTGGTGCGCCGAAGCCCCTCGGCCAGCGCATGCGACCTGGCCTCCTGCAGGATCCGGTCCTGCACGCCGCCGACCATATGCCCAAAGTACTCGTGGGCGACCAGCAGGTCGCTGTTGACCTTGTAGGCCAGCAGCGCCTGGAACACGCGATCGCCCCAAAACGCCATCAACAGCAGCAGCGCCACCAGCGCCACCAGCAGCGGCGCGATCACGATGGAAACGAGCTTGGCACGCAGCGACGCGCGATAGCGACGCAGCAGCGTGGCCGGCCCGGCCGCGTGAGCGGGATTCAAGGACGCAGGCCCCACTGCAGGCACTTGCGGTCCAGCGTGCGGCGCGAGATCCCCAGCCGGCGCGCCGCTTCCACGCGGTTGCCGCCTTCCGCGGCGAGCACCTGCAGGATATGCCGCCGCTCCACCGATTCCAGCAGCGTGGCATCGTCGGCCGGCGCGGCCGCTTCGTCATCGACCGCTTGGCCGTGAACCGCTTCTGGCTGACCCGGCTGCGCCAGCAGCTCGACCGGGTATTCGCCCAGGATCAATGCCCGCTCCACCAGGTTGCGCAGCTCGCGCGCATTGCCCGGCCAGTCATAGGCCCTGAGCAGGCGCACCAGCGACGGCGACAGCGGCACCGCCGGCAAGCCCAGCTGGGCGGACAGCTGCTCCGAGAAATGCTCGGCCAGCGGCACGATGTCTTCCGGCCGCGCGCGCAGCGGCGGGATCGCGACCGACACCACGTCGAGCCGGTAGTACAGGTCCTGGCGGAAGCGCCCGGCCGCCACCTCATTGGCCAGGTTGCGGTTGCAGGCCGCGACGATGCGCACGTCCACGGCGATCTCGCGCTCGGTGCCAAGCGGGCGGATGCGGCGGTCTTCGAGCACGCGCAGCAGCTTGGCCTGCATCGCCAGCGGCAGTTCCGAGATCTCGTCCAGGAACAGCGTGCCACCGTCGGCATAGAGAAACAGGCCATGGCGCGCCCCGGCCGCGCCGGTGAAAGCACCCTTGGCGTGGCCGAACAATTCGCTTTCGATGATCTCGGGCGCCATCGCGCCGCAGTTCAGCGGCACGAACTGGCCCTGCCGCCCGCTCAGGCGGTGCAGCTCGCGCGCCACCACTTCCTTGCCGGTGCCGGATTCGCCCGTCACCAGCACCGTCGACGGCATCGGCGCCACCCGCGCCACCAGCGCCATCACCTTCTTCATGGCGCCGGACTCGCCGATGAAGTGCTTGTGGAAGGTGTACTTGTCCAGCTCGCGGCGCAGCAGGTAGTTCTCGCGCGTGAGGCGGGTGCGGTCGAAGCAGCGCCGGATGGCGTTGAGCATCTGGTCGACGCGGAACGGCTTGACGATAAAGTCCGCCGCACCGGAGCGCAGCGCGGCGATGGCCGTCTCCATATCGGCGAAGGCGGTCATCAGGATGACATCGGCGGGGTTACCCGCCGCGCGCAGGGCCTTCAGCCATTCGACCCCGCTGGCACCGGGCAGCGCCACGTCCAGCAGGATCAGGTCGAAATGGCGTTGCTCGAGCAGCGCCGCGCCGGCTTCGGCGCTGTCGGCGGTCACCACGCTGTCGACCTTGCCTTCCAGCGCCCGGGACAGGAACGAGCGCATGCCGGCCTCGTCGTCCACCACCAGGATGGCGCGGCGCTGCCAGTTGTCGGCTTCGGCCGGGTTGCTTTGTCGTTCGCTCATCACTTTGGCTATTGCGGTGGCAGAAGCAGAGTCTAGCGATAGTCGGCTCAGCGGCTGTATTGGGAGTTAAACCGAGCCGTCCGCCGCAGCGCTGCCGCGCATGGACATTTTGGCCCGGGCAAGGGGGCGCCGCCCGGACATTTTGTCCAAGGCTGCGCGCCGGTGCCCGGCCCGCGCAGCGCAATCCGTTGACGGCAAAGGGAGGGCGCCCTGGGCACAGCTCTTGCTGAACGAGGTGCTCCAGCCCATCGCTCCACGCGCAAAAGAGGCTGCCACTTCCAGGTAGGAGACAACTTCATGGCATATCCCGCGCAAGCGCAGACGCCCTCGCAATCGTCGCAACAGCGGTCCCAGCAGGCGTCCTCGTCCCGGCCGACGTCGCGCCCTTCGCCCTTCTCCAAGGAGGCCATCATCGCCGGCCCGGGCTTCAACCGCTGGATGGTGCCGCCCGCCGCGCTGGCGGTGCACCTGTGCATCGGCCAGGCCTATGCCTTCTCGGTCTTCAACGAGCCGCTGACCCGCATCCTCGGCGTCACGCAGCCGGCACCGGGCGACTGGCAACTGACCACGCTGGGCTGGGTGTTCTCGCTGGCGATCTTCTTCCTTGGCATCTCGGCCGCCTTTGCCGGCAAGTGGCTGGAGAAGGTCGGGCCGCGCCGCACCATGTTCACGGCGGCGTGCTGCTTCGGCGGCGGCTTCCTGGTGTCGGCGCTGGGGATCTGGCTGCACCAGATCTGGCTGCTGTACCTGGGCTACGGCGTGCTGGGCGGGATCGGGCTGGGGCTGGGCTACGTGTCGCCGGTCTCCACGCTGATCCGCTGGTTCCCGGACCGCCGCGGCATGGCTACCGGGCTGGCGATCATGGGCTTCGGCGGCGGCGCGATGATCGGCGCGCCGCTGTCGGTCGCGCTGATGAACACGTTCAAGAGCGCGACCAGCGCGGGCGTGGCGCAGACCTTCCTGGTCATGGGCGTGGTCTACTTCATCTCGATGTCGATCGGCGCACTGGCCATTCGCATCCCCGCGCCCGGCTGGGCGCCGCCCGGGTATGTGCCCACCGCCAAGGCGGGCAAGATGGTCACGCACGCCCACGTGCATATCGACCAGGCACTGAAGACGCCGCAGTTCTACCTGCTCTGGCTGATCCTGTTCCTGAACATCACCGCCGGCATCGGCGTGCTGGGCCAGGCCGCGGTGATGATCCAGGAAACGTTCAAGGGCGCCATCACGGCCGCGGCCGCCGCCGGCTTCGTGGGCCTGCTCAGCATCGGCAACATGACGGGGCGCTTCCTGTGGAGCTCCGCCAGCGACTACTTCGGCCGCAAGCTGACCTACGCCATCTTCTTTGCCTTCGGCGCCGCGCTGTACATGGCCGTTCCGGCCGTCGGCGCGTCCGGCAACGTGGCCATGTTCGTGGTCTGCTACTTCCTGATCCTGACCATGTATGGCGGCGGCTTCAGCACCATTCCCGCCTATCTGGCCGACATGTTCGGCACGGCCTACGTCGGCGGCATCCATGGCCGCCTGCTGACCGCGTGGGCCGCCGCAGGCATTGCCGGGCCGGCACTGGTCAACTACATCCGCGAGCACAAGCTGGCCATGGGCGTGCCCAGGTCGGAGGTCTATGTCGACACCCTGCACATCATGGCCGGCCTGCTGGTAGTGGGCTTCGTCTGCAACCTGCTGATCCGGCCGGTGCATGAGCGCCACCACCTGCGCGAAGTGGCCAGGGCAGCCTGAGCGCCATCCCCGCCCCGAATACCAGGACACAGGAGACACCACCATGCAAGACGACCGGACTTTCGGCAAGACCCTGTTGCTGCTCGCGTTCTGGGCCTATGTGCTGATCCCGCTGGGTGCAGGCATCTGGTCGACCCTCGGCAAGGCCATGAAGCTGTTCACCTGAGCGCCCGCGCCGGGCGTCCGCTGCATCACGACCCGTCACTGCAGCGGCCGCCCGCGCCGGCCCTGCAGCGGGTGCCGGATCGTCGATGCGACGGGGTCCATCCATGACTGTGATCCTGCGCAAACGCGCGATCTGTATCTGCCTTGCAGCGACGCAAAAGCGCGTCTTCGGGCTCTGTGAACTGAGCTTGAGCGGTTCCCCAAGAACTGTATCCCTCTCGGACAACCTGTAGTCCCTACGCTTGTTCATAGCGTCGCCCGACACGCCGTCGTGCCGGCGGCAACCCCTCGGAGAGCACATCGATGCACGGACTCACTGCCCTGGAACTCGCCCGGATCCAGTTCGGATTCACGGTTTCCTTTCACATCCTATTTCCCGCCATCACGATCGGGCTGGCCTGTTTCCTGGCATTCCTGGAAGCACGCTGGCTCTACACCCAGGACACGGTGTACCGGACCCTGTACCAGTTCTGGATCAAGATCTTCGCCCTGAACTTCGGCATGGGGGTCGTTTCCGGCCTGGTCATGGCCTATGAGTTCGGTACCAACTGGTCCGGCTTCTCGCAGTTTGCCGGGGGCGTCACCGGGCCGTTGCTGACCTACGAGGTGCTGACCGCCTTCTTCCTGGAAGCGGGCTTCCTTGGCGTGATGCTGTTCGGCTGGAACCGCGTCGGGCCGGGGCTGCATTTCTTCGCCACGGTGATGGTGGCGCTCGGCACCATGATCTCCTCCACCTGGATCCTGGCGTCCAACAGCTGGATGCATACGCCCGCCGGCTACGTCGTCGTGGCCGGCAAGGTGGTGCCGACCGACTGGCTCGAGGTGATCTTCAACCCGTCGTTCCCCTACCGCCTGACGCACATGGTCATCGCCGCGCTGCTGTCGACCGCATTGTTCGTGGCGGCGGCATCAGCCTGGCAACTGCTGCATGAGCGCGCCGTACCCGCCGCCCGCAAGATGCTGTCGATGGCGCTGTGGATGGTGCTGATCGCGGCGCCCATCCAGGCGGTGGTGGGTGACGCCCACGGCCTGAACACGCTGGAGCACCAGCCCGCCAAGATCGCGGCGATGGAAGGGCACTGGAATACCGCCGGCAAGGATGACAAGGGCGGCTTCCCTCTGATCGTCTTTGGCATCCCCGACATGGAGCGCGAGGAAACCCGCTACGCCATCGAGATCCCGCGCCTGGGCAGCCTGATCCTGACGCACAGCCTTGACGGCCAGATCCGTGGCCTGAAGGACTTCCCCAGGGAAGACCGCCCCAATGCCACGGTGCTGTTCTTCACCTTCCGCGCCATGGTTGGCCTGGGCGTGGCGATGATCCTGTTCGGCCTGCTGGGTTGGGTACTGCGCCGCAACGGCGCGCTGTACCGGTCCAGGGCTTTCCTGCGCCTTGCCGTGCTGATGGGCCCCGCCGGCCTGATCGCGCTGCTGGCCGGCTGGATGACCACCGAGATCGGCCGCCAGCCGTGGGTGGTCTATGGACTGCTGCGCACCCATGACGCCGTTTCCGCCCATGCGGCCGGACCAGTGGCGCTGTCGCTGGCGCTGTTCGTGGTGATCTACTTCGTCTGCTTCGGCGTGGGCATCCGCTACATGCTCAAGCTGGCCAGCGCCGGCCCCGCCCCCGATGCGCATCCGCTCGACGAGCCGTCCTACGGCCCCGGCAGCGTCGTTCCCGCCGCCATCGCCGCGGCTTCCGCACCCCACGCGATGGCCCGCCACGGCCGCCGCGAATCCTGAACAGGTGATCGACATGGGTATCAACCTTCCCGTTATCTGGGCCGCCCTGATCTTCTTCGGCGTGATGATGTACGTCATCATGGATGGATTCGATCTTGGCATCGGCATCCTCTTTCCCTTCGTCGGCGACCGCCATGACCGCGACGTCATGATGAACACGGTGGCGCCGGTCTGGGACGGCAACGAAACCTGGCTGGTGCTGGGCGGCGCGGCGCTGCTGTGCGCCTTCCCGCTGGCCTACTCGGTGCTGCTCACCGCGTTCTACCTGCCGCTGATGTTCATGCTGATGGGGCTGATCTTCCGCGGCGTGGCCTTCGAGTTCCGCTTCAAGGCCAGCGACCGCAGCCGCCCCTGGTGGGACGCCGCGTTCACGTGGGGCTCGGTGGTCGCGGCCTTCTTCCAGGGCGTGACGCTGGGCGCCTATATCGACGGCATCGCCATGGAAGGCACCACCTTCACCGGCGGCGCGCTCGACTGGCTGGCGCCGTTCCCGGTCTTCTGCGGCGTGGGCGTGGTGATCACCTACGCCTTCCTCGGGGTCACCTGGCTCATCATGAAGACCGAAGGCCGGCTGCAATGGACCATGCTGCGCGTGACCAACGTGCTGACCGGCGTGATGCTGGCGATGGTCGCCGCGGTCAGCGTGTGGACGCCGCTGACCCATCCGGAGATCGCGCAGCGCTGGTTCGCGCTGCCCAACCTGTTCTTCTTCCTGCCGGTGCCGCTGCTGGTGCTGTGCTCGGCCTTCGGCATCTACCGGTCCCTGCGCAAGCACCCGAACGTGTCGCCGTTCCTGTATGCGCTGCTGATGATCTTCATGGGCTATACCGGGCTGGCCATCAGCATCTGGCCCAACATCATCCCGCCGTCGATCTCGATCTTCGATGCGTCGTCGCCCCCGCAAAGCCAGGGCTTCGCGCTGGTCGGCACGCTGTTCATCGTGCCGATCATCCTGGCCTACACGGCCTGGTCCTATTACGTGTTCCGCGGCAAGGTCAAGCGCGGGGAGGGGTACCACTGATGGCCAGGATCCTGCATTCGCGGCTGGCGGCGCGGCTGGGCTGGCTGCTGGCCCTGTGGCTGGCGGGGGTCGGCACGGTCTTCGTCTGCTCCAGCCTGATGAAGCTGCTGATGCGCGCAGCCGGACTTGCCAGCTGAAGCCATGCCCGCGTCCAGCCCACTCTCCCGCCCTGCGCTGCCTGCCCGCACCGCCAGCGTGTTCGACACGCTCGCGTCAGCCTGGGCGGGACGCGCCGACCTTGCCCCGTGGCTGCATTCGCTGAAGGTATTCGGCGCGGCCATGCTGGCGCTCTACGTGGCGCTGGCCCTCGGGCTGCCGCGGCCCTACTGGGCCATGGCCACCGTCTACCTGGTGTCCAGCCCGCTGGCCGGCGCCACCCATGCCAAGGGCACCTACCGGGTTGTCGGCACGCTGCTGGGCGCCGTGTGCGCGGTGGCGCTGGTGCCCTGGCTGGTCGACGAGCCCGTGCTGCTGATGGCGGCGATCGCGTGCTGGACCGGCACCCTGCTCTACCTGTCCTTGCTGGAACCGGCGCCGCGCAACTACATCTGCCTGCTGGCCGCCTATACGCTGCCGATCGTGGCGCTGCCAACGGTCACCAACCCGGCGACGGTCTTCGACGTGGCGCTCACCCGCATCGAGGAAATCGTCATCGGCATCGTCTGCGCCAGCGTGGTCAGCGCGCTGGTCTTCCCCTCGCGCACCACGCCGGCGCTGGCCGCGCGCGCGTCGGCTTGGCTGGGGCACGCCTCGCGCTGGATCACCGACGTGCTGGCCGCCGGAGCCAACGCGGGCCAGCGCCACGACAGTTTCAGCCTGCTGGCCGCCGATATCCTGGCAATGGAAACCCAGCTGGCCCAACTGACCTATGAATCCGACGGCGCGCCGACCCTGCGGCGAGCGCGGGCCCTGCACCAGCGCATGACGGCCCTGCTGCCGCTGGTACTCGCGCTTGCCGATGCCGCCGGCGCCTTGCGCCGGCATCCCGCGGGCATGCCCGACACCGTCGCGCAGCGCATGCGCGCCACGCTGGCATGGATCGGCGGCGACGCAGGCGCGTCCCGGCCCCCGCCTTCCTGGTACCCGGCAGGCACCACGCCGGCCGCACCCGCGGACTGGCATGCAAGGCTGGTCGCGGCCACCTGCACCTACCTGGATGCGCTGGCCGATCTCTGGCAAGACTGCCGCCTGCTGCAGGCCAGCCTGCGCCAGGGCGGAAGCGAGCCCACCGCGCTGCGCTACCGCGTGGAGCCCGCCGGGCAGGCCCGGCACCATGATCACGCGCAGCTGTTGTTCCGCGGCGCCACCGCCGGCTCGGCCACCTTTGTCGCGGGCCTGCTGTGGATGGTGTCGGGCTGGGTCGACGGCGCCGGCCCGGTTGGCCTGGCCGCGCTTGCCAGCTGCTTTATCGCCACCACCGCTGAGCCGCGGCTGATGGCCGGCCGGGTGATCGCGTGGAGCATCGGCTGTGCGCTGCTGTCCTGGTACTACCAGTTCGTGGTGCTGCAGCTGGCCCATGACTTTGGCTCGCTTGCGGCCCTGCTGTTCGGCCCCTACCTGGTCATCGGCGCCATGACGACGCAGCCGCGCAATGCCCTGTTCGGCGTGTTGCTGGCCGTCACGGCGGCGTCGTTCCCGGGGCCGCAGCACCTGACCGGCGCCAGTTTCGCCGGCATCTTCAACAGCAGCCTGGCAAGCCTGGCGGCGCTGGTCTTCGCCGCCTTGTGGGCGGTCCTGATGCAGCCCTTCGGCCAGCAGCTGGTGGCATACCGGCTGGCCAGGGCCAACTGGAACGAGATCGCGCTGGCGGCGCACCCGCGCGCGCCGGTCAACAGCGCCCGGCTGCGCGGCCGCATGCTGGACCGGCTGCTGCGCCAGTGGCCGCCGTTGACCCGCCGCAACAATGCCAGCGGCAGGCAGGCAGGCAGCGCCGTTGCCGACTTCCTGGCCGAATCCGCCGCGCTCACGCTGCGGCGCGCCCCGGCCGGCGTGCCCGCGCCGCGCCGCCGTGCCGTCGAGCGCGTGCTGGCTGGCGTGGCGCGCCACTACCGCCGGTGCGCGCGCGCCGGCCATGCCATGACGCCCGCGCCGGCGCTGGCCGCACAGATCGACGCGGCCTTCGCGGCGCTGGCCACGACGGCTTATGGCAGCCCGCGCACCGCGCTGGCGGCACTGGCCACCTTGCGGCAGGCCCTGTATCCGCATACGGAAGGAGAGCCCCATGCACGCCACTGAGTTCGACCTGTATGGCGTATTCGTGCCGGCCACCGTGGTGTGGATGCTGGCCGCTTTCGCGGTGACCGCGGGTGTGCGCGCCGTGCTCGCCCGGATCGGCTTCTACCGCATCGTGTGGCACCGGTCCTTGTTCAATTTCTCGCTCTATATCCTCGTACTGGGCGCGATCGTCGCGCTCGTCTGGCAGGCTCCATCATGATTCGCAAGCTTTCGCTGTTCGGCCCCGTTGCGGTGACCTTCGCGGCCGTGGCCGCCGCGGCGCTGACCGCCTGGCATTTGTGGCAGTACTACACCGCGGCGCCCTGGACCCGCGACGGCCATGTGCGCGCGGAAGTGATCCAGGTCGCGCCGGATGTCTCCGGCCTGGTCACGGCCGTGTTCGTCGGCGACAACGCCCGGGTACAACGGGGCCAGGTCCTGTTCGTGGTGGATCAGGACCGCTTCAGCCTGGCCCTGAAACAAGCGCAGGCCGAGGCCGCGTCGGCGCGCGCCGCGCTGGCACTGGGCCGGCGCCAGGCGGCGAACGTGGCCGGCCTGGCCGCCGCGCAGGCGCGCATCGACGAAGCCGATGCCGCGGTCGACGTGGCCAGGCTGAACCTGGCCCGCTGCCGCGTGACCAGCCCGGTCGACGGCCATGCCAGCGACCGCCTGCCGCGCGCCGGCGACTTTGCCACCCGCGGCAAGCCGGCCCTGTCGGTGGTGGCCAGCGGCTCGCAATACGTGGAGGGCTATTTCGAGGAAACCAAGCTGCCCGCGATCCGCGTCGGCAGCGCCGCCGAAGTGCACATCATGGGCCAGCGCACCCCCTTGCGCGGACATGTGCAGAGCATTGCGCCCGGCATCGAGGACCAGGACCGCGCCATCGGGCCAAACATGCTCCCCAGCGTCAACCCGACCTTCAACTGGGTGCGCCTGGCGCAGCGCATACCGGTGCGCATCGCGCTGGACCAGGTGCCGGCGGAGGTACCCCTGATCGCCGGCCAGACCGCCACGGTCCGCATCCGGGCGCCGCGCGAATGAGGCCGGGCGGACGCGGGCCGAACTGTTCTGCTTGCGCGCCTGCCGATGTGTATCCCTGCGGGACGGCCATCGGTCCCTACCATGGGTGGCATGGCATGCGCCATGCCCTACCCCATTGCCCCAGGGAGATTCGCCATGCAAGCAGCGCTTGTGCAAGCAGTGCCCGCCGCCCGCGGTTCTGAGGCGCCCGAGCCGGACCAGGCATCGGCCGCCTGCCGGGACCAGCTGGGACGTCCGCTGCGCGACCTGCGCCTGTCGGTGATCGACCAGTGCAACTTCCGCTGCACCTACTGCATGCCCAAGGAGCGCTTCGGGCGCGACTATCCGTTCCTGTCCCCCGAGCAACGCCTGTCCGATGCCGAACTGCTGCGCATCGTGCGCGCCTTTGTCAGCCTGGGCGTGGAGAAGGTGCGCCTGACCGGCGGCGAGCCGCTGCTGCGCAAGGGCATCGAGTCGCTGGTCGAGCGCATTGCGGCCATGCGCACCCTGGACGGACGGCACGTGGAAGTGGCCATGACCACCAACGGCAGCCTGCTCGCCCGCAAGGCGCGCCCGCTGCGCGACGCGGGCCTGGGCCGGGTCACGGTCAGCCTCGACAGCCTCGACGACGGCATCTTCCGCGCCATGAACGATGTGGATTTCCCGGTCGGCCGCGTGCTGGAGGGCATCGACGCGGCGTGCGCCGCGGGCCTGGCACCGGTCAAGGTCAACTGCGTGGTCGAGCGCGGCACCAACGAGGCGCAGGTGCTGCCGCTGATGGAGCATTTCCGCGGCAGCGGCGTGGTGCTGCGCTTTATCGAATATATGGATGTCGAAGGCCCGAGCGGCTGGTCGCAGTCGCGCGTCGTCCCCTCCGACGAGATCCGCGGCATGGTCGAACGCGCCCATGCGCTGCTGCCGCTCGCCAGGCGCGACGGCGAAACCGCCAGCAACTACCTGCTGGCGGACGGCAGCCTGAAGCTGGGCTTTATCTCCAGCGTGTCGCACCCGTTCTGCGGCGATTGCACCCGCGCGCGCGTTTCCGTCGATGGCCGGCTCCACCTGTGCCTGTTCGCCACCAGCTCGGTCGACCTGCGCCAGTACCTGGACGCCGCCCGCCCGGATGAAGCCGTGGCGGATGCGGTCCGGCAAGCGTGGCAGTCCCGCGGCAACCGCTACTCAGAACTGCGCGCGGAGCGGTTGGCCAGCGGCAAGCGGCAGTACCCGACGGTGCGCATGTCGCTGGTCGGGGGCTGAGCCGCGGGCGCGGCTCCCGGTCACTCAGTCAGGATCCGGGAAAGCCTGCGCGGCAAGCTCCGCGCCGGCTGGCGTCAGGCTCGCGTGTCCGCGGCCGTCCTCGTCGATCGCCACGTCGGCCAGTCCGGCGGCCTGCAGCTGCGTCAGCACGCGCCGCAGCACGCTCATCGGCAGCTGCGACCGCTTCGCCAGCCTGGCGAGCGACCAGGCGCTGCTGCCACCCCCGCGCCCGGCCTGCCACAGGACCTGGAGCGCCGCGACGATAGCGGGATCGATATCGGCGTTTTCCATCTAGCGCTCCTCCTCGCCCGGCTCGCGGCTGCGCGCCAGCAGGTGCTGCGCGATCTTGCCCAGCGTCTGCACGGCGGACTCGATGCCGGGTGACCATTCGCCACTGTAGTTAAGCCGGATGCAATGGCGGTAAGTGGCCCCGGGCGCGAACATATGGCCCGGCGCCACGGTGATGCGGTGCTCCAACGCGGCGTGGTACATCTCCATCGCGTCGATGCCTTCCGGCAGCTGCACCCACAGCACATAGCCCCCCGCCGGCCGCGACGTGGTGGTGCCGTCCGGGAAGAACCTGCGCACCGCGGCGGCCATGATGCTGGCCTGCTGCGCATAGGCCTTGCGCACCCGCCGCAGGTGGAAGTCGTAGCCGTCGTTCTTCAGGAACTCGGCAATCGCCAGTTGCGGGATGGCGGGCGTGGTCAGCGTGTTGAGGAACTTGAGCCGCTCCACCGCCCCGCGGTAGCGGCCTGGCAGTGCCCAGCCGATGCGGTAGGCATTGGTCAGCGTCTTGGAGAAGGACGAGCAATGCAGCACGATGCCGGCCTTGTCATAAGCCTTCAATGAACTGGGATGGGCCTCGCCGTAATAGAGCTCGCCGTAGACGTCGTTCTCGATGACGGGGATGTCCTTCCCGGTCAGCATCGCCACCAGTGCGCGCTTCTTTTCATCGGGCATCTGGAAGCCAAGCGGGTTCTGGAAGTTGGGCATCACCATGCAGGCGGCCACGCCCTTTTCGTCGATCAGCCGCGCCAGCGCGTCGATATCGATACCCTCCGCCGGATCGGTCGCGACCTCGATGGCGCGCATGCCCAGCCGTTCGATGGCATGGAGCATGGCGTAGTAGGTTGGTGACTCCACCGCGATGGTGTCGCCCGGCCTGGCCACCGCCTGCAGGCAGAGGTTGATGGCCTCGGTCGCGCCGATGGTGACGATCACCTCGTTCGGATCGATGGCGTAGCCGTTCTCCAGGTAGCGGCGCGAAATCTGCCGGATCAGCTCGGGGCTGCCGGGCGGCAGGTCGTCGAGCATGGTCCACTTGGCATAGCGGCGCGCGATATTGTTGGCGTACTGGTTGATGCGCTGCCAAGGAAACAGCGCAGGGTCCGGATAGGGCGAGCCGAGCGGCACGGCGTCGTCGGACCGGATCGAACGCAGCGTGGAAAGCACCAGCGCGCTGACATCCACCGCCGAGGGCTTGGCGCTGGGCCTGGACGGGCGCAGCTCGAACACGGGCTCGCCCGGCCGCGCGCGCACGAAGTAGCCGGACTGTGGCCGGCTTTCGATGATGCCGCGGCTCTCCAGCATGACGTAGGCCCGGATCACCGTGGTAATGCTCATGCGGTGGTGCTGGCTGGTCTGCCGCACCGAGGGAATCCGCTCGCCGGGCAGCAGCACCCCCTGCTGCACCAATGCCTCGATATCCGCAGCCAGCTTTTCATAGAGTTTCACGCTGCGCTCCCCTTCCCTTGTCCCTTGCGCCCGGCCGGTGCCTGTTTCGGCCCCGTCGCCGGGCCGCCGTCAGCTGAGCCAACGATGAAGATCATAGTACGGCAGGGGCACATTCTGGAGATGTCCGGCACATTGCGGTTCCACCCGCACAAAGCCGCTGGCCTGGCCGAGCGCCGACACCGAGGCCGCGCCCTGTTGTGCATTGACCTGCACGAAACTTTCGCGGCCGCCGAGGGTGCCGATCTCGCCTACGCGCCAGAAGGCATCGCCACGGTGCGGGCGTGTGCCCGCCAGCGCAGCCCTGACCCGGCCTACCGGCGGGAACAGCTCCGCGCGCCCCTGCAGGCGGCGCAGCAGCGGCGTCACCAGCAGCGCGAAGGTGGCATAGGCCGCCGCCGGATTGCCGGGCAGGCACACCACCGGCTTGCCGCGCAGGCGCCCCACCGTGACCGGCTTGCCGGGCTTCATGTTGACGCCACGGCAAAGCAGCTCGCCGCCCGCCGAAGCCAGCGCCGCCGCGACCAGGTCGCGCTGGCCGACCGAGGCCCCGCCGGTGACCAGCACCAGGTCGGCATCGGCCGCCAGCTCCCGCAGCATGTCGTGCAAGGCGCGCTCGTCGTCCTGCACGTGGCGGTGGCAACTGACCACGGCGCCCATCGACTGCACCAGCGACTCGAGCATCGGGCCATTGACGTCATGCACCTGGTACACGTCGCGCGGCTCGTCGTGCGCCGCCACCTCGTCGCCCGAGGTCAGGATGGCGACCTCCACCAGCCGGCGGACCGTGGCCTCCGTCAGCCCCTGCGACGCCAGGGCGGCAATATGCCCCGCGTGCAGCAGGGTTCCGGCCGGCAGCAACAGGTCGCCCCGGCGGGCATCCTCGCCCTTGCGCCGGATATGCTGGCCCGCCACGGGCGCCCGCGCGCAGACGACGCCCCGATAGCTCTCTTCGGCATCCTCCAGCGCGACCACGGCATCGGCGCCGGGCGGGATCACGCCGCCGGTGTAGATGCGGATGGCATGGCCGGGCAACAGCGGCTGCGGCTGCGTGCCGGCGTAGACGACCTGCTGCAGCGGCAGGCAGGCGTCAGCGCGACCGTCTTCGCAGCGCACCGCATAGCCGTCCATGGCGCTGCGGTCCGCCGCGGGCGTATCCATGACCGCATCCACGTCACTGGCCAGCACGCGGCCGGTCAGCAGGCCCAGCCACACGGTTTCGGTCTGCGGCACGGGCTCCGCGCACATCGCGAAGACAGCCTGCGCCTCGTCAAAGTTCAGCATGTTGCGCCTCCGAGGGTGGCTTCCAATGCAGCGCCGGTGTAGTCGACATAGCCATCCTGGCGGCAGAAGCTGAGCAGGCGCAGACCGGCCTGCTCGGCAATGCGGATCGCCAGCGAGGTCGGCGCCGAGATCGTCGCCAGCATCTGGATATTCATGCGCGCCACCTTGCGCACCAGTTCATAGCTGGCGCGGCTCGACAGCAGCACGAAACCATCGTCCATCGCCACGCGCTGCATCGCCAGGTGGCCGATCAGCTTGTCCAGGCCGTTGTGGCGGCCCACATCCTCGAACACATGCAGGATCTCGCCGCCCGCATCGCACCATGCCGCGGCGTGGACGCCCCCGGTAGCCTGCATCAGGCGCTGGTGCGACGGCAGCGCCGCCACGGCGCGCTCGATCATCTCGCGCGACGGCGTCAGCCGGGCGGCCGGCTCGGGCATGCGCGCGGGCTGCAGGTCGAGCAGTTCGATGCTCTCGATGCCGCAGACGCCGCAGCCGGTGCGCCCGGCCAGCGCACGCCGGCGGGCCCGCATGGTGGCAAAGGCGTGCTCGCTGATCTCCATCTGCACCTCGGCGCTGTGCGGGCGCACGCGCACTTCCAGGTCGTGGATCTCCGCGTTGCGGGCGACGATGCCCTCGGTCAGCGAAAAGCCGACCGCGAACGCCTCCAGATCCAGCGGCGTGGCCATCATCACGGCGTGCGAGATGCCGTTGTACACCAGCGCCACCGGAAGTTCTTCCGCCACATTGTCCGTGGCCGGCTGCGCCACGCAGTGTTTGTGCCGCACGATGCTGCGTGCTTCATAGCCTGAGTGCTCAGCCAGTTCGGTGCATTCCATGGGGGTCTCTCGCAAAAGAACAGATGCAGCAGCACAGGATCAGCACGCCGCCTCGGGCTGGCGACGGGACGGGGTCAGCAATACCGGCACCGATTTCGACGTGGGCGTGCCGCAACCGTCGCCAGTGCTTTCCAGCGGCACCAGCGGATTGGTCTCGGGGTAGTAGGCCCCCAGGCAGCCTTGCGGGATGTCGTACTCGACCAGCACGAAGTCCTCGACCTGGCGCCGCACACCGTCGTCCCAGACACTGGTGATGTCCACGTGCTGCCCCGCCTTCAGGCCGAGCCGCGCCAGGTCGGCCGGGTTGATGAAGACCACCCGGCGCAGGCCGAACACGCCGCGGTAGCGGTCGTCCAGACCATAGATCGTGGTGTTGTACTGGTCGTGCGAGCGCGTCGTCATCATCACCATCAACTGGTCGCCATACTGCTGGCGGGCACGGCTGATGGGGGTGTCCTTGTCGATGCGGTTGACCAGGAACTGCGCCTTGCCCGACTGCGTATGCCAGACCCGGTTGCATGCCGCGGGCGTCAGGTGGAAGCCGCCCGGCACCGCCACGCGCGCGTTATAGCTCTCGAAGCCGTCGATCACCTGCTCGATGGCATCGCGGATGCGGGCATAGTCCTGCGCATACCAGAGCCAGTCGATCGTCTCCGATCCAAGCGTGGCGGCTGCCATGCGCGCGACGATGGCAATCTCCGACAACAGGTGCGGCGACGCCGGCGCGTTCATGCCAAAGGAGATATGGACCATGCAGACCGAGTCCTCGACCGTCACGCCCTGCGCCACGCCGTCCTGCTGGTCGATCTCGGTGCGGCCCAGCGTGGGCAGGATCAGCGACGCCTTGCCGTGCACCAGGTGGCTGCGGTTGAGCTTGGTGGCAATGTTCACGGTCAGGTCGCACTGGCGCAGCGCTTCGAAGGTGCGCGGTGTATCCGGCGTGGCGGTCGAGAAATTGCCGCCCAGGCCGACAAAGACCTTGACCTTGCCTGCGAGCATCGCCGAGATGGTGTGGACCACGTCATACCCGTGCTCGCGCGGCGGCTCGAAGCCGAAGGCGGCCTGCAGGCGGTCCAGGAAGGCTTGCTCAGGCTTCTCTTCGATACCCACCGTGCGGTCGCCCTGCACGTTGGAATGCCCGCGCACCGGCAGCAGCCCGGCACCCGGGCGGCCGATGTTCCCGCGCATCATCATCAGGTTGGACAGGATCTGCACCGTCGGCACGGAATGCTTGTGCTGCGTCAGCCCCATGCCCCAGCAGGCGATCACGCGCTTGCCCCTGGCGTAGACCCGGGTCAACGCATCGATATCCTCCTGCGACACGCCCGACTCGGCAATGATGTCGGCCCAGCTTTCCGCGCGCAGGTCTTCGACAAAATCGCCGAAGCCGATGGAGTGCTCGCGCACGAAATCCACGTCGATCAGGCGCTCGCGGCCGTGCCGGATGGCCTCGTCGTCCAGTTCGACCAGGCGCTTGGCCATGCCCTTCATCAGCGCAAAATCGCCGCCCAGTCTGGGCTGCACGAACATCGAAGCGATCTTTGTGCTGGAGCCGGTCAGCATCTCCACCGGGTGCTGCGGGCTGGTGAAACGCTCCACCCCGCGTTCGCGCAGCGGGTTGATCGACACAATGGTCGCGCCGCGCCGCGCGCACTCGCGCAGCTCGCCCAGCATGCGCGGATGGTTGGTGGCCGCGTTGTGGCCGAACAGCAGGATGGTGTCGGCATGCTCGAAGTCATCCAGCACCACCGTGGCCTTGCCCACGCCGATGGTCTGCGGCAGGCCCCGGCTGGTGGCCTCGTGGCACATGTTCGAGCAATCGGGGAAGTTGTTGGTGCCATAGGCGCGCACGAACAGCTGGTAGAGGAACGCAGCCTCGTTGCTGGCGCGTCCCGACGTATAGAACGCGGCCTGGTTCGGGTCAGGCAGCGCGCGCAGGTGGCGCCCGATCAGCGCAAAGGCCTCGTCCCAGGCAATCGCACGGTATTTGTCGGTCTGCGGGTCGTAGACCATCGGGTGCGTGAGCCGCCCGTGCTGCTCCAGCTCAAAGTCCGTCTGCGCCATCAGCGACGTCACCGTGTGCTGCGCAAAGAACTCCGGGGTCACGCGCATGCTGGTGGACTCGGCCGCCACGGCCTTGACGCCGTTCTCGCAGAACTCAAAGGTGGAGGCGTGCTGCCGGTCCGGCCAGGCACAGCCGGGGCAGTCGAAGCCATCGGCCTGGTTCTGCTTGAACAGCATCTTGTACTTGCCACCGGCAACCTTCTCCTTGATCAGGTTGATGGCAACGTACTTCAGCGCACCCCAGCCGGCGGCGGGGTGGGTGTAGGGGGCGATGTGGCCTTTTTCAGGGGTCGGGGAGCTCATTGGCGTGGTGTCCTGTAACGACGGGGGCGCTGTCCGGCCTGCCCTGTACTGCCGGGGCCAGGGTCCGGATCGTTGCGGTGACATCAGATTAGATTTCCCGGGGATCAGCCGGTATGTACAAACGGCGGCTTGCCCGGGGAGCACAGTCCCGGGTTCTCGCGCGGAACGTAGCGGGCCGCGGACTTGCTGAAACACCAGACTTGCCGCCACCGCTATGTAATCGCATTGCGATTAACGCTATGTTGATTTCACCTATTCTTATTCTCATGACAATCGATTAGTATTTCCTCAATCCAGCACGAGGACACCAACGATGTCACTTGTTTTGAAGCTGCAAGACCTGTTGGGACAGGATGCGGTGCTGACGGCGCCGGCCGACGTTGCCGCATACATCGAGGACTGGCGCGGCCGCTACCGCGGACCCGCGCTTTGCGTGGTGCTGCCGGCCTCCACCGCGCAAGTGGCGGCGGTGGTGCAGGCCGCGGCCGAGGCCAACGTGCCCGTGCTGCCGCAGGGCGGCAATACCAGCCTGTGCGGCGGCGCCGTGCCAGCGCCGGACGGCACGCCGCCCATCGTCATCAGCCTGGCGCGCATGCGGCGCATCCGCGCCATCGATGCGGCCAACAATTCGATGGAAGTCGAAGCGGGCTGCGTGCTGGCCGCCATCCAGCAGGCCGCGGCGGAACAGGGGCGCCTCTACCCCGTCAGCCTGGGCGCCGAAGGTTCCTGCCAGATCGGCGGCAACATTGCCACCAATGCCGGCGGCACCGGCGTGCTGCGCTACGGCAATACGCGCGACAACGTACTGGGCCTTGAAGTGGTTCTGCCGGACGGCCAGGTCTGGAACGGCCTCTACCGCCTGCGCAAGAACAACACCGGCCTCGACCTCAAGCACCTGTTCATTGGCTCCGAAGGCACGCTGGGCGTGATCACGGCCGCCACGCTCAAGCTGCATCCGCTGCCCACCGCGCACGCGATGGCGTGGCTGGCGGTGCGCACGCCGCAGGCCGCGCTGGACATGCTGGGGCGCTTCCAGCAGCGCTGCGGCGCGACGCTGTCCGCCTTTGAAATGCTCAACGATGTGCAGTTGCAGATCGTGCTCGACCACGTGCCCGAGCGCCGCGCGCCCTTGCCCGCCAGCCATCCCTGGCACGTGCTGGTGGAGCTTGCCGACACCGGCCGGCGCGAGCTGCTCGACGAGGTGCTGCAGGAAGTGCTGGAGCAAGGCGTGGCCGAAGGCCTGGTCGACGATGCCGTGGTGGCGGCCAGCGGCGCGCAGCGCGAGGCCATGTGGCTGGTGCGGCATAGCGTCTCCGAAGGCAACAAAAAGGCGGGCCTGGGCCTGAACACCGATTGCGCGGTGCCGGTCTCGGCCGTGCCGCGGTTCATTGAGCGCGCCACCGCCGCGGCGCATGCGGTCCTGCCGGATTTGCCGATCATCGTGGTTGCCCACCTGGGCGATGGCAACGTCCACTTCATCCCGCTGGTGCCGTTCGCGCAGTGGGAAGCGCTGCCGGAGCGCGATGCGGTCGCCGCCCGCATCAAGCACGCCATCGACCAGGTGGCTTACGAACTGGGCGGCACCTTCAGCGCGGAGCACGGCATTGGCCAGGTGCTGACCGAGGAAATGGCGCAGTTCAAGCCGGCGGTCGAGATCGCCATGATGCGCGGCATCAAGCGGATGCTGGACCCGGCGGACCTGTTCAACCCTGGTCGGCTGCTGCCGGCCGTCCCGTCTTCACAACCTTGACGGAAACCAAGGAGCTTGCATGAACGACCACAGCCTCATCAACTCTTCGCGTCGGCGCGCCCTCAAGGTCGCGGCTGCCGGCCTCGGGACCCTGGCCGCACCCGCCGTGCTGCAATTTGCGCGCGCGCAGTCCAAGCGCATCGTGGTGCGCGACGACGGCGGCATCTACACCAAGGCCTACAGCGCGGTGTACTACAAGCCGTTCACCGAGAAGACCGGCATCGAGGTCGTGGGCGTGCAGGCCAATGCCGAGCCGGTGGCGCAGATCCGCAGCATGGTCGAAACCAGGAACTACACCTGGGACATGGCCAAGATCAGCCAGCCGGCCATCCTGCTGCTGACACAGGGCGGCAAGGTCTACCTGGAGAAGCACGGCCTGGAGGGCGACGCCACCGTCAAGACCATTCCGGCGCATTTCATGTCGCCCTACGGCGTGGGCACCAACGTCTACAGCACGGTCCTGGCTTATCGTACCGACGCCTTCAAGGGCCGCAAGGCGCCGTCCTCGTGGGCCGACTTCTGGAACGTCAAGGACTTCCCCGGCCGCCGCGCCCTGCGCAAGCACCCGTTCGACACGCTGGAAGAGTCGCTGATGGCCGCCGGCACGCAGACCTCGTCGCTCTATCCGCTCAATGTCGACCGGGCCATCGCCAACCTGGAAAAGATCAAGGCGAACGTGGACGTGTGGTGGAATTCCGGCGCCCAGGTTGAGCAGATGCTCAAGTCCGGCGAAGTCGACATGGTGGCAACGTGGGTGTCGCGCGCGCAGAGCGCGGCCGCATCGGGCGCCCCGGTCGGCATCGTCTGGAACCAGAACCTGTGGGGCGTGGACAACTGGTCCATCCTGGCCGGCACGCCGAATGCGCAAGCCTGCCGCGAATTCATCAAATTCGCGTCCGATCCCAAGCGCATGGCCTCGCTGGTGGAGCACTTCCCCGCAGGCGTCACCCAGCCGGATGCCTTCAGCCACATCAAACCCGACATCGCGAAGAACTGCCCGACGCACCCCGACAACATCAGGTCGGGCGTGCAGATCAACGCCAAGTACTGGCTCGATAACCAGGCCGCGGTGATGGAGAAGTTCAACGGCTGGATCCTCAAGTGATCTGAACCTCTTCACTGGACACCAGAAGCAACGACACGATGCCGAACTTCAAACTCAAGATTTCCGGGCTGACCAAGCGTTATGGCGACTTCGTCGCGCTGGCACCGACCGAACTTGAAGTGGCCGAGGGGGAATTCCTCACCCTTCTGGGCCCTTCGGGCTCGGGCAAGACCACGCTGCTCAGCCTGATCGCCGGGCTGACCGTGCCGGACGGCGGCCAGCTCCTGATCAATGGCAAGGACGTGACCTATGGCGCCCCCTACGAGCGCGATATCGGCATGGTGTTCCAGAACTACGCGCTGTTCCCGCACATGACGATTGCTGAGAACATCGCCTTTCCGCTGAAGATGCGCCGCGTCGACGCGGCCACGGCAAAGCGCCAGGCACTGGAAGCGCTGGAGATGGTCCGCCTGCCCCACGTCGCGGCGCGCTTCCCGAAGGAACTCTCCGGCGGCCAGCAGCAGCGCATCGCGCTGGCCCGCTGCCTGGTCTACAAGCCGTCGATCATCCTGATGGATGAACCGCTGGGCGCCCTGGACAAGAAGCTGCGCGACCACATGCAGCTGGAAATCAAGCGCATCCACCGCGAGCTGGGCACGACCATCGTCTATGTCACCCACGACCAGGAAGAGGCGATGACCATGTCGGACCGCATCTGCCTGATGAACGGCGGCAAGATCGAGCAGCTTGGCACACCGTCGGACCTGTACTTCCGCCCGCGCACGCTGTTCGTCGCCGACTTCCTCGGTGAATCGAACCTGTTCGAGGGCACGGTCACAGAAGTGCGCGGCGACCACGTCGAGGTGGCGCTGGCGCAGGGCGGCGCCCTCGCCCACGCGGTCACCAATGCACCGGTGGCTGCCGGGGGCAAGGTGCGGGTCATGGTGCGGCCGCAGAACATCGCCATGGCCAATGGCGCCACCGCTGCCAATGCGGTCAGCGGCAAAGTGCTGGACAGCATGATCACGGGCAGCCTGACCAAGCTGTACGTGGAAGCCGAAGCCGCCGGCAAGACCCCGGTCGTGCTGTCTTACCCCACCTCGATGGGCGCTTCTCGGCATGCGGTCGGGCAGCAAGTCACGCTTACCTGGCAGCGCAGCGACGCTGTCGCCGTCCCGGATTCCGTATGATCGCCGCCGCCCTGCAACGCCGCCCCGGCCTGCGGCCAGCCTTGCTGGCCGCGCCGCTGGTGTTCCTGTTCGTGGTGCTGCTGGTCTATCCGGTTGGCCAGCTCCTGCTGCTGAGCATCTACAGCGACGGCGCCTTCACGCTGGCCAAGTACCGGCAGCTGTTTGCGTCGTCGGTGTATGTCGACGTGATGCTGATCACGCTGAAGATCTCGCTCTGGACCACGCTGCTTTCCGTGGTTGCCGGCTATCCGGTGGCCTACCTGATTTCCTCGCTGTCAAAGGACAAGAAGGCAAAGTGGCTGTTCTGGGTGCTGCTGTCGTTCTGGACCAGCTTCCTGGTGCGCGCCTTTGCCTGGATCGTGATGCTGGGCCGCAATGGCGTGATCAACCAGCTGCTGACCGCCGCGGGCATCCAGGATGCGCCGTCCAACCTGCTGTACAGCCTGGGCGCCGTCCTGGTAGCCATGGTGCACGCGCTGATGCCGCTGGCGGTGCTGACCATGCTGTCGGTAATGGAAAACATCGACCGCAACCTGCCGCGCGCGGCCCTTACGCTCGGGGCACGGCCCGGCACGGCGTTCTGGCGCGTGTACTTCCCGCTCTCGATGCCGGGCGTGGCGGCCGGCGCCATCATGGTGTTCGTCACCGCCGTCGGCTTCTTTATCGTGCCCGCGCTGCTGGGCGGACGCAAAGAGATCATGGTGGCCCAGCTGATCATCGACCAGGTGCAGCAGACCATGAACTGGGGCTTCGCCGGCTCGATCTCGGTGTTGCTGCTGCTGGTGGTGCTGGCAGTCTTCGCCCTGTACGACAAGGTGCTCGGGCTGTCGTCGATGGCCGGCGGTTCGGAGCGCCGCACCCGCTCCGCGGCCGCGCACGATGGCATGCTGTACCGTCTCGGCGACAGCTTGCTTGGCGCGCTCGGCACCGTCAGCGACAAGCTGCTGGCACTGGTGCCGCGCGGCCGGCGCGAGCCGCAGCCAGGCGATTCGCTGCCGCTGCGCACCATCGTACTGATAATGCTGCTGTTCCTGAGCGTGCCGGCGCTGCTGATGATCCCGTTGTCGTTCGCCGGCAAGTCGGGGCTGAACTGGCCGCCGCGCGGCTTCACGCTGCAGCATTACCAGGACATGCTCGCGTCGCCGCTGTGGATGCAGGCCGGGCTGCGCTCGCTGCTGGTCGGCCTTGGCGCCGCCGTGCTGGCGCTGCTGGTCGGCACGCCGGTGGCCTTCCTGCTGGTCCGTACGCAGATGCGGGCCAAGTCGCTGCTGCTGGCGTTCGTGCTGTCGCCGATCATCATCCCGCGCATGATCATCGCGGTGGGGATGTTCTACTTCTTCGCCAGGGTCGGGCTGGTCGGCACCTCGCTGGGCCTGATGATCGGCCACACGGTCATTGCCGTGCCCTACGTCGTCATGACCATGATGGCGGTGCTGCGCAACTATGACACGCGGCTTGACCTGGCGGCGCAAAGCCTGGGCGCCAGGCCCTGGCAGACGCTGCGCTACGTCACGCTGCCGATCCTCGCGGCGGGCTTGTTCTCGTCCTTCCTGTTCGCCTTCGCCACCTCGTTCGACGAGCTGACGATCGCCCTGTTTGCCTCTGGCGGACTGAGCGCCACCCTGCCCAAGCAGTTCTGGGACGAGGTGACGCTGCAGCTTTCACCGGTGATTGCCGCGGTGTCCACCTGCCTGTTCGTCTTCGTTACCCTCCTGATCACCTGCGCGGAGCGTTTGCGCCGCAAAAGCGCCGAGCGCTGAGACTTCTACCCATGAACCACAAGCTTACCGCCGCCGACCTGCGCGGCATCTTCCCCGCCATCCCGACGCCGGTAACGGCCGACGACAAGATCGACCAGGACGCCACGCGCAAGCTGATGGCCTACCTGCTCGGCAACGGCATTTCCGGCGTGGTGCCGCTGGGCGGCACCGGCGAATATGGTGCCCTGTCACGCGAGGAGCGGGTCCGCATGGCGGCCCTTTGCGTGGAAGCCGCGGCGGGCCAGGTCCCGGTCATTCCCGGCGTGCTCGACCCGGGCTTCCACGATGCGCTGGACGCGGGCAAGGCCTTTGCCAACGTGGGCGCCTCGGCCCTGATGGTGCTGACGCCCTATTACACGTCGCCGACCCAGCAAGGCATCCGCGACTATTTCCTGCGTTATGCCGATGCTTCGCCGGTGCCGGTCATGATCTACGAGATCCCCTACCGCACGCGGATCGCGATCGCGCCCGAGGTGCTGCACGAACTGTCGCGCCACGAGAACATCATCGGCATGAAGGCCTGCAACACCGACATGTACCACTTCCTCAAGGTGGTGGCGGGTGTCGACGACAGCTTCAGCGTGTTCAGCGGCGAGGACAGCCTGTTCCCGCTGCATATGGCGGCGGGTGCCAGGGGCGGCGTGGTGGTGACCGCCTCCGTGCTGCCGCGCACCTGGCGCGCCATCTATGACCTCGGCCTGGCCGGCAAGACCGCGCAAGCGGTGGCCCTGCACCGTGAGTTGATTCCGTTGCTGGATCTGGCCTTCTCCGAAACCAACCCGGGGCCGCTGAAGTCCGTGCTCGACCTGGTGGGAGTGAGCGCCCCGACGGTGCTGGCGCCGCTGGTGGCGCCGGCGCCCGAACTGCAGGCGCGGCTGCGCGCCGAACTCACGCAGCGGCTGCAGGCCGAGGCCGCCCTGGCCTGAGGCGCTGACATCCATGCTGCCGGCCATCAAGGACTATCGGGAGCTGGCGCGGCGCCGGCTGTCGCGCTTCGCCTTCGACTATCTGGAGGGAGGCGCCGAGGACGGGCGCACGCTGGCGCGCAACCTGGCCGCCTACCAGGCACTGCTGTTCCGCCCGCGCGTGCTGCGCGACGTCACGGACCTCGATCCCGGCATGGAGGTCTTCGGCCGCAAGTACAGCCTGCCGTTGCTGGTGGGTCCCACGGGACTGAACGGACTGTACTGGCCGAAAGCCGAAGAAGCCCTGGCGCGGGCCGCGCACGCGGCCGGCCTGCCCTTCGTGATGTCGACGGCATCGACCTCGCTGATCGAAGACGTGCGTGCCGCCAGCGACGGCGACCTGTGGCTGCAGCTCTACGTGCAGCGCGACCGTTCCATCGCCGAGAGCATGATGGCGCGCGCACGCGCCGCCGGCTTCAGCACGCTGATGCTGACCGTCGACACCATGGTGCATGGCAAGCGCGACCACGACATCCGCAATGGCTTCCGCATGCCTGTGCCGTGGACACCCCGGCTGCTGGCCGACCTGGCGCTCCACCCGCGCTGGTGCCTGCGCATGCTGCGCCAGGGCGGCTCGCCGCAGTTGGTCAACCTGGCCCGCAGCAGCGGGCTGGCTGCCGACCTGAAGACCCAGGCGGCGGGACTGAGCCGGCAGATGGACATGTCGCTGTGCTGGGACGACATCGCCTGGGTGCGCCGGCACTGGGACGGGCCGGTCATCATCAAGGGTATCCTTACGCCCGCCGACGCGGAAATGGCGTCCCGACAGGGGCTGGACGGCATCGTGGCCAGCAACCACGGCGGCCGCCAGCTGGAAGGCGCACCCAGCGCGGTCGAGATGCTGCCGGCCATCGTGGCGGCGGCGGGCAGGATGCAGGTATTCGTCGATGGCGGCGTGCGGCGCGGCGCCGACATCGCCAGGGCGCTGGCCATGGGGGCCCGCGGCGTGCTGGTGGGACGGGCGCCGCTGTATGGGCTGGCGGCGCGCGGCCCGCGGGGCGTGGCGGAAGTCCTGGCAATCCTGCGTGGAGAATTCGAGACCACGCTGCGGCTGCTGGGCATACCGCAAGCGGCACAGCTGGACACGGCCGCGCTCTCGGACGACCATGCCGCGCGGCTGGCAGCACTTTGAATCGTGAAGACAATGGCAAGGACGAGCAGGAGGTTGTGTGGACTCAACTAATGAAGGCAACGGATTGCGCGCAAGGCGCGAGCGTTCGTCCCTGTTCGTCGGTTCGGTGGAGAAGGCCTTCCAGGTGCTGGAAGCCTTCCACGGCCCGGACCGCCGCCTGATGTCGATGGCGGAAATCGCGCGCGCGGCCGATCTCGACCGCAGCGCGACCCAGCGGCTGGTGCACACGCTGGAACAGCTCGGCTATATCCGGCGCCTGCCCGATTCAGCCATGTACGGGCTTGCGTCCAAGGTACTGGGACTGTCGTACAACTACCTGCGCTCCAACGACCTGGTCGAGCGCGCTTCGCCCTACCTGCTCGATATCAGCCGCACGCTGGGGGAAACCGCCAACCTGCAGGAACTGGACGGGCACGAGATCGTGTTCCTGGCCCGCTTCCCCGGCCAGCACCTGATCAACGTCGACTTCGGGGTCGGATACCGGCTTCCGGCCGTGTACACCGCCTCCGGCATTGCGATCCTGTCGAAGCTGACCGAAGCAGAGCGCTGGGACGTGGTGCGGGCGACCGCACTGACCCCGATCACGCCGTTCACCGAGACGCAGCCGGACAACCTGATGGCGGCGATCCGCGAGGCTGGCGAACGCGGCTATGCCGTGGTGATGAACCAGACCGTGGTCGGCGACATCTCCGTGGCGGCAGCGATCACCGACCACCGCGGCCTGCCGGTCGGGGCCATCAATATCTCGGTCCCCGCCACGCGCTGGACCCTGGAAACCGCGCAGGCCAAGCTGGCCCCCCATGTGCAGGTGGCGGCCATGTCGATCTCGCAGGCGAAGCGGATGAGCTACCAGACGGCATGAGCGATGCCGGACGCCACACCGGCTTCGTGTCAGACGACCTCATGTCACCACGTGGCGCTCAGGCAGGCGCGGCGCCGTCGTGATGGTCAGCCGTGATGCGAGGCATCCAGCGTATCGCGCTTGATCTTCTTCGCCAGCGACCACTTGTGGACTTCGGTCGGGCCGTCGTAGATGCGGAAGGCCCGCACCTCGCGGAAGATCTGTTCGACGATGGTGTCGCGCGACACGCCCATGCCGCCCATGATCTGCACGCAGCGGTCGGCCACGCGGAACAGTGCGTCGGACACGGCCACCTTGGCCATCGAACTCTCCGCCGTGCCCAGCGAGCCGCCGTCGAGCACGCCAGCGCACCAGTCGATCATCAGCGCGGCCTGCTGCAGGTCGATCAGGTTCTCGGCCAGCATGAAGCCCACGCCCTCGTGGTCGATCAGCAGCTTGCCGAAGGCCTTGCGCGTGGTGGCGTAGGCGCGCGCGATCTCATCGGCACGCGCGACACCGCCGAACCAGCGCATGCAGTGCGACAACCGCGCCGGCGACAGGCGGACCTGCGCATAACGGAAGCCCTCGTTCACCTCGCCCAGCACCTGGTCCTGCGGCACGCGCAGGTCGTCGATCAGCACCTGCGCATGGCCGCCCGGCATGGAGCTGTCGATGGTATCGAGCAGGCGCTCGATGCGGATCGCCTGATGCGGCAGGCCGACCAGGAACATGGTGGCCTGCGCGCGCTCGCCGTCGCCGGTGCGCGCCATCAGGATGCCCACCTGCGCGCCTTCCGCGCCGGTGATGAACTTCTTGCGTCCGCGGATCACCCAGTCGTTGCCGTCCCTGACCGCCGTGGTCTGCAGCATCGAGGGATCGGAACCGGCGCCGCCCTCTTCGGCAGGCTCGGTCATGAAGAACGCCGAGCGGGCCTCGCCGCTGACCAGCGGCTCCAGGAAGCGCTGCTTCTGCGCCGCCGTGGCCACCTTGCCCAGCAGGAACATATTGCCTTCGTCCGGCGCCATGGTGTTGACGGCAACCGGCCCTAGCGGCGACAAGCCCGAGCGCTTGAGCACGGCTGCGGTCTCCAACTGGGTCAGGTGGGAGCCATCGAGCAGGATATGGGGCGTCATGACGCCGGCGGCACGCGCCTTGTCGCGCAGTTCGGCGACCAGTTCAGCGGTCGGACCGTGGGCTTCGCAGCGCGGATCGCGCTCATACGGCACCACGATCTCGCGGACAAAGCGCTCGACGCGATCGGCGATGACGCGGCTTCTTTCTGTGGGGCAGGCGGTGAACATGGGATGGGCTTCCTTGCGATGGACTGGCGCGGACAAGTAGGACTATATTGTAGGACGATTCTATCCTATTAGAATGACGTCCTGCCATCCACCAGAGTTGTCACGTGACGCTTGCACCACCCCTGATCCCTCCCACGCCCATGCCCGGCGCTGCCCGCCATGGCCGCAGTGCATCCGACATCGTGTTCTTCGGCATCATCGGCGGCCTGGAACTCGGCAGCTTCGTGCCCGGGCAACGACTGGTGGAAACCGACCTTGTCACGGAATTCGGCGTGGGCCGCAACTCCGTGCGGGAAGCCTTGCAGCGGCTGGCGGCCGAGGGCATCGTCGAGTTGCCGCGCCACCGCGGCGCGATGATCCGCCGGCTCGGCCCGCAGGACACCATGGACGTGCTCGACGTGGCTGAGCGCATGACCGGCCTGCTGGCGCGTGCGGCGACCCGCGGCGGCGGCGACCGCACCTATGTGCAGACGCTGCGCGCCACGATTCAGGAACTGGCCGCTGCCGAGAAGGCGCGCGACAGCGAGGCGTTCTCTACCGCCCGGCGCCGTTTCTACCGGACGCTGCTGGACATGGGCGGAAACCAGGAACTCCGGCGCCTGTTCCCCACCATCCACATGCCAGTGGTTCACGCCCAGCACCGCCTCGCCTCGCTGCAGCAGATGCGGCTGGCGGACTACCGGCGCATTGCCACGGCCGTCCTGGCCGGCGATCCGGACCAGGCCGAGGCCGCGGGCATCGCACACGTGCAGAATGTGCGTCAGGCGATCCTGGCGGCACAGCAGGGATAGGCGCGGCCGCTGGCCCCGTCAGCAACCCGCCCGCACGGTCAATTAGGCAGTTATTCGGCGACCGCAATAATCCGGTTTAGCTGCTCGCAAACGGCGGCATAAACTTCCAAGAGCGCTTGCTTCCAGGGGTGAGCCTCTGCGCTTCGGGCTCGCCAGTCAAACGACTTGGGTTGATGGGCCAGAATGTAGCTTTCCTTTCCCTTCGGCCCCTGAAACTTGATCGCAAACGGATTGGTCTTGCTGCAGGCTGCCGTTGTCATCAGCAAGCTCATCAAGATACTCGCCCTTTCATTGAACGGTATGGAGACGTGCATCCCCGAATGCGCCAAAGTGCTGGTGGCCACTTGCAGCTTCCTGTCGCGGCAGGTGGCAGGCAACCACGCGTGACGGCGCCGTGACCATGAGCCGTCCCCGATACGCCTCGCTCGATGCCCTGCTGAAGGAAGTGCGCGCTTGCCGCGTCTGCGCCCCACACTTGCCCCTCGGTCCGCGCCCGATCGTGCGCGTCGGGGCCGCCGCGCGCATCCTGATCGTCGGCCAGGCACCGGGGACACGCGTGCACGAAACCGGCATTCCCTGGAACGACCCAAGCGGCGACCGCCTGCGGCAATGGCTTGGGGTCGACGCCGCCACCTTCCTCGACGAATCACAGTTCGCCATCATCCCGATGGGATTCTGCTACCCAGGCCGAGGCAAGAGTGGCGACAACCCGCCGCGCCCCGAATGCGCGCCACTGTGGCTCGACCGGCTGCTGGCGGAACTGCCGTCGATTGCGTTGACCTTGCTGGTCGGCCAGTACGCGCAGCGACATTTCCTCGGGGCGCGCCGCAAGCCGACGCTGACCGAGACCGTCAGGGCATGGAAAGACTACGCGCCGGACTTCATACCGTTGCCGCACCCTTCACCGCGCAACCAGCCGTGGTTCAGGCAGCATCCGTGGTTTGAGGGCGAGGTGCTGCCGATGCTGCGTGAGCGGGTTGGGCTGATTCTGCGGCACGACGGGCAAGCATTTCCGTAAGCTGCGCATTCCGGCTCACTGCGCGCACAGCACCGCCGCCATCTCCCTCGCCGCGCCCTGCAGCGTCGGCACCGCCTGCAACAGCGCCTCCAGCGATGCCCGCGCCGTCGGCGCATGGCAGGCAATCGCCGCCACTACCCGTCCCGGCCCCACGCCATCCGGCTCGCGCACCGGCACCGCCACCGCGCACATGCCGCGCACGAATTCCTCGTGATCCACGCCGATGCCGCGCGCGCCCAGCCGGTCCAGCTCGGCATTGAGCGCCGGCAGATCGGACAGCGTGCGCGGCGTGTGCTGCGCCAGGTCCAGGCGCCTCAGCATCTGCTGGCGTTCCAGCCGGCTCATCGTTGACAGGAACAGCTTGCCGCTGGCGGTGCAATGCAGCGGCACATGGATGCCGGGCGAGAGCTGCAGGCGCAGTGGTTCATGCGTCTCCACGCGTTCAACGTAGAGCACGCGGTCGCCGTCGAGCGCGGTGAGGTTGCAGGTCTCGCCCAGGCTCGCCACCAGACGGGCGAGGATGGCGCGGCACTCGCGCAGCAGCGGCGGGCTGCGCAGTGTCTGCAGCGCCAGCGCCGCCGCGCCGGGGCCTGGCACATAGCCGCGTTCGGCCGGCATCCGGATCACAAAGCCGGATCGTTCCATGGCAGCCAGCAAGCGCATCAGGGTCGCCTTGGGCACATGCAGGCGCTGCGAGAGCTGGGACAGCGTTTGCGGGTGCTGCGCCCTGGCCAGGCTCGACAGCACCGTCAGCGCGCGCAGGCTGCGTGCATCTTCCTCCACCGCCCCGTCTTCTGCTGCAGTGCGATTCTGAAACGGGAATGGCACGTTCTGTTTCACAACCGGCGTCTCCTCGCGATTGGGCTTTCCATTCCGGCCTAGAAAAATAGAATCCGGAACAGAACGTTTCAAATTATAGACAAAAGCCGGGTGGCTATGTGCCTGCCGGCCAGAACAGGAGACAGCGACGATGTCGCAAACCGTTGACTACATCGTGGTGGGCGCCGGCTCGGCCGGGTGCGTGCTGGCCAACCGGCTCAGCGAAGACGGCCGGTATTCGGTCTGCCTGCTGGAGGCCGGCCCGCCCGACCGCTACCCGTGGATCCATATCCCGATCGGCTATGGCAAGACCATGTTCCACAAGCACGTGAACTGGGGCTTCTATACCGATCCCGATCCCAATATGCTGAACCGCCGCATCTACTGGCCGCGCGGCCGCACGCTGGGCGGCAGCAGCGCCATCAACGGCCTGATCTATGTGCGCGGCCAGCGCGAAGACTATGACCACTGGGAGACGCTGGGCAACCCGGGCTGGGGCTGGGACCAGTGCCTGCCCTACTTCCGCAAGCTCGAGAACAACGACCTCGGCGCCGGACCGACACGCGGCACCGAAGGCCCGCTCAATGCGACCTCGATCGACCGGCAGCATCCGCTGGTCGATGCCTTCATCGGCGCCGGCCAGGCGCTGGGCCTGCCGCGCAAGACGGACTTCAACGGCGGCGACCAGGAGGGCGTGGGCTACTACCAGCTCACCACCCGCAACGGCTGGCGCTGCTCCACCGCGGTGGCCTACCTGCGCCCGGCGCGCGGGCGCGCGAACCTGCGCGTGGAGACCGACGCGCACACCACCGGCCTCCTGTTCGAAGGCAAGCGTGCAGTCGGCGTGCGCTACAGCCAGCATGGGCAGCCTTATATCCTGCGGGCGCGGCGCGAGGTGATCCTGTGTGCCGGCGCGCTGCAGTCGCCGCAGTTGCTGCAGTTGTCGGGCATCGGTCCGGCGGCGCTGCTGCAGGACCTGGGCGTCCCGGTGGTACATGCCCTGCCGGGCGTGGGCGAGAACCTGCAGGACCATCTGCAGATCCGGCTGATCTACGAGGTGGCAAAGCCGATCACCACCAACGACCAGTTGCACTCGCTGACGGGCAAGGCGCGCATGGGCCTGGAATGGCTGCTGATGCGCAGGGGGCCGCTGGCGATCGGCATCAATCAGGGCGCGATGTTCTGCCGGGCCTTGCCGCAGGAAAGCGCCACGCCGGACACGCAGTTCCATTTCTCGACACTGTCGGCGGACATGGCCGGCGGCATGGTGCATCCGTTCTCAGGCTGCACCTATTCGGTATGCCAGCTGCGGCCCGAGTCGCGCGGCACGGTGCGGATCCGCTCGACCGATCCGTATGCGCCGCCGTCGATGCAGCCCAACTACTTGTCGGCCGAGCTGGACCGGCGCAGCACTGTCGCGGCAGTGCGCTATGCCCGCCGCGTAGCGCAGACCGAACCGATGCGCGGCCTGATGAAGCGCGAGTTCCGGCCCGGCGATGCGGTGCGCAGCGACGACGAGATCCTGCACTTCTGCCGCGAGTACGGCGCCACCATCTTCCATCCGTCGGGCACCGCGAAAATGGGCCCCGCCGCCGATCCGCTGGCGGTGGTCGACGCGCGCCTGCGCGTGCACGGCATCGGCGGCCTGCGCGTGGTGGACTGCTCGGTGATGCCCACGCTGGTTTCGGGCAACACCAACGTGCCGGTGGTGATGATGGCCGAGCGCGCGGCTGACTTTATCCGCGAAGACGCACGGCGTGAAATCCACCCCGTCGAGGTCGCGCCACCGATAGCGACAGCCGCCTGAGCGGCCTGCGGCCATCGTTGCCGCAACAACCCGGGCCTGGCATCGATAACAACAAGGCCAGACCCTGCCGTGCATCCGGCGTCCATAACCATTCTTTCAAAGGACGCCGCCCATCACCAGAGGAGACAAGCATGACAAGCCCTAATGAACAGGCGATCCGCAAGGTCGCACTGGCGTCCGTGATCGGCGCCACCATCGAGTGGTATGACTTCTTCCTGTACGGCGTGGCCGCCGGCCTGGTCTTCAACAAGCTGTATTTCCCCGGCACTGACCCGCTGGTGGCCACCATGCTCGCCTACACCACCTTTGCGGTGGGCTTTGTCACGCGGCCGCTGGGCGGCGTGATCTTCGGGCACTTCGGCGACAAGGTCGGCCGCAAGAGCATGCTGGTGATCACGCTGATGATCATGGGCGTGTCCACTTTCCTGATCGGGCTGGTGCCGACCTATGACAGCATCGGCATCCTGGCGCCGGTCCTGTTGCTGGTGCTGCGCGTGCTGCAGGGCATCGGCCTGGGCGGCGAATGGGGCGGCGCGGTGCTGATGGCGTATGAATACGCGCCGCCGGGAAGGAAGGGGTTCTATGCTTCGCTGCCGCAGATCGGGCTGGCGATCGGGCTGTGCCTGGCCTCCGGCGTGGTGGCGCTGCTGTCGCTGACCCTGACCGATGCGCAGTTCCTCGCCTGGGGCTGGCGGGTTGCCTTCTTGATCTCGGCGGGGATGGTGTTCGTGGGCATGTATATCCGGCTCAACGTCAAGGAAACGCCGGAATTCGCCGTGGTCAAGCAGCGCAATGCCGAGACGCGGATCCCCTTTGTCGACATGATGCGGCGCTACCCGGGCAATATCCTCAAGGGCATGGGCGCGCGCTATATCGACGGGGTCTTCTTCAATATCTTCGGCGTGTTCTCGATCACCTACCTGACCCAGACCATTCATATCAGCCGCACCGAGGCGCTGGTGGGGGTGATGGCCGCAGCCATGGCGATGTGCTTTTTCATCCCATTCTTCGGTCACCTGTCCGACCGCATCGGGCGCACGCGCGTGTATTTCTGGGGCTCGCTGATCACGGCCCTGTCCGCCTTCCCGGCGTTCTGGCTGATGCTGAACAGCGGCGGCAACACCATGCTTCTGTGGCTGTCCATCGTGGTGCCGTTCGGCATCCTCTATGCCGCGGTCTATGGCCCGGAAGCGGCGCTGTTCTGCGAGCTGTTCGATGCCAGGGTGCGCTACACGGGGATCTCGTTCGTCTACCAATTTTCGGGAATCTTCGCGTCGGGGATCACGCCCATCATCGCCACGGCGCTGCTGAAGTCCGGCGGCGGCAAACCCTGGCAGATCTGCGCCTACGTGGCGTTTGCGGGACTGGTGTCGGCGTTGTCGGTGGCGCTGATCGGGCGGCGCCCGGGCGCCGGGGCGCTGCGCGACAGCGGCGTGCCGCTGCGCGGCCCGGCGAGCTGAGTTCAAAAGGGGGCAGGCGGCGGCGCGACAAGCCGGCAATGTCTTAGAATGGCGCAACGCTAATGACAGGAACATTGCATGCAAAGTCCGGACGGCACCGGCGCGGCCGCCGCCCCGCTCCTGCCCAAGGTGGTGCGCCAGCGGCTGCACGACACCGTGGTCGACCACCTGCGCAACTTCATCGTCGAGGGGGTGCTGGCCCCGGGCACGAAGCTGAACGAGCGCGAGCTGTGCGAAACGCTGGGAATTTCGCGCACGCCGCTGCGCGAGGCGCTGAAGGTACTGGCCGCCGAGGGGCTGATCGAGATCTCGCCCAACCGTGGCGCAAGCGTGTCGCGGATGAGCGAGGCCGAGGCCTGGGAGACATTCGAGCTGATGAGCGGCCTGGAGGCGTTCGCCGGCGAACTGGCGTGCGAGCGCATCACGCCGCAGGAACTGGCGGAGATCAAGGCGCTGCACTACGCCATGCTGGCCTGCCGCGCGAGCGGCGACCTGCCCGGCTACTACAGCCGCAACCAGGAAATCCACGACCGCATCGCCGCGGCGGCGCGCAACCAGACGCTGCAGCAGACCTACCTGACGCTGAACCGGCGGCTCAAGGCGATGCGTTTCCGCTCCAATTTCCAGACCGACAAATGGGACCGCGCCGTGCACGATCATGAAGAGATGATCCGCGCGCTGGAAGCCCGCGACGGCAAGCGGCTGGCGTCTATCCTGCGCCAGCACTTGCTGGAAAAGCGCGCCGCCGTGATGCAGATCCACCCGGATCCGGCCGACGCGCCTGCCGTTCCCAACGCCTGAGGAACGCCGGAGGAGCGCCTGACGCCGGCCGTCAGCGGCGCGGGCGTCGTCCGCTGCGGGTTCCCGGTGCCGTGCGCGCGGTCGGTGCGATCGCGGGGAAGATCAAAGCTTTTACAGCGCCGCGCCAGGCTCGGGGCGATCCAGGTATCCACCCACGATGCGCACCAGCAGCGGCAGCTTGCCGGTAAAGAAGTGATCCGCGCCAGGCACCACGACTACCGGCAGCACCTGCGGCCGCGCCCAGTCGAACAATGCGCCCAGTTCCGCGCGCTCGTCGCGCTCGCCGTGGACCACCAGGCAATCGGCGGGCACGGCCGGCGTGTCGTAGCTGCGATGGGCCTTCACCGTGCCGTATGGCGTGCCGGCCAGCACCAGGTGCCGGATCGGCACTGACTGCGCGGCCAGGGTGGCGGCCACATTGGCTATCACGAAGGCGCCAAAGGAGAACCCGGCCAGCGCCAGCGGCAGCCCGGGATGCGTCGCGCGCAGATGGGCGACGACCGCCAGCATGTCCCGCGCCTCGCCGCTGCCCTGGTCGTGCTCACCTGCGGAATCCCCGACTCCGCGGAAATTGGGCCGCACCGTCAGGTAGCCGCGCGCCACCAGCGCCTTGGCCAGCTGGTGCGGCACCTTGTGCGTGGCCGAGCCGCCCAGCAGCGGATGCGGATGCGCCACCACGGCGATGCCGCGCGCCGCGCCGGCGGGCCGGTCTACCAGCATTTCAATGGGCCCGGCCTCGCCGCCGATTTGGGTTTTTTCCGTGCCTGACGGAACAGCCATGCCTACTCCTGATGATCCTGATGATGACGATGGGCCGCACCGGGCCCGGGAACATGCGCTGATGGCAATCGGAAAAGGCGGCTCATGCAATGCTCTCGTGCGTCCAGTCTTCCAGGGCCAGCCCGCCCGGCACACGGCCAAAGGCTCGATTGCGTGTGACCAGCACGGCAGTGGCCCCGGCTGCCGTGCCGGCCAGGGCCCTGGCCTGCGCGGCGATCATCATGTCCAGGGGAGCCAGCGGCGTGCCCGCCGCCTCGCAAGCCGCGCGCAACTCAGCATAGACAACGGCAACCTCGGGCGTCCACGACAGCACGGCCACACGCGACAGGAACTCGCGCACACGCGTGGCCAGTCCTGTGGGATGGCCGCGCTTGGCCACGCCGTACAGCAGTTCGGCCCGGGTGACCACGGACACGGCGACACTATGCATGGGCACGGCCACCAGGCGCGCGCGTACCTGCGGCAGGTCACCCTTGATGATGTGGCTCGCGATGTTGGTGTCGAGCAGATAGGTTGTCGTCATGCCGGCGCGTCCGCGAACGGGTCACGCGATTGCTCGCCCTGGTTGCGATCGGCTTCGTCCAGGAAATCTGCCGGCACCTCGGTGGTCGCATCAAGTGCGAAAAAGCCGTCCCACGAACCGGGCCGCGGCGACAGGATGACATCGCCGGTCGCGGGATCGCGCCGGATATAGACCTCGCGCGCGTCAAAGCGGAATTCGAGTGGCAGGCGCACCGCCTGGCTGCGCCCGGTGGTAAAGATCTTGGCCGTTTGCGTCATGGCACCCCCTCACTGGATAGCTATCGCAATATATACCGTCGGACGGTAGCTATCAAGCTATATACCAAAAGGCAACGCTCTCTGGTATCAATTTGTCACTGTGTGGCACATGAACCTCTTCGTATCGCCGGATGGCGGTAGTGCTTTCCTATAATTTTGCGAATCGCGGCAGGGCTGTTGCCCTGGTCCGCCGTCATCGGTCAGCACGTCCCGTGCGCGCCCGCCGCGCCTCGTGCCCCGACCAGACTTCGCCGAAGGGAGCGCCAGCGAGCGGCCATCCCTTCCCCTGTTCATTGCCGGTGTTCCGGCCGTTCCGCATCCCCATCGCGGTCGCACCCGATGCGTGCCAGCGCGATCGCCTTGCCGGAGCCGCCGCAAGCCGTCACCACCGACGAGATTCCGCCATGAGCAACGTTTCACGGCTCGCGCTGAGCCTTGCGCTCGCTGCGCTATGCCAGCTGATGCCAGCCACATTGCCGGCCGCCGTCGCGGCCCCGGCCTCCGAGGCCGCCTCCGCCACGGAGGCCCAGCAGACGCCGGCCCAGGCGCCTGCGATCACACATGCCGAAGCCGCCGCGGAACTCAAGCGCCTGCAGACCGCGCAGGACCGCATCAAGCAGCAAGCCTCGGACCCCGACGGCAGCACCAAGCTGGATGAACTCGACCACACCCTGCACAAGCTCGATACCGACGTCGGCAACCTGTCCTCGGCGCTGACGCCGCAACGTGCGCAGCTGCAGGCGCAGCTCGATGTGCTGGGGCCGCCGCCGGCGGATGGCACCACCAGGGAAGCCCCGGCGGTAGTGCGGCAACGCGCCGAGCTGAATGCGCGGCGCACGCAGCTCGATGCGCAGATCAAGCAGGCCGCCGAGAGCAAGGAGAACATCGCCAACCTGAGCGACCAGCTCGGGCGGCTGCTGCGCAGCCAGATGAAGGACCAGCTGGCGCTGCGCTCGGATAGCATCCTGAACCCGCAGTTCTGGAAGCCGATGGTCAGCCCGACCCCGGAGGACCAGGCGCGCATGGACACCTTCCTCGACCAGGTCGTGCCGATGGTGCAGCTGGCCTGGCAGCCGTCGCAGCGCGCCGCCACCATCGCCTTGCTGCTGCTCGCGCTCGGGGTCTGGCTGCTGGGCAAGCGCCTGGCCGAGCGGGCGCTGGCCTGGTTCTGCCTGAACCGGCTGCCCGAGACCCGCCTGCGGCGCAGCGCGCTGGCGCTGGCCACCACGGTCGCCACGGTCGCCACCACGGGGCTCGCGGTGCAGATCGTCTACAACGCCTTCACGCGCAACTATGCACTGCCGCCCGACCTGATGACGCTGTACGGCCAGCTGCTCAAGCTGACCCTGACCAGCGCCCTGATCGCGGGCCTTGGGCGCGCGCTGCTGTGCACCCGCCATCCCTCCTGGCGCCTGCCGGCGCTGGCCGACCCGGTGGCGCTGGCGATGAAGCCGTTCCCCGCGGTGCTGGCCGGCCTGTTGCTGCTGGCCGGCACGCTGGAACAGCTCAACCGCATTGCCGATACCAGCGTGCAGGTCACGCTGCTGGGGCGCGGGCTGGTCTCGCTGGTGGTGGTGCTGACCATCGGCGCCGCGCTGCTGCACGCCAACCGCGTGCGCAACGTGCTGGCCGCCGCGGGCGAACGGCCGGAGGCGCGCGCCACGCTGGCCGGCATGATCCACGCCGGCGTGAGCCTGATCGTGATCGTGTCGCTGGCGGCGCTGCTGGCGGGCTATATCAGCTTTGCGCGCTTCCTGACCTACGAGCTGGTCTGGTTCGACATCGTGCTGTGCAGCCTGTACCTGCTGACCCAGGTCACGCGCGACGTCTTCGAAAGCGTGCTCTCGACCCAGCACGCCAGCGGGCAAGTGATCAAGCAGCTGTTCGGCGTCGACGATTCGCGCCTGGAGCAGGCCGCCACCATCCTGTCGGGCATCGGCGCCAGCCTGCTGTTGCTGCTGGCAGTGCTGGCACTGCTGACCGGCGGCTTCGGCACCACCCCGGCGGACCTGGTCAACAGCCTGGGGACCGTGCTGGGCGGCGAAAGGCTGCGCAGCCTGAACATCATGCCCGAGCGCATCCTGAATGCGCTGGTCGCGCTGGGCGTGGGCATCTGGCTGCTGCGCAGGGTGCGGCGCTGGCTGGACGGGGAACTGCTGCCCAAGTTGTGCGTGGAGCCGGGCCTGCGCGCCTCGCTGATCACGCTGTTCAGCAATGTCGGCTACGTGCTGCTGGTGCTGCTGACGCTGTCGCTGCTGGGCGTGCGCTGGGACAACCTGGCGTGGATCGTCAGCGCGCTGTCGGTGGGCATCGGCTTCGGCCTGCAGGAGATCGTGAAGAACTTCGTGTCCGGGCTGATCCTGCTGACCGAGCGTCCGGTCAAGGTGGGCGACATGGTCAGCATCGCCGGCGTGGAGGGCGATATCCGCCGCATCAACGTGCGCGCCACCGAGATCCAGCTGGGCGACCGTTCCACCGTGATCGTGCCCAACTCGCAGCTGATTTCGCAAAACCTGCGCAACGTGACCATGAGCAACAGCACCCAGGGGGTGGCGTCGCTGCAGCTTACCTTCCCGCTGAACACCGACCCCGAACAGCTGCGCGACCTGCTGCTGGACGTCTACCGCGAGAACGAGAGCATCCTCGACGTGCCCGCGCCCTCGGTCATGTTCAGCCAGCTCGCACCCAACGGCATCACGCTGTCGGTGACCGGCTATGTCGGCAGCCCGCGCATCGCCGCCGCCACGCGCAGCGACCTGCTGTTCGAGATCCTCAAGCGGCTGCGCGGCGCGGGCATCTCGCTGTCGGTGCCGCAATCGCTGCGGCTGGAGAACTTGCCGCCATTCGGCCAGGAGCCGGAGCGCGCGCTGGCGGCCGGCTAAAGCCTGGCGGCGGCGCGTTATTCCGCCGCCAGCCCCGCCCCGGCGTCTTCCACCACCCACGTACAGGGCCACCGCTTCTACTGCCGCAACCACTTGCCCGAGCGCGCTGAAAGCCGAACTGGCCGACAGCCTGCGCGGACTCGGCACACTGGCCACCCGGCCTGGCGACGCCGCCGGCTTAAAGCAGCCGTTACAACCCTAACAAGTCGGTGGCCGCCGCGAAACACCTGAAGGGGCAGTTTGCGTCCATAGTGGATGTACACAAGCGGCATCTGAAGGAGTCCGATATGCGCCCCACCACCCGAATCGTCTCAGCGGTTGCCCTGTGCGCGGCGCTGGCGGCTGCCGGCCCGGCGTCGGCGCATGACCGCGACTACCACCGCGGCGGCCCGAATGCCGGAGCGATACTGGCTGTCGGCGCCCTGGTCGGACTGGCCGTCGGCGCGGCCCTGGCCTCGGCGCCGGTCGTGGCGGCACCGGTCGCATACGCCCCGGCGCCCGTCCAGTATGCCCCGGCACCTGTCGCGTACGCGCCGGCACCCGTCTCATACGCCCCGCCCGCGGCGCCTCCGGGCTATTGCTATCGCGACTACGACCGCGCCTACGTGCCTTGCGGCCCGCAGCCCGCGGGCTACTACCCGCAGCAGCCCTATTACGGCAATTGAAGCGGGCGCGCTGCAGAACGCGCTCCGCCAATGACAAAGGCCCCATGCATGCATGGGGCCTTTGTTTTGAAGCGCCCGGAACATCAGCCGGGCCCTTGCCGGCAGCGGCTCAAGGTTTCCTGATTCCCGCCGACATGGATGATGCAGGAAGGTCTGCGCAGGCGGTTTTCGTCGCGGCCTTCCTGCCATGTCCTCTTCTCAACCTTGACCAGGAACACCCTCAATGGAAATTTCTAGTATCGGCGCGGCAGGCAACCCGGGGACCGACCCGGTGTCCCTGCTGATGTTGCGCAAGTCGCTGGACATGCAGGCGCAGGGCGTTGCTTCCCTGCTGCAGGCGATGCCGCAGGCCAGCGCCGCCAGCAATCCGCCCCATCTCGGCCAGAACATCGACATCAAGGTCTGATACCCCGGGGTTGCTCCTCCCGCCGGCGGCGGCGAGGAGCCTCGGCCTGGCATGCCGCGCGGACACCCGCGGATTTCCGCCCCAAGTGCTTGCACATCTCGCCTGGGCGCTCCCGATTCATCTGCCGTAGCCGTCTCCGGACACCCTCCCCAGGGCCCATTGTCTCGCCCTTCTCGGTATTTCCCCTGAGTCAGAACCGCCACAGCAGGAAAGCTGGATGAAGGCTTCACAGGCCTACGATTCGCTGGTCTGTCCGGCCCCGTGCGATTCCGTCCAGGACCAGCCGGCAACAGAGAGCCAACCAGAACGAGTTCATGCCCCTGAGGAGAGTCAATTGAAGACCAAATTCACCGCGCTCGCGCTTGCTGCCGGCGCCATCTGCACTGGCCAGGCCCACGCCCAGTCGGTCACGCTGTATGGCCTGATCGACACCACGCTGAGCACCATCAGCAACGCCGACGCCCAGGGCCACCGCCTGACCGGCTTCCACCAGCCCGCATGGTTCAGCGGCAACCGCTGGGGCCTGACCGGCTCCGAAGACCTGGGTGGCGGCACCAAGGCCATCTTCAAGCTCGAAAGTGAATTCACAAGCTTTGACGGCGCCATGGACACCCCGGGCGTGCTGTTCAACCGTGATGCCTGGGTCGGCGTGCAGAACGAGACCTTCGGCAAGCTGACCTTCGGCCGCCAGGATGCGCTGGCGCGCGACCCGATCGCCTCCGGCATCTACGCCGACCCGTATGGCTCAGCCGCGATCAGCACCGAAGAAGGCGGCTATACCAACAACAACAACTTCAAGCAGCTGGTCTTCTACGCGGGCAGCGCAACCGGCACGCGCATGAACAACGGCGTGGTGTGGAAGAAGATCTTCAGCAACGGCCTGACCGCCGGCGCCGGCTACCAGTTCGGCGAAGTGCCGGGCAATCCGTCGCGGGGCACCACGGAAAGCGTGACGCTCGGCTACAACGGCACCAATTTCCACGTGTCCGGCTTCTACACCCAGGCCAAGCTCGGCGACCTCTGGCACCGCTCCTATTCGGTCGGCGGCAACTACATCTGGGGCATCGTGCGCGCCAATGCCGGCTACTTCCACTACACCGCCGACCAGGGTGCACTGGGCATGCGCCGCGACGACGCCTACACGGTCTCGTTCAAGGTGGCACCGGCTGGCGCGTTTGACTATGAACTGGGCTACCAGATGATGAAGGCAGGCAATGCCGCCCTCAATGCCGACGGCTTCACCCTGAACGCCTTTTCCAACACGGCGGCATCCACCACCACCGACAGCGGCCGCAAGAACACCATCTACGGATCGATCTTCTACCACTTCTCCAAGCGCACCGAAGTCTATCTGGCAGCGGACTACATGTTCCTGCAGAAGGGCTACCATGCGTCCCAGGCCAACGGCTTCTCGCACCAGAGCGAGTTTGCAGTGGGCATGCGCACGCGCTTCTGATCTGGTGGGATGGCGGCGCTGCGCGCCGCCTCATGCTCCGGTCTTTCCTTGTTCCCGGCCACAAGCCGGGTTTTTTGTTCTTCGCTGGATTTGGGGTCGCTTGTTGCCGTGCGGCTGGTCTGGGCTCTTGGCAGGGGTGGTTGGCTGGTCTCTTGCTCGTTGGCTTGCTTTGGGTATGTCGGTCGGGGTCGATGTTGTCGTAGGTTGGACCGCCTGGTTCCGCCCTGCTGGGCGGGTCACTTTTGTCCGAGCGACAAAAGTAACCAAAAACGCGTCGCCTCTGGCGGCTGGCCACCAATTCCTCGGTGCGGGTGGTTCGGGCGGCGGTGATTTCCGTTCGGTGGGGTTGGTGGTTCGACCCTGCTACGCACCCTGTCTGTGCCTGCTTCCACGGGCTATTGGACGAACCCGACTTTAGGCTATTGGCAACCTGCTAAATACCGCGTCGGTCGGACGCCTTCGGCTGCGCTACGCGCGCGTCCTAACGTGGCAGAACCAGTGGCCACGTCCTGATTTTTTCCTTTGGCACGGCATCATCCGCGACAACGCCGTGCGAGCGCAGCGACGCACTCCGTGCCCGAGCACCCGACCTGCGATACTGAGTGCGCGCAGCGCAGCCGTAGGCGTCCTACCGATAACCTCGTTAGAAGGCTGCCAACGGCCTAAAGTCGGGTTCGTCCAATAGTCCCTGGACGCAAGGCACATCCCGGGAGCGTAGCAGGGTCGAACCACCAACCCCATCGACCGGAAATCACCGCCGCTCGAACCACCCACACCGCGGAATTGGTGGCCAGCCGCCTGAGGCGACGCGTTTTTTGGTTACTTTTTGTCGCTCGGACAAAAAGTGACCCGCCCAGCAGGGCGGAACCAGGCCGTAAAACCTACGACAACATCAAACCCGACCGACATACCCAAGCCAACAAGCAGAAAGACCATTTCATTCACCGCCGGAACCAAAGAAAAACCCCACGCTGCAACCAGACAGACGTGGGACAAAGGAGACGAAGGAGATGAAGGAGAATTCATGACCGGCGATAGCCCCGCTACCACCAGGCCCAAGCAGGCATCACCCCAGGCTACTCGGCTTCCACTTGAGCAGCCGGTTTTCCAACCGGGTCAGAAGGTAGTCCGCCGCCAGCGCCACCACCGCCAGCACGATCATCGCCGCGAACACGCCGCTGGCGTTGAATGCACCCTGTGCCGTGGCAATCAGCAGCCCGATGCCCTGCTTGGAGCCAAGGAATTCGCCCACCACCGCACCCACCAGTGCAAAGCCGAAGCTGACATGCAGGCTGGCCAGGATCCAGCTCAGCGCGGAAGGCACGACCACCGCGAACGTCAGCTGGCGCTTTGACGCCCCCAGGATCTGCGCATTGGCGATCAGGTAGCGGTCGGCCTCGCGCACGCCCTGGAAGGCATTGCCGAAGACAACGAAGAACACCATCACCACCGCCAACGCTACCTTCGACGCCATCCCCAGGCCAAGCGCGATCACAAAGATCGAGCCCAGCACCACGCGTGGGATCGAATTGGCAATCTGGATGTAGATGCTGAACACGTCGGCCAGCAACTTGTTGCGCCCCAGCAAGATGCCGCACAGCACGCCGGCAATCGAGCCGATCAGGAAGCCCAGCCCGGTCTCTTCAAGCGTGACCGCCACCTGGGCCAGCAACGGGCCCTGTGACGTGCCATTGACGAACCAGTCGTAGATCTGCTCGACGATCAGCGTCGGCATGGAGAAGAAGAAGGGATCGATCCAGTGCAGCCTCCCGGCCAGTTCCCAACCGCCCAGCACAACCACCAGCAACAGCAAGCGCAGGCTGACAATCAGCCAGTAGCGGCGCTGTGCCTTGATCCTGGCCTGCAGTTCAAAGGCCTCGTCCTGCGCGGCAAAAGCGATGTTTGCTTCCATGGTCATTCTCGTTGGGTCATTTCACGGCATGCGTGGTAGTCCACAGCATCACTGAAACTGGCCGGTGCCTGCCATTTCAATGATCCCGTGGCCTAGTCGATGTGGACTTCTTCGCGCAGGTCGGCCCAGATTTCGCGCGACAACTCCACGAAGCGCTTGTCATAGCGGATCTCGGAGGTCACGCGCGGGCGCGGCAGGTCGATTTCGTAGACCTGCTTGAGCGTGGCCGGGCGCGCGGTGAGGACGAGGACGCGGTCGGCCATCGCAATCGCCTCCTCGAGATCGTGCGTGACAAACACCACCGAGCCCGCCGTCTGGGACCACAGTTGCAGCAACTCGTCCTGCATCAGCGTGCGGGTCTGCATGTCGAGCGCGCTGAACGGCTCGTCCATCAGCAGGATTTGCGGGTTGTTGATAAACGTCTGTGCCAGCGCCACGCGCTTGCGCATGCCGCCTGAAAGCTGGTGCGGGTAGTGGTCGCCAAACTTGCCCAGCCCCACCTTGCGGATCCACTGCTCGGCCAGGCCGTAGGCTGCGTCGCGCGAGCTGCCGCGGAACAGCGGCCCCGCCGCGACGTTATGCATCACGGTGCGCCAGGGAAATACCGCGTCGGCCTGGAACACAAAGCCGATGCGCGGATCGATGCCGTTGACGCGCTGCCCCATCAGCCGCACCTCGCCCGCGCTTGGGGTCAGCAGGCCGGTGATCAGGCTGAGCGTGGTCGACTTGCCACAACCGGTCGGCCCGACGATGGCAACGAATTCTCCATTGCCGACCGTCATCGAGAAATCGCGCAAGGCGACCGTGGCCCTGCCATCCGGCGAGATGAAACGGCAGGAGACATGGTCGAACTCAATCGCCGGCGTGTCCTGCAATACTGGGTGAGTCATAAAGATTCCTCGGGGCCGGCCCAGGCAGGGGCATGCCGGCCCGTTGTCATGGCGACGGCCTACTTTGCCTGGTCGACAAACGCATTGGTGTAGGTCCGGGCAAGCTCGATGTGCTTGCCCTTGACCGTGGGATCGAAGGAAGCGAGCACCTTCAGCACGGTTTCCGGGCCGCCCGCAGGCATCTTGCCGTCGGACGTGAACATGGGTAGCGACGCGCCCAGCGCCTTGACATAAAGCTCGCGGTTGTTCCCGTAGTAGTCCTTGGGCACCTTTTGCGCGATCTCATCGGGGGTATGGGTCTTCATGAAGCGCAGCGTCTTGACAAAGGCCCGCGCCAGCTTTTGGACCTGCTCCTTGTGGCTGTCCACCCAGGCGCGCTGCATATACAGGCTGGATGCCGGATACAGCCCGCCCAGCGCCTGCGTGGTGCCTTCCACCGTGCGCATGTCGACCAGCACCTGCGCTTCGCCGGTCTTGAGCAACTGGGAGATGGTCGGCTCGGTGGTCATGCCGGCGTCGATGCGGCCCTGGCGCATGGCGGCGATAAAGGTGTTGTCCGCCCCGACCGGCAGGACCGTGAACTGGCTGGACGACACCCCGGCCCGGAACGCCAGGTACTGGGTCAGGAAGTTGGTCGACGAACCCAGTCCGGTCACGCCCAGCGTCTTGCCCTTGACATCGGCCATGCTCTTGATCTGGGCGGCCGCCTTGGTGGCCACCATCTGGGCCTCGCCGGGCACCTGGCCAAACACCACGACGGCCTCAACCTCCTTGCCCTTGCTCTGCAGGTCGATGGTGTGATCGTAGAACCCGACCACGCCCTGCACCGCGCCTGCGAGCAATTCGTTCTCCCCGTCGACCCCTGCCGGCTGCGACTGGATTTCGACATCCAGCCCTTCTTCCCTGAAGTAGCCCAGCTGCTCGGTCAACTTGGCCGGCAGATAGATGATCTTGGATGCACCGCCCACCATGATCGTGATCTTGCCGCCGCCATCGGCTGCAAGTGCAGCGCCAGGCACTGCAAGCACTGCCAGCATGGCGCCGGCCAGCGATACCTTCCGGAATGGATTCATGCCTGTCTCCGTCCTTTCTGTTCTTGATGTGGGTTCGCCGTACCGCGAAGCACAGCGATTGATTCTAGGCACCGGAATCCTTCACGCAGCTTTCCCCGGACCTAGGTGAAATCCCGGTGCACCCAAACGGCCCAACCAGCGTTAAAAAGACGGGCCGGGCCCCACCATGCCGCAAGCCGGCTGGCTCCCGCCCGAACTCCTGCCAAATCCCTGCCCCAGACACCAGAGCTGTTCATGAAGGTACTGCTGATCGAAGACAACGCCTCGCTCATTCACTGGCTCGCCAGGCTGCTGAAAGAGGAACGCTTCATGGTGGATACCGCGCTGGATGGCGAGTACGCGGACCAGTTGCTGATGACGCAGCACTACGATGTGGTGCTGCTCGACCTGCAGATCCCCCGGCTGAGCGGCAAGAACCTGCTGCGCCGGCTGCGCACGCGCCGCAACAATCTGCCGGTGCTGGTGGTGACCGCCAGCGGCTCGGTCGACGAGAAGGTGGAGTGCCTCGGGCTCGGCGCCGATGACTACCTGGTCAAGCCCTTCGAGGTCCGCGAACTGGTGGCCCGGATCAAGGCCCTGGCCCGCCGCAACACCGGCGAGAAGCAGTCCGAGCTGACTTGCGGCGACCTCACCTACAACAGCGATACCCGCCAGTTCTATGTGCAGGGGCAATTGCTGCCCTTGCGCCTCAAGGAACACGCCACGCTTGAGATCCTGATGATGCGGCAGGGCAAGACTGTCTCGAAGACGGCGCTGATGGAGGGCATCTACGCGCTCGAGGAAGACGCCAGCGAAGACGCCGTCGAAATCTACATCCATCGCCTGCGCAAGAAGCTCGAGGGCTGCCAGGCCGCCATCATGACGCTGCGCGGCCTGGGGTATCTGCTGCAGCAAAAGCAATGATCCATAGCCTGCGCGCGCGCCTGCTGCTCTGGCTGCTGGTCCCGCTGACCGGCTTCGTCCTGATCAGCGGCTACGCCTCATATGTCAGCGCCGTCGACACCGCCAATCGCGTGCAGGACCGCGCCCTGCAGGCATCGGCCGATGTGATCGCCGGCCAGATCGGCTGGGCCGATGGCCGGCTCATGGTGCAGGTACCGCCGGCGGCGCTTTCGCTGTTCGACTCGCCCTATGGCGACCATGTTTTCTACCGCGTGGCAGATGACACCGGGCGGATCCTGGCGGGCAACCCGCGCTTTGAGCAAGCCCCGCTGGCCGGCGCCGCCAGCCCCGTGTTCTACGGCTCCAGCTTCGAGGACATGCCGGTGCGCGTGATACAGATCTCGCGCCTGATGTTCAACAGCGGACAGGCAACCAAGATCATCGTGACCGTGGGCCAGACGCTGAAGGGCAACCAGGAACTGGTGCGCAGCTTGCGGCTGCCGGCACTGACGCGTGAAATCGTCTTACTGCTGCTGGCGGTGCTGCTGGTGCTAGGCGGCCTGACGGTGGAACTGCGCCCCCTGGTCCGCACCCGCGACGAGGTGGCGGGACGCGACCCGATGGACCTGCAGCCGATCAGGCCGGGCGACCTGCCGATGGAACTGCGGCCCATCGTCGAGGCGATCAACCAATGCATCCAGCGGCTCAACGAATACGTGCAGCAGCAAAGGCGCTTTATCGCCGACGCGGCCCACCAGTTGCGCACGCCGCTGGCCGTGCTGGCCACCCAGTTGCAGTACGCCGTCCAGTCGCAGGACGACAGCAAGCTGCGCGAGATTGTGGGCTCGATGGAAAGCAGCACGCGGGCCATGACCGACCTCGCCAACAAGTTGCTGCTGCTCTCGCAAGCCGAAGCACAGGGCGCCAGCGGCACGGCGGCTGGCCAGCCGGCTGTTGAGCTGGCGCCGGTCATCACCGCCGTGCTGGAAGATCTGGTGGTGCTGGCGCAGCGCAAGCAGATCGACCTTGGCGCGGAACTGGCCGGGCACAACGTCAGCGTGCGGATCAACGAATGGATGCTGGTCGCGGTGATTTCCAACCTGGTCGACAATGCCATCCGCTATACCCCGGACGGCGGCCAGGTGACGGTGTCGCTGTCAACCACGGACCGCCACGCCATCCTCGCGGTCAGCGACAACGGGCCCGGCATTCCCCCCGAGACCCGCCCCAAGGTGTTCGACCGCTTCTACCGCTGCGCGCACCCGCACCAGCCAGGCACCGGGCTGGGCCTGGCCATCGTCAAGGAGATCGTGCTGGCGGCCCAGGGCAGCGTGAGGCTGTCGCCGGGCATTGGCGGCAAGGGGGTCACGCTGACTGTCGCCTTGCCACTGGCAAACTGAGACCCGTGCGGTCCTTGCGTCAGCGGCTCAGTGCAAAACAGGCGATGGCCGGTGCGGTGTAAGGTGTCGGATACGGCGCGCGGGGCCCCGACAGCAGACGCAGGCGCTGCGTCGCCAGCACTTCCGCTTCCACGCGTTCGCTGGTGCTGAGTGCCGTCTCGGGTACCTGGGGCGCCTGCGGCGGCTGATTCACCGCGCATTGCACGGTCTTGCCGTCGCGCAGCTGAACATTGACGGTGTATGCGTAGTCCTGCGCGGCTGCCGCGACCGATATCCATGCGACAGCCGAGACGCATGACAGCGCGCATGGAAACGGGCGCTTCATGACTTCTGACTCCCTCGGCGGTGTCGGACCCCGACATAGACCATCTTAGGCGCTTTGTCTGCCGGCGCGGAGTGCAGCAAAAAGGGCGCCTCGCGCATCGCGCCAAGCGCCCTTCCCGCAAACGCCGCCAGGCAACAACCGCCCGGCGGCACCAGACCATCAGACCGGCACGTCCCTGGTCGGATCCGGCTTGCGGTCATCGAACCAGCGATACAGCGTCGGCACCATCACCAGCGTCAGCAGCGTCGAGGTAATCAGCCCGCCGATCACCACCACCGCCAGCGGACGCTGCACCTCGGACCCCGGCCCCGTCGAGAACAGGAACGGCACCAGGCCCAGCATCGCGATGGTCGCGGTCATCATCACCGGGCGGAAACGCTGCGTCGCGCCCTGCACCACCGCCTCATCGAGCGACAAGCCCGAGTCGCGCAGCGTGCGGATGTACGACACCAGCACCACCCCGTTCAGCACCGCCATGCCCCACAACGCAATAAAGCCCACCGAGGCCGGCACCGACAGGTATTCCCCGGTGACGAACAGCCCGATGATGCCGCCGATGGAAGCAAACGGCAGCACGGTGATGATCAGCGTGGCGAAGCGCAGCGAGTTGAACAGCAGGAACAGCAGGAAGAAGATCGCGGCGATGGTGACCGGCACGATGATCTTCAGGTGGCCCATGGCGCGTTCCATGTTCTGGAACTGGCCGCCCCACTCCAGGTAATAGCCTTCGGGCAGCTTCACCCTGGCGCCGGTGGCCTGCTGCAGCTCGGCCACGAAGCCGCCTAGATCGCGGTCTTTCACGTTGATCATCACCACCACGCGGCGCTTGGCCATTTCGCGGCTGATCTGGGCCGGGCCATCGTTGACCTCGATCTTCGCCACGCTCTGCAGCGGCACCTGGGTGCCGTTGGGCGTGGACACCAGCAACTGGCGGATGGCCTGCACGTTGTCGCGGAATGCCTCGGGCAGGCGCACCGCCGCGGCAAAGCGGCGCTCGCCTTCGAAGATGTCCGTGGCGCGCTTGCCGCCGATGGCAATCTCGATCACGTCATGAATGTCCGACACGTTCAGCCCGTAGCGCGCAATCGCCTGGCGGTCGATCTCGATCGACAGGTACTGCTGCCCCGACACGCGCTCGATGCGGATGTCCTGCGAGCCCTGGATGCCGCCGGCCACGCGGGCGATCTCGCCCGCCAGTTCGCGCAGCTTGTCCAGATCGTCGCCGAACACCTTCACCGCCACGTCCGAACGCACGCCGCTGACCATCTCGTCGACACGGTCCGAGATCGGCTGCGCCATCACGATCTGCACGCCGGGAATGGCCTTGAGCTTGTCGCGGATGGCGTTGGCGATATCGTCCTGGGTCCAGCCGTCGGGCCACTCGTCGCGGTCCTTCAGGCTGGCGATCGGGGTCGACTCATTCTGGCCCTGCGGGTCGGCCGGGCTTTCGCCGCGGCCCACGCCGGACACCACCGACTTCACGCCCGGCACGCTCAGCACCAGCTTGTTGGCTTCCTTTTCCAGCTTGATCGACTCTTCCAGCGAGATGTTGGGCACGCGGTCGATCGCGGGCACGATCGAGCCTTCCTTCATCTCGGGGATGAACGAGGTGCCCAGCAGCGGCACGATCGCCAGCGTGGCGACGAACGCCGCCACCGCGCCGATCACCGTCTTGCGGCTGTTGCCCAGCGCCCAGTGCAGCAGGCGCAGGTAGTGGCGCTTCATGAAGGCGATCACGCGCGTGTCGTGCTCGGCGCCGCCCTTGAGCAGGTACGACGACAGCACCGGCGACAGCGTCAGCGACAGGAACAGCGAGATCGCCAGCGCGATCGAGATGGTGAACGCCAGCGGCGCGAACATCTTGCCTTCCATGCCCGACAGCGTCATCAGCGGCAGGAACACCAGGATGATGATGCCCACGCCCACGATCACCGGCGTGGCCACCTCCTGCACGGCCTTCACCAGGATCTCGGTCTTGCTCAGGCCCGGCTCCTTGTGGCCGAGCCGCTCGAACGCGTTCTCGACCACCACCACCGAGCCGTCGACCATCAGGCCGATGGCAATGGCCAGCCCCCCCAGCGACATCAGGTTGGCCGACAGCCCCACCTCGTTCATCACCATGAAGGTCAGCAAAGGCGTCAATACCAGCGTGGCCAGCACGATCACCGACGAACGCACGTCGCCCAGGAACAGGAACAGCACGATCACCACCAGGACCACGCCTTCCAGCAGCACCTTGGTCACGGTCCACAGCGCGGAGTCGACCAGTTCGCTGCGGTCGTAATACGGCACGATCTGCAGCTTGCCCGGCAGCATGCCGCGCTCGTTGATCTCGGCCACGCGCGCCTTCACCCGGCTGACCACTTCCTTGGCATTGCCGCCGCGCATCATCATGACGATGCCGCCGACCGCCTCGGTCTGGCCGTTCTTGACCAGCGCGCCCTGGCGCACTTCATGCCCGATGGTGACGTTGGCCACGTCGCGCAGGTACACCGGCGTGCCGTTGATCTCCTTGAGCACGATGCTGCCCAGGTCATCCACGCCCCGGGCCAGGCCCACGCCGCGGATCAGGTACTGCTCGGCATAGTGCGGCAGCACACCGCCGCCGGAGTTGGCGTTGTTGCGCGCGAGTGCCTGATAGACCTGCTGGATCGAGATCTGGTAGTGGCGCATGCGCTCCGGGTTGACCAGCGCCTGGTACTGGCGCACATAGCCGCCCTGCGAGTTGATCTCGGCCACGCCCGGGATCGAGCGCAGCAGCGGGCGCACCACCCAGTCCTGGGCGATGCGGCGCTCGGCCAGCTCTTCCTGCGCCAGTTCGCGGCTGCCGTCGTCGGCGCGGTCCAGCGTGTACTGGTAGACCTCGCCCAGGCCGGTGGAAACCGGGCCCAGCACCGGCGACACGCCTTCGGGCATGCGCCCGCCCACTTCGATCAGGCGCTCCATCACCAGCTGGCGGGCAAAATACACGTCAGTGGCGTCGGTAAAGACCAGCGTGATCAGCGACAGGCCCGCCTTGTTCAGCGAGCGCATCTCTTCCAGGCCGGGCAGCCCGGTCATGGCCATTTCCACCGGCACGGTGACAAAGCGCTCCACTTCCTCGGGCGAACGGCCCGCGGCTTCGGTGGCGATCTGCACCTGCACGTTGGTGACATCGGGGAAAGCATCCACCGACAGCCTGGTGGCAGCGCGCAGGCCGAAGAAGAACAGCACCACGGCAATCACGCATACCACCAGCCGCTGCTTGATGGCGGCTTCGACTAGGGATTTCATCATGGCCAATTACCCTTGCTCGAGGCGCTTGCGCTCGTTGTCGAGATGGAAGGCGCCATCGACCACGATGCGGTCGCCAGCCTTGACGCCGTTCTGCACCACGCGCATGCCATCGCTCTCGGCGCCCAGCTTGACCTTGGTCAGGCGGTACTTGTTGCCGGGCATCTCGACATAGACCAGCTCGTCATTGCCGTCACGCACCACCGCGGCGGCCGGGATCACCAGCTGGTCTACCGGCTTGCCGGCGATCAGCATGCTCGCCAGCATGGCGGGCTTGAGCCGGCCTTCGCGGTTGTCCAGCTCGGTACGGACCAGCACCGTGCGCGACTGCGGGTTGACCGTGCGGCCGACGTAGATCAGCTTGCCGGTGATGCTCTTGTTGCCCGCACCATTGCCCAGCGACGGCACCTCGATGTCCACGCTCTGCCCTTCGGCCACCTGGGCGGCCTGCTGTTCGGGCACCTCGGCCACCACCCATACGCGCGACAGGTCGGCCACGGTATAGAGCGCATCGGCCGGCTGCACCACCTGGCCCTGCGCCACGTTGCGCTCGACCACGGTGCCGCTGATGCTGGAAAACACCGGCGAATGCGAGTTGATGCTGCCGTGCTTCGCCAGTTCGGCGATCGATGCCTGCGACATGCCCAGCACGCGCAGCTGGTCGCGGTAGGCGCGCATCTCGGCCGAGGCAATCGCCAGTTCGCTCTCGCGGCGCTGCAGCTCGCCGCGGCCGATCACGTCGGCGGCAAACAGCTGGCGCGCGCGCTCGGCATTGCGGGCCTGCAGCTCGGTCTGGGCCTCGCTCTTGAGGAAGGCCATCTGCGCCGCGCCCAGCTCGCTGCTGTGCAGGCGCGCCAGCACCTGGCCGGCCTTCACTTCCTGGCCCAGCGTGGCATAGAGGTCGGTCACGCGGCCGGTCACGCTGGCGCCGATGCGGGCCACGCGCTGTTCGTCGAAGTCGACGCGGCCGGCCACGCGCAGCATCTCGCTGAACGGGGAGGCAGCCACCTGCGCCACCTTCAGCGCCTGCTGCAGGTTGCCCTCGGGCTGGATCACGCCCGGCGGCAGCCTGGGCGCTTCGGCGACGGGTTCAGGCTGGTCGGAACAGGCGGCCAGGCTGAACGTCAGGACGGCAGCGGCCGTCAGCGAAAGCAGGAAATTGGGTCGCATGGTTATTTGGGTTCGATGTTGGAAGCCGGCTGCAGGCCCGGCGCGGCGGTGGCGCCCGGGGCGGTCGACATAAGCTTTTCGATCTGGATGGCGGCCAGCTGCAGGTCGTACTGGGCGGCGATCAGCTCATTGCGCGCGCCGCGCAGCACGCGCTGGGCATCGAGGTAGTCCAGGATGCCGCGCTCGCCGAAGCGGTAGGCGGACTCGGCCACGCCCAGCGCCGACTCGGCCTCGCGCACGATGCCGGACTCAAGCGCGATCACCTGGGCCTGGTTGATCTCGTACTGACGGTAGGCGGATTCCAGTTCCTGCGTCAGCTCGAACTCGCGCGCTTCCAGGGCGCTGCGCGCCTGCGTGGCTTGCGCCGTGGCCTCGCCCACCGGGCCGCTGCGGCGGTCCCACAGCGGAATGGTCAGGATCAGGCCGATCTGCGAGACGTTGTTGTCAGGCTGGCGGTCGGTGCTGGCGCGCACCGCCACTTCCGGCCAGCGCAGCGACTTCTGGTAATCGACGCCCAACTGCGCGCGCTCCAGTTCCATGCGGCGCTGGACCAGCTCGGCATTGCCGGCGGTCATGGTGTCGCGCAGCAGCGGCAGCGGCGCCACGTCGGGCGAATGGCCCAGCGCGCCGGCCAGCGAGAACTGGCCCGGCATCGCGCCGCCCACCTGCTGGCGCAGCGCGGCCTTGGCCTGGTTGACGCGCAGCTCGGCGGTCTGCTGGCTCTTCTGCGAGGCCAGCAGTTCGGTCTCGGCCTTGATCAGTTCATAGCGCGGCGCCTCGCCCACCTCCACGCGCAGCCGCGCGCGCGAATGGATCTGGCGCATCATCGCCAGGTCTTCCTCGGCGGCGTGCAGCTCGCTCTCGCGGCGCAATACGTCGTAATAGCCGGTCTTTACGCGCGCGGCCAGGTCGGCCCGGAAGCCCAGCCGCACCGCCTGCGACGACTCCAGCCCGCGGCTGGCCATGGCCTCACGCAGGCTGCGCTGGTGCGGGTAATCCAGCTTCTGCACGACCGCGTAGCTGGGCGCATTGCCGCTGCTCACGCCCGGCTGCTTGCCGGACAGGCGGCCATACATCACCTCCACCTGCGGATTGGGATAGGCACGCGCGCTGCGGATGGCGGCGCTGGCCGCATCGACATTGGCCTCGGCGGCAGCCACGCCCTTGTTGGCGGACTGGGCCAGCTCGAGCAACTGGGGCAGCGAGTAGGCGGGCCCGGCCGGGGCGCCAGCCGATGGGGCGGACGCAGGCCTGGACACCGCCGCGGCCGCCAGGATGGCGGTGCCCGGCATGGGTGCGGCAGCAGGTTTGGACAGTGGCGCGCGGGCGGTGGGCGCGGCACCGGCCACGTCCGTTGCCTGCGCGGACGCCCCGCCTTGTGCACCGGCCTGGGCCGGAGCCACGGCAAGCGCCATCAGCAAAAGCGACGCGATCAGGGTCAGCTTGGTTGTTGTCATGAGTCGGGAAAGCAAGCAATACGGCTGCCTCTCGCCATGCTGCCGCCCGCCCCGGGGCGAAGCCGTCACGGAGACGGATTCACGGCAGGACGCACAACGGCAGCGGCTTGCCCGCTGCGGTCAGGCAGCAGGCAGGCTGGCGATATCAGGCAAGGGGACGCGGCCCGCGGCTCGATGGCTGCATGCGGCAGCGCGAGCGTTGCGGGCGCAGGAAACGATCAGGCGCGGGAAATGGGCGGCCGGAAGAAGGCCGAAGGCGGGGGGTCGGCGCGGCCAGGCGGATGCTTGGCCAGGACCCCGGCAGGCAGCAACAGCTTCACCGGCGGCAGCGCGATGAGCGCGCTGGATTCTTCGATCTCGTCGAGCAGGTCGAGCGGATCGAGCAGGTCGGCCGACCAGATATTGCAGTATCCGGGCGGCGGGTCGTCGCAGGCATCGTCGTCGTGCAAGCCGTCGTCGCCGGGCACGACGATCCGGCCGAGGTCGTCGACGGGCTGGGCCGCCGCCATCTCCACCAGATCCACGCCCACCTGCGGCTGCCCCGGCAACGCCGTGCGCACGCCCGCCGCTGCTCCGAAGGAGAGCAGCGACAAGCACATGGCAGTCAGCAGCAGGAACAACAGTCGCATGGGTTCGGGGGCTTTGACGGCATCGCCGGCGGGTCCGCGGTCGGGACAGCCGGTGGGATGCTGCAGGACAGCATTGTAACTGAACGATTACGATTGACCGGGAATCGCCAGGTTCGTTCCCTTGCTGCAGAGAGACCGGAAGCCTTTCGGGGCTTTCAGACTCATCCGCTATCTGCCAGTTACCTTCCCCGCTAAGCTCAAGTTGCGATACCGAAGCCGGCACACCTCCGTGGTGCAATTTCGTAATACAAAAACGAGTGACAAATGAGCGCTATACTTCCGTACTACCCAAGTACGGAGCCATTCATGCAGGGAACGACTTTGTCCTTCCGCGCTGGCGAAGAACTGGCCGAGCAGACGCGTGCCCTGGCAAAGGCAGCGGGCCAGAAAACCTCCGACTACATCCGCGATGCCGTGCGCGAGAAAAACGAGCGGGAGATGGCCTCCCGTATCGCCATGCTTTCCCGCAGGCTCTCGGCAAAGCACCTGGCCGCCAGCGAAGACATGGACGCATCGGCCGGGGACGGCCTTGACTGAGCTGAAGCGCGGGCAGATCTGGGAGGTTGATCTCAATCCCCAGACCCATCGGGAAGAGCCGGCCAAACGCAACCGGCCGGCTCTGGTCATCCAGACGGATTTGCTCAACGACGCCGGGCACCCAACTACGATCATCGTGCCAGGAACGTCACAAGTAGAGCGGGAGGATTGTTTTCCCCTGCGGGTCGCGCTGGGCAAGCTTCCGGGCCTGGCTTACGAGACGGACCTGTTGATCGACCAGGCCCGCGCAATTTCCAATCGCCGGTTCATGGGCCGCCAGCCGGTGGCCACGTTAGCCTCCAATCACCTGAGAAGAGTGGAAGAGGCCTTGCGCCTTCTGCTCCGGCTTTGACATCCCTCCAGCACTTGCCTCGCCCCCCTCACCCCACTGCATATCATGCAGCGTCAGTGCATATCATGCAGCGATACTGCATAATATGCAGCGACACTGCACATCATGCAGCAATGGACAGGAGGCTGCCATGCACAACGTACTTCTGGGGGAACTCTTCGGCGGCGAAAAGCGCCTGGCGCTGCTTCGCGCGCTTTACCTAACTCCCGGCAGGCAATATGCCCCAAGCGAACTGGCTCGCATGGCTGGATCCAATACGGGCAATGTGACGCACTGGCTCAAGCGCTGGACGGACGTCGGGCTGGCTGTCAGGACGCAGGACGGCCGCAACGTGCTGTACCGGGCCTCTGATTCGCCCGTGCTGGCAGGCCTGACAGACATCGTGCGGCGCAGCGATGCGATGCTTGAGGACGTGAAGCATGCGCTGCCTGAAGAGACAGAGATCGCTGTCGTATTTGGCTCGGTTGCCCGCGGCGAGGAAAAGGCGGCCTCGGACCTGGACGTGCTGGTACTGGGCGAGGACCTCAGCGCCATCCGTATCAATGCGGCGCTGAAATCGGTGGAACGCGAGCACGGCCGGGAAATCCATGCGTCGGTGTTTTCCAGATCAGAGTTCGAACAAATGCTGGCCGACGGGAACAGCTTCGCGCTCGGTGTTGTAAGCCAGCCGGTGATCGCCTTGAAAGGAGACTTTGTCTATGGCAGCGCGCAAGCCGGCGCAACTGGCGCTCGATGAGCCGCAGGTCGTCCGCCTGGAGCGGATGCAGAACAAGCAAATGGTGCAGGAGTTGCTGCGCGCAGCTGTGCAGAAATTCCAGGACACAACGGTCCAGGGCATTTCCGACCCGACGAAGTTCGAAGCCGCTTACGACGCGATCCTGTTTGCGGCGCTGGCCGTCTTTGCCGCGCAAGGTTACCGGATTACGGCAGCGCACGGCCACCACCGTGTCGCGCTGGAGGGCCTGGTCGGATCCGTGGGTGGCGGCCAGCTCCTGCTGGACGAACTCGACGGCCTGTTGTCGATCCGCAATGAGAAGTACACCGGATTCGCCACCGTCAGGGCACCCGACATGCGCCTGGCACTAGATCACGCCAGGCGCATACTCGACAACACATCGCAATGGCTGCGGGAGCACTACCCGGGGATGCTCAAGCCATAGCGCGCCACCGCGCCCTACACCACCCTGAACCCATGCGTCCCATCGCGCTCCAGCTGCGCGATCAACCCGAACTCCCAGTCCAGGTAACCCTGCATCGCCTCGCGCGGATTGTCGGTGCCTTCATACGGCCGGCGGTAGCGGTCGGTGCGCTCGCAAGCGAGGCGCGTTTCGCCGCTTTCCAGCGGCAGCCCGGCGGCAAGCCATGACTGCGTGCCGCCTTCCAGCACCAACACTTCCACATCGGTCAGGCGCCGCAGGTCGGCGGCGGCAAAGCGCGCCAGCAGGCTCGAGCCGCAGGTGAGCACGTAGCGCCTGGGCTGCGCAATGCGAGGCAGCGCGTCGGCCAGCTGGGCGCGAATGACAAAGTATGCGCCGGGGATATGGCGCTTGACGTAGTTGGCGCTGGCGGTGAAATCCAGTACGGCGGTGCTGCCATCGCCTGCATCGAGCCACGCGGCCAGTTCAGTTGCGGTGACGGTGGATACGGGCGCTGACGCCGGCACCGGCGCGGCGACGGCGCCGGTTTCGCTGCGCGCCGCGGCCGCCAACGGTTCCACCACCCACACGTCCCAGCCCATCTGCGCCAGCCATGAGCCGGTCATGCTGGCGCGCACGTCATCGTCGTCCGCCAGCACGATGCGCGCACCGCGCACTGGTGCGGAGTGGTCAGTTTCCTGCACCAGCTGGCCGCCCGGCGCATTGACGAAGCCCGGCAGGTGGCCATCGGCGAATTCCTCGGGCGTGCGCACATCGAAGCGGTACACGGTGCGGCCGGGTTGCTCCAGCGTGTCGAGCTGCGCCAGCGCAATGCGGCGCACGCCGGCCCGGTCGGCGATCTCGCGCGCGCCGCGGCGGGCGCTGTCGCGGTTGGCATCGCTGACCGAGGCGGGGGCGCGGCGGCTGGCGCCGTGGTCCAGTTGCTGCCCGGCCAGGGTCCAGCCGATGGTGCCGTTGCGCAGTGCCGCCACCGGGTTCGGGATGCCCGCGTTGACCAGCGACTGCGTGCCGATGATGCTGCGCGTGCGCCCGGCGCAGTTGACGATCACGCGCGTGTGCGGATCCGGCGCCAGCTCGCGCACGCGCAGCACCAGCTCGGCACCCGGCACGCTGGTGGCGGTGGGAATGCTCATGGTCTGGTACTCGTCGAAGCGGCGTGCATCGACGATCACCACGTCGGCCTTGCTGTCGATCAGCACCTGCACTTCCTCGGCCGCCAGCGACGGCGTGTGGCGCCTGGCTTCCACCAACTCGCCGAACGACTTGCTCGGCACGTTGACGTCGCGGAACACCTCGCCGCCGCCGTCGATCCAGGCGCGCAGCCCGCCTGCCAGCAGATGCACGCGCGTATAGCCCAGTGCGCGCAGCACGGCCGCGGCGCGCGGCGCCAGATCCGCGCCGGCGTAATCGCCGTAGACGACGATCAGGGTGTCGCGGCGCGGAATGCGCGCCCAAGCTTCGATCTCAAGCCTCGACAGCGGGAAATTGGCGGCCCACAGCGGGTGTTCCTGGGCGAAGGGGTCTTCCTCCCGCACATCGATCAGCGCGATCTCGTCGCGGTTGAGCAGGGCCTTGCGCACCTCCTCGGGCGAATACGTCGGAAAGGCCGGTGCGGCTTGCGTAGCAGTAATCGTGGTCATGACTGGGCAACTTCGCGGGAACGGTCCCACAGGTTGGGCAGGGTCTGGTTGGAATAGCCGGAGATAAAGGGCTTGCGCGTGCCGTCCTCGGCATAGACCGAGCGGCGCACCGCGCCGATATTGGCGCCGTACACGTGGATGCTGACCGAGACGCGGTCGTCATGCGCGTTGTTGACACGGTGGATATCGCCGACCGTGGGCGAAACGGCCTCGACCTGCCCCGGCAGCAGGCGCACGGCGTCGCCCTGCGGCACGGGCCGGCCGGCGGCGTCGAGCACGAACGGCTGCGCGTCTTCCGCGCCGCGCAGCATGCCGATCAGGCCCCATACGGTGTGGTCGTGGATGGGCGTGCGCTGGCCCGGTCCCCAGACAAAGCTGACGACCGAGAAGCGTTCGGCGGAATCGCAATGCAGCAGGTGCTGCTGGTAGTACTCGGGGTGCGGCCGGGCCCAGGCATCGGGCAGCCAGTCGTCGCGTGCGACCAGCTTTGCCAGCAGCGCCCCGCCTTCGCGCAGGATGCGGGGCTCGTCCGGGTGCTGGTCCAGCAGCGCGGCCACGCCGGTGATGAAGTCGCGCAGCGGCGCGAGCGGGTTGGGGGTGGGGGTGCCGTTCATGGGATTGACTCCGGAGTGTCTCGTTCTGGTTTGCCGGCGCGCCGGGCGCAGGCGGCGCGGCCCTCTGCGGGGCGCTGCTGCTGCAAACATAGCACGGCCCGGCCGGCCCGCGTTGACAGGCAAAGCTGCGCACGCCCCGCGCCCTGGCCGTCGCCCTCCCGGATTATTCGCTGCCAGCGAATTCTGACTTTCCATCGATTGCGCTGATTGCCCCCGCCCCTGCCGGTAACCTGCGCACGAAGACAAAGCCAACGTGGACCGGTGACATGATGCAGACAGGGATGGCCGTGGCAGGCGCAGCTTGCCGGCCTGCGGCGTGAGCCCCATGGGAGGGGCACGGGAACTGCAAGGCATCTTGCTGATGGTGGCGGCGGTAGCCTGCTTTGCCGCGCTCGACACGCTGACAAAAATCGCCGGCGCGGCCGTGCCGGTCGTGATGGCGCTATGGCTGCGCTACCTGGTCCAGGCGGCGCTGACCGGCACGGTGTTGCTGCCGGCGCGCGGCCGCGCCCTGCTGCGCACGCGCCGGCCGCTGTTGCAGTGCGCGCGTGCGCTGACGATGCTGCTGTCCAGCGGATGCGCGTTCTTCAGCCTGCAGGTCCTGCCGGTAGGCGAGTTCACCGCCGTGGTGAGCCTGACGCCTCTGGTGATGGCGCTGGCCGCGGCGGCCATGCTCGGCGAGCGCGTGTCGGCCGTGCGCTGGCTCTGCCTGTTGACGGGGTTCGCCGGGGCGCTGGTGGTGATCCGGCCGGGTGCCGGGCTGCAGCCCGCGATGCTGTTGCCGCTGGTGGCCGTGCTGTGCAATGCCGCCTACCAGTTGCTGACCAGCGTGCTGACCCGCGCCGACGGCGCCGGCACCACGCACTTCTATACCGGCTGTGTTGCCACGGTGCTGCTGTCCGCGGCGCTGCCGTTCGCATGGACCACGCACCTCACGGTATGGCACTGGTGCCTGCTCGCCGGCATGGCGCTTGCCGGCACCGCCGGCCACCTGTTCCTGGTGCTTGCCTATGCGCGCGCGCCGGTCGGCCTGCTCACGCCTTATCTCTACCTGCAGATCGCTTTCGCGATGCTGGGCGGCTGGCTGGCGTTCGCTTACCTGCCCGATGCCTGGTCCGTGCTTGGCGTTGCCCTGATTGCCGCCAGCGGCGTGGGTGGCACGGTGGCCGCGGCGCGCGAGCGTGTGCTGCCGGCCGTGGCCACGTAGGCCCTCAGCCGTGCCGCAGTTGCGCCTGCGCAGCCATGCGCACCGCGGCATTGGCCACGCCATAGCCCAGGTACCCGGCGCGCTGCACCAGTTCGAAGAAGAACCGTTCGTGGAAGGGCGCGGTATAGGCGTGCAGGAATTCACCGTGCGCGTCCCGGTCATAGAGCAGGCCGAGGCGTTGCAGGCGACCCAGCAGCGCATCGTCGAGCGCCAGCCGCGCGGCGACGTCGTCGTAGTAGTTGTCCGGCACATGCAGCATCGCGGCGCTGCCGCGGTCGATCGCTTCCAGCGTTTGCGCAAGCCCGTCCGAACGGAAGGCAATGTGATGCACGCCCGAGCCCGCGTAGGCGGCAACAAAGCGCCCGGTGGCGGTGCGATCGCTCTCGGACACATTGAGCGGGATACGCACATGCTGGCCGGGACTGACCATGGCGCGGCTCTTCACCAGGCCATATGGGTCGGCGATCTCATGCACCGCCTCCGGCTCCATGCCGAACACCGAGCGATAGAACAACACAAAGCTGTCGAGCCGGTTCGCCGGCAGCGCTTGCGCGAGATGGTCGATGGCGCAGAGCCCGGCGCCGTGGTGGACGGCATCCGCCGGCGCATCGAGCGTGAAGTCGCTTTCGTAGATGCTGCGATCGGCATCGCGGTCGTCGATCAGGTGGAACAACATGCCGTCGGGTGAGCGCAGCGCCGGAATCACCCGCTCGTCGGGACCGAGCGGCTGGCGCCATTCCTTGCACAGCAGCGCGCGGGCGCGCGCCATGGCGCGGCGGGCGTCGTCCACCTTCAGGCCGATGGCGCACACCGACGGCCCGTGCAGCTGGAAGTGCTCGGCGGCGGCGCTGTCCTGCTCCGCATTCAGGATCAGGTTGATGCCGCCCTGGCGGTAGAGGTCGACCGCCTTGGAGCGGTGGCGGCCGGCATGGGCAAAGCCCAGCGATTCCAGACGTTGCGCCAGCTCGCGGCCAGCCACGTAATCGACCGCGAACTCCACGAAATCCACGCCGCCGAGCACCGGCGGCGCGGGCAGCGGCACGCCGCCGGCCTCGGACTCAAGCCAGATCAGCGAGCGCAGCCCATCTTGCGCCGTCAGCCGTGCCGGCGCCGCGCGGAAGTCGTCGTTGAACACCTCGAGCGACAACGGGCCGGCGTAGCCCGCCTGCAGCACGGCGCGGGCAAAATCAGCCACGGGCAAGTCGCCCTGGCCGGGGAAGTTGCGGTAGTGCCGGCTCCACGACAGCACATCCAGCGACAGGCGCGGCGCATCGGCAAGTTGCACGAAGAAGATTTTCTCCGCCGGGACCGCGTCGAGGCCCTGCAGCGAATCGCCCAGCGACAGGGTATGGAAGCTGTCCAGTACCAGCCCCAGCGCGGGATGGTCGGCGCGCTGCACGATATCCCATGCCTGCTGCCAGCGGCGCACATGGCGGCCCCACGCGAGCGCCTCATAACCCACGCGCAGGCCGCGCCGCGCGGCGGCCTCGGCCATCTGGCGCAGGTCGGCGGCGGCACGGGCGGGGTCGTCGATGGCCACGTCCTGCACATTGCTGCAGACCAGCACCATCTCCGCGCCAAGCTGCTCCATCACATCGAACTTGCGTTCGGCGCGCGCCATATTGCGTGCAAACACGTCGCCGGGCATGGCCTCGAAGTCGCGCAGGGGCTGGTAGAGCAGGATCTGCAGGCCAAGGTCGGCCGCCATGCGGCGCACCTCGGCGGGCGAGCCGTCGAAATGCAGCAGGTCGTTCTCGAAGATCTCCACCCCGTCAAAGCCTGCGGCCGCGGCGGCTTCCAGCTTTTCCGGCAGCGTGCCGGACAGCGAGACAGTGGCGATCGATTTCGGGAGGGGACGGCGGACTGCGGTCATGGCGATAGCAAGGTAGCGGTATTGCCCAAAGGTTATGAGCCAGCCAGTCCGCCAACAACCACAATTCGCGCGTGGGCGTGCGACAATCGCTCCATTGCGATCATCATCCGCGCGAAATTCGGGTTAACCATGGAAAAGGAACCGCTGAACCGGCGCGACTGGATCGCCGGGCTGGAGAAAGGCCTGGCCATCCTGGAGGCCTTCGACAACGACCATCCGCGCCTCACGCCCACCCAGGCGGCGCAGTTGACGGGGCTCACGCGCACCGCCGCGCGCCGCTACCTGCTGACGCTGGAGCACCTGGGCTACACCACCAGCGACGGCACGCTATTCAGCCTGACGCCGCGCGTGCTCAAGGTGGGCTGGTCGTATTTCGATTCGGCACGGCTGCCGCGCACGGTGCAGCCCTTCCTGCAGCAGATTACCGCGCAGCTGGGTGAGGCGGCCTACCTGAGCGTGCTCGATGGCTGGGAACTGGTCTTCATCGCGCGCACCGGCACCAGCCGCGTGATGAGCACCGGCTTCGTGCTGGGCGCGCGGGTGCCGGCGCCGCTGGGATCGGCCGGCGTGATGATGCTGGCCTCGCGCCCCGAGCAGCAGGTGCGCGAATGGCTGGAAACCGTCGTGCTGGCACCCTACACCCCTTACACCATCCTGCAGCACGAGCGCCTGCTCGAAGAGATCCGCAAGGCCGGTGCGCAGGGCTACGCCATGCTGGAGCAGCAACTGCAGACTGGCGTGCGCGGCATCGCGGTGCCGCTGCGCGACCGCCACGGCAAGGTCATCGCCGCGCTCTCCGTCAATATGCCGATCGGCGACGAGACCCCGCAGCAGGCGCTGGACCGGGTGCTGCAGGTGTTGCAGGACACCGCATTGCTGATCATGCGGGTGCTTTAGCAGGCTGTTGAATTTGGCCCCCCCGAGTAAACGGGGATTTGGCGCCAGACGTTATGGATATCGTGTTCATAAACTCGGGCGGCGGATGCGATGCGTGGAATGGATGAGATGCAAGAGACGTTGTTCACGACGGTCAAGTTGGAAGACCTCGTCCCTGCCGATCATCCATTGCGGGCAATCCGGCTGCTGGTCAACGACGCACTGAAGGACCTCAACGGACTGTTTAGCACCATCTATGCTGACAGCGGACGTGCCTCGATTGCGCCGGAGAAGTTGCTGCGTGCACTGCTGTTGCAAGTGTTCTACTCGGTGCGCAGCGAACGCATGTTGATGGAGCAAATGCGCTACAACATGCTGTTTCGTTGGTTCGTTGGCCTGGCGATGGAAGACGACGTGTGGAACCACTCGGTCTTTTCGAAGAACCGTGATCGGTTGCTTGAACACAAGGTAATCGAGAGCTTTTTCACGAAGGTGATGAGCGTGGCCGAGCGGCATAACCTTCTGTCCAAGGACCATTTCTCGGTCGACGGCACGCTGATTCAGGCATGGGCCAGCCACAAGAGCTTTCGCCCCAAGGACGACACGGATAACACCCCGCCCGCAGGCGGCGGGCGCAATGCCGAGGCCGACTGGAAGGGTAAGCGGCGCAGCAATGCAACCCACGAATCGAGCACCGACCCGGATGCGCGGCTGTACAAGAAGAGTGCCCAGAGCCCGGCCATCCTCAGCTATCAGGGGCACATTCTGATGGAGAACCGCTCTGGCCTGGTGGTCGGCGCGGTTGTGAGCCACGCCGATGGCTTTGCCGAACGTGCCAGCGCATTGCGCTTGCTCGACTGCATACCTGGCAATCATGCCAAGACGGTCGGTGCGGACAAGGCCTACGCACGCACGACTTTGTTCAAGACTGCCGAGCTCGCAGGGTGACGCCCCACGTGGCGCGCAATGACGCGCGAGCTGGCGGCAGCGCAATCGATGGCCGTACCTCGCGGCACGAGGGATACCGTGTGAGCCAGGTCATCCGCAAACGCATCGAAGAGCACTTTGGCTGGGGAAAGACGGTCGGACGGCTTCGACAAACTGTATATCGTGGCCTGGAACCGTGGACCATCACTTCAAGCTGACGATGATCGCCAGCAATCTGACCAGAATTGCACGAATACTGGGTGCGGTGCCGCGAGGAGCAGTGCAATGAGCCGCCAAAGCGGGGCTGCCGCACGGCGCCACCATGCTGGCGCGCCCCGTAATTGGGGCACCCATTTGCACGGCATGGTAGGAATTCAGCGGCCATTTGCATGTCGAGTCGTGTTTAGCTGCGCTGCGCCCTTCGTGACGGAGTGCTTTTCAACAGCCTGTTAGGGCCTGTCCAGGCTCGTTGCCAGCGCGCGCGGCCCTTGCGACAACTGCGTCTTCAGGAATTCAAGACACACGCGCATCCGGACCGAGGCCGAGGCCCGCGCGCTGGTCACGGCCCAGATATCGGCCGGCTGCTGCCAGCCCGGCAGCACGCGCACCAGCTCACCCGCGCGCACGCTGGCGGCCACGTCCCAGACCGAGGCCATGATGATGCCGAAGCCTTCCAGCGCCCACTGATGGGTGACGTCGCTATGGTTCGATGCCATCGGCCCGGTCACTTTTACTGTCTCCCACCCGTGCGGTCCCTGCAGCCGCCATACGCCAAAGGCCTGGTCGCGTTCGCGCAGCAGCAGGCAGTCGTGCCGGGGTAGTTCGCCCGGATGCTCCGGCATGCCGCGCCGCGCCAGGTAGGCGGGCGCAGCGCAAAGTACGCGGCAGCCCGTGGCGATCTTGCTGGCGATGAGGTGGGGTTCTTCGACCTCGCCCACGCGGATGTCCAGGTCGAAGCTCTCGCCGATCAGGTCGACACGCCGGTCGAGCAATTCCAGCCAGACCTCCAGGCCCGGATGCCGCTGGCGCAGCAGCGACAGCACCGGCGCCACATGCCGGCGCCCGAGCCGCACGCTGGTGGCAATGCGCAGCAGCCCACGCGGCTCGCCACCGGTGGCACCCACGGCTTCAAGCATGCCGTCCACGTCTTCCAGGATCTTCTGCGCCCACGCGAAGGCGCTCTCGCCCTCGGCCGTCACGCTGACGCGCCGCGTGGTGCGGTGGAACAGCCTGGCGCCGAGCATGGCCTCGAGCATGGCGATGCGCTTGCTGACATGGGCCGGCGAGATGCCCGTCTCGTTGGCGGCAGCGATAAAGCTGGAGCGCCGCGCTACCGTGCAGAACAGCCGCAGGTCCCGCAGGAACGGGTCATTGTTCGCCGTGAGCGCATTCTGAGTTTCCATGGCCGTCGATGATCGAAGAAGGAGCTAACGATAGGCTATCCGCGATGGCCGCGCCAGTGGCGCGGCCGCTCACATGCGACCCAACAGGAGACAAGATGAAGACAGTACTGGTGCTCAACGGGCCCAACCTCAACCTGCTCGGCACCCGCGAGCCCGCGGTCTATGGCTGCGAAACGCTGGCGGATGTCGAACGCGTCTGCCAGCAAGCCGCACTCCGGCTCGGGCTGGAGGCGCAATGCCGGCAGACCAGTCATGAAGGCCAGCTGATCGACTGGATCCACGAGGCCGGGCGGCTGTGCGCGCAAGGGGAAATGATCGGCGTGGTGCTGAATGCCGGCGCGCTGACGCATACGTCGATCGCGCTGCACGATGCGATCAAGGGCGCGTCGGTGCCGCTGGTCGAGTACCACATCTCCAACGTGCACGCGCGCGAGGCGTTCCGGCATCACTCATGGATCTCGCCGGCGGCGCGGGCGGTGATGGCGGGGCTGGGGGTGAAGGGGTATGCGTTGGCGGTCGAGGCGCTGGTGCTGGTGACAGCGGCCGCCGCTGAATAAAGCGGATTAAGCGGATGCCGCCGCGCATCGGGCGATGCGCGGCGGCATTCCCAATCAGAACTTGTGCCGCACCCCCGCCATCACACCCAGGCGCGTGGCATTGCCATAAGTATTCCCGCTGTTGGCAAACGCCGGCGCACCGTTCAGCGCGATCCACTGCCCCTGCAGGTGGGTGTAATCCACCTCCACATACACATCGGTGCGCTTGCTGAAGTTGTAGTCGAGCATGCCCGCCGTGGTCAGCCGCTTGCCGCCCTGTCCTGCGTGGCGCAGCCAGTCGTACTGCAGCGTGCCGATAAACGCGAGCGCGTCGGTGATGTTGAACCGCGTCCCGACATAGCCGACGTTGTTGCGGTAGTCCGCCACATCGAGACGGTTGTTGGTGTAGCCGAGGTAATACTGCGCCCGCGCCGCCTTCCACGTACCGCCCAGGCCCCACACCGTCTGCTTGCTGGCCTGAGCCGCCGGCACGGCGCCGAAGAATGCCGTGGTGACGTTCTGCGTCTGCTGGTACACCGCGCCGATCTCCAGCGGCCCCGAGCTGTAGGCCAGCGAACCGGCCGCGGCCGAGCCGCTCTTGATACTGCCCGGGACCTCGCCGAAGGTGTAGGCCGCGGCCGCCTGCAGGCCGCCAAAGCTCTTGATGTACTTGACGGTGTTGTCGTAGCGCAGCCCGGTGTAGTTGCCGCCCTGGTAGCCGACGATGGAGTTGTTGGCGAAGGCCATGGCCTCGTAGGACGAGAGCAGTTCGTGCGCCAGCGTGTACTGGCGGCCGATCGCCAGCTTGCCATAGTCGCCGTCGAGCCCGATCACCGCGGTGCGCCCGAACAGCCGCCCGCCCTGCTGGCTGCTGCCGGTGTCGGGCGAGAAGCCCGATTCCAGGATGAACCAGGCCTTGTTGCCGCCGCCGATATCCTCGGTGCCGCGCAGGCCCCAGCGGCTGCCGGTGAGCACGCCATCGGTCATCTGGGTGCGGCCGTGGCCGGCCGCGTCTTCATGGGTGCTGTAGCGGATGGTCGTATCCAGCAGCCCGTAGAGCGTGACGCCACCGGAAGTCTGGGCGACAGCGGGCAGGCTGCCCGCGCCGAGCGCGAGCAGCGCAATCATTCGTTTTTGCATCGGGGTCTTGTCTCGGTGTTTAGTTGTGGTGACGCGATAAGAAGGATCAGGCGACGTCCGGCACCTTGCGCGGAGCCAGGAAGAAGAGCCAGGTGAGCGCGATGAAGTAGGCGCAGGGGATCATCGTGAACAGCACCGAATAGTTGTTGTGCGTCGCAGTGAGCACGTAGCCGACCAGCTGCGTCATGAACATGCCGCCGATGGCGCCGATCATCCCGCCGAAGCCGAACACCGAGCTGACCACATGCTTGGGCGTGTAATCCATCACCATGCTCCAGATATTCGCGGTCCACGCCTGGTGCGCGCCGATGGCGACCGAGATCGCGGCCACGGCCATCCACAGGCTGCTGGCGCCGGCGGCCATCACTACCGAGGTAATGCACGCCGCGAAGATCAGCATCGACAGCAGGCGCGCACGCACCGCCGGCATGCCGCGGCTGATCAGCCACGACGAAAGCGCACCGCCGCCCACGCTGCCGACATCGGCCGCCAGGTAGATGACGATCAGCGGCAGGCCCATCTGCGTGACGCTGATGCCGAGCTGGTACTGCTGGTTGAGGAACGGCGGCAGCCAGTACAGGTAGAACCAGAACACCGGTGCGGTGATGGCGTACGCCATGGCGAAGGCCCAGGTACCGCGCATGCGCAGGATCTGCGCGTAGCGGATGCGGTGCGGTGCCGGTTCGACATCGCGCGTGACATGGGCCAGTTCGGCGGCGCTGACGGTCGGGTGCTGTTCCGGGTTGTGGTAGCGCGCAAGCCAGAAAACAAGCCAGATCGCGCCCAGCGAGGCTATCGCGATAAACGCGGCCTGCCAGCCCCATGCCTGCAGGATCAGCGGCAGCATGATCGGCGTCAGCATCGCGCCGACATTGGTGCCGGCATTGAAAATGCCAGTGGCAATGGCGCGCTCGCTTGCCGGGAACCAGATGCGCGTGGTCTTGACGCAGGCGGGATAGTTGGCCGCCTCCGACAAACCCAGGAAGAAGCGGCAGATCATGAATCCGACCGCGGAGGCCGCGAACGCATGCGCGCCGCAGGCAAGGCTCCACAGCAGCACCGCGAGCGCGAAGGCGCGCTTGACGCCGACCATGTCGATAAACCGACCCTGCAGCGCAAAGCCGATCGCATAACCCACCTGGAACCAGAAATTGATATTGGCGTAGTCCTGCGCGGTCCAGGACATGGCCTTGGCCAGCACCGGCTGCAGCACGCCAAGGGCGGCGCGGTCGATGTAGTTCAGCGTGGTGGCGAAGAACACCAGCGCCAGCATGCCCCAGCGCACCTTGCCGAAGGCAAAGGCCGCGCGGATCCTGTCGCCGAGCGAGTTGCCGTACGCCGCGGGCGTGGCACCGGCCGGCAGCTCCTTTTGCGTCGTTGTCATCTTGTCTGTCTCCACCATTGGATAGGAAATGCTTGCCGGCGTGCCTTTATGTGACGGCATCCGCGCGGCGGTTGATCGGGGCGAAAACCCTGCCCTCAGTACCGGATCTGCGCGACCGCGCGCAGCGCTTCGGGCGTGGTCGTGCCATAGCCAAAGAACTCGAGGTAGGCCGGGATCATTTCGAACAGCATGTCGGTACCGACCTGCACCTTGCAGCCGCGCGCCAGCGCCGCCTTGAGGAAGGGGGTGTATTCGTGCTTCATCACCACCTCGCCCACCATCGCGCCGGGGTCGATGCGCGCGACGTCGAACGGCAGCGGATCGCCGGGATTCATCCCGAGCGGGGTGGCATTGACCACCACGTCGCAACCGTGCGGATCGGCTGAGCCGGTCCTCACGTGCAAGGCCGGGTAATGCTCGGCCAGGCGCCGGGCCAGCGCACGCGCGGCGCCCTCGCGGGCATCGAACAGCGCCAGTTCCGCCACGCCGGCTTCAGCCAGCGACGCGGCGATCGCGCTGCCCACACCGCCGCTGCCCGAGACCACGGCGCGCGCGCCTTCGAGCCGGCAGCCCTTGCGCACGATGCCGCGCACAAAGCCTTCGCCATCGAACTGGCCGCCGACCAGCATGCCGTCGTCGCGCCGCAGCACGGCATTGCAGGCGCCTGCGATGCGCGCTGCCGGCGTGAGCTCGTCCACCAGTTCCATGGTGGCGACCTTGTGCGGCATGGTCACGAGCGCACCGCGGATATTGGTCAGGCGGAACAGGGCGCGGAACACGTCGGCATACTCGTCGGGCCTGACGCCCATGGGGACGACCACCGCATCGATGTCCTGCTGCGCAAACCAGGGGTTGTAGATCATCGGCGCCTTGAACGACTCAGTGGGATAGCCAAGGTGCGGGATGAGCGTGGTCTTGCCGTTGATCATGATGTTCCAGAAGTTCGGGGGCGTTGGCCTGGCGTGCAACCGGCGGGTCTGCCGAAGGGCCGGAGCGCGTTGGGTTGACCGGAGATTAGTGGTCGGCACCGGTCGCGCCAAGCGTCTCATGCGCCATATTGCGCGATCAGTGAACGCACATGCGCGATCAAGGCGCGCAGTTCGGGTTTCTACGAGGTGCCACGGCTCGCAGTCCGGACGCGGCCCGGCGGGGGTGCGTTGCTATGATCCGATCGTCGCCGCAATGGCTCGGCACCGCCCCCACGCCACCCAACAGGAGCAACGACAATGAACGCCGCAGACGTCTCTTCCCCGCGCGCGGACGATTTTCCGACCTGGGACAACCCGCTGGGCATCCAGGGCTACGAGTTCATCGAATTTGCCTCGCCCGACCCGGCCGCGCTGGGCCGGACCCTGGAACGCTTTGGCTTTGCCGCCATTGCCCGCCACCGCCACAAAGCCGTGAAGCTGTACCGGCAGGGCGAGATGAATTTCATCGTCGACGCCGAGCCGGATTCGTTCGCGACGCGCTATGCCAGCGAGTACGGCCTGTCGATCTGCGCCATCGGCATCCGCGTGGACGATGCCGCGGCCGCCTTTGCCCGAGCGCTGGAAGCCGGCGCCTGGCCGTTCGAGGGGGGCACGGTGGGGCCGATGGAGCTCAATATCCCCGCCATCCAGGGCATCGGCCAGTCGATCCTCTATTTCATCGACCGCTGGCGCGGCAAGGAAGGCCGGCCGGGCGACGTGGGCGATATCTCCATCTACGACGTCGATTTCCGCCCGCTGGCGCAAGCCGCCGATGCGCCCGGCGCGGGTCTGCTGCGCGTCGACCACCTGACCCAGGCGGTCGACCCCGGCCATCTCGACGAATGGCTGGAGTTCTACCGCAAGGTGCTGGGCTTCCGCGAAATCCAGGTCGCCAGCGAGGCGCACGCGCTGGTGTCGCCGTGCGGGCGCATTCGCATTCCGCTGTATGAGAAGGGAACGCCGCGCCATGACCAGATGCGGCATTACCTGTCGGACCAGCACGGAGAAGGTATCCAGCACATTGCGCTGGCCAGCGCCGACATACTTGCCAGCGCCACGGCGCTGGCGGCCAACGGCGTGCAGTTCGTGCAGCCGCCGGCGGCCTACTACGATTTGGTCGACACGCGCCTGCCCGGCCATGGGCTGGACCTGGCCGCGTTGCAGCGCTACGGCATCCTCGTCGACGGCGCCGTGCGCAACGACGGCACGCGGGATCGCTTCCAGCAGGCGTTCGTCAGGCGCGAGGCGGGCGAGTTCTTTTTCGAGATCGTCCAGCGCGACGGCCACCACGGCTTCGGCGAGGGCAACCTGCCGGTGCTGGAGGCGCTGTCGCAGCGCTGACCTCCCTCTTTTTTCCCTCCGCCGCGTAACCCGCGGCCCCCATCCCTCCCTTCCTTCTCGGCGCCGGCATGTCATCGGCGCTGCATTGTCTCGCTGGTTTCCCGCCCTTGCGCCGCGCAGCCTTCACTTGCGCCGGCCAATAGTGCTCTACACCGCACCAAAAATCCAATTTGTCTCGTTTTTTTGTCGATTACATTCCGTAAATCAAAACTTTCTATTGACCAACGGGAGTCTTCCGCCTACATTTCCCCCAACAAGCAATTTTCCGGAACGCCCTGTTCCACTTTATAAGACCCTCATCAGGAGACAAACGCCATGCGCGACCTCGATACCACCTCGCATCCCGCCGTTTCCGGTGGCTCGGCCGCCGCGAAGGAAAGCCAGGTTCCGGCCGGCCCGCAGACCATGACCCCGTCGGAAGCCTTCGTTGAAACGCTGGCCGCCAACGGCGTGACCGACATGTTCGGCATCATGGGCTCGGCCTTCATGGATGCGATGGACATCTTCGCGCCGGCGGGCATCCGCCTGATCCCGGTGGTGCACGAACAAGGCGCCGGCCACATGGCCGACGGCTACGCCCGCGTGTCGGGCCGCCATGGCGTGGTGATCGGCCAGAACGGCCCCGGCATTTCCAACTGCGTGACCTCGATCGCCGCTGCCTACTGGGCCCACAGCCCGGTGGTGATCGTCACGCCCGAGGCCGGCACCATGGGCATCGGCCTGGGCGGCTTCCAGGAAGCCAACCAGCTGCCGATGTTCCAGGAGTTCACCAAGTACCAGGGCCACGTCACCAACCCGGCGCGCATGGCCGAATACACCGCGCGCTGCTTCGACCGCGCCATGTCGGAAATGGGCCCGACCCAGCTGAACATCCCGCGCGACCACTTCTACGGCAAGATCACCGCCGAGATCCCGCAGCCGCGCCGCCTCGACCGCGGCCCCGGCGGCGACGACAGCCTGAACGAAGCCGCCGAGCTGCTGGCCAACGCCAAGTTCCCGGTGATCATTTCGGGCGGCGGCGTGGTGATGGCCGATGCGATCGAGGAATGCAAGGCACTGGCCGAGCGCCTGGGCGCGCCGGTGGTCAACAGCTACCTGCACAACGATTCGTTCCCCGCCAGCCACCCGCTGTGGTGCGGCCCGCTGGGCTACCAGGGTTCGAAGGCCGCGATGAAGCTGATCTCGCGCGCCGACGTGGTGATCGCGCTGGGCTCGCGCCTGGGGCCGTTCGGCACGCTGCCGCAGCACGGCATGGACTACTGGCCGAAGAACGCCAAGATCATCCAGATCGACGCCGACCACAAGATGCTGGGCCTGGTGAAGAAGATCTCGGTGGGCATCTGCGGCGACGCCAAGGCCGCCGCCGTCGCGCTGACCCAGCGCCTGGCCGGCCGCACGCTGGCCTGCGACGCCAGCCGCGACGCCCGCGCCACCGACATCGCCAATGAAAAGGCCGCATGGGAGAAGGAGCTGGACGACTGGACCCATGAGCGCGACCCGTACAGCCTGGACATGATCGAAGAACAGAAGCAGGAACGCACGCCCACCGGCGGCCAGTACCTGCATCCGCGCCAGGTGCTGCGCGAGCTGGAAAAGGCCATGCCGGCGGATGTGATGGTGTCCACCGACATCGGCAACATCAACTCGGTCGCCAACAGCTACCTGCGCTTCGACAAGCCGCGCAGCTTCTTCGCGGCGATGAGCTGGGGCAACTGCGGCTACGCCTTCCCGACCATCATCGGCGCCAAGGTGGCGGCACCGCACCGCCCGGCCGTGTCGTACGCCGGTGACGGCGCCTGGGGCATGAGCCTGATGGAAACCATGACCTGCGTGCGCCACAACATCCCGGTGACCGCGGTGGTGTTCCACAACCGCCAGTGGGGCGCCGAGAAGAAGAACCAGGTGGACTTCTACAACCGCCGCTTCGTCGCGGGCGAGCTCGACAACCAGAGCTTCGCCGAGATCGCCAAGGCCATGGGCGCCGAAGGCATCGTGGTGGACCGCCTGGAAGACGTGGGCCCGGCACTCAAGCGCGCCATCGACCTGCAGATGAACCACGGCAAGACCACCATCATCGAGATCATGTGCACCCGTGAACTGGGCGACCCGTTCCGCCGCGATGCGCTGGCCAAGCCGGTGCGTTACCTGGACAAGTACAAGGACTACGTCTGATCGGCGCATTGCATCCCGCTAGTGCATCTCGCTAGCTGGTGGTGTGCTCCCTCTCCCGCTTGCGGGAGAGGGGAGAACCCCAAGGGCATAGCGCAAGTCGCTGGCCCTTTTTGTCGTTTTACACAGACCTTCCCGCCATGAAAGCCATCCTCCGCATCATCGACCGCGCCCGCGCCGCGCCCCGCCGCATCGTGCTGTGCGAGGCCGAAGACCCGCGCATCCTGCAGGCCGCGCAACGTGCCACGCAGGAAGGCATCGCGCGCATCGTGCTGGTCGGCAACACGCGCCAGATCAACGCCGCCGCAGCCATCCACGGCATCGCGCTGGACGGCATGACGCTGGCCGACCCGGCCACCTCCGCGCTCACGCCTTCGTTCGCGCAGCAGCTCTTTGCGCTGCGCCAGAAGAAAGGCATGACGCTGGATGAAGCGAAGCGCGCGGTGCTCGATCCGCTGTGCTTCGCCAACCTGATGGTGCGGCTGGGCCATGCCGACGGCTCGGTGGCGGGCGCGGCCCACACCACTGCCGACGTGGTGCGCAACGCGATCCAGCTGATCGGGCTGGCGCCCGGTTTCCGGCTGGTGTCGAGCTTCTTCCTGATGATGCTGTGCGAGCCCTTCCACACGCTCAAGGGCGGGCTGATCTTCTCCGACTGCGGGCTGGTGGTGGATCCGGATGCCGAAGCGCTCTCCGACATCGCCATGGCCGCGGCCGACAGCGCCCGCAAGTTGCTGATGGAAGAGCCGCGCGTGGCCATGCTGTCGTTCTCGACCAGCGGCAGCGCGCACCACGCGGCGGTGGACAAGGTCGTGGCTGCCACCGAGCGCGTGCGCGCGCAGCGCCCGGACCTGGCCATCGACGGCGACGTGCAGCTCGACGCCGCCATCGTCGCCGAGATCGCCGCGCGCAAGGTCGCGCATTCGCAGGTGAACGGGCACGCCAACGTGCTGGTGTTTCCCAGTCTGGAGGCCGGCAATATCGGCTACAAGCTGGCCGAGCGGGTCGGTGGCGCCAAGGCCATCGGGCCGATGCTGCAGGGGCTGAGCAAGCCCGCCAATGACCTGTCGCGCGGCTGCAGCGCCGACGATGTGTTCCATGTCATCGCCGTCACCGTGGTCCAGGCGCAAGCCACCGCGGAACAGGCCTGCAAGAGCGAGCAGGCGGCATGAAAGCAGAATTGTTGTTGCCGCTGCTGGGCCTGCAGGCCCTGCTCGGCGCCGGCACCTATTTCCAGACGGTGACCGGCTTTGGCCTTGGCATGATCGTGATGGGCGCCACCAGCGGACTCGGCTTGGCGCCGGTGGCCACCGTGGCCGCGGTGGTCAGCCTGGTCACGCTGGCCAACAGCGCCTGCGCGCTGCCCGGCAAGATGCAGCATATCGACTGGCGCGCGGTCGGCGCGGCGGCCATCGGCATCCTGCCATCGGTGGTGGTGGGTGTGCTGGTGCTGGAATACCTGAGCAGCAGCGCGGCCACCCTGCTGCAGTTGCTGCTTGGCGCCGTGATCCTGTACGGCGGCCTCAGCGCCGCGCTCAAGCCCGCGCCGCTGGCGCAGCGCTCGGGCGACCGCAGCTTCTTCATGAGCGGGGTGTTCGGCGGCTTGCTGAGCGGCATGTTCGGCGTCTCCGGCCCGCCGCTGATCTTCCAGTTCTACCGGCAGCCGATGAAGCCGGTGGAAATCCGCTGTGCGCTGATCCTGGTCTTTACCGTGACCTCGAGCGTGCGCACGCTGTTCTCGGCCTGGCAGGGGCAGCTCGACACCGCCGTGTGCGTGCAGGCCGCCATTGCCGTGCCGGTGGTGGTGATCGCCACGCTGCTGGGCCGGCGCTTCCCGCCGCCGTTCTCGCCGACCACGACGCGCCGGGTGGCGTTCGGGGTGCTGATCGGGATCGGGGCCAGCCTGATGCTGCCGGCGATTTCGGCGTGGGTACACTGAGGGCGCGCGGCGCGCCCTTATGACCGGGCCCGGCCTCACGCGGCAGTGCCTGCCGGCTGTACCAGCGGCGCGGTCTCTTCCTTTTCCTCGCCGCCGCCCGCCTGCCCCAGGTCCATGCCGGTGGTCTCGGGCAGCAGCACCGCGGCGACCACCACCATCGCGTAGCCGACTCCCGCCACGATGGCGATCGCGCTCGGCAGCGAAGTGTGTCCCGTGCTCAGCCACCCCACTGACAGCGGGAACAGCGAGCCGATTACCCGGCCGGCGTTATACGACACGCCATATCCCGTCGCGCGGATATCGTTCGGATAAGACTCCGAGATGGTCGCGCCGATGCCCGCGAACACCCCCTGCATCAGGATGCCCAGCGGGAATCCCAGGAACAGCATCGATGTATTCGACACCGGGATCACCATATAGACCAGCGCCGCCAGGAATGCTCCGGCCGCGAAGGCGATGTAGGTCAGGCGCCGGCCCCAGCGGTCGGTGGCGTAGGCGCCCGCCACATAGCCGATCAGTGAGCCGATGATGGTGACCGCCAGGTAAGAGCTGGTGCCGAACACCGACAGGCCGCGCTCGGTCTTGAGGAAGGTCGGCAGCCACGTGGCGATGGCGTAGTACGCGCCCAACATGCCGCCGGAGAGCAGGCTGCACAGCAAGGTCTTGGACAGCAGCGGCCCGCGGAACAACCGGCCGAGGCCTGCCAGCGCCGTCCCCTGCGTGCCGGCCGCGCGGCTCTTCAGGAAAATCTCCGGCTCCTCCAGGTTACGGCGCAGGTAGATCACCACCAGCGCCGGCAGGATGCCGAGGAAGAAGCAGACGCGCCATGCCGTCTCCGCCGGCAACACGCTGAAGGCGAGCGCGTACACGATCGCCGCCGCGCCCCAGCCGAAGGAATAGCTGCTGGCGGTAAAGCCCGAGTATTTGCCGCGATGGGCCGGGTTGCGGATCATCTCCGTCACCAGCACCATGCACAGCGACGACTCCCCGCCAAACCCCAGGCCCTGGATCATGCGGAACAGCATCAGCTGCTCCGGCGACTGCGCCAGCCCGCACAGGAAGCAGGCCGCCGCGAACACCACGATGGTCCAGCGCAGCACCCGCACGCGCCCGTAGCGGTCGGCCAGGATGCCGGCCCCGATCGCACCCACCAGCGACGACACCAGGGTCCAGGTGACGATGGCGCCCGCCGTCGACTTGCTCATGCCCCACTGCCCGAGCAGCGTGGAAATGAGAAACGAATAGATCATGAAGTCGAAGACATCGACCGCATGCCCAAGGAACGCGCCATAAAACCCCTTGCGCTCCATGCGCGACAAATCACGGAACCAGTCGAACATGATCCCTCCCTGTGGTGTGTGTGTTGTGGTGGCTTAGTTGTTGTGGTCCGCCGGCAAGACAGACGGCCGCGGCGGAGGCCGGAAGGCATAGCCCGCGTCTTCCAGCAGGCTGACAAAGCGCAGCGCGGTGAGATCCCGGTAGCGGCCGGCGACGATCTGCACGCCGACCGGCAGGCCGCTCGTGCCCGGCCCGATCGGCGCGACCGCCGAAGGCAGCCCGCACAGCCCGGAATGGCCGGCCCAGAACAATTGCGTGGTCATCGGCTGCGCGCGGCCGTTGACGGTGAGGCTGCGCTGCCAGGGCTCGCCCTCTTCGTCCAACGCGAAGGCGGTGGTGGCCGCGGCGGGACACAGCAGCACGTCATAGTCGGAGAAGAAGCGGCGCCAGGCCATGGCAAAGCGTTCGCGGGCAACCTGCAGGCGCAGCCAGTCGCGATGACTCAGGGTCGCGCCGGTGTACTGAAGGGTGGCATAGGAATGGCCATCCGCGGCGGCGGTGGCGCTGCGGGCCAGCGCATCGGCATAGGCGGCGTCGTCCATATGCACCGCGGTGGTCGCGCGCAGCAGCGTCACGTAGACGTGCCACAGTTCGGCGGCATCGAAGTCCGGCCGCACATGCCAGCCCACGCGCGCGCCCTGCCGGGCCAGCCAGTGGCCCAGTTGTTCGATCTGCGCGGCGACCTCGCCGTCGGCTTCGGCCTGCGCATGGGTGGGCAACACGGCCACGCGGAATTCCTCCAGCCGCTGGTGCGGGCAGTCTGGCAGGTCGAGGCGGTATGGCAGCGCGTCGTCGCCGTGCGGGCCGGCGATGGCGCGCAGCACCGGTTCCAGGTCGCGCGCGCTGCGTGCCAGGGGACCGGCAACATTGATGTCCTGTTCGCCGAAGCGGGCCGGACCCACGCCGTGGCCCGCCAGCGGCACCAGGCCATGGCTGGGCTTGAGCGAGAAGATGCCGCAATAGTGGGCCGGATTGCGCAGCGAGGAGCCGATATCGGATCCCACATCGAAATACGACAGGCCCGCACACACCGCCGCCGCGCTGCCGCCGGACGAGCCGCCCGGCGTGCGCGACGGATCGTGCGGATTGCGGGTGGTGCCGTAGATGGCGTTGTAGCTCTGCCAGTCGCGCAGGCCGAGCGGGACATTGGTCTTGCCGAGCAGGACGGCGCCGGCATCGCGCAGGCGCTGCACCACCACGGCGTCGCGCTGGGCCGCGCGGCCTTGCATGGCCGGATTGCCGCAAGTGGTCGGCCAGCCAGCGACGTCGAACGATTCCTTGACCGAGAACGGCACGCCATCGAGCATGCCGCGCGCTTGCCCGGCCCGGCGGCGCCGGTCGCTTTCCTGCGCGGCGGCGCGGGCGGCATCGAAATCCGACAGCACCAGCGCATTGATGATGCCGTGCCAGTCGCGCCAGGCGGCCTCGCAGCCATCCACCAGTTCCACCGCTGAGACTGCGCCGGCGGCGAGCCGCTGTGCCGCCTCCCATAACGGCGGATAAGCGCCGGGAGTCCGGTCGGACAGGTTCACATCGACTCCTTGTCGTTATCCGTGCCGGCGGCGGCGCGGTGGGGGCGTACAGGACAGGCTTCGGGAGGTATTGCGATTGTGTTGGTATACTATATTCCGTATTGCGTGGAGCGCAAGGGAAAGTACCGCGAGCGGGCACGTAGCAGCACGCGGCGGAGAAATGGGTAGAGCGCGGGGGCGGGTCGGCAGGCAGAACGCCCGCCAGGAGGCAGCGGCGGCGCGATGACGCCGCCGGGTCAGTCAGGCTGGATCAGCAATGGCCGCGGCGTGGGGTGCGGCCGCCCAGCGCCAGGAAGAAGCGGCCGATATCGCGCAGGCGCAGCGGCAGCAGCGGCGTGGCATGGCGGACGGCATCGCGCGCGGCATAGTGGTGCAGCAGTTGCTGGCCGATGGGTTGCGAGAGATAGCGTTGCTCAGGCGACTGCATGGTACGTCCCTATGGATCTGGAATGCCTACAGTATACCTAAATTGGTGCAATGCGTCATGACGGCGCATGCAATGCCCAATTGCCGGGCATGCAACGAAAGACTGACGACCGGGAGAAAAAGACCGGGGCCGATGCCCTCAGGCCGCCTCCGCCCTGCCCTGCCCGTCCACCGGCAAGTCCGCTGCCTTGGCGGCACTGTAGACATGGCGGGCGGCCAGCAAGGCGGCAAGATCGGCATCCCCGGCAATGACCGCCTGCAGGATCTGGGCGTGCTCATCCCAGTTCTGGCGTGCGCGCACTACGTTGGCAGGCCCGAACAGGACTGCGGTGCGCTCGCGCAGCGAACGCATCATTTCCTGCAGCACGCTGTTGGCGGCAATGGTGCCCAGCACTTCATGGAAGCGGCTATTGAGGGCAAGCAGTTCATCCGCGCGGCCCTGCGCGGCGGCATCCATGCCCTGGCGCAGCACGGCTTCCAGCTCCGCAACCAGCGCCGGGTCGCGGCGCTGCGCGGCGAGCTTGGCATTGAGTCCTTCCAGCGTCGCGCGCACCTCGACCATCTCGCGCGCGATCACCGGCGACAGGCTCGCCACCGACGCGCCGCGGCGCGGCTCGATCAGCACCAGCCCTTCGCTGGCCAGCGCGCGCAGCGCCTCGCGCACCGGGATGCGCGACACGCCCAGCTCGGCCGACAGCTTGTTCTCCACCAGACGCTCGCCCGGGGCGTACTTGCCGTTCAGGATGCCTTCGCGCAGCTTGTCGGTAACAAGGGCGAATAGCGGCGAGTGGCTGGCACCGAGGCTCAGTGGCTCGGCGGGCGCGGCAGGAGACGGAGTGATGGACATGGGTCGGCAGAAGCGTAAGCGGGAAGGCTGGCGTCATTGTATACCAGCCACCCACTGTATACCGTCATGTCTTAACAATGGTGCTGGAAGGTGAAGCTGTCCGCGTAGATGTGCTCCGCACTGGCCCCGCACGCCAGGAAAGCGGCACGGGCGTCACGGATCATGTTGGGCGAGCCGCACAAATAGATGGCGTGCTCGCCGAGGTCGCCAAGGTCGGCCAGCGCCGCGTCGTGCACGTGGCCGCGCCTGCCCTGCCAGCCATCCCCGGCACGGGACAGCACCGGCACATACTGAAAGTCGTACAGCCGTTCGCCCCAGGCGGGGATATCGGCGTGCAGGTACAGGTCTTCCGGCTGCCGCATGCCCCAGTAGAGCGACACCGGCGGGCAGTCGGGATCATCCATCAGCGACTCCAGGATCGCCTTGATCGGCGCCAGCCCGGTGCCGGTGGCCACCATCAGCAGCGGCCGGTAATCGCGGGCGCGGTAGAAGAAGCTGCCGAGCGGCAGTTCGACGTCAACGGCGTCGCCCGCTTTCATCCGCGGCAGGATGCCGTCGGTGAAGGCGCCGCCCGGAATACGCCGCACGTGCAGGTCGACCCGTCCGTCGCGCGGCACCGAGGCCATCGAGAAGCTGCGCGCGCGCCCGTCCTCGCTCATCAACTTGAGGTACTGGCCTGGGCGATAGTCGAGCGCGCCCGCGTCCGGCACCTCCAGTTCGATGTGCAGGACGTCGGCTGAAAACGGGCGCACGGCCCGCACCAGCGCCCGATAGCGTGCTGGCTCGGCGCATGCCTCGTCCGCGCGCGCGGTGCTGATGACCAGGTCCCCCAGCGGCTGCGCCTGGCAGGCCAGCGCAAAGCCGGCGGCGGCCTCGTCCGGGGCCAGGCCGAACGGTTCCTCGTCATACCGCACCTGCCCGTCGAGCAGGCGGATGCGGCAGGTGCCGCATCCGCCCAGCTGGCAATCGTGCGGCAAGGCGATGCTGGCGCGCCCGGCGGCCTGCAGCAGGGTTTCGCCGCGTTCAACGAAAAAGACCTGCTGGGTCTCGGCGATCTGGATGCGGTACGACATGGAACCTCCGCGAGAGTCGTGCTGACTCGGACTTACTTCTTGATATCGGCCTGCACCAGCACCTTCAGGTCCTGCGGCGCCAGCAGTTCGGCCAGCGCCTGCAGCGCGGCCAGCCCGGCCTGCGTGTCCTGCTCGCCGTTGCCGCCCGACAGGCCGATGCCGCCGATGACCTCGTCGTTGACCACGATCGGGAAGCCGCCCACGAACGCGGCGAACTTGCCCTCGAAGCTCCACTGGATGCCGAAGGCCTCATTGCCCGGCAGCGCCGGCCCGTTGGGCGGGGTGGTGAACAGGTGCGTGGAGCGCTTGTGGCCGGCGGCCGTGAACGCCTTGTTCCACGCGATCTGCGGCCCGGTGATGCGGGCGCCGTCCATGCGCTCCAGCGCGAGCGGATAGCCGCCCTCGTCGACCACGCAGATCGATTCCAGCACGCCGATTTCCCCGGAGCGGCGGATCGCGGCGGCAACCATATGGCGCGCTTCGCGCAGTTCCAGCTTGATGGCTTTTTTCATGTTTCAGTGACTCCTTGCAACGGCCGGGCTCAGGCGCCGCGGTAGACCGTCTTGACCTGCGTGTAGAACTCCAGCCCGGTGCGCCCCGACTCGCGGAAGGTCGAGGTGCTCGAGCGCTTGATCCCGCCGAACGGCGCGTTGACCAGGTTGCCGGTGGTGGTGCGGTTGACCTTGACCGTGCCCGCCTCGATGTCCGTGGCGAAGTGGTGGATGTAGCGCGGGTTGCTGGTGACGATGGCCGCGGCCAGGCCGTATTCGGTATCGTTGGCCTTGGCGATGGCGTCGGCGTAGTCGGTAAAGCCCAGGATGGCGATCACCGGCCCGAAGATCTCCTCGCGCGCGATCCGCATCTGCCCGGTCACGTCGGTGAACACCGTCGGCGCCACGTAGAAGCCCTTGTCGAAGTCGCCGCCGGTCAGGCGCGCGCCGCCGCACAGCAGCGTCGCCTCGGACTTGCCGATATCGATATAGCGCAGCACCGTTTCCAGTTGCTTGTGCGAGGCCAGCGGCCCAAGGTCCATCCCGGCGGTCATGCCGCTGCCGACCCTGAGCGTCGCCACCTTCGCCAGCAGCCGTTCGGTGTATGCCGCCTTGACCGCCTCCGCCACCAGCACGCGGCTGGTGCCGGTGCAAGCCTGCCCTGACAGCGAGAAGCCGCCCTTGATGGTCAGGTCGACGGCGCGATCGAGGTCGGCGTCTTCCATCACGATCAGCGGGTTCTTGCCGCCCAGCTCCATCTGCGTGCGCGTGGTCAGCGGCACGGCGCGGTGGATCTGCTCGCCGGCGCGCGACGAGCCGGTGAATGAAATCGCCCGCACGGCCGGCGCCTCGGTGATGGCCGCGCCGATTTCCGCCGCGCTGCCGGTGATGAAGTTCAGCACGCCCTTGGGCAGGCCGGCCTTGACCAGCGCCTCGGCCAGCCGGTAGCCCGACAGCGGCGCCTCGGACGAGGGCTTGAACACCACCGTATTGCCGGTCACCAGCGCCGGGGCGATCTTGCGGGCCGGGATCGATACCGGGAAATTCCACGGCGCGATCACCGTCACCACGCCCAGCGGCTCGCGCTGGCTGTAGACGAGCTGGTCGGGGTCGTCGTTCGGGTACACCTCGCCGGTAAAGGTCTGCCCTTCCACCGCATAGAAGCGCAGCGTCTGGGCCGAGCGCAGCACTTCGTCGCGGGCCAGCGCCAGCGCCTTGCCTTCCTCGCGGGTCAGCTCGGCGGCAATGCTGTCGGCGTTGGCCTCGAGATGGTCGGCGGCGCGGTTGAGGATGGCGGCGCGCTTGCCCACCGGGGTCTTCTTCCAGCCGGCGAACGCAGCCGCCGCGGCGGCGACGGCCGCCTGCGCGTCGACCGCGGCAGACGCCTGGAAGCGGCCCACGATATCGGCCGTATCGGCCGGGTTGATGTTGTCGAAGGTGTGGCCCGACTGGCAGGCCGTCCATTCGCCGTCGATATGGTTGAGGAATGCGGTCATCGTCGATCCGGTAGCGGAGGCGGCTCAGGCGGCCATGTCGAGTTCGGGCAGCGGCAGTTCTTGCTCGACGTAGTCGTGATAGAGCGCCGTCGTGTACAGCAGCCGCATCTGCGCGCCGATCTCGCAGATCTTCAGGCAGCGCTGCTGCAGTTCCGGCGTATTGGCGTGCTCCAGCACGATCTGGTAGCCGCGCTCGCCGTGGATCTCGTCCGAGACGATATGCAGGTCGAAGAACTCGACTTCCTCGTCGGTGAACTGGTACTTGTCGCGCAGCGTCGGGGTCTGCTTGCGGTAGATCGACGGCACCTGCGACTCCAGCCCGACCACCAGGCCGGCCACGGCCACGATCGGGTCTTCACGCATGGCCACGGCGTAGCACCAGCTCTGCAGGCCGCGGGTGGTGGGCGACATATTGTCCGGGTCGATCACGCGCTCGCGGGTGGTGCCGCAGGCTTCGGCAAAGCGGATCAGCAGATCGGTATGGCGGTCGCCGCCGATCTCTTCCTCATACATGTTGGCCAGCAGGAAATCCTTGGCTTCGGTATAGCGGTCCGGCGTGCGGGCGTAGATGTAGCCCAGGTAGTCCGCGAAGGGGCCGACGTAGTGATAGTGGTTCTCGGCCCAGCGTGCCAGATGCGCGCGGGTCAGCTTGCCGCTGGCCCAGGCCACGCTGAACGGCGCCTTGTTGGCGCTCTTGCCTTTGATGGCTTCTTCGAGGGCGGCGCGGAATGCTTCACGGTTCATCAGTTCGGCCATGGCGGAGGCTCCTGGTTGGCGATGTGGGGCAATTGAGTGGGTTGGATGCCGGGGGCGCTTCGCGAATCGATCGCCCCTTGCATGACGGTATACTATATACAGTCAACGAATGACGACAAGGGCTTCGTTGACTAATCACGCTGGTGTTTACCCGGAACGGGCCGGGGCGATGGGGCTCAGGCCGCGCGGCGGTCCGCCGCGCCAGTGATGCGGGACCACGCGAAGCCCGCCAGCGCCACGTCTTCCAGCCCTACGCCGACCGACTTGTAGATCACGATGTCGTCGTCCCGCTGGCGCGGCGACACCTTGCCCAGGACCACCTCGCCCAGTTCAACGATCTTCTCGCGGGGAAGGGCCTGCGGATCGGCCAGCACGATATCGCCGGCCTCGCGCACGGATTGCGGGCGCCACTCGACCACCACGGCGGCGGCGCGGCGCAGCGCGGTGTCGTCCAGTTCCCGTGTATGCGGCAGGCTGGAGCCGATGGCGGCAACGAAGGCGCCAGGCCGGATCGATGCGCCCGCGAACAGCGGCGCGGTCGCGCGCGACGCGGTGACCACGATATCGGCCTCGGACACGGCTGCATCGGGCTCTGCCACCGTGACCGGGATGCCGCACAGCACCGACAGCCGCGCCGGCATGCCGGCATCGGCGTGCGGATCGGACACCAGGATGCGCGCCAGCCCGAGCGTCTCAGTGAGCTGGCGCGCGTGCTGCACGCCCTGCGTGCCGGCGCCGAACAGCGCCAGCGTGCGCGCCCCGGGCCGGGCCAGCCGCTGCGCCGCGAGCGTGGTGCAGGCGGCCGTGCGCAGGCGCGTGATGGCGCCGGCGTCGAACGAGGCCAGCGGCCGGCCGTCTTCGGTCGAGAAGATCAGGATGACAAAGGAGAACTGGCCGTTGATGGTGGTGTAGACCTTCGCGCCCGCCACGCCCTGCTGCGGCAGCACCGCACCCAGCGTGGACAGCTTGACGCCGCCCGCCTCGGTACGGATGCGCTCCTGCATCGCGGCGTCGCCGCGCCCGAAGCTGGAAAACGCGGCTTCCATGACTTGCCGGGCATCCTCCGGGCTGACGTGGGCATCGATCATCGCGTCTGTGATGTGCTGCATGGGAACTCCGCTGATTGGGTTGGCAGGGAAAGACAGGAATACGAAGAGGGCAACCGGGCGCAGGAAGCGTCAGGCAAACGCCGCTCGCCCGAGCACCCCAAGCGCCCCGGCTGCGCACAGTCCCAGCAGCAGGCGGCGCACCGTGCCGGGCGAGACGTGCCCACGCAGGCGGTTCGACAGCGCAAAGCCGGCCAGCAGGAACGGCGCGAGCGCCGCCGCCAGCACCAGCTGCGGCAAGCCGAAGCGCCCCGCCAGCGCGAGCATGGCCAGCGACAGCACCGCGCCGCCGGACAGGATGGTGCCCATGGTCGCGCGCATCGGCGCCGGCGCCATGTGCTGCATGACCAGCGCAAACGGCGGCGCGCCGGCCGAGGTGATCGTGCCCATGAAGCCCGACAGCGTGCCGGCGATCGCCACGTTGGGCGACGTCGGCAGCAGGCGCCAGCCCAGCAGGCTCAGCGCTACCGCAGCCAGGATCGATACCGAGAACAGCACCGCCAGCGGCCCCGGCGCCAGCCATGCCATCGTCAGCACCGCCACCGCCCCGCCCAGCGCGCGCCCGACCAGGGCGAAGCCCGCGATACGCCACGCGATCGCCTCGCGCTCGCGCAGCGCGCCCATCAGGGACAGACAACAGCCCATCGCCAGCAGCGGCCCCGGCACGAGGTCCGGGAAGAAGATCGCCCCCAGCGGCGCCGACAGCATCGCAAAACCGATCCCACCGACGCCTTGCAGGCAGGCGCCCGCGAGGACGAGCGCCCCCATCCACAGATAGGCGGAGAGGGACAGGCCGGCGGGGAGCAGGGAGAACAAGGTGGCGGGCAAGGCAGAGGTCATGGCGGCGTGATCGGGACAGCGGGCAGGAAAGGCGCATGACGCGCGAGGAAGGTAGCGGCCCCGGACGGGCACGCCTCCTGCTCATCTTGCTCGCACTACGCACGTGAACCACAGAATAACGGTATACAGTCTACATATATAAGTGAAGCCGGGCAAACCATTCATCGGCGCCGCACCATGACGAGGCGACTCGGTCGCCCCCGAAGCCCAATAAATGTGCGGAATTCGACGACTTGCACCGTTCTGTTCTAAGCGTAAGTCCGGATGAAAAACCTGTTGTCACGCAATATCTCTGGAATATAGTATACCGAAACGGATTCCGAAGCCGACAGGAACCCGGGCCCACAACCCTCCGCCCCCAGGGAGTCTTCATGTCACAACAAGTCGTGATCGGTGCCGCGCACTGGATCTATCTGTCAGGGGTAGCAGTCATCGTGCTGACGATGATCCTGCGCGCCAATGTTGTCGTACCGTCGATCGTCGGCACCGCCCTGGTCGTCTTTGCGCTGACCGGCAGCCCGGTTTCGGCGCTTGGCGGGGTGTTTTCCGCGAGCCTGGTCGCCGCCAAGGAACTGTTCAATATCTTCCTGGTGATCGCGTTCATGACGGCGCTGCTGAATGCGCTCAAGACGCTGCGCTCCGACATCCGCATGGTCGAGCCCTTCCGCATGGTGATGAAGAACGGGCATTCCGCGTTCTTTATCCTGGCGGGCATCACCTACGTCATTTCGCTGTTCTTCTGGCCGACGCCGGCGGTGCCGCTGGTCTCCGCGATCCTGCTGCCGGCCGCCATCGCGGCGGGGCTGCCGCCGCTGGCGGGCGCGATGGCCATCGCCATCGCCGGCCAGGGCATGGCGCTGTCGTCGGACTATGTGATCGGCGTGGCGCCAGGCATCAGTGCCAAGGCGGCCGGCGCGGCGGTAAGCGCCGCGGTGGTGGCAGACCGTGCGCTGGCCTTGTCGATCATCACCGGCGGCATTGCGCTGTGCCTGGCGTACCTGTCGATGCGCAAGCACATCGTTCCCGCCTGCGGCACCCTGCTCGACCGCTGGCAGGCACGCGCCGGCGGCGGCGCCGAGCCGGTCGACGGCAGCGGCACCTTCGACAAGGCCGAGATCGCCAGGGGCACCGCCCACGCCGAGCCGCTGGCCACCGACAGCAATATCGAGGCAAGCCTGGCGATGGTGGCCCGGCGCCGGGTGAAGTGGTCCAAATGCTTCGCGATCGTGACGCCCGTCGCCTTCCTCGCCGTCGTCGCCGTCATGGTGCTGCCCAAGCTCGGCACCGGGGTGCAGGACCTCAAGGGTGGCGATGCGGCCGCACTGGTCGGTGGCGTCGCGGCGGTGCTGATGATGCTGGCGACGCTGGCCGCGGAAGGCCCGCGCCGCATGCTCGACGTCTGCCCTGAGCACATCACCGACGGCTTTGTCTTCGCCTTCAAGGCGATGGGCTCGGTGCTGCCGATCGCGGGCTTCTTCTTCGTCGGCGCCGGCGAAACCGCCGCGCAGATCCTGGGCCTGCCGCCGGGCAAGGCACCGAGCCTGCTGTTCGAGCTGATCCAGGCCTACCAGCACATGATTCCGGACAACCACGTGCTGGTCGCCTTCGGGGTGCTGCTGGTCGGCATGATCACCGGCATCGACGGCTCAGGTTTCGCAGGCCTGCCGCTGACCGGAACGCTGGCCGGGGCGCTCGGCCCGGTGGTCGGCTTCGACCCCGCCACGCTGGCCGCGGTGGGCCAGATGGGCGCGGTCTGGACCGGCGGCGGCACGCTGGTGGCGTGGTCGTCGCTGATCGCGGTGGCCGGCTTCGCCCGCGTGCCGGTGCTGGAAGCGGTGCGCGCGCTGCTGATCCCGGTGCTGATCGGGCTGGCCTGCTCCACCGTGGCCGCCATGGTGTTGTGGTCGTAGCCGGCCACAACGCTAGTGTCCCATCGATTCCTTTTCCGAGCTTTCATGACGCCGGGCGGCCAGCCCGGCAGGAACCGCGCCATGCCGACAGTCATTTTCCACAAGCAGGGCCAGACCTTCGTCGACGAGGTCAAACCCCAGACCAACCTGGTCGTCCGCGCCGGGATCCGCCAGTTCCCCTACCCCAACCTGCGCTACGAGTGCGGCATGGGCAAGTGCTCCAGGTGCGCCTGCCGCGTGATCGCCGGCGCCGAACACCTGCCGCCGCCGAACTGGAAGGAGAAGAAGCAACTCGGCGAGCGGCTCGAGCAAGGCTACCGGCTGGCCTGCCAGCTCTGGATCGAACATGACATCGAACTGGCCCAGGACGACCTGCCCGCCCAGGCACCTGCCACCGTGGCCACGGCCAGCGCGGATGCCTGACATGTTCGTCCTTCTCACCAGCCGCCCCGGCCAGTTCCGCACCGAGCCCACGGCGGGCGTGACCGCAGTGGAAGCGTACGACTACGTCTTCTACGGCAAGCGCACCGCACGCTTCGTCATCGCCGAACTGGCCGCCGACACCAAGGTGCGGGTGCTGGAAGAAGCCCCGCCCGGCATCGTCAACCTGGTGTCGACCAAGTTCCTCGACAAGTACGCCACGCTGGAAGCCGCCCGCGCCGCGCTGCGCGAGCTGGCCAGCTTCGGCAGCATGGACATCGCCCTGGTGCCGACTCCGGTCGCCGTTGGCGGCTGCTCCTGACTACTAACGCCTGCCCCTCAGGCAATCCTCGCCATGATCCAGATCACCTTCGTCACCAACCACGGCAAGACCGTCAGCGCGCCGGTCAACAGCAACCTGCTGCGCGTGTCGCTGCGCGAGCAGGGCGGCATCCCTTTCAAGTGCGGCGGCGGCCTGTGCGGCACCTGCAAATGCCGCATCGAACAGGGCCACGAGCATACGGACGCGGTCAAGCCGAAGGAAAAGAAGCTGCTGACGGAGGAGGAACTGGCGACGGGGTTCCGGCTGGCCTGCCAGACTTTTATCGAAGGGGACATCGCGGTGTCGTGGCAGCCCAGGGAGACGGTGCGGGGGTGATTCCGAGGACGAGCAGCCGCTGGAGATGATTGCAGCGGCCGCGACGCGCATTGAACCTACGGCTCCAATCCGAGCAACGGCAGGAACTCCGCGCGAAACGCCTGCATCCGTGGATGTACCCGTCGTGGATCCCTGCCGTCTCCAGCGACTGCCAGGCGATCGCCAAAGGCCATGTGGTCAAGCAGCAGATGGAAGACACGCTCGTCCCCAAGTATCGTGACGAGCTGCTTCGTCACCGCTTCGGCCCCGAGAGCCAACGCAGCCGCATCACGTGCCAGCAAGGCCGCTGCGGCGATATCGATATCGAAGTCGTATCTCTCCAGCAGGTCGGCTTCCTGTCCGAACAGTCGGTCCTGGTTGCCCGCCGATTCATAACTGCAGAGCAGGGTCAGCAGATCGGTAGCGTCGCGCCGGTCGTCGCCATGGCGGTCATGCCACGCAAGGAGCTTGAGCATTGCCAGCCCCGGCAGCGATGCAAACGGAATGACCAGGCCGTCGTCGACGACAATGCGGATCGCCGCGTCAAAGGCTTGCCGGAACCCAGCAACATTCATCACCGTGTCCAGGGCCGGCGGCCACGCTATGCTGGCAGCCGGATTCTCGATGTCGCCGAAGGGAATCACGTCCAGGACCATCACGCGGTCCCCATCGCGGTGATAGGTCAGCTTGTGCGGGTTCTTGCTGACCGGCCTGAACCGGCCCGTAGCGACCAATTGCCGGCCCAGGGCTTCATGTTCCGTCCAGTCGGCGATGCAGATGCCGATGTCGATATCGTGCGTGCGCCGGGCCGGCCGATTGCCAAAGACATTCTCCAGGATGACCTGCCTGGCCGTCGCGCCGCCAACGAAGTAGCGGATGCCAAGTTGTCTGGCGACTGCGTCCAGGTCGCCAAGCAAGGATTTGCTGTCAGCCTCGATCGGCCGTATCGCCGGGAGTACATGGACGATGGGCAAGGAGTGTCTCTCTTATCTGCCGCGCAGCCTCGACGTTGCGCGATTCTCCGGTATCCAGCAGGTCCGCATACACCAGGATGGGATGCGCAACATCCGGTGTGAAAGTCGTGTCAGTCCTGGATGAAGCGGGCCAGAAGCGCTGCACGACCTCGACTTCGCCATCGGGGTCCGCTTTCAGCCTTGCTTCGAGGAGTAGTTCGCGAGGAGTTACCGAGCCCGCGTACAGCGTGATGCGCTCAGCCCGCAGATTATGAGCGAGCTTCTCTGCGGCCGCCTCTCCGCCCAGGACGGCATCGTGCCGGGCCAGGTCGATCGCATGCCACCAGTCGAGCCGTGTCGCGGCAAAGCGCCGCGATGGCAGCTTAGGCCTGAGCCGCAGCGGATACAGCGTCGCCCATTCGTCCAGCACCCGATCCCAGTCACTGAAGCAGCGCTTGCCATGGGGGCCGACTGCCAGCAGGCCACGATTCAGCAAGTCGTCCAGCGCAAGGTTGACCGTGCTCAGCGCAACACCCGCCGCGCTGGCGATCGTCCGGTAAGGCGCGGCCAGCAGTTCCGGACGGGTCATCAAGGCATACAGGACTTCAAGTTGCTTCGGGCTGCCTGTGCGCGCACGCTGCTTCGGCATGCCCTGCTCAGGCAGTCGCCGCCCCACGACATACAGGAGCGCATCCGGCAAGGCCAGCGACACGTTTCCCGCAGTATCGAGAAAGGCAATATCGTTGCTGCGCAGGCGGTCCGCCATTTCAGGCGACACGTGAGATGTCACCAGCAGCAGCTTTCGCCCCGCGCGATGCTGCAGCTCGGCGACGTGGGCGATGGCTGAAAAGCGATCCACGGAGCGCTTGACCGCAACGGGCAGCGTGAAGATCCGGCCCTGCCCCAGGTCAAAGCGCATTGCCCCGCCCAAGCGGGGGCCAGGCGCGGCAGGCTCCGTGGACTGGGGGACGGCGTGCATGGCCGTGGCCTCGTGGAACGCCCGGGCCGCCGCGTCGAGCAACCCGTCGTCAGCAACCGATGTCCTATGGTCCACTTTATGTCCGATATTTTGAAGGCGTACGCGTAACGCGTACATATTCAATTAATCATACATCACCGGACCAATCCGTACGAATTCCATCGGATGTACGCGGAACGCGTACAAGTCAGAAGATGGGACAGGTCGCACTACCGCCGCCGCGCCCCCACCAGCCCCGCCACCTCATCCAGCATCGCCATATCCACCGGCTGCGACAAATCCAGCGCCAGCGTGTGCCGGTAGTAAGGGCTCAGGTCCAGCCCGACCCCCAGCCCCAGCACCTCCACATCCCGCAGCGCCTCATGCCGTGCCACCACGGCCTTCAGGTGGTTGTCCAGGTAGCAGGCGTCGTTGGCCTGCCCGGTCGCGGTATCCATGGGGCTGCCGTCGGACACCACCACCAGGATGCGGCGTGCCTTGCCGCTGGCGTGCAGGCGCGCGCAGGCCCAGTCCACGGCCTCGCCGTCGACGCCTTCGCGGAACAGGTCGGCCTTGAGCAAGGCGGCGATGTCGGTACGCGCGCGCCGCCAGCTGCGCTGCGCGTCCTTGAACACCATATGGCAGGTTTCGTTGAGCCGGCCGGGGTGTTGCGGACGGCCGCGCGCGAGCCAGTCGGCACGCGCGCGGCCGCCGTTCCAGGCGTTGGTGGTGAAACCCAGCACCTCGGTGGCCACGCCGGCCTGGTCGAGCGCGCGCGTGAGCATGTCGATGAGCAGCGCGAGCGGCTCGGCCTGCGCCTTCATCGAGCCGGAGCAGTCGATCAGGAAGCCGACCACGCAGTCGGCATGGGCCTTGTGCGCTTCCAGCCGGAAGAGCCGGCGCTCGGCGGGGGAGCTGACCAGTTGCGCCAGACGGCGGCCGTCGATGCGGCCGCTTTCCTCGCCGAAGGACCAGCCGTCCACGCGCGGCTGCGACAGCGCGGCGCGCAGCCGGCGCGCCAGCCGGGCGATGTTCACGCCCGCGCGTGCGATGCGTGCGTCGAGCCGCGTGCGGTACTCGTCCAGCAAGGCGCGGCGCACGAGCGTGGCGGCTTGCACTTCGCGGTCGTAGCGGGTGGTGAAGATGCGGTAGCCGCCGGTGGCGTCGGCCAGCACGCGGCTGTGGCCGCTGTCGGCCAGGGCAAACTCCTCCGCCGGCGGTTCGTCGAAGTCCAGCCATAGCGCAAACCCGGCGCGCGCGGCCGAGGCCGCGTTGTCGTCGTCTTCGCCGGCAAGCGGGGCTTCCGTACGGATCATCCGCGCCACCGCGCGGGCCAGCGCCAGCGTGTGCGTGGCGTAGGCGGCCTGGTCGTGGCGCTGGGCGCGCAGGCCGGCCAGCGAGGGGCCCAGCACCGGCACGATGGCGGCGCGAGTGGCCTCGATCAGGTCTTCAGTCTCTTCCAGCACGGGCTCGCCGGTCAGGCGCGACCACGCCACCTGTGCCACGGTGTACAGCAGGATGCCGAGATGCCCCTCGGTCAGTCCGGAACGATGGAAGTCCCGCGACCACGCCATGAAGCGGTGGCGCAGGTTGGCCGCCACGCCGGCCATGCCGCGCGGCAGGCGGGTCTCGCAACGCAGTTGCTCCAGCAGTTCGAAGAGCAGGCGCTCGACCGGATCGGCCGGGCATAGCTGCCGGTGCAGCGCGGCGTCCGAATGCGCCTGGCGCAGCGCTGCACCATCGGCCGCACCGCGCAGGCAGGTGGCCGTGTCGGTCTCCAGATCCGTGCGCAGGTGCGGCGCGTGCTGCGGCACCGGGCGCATCGCGCGCCAGAGCTGGCCGTCGCGGAAATGCAGCGCCGCATCGCCGGTGATCGCGCGCACCGCGGCGCCGGACAGTTCATCCTGCCGCTGGCGCTTGCGCAACTGCTGCGCGACCGTGGGCGCACTCATCGCGCGGGCTCCGACTCGGCGCTGACGCCGGCGGCCTCGCCCGGCAGGTGGCCAAAGCAGCGCTGGAAGTACTCCGCCACCACGGGCCGCTCGGCTTCGTCGCACTTGTTCAGGAAGGTCAGGCGGAACGCGAGCGCTGGATCGCGGAAAATCTGGCAGTTCTCGGCCCAGCTGATCACCGTGCGCGGCGACATCAGCGCCGACACATCGCCGGCGGCGAACCCGCGGCGCGTGAGCCCGGCCAGCGCCACCATCGCGTCGACCAGCGCGCGCCCGGCGTCGTTATCCAGCTCCGGCACGCGCGCCAGCACGATGCCGGCTTCCTCGTCATGCGGCAGGTAGTCCAGCGTGGCCACCACGTTCCAGCGGTCGATCTGCGCGTGGTTGAGCAACTGCGTGCCGTGGTAAAGGCCGTTGACGTTGCCCAGGCCCACGGTATTGGAAGTGGCAAACAGGCGGAAAGACGGATGCGGGCGGATCACGCGGTTCTGGTCGAGCAGGGTGAACTTGCCGTCGCGCTCCAGGATGCGCTGGATCACGAACATCACATCGGGGCGGCCCGCGTCGTATTCATCGAAGATCAGCGCCACCGGGCGCTGCAGCGCCCACGGCACGATGCCTTCCTGGAACTCGGTGACCTGGCGCCCGTCGCGCACCACGATGGCGTCCTTGCCGACCAGGTCCAGCCGGCTGATATGCCCGTCCAGGTTGACGCGCACGCAGGGCCAGTTCAGCCGCGCGGCCACCTGTTCGATATGGGTCGACTTGCCGCTGCCGTGCAGGCCCTGCACCATCACGCGCCGGTCGCGCATGAAGCCGGACAGGATCGCCAGCGTCACCTCGGGCTGGAAGCGATAGGCCGGATCGATCTCCGGCACGTGGTCGTCGCGCTGGCTGAAGGCCGGCACCATCAGGCCGGAATCGATGCCGAACACGCTGCGCACCGGGATCATCCGGTCCGGCTTGCCAAACTGCTCTTGCGTCACCTCATGCTCCTTGTTACTTGTCGCCATGCCATCGGCACCGCGGCAGGCGGAGCAATCCGCGTGACGCCGTGCGCGCTATTCGTCCTCTTCCGCGCCGCCCTGCCAGCTGCCGGCGCTGTCGGCCTCGATTGCGGCCAGCGCACCCGCCGCGCGCTGCAGCGCGGGCAGCAATTGCAGCACCTTGTCACGCGCCACGCGCATCACCGGAGCCTGCAGCGCCAGCCCCAGGTTGGACTTGCCGCCGTCCGCGGCCGGCACCAGCACGCCGATGCAGACCAGCCCCGGCAGGAACTCTTCATCGTCCATCGCGTAGCCGTCGCGCTTCACGCGCTCCAGTTCGGCTTCCAGCTGCGCCTGGTCGGTCAGCGTGTTCTGCGTGTAGCGTTCCAGCTCCACGTTGGCCAGCAGCCGCTGGCGCTGCGCCGGCGCCAGCTGCGCCAGGAACAGCTTGCCCGTGGCCGAGCAGTGCGCCGGCACGCGCGAGCCCGGATGCAGGTAAAAGCGCAGCGGCGCCGCCGTCTCCACGCGATCCAGGTACAGCACCTCGCCGCCGGAGAACGCGGTCAGGTTGCAGCTCTCGCCCACCTCTTCCACCAGCCGGCGCAGCACCATGTGGCGCGCGCCGTGCGAGGTGCTGTTGAGCAACAGGTTCTCCGCCAGCCGGCGCAGCCGCAGGCCGGTGCCGTATTGCCGCCCGTCGCCGTTGCGCTGGATCAGGCCCGCCGCCTCGAGCTGCTGCAGCATGCGGTGCAGCGTGGGCTTGGGCAGGCCGGTTTCTTCCACCAGCGCCTGCAGGTTGAAGGACTGGTCCTTCTCGGCAATGACTTCGAGCAGGCCGAACAGACGCAGTGCCGGCGTGTCTCCATCCGGCTTGGCGTCACTTTTGGCGAGGCGCATATCGTTCATGCCTGGCTCCATCATAGGTAAGTTTCATTTTCAGAGTCAAATCATATCAATTATCGAAACTTCCAGTTGACCTTCTCCTTCGAACGACCTACATTCCGGTTAAACAATGATTTTTCGGAACTTCTGGTTCCATTTTCTTAAGCGAACGCCGGAGACAAGTCGATGTACGGATAGGCCCTCCCTCTCCCGGGATTGCAAATACTGAACGACCACGGCCCAGGCTGGCATTTACTGCACAGCCACCTATACCGAAGAGAAGCCGTGGCGCCTGCCTTAAACGCTGGACTGGCTGCAATGCAGTACCGACAGCAAGCGCAGCACAGGAGACACAACATGATCCAACAACCCCAGTCCGGCAACGGACTATCGCACGGCCTCAAGCAACGCCACATGACCATGATCGCGCTGGGCGGCGTGATCGGCGCGGGCCTGTTTGTCGGCAGCGGCGTCGTCATCAAGTCCGCCGGCCCCGCCGCGGTGATTTCCTTCCTGATCACCGGCCTGCTGGTGGTGCTGGTGATGCGCATGCTGGGCGAAATGGCCTGCGCCATGCCCGGCAGCGGCGGCTTCTATGAGTATGCACGCGAAGCCTGGCGCGACCGCCCGGCGGTGGGCAACCTGGCCGGCTTCCTGACCGGCTGGATGTACTGGTATTTCTGGGTCATCGTGGTGGCGCTGGAAGCCGTCGCCGGTGCCGACCTGGTGCGCTACTGGCTGCCGGACGTGCCCAACTGGATCATCAGCCTGGTGCTGCTGGTGATGCTGACGCTGACCAACCTGGTGTCGGTCAAGTCATTCGGCGAGTTCGAATTCTGGTTCGCCTCGATCAAGGTGGCGGCGATTATGGTGTTCCTGTTTATCGCCGGCGTCTATGTACTGGGCCTGACCCCGGGCGCGCATGGCATGCAGGTGGCCAACCTCACCGCCAACGGCGGCTTCATGCCGCACGGCATCGTACCGGTGCTGACCGGTGCGGTAGCGGCCACGGGCTTCTACTTCGGGGCCGAGATCGTCACCATCGCCGCCGCCGAGACCGCCGAGCCGCAGAAGGCGGTGGCCAAGGCCACCAGTTCGGTCATCACGCGCGTGCTGGTGTTCTATGTCGGTTCGATCCTGCTGGTGGTCTGCCTGGTGCCGTGGAACTCCAACAGCATCGGCACGCCGTACGTCAGCGCGCTGAACGTGATGGGCGTGCCGGCGGCCGCGCAGATCATGAACGCGATCGTGCTGACCGCGGTGCTGTCGGCGCTCAACTCTGGCCTCTATGCCTCGTCGCGCATGCTGTTTGCACTGACGCGCCGTGGCGACGCCCCGCAGTCGCTGGCCCGCGTCAGCCGCAACGGCGTGCCGGTGCGCGCCATCCTGGTGGCGACGCTGTTCGGCTACGGTGCGGTGGTGATGTCCTATGTCTCGCCCGATAAGGTGTTCGCGTTCCTGGTGAACTCGTACGGCACGGTGGCGATCTTCGTCTATATCCTGATCGCGATCTCGCAGCTGCGCCTGCGTTCCCGCCTGGAGCGCGAAGCACCGGGCCAGTTGCGCGTGCGCATGTGGTGCTACCCGTACCTGACCTACCTGGCGATCTTCGGCATGGTCGGCATCGTGGTGGCGATGGCCTTCATTCCCGACCAGCGCACGCCGCTCGCGCTTGGCGTGGTCAGCCTGGCGATCCTGCTGGTGGCCTACGCCGCGCGCCAGTTGTTTCGGCGTGGCGCGGATCGGGTAGTGCCGCTGGCGGAAATGCCGCGCCCCGACCTGCATGAGTATTGATGACTGACGCTGTCCGACCCTGACTGAGGTGGCGCGCCGGTGCGGTATGCTGGCGCGCTTCGCCATTCTGGCCCCTACCCCATGAGCCTGAAGTCTCCCACTACCCTCTGGTCCCAGCTGTTCCAGCAGCATGCCCATTCGGGCCTGAGCCTGCAGGGCAAGATCCGCCAGATGCTGGTCTCGGCCATCCTCGACGAGCAGTTGCCGCAAGGCGAGCCGCTGCCCAGCAGCCGCGAACTGTCGGCGCAATTGCGCGTGGCGCGCAACACGGTGGTGCTGGCTTACCAGCAACTGGTCGACGAAGGCTACCTGGTGGCGCGCGAGCGCAGCGGCTACTTCGTCAACCCGGAGATCCTGGGCACGCGCGTCAGCGGCGTCGCGTCCCTGCGCGGCGAACCCGTGCCGACCCGCTCGGGCGAGCCCGACTGGGAGCGGCGCTTCGTGTTCCGCCCCACCCAGCAGCGCAATATCGTCAAGCGCGCCAACTGGCGCGACTACCCCTACCCCTTTATCTACGGCCAGTACGACCCGGTGCTGTTCCCCACCGCCGACTGGCGCGAGTGCTGCCTGAAGGCGCTGAGCGTGCTCGACATCCACGACTGGGCCCAGGACATGATCCTGCGCGACGACGAGTCGCTGGTGCAGCAGATCCGCACCCGCGTGCTGCCGCGCCGCGGCGTGTGGGCCAGCGCCGACGAGATCGTGGTGACCGTTGGCGCGCAGCAGGCGCTGTACCTGCTGGCCGACCTGCTGGTCGGCGCCGACACGCCGGTCGGCATCGAGGACCCCGGCTATCCGGACGCCCGCAATATCTTCGGCTCGCACACCTCCCACCTGGTGCCGCTGCCGGTCGACGGCGACGGCCTGACGCTGTCCGACGCGCAGCGCGCCTGCGACTACGTCTACGTGACCCCGGGCCACCAGTGCCCGACCACCGTCACCATGCCGCTGGTGCGACGCCAGGCCCTGCTGCGCCAGGCCGAGGAAGCGGACTTCGTGCTGATCGAGGACGACTACGAGAGCGAGAGCCGCTTCGAAGGCGACCCCACGCCCACGCTCAAGAGCCTGGACCGCAACAATCGCGTGATCTACGTCGGCAGCCTGTCCAAGAGCCTGGCGCCGGGTCTGCGCATCGGCTATATCGTCGGGCCGGCGGCGCTGATCGCCGAGCTGCGCGGCGTGCGGCGGCTGATGCTGCGGCACCCGTCGGCATATATCCAGCGCGCGTTCTCGCTGTTCCTGTCGCTCGGCCACTATGACGCGCACCTGCGCCGGCTGGCGGCCGCGCACCGCGAGCGCGCCGAAGCGGTGCTGGCGGCGCTGGCCACGCATATGCCCGACTTCCGCGCCGTGCCGATCGCCGGCGGCGCCTCATGCTGGATCGAGGGGCCGTCCTGGCTCGATGCCGACGCGCTCGCGCGGCTGGCCGAGCTGCAGGGCGTGCTGATCGAGCCTGGCAGCGTCTTCTTCATGGCCGAGCCCGCACCGCGCAACCACTTCCGGCTGGGCTACTCGTCGATCTCGCTCGACCGCATCGAGCCCGGCATCCGCGTGCTGGCGGGCGTGGCGCGTGAGCTGCAGGCCACCGCCGGCAGCGCCACGCCCGCCGCCGCCGTCACTTCCCGGGTCCGCCCCGCGGCCTGAACGCACCAGCGGCGCTGTCTCGCGCCGCTGGCCCAAGCGATTGTCCCGAACTGGCGCTACAGCGCCGCGGCTGGCTTCCCTATCCTCGAGTCATGGCCAGTTCCCCACGGACCGGCAGACAACACTCAGGAGACCAACCCATGTCCAAGGACAACACCGCCGCCGGCATCGAACTGCTGCAGGCCTTCAACGACGCCTGGAACCGCCACGACATCGAAGCCCTGATGCGCTTCATGGCCGATGACTGCGCCTTCCACGGCGTGGCAGGTCCCGACCTGCTGGGCCGCAGCTTTATCGGCCGCGACGCGGTGCGCGAAGGCTTCCAGCTGGCCTGGCAAACCTTCCCCGATGCGCAGTGGGTCGATGGCGACCACTTTGTCGTGGGCGACCGCGGCGTCAGCGAATCCACCTTCCGCGGCACCCGTGCCGACGGCGCCCGCATCGAGGCGCGCATGGTCGACGTCTTCACCTTCCGCGACGGCAAGATCGCGGTGAAGAATGCGTACCGCAAGGACCGCCCCCCCGTCGTAGCGCCCGCAGCCTGACCGAGGAGACGCGCCATGCAAGCCGTAGCCCCCCGCAGCAGCCTTCTTGCCGGCGAGCAGTCCACCGCGCCCACCCGGCCGTACGACCCCGCCTACGATCCCCTGCACACGCCCACCCCCGGCCATGGCCGCGAGTACGCGCCGACCTACTGGATCGGCACCGCGGGCGAGCCGCCCGCCGACGACGGCCCGATCACGCATGACATCGACGTGGACGTGGCCATCATCGGCTCGGGCTTTACCGGCCTGACCTGCGCCATCTTCCTGGCGCAGGAGTACGGCATCAAGGCCACCGTGCTGGAAGCCAACCGCGTCAGCTGGGGCTGCAGCACGCGCAACGGCGGCCAGGCGCAATGCGCGTCCGGGCGGCTCAAGCGCTCGCAGTGGATCCAGCGCTACGGCCTGGATACCGCGCTGCGCCTGCATCAGGAAGTCTGCGACGGCATGGAAACCTTCAAGGGGCTGATCAAGGACATCCAGTGCGACCCGCAGCCCGGCGGCCATTTGTATATCGCGCACCGTGCCAAGGTCATGCCCGGGCTGGAAAAGGAAGCCAAACTCCTGCGCGAAGTCTTCAAGTACGACGCGCGCATCCTGGACGCCGACACCGTGCGGCGCGAATATGTCGACGACAAGGAAGCCGCGGGCGCCATGCACGAGCCCGAAGGCATCGGCATCCATGCCGGCAAGCTCGCCTTCGGCTACCTGCGCCGCGCGCGCGAACTCGGCGCCAAAGTGCATCCGTCCAGCCCCGTGACCGGCTGGGAAACGCGCAACGGTGTGCACTATCTGCGCACCCCCGGCGGCATCGTGCGCGCCCGCGCCGTGGCCGTGGCCACCGGCGGCTACACCTCGCAGTCGCTGCACCGCGAGCTCAAGAACCGGCTCTTCCCGATCCTGTCGAACTCCATCGTCACGCGCCCCCTCACGCCAGCCGAACTGGCCGCGTGCAACTTCCGCACCACGCAGGTCATCACCGACACGCGCATCCTGCGCCACTACTACCGCCTGATGCCCGACGGCCGCCTGCAGATCGGCAGCCGCAGCGCCATCACCGGCAACGATGCGCCGCAGGAACAGTACAAGCAGAAGCTGATCGCCGACATGCACCGCAAGTTTCCCGCGCTGCAGGGCATCCAGGTCGACTATTCCTGGTGGGGCTGGGTCGATGTCAGCCACGACATGATGCCGCGCATCACGCAGCCCGATCCGGCGCAGTCGATCTATTACGCCATGGGCTACGGCGGCAACGGCGTGATGTACTCAGCCCAGGCCGGCAAGCGCCTGGCGGCACTGGTCGCAGGTAAGTCGTCAGCGCTGCCGGAGTTGCCGATCTTCCGCTCGCCGCTGCCGTTCCCGAACGTGCGCGAGATGGTGGAATCGCAGATGTTCGCGCCGTTCCGGAGGCTGGGGCAGCGGGTGTTGTATCACTGGTATCACTGGAAGGACGACGTGTTCTAAAGGCGCCGACCGCCCAGCCACATTGCTGAGTGCCTCAACGACCGGTAGGGAGCTTTCGCGCACTAACCGCATGCTCCCTTCCTCTCCCTCCAGTGAATTCGGCAAGAAAAGATACCCTAGCCCGTCGCGCACTCCGGAAAAATCTGGACACTCCAATACAGCTGTCATCGCATGCGCGGTGATCCTGCTGCCCCGGCGCCCCGCTTGGGTGGCTGACTAAATTCGCCGGCTGAAGCGCCGATTACATTGCCGGCGCTGGCTCCGCGTCACGCGGCGGACCGCCACTTGGCCCGCCCACTGCCCCCAGTCTTCGATTAGCGTATCGAAACGCCGTGCGAAAACTCACGTCGCCCGGCTGCCCTGTCCCGCCAAACTTGCCTTTCCCTCTTCCGGCGACTGGTCCAAGGTGAATCCACGCGCATATCGGTGTGGGCCCGCCACTATCTCCCCATCAACGGGATGATTCCGACACTCAAATCGGAATTTTCTCATGGCTGTGCTGATTTTCGCTTCCTATCTTTCAATTACCGCACATTCTCGTGCGGCAATTCGTTATCAAACAGGAGGCATCATGAAGAAAATCACGCTGGAATCCGGAAAAATGGCGAACTGGACGCAAATCGGCGAGCCCATTAAGAAGTAATTAGCGAAGGCGTCCCAATCCTGGGGCGCCTTAATGGAGGGTATTGACATGACTTTACATATCAACCCCAATGTCTTTCTAATTTTTACACCAGAAGGAGTCGTGCTATGGGACTTCGAAAGGCATTGCCAATATTCTCTTGCCCCGGACTATATCTCACGTTTATTGGAGATAGCCTACAAGAGTAGCATCGCTGCTGCAGACAAGAAGATTGACAGCGAATTTCGGAAACACAATATCGTCGCAGACCGGCCGTTCCCACAGCATGACTGGGGCTGGGATATTCTTGCTCGCATATTTCATTTTGGTACTAAGGACATTCCACAGGACCTGATGCCCACGACCGATCGCCAGTGGGCCATGAACCATGCTGCGCTTTGCATCGAAACAGTAAAGCGTGAGATCCCACCCTATAAGCACCACCCCGCATCCAGCATCATTTACCTGCCTGATCCGGACCTGTCGATCTTGGACGAAAAATCGCTCTGGCAAAGCTTGATTGAGCGTCGGACCTGCCGGAAATTTCGACAGGAAAGCGTCGATCAGCTGACACTTAGCACCATATTGTATTCATCATTCGGTTTCTTGAAAGAGCGGGAAGCGGGAATTAATGAGTACGTTCCGAAGTACTTACGCCAACGAAGAAGTAGTCCATCAGGGGGCGGCTTGAATTCGACCGAGATCTACATCTGCCTTCTGCGGATTGATGGCTTGTGCCCTGGAATGTATCACTATAGTCCTGTCACGCATAGTCTCAGGTTCATCCAGGAAATCCGCCACCCGGACGACCTGGCCGCCGTGCTCATGGGGCAGTATTTTTCAGCCGAACTGGCATTCGGCGTTTTCATCGCGAGCAGATTTGACCGAATGTGGTGGAAATACGGCCACTCAAGAGCTTATCGTGTATCGCTGTTGGACATCGGCCATCTATCTCAAACATTTCAGCTGACAAGCACCGCTTGCGGCCTAAAGACATGGCTATCCGCTGCATTCAGGGACAGCGACGTTGAAAATCTTCTGAATATCAAGTCACTTAGCGAACAGCCACTTCTCTTCGTTGGCGCCGGCTATAGCGACGGCGAAGACATCGATCCCGCGAGCCGCCAGGTACTTTCCGAATATTTCACGACCAGCACAGATGAAACCTGAAAAACGCAATCTGACAACCTCCAAACTTGCCACCAATGGCGCCGAGGAAACCGGATATTTTACTGAGTGGAATGAGAAATCCACGGTTCGCGCCAGACCATACAAATACAACTGCCACTCCGTCAATATGAATGATTTGGAGTCACGTAACTGGTTCTTTCCCTCAGCCCTGCCTTTCCTATCCCATCCTTTGCTGGCGGATCTCAAGCCGGCCCAAGTACAGGAGCTACTGGCAAGAAATCTGGTCAATTTTCTCGAGTACACCACTCTGCTCGAACACAGAATAGTAAATAAATCGGTCGAATTTATCTCACAAAATCGCCTGCCAGTCTCGGTCCCTCACGGCATGCGGATGGATGCACTACGGATTTATACCGACGAAGGATATCACGCTGTGATGTCGGCAGATGTGGCGCATCAAGTCTCCGAGATTTACGGCCTAAATCAAGGAACAAGGCGGTTTGGCCGCATAGCGCGTCTGGAAGCCCTTGCCTCAAACTTTCAGCATGAGGCTCTCGGATGGTTCCTTATAGGTTTCGTTTCGGAAACGGTCATAATCAAGGAATTTGCCAGAATGGGTCGCTCAGCCCTCGTACTTCCGGTCCACAACGTGCTTATGGATCATTTGGCAGACGAGTGGAAGCACAGTCAGTATTTTGTGTCTATGTTTTCGTACTTGTGGCCGCGGCTCTCGAACCTGGAACGTGATTTTTGTGCGACTCAACTACCAACAATAATTCGAGAATGCTTTCGACTGGACGAGACTCTTCTGGAACGCGATCTGGACGAACTAGGCGTTGATAGCAGTGTAGCACGGGCAATTTCTGCAGAAAGAAATACCGAGGCGGAAGATCGCACGCGGGCAAGGAATGGCGCAGCAACTACCATGCACGCTCTGCGAGATTGTTCATTCTTCAGTGAGCCGAGATATGTCGCCAATTTTTCGAAACATGGGTTGATTGATCCGGATGCCTAACCCGACAGGAGACCGATGACTCCCACCACAACCAATCAAAGTGATCGATTGCTGCTCCTGCTCAGCCTACTCATCCTTCTTAGCGCGATTCCACTGGACGTCATGCTACCGTCGTTTCCAGCGCTGGCTGATCACTTCCACACCGGGACTGGAGATATAGCACTGTCGATCAGCATCTTCTCCATAGGCTTCTCGATTGCACAATTGTTCGTCGGCCCACTATCCGATCGCTTCGGGCGCAAGCGGCTCCTAATGATTGGAATTCTTCTCGCGCTAGTGGGGGCGGCGGGTTGCATCTTTTCCCACGACTATGGCGCTTTCATTGCCTATCGAATCATTCAATCCGTTGGCTGTGCTTCCTTCGTTCTAGCCCAAGCGATTGTTCAGGATGCATACAAGGGTCCAGAAGGCGTGAGAATCAGAATATTTACGACGACGCTGTCTGGAATTTTCATTGCGTGCTCGCCACTATTGGGCTCGATTCTCCAGTCAACGCTTGGCTGGCAGGGCAGCTTCATACTCTTTGTAATTATCTCGATGATCATCCTTTTTCAGGTTTACCGTCAATTCCATGAGACATCAAGAACTCACCGTGGCAGCATGCAATTCTATTGCAACGCTTACCTTACAATCCTCAGAACCCGATCATTTCTGATCTATTCAGTCATTGGCGCCTTTGCCTTTTCATGCCACTTGGCCTTCATCATAGTTTCTCCGGCAATATTCATTGCCGGACTTAATATGAGCAACTATGAATATTCCATTGTATTAATGGCCTATGGCACAGCCTATTTAGTTGGCGGATCGCTAGCATCATACGCAACAAAGAAGATAGAAACACCGGGTCAGATCAAGCTTGGTCTCCTGCTAATGACAACATCCGGATTCCTCATGATGGCAATGTCGCATTATCAAGCCAATGCTTCTCTGACAGTTCTCCTGCCAATGCTCATTTGTACGGCAGGAACTGTTTTTGTTCGTCCGGCGACGGCCACCGAGGCGATGAATCTATTTGACGAGATCGCAGGTACGGCCGCAGCCGCGGGCAGCACCATCAGATTTTGCACCGCAGGTGCCATCAGCGCCTTGATCAGTGTGGCCGGCAACAACCCAATTCCTAATTTGTGCTGGGCGATAGTTGCATCAAGCTTCATCAGCATATTCCTTTTCGTATACCTCCGTACAACGTGTGCAACCAGAAGTCCGAAGACAAATTCATCATAGAATCATGACCAGACTGCTACAGCTCACCGAAGTCGAATTCGAGGATTTCTCCTATCGCTCAATCCGCGATTACGCTGAGGACATGACGAAATGCTCCGATTTGACGATGTCCTCAGCCTTATCCAATGCCACCACGCTCTTCCGCAAGCTATTGCCATATGGCGTGAATACACCTAACCATCATTTATTTTCAATTCATGCAGGGAGTAATGCCCATGCCGTAGGCAACGTCTGGATTCAGACCAACAAGCACGATGAATTTGCGTTCCTATTCGACATCTACATTTATCCCGCATATCGGGGATGCGGTCATGCTCATTGTGCCCTACTGGCAGTTGAAGACTACGTCCGGAATCTTGGCCTCTCGACGATCCGACTTCATGTATTTGGCCATAACCAAGCTGCGCGAAATCTATATGGCAAGCTAGGTTTTTCGGTCAGTCATGTCACGATGACCAAACATCTGTAACGCCGTCGCCAGGGTCTCCCTTGCTCCTCGTCGGATTCCGCCGACACCTGAACCAGCCCGCGCCCGCGAACCGACGCAGGTCTTCCTCTGCGTGAGCATCGCAGCCGCCCAACGGCCACGTTGCATCAGGAGGCACGCTTAGGCCCAGCCCCGCAGTCACCGCCCGAAGCCGCTCGCGCCGGGCGATCTGATAGTCGCCCGGCCGGAGTGCCTCTATTGCCCGCCCGGCGACTTCTACGTCGATCCGTGGCCACCAGTCGAGCGCGCCGTCATCACAAATGCCGGTTCCGACCACCCCGCTTCGGCCTCGCGTGCTACCAGTGCGCAGAGCCTGGCCGCAGGCGGATGGACGCGCCTAGGTCGTGGGCGGCGGCCGGGTGTGGCAGTGGGTCCTTCGACTCAGAACAGCGTATAGCCCCCGTCGATCACAAAGGTATCGCCCGTGTGGTACGCCGACGCCGGGCTCATCAGGTAGACCGCGATTCCGCCAAAGTCGCTGCCCTCGCCCCAGCGGCGCATCGGCACGCGCTTGTGCACCATCTCCTGGAAGGCGTCGTTGGTCTGCGCCACGCTGGTCATTTCGGTCTTGATCCAACCGGGCAGGATCGAATGGGCGCGGATGCCCTTGCGCGCATACTCGACAGCCAGCCCCCGCATCATCGAGATCACGCCGCCCTTGGTCGCGGCATAGTGCTCGGAGCGCGGCGCGCCCTCGATCGCGGCGACCGAAGCCGTGCTGCACAGCACCCCGCCCTCGCCCTGCACCAGCATCTGCCGGACTGCCGCGCGCAGCGTAAAGAAGGCGCCGTCCAGGTTGACGCGCATGGTCCTGCGCCAGGCCTCGGTTGCCATCTGGTCGAACGGCCCCTTGTTGCCGCTGCCGACGCCGGCATTGGCAAAGCAGCCGTCGACGCGCCCCAGCGCCGCCACCGTGCGCTGCATTGCAGCATCGACCGCCTGCTCGTCGCCGACATCGCAAAGCTCGGTATGCACCTTGCGGCCATGCCGGGCCAGCCGGTCGGCCGCGGCGGCGTTCTTGTCGGCATTGGTGCCCCAGATCGCGATGTCGGCGCCGGCCGCGGCCAGCCCTTCTGCAATGCCCAGCCCGATGCCGCCGTTGCCGCCGGTCACCAGCGCCACTTTGCCTGTCAGGTCGAACGGGTGCTTCGTCATAGTGTCGTCTCCTCGCGTAGTGAGACATTCTTCACACGCGCGGCGGCTTCAGGCGTCGTCGGATCGGATGAAAATGAGGGGGCGGCGGATTGCATCTGCTGCGCTGCAGCGTGCGGGGACAGACCCGCGCATGTGGTAGTGGCGGCCAATTTCGCCAATAATTCCCGGACAGCCATTGCCGGACGAGGGCCACCATGCACGATAGTCCCGATGCCATCCGCACCGTCGCCCTGCTTGGGCACGCGGGGTGCGGCAAGACCTCGCTGGTCGAGGCACTGCTGTACAAGGGCGGTGCGCTGCACACGCCCGGCAGCATCGAACGCGGTACCACGGTGTGCGACACCGATCCGCTGGAGCGCAAGTACAAACGCTCGCTGACCGCCGCCGTTGCCCACCTGCATTACCGCGACACCCGCATCTACCTGCTCGACACCCCCGGCTACCCTGACTTCTCCGGCCTCGCCATCAGCGCACTGGCCGCGGTGGAGACCGCCGCGATCGTCATCAATGCGCAGACCGGCATCGAGATGACCACGCGCCGGGCCATGGCGTGGGCCCAGGCGCGCCAGTTGTGCAGGATGATCATCATAAACGGCATCGACGGCGACAAGGTCGACCTGCCAACGCTGCTGGCGGATATCCAGGAGGCCTTCGGCAAGGAGTGCCTGCCGATCAACCTGCCGGCCGACCACGGCGGCAAGGTGGTCGACTGCTTCTTCAATCCGGCCGGCGAGTCGGATTTTTTATCGGTGCCAGCCGCCCACGATGCGCTGATCGACCAGGTGATCGAGATCGATCCCGAGCTGATGGAGCTGTACCTGGAGCAAGGCCAGGCGATCACGCCGGAGCAGCTGCATGCCCCCTTCGAGCGCGCGCTGCGCGAAGGCCACCTGGTGCCGATCTGCTTTACCTCGGCCGCCACCGGCGTCGGCATCACGGAACTGCTCGACGTATTCGTGCAACTGCTGCCCAACCCGACCGAAGGCAATCCGCCGCTGTTCTATCGCGATACCGGCGAAGGCGGCGGTGACGGCAACGAACACCGCAAGGCCGTGCGCGCCGAGCCGGTGCCGCACAAGCACGTGCTGGCCCATGTCTTCAAGGTGGTGATCGATCCCTATGTTGGCAAGCTGGCCGTGTTCCGCATCCACCAGGGCACGGTCACGCGCGACAGCCAGCTCTATATCGGCGACGGCCGCCAGCCGTTCAAGGTGGCGCACCTGCTGCGGCTGCAGGGCAGGGAGACCCAGGAAATCCCGCGCGCCGGCCCGGGCGATATCTGCGCGGTGGCCAAGGTCGACGAACTCGGCTTCGATGCCGTGCTGCACGATGCCACCGAGGACGGCAATATCCACCTCACGCCGCTGGAATTCCCAACCCCCATCTACGGGCTGGCGATAGAACCGGCGCGGCGCGGCAACGAGCAGCGCCTGGCCGAGGTGCTGCACAAGCTCAGCGCGGAAGACCCGTGCCTGCGCATCGAGCATCCGGCGGGCACCAATGAAACCGTGGTGTTCGGGCTGGGCGAGTTCCACCTGCGCTGCGCGCTGGAGCGGCTGACCGAGCAGTACAAGCTGGAAGTGTCGACGCACCCGCCCAAGATTGCCTATCGCGAGACCATCGGCGGCAAGGCCGAGGGCCATCACCGGCACAAGAAGCAGACCGGCGGCGCGGGGCAGTTCGGCGAGGTGATGCTGCGCATCGAGCCGCTGGCGCGCGGCGAGGGCTTCGAGTTTGTCGATGCGGTCAAGGGCGGCGCGATTCCCGGGCAGTTCATTCCCGCCGTCGAGAAAGGCATCCGCCAGGTGCTGGACAGCGGCCCGCTGGCGGGCTTCCCGATGCAGGACGTGCGCGTGACCGTCTATGACGGCAAGAGCCACCCGGTCGACTCCAAGGAAGTCGCGTTCGCGACCGCCGGGCGCAAGGCCTTTATCGACGCGGTGCTCAAGGCCCGCCCCAGCGTGCTGGAGCCGATCGTCGATATCGAGGTGACGGCGCCGGGCACCGCCATGGGCGACATCATCGGCGACCTGTCCACCAAGCGCGGCCAGGTCCATGGCACGCGCACCGCGGCCGGCAACGCGGTGATCGTGGCCGGCCAGGTGCCGCTGTCGGAGCTGAACGACTACCAGTCACGATTGAACAGCATCACTGGCGGCCACGGCAGCTACACCATCCAGTTCAGCCACTACGACTACGTGCCGCCGGCGCAGCAGGACAAGATGGCGTCCCGCCACAAGGCACAGCAGGACACCGACTAAGCCGCCGTTGCGGCATTGCAGTTAGCGGCGGTTTGCTCCCCTCCCCCGCAGGCGGGAGAGGGGAGCGTTTGCCCGGGGTGTTGGTGGAGCGCTGCGCCTCAGATCGCCCCGGCCGGCTGCTCGTGCGTGACCTTCGGCCGCATATCGACGACCCGCCGCGCCTTGCCCACGGTGGTGCGCTCGATGCCTTCCGCATCCACCACCTGCACCCGCGTGGTCACGCCCACATAGGTCTTGATCTGCGCCTTCAGCTCGCGCTCCAGCGTCGCACGGTCATCGGCGCACAGCGACGCGGAACGCTCGGGCCGCGCTTCGACCCGCACCTCCAGCTTGTCGAGGTGGCCATCGCGGGTCACCACCAGCTGGTATTGCGGCGCCAGCGCCGGCGACTTCAGGATCAGTTCCTCGATCTGCGACGGGAACACGTTAACGCCGCGGATGATCAGCATGTCGTCCGAACGGCCGGTGATCTTGCCGATGCGGCGCATCGACCGCGACGTGGGCGGCAGCAGGCGCGTGAGGTCGCGCGTGCGGTAGCGGATCACCGGCAACGCTTCCTTGCTCAGCGAGGTGAACACCAGCTCGCCCTCCTCGCCGTCCGGCAGCACCTCGCCGGTCACGGGGTCGATGATCTCGGCGTAGAAGTGGTCTTCCCAGATCACCGGGCCGTCCTTGCTCTCGATGCATTCGCAGGCCACGCCCGGGCCCATGACTTCAGACAGGCCGTAGATATCCACCGCGTCGATGCCGGCGCGGGCCTCGATCTCGGCGCGCATCGCGTCCGTCCACGGCTCGGCGCCGAAGATACCGACCTTGAGCGAGCTTTCCGACGGGTCCATGCCCTGGCGCTCCATCTCCTCGATCAGGTTCAGCATGTACGACGGCGTCACCATGATGATGTTGGGCTGGAACTCGCGGATCAGCTGTACCTGTTTCTCGGTCTGGCCGCCGGACATGGGGATCACCGTGCAGCCCGCCTTCTCGGCGCCGTAGTGCGCGCCCAGGCCGCCCGTGAACAGGCCGTAGCCATAGCTGACATGGACCAGGTCGCCGGCACGCCCGCCCGCTGCGCGGATGGAGCGTGCCACCACGCCGGCCCAGGTATCGATGTCCTTCGCTGTATAGCCAACCACGGTGGGCTTGCCGGTGGTGCCGCTCGACGCGTGCACGCGCGCCACCTTCTCGCGCGGCACCGCGAACATGCCGAACGGGTAGTTGTCGCGCAGGTCCTGCTTGGTCAGGAACGGAAACTTCGACAGGTCCGACAGCGACCGCAGGTCGTCCGGATGCACGCCCGCAGCGGCAAAGGCCTTGCGGTAGTGCGGCACGTTGTCATAGGCATGGCGCACGCTCCATTTCAGCCGTTCCAGCTGCAGCGCCTGCAGTTCGTCGCGGCTGGCGCGTTCGATCGGCTCCAGCTCGTTGGGGTTGGGGATGCGTTGAACCATTGTCTACTCCATCTCGTTATGATGGCGCCGCGAGCAAGGGGGGCCGGCGCCGGGTACTGCGACTGCAAGCCTTGGGTCAGATATGCGAACGGCTCTGGACGACGCGGAAGCGGTTGGCGACGAAGGCGGCATCCGACAGCGAGGCATTGGCCGCCGGGTTGGCACCGGTGGCGTGGAAGTCGCTGAACGCCGCCGACTGGTTGACGAACACGCCGCCGGTCAGGTTCAGCGACAGGGCCACGCCGGCGTCTTCGGCGGCATCGCGGATGGCTTCGGTCACGCCGGCATCGGTCGTATAGGCGGAGAGCGTCAGCGCGCCGTGTTCCTTTGCGCCGCGGTGCGCCAGCGCGATGCTGTGCGCGGTGCTGTCGGTGGCAACGATGAACGAGATCGGGCCGAACAGCTCCTGCATGATCTTGCCCTCGTCGCTGGCATCCACCTTCAGCACCAGCGGCGTGCGGATGCGCGCGCCGGGGAATTCCGGGTGTTCCAGCACGCGGCTGTCGGCGACGATCTCGCCCAGCACCCGCGAGGACTCGATGCGTTCCACCACACCGTCGTTCTGGATCGCACCCAGCAGTTCGACTGCCTTGGCGGGATCGCCGGTCAGCTTGCCAACCGCTTCGCCAATGGCCCCGGCGACCTCGTCAAAGCTGAGCCGCCCTTCCGGCGTATCGATACCGTCCTTCGGCACGTAGATGTTCTGCGGCGCCGTGCACATCTGGCCCGAGTACAGCGCCAGCGAGAACGCGATATTGCGCACCATGCCCTTGAAGTCGCCGGTCGAGTCGATCACGATCTGGTTGACGCCGGCCTTCTCGGTGTAGACCTGCGCCTGGTGCGCGTTGCGCTCCAGCCAGTCGCCGTTGGCAGTGCTGCCGGTAAAGTCGATCAGGCGCACTTCCGGGCGCAGCGCCAGCTTCGACGCCATGCGCTCGGTCGGGTCGTTGGCCACCAGCGTGACCAGGTTGGGGTCGAAGCCGGCTTCCTGCAACACCTCGCGCGCCACCTCGACGGTGATCGCCAGCGGCAGGATCGCGCCCGGGTGCGGCTTGACCACCACCGCGTTGCCGGTCGCCAGGCTGGCGAACAGGCCGGGATAGCCGTTCCAGGTCGGGAAGGTGCAGCAGCCGATTACCAGGCCCACGCCGCGCGGCACCACGGTGTAACGCTTTTCCATGCGCAGCGGCTCGTTCTTGCCCTGCGGCTTTTCCCAGATGGCCCGCTTCGGGATGCGGCGCATCTCGTCCCAGGCGTAGGCCACCGCTTCCAGGCCACGGTCCTGCGCGTGCGGGCCGCCGGCCTGGAAGGCCATCATGAAGGCCTGGCCGGTGGTATGCATCACCGCGTAGGCAATCTCGAAGCTGCGCCGGTTCAGTCGCTGCAGGATCTCCAGCGAAACCCCTACCCACGCTTCAGGCCCGGCCTTGCGCCAGGCAGGCATACCTTCGGCCACTCCGGCAAAGAGCTGGTCGAGATCGGGCTTCGGATAGCTGATGCCCAGCTCCGGGCCGTAGGGCGAGACTTCCTTGCCGGCCTGCCCGACGGTGCCCGGCTGCGACAGCGCGAACGGCTGGTTCAGGCGGGCCTCGAAGGCGGCCTTGCCGTCGGCGTTGGCGGTTTCGCCGTAGGCCTTGGGGCTCGGCATCTCGGTGAACGGGCTCCAGTAGCCGCGCTCGGCGATGGCTTGGGTGGCTTGTTCCAGCAGCGCCTGGTGGCGTTCGAAAAACGGATGGGACACGGCTTGCTCCGGGGGCAGAATGTTTTGTGTATGGTTCGGGATGGCGACAGGAACCGCTTCAGGTTTCCTGGTCGAAGTCGATCACCAGCTTGTCGCTGACGGCATAGCTCTGGCAGCTCAGGATGAAGCCCCGCGCGACCTCGTAGTCTTCCAGCGCGAAGTTGACGTCCATGTCGACCTCGCCTTCGATGCGCTTGCAGCGGCAGGTCGAGCAGACCCCGCCCTTGCACGAATAAGGCAGCTCGATGCCCTGCGCCAGCGCGGCGTCGAGCACGGTTTCCTTGTTCTTCTCCAGCGTGAAGGAACGCGTGCGGCCGTCCTGGATCACCGTGACCTCGCACTGCTGCTGGCCGACCTGCTTGTGCGCATGCGCGGCCGGGCGCGCCGAAGGGATGCTGGTGGCGAACAGCTCGCGCTTGATGCGGGCCTTGTCGACGCCGTTGTCGGCCAGCGCCTGCGACACCTCTTCCATCATCGAATGCGGGCCGCAGATAAAGGCGACATCGATGTCCTGTGGCTTGACCCAGTGCCTGAGCAGCGCATTGACCTTCTCGCCGTCGATACGGCCGTTGAAGAGGTCGATGTCCAGCTGCTCGCGGCTGAGCACGAACACCAGGTTGAAGCGCTGCAGGTAGGTGTCCTTCAGGTCTTCCAGCTCTTCCTTGAACAGCACGGAAGACGAGGCGCGGTTGCCGTAGAACAGCGTGAAGCGGCTTTCGGGCTCGGCCTGCAAGGTGGTCTTGATGATCGACAGCATCGGCGTGATGCCGCTGCCGGCGGCGAACGCCACGTAGTGCCTGGCGTGCGTGGCGGACAACGGCACATGGAAGTGGCCCGACGGCGGCATCACTTCGAGCTTCATGCCGGGCTGCAGCTGCTCGTTGGCCCAGTTGGAGAACAGGCCGCCGTCGACGCGCTTGATCGCCACGCGCAGCTGTTCGTCCTGCACCGCCGCGCAGATCGAGTACGAGCGGCGCACGTCCTCGCCGCCAATGCCGGTGCGCAGCGTCAGGTGCTGGCCCTGCACGTAGCGGTAGGTATCGGCCAGCGCGTCGGGCACGGCAAAGGTCACGGCCACGGCGTCGCGGGTTTCGCGGGTGACCGAGGCCACCGTCAGTTCATGGAATTTGCTCATCTCACTACCTCGGTCCGGCTCAGTGCGCCTTGAAGTAATCGAACGGTTCCTTGCAGTCGCCGCAGCGATACAGGGCCTTGCAGGCGGTCGAGCCGAACTGGCTGACCAGCCGGGTCTGGCGCGAGCCGCAATGCGGGCAGGCCACCACCAGCGCCGCCGGTCCCCTACCTGCCCTGCGGCTGATGCCGCTGATGTCGATCACCCGCTGCGCCGGCGGCGCGATGCCGTAGCCGGTCAGGCTGGCCTTGCCGCGCGGGGTCATCCAGTCGGTGGTCCAGGCCGGCGCCAGTTGCGTCTGCACCTGCACGGCATCGACGCCGTGTTCCGCGAGCGCGCTTTCGATGCCCTCGCGGATTACCGTCATCGCCGGGCAACCGGAGTAGGTCGGCGTGATGGTGACGACGCAGGTCTCACCGACCCACGCCACGTCGCGCACGATCCCGAGGTCCACCACCGAAATCACCGGGATCTCCGGATCGGGCACCGTATCGAGCCAGCTCCAGACCTGTTCGACGGCGGGGCGTGCCAGTGCTTGCGCGGTCATGGAGATCACCACTGCGCGCCGGGATAGGCGCGTTGCAGGAACTGCATCTCGGCCAGCAGGTAGCCGAGGTGTTCGGTATGACGGCCGTGGCCGCCGCCGCTCTGCGCCCACTGGTCGGCAGGCACGCGCAGCGTGGCGTCTTCCAGCACCTCGCCGACGTGGCGCTGCCAGGGCTCGGCCAGGGTAACCGGATCGGGAATCACGCCGTCGCGCACCAGCGCGGCCTCGGCCGCATCGGCCTCGAACAGCTCGCCGGTGAACATCCACAGGTCGTCGAAGGCGTCCTGCATGCGGCGGTGGCTCTCTTCGGTGCCGTCGCCCAGGCGCACCACCAGGTCGGCGCTGCGGCGCACGTGGTAGGTCACTTCCTTGAGCGACTTGGCGGCGATTTCCGCGATGCGCGCATCGGTGGAGCGCTGCAGTCCCTCCAGCACAAAGTAGTGCCAGGTGTCGAACAGGAACTGGCGCGCCAGCGTATCGGCATAGCTGCCGTTGGGCTGTTCCACCAGCAGCAGGTTGCGGAACTGGTGCGCGTCGCGCAGGTAGGCGAGCTGGTCGGCGTTGCGCCCGGCGCCCTCCACCTCGGCGGCGTAGCCCAGCCACAGGCGGGTCTGGCCGACCAGGTCGAGCGCGACGTTGGTCAGCGCGATGTCTTCTTCGAGCGCCGGGCCGCGGCCACACCATTCCGACAGGCGCTGGCCAAGCACCAGCGTGGTGTCGCCCAGGCGCAGCAGGTACTCGTGAAGATGAGCGAGCTTGTGGTTGTCCATGATCCGGGCCGTATCAGATGTGCTTGACGGCTTCCGGCATCGGGAAGAACGTCGGATGGCGGTAGACCTTGCTGTTGGCGGGCTCGAACAGCGGGCCCTTGTCGCCGGGGCTGCTGGCGACCACGTCGGCGGCCTTCACCACCCAGACGCTGACGCCCTCGTTGCGGCGCGTGTAGACGTCGCGGGCGTTGTTGATCGCCATTTCGCCGTCGGGCGCGTGCAGGCTGCCCACGTGCTTGTGGGCCAGGCCGTGCTGGCTGCGGATAAAGATCTCCCAAAGCGGCCACTCTTTCATGGCAACCTCCTGTGTGATGCGGGTTCGATGGGTAGCGGCGCCGTGCGCCGCGGGGTCAGGCGGCGGCTTGCTGCGCCGGCTTGTCGGCGTGCGCCACCAGTGCGTCGCGGAACCATGCGCCGTCGTCCCAGGCCTTGACGCGGGTGCGCAGGCGGTCGCGGTTGCACGGGCCGTTGCCCTGGATGACGTGGTAGAACTCGGACCAGTCGATCTCGCCGAAGTCATAGTGGCCGCGTTCCTCGTTCCACTTCAGTTCGGGATCGGGAATGGTCAGGCCCAGGTATTCGGCCTGCGGCACGGTCTGGTCGACCATCTTCTGGCGCAGCTCGTCGTTGGAGAACAGCTTGATGCGCCATTGCATCGACTGCGCGCTGTTGGGCGAATCGCCGTCGGACGGGCCGAACATCATCAGCGCCGGCCACCACCAGCGGTTGAGCGCGTCCTGCGCCATCTGCTTCTGCTCGGCCGTGCCGTTGCACAGCGACAGCAGGATGTCGTAGCCCTGGCGCTGGTGGAAGGACTCTTCCTTGCAGACGCGCACCATGGCGCGCGCATACGGGCCGAACGAGCAGCGGCACAGCGGCACCTGGTTGATGATGGCCGAGCCGTCCACCAGCCAGCCGATCATGCCGATATCGGCCCAGCTCAGCGTGGGGTAGTTGAAGATGCTGGAATACTTGGCCTTGCCGCTGTGCAGGTCGCCCAGCATCTGATCGCGCGACACGCCCAGCGTTTCCGCCGCGCTGTAGAGGTACAGGCCATGGCCGGCCTCGTCCTGGATCTTGGCCAGCAGCACCGCCTTGCGCTCCAGCGTGGGGGCGCGCGTGACCCAGTTGCCCTCGGGCAGCTGGCCCACGATCTCGGAATGGGCGTGCTGCGAGATCTGGCGCACCAGCGTCTTGCGATACGCCTCGGGCATCCAGTCCTTGGCTTCGATCTTGATGCCGGCATCCACGCGGGCCTGGAACTCGCGCTCCTGCGGGTCCATCTCTTCCATTGCGCGGAGCCTTGTCGCTCCTGTCTCCACCAGCTGTGCGTACATCGTTGGCTCCACCTGTTTTGCCTGTGATCGACGTCTTGATCGGCGTCAATCTCGTAAGTTGAAATGGATGGTAGTGATACAATTTGATTCAAGCAATCGACGTTTGTGTATCACTTCTGGAGACCCGCCGATGCCGACGCCCGACCCCGATCCGGTTTCCCCCCGCGTGACGCGGCTGGCACGCGGGCTCAAGCTGGGCGCCAACTCGATGCTGGTGACGCTGTTCGGCGACGTGGTCGCGCCGCGGCCCCAGGCGGTCTGGCTGGGCAGCCTGATCCGCCTGGCGGCGCCGTTCGGCATCAATGACCGGCTGGTGCGCACCGCCACCTTCCGCCTCACCGCCGACGACTGGCTGGCCGCCACGCGCATCGGCCGGCGCAGTTACTACGGGCTGTCTGAGGCCGGCCTGCAACGCGTGCTGCACGCGGGCAAGCGCATCTATGCGGGCGATGCGCCCGAATGGGACGGGCGCTGGACGCTGGTGCTGGTGCGCGGTGACGTACGCGCCACTGTCCGCCAGCGGCTGAAGCGGGAGTTGCTGTGGGAAGGGTTCGGCGCGATCGCGCCCGGGGTGATGGCGCATCCCAACGCCGACCTGGCCTCGCTGCGCGAGATCATCCAGGCGGCACGGGCGCAGGAATACGTGGCGGTGATGGAGGCCAGCAGCCTTGAGGCATTTTCGCTGCGGCCGCTGCAGGCGCTGATGCACCAGACCTTCAAGCTGGGCGACGTGGCCGACGCCTGGCAGGCACTGCTGCGGCGCTTTTCACCGATCGCCGAGGAAGCGGCGCAGCTGGCGCCGGCCGATGCCTTCTTCGTGCGGACGCTGCTGGTGCATGAGTACCGGCGCGTGCTGCTGCGCGACCCGAACCTGCCCGAGGTGCTGCTGCCGGCGGACTGGCCGGGGCGCACGGCGCGGGGGATGTGCAGTGCGATGTACGGGGCGTTGCTGGATGCGAGCGAGGCCTACCTGCACGGGGTGGTCGAGGTGGCGGATGGTGCGATGCTGGATGCGAAGCGCGCGCTGCGCAAGCGGTTCACGCACGCTTGACGCTTCGCCGCGCGCCGGTCTGCTCCCTCTCAGCGAGTGGGAGAGGGAGCCTGCCTGTGGGAATTGATGCCGGCTTAGAACCAACGGTGCCTCAGCCCAGCACCTGCGGCACCGGCCTGGGCTTGCGCACGATCTTGATCGGCTGCGCCCTGGGCTCGGGCACCGGCTGGCCCAGCACGCCGGCCAGGCCGCGCCCTTCGGGGTCGGCCAGCGCCGCGGTCCGCGCCGCGCGCACGCGCTCCGCCAGCACCGCTGCCGGCTGGTCCTGGCTGAGCTGGCCGGCGTGGTCGCGCAGGATCTTCTCCAGGTTGCCGCGCCCGCGCGCATTGGTTTCGCCGTAGCCCTTGACGAGATTGCCGCACAAGGCCAGCTCCTCCGCCAGCGCCAGCGAGCACCCCATCGCGGCCATCACCGCATCCAGCCAGCGTCCGATCAGCTGCTGCTCCTCGTGGAAGCGGGACGACATCCGGCGCCAGCGCCGCAGGCCGCGCAGCAGCACCAGCGCCGCGAAGCCGCTGACGCTGGTGGTCTTGATATGCAACCCCACGTTGAGCGCGTGGCCCTTGTGCGCCCAGCGGCGGCGGGCGCGCCGTGCCAGCGCGGGCGGCAGCAGCGAGCATAGTTCGTCCAGGCCCGGCTTAAGGTATTCGGTCAGCACCACCGGCTCGCCCTCGCGGGCGCCGACTTCCTGCCGCACGCGCACCAGGCGGGTGCGGCGCGTCTTCAGGTCCGCCACGCGGATGACATCTTCATAGCTCATCCACAGCGCCAGGTAGCGCGCGGTTTCGCGCGCCACGCGGAAGCCGGCAGGGCCGCCGCCTGCGTCGCGCTCCAGCGCGATGAGGGGCTCGATGCGGTCGAGGTACAGTTCGCCATAGCGCCGGTCCTGGTAGTCCACCGTCAGGGCAAGGCCATCGTCCGCCACCGCGCGCAAGCCCTCCGGATAGGTGGCGATGCGCGGATGCGCCGCGGGCTTGCCGGCAGATTGTTCGGATGCCTCGCGCTGCGCCGCGGGCGCGCTGGCCAGCGCGTGGCCCGCCTCGAATCCGCGCAGGCTGGCCTCCACCGCCTTGCCGGAATGCCGGATGGCCTCCTCGCACGCCTGCCGCGACATCGGCAGCGCTCCGGCGCCAACCATCGCGCCGAACATCACCGTGTTGATCACGGTGCCATGCTGCAGCGCCAGCGCGCGCAGGTCGCCCAGCACCATGCCGCGAGCAAGCCGCTGCGCGGCAGACTCGACGTGGCTGGCGTCGTAGCGTCCATCGGCCATCGCGGACTTTTCCACCACCGCGTACTCGCGGTGGGTGGATGCGATCAGCATGGTCCGGTCGCTGCTGACAAAGCCTTGCTGCAGCGCGCGGCCCGCCTCGACCAGTTCCGAGGCCGCGACGATGTCGACGTGCCCGGGACTCGGCGTGAGCGACATGACGGGCTCGCGGCCGGCAAGTTCGGCACGGGAAACCGGATAGATCTCGATGTAGTAGGTGGTCGCGCCCGTGCGCTGCGCCACGCCAGGGACCGAAGTGCTTTGCACCGGAAAGCCGTGCCGGGTGGCCGCGTCGACCAGCCAGTCAGCCAGCACGCCGCCGCCCTCGCCCCCAAGCGCGGCCACCAGCACCGCGACGCTGCGCGCCTGCTTCTGTTCCTGCGCCTGCCCCTTGCCCGTATTCAGTTCCATGCCTGCACCCTTGCTTCGCCGGCCATCCGGCTGATCAGAAATGAACGTGTCCGGTCGACGATGCGGTCCCACAGGTTGGGGTTTTGCACCACGTCGGCCCGGTAAAACGACGGGCACAGAATGGCGGCATGCGACACCTCCCCGCACAGCCCGCAGCCGACACAGCCATGGTTGACGCTGACCACCGGATCGTTGCGCAGCGGGCTCGGGTTGTCTTTCAGTGTCAGCGAAGGGCAGCCGGAGAGGCGGATGCAGGAGTGGTCGCCGGTGCAGACGTCCTCGTCCACGCCATAGCGCGTGCGCACCACGCGCTCACCGCGCTTGAGCTTCGCCACGTTCTGCGGCTTGATGCGGCGCTGGCGCTCCAGCTGGCATTCGCCATCGGCGATCACGACCTTCAGGCCGGGCTCGTCGGTGGTGACGGCATCGGACAGCGTCTTCACCATATCAGAGACCTGGTAGCTGGGCACGGTGCGGATCCAGCCCACGCCCACGCCGCGCAGTGCCTGTTCGATATCCAGCGCCTGGGGCAGCGCGCCAGCGCCGGACACCGATGAGGGAATGGCCTGGGTCCCGGTGGCGGAGGTGTAGCCGTTCTTCATGATCACCAGCACCGAGTCATGCTTGTTGTGCACGGCATTGACCACTCCGGTAGTGAAGCCGTTGTGCCAGAAGCCGCCGTCACCCATCACGCTGACCACGCGGTTGCCGATCAGCGGCGCAATGCCGGCCGAGCTGGCCAGGCCCAGCCCGTAGCCCAGCACCGTGCTGCCGATATTGAACGGCGGCAGCGTGCCAAAGGTGTGGCAGCCGATGTCGGCGCTGACGTGCACCTGCCCCACCTGCTTCTGCATCAGCTTCATCGCCGCAAACACCGGCCGCTCGGGGCAGCCTACGCAGAAACCGGGCGGACGTGCCGGCACCGGCACCGGCAGCGCGCTTGCCCCTTCCGCCTTGCGTGCGCCCAGCTCCGCACTGGCGCTCGCCACGGCCGCCAGCGCCACGCCCTGCGGCCGCGCCTGCGCGATAAAGCGGGCCAGCCCCGCCACCAGCACGTCGCCGGTGTATTCGCCGGCCATCGGCAGCACGTCCTTGCCATGCAGGCGCGTGTCCACGCCGGCCTTGCGCAGCAGCGCGTGAATGGCTTCCTCGAGGTAGGCCGGCTGCCCTTCCTCCACCAGCAGCACCGCGTCCTTGCCGGCGCAGAAATCGGCAATCTGGTCCGGCACCAGCGGATAGACCACGTTGAGGACGTGGATTGGCAGGTCGGCGTTGCCGAAGGCATCGGCCAGCCCGAGCTGCTGCAGCGCGCGGATCAGCGCATTGTAGAGACCGCCCTGGACGATGATGCCGGCGTTGCGCGCGACGGCGCCCTCGAAGGTTTCGTTCAGCCCGTGCTCGCGGATGAAATCGACCGCAGCCGGCCACCGTGCCTCGATCTTCTGCTTCTCGTGCGCGTAGGTGGACGGCGGCAGGCAGATCTTGTCGTAGTTGAAGGCCGGCGACTCCAGCAACCGTCGGCGCGAGTACCGTGGCACGCGGTTGTCCTTGCACACGAAGGCGCCATGCACATGGCAGGCGCGGATGCGCAGTTGCAGCATCACGGGCGTGTTGCTCGCCTCGGACAGCTCGAAGCCCTTCTCGACCATGTCGACGATCGAAGTCAGGTTCGGGCGCGGATCGAGCAGCCAGATCTGCGATTTGGTGGCAAACGCGTGGGTACGCTCCTGGATGATGCTGGAGCCCTCGCCATAGTCTTCGCCCAGGATCACCAGCGCCCCGCCGGTGACGCCGGCCGAGGCCAGGTTCGACAGCGCGTCCGACGCCACGTTGGTGCCCACCGTCGACTTCCAGGTCACGGCGCCGCGCAGCGGGTAGTGGATCGACGCTCCCAGCATTGCCGCCGCGCCCGCTTCCGACGCGCTGTTCTCAAAATAGATGCCCAGGCTGTCCAGCAGTTCGCGCGCGTCGCCCAGTACGTCGATCAGGTGCGACACCGGCGCACCCTGGTAGCCGCCAATGTAGCTCACGCCCGACTGCAACAGCGCCTTGGTCACCGCCAGGATGCCCTCGCCGTGGAATACCTCTCCCGCGCCCAGCGACAAGCGCTGCACTTCGCTCTTGAATGAGCGCTCCATGTTCCGCTCCTCCTGACATCCGGCCTCGGGCGCTGTGGCCCAGACCGGGTTGTTTTCGATAATCCCCCGCCGAACATCGACCCTGTCGATGCGGGGGGGTGTACTGCGGCTGACGCCTGCCATGCGCGTTCAGCTCACCAGATACGACGCGACCGCGGCTTCATCCCATTCGATTCCGACCCCTGATGCATCGAGCATCACCGCCGCGCCGTGCTCGAACCGCAGCGGCTGCCGCAGGACGGGCCCCGCCAGGTCCAGCCGCTCAAGCCAGTGCGCTGTCGGCGTGACCGCCAGCAGATGGCAGCTGAATTCCTGGAAGATGTGGCTGGACATCGGCACGCCGTGTGCCGCGGCCAGTGCGCCTGCCTGCAGCCAGCCCGTCACGCCGCCGATCTTCATCACGTCGGGCATGGCCAGATCCATGGCCTGCGCCTGGATGGCCCAGAGCATCTCGTCGGGGCCGAACCAGTTCTCGCCGAGCTGGATCGGCACGCGGCTGGCGGCGCGGATGCGCGCGTGGCCGGCATAGTCTTCCTGCCGCGTCGGCTCCTCGATCCAGGCAAGCCCTTCATCAGCCAGACGGCGGCAGCGCTCGATCGCATCTGGCACGGACAGCGACTGGTTGTAGTCCACCATCAGCGCAGTGCCGTCGCCAATCACGCGGCGGATCGCGCGCACCACGGCCAGATCCTCGGCCACGCTGGCGTAACCGATCTTTATCTTCACTGCGCGAAAGCCCTGGTCCACCGCTGCTTCGGCACGCCGGCAGCCCAGCATCTCGCCGTCCATGCTGTGGCTGTCATAGGCCGGCACCGGCCGGCGCGTGCCGCCCAGCAGCGTCACCAGCGGCACGCCGTGCGCCCGGGCCAGGGCATCCCAGGCGGCCATGTCGATGCCGGCCGCTGCCATCCTGACCAGCCCGGTGTTGCCCAACAGGCGGAAACGCGCGTCCAGGGAGCGTGTGATGTCAGCCGGCGCCAGCGGCTGGCCCGCCAGCAGCGGCGCCATGCCGGCGACCATCTCACGCACTGCGGCCAGCGCCATCGGCGTGTAGGTGAAGACGTAGGCGCGGCCGACAATGCCGCAGCGGGTGTGCAGGTCGATCAGCACCAGCGGCGCGGTATCGACGATACCGATCGCGGTCTTGACCGGGTATTCCAGCGGCACGCGCACCGCGCGCGCCCGCAGCGAAGCCAGTTCAGGTGTGGTCACGGTCTTGCTCCTCCCGCGGTGTCACATGCCCAGGTAGGCCTGGCGCACGCGGTCGTCGTGCAACAGCCCCTGGCCGGGGCCGGACGCGACGATGTGGCCGGCTTCCATCACGTAGCCGTGGTCGGCGATCGACAGCGCCGCCTGCGCGTTCTGCTCGACCAGCAGGATCGCCAGGCCGGCTTCGCGCAGGCGCGCCACGCAGGCAAAGATCTCCTGCACCAGCAACGGCGCCAGGCCCATCGACGGCTCGTCCAGCAGCAGCACCCTGGGGCGCGACATCAGCGCGCGCGCCATCGCCAGCATCTGCTGCTGCCCGCCGGAGAGCGTGCCGGCCAGGGCCACGCGCTTGTCACGCAACGCCGGGAACATCGCGTACATGCGCGCCAGGTCATCGGCCCGACCCGCGTCGCGGCGCGTGTAGGCGCCCAGGCGGATGTTGTCCTCCACCGACAGGCCGGCGAAGACCTGGCGCCCCTCCGGCACCTGCGCCAGCCCCAGGCGCACGCGCAGGTCCGCGCGCAGCGTGGTGACATCGCGCCCGAACAGCCGCACCGTGCCGGCGCTGGCGGACATCACGCCAGACAGCGTCCTGAGCAGCGTGGTCTTGCCGGCGCCGTTGGCGCCCACCAGCGTCACCAGCTGGCCCGGGGCCACGTGCAGGTCGACGCCGAACAGCGCCTGGATGCGCCCATAGCCGGCGGCCAGTCCGCGCACCTCGAGCAGCGGGTGCGGCAGGCCGGCCACGGCGACGCCGCTGCCAGCACGCGCCGGTGCCGTCATCACTTTGGAAATTGCTGGCATGTGGATTCCCATGTTGCTCACAAAGCGGAAACTGAGTGTGTTGTCTCCCCTCTCCCGCTTGCGGGAGAGGGGCCGGGGGAGAGGGCGGGCACTTGGCAAGCATCATGACGCATCACTTCGTGGAGAGTCCTGCCCTCTCCCCCGCCCCCCTCCCATAAATGCAAGCGGGGAGCAAACCGGCGGCGCGGCGGCTTTGTCAGTCTGGCTTCCCTGGTGATTGCACTCACGCGGCGACCCCGAGGTAGGCCTTGATGACGTCGGGGTGCCGGCAGATGCTGTCCGGATCGCCCTCGGCCAGGGTCTTGCCGTAGTCCAGCACCAGGATGCGTTCGGAGATCGACATCACCATCTGCATGTCGTGCTCGACCAGCAGCACGGTCACGCCAGTGCCCGCCACCCGCGCGATCAGCGCGCTGATCTCCGCGGTCTCGGTGTGGTTGAGGCCGGCGGCGGGCTCGTCCAGCAGCAGCAGCCGCGGCGCCGAGGCCAGCGCGCGCGCAATCTCCAGCCGCTTGAGCGCCCCGAACGGCATCGCCGGCGCCTGCGCGTCGGCATAGGCGCCTACCCCGGCGAACGCCATCAGCTCGCGCGCCCGCGCCGCACATTCGGCTTCAGCCGCGGCCAGCTTGCGGCCCAGCGGCGTGCCCAGGAACATGCCTGCCAGCAGGCCATGGTTGGTGCGCAGGTGTGCGCCCAGCATGACGTTCTCCAGCGCGCTCATGTTCATCGCCACCTGCAGGTTCTGGAAGGTACGGCTCATGCCGCGGCGCGCCAGCGCCTCGGGCGGCTTGCCCACGATCTCTTCACCGGCCAGGCGGATGCTGCCGCCATCCGGCCGGTACACCCCGGTGAGCAGGTTGAACAGCGTGGTCTTGCCGGCGCCGTTGGGCCCGATCACGGCATGCACGGTGCCGGCCTCGACGGTGAATGACACCCCGCCGATCGCCTGGATGCCACCGAAGGACTTGGTCAGGTCTGTGACTTCGAGCATGTCAGCGCCCCCGCTTTGCCAGCCAGCCAGCCAGCGAAGGCACCAGCCCCCGCGGCATAAAGATCATGGTCAGCATCAGCACCAGCCCGAACAGGATCAGCTCATATTCCTGCAGCCCGCCCAGCGCCTGCGGCAGCACCACCATCACGCAGGCGCCGACCACCACGCCGATGGTGGAAGCCATGCCCCCCAGCACCACCATGGTGGCCAGCTGCACCGACTGCATGAAGCTGGCCATCTGCGGCGTGATAAAGCCCGTGTAATGGCCCAGCAGCGCCCCCGCCACGCTGGCGACCACCGCCGACAGCACGAACACGCGCACCTTGAATGCCCCCGCATCCACGCCCATCACGCGCGCCGCCACTTCTGAGGTATGCAGCGCCCGCAGCGCCCGCCCCGCGGGCGAGCGGAACAGGTTGCGCGACAGCGCCACGGCCAGCACCAGCAGGCCCGCGGCCATGCCATACCAGCGCAGCGGCGTGTCGATGGCGAACCCGGCCAGCGCGAACGGCCCCACCGGCATGCCGTCCGGACCACCGGTCCAGTTGCCCTCGTTGACCAGGATCAGGTTCACGATGATGCCCAGGCCCAGCGTCGCCATGGTCAGCGAATGGCCGCGCAGGCGCAGCACCGGCCGCCCGATCAGGTAGGCCAGTACGCCGGTGCCGCAGGCAGCGGCCACCAGCGACAGCAGCGGCGGCCACGCCAGCCGCGCGCACAGGATCGCACTGCCGTAGGCGCCCATGGCCACGAAGGCGGCGTGCCCGATGCTGACCTGCCCGGCAAAGCCCATCAGCAGGTTCAGCCCGATTGCGATCACGCCGGCAAACAGGATGCGGATCGCCAGGTCGAGCAGGAAGTCATTGGGCAGCAGCGCCGGCAGGAGCGCCAGGCCGGCCAGGCCCGCTGCCGCGGCCAGCGTGCCGCGCGAGAGCGACGAGAACGATGAGGCAGATGTGAAGTTCATCAGACGCGCTCCGCCACCCGTGCACCGAACAGGCCGCGCGGCATCGCCAGCAGGATCGCGACGATCAGCACGAACGGCACCGCATCCTTGTAGGCCGACGAGACATAGCCGGACACCAGCGCCTCCAGCACGCCCACCAGCAGCCCGCCCACCACCGCGCCCACGCCGCTGCCGAGGCCGCCGAGCGAGGCCGCGACAAAGCCTTTCATGCCGAGCATCAGCCCCAGGTCGTACACCGTGGTGGTGACCGGTGCCGCGACGATGCCCGCGACCGCGCCAAGCAGGCCAGCCAGCGCAAACGCCAGCCACAGGATCCGGCCGGCCGGAATGCCCACCATCTGCGCCGCGGCACGATTCATCGACACCGCCTGCATGGCCTTGCCCACCAGCGTGAAGCGGAAGAAGCCCGCCACCAGCAGCATCAGCACCGCCGCCACGCCGACGACCCACAGGCTTTGCGGCAATAGCCGCGCGCCGGCCACCTGCAGCGGCGTATCGCCGGAAAACGCGGCCAGGGTGTACTGGTTCTTGCCCAGCGCCAGCTGCGTCACGCCCTGGATGAAGAGCGAGGCGCCGATGGTGATGATGATCAGCGTCAGCGGATCGGCCTTGCCTGCCGGCGCGATCGCCAGCCGCTCCAGCAGCCCGGCAACCACCACTGTTCCCAGGATCGCCAGCGCCGCCGCGGCCAGCGGCGGCAGCTGAAGCTGCAGCAGCGCCACGGTCAGCATACCGCCCAGCATCAGGAAGTCACCCTGGGCAAAGTTGATCACGCCGCTGGCGTTGTAGACGATGCTGAAGCCAAGCGCCGCCAGCGCATAGATGGCGCCGACCGTCAGGCCGGCATACAGGAACTGCATCAGGTCATTCATGGCTGTCTCCTCCGCTTGCGCGCGCCGCTTGTCCCTGGCACCACACGTGCCCCGGCTGCAGCGCTGCCACGTCCGCCGCACCGAGCAGCGTCATGGTCCGTATCAACTCTTCGGCCAGGATATCGAGCACGCGCTTTGCTCCGCGCTCACCATCGGCCGCCAGGCCGTACATGGTGGCGCGGCCCAGCATGACCGCGCGCGCCCCCAGCGCCAGCGCCTTGGCGATATCCGTGCCGCGCCGGAAGCCGCCATCGACCAGCACCGGGTAGGCGGGCCCCACCGCGCGCACGATCGCGGGCAGTACCTCGATCGTTGCCGGCGCGGCATCGAGCTGGCGCCCGCCGTGGTTCGACACGATGATCCCGTCCACGCCCTCGCTGCGCGCGCGCCGGGCATCGTCCGCGTGCAGGATGCCCTTTACCAGCAGCGGGCCGTCCCAGTGCTCGCGCAACCAGGCCAGCTTGTCCCAGGCCAGCGCGCGGTCCATGGCGCGGGCCAGCAGCGCGGCCTGCAGCTGCGGATCGGCGTGCCCGTCGTCGCGCTCGGACAGGTTGACGAAGCGCGGCGCGCCGCCACGCGCATAGCGGGCCAGCCAGCGCGGGTGCGCGCACAGATCCAGCAGCGTGCGCGGCCCCGGCCGGAACGGCAGCCGGAAGCCATTGCGCACGTCCCGCTCGCGGTTGCCGCTGACCGGCACATCCACCGTCAGCACCAGCGCGCCAAAGCCGGCGGCGCGGGCGCGCCGCATCATCTGCTCGGCAATGCCGCGCTCGGACATCACGTAGAGCTGCAGCCAGGGGCGCGGTGCGTCCGCTGCCGCCACCGCCGCGGCCACGGTCTCGATGCGACCGTTGGATGCCGTGGACTGCGTGAAGGCCACGCCCGCCGCGGCGGCGGCGCGTGCCAGCGCCACGTCGCCATCGGGCCGGCACAGGCCGTTCAGGCCGGTCGGCGCAATCCCGAACGGCAGCCGCCAGCGCTGGCCGAACAGCTCGGTCGAGGTGTCGATGGCCGACACGTCCGCCAGGCAGCGCGGCACCAGGCGCATGCCGTCGAGCGCGCTGCCATTGCGCCGCAGCGCGGATTCATCGTCCGCGGCCCCGTCGATATAGTCGAAGGCGAAGGCCGGCAGCGCGCGCCGGGCGCGTTCGCGATAGTCCGCTACGTTCAGCAGCATCGGCATATCCGGCTCCGCCTACTTCGCGGCCGCGAAGCGGCCCTGGCGGATCTCGACCATCTGGAACGCATCGATGGACAGGCCCATGTGGTCTGACGGCGTCATGGTGTAGACGCCGCTGACGCCGACAAAGCCGCGCGTCTGTTCCAGTGCCTGGCGCACCTTGTCCTTGTCGGTGCCGCCGGCGCGCCGGATGGCATCGGCGGCCAGCATCAGCCCGTCATAGGCGTAGCCACCAAAGGTGGACACATCCTGCCGGTAGCGCTGCTCATAGGCCGCCTTGTAATCGACGCTGACGTGCTTCTGCGGGTTGGCTGTGTCGAGCTGGTCGGCCACCAGCAGCGCCGGCGACGGCATGCGGATGCCCTCGGCAGCCTCGCCTGCGATGCGGATGAACTCGGCGGAAGCCTGGCCGTGCGACATGTACAGCGGCACGGCCAGCCCGAGCTGGCGGTGGTTGCGCGCGATGATCGCCGGGGCCTGCCCGGTGCCAAAGACAAAGATGGCCTGCGGTGCCGCCGAGCGTGCCCTGGTGAGCTGGGGCGTCATGTCGCTGTCCTTCTCGCCGTAGCTCTGCTCTTCGACCACGGTCATGCCCAGGCGCCCGGCGGCCTTGATGGTCTCGTTGCGGCCGGATTTGCCGAAGCCGCCGGTATCGGACAGCAGCGCAAAGCGGGTGATGCCGCGCCGCTTCATGTCGCCCAGCACCTTCTCCGCCGCCATGGTGTCGGAGTGCGGCATCTTGAACACATAAGGCTTGACCGGCTCAACGATCACCGAGGCTGCCGCGAACGAGATCATCGGCACCTTCGCGCCCTGCGCCTGCGGCACCATCGCCATCGTCGATCCCGTGGTAGACGATCCCAGCACCACGTCGACCTTGTCCTGCAGCACCAGCCGCTTGGCCATGGCGTTGGCGGTGTTGGCATCGCTATTGTCGTCGTACAGCACCAGCTCCACCTTGCGGCCCAGGATGCCGCCGCCGGCATTGAGCTTTTCCACGTACATGGCCAGCGTCTTCTGCGCCGGGTCGCCGAGGAATGATGCGGGGCCCGTTGCCGAAACCACGGCACCGATCCGCACCGGCTCCGCGGCCATGGCCGCGGCACTGCCAACGAGCACCGCGGCAGCGGCCAGCACGCGACGGAGCATGGATGAGGGGCGACGGCAATTCGCAGTCATGGGGTTGTCTCCTTCGTTCTAGTCTTGGTGTGTTGCGTGCTGCCGCTCGCGCGGCAGCCAGCACCAGTCGAGTATGGCCAGTCGCCCGCCAGCAATCAAATCGATTGTATGATTCCGAAAAATAGACACGATCTATACCGGAGACACCCATGACCGCGGCAGCGCCCTCCGCCAGCCGGCTCGACCTAAACCTGGTGCGCGTGCTGGTTGCCATCTACGAGACCCGCAGCGTCACCGGCGCCGCCGAGCGCCTGTTTGTCACCCAGCCGACCATCAGCTACAGCCTGTCCAGGCTGCGCGAGGTCTTCCAGGATCCGCTGTTCGTGCGCGGCCCCGGCGGCATGGCGCCGACCGTCGCCGGGGAGGCCGCCTACCGCAAGTTCGCCGCGGCGCTGGCCAGCATCAACAGCGCGGTGGAGGTCAGCCAGCACTTCACGCCCAGGTCCTCCACCCGGCGCTTTCGCGTTGCCATGAGCGATATCGGCGAACTCATCTTCCTGCCGCCGCTGGTCGAGGCCATCAGCGCGCAGGCGCCGGCGGTGGAGATCGAGGTCGTGCAGGTCGCCGCGGACGACGTCGCCGACTGGCTTGCCGCCGGCAAGGTGGACCTGGCGATCGGCAATCTCAATGTGGCGGGCGATGCCATCCGCCGCGAACGGCTCTTCACCGAGCATTACGTCTGCGTGTTCCGGCGCGACCATCCTGAAATCGGCGAGCGCCTGACACTTGCGCAATTCGTCAAGGCGCACCACGTGCTGGTGTCGTCGCCGGTCTCGGGGCACGTGCAGATCGAAGAGGCGCTGCGCCAGCGCAACGTCAGCCGCAAGGTCGCCGTGCAGACGCTGCACTTCACCATCCTCACCGAGCTGCTCACGCGCAGCCGGCTGCTGGCATCGGTACCCTCGCGCGTGGCGCGGCTGTTCGAGCAGACCGCGCCGGTACGCTCACTGCCGCTGCCGATCGAGATCGCGCCGTTTGAGGTGCGCATGTTCTGGCACGAACACCAGGAAGACCAGCCGCCGCACCGCTGGCTGCGCGACATCGTGCTGGCGACGCTGCGCGGCCTCTGAGCCCCGCACCCCGCTACTCCGCCCGCAGGCCGACCTCGCGCGCGGTCTGCCCCCAGCGGCGCAGCTCCTGGCGCACGAACTGCTGGAACGCCTCCGGCGGATTGCCGCCCGGCGTGGCGCCGTTCTGCTTCCAGACCGACACCAGCTTGGGCGCGGCCAATGCGGTCGCGGTCAGCCTGGCCATCCTGGCAACGATCTCCGGCGGCGTTCCCGCGGGCGCGAACAGGCCATACCAGGTGGTGAATTCCATCCCCGGGAAGCCCTGCTCTGCCAGCGTCGGCACATCGGGCAGCACCGGCGAACGCGTCGCCGAGGTGACCGCGAGCGCGCGGAATTTCTTTGCCTGCAACTGCGGCAGCGCCGACGGCATGGTCTCGAACATCAGGTCGATCTGCCCGCTCAGCAGGTCGGCCAGCGCCGGCGCGCTGCCCTTGTAGTGCACGGCCTGCATGTCAACGTGCGCGGCACGGCGGAAGGTTTCGGTGCTCAGGTGATGCAGCGTGCCGACGCCACCGGTGCCATAGTTCAGTCCGGCGCCGGCCTTGCGGCCGCGTTCCGTCAGTTCCCTGACCGAGTGGACCGGCGAGTTGGCGTTGACGATGACCACATTGGGCGTGGTGGCCACCAAAGTGACCGGCACCAGGTCTTTCTCGGTGTCGTACGGCATCTTCGCCACGATCGAAGGCAGGATCATGTGGTGCGTGGCGCCGAGCAGGAAAGTGGTGCCATCCGGCGCCGCCTTGGCGACAAAGTCGGCGCCGATCATGCCGCCCGCGCCGCCACGGTTGTCGATGATGAACTGCTGGCCGGACAGCTGCGAGAGCATCTGCGCCAGCGGGCGCGCGAGCGTGTCGAGCGAGCCGCCGGCCGAGGCCGGCACCACCAGCCGCACCGGCTTGCCGGGCCATTTGTCGGACGCTTTATCGGCTTGGGCGTGGCCGGGCGCCGGCAGCGCCAGCATGGCAAAGGCGGCTGCGGCCAGCAGCCGGCGCCGCATCGGCCGCGGTGATATCGAGTGGGGCATGGTTGTCTCCTGCGGGTCCGGTCACTTGGCCGGACATCTGTTTTATGGGAACGGCAGTCGGGCGGGCAGCGGCTTACCCCTTGCCGCTGCCGCGCGAGGTAGGCAGTTTCGCGATCTCCCGTATGGTGTCCATGTCCGGCTCGAAGCCAAGGCCAGGCGCGTCCGGCAGCGTCAGCTGGCCATTCCTGGGCTCCGGCACGTTGCGGTACATCCGGCGCATCATCGACACCGCGACCAGGTGCCACTCCACCCGCCCGCCATTGGCCAGGCCGGCATGCAGGTGCATGTTGTGCAGCGGAAAGGCGCCGCCATTGGCAATCGCGGTCTGGAACGCCGAGGCCATGCCCGCGATGCGCGCCGCCTGGGTAAAGCCGCCGCTGATGACCACGTTGGGCTGGGCCACGTCGATGGCGCCGGCGACCAGCAAGTCGCGGAAGCGGAACGCCAGGCCCTCGTTCTGGCCCGCGGCCAGCGCCATGCCGGTGCGGCGGCGCAGGTCGGCCAGGTGCGCCACGTCGTTCTGCGAAATCGGCTCCTCGAAGAAGGCGATCCCATACGGCTTGACCAGGTTTGCCAGCTTTTCCGCGTGGTAGGCGTCCAGGCTGCAATTGGCATCAATGTACAGGCGCGGGCCCGCGCCCACTTTGTCGCGCACCGCATGCACGCGGCGCGCATCCTCTGTAATGATGGCGTCCAGCGGGCGCGGCTCGTCGCGGCGCTGCATGGCGTGGTGGCCCACCACCATCTTCAGGTCGGCATAGCCCTGCGCGACACAGGCTGCCGCCACTTCGGCCAGCGCGTCGCGCTCCAGGAAGCCGAAGCCAAACGTGGTGTAGAGCGGCACAGTCTGGCGTGCGCCGCCTAGCAGCTTCCACACCGGCTGCCCCAGCGCCTTGCCTTTGATGTCCCACAGCGCGATATCCAGCGCTGAGATTGCATGCATGCCGTAGCCAGTCTGGCCGCGCGGGCACAGCAGCCAGTACAGGCGGTCCCACAGCGCCTCATGCGCCAGCGGATCGGCACCGATCAGCGCGGGCCCGGCCACCTCGCGGATGATGGAGGCGATGACCTCCTCCTCGGTGATGGCGGTCAGGCCGTGGCCGATGATGCCGGTGGAGGTCTCCACCTCGACAAAGCAGGCAGACAGGCTCGACTGCCGGCGCACGCCGGCGATGTCGAAGTCGACCGGGACGTTCAGGGGAATGGCATTGACGCGGGTAATCTGCACGACGGGCTCCGAAGCGAAAGCGTTGCCCGTATTGTTCTGGCTGGCCCGCTTTCGCGCCAGCGCCGGATTGCGGCGCCTGGTTTGCAGATTTTCGAAAGCACGCCGGCATCAGCTGGCGGCGTCCGGCGCCAGCGCCTGGTAGATGGCCTCGACAATCGGCGCGACCCCGTCTTCCGGCTCGCGGCAGACACGAAAGCGCCGCACCGCCCAGGGCTCGTCGAGCGCGACCAGCCGCAAGGCATCGCCGACAGCAAACATTGCCGCGACGCCATCCGGCACCAGGCCGATGCCGATGCCGCCGAGCACCATCGCCAGCAGGCTGTCGAAGCTGCCGGTACGCACGCGGATGCGCAGTGCGGCGCCGTGCCGGGCAGCGTGGTGCTCCAGGGTAGCGGCGATCGAACTGCCCTCGGCCAGCCCGATGAAATCCCAGGCAAGCAGGTCGACCAGGCGCACGCTGCCATGCTGAGCCAGCACATGGCCCGCCGGCACCACCAGCAGCAGCCGGTCGCTGCGGTAAGGCCGGCTCGGCACCGAGACAGCGCCGATGCCTTCCTCGTAAACCCCGATATTGACCAACTGGTCGTGCACGGCGCCGATCACCTGGCCGCTGGTCATCTCTTGCAGGTCGATGCGGATGCCGGGATGGCTGCGCGCCAGCGCCTGCAGGTCGGCCGGCAGGAACTGCATCACCGCGGACTTGCACGCGGCAATGCGCACCACGCCGCGGTCCCCGCGCAGGTGGGCGTCGGCGTCGTTGCGCATGCGGTCGACCACCTGCATCAGCAGGTTGGCGTGCGCAAGGATGGCGCGCCCGGCCTCGGTCAGCGCCACCCCGTGCGGGCGCCGCTCGAACAGAGGCAGGCCGAACTGCGCCTCGAGCGCGGCAATGCGGCGCGAGGCCGCCGCCGTGGCCATAAAATGCAGCTCGGCGGCGCGGCTGATGCTGCCGTGCCGGGCAACTGCCTGGAACAGGCGGACGGTGGTCAGGTCGAACCTGACCAGGGTGGAAAGGGGCGGCTCCGTCATGGTGACGGCAGCATACCTTGTCGCCGCCCGATTTTCATCAGTACGTTTCCAGATGCAGGCGTCCTTCACGCCTGAGGCCGTCAGCCAGCGCCTCCCACTGCAACCCCGCCTGCTGCGCCACGTCGCGCAGCGCCAGCACCACGCCCTCTTCCATGCTCTTGAGCCCGCAAACATAGAAGTGCGTGTCGGAGCTTGCCAGCAGTGCGGCCAGATCCACCGCGCGCTCGCGCATCAGGTCCTGCACATAGCGCCTGGGCTGCCCCGCCGTGCGCGAGAACGCCAGGTTGATATCAATGAAGTCCTTGGGCAGGCTCTGCAGCGGGCCGAAGTAAGGCAGCTCTTCGCGCGTGCGCGCGCCGAAGAACAGCATCAGCTTGCCGCCGTCGAACTTGCCGGCCTTGCGCAGGCGCCGGCGCCATTCGGTCATGGCGCGCATCGGTGCGCTGCCGGTGCCGGTACAGATCATCACGATGTTCGAGCGCGGGTGGTTCGGCATCAGGAAGCTGGCGCCGAACGGCCCGATCACTTCCACCTTGTCGCCCACCTGCAGGTCGCACATGTAATTCGACGCCACGCCGCGCACCGGGTTGCCGTCGTGATCCTGCAGCACGCGCTTGATGGTCAGCGACAGGTTGTTGTAGCCCGGCCGCTCGCCGTTGCGCGGGCTGGCAATCGAATACTGGCGCGCATGGTGCGGGCGGCCGCCGGCGTCGGTGCCCGGCGGGACGATGCCGATGGACTGGCCTTCCAGCACCGGGAACGGGGTCGAGCCAAAGTCCAGCACGATATGGTGGGTGTCGTACTCGCGGCCGACCTCGGTGACGCGCACGTTGCCGGTCACCGTGGCGGTGATGGTCTTCTGCGCGGATTTTGCGCCATACAGGTTGGTGTACGCGTGCGCGGCGGACCACGGCGGCACGGTGGCGCCGTAGCGGGTGCTGTTGAACACTTCCTCGCCGGTGCCGGCCAGCGGCGATGCCGTGGCGGCTTCTGGCGCGGCGGTCTGCACGTCGGCGCCGGGCGCCAGGTCGGCCAGTTGCTCTGGGGACAGTTCTTCCGGCAGCGTATCCCAGCCCAGCTGCGCCTCGATGCTGTAGGCGCGCAGGCGGGGCATGGCGCGCCAGTTGTCGATCGAGCCGGTCGGGCACGGCGAAATGCAGGCCATGCACAGGTTGCACTTGTCGGCATCGACCACGTAGTTGCGCGAGTCATGCGTGATCGCACCCACCGGGCAGGTGGCTTCGCAGGTGTTGCAGCGGATGCAGATCTCGGGATCGATCAGGTGCTGCTTGATGACTTGAATTTCTGCCATGTCCATGGCGGTCTCCACAGGATCAGGGGCGCTCGGGGTGAGGGTCGTTGCTGCGGCGGCGCTTTGTCGTCGCGCCGGCCCTCTCCCCCGGCCCCTCTCCCGCAAGCGGGAGAGGGGAGCAAACAGGGAGCGGTTGACAGGTCCGTGGCTCAGTTGAAGCGCACGTACTCGAAATCCACCGGCTGGCGGTTGATGCCCATCACCGGCGGCGCGATCCAGTTGGCGAACTTGCCCGGCTCGACCACGCGGCCCATCAGGCTGGCGACAAAGGCGCGGTCGCCTTCGCTGGGCAGCCACTGGTCGCGGAAATCGCGCCATTCGGCGTCGGAGATCACGCGGCCGTCCGGCGATACCTTGACGCCGGCCAGCGCGCCGATATTGCGGTGGAAAGCCTTGTGCGGCACCTTCAGGCGGAACGGGATGCCGGCCTTGTCGATGACCTTGTTCCAGCGCTCGATGCCGGCCATGCTGTCCTTGATGTAGTCGTCGCGCAGCACTTCATTGAGCGCGTTGAGCATCGGCACTTCCTTCTCGGTCAGCTGGCCGTTCTGCGCCTGCAGGATGCGGTAGGTCTGGCCCTTGAGCACGTGATCGTCCATGCGCTTGCCTTCTTCGTAGCGGCCCTTCAGGCCGGTGCTGTAGAAGGTGGCGGCATTGCTGGACTCGTCGGCGCCGAACAGGTCGATGGTGACGCTGTAGTGGAAGTTCAGGTAGCGCTGCAGGGTCGGCAGGTCGATCACGCCGGCGGCGCGCAGCTTCGCCGGGTCGTCGGTCTTGAGCTCGTTCATCACCTGGCAGGTGCGCTGGATCACGCGCGACACGCCGGACTCGCCCACGAACATGTGGTGCGCTTCCTCGGTCAGCATGAACTTGGTGGTGCGCGCCAGCGGATCGAAGGCGGACTCGGCCAGCGCGCACAGCTGGAACTTGCCGTCGCGGTCGGTGAAGTAGGTGAACATGAAGAACGACAGCCAGTCAGGCGTCTGCTCGTTGAACGCCTGCAGGATGCGCGGGTTGTCCTGCTGGCCGCTGCGGCGCTCCAGCAGGGCCTCGCCCTCCTCGCGGCCGTCGCGGCCGAAGTACTTGTGCAGCAGGTAGACCATCGCCCACAGGTGGCGGCCCTCTTCCACATTCACCTGGAACAGGTTGCGCAGGTCGTACATGCTGGGCGCGGTCAGGCCCAGGTGGCGCTGCTGCTCGACCGACGCCGGCTCGGTATCGCCCTGCGTCACGATGATGCGGCGCAGGTTGGCGCGGTATTCGCCGGGCACGTCCTGCCACGCGTCCTCGCCCTTGTGGTCGCCGAAATGGATCTTGCGGTTGGCCTCGGCCGGGTTCAGGAAGATGCCCCAGCGGTAGTCGGGCATCTTGACGTGGCCAAAGTGGGCCCAGCCCTGCGGATCGACGCTGATGGCGGTGCGCAGGTAGATGTCATGCTGGTGCGAGCCTTCCGGCCCCATGTCGTTCCACCAGCTCAGGTAGTTGGGCTGCCATTGCTCGAGCGCGCGCTGCAGGGTGCGGTCTTCGCTCAGGTTGACGTTGTTGGGGATCTTGTCGCTGTAGTTGATGCCGGACATGGTGGTCTCCTTTCGGGGGGACGATTCGGTTGTCGTTGGGTACGCGGTGCGTGCTGGATCAGACGCGGTTCCAGTCGAAGGCGGCCTTGTCGCCCTTGCCGTAGACCTTGAGCGCACCCTTGTCGCCGACCGCGTTGGGGCGCTGGAAGATCCAGTTCTGCCACGCGGTCAGGCGGCCGAAGATGCGGGTGAACATGTTTTCCTGGCCGTTGAACCGCAGGTTGGCTTCCATGCCGGTGAGCGCATCGGGCGACATTGCCACGCGCTCTTCCAGCGCGATGCGCACTTCGTCGGTCCAGTCGATATCGTCGGGATTGGTGGTGACCAGGCCCAGCGCATGGGCGGCATCGGCGTCGAGCGGCTGGCCGGCTTTGGCGCGCACGGCGTCCAGCGCGGGCTGCTCGTCATAGAAGCGGCGGCCCAGGCGGCTCTGGCCGGTGGCCATCGGGTACAGGCCAAAGTTGACTTCCGCCACCGTGATCTTCGGCGCGCGGTCTTCGTCGTCCGGCAGCGCCAGGTGGTAGCTGCGATCGCAGGCCAGCGCCAGTTCCAGGAAGGTGCCGGCGAAGCACGATTCCGGCTCGATCAGCGCGAACAGGCTGCGCGACGACACGTCCAGCCGGCTCAACGTGCGGCGCAGCAGGCCGATGGTCTCGCGCACCAGCCAGTGGTCCTTGTGTGCCAGCAGCGTGGCGTCGGTCGCCAGTACTGCGGCGGCATCGCCGCTGGTCTTGATCAGCCAGGTGCCGATGTCCAGTTCATTGGTGCGCATCGACAGGATGGCGTCTTCCAGTTCGCGCGCCAGCTGCAGCGGGTACCAGGCGGCGCCGGCGGCGACGATCTCGTCGATGCCCTGTGGCTGGGCGCCGGTGGGGGCCTTGACCGTGAAGGTGGCAGTGCGCCCGGCACGGTCGATCTCTACCGTCACATGGGTGTAGCGCAGCGCATCGGCTTCGATGGCGCGCTCGATCGGGGCCAGCGCCACGCCTTTGCCGTCGGCCGGGCGGTCGCTCTGCGCGGCCAGCGCGAGCGCGCGCTCCTGCACCTTCTGCGCGAACACGGCCGGCTTGGCGATGTCGTCGACCAGGCGCCAGTCCTTGGCACGCTGGCCGCGCACGCCTTCGGTGGTGGTGCAGAAGATATCGGCCAGGTCATGGCGCACATGGCGCTTGTCGGTCACGCGGGTCAGGCCGCCGGTGCCGGGCAGCACGCCCAGCAGCGGCACTTCCGGCAGGCTTACGGCCGACGAGCGGTCGTCCACCAGCAGGATCTCGTCGCAGGCCAGCGCCAGTTCATAGCCGCCGCCGGCGCAGGCACCGTTGACCGCGGCCAGGAACTTCAGGCCGCTGTGGGCCGAGGAGTCCTCGATGCCGTTGCGGGTCTCGTTGGTGAACTTGCAGAAGTTGACCTTCCACGCATGGCTGCTGACCCCCAGCATGAAGATATTGGCGCCGGAGCAGAACACCTTGTCCTTGCCGCTGGTGACGACCACCGTGCGCACTTCCGGGTGCTCGAAGCGGACGCGGTTGAGCGCGTCGTTCAGTTCGATGTCGACACCGAGGTCGTAGCTGTTGAGCTTGAGCTTGTAGCCGGGGCGCAGGCCGGCGTTCTCGTCGATATCCACCGCCAGCGTGGCGACGGGGCCGTCGAACGTCAGCTTCAGGTGCTTGTATTGGTCGGGGGCGGTCTGGTAGTCGACGCGGGGGGCGATGGTCACGGCGGTGTCTCCTCTGCTAAACTGCACTATCGTGCATGGACAGGAATCTGCTGAGACGAAATATAGTTCATCAATCAGATTTTCTGCAAGCACTATTGTGCAGATTTCTCAAGGAGTGCTGGCCGCGGCCCCCGATGCCCGCCGATTGCGCCCCAGCCGTCACAAGGGCATGCGCAAGGCCTGGCGCACCAGTTCGCGCAGCGCGGTAAAAGTAGGCTCCAGCGGCTGCGCGCTGGTGTCCAGCGCGAACTCCGCCTTGGAATAAAAGGCCGCGCGGCCCGCCAGGATATGGCGCAGGTCCTCCATGGCCTCCCTGCTGGCCGCCATCGGGCGGACATCGCCCTGCGCGCGCACCCGCTCCATATGGTCTTCCGGCGCCGCCTGCAGCCAGACCGTGGTGCAGTGGGCCAGCAGCAGGTTGAAGGTGGCGGGATCCGAGACCAGCCCGCCCGGCGTGGCGATCACGGCCTCGGGGTAGATCTGGATGGCCTCTTCCAGCGCGCGCCGCTCATAACGGCGGTAGGCATTCATGCCATACAGGCCCTGGATCTCCGAGATGCTGCAGCCGGCAAACTTCTCGATCTCGCGGCTCAGTTCGACAAAGGGGAAGTCGAGATCTTCGGCCAGCATCCCGCCCAGCGTGGTCTTGCCCGCGCCGCGCAGCCCGATCAGCGCCACGCGCGGGCTGCGCGCGGCCTGGCCCGCGTTTTCGCCACCGGTGCCCAGCATCTCGCCCACGGCAATGCGCACGCGCCGCAGCGTGGCTTCATCACGGTGTTCCAGCAGCTCGCGCAACAGGATCCATTCCGGCGACGACGTGGTGACGTCGCCCAGCAGCCCGGCAAGCGAGCACTGCAGGGCATCGGCGACGTGCTGCAGCACCAGGATGGACGCGTTGCCGCTGCCGTACTCCAGGTTGGCCAGGTGCCGCTCGGAGACGCCGGCCGCTTGCGCGGTGGCCTTGCGGGTCAGGCCGCGGCAGGCGCGCAGCTCACGCACACGCTCACCAAGAGACACCAGGAACGGGTTTTTCTCCGTGCCGTTGGCGGCGCCGGAGCTTGAATCATGTTGCAGGTCCGTATCCCGGGTTAACCCAGATTCATGCAATATAGTGCTTGACATGATTTCGGCGCGGCTCTATTTTTCATACATGCACAATAATGCATGATGCCAGTGAAGGCAACTGGCGAATCAGACGGAGCCCCCTCTATATGTCCCCCACTGAATTCCGCAGCCAGATCGCGCAGCTCACCGCGCAACTGGCAGGCCGCCCGCTCGATGCCGCACTCGACGCCTGGCTCAATGCCGAGCATGGCGCCGGCAGCCCCACTTACCAGCAACTGAAGGACGCCTGCCAGGCCGGCGTGGCCGAAGGCTGGCTGTGCGACCGCGAAGGCGGCGGCATCCGCTACGGCCGCATCTTCAAGCCCGCCGACGACCTGCACGGCTTCTCGGTCGACGTGGTCGACATGCAGGACATTGCCGGCCCGCACCATACCCATCCCAATGGCGAGATCGACCTGATCATGCCGCTCGAGGGCGAGGCCCGCTTCGACGGCCGCCCCGCCGGCTGGCTGGTATGCCCGCCGGGCAGCGCCCACCGCCCCACCGTCAGCAACGGCCGCGCGCTGGTGCTCTACCTGCTGCCGGAAGGCCGCATCGACTTCACGCGCTGAGATCCCCCATGACTGAATTGCTATCCAACTACCTCGGCGGCAAGTGGCAGGCCGGCAGCGGCGCCGGCACGCCCTTGTTCGATCCGGTGCTGGGCGACGAGCTGGTGCGCGTCGATGCCACCGGCCTGGACCTCGCCACCGGCTTCGCCTTCGCGCGTGAGCAAGGCGGCGCCGCCCTGCGTGCGCTGACCTACCGGCAGCGCGCAGGGCTGCTGGGCGAGATCGTCAAGGTGCTGCAGGCCAACCGCGATGCCTATTACGACATCGCCACGGCCAACAGCGGTACCGTAAAGAACGACTCGGCGGTCGATATCGACGGCGGCATCTTCACGCTCGGCACTTACGCCAGGCTGGGCGAAACGCTCGGCGACCGGCGTTACCTGGTGGACGGCGAGGCCGCGAAGCTGGGCAAGGACCCGCTATTCCAGTCGCAGCACGTGCTGGTGCCCACGCGCGGCGTGGCGCTGTTCATCAATGCCTTCAACTTCCCGAGCTGGGGCCTGTGGGAAAAGGCGGCGCCGGCACTGCTGGCGGGCGTGCCGGTGATCGTCAAACCCGCTACGGCCACCGCCTGGCTGACCCAGCGCATGGTGCGCGATGTGGTCGAGGCCGGGGTGCTGCCGGCGGGCGCGTTGTCGGTGGTGTGCGGCAGCTCGGCCGGGCTGCTGGACCAGTTGCAGCCTTTCGACGTGGTGTCGTTCACCGGTTCGGCCGATACCGCCGCGCTGATCCGCTCGCATCCCGCCATCGCGCAGCGCTCTGTACGCGTGAATATTGAAGCGGACAGCATCAACTCCGCCGTACTGCTGCCGCAGGACGGCCCCGATACCGCAGGCTTCGACCTGCTGGTGAAGGAAGTCGTGCGCGAGATGACGGTCAAGTCCGGCCAGAAGTGCACCGCGATCCGGCGCGTGTTCGTGCCTGAAGCGCTGTATGCCCAGGCCGCCGAGGCCATCGGCGCACGGCTGTCGAAAGTGACCGTGGGCAACCCGCGCAATGACACCGTGCGCATGGGTGCGCTGGTCAGCCGGGCGCAGTTCAACGCCGTGCAGGACGGGCTGGCAAACCTGCGCAAGCACGCACAAGTGCTGCATGACGGCACGCGGCAGCCGCTGGTGGATGCCGACCCGGCCGTGGCGTGCTGCATCGGCCCGACACTGCTTGGCGTGACCGATTCGGACGTTGCCGCAGCGGTGCACGACACCGAGGTGTTCGGCCCGGTAGCCACGCTGCTGCCCTACCGCGATGCGGCGCACGCGCTGGCGCTGGTACGCCGGGGCCAGGGCTCGCTGGTGGCATCGCTCTATGGCAGCGACGCCGCCGCGCTGGGCGCGGCCGCCGTCGAGCTGGCCGACAGCCACGGCCGCGTGCATGTGATCTCGCCCGACGTGGCGCAGCTGCACACCGGCCACGGCAACGTCATGCCGCAATCGCTGCACGGCGGCCCCGGCCGCGCCGGCGGCGGCGAGGAACTGGGCGGCCTGCGCGCCCTGCACTTCTACCACCGGCGCAGCGCCATCCAGGCCAGCACCGCGGTCCTCGACGCGCTCGCCTGACCGTTCAAGCCAACCCGCTTCACCGCGCCGCCACGCCCGCATGGCGGCGCGCGGTACATCGTATTCCAGCAACGGGGAGACACCCATGACCGCCACGCCCGCAGAGACACCCGTCCTGCCACCCGGCCCGTCCTTCAACTTTGCCGAGTACCTGCTCCGCTGCAATGCCGGGCGCGCCGGCAAGGTGGCCTATATCGATGACGACGGCCAGCTCACCTATGGCGAACTGGCGCGGCAGGTACAGCGCCTGGCCGCGGCGTTGCTCGGCGCCGGCATCCGCCGCGAAGAGCGCGTGCTGCTGCTGATGCACGACTGCACCGACTGGCCGGTCTGCTTCCTGGGCGCGCTGTACGCCGGCATCGTGCCGGTGGCCGTGAACACGTTGCTGACCGCGGACGACTATGTCTACATGCTGCAGCACAGCCGCGCGCAGGCGGTGCTGGTGTCGGCCGCGCTGCTGCCCGTGCTGCAGGACGCGCTGGCACGTCCCGGGCATGAAGTCCGGCAGGTGCTGGTGTCCCGGGCGCATGAGCCGCTGCCCGATGGCATGGCGGCACTGGATGCGGTGCTTGCCGCGCAAACGCCGCTGCCAGTGCCCGCCGCCACCGGTTGCGACGATCCCGGCTTCTGGCTTTACTCGTCCGGCTCGACGGGCCAGCCCAAGGGCGTGGTGCACAGCCACGGCAACCCGTACTGGACCGCGGCGCTCTATGCCGGCCCGGTGCTCGGCCTGCAGGAGCAGGACGTCTGCTTCTCGGCGGCCAAGCTGTATTTCGCCTACGGGCTGGGCAACGGGCTCAGCTTCCCGCTCAGCGTCGGCGCCACGGTGGTGCTGATGGCCGAGCGGCCAACACCCGAGGCCACCTTCTGCCGCTGGCTCCAGCACAAGCCAACTGTGTTCTTCGGCGCGCCGACCGGATACGCCGGCATGCTCGCCTCGCCCGCGCTGCCGGCACGCGCCGACGTCGCGCTGCGGCTGTGCTCGTCCGCCGGCGAGGCGCTGCCCGCCGATATCGGCCAGCGTTTCACCGCGCATTTCGGCTGCGAGATCATCGACGGCATCGGCTCCACCGAGATGCTGCATATCTTCCTGTCCAACCGCCCCGGCCAGGTGCGCTACGGCACCACCGGCTGGCCGGTGCCGGGCTACGCCATCGAGCTGCGCGACGAAGACGGCCGCCCGGTGCCCGACGGCGAGATCGGCGACCTCTATATCCAGGGCCCCAGCGCCGCAATGATGTACTGGGCCAACCGCGAGAAATCGCGCGAGACCTTCCGCGGCGGCTGGACCAAGAGCGGCGACAAGTACGTGCGCAACCCGGATGGCACCTACAGCTACGCCGGACGCAGCGACGACATGCTCAAGGTCAGCGGCATCTACGTGTCGCCGTTCGAGGTCGAGGCCACGCTGGTGCAGCACCCCGCGGTGCTGGAAGCCGCGGTGATCGGCGTACCCGACCATGAGGGACTGGTCAAGACCAAGGCCTTCGTGGTGCTGAAGGCCGGGGCGCAGCTCCGCGACGGTGAGCTGAAGGCCTTCGTCAAGGAGCGGCTGGCCGCCTACAAGTACCCGCGCGTGATCGAGTTCGTCGAGGCGCTGCCCAAGACCGCCACCGGCAAGATCCAGCGCTTCATGCTGCGCGAACGAGAACTGCAGGCCGCCGCAGAGCGCGCCGCCGCGGTGGCGTGAGCGGCAACGCCGCCCACCCCGAGACATCACCATACCGGAGACAAACCATGCGTCAGATCGATGTCCACAAGCTGGCCGACGAGGCCCGCTTCAACCGCTTCCATGCACTGATCCTGTCCTGGTGCGCGCTGATCATCATCTTCGACGGCTATGACCTCGCCGTCGCCGGCATCGCGCTGCCGTCGATCATGAAAGAGATGGGCGTGACCGCCACCAGCGCCGGCTTCATGGTCAGCTCGGCGTTGTTCGGCATGATGTTCGGCGCGATCTTCCTCGGCACCGTGGCCGACCGCATCGGTCGCAGGCGCGCCATTGCCATCTGCATCCTGCTGTTCAGCGTCTTCACCGCGGCGGCCGGCTTTACCAGCGACCCGGTGACGTTCAGCATCACGCGCTTCCTGGCGGGCCTGGGCATTGGCGGCGTGATGCCCAACGTGGTGGCGCAGATGACCGAGTACTCGCCGCGCAAGCTGCGCGGCACGCTGGTGACGCTGATGTTCAGCGGCTACTCGGTGGGCGGCATGCTGGCCGCGCTGCTGGGCAAGGGGCTGATTGAGAGCTACGGCTGGCAGTCGGTGTTCCTTGCGGCCGGCCTGCCGGCGCTGCTGATCCCGCTGGTGCTGCGCTCGCTGCCGGAGTCGATGCCCTACCTGATCCGCACCGGCCAGACCGCGGCGCTGCAGGCGGTGGTATCGCGGCTGGTGCCGTCGCATCGCCCGCAAGCCGGTGACACGTTCACCCTGCCCGCCGATGACAACGCCGGCAGCGCGCCGATCCGGCGCCTGTTCCAGGACGGCCGCGGCTTCAGCACGGCGATGTTCTGGGTGGCGTTCTTCATGTGCCTGTTCATGGTGTACGCGCTCAGCTCCTGGCTGGCCAAGCTGATGGCCGGCGCGGGCTACAGCCTGGGCTCGGCGCTGACCTTCGTGCTGGTGCTTAACTTCGGCGCGATGCTCGGTGCCATCGGCGGAGGCTGGCTGGCCGATCGCCTGCCGATCAAGCACGTGCTGGTCGGCATGTACGCGCTGGCAGCGGTGTCGATCACGCTGCTGGGCTATCCGATGCCCAGCGCCGCGCTGTTCGTCGTGGTGGGCCTGGCGGGTGCTTCCACCATCGGCACGCAGATCGTCACCTATGCGTACGCGGGCCAGTTCTATCCGATGGCGGTGCGCGGCACCGGTATCGGCTGGGCTTCCGGCGTGGGGCGCAGCGGCGCCATCCTGGCACCGATCGTGATTGGCGTGCTGGTTGGGATGTCGCTGCCGCTGCAGCAGAACTTCATGGCAATGGCGATTCCGGCAGTGATCGCGGTGGGGGCGGTGTCGATGATCAACCATCGGCGCTCGGCGTCGGCGCAGGGGGAAGTCGCGGCGGCGCCGGTGAGGGCGGCGGTGAAGGAAGCCTGAGGGCTACTGCTTACCGCTTGTTTGCTCCCTCTCCCGCTTGGGGAGAGGGTTGGGGCCCACTGATCGACTTCCTGTCATTGCGCTTCGGACAGATCAGCGAACACTGACACAGGCAAGGCGGCCGCGCCAGGGGCACTGCCCGTCACGCGGGCAGGGTTGGCCCGGAAGTGGTATCATGCCAGTTCTTATGCACGGATCGCCAACGCCCGACCTCCGTGCGCCAGCCGCAAGACAATCTCACAAAAGCATTCAGCGGCGGCATGTCGGGCGTACACCCGATGCGTCCTTGGGCCAGCTTGTGCAGAACGGCCCACCACCCTATCCGACCGGCGGCACGTCCGCTCCGCAACGATCGCCCCTGTACCCGGCGCATCGGCTTGCGCAGGCATGGTCCACTTCACGCCAGATGCAACGCCTGCGCAGCCGCGCGGGCCCGACGCTGGCCTACAGCAACGGCGAACGGCCGCCACCGCGCGACGCCTGCATCGGAACGATGCTCCGCGCCCCTGCGGCCGCGCCCATGAACAGGCACTACATTGAATCGAATCAACAATACTCCTTACACCGTTTCCGTCTATCCCATCCAGCAGGAACCCGGCCTCTGGTTCGCGACCTACATGATTGCGGAATACCGCAATGGCGCCGAACGCATCGTGGCCAACGTGGCCATGCGCCACGACACGCACCGCTCTGAAGCCCGCGCCAGGCAGTCCGCCCGCCGTGCCGGCGAACGCGCCGCGGCGCGACTGCGCCAGCAGTAAGCCAGACCTCGCAAGCCTCATCCCATCGGCCAGTTGGTGTCCAGTTGGCCGTCACAACAGCTCGCGCACTAGCAGCGCGGCTACAGCAAGGAGCCTCCTTGGCAAAAGAAGAACTGGTCGAATTTGGCGGCAAGGTGTCGGAAGTTCTGCCCGACAACCGTTTCCGCGTGATCCTGGAAAACGGCTTCGAAGTCTGGGCGTATTCGTCCGGGCGGCTGAAGAAGAACCGCATCCGCGTGCTGGCGGGCGACCGCGTCACGCTGGAGATGTCGCCCTACGACCTTACCAAGGGACGCATCAACTACCGGCACAAGTCGTAGGCCAGCGTCATCTCGCCATGGCATGCGCCGCGCCGGCGCGTGCCGTCCCGCCAACGATTCATCCCTCAATCAAGGAGAACCGATCATGTCCGTCATCGAAGAATGGGAAGCCCTGCACCTGACGCCCGAAGGCTGGCAGCCGGGCAGCTACCGGCATGCACCGTGGCAGGCCGTGGAAGTCGCGCCGCCCGCAACGGGCGTGCTGACGGTCAGGCGCCATGTGACGGCCACCTATTGCGGGCCGTCGCGCGCGGTGGAAGACCGTACCCCCGAGATCGCCGACATGGCGCTGATCGAAGCGCTGCTGGAGCGCCACGGCAACCCTGTCTTCCAGATCTGATCCTGGCGCGATGCGCGCTGGCGCAGCCGTTGCGGCCAGCGCACCGGCGCGTCAGCCAAGCACGCGCACATGCTGCCGGGCCGTCCTGAGCCCGGCGCCTACCGTGCGCAGCTCGCCGTCCCATGGCGCGGCGGCCAGGTCCAGCACATAGTCACCTTCGCGCGCCTTGTCGTGCAACTGGTCGCGCACCACCTGGCCGATGGCCAGGCGGCACAGCGCCTCGCCGCTGGTGGCAAGCTGCCCCCGCAAGGCACCCGGGTCGGTCAGCACCCCGAACGAACGCCGCCCCACGCCCACGAAGCTGGTGAACAGCACACCCGTGGGACGCTCCGCATCGATAAAGCAGACTGCCACGTGATAGGTGGTGCCTTTGCCCTCGCCGGGCAAGGTGCACAGAAAACCGGATGATCCCGTACGCATGTCCATGAGCGGACTCCTTGCAGTCTGACGGATGACGCGGCGCGTGTACTAAAGCGACGTTACGGATTCGCCGGCAACCAGGCCGTTGATGATGTCTTCGCCGAACTGCAGCGCACCGCGGCGGGCCGAGCCGATGTTCTCCCAACGGGACTGGCCCACGGGAAACACGCGCGCATGGTCCTCGCCCGGGCGATAGCCTTCGCGGCAGATCACGATCGAGGCCAGGAAACTGTTGTCGGGCCTGGTGCGCGGCCAAGACTGTTCGGGCCGGTGGCGATAAACCAGGGGATACAGGTCAAAACCCTTGTAGCTGGCAAAGGGCGTGCTGCCGGGAATATTGTTGCCAGGACTTCGGCTGGGAGTGCTGTCGCTCACGACGGCTCCATGCGGCATCGTGCCGCGTTGATGGGATGAATGGCTGCGTTGGTGCCTGGGTACGCTCAGGACGCCATCGGCGAACCTGCCGATACCACCGATACCCCCGGCACAGCGCCGTTGATGATGGCCTCGGCATAGCGCAGCGCACCACGGCGCGCGCCACCGACGTTGTCCCAGGGCGTGGCGTCCAGGCGGAACGTGCGTGCCTGCGCGCCATCGGGCGACTCGCCCTCGAGGCAGATCACCACCGCGGCATCGAACGAGCGGTCGGGCCGCGGCTCAGGCCAGACGCGCGTGACGGCATGCTTGTACACCAGGGGATAGAGGTCATATCCCTTGTAAGTCGCAGCTGGATAGATATCCATGGCAGCCTCCGCCCGAATGGTGGTCCTGCCCTCACTCTACGCCTGTTGACTGGCCCGCTGTGGCTTTATTTGACCATTTGCCCGTTATTTGCCGGTTATTTGCCGGCTATCAGCGGACAAAATAAAAAAGCTCCGCCTGAGCGGAGCTTTTTTGATTGGACTGGCGCCGAGGCGCTCAGCTCAACTCAGGTCTGTGCGTTCAGATCGGCTCGATCTTGGTCGCGGCCGGGCCCTTTTGGCCGACGCCAGCGACGTAACGCACCTTCTGGCCTTCTTGCAGCGACTTGAAGCCGCTGCCCTGGATTTCGGAGAAGTGCGCGAACAGGTCGTTGCCGCCTGCATCAGGCGTAATGAAGCCAAAACCCTTCGAATCGTTGAACCACTTGACGGTACCGGTTTCCATGTTGGATTCCTTAATAAGTTTTTCTCACCGGCAAAAGCGCCGGCAAGGCATGACGATCAAGGAAGACACAAGGAGAAAAAGTGGCGCCGTGTGGGCAAGCACCTGGACTTCTAGGTTGCTGCTTGAAAGATCCTGCATCCACCCTTATACAGGTCCCCCCCTGCCATGTCAATGAACTTCACCGGATCGGCCCGGAATCACGAGGAAAGTGCGGGTTGAGGGTCCCGCCGCCCTGAAGGGGCCGGCATGCTACAGTGGCCCATCGAACGGAACACACACGGATGACACTCTGCACTGCCTGCCAGGCCATCGAACGCCATGTGCGCGGCGCCCCCGGGCACGCGGCATTGCGCATCACCGATACCCAACGCATCAAGCCGCCGCGCTCGGCGGCTGTCACCATCAGCAGCTTTGTCTGCCAGGACTGCGGCGCCCTGTGGACCTACCGGGACCAGAAGAGCGGTCCGGAGCAAGGCTGGGACATCCACATCGAAGCCCAACAGCCGTAGCGCACCTGCCGCGCAAAGAAAAACCCCGGACCGGGGTCCGGGGTTTTGCTTGCTGCCGGCCCGCGGAACGGGCCAGTGCGATCAGGCTGCCACCGATGCCAGCGCGTTGTTCAGCGTCTGGCTCGGGCGCATTGCGGCGCTGAGCTTGGCGGCGTCCGGCTGGTAGTAGCCGCCGATGTCCACCGGCTGGCCCTGCACCGCGGCCAGTTCGGCAACGATCTTCTGCTCGTTGTCGGTCAGCGTCCTGGCCAGCGGCGCAAACTTCGCGGCCAGTTCCGCGTCGTCCGACTGGGCCGCCAGTTCCTGCGCCCAGTACATTGCCAGGTAGAACTGGCTGCCGCGGTTGTCCAGCTGGCCGGTCTTGGGCGACGGGCTCTTGTTGTTGTCCAGCAGCTTGCCGGTGGCAGCGTCCAGCGTCTTGGCCAGGATCTTGGCGCGCGCGTTGCTGGTCTTGATGCCGACGTCTTCCAGCGACACCGCCAGCGCCAGGAACTCGCCCAGCGAATCCCAGCGCAGGTGGTTTTCTTCCACCAGCTGCTTGACGTGCTTCGGTGCCGAACCGCCGGCGCCGGTCTCATACATGCCGCCACCGGCCATCAGCGGCACGATCGACAGCATCTTGGCGCTGGTGCCCAGCTCCATGATCGGGAACAGGTCGGTCAGGTAGTCGCGCAGGATATTGCCGGTCACCGAGATGGTGTCCAGGCCGCGGATCACGCGCTCCAGCGTGTAGCGCATGGCGCGCACCTGCGACATGATCTGGATGTCCAGGCCCTTGGTGTCGTAGTCCTTCAGGTAGGTCTCGACCTTCTTGATCAGCTCGGCTTCGTGCGGACGGTACGGGTCCAGCCAGAACACCGCCGGCATGCCCGAGTTGCGCGCGCGCGTGACGGCCAGCTTGACCCAGTCGCGGATCGGCGCGTCCTTGACCTGGCACATGCGCCAGATATCGCCCTGCTCGACATCCTGCGTCAGCAGCACTTCACCGGTGGCCAGGTCTACGATGTTGGCCACGCCGTCTTCGGCGATCTCGAAAGTCTTGTCGTGCGAGCCGTACTCTTCAGCCTTCTGCGCCATCAGGCCGACGTTGGGCACGGTGCCCATGGTGGTCGGGTCGAAGTTGCCGTTGGTCTTGCAGAAGTTGATGATCTCCTGGTAGATGCGGGCAAAGGTGCTTTCCGGGATCACGGCCTTGGTGTCCTTCGGACGGCCGTCGGCGCCCCACATCTTGCCGCCGATGCGGATCATGGCCGGCATCGACGCATCGACGATCACGTCGTTGGGCGCGTGCAGGTTGGAGATGCCCTTGGCCGAATCCACCATGGCCAGTTCCGGGCGATGCTCGTGGCAGGCGTGCAGGTCGCGGATGATCTCTTCGCGCTTGGAGCTGGGCAGCGCCTCGATCTTTTCGTACAGGTTGACCAGGCCGTTGTTGACGTTCACGCCCAGTTCATCGAACAGCGCGCCGTGCTTGGCAAAGGCTTCCTTGTAGAAGATCTTGACGGCGTGGCCGAACACGATCGGGTGCGACACCTTCATCATGGTGGCCTTGACGTGCAGCGACAGCATCACGCCGGTCTTGCGCGCGTCTTCGAACTGCTCTTCATAGAAGTCGCACAGCGCCTTCTTGCTCATGAACATGCTGTCGATGATCTCGCCGTCCAGCAGCGCGACCTTGGGCTTGAGCACGATGGTCTTGCCGCCCTTGGTGACCAGTTCCATCTTGACGTCGCGGGCCTTGTCCAGGGTCATGGACTTTTCGCCGTGGTAGAAGTCGCCATGCTTCATGTGGGCCACGTGCGTGCGCGAGGCCATGCTCCACTCGCCCATGCTGTGCGGGTGCTTGCGCGCAAAGTTCTTGACCGCTGCCGGTGCACGGCGGTCGGAATTGCCCTCGCGCAGGACCGGGTTCACGGCGCTGCCCAGGCACTTGGAATAGCGCTTCTGGATGGCTTTCTCTTCGTCGGTCTTCGGGTCTTCCGGATAGTCCGGCACCTTGTAGCCCTTGCCCTGCAGCTCGCGGATGGCGCTGACCAGTTGGTGCACCGAGGCGGAGATGTTGGGCAGCTTGATGATGTTGGTGTCCGGCAGCTGGGTCAGCTTGCCCAGCTCGGCCAGGTTGTCCGGCACGCGCTGCGCTTCGGTCAGGAATTCGGGGAACTCGCCCAGGATACGGCCCGCCACGGAGATGTCGGTGGTGGTCACGTTGATGCCGGCCGGCTTGGTGAAGGTCTGGATGATCGGGAGGAACGCACTGGTCGCCAGCAGCGGAGCTTCGTCGGTCAGCGTGTAGATGATGGTGGGTTGCTGGTTACTCATTGCTTCTCTCAGATCCTCTAACGGGTGGTGGGACATCCGCCGGCTGGGTCACAGCCGGCGGCAATCTAGGCGAAAAATAGAATTTTGCCTCAGTTTGCTTTCAGGAGACTGAAAACCCACCGGTTTTTGCGCGGCTATCGGCAGAAATCCGGGCGCTGGCCCCCGCGTAGCGCCTCCCGCGCAGCACGATCGTTCGCAGACTGCACCGACACGGTGCCCGCATGGCGGTTACGCTGCAGCGCAGCATACCCGGGGCGTGCGCCCTGCGGATCACAGTTCTGTCAAACTTGGCGCCGACAATGCAGGGTCTTATCCTCTTCAACGCCAGGGAAAACCACAATGTCTCGTCATTTGCTGCTGGCCCCGTTAGCCGCCGCACTGGGCTGCCTGGGCACGGCGCAGGCGTGGGCGCAGGCCCCCGCTGCCTACCCCGCCACGCTGGCCGGCCACGCCGTGCTGCCGGCCCAGACCATGCTCGCCGTGCCGAAGGACGCGCCCGCCGACCTGCACGTCAGCGGCAAGTTCACCACTGCGCAGCGCGTGGAAACGCCGGGCACGGTCGAAGGCAAGTCCAACGGCCGGCCCACCGGCGTATTCCTGCCATTCCGCGGCCAACCGGCGCAGGGGCATTCCGGCATCAAGCACATGGCCGACGGCAGCTTCTGGGTGCTGACCGACAATGGCGCCGGCGCCAAGGCCAACTCGCCGGACTTCATGCTGTACCTGAACCACTACAAGGTGGACTTCGCCAGCGGCCGCTTCCAGCGCCTGAAGACCATCTTCCTGCACGACCCGGACAAGAAGGTGCCGTTCCGAATCGTCCATGAAGGCACGAAGCAGCGCTACCTGACGGGCTCGGATTTGGATACGGAAAGCTTCCAGTTCGCCGGTGGCGCGATCTGGATCGGCGACGAGTTCGGTCCGTTCCTGGTCAAGGCGGACATGAACGGCAAGGTGCTGGCCGTGTTCGACACCCTGGTCGATGGCAAGGTGGTGCGCTCGCCCGACCATCCCGCTGTCACGGCGCCGGGCGCGCCGGACGGCAGTGTCAGGTTCCAGGTACGGCGCTCCAAGGGCTTCGAGGGCATGGCGTCCTCGCCCGATGGCAGCAAGCTGTACGCGCTGCTGGAAGGCGCGCTGTGGGACGAGGCCGCCAGGGGCTATGAAAACGAAGGCGGCAAGCCCTACCTGCGCGTGCTGGAGTTCGACGTCAGGCAGCAGGCCTGGACCGGCCGCCACTGGAAATACGTGCTGGAAGGCGCCAGCCATGCCATCGGCGATTTCAACATGATCGACGCCACCACCGGCCTGATCATCGAGCGCGACAACGGCGAAGGCACGCCCGACAAGGCCTGTCCGGCCGGCCAGAAGCGCACGGACTGCTTTGACGACGTCGCGAAGTTCAAGCGCGTGTACAAGGTCGAACTGAACGATGCCAACGCCGGCGGGCCGCTGCGCAAGATCGGCTATATCGACCTGCTGCGCATTGCCGATCCGGGCAAGCTTGCGCGCAAGCCGTTGACCGATGGCGTGCTGGCGTTCCCGTTCTTCACCATCGAGAACGTCGACGTGGTCGACGCCACGCATATCGTGGTGGGCAACGACAACAACCTGCCCTTCAGCAGCAGCCGCGAGCCGAACCAGGCAGACGACAATGAGCTGGTGCTGCTGGAGGTGGGGGAGTTTTTGAAGGCGCGCTGAGGTTAGCGCTGTGATGGGCACGGCGTTGGGGGTACTCCCCTCTCCCATAAATGGAAGAGGGGAGAAAACAATGCGGCATCCGTAAGCCGCAGCGCCTTCAACGTCAGGCCGCCAGCCTGAACGTCGACACCGCCTGCTTCAGCCGCTGCGCCTGCTCCTCCAGCGATCCGGCCGCGGCGGCAGCCTCTTCCACCAGCGCGGCATTCTGCTGCGTCACGCTGTCCATCTGCGTCACCGCCTGGTTGACCTGCTCGATCCCCGCGCTCTGCTCGGCCGAGGCGGCACTGATCTCGCCCATGATGTCGGTCACGCGCTTGACCGCGGCAACGATCTCCACCATGGTCTGGCCGGCCTGCGTCACCTGCATGGTGCCCTTCTCGACGCGGTCGACCGAATCGCCGATCAACGCCTTGATCTCCTTGGCGGCGGAGGCGCTGCGCTGCGCCAGCGTGCGTACCTCGCCCGCCACCACGGCGAAGCCGCGACCCTGCTCGCCGGCGCGCGCGGCTTCCACCGCGGCGTTGAGCGCCAGGATATTGGTCTGGAAGGCAATGCCTTCAATCACGGCGATGATGTCGACCACCTTCCTCGACGCGCCGTTGATCTCTTCCATGGTCTCGGCGACCTTGCCCGCCGCGTCGCCGCCTTTCTCGGCGATGTCCGAGGCATTGACCGCGAGCGTGCTGGCCTGGCGCGCGTTGTCGGCGTTCTGGCGCACGATGCTGGTCAGCTCTTCCATGCTGGCCGCGGTCTGCTGCAGCGACGAGGCCTGTTCCTCGGTGCGCTGCGACAGGTCGGTGTTGCCCGCCGCGATCTGGCTGGTGCCGGACACGATCGACTCGGTGCCCGCGCGCACCTGGCGCACGATGCGCAGGATATTGGCGTTCATGTCGGCCAGCGCCTGCAGCAGCTGGCCGGTCTCATCGCGGCTGTCGACCTCGATGCGGCTGGTCAGGTCGCCCGAGGCCACGGTGCGGGCCACCGCCACGGCGCGATGCAGCGGCCGCGTGATGCCCGCCGTCAGCCATACCGAAAACGCGATGCCGATCGCCAGCACCACCACGCCCAGCCCGATCAGGCTGTTGCGTGCATTGACGTAGATGCCGTGGATCTCGCGCGCGGTGGCGTCGATGCTGGCGCGCTGGATATCGAGCAGCTTCTGGATCTCGGCCAGGTAGGCCTCGCCGGCGGGCACGAACTCTTGCTCCAGCACCTGGTTGGCCTCTTCGGTCTGGCCCTCCTGCTTGAGTTTGGTGATCTTGTCGCGGCCATTGTTGTACGGATCGCGCACGCTCAGGATCTTCTGGAACGCGGCCTTCTCTTCTGCCGAGCTGAGCAGCGGCTGGAGCTTGTCGCGCAGCGCGGCGATGCCTTCGATCGATGCCTTGGTCTCGGCCGCGAAGAACGCGCCGAGGGACGGGTCGGCACTGCGCGCCACCGCCGTGGTGCGGCGCACGCTGGTGTGCATGAGGCGGTACCAGTCGCTGACCAGCCGCTCCTTGGTCAGCGGCTGCTGCATCATCGCGTGCGTGTGCTCGGCCACCTGTTGCAGCCGCACCATGCCGAATACGGTCATGAGCGCGGACAGCAGCAATACCACCCCAAAGCCGATCCCGAGGCGGACCCCGATGCCTAGATTCTTCATGTCTTCTACCTGATTAGCACTGGTTATGGCGAAGTGCCGCTGCGCGCCACTGGCCGGCGCGGCGCTCTTCGCTCTCATGGTCCGCGGGCAGGCCGGGTCGGGCCGGCGCGCTTGCGGGCTATGGATGCCAACGGCGTGGGGGGTGGAAACTTTAGGGTCTTCCTCGATTGACGGCCAGAAGTGTGCGGATACCGGCTATAGTGAACAGGAACCCGGCCGAAGGGTGCTGGATCCCCTGCCGCCGGCCAACCTGTCAGTCCTTCCAGAAGGAGTCCCAGCATGGCCACGCCTCCCAATCCCTTTGCAGACTTCACCAAGATGATGGAACAGTTCCGCCTGCCGGGCGTGGACATGAGCGCGGTGATCGAAGCGCGCCGCAAGGACATCGAGGCCCTGACCGAGGCCAACAAGCTGGCCTATGAAGGGATCCAGGCCGTGGTGCAGAAGCAGCAGGAGATCTTCGCCCAGACCATGCAGCAGTTGCAGGCGGCCGCTCAGCAGTACGCCACGGCGGGCAACCCGGCCGAGGCCCTGGCCAAGCACGGTGAATTCGTGCAGCAGCAACTGCACCAGGCACTGGAGAACATGCGCGCGCTGGCCGAAACCGCGCAGAAGGCGCAGGCCGAAGCGCTGGCGGTGATCAGCAAACGCGCCGAGCAGAATGTGAAGGAGGCCAGCGAGCTGCTCCAGCCGAAATCCAACGGCTAGCGCAGTCCGCCGCTAGCGCTGCCCGGGCGGGATCGGGGCGATCGCCTCGGCAAAGCTGGCGTGCGCAGCAAGGTCGACCGGCCGGTGCTTCACTTTGGTGCTGGCCGGGTTATTGCCCAGATAGTTGCCATGCTTCCAGTCGCGCGCCGGGCGCACCGGCCGCGGCGTGAAGCCGCCCCCGCAGTTCGGGCAGACATTGCCAAGCATGTCCACGCAGCCGGCGCAGAAGGTGCATTCGTACGAGCAGATGCGGGCTTCGGCGGATTCGGGTGGCAAGGGCTTGTTGCAATGTTCGCAGCCCGGTCTGAGTTCCAGCATGTCGCTTGCCTCCTGTATGGATGAACGATTCGGGATCACCGCCATCGTAGCCGCATTTCCCGGCCAGGCAAGCCATCGCTGAGCACATTCCCCACCCCGCCATGCTGCACCACGCCCTGACCCGCCTGATGCCCGGCGCCGCCGAGCTGCTGCACTACCGCCGCAGGGATTTCATGGTGGACCTGCAGGCCGGCGTATCGGTGGCCGCGGTCAGCCTGCCCATCAGCGTGGCCTATGCCCAGCTGGGCGGCTTCAGCCCGGTGGTCGGCCTGTACAGCGTGGTCCTGCCGATGCTGGCCTATGCGCTGTTCGGCTCGTCACGCCAGCTGATTGTCGGGCCCGACGCCGCCACCTGCGCGATGATCGCCGCCACGCTGTCGCCGCTGGCGCTGCCCGACAGCGAGGCCTACCGCGCGCTGTCGGTGACCCTGACGCTGCTGACCGGCGTCTTCTGCGTGCTGGCCGGCAAGTTCCGGCTGGGCTTCCTGGCCGATTTCCTGTCCCTGCCGATCCTTGCCGGCCTGCTCAACGGCGTGGCCATCAATATCGCCTTCAGCCAGATCGGCAAGATCACCGGACTGACGCTGGCGGGCCGCGACGTGATCGGCCAGGCGGAGTCGTTCCTCGTGCAGCTGGGCGCGATCCACTGGCCCACGGCGGCGCTGGGCGCGCTGACGCTGGCAGTCTACTTTGGCGCGCGCGCGTGGCAGCCGCGCGCGCCGGGCGCGATGTTCGCGCTGGCCTTCGCCACCTTTGTCAGCTGGATGCTGGGCCTGCAGGGCCTCGGCGTCCTGGTGGTGGGCCCGGTGCCGGCCGGGCTGCCGCGGCTGATCGCGCCGTCGATGCCGCACGAGCTGTTCGGCACGCTGGTACCGGCCGCGGCCGCGCTGGCACTGGTGTCGCTCAGCAGCGGCATGCTGACCAGCCGCAGCTTTGCCGCGCGCAATGGCTACGCCATCGACGCCAACCAGGAGTTCATCGGCATCGGCGCGGCCAGCATCGCCAGCGCGCTGAGCCAGGGCTTTGCCGTGAGCGGATCGAGCTCGCGCACCGCCATCAACGAGGCCGCCGGCGGGCGCACGCGCATGGTGTCGGTAGTGGGTGCGGTGACGGTGCTGCTGGTGCTGCTGTTCCTGACCGACCTGCTGGCGGCGCTGCCCACGGCCGCGCTGGGCGCGATCCTGATTGCCTCGGCGTTCAGCCTGTTCGACTTTGGCGGCCTGATGGCGCTGCGCCGCTACAGCCGCGCCGAACACGGCATTGCGCTGGTGACGGTGGCGGGCGTGGTGCTGCTGGGGGTGATGTCGGGCATCCTGCTGGCCGTGGCCATTGCGCTGCTGCGCTTCCTGGCGCAGATGGCCCGCCCCGGCGAGCAGCAACTGGGCTTGTGGCAAGGCCACGATGGTTTCTACGAACTGGCCCACTACCCCGAGGCCCAGCCCTTGCCGGGCCTGCTGATCTACCGCTTCGAATCGCCGCTGACGTTCTTCAACGCGGACTTCCTGCGCCAGCGCATCCTGGCGCTGACCGCGCTGCGAGAGGCGCGCTGGGTCGTCATCGATGCCATCTCCATCGCGCACGTCGACCTGACCGGCGCCACCATGATGCGCGACCTGCAGGCGCAGCTGTCGGCGCGGGGTACCCAACTGGCAATCGCCGGACGCACCGCGCAGCTGACCTCCTGGCTGGAGCGCCGCGGCGTGCCGCCGGCAAGCACCGGCATCCTGTTCTACCCGTCCAAGCAGGCCGCACTGCACGCCTACCTGGCACGGGAGCGCAACGGGCCGGCCCCCGACGGCGAGGCACCTGGCCCTAGCGCCGCAGACTCAGCACCATGACCCCGGCCGCCACCAGCCCAATGCCCAGCCACTCGCGCGGGGCGGGCCGCTCGCCCAGGAACAGCACCGCGAACACCGCCACCAGCACCAGGCTGAACTTGTCCACCGGTGCCACCTTCGAAGCATCGCCAATCTGCAACGCGCGGAAGTAGCACACCCAGGAAGCACCGGTCGCCAGCGCGGACAGGGTCAGGAAGATCCAGTTCCGCGGCGTGAACATGGCCGGGTTTCCCCACTTGCCCGTCACCGCCACGAACACCGCCAGCACTCCGGTGATGATGACCACGCGCACCAGCGTCGCCATATCCGGATCGATGCCGGCCAGGCCGACCTTGGCAAAGATCGCCGTGAAGGCGGCAAAGACAGCGGACATCAGCGCCCAGGCAAACCAGGCGGGCATGGCGGCAAAGGGGGTCATAGGCAAGCTCCGGCGGCAATCATTGAATTGCGAATCATAGCCGCGGGCCTGGCAAACGCGAAGATCCTCCGCGCGCTGAAGACATCTCGCCGTATGGAATCGGCAAAGGCTGCATGGATTTGCCGAAATGACCGCCTCTGCAAACCGGCTGGCATGGCTAACCTGCAGCTCATCGACGGCAATGAGAACGATTTTCATCTGAACGATGCGCCCGCGTGAGCTTGCCCGGAAGGCGCCCAGGGATCTCTGCAGTAGCCGCCGTCGACATCCAGGAGACGAACCAATGCAACACTTACGTAAAACTACTGTCGCGCTTGCGCTGGCTGGCGTGAGCTTCGGCGCGTGGGCCAAGGCAGTAACGTTTGAAGAAATCGAACGCGCGGATACGGTCTCAGGACGATACATCAATCATCTTTCAGCCACCGAAATGGATGCAACCGAAGGATCGGTTGCCAGTGACCGGACCACCATTTCACTAAGCGGCAACGCCAATGTCAGCGGTCGCGGCGGTGTACAGATAACGCTCGGCACGGTAGTGAAGCTGGACGCTATGCCAGAAAGGGAGCGTTTGCAGTGAGTAGTGACCCCCAATTTGAAGGAGAGCAACCGATGCAAGTCGTACCTGGAACACCCGCCGTTGTTGCGCTAGCGAGCCTGTGCAGTGGCGCCTGGCGGATCCGGAACGCCTGGCACGTAATACCCCGACCCTCGTGACTTACTCTCATGGCCGCACGCGCGAAACGGGATTCGCCATGGACTTCGAGATCACCGATCATCAAAGGCTCAAGGCCATCTATCTCTGCTTTGCCTATCTCTACCTCATCCCAAGACTCCTGCTGTTTCCGTTTGTCTATTGCAAGTACTACCTCAGGACCGCGCTCCTTGCGCTACCTTTGTTTGGGGCGAACTACTTTGTTCTCGCGAGCGCATTTCCAGGCGGATGGATATCAACCCTGTATGGCGCATTCATTGCGCCACTCATGTCCATATGGTTAAGCCTGCTCAACTTCAGATTTCAACAAGACAACCCGAACTACTATTACAGGGATGAGCTTGACTGATATGGTCAGACTATTGCCATGACGCCAGGCTTCCAGGTAAATCCGGTCATGCCATGGCGGGCGGCAAAGTCGGACAGGCGGCCACGCTCTTCATTCCTAAAGGCCATCACGGCCAGCTGCCAGGTGGTCATGCCTTGCGGGTAGTGCGGCACGCCGCCGGAATCGGACAGCGCGCTAACGTGACAGTCCCCCAATACAGCCGGAGCCCCAGTCAGCGCGCCGCCGACGCGCGATACCCGTCAGTCAGCGTGCTCAGGAACGCGACCACGTCGCGGATTTCGCCAGCCGTCAGCGCGGCCCGGCCGCCCGGACGGCCGCCGAAGGGCGGCTCCATATTGACGTTGCCGCGATAGCGCTCGGGCAGGTCGTCGAACTTGTCCACGCCGCCGTCCGGCTTGCGCGGATACCACTTGCCCGGGCGGGTGTCGCGTTCGGCGTAGAAGTGCATCACTTCGTCCAGCGAGTGGAGCACGCCGTTGTGGAAGAAGGCCTTGCGCGTCGCCACATTGCGCAGTGAGGGCGTACGGAACAGGCCGCAGTATGCTTCGTGCCTGCGCAGGTCGGTGCGGTCGGGGCCGCACAACCCCAGGTCGAAGAATGCAGGGTCGCCGTTGCCGGCCAGTTTGCGGTTGCGCGGCACGCCAAGCGCGATGAATCCGAAGTCACTGAACGCCGGAAACACGCCGTCGGCGCTGATTGCGCTGGGATGGCACGCGGCACAGTTTCCCTTGGCGGGATCGTTGAACAACTTCAGCCCGCGCGCCTCCTGCGGGCTGAGTTTCGCCTGTCCGCGCAGCACGGCATCGTACTTGCTGGTATAGGGGTAGAACTCAGCCGGCGTTTCCTGGAACACCTCCAGCACCATCAGCACGGCCTGGAAGGCCGTGTCGTCGCGGTCGAGAATGTCCGGCCCGAACACTTCGCGGAACGTCTGCGCGTGACGTCCCGCGCGCACGCGCGCCACCACGGCCGCCGGATCCTGGTTGGCCATCTCGTGCGCCGACAGCAGCGGAATGCGCGCCTGCTCATGGGTGGAGGACGCCCTGCCGTCCCAGTTGTGCCCCCCCGCGGGACCCTGGTCTTCGCTGTCGTTGCCGTCGTTCTCGTGGAAATGCTCGGTAAACGGCGGCACGTTCTGCACGTAGCGCAATGAAGGCGCGGCGCGCACGCCGGTGCGCCGCATGTCGGCGCCGCCCAGTTGCACGGACAGGTCGTTGGCTGGCCCGTAGGCATGCTCGGGGCTATGGCAGCTGGCGCAGGAAAGCTGCCCCGATGCGGACAACGACTGATCGAAGAACAGTGCCTTGCCCAGTGCGTTCATGGCCGGTACCGATGGCCTGCGCGTGGCGAGCATGGTGTAGAAGGCACCTGCAGAGGCCGGCACAGGCTGGCTCGCGGCTGCGGCCACCGTGGAAGCCTCAGCCGTGCCCTGCACGGCGTGCGCCTGCTCCCTGCCGCACGCCCCTAGCACCCCAACCGACAATATCAGCAACATCCCCGCGGCCGCGCGGCCGCACGCCTGCAACGAGGGCATCGGGGCTTTCAACAGCGACGGAATTGGCAGCATGACGGGAGGGAGGCGGAGCGAGCGGCAGCAGCAGAGCAGGCAAATGCGCGAGACCGGGGGCAGAAACACGACCCGGGCATCAGATGAGCGGCGAGCCTAGCAAGGATTCATGACAGTTCCGTGACGCACCCGGATTGCCGTCGCGCGATCCGGACCCTCATCTTTGGCCTTCATGCGAGCCACGCCGGTCATCAAGCTGAAACAGAGCGGCGCGAGACTCCCGCGGCATCTCAGAACAATGTCCCCAACCAACAAATAGGGATCGATATGAGCCAAGTATTCCGACCGTTGTCCCTGGCGGTGTTGACTGCCTTGGGCGTGACTGCCTGCGGAGGCAGCGACTCCGCGCCGTCCGCCAGCACTTCCGGTGTGGTCACCGGCAGCTATTTCGAACACGCCCGCGTCTGCCTGGATGCCAACAACAATGGCAAGTGCGACAGCGGCGAAGCCAGTGCCTTCACCAACGCGCAGGGCGCATTCACGCTGCCCGGCCTGGGCGCAGTGGTGGCAGAGATCGGCACGGACGCCTTCCGTAATGAAGACGGCGGCGTACGCAACGCCGTGACGCGCCCGCTGGTGTTCCGGGCCCCGGCAAGCGCCAACGGCATTGTCAGCGCCATTTCCACCGAACTGGTCGCGCTCATGGAAGGCAACGGCAGCAGCCTGGATGACGCCAGGTCCCAGGTGGCCGCCCGCCTCGGCGTGCCCGCCGAGAAGCTGCTGACCGACCACAACAAGGAAGGCGACAGCAAGGTCAAGGCCTCGCTGCAGGCCGAAATCGAGCAGGCCATCGACCTCATCGCTGACACGGTGGCCGACGGCGGCGATATCAACCAGGGCATGCGCGAACGCGTGGCCAAGCGCCTGGCGCTGCAAAAGATCAAGACCGTGGTCGTGATCTACGCCGAAAACCGCGGCTTTGACAACCTCTACGGCCTGTTCCCCGGCGCCAACGGCGTCCCGGGCGTGAACCCGGCCTCGACCGGCAAGGCCGAGCCGCAGAAGGACTTCGACGGCTCCACGCTTCCCGTGCTGCCACCTACCTGGGGCGGCCTGACCGCGGCCGGCCAGACCGTTACGCTGCCGCAGTCCAGCACCACGAACTGGGCCAACAAGCCGTTCCGCATCGACGACCCGGCCGGTGTCAACGGCACTGGCGTGGTGGTGTCGCAGTCGGTCATCACGCGTGACCTGGTGCATCGCTTCTATAACAACCAGATGCAGATCAATCGCGGCAAGAACGACAAGTACGCCGCCTACTCCGATGCCGGCGGCCTGTCGATGGGCTACTACGATGGCAGCGGCATGGCCATGTGGAAGATCGCCCAGCAGTACGTGCTGGCCGACAACTTCTACATGGGCGCGTTCGGCGGCTCGTTCCTGAACCACCAGTACCTGGTTTGCGCCTGCGCGCCGCAGTATCCCAACGCCGACACCTCGGTGGCCAAGGGCAAGATCTCCGCCATCGATGTGGACGCGGGCGGCAACTTCGTGCGCCTTACCCCGGGCACCAGCAACCCGTCATCGGTGCTCAACGGTGCGCCGACGTACCTGAATGACGGCGCGCTCACGCCCAAGGACGCCGCCGGCATGTTCTACGCGGTCAACACCATGCAGCCGGCTTACCAGCCGAGCGGCAACAAGCCCGCTACCACCGACACCACCAAGCTGTTCGCCGACCCGGCCAACAGCAGCACAATGCCGGTGCTGAGCCAGACCACCATCGCCGACCTGCTCGACGCGCGCGGCATCAGCTGGGCCTGGTACGCCGGCGCCTGGTCCAAGGTGGCGCAGGACCCGACCGGCATCTACAACAACACCACACCCAACTTCCAGCCGCACCACCAGCCGTTCAACTACTACGCGGCGTTCGATCCGGTCGCGCACGCGGATTACCGCAACGCGCACCTGAAGGACTATGACAGCCAGTTCCTGCAGGATGCCGCAGCCGGCAAGCTGCCCGCCGTGACGTTCTACAAGCCGCAGGGCAACCTGAACCAGCACGCCGGCTATGCCAGCGTGGCCGAAGGCGACGCCCATATTGCCAACGTCATTGCCCAGTTGCAGCAGAGCCCGCAATGGAAGGACATGCTGATCGTCGTCACCTACGACGAGAACGGCGGCTTCTACGACCATGCGGCAGTGCCCGCGGGCGATCGCTGGGGCCCGGGCACGCGGATCCCGGCGATCGTGGTATCGCCGTACGCAAAGAAGGGCTACGTCGACCACACCCAGTACGACACCGCCTCGGTGCTGCGTTTCATCACGCACCGCTTCGCGCTGCCGACCCTGCCGGGGCTGAAACTGCGCGACGCCTCGCTGGTGCTCAACAACGCCAAGCCGATGGGCGACCTGAGCAATGCGCTGACGTTCCCGGCGCAGCAGTAAGCGGGGGACACGCCGACAGGCCGCAATGCCTGAGGCGCAGAGCACAAGGGGCAGTCCCGCAAGGGCTGCCCCTTTTTTGCCGGCTGGCTGTCGTGACCCTGGGGGTCAGATCACGCCTTGCGCCAGCATGGCGTCGGCCACCTTGACGAAGCCGGCGATATTCGCGCCTTCCACATAGTTGATATAGCCGCCCGCCTTCTGCCCGTGGTGAATGCAGTTCTGGTGGATGTCCTTCATGATCGCGTGCAGCTTCTCGTCGACCTCGGCGTGGTGCCACGACAGGCGCATCGCGTTCTGGGACATTTCCAGGCCCGAGGTGGCCACGCCGCCGGCGTTGCTGGCCTTGCCCGGTGCGTACAGGATCTTCGCGTCGACAAAGCGGTCCACCGCTTCCAGCGTCGACGGCATGTTGGCGCCTTCGGCCACGCAGATCACGCCGTTGCCAAGCAGGGTCTCGGCGTCGTTGCCGTCCAGTTCGTTCTGCGTGGCGCAGGGCAGCGCCACGTCGGCGGGCACGTGCCACGGGGTGCGGCCGGCCTCGAAGGCCATGCCATGGCGCGCGGCAAAGTCGGACAGGCGGCCACGCTCTTCATTCTTGAAGGCCATCACTTCAGCCAGCTGCCCGGTGGTCATGCCCTGCGGGTAGTGCAGCACGCCGCCGGAATCGGACAGGGTCAGCACCCTGGCGCCCAGCTCGATGGCCTTCTCGGCCGCGTACTGGGCCACGTTGCCCGAGCCGGAGATCAGCACGCGCAGGCCGTCGAAGCCGCGCCCGCGCCGGTGCAGCATCTCCTGCGCGAAGTAGACCGTGCCGTAGCCGGTGGCTTCCGGGCGCATCAGGCTGCCGCCATAGGCCAGGCCCTTGCCGGTGAAGACGCAGGCGGACTGGTTCGACAGCTTCTTCATCATGCCGGCCATGAAGCCGACCTCACGCGCACCCACGCCGATATCGCCGGCCGGGATGTCGGTATCCGGGCCCAGGTGGCGGTACAGCTCGGTCACCAGCGCCTGGCAGAAGCGCATCACTTCGCCGTCGGACTTTCCCTTGGGATCGAAGTCCGAGCCGCCCTTGCCGCCGCCCATGGGCAGCGTGGTCAGCGCGTTCTTGAAGGTCTGCTCGAAGCCCAGGAATTTCAGCACCGACAGGTTCACGGTCGGGTGGAAGCGCATGCCGCCCTTGAACGGGCCGATGGCCGAACTGTGCTGCACGCGGAAGGCGCGGTTGACCTGCACCCGGTTCTGGTCGTCGGTCCAGGCCACGCGGAACTGGATCACGCGCTCGGGCTCCACCAGCCGCTCAAGCAGGGCCTGGTCGGCGTAGCGCGGATTGCGCTCGACGAACGGCCAGAGCGTCATCATCACTTCCTTCACGGCCTGGAGGAATTCAGGTTGATTGGGGTCGCGGCGGGCAACCCCCGCCAGGAATGCGTCAAGGGAAGGAGAATTCACGGATGTCTCTTGCTGTGCTGGAGTGGCTGGATCCGGCAGCCTTGCCGGCTTGATGCCGGTCTGCGGTGCCGTCTGGCGTTGCGCCGATGGAAGGTGAGTGGCCTCCGATTGTCTGCACATTCACGGCGGGCCGTGAATGTCCGACAACGCAGCACTTTAGCACCAGCGTGGGGCACGCGACAGTCAAAACACCTGTGACAGCGGTGTGAAAGGCGCATCTTCTTGCATGAGGCAGGGAATTCCGTGCGATCAGCGGACAGCGCCGTGTCCTTGGGGGCGGGCTCCCGGCTTCAGGCGATGAGCAGCCTGGTGCCCCGCTCCTTGAGTGCCGCGCCCAGCTCCGGCTCCGGCGCCATGTCGGTGATCAGCCAGGCAGCCAGCTCGGAATGCTTGATGGTGACCCCGGTATTGCGCCCGAACTTGGTGTGGTCGGCGACCACGCAGGCCATGTCGGCAGCCAGCAGCATGCGGCTGCGCAACTCCGCCGCGGCGCGCGAAAAATCGCACATCTCGCCGCGCGGCGTGACGCCGCCGATGCCGATAAAGGCAAAGTCGGTGTGGTAGCGCGACAGCTGCTCGATGGTGTCCCAGCCGTGCGTGGCGTCTTCGTTGTCCTGCAGCTCGCCACCCAGCACGATCACCCGGTTGCCGTTGCGCCGGCCCAGCAGCTGGGCGATGGCAAGGTCGTTGGTGTAGACCAGCAGGTTGTGATGCCCGTGCAGCGCCTGCGCGACCGCGTGGGTGGTGGTGCCGTAGTCCAGGATCAGCGAGGCGCCGTCGCGCACCAGCTCCGCCGCGCGCACGCCGATGGCGCGCTTGCCCTCGGCATTGACCGCCGCCCGGGTCTGGGTATCGGGCTCGGTGCGGTCCGAGGCCAGCGCGCCGCCGTGGGTCAGCACCAGCAGGCCGCGCGCGGCCAGCGCGTTGAGGTCGCGCCGGATGGTCTCGCGCGAGACGTCGAGCTCGGTCACCAGTTCGCTGATGGCGAGCGCGCCGGTGGCGGAGAGCTGGTCGAGGATGTATTTCTGCCGTTGTTCGGCGAGCACGGTGACTCCGGAATGGGGCGGGAATGTGCCCGTTGGGCGACGATTCTAGCGCAATGCAGGCAGAAGCCGGCACAGGGGCCGGCTTGCCTGGCACGCAATCCCCCGATCACCCCCAAGGCAACGTAATCGTCTTCAGGTTGGTAAAGCTCTTGGCCGCCTCCTGCACGCCCTCCTTGTACCCCAGCCCCGAATCCTTGATCCCCCCGAACGGCGTCAGCTCGATACGGTAGCCCGGCACTTCCCACAGGTTGACCGTGCCCACATGCAGCGAATTGGCGATCTTCGTGAAATCCTCGATGCGGTTGGTGCAGACGCCAGAGGACAGCCCGAACGCGGTGCCGTTGGAGATGCGGATGGCATCGTCCACGTCGCGGAAGGTGATGATCGGCGAAACCGGCCCGAAGGTTTCCTCGCGCACCACAGTCATCGACGGATCCACGCGGTCCAGCACCGTCGGCGAATAGCTGGCGCCGTTGCGCTGGTTACCTACCAGCAGCCGCGCGCCCTGCGCCACCGCCTCGTTGACGCGCGCCTCGAACAGCTGCGCGGCCTGCTCATCGATCACGGTGCCCATGTCGACGCCGCGGTCCATCGGGTCGCCGTACTTCCACGCGCGGGTCTTCTCCACCACCAGTTCGGTAAAGCGCGCGGCCACGGCTTCATGCACCAGCATGCGCTTGACCGCCGTGCAGCGCTGGCCCGAGTTCTTGTACGAGCCCTGCACCGCCAGGTCCGAGGCGCGGTCGAGGTCGGCGTCGTCCAGCACGATCAGCGGGTCGTTGCCGCCCAGCTCCAGCACCACGCGCTTGTAGCCGGCCTTGCTGGCGATGTACTTGCCGATCGCCACGCCGCCGGTAAAGGTCACCAGGTCCACCGCCGGGTGCGTGATCAGCTCGTCGGCGATCTCGCGCGGATCACCGGTGACCACCTGCAGCATCTGCGGCGGCAGGCCGGCTTCATACAGCAGGTCGGCCAGGTAGAACGCGGACAGCGGCACCTTCTCCGACGGCTTGAGCACCATGCGGTTGTTGGTGGCGATCGACGGCGCCACCTTGTGCGCCACCTGGTTCATCGGGTGGTTGAACGGCGTGATGGCGCAGATCACGCCCAGCAGCGGCTCGCGCTGGGTCATCACGCGGCGCTTCTTGCCGTGCGGGGTCAGGTCGCACGAGAACAGCTGGCCATCGTCGCGCAGCGCCTCGGTGGCGGCAAAGCCCAGCACGTCGGCAACGCGGCCGATCTCATACAGCGAATCCTTCTTGGACAGGCCGGATTCCAGCGTGATCAGGTCAGACGCCTCCTCGGTGCGCTCGCGCAGCAGCGCGGCGGCGCGGTTCAGGATGGCGGCGCGCTCGTAGCGCGTCAGCGTGGCGCGGTAGGCCTGGCCCACTTCGAAGGCGCGGCGCACGTCGTCCAGCGTGGCCTTGGGCACGGTGCCGACCAGCGTGCCGTCATAGGGGTTGCGCACTTCGATCACGCGCTCGCGCACGATCTTCTGGCCGTCGATGCGCAAGGCCTCGGCGCGGAAATGGGGGCTGACGGCGCCAGCGGGGAATTGGGGGGCGTTCATGAATTTCCTCCGGTCAATACAGCGCGATGCACTCAGTGCAGGTGGTTCAGCGCGACATCGAAGATGTCGAAATTGCGCAGCAGGGGCTTGCCGGGAATGCCGGCAGTGGCACGGTTGAACACCAGCGGCACGGTCTGCTCCGACACGCCGCCGTGCGAGCGCAGCGGCGCGTCCAGCCCGGACAGGTCGTGGCGGCTGCGGCTGGTGCCCAGCACCACGTGCTTGTCGCTGGTCACCACCAGGTCGCCGACGCGGTCAGCCGGCAGCTCGAAGCGCGCGCAGGCCTCGGCGTTGGTCAGCACGCTCTCCACGCCCTGCAGGTCGGACAGGCGGGCCCGGATCGCGGCCTGGTCGGCATCGTCAGGCAGATAGATGGTGGCGTAGGACCCGAGCGCGCCATGGTGGACCACGTAGGGGTCGGTGATCGGCAGGATCACGCGCGCGCCGCCGTCGTCCACGCCGCGGCCCAGCCAGGCGTCCAGGTGGTCCTGCAGGTAGATCACGTTAGGCGCCTTGGTGGCATCGTCGTGCTTGGCGTTCATACCGTGGTCGGCGGTCAGCGCGACCACGCAGCCCAGCTCGTCCAGCCGCGCCAGGTACTTGTCCATCATGGCGTAGAAGGCGTTGGCGCCGTCCGAGCCGGGTGCGAACTTGTGCTGGATATAGTCGGTGGTGGACAGGTACATCAGGTCCGGGCGGCGTGTTTCCATCAGGCGCACGCCGGCGGCGAAGACGAACTCAGACAGCTCGGCGCTGTACACGTCAGGCACCGGCATGCCGACCAGCTCCAGCACGCCGTCGATGCCGTTCTCCGCCAGCGTGGCCTGGTCGGCCTTCTCCGACGAGAAGCAGATGCCCTGCATGCCGTGGCCCAGCAGCCGGCGCAGCTTGTCCTTGGCGGTCACCACGGCGACGCTGGCCCCGGCGTCGGCAAACGCGGCCAGGATGGTGCCGGCGCGCAGGTACTTGGGGTCGTTCATCATCACTTCCTCGCCGCGCCCGCCGTTGGCGCTGCGGTCAAAGAAGTAGTTGCCGCAGATGCCGTGCACCGCCGGCGGCGCGCCGCAGACGATGGACAGGTTGTTGGGATTGGTGAAGGTCGGCACCACGCAGGCGCCGCGGAAGGCGGAGCCGGCTTCCAGCAGCCGCTTCAGGTAGGGGGCGCGGCCGCTGGCGGCGGCGGCTTCCAGGTAGTCGAACTCGCAGCCGTCGACGCAGACCACCACGACGGGCTGCTGCATCCAGCGATAGGTGCGCTGGTTGACGGTAATGGTGCGGGCGTTGGTGTCGGGCATGGTTGGGTTCCTGTGCGTAGGCACGATCGGGGTCGGTAGCTTCGGTGGCTTCGGTCGGATTCAGGCGGCAGCACCGTTGCCGGCGCTGGCGGGGTCCACGGCGGCATGCATGCGGGCGCGGCCGCGCTCGACGTGCTCGCGCATCAGGCGCGCGGCCAGTTCGCCGTCGCGCGCGGCAATCGCCGAGACGATGGCGCGATGCTCGCGGGTGGATTCGGGCATGGCAGCCTGGTTGCCGGACAGCGCCTCGCGGCGAAACAGCGTCAGCTCCTTGACCAGGCGCCGGTAGGTATCCAGCAGCTTGCGGTTGCCGGCCAGTTCGACCATGTGGTCGTGGAATGCCAGGTTCAGCCGCGTGTATTCGTCGACGTCGCGCGCCTGGCTGGCTGCGTCCAGCGCCTCGACCAGGGCGCGCAGTTCGCGCAGGCCTTCGGGCGTGATGCGCGCCGCCAGTTGCCGGCCGATGAATTCATCCAGCACGGCGCGCAGTTCATAGATCTCATCGGCTTCCTGCACCGAGATGGCCCGCACGAACACGCCGCGGTTCTTCTCGGTGCGCAGCAGGCCGGCCTGCTCCAGCGCCCGGAAGGCCTCCCGCACCGGTCCGCGCGAGACATTGAGCTGGCCCGCCACCTCGATCTCATTGAGCTTGGCGCCGGGAGGCAGGTCGCCCGACATGATCCTGAGCTCCAGTTCGCGCTGCACCAGGGTGGTCAGGGACTGGCTCTGCAGGATGGTGATTTCGCTCGCCAGCGGCACTTGGCGTGACATGGAGACTCCCGTTTGTGACGGATTAAGCAATATCGAAAATCCTTATTGCCATTAAAGCAAGTGGTTTGTATATTGTCAACAATCAAGACATCGGTGCGGCGCGGAGGGTGACTTACGGAGCGTATGAAACCGGGCATATGTCTTGCAAGTGTTGTAGCACAAGGGTTTTACGGTGATTCAATGTTGTGCAGCACGCCTCATCGTATTGCAACATATTCACCAAATCGACACATATCTACACCTACAATGCCAGAAGGAGTCCCCATGCAACCGTCCTTCACTACCACCCTGCGCACGGCCGCGGCCCTGCTTGCGCTAGCCGCCTCCAGTACGGCGCTGGCCCAGAAAACCACGCTCACCGTCTATACGGCGTGGGAGATCGAGACCCTCAAGCCTTACGCCGAGGGCTTCGCCAAGGTGGCGCCCGATATCGAACTGAAGTACGTGCGCGACTCCACCGGCGTCATCACCGCCAAGGCGCTGGCCGAAAAAGGCAACCCGCAGGCCGACGTGGTCGCCGGGCTGGCGGCGTCGAGCCTGGAAGTGCTCAAGCAGGAAGGCATGCTGACGCCTTACACCCCCAAGGGCTTCGAGAAACTGACGCGTGACTACAGCGACAAGGCCACGCCGCCGTCCTGGGTGGGACTGGACGTCTGGGGCGCCACCATCTGCTTCAACACCGTCGAAGCGAAGAAGCGCAACCTGCCGCGCCCCGAGACCTGGAAGGACCTGGCCAAACCCATCTACAAGGGCACCATCGTGATGCCCAACCCGGCCTCGTCCGGCACCGGCTTCCTGGACGTGACCGCCTGGCTGCAGCTCTACGGCGAGCAGGACGGCTGGAAGTACATGGACGGGCTGCACGAGAACATCGCCCAGTACACGCATTCGGGTTCCAAGCCATGCAAGCAGGCGGGCTCGGGTGAGTTCCCGATCGGCATCTCGTTCGAGCTGCGCGCGCACAAGACGCTGGCCTCGGGCGCGCCGATTGAAATGATCTTCCCCAAGGAGGGCCTGGGCTACGACATCGAGGCCGCCGGCATCGTCAAGGGCACCAGGAAGATGGAGGCCGCGCAGCGCTACATGGACTGGCTCGCCAGCAAGGAAGCCAACCAGCTGTATGCCAGGGACTGGGCCATCGTTGCCTATCCGGGCATAGCCAGGAAGGTCGAGACCATCCCCGCCAACTACGAGCAGATGCTGGTCAAGAACGACTTCAGCTACATCGCCAGGAACCGCGAGCGCGTGCTGACCGAATGGCAGAAGCGCTATGCCAGCAAGTCGGAGAAGCAGCCCTGAGCGCCTGAGCGCCGTCCTGTACCGGCGCCCTCGCCCCGCCCTGGGGCAAAGGGCCGCCGGATCCCCCAACAGAACACACCAGGCCCCCAACACCATGCAGACCTCCACATCCACGGCCGAGACCTATCTCAGCCTGAAGGGCATCCACAAGCGCTTCGGCGGCAACGGCGGCAAAAGCGGTGGCGCCTTCGTGGCACTCCACCATATCGACCTGGACGTGCGCCAGGGCGAGCTGCTGTGCTTCCTGGGCCCGTCGGGCTGTGGCAAGACCACGCTGCTGCGCATCATCGCCGGCCTGGAATCGCAGAGCGCCGGCACCATCCACCAGGGCGGCCGCGACATCTCCACGCTGCCGCCGATGGAGCGCGACTACGGCATCGTGTTCCAGTCCTATGCGCTGTTCCCCAACCTGACGGTGGCGGACAACGTGGCCTACGGCCTGGTCAACCGCCGCATGCCGCGCGACCAGCGCCGCGCCCGCGTGGACGAGTTGCTGGCGCTGGTGGGGCTGCCCGACCGCGGCAACCAGTACCCGGCGCAGCTCTCGGGCGGCCAGCAGCAGCGCGTGGCGATTGCGCGCGCGCTGGCCACCTCGCCCGGCCTGCTGTTGCTGGACGAACCGCTGTCCGCGCTCGATGCCCGCGTGCGGGTGCGCCTGCGCAGCGAGATCCGCGCGCTGCAGCAGCGGCTGAACATCACCACCATCCTGGTCACGCACGACCAGGAAGAGGCCCTGTCGATGGCCGACCGCATCGTGGTGATGAACCAGGGCGCGATCGAGCAGGTGGGCACGCCGGCGCAGATTTACCAGCGCCCGGCCACGCCGTTCGCGGCGGATTTCGTCGGCAAGACCAATATGCTGGGCGCGCGCGTCTGCGGCGACGGCGAACTACAGCTGGGCGGCGTGCGCATGCGCTGCGCCGCGCCCCCGGGCTGTTGCGCCGACGAAGACGTGCAGGTGTTCTTCCGCCCGGAAGACGTGTGCGTGCGCGGGATCGAACAGCATGGCCCCAACGTGCTGGAGGCCACCGTGGACAAGATCGAGTTCCTCGGCGCGTTCTCGCGGCTGACACTGCGCCTGCCTGACGCGGCCGCCGGTGCGCCGGGGGGTGCCCAGGGGGGTGCCCTTTATGCCGACCTCTCCCTCAATGACCTGCACGAGCTGCGCCCGCACACCGGCGACCTGCTGCGCCTGGCCATTCCCGCTGACCGTATCCGCATCTTCCGCCACGCATGCGCATGAGCCTCACTGCGGCGCCGGCCAATACGTCTGCCACCATGCCGGCCACCGACACCCTCCCCGCCACCGCCGCCACCAGCGCGCCGGCAGGGCCTGCCAACCCTGGCGCCCAGCCCCGGCCGCCGGCCCTGGTCGCTACCTCGGTGCGCGCGCACTGGACCGACCGCCTCGCCCACGTGCTGCTGGCGCTGGCCGCGCTGGCGCTTGCCTGTTTCGTGCTGGCGCCGATCGTGATGATCCTGGCCAAGAGCGTGCAGAACCGCGACGGCAGCCTGGCCGGCATCGCGCACTTCCGTGCCTACTTTGAATCGCCCGCGCTGCTGCAGTCGGTGTGGAACAGCCTGTGGGTCTCCGCCCTGGCCACCTGCATCACGGTGCCGCTGGCGTTCAGCTTTGCCTATGCGCTGACGCGCAGCCGCATCGCCTGCAAGGGCTTGTTGCGCAACCTGGCGCTGATCCCGCTGCTGGCGCCGTCGCTGCTGGCCGCGATCTCCTTCATCTTCTGGTTCGGCAACCAGGGGCTGTTCAAGCCCTGGATGGGCAGCACGCAGATCTACGGGCCGCTGGGCATCGTGGCCTCGCTGGTGTTCGCCACCTTCCCGCATGCGCTGATGATCCTGATCACGGCGCTGTCGCTGACCGACGCTCGGCTGTATGAGGCGGCCGATGCGCTGGGCACCTCGACCGTGCGCAAGTTCCTCACCATCACCGTGCCGGGCGCGCGCTACGGCCTGGTCAGCGCGGCCATGGTGGTGTTCACCTATGCGATCTCGGACTTTGGCATCCCCAAGGTGATTGGCGGCAACTTCGGCATGCTGGCCACCGACATCTACAAGCTGGTGATCGGCATGCAGGACTTCTCGCAGGGCGCGGTGGTGTCGCTGATGCTGCTGGTGCCGGTGGCGGTCACCTACTACATCGACGCGCGCGTGCAGCGCCGCCAGATGGCGCTGATGTCGGCGCGCTCGGTGCCCTACGTGCCGCGCCGCAGCCGCCGTTTCGACCTGGCCATGGCGGTGTTCTGCTGGCTGATGGCGGCGCTGATGCTGGCGGTGATGGGCATGGCGATCTACGCATCCTTCGTCAAGCTGTGGCCGTACAACTTCTCGCTGTCGCTGAACCACTACCGGGTGGGGCTGGTCGAGGGCGGCGTGGTCGATTCCTACCTGAACAGCCTGCGCATGGCCGGCCTGGCCGCGCTGATCGGCCCGGTGTTCATTTTCGCCACCGCCTACCTGCTGGAGAAGACCCGCGGCCTGGACTGGCTGCGCAGCTTCGTGCGGCTGATGGCGGTGCTGCCGATGGGCGTGCCGGGGCTGGTGCTGGGCCTGGGCTACATCTTCTTCTTCGTGCCGCAGGCCAACCCGATGCACGGGCTGTACCAGACGCTGGGCATCCTGGTGCTGGTGACCATCGTCCACTATTACGCGTCCTGCCACCTGACCGCCGTGACCGCGCTCAAGCAACTCGACAGCGAGTTCGAGGCCGTGTCCGCGTCGCTGAAGGTGCCGTTCTACAAGACCTTCCTCAAGGTCACGGTGCCGGCCTGCCTGCCCGCCATCCTGGAGATCTCGCGCTACCTGTTCATCAACGCGATGACGACGGTCTCGGCGGTGGTGTTCCTGTACGGCGCCGACACCAAGCTGGCCTCGGTCGAGATCGTCAACCTGGATGAATCCGGCGACATCGGCCCCGCGGCGGCCATGGCGACCCTGGTGGTGCTGACTTCGGCCTTCGCCTGCCTGCTCTATTACCTGCTGCAACGCGTGCTCGACCGCAAGACCCAGGCCTGGCGCCAGGGCAACGACTGACCTTCCCTTGTATCCACTCCTTCCCAATCAGGAGCTCTCCATGATTCGCGGCAACGACCCGATCCTTCTGACCCCCGGCCCCCTGACCACCTCGCTCGCCACCAAGCAGGCCATGCTGCGCGACTGGGGGTCGTGGGACGCCGCCTTCAACGCCATCACGCGCAGCCTGTGCGACGACCTGGTGGGCATCGTCCACGGCGAAGGCACCCATGTGTGCGTGCCGATGCAAGGCAGCGGCACCTTCTCGGTGGAAGCCGCCATTGCCAACGTGGTGCCGCGCGACGGCAAGGTGCTGGTGCCGCAGAACGGTGCCTACTGCCAGCGCATCCTCAAGATCTGCAAGGTGCTGGGCCGTGCCAGCGTGGAACTGCCGATTCCCGAAGACCAGCCCGCCACCGCCGCGCTGATCGAAGAAGCCATCCGGCGCGATCCGTCGATCACGCACGTGGCCCAGGTGCATTGCGAAACCGGCGCGGGCGTGCTCAACCCGCTGCAGGACATCGCCATGCTGTGCCAGCGGCTGGGCAAGGGGCTGATCGTCGATGCGATGAGCTCGTTCGGCGCGATCGAGATCGATGCGCGCACGATGCCGTTCGATGCGCTGGTGGCCGCCACCGGCAAGTGCATCGAGGGCGTGCCGGGCATGGGTTTCGTGCTGGTGAAGAAGGATGTGCTGGAAGCCAGCCAGGGCAACAGCCACTCGCTGGCGCTGGACCTGTACGACCAGTACGTCTATATGCAGAAGACCACGCAGTGGCGCTTCACGCCACCCACGCACGTGGTGGCGGCCTTCCGCACCGCGCTCGACCAGTTCCTGGAGGAAGGCGGCCAGCCGGTGCGCGGCGCGCGCTACCGCAAGAACTGCGACACACTGGTGCAGGGCATGGCCGCGCTCGGCTTCCGCACCTTCCTGCCCGCGGCGGTGCAGGCGCCGATCATCGTCACCTTCCACGCGCCGGCCGACGCGCGCTATGACTTCAAGAGCTTCTATGCCAGGGTGCGCGAGCGCGGCTACATCCTGTATCCGGGCAAGCTGACGCAGATGGAAACCTTCCGCGTCGGGTGCATTGGCGCGATCGATGACAACGAGATGCGCAACGTGGTGACAGCGATCGGCGAGGTGCTGCGCGAGATGGGGATCACGATGCAGGCGCCACTGGCGCAAGCGGCGTAAGCAACCGTCACCCAACGCCCGCGGCAGGCTCCCCTCTCCCGCAAGCGGGAGAGGGGAGCAAACCCTCGGTTCGCAAACCTGGTCCTTCATGTCCCTCCCCCCCGATTTTCACGGCCTGGCCTTTGCCGCCGTGATGTTGTCCGCGCTGATGCACGCGTCGTGGAATGCCATCGTCAAGATCGGCGGCGACCGCCTCTCATCGATGGCGCTGATCGACACCTTCTGCCTGCTGGCGGCGTTGCCCTTCCTGTTCCTGGTGCCCTTGCCCGCGCCGCAGGTGTGGCCCTTCCTGCTGGCCACCGTGGCGCTGGAGGTCGGCTACAAGCTGTCGCTGGTGGCCGCCTACAACCGCGGCGACTTCAGCCAGGCCTATCCACTGATGCGCGGCTCGGCGCCGATGATGGTGGCCATCCTGCTGTTGCTGACCGGCAGCGAGCGGCTGGGGCCCGGCGGCTATGCCGGCATCGCGCTGATCTGCTGCGGGCTGGTCAGCCTGGTGCGCTGGCGCCGGCAATCGCCCGACCTGCTCGGCTTTGCGCTGCTGGCCGGCGCCTGCCTGGCGGGCGGCACCGTCATCGACGGCACCGCGGTCAAGCGCTATGGCGAGGTCTTCACCTATATCGTCTGGCTGCAGGCGATGTCGCATGTGTTCATGCCCGGCTACGCCTTCAGCCGCCGCGGCTCCGCGCTGCTGGCACTGTTGCGCACGGAATGGAAGCGCGCGTGGATCGGCGGCATCAACCGGGTGGGATCCTATGCGCTGATGCTGTGGGCCATGACCATGGCGCCCGTGACCAAGCTGGCGGCACTGCGCGAGTCCAGCGTGATCTTTGCCGCGCTGCTCGGGCACTTCCTGCTGCGCGAGCCGTTTGACCGGCGCCGGCTGATTGCCACGGCGCTGGTGCTGGCGGGCATTGTGACGCTGCAGATGGCACGCTAAGCGTCATTCACCCGTGGTGATGTTCACTTCGGCTGCTACCCGCGTGAAGCAGGCGATGGCATTCTGCGCCATCGGCGACGGCGTCCTGTTGCGCAGGCTCGCCACCCCCATTTCGGAGTACAGCGAGGGCAGTCCGCGGATTTGCAGCGGCAGCAGCGCGCCTGACTCAACATCGTCCTGCATCGATGCCTGCGTCGCGGCAAGCACCGTGTCGGTGGACAACGCCACGCGCCGGAGCACGGCAATGTCATCGCATTCCAGCGCAAGGGTGGCGTCCTGGCCCGCAGGCAAACCAAGCATCCTTGCCAGCGCAGCGCGCACCGGGCGTGGCAGCTTCGTCGCCGCGACGCCGTATGCCCAGGCGTCCTTCAATGCGTATTGACGTCCGGTAAGCGGGTGCCCGGCGCGGACGTAGAGGTCGCCGCGCTGCCTTCCCAGGGGACGGATATCCAGCGCCGCGTCGTCGGGCAGGTCACGCACATCCGCAACGAAGAACTCGATGTCCTCCGCGCGCAGGCGTTCCAGCAACTGCTGCCAGTTGCTCTCCTCCACGCGCAAGGCAACTTGCGGATGCAGTCGCCGCAGTTCGGTCAGCACCTGCGGCAACAGGGTCGCGGCCGGGAAGGGCCCGATGCCGAATGCCGTGTCGCCCAACTGGCTGTCGCGATAGAGATCGACATCGCGCTGCAGGCAGCGTGCATCGAACAGCAGCCGCCGCGCCCGCGCGATCACGAATTCGCCGGCCGGGGTTGGCCGCACATCTCCGACGTCGCGATCGAACAGGCGGATGCCAAGGTCGCCTTCGATGGCCTGGATGCTGCGGCTGAACGCTGGCTGGCTAAGGTGAACGCGCTCCGCCGCCCGCGCGAAATGCAACGTATCGGCAAGCGCCAGGACGTGGCTGAGGCGGCGGAGGTCCATCATCTCAATGCTCATGACGCATTAGAACATTGCAGAGTATGCATTGGACGCATCGACACGGCAAGCCTACAGTCATCCGGACACTGGCGTCGTACAGACCATAAAGCAAGATCGGAGACACCCAAATGAGTCCGCACCTGCAGAACATATTGATCGTGACAATCATGCTTGGCTTTGCCGGGCTGGAGATCGTCACACGGCGCTACAAAAACAGCGTTCACGCCACACAGGACGACACCCGGCTGGAACTGGCCATGTTCCTGAGCTTGCTGGCGGTCGTGCAGCCGCTGCTGGTGCTCGCCACGAACGCGCTCTGCACCTGGCTGATGCCGGAGCAGCGCGGCGCCTGGGCGGACCTGCCGTGGTGGGCGATGGCCGCGATCCTGCTGGTTTGCGATGACATGACCCAGTACTGGTGGCATCGCATATCGCATAGCCCGTTGCTGTGGCCATTGCACCGTGCGCACCACACCGCGCAATACATGAGCATCCGCATCACGTACCGCAACAACTTCTTCTATTACCTGATGATGCCGGGTCTCTGGTGCGCGGGTGTGATGCTGTACCTCGGCTTTGCCAAGGTCTACGGCATCTACTTCCTCATCAAGATCGCCGTGATTCTCGGAGCGCATAGCGCATGGCGCTGGGACGAGCCCTTGTACAGGATCCGTGCGCTGCGCCCGCTGATGTGGCTGCTGGAACGGACCATCTCGACGCCTGCCACGCACTGGGCCCATCACGCACTGACGAACGAGGACGGCATCGGGCACTACAAGGGCAACTTCGGCAATCTCCTGTTTTTCTGGGACATCCTGTTCGGCACCGCTTACATTACGCGCAAGTACCCGGCCAGGGTCGGCCTGCAGGACGACCTGATCTTTGGCCAGGAGCGCTGGTTCATCCAGATGTTCTACCCGCTGTTCCAGTCGCGCCGCGAACATTCCGCGCTGCGCTTCGGCGGGCGCGCCTATGCCGAAGAGGAATCGAGCTCCGATGCGCTGCCGCAGGCCACCGAACCGCGGAGGTCGGCGTAAATGACCGCGCACTGACAGAGCTCTTGCTCTGTTGCAATTTGTGTTGTTATTTGGCATTTTGTGGAATAAGATCCAGCCACACGCTGATCACTCATTCCCAAGGTGCCTACATGCCCCAACCCCTGCCCTCCCACTCCCGCGTCGTCATCATCGGCGGCGGCATCATCGGCTGCAGCGTGGCTTATCACCTGACCAGGCTGGGCTGGAACGACGTGGTGCTGCTTGAGCAAGGGCAGCTTTCATGCGGCACGACGTGGCACGCGGCCGGGCTGGTCGGGCAGCTGCGCTCGCAGGAAAGCATGACCAGGCTGATCCGCTACTCCACGCAGCTGTACAGCGAACTGGAGGCGGAAACGGGCCTTGGCACCGGCTGGAAGCAATGCGGCTCGCTCTCGGTCGCGCGCACCGCCGAGCGCATGACGCAGCTGCGCCGCACCGCGGCGGTGGCGCGGGCCTATGGCGTGGATTGCGAGGTGATCTCGCCCGCCCAGGCTGGCGAGCTGTGGCCGGTGATGCATACCGACGACCTGCTCGGCGCGGTCTGGCTGCCCGGCGACGGCAAGGCCAACCCGACCGACCTGACCCAGGCGCTGGCGCGCGGCGCGCGCAGCCGCGGCGCCGTCATCGCGCAGGATACGAAGATCACCGCGATCCATACCCGCGATGGCCGCGCCACCGGCGTCAGCTGGCGCAACAAGGCCGGCGACGAAGGCCGCATCGAGGCAGAGATCGTGGTCAACTGTGCCGGCCAGTGGGCCCGCAAGGTCGGCCAGATGTGCGGCGTGACCGTGCCGCTGCACTCGGCCGAGCATTACTACATCGTCACCGAGCGCATTGCCGGCGTGCACCCGGATTTGCCGGTGATGCGCGACCCGGACGGCTTCATCTACTTCAAGGAAGAAGTCGGCGGGCTGGTGATGGGCGGCTTCGAGCCCAATGCCAAGCCGTGGGGCATGCAGGGCATTCCGGAGCCGTTCGAGTTCCAGTTGCTGCCCGATGACTGGGACCAGTTCGAGATCCTGATGGAAAACGCGCTGATCCGCGTTCCGGCACTGGAGTCGGCGCAGATCAGGCAGTTCTACAACGGGCCGGAGTCGTTCACGCCGGACAACAACTTCATCCTGGGCGAGGCGCCCGAGCTGCGCAACTTCTACGTGGGCGCGGGCTTCAACTCGATGGGCATCGCCTCCGCCGGCGGTGCGGGCATGGCGCTGGCCGAATGGATTGTCGCGGGCGAGCCGACCATGGACCTGTGGCCGGTTGATATCCGACGCTTTGCCGGCTTCAACGGCAACGAAAGCTGGCTGCACGACCGCGTCAAGGAAACGCTGGGCCTGCACTACGCGATGCCCTGGCCGAACCGGGAACTGGATACGGCGCGGCCGTTCCGCCGCTCGCCGCTCTATGCCCACCTGCGCGCCGCCGGCGCCAACTTCGGCAGCAAGATGGGCTGGGAACGGCCAAACTTCTTCGCACCGGCCGGCGAGTCGCCCGAGATCCGCTACGCCTTCGGGCAGCAGAACTGGCTGCCGTGGAGCGGCGCGGAACACCGCGCCTGCCGCGAAGCGGTGGCGCTGTTCGATATGAGTTCGTTCTCCAAGTACCTCGTCAAGGGGGCCGATGCCGAGGCCGTGCTGCAATACGTGATGAGCAACGACGTGGCCGTGCCGCCGGGGCAGACCGTGTACACCGCCATGCTCAACGACCGCGGCACCTATGAATCCGACCTGACCGTGACGCGGCTGGCGCACGACCAGTACCTGCTGGTGACCGGCTCGGCGCAGACCACGCGCGACTTCAACTACATCGAGCGCCTGATTCCCGCCGACAAGCGCTGCGCGATTGTCGATGTCACGGGCCAGTACGCCGTGCTGGCTGTGATGGGCCCGCGCTCGCGCGAGCTGTTGCAGAGCGTATCGCGCGCCGACTTCTCCAACGAGGCGTTCCCGTTCGGCACCTCGAAAGAGATCGATCTCGGCTATGCCACGGTGCGCGCGACGCGCCTGACCTATGTGGGCGAACTGGGCTGGGAACTGTATGTCCCGGTGGAATTCGCCGTGGGCGTGCATGACACCCTGCACGAGGCCGGACAACGCTTCGGGCTGGTCAACGCCGGCTACTACGCCATCGAATCGCTGCGCATCGAGAAGGGATACCGCGCCTGGAGCCGCGAACTGACCACCGATATCCATCCGTTCGAGGCCGGGCTGTCGTTTGCCTGCAAGCTGAACACGGACATCCCGTTCCGCGGGCGCGAAGCGCTGCTGAAGCTGCGCGCGGCCGGCGGCGCCGCGCAGGTGCGCCGGCGCGTTGCCGTGGTCACGCTGGACGGCGCGAGCAAGGCCATGCTCTGGGGCGGCGAAGCGATCCTGCGCACCGCCCAGGACGGCAGCGTGCGCCCGGCCGGCTTCGTCACGTCCGCCGCGTTCGGCCATACCCTCGGCTGTCCGGTCGGCATGGGGCTGCTGGCACGCGCCGATGGTCCGGCCGACGCGGCATGGATCGAGGGCGGCAAGTATCACGTGGACCTGGCCGGCGAACTGCTGCCCGCGCGCATCCACCTGCGCGCGCCATACGATCCGGCCAGCGAGCGGACCAAGGCCTGACCTTCATCGATGCAACCGGATACCGGAGTGCCCATGCCAGTGGCCCAGACCGAAACCGCCAGCTACATCCTGACGCTGTCCTGCCCCGACCGTCCCGGCATTGTCCATGCCGTTTCTGCCCTGCTGGTGGAAGCCGGCGCCAATATCGTCGATTCCGCACAGTTCGGCGATCGCGACAGCGCGCGGTTTTTCATGCGCGTGCACTTCCAGCGGCCGCTGCCCGCAGGCCAGGACCCCGACGAGGCGCTCGCTGCCCTGCGCAGCACGCTGGCGGGCGTGGCGGCCGCGCATGAGATGGACTGGTCGCTGCACGACGCCGCGCGCAAGCCGCGCGTGATGCTGATGGTGTCAAAGATCGGCCACTGCCTGAACGACCTGCTGTTCCGCCACCGCACCGGCCAGCTGCCCATCGAGATTCCGGCCATCGTCTCCAACCACAAGGACTTCTACCAGCTTGCGGCGAGCTACGACATTCCCTTCCATCACCTGCCCCTGCTCAATGCCACGCCGCAAGGCAAGGCCGCGCAGGAAGCGAGACTGTGGGACCTGGTCTGCGACTACAGTATCGACCTGGTCGTCCTGGCCCGTTACATGCAGGTCTTGTCCGACGACCTGTGCCGCCGCCTGGAAGGCCGCGCCATCAATATCCATCACTCCTTCCTGCCCAGCTTCAAGGGCGCGCGCCCCTACGCCCAAGCCTATGAGCGCGGCGTCAAGCTGATCGGCGCCACCGCGCATTACGTGACCGGCGACCTCGACGAAGGCCCTATCATCGAACAGGAAATCGCGCGCGTGGACCATGCCATGGACCCCGCGCAGCTGACCGCCATCGGACGCGACGTGGAATGCGTGGCGCTGGCGCGGGCGGTGAAATGGCATGCGGAACATCGGGTCCTGCGCAACGGCGGCAGGACGCTGGTGTTCCGGTGAACGGGCAGCCGGTTCCGCCACTTCAGCCGGCTGCCGCCTCCACGGCCTGAAAGAGGACTATTCGCCCCGCCTGATAACCACTATTCACCTCACCGGCTTGAGGTTAACCCTTAGGGACGGCGAGAATCGCGGGTCAGCGCAGCCAGACCGCGCCAGGACCATGACAAGCAATGCCCGCCCCTCGCTCACCCGCGCCGGCAAGGCGTCGGCCCGCGCCTGCCCTCGCGGCCGCAAGCGCCACGCCCTGTGCCGGCACCGGCGCTCCTTGACGTGCCCGGCCCTGTCGCCGATCCTGATCCCATCAGACGTTCCTGCACCTGCGCCAGCCAGGAAGGGGCGCGGGCCGGCTGCCATCAGCGCAATCCTCAAGGAATCCCCAAGGAATCCCCATGCCCAGCTTCAACCCTTCACGGCGCACTTTCCTGAAAGCCAGCGTCGTGGCCGGGGTGTCGGTCTATATCGCACCCATCGGCGGCAAAGCCTTCGCGGCATTGTTCGAAGACAAGCTCCTGACCCCGGTCCAGTGGGACCCCAAGGCAGGCATCCCGAAATTCCGCATCGACGGCATCGCCAAGGTCACCGGCGCCAAGGTGTTCGCGCGCGATATCCGCGCGCGCGACATGCCGCACTGGCCGCAGCAGCAGTCACACGCCTTCATCCTGCGCGCCACGCAGGCCGATCGCGCCTATGAGGGCTTCGACCTCGCCGTGCTGGGCGACGAACTGAAGCCGGACCGCGTGGTCACCGCGGAAGACCTTGCCCGCGACGGCGTGGCCTTCCCCGCCTTCTACGGCGAAGACATGCTGCTGCCCAGGGGCAAGACCCCGGCCTACCTGGGCCACGCGGTGGCAATCCTGATCTATCACGACTTCGCGCGCTTCCGCTTTGCCAAGGACAAGCTCAAGTTCCGCGACGACGTGGTCCGCTTTGGCGCCAGGACGGGTCCGCTCGAGCGCGATCCGTGGGGCACCTTCCGCTTCGTGCGCGTGGGCGGCGCCACGCCGCAGGACGACGACGTGTTCTCCAGCCTGAAGAACGCGCCGGTGTTTCCCAGCATGATGCGCAAGCACCAGCCGGTGTGGCCGGACGGCAAGGACCACGGCCAGCTCGGCGAGCAGGGCATGTACCACGCCGACGCGATCCGCGCGCAGCTGGCCAGGCCGCCCGAGGACTGGCTGGTGCTGGAGCGCGAGTACAACACGCAGTCGATCGATACCGCGGCGCTGGAGCCCGACAACGCCAACTGCTGGTACGACGCCGCCGCGCAGGCACTGCACATGGTGGTGCCAACACAATCCCCGATCGAAGTCGCCGAAAGCGCGGGCGAAATGCTGGCGAAGGCCAAGGGTGCGTTCCCGGTGAAGCAGGTGTTCCTGCACCCGTGCTACACCGTGGGCTACGGCTCCAAGGACCACTACAACGTCCCGTTCTACGGCCTGGTCACGGCGCTCTATGCCGAGGGCAAGCCGGTGCGCCTGGCCAACGACCGCTACGAGCAGTTCCAGACCTCGATCAAGCGCCACGCCTTCAAGATGCGCTACCGCATCGCCGTGGACCGCAAGACCGGGCTGTTCCAGGCCTTCCAGGGCGACCTGGAGGCCAACGGCGGCGGCCGCGCCAACTTCTCGCCCTCGGTGGCGATGGTGGGCGCCACCGCGGCGCAATCGATCTATTACTTCCCGAAGAACGACCTGAGCGCGGTCGCGATCGCCTCGCGCGCCATCGACGCGGGCTCGGCGCGCGGCTACGGCACGCTGCAGAGCATGGCCGCGACCGAGATGATGGTCGACGAGTTCGCCGAACGGCTCAAGCTCGACCCGATCGAGTTCCGGCTGAAGAACGCGCTGCGCTCCGGCATGAAGAACACGCAGGGCGCCATCCCCGCCGGCGCGATCCGTGTCGACGAAGTCCTGGAAGCCGCCAGGGCGCATCCGCTGTGGACCGGCCGTGCGAAGAAGAAGGCCGAGTTCGAAGCCGCCAACCCGGGCCGCCGCTACGGCGTGGGCTTTGCCTGCGTGCAGAAGGACTTCGGCACCGGCGCCGAAGCCTCGTTCGCCAGGGTCGAGATGAAGGCCGACGGCAGCATCGCGCTGCATCACTCCGGCGCCGAGATCGGCACCGGCATGTCGACCTCGCAGGCCGCCGCGGTGGCGCGCTGGCTGGGCAAGCCCGCGGCCGAGGTGCGTACCTCGGTCACCGAGTGGGCCGACCTGCCGATGGTGACTTCCGGCGATCCGTACCTGATGAGCCAGGCCGAGCAGGACCGCCTGTCCGCCAACCCGCGCTGGACGCCGTCGTACGCATCGCCCTCCAGCGCCACCAACTCGGCCTACTACTTCACCCACAGCACGCGCGAAGCCGCGCGCGTGATCTTCATGCACGGCCTGTGGCCGGCGGCGATGGCGATCTGGAGCCAGGGCATCGGCGGCGGCCAGGCGGCCTCGCTGGTGGTGCGCGTGGAAGACGCGCGCTGGGCCGAGGGCAAGCTCGGCGCCGGCGGCCTGCAGGCGCTGCCGCTGGAGCAGCTGGCAGCCAAGGCGCATGAAATGGGCCTGGTCACCGGGGCCACCGTGCACGTATTCAACCGCTGGCAGTGGAGCGAGGCCGATTTCGACATCAACGGCCACGCGGCGCGGCTGCCCATCGACGGCCTGTCGGTGCGCTACGGCGATGGTGCCGACAGCGCGCGCAAGGCACGCATGCGCACCAGCGGCGGCTACGACGTGCTCGACCGCAAGAAGGTCTACATCGCGCCCACGCAGCGCAACAACGCCGCGGTCACGTACTACAGCGCGATCGGCACACTGGTGGAACTGTCGGTGCACGAGGCCAGCGGCAAGGTCGAGGTGCTGTCGCACCATTCCATCATGGAGTGCGGCACGCAGCTGTCGCCGCAACTGGTGTCCGGCCAGCTGCAGGGCGGCGTCGCCATGGGCATCGGCCACGCGCTGCATGAATACCTGCCGCTCTACGAGGACGGCCCCGGCAACGGCACCTGGAACTTCAACCGCTACCACCTGCCGCGCGCCAGCGACGTGGCCGTGTGGTCCCAGAGCGGCACAGTGCTGCCACCCGTCTCTGAAACCGACCCGCCCAAGGGCATCGCCGAGGTGGTGATGATCCCGGTGGTGGGCGCCATCGTCAACGGCATCGCGCATGCCATCGGCCACCGCTTCACCGACCTGCCGGTCACGGCCGAAAAGATCCAGGAGATCCTCGCATGAGCATCGCCACCCAACCCCTTACGCTCAACATCAACGGCAAGGACGTCGGCCCGCTCGACGTGCCCGAAGGCCTGATGATGATCGACTTCCTGCATGAGTACCTGGACCTGACCGGCTCGCGCCTGGGCTGCGGCCAGGGCATCTGCCATGCCTGCGTGGTGATCCACGACAAGGCCGACGGCACCAGCGAGGAAGTGCGCAGCTGCATCACCGGCGCGCACTGGTTCCAGGGCCGCAAGGTGCGCACCGTGGAAGGCCACGGCAAGCGCAACGACAAGGGCGAGGTGGTCGAGCTCACGCCGGTGCAGCAGAAGTTCCTGGAGCATTTCAGCTTCCAGTGCGGCTACTGTACGCCGGGCTTCGTCAACGGCGCGACCATCCTGGTGGAACAGCTCAAGCGCAAGCCGGTGGCCAGGGACCAGGTCGACGAGACCATCACCGCCGCGCTGGATGGCCATATCTGCCGCTGCACGGGCTATGTGCGCTACTACGAGGCGGTCAAGGACGTGATCACCGGCACCCCTGGGTTGGTCAGGGACAGCGGGAGCGCCAAGTGATGCAGCGACCCGCCTTCCTGAGCTTCGCCCGCGTGGCGTTTGCCGCGCTGGCCGCCGCCACGCTGGTGGCCGGCTGCGGCGGCGACACCGAAGCCGTCGCGCCCGCCGCCGACCAGGCCCCCAAGACCCAGCTCCCGCCCGCCGAGCAGATCGCGCGCGGCCGCTACCTGGTGCGCGCGGGCGACTGCGCCGCCTGCCATACCGCGCCGCAGGGCGCGCCGTTTGCCGGCGGCGTGGAACTGGCCTCGCCGTTCGGCAAGTTCTACGGGACCAATATCACGCCCGACAAGAAGCACGGCATCGGCAACTGGAGCGCCGACGACTTCTACACGGCGCTGCATGACGGCAAGACGCCCGACAAGCATCTCTATCCGGCGATGCCGTACACCTCGTACCGCGGCCTGTCGCGCGCGGATACCGACGCCATGTACGCCTACCTGATGCAGGTGAAGCCGGCGGCGGTGCCGAACCGCCCGCACGACCTGCAGTTCCCGTACAACCTGCGCCTTGCGCTGGTGGGCTGGAACCTGCTGTTCCTGGAGAACAAGCTGCCCGATGCCTCCTCCGGCAATTCCGAGTCGTGGCAGCGCGGCCGCTACCTGTCCAACGCGCTCGGCCATTGCGCCGAATGCCATACGCCGCGCGCCGCGTTCGGCCGGCTGGACCTGTCCCGGCCCCTGGCCGGCGCCGCGCTGTCACGCGTGGGCGCGCCCGACATCACCCCCGCCGGCCTGGCCACGCGCGGCTGGACCACGGCCGGCCTGCAGCAGTTCTTTGCCACCGGCATCGCACCGCAGGGCTCGGCCTTCGGCGAGATGTACCCGGTGGTGCATCTGAGCAGCCAGTACCTGAACCAGGGCGACCTGGCGGCGATGAGCACCTACCTGCTCGGTGACAAGGCACCCGCGCCGCAGCCGGTCAAGGCCATCAACGCCGATGCCGCGCAACTGGCACCGGGCCGCCGCCACTACGTGGCGGTCTGCGCCGGCTGCCACGGGCGCGAGGGCGAAGGCAAGCCGCACGTGGCGGTGCCGATGGCCGGCAACTCCACCGTGCGCAACGCCGATGCGCACAACCTGATCGTGTCGATGCTCGACGGCATCGAGGCGCAGCGCTTCCCCGGGACGGAAGCCATGCAGGACATGCCGGGCTTTGCCGCGCGCATGAACGATGAAGAACTGGCGCAGCTGGCCAACTACCTGCGCGCCACCTGGGGCGGCCAGCCGGCCGACGTGACGCCCGCCGCCGTCAAGGCGCTGCGCGCGGCAGGCCCCGGGCACTGAGGCCCTGTCCCGGGTGTTCCATTCTGGAACACCCGCTGTCACGCACTGGCACAGCCGTGCCGGCGCGTGACACATCCCACCCGTTCCCAGCGCACGCACCCCCGGTTTTCCCCGCGTTTTCCCCGTTTTTTGCTCCGGCCCCGCCCCGGCACAGCTCTTGCGATCTGCCTGCCGTGCGCGCGGCTTCCACGCCGTGACGACACCACACAGATCACTGAACGGAGCGAGACATGAACATGGCGGAAATCGCCCAGCTGGGCGTCAGCAACCCCTACAAGCAGCAGTACGAAAACTATATCGGCGGCGCCTGGGTGCCGCCGGCCGGCGGCGAGTACTTCGAATCGATCACGCCGATCACCGGCCAGCCGTTCACGCGCGTGCCGCGCTCGGGCCAGCAGGATGTCGATGCCGCGCTGGACGCCGCGCACGCCGCCAAGGCCGCATGGGCGCACACCTCCACCACCGAGCGCGCCAATATCCTGAACCGCATCGCCGACCGCATCGAAGCCAACCTGAAGCTGCTGGCCGTGGCCGAGAGCATCGACAACGGCAAGCCGGTGCGCGAGACCACCGCCGCCGACCTGCCGCTGGCGGTCGACCACTTCCGCTACTTTGCCGGCTGCATCCGTTCGCAGGAAGGCGGCATCTCCGAGATCGACGCCGACACCATCGCCTACCACTTCCATGAGCCGCTGGGCGTGGTCGGCCAGATCATCCCGTGGAACTTCCCGCTGCTGATGGCTACGTGGAAGCTGGCCCCGGCACTGGCCGCCGGCAACTGCGTGGTGCTCAAGCCCGCGGAACAGACGCCCGCGTCGATCCTGGTGCTGATGGAAGTCATCGGCGACCTGCTGCCGCCGGGCGTGGTCAACGTGATCAATGGCTTCGGCCTGGAAGCCGGCAAGCCGCTGGCATCGAGCCCGCGCATCAGCAAGGTGGCCTTCACCGGCGAGACCACCACCGGCCGCCTGATCATGCAGTACGCGTCGCAGAACCTGATCCCGGTGACGCTGGAGCTGGGCGGCAAGTCGCCCAACATCTTCTTCGAAGACGTGCTGGCCGCCGACGACGCCTTCTTCGACAAGGCGCTGGAAGGCTTTGCCATGTTCGCGCTGAACCAGGGCGAGGTCTGCACCTGCCCGTCGCGCGCGCTGATCCAGGAATCGATCTACGACCGCTTCATGGAGCGCGCACTCAAGCGCGTGGCCGCGATCCGCCAGGGCCATCCGCTCGACACCGGCACCATGATCGGCGCGCAGGCATCCGCCGAACAGCTGGAGAAGATCCTGTCCTACATCGACCTGGGACGCAAGGAAGGCGCGCAGTGCCTCACCGGCGGCGAGCGCAACGTGCTGGACGGCGACCTGGCGGGCGGCTACTACGTCAAGCCAACGGTATTCGCCGGCCACAACAAGATGCGCATCTTCCAGGAAGAGATCTTCGGGCCGGTAGTATCGGTGACCACCTTCAGGGATGAAGAAGAGGCCCTGGCCATCGCCAACGACACGCTCTACGGGCTCGGTGCCGGCGTCTGGACCCGTGACGGCGCGCGCGCCTTCCGCATGGGCCGCGGCATCCAGGCGGGGCGTGTGTGGACCAACTGCTACCACGCCTACCCCGCGCATGCCGCATTCGGGGGCTACAAGCAGTCGGGCATCGGCCGCGAGAACCATCGCATGATGCTCGACCACTACCAGCAGACCAAGAACCTCCTGGTGAGCTATAGCCCCAACGCACTCGGGTTCTTCTGACCATGGCGGGCTTGACGTCCGCTCCTGCCACGGCGCCGGTCGCGCGCGTCGTGGCAACCCCGGCGGCGCTCGCGCTGATCGCGGAGCTGGCCGCGCAGCATGGGCCGCTGATGTTCCACCAGTCCGGCGGCTGCTGCGACGGCAGCGCGCCGATGTGCTATCCCGCCGGCGAACTGCTGGTGGGAGCGGCCGATGTCTGCCTGGGCGAGATCGGCGGCGCGGCGTTCTACATGACGCGCGCGCAGTTCGAGTACTGGCAGCACACGCGGCTGGTGATCGATGTGGTGCCGGGCGCGGGCGGGATGTTTTCGCTGGAGGGACGGACGGGGAAGCGGTTCCTGACCCGGTCGGAGTTGTTCAGCGATGAGGAGGCTGCGTGGCTGGCGGCGCAGCCGGGGTTGTGAGGGGCGCGATGATAGCTTGCTGATGTCGGTGCTTGCTTGCCGAAGGCGTGCTCCCCTCTCCCGCAAACGGGAGAGGGGAGCAAACAAGCGGGACGGGATGACGTCTCAGCGTTCCAACTCTTGCTCGTCGCCCTCCAACCCTTCCTTCAACCGCCGATAGATCGTATTGCGCGACACCCCCAGCTCACGCGCCACGTGGCTGACGTTGCCGCCGTGCCGGGCGAGCGCCTGGCGGATGAGGCCAGCTTCCCAGTCGCGCATGCGGCTGGCCTGTGACGACGCTGGCGCTGCTGCTTCGGGCGCAGCACCACTGCGCTCTGCCATATTGCCGCACTCCTGCTCAAACCCTTCCGGCAGGTGTTCCACGCCGATCTCGATCTCCCCCTCCGCCAGGATCGCTGCCGTGTGCAGCACGTTGGCAAGCTGACGGATATTGCCCGGCCACGGATGCCGGCGCAGCAGCGCCAGCACTTGGGCATCGACGTGCAGCGGCGACTGCACGCCGGCTTCATCGCATTGCCGCCGCAGGATGCGGTCGACCAGCACGGGCAGGTCGCTGCGCTCGCATAGCGGGGGCAGTGTCACCGCCAGCGCATTGATGCGGTAATACAGGTCCTCGCGGAAGGTGCCTTCGGCAATCATCGCGCGCAGGTCGCGGTGGGTGGCGCAGACCACGCGCACATCGACCGGCACCGCGCGCGCACTGCCCAGCGGGGTCACGGTGCGCTCCTGCAGCACCCGCATCAGGCGCACCTGCTGTGCCAGCGGCATGTCGCCGATCTCATCCAGGAACAGCGTGCCGCCGTGCGCCTGCACGACCTTGCCTGCGCAGCCGCGGCGGCGCGCGCCAGTGAAGGCGCCTTCTTCATAGCCGAACAGCTCGGCCTCGATCAGGGATTCGGGGATCGCCGCGCAGTTGACCGCGACGAAGGGCCCGTTGCCGCGCGGCGAGGCTGCATGGACGGCGCGTGCCAGCCACTCCTTGCCGGTACCGGTGCGGCCCTGGACCAGGATGGTGACATCGCGCCCGCTGACCTTGCGCACGCGGCGCAGCACCGCGGCCACGGTGGCGTCGCCGGTATCGAGTGCGGCCAGCGCCGGCGGCAGCGGGTCTTCCGCGCTCGGCTGGCGCACGGCCATCGGCGCGGCCAGGAAATCGATACGGGCAAACACCTGCACCCGGCTGGGCAGCGTCAGCACCTGGAGCGAGCCGGCCGCGGTGGCGCGCGCCTGCATCGCCACGCGCACCGGCTGGCTGAACAGTTCGGCAAAGCCGGCCGCCGCCAGCGCATGCGGCGCCAGCCCAAGCTGGAACAGCCCGCTGCGGTTGGCGGCGAGGAAGGCGCCGTCGGGGGAGAACGCCGCCATGCCTTCGAACAGCGTGCCGACAAACTCGGGCCGCGCATGGAAGCGCACCAGCACCGCGTCCGGGAAGTGGTTGGCGAACAGGTGGTTTTCAATCATCTGCGCCGACATCCGCACCAGTGCCATGGTGTGCCGGTGGAAGCCGCGATGATCGCCGCTGACATCCAGCGCGCCGAGGATCGCGCCGGTGGGCCCGGTGATCGGCGCGCACGAGCAGGTCAGCTGATGGTTGGATTCAAGGAAATGCTCGCTGGCGTGGACCAGCGTGGGACGGGCCTCGGCCAGCGCGGTGCCGATGGCATTGGTGCCCTTGCTCGGCTCTGACCACGACACCCCTGGCGCCAGTGCCACGCGCCGCGCCCGCGCCACGAAATCGCCGTCGCCCAGGCTGTGCAGGATCACGCCGCTGCGGTCGGTCAGCAGTACCATGCTGTCGGTATTGGCGATCTGCGCATGCAGGGTCTCCATCACCGGCAGCGCATGGCGGTACAGGTCGCGGCTGGCGTCGACCAGCTCCCCCAGCGCGCGCGGGCTCACGGCGTCGAAGCCGGGTGCATGGCGCGCATCCAGGCCGAAGCCGGCCGAGCGCGCATGGGCACGCGCGATCAGGTCGGCACGGTCCGTCTCAGTCGGATCGGCCGGAGCGGCAGCCTGGCGGGTGAAATCGGAAAGCGCAGCGGGTTCGGCGGCACGATGCATGACGGCGGGTCTCCTGTATGGGCCGGCGGTGCGCATGGCGGCCGCTGCCCTGCCGTCCCGGGGGCGGCTGCCGGATGCAGTGCGCATCAGGTGCGGCGGCAGGCGGGCGGCTGTTGTCCGCCAACCTTATCACAGGCTTGCGGCCCTGTAGCGCCCCCTGCGCCGTGCCCGGCCGCCTCAGCGTTTCTCGTCGAGCAGGTCGTTCAGGATCTCGTCGAAGGTGGCCTGGGCGTCCTCCAGCGCCTGCAGCGCCGCATCGAAGGTCTGCAGCGCCAGCTTCGACGGCTTGCCGCTGCCCTGCGGCGGATAATGGGTCTGCAAGGCGGTAAAGGCCACCTGTACCTGCCGCGTGGCCGCAACCACGCGCTCCATTGCCTGCGCCTCTTCGGCGCGGTACTGCTCGTGCTTCTGCTCGCTCATGCCAGTCGGCTCCGTATGGCGCGTCGTCTCGGTGGGGTGCGCGCGCCTGAATGAGGCATATCGTACAAGAACTGCGCCGGCTGGCTTGCACTGCGGCCGCGCCCCCGGCAAAAATGAGGTAGGCTGCGCGGCTGGGCGGCAAGGCCGGCGCGCACGCGCCACCCCTGGCCGCGGCCCCGGGAATTGCCATGCCACTGAACACCCGCCGCGCGCTGGCAGCCGCGCTGATGACCGCCAGCGGCTTTGCCTGCTACTGGACCTACCTGACCCTCAACCAGGATCGCCTGCTGTTCGACGCGCGCCGGCGCCCGCCGCGCGACCTGCCCGACGGCATCATCGGCTATTCGCACCGGATCCCCGGCGGCGTGGTGCGCGGCTATATCTATCCCGCCTCCGGCGACACCGTGCGCGACCTGCTGTTCTACCTGCCGGGCCGCGGCGAAGATGTGCTCGAAACGCTGCAGTTCGCGCGCTGGCTGCCTGCCGGCATGGCCTTTGCCACTTACGATTACCGCGGCCTCGGCCACTCCGACGGCCGCCCGTCCGAAGGCGCCGCCGTGGCGGATGCCAGCCAGTTCCTGCTGCATGTGCGGCGTGTCTTTCCCGGCACCCGCGTCCATGTGGTGGGACGCAGCCTGGGCACCGGCGTGGCGATCCAGCTGGCTGACCTGCAGGATTTCGAGAGCCTGCAGCTGATCACGCCCTACGATTCGCTGCTCGAGCTGGTGCGCAAGCGCTTTCCGCTGGTGCCGCTGCGCCAGTTGATGCGCCATCACTTCGATTCGATCTCGCATTGCAAGAAGGTGGTGCAAAGCACCAAGGTGCTGCTGGCCGAAACCGACGAAGTGGTGCCCCATGAATGCTCCGAACGCCTCATGGCGGCTTGGCCCGGCCCGGTGGCGCTGCAGACCGTGCCAGGCACCGATCACTTCACCATCATCGAACGCGAGCAAACCTGGCTGTCGCTGTGCGAATTCGCCCGCCAGCCCAGCCAGGCCAGGCTGCGCATGGCTGCGGCCCGGTCCGAGCCGGCAACGGCCCAGCCAGACCCGTCGACGATCGTACCGACTGCCCCGCCGGCCGCGCCCGGCACCCGGCCCGTCGACCATGACGACCTCGGCAATCCGCTGCCGCTGGCGGCCAACCGCTGATCCGCGCGGACACAGCGGGTAAAATGCGCGCATGAAAAAATTTGCAGTCAAGGCAGGCGGCGCCCTGCTGGCGCTGGCTGCGGCCGGTGCCTTGCTTGCAGGCTTTGCCGCCGTGGTCAGCCTGCGGCAGCTTCCCCCGGTCGATGCCCTGCGGGACTACCGGCCCGACGTGCCGCTGCGGATCTACACCAGCGACAACGTCCAGATCGGCGAGTTCGGCAGCGAGCACCGCGAGTTCATCCCCTTCGAGCAGATTCCGCGGCGCATGGTCCAGGCGCTGCTCGCGGCCGAGGATGACCAGTTCTACCAGCACGAGGGCGTCGACATCCCGGGCGTGTTCCGCGCCGCGCTGGCCAACCTGGGCCAGGGCTACGCGCAGGGCGCCTCCACCATCACCATGCAGGTGGCGCGCAACTTCTACCTGTCGCGCGAGAAGACGCTGGCGCGCAAGTGGTATGAAATGCTGCTGGCCTGGCGCATCGACCAGTCCCTGTCGAAGGACCGCATCCTCGAGCTGTACATGAACCAGGTCTACCTGGGCGAGCATGCCTATGGTTTCGGCAGCGCCGCGCATGCGTACTTCGGCAAGCCGCTGGCGTCGCTGTCGCTGGCCGAGACCGCGATGCTGGCGGGCCTGCCCAAGGCGCCGTCGAGCATGAACCCGGTGGTCAACTTCCCGCGCGCCAAGCGCCGCCAGGAATATGTGCTGGGCCGCATGCTGGCGCTGGGCATGATCAGCCAGGACGACTACCGCGAAGCCCGCGCCGCGCACCTGGCGCTCACCGACGACAATCCCGGCAGCTTTGCCGGGCATGCCGAGTATGTGGCCGAACTGGCGCGCCAGCTGGCGCGCGAGCGCTTTGGCGACGAGGCCTATACGCGCGGCCTGAAGGTCTACACCACGGTGTCGTCGGTGCGCCAGACCCTGGCCTACGATTCCGTGCACGGCGGGCTGGAGGGCTACGCGCGCCGCCACCGCAAGTTCGTCAAGGACTTGTCGCAGGGGCCGCAGGCCGCGCTGGTGTCGCTGGACAGCGCCACCGGGGCGATCGAGGCGATGGTGGGCGGCACCGGCTTTGCCGCCGGCCGCTTCAACCATGCCACCCAGGCGCAGCGCCAGCCGGGCTCGACCTTCAAGCCCTTTGTCTATGCCGCGGCGCTGGAACGCGGCGTATCGCCCGGCACGCTGATCAACGACGCGCCGCTGGCCAATGGTTCGCGCTGGCAGCCGTCCAACGACGACGGGCGCTTTGTCGGCCCCATCACCGTGCGCCAGGCGCTGGCCGAATCGCGCAACCTGCCCGCGATCCGCACGCTGCAGGCGATCGGCATCCCCTACACGGTGGAATTCGCCAGCCGCTTCGGCTTCGCCCCCAGGCGGCTGCCGCGCTACCTGCCGCTGGCGCTGGGCACCGGCACCACCTCGCCGCTGCGGCTGGCCGCGGCCTATGGCGTGTTTGCCAACGGCGGCCATCGCGTTGAACCCTATTTGATCGCACGCATCACCGACAGCGAGGGCAAGGTGCTCTTCTCCGCCGACACTGGGGCCGGGGACCGCGCCACGCCGGCGCCCGTGATCAGCGCACGCAATGCCTTTGTCATGGACAGCCTGCTGCGCAGCGTGGTCGACGACGGCACCGGCGCCGGCGTGCGCCGCTACCTGCGCCGCGACGACGTGGCCGGCAAGACCGGCACCACCAACGATTCGGTCGACGGCTGGTTCGCCGGCTACGCCGGCGGCGTGGTCACGGTGGCGTGGATGGGCTACGACGACAACCGCAGCCTGGGCGAACATGAATTCGGCGCCACCACCGCATTGCCGGTGTGGGCCGCCTACATGGAAGGACGCCTCGCGGGCGTGCCGGTGCCCGACACCGCGGCGCCCGCCGGGGTGGTGCGCGTGGGCGACGACTGGATGTACGCGGAGTATGCCGACGGCAGCCACGGCATCGCGTCGATCGGCTTCCCGCCACCGGCACCAGCCGTGCCGCCGGACGTGGATCCGATCGCCAGCAACCTTGGCGCGGCCGCGGCGCCGGCTGCCCCCGCGCCGACGCCCGTCACCAGCGCGGCAACCGGCCTGCCGGCGCCCGGCGCCGCCACGCCGGCAGTCCCCGCCGGCGCCAGCCTGTAGACTTCCGGGTTTCCACTGCCCCGATCCCGATGTCCAGCCACAGCCCGCTGCTGATCTGGTCGGTCGCCGCGCTGACCACCGCCGGCGTCCTGTTCCGCCCGTTCCGCCTGCCTGAAGCGTTCTGGGCCGCCGGCGGTGCGCTGCTGCTGTGCGCCACCGGCCTGCTGGCGCTGCCCGATGCGCTCGCGGCAGTGATGCGCGGCTTCGACGTGTACCTGTTCCTGGCCGGCATGATGCTGATCTCCGAACTGGCCCGCAAGACCGGGCTGTTCGACCATGTTGCCGCGCTGGCCGTGCGCCAGGCGCGCGGCTCGGCGCTGCGGCTGTTGCTGCTGGTGTACGGCTTCGGCACGCTGGTGACGGCGTTCATGTCCAACGACGCCACCGCCGTGGTGCTGACGCCCGCGGTGCTGGCCGCCACCCGCGCCGCGCGGGTCCGGCATCCGCTGCCCTACCTGTACGCGTGCGCCTTTATCGCCAATGCGGCCAGCTTCGTGCTGCCGATCTCCAACCCGGCCAACCTCGTGATCTTCGGCGAACGCATGCCGCCGCTGGCGGGCTGGCTGGCGAGCTTCGCGCTGCCGTCGCTGGTGGCGGTGCTGGCCACGCTGGCGGCGCTGTGGTGGACCCAGCGCGCGGCGCTGGCCGAGCCCATCGAGCACGACGTGCCGGTGCCGCCGCTGTCGCCGCAGGCGTGGCTCACGGCGCTGGGCATCGTGCTGACCGGACTGGTCCTGCTGGTGGCCTCGCTGCGCGGCGACGCGCTGGGCTGGCCGACCTGCGCGGCGGGCGTGGCCACCCTGCTGCTGGTTTGCGCCACCCGGCGCGAGCTGCTGGTGCCGGCCTTGCGCGAAGTCTCATGGGGGGTACTGCCAATGGTTGCAGGGCTGTTCGTGCTGGTGGCGGCGCTGGAGCAGACCGCGGTGATCCGCCACCTGGCCGATGCCGTCGAAGCGGCGTCGCGCGACGGCGGCGCGCTGGCCCTGCTGGGCGTGGGCGCGGTGGTGGCACTGGCGGGCAATATCGCCAACAACCTGCCGGCCGGCCTGATCGCGGCCTCGGCGCTGGCGGCCGGGCATGCGTCGCATGCCGTGACCGGCGCGGTGCTGATCGGCATCGACCTGGGCCCCAACCTGTCGGTCACAGGCTCGCTGGCCACGTTGCTGTGGCTCACGGCACTGCGGCGCGAAGGCCATATGGTCAGCGCCGGCCAGTTCCTGCGCGTGGGGGCCGTGGTCATGCCGGCAGCGATGCTGCCGGCGCTGGCGCTGCTGCTGCTTTAAACGGCTGCCTCAGCCGGTGGCGGCGTCATTGGCCGCGGGTCTGTTGGCGGCCGGCACCAGCGGCCGGCGCAGGCCGGTCGCGCCATGGCGCACCGCGCTGGCGTGGTGTTCGACCACCCCCGTTTCCACCGGCGTGGCCGGCAGCGGCACTGTCACCACATGGAGCAGCATCAGGCTGCTGCACGGAAAGGCAATCGGCATGATTAGGTGGATCCCGACAAAAGTCAGGCCGCGCATCCCAGCGGCCGGGTACCAGGCGGCCTTCATAGGACCGCCCGGGCACATAACGTTGTGCAGACATTATGTTCGCTTGTCGGCGTTGTGCGGCGCGGGCTTGAGCGATGTCATGAACTATTCACGGAGCGGCGCGCGGGTGTGGCGTAATCGACCCACGGCGTTGCACTTTCCCATATCCCGCGCGGGTTGTGAGGCCACGGCATCTGCCATATAGTGAATCCGGCACACCCGCTGCGCAGACATCCACGCCATCCCACCACGCATGACCATGACCAGCAAGGACGCGGCGCACCGCGCGAAGGACAGCAACGACGGCGACGCTGCCGGCCACTCCCACGCCCACGGCGTCTCGGCCCGCATCCGCGCACGGCTGGAGTCCGCGCGGGAGCGCTTCCATGCCAACGACAATATCTCGCGCTACATCGAGCCCGGCGAGATGGAGCAACTGCAGGCCGAAGTGCAGGCGCGCCTGGAAGACGTGCTGCGCGCACTGGTGATCGACGTCGACAACGACCACAACACCCAGGAAACCGCGCGCCGCGTCGCCAAGATGTACCTGAAGGAAATCTTCGCCGGCCGCTACGCCAAGGCGCCTCCGGTGACCGAGTTTCCCAACGTCGGCCAGCTCAATGAGCTGATGATCGTGGGCCCGCTGCGCGTGCGCAGTGCCTGCTCGCATCACCTGTGCCCGATCATCGGCAAGCTGTGGGTGGGGGTGATGCCGAACCAGCATTCCAACCTGATCGGTCTGTCCAAGTATGCGCGCCTGGCCGAATGGATCATGTGCCGCCCGCAGATCCAGGAAGAGGCCGTGGCGCAGGTGGCCGACCTGCTGCAGGAGAAGATGAATCCCGACGGCCTCGCCATCGTGATGGAAGCCGAGCACTTCTGCATGCACTGGCGCGGCGTGCGCGACACCGACGCCAAGATGACCAACAGCGTCATGCGCGGCTCGTTCCTGAAGGACGACAGTCTGCGCCGCGAATTCCTCACGCTGCTGAACCACAACCGCGGCTAGGCCGCTTGCCCGAGCCTCGCCCAGCCGCAATCACCGAGCGCCACACCCATGCTAGTCCGCCTGCTCTATGCCAGCCGTGCCCGCCAGGCCATCGACGCCGCCCTGCTCGACGCCATCCTGGCCGCCAGCCTGGAACGCAATCCGCGCCACGGCATCACCGGCGTGCTGTGCCACGGCAACGGCATCTTCCTGCAGGCGCTGGAAGGCGACCGGGAGGACGTGTCGCAGCTGTTCCAGTCGATTGCACGCGACCCGCGCCACCACGACGTGACGCTGCTGCATTTCGAGGAAACCTGCACGCGCGACTTTGCCGGCTGGGCGATGGGCCAGGTCAATGCGGCACGCATCAATACCGCCACGCTGCTCAAGTTTTCCGCGCGCGCCGAGCTCGATCCGTTCCGGACCTGCGGCGCGGCCTCGCTGGCACTGCTCAAGGAGCTGATCGCCGGCGCGTCGGTGGTGTCGCGCACCGGCGAACGCGGACGGCACTGAGCCGCGCCGCGCTGCTCTTACCGGATCACTACGCCGTCACCTGGCCAAACAGGCCGCACTCCAGGTCGCTCTCGAACTCCTCCATCCAGACCGACCCGGGGCCGGCGTCGTAGACGCTGGTCTTGTCCGTGCCGACCCGGCGCACGCTGACGCGCCGGGTGCCCGCGCCGTTGCTCTCATCGGTGATCTCGAACATCTCGGCCGCCAGCCCCACATGCCTGCACGCCTGCAGGGCCTGTTGCTGCTCGTCGGCGGGAAATTCGGTGAACGGTCTCGTTGCCATGGCATCCTCCGTCAAGGTTGAGATCGCCGCTTGCGCGCAGCGCGGACGCGCGTGGCACGGAATGCGCCACGCATGAAGCAGGCCGTGCCCCGGCGCTGGGCCGGCGGCACGTCCACACCCTCCTGGGACGTTGTTATCTGAAACTCAGCTCTTGCGCTGGGTCACTGCCACGAACGGAGCCGGTGCGTGCTGGACGGACTGGCTGCCGCAGTTCGGGCAGTTTGGATGGGCAGAGGCATGTTCCGCGAGATGCTCGGTTTTCTCGAACATATGGCCGCACTTCTCGCAGCGGTATTGATAGACAGGCATGGCATTCCCCCACGCGGTGCACACGCCGCGGGGCGCGTGTCAGCTTTTATTCTAGGACAGCGGCCCGCGCCTCGAAGCGTGAAAGTTTGGCCCAGCCGGGACCATTGCATGGCGATGTCGCCGCGGGCTCACATTCCCTTGTGCTCCTCGCGCCTTGCGCCGCGCATTGACATCGCTCAAACGCCTTGTCGCCGAACAGGCGCCGTCGTGGTGCGCAAACCCGGGTCAAGCCCCGAGGCGTAGCGCCGTTCTTCATGGCACGTCATCCATATTCCCGATCGGCCGTGTCCACGCGCGCCCGCGCAAGTTCCCTGAACTAGCGGAATTACGATTCAACGGGGCGCGCAATCTGGCCAGAATGCGGGATTTGTGATGACGCAATCGCCCGGCGCAACCGACAGGTCCGGTTGCCCCCTCATCCGGAGATAGCCATGTACGACGGAATCCTGCGTGTGGCCCTGGCGGACGACCACCCGCTGGTCGTGGCCGCGTTGCGCGACTGCCTTCAGCGCAACGCCAGCGTCCAGATCAGTTGCGAATGCCGCAACGGCACCGAGTTGCTGGGCGCGCTGGATCAGCACCCCGCCGATATCGCCATCACCGATTTCTGCATGGGCCACGGCGATGCCTCGCCGGACGGCTTCAACCTGCTGAGCCGCCTGGCGCGGCGCCATCCGCTGACGCGCGTGGTGGTCATCAGCGCCCAGTCCAACCCCGCCATCATCCGTCGCGCCATGAAGCTTGGCGTGCGCGCCTTCGTCAGCAAGGAAGACCCGCTCGAGGAAGTGGTGCGCGCCTGCGCCCATGTCGCGTTCAGCAAGACCTGCTTCTGCTCGCCCGCGGTACACGCCGTGCTCCGGCAGGCGGCCATCGCGGGCGCGCCCGCAAAGGAGTTGACACAACGCGAACTGGAGGTCGTCCGGCTCTATGCGCAGGGCGCGCAGTTGACCGACATCGCCGGCAAGCTGGGCCGTTCGGTCAGCACCATCTCCAGCCAGAAAACCGTGGCCATGCGCAAGCTGGGCGTGCAGACCAATACCGGCCTGATCCGCTACGCCTATGAGAACGGCCTGATCTGACGCGGCCGGATCCATGCAACAAGCCCTCGACCGCACCCGGGACACGCTGGCCAGCGCCTTCGACACGCTCGCCGACCATGCCCGCCGCCAGCAGCACCTGTACTCGGTGACCATCGCGGCACTGATCGCCATCGTGTTGTTCTCCGGCACGCTGCTGGCCGGACTGGCGGCAAACCAGCACCTGGACTATCGGCGCAGCCACGTTGCGCACTACGCCGGCGCGGTGTCGCAACGGCTGCACAATGAATCGTCGTTCCTGCGCCGTACCGTGCTGAGCATCCGCTACTACCTGAACGCGCCCGCGGCGGGCCTGTCCCGCGATGCCGGCCTCGATGCCTTCCGGCGCACCGGCGCGGCCAGCCTTCATATCGATGCCGTACACAAGGACTACCATCTGCTGGCTACCGATGCCACGCGCCAGGCCTGGGGCGCGGCGCTGCCGGCGCAGTACGTGCGCCTGCGCCAGATCGCCCTGGCCGCGGTGGCCACGCAGCAGGCGTTCGACCTGGACCACGGGGCCTACGCGGTCTCGCTGGGCGAAGACAGCGCTATCGTCATCCGCCAGCCGGAAACCAACGCGCGCGCGCCGTTATCGCTCGATCCTGCATGGATACCGCGGCTGCGCACGCGGCTGACCCAGGCGCTGCTGGACCGCACCGGCCACGCCGTGCCGGCGCGCGACGAACAAGTCTGGGTAGGGCCGCTGCGCGATCCGGTGGACGACTCCATCATCATGGTGCTGGCCGGGGCAGCCTACGCCGGCGATACCGGCGGTACCGGCGGTACCGGCGGTACCGGCGGTACCGGCGGTACCGGCGATAGCGGGCCCACCATGCTGGTAGCCTCCAGCGTGCCCGTGCAGGCGTTCCTGGCCGGCCTGCAGCGGCCGCAGGACAGCGCGCTGCTGGCGTTGCTCAATGACGCGGACGCGGTCATCGACGCGTGGCCGCACGACACCGCCATGCCCGCGGCCAGCGTCAGCGACGCCGCCGCGCGGGTTCGCGACCTGCCGCGCAACGCGCTGCGGCTCACGCGCTCGGGCATCTTCCTGGTGCAGCGGTTGCAGGCGGGCTTCGGCCTGCTGGTCTACCACCTGCCGTACCGCCTGCTGGGCGCCGCGCTGGCGGCGGAGCTGGCCGTGATCGCCGGCGCCATGCTGCTGCTGGCCGGCGCCATCGCGCTGGCCGCGCGCTACTGGAGCCGTCACCTGCTGCGGCGCACGCATGCCGAAGCCTCGCGCGCGCTGGAAAGCGAGCTGATGAACCACGTGCTGGTCAGCGCCACGCCGGTGGGCCTGTGCATCGTGCGCCAGCACGACTACGTAGTGCTGACCTCCAACTCCCTGGCAGAGTCGCTGCTGCCGCCGCCGCACGGACGCCTGCCCGCTGCGGTAGCGGATGCATTGGACCGGCAGCCACGCGGTGCCGGCAGCGCGCACGCATCCGTCTCCAGCGTTACGGTCGCGGTGCAAGACCCGTCCGGTCACGGCGATGCCGCACAACGCTTCCTGCAGGTCACCTACGCGCCCGCGCGCCACCGCGATGAAGCAGTGCTGTTCTGCGCCGTGCAGGACTGCACCGCGCAACAGGCGCTGCAGGAGCAACTGCGCTCCGCCCAGCAGGCGACCGAAGCCATACTGCGCGTACGCTCGACCTTCTTCGCCGCGATGAGCCACGAGATCCGCACGCCGCTGAACGCGCTGCTGGGCAATCTTGAACTGCTGGCGCGCAGCAGCGGCCTGGAGACGCACGCGCCGCGGCTGCGCGCGCTGGATACCGCCGCCGAGGCGCTGCATCGCATCGTCAACGACGTGCTGGACTTCTCCAAGATCGATGCCGGCCAGCTCGCGCTGGTCAATGCGCCGTTCCGTCCCGTCGATGCGCTCGAAAGCCTGGCCTTGACCTATGCGCCGATGGCGGCGGGCCGTCCCGTCCGCTTCTGCCTGCAGCTGTCGCCGTCGCTGGATGTGCAAGTCATGGGCGACCGCACGCGGCTGGTGCAGGTGTTCAACAACCTGCTGAACAACGCCTTCAAGTTCACCGCCAGCGGCCGCATCACGATGAGCGGCGAACTGCGGCAGGATGATCACGGCACCTGGCGGCTGGTCTGCCGCGTCAGCGATTCCGGCATCGGCATGGCGCCGGCGCTGGCGGCGCGCGTGTTCCAGCCGTTCGTGCAGGGCGATGCCGTGACTGCCAGCCGCTACGGCGGCACCGGCCTCGGCTTGTCGATCTGCGCACGGCTGTGCGAACTGATGGGCGGCAGCATCCGCGTCGACAGCGTGCCGGACGTGGGCAGCGCGTTCACGGTATCGGTGCCGTTGCCGCTGGCCGCCGAGGCAAGGCAGGCAAACGCGCCGGCCGCCGTGGCGCGGCACGGCCGTGTGATGGTGCTGTGCCGCGATGCACGCGCCGGCGAATCGCTCGAAGCCTGGCTCGGCACGGCGGGCTGGCGCGCCGATGTCATGGAATCCCTGGCCGCGGCGCAGGAAGGCGCGCAGCGCAATGCGCCCGAGGTCGTCGTCGCCACCGATGAGTATCCGCTGACCGCGCTGGCCGCCGTGCGCCACGCCGCACCGGTCCCGCTGGTATGGGTATCGACGGAAGGCCCGCATCGGCCCAGCCAGTGCGCCCCCGGCATCCTCGAGGTCTCGGCCTTCAGCCACCGGGCGCTGCTCGATGGCGTGGACGCGGCCGCCGGCGCAGCGCCGCTGGCTGTCCCAACGCCGGGTGTTGCTCCCACACTCAGCGCATTGCCCACACCATTGGCGGCCCCACTGACGATCCTTGTCGCCGAAGACAATCCGCTGAACCAGTCCCTGATCGCCGAGCAACTACAGGCTCTCGGCTGCCAGCCCATCGTCACAGCCAATGGCAAGCAGGCGCTGGCGGTGCTGGAGACCACACCCGTCGACGCGGTGCTGACCGATCTCCATATGCCGGGGATGGACGGCCAGGCCTTGCTGCACGCGGTCCACGCGCGGCATCCGGGCCTGCCGGTACTGGCCTTCAGCGCGATGGCGTGCAGCGAGCCCGCGCAGGACTGGCGCCTGCGCGGGTTCTCCGGCTATGTTGCCAAGCCGGCATCGTTGCAGGACCTGGAAACGTGCCTGCGCGACCTGCCCGGCCGCGGCCTCGCGGCAGCGCCATCCGCGCACGATGGCGTGCCGGCAGCCGCTGCCGAAACCAGCGACCGCCGCCGCTATGAAGACATGCTGCGCCAGCAGTTGCAGCAGGACCTGCCGGCGCTGGCCAGCATCCTCGCGCGGCAGGACCTGCCGGCGCTGCGGCATTGGGTGCACGCCGTGGCCGGCGCCTTCATGATCGTGCGCCGCCAGTCCATCGTCAGAGAATGCCGCGCACTGGAGACGCTGTGTGACGCCGCGCAGACCTGGCCCCCTGCCGCCACGGCCGCCGTCGAAGCCCTGTACCGGCGGCTGCAGCGCTATGCACAAGGCGCCGCGGCCGCGCACTAGCGCTGCCGCGCCCCGCCTTACCACAATTGGCGGATTTGCGAGCAGCGCCACGCGCGACGATAATGGCAATGCCGCGCCTTGGCCTTCCTGGCCAGGCATCCCCGATCCTGGCGCGGCATTGTCTTCAATGTCTCCCCCATGCAGCCAGAACAAGGCCTTCCCCAGCCACAGCGGACCTGGGCGATCCTCACCGTTTTCTTCGGCCTGATCATGGCCGTGCTCGATGGCTCGATCGCCAATATCGCCCTGCCGTCGATCTCGCGCGAGCTGCAAGCCGAACCCGCCAACACCATCTGGGTCGTCAACGCGTACCAGCTGACGGTGACCGTATGCCTGCTGCCGCTGTCCTCGCTGGGAGATATCCTTGGCTACAAGCGGGTCTACCGGGCGGGGCTCGCGACCTTCCTCGTGGGCTCGCTGCTGTGCGCACTGGCGGTCAACCTGCCGATGCTGGTCGCCGCGCGCGTGCTGCAGGGCATCGGCGGCGCCGGCATCATGAGCGTCAACACGGCGCTGGTGCGCTTTATCTACCCGCCCACGCGCCTGGGCCGCGGCATCGGCCTGAACGCACTGGTGGTCGGCGTGACCATCGCCGTGGGGCCGTCGCTGGGCGCGCTGATCCTGGCGGTGGCCAGCTGGCAATGGCTGTTTGCGGTGAACGTGCCGGTGGCCATCGCCGCGCTGGCGCTGAGCCGCACCTCGCTGCCGGCCACGCCACCGCAGCCGCGTGATTTCGACTACCCCAGCGCGCTGCTGTCGGCGCTGGTGTTCGGCATGTTCATCCTGAGCGTGGACGGCCTGGGCCACGCCGGCTGGCGCCTCGCCGGCAGCGCGGGCCTGGCCGTGGCCGTGGTGCTGGGCTGGCTGCTGGTGCGGCGCCAGCACGGGCGTGCCGCGCCGCTGGTGCCGGTGGACCTGTTCGCCAGCCGCGCCTTCACGCTGGCGGTGGGCACCTCGTTCTGCTCGTTCATGACGCAGATGCTGGCCTTCATCTCCCTGCCGTTCTATCTGGAATACCAGCTCGGCCGCTCCCTGCAGCAAACCGGCCTGCTGATCACGCCGTGGCCGCTGATGGTGGCGACGATGGCGACCGTCTCGGGCCGGCTGTCAGACCGCTACCCGGCCAGCATCCTGGCGGGCATCGGCCTGGCCATGCTGGGCGGCGGGCTGGTCGGCCTGGCCACCCTCGGGCCCGATGCCAGCAGCCTCGACATCGCCTGGCGCATGGCCATGTGCGGCACCGGCTTCGGCTTCTTCCAGTCGCCCAACAATCGCGCCATGATCGGCGCCACGCCACCCGAGCGCAGCGGCGGCGCCAGCGGCGCGCAGGCCACCACGCGGCTGCTGGGCCAGACCACCGGCACCGCGGTGGTGGCGCTGCTGTTCAGCCTGGCGCCGACCGGGGCGGCGCGCATGGCACTGTATGTGGCGGCGGTGGTGGCGGCGCTGGGGGCAGCGATCAGTCTGAGCCGGTTGCGCGATGAAACCGGCGCAGAGCCGGTGCGGCGGGCAGTGGAGCCGGATGCCTGATCGGCGGGCAAGCTACGGGCGGCAGCAGCAAGACCGCTGACCTATCGCATCCCGATGGCGTGCGCCCCCGCCGCCTTCACCACCCGCACCCGCTTCGCGATTTTTCAGACCGCGATGCCGCCGAACTCCTGCATCACCTTGTCATGCAGGCGGCGCATGCCGCGCAGCCAGCGGTCGTAGTCCTGGCCCTTGCGCCGATAGTACTCAAGCACTTCCGGGTGCGGCAGGATCAGGAAGCGCTCGTCGGCCACCCCTTCCAGCGTCACCGCCGCGACATGCTCGGCGGTGACCGAGCCTTCCTGCAGGAAGCCCTTGCGCTCGCCCTTCTCGCCAAGCAGCATATTGGTCTGCACGCCCTGCGGACAGATGCAGCTGACCTTGATGCCGCGCTCGCCGTAGGTGATCGACAGCCACTCGGCAAAGCCGATGGCGGCGTGCTTGGTCACCGCATACGGTGCCGAGCCGATCTGCGACAGCAGGCCCGCGGCCGACACCGTGTTGATGAAGTAGCCGTCGCCACGCTCCAGCATCTGCGGCAGCACCGCCCTGGCAGCGTGGATATGCGCCATCACGTTGATTTCCCAGATGCGCTGCCACTCGTCGGCGCTCGCATCCAGCCCCTTGCGCAGGAGGATGCCGGCGTTGGAGCAGAAGATGTCGACCTGGCCGAAGCGGCGCGTGGCCTCGTTGGCCAGGCCCTGCACGGCGGCGGCGTCGGCCACGTCGACGGGCTGGGCGAACACCTGGCAGGCCGGCACCGCGGCCTGGACCTCGGCGGCGACGGTGGTGGCTCCGGCCGCGTTCAGGTCAGCCACGGCCACGCCGCGCGCGCCGGCCTGCGCAAAGGCCAGCGCCAGTGCGCGCCCGATACCGGTGGCCGCGCCGGTCACCACGACGGTCTTGTTGCGTACTTCCATGGATTGTCTCCTCGTTGAATTCGGATGTATGGGTCAGATGCTGGATGCCTTGGCCCGGGCGCACCGACCCGGCTCGGGCTGCGCGGGGGCAAAGCGGGCGGTTGCACGCACGCTGGCCGGCTGCCACAGCCGCGCCTGCAGGCTCTGGGCGAGGTCGCGCACGCGCGGGCCCAGGTTGCCTTCCAGAATTTCCGGCGACAGCCGCGTCGAGGACCCGCCGATATTCAGCGCCAGCACCTCGCTGCTGCCCGCCAGCCGCAGCGGCGCGGCAGCGCCGCTGACGGTGCGGTCCCATTCGGCATGCGCCACGCAGAAGCCGCGCCGCGCGTGGTCGCGCAGCGCGCGGTCGATGCCGGCACGCACCGCTGGCCAGCGCGCGCCGTAGTGGCGCGCCAGCTCGGCCAGCGCGGCTTCGCGGTGGTCGGCATCCAGACCGGCCAGCCAGGCGCGGCCGATCGCCGAGGTAGCCATCGGCAGGCGCGCGCCCGGCGCCAGCCGGATCACCAGCGCACCGCGCGGCTGGCAGCTTTCCAGGTAGACCATGGCATGGCGGTCCGGCATCGCCAGCGCCACCGTGCAGTCGGTGGCAAACGCCAGCGACTGCATCAGCGGCTGCGCGATCTCGCGGATGCCGGCAGCGCCCAAATAGCGGTGGCCGAGCACCATGGCGCCCTGCCCCAGCCGGTATTTCTCGGTGGCTTCGATGTAGGTCAGGTAGCCAAGCGTGGCCAGCGTGTAGGTCAGCCGCGATACGGTCGGGCGCGGGATGCCGGTGCGGCGCGACAGCTCGGCATTGCCCAGGTAATCGTCCTGCGGCCCGAAGGCGCGCAGCAGCTCCATGCCGCGTGCCAGCGCCGTGACGAAGCTGCGGTCATCGGCGCCGGCATGACCCGCCTGTGCATCGGCCGCCACCAGGGTATGGGCGGCGTCAGGCGGCGGGGCCGGAATGGTCGTGGTGCGTTTCATGGGCGAGCGGTCGGCAAGAGAGCCCTAGATTGCAGCAACGGCGCTCCCGAGGGGACCGCTATGTAGGGAAATCATGTGCGCGAGAGACGGCGTTCATGGATACGAATCAGCAGGTTGACGCGATTTTTGCTGTCAACAACAAGAGCAAAAGCCCGCAGACACGTCCCAATAGAATCAATAACTTACCGAACGTCTTGGTAACTGCTCAATAACCCGGGGCAACCCCTCAGGCGCTGCGTCGCCCCCCGACCGGGAGCATCGAGCCAGGATGCAGGCGACGCCTTCTTGCGGGCGGCAATAAATTTCGGTTGTAAACCTTAGGCGGCGATGTTAACTTTTGTTGCATCGCCACTCCTACGTTGCCGGGCCATGAGCACCCCTCAAAAATTCATCCCGCCGGATATCGACCGAAGCGAGTTGACGCCGCGGGAGCTTGAATTGCTGGCGGTGCTCGAGCGGTTGACCGACATGGTCAATCACCAGCAGGAGCAGCTTCAAGGACTGGAAAAGGAAATCGCCCGGCTGCGTAAAGCCGGCAAGCGCGCATAGCCTCACGCAACCGTGAGGAAGAAACTCGCTGCGCCGTATATTCCCGAAGCCGAGCGCACACCCGCGGTCGTGAAGCTGCTCGCCTGGGGTGAAGGCCTCATGGAAATCATCCTTCGCCAACATGAGCAGGAGTTGCATCTGAAGGATGAAGTCGCTGTGCTCAAGGGCGAGAAGAAGCGCCCGAAGTTCAAGCCGAGCCGCATGCATGAGGAGGCCGGCAAAGTCCAACAGCAGGCCAAGCCAGGTAGACGACGCGGTTCGCCCGGCAGGAGCAAGACCGCCCAACTGAGGATCGATTGCGAAGAGATCATCGAGCCGGCCGGGCTGATCCCGCCGGGCTCCCGATTCAAGGGCTACCGGGATTATGTGGTGCAGGACTTGGTGATCGGCTCACGCAACACACGCTATCGGCTTGCACGTTGGCAAACACCAGACGGTCGGACCTTGACCGGGCAACTTCCCTGGGCCGTCGCAGGCAGCCACTTTGGCGCGACGCTGGTCAGCTATCTGCTCTACCAGCACCACCATTGCCACGTTACCCAGCCGCTGTTGTGTGAGCAATTGCGCGAATGGGGCATCGAGATCTCGTCGGGGCAGTTGAACGCGCTGCTGCAAGAGGGCAAGAAGCGGTTTCACGAGGAAAAAGACGGGCTGTTATCGACCGGGCTGGCGCTCTCAGCATATGTGACGGTCGATGACACGGGCACGCGTCATCAAGGCAACAATGGCTACGTCACCCATATTGGTAACGAGCACTTCGCTTGGTTCAAAAGCACGTGTTCGAAGAGCCGCATCAATTTCCTCGAACTGCTCGGCGCCGGACACGGCTACCAGATCAACGAAGACGCCCTCGCCTACATGAAGAAGCAAGGGCTCTCGCAGGTGTTCCTAAATGCGCTGCGTGAGCACGACCGCAGACGATTTGCCGATCAGGGTGCATGGCAACTCCACCTCAACGGCCTGGGCATGGACGTTGCCCGCTACCGCAACATCGCCACCGAGGGCGCGTTGCTGGGCAGTCTGAAGCGGCGTGGCGTGGCGCAGGATCTCGCCATCATCAGCGACGATGCAGGACAGTTCAACGTCCTGATTCACGGCTTATGTTGGGTACATGCGGAGCGCCTGGTTCACAAGCTGCTCCCGTTGAACGATCTACACCGCGAGGATATTGCACGCGTACGCAGCGACATCTGGTCCCTGTACGCGGACCTCAAGGATTACAAGCGACGTCCCACCCTCAAGCGCAAGCGCGAACTGCAAGCGCGCTTTGATGCCGTCTTTACCCAGAAGACCCGCTACACCACACTCAACCGTTTACTCAGGCGCATTCACCTGAACAAGTCCGAGTTGCTCCTGGTACTTGAGCGTCCTGAGGTCCCACTGCACACAAATGGCAGCGAGCGCGATATTCGCGATCACGTGAAAAAGCAGAAGATCAGTGGCGGCACGCGCAGCGAGCTCGGTCGGCAATGTCGCGATACGTTCTCCAGCCTGAAGAAGACCTGTCGCAAACTGGGCGTCTCGTTCTGGGATTACCTGACCGACCGCATCTCGTGCAGCGATCACATCCCACCACTGCCGCACCTGCTTGAACAACGCCTCCTGCGCTCTGCTTGAACAGGGTGCCGCCGTTCGCCCCGGGTTATTGAGCAGTTACACGTCTTGCACAGCAGGCGCTGCCCCGCGCGGATCAGGCCTGATCCGCGCGGGGCGAGACCGGCAATGGAGCCATGGCATGCAGCGATAGGCGCCATTCCGAGGCAAATATTGATACGCGATCTTCTTAGTTTGCAGCGCCTGCTACGCGGCTTACGATCCTGGCTTCCCTGCTTTCCGAACGCCGGAATCGCGGGTAGCCGTCACGCGCTGACCAGCCCGCGCTGCAGGGCCGTTTTGAGCATTGAGAAGACATGCCGTGCAACAGGATTTACCGCATTGGGACGCGCCCAAAGGTAGTAGATGACATCCGGCAGCCGCGGCAAGCCATCGTTCTCGCCCAGGATGCGCATGTCCGCCGTCAGCAGGTCGATGCTGCGCGCCGTAATGCCCAATCCACCGCGCAGCGCCGCCTTGATGCCGATCAGGCTCGGTGCCAGGTAGGCGATACGCCAGGGCACACCAGCATGCGTCAACGCCTCGAGCGACAGCTTGCGGAACAGGCTCGGCTCATCGGCCAGGATCAGCGGTACGGGCGTGCCGCGGTCGTAGACAAAATCCGCCGAACACACCCAGATCGTAGGCGTGGTACGCAACACAATGCCTTCGAGCGCATTGTCTTCACGGGTAGAAACGGTCAGGTCGATTTCGCCGCGCCGCAGCGATTCCATCAGGAACGGGCTTCTGCCGACATGTATCTCCAGCCGCAGTGCCGGCGACGACCGCGCAATATGAGAGAGCAGCACCGGAAGGATGGTATCCGCCACATCGTGCGGCGCACCAATGCGCAGCGAGCCGGTCAGGTCTCCCTCGCGCAGCATTCGCAGCGCCTCGTCGTTGATGGTCAGCAGCTGCCGCGCGTATTCCAGCAGCTTCTTGCCGTGCCGCGTCATCTGCTTGCCGCGGCCCTGGCGCTCGAACAGCGTCAGCCCAAGCTGTTCTTCCAGCCTCTGCATCTGCTGGGTGACGGCCGATTGCGTGCGTTGTACGGCTTCGGCGGCGGCACCAAAGGTCTCATGGTCGGCAATGGCCACCAGTGTGCGAAGCAGGTCCAGATCGAGGTTACGCATTCATTAGCCCTGCTAATGGGTTTTCGTCGCACATTAAGTGGTTTTCAGGGCTGGCGTTCATTACAGTGAAACACGAAACACCCTTCTACCCCTCAAAAACAGAGATTACAAGGATCGATCGCATCATGTCCATCACACAACAGCGCCAGGCAGCCGTCGGAGAGACCATCGAATCCATTAAGAATATCGTAGATAAAGGCGCCGTCACGCGCGCCAGCCTGGCCGATGTCCTGTCCCATGTGGAAGAACTGGCCGCGCGCACCGAACTGTGGGGCGAGGCCGACTTCCCGCCGCCCGAGCCCGGTGAACGCCAGGCGCGTTACCTGATCGCCGAGGATCCTGACCAGACCTATGCGCTGTACCTGAACGTAATGCGTCCGGGCAAGCGTATTCCGCCGCACAACCACACCACCTGGGCCTGCGTGGCCGGTGTCAGCGGCATCGAGTTCAACGATGTCTACAGCCGCACCGACGATGGCAGCCAGCCCGGCGTGGGCACGCTCGAATATTCGCATACCGTGGAAGTCGGCCCGCGCAGCGGCATCGCGCTGCTGCCTGACGATATCCATGCCGTGGAAATTCGCGGGGAAGACGTCATTCGCCATCTGCATATGTACGGTCGTTCGCTGGAAACGCTGACCGAACGGCTGACGTTCGACCTCGAGACCGGACGCTGCCAGATCATGAACGTGGGCGTACAGACCCGCCGCTGATAGCAAGCCTGAAGGGGGCCTGAGCCAGAGCGCCAGGCCGCCCACTCCTGAGATCCGACCCGCCGAATTCCCTCTCCGCGCAGAGGACGGCTCCCTTTTGCCCAAAATTTCATGAGCCAAGCTTCCTATACCGTTGTCGACGCCGTCACCCTGAAGGGCTGGCTGCACGATGCCGACGAGATCGCGCTGTTCGATGTGCGCGAACACGGCCAGTATGGCGAGGGCCATCCGTTCTATGCCGTGCCGCTGCCCTACAGCCGGCTCGAACTCGACGTCGGCCGCCTGGCACCGCGTACCGATGCGCGCATCGTGCTGGCCGATGACGGCGACGGCGTGGCGCAGGCCGCTGCCGCCGCGGTGGCGCGCCTTGGCTATACCAACCTGTTCATCCTCGATGGCGGCATGCCGGCCTGGCAGGCCGCCGGCTACGGACTGTTTGCCGGCGTCAACGTGCCCTCGAAGACCTTCGGCGAACTGGCCGAGCACCACTACCGCACCCCGCGCGTCACCGCGCAGGAGCTGGCAGCCATGCAGGCCGGTGCCAATGCACCGGTGGTGCTCGATGGCCGCCCGACCGGCGAATTCCGCAAGATGAATATCCCGGGCGCGATCTGCTGCCCCAACGGCGAACTCGCCTATCGCCTGCGCGACCTGGTGCCCGACAGCACCACGCCGATCGTGATCAACTGCGCGGGCCGTACGCGCAGCATCATCGGCGCGCAATCGCTGATCAATTTTGGCGTGAGCAACCCGGTCTATGCGCTCGAAAACGGTACCCAAGGCTGGTACCTGAACGATTTCACGCTCGAACACGGCGGTAGCGCACGCTATCCGGACAACGCGTCGCCACGTGAACTCGATGCCGCGCGCAACGCCGCGCGGGCGCTCGCGGCCCGCTTCGAGGTGCCGCACATCGCCGCCGCGCAGGCCATTGCATGGCTGGCCGACAGGTCGCGCACCACATTCCTGTGCGATGTGCGCACCCCCGAGGAATACGCCACGCAGACGCTGCCCGGCGCGCAACACACCCCTGGCGGCCAGCTGATGCAGGCCACCGATCAATATGTCGGCGTGCGCCGCGCAAGGCTGGTTCTGTTCGATGCCGAAGGGGTGCGTGCCACCGTGGTGGCCAGCTGGCTGCGCCAGATGGGTCACGACGCGGTGGTACTCGATGGCGGTCTGCAGGCCGGACTTGCGGCCGGGGTCAAGGCTGCGCACGGACTCGCACATCAGGTGACCACGCCGGCCACCGTCAATGTCGCGCAGCTGGTCGCCGGCATGGCCAGCCAATCGATGCTTGCGCTGGACCTGCGCGGCAGCATGACGTACCGCGCCGGCCGTATCGCCGGCAGCCACTGGTCCACGCGCGCGCGACTGGCACAAGACCTGCACGGCGTGCCGCACGATACCACGCTGGTGCTGATCGGCGATGCCGACGGCGACGACCCCGCAGACCTGGCCGCCGCTGACCTGAGCACGCTGGGCTATCGCGATGTACGCCGGCTGCAAGGCGGCTTGCGCGCATGGCGCGACGCCGGCCATGCCGTGGGCCAGGGCGCCGACACGCTGCCTGATGCGCGTTGCATCGACTACCTGTTCTTCGTCCATGACCGCCACGACGGCAACAAGGCCGCAGCCCGCCAGTACCTCGCCTGGGAAACAGGCCTGATCGCACAGCTCGATGCACAGGAACTGGCCACCTTCCGCTTCCCTGCGGTCGACTGATTCCCACCCGAACCTGCAAGTCCGCCACGACAAACCTGCCAATAGAGAACGAGGTCGCCCCATGTCACGCCCGATGTCATCACGCTTTCCGCGGTTCCTGGTTGCAGCACTCACCGTCACCATGTTCGGCGCCGCCACGGCGCAGCCGCTGGCGCCGGTCAACGGCTATCCGTCGCAGCCGCTACGTATCGTGTCGCCGTTTCCCGCCGGCGGCGGCAACGATGCAGTGACGCGCGTGGTGGCCACGCGGCTGTCCCAGGTGCTGGGCCAGAGCGCGGTGACCGACAACCGCGGCGGCGCCGGTGGCAACATCGGCACGCGCTATGTGGCGGAGTCAAAGCCCGATGGTTATACGGTGCTGACCTCGCAGGTATCGGTCATGGCCGTGAACCCGACGCTCTATCGCGCGCCGGGCTTCGACCCGGTCAAGCAGTTCATTCCGGTCACGCAGATCAACGCGGCGCCGCTGGCCATCGTCGTCTCGGCCAACGCCCCCTGGAAGACATTCGAGGAACTGGCCGCACAGGCCAAGGCGCAGCCGCAGAAGATCACCTTTGCCACGCCCGGCAACGGCACGCTGTCGCACCTGGTGGGCGTGGTGCTTGACAAGAACAGCAATGTCTCGCTGCAGCATGTGCCATACAAGGGGGCTGGCCCGGCCATCAACGACCTGCTCGGCGGACAGGTCGATGTGCTGATCACGTCCACCTCGTCGGTGGCCGGTTTCATCCAGACTGGCCGCATGCGGGCATTGGCCGTCACCAGCCCGCGCCGTCTCGGGGTATTCACCAAGGTGCCGACTCTTGAAGAACTGGGCTATCGCAATGCACGCTTTGAGGACTGGTATGGCATTTTCGTGCCGGCCGGCACCTCGCCCGAGCGGGTGGCGCTGCTGAACCGCGCCATCGTGCAGGTGCTTCAGATGCCCGAGGTAGTGAAGACCATCAACGACGGCGGCAGCGACGTCGTCGCCAACAGCTCTGAAGCGTTTGCCGCGCAGCTCAAGCAGGACATCTCGCGCTGGTCGCAAGTTGTCAAGTTGTCCGGCGCGCATGTCGACTGACGCAAGGCACGGACCTTGCGACGTCTCTCACAACCATGAGCCACCCCACAGGCCAACCATGACGAAAGCGCTCCCAACACGCCTTGCCCATGCCGGACGCACATCCGGTGTGCCCGGCGGCCAGCCGGTCAATCCAGCCGTGGTGCGTGCGAGCACCGTGTTGTTCGAATCCGTCGCCCAGCAGCGCGAGATGCGCACGCGCCGCGATACAGAGCGCCTGTTCACCTACGGTGCACGCGGCAACCCCACCAACTTCGCGCTCGAAGACATGGTGACGATGCTCGAAGGCGGCTATCGCACGCGCCTGTTCCCGTCGGGGCTGGCTGCAGCGGCAATGACGATACTGGCCTATGTACGCCCCGGCCAGCATGTGCTGCTGCCAGACTGCGTCTATGAGCCGGTGCGCAACCTGGCCAACGGCTTCCTGCGCCAGCACAGCATCGCTACCGACTTCTATGTGGCGGACGGCTCCGACCTCGATGCGAAGCTGCGCCCGGAAACGCGGCTGGTCTATGTGGAAGCCCCCGGCTCGCTGGTCTATGAAATGTGCGACCTGCCCGCGCTGGCCGAACGCGCACATGCGAACGGCGCACTGGTCGCCGCCGACAACACCTGGGGATCGGGCCTGCTGTATCGCCCGCTGGAACTCGGCGCCGATATTTCCCTGATGGCCGCCACCAAGTACCTGGGTGGCCATTCCGACGTGATGATGGGCACGGTCAGCACCACCGAGGCCGCCTGGCAGCCACTGGCGACGATATCCGACGCCTTCGGCATGACCGTGAGCCCCGACGATGCCTATCTGGTGCAACGCGGGATCCGCTCGCTGGGCGCGCGTCTGGCGCAGCACCAGGAAAGCGCGCTGGCGGTGGCGCAATGGCTGCTCGACCGTCCCGAAGTCGCGCAAGTCTTCTGCCCTGCCCTGCCGCACGACCCCAACCACACCCTGTGGCAACGCGACTGCCATGGCACCAACGGCCTGCTCTCTTTCACCTTGCGTTCGCAAGCGCAGGTGGCGCCCGAACGCTTTGTCGACAGCCTGCAACTGTTCGGCATCGGCGCCTCATGGGGCGGCTTCGAAAGCCTGGCGGTACTCGCCGACATGCGCCGCGCGCGCAGCATCAGCGACTGGTCATCGCACGGCACCGTGATTCGGCTGCATATCGGCCTGGAGGCCGTGTCCGACCTGCTGTCCGACCTCGATCAGGCATTCGCCGCCATCGCTCACCTTGAATCGACTGAACAGGAGTCCTCCCATGCCCATGATCGGTGACTGGTTGCGCCAGCAATCCGGCCCCGCCCGCACCAGCGGCCAGTTGCCTGTCGGCTCGATGGCCTCGGGCATGAGCGTCACGCTGCCCTATGTGGCGGTGCGTGGCGCACAACCGGGACGCACACTGTGGCTGCACGGGCAGGTCCATGGCGACGAGATCAATGGCATGGTGGCCGCGCTGCGTTTTGCGCGCAGCCTCGACCCCGCCACGATGCGCGGCAATGTGGTGGTGACGCCCACCGGCAATCCGCACGCACTCGATGCGCGGCGCAAGCGCAATCCGTACGACGAACTCGATCTCGACCAGACCTATCCGGGCAACGCGGACGGCCTCGTATCGGAACGGCTCGCGCACGCGCTGATCAGCGAAGTGCGCGGCCCTACACAGTCTACAAGGTGCATCCGGACAGCAGCGTGACCGAGGCCGACGTAATGGCCGCCATGGCACCGTTTCATCCGCACGTGGCCTGCCGGCAGGATGTCGGCGGCAAGGGCGAGCTGCCCGGCAATATCGCTGGTGCGCTCGACTACCAGTGCCTGGCAGCCGGCGTCTGCGCGTTCATGCTTGAGCTCGGCAGCGGCAGCCGTTTCGAGGCCGACAACATCGCCGTGGCCGAAACCGGCTTCCATGCGCTGGCCGTGCAGATGGGCATTCTCGATGGGCCGCCGGCCAAGCTCGCGGCTACCAGCATGCGGCGCGTCAGGCGGCGCGGCTGGATCACCGCCGATGAGGGCGGCCTGTTCATTCCGGCCACGCGCGCCGGGGATCTGGTGCATGAGGGAGCGTCGATCGGGGACACGCTCAAGCTCGATGCCTCGCTGACCGCCGTCAGGCCGTTCACGCGCGACGGCATTCTGATCGGCCTGCGCAGCGATCCTGTTGTCCACACCGGCGAACGGCTGGCCTTCGTGGCCTGGGAATGGGACACCGTACAACTGGCGTAGGACTGCCGCATGACACGGCCAGCGCACCATGCCCTGGCCAATCACCCGTTTGACCGTACCACCCGGAGTTCATCATGCCTGCCCCTCGCGCCCTTTGCCTGCTCCTGCCCTGCCTCGCCCTGCTTACCCCGCTTGCCGCCCACGCCGCCTGGCCCGATCCGTCCAAGCCGATCCGCATCGTCGTGGGTTTTCCACCGGGCGGCGGCGCCGATACGCTGGCACGCGCCGTGGCGCCGGCACTTTCCGGACAGCTGAAGGCCAATGTCATCATCGACAACCGTCCCGGCGCAGGCGGCCTGATTGCCACCGATCTCGTCGCCAAGTCCGCGCCTGATGGCTACACGCTCTACGTAGCCACGCCGGGATCCTTCACGATCTGGCCGAACCTGCGCAAGCTCAACTATGACCCGCAGAAGGACTTTGCGCCGATCAGTGTGCTGGTGACGATGCCTAACGTGCTGGTCACCGGTGCCGACACACCATACAAGGACGTGCAAGGCATGCTGGCTGCGGTCCGCAGCGCCAATGGCAAGTTCTCGTACGCATCGGGTGGCAATGGCACCATCGGCCAGATCGCGGCCGAGCAGCTCAAGATGCTGACTGGCCTGCAAATGCAGCATGTTCCGTACAAGGGCACCACGCCGGCACTGACCGATGTGATGGGCGGCGTCGTGCCGGTCACGTTCTCCGATCCTTCGGCCAAGCCGCTGATCGCCTCGGGCAAGCTGCGCGCATTGGCTGTGACCACCGCGACGCGCTCGCCGCAGTTCCCGGGCGTGCCCACGGTGGCCGAAGCGGGTGTGCCGGGCTACGAGGTAACCAACTGGTACGGCCTGGTCGCACCAGCCGGCACGCCAGCCGAGGTTATCGCGCAACTGAACAAGGCGCTTGCCAAGGTCATGGCCGACCCGGATATCCGCCAGCGGCTGGCGGCGTCCGGCATGGATGCCACTACCGATACCCCGCAGCAGTTCGCCAAGCTGCTGAGCGCGGAGCGCGCCAAGTGGGCCGAGCTGACCCGCAAGGCCGGCATCCAGGACGATTGATATCGTGACCATCCGCCGCTATCCGCAACTGGCGCACTGGGGCGCCTTCACGGCCGTCGTGGAAGACGGCCGGCTGGTCCGCTGCGAACCGTTTGCGGCAGATCCCAATCCGTCGCCGTTGCTCGAGTCGATTGTGCCAATGGTGTACTCGCCGATGCGCATCCGGACACCGATGGTGCGGCGCGGTTGGCTGGAACGGCGCGAGCACTCGGATGGTCATGCTCGTGGCCGCGACGAGTTTGTCGGAGTGCCGTGGGACGTTGCACTCGATCTCGTCGCCGGCGAAATCCAGCGCGTGCGCGATGCGCATGGGCCATCGGGCGTGTTCGGTGGATCTTATGGCTGGTCGTCGGCGGGCCGGCTGCACCACGCACGTTCGCTGATCCGCCGCTTTCATTTCTCGGGGGGCGGCTGCGTCGACCAGGTTGGCAACTATAGCTGGGGCACCGCACAGTTCCTGCTGCCACATGTAATCGGCACCTATCGCCCGCTGACGGGCCGCGTCACCGCATGGCCGAGCCTGATCGCGCATACCGAGATCTTCCTGGCGTTTGGCGGTCTTGCACTCAAGAACGGCCAGGTCTCGTCCGGCGGCGCGGCCGAGCACACGCAGGAAGGCTGGCTGCGCAAGCTGGCCGCCAGCGGCGCCACGGTCATCAATATCAGCCCGACGCGCGACGACTGCCCGGACTTCCTCGGCGCCGAATGGATTCCGATCCGCCCGAGCACCGACGTGGCGCTGATGCTGGCGCTGGCCTATGAGTTGCGCCGCGCCGAAGCCCACGACGTGGCGTTCCTGGACACACATTGCAGCGGCTGGCCGAGCCTGGAAGCGTATTTGCTGGGCCGCGGCGACGGCACGCCGAAGACGCCGGCATGGGCGGCGGCCATCACTGGCATTCCCGCCGAGCGCATCGAGCACCTGGCCCGCCAGCTCGCGGGAAGACGTAGCTACATCACGTGCAGCTTTGCCGTGCAACGCCAGCACCGCGGCGAGCAGCCGTACTGGATGGCAATTGCATTGGCCGCGATGCTGGGCCAGATCGGCATGCCCGGCGGCGGATTCGGTTTCGGCCATGGTTCGATGAACGGCGTGGGCAATCCGCGAGTGGCGACGCCGGGGCCCGAGATGCCGGTAGGACACAACCCGGCCAGCCTCGACATCCCCGCCGCGCGGATCTCGGACATGCTGCTGAATCCGGGCACGGCCTATCGCTTTCTCGGCGAAACGCGCCACTACCCCGACGTCAAGCTGATTCACTGGGCGGGCGGCAACCCGTTCCATCATCACCAGCAACTGACGCGCCTGCGCGAGGCCTGGGCACGACCGCAGACGGTGATTGTGCAGGACATCTGGTGGACGGCCACGGCACGCCATGCCGATATCGTGCTGCCAGTGACCACCGCATTGGAGCGCAACGATATTGGCGGTTCTTCGCGCGACCGCTACGTGCTGGCGATGCACCAGGCCATCGCCCCGCTGCATCGGGCCCGCAGCGACCTGGATATCTTCACCGAGCTGTCGGACCGGCTCGGCCATCGCGAAGCGTTCACCGAGAACCGCGATGAATCCAGCTGGATCGCTGCGATCTATGCACGCTGCCGTGAAGCGCAGGCACACGCAGGCATCGAGCTGCCATCGTTCGATCAGTTCTGGCGCACCGGCCACGTCGCCCTGCCGCAGCCGAAGGAGGACTTCGTACTGTTCGACGAATTCCGTCGCGACCCCGCGGCGCATCCCTTGCGCACACCGAGCGGCCGCATCGAACTGTCGAGCCCCACGCTCGGCACGCTATCGGAGGACTGTGGCACGCATCCGCATTGGCACCCCCCCGTCGAATGGCTCGGCGCGGTGGAGGCGGAACGCCATCCCCTGCATTTGATATCGGTTCAGCCGAGCGATCGGCTACATAGCCAGCTCGATCCCGCCCCGCTGGCGCAGGCAGGCAAAATCGCTGGCGCGGAACGGATTACCCTGCATCCCGCGGATGCGTCCGCACGCGGCCTGCATGCAGGCATGCGCGTGCGCGTGCACAACGCGCGCGGCGCCATCGCGGCAGGATTGTCCGTCAGCGATGGCGTCGCGCGCGGTGTTGCCGTTATGGCCACCGGCGCATGGTACGACCCCGATGCCGACGGGGTCGACCGCGCCGGTGCGGCGAACACATTGACTTTAGATATCGGCACATCGGACCTGACGCAAGGCCCGAACGCGATGAGTTGTCTGGTAGAGGTGTCAAGCGAAGTCGGCTGCTAAGCTTCTCGCCAAGCTTGCATAACAATGTCCGTTCCTCGCTGAAAATCGGTCAGCAAACTGCGAGCCGGGACTCCCGCGGGCCATGTGCTACCAAGCACCGCCTCGCTAAGGTATGCTTTTGCCTTCGAATCGATCTTATCCAGAGGGGCAAATGCGTCGCGTCGTATTCAATCAGAAGGGTGGGGTCGGCAAGTCGACTATCGTTTGCAATCTGGCGGCGATCAGCGCCAGCGAAGGCCTGCGCACCCTGGTCGTTGACCTGGATGCGCAAGGCAACTCGACCCAGTATCTGATGGGCGCGCAGGCCGCAGAGGCAGGTCCGACCGCGGCGAACTTCTTCGAGACGTCCCTGACCTACAATTTCAGGCCGGTGGACGTTACGTCCTTTGTCCGCCCGACGCCGTTTGAGAACCTGGATGTGATGCCGGCGCACCCTGATCTGGACGCCCTGCATGGCAAGCTGGAATCCCGCTACAAGATCTACAAGCTGCGCGACGCCCTGCTTGAACTGGATGCCGTTTATGACGCCATCTATATCGATACGCCACCAGCCCTGAATTTCTATACCCGGTCCGCGCTGATCGCCGTCGAGCGCTGCCTGATCCCATTCGATTGCGATGACTTTTCGCGCCGGGCCCTGTACACGCTGCTCGACAATGTGAAGGAAATCCAGCAGGACCACAACGACGGGCTGCAGGTCGAGGGCATTGTCATCAACCAGTTCCAGCCGCGCGCCAGCTTGCCGACGAAACTGGTCGAGGAACTGGTAAGCGAGGGCCTGCCGGTACTTGAATCGCGGCTCTCTTCGTCGGTGAAGATCCGGGAATCGCACCAGCACGCTACCCCGATGATCCACCTGGATCCGCGCCACAAGCTGGCGCAGGAATATCTGGCGTTGCACCGCGAGCTGGCTGGCTAGTGTGCTCCGCGCCCGACCTGTGCCAGCGCCAGTGCCAGCCTTGCCCCCACCTCGGCGTTGTGTTTGACGAGCGCGATGTTTGTCGCCAGGCTGCGTCCGCTCGTCAGCGCCTCGATTCGCGCCAGCAGGAAGGGGGTCACGGCCTTGCCGGTGATGCCTTGCGCCGTGGCCTCGGCCAGCGCCTGCTGAGTGAGCGCGTCGATTTCATCTGATGCCATCGCTGCCGCTGCCGGCACCGGGGTGCTTAACACCACGCCGCCCGCAAGGCCCAGGTCCCACTTGGTGCGGATGAAGCGTGCCTGCTCCGCCGCGTCGTCCAGCCTGAAATCCGCGCGAAAGCCGCTGTCGCGGGTGTAGAACGCAGCGACATTGTCTTGCTCGCAACTGAGCACCGGCACGCCATGTGTCTCCAGGTATTCCAGTGTGAGCCCGATGTCCAGGATGGACTTCGCGCCGGCACAGACCACGGCCACCGAAGTCTTTGCCAGTTCCTGCAGGTCGGCCGAGATGTCAAAGGTCTCCTGCGCACCGCGGTGCACGCCGCCGATGCCGCCGGTGACGAAGACCTCAATGCCGGCCAGCGCGGCGCATATCATGGTGCCGGCCACTGTCGTGGCACCGAGCCCGCCGCTGGCCAGCACGGCCGGCAGGTCGCGGCGGCTGACCTTCCGTGCCTGGCCCGAGCGGCCAAGCAGTTCCAGCTCGTCATCCGAAAGGCCGATGCGGATTCGCCCGCCGATCAGCGCGATCGTCGCCGGCTCGGCTCCCAGGTTGCGGATCACGTCCTCCACGTCGCGCGCAGTGCGAACGTTCTCCGGGTAGGGCATGCCGTGAGCGATGATGGTCGATTCCAGCGCCACGAGCGGGCGGCCGGCGGCTTGTGCGGCGGCCACAGGCGCGCTGAAGTTCAACCAGGAGCGGGCAAGGTCGGGAGTCATGATCGGCTGTTCGCTGAGGCTATGACGAGGGGTGGAGAACTTTGGTCACCTGCGCTCGCCACGATTCACGCCGTCCGCGTCGGTCATGCCTGTCGGGCCGGCCTCGGCTGGATCGAGCTGTCCGCTGCGCAGGTAGGCCGTGATCGGGGCCCAGAAGCGGGCTGCCTGCTCGCTTTCAATGGCGGCGTTGTGCACCAGGCCGTTGTAGGCGACCAGCCGATGCGGCCCCGCGGCGGCACCGGCGAGCCGCTCTGAATTGGCGAAGGGGATGAGTTCATCGGAACGGCTGTGCGCCAGCAGCAGCGGCAGCGTGAGCTTGCGCACCTGCGCTTCGTTGTCCCAGGGTTCGGGCAGCAGCGGTGCAAGCCAGGATGGCACGATGCCTGTGGCAATCGCGGCGGCGCGCGCCGTGGCGAATCCGGCGCCGATCACGACGCCGGACGGTGCCGGAGACAGCGAGCCGACGATATCGAGCAGCACCCCCGAACCGAGCGAGTAACCGAGGACGTAGCGCCGCGCCGCCAGCGGTGTCTCCGCGACAAAGCGGCGGTAGGCGGCCAGGCCATCCTGGCGCAGGTTGCTCACGCTGGGCCAGCCGCTGCTGCCGCCATAGCCGCTGTAGTCGAATACGAAGGAAGATACGCCCTCGTGGTAGAGCAGTGCCTGCACAAAGGCCCAGTCCGAGAGGTTTTCTTCGTCGCCGTGGCAAATCATCAAAGCCGGCGCAGCCGGGTCAGCCACCTGTACGTATGAAGCACGCAGCTTGCGTTGCGCACTGGCGAATACGATTTGCCGTGACGGTATGCCGAAGCTCTCAGGCGTGAAAGCGCCGGCGGGCTTGGGCACGAACGCTTCGCGCTCGATCGCGGCGAACAATGCCAGCCGGCCGAGCCCGGCCAGCAAGGCCACGCAGGCCGCCCCTGCCAGCCAGCGGGTGAAGCAATGACTGCTCTTGCGATCCATGCCTGCCATGGCGGCTCAACGTGCTCCGGCGAGCGATATCCGCGCGTCAGCGGGTCAGCAAATGGCGGCTGGCCTCGCCGCCCGCCCGCGCTATAGTGAACCGAGATGGGTGCGATTGCAATCAGATGAACGATTATCGGCATCACTCGCCTGGTTTCCGGTTCCGTAGATAACTTGCGATACGGACGAATGGCCATCAGCCTTTCTATCATGGCGCTCGGCGATCTCTGCTTGCCGATATCCGGACGACGGTCCGGCACCCGGATTTATGCGACAACGCGCCCCGCTGCGCTGAAAATCAGAATTAAACGTCGCTTAAATCCCTGTACGAGGTCGATGGCTTGCGCAGGACGTGAGTGCGTGAAATATGCCGAGAAAAAATTCCGGGATTGTCTAGTATGGATCTGCGTGGCATCTCGCGGCGCTCGCCGTTGCCACCATGCGTAGTCTGCGCTGCGGCTACGGCACGATTATTGAGATAGTCCAAAGAACTGCGCATTTTCACCCGAGCCAAAGGGTAAACAACCGATTCGTGCCCGGCTGGAGGGAGGGAAATTCTTGAACGAGGCCGCCCAATCCCGGTTTCAGATCCTTGCCCTCTCGGGCGGTGGCTTCCGTGGACTGTACACGGCAAAGCTGCTTGCCGATTTCGAGGACGAAATCAGTGCGCCGATCGCGACCCGGTTCGACCTGATTGCCGGGACCTCGATCGGGGGAATCATTGCCCTGGCACTTGCGCTGGAGGTGCCGGCGAGCCGCATTGTCGCCCTGCTGACGGAATATGGGGAGGAGATCTTCAAGCGGCGCTGGTCGCTCGCCGGAATCTGGCGGGCTCCCTTTTCCTCGCGGCGCCTGGCGGAACTGCTTGCCGGTAGGGAGATGTTCGGCGATGGTGTGCTGGGGGCTTGCAGGCACCGGGTGGTCATTCCGGCGATCAATTACTCGACGGGCCGGCCGCAAATCTTCAAGACCCCGCACCATATCAATTTCAAGCGGGATCATAAATTCCGCATCGTGGATATCGCGATGGCCACCAGTGCCGCGCCGGCTTATTTTTCACGCTACACATTCAATAATAATCAATTTGTCGATGGTGGCCTGTACGCCAATGCGCCGGGCTTGCTGGCCGTGCACGAAGCGCAGTATTCCCTGCTTCGGTCAGCGGCTGAAATCCATGTCATGGCGATTGGCACCATGTCGTCGAAATTTACCGTGGACCCCCGCCGCAATCGCGAGGGAGGCACCTACGACTGGGGAGGCGTCAATCCCGCCAATATGCCCAAGCGATTATTTGGCCTGTCAATATCGGTCCAGGAAGCGCTGAGCGATTTCATGCTCGCCCACCTGCTGCCAGGGCGATATGTGCTGGTTGACGATGATCTGACCGATCAGCGCTCGCGCGCCGTGGGGCTGGACAAAGCCGACCACGCGGCAAGAGAGGTTCTTCTCGGCGCGGCCTCGGAACGATCGAAGATATGCATTGGCAGCCGGGATTTCCAACCCTATTTGCGGCATCTCGCTCCACCGGCGACGTTCTTTTACGGGGAAAACGCGAATACCCGCTCATGTCGCGTCGCCAGTATCAGCGCGCGAGTCAATGCAGGCGCGCCTTCGCGATAGCTGGCAGGTCCATGTTGCCTCCTCCTGCCCGCTTCAGCTGGCTTCAGTCGGCATGGATGCCGGCTCGCTGCGCGATCGCGCGCATGCGCGGCAGCTCCTGGTCGATCATCGCGCTGACCTGCTCGGGCGTGGCATAGGCCGGCTCCAGCCCGTTGGCGATCAGTTTCTTCTGGATCTCCGGGTCCCTGGTGACATCGGCAAGCGCCTTGCCCAGCCGCGCGCGCACGTCCGCGGGCAGGCCGCGCGGCGCCGCAACCGCCACCCAGGCATCGGCGTCGAAGCCGGGATAGCCCGACTCGGCCACGGTCGGCACCTCGGGCAGCAGCGTCGCGCGCCGGGCGCCGGTTACAGCGATCGGCTTGATCCGGCCGCTGCGAATGTGCGGCAGCGAGGCGGCGATGGTATCCACCGAAAACGGGATCTGGCCGCCGATCAGGTCGGCCACTGCCGGCGCGCTGCCCTTGTAGGGAATATGCTGCAGCCTGATGCCGGTGGCCTCGAGCAGCATCTCGCCCGCGAAGTGGCCGGTGGTGCCGCTGCCGAACGAACCGTATGCATACTTGCCGGGCTCGGCCTTCGCCATCGACACGAGCTGCCTGAGGCTGGTCGCAGGCACATCGCGATTGGCGAGCACGATCAGCGGCACGCGCGCTACCAGGCCGAGCGGCTCGAAGCTCTTCACCGGGTCGTAGGGCAGGCTCGCGTTGATCGCCGGATTGACGGTGAAGGTCGAGCCCGAGCTGATGAACAGCGTGTAGCCGTCCGGCGCGGCCTTGGCGACATAGCTGGCGCCGACGATGGTGCCGGCGCCCGCGCGGTTTTCGATCACCACCGGCTGGCCGAGCCGCTCGCCGAGCGTCTTGCCGACCATGCGCCCGATGATGTCGACTGCGCCCCCGGCAGGGAACGGCACCACCAGCGTTACCGGTCTGGCCGGATAGCCGCCCTGGGCCCGGGCCTGGGTGCCGGCAGCCGCCAGCCCCAACAGCGCGACCCCCGATAGCACGAGCGCCTCCAGCGCCGCGCCCGCCAAGCGTTGAACTCTGTTCATTTGCTTCCCCTCCGATCGCTTGATGTGTGCGAGCGCCGCCAGCGTGCAGCCCAGCACGTTGCCACCTGCCTGCCCAGACCCGCGGCGCCCGTGGCAGGTGCCGGCGCCGCACAGGCGTGGGCCGCTCAGCCGTTGCGGAACAGGAAGCTGTAGGCGTTCAGCGCGGGCACGCCGCCGAGGTGCGCATATAGCACCTTCGAACCCTCGGGAAATTCGCCGCGGCGCACGCGGTCGATCATCCCCTGCATCGACTTGCCTTCGTAGACCGGATCGGTCATGACGCCCTCGTACTTCGCGCACAGGCGGATCGCCTCGAGCGTTCCTTCGGACGGCAATCCGTACTCGGGGCCGCCGTAGCGCGTGTCGAGCACGACGTCGGCATCGGTGATGCCGCGACCGAGGTCGACCAGCTCCGCGGTATGGCGCGCGATGCGCAGGATCTGCGCGCGCGTCTGCTCGGGCTTGGCCGAGGCGTCGATGCCGATCACGCGGTCGGCGCGGCCGTCGGCGGCAAACCCCACCACCATGCCGGCCTGCGTGCTGCCGGTCACCGAGCACACAACGATGTAGTCAAACTTGAAGCCAAGCTCCGCCTCCTGCGCGCGCACCTCCTCGGCAAAACCGACGAAGCCCAGGCCGCCAAGCGGGTGTTCGGAGCAGCCGGCGGGAATCGGATAGGGCTTGCCGCCGGCCTGGCGCACGCTCTCCATGGCCTCTTCCCAGCTCCTGCGAATGCCGATGTCGAAGCCGTCGCTGACCAGGCGCACGTCGGCGCCCATGATGCGCGACATCTGGATATTGCCGACGCGGTCATAGACGGCGTCGGAGTAGTTGACCCAGTTCTCCTGCACCAGCACGCACTTCAGGCCCAGGTGGGCGGCCACGGCCGCGACCTGGCGGGTCTGGTTGGACTGGATGCCGCCGATCGATACCAGCGTGTCGGCGCCCTGCTCCAGCACATCGGGAATCAGGTATTCCAGCTTGCGGGTCTTGTTGCCGCCGAAGGCCAGGCCGCTGTTGCAGTCCTCGCGCTTGGCGTAGAGCTCGACCTTGCCGCCCAGATGCGAGCTCAGGCGCTTCAGGGGCTGGATCGGGGTGGGGCCAAAGGTCAACGGGTAACGCGGGAAGCGCTTGAGATTCATGGTGACGACTCCTCTGTGGTGGGCGGGTATCCACGCATCGAGGCTGGCGAAGAACACTGGCATGTCCGGCTCCTTTTCCCTGATGCTGAGATGGCTTCATGCTAGGGAAAAACGCGCGAAACGTGCTTGCAAAGATCACCGGATTTGCGCACTATAAAAAAATAGAGGCTCCATTTTTGATGTCAGAATTTCTCTGATCAGGCCATGGACGAAACAACATTTCGCACCAAATCCGAGCAGCCGGGGCCCGGAATCGACGCATTGGATCGCACCGACAAGGCGATCCTGCGCGCGTTGCAGCAGGACGCCTCGATCTCCAACGTGGCGCTGGCGGCCAAGGTCAACCTGAGTCCGCCGGCATGCCTGCGGCGCGTCGAGCGGCTCAAGGAAATGGGGTTGATTCGCGGGATCGTGGCACTGCTGAACCCGGCCGCGCTGGAGGCCGGCATGCTGGTGCTGATCGGGGTGGTGCTGGACCGCTCCACCCCCGAGTCCTTCGCCCAGTTCGAGCAGGCCGCGCAGAAGGTCTCGGGCTGCATGGAGTGCCACGTGGTGACGGGCGAGTTCGACTACTTCATGATGGTGCGCACAAAGGACAGCGAGAGCTTCAACCGGCTGCACGCGGAACAGCTGCTGTACCTGCCGGGCGTGCGGCAGATCCGCTCCTTCATGGTGCTCAAGCAGGTGCTGTCGACCACGCAAATTCCGCTCTGAGCCGCCAGCGCCCATCCTGCGATGGCATGCGCGGCGCGCCCGCTTGTTCCCGGCGCTTGCCGCGCGTTTTATATGTGAACGGGCCCTACACTGCCGAAATACCTCCCGACTGCGCTGCCTCGCCGGGGATCGGCGGCGCTGTAACGATCGAGCGAAGCGCAGGCTCGGCCGGCGTGATCGCGTCGAGATTCGGAATGGGCCGGCGCAAGGCCGGCGACGCGGCAAAGGCCGTTTCCAACGCCTGCGCCACGCCCAGCGTCTGCGCGTCGCCCCGGAATCGGCCGGTGATCTGCAGGCCGAATGGCATGCCGTGCTCGTCAACGCCGCACGGCAACGAAATGGCAGGGTGCGTGGTCAGGGTGACGACATAGGTCAGTGCCAGCCAGCGATAGTAGTTTTCCTGCTTCTCGCCATTGATGGTATCTGCGTAGAGGCAGGTCCACGGGAACGGAGAGACCGGCGTGGTCGGCGACAGGATCACGTCATAGTCCTGGCAGGCCCGCTGAAAGCGCTGCAGGATGCGCGTCTCCTCGGCCTGCGCCCAGGAGCTGTCGGCAAGCGTCATCCGTGCACCCATTTCGTAGTTGGCTCGGGTGTTGGGACCGAGGCTGGCGGGGTCGCGCTGGTAAGCCTCGTGCAGGCTGGCGACGAAGCTCTCGGCGCGCAGCACGTCGAAGCAGCGGTGCACATCGCCCAGCGCGAAGCTGACCTCGTCGCAGCACTTGAACAGGTGCCGCATTGCGGCGATCCTTGCGCGGAACACGCGGCGGATGCCGTCATCCACGCTGCAGCTGCCAAAATCCTCCGTCCAGCCGACGCGCAAGCTGGACAGCTCGATGTGCGCCGGCGACAGGAAGGCGGTCGGGTCGAGTTCGTAGCTCAGCGGATCGGTGACCGACGCGCCGGCTGATGCGGCAAGCTGCAGGCAGGTGTCGGCGACCGTGCGGCCCATCGGGCCGACCACCGAAATCGGGGTCCAGCCCAGCAGCTTGCGCGAGTTCGGGACCACGCCCGGCGAGGGCCGGAAGCCGACCACACCGCATTTGGCGGCCGGGATGCGCAGCGAGCCGCCAGTGTCCGAGCCCGTGCAGACCGGCAGAAAATCAGCGGCCAGTGCCGCAGCCGACCCGCCGGAGGAACCGCCCGCATTCAGGTTGGGATTGAACGGGTTGCCGGTGGCACCCCACACCGCATTGCGCGAATTCGCGCCGGCGCCCATTTCGGGGATATTGGTCTTGCCGACGACGATGGCGCCGGCCGCCCGCAGGCGCGCCACCAGGGCATTGTCCTCGCCGGGCACATTGCCGCGGTACAGCGGCGAGCCATAGGTGGTGAGCAGCCCGGCGGTCGCCTCCAGGTCCTTGACCCCCAGCGGCAGCCCGTGCAGAAGGCCCAGCGGCTCGCCGCGCATGACCGCCTGCTCGGCCGCCCTCGCCTCCTTGCGCGCGCGCTCGTAACAGGTCGCGGTGATCGCGTTGATGGCCGGGTTGTAGGTCTCGATGCGGGCGATGCAGGCTTCAAGCAGTTCAACCGGCGAGATTTCCCTGGCGCCGATCAGGCGGCGAAGCTCGACGGCGGATGCCGAGGTCAGATTGTCCTGCGCATTCATGAGGCGGTTGTCTCCTTGGGCGGCGCGGTGCTGCTGCCGGCGGCCCCGGGGTTGAACGGTGGGATATGGCTCAGTCAAGCTTGATATTGGCGCGCTGGGCGATGGCCCGCATCTGCGGCGCCTCCTTCTCGATCATGGCGCTGACCTGCTTGCCCGGCGCGTAGGACGGCTCGATGCCGTTGTCCGTCAGCGTCTTGCGCGTATCCGGGTCGGCGATGGTCTCGGCCAGCGCCTTTTCCAGCCTGGCATGGACCTCCGGCGGCAAGCCGCGCGGCGCGAACAGCGCGATCCAGGTGCTGGCGTCCATGCCGGGGTAGCCGCTCTCGGCGACGGTCGGCACACCGGGCAGCAGCGCCGAGCGCTTTGCCGTGGTCACCGCGATGGCCTTGATCTTGCCCGCCTTGACCTGCGGGAGGGCCGCGGCCACGGTGTCGATGCTGAACGGAATCTGGCCGCCGATCAGGTCCGTCATGGCCGGCGAGCTGCCCTTGTACGGCACGTGAAGCAGGTGGATGCCGGTCAGGTTCATCAGCGCCTCGCCGGCAAAATGCGCGGTCGTCCCCGCGCCAAAGGAGCCGTAGGAATACTTGCCGGGCTGGGCCCTGGCGGCGGCAACGAACTCCTTCAGGTTGTTGACGGGCACCTCCCGGTTGGCCAGCAGGATCAGGCCGGTCGACCCGATCAGGCCGATCGGCTCGAAGTTCTTCTGCGCGTCGTAGGGCAGCCGCGGGTAGAGCGCGGGGTTGACCGTGAAGGTGGTGCCAGACGTCGCCATCAGCGTGTAGCCGTCCGGCGCTGACTTCGCAACATAACTGGCGCCGACAATGGTGCCGGCGCCGGCGCGGTTGTCGACCACCACAGTCTGGCCGAGCCGCTCGCCCAGCTTCTTGGCCACCAGGCGGCCGACCACATCGGTGGCGCCGCCAGGTGGGAACGGCAGCACCAGCTGGACAGGTTTTGACGGATAGGTGTCCTGGGCGGATGCAAGGGCGGGCGCCAGGCCGGCCGCGGCGGCAAGCCCGCAGGCAGTCAGCGTGGAAAGGACGTGGCAGGCAGGGGATCGCATATCGATGCTCCGGCAGGACAGGAAGCGACGCATGGCAGTAGCACGCTTCATGACGCAATCGTACGATCAAGTCGAATTCAATTCGTAGCAATGTTTCGAACAATTGATTGCCAAATCGGCAATCTGTAGAATCGGGCAAAGCCCTTCCCCCTCCCCTCCTTGATGCCGAGCCGGCCAATGCCCTATCGCATGCTCCAGGAAACCGCCGTCCGCTACTTCCTCGAGGTGGTGCGCACCGGTTCGGTCAAAGACGCGGCGCTGAAGCTGAACGTGGCGCCGTCCGCGGTCAGCCGGCAAATCGCCAAGCTCGAGAGCGAACTCGACACCCTGCTGTTCGACCGGCGCGCCCGCGGCCTGGCACCCAACGCGGCGGGGGAGCTGCTGGCGGCGTTCGCCAAGCGCTCGCAGCAGGAGATCGAGCGCGTCACCGGCGAAATCCAGGCGCTGCGTGGCCTGCGCGCGGGACGGGTGCGGCTGGCCAGTGTCGAGGGCATCGCCCACGAGTTCCTGCCGACACTCGCAGCCAGGTTCAGGGAACAGCACACCGGCATACGCTTCGATCTCGATGTCTGCCCACAGGGCGATGTCGCCCGGCGCATCCGTGATGGCGAGGCCGACGTCGGTGTCACGCTGAGCGGGCTGCCCGAGCCGGAGATCGAGGTGGAGCTTCGCCACCCTGCTCCCGTGCTCGCCATCATGGCGCCCGGCCATCCGCTGGCCGGGCAACGGCAGGTTTCGCTGGCGCAGGTCATCGCCTATCCGCTTGCACTGCCGCCAAAGGACAGCTCGCTGCGGCAGTTGCTCGACACCAGTTGCAGCCGTCAGGACCTGCGCTACGAGACCGTGTTCTCCAGCAACAATCTCGACTCGCTGGTCGGCTTCGCGGCGGCGGGCGGCGGGGCCATCAGCTTCTACGGCGAGCTGTCGGTGCAAGGACGGCTGAAGGCAGGCACCATCGCAGCCGTGCCGCTGCGGGACCGTGAGATGAACGAGCGCTACATCGAGATCCAGACGCTGGCCAAGCGCAACCTGCCGCCCGCGGCGCGGGCCTTCGTCGAGCAGCTGGTACAGGCCATTGCCGGCGGAGGCAATGACTGATTGCCGATAATGCAATCAGTCATTCCATTTATTGCTGTTCAGTCATATTCCCTTGCGACGGGGCTGCGTAGGGAATCGGCGCCTGGAGTTCGGACGACAGCGCAGGCGGCATGACAAAGGACATCGTGGTACTCGGCGCCGGCATGGTTGGCGTATGCACGGCGCACGGCCCTGCGCCAGTGGCTCAACCTGCCTCAACACGATTGCGCCCATCAGCCTTGGCGCGATACAGCGCCGAATCGGCCCGCGCCAGCAATTCGTCAAGGGTCGCTTCCCCGGCCTCGATGCTGGCCAAACCCAGGCTTGCCGTGCAGGCGGGCTGCCCCGCGCAGGCCGACTGCTGCTCCACGGCGTGCCGCACCTGTTCGGCCACGGCAAGCGCGGCTTCCATGCCGGTACGCGGCAGCAGCACGACAAACTCTTCGCCACCAAAACGGCCGAGATAGTCCGTGTGGCGCAGCGCCCGGCCCACGGTCTGGGCGAAATGCGCCAGCACGCGGTCACCCACCAGGTGTCCGTGCTGGTCATTGATGCGCTTGAAATGGTCGATATCCATCAGCAGCAACGACAGTGGCTGGCCGCTGTCGCGCCGGCTCTTCAGTTCACTGCTGCCGGCGTGCAGCACGGCCCGGCGGCTTAGTACCCCCGTCAGGTCGTCGCGCTGTGCCAGGTACTCGAACTGCGCACGCAACCGCTCACTCACGGTCAGGAGCAGGCCGATGCAGACAAAGAGCGATGCGAAACAATAGGCTGCAATGTATGCGGTCTGAATAGCCGAAGGGGAAAAGCGCGGAGTATCGACGCCATCCTGGAAGAGTGTTGTTGCTGCCCGCATCAGCAGGACCAGCCCCTGGAAGGCGAGGACAACTGCCATGAAGCGCGGCGCAAATCCCCGGCCGTGTTGCCAGGTCAGCCGCGCATGGATCAGGCATATCGCCGCCAGCACCGTGGTCAGCAGCAACACGCGGATCCGGTAGTCGGGATGGACCAGCAGGAACCACGTGATGCCAGCCAGGCAGCCCATGCCCAGGACGAGCCACCATTTCCAGGTGCAGGGCACTCCGTAGAAGCGCTGGCTGCCGAAGTAGAACAATGCGCAGCCGGCAAGCAGCAGCGCGTTACCGCCAAGCGCGACGAGCACGGCCGGCCACTGCCCGTCCATGGCATAGAAGGCGGTGGAAGCCGCGCAAAGCATCGGTGCCAGCGCCCAGGGCAGCAACCCTTTGATGGAGGCAGGATAGGCGCGGCGAAAGGCCAGCAGGATGATGCCCAGGGCGATATTGATCATCCCCGTCAGCGCCGACATGGAGCGCAAGTCCAGATTTAGCATTGGTCAGCCGTGGAGATACAGGATTTACCGTGGCAAGTTGAGATCGGGGCAATCCCACCGCAGGGGCAGTGCATTGGCGAAACGACGGACGCAAGACCTTCCTGCGCCCGCGTGAGGCAGGGCGAAGCATACGCGATCTGGCTGGGGTCCAGCACGCCGGGCAGCGCTCAGCGGGCCTGCACTGGGTTGCCCCGCCCCCTGTTTCGGAATATATTCTTCCCCACAATGACCCCATCGGGGAGACTCCCCTATGAGCGTATACGTCGCACGTGATCGAGCCAGCGCGCTTGAGCACATCAGTTCGCGCGCAAATAGTACTGTCGATCTGGACTATGAATCCGCGTGGGAAGACGCGCTCGAGCTCGGACGACTCGGGCAATCGCGCGGCATTGTCGTACAGTTCCGGACCATCGAACATGTCTGCGTGGAGTCTGCGGATGCGCTGGCCCGAGGGCTCCGGGGAGAAAAACTCACATTCCGACAGCGATATCTCTACTGCCAGTTCGACATGACGGCATTATCCGAAGACTGCCTGTCTGAACTCGAGGCACTCGCCATCGAGCACGGCGATTACATCCTGCCTGGTCATTTGCTGGAAGAGGCCACGCTCATCTGGGGCTAGAGGCCACCGGCTGGCGCATGCAGGAGACTTTGCGCTCGCATGCCATCGCATAGGAACGCCTCTGCAGAGCAAAAATGTTGTCTTCCCGACATGCCAGCCAGACTGCTTCCGGGAGATAGCAAATCTACTTAGGCAGAATCCCTACGGGCGAAAGCATCCTGGCAAAAGTAGGATAAAGGGACGAACTTTGCATGAAGGACTATGTCATGCGTCCCCGCTATGCGACTGAGAAGGATTGGCCTGAGGTTGAGGCACTCCTGCGCGCTTCCTCACTTTGCGTCGAGGGGGTACGCGAACATATCACCCATTACATCATGGTCCGCGACAATGCCGGGCTGCTCGGATGTGCCGGCCTGGAACGCTATGGGACCACAGGACTTCTTCGGGGACTGGCTGTTGCGCAGCGCGCACGGTCCGCAGGTCTCGGCGAGCTTCTGCTTTCCGCAATCGTGGCAGATGTCCGGCAGCAAGGAGTCGCGTCAATCGTGTTGCAGACCAAGACCGCATCCGGCTATTTCGCGCGCCTTGGCTTCGCGCCAATCAACCTTTCCGACCTGCCGCCTGCTGTCATGCACTCGCAGGAACTCAACCGTCCCCCAGCCGATGTCGGGACGCTGATGCAAATTGCCCTGTAGTGGCTCGCCTGCCAGTTCATCAGCCAGAGCCGGCAGCCAGCCGCAATCGGGCTGCATTCAAACCGGATGCCGACTCCGGCATCCGGTCCGGTCAGAACCGATGCCTCATCCCCGTGGTAATCACCACCTGGTTGCGTCCGGCGGAGGTCGGGTAGCCGAAAATCGCCGCCGCGGGCGCATCGCCCATGGCATGCTGGTAGCGCCCAATCACGAAGATGTCAGTGCGCTTGGACAGGAACTGGTCCACGAACAGCGTGAACTGCTGCCACTTCGGCGCCTGGCCGGACGAGTACTTGCCGCTGGCATATAGCCACGCCGCGCCCAGATAGGTATTGCGCACCACCTGGTAGTTGAAGTTGAGGTGGTAGTTGTCGATGCGCAGGTCGCTGCCATCTGCATAGTTCAGGCGCGTGTCGGTCGCCAGCGCGCCGATCTGCGCGTTACCGGCGGTGTACATGCCACCGGCGGCGCTTACGCGCTGGCGGCGCACGCCCGCGCTGGGGGTTTCGATGCTGCGCTTGAACATGGTGCCGTAGTCGCCGACCACGGCGCCGCCGGCGTTGTCGGCGCTACCCGGGTTATCCAGGGTGGTATGCGCCAGTGCCAGCTTGAGGCCGTTGCGCTCGTAGTCCACGCCGAAGCTGTAGGCGCGGTTGTTGGCAATATCGCCGGCCTTGTCGCTGGCACCATACATGGCCATTGCCTTCACGCCGCCGAAGTCGGGCGTCACGTAGGTGATTGCGTTCTGCACCCGGAAGGAGTTGAAGGCATTGTCGATATCGCCCACGCTGACAGCGTTGCCGGCGGTCTCGATCCGGCCCAGGAACTGGGGCACGGCGTCGTACTGCCGGCCCAGCGTGACGGTGCCGGCGCTGGTGCTGGACAGGCCCACGTAGGCCTGGCGGCCGAACAGGCGGCCGTTCTGGCCGAGGGCACCGGTCTTCAGGCTGAAGCCTGACTCGAGCACGAAGATGGCCTGCAGGCCCTGGCCCAGGTCCTCGCTGCCGCGCAGGCCCCAGCGCGGGCTCTGCAGGTTGCCGCTGTCGGCCATGACAAGCGGATGGCCGCCGGCATTGCTGACATAGGCCACGCCGGCCGACAGCAAGCCGTACAACTGAACGCTCCCCTGCGCCTGCGCACAGGCCCCCATCGCCATCAGTCCGGTGCCGATGGCATATCGCTTGAACTTCAACTTACTCCTCCCTTGTTTTCTTTTATGTCCCGGCGGCGCGCCGGCCGGCAATGGCCGGGCGCCCGCCACTAACGCTATTCACGGATGCCGGCACTCTCCACGATCCTGGCGTAGCGACCCTGTTCCCGCTGGATGAAGGTGGCAAACCCGGCAGCATCGCCGTGGCCCGGCGTGACGCCCTGCTCCTTCATGGTCCTGACCACATCAGCCGAGGCCAGGATGGCGTTCAGTTCCCGGTTCAGCCGCTCCACGATGGGCGCGGGCGTGCGCGCCGGCGCAAACAAGCCGGTCCAGCTGTTGATCTCGAAGCCCTTGAAGGCGGGCGTTTCCGCTGCCGCCGGCACCTTGGGCAAGGCTTCCAGGCGCCGCGCCGAGGTCACCGCGATGCCCTTGATCTTCCCGGCCGCCACGTTCGGGATGGCCGAGGCGCTGATCAGCATGGCCAGGTCGACCTGCTGCCCCATCAGGTCGGTCACCTGCTGCGCGGCGCCGCGGTATGGCACGTGGTTGATCTCGACCTTGGCCTGGGCCTTGATCATTTCCATGGCCACCTGCAGCACGGTGCCGATGCCGGAAGTGGCGTAGGTCAGCTTGCCCGGCTGGGCGCGCGCCAGCTTCAGCACCTCGTCCAGGGTGTTGGCCTGCAGGCCCGAGCGGGCCACCAGCACCATCGCGGCGGTGTTGACCAGGCCGATCGGCTCCAGGTCCTTGAGCGCGTCGTACTTGACCGCCGCCGGATTGACCAGCCGTGCGATCGCGATCGAGCTGTCCGCGCCCATCACCAGGGTGTAGCCGTCCGGCGCGGCCTGCACCGCGCGGCGCACGCCGATCACGCCGCCGGCACCGGTGGTGTTGTCCACCACCACGGACTGGTGCAGCCGCTCCCCCAGTTTCTGCGCGAGCAAGCGCGCGATCACGTCGGTGCTGCCGCCGGCGCTGTACGGCACCACCAGGGTGATGGGCCTGGCGGCGGGCCAGGCCGCTTCGGCGGCCATGGCCGCGGCGGGTGCGGCAAGTGCGATCGGCAGCAGCGCGCGGGTCAGCAGGCGGCGGAACCGCGATTGGGCAAAACAGGCAGGCATGGCGGGGCTCCAGGAGAATCGGGCGGGTCGGGCCGAGCGGTCAAAAAAATTGGGAACGGAAGCGGGCAAGGCCGCAGCCTCAGGCGGCCGGGGCCGCGAACAGCCTGGCGCGCAGCGCATCGAACTCGGCGCACTGTTGCGCCCGCCACGCGCGGCGCGTGCTGTCGTCGATCCACGCTGCATCCAGTCCGTTAAGCATGAACTGTCGCAGGTCGTCCAGGCCGAAGCCGAAATCGCGCACCATCATTGCCCAGGCCTGGCTGGCGGTGACATGGTGCAGCACCGGGTCATCGGTGTTGGGATGCACACGCAGGCCCATGCCCGGCATATGGCGGATCGGGTGATCGAGCGCCCAGCGCTCGCGCGGCAGCGTGCGCAGGTAGTAGGAATTGGTCGGCACCACCGTGAAGACGATGCCGCGGTCCACGCATCGCTGCGCGAACTCGGGGTTGTCGATGGCGGTGTAGCCATGGTCGATGCGATCCACTTGCAGCAGGTCCAGCGCAGTGGCCACATTGGTCCAGGGCGTGCCGAACTCGCCGGCGTGGGCCGTGGTCTTCAGCCCGGCGGCGCGCGCCTTGCGATAGGCCTCGGCGAACAGCTCGGGCGGCCGGTCGGTCTCGCGGTAGTCGATGCCGATGCCGACCACCTCGTCGCGGCGGTCGGCGATGACCCAGTCGACCATCTCGACCGCCTCGGCGGGATCGGCTTCGCGGTCGATCGACGGCACCAGCCGGCCCACGATACCGAACGCGGCCTCGGCATCGAGGATCGCGCGGACGATGGCTTCCATGGCCGCCCGGTACGGAATGCCGGACTGCCGGGCGGTGCCGGTGGGGTTCCAGAAGAACTCGCTGTAGCGGATGCCTTCGGCCGCCGCGTCCTGCAGGTACTCGAAGGCCAGCCGGTAGAGATCGTCCGGCTGCCGGATAAGCTGGCTGTCCAGCGCGCGCAGCACCCGCAGCACGCCGACCGGCTTCTCGCCCCGGGTGTAGAAGGCCTCGATCTCGTCTTCCGAGAACGGCATGCCCTGCCGGCGCACCAGCTCGGTGAAGGTGGCGCGGCGCACGCAGCCGAACAGATGGCAGTGCAGCTCCACCTTGGGCAGCGCTTTCAGGAAGGTATCCAGTGCGTTCTCGGTCATATCTGGCTCAGCCCCCATTTGCGGGGTCCGGGATTGGCGAATGCCCGCATTCTAAGGAAGGACCGAAAACAAATAAAATTGGTTAATTTTAGATTTTTATAAATTGATCTTATGACCGATCCGACCCGGCAGGCAGAGTTCCTGGCCCGCCAGCTGACCGTGCGGCAGCTGCGGGTCTTCCATGTGGTGGCGCGCCTGAAGAGCTTCAGTCGCGCGGCCGAGGAGCTGTCGCTGACCCAGCCGGCGCTCTCGGCCAGCATCCGCGACCTGGAGCAGGTGCTGGCCACCCGACTTTTCGACCGGACCACGCACCGGGTCACGCTGACCGAGGCCGGGGCGGCCGTGCTGCCCGTGGTCACCTGGCTGCTGAACAGCTACAGCCACGGCATGGACGACCTGCACCGCATCCTGTCGCAACAGTCACAGCCGCTGCGGCTTGGCGCCGTGCCGTCCGCCATGCACCTGCTGGCGCCGGCGCTGGCGCACTGGCGCACGGAGCGCGCCGACGTGCGGGTGGAGGTTTCAGATATGCTGGGGGAGGCGCTTTTCCAGGCCATCTGCGACGGCGAGATCGATATCGGCCTGGGCTGGGTCACGCGACCGGCGCCGGAGATTACCGCCATGGATGTCGGCACTGACCAGCTGGTTGCCCTGCTGCCGCGGGACCATCCGCTTGCCGGCAAGCCTGCGCTGCGCTGGCAGCAGTTGAAGGACGAGCGGCTGGCCGTGTTCAGCCACGGCACCACGCATGAGTCAGCGCTGGCGTTGCTGCAGCAGCAAGGTTTCCATGCCCATGCGGTGGACCGGCTGCAGTACAGCGAATCGCTCTACAGCCTGGTGCGCGCGGGGCTCGCGGTCGGTCTGCTGTCCCGGCTATACGCGCAGGGCATCAATGATGCGGCGCTGCGCGCGGTGCCCCTGGGCAGCCCCAGCTTCAAGCGCCGCGTGGCGCTGATGATGCGCAAGGAACCCGCGCCCCGGATGCCGGCGACCGCCGAGTGCTTCCGCTTCCTGTCCGGCGCGATCCGCTGCTGAGCGGCACCGCGCCAGTCGTTGAGCGCGGTCTTTTCCGTCGACGGGTTACCGCACTGTGCGGCGTTCAACCAGGGTCGGTGATTTGTTGCAAGAATAAGTCTGTCGAGAAGGCGTGGAAGCCTGGGAACGAAGCGCAGCAAGGCTGGAGCCTTGCGAGAATTCGTGACCACGGATGACACGACTTATCGGCAGACTTATGCCGCGAATTTTCGATTCAGGACAGTAGACGCTGCAATATTTCCCACCATCCATGTCCGGCATGGCGGGTTGAGTCGCCGTCGTCCAGGGACGACGACGCTCGCGCAATCGGTCACTCCTGCGGAATGAGGAAACGCTCGGGTCGCTTGCCCAGCCATGCCGGCGCCCGGCCACGGCCCGACCAGGTCTTGCCGGTCTTGGGATCCATGTACTTCGGCGGCAGCGGCGCCTTTTCCGTCTGAGCCGAAGCGGTACCAGCGGGGCGGCCCCGGCCGCGCCGCGGTGCAAGGTCTTCCGGCGACAGGCCGTACTGAATCATCAATTCGCGAATCTTTTCGATGACGCTAGCGACTTCGGTAGCGCGGGCGTTTTCGATCTGGGCCTCCAATGCTTGTTTCTGCGCCAACAGTTCTTGATACGTTGCCATTTCTCGATCTCCAGTCTTACGGTCACGCTTGACTTATACGCATTCCAACATCCGCCCGCAAGTTTTTTGCCTTCCAGCCATTAAAGCGGGTCAATGGAGGCTGTGAACGACTCAAATCGGAGGATAGTTGGTCATAGCGAATCGCCTGGACTCGAGCCCACGAATGCCGGCGCCATAATGTATTTATTTAATCCGTGGCAGGGCTTGTTCTGGCCAAGATCCTTTCCCTATACAAAAAAAGGGACATGCGACTGCATCACGGGTGCGAAGGCCGCGTCGCCCGGACACCTCGTGCCGTAGCTGGTCATGAATGCCGCGCCCTCGCATTTATCCATGACTTCCCCGCATGGAGATTCCTGAATTCCGCATGACCACGTCACCTTCCGCGCCACTACCATCGCTACACCCCGCATGCAACCGGGGTGCGCAGCCGCCATAGAGCGACGCGCCATTCAACGGAGAGCGAAGTGGAGATATGGAAGCAAACGGTTCAAGCTGCAGAACACAGTGGCCGTGAAGGCCCTGCCCGCCAAAAGCACCCGCGCATCGCACTGAAGTGCGCGGGCACCGCGGCCTTGATAGCCCTGCATGGTGCCGCCCTGGCCGACAGCTTGACGATCAGCGGTCTGGTTACCGCTGGCCCGACCTACACATCGAATGCCGCTGGCGGCAGCCGCTTTGGTCTCGATTCCGGACCTCACCGCCCCAACTACCTGGCGTTCAATGGCACCGAATCCCTGGGCGGCGGCACCTCGGCATATTTCCGTCTGGCCGGCCGCTTTTACTCGGACATTGGCGCCAGCGTGGGTGGCATCCTGTTCAACACCTACTCCGTCGTGGGCCTGCGCGGCAACCTCGGCGACGTGCAGCTCGGATACACCCGCGACTTCATGTTCGACTACTTCACGGTCGGCGGCTACAGCGGCTCGTACTATGGGGGCCTTTGGGGCGCGCCACAGGGTCCGTTCACCAATTTCGGCGGCGTCTACGGTGCGGCGCGCGGTGGCTCGTTCGACTATGACCGCTCGAACGGTGAATCCCTGGCCAATGCGGTCAAATACACGCACCAGTTCGGGCCGCTGAAGGTTGGTGCGATGTACGGCTTTGGCGAGCGCCCCGGCTCCGTGCGCAACGGCGGCACTTACAGCCTCGGCGCCCTGTATGAATCCGGCCGCTTCGGTGCGACCGTGGCCTTCACGGATTTCAAGGATGCATCCACTGCCGACAGCAATGCACACATCCGCGCCTTGGGCACCGGTGCAAAGTGGGTCACCGATAGCTGGCAGGTCTCCACCTTGTATTCGCGCACCGAGAATGCCAACAGCGAAGGCGTGATTGACACCTATGGCATCGGCGGAACGAAGTCATTCAACCAGCACTATGGATTGACCCTGCACTACCAATACATGAAAGGCAACACACCGCTGCTGAATCGCCATGCTCACCAGGTTCTCCTCGAGGCAGAAACATGGCTCTCGAAGCGTTCCCGGATCTATCTCCAGACCACGTATCAGTTGGCCGGCGGCTCGAATGCCAGGGCGTGGATCAACGGCGCCGCGGCAGCGTCGGGCGGGTCTCGGCAGCTCCTTGGCGGCGTGTTCATCGAGCACGCGTTCTGACGGGAAACCCACGAGCATGCCGGAGGGCGCCACGCTGCCCGACATCAGTACTGCCCAGAATGCCGGCCCGGTCCTCCATGCCGTGGCGTACCAGACACGCGCCTCGACGGCAGTTTCCTCAGGTGCAGCAGGCACCTCCGGGCTGGGGTCCTGGTCCTGCCACATGACACTACACTTACAAGTGGGGCAGGAGGACGGGTGCGCCCCCCCCCTTTTTGGGCCAAGGCGTCCCATCCGCCCGGGGCTCACTGCTCTCCGCCATGGAGACTCGCCATGTGCACCAACTACGATCCGGTGCCGCGCCATCTTCTGCAAGACGTCTTTGGCGTCGCCGCACCTCCCACTGAATGGAAGCCTGAAGCTTTACCCGGCGATGCTGCGCCGATCGTTCGCGCCGATGCCAAAGGCCGGCGCGAGTGCATCATGGCCGTCTTCGGCCTGACGCCGCGATCACGCAGCAGTCATGGCGTGAGATCGTTTGAAACCATGAATGCGCCATCCGAGAAGGTTGGCGACAGATGCAGTTGCAGCGGACCCTGGTACCGAGGCCAATTGTGTCTCGTCCCTGCCACGGCCATCTACGAACTGAACTACGATGCCGGGACACATCCGTCTCGCTACAAAATATGGCTACGGGATGAGTTGGCGTTCGGAATAGCGGCGCTGTGGAGAGCTTTGCCTGACGGCAGCCACTCATTCACCATGCTGACAACGAAGGCAGACCACCATCCCGTGATGAGTCGCTTGCATGCCCCCGGCAAGGCGAAACGAGGCGTAGTCATCGTGCCGAAAGCCCGGTGGGACGGGTGGCTGACGTGCAGGGACCCAGACGTCGCCCGCAGCTTTATGACGCTCTATCCGGCCGACCAGATGGCTACTGAGCCAGCGCCGATCTTGCCGCCGCCCAAAGACCGTTCTGCCGTGGTTGAGGTGCCCCTGCCGTTATAGGATTGGCCTCTGACCTGCAGATTGTGCCAGGCGCCACCCAAGCCCCCCCGCCAGGAGGCTATAGCGCACCGCGAAAGCACGCCAGGTTAAAGCAAGGTATTGCCACCTTTCCCACACCCTGGGCAAGGCGCCGCCCAGGCAGTCCCGGCTTTCGCGATGGACGAAATATAAGAACCAATTTTATGGTGGGCCTCCCGTGAGTCGAACACGGCACCAACGGATTATGAGTCCGCTGCTCTAACCAGGCATGAGCTAGAGGCCCAATGGGAAGAAGGGAAAGCCGTCGGCACAAAACTCGTCGGCCTCAGCTTTCCTCAGCAGTGCCATATCTTGCATCAATCGGCTGGCTGGCAATAACGCGTTACCAGCCGAAGCTGCGGTCACGCCGACGCTTCAGGCGACGCTACAGCCGGAACCACCTTCTTCGCCGAAGCCCGCTTCTTCGCCACGGGTTTCACTGCTGCCGTCTTCGGGGCGGCTTTCGCGGCGACCTTGCCCTTGGTACCCGTTGCGGCCTTTTTCGCTACAGCTTTCGTTGCGGCGGTCTTATTGGCCGTCGCCTTCTTGGCGCCTGCGGCCTTGGCCTTCTTGGCAGCGAGCTTGTCCTTTGCGGCTTGCTTTTCAAAGCTGGCCGCGGCCTTTGCGGCTTCCACGGCCTGGGCAATTTCGCGCTTTGCCGCTTCAATTGCCTTCTTCGTGTCGGCGCGCAGCTTCAGCAAGCGCTTCTTCGCTGCCTGTGCCTCACGGGCAAGCACGCTGGCCTTTTTCGTCGGCGCGGCCACTTTCTTTGCGGCAGGTTTGCCCTTGGCAGTTGCACTTACCCGTGTCGTTTTAGTTGTTGCGACCATGTTGGCTATTCATAGTTGTGAGTGAAGCGCGGAGTATAACCGCACGAGTGGCCTTACGTAATAGAGTCAGCCTTTTCTTCGTATTGCATTCACCCGCGATCAGTCGAATCGGCCATGCGACAAGCGAACGGACCGCAATGGCTCGATAACCCGAAGCAGCAATATCACAGCGTCCGCGATCTGCAATACTGAAGCCGGTGCTGATCGCGAAAATCCTGGCACACTCGCCGCCTGACAGGAAGCCCTCATGACAGCCATCGGCATCGCCCTCACCTACGCCTTCATGTGCCCCTGGTGCCGGATCGGACATCAATTGCTGTCTTCCATCGAAGTAAGCGGACGATCGGGTAAGTCCGTGGATGCCTGGGCAGCCATCGGAAGGCGAATTTCGTACAACATCGTGTGCAACGAAACTTGGAGAAACGAGCGTGCACACGGCCGTAACATTTGACTCCGACGGGCTTCGCCTGGCCGGAGCCCTGCATTTGCCCCCCAATCTCGCCGCGGGCGAACGGCGTCCCGCCATCGCGGTGCTGCATGGGTTCGGCAGCAACAAGGACGACGGTATGGTGCAGCTGGCGACGCACCTGTTTTCGTCGCTGGGCTATGTCGTCCTGCGCTTCGACATGCGGGGCTGCGGCAACAGCGAAGGCGAGCGCGGCAAGGTACTGTGCGAGGACCAGGTGAGCGACACCCGCAACGCCGTCAGCTACCTGCAGAGCCTGCCCGCAGTGGATCCCGCGAAGATTGCCGTGATGGGCCACAGCTTCGGTGCGGCGGTGGCAGTCTATGCGGCTGGCGTCGACCCTCGCATCGTGGCCTGCATCTCATCGGCCGGATGGGGCGATGGCGAAGTCAAGCTGCGTCAGCAGCATGCGGGTTCGGCCGAATGGCAGCGCTTCGAGGCCATGGTGGAGGAAGGCCGTGCCCGCCTGGCCAGCGGCCAGTCCATGCAGGTCTCGCGCTTTGACATCGTGCCCATTCCCCTCGAGATGCGCAGCAATCTGCCTGCGGGAAGCTTCATGGAGTTCCCGTTCGAGGTGGTCGAAAGCATGCTGCGATTCCGGCCGAACGCAGTGGTCGGCAACATTGCCCCGCGCCCGCTCCTGCTGCTGCATCCGGCGGACGATTCGGTCACCCCTACGGAACAGTCGATCGGACTGTTCCGCAACGCCAGGATGCCGGCCGAGCTGCACCTGTTCTCGGAGATCGATCATTTCATCTTCTCCGATGACAACCGGGCCGTCCTGAACCTGGTCACGGACTGGCTGCACAAGTTCCTGCCGGCCCGGCAGGCGCCTTTGGGGGCCGCATGACTGCGCGCCCCTCGACCCTGATCAGCGCAGCCCGGCTGCAGGCCTTTGCGCAGGCGCTCCTTGCCTCCGCCGGGCTGCACGAACCTGGCGCCTCACTGGTGGCGGAAAGCCTGGTGTGGGCTGACCTGCGCGGTTCGCCCGGCCATGGCGTTTCGCGCATTCCCCAGTACGCTGCGTGGCTGGAGTCGGGCGACATGAATGGTCGGGCACAACCGCGCCCGGGGCTCAGCCTGCCAGCCCTGACCGTGGTCGAGGGCGATCGCTGCGCCGGCGCGCTGGGCATGCGCATCGCCGCCGAGCAAGCTATCGCCGGAGCGCGCCTGGCCGGCGCGAGCCTGGTGCTCTTGCGGGAGACAACCCATACCGGCGCGCTCGGCTTTCATACGGCCCATGTGGCCAATGCGGGAATGTTTGCCATGGCGATGGCCGCTTCGGCACCGCTGATGGCCTACCATGGCGCCTCGGTCGCGGGTGTCTCAACGGCTCCGCTGTCCATGGCCTGCCCGGGGCCCGCCGAGCCGATCGTATTCGACATGGCTTCGGGTGCTGTCGCCTTTGGCAAGCTGATGCAGGCTCGGGCCGCCGGCCGGCCGCTCGAGCCGGGCTGGGCCATCGATGCCATGGGCAATGCCACCACGGACGCGCGCCAGGCGACCACGCCGCTGCCGCTGGGCGGCCCGAAAGGCTCGGGCCTCGCGCTGATGGCCGAGATCGCCTGCAGCCTGCTGACCAGCCATCCGATCCTGGCACCCGCCTTGCTGGCCCCCGCCGCCGACCATCGCCACACGCAGAACGCATGGATGCTCGTGATCGATATCGCCCAGGTGCTGGATCCTGCCCTGTTCCAAGCGCAATTGACCGAGCTCGCGGCGGCCATCCACAACCTGCCGGCCTCTGCCTATGGTCCTCCACGGCTGCCTGGAGAACGCGGCTACGCCGAAGCCCGCGAGCGCGGCACGAACGGGATTGCCCTGGCGCCGGTGACGGCTGACGCGCTGGAGGCGCTTGCCAGCCAGGCAGGCATTCGCGCCCCCTGGGCATAGCGCGGGCTGAAGGTCACGATGAATGCTCCCACCGCTGAAGCCTTCGGCTGATAGCGGGGGGGGCCGGTGCTCCGCTCACAATTTGTTACGCATCCACGCATTCAGTGACACCGCTCGGACATGGACGGTCGATAGCGTCTCCCAACTGCCCTGTGGCAGTGACCCGAGGAGATATCGTGCGTGTACCTAAAAGGCTTATCCTTGCCGTGACGCTGTCGCTGGCGTGCGGACTGGCAGCGTCCGCACATGCGGAAGACGACACCCGTCGACCGCATGCGAAGCATGTCCTGCTGGTTTCTGTCGACGGCCTGCACCAGGCCGACCTGGACTGGTTCGTCAACACCAATCCGAATTCCGCCCTGGCGCTACTGGCCCGTCATGGCGTTGCCTACACGAATGCGCAAACGCCCTTCCCGTCGGATTCGTTCCCCGGGATGGTCGGCCAGGTCACGGGCGGCAACCCCAGGACCACGGGCATCTACTACGACGACGCCTACAGCCGCAGCCTGCTGCCGCCGGGCACCACCACGGCCAACTGCCACAGCACCAGGCCAGGCGCTGAAGTGTTTTACGCCGAAGTCATCGCCAGGGATCAGAACCGGCTGGACAGCGGGCAAAACATCCCGGGCCTGTACGCCGACTTCTCCAGGATTTCCCAGCTGACCGGGCACCCGCAGGACCTGATCAATCCGGCCTTCCTGCCGGTATCTCCAGTGACCTGCCAGCCGGTCTACCCGCATCAGTACCTCAAGGTGAACACGATCTTCGAGGTCGCGAAAAAGCATGGGCTGCACACCGCCTGGGCGGACAAGCACGCCGCCTATGAGATTCTCAACGGGCCGTCCGGTCAGGGCATCGACGACCTGTTTACCCCCGAGATCAACAGCTCGGTGACCGACCCATCGCTGCCCGCCGGCCCGGGCAGCGACTGGACCAAGGACAATACCAACACCCAACGCTACGATAGCTTCAAGGTAGCGGCCGTCCTTAACTGGATCAAGGGCCTCGACCATGCCGGCAACGGCACGCCGGGGACTCCGGCCATCTTCGGCATGAACTTCCAGTCCGTATCGACCGCCCAGAAGCTCAACAAATCGGCCTATTACCCGGATCCGGCCAACACCGGCACCAAGGTGTCCGACGGCCTGGGCGGCTACACGGCGAACGGAACCACGCCCGGCGTGGTGCTGCAAAGCGCGCTGAACTTCGTCAACAATCAGTTGGCCGTGATGGTCAGCGCGCTTGACCGGACCAACACCGTCGTCATCCTGTCGGCGAAACATGGTCAGTCGCCGCAGAACCGCGCCGATCTCACCATCATCAACGATGGCGACATGATCGATGCGCTGAACTGCGCCTGGGAGAAGTTCGCCGCCACATGCAAGGACCCGTCCAAATCGCATCTGGTAGCCCACGCGATCGACGATGACGGCATCCTGATGTGGTTCAACGACCGCTCTCCCGCCGCCCTGCGCTTTGCCAGGGACTTCCTGCTTGGCTATTCCGGCAACGGCCTGGGCTCGGACGCAACCGGCACCGCGATCACCAAGGCTTTCAGCCAGGCTGGCGCGAGCAAGATCTACACCGGTGAAGAGGTCGCCGACCTCTTTGGCGTCGGAAGCCACGACGACCGCGTGCCGGACCTCGTCGGCATCGCGCAGCAGGGTACGGTCTATGCCGGCGCAAAGTTGTCGAAGATCGCCGAGCATGGCGGCGACGCGAGGCAGGACCGTCACGTGCCGATCGTCGTGTGGGGCGCTGGCATTGACCAGAATATCGTCGACGACCCGGTCCAGACCAACCAGATTGCGCCTACCATCCTGGCGTTGCTTGGGCTCAAGCCGCACGAGCTGCAGGCGGTGCAGGCCGAGCACACCAAGGTGCTGCCGCATCTGCATTGAGCCGGACCGGGACAGCGGGAATCGCTGCATGTCCCGGTAATAAAAAGCAGCCCCATGGCGGTTCCGTCCATGGGGCTGTTCTGCATTCCGGGGCTCCGGCGCGCACAAGCCTGCCGGAGCCAGGCGCCGCACTCAGACGGCCATAGCCAGGGCAGGCTTCGCGCCGACTTCCGCACGCAGGAAATTCTCGAGCGCGGCAATGGTCACTGGCGGCGTCTCCAGCATCGGGTAGTGCCCCGCGCCAGCCAGGACCTGCAACGTTGCGCGGCGGTACCACTTCAGGGTCGTGTCTCGGGCGACGGCCTCGGAATTGCCCGCGTCGTGCTCGCCAACCAGCACGTGGATGGGAATCTCCAACCCCTCAACCTGGGTGTGTACATCGGTATGGCTGGCATCCAGCGCGTAGCTGAGAAACGCTTCTCCGTCGATGGCCGCCCAGCTGCTGTTTACCACCGCGCGAACGAAGGCGTCCGTATAGCGCCTGGCGGTGCCTGCCGCCACCAGGTCCGCGCGGCGCACCGGGGACACCGCGGCTTCGCGCAGCAGGCCCAGGCGTGCCGGGTCGCTGCTGCCGCCGCGCGCGCTCATGCCAGCGATCGACACGATGGCATCCACTCGCCTGGGCAGCGCCAGTGCCAGCATCTGTGCGGCCAGCGCGCCCAGCGAATGTCCGGCCACAGCAAAGCTGGTCCATCCAAGGAAGTCCGCCAGGCGCGTAGCGTCGATGACGACTTCGCGCAGGGTCCTGAGCCCCGGCTCGAGCCGCATCTGGCCGTAGCCCCGATATTCCACCACGACGTACTGGAACGCAGCCAGATCCGCCCAGCGCAGCATTTCGTCAAAGGCATCGCGCGTGCCCAGCAGGCCGGGCAGCAGCATGACCTTGCGCGGACCGGTACCGATCAGCTTGAACGACTTCATTGACAAACCTCCCCGAGGGTGTCGGCACAGTGCGTCATGCGGAAATCAGACATGGATCGGGTCCTCCTTTTGCATGTGCCGGCGCAGATCGTCATGCGAGACATTGAACTGGGGCGAGATCTTCAGTTCGGATCCCAGCCGCTCCTCTTCCTCGTCCATCTTGAAGCCCAGCGATTTCGTCGCCTCGAACATCACCCCGCCCGGGGTGCGCACGTAGACCGATTCGAAGTAGCCGCGATTCTTGCGGTCGGAGAAATCGGTAAAGCCCATGCCCTCGGTATCGAATTTCACGCGGGCCTGGGCATCGTAGTCGGGTACGTCGAAGGCGCCGTGGTGGACGATGCCCTCCGCCAGCGTCCAGGTGCCCTGGCGCAGGTCGGGCGCGTGCAGCACGTCGATGCGCCGCCCGGCACCGCCCTCGCCCGCCTCATAGCGCGTGAACGCGCCGTCCTCCATGGTCTTGCGAAAGTACCATGCACGCTCCATGAAGACGTTCATATCCTCCAGTTCCCGCACCGTGGCCGTCCAGTTATGGAAGCCACGCACTGCGTATTGCTCGGGCACATAGTCCGAGCGCCACGGCTTGCGCGTATCCGTGGGATCTTCCACGACCTCGAAGTCGATGCCGGCGTGCACCACACGCAGGTACTTCTCGCCAAAGCGCTCGGATTCCTGGGCAACGGCCACGCCGTTTCGGCGGAAATGCTCACGCCAGAAATCCACCGATCCGGCAGGGACGGAATAGGCAATCGCCGTGAACTGCCCCGAGCCCTTGCGTCCGACCAGCTCGGTCCGGCGCATCGGGAACGTGGTCATCACAGTGCCCGGCGTGCCGTCGGCATCGCTGAAGTACAGGTGGTAGATGGGAATGCGGCCATCGTAGAACAGCGTCTGCTTGATAAAGCGCTGTCCCATGACCTTGACGAAAAAATCCACATCGCCCTGCGCCGTGGCAGTGCACAGCGTGATGTGATGCAGTCCGCGAATGAGATTTCCTTCCATGTTGTCTCCTGTTCTGGCCCCAGGCGTCGCCCGGCCACCCACCGGCCGGGATGCGGTTGGGCTTGGCTGGAGTATGGAAGTTGCACGACGGCGCCACCATAGCGGGACAGGAATACATGGAATGCCAATCCCGCATGGGCTCTAGCGCAGGACGGCGTCTCAGGGCCCGTCGTCGGTACTGGCGGGGTCCGCCAGCAGACTGTGAATCAGGTCGCGGAACCATTTGCTGCCAGGGTCCTTGTGAAAGCGCTCGTGCCAGAATTCGCGCACCACAAACCCCGGAATCCTGACAGGCAGCTCCAGCACCGAGGCGCCCACCAGCCGTGCGACTTCGGTACCCGCCCGCCGCGACATCGTGAACAGCGCGTCGGAGCTGGGGAGCGTGGTCAGTACGGTCAGGAAGTTCGGCAGCGTCACGGCAAAGCGGTCGGACGCGATGTTGTCCAGCAGAAAACGCTCAAGCGCCTCATAGCCGACAGGCAGCGGGGCCACGAGCGCGTGCGATGCATTCAGGTAGGTCTCTTCGGTCAGCGGCTCGCGGGCCTGCGGATGCCCGGCCCGCATCAGGCAGACGTAGTCGGTCGCGTACAGGCGGCGCTGGTAAAAGGGCGAGCGGCTGATGGCGAAGCTGCCGATCGCGACATCGGCTTCACCCGCCTCGAGCATGTCTTCCACCCCATGGCGCGGAGCGGAAACGGCACGAACGCGCACGGCCGGCGCGGCCTCCTGCAAGTGCCGCAACAACCGGGGCAGCAGGAAAGCCGCGCCGAAATCCGTGGCCACGAAGCTGAAGCTGCGCCGCGAGCTGGCCGGATCGAAATGCTCGGGGCTCTCCACGGCTTCCTGCAGCAACTGGAGCACGCTGGCGATGCGCGGGGCCAGCTCACGGGCGCGTGGCGTGGGCGACATGCCCGCCGAGGTCCGCACGAACAGCGGATCGCCAAAAAACTGCCGCAGCTTGCTGAGTGACTGGCTCATCAGCGGCTGGCTGAAGCCAAGGCTGTCGCCAGCCTGCGTCAGGCTGCGCTTGCGCAGCACGGCATCGAAGACCACTAGCAGCCGCAGGTCGAGCGAGCCGGTCAGCGCCGGATTCTTAGGCATCTTTGAAGTCCCCTCTGTTGCCTTGGCCATGACACGCGCATTCGAGTTCCGAATGGAGCCGATGCGAATCCGCATATCGACACGCCCGCGGCGCGCCGTTACCTTGCACGCAGGATTCTAGCGAGCCTTCCGGCCGCGCGGCAAACCCCATGTCCGGCGGTGCCAGCATCGATAAAGGAACCAGCATGTCATACGACCATCGCATTGCCATCGTGGGCGCCGGCCCCGTCGGCCTGACCACCGCCCTGACCCTGGCCCGCCGCGGCGTGCCCTGCGTGGTCTACGAAAGCGCCACGGAAATCCCCCGCGAACAGCGTGGCGCAGCGTTTCACCCGCCGACCCTGGAGATCTTCCGCGCGCTTGGCGTGGAGGCCAAGCTGACCCGGATGGGCATCCGCATACCAGTTTGGCAGATGCGCGACCGGCGCGACGGCGTGTTCGCCGAATTCGATCTGGGAGCACTGGCGGACGTCACCGATTTCCCCTTCCGCTTTCACCTGCCGCAGCACTACCTGTCGAGCCTGCTGCTCGATGAACTGCGCACCCTACCTGGCGTAGAGCTGCGCTTGGGCCAGGCAGTGGAGCGCGTGAGTCATGGCGACGGGCGCGCAACGCTCATGCTGCGTCATGGCGACACGGTGCAGGACGTGGCATTCCCATGGGTAGTCGGCGCCGATGGCGCGCGCAGCGTCGTGCGCAAGACGGGCGAATTTGCCTTCGAGGGCTTCACCTGGCGCGAGAAGTTCCTGGTCACCAATATAGCCATGCCGATGGAGACGCTAGGCTACACCGGCACTGTCTACGTATCCGATCCCGATCGCTGGGCGGTGGTCCTCAAGCTCTACGACGACGCGCGGCCCGATCTCTGGCGCGTGGCCATGCCAGCCGATCCCGATGAGGATGACGCCCTGCTGCTGGCGCCGGAGAACGTGCAGGCCCGCCTGCGGGAAACGCTCGGCGTGGAAATGGAATTTCCCATCGCCTATTCCGGCACGTATCGCGTGCACCAGCGTGTGGCGGATACTTTCATCAAGGGCCGCATCCTGCTGGCCGGCGACGCGGCGCACATCAACAACCCGATCGGCGGATTTGGCCTGAACGGCGGCGTACATGATGCGTACAGCCTGGGCAACAAGCTCGCTGAAGTATGGCAAGGACGCGCCGGCGCGGATCTGCTGGAGCACTACTCGCGGCAACGCCGTACCGTCGCCGTGGAGGTGGTGCAGAAGCACAGCATCCGCAACAAGAAGACCATGGAAGAACGCGATCCCGCGGTGCGCCGGCAGAACCAGCGGGCGCTGCGCGAGATCTCGTCCGATCCCGCGCGGGCGCGCGAGTTCCTGCTCGACAGCTCGATGATCAGCTCGATTCGCCGCGCGGAGTCAATTGCCTGACACGCTCTCCCGGGGCTGGCAGGCCATGGGGTCCCGGGCCATGACACCTGGAGACATGCATGCTGCAAGACCGCTTCCACTATTCACCCCTGCCCGGCCGTGTCGTGTTCGGCGCCGGATCATTGGCGGCGCTGCCCGATGAGGTGGCGCGGCTCGGCGCCGCGCGCGCGCTGGTACTGTGCACACCCGAGCAGCGCCCCCTCGCCGACCACGTGGCTCGACTACTGGGGGACCGCTGCGCCGGCGTCTTTGCCGGCGCCGTCATGCACGTGCCGATTGAAGTCGCGCGCGAAGCCCGTTCACTGGCTGCAAGCCTCGGCGCGGACTGTGCCGTGGCGGTGGGAGGCGGCTCGACCATCGGGCTGGGCAAGGCCATCGCGCTCGAATCGTCGCTGCCGATTGTTGCCGTGCCGACGACCTATGCGGGTTCCGAGATGACGCCTATCTACGGCCTGACCGAAGCCGGCGAGAAACGCACTGGCCGTGACGTGCGTGTGCTGCCGCGCAGCGTGGTCTACGACCCCGCGCTGACGGTCAGCCTGCCGGCGCGCATGAGCGCCACCAGCGGCCTCAATGCCATCGCGCACTGCGTGGAAGCCATGTACGCCGCCGATGCCAACCCCATCGCCACGCTGATGGCCGAGGAAGGCATCCGCGCGCTCGCCGATGGCCTGCCCGCCGTGATGGAGCGCCCGGACGACTTGTCCGCCCGCGCGGCTTGTCTCTATGGCGCATGGCTGGCAGGATCGGTCCTTGGCAGCTGCACAGTGGCGCTGCACCACAAGCTGTGCCATACGCTGGGCGGCATGCTGAATCTGCCGCACGCGGAAACGCATGCTGTCATCCTGCCCTACGCCGCGCAGTACAACGCCTGCGCGATGCCGCACGTGATGGCACGAATCGCCGCTGTGCTGGATAGCAGGACGGCGCCGCAGGGCCTGCACCGGCTGGCCCGCCAGCTTGGCGTACCGCAATCGCTGGCGCAACTTGGCGTGCGGCACGCGGACCTGGCCCGCGTCGCCGACCAGGCCATGCGCGCCCCCTACCCCAATCCCGCACCACTCACGCATGCCGGCACCCTGGATTTGCTTGAGCAAGCCTACGCGGGCGACGAGCCGCGCGACACGATGCAGTAGTCCGACCACCCAGGCCAGAAAAAGCCGCCGGCCCCGCCGGCGGCGGACAGCGCGGCAGGGCTATCAGAAGATATGCTTGATGCCCAGCATGGCACCGGACTGGTTGGTGCCGGGCGCGGGATTGGCCCCCGCCTGGCCGTTGCTGACCGACAGCGCGGCGTGGCCCCCGTTGTCGATAAACCCCAGCGTGGCATACACGGAAGTGCGGTGGCTGAAGGCATAGGTGACGCGCGCGGCGAACAGCCAGGACTTGTTGCTGCTGTTGTGGAAGCGCAGGTTGAAGGCTTCCGCGTCAACGCTGACGGCCGGCGTCACCGCATATGACACGCCGCCATAGAACAGGTCGCTTCGGGGCGTGGGGCTGCCCCGGTTGTCGCGTCGGATCCAGCCAAGGCCGACTCTGGAGTCGGCAATCCGCACGAAGCCGTTCAATGACAGCCGGTCATCGCGCAGGCCGCTGTCCGTCAGGCCGGCAAAGGCTCCCGGACCGCCGCGCAGTGAATCGTAGGCGGCGTTGACGACCCAGCGCCTGGCGTCGTATTGCAGCAATACCGACCACTCGCGGCAAGCCCGTGCATCAGCCGGGTTCTCGCCGGCACAGTTGGTACCGGCGGGACTGGGTCCGGCATTCACTCCATCGCGCCCGAAGCTGTACGTGGCGCCTACCGTCAACCCGCCAAAGGTTCCCTTGTAGGCTATCGCGTTGTCCGCACGGGAGTTCGCCATGTAGCTGTCCAGCGATGCCGAGCCAAAGACATTGGGGCCAAGCATGTCGGCTTCCAGGTTGGCCCAGAACGTCATGGTGTACTGGCGGCCCAGGGTCAGCTGGCCCCAGCTGCCGGAAAGCCCCACCAGCGCCTGTCGGCCGAACAGCCGGCCGCCCTGGTTCGACACGCCGCTGTCCGGACTGAAGCCAGACTCCAGCACGAAGATGGCCTTCAGGCCCTGCCCCAGGTCCTCGCTGCCGCGCATGCCCCAGCGCGACGGCACCGTCCCGGTCAGACCGGGCATGCGCGTGACGCTGTCCGACGCAGTGCCCACGTGGTTGATGAATTCAACACCCGTGTCCACCACGCCGTAGATTGTCACGGACTGTGCGACAGCAAAGGTTGGCGCGGCCGCCAGAATGGCCGCCGCGAGCTGGCTTGTTCTCATTGTCTCCTGCCTGGTTGGCTGCCAGGCGACGGCGCGTGCGGCGCCATCGCTGCGCGCCCGGCGGCGACGGCCTATTCGACCGACGCCCCCGTGGCGCGCGCAATCTCGGCCCAGCGGGCAGCGTCGCTGGCGAGGAACTTGCGGAATTCCTCGGCGCTGGTCGCGGCCAGCTCGATGTTCAGCGCGCTGAAGCGTGCCTTGACCTCAGGCGTGCGCAGCGCCCTGGTCACGGCATCATTGAGCCGGCTGACGATCTGTGGCGGCGTGCCGGCAGGCGCCAGCACCCCCAGCCACGAGGTGCTCGCATAGCCGGGCAGGCCCGACTGGGCGATGGGTGGAATCTGGGGCCGCAGCAGTGAGGCTTTGGCGCTGGTAAGGCCGAGCGCCTTGAGCTTGCCCGCCTGGATAAAGGGATCGGCCGCCGCGAGATCCGCGAACATAACCTGTGCATGGCCGGCCACCACGTCATTCAGGCCCTGCATGGTTCCCTTGTAGGGAACGTGCTTCATCCGGATCTGCGCCATCCGGTTGAACTGCTCGGCGCCCAGATGGTTGGACGTGCCTGCCCCCGACGATGCGTAATTAACCTGCTCGGGATGCTGCTTCACGTAGGTGATCAGTTCCGCCGCGGTCTTGACCGGCAGCGACGGCGTGACGACGAGCACCTGCGGCACCAAGGCCGCCAGGGACACGGGAGCAAAGTCCCGCAGCGGATCGTACCTGACGCGCGCCTTCGGGTAGACCGCAGGCGCGATCGTGAGCGAGGACGCTGCCATCAGCAGCGTGTACCCATCGGCATCCGCGCGTGCCACATATTCCGATGCCAGCATCGTGCCCGCGCCGGGGCGGTTCTCGACCACGACGGTCTGCCCGAGCATGTCCTTGAGCTTCTCGGCCAGCACGCGGCTCATCACGTCGGTAATACCGCCACTGGTAAAGGGCACGACAAGGCGAATGGGACGCGACGGATAGGTGTCGGCAAACCCGGCAACGGGTGCCAGAACGGCAAGCAGCGCGCAGGCGCACGCCAGCTTCAGAACAGGGCGTTTCATGATGCATTGTCTCCTTCGTCTTGGCTTTCGGCATCGCCAAACGTGCCCAGCCGTTATGTGAAGGCATTAGACATCGCCGGGCCCAACCGCAACAGACGCGTCGGCTAATGGCATGAATTAGCGCCTTGCATGCGAGTCGCTGGCTGGCCGGCCGGCTCCGCAGGGCCCCCCGTTAGCACTTACCCGGAGGTCCTCGGCCGGCTATTTCGCTGTGCGGAATACTGGGCCGCTTTCCTTGACGATGCCGCAAAGCGTGTGCAACAGTCGGTGAAAACGAACGATCGTGCGGGAACATGCTTCCGACACATCGTCACCGGGTGTCAGCGCCACTGTCCATGTCGACCATGGCACTGCCCGGCCAGCCGGGCGGCCGTTGCGCCGCATCGCACAGGAGACAGTCATGCAGCATCTGCAACACGCGTTTGCGCACCGGCACCGTGATCCGTACGGTGTCCGGCCTGGTGATCCTTCCCGTGCCCCGTCGGCAACGGCAGCTCGCGCCCGCGCGCCGGACCTGCCGCTCGCCTGAAGTCCCCTCCCCTTTGTTGGCACGGCAGCGCCATGCGTTGCCGGCGCCGGTCCACGCACGGCCCTGCGCCGGCGCGTGCCTGGTTTCACGAACCGCAAGAGGTACCCCTGTGGCATTGTTCCTTCAACAGTTCCTGAACGGCCTGACGCTGGGCGGCGTCTACAGCCTGGTGGCGCTTGGCCTGACGCTGGTCTACGGCATCCTGCACGTGCCCAACTTCGCGCACGGCGCGTTCTACATGGCCGGCGCCTACGTGTCGTACTACCTGATGACATCGTTCGGCGTGAACTACTGGCTGGCGATGCTGGGTGCGGCGCTGGCCGTCGCCTTGCTGTCGATGCTGGCCGACCGGCTGGTGTTCCACCCGCTGCGCAACTCGCCCGAGCTGCACGACATGATCGCCGCGATCGGCATCCTGCTGTTCCTGGAAGCCGGCGCGCAGGCGCTGTGGGGCGCGGACTTCCACCGCATGCCCACGCCCTACGGCCAGATCGTCGACGTGTTCGGTCTGACCGCGCCACTGCAGCGCCTGCTCATCATCGGCGCGGCCTTTGCGCTGATGGTGCTGCTGCACCTGTTCCTGACCCGCACCATGACCGGCGCCACCATCATGGCGATGGCGCAGAACCGCGAAGGCGCCGCGCTGGTCGGCATCGACGCCACGCGCGTAACGCTGCTGGTGTTCGCCATCTCCGGCGCGCTGGCCGCGATCGCCGCCACGCTCTACGCCCCGATCAACCTGGTCTATCCCAGCATGGGCAACCTGGTGATCACCAAGGCCTTCGTCATCATCATCCTGGGGGGCATGGGCAGCATCCCCGGCGCCATCGTCGGCGGACTGATCATCGGCATGGCCGAGAGCTTCGGCGGCTTCTACGTTTCCACCGACTACAAGGACATCATCGCCTTCGTGCTGCTGGTGGTGATCCTGTCGATCCGGCCGCAGGGCCTGTTTGCCGGCAAGGCAGCCTGAGGAGTCCCCAGACATGAAAACACTGCAAGGAAAAACCGGCTGGACGCTGCTGCTGGCACTGGCCATCGCCTTCCCGCTGATCACGCCCAACAGCTACTACCTGACCGTGATGACGCTGGCCTTCATCTACGCCATCGCCACACTCGGGCTGAACCTGATCACCGGCTACACCGGGCAGCTCAACCTGGCCCACGGCGGCTTCATGGCCATCGGCGCCTATGCGCTGGGCATCCTGACGGTGGACCACCAGGTGCCGTTCTGGCTGGCGTTCGTGCTGGCCGGCGTGATCTGCATGGCGCTGGGCTATGTGATCGGGGTGGTGTCGCTGCGCCTGAAGGGTCATTACTTCTCGATCTTCACCATGTGCGTGGGTTACATCATCTACCTGCTGATCGAAAAGTGGGAAAGCCTGACGCACGGCACGGTGGGCCTGATCGGCATCCCGGTGCCGGCCGCGATCGGGCCGCTCGGCTTTGACAGCGTGCAGGCGCAGTACTACCTGGTGCTGTTCTTCCTGGCGGTCGGCACCTTCCTGATGCACCGCATCGTCACCTCGCTGCTGGGCCGCAGCTTCCTGGCCGTGCGCAACAGCGACGCCCTGGCCGAGGCGCTGGGCATCAACCTGATGCGCACCAAGGTGCTGTCGTTCGTGCTGTCAGTGGGCTACGCCGGCTTTGCCGGTGCGCTGTACGCCGGGCAGGTGCGCTTCCTGGGGCCGGACATCGCGCGCACCGACCTGACCTTCGACATGGTGATGTCGATGCTGGTGGGCGGCATCGGCACCCTCTTCGGGCCGCTGCTGGGCGCGGTGCTGGTGCCGTGGATCACGCAGTCGCTGCAGTTCATGCAGGACTACCGCATGCTGGTATTCGGCCCGGTGCTGATCCTGCTGATCATCTTCGTGCCGGACGGCATCGTCGGTTCCTTCCTGAAGAAGCAGGCGCGCAAGGCCGCGGCCGAGCGGCGCGGCAAGCTGGCCGCGCAGTCCGCGGCACGCGTCGCTGCGCAACCCACCGCCGCCCCTGTCCCGACCACCCGAGCCGGAGCCGACCATGCTTGAGATCCGCAACCTGACCAGGAAATTCGGCGGCCTGACCGCGGTGAACGATGTCTCGGTGACCTTCGAGCAAGGCCATATCAACGCCATCATCGGCCCCAACGGCGCCGGCAAGACCACCTTCTTCAACCTGATCGCGGGCACGCATGCGCCCAGTTCCGGCCAGATCCTGTTCAAGGGCCAGGATGTGGCCGGCCTGCGCGCCGACCAGATCGCGCGCCTGGGCGTGGCCCGCACCTTCCAGGCCACGGCGCTGTTCGACCGCGCCACGGTGCTGGACAACCTGATCGTCGGCCACCGGCTGCGCACCCGCTCGGGCCTGGGCGACGTGCTGTTCAACACCCGCCGCCTGCGCGAGGAAGAGCGCCTGTGCCGCGACCAGGCCGAAGCGGCGCTGGACTTTGTCGGCCTGTCGCACCTGGCGCACGAGGTCGCCGCCGATATCACGCAGGAAGCGCGCAAGCGGGTGGCCTTTGCGCTGGCGCTGGCAACGGATCCGGAACTGCTGCTGCTCGATGAACCCGCCGGCGGCGTGAACCCGGAAGAGACCGTCGGCCTGGCCGAGCTGATCCGCAAGATGGTGCGCCATGGCAAGACCGTCTGCCTGATCGAACACAAGATGGACATGATCATGCGCCTGGCCGACAAGATCATGGTGCTGAACTACGGCGAGAAGATCGCCGAAGGCACGCCCGCGCAGATCCAGCAGGATCCGCATGTCATCGAGGCCTACCTGGGAGCCGACCATGTTGCAGCTTAAACGCGTCTCGCTGTCTTACGGCAGCTTCCGCGCGCTGGACAACGTCACCCTGCACGCCGGCGCCGGCGAGCTGGTGGTGCTGCTGGGCGCCAATGGCGCCGGCAAGAGCTCGATCTTTCTGGCGATGAGCGCGATCCACCGCATCAGCGGCGGCAGCATGCGTTTTGACGGGCGCGAGCTGTCGGGCATGAAACCGTCGCAGATCGTGCAGGCCGGGCTGGTGCACTGCCCCGAGGGCCGCAAGCTGTTCCCGGCGATGAGCGTGGAGAAGAACCTGGTGCTGGGCGCCTATGTGCACCGGCGCGACGGTGCGGGCATCCGCAAGACGCTGGCAGAGGTCTATGAACTGTTCCCGATCCTGCGGCAGAAGCAGGACGACCCCGCCGGCTCGCTGTCCGGCGGGCAGCAGCAGATGGTGGCGCTGGGCCGCGCGCTGATGAGCCGCCCGCGCGCGCTGCTGCTGGACGAGCCGTCGCTGGGGCTGGCGCCGCTGGTGGTCAAGCAGATGTTCGAGATCATCCAGCGCATCAACCGCGCCGGCACCACGGTGCTGCTGGCCGAGCAGAACGCGTATGCCGCCCTGGGCATCGCGCATCGCGCCTATGTGATCGAGAGCGGCCGCATCGTGATGGAAGGGGATCGGGATACGTTGCTGAAGGATGAGGGAATTCGGAAGGCGTATATCGGGGGATAGGCTCAGCGGGGCCGGCCTCGCGATCGCAGGACACGACCAGACATAACAAGCGCAGTACTTTCAGGAGACATAGCAATGCAAAGCAAGATCATGCGCCGTATCTTCCCGCTGGCCGCCACCGCCATGGCCGCCATGCTGGCTTCGGGTGCCGCGCTGGCGCAGGAGGTGGTCAAGATCGGCTATACCGGCCCGCTGTCCGGCGGCGCCGCGCTGTATGGCAAGAACGTGCTGTCCGGCGTGCAGATGGCCGTGGACGAGATCAATGCCGCGGGCCTGGAAGTCAAGGGCAAGAAGGTCAAGCTGGAAGTGGTGGCACTGGACGACAAGTACTCGCCCGCCGAGGCCGCCATCAACGGGCGCCGGCTGGTGCAGCAATACAAGACCCCGGCGGTGTTCGTGCCGCATTCGGGCGGCATCTTCGCGCTGCAGGCCTTCAACGAGCAGGAGAAGTTCCTGGTGATGGCCTACTCCAGCGTGCCGCGCATCACCGATGCCGGCAACAAGCTGACCATCCGCATCCCGCCGGAATACACCGGCTATATCGAGCCCTTCATCAAGGCGCAGATGAAGCGCTATGGCAAGAACGTGGCACTGGCCCCGGCGGACCATGACTACGCCAAGGCGTGGGTGCAGGCGTTCAAGCCGGCGTGGGAAGCGGCGGGCGGCAAGGTGGTGGCCAACAACCCCATGTCGTACACCAAGGCCACCGACTTCTACAGCGGCGTGTCCCGCGCGATCAGCGAGAAGCCGGACGTGATGTTTGTCGGCGGCCCGTCCGAGCCAACCGCACTGGTGGTCAAGCAGGCGCGCGAACTGGGCTTCAAGGGCGGCTTTATCGTGATGGACCAGGCCAAGATGGACGAGATGGCCAAGGTCACCAACGGCCTCGGCATGCTGGAAGGTTCGATCGGCGTGCTGCCGCTGGTCAACGACAGCCGCCCGGCCACGCAGAACTTCAACGCCAAGTACAAGAAGCTGCATGACGGGCGCGATGCCACCACCGAAATGTCACTGAACTACACCATGGTGTATGCGCTGGCCGGTGCGATGAAGCTCGCCGGCACCACCAGCGACGCCGCCGCCATCCGGGCAAAGATGCCGGATGCAGTCAAGGGCCTGGCCAAGGACGCCAACCCGAACGAGATCGAAGGCATCGATGCCAAGGGCGGGTCGGTGGCCGACACCGTGGTCGGCTGGGTGCAGAACGGCAAGATCTCGCAGGTCCGCTTGTCGGAGCTGGCAAAGTAAGCCTGGTTCAGGCACCGCGGCCCGCGGCGCCACGCCAGCACAAACCCCGGCAGGCCGCGAGGCCTGCCGGGGTTTTGCATGATTGCGGTACCGCCGCGGCTACTGCCGGCGATCGCCGTCCCGTGCCTGGCGCGCCTCCAGCTGGCCACGGTCATGCTGCACGCGTTGCTGTTGCTGCTGTTGTTGCTGGCGCTGCTGGTCCTGCTGGTGACGCTGCTGCTCCTGCATCTGCCGTTGCTGGTCCTGCTGGTGGCGCTGCTGCTCCTGCATCGCGCGTTGCTGTTCCTGCGCGGCGCGCTGCTGCTGTTCCGCCTGCTGGCGCTGCATGGACTGCTGCCGTTGCTGCTCCTGCATCTGCCGCTGCTGTTCCTGCATCTGCCGCTGCTGTGCCATCTGCTGGCGCTGGGCCGCTTCGGCCTGGCGCTGCTGGGTCTCCTGCATCTGCCGCTGCTGCTCCATGCGCTGGCGCTGCATCTCCTGGCCCTGCCGCTGCTGCTCGGCCATCTGGCGCTGGCGTTCCACCTGCTGGCGCTGCTGGTCGGCGGACTGCCGCTGCTGGGCCTCGGCCTGGCGCTGCTGAGCCTCCTGCATCTGCCGTTGTTGCTCAAAACGCTGGCGCTGCATCTCCTGGCCCTGCCGCTGCTGGTCGGCCATCTGGCGCTGGTGATCCACCTGCTGGCGTTGCTGGTCAGCGGACTGCCGCTGCTGGGCTTCTGCCTGCCGCTGCTGAGCCTCCTGCGTCTGCCGCTGCTGCTCAAAACGCTGGCGCTGCATCTCCTGCGACTGCAGGCCCGGATCAGGACGCTGCGGCTCGCGCAGTGCGCGCTGCTGTTCCATCTGCTGGCGCTGCAGTGCCTGCTGCTGGTCGCGCTGCATGGCCTGTGACTGCCGTTGGGCGTCCGCCGGTCCGCCTGGCTGGCCGGGTTGGCCGGGCTGGCCAACAAAGCCGCGCGCCTCGTCCGGCCGGGTGCTCTGGCCGCGGCCATTGCCGCGCCACGGCTCGCCCGGGGCATTCGAGTAGTTGCGATCCGCGCGCCCGTTGCCATCGGCATTCGCGCGGCCGGCGCGGGGCTGCTGCGGCGCCTGGTCATGCGCCGCGATGGCTGCCTGGCTCATGCGCACATCGGGTACCGGCCGCGCGTCGCGTCCGGGCTGCCGTTCGTTGCTGCCACGCCACGCAGGGCCCGCGCCCGGCACGACCCCACCCTCCCGCGCAAAGCGGCGGGCCAGGTCGTCCGTGGCCGGCCGGCCCGGCTGGCGGGCGGCAATGGCCTGGCGCTCGAAGCCCTGGCGGGCCTGCTGTGGCAGCGGCCGCATCGGGGCTGCCCCGACCAGGCTCGCCCTGACCGGCGCCACCGGGGGTGCACCCCGGGCTTCGCCGGCCGGCAGGTTGCGCCATTCGTCGCGATGCATGCCGCGCGCGGGCCGGCCTTCGACAAAACTGCGTGCCGGCATACCCGTGATGGCGCCTGGCACATTACGGTTGGCGTACGGAGGCGGCCGGCGGTCACCCATCACGAAGTTGTTGACGGTAACCCGGTTGATGTTGGCGACATAGGTCGGGCTGGCGCGGTAGACCGGACGGTACGCGTCGCGCGGCCCCAGCGGATACCAGGCCACGCCCGGGCCGCTGCCCACGCGCACATTCCAGCCAGGCCCACCGGCGCCGACAAAGGCCACCACCGCGGGGGCGTAGCAAGGGCGCACGTACGGCCCGGGCACCCAGCCCCAGCGCGATCCCACATAGGCCCAGCGGCCGTAGTGCGAAGGCGCAAAGCCCCATGGCTCGTCATCGATCCAGGTCCAGCCCCACGGCGCGATCCAGGCCCAGTGCCCGGCGCTGTACGGCGCCCAGCCGGCGCTGACCACGCGCGGGAACCAGACCGCGCCGTAGCCGGGGTCTTCCTGCCAGTCGCCGTAGCCATCCAGCGCGGCATAGCCTGGCATCTCGCGCGGCACATAGCGGGCCGACGGCGAGGTGTCTTCGCGCGCATCGCGCGCCGCGGTCCAGCGGTCGAAGGCGTCTTCCGGCGCGCCGCCGCCACCGGCATCGGCCAGGTCGGTACCGGCAAAGCGCATGCGGTCGCCGCGCCGCAGTTCAATCGAGCGGCTGTCGCCGTAGACCACCGCACTGCCATGGCGCATGGTCACGGTGGTGGTGCTGCCGTCGGGCGCGACGTCCAGCCGGTAATCGCCCGGCTCGCGCGGCACAAAGGCCAGGTTGGGGGTGTCGACCTCCACGGTCTGGCCCTGCGGCAGCGCGCGCACCCGCAGCTGCATCGTGCCCTGGGTCAGCTTGACCTGCGTGGCGCTGTCATCCAGGTTCAGGATGCTGGCGGCGGTGGCCCCCCCCAGCCGCATCGCCACCGTGCCGGCATGCAGCTCGGCGCGCCCGCCCTGGTCCAGCCAGAGCCGGTCGCCGGTGGTCACCGGCCGGTTCAGGCCCGTCGCGGCCCACGCATCCGAACCCGCTGGCGCAAAGCTGAGGTTGCCGTCGACGGCGGTCAGCGTGGCGATGCGCGAGGAAGGATCGGCTTGCTGGTACTGGCCGTCAGCCGCCGGCGCATCAAGATATGCCTGGCCGGGGGGAGCGGCCGGTACCTGGGCTAGTGCAGCAGCCGCCACAGCCAGGCCCGCCGCAGCGGCCAGTGCCGTCAGCACCAGCCGGCTGCGGGGCAGGCCACGAGCGGGGCCGGCGGATTGGGAAGGATCGAACATGGAAGTCAGGATCGGGACTCGACGCATAGATATAACGCTTCGGGAAAGCCCGCCGATGTCAGCGGCTACCCTAATGTCACCATACATGGCCCCGGGTGCCGCGGCACGCCTGGCGCCGCAGACTTTGTAAGCACGTATTTCGCCATGTGGCATTGCCATGCAGGCCGGATGGGGATCCCAGGCAGGCTGCGGGCGGGCGGCGGATCAGCGGGCGCGGCGCGCCGGCTGGGTCGCCGTCAAAGGTGGAAACAACTTCGGTAACCGGGCGTCGCCGCAGGAGGGGAACGGACGGTACAGAGGGGGCTCAGCGGCCGGACTGCTGGCGCAGCATTTCGGTCAGGCGCTCGGCCGGCATCGGGCGGCCATACAGGTAGCCCTGCGCCTCATGGCAGCCATTGGCGAGCAGGAAGTCGCGCTGCTCGGTGGTTTCCACGCCTTCGGCCACCACGCCGATGTGCAGGCTGGCACCCACGCTGATCACCGAGCGCACAATGGCCGCGTCGACCGGGTCCTCGGTCACGTTGCGGATAAAGGACTGGTCGATCTTGAGCCGGTCCACCGGGAACGACTTCAGGAAGCTGAGCGACGCATAGCCCGTGCCGAAGTCATCGCAGGTCAGCGTCACGCCGTCGCGGCGCAACGCCTGCAACTGGTCCGAAACCTCGTCGCCCTGCTGCAGCGCGATGGTCTCGGTGATCTCGATCTCCAGGCAGTCGGGCGCCAGCTCCAGGGCGCGCAGCACGTGACGCACCTCGGTCAGCAGGCGGCTTTCGGCGAGCTGGGCCGCGAACAGGTTGATGGCCACGCGCGGCGGCTGCGCAAACGCCAGCGACCACGCGCGCGCCTGCGCGCAGGCCGTCTGCAGCAGCCACATGCCGACATCGCTGGCGATGCTGCTGCCGGCCAGCGCGTCGATAAAGGCGGAGGGTGCCAGCAGGCCGCGGGTCGGATGGCGCCAGCGCATCAGCGCCTCGGCGCCGTGGACACGGCCGTCGCGCAGGTCGACCTGGGGCTGGTACAGCAGCTCGAACTGGCGCTGGGCATAGGCTTCGTGCAGGGCCTGCACCAGCGACAGCCGCGCGGTCACGTCCGAGCGCATCTGCGGCTTGAAGAAGCGGATGGTGCGGCCGCCGTCGTGCTTGGCACGGGCCAGCGCCAGGCTGGCGGCGGCCAGCACGTCGGAGCCCTGCTCGCCGGCGGCGGGCGTCACGCAGGCGCCGATGCTGGCCAGCACATGATGGCGGCGCCCGCCGTGCTCATGCGGGGAGGACAGCATCGACAGGATGGCCGCGCTGACATGGCGCACCAGCGTGGGGTCGGCAATGGAAGGCAGCAGCACGCCGAATTCGTCGCTGCCGATGCGGCCGATGGCGGCGTCGCGCGGCGAAGCGTCGCGCAGGCGGCGGGCCACGCGCTGCAGGATGATGTCGCCCTCGGCATGGCCATGCATGTCGTTGAAGGCGCGGAAATCGTCAATGCCGATCAACAGCAAAGCAAAACGGGGCACCGCCTCGCTTTGCAGGCGTGCCTCCAGCCGCTTCAGAAATCCCTGGCGATTGTCAACGCCGGTCAGCGGATCGAGATCCGAGCCTGGCGAGGCGCCAGCCGCCTTCGCCCCCGACTTGGCCACCATCCCTGCCCCATCTGTAATTGTCGACATTGTTACCCGCTAGCAATTTAGCAAGTGTGACGAAAACTTGGAAAAAATCAAGCAGTTCCGGTATTCGCCAAAACCCCTAGGCGCCGGCGCAACGCCGGTCATCCTGGTGTCACATTGCGCGTTGAATCGGCTACCGGCTTACAGTACCCTACCGCGCATCGGGCCGCCCGCTGCCGCCCGGGCGCCCCTGATTGCCCCCGAGCAGCGCCCCAGAGGCGGCTTTGCGGGGCAACGGCCGCTCCTGGACAAGAACCAAGAACATCATCGGGACCTCACCGTGAATGAATGGACCATCCGCACGCGCATCCTGGCAAGCTTCTCGCTGATCCTGCTTGTCATGGCACTGATGGGCGTGGTCGCCTATACCCGGCTGACCGCAATTGAACGCGGAACCGCGCTGATGCTGCAGGATGCGCTGCCCGGGCTGAATTTCAGCACCGGCATCCGCGGCGTCTGGGGCGAGCGCTACGTGCTGTCGTGGCAGACCGTCAATGCCGCCAACGAGGCCGAGCGCCGCAGCTTCCAGCAACAAAGCCAGGAGGCCGCCAGCCGCCTCGACAAGCTCGAGGAGCAGTACGCAACCTCGATCACGCGCGACGAAGACCGTATCGCCTTCAAGGGCTATCGCGACGTGCGCGCGCACTATGAACAGGCGGCCCGGATCCTGAACCGGGAGGGCGATTGGAACAGCGCCGCCGCCGCGGCCGCGCTGCGCGGCGAAGCCCACGACCGCTGGGTCGAGGCGCGCAAGGCCGCCCAGCACCTGGTGGACGACAACAGCGCCGTCAATTTGCGCGCGGCGCGCAGCATCGACGAAGCCGTCAGCGCGGCCAAGGTCGGTATCGAGGCGGCGCTGGTCGTGGCCGTGGTGGTCGCGGTGGTCTGCGGCTACCTGCTGCTGCGCGCGATCACCGTGCCGATGCAGTCGATCGTCAGCCTGCTGGCCGGCATCCGCGGCGGCGACCTGCGCCTGCGCATGGCACTGCGCCGCAAGGACGAATTCCATGAAGTGGAGGAAGGCTTCAACCAGATGACCGGCGAGCTGACCTCGCTGGTGGGCCAGGCGCAGCGCACCGCGATCCAGGTCACCACCTCGGTCAACGAGATCGCCGCCACGGCGCGCCAGCAGCAGGCCACGGCCACCGAGACTGCGGCCACCACCACGCAGATCGGCGCGACTTCGCGCGAGATCTCGGCGACGGCGCGCGACCTGGTGCGCACCATCCATGAAGTCTCCAGCGCCGCCGAGCAGGCTGCCGGGCTGGCCGGCACCGGGCAGGTGGGCCTGTCGCGCATGGAAGGCACCATGCAGCATGTGATGGATGCCGCCGGCTCGGTCAATGCCAAGCTGGCCACGCTCAACGAGAAGGCCGGCAATATCAACCAGGTGGTGACCACCATTGCCAAGGTCGCCGACCAGACCAACCTGCTGTCGCTGAACGCCGCGATCGAGGCCGAGAAAGCCGGCGAGTACGGCCGCGGCTTCGCGGTGGTGGCGACCGAGATCCGGCGCCTGGCCGACCAGACCGCGGTGGCCACCTACGACATCGAGCAGATGGTGCGCGAGATCCAGTCGGCGGTGTCGGCCGGCGTGATGGGCATGGACAAGTTCTCGGAGGAAGTGCGCCGCGGCATGTCCGATGTCACGCAGGTGGGCGACCAGCTGTCGCAGATCATCGCCCAGGTGCAGTCGCTGGCGCCGCGCGTGCTGATGGTCAATGAAGGCATGCAGGCCCAGGCCGGCGGCGCCGAACAGATCAACCAGGCGCTGATGCAGCTGTCCGAGGCCGCCCAGCAGACGGTGGAGTCGCTGCGCCAGTCGGGCCAGGCGATCGACGAACTGACGCTGGTCGCCAACGACCTGCGCAGCGGCGTCTCGCGCTTCAAGGTCTAGGCCCCGCCACCGGGCCCCGCGCATCGCCGCCATGAAGCTTTTCCTGCTGTTCCGCCTCGGCGCTGACCACTACGCGCTCGATGCCACCGAGGTGGCCGAGGTGCTGCCGCTCACGCGCCTGAAGCAGATCCCCGGCGCGCCGGCGTGGGTCGCGGGCCTGATGGAGCGGCGCGGCCAGCCGGTGCCAGTGATCGACCTGCCCGCGCTGGCCACCGGCGTGCCGGCGGCACTGCGCACCAGCACGCGCACGGTGCTGGTCCATTACCGCCGCCATGGCGGCGAGCCCGGCCGGCTGCTCGGCCTGCGCCTGGAATCCGCCACGCAGACACTGCGCTGCCCGCCGGAGTCGTTCGTCGACGGCGGCATCGCCGGCGCCAGCCCGCGCTACCTGGGGCCGGTGCGCAACGACGCGCGCGGCCTGGTGCAATGGGTCCGGGTCGAGGCCCTGCTGCCGGACGACGTCCATGCCATGCTGTTCGCCGACACCGCCGCGGAGGCCGCGCCATGAGCACTGCCGAGCACATCGAGGCCCTGCTGAAAGCGCGCATCGGCCTGGATGCCGGCGCCATCGGCACCGGCGCGGTGGCGCGCGCCGTGCGCGAACGCCAGCAGGCACGGCAGGCGCCCGACACCCAGGTGTACTGGGACCTGCTGCAAGGCACCGCCGACGAATTCCAGGCGCTGATCGAGGCCGTGGTGGTGCCCGAGACCTGGTTCTTCCGCCATCGCGAAGCCCTGCTCGCGCTGGGCCGCTTTGCCGCCGAGCGTGCCTTTGCCGACAGCCGGCGCACGCTGCGCCTGCTGAGCCTGCCCTGCTCCACCGGCGAAGAGCCCTATTCGATCGCCATGGCGCTGCTCGATGCCGGCGTGCCGCCCGGGCGCTTCTATATTGATGCGGTGGACATCAGCGCCCGCGCGCTGGCGCACGCGCGCCAGGGTGCATACGGCGCCAATGCCTTCCGCAGCGCGCCGCTCGATTTCCGCGACCGCTATTTCAGCGCCACACCCGCCGGCTACGTGCTGGATGCGCGCGTGCGCACGCAGGTGCGGCTGCTGCAGGGCAACCTGGTCGAGCCCGGCCTGCTGGCGGGCGAGGCGCCCTATGACTTTGTGTTCTGCCGCAACCTGCTGATCTACTTCGACGCGCCCGGGCAACGGCAAGCCGTACAGACGCTGGCGCGCCTGACCATGGACGATGGCCTGCTCTTCGTCGGACCCGCTGAGGCCAGCGTGCTGAGCGCGCAAGGGCTGGAGCCGGTCGGCATGCCGCTGACCTTTGCCTTTCGCAAGCCGGCGCCCACGGCACCGCGAGCAAGCGCCCCGGCCCGGCCCCCCGTGCACACCACGCAGCCGCCCCGCATGGCGGCTCCGCCGCGGCTGCCCATGCCACCGGCCTCGATGCGCCCCGCCGTCGTGCGCGCGCCCATGGCCGCGGCACGCCCGGCCGCGGCCGATGCGCGCCGCGAGGCGCTGGCCGGCATCGCGGCCATGGCCGACCGCGGCGAACTGGAGGCGGCCAGCGCCGCGTGCCTGGCGCTGCTCGACCGGGCCGCACCGGATACCGCCGCCGATGCCGACGCCTACTGCATGCTCGGCGTGCTGCACGACGCCGCCGGCCGCGCCGCGCAGGCCCACGCCGCCTACCGCAAGGCGCTGTACCTGGATCCGGCGCACCAGGAAAGCCTGTATCACCTGGCCGCGCTGCTCGATACCGAAGGCGACCATGACGGCGCCACGCGCCTGCGCCAGCGCGCGCAGCGCCACACCCGCAAGCACCATGGCTGAGATCCAGGCCCCCCTTCCAGCCACCCCCGCGGCCACCCTGGCGCGCACGGACGGCATCGATGACTGCTGGCGGCGCATCGGCGTGCGCGGCGACGGCAGCTGCCCGGCGCTGGCCGAGCATGCCCACTGCCGCAACTGCCCGACCTACGCGCAGGCCGCCGCCATGCTGCTGGACACCCGGCAGCTGGAACAGGCGCTGCAGGAACTGCCGGAGGCCGCCAGCCTCAGCGGCGTCGTCGACGACGAGGACACCGCCGCGCAACGTGGCGCCGCGCTGGCCTGCCTCGTGTTCCGCATCGGCGATGAATGGCTGGCGCTGCCGACTGCCGCGCTGGGCGAGGTCACCGCGCCCTGCCCGGTCCATTCGCTGCCGCACCGGCGCGATGCCGCCGTGCTGGGACTGGCCGCGGTGCGCGGCAACCTGCTGGCCTGCCTGTCGCTGGCACGGCTGTTCGAAGTCGACGCGGCCCACGGCGATGGCCATGCCAGCGGCAGCCGCTTCCTGATTCTCGGCCAGGGCCGTGCCGCGATCGCGCTGCCGGTGGCCGAGGTGGCCGGCATCGCCCGCGTGCCCAGGGCCGCGCTGCTGGCGCTGCCCGCCACCATGGCGCGAGCCTCGGCACGCTATACGCAGGCGCTGTTTCTCGACCAGGGCCGCAGCGTCGGGCTGCTCGATGCGGCGCAGGTGCGCCAGGCCCTGGCACGGAGCCTGGCATGAATTCCGAGCAATTGCGCGATGCCTCGCTGCTCGAGCTGTTCGCGCTCGAAGCCGATTCCCAGGTCGAAATCCTCAATGCCGGGCTGCTGGCGCTGGAGCGCAACCCGGGCGCGCCCGAGCAGCTGGAGGCGTGCATGCGCGCGGCCCACTCGCTCAAGGGCGCGGCCCGCATCGTCGGGCTCGATGGCGGCGTGCGGGTGGCGCATGCCATGGAAGACTGCCTGGTCGCCGCCCAGGGCGGCATGCCGCTGGGCGCCGCGCATATCGATGCGCTGCTGCAAGGCACTGACCTGCTGCTGCGCATCGGCCATCCGCCCGGCGGCGACCCGGGCTGGGCCGACCACGCCGGCCGCGCCCAGATCGATGCCGTGATACAGCGGCTGGGCTCCCTCGATGGCGGCGCAGCGCCCGCAGCGGCACCCATGGCGCCTGCCCCAACGCCCGAGCCAGCACCAGCCCTGGCCCTGGACGCCGAGCCCGAAGCGCCGGCACCGCTGGCCGGGGACCTCCACGAGCGCATGCTGCGCGTCAATGCCGATGCGCTCGACCAGCTGCTGGCGCTGTCGGGCGAGGCCATGGTCGAATCGCACTGGCTGCGCCCCTTCGGCAAAGCGCTGCAGAAGACGCGGCGGCAGCAGGCACGCGCGCTGCGCGCCACCGACGCGCTGCAGCAGGCCCTGCACGATGCGCTGGATGGCAACGGCGCCGGCGCGGCACAGGCCGCGCTGGCCGAGCTGCGCCAGTTGCTGGACGATGGCCAGCAGCAGCTGGCCGCACGGCTGGAGGAGTTCGACCAGTACGATCATCGTGCCACGCGGCTGGCACGCCGGCTCTATGACAGCGCGCTGGCCTCGCGCATGCGCCCGCTGGCTGACGGGCTGACCGGCTACGCGCGCATGGTGCGCGACCTCGGCCGCTCCCTGGGCAAATCGGTGCACCTGGAACTGGCCGGCGCCGGCACGCAGGTCGACCGCGACATCCTGGAAGCCCTGGACGCGCCGCTGGCGCACCTGCTGCGCAATGCGGTCGACCACGGCATCGAACCGCCCGAGGTGCGCCTGGCGCGGGGCAAGCCGGCGGAGGGCCGCGTCACGCTGCAGGCGCGCCACAACGCGGGCCGGCTGCTGATCGAGATCTTTGACGACGGCGCCGGCGTCGACCTGGAAGCGCTGCGGCGCGCCATCGTGCGGCGCCGGCTGGCCTCGGAAGACACCGCGGCGCGGATGTCGCAGGCAGAGTTGCTCGACTTCCTGCTGCTGCCGGGCTTCAGCATGCGCGACACTGTCTCCGAGGTCTCCGGCCGCGGCGTCGGCCTCGATGCCGTGCAGGAGATGGTGCGCCGCGTGCGCGGCACCCTGCGCCTGACGCAGCAGCCGGGGCAGGGCCTGCACTTCTGGCTGGAGCTGCCGCTGACCTTGTCGGTGGTGCGCACGCTGATGGTGGAGGTCGCGGGCGAGGCCTATGCCTTCCCGCTGGGCCGCGTGCTGCGTGCCACCTCGGTGGCGCGCAGCGAGATCGAGCAGACCGAGGGCCACCAGCATTTCCGCCACGAAGGCCGCGCCATCGGGCTGGTCAGCGCGGCGCAGGTGCTGCAGCGCCCTGAGACCGACGCCGCCAGCGAGCGCGAGCAGGTGCCGGTGGTGGTCATCGGCGAGGCCGAGCGCATCTATGGCCTTGCCGTCGACCGCATGCTGGGCGAGCGCCTGCTGGTCGTGCAGCCGCTGCCCGCGGCGCTGGGCAAGGTCCGCGACATCGCCGCCGGCAGCCTCACCGACGACGGCACACCGGTGCTGATCTTCGATGTCGAGGACGTGATCCGCTCGGTGGAAAAGCTGGTGTCCGAAGGCCGCATCGAAGGCGTGCGCCAGGCGGCCACGGCCAGCGTGCAGGTGCGCGCGCGGCGCGTGCTGGTGGTGGACGACTCGCTCACCGTGCGCGAGCTGCAGCGCAAGCTGCTGGCCGGGCGCGGCTATGATGTGGCGGTGGCGGTCGACGGCATGGACGGCTGGAACGTGCTGCGTGCCGAGCCGTTCGACCTGGTCATCACCGATATCGACATGCCGCGCATGGACGGGATCGAACTGGTGCGCAGGATCCGGCAGGACGCCGCGCTGCGGCAGCTGCCGGTGATGGTGGTGTCGTACAAGGACCGCGAGCAGGACCGCCAGCGCGGCCTGGAGGCCGGCGCGGACTATTATCTGGCCAAGGGCAGTTTCCATGACGCCGCGTTGCTCGACGCGGTCCAGGACCTGATCGGCGAGGCACGTCCATGAAAATCGGCATCGTCAACGACTCGGCGCTTGCGGTAGCCGCACTGCGCCGCGCGCTTGCACTGGATCCGTCGTTCCAGATCGCATGGGTTGCCGGCGACGGCGAACAGGCGGTGCAGATGGCCGCGCGCCAGACCCCGGACCTGATCCTGATGGACCTGCTGATGCCGGTCATGGACGGGGTCGAGGCCACGCGCCGGATCATGGCCGCCACGCCCTGCGCGATCGTGGTGGTGACCATGGACCTGGGCCGCAATGCCTCGCAGGTCTTCGATGCCATGGGCCATGGCGCCATCGACGCGGTCGACACCCCCACGCTGGCCGAACCCGACGCGCAGCTTGCCGCCGGGCCGCTGCTGCGCAAGCTGCGCAATATCGGCCGCCTGCTGGCCGGCCGGGTGGCCCCCCAGCACACGCTCACGGCGCCCCCGCGCGCCGTCACCGCGCCGCGGCTGGTGGCGATCGGCGCCTCCGCCGGCGGCCCGGCCGCGCTGGCCACCCTGCTGGGGGCGCTGCCGGCGGACTTCGGCGCCGCGGTGGTGGCCGTGCAGCATGTGGACGAGGCCTTTGCCACCGGCATGGCCGACTGGCTCGACGGGCAGTGTGCGCTGCCGGTGCGCATTGCCCGCGCCGGCGAGGCGCCCAAGGCCGGCACCGTCCTGCTGGCAGGCACCAACGACCACCTGCGCCTGGCCAGTCCCACGCGCATGGCCTACACCGAGCAGCCCTGCGACTACCTGTACCGCCCCTCCATCGACGTGTTCTTCGAAAGCGTGGTGGAGCACTGGCGCGGCGACGTGATCGGCGTGCTGCTCACCGGCATGGGCCGCGACGGCGCGCTGGGCCTGAAGGCAATGCGTGACCGCGGCTACCTGACCATCGCCCAGGACCGCGCCACCAGCGCCGTGTACGGCATGCCCAAGGCCGCCGCCGCCATGGGCGCGGCCGCGGAGATCCTGCCGCTGCCGCGCATCGCCCCACGGCTGGTGCAGGCATGCGGTCACGCGGCACCGTCCTGAGCCAGCCCGACAGAATGCAATGGGTCCCGGCCGGCACCGGGACCGTCACACCCAGGAACTGAACATGCAACCCGAATCACCCAAGCAACCCGCAGCGCATGCTCTTGCGGCGGCCCCCGACAGGCAAGGCTACCTTGCCATGGTGCTGCTGGTGGACGACCAGGCCATGGTCGGAGAAGCCGTGCGCCGCGCGCTCTCCACGGAGTCCGATATCGACTTCCACTACTGCTCACAGCCCGACGAGGCGGTGGCGGTGGCGCAGCGCACCAAGCCCACCGTGATCCTGCAGGACCTGGTGATGCCGGGCGTGGACGGCCTGACGCTGGTGCAACGCTATCGCGAGAACCCTGCCACGCGCGACATCCCGATCATCGTGCTGTCGACCAAGGAAGAGGCCGCGACCAAGGGCGCGGCGTTTGCCGCCGGTGCCAATGACTACCTGGTCAAGCTGCCCGACAGCATCGAGCTGATTGCGCGCATCCGCTACCACTCGCGCTCGTACCTGAACCTGCTGCAGCGCGACGAAGCCTACCGCGCGCTGCGGCAAAGCCAGCAGCAACTGCTCGAAACCAACCTGGAGCTGCAGCGCCTGACCAATTCGGATGGCCTGACCGGCTTGTCCAACCGGCGCTTTTTCGATGAATACCTGGGCGCGGAATGGCGCCGTGCGCTGCGCGAGCGCTCCCAGCTGGCGCTGCTGATGATCGATGTCGACGCGTTCAAGGCCTACAACGACACCTACGGCCATGTCGCCGGTGACGAGGTGCTGCGGCGCGTGGCCTTGGTGATTCGCGAAAATTGCACGCGCGCCACCGACCTGCCCGCGCGCTTCGGCGGCGAGGAGTTCGCCATGGTGCTGCCCTTGACCTCGCCAGGCGGCGTGCGCCTGCTGGCCGAGAAAGTGCGGCGTGCCGTGCAGGCGCTGGCCATCGCGCACAGCGGTTCGCTCACCGCCGACTGCGTCACGGTCAGCATCGGCGGCGCCGTGCTGGTGCCACAGCCCGACGAGCCCTCGAGCCGGCTGGTCGAAGCGGCCGATATCGGCCTCTACCAGGCCAAGCGCAATGGCCGCAACCAGGTGATGATGTCGCCAGCCTGAGTCGGCGTTCCGGCGCCTGTCTCGCCCATGGGTTCATACCCGCCGGGGCGATTGACTGCCGCTACTTTTTTTCCGCCGGCTCCAGGTCCGCCTTCAGCACGGCCAGCTGCGCCATATAGGCCTCCAGCTCCGCCCGCCCTTGCTCGGTGATGCAGTACACGCGGCCGCTGCCCTCGACCAGCTCGGCCGTGATGGCCCGCGCCATCAGCAGGCTGCGCAAGATCGGCCGCAGCGAGCGGATATTCTTCTCGATGCCGCGCTCGCGCAAGCGGTCGACGAGGCTCAGGACCGTGGACGGGCTCGACTGGACGAGCTTGAGGACATAGATGCGTGAGAAAAACCGGTCAAAGGTAGGCGGTTTCATGGGCGCTGTCGGCGCACCCGATGGTGCGGGAATCGTGATCATCATGCGCAGCCCATGACTGCTGCCGCAGTCGGGCACTCTCTGTCGTAAAAAGAAAAAAGGGGTGCACGAAGGCACCCCGAATGCTTGCGTTGTGTGCGCCGTTGCTGCCGGCGCAATTCCGGGGCGTCCGGACGCTATTCTTCCTGGAACGCTTCTTCTCGCTTGGCCTTGATCGAAGGCAGAGCCACCACCGCCACCAGTGCCGCGGCGGCAATCAGCAGGCCCATCGACAGCGGGCGCGTCACGAACACGGTGAAGTCACCACGCGACAGCAGCAGCGAGCGGCGGAAATTTTCTTCCATCATCGGCCCCAGCACGAAGCCCAGCAGCAGCGGCGCGGGTTCGCACTTGAGCTTCAGGAACAGGTAGCCGATGATGCCGAAGCCAGCCGCCATGAACACGTCGAAGGTCTGGTTGTTGACCGAGTACACGCCAATGCCGCAGAACACAAGAATGGCCGGATACAGGAAGCGGTACGGCACGGTCAGCAGCTTCACCCACACGCCGATCATCGGCAGGTTCAGGATGATGAGCATCAGGTTGCCGATCCACATCGAGGCGATCAGGCCCCAGAACAGCGCCGGGTTGCTGGTCATCACCTGCGGGCCGGGCTGGATGTTGTGGATGGTCATCGCACCCACCATCAGCGCCATCACCGCGTTGGGCGGAATGCCCAGCGTCAGCAGCGGGATGAAGGAGGTCTGCGCCGCGGCGTTGTTGGCCGATTCCGGACCCGCCACGCCTTCGATCGCACCCTTGCCGAACTCATGCGAGTACTTCGAGGTCTTCTTTTCCAGCGAGTAGGCTGCAAACGAAGCCAGCGCCGCACCACCGCCCGGCAGGATACCCAGGGCCGAGCCCAGGAACGTGCCGCGCAGCACGGCCGGAGCCATGCGCTTGAAGTCTTCCTTGGTCGGCCACAGGTTCGTCACGTTATCGGTGAACGTCTCACGGGCTTCCTTCTGCTCGAGGTTCGCGATGATTTCCGCGAAGCCGAACATGCCCATGGCCAGCGCCACGAAGTCGATGCCGTCGGTCAGTTCCGGCACGTCGAACGAGAAGCGCGCGGCGCCCGAGTTCACGTCGGTACCGATCAGCCCCATCAGCAGGCCCAGCACGATCATGGCCACGGCCTTCGGCAGCGAGCCCGAGGCCAGCACCACAGCACCGATCAGGCCCAGGCACATCAGCGAGAAGTACTCGGCGGGGCCGAACTTGAACGCCAGTTCCGACAGCGGCGTGGCAAAGGCAGCCAGGATCAGCGTAGCGACGCAGCCGGCGAAGAACGAGCCGAGACCGGCGGTGGCCAGTGCCACGCCCGCTCGCCCTCGCCTTGCCATCTGGTAGCCATCGATGGTTGTCACCACCGACGACGATTCACCGGGCAGGTTGACCAGGATGGCGGTGGTCGAGCCGCCGTACTGGGCGCCGTAGTAGATACCGGCCAGCATGATCAGCGCGGCCACCGGCGGCAGCGTGTAGGTCACCGGCAGCAGCATGGCGATGGTGGCCAGCGGCCCCAGGCCCGGCAGCACGCCGATGAGGGTACCCAGCACGCAGCCCAGGAAGGCGTAGGCAAGGTTTTGCAGCGACAGCGCCGTGGAGAATCCCAGCGCGAGGTGATCAAGTAATTCCATGCTCGCTGCTCCTTAACCGGTGATGAATGCAGGCCATACCGGCATCTGCAGGTTGATGCCGTACACGAACGCACCCAGGCTGATCAGCACGAGCACCACGCTGTTGAGCAGCGCGCCCTTCCAGCTGAACTCATGGCTGGCCATCGACGACACCAGCACCAGCACGAACACCGACAGCACCATGCCAAGCGGCTTGAGCAACAGGCCGAACAGCACCACGGAACCCAGGATCCAGAGCAGGGTCTTCAGGTCCCAGCGCGCGAGATGGTCTTCCTCGCCCTTGGACGACAACGAACCGATCAGCACCAGCACACCAAGCAGTGCCAGCACCAGTCCAAGCAGGAATGGGAAATATCCGGGTCCCATCTTCGCGGCCGTTCCCATGGAATAGCCACGTGCGACCCAGGAAAAGCCGAATCCGACCAGAACGAACATCAGGCCGGAGGCAAAGTCCTTTTGGCTGCGTATGCGCAAAATGATTCTCCTCAAAGTTCACGAAATGCCGTGCCGGGGGGCGCACTGGCTCGGGCGCCGCAAGACATGCGCAAGGCATGCTCCCCGACGGTTGACCGGAACCTTAAAGACGCGAACTTTCAGGTGCCTTTCATTTGTATTGGTTTAGGGGTATTCACCGATGCCCCTGAGAAAATGGCAAATCCGGCCGATGTGCGCGGGCAAATACATCAGAACACGATGTATTTCAACGTGAAGAATCCGGAAGGAGAGCTGGAAGGAATATCAGACGAACAAGACGACGCGCACGCTTGCATCAGGGCAAGGCGCGGCCGGATAGACGCGCGCGCCTGGCCTGGCTGTCAGGGCACGCGTGCGCTGGGAGGGAGTGCCAGCGACCACACGATGACACATCGATCTTTCGAATGGCTTTCAATGGAGCCAACCCGATGACGGGCCGCTGAAGTCACCGCGCGGCTTCGGGCTCGGGCGTTGCCGCGGCCGTCTCCTCGACGACCTCGCCCGCATCTTCGCAGGGCGTGCCCATGCTGGTATCGGGCGCCAGCCCCACGGCCGCCGCCGGGTGCGGCGCCGTGGGCAGGATATGACTGCGGCGCCAGTTGCCGAAGCGGTAGTAGCCGATCGCCAGTGCCAGCGACACCACCGAACCCAGCGGGAAGCTCCACCAGATCGCCTCGGCGCCGATGCGCGGGCCCAGCGCCCACGCGAACGGCAGCCGGATCACCCACATCGACAGGAACAGGATCACCAGCGGCGCCATCACCGCGCCGGTGGCGCGCACCGTGCCGAAGATGACAATGGTGAAGCCGAACAGGATGAACGACCACAGCACCACCACATTGATATGCTGGGCGATGCCGATGGCCACGCCGTCGGTGCCGAGGAAGAGCCCGAGCGAATGGCGGTTGAACACATAGATCAGCGCGACCAGCGCGCCGGTCATGGCCACGTTGAACAGGAGCCCCACGCGCGTGACGCGCGACACACGCTGCCACAGCCCCGCGCCGACGTTCTGCGCCACCATCGACGACACGCTCGCGCCGACCGCCAGCGCCGGCATCTGCACATAGGTCCACAACTGCGAGGCCACGCCGTACGCGGCGGTCGTCTGCGAGCCATAGGTGTTGACCATCGCCATCATCACGATGGCGGACGACGAGATCACCACCATCTGCAGTCCCATCGGCAGGCCCTTGGCCACCAGCGCGCGCAGGATCGCGGGGTCCGGCCTCAGCAGCGCCAGCTGGCCGCGATGCAGCAGCAGGAAATGCCGGCGCCGGTACAGCAGCGCCAGCATCGCCGCCAGGCTCGCCAGCTGCGCGATCAGCGTGGCCAGCGCCGAGCCCGCGATGCCAAGCGGCGGGATCGGGCCCACGCCGAAGATCAGCACCGGGTTGAGCACCACGTCCAGGACCACGGACAACAACATGAACCAGAACGGCGTGCGCGAATCGCCGGCGCCGCGCAGCGTCATCATCACGAAGTTGTAGAAGTACATGAACGGCAGCGCCAGGAAGATGATGCGCAGGTAGGCCACCGCCAGCGGCGCGGCGTCTTCCGGGGTGTGCATCGCGGCCAGGATGTCCGGCGTGTAGAAGTAGCCCAGCGCCGAGGCCAGCACCGACATCCCGACAAAGAAGGTGGTGCTGGTGCCGACCACGCGGCGCGCCTCGTTCAGGTCACGCGCGCCGACCGCCTGGCCGATCATGATGGTATTGGCCATGCTGATGCCGAATACCACGCCCAGCAGGAAGAACAGGATGATGTTGGCGTTGGAGGTCGCCGTCAGCGCGGCTTCGCCCAGGAACCGGCCGACCCAGACCGAGTTGATCGAGGCGTTCAGCGACTGCAGGATGTTGCTGCCCAGCACCGGCAACGAGAACAGCAGCAGGGTCCGGCCGATCGGGCCGGTGGTCAGTCTGGCGTCTGGCTTCATAGGGTGTCGCGCATGGGAAATCTGCCCAGTCTATTCCTGCCCCGAGGTGCATACAAGCACGCATGGCACCCCCCGGCCGGGACGGTAACGCGCGCTTTGTCCGATCCTGGCCCGTTTTTTTACCTGAATGAGTTATTCCCCGGCGATTGCGGCGGATCGCATACTCGGCGCGGGACCACCGCGTCCCAGGCCGGCTGCCGGACGGGGTTACCTGGGTTCTCCGGCATGCGCGTGCTCCCTTCAATCGCAGTCATGACGAGGAGGTGGGGTCATGTTTGTCGGTTTCCAGCCTGTTTCCGGCGCCCTGGTGCCGTTTGCTTATGACTGGCCGATGGTGGGCCTGTCGTTCCTGATCTCGGTCTGCGGCGCCTATGTGGGCCTGCGCTGGTCGCGCCGGGTGCGCCTGCCCGACGGGCGCCTGGACGTGGACCGGCTGCTCTGCGCCAGCGTGGCACTGGGCGGCGGCGCGGTCTGGTCGATGCATTTCATTGGCATGGTGGCCTACGAGACCCCGACCCACCGCGAGTTCGGCCTGTTCCTGACACTGGCCTCGCTGCTGGTCGTGATGGTGCTGGCCGGGGCCGGGCTGGCCGTCGCCTCGCGCCCGCGCGGCAGCCGCACCGACAACGTGGTCAAGGGCGGCGTGCTGACCGGGCTGGGCGTGGTGGCGATGCACTACACCGGCATGGCGGCAATCCGCTCCAACACCCGCTTCGACTGGGACCTGGCCATCATCGGGCTGTCCGTGGTGATCGCGGTGGTGGTGTCGGTGGTGGCCTTGTGGCTTGCCACTACGGTGAAGACCCGCGGCAAGCAGCTGGCGGCGGCAGTGGTCATGGGCGTTGCCGTCTGCGGCATGCACTACACCGGCATGCTGGCGGGCACGATGATCTGCACCAGCCCGACCTACGCGCCCAGCCTGTTCGCCATCGAGGGCGACAGCATCGGCTACGCGGTGTTCGGCCTGACACTGATCACGCTGATGGTGATCCTGGTGGTGGAAGCCACCCGCAGCGGCGCTGAAGGCGCAGCCGTGGCCCGGGCGCGCGATACCGCCTGACCCGCCTGGACGGGTCGCGGGGACATTCCCGCACATTCCTGCCGGCAATGCGCCCGGCGCGCTGCATGAACGCGGCGGCCGGGTTAAGCTTGCGGTTTCACCGCCCACCAGGAGAACACGCATGTACCAGGATCTCGCCCTCTATATCGACGGGGAATTCATCAAGGGAGGCGACCGGCGCGAGCAGGATGTGATCAACCCGGCCACGCAGGAAGTGCTGGGCAAGCTGCCGCACGCCAGCCGGGCCGACCTGGACCGCGCGCTGGCCGCCGCGCAGCGTGCCTTTGAAACCTGGAAGAAGACCTCGCCGCTGGAGCGCGCCACGATCCTGCGCCGCGTGGGTGAGCTCACGCGCGAGCGGGCCAAGTCAATCGGCCGCAATATCACGCTGGACCAGGGCAAGCCGCTGGCCGAGGCCATTGGCGAGGTCATGGTCTGCGCCGAGCACGCCGACTGGCACGCCGAGGAATGCCGCCGCATCTACGGCCGCGTGATCCCGCCGCGCCAGCCCCATGTGCGCCAGATCGTGGTGCGCGAGCCGATCGGTGTGTGCGCCGCCTTCACGCCTTGGAACTTCCCGTTCAACCAGGCCATCCGCAAGATCGTGTCGGCGCTGGGCGCCGGCTGCACGCTGATCCTGAAGGGTCCCGAGGACTCGCCCAGCGCGGTGGTGGCGCTGGCGCAGCTGTTCCACGATGCCGGCCTGCCCCCGGGCGTGCTCAACATCGTCTGGGGCGTGCCCGGCGAGATCTCGACCTACCTGATCGAATCGCCGATCGTGCGCAAGATCTCGTTCACCGGCTCGGTGCCGGTGGGCAAGCAGCTGGCGGCGCTGGCCGGCGCGCATATGAAGCGCATGACCATGGAACTGGGCGGCCATTCGCCGGTGCTGGTGTTCGACGATGCCGATATCGACCCCGCCGCCGAGATGCTGGCGCGCTTCAAGCTGCGCAACGCCGGCCAGGTGTGCGTGTCGCCGACGCGCTTCTACGTCCAGGAGAAGGCCTATGACCGCTTCCTGGCGCGCTTTACCGAGGTGATCGGCTCGATCAAGGTGGGCGACGGCCTGGAGGCCGGCACGCAGATGGGCCCGCTGGCGCACGAGCGCCGCGTGCTGTCGATGGAGCAGTTCCTGGACGATGCCAGCCAGCGCGGCGGCAAGGTCGTGACCGGCGGCGCGCGCATGGGCGACAAGGGCTACTTCTTCGCCCCCACCGTGGTCACCGACCTGCCCGATGACTCGCGCCTGATGACCGACGAGCCGTTCGGCCCGGTCGCGCCGGTGACGCGCTTCAAGGACACCGCCGAGGCGCTGCGCCGCGCCAACAGCCTGCCCTACGGCCTGGCGTCGTATGTGTTCACCAACTCGCTGAAGACCGCGACCGAAGTGTCCAACGGGCTCGAAGCCGGCATGGTCAACATCAACCACTTCGGCATGGCGCTGGCCGAGACCCCGTTCGGCGGCATCAAGGACTCGGGCATCGGCAGCGAAGGCGGCCAGGAAACCTTCGACGGCTACCTGGTGACCAAGTTCATCACCCAGGCCTGAGCATGCTGACGCTGGCGCCGTTCACGCAAGCGTGAACGGCGCTTGCGTCTTTCAGCCCCCGCTCACTCTCCCCTCGCCTTGCGGTAATCCTCCGCATAGGCCTTCCACTGCGCCAGCGACACCACCCAGCCATGCCGCGCCAGCCGCAGCACGCCGCTGCGCCAGCGGGTGCCGGCGGCATACGCCTGCAACTGCTCGATCCGGTCCGCGGCATGGTGCCCGCAGCCGCGCAGGTGCGCCCACGCCGCGGCATGCGCCATGGTGACCAGCACATCGCGCAACTGCGCAAACCCGTTGCAGCGTGCCAGGTCGACCCGGTCAGCGGTTGGCTGCAGGCTCTTTACCAGGTAGGAAGCCTTGCCCATGTCGACCGCGGACAGCAGCGCGGGCGAAGCCGCCTGCATGATCTGCTGCGCGGCCGCGACACGCTTTGCATCGCTGCCCCAGCGCGGCTGCGGGCGGTTGGGCAGGTCCTGCCACGCGCTCGGCGCCGCGCGCTTGATGTCGATCAGGCGCTGCATGCCGCCCAGCTCATCGCGGGCCAGCACCACATAGCGCTCCAGGCCGAGGCTGCCGATGCCGGCCACGCGCCGCGCCGCGTCGTCGGCGGTGAAGCGGTGGCCGTGGTGGCTCTGCCTGGAATAAGCGGCAAGGATTGCGTGCGCGTGCTCGCGGCCGGCCTTGTCCGCAGGCAATGCATGGCGGCCGTCGCAGAGCAGGCGCCGCCTGCCCTTGCGCAGGGTGGTGCGCTCCGACAGCAGTTCACCCCGCCTGCGGCGCTTGACCCGGCGCAGCAGCGTGGCCACCATGCCCATCGCCGTGGAGCGCTCGAGCCAGCGCGCCTTGCCCGTCTGCAGCACGGCGGCGTAGGTGGAGAGCATCTCCTCGCACGCGCGCATGGCATTGCCCTCGGACAGGCCCAGCTGGCCCGAGGCGACCAGCACGCTTGACAGCACCCGGATCAGGTCCACGGTAAGCGGTGCGACCAGCGCGTCGTCAAAGTCGTTCAGGTCGAAATAGACCAGCCCGTTGTCGCCCTTGAAGCTGCCAAAGTTCTCCAGGTGCAGATCGCCGCAGACGTAGGTGGCCGGCGCATCGTGCAATGGCGCCTCATCGCGCAGCGATGCGGCATAGAGATGGTTGGTGCCGCGAAAGAAGGCAAACGGGTCTGCCGCGATGGTCGCAAGCTTGCGGGTCAGCCGCTCGGGATCGCGGCCATGGTTGTAGGTGAGGATTGCCTGCGTGGCGGCGTGCATAGGCTGTGCTTCCGTTCAGGGTTGAAATCCGGCAGCGGCGCGGCCGGCCGGCACGCGCTCCGGGTTCCGGCCCGGTTCAGCGGAAGAACAGGCCGCGCGTGAGGAAAGTGTGGTTGGCTTCTTCGGCCATCAGCCCGACCAGTACCAGCAGGCATAGTGGCGGGATCAGGATAGCGCAGATCAGCGCCATGCGCTCCCATGCCATGTGCATGAACACCGCCACGATCAGCCCGGCCTTCAGCGCCATGAACAGCAGGATCAGCGTCCAGCGCAGGTAGCCGGTGAAATGGAAGTAGTCGACCAGGTAGGACATGGTCGACAGCACGAACAGCAGCAGCCAGATCTTCAGGTACAGCCCGATGGGATGCTGCTGGCCGGAGTGCGCGGCATGCCCGGCATCCTGGCCGGTGCCATGCGGCGTGCCCTGCGCGGGCGCTGCGGGAGTTGCGGGAGTTGCCGGATTCGATGCCATGGCCGCCCTCACCAGAGATAGAACAACGCAAAGATAAATACCCAGACCAGGTCGACGAAGTGCCAGTACAGCCCCGCGATCTCGACGATCTGGTAATTGCCGGTGGCCTCGTAGCGCCCGCGCAGCACGCGCGTGGCCACGATCAGCAGGTACACCACGCCGCACGACACATGCAGCCCGTGAAACCCGGTGATCATGAAGAAGGTCGAGCCGAACTGCGCCGCGCCCATGGGGTTGCCCCACGGCCGCACGCCCTCGTCCATGATCAGCTTGGTCCATTCGAAGGCCTGCATGCTGACGAACATCACGCCGAACAGCGCGGTCACCAGCATCAGCAGCGCGCACTCGCGGCGCGCGCGGCGGTAGGCAAAGTTGACCGCCATCGCCATGGTGCCGCTGCTGGTGATCAGCACGAAGGTCATGATGGCGATCAGCAGCAGCGGGATGTCGGCGCCGCCCACGTGCAGCGCGAACACCTCGCTGGGGTTGGGCCATGGCACCGTGGTCGACATGCGCACGGTCATGTAGCCGGTCAGGAAGCAGCTGAAAATGAAGGTATCGGACAGCAGGAAGATCCACATCATCGCCTTGCCCCACGACACCTTGAAGGCCTGCTGGTCCGACGACCAGTCGGCCAGCAGGCCGCGCAGGCCACCCACCGGGGGCGCAGGCGCCACGCCGGGTGTGGCCGATGGTGAAGACAGTTGCGTTGACATGCCGGTCCTCCTTGCCGCCGCCGCTAGGCCGTGCCGCAGATGTAGCGCACCAGTTCGGGCGTGAGCCACCCCAGTGCGGCCAGCAGCACCAGCCACACCGCCAGCAGGAAATGCCAGTAGCGCGCGCACAGCCGCATACGCAGCACCGCGGCCTCGCCGCTGCCGCGCGACGACATGGCAACGCCCCAGCCGGCCAGGCCGCCCAGCACGTGCAGGCCGTGCATCGCCGTCAGCAGGTAGAAGAAGCTGCCGGCCGGATTGCCGGCAGGCATCACCTGCATCGCGCCCAGCGCCTGCCAGGCCCACAGCTGCGAGGCCACGAAGCCGGCCGCGCCCAGGCCGCCCAGGCGCAGCGCCTGCCGGGCCACTGCCATCTCGCCCTGGCCCGCGGCGTGCGACGCCACCGCCATGGCCACGCTGCCGGCCGCCAGCAGCGCGGTCGACAACCACACCTGCCACGGCAAGCCGATGCGGTGCCAGTCCGGGCTGTCCATGCGCAGCGCATAGGCCGTCAGGAACAGCGCAAACAGCGAGCTGACCACGCCCATGAACACCCACAGGCCGATGCTCGCCGGGGCACGCCCGCGCGGACGGTGGTTGGCGGCGTTCTCGCCGGACGGGTTGCCGCCGAAATCGTCGCGGCTGACCTTGTACAGGGCTTCGGCGTTCATGCGACGGCTCCGCGGCTGGCATGCGGCTCGGGCTCGGCCCCGCCCGCCTCGGGCGGCGCGTTCTGGGCGATAAAGTCCTCGGGCGCGCCCGGCACGCTGTAAGCATAGGCCCAGCGGTACACCACCGGCAGGTGCGGTCCCCAGTTGCCGTGCACCGGCGGCGTCTGCGGCGTCTGCCATTCCAGCGAGGCGGCGCGCCACGGGTTGGCGTCGGCCTTGCGGCCACGCCACAGGCTCCACACCAGGTTGAAGACAAAGAGCAGCTGCGCCGTGGCCACGATGAACGCGGCCACCGAGATATACATGTTCATCACATGCGCCGATTCGGGGATAAAGGCGTAGTTCTGGTAGGCGTAGTAGCGGCGCGGCATGCCCAGCACGCCCAGGTAGTGCATCGGGAAGAAGATGGCGTAGGTGCCGACGAAGGTGACCCAGAAATGGATGCGGCCCATGGTATCTTCCAGCATCCTGCCGGTGACCTTCGGGTACCAGTGGTAGATGCCGCCGAATACCACCAGGATCGGCGACACGCCCATCACCATGTGGAAGTGCGCCACCACGAAGTAGGTATTCGACAGCGGGATATCCACGCTGACATTGCCCAGGAACAGCCCGGTCAGCCCGCCGATGACAAAGGTGCTGATAAAGGCGATCGCAAACAGCATCGGCACGGTGAAATGAATATCGCCGCGCCACAGCGTGATGACCCAGTTGTAGACCTTGATCGCGGTGGGGATGGCGATGATTAGCGTGGTGGTGGCAAAGAAGAAGCCGAAGTACGGGTTCATGCCGCTGACGAACATATGGTGCGCCCACACCACCACTGACAGCACCCCGATCGCCAGGATCGCCCACACCATGGTGCGATAGCCAAAGATGCTCTTGCGCGAATGCACGCTGACCAGGTCCGAGACGATGCCGAACGCCGGCAGCGCGACGATATAGACCTCGGGATGGCCGAAGAACCAGAACAGGTGCTGGAACAGCAGCGGACTGCCGCCCTTGTACTGCAGCTGCTGGCCCATCGACACGATCGCCGGCATGAAGAAGCTGGTGCCCAGCGTGCGGTCCAGCAGCATCATCACTGCCGACACGAACAGCGCCGGGAACGCCAGCAGCGCCAGGATGGTGGCCATGAAGATGCCCCACACCGACAGCGGCATGCGCAGCAGCGTCATGCCCTCGGTGCGCGCCTGCAGCACTGTGGTGACGTAGTTCAGGCCGCCCATGGTGGCAGCGACGATAAAGATCGCCAGCGACACCAGCATCAGGATGATGCCCCACTCATAGCCTGGGGTGCCGGGCAGGATGGCCTGCGGCGGATACAGCGTCCATCCCGCCCCGGTCGGCCCGCCGGGCACGAAGAAGCTGGTCAGCAGCACGATCACCGACAGCAGGTAGACCCAGAAGCTGAGCATGTTGAGGAAGGGGAACACCATGTCGCGCGCCCCCACCATCAGCGGGATCAGGTAGTTGCCAAAGCCGCCCAGGAACAGCGCGGTCAGCAGGTAGATCACCATGATCATGCCGTGCATGGTGACGAACTGGTAATAGCGGTTGGCGTCGATGAACTCGAAGCGCCCCGGAAAGCCAAGCTGCATGCGCATCAGGTTGGACAGCGCCACCCCCACCAGGCCCACCACGATCGCGACGATGGTGTACTGCACGGCGATCACCTTGTGGTCCTGGCTCCAGACATAGCGGGTCCAGAAACTCTGCGGCGCGTGATGGGCGGCATCGTCGGCGTAAGCCATGCGGGTCTCCTCACTTCCTGGCGGGCGCGGGCGCCGCCGAGGGCGGCACGGCCACGGCCGTCGAAGTCGTATAGGTGCCGGACTCGGCCCCGGGCGCGGCTGCCGTGGTGGCGGCACTGGTCGCGGCAGCGGGGCCCGCGGGGATTTCCGCCGGCGCTGCCGGCGCAACCGTGCCTGCCGCAGCGGCTTCGCTGCCGGCTGACTTGATATAGGCGATCAGCGCCGACACCTCGTCCTCGCTCACCGGCAGCTTCGGCATCACCGGACCGAAGCCCTTGACCAGCCGCGCCTGCGGATCGGTGATCTCCTCGTGCAGGAAGGCATCATCGACCTTGGCACTGCTGCCGTCGGCAAAGGTCTCGGTCTTGCCGTACAGGCCCTTCCAGGTCGGCCCGACGCCCGGATTGCCGTCGATGCTGTGGCAGCCGACGCACCCCTTGCTTTGCGCCAGCGCGCGGCCCTTCTCGATGGTGCCGGCGTCGCCGGCGGCGCCAGGCGTGGCAGCGGCCATTGCCGCCGGCGGGGCTGCTGCCTTCGCCAGCGTCACGGCAAAGGTCTGCTGCTTCGCCAGCCATGCCTCATAGGCGGCCGGCGCTTCCACCACCACCGTGCCGCGCATGTTGTAGTGTCCCACGCCGCACAGCTGCGCGCACAGGATTTCAAAGCGTCCCGCCTGCGTCGGCGTGAACCAGAACGACGTTACCATGCCCGGCACCATGTTCATGCGCGCCCGGAACGGCGGCACGTAGAAGTCATGCAGCACGTCCTTGGAGCGCAGCAGCACCTTGACTGGCTTGTTCAGCGGCAGGTGCACCTCGGGCCCTACGATGACGATATTGTCCATGCCGCGCGGATCGTCGGGGTCCAGCCCGAGCGGATTTGCGCCGGTGACGAAGCGCGCATCGGAAGCCCCCAACTGGCCGCTCTTGCCGGGAAAACGGAAGGCCCACGACCACTGCTGCCCCACCACTTCCATCACCATGGCATCGCGCGGCGGGCGCACGTAGTCGGCGTAGACGAACAGGCCCGGCGCCAGCAGCGCCACCACGCCCAGCGTGGTGCCGCCGATCAGCCACAGTTCGAGCTTGCTGTTCTCCGGGTGGTAGGACGCGCGATGGCCGGTGCCGCCATTGGGATGTGGCGCCTCATGCCGGTAGCGCCAGGCGATGTAGCCGACAAACAGGTTGATGCCGATGAAGAAAATGCCGGTGATGACGAGGGTAATGGTCAGCGTATCGTCCATCTGCTTCCAGTTGGACGCCAGCGGGGTCGCCCACCACGGGCTCATGAAATGGAAGAGCACCGAAGCGACGACCATGACTACGAGTGCGATGGCCAACGCCATATCCACCCTCCTCCTCGCGCGTGGCGAGGGATGCGCAAGTCACGCAGGTAGAGATAAGACTAGTGCATGCCGTCAGGTCACTGCAAGGCGACATGCCAATGCAATGGTGCCGCACTGCACAAGCGCGCAGCGCGAGAAAAAGCGGCGGCGGGAACCCTTGGTTCCGGCCGCCGCAGCCCGTGCGCGCGTGCCCGGGCAGGGTCGGCGCGCAACGTAACCGTCATGTCGGTGCAGTCAGTGCGATACGTCCTTGCTTTCCAGCTTCCAGTAGCAGGCCGCCGCCGCCATCCCGAAGATCAGGTGCCCGATGAAGGTATGCCAGCCGCGCACCTCGACAAACCAGGGGAAGGCCCGCGTCATCGCATGGAAGTTGAAGAAGTACACCACCAGCCCGAACATCGCACCCGCCAGCATGGCCATGCCGAGGCTCGAGTCCAGCGTGAAGGGTGCAATGATGGCCGCCAGGATCATCCCCAGCACGGCGCCCAGCACGAAGTGGATCACCAGTGCCGCGGCCACGGTGCCAACGCTGAACAGCGAGGTCTGCAATACCTCCGGTCCCATCACGATCGCGGCGATCATGCGCGTGGCAACCCAGGGGTTGACGCCCGACACCATCGACGACCAGAACAGTTCCAGCACCAGCAGCAGCGCGCCCGCCGCCAGCCCCGACACCGCTGCCGCGGTCCAGTCCGGCAGTCGTCGCACGTAGTGGTGCGATTGCATGTGAAGTTCCATAGCCACCTCCGTCTCTCTCTCGGTCGGCGGGGCATCGGACTTGAGTGGGAACAGGCCCCGCGTCTTTGCTCAGCATAGGACACGGGTTTCCCGCTTCGGGGTCAAAAGGGTGAAAAAGGCGTGGCATGAGTACGCGGCGCAACGCCCGGCGGGCCATATGTGCTGGCATCGGTACCTGCGGCGTCATCTGCCCGGCACGGGTTGGGGACAATCCCGATGCGCGCGGCCGTGCAGCCGGCACACACTGCCTATACTGGATTCACAGAAGAGAGACAGGAGACCGCCATGCACCTCACCGCGCATGATCTTGTATTCCTGATTCCGATGGCGCTGGTAGGCGTGATCGCCATGGGCTCGATCCCGGTGACCGCCAAATTCATGCGCATCAGTTGCCGGACCATGGGTGCCCTGATCGGCGCGCTGGTTGCGGTATTGGTGCTTGAAGCGTTACCGCTGCTGATCTGACTCCGCAAGGGTCGGACAGGCGGGATTGGGGAGGAGGGCCGCTATGTCGATCGGCCTGCTCGCCGCCGTGATGGCGGCGCTGCTGTTCATTACCGTGCTGCGGGCGATCTGGCGCTGCAGCCATCCGTATCGGATGCGCTATCGGCGCTGCGCCGCACAACGCCAGCGCGCGGGGCTTTGCCGTTCCGCGCAGCGGCGGCACTACAGCTAGCCGCCAGGGTCCGCTGGCGCCGCAAAAGCGCCTTGCGCGTTACAGCTCGATCATCGCGAATTCGGCCTTGCCGACGTCGCATTCCGGGCAGCGCCAGTCATCGGGGATGTCTTCCCAGCGCGTGCCGGGGGCGATGCCGTCTTCCGGCCAGCCTTGTTCTTCGTCGTAGACCCAGCCGCAGATCACGCATACCCAGGTCTTGAAGGCGACGTCGGCTTCGATTTGGTCCTGCTGCAAAACTCACTCCTGAATCGGCTATGGAACGGATTGTCCGGGCCGAATCATACCGGTTTTCCGGTCAGGGCCCGTGGCGGCGCTGGTTGCGGCGCCGCCACCCGGGCTACCCGCGGATGGAGAAATCCACCCGGTTGGGCGCGCCCTTGTCCTTGATGCCCTCGGCACTGAGCTTGGGCGCGGTCAGGAACAGCCGGCTTTCCGGCACCTTGCCCTCGCGCTCGAGCGACTGCTTGACCGCCAGCGCGCGCGCTTCGGCCAGGCGTTTCAGGTCGGCATCGGTGACGGTGGCGTTGGCCATCAGCAGCTTTTCCATTTCCTCCGGCGGCAGGGACTTGGCGAAGCCGACGATGTTGCGCGGCTTCTTCATCGAGGTGCGCTTGTAGACCTGCTCCAGGTACTTGGGATACTCCGCCTTCGAGACCTTGACCTCGGCGCCCTGCTCGCCGGCTTCGTCCTCGCCAGCCTCGCCGCCCGCCTGTGCGCTGGTGCGCTGGTCGCGCCGCTTCTGCTCGGCCACGCGCGCATCCAGCCACGCGCGGCGCGCGCCGGCCTCATCGGTGGCCGGGTCGATGCGGCCGCTGATTTCCAGCCGCAGCGAGGGCCGGTCGTTGAGCGCCTGGCCCAGCTTGGCGATCTTGTCCTTCGCCGCCGGCGTCAGCGTCGCGGTGCCGGGCGCGAACTCGACATAGCCCAGTTCGTCGCCACCGCCGCCAAAGGCCGACGCAATCAGCGAGAACGGCGATGTGATGGCCTTGGCCAGCAGGTTGACGATCACGCGCACAATCACCCCGCCGATACTGAACTCCGGATCCGACAGCGATCCCGACACCGGCAGGTTCACGTCGATCACCCCGTTGCGGTCCTTGAGCAGGGACACCGCCAGCAGCACCGGCAGCTTGGTCGCATCCGGGCTGTCGACACGATCGCCGAAGGTGAGCTGGTCCAGGAACAGGTGGTTGCGCGCATCGAGCTTGCCGTTCTCGATCTTGTAGGCCACGTCCACGGTCAGCTTGCCCTTGGTGATCGGGTAGCCGGCGTACTTGGCGGCGTAGGGCGTGAGCCGCGTCAGTTCCACGCCCGAGGCCTTGGCGGCAATGTCCAGGAACAGCTGCTCGCCCAGCGGATTGAGCTTGCCGCTGATATTGACCGGCGCGTCGTCGTCGATGCGGCCATCCAGGACCAGGTCGGCCGGCGTGGGATCGCCCGACGACACCTTGGACACCGAGCCCTTCATGCCGGTCAGGTTGGCGCTGTAGTTGGGCTTGACGAAGAAATCAGAGAAATTGATGTTGCCCTTGTCGACCGAAATGCCGCCAATGCGCATCTGCGGCTTGGGCCCGCCCGGCTTCTGCGCGACCTGGGCCGTGCGCGTGTCGCCGGTCTGCACCGGCGGCGTCGCCGGCGCCGAGGCCGGGTTGGCCTGGGTCAGGCTGGTGGACGGCGCGGCCTCGCCCTTGGCGGCGCCGCCGGCCATCACGTCCTGCAGGTTCAGGCGGCCGTTGGCGTTCAGGATCACGCGGGCATAGAAGTCCGACAGCGCGACATTGCCCAGGCTCACGCGCATCGGCCCCTTGCTCTCGTCCATCGCAAAGTCGATGCCCGATACCGCCAGCGAGCGCCAGCGCAGGAAGTCATCGCCGGTGATGCGGTCCACCGTGCGCACATTGCCGGCCAGCACGTTGCCGTTGAAATTCGCGGCGACAGCCCTGCCGGCTGGCGCATCGACATTGAGCTTGCCCTTGACCGTCAGCGTGCCGGTGCGCAGGGCCGCGTTGAAGCGGTCAGCCATGTACGGCTGCAGCGGGCTGACCTCAACCTGGCGCAGATCCAGTTGCAGCCGGCTGGCGGGGACCGCCGGCAACACCGTGCCGTCGACGCCGATCACGCCATTGCGACCGGATTCGGCATGCAGCTTGACTGGCACCGCCGCCGGCGTCAGCGGCCAGGCGACGGCGCCGGTGGTCAGGCCGATATTGCGGAACTGGTGGATCACCGGGCGGCCGCGGTTGGCCTCGGCCGGCTGGTAGTCCGCCAGCCGGGCGCTGCCGCCTTCCACCACGACCTTGCCGATATTGGCCTTCCAGCCGCCGCCCGCCGCCGCGCCATTGGCGCTGGCCGCCGCCTTCGCCGGTGCCGGCTCAGCACGCCGCGGCGTGCCGCGCGCCTGCTGCGCGGATTCGGTTGTCCACAGCCGCGCCATCTCGATCAGCTCGCCGCGATAGTCGCGCGTGGCCGCGATCTGCGGCTGCGCCAGCGTGACCTGGCTGGTGGCAAAAGTCTGCTTGGCGAGGTCGAACTGGATATCGTCCAGCACCAGCTTCCGGGCCTGCAGCAGCGGCAGGTTGGCGCCGTCGCGGTCGGCGGCGCTCTCACGCGCCCGGCGGCCGGCACGCGGCGCGCCACGGCCGTTGTCCGCGGGCTGCGCATCGGCCTCGTTGCCGCCCGCGGCGGCGGACGCCGGCATCACCACGGGCTCGCGCGTGGCAACATAGAGCGGCGCCAGTTCCAGGCGCGATTTCTCCAGCACGAACTGGAACGGCGGCGTGCCCCATGCCATGCGGTAATGCAGCTCGGCGTTGAGCGCGGTCGTGCCGAACTGGCTGCGCAGCTCGCGCGGCCACCAGGCGGCAAACCCCTGCGGCCGCAGCCCGGTGGTTTCCAGCGTGCCGGCCATCGAGCCCTCGCGCAGCAGCAGGTCGCCGGTGTGGTGCAGGGTCTGGCCATCGGCCACGGTCAGCGTGGCCTCGATGTGTGCCGGCTTGTCGCCGTCGGTGCCGGCAAAGCCCTTGACCTCGGCATCGAGCGGACCGAGCGCGAGCTTGCCCGGGCCCGACGGCGCCAGCGCATCGTCAAATCCCAGCCGGGCCTGCTTGACGACGATGCGGTCGACCGCATAGCGCCACGGCTCGTCCTTGGGCGCCGTCTTCGCGGGTGCGGCTTGCACGCCCGACGCTGCCGCCGGGGCCGAGGCCGGCGCCACGGCGGGAGCCGGCGCTGGCGCCACGCCATCGGTGGACTGGCTCGCCGCCTGCGGCAGGAACGCCGTGGCCAGGTTCAGCGAGCCGTCCGCACGGCGCGCGGCCTCCACCGCCAGTCCTTCGATTTCCACGCTGCGCAGTTGCGCGCGGTGCGCCAGCGGCTCGAGCCTGCCGATATCCACCGCCAGGCGGCCGCTCTTGACCAGCGGCTGCCCGGCGCGGGTGCGCACGTCGGCATCGCGCAGCGCGGCGGTGCCCATCACCACCATCTCCTGCGTGTCCTTCTGCTGGCGGAACGCCACCGTCAGGCGCGTATCGAGCTTGCCCGACTTGACCTCGGCATCGCGCAGCGGCGGCGCGAACGCCATCAGGCGCGCCACCTCGAGTCCGTCCAGGTTGATGTTCAGCCGCGTCTGGCGTGAATCGGCAAAGGGCAGCACCTCGCCGTCCAGCGCCAGCGGCGTGCCATTGACCTGCGCGCTCAGCGTGGGCCGCGTCACGATTTCGACGTCATGCGGCAGGTTGGACAGGAACGGCAGGGTCAGCGTCAGGTTGTCGACGCGCAGGCTGGTATTGAGCAGCTTGTCGTCATAGCTGAAGCTGCTGCCGGTGACCGCGATGTTGTTGACCGAGAAGCGCGCCGGCTTGGCATCGGCGGGCTTGGGCGGCAGGGCCGCGAACTTGTCCTGGACATCGGCAAAGCTCATGCGGCCGTCGCCGCCACGCACCACGTGCACGGCGAGCCGGTCGACATGCAGGTTGTCCACCACCGGCGCCAGGTGCCAGACCGAGGCCACCGAGGTATTGGCCTCAACCTCACCCAGCGTCAGCGCCGGGGTCTTGCCGTCGCGCTCGTAGATGGTCAGGTCAGTGAGCGTGGCCGCCAGCGCAAACGGCCGCACATGGGCCTTGCCCAGCGTGACCTTGCGCCCGAGCGCCTCGGTCGCATTCTTTTCGACCAGGTGTTTGAGCAGCGGCGGGCCGCCCAAATACCCCGCCAGCCCAAACACCGCGAGCGCCACGACCACGCCGCCCGCGACGCGCGTCGCCAGCCGGCCGCGTGGCGTGGCAGCCACTGCCAGGATGGATTGCTTGAAAGCCATGATGTTCCAGAAGATCCGACCCCGTACTCCGGCGCTGCACGCTGCTTTGTGCCCCGGATTTCACATTTTTCGTCATTATGGCAACGGTTTCGGACAAAGCAAAGAAATCAGATTTGACCGCTCAACGGGCGGTGAGCCGATCTGGCATCTTTACGTCCTTTGCGAAGCGTCTCGTCGCAAGCCTGCGGCTTACCCGCCACATCGCGCCTGCCTCCCCTGCGCTGTGCCCTCCGGCCACACCCGACACGTATTCCGTGCTGCGCGCTTCGCATGCGATCTCTTCCATGCTAGTCCCTTCATGTCTACCGCCAGCAGTACCGCCGCGGGTGCCGGCACGCCTCGAGCCGGCAGCGCAATGTCGACAGCGTCGGAATAGGCCCCGGCCCGGTCCCTGGCGACGATCTCGATCGATTGGTGCACACGCATCCACGCGGCCACCGCAATGGCTTCCCTGCCGGCGAACACTTCGATTGGCTCACGTCGCTCCAGGTCGACGATGATCGTTCCGTACTGGTGACCGCACGCGATCGCCCAGTCATCGATGCCGACGACCCGCGGTCGTGGTTTGCGCTTGCGCTCAGGTACTCTGCGCAATTCCCGCAGCACGGCGTCGGCACTGGTGCGCCAGCCCAATAAGTCAGCAAGCCGGGCCGCCGCCTCACCACCGAGGGCGTGGCCCAGCGCGTGCAACGCCCGAGCCTGCGATCGCGTACGACGCTGATACCGACCGGCCAAGGCGTGAATATTCTCGGCAAACGTACGACGGGGGCAGTTGGCGTTCATACACTTGAAGCGACGCACCTCAATAGTGAGAACGACCCGCTGCTCGAGCATTGGATGGTCTTCCAGCTTGCGCACATAGCGGCCGTGGATTCGGTTACTCCGACAACGGCAAGCAGGACAAGTTGCCGCATGAACCGTACTGCATGCTTCGACAGTGATGGTTTCCCCTCGCGCATCGCTGGAGACGAAGCGGCATGGATGAAAATGCCTTCGAGGCCCGCGGCCAAGCGATACGTGGGATGTTGCACCTGGTTCCACATATGGGAACATTATCTACGCATTATGGAACGACCCTATGATCTCCCTGCCCCCAGCGTTGGGATCTCAAGAACGGAGTCGCCCCATGATCCGCCTGTGCCGAACCCTTGCCCTTGCAGCAATGATGGTGCCGTTCCTGTGGTGGTCGCCGCCATTGTCGGCGCAGGCGCAGTGGCCTAACCGGCCGATCCGGATGGTCGTACCGTTTCCGCCTGGCGGTTCCTCTGACATCCTGGGGCGCCTGATCGCGGAGCGGATGGCCAGGGTGCTGAATGCCAATATCGTGGTCGAGGACAAGCCTGGCGGGACCACGCAGGTCGGCACCGAGTTCGTCGCCAATGCGGCGCCAGACGGCTACACCATGCTGCTCGGCGCAGCCTCCGCCTTTACCGTATTGCCCAATCTGCGCAATCTGCCATTCACGCTGGACAGCTTCCAGCCGATCGGCGGCGTTGCCGACTATATCGCCGTCATGGCGGTCAAGAAGGAACTGCCGGTCAACACGCTGACGGAATTCATTGCGTACGCCAGGCGACATCCGGACAAACTGACGTTCGGCTCCGCCGGCGAGGCCTCCGCGGGCCACGTCTACGCCGGCACGTTGGCGCACGAAGCTGGACTGAAGCTGATGCACGTGCCATATCGCGGTTCGGCGCTGGCGGTCAATGCAGCGGTGGCCGGCGATGTCGATTTTGTGATCGACGGCGCGGCGGTTGCCATGATCAAGGCGGGCAGGCTCAAGCCGCTCGCGACCTTCTACCGCAGCCGCCATCCGGAACTGCCGTCTGTTCCGACGTTAAAGGAAGTGGGGGTGGAGATCACCACCGCAAGCGGCTCGGGCTGGGGCATCCTGGTCCCCAAAGATACGCCGAAAGAGATCACGGATCGCCTCGCGCAAGCGCTGCGGCAGGTTTTGGGCGAGAAGGACATCCAGGCCGTCATGCTGAAAGCCAACTCGGTTGCCTCCTGGCAGTCGCCCGAAGAGTTCCGCCGCGGGCTGCTGGCCGACCAGAAATTCTACAGACAGCTTTTGCCGGCAATCGGCATCAAGGGCGAATGATCCCTCAACAAGCTACCTCACAGATCCCGGCACATTCCAAATGCGCACCTATACCGCGGCCCACTGGGGCATTTATGAAGTCGAAAGCAATGGGATCGAGGCGACAAGGCTGACGCCGATCCCGGCCGACCCACAGCCCTCCGGCATCGGCTCTGGCATGCTCGAAGCCTGCCGCGACACGCAGGTGCGCGTCAAGCGCCCGGCTGTGCGCAAGAGCTGGCTCGATGACGGTCCGGGAAGCCGGCCGGAGCGCCGCGGGCAGGAGCCGTTTGTCGAGATCGGCTGGGATGAGGCGCTGACGCTGGTGTCGGGCGAACTGAAGCGCGTCATCGGCACCTGGGGCAACGAAGCGATTTTTGGCGGATCTTATGGCTGGTCCAGCGCCGGGCGCTTTCATCATGCCCAGAGCCAGATCCACCGCTTCCTCAACGCCATCGGCGGCTATGTGCGCCATGCCGACTCCTACAGCCTGGGTGCCGCGCGCGTGCTGATGCCGCATATTGTTGCCCCGATGGATGAACTGATGACGGTCCACACATCGTGGGATGTGCTTGCCCGGCATACCGGCATGTTCGTCACCTTTGGCGGCGTGCCGGCCAAGAATGCGCAGGTCAGCGCCGGCGGCCCCGGCCAGCACGACGTGCCTGGAGCGTTGCGGCGGATGGCAGCGGCGCGTACCCGCTTCGTCAACATCAGCCCGGTGCGCGACGACCTGGACACCGGCGCCGACTTCGAGTGGCTTGCCATCCGGCCTAACACCGATACCGCGCTGATGCTCGGCCTGGCCCATACGCTGCTCGCCGAAGGGTTGCATGACCTCGCTTTCCTCGACCGCTATTGCGTAGGCTTCGACCGCTTCGCGGCCTACCTGCGCGGCGGGCAGGACGGACAGGCCAAGGACGCCCATTGGGCAGCCGGCATCACCGGCTTGCCAGCCGCGCGCATCGCGGCGCTTGCACGCGAGATGGCGGCGGCGCAGACCATGCTCAATATCGCCTGGTCGCTGCAGCGCTCCGACCATGGCGAGCAGCCATTCTGGATGCTGGTGACGCTCGCGGCGATGCTGGGCCAGATCGGCCTCCCGGGCGGCGGCTTCGGCGTCGGCTACGGCGCGGTCAATATGATCGGCAACGCCAATCCCCGCTTCTCCGGCCCGACCCTGCCTCAGGGAGAAAACGGCGTGAAGGCGTTTATCCCCGTGGCGCGCATCGCCGACATGCTGGAGAAGCCAGGCGAACCGTTCACGTACAACGGCCGCACGCTGACCTATCCGGACATCCGGATGGTGTACTGGGCCGGGGGCAACCCCTTCCATCACCATCAGGACCTGAACCGGTTGCTGCGCGCATGGCGCAAGCCGGAAACGATCGTCGTGCACGAGCCGTTCTGGACCGCGACCGCGAAGCTGGCCGACATTGTGCTGCCCGCGACCACGACGCTGGAACGCGATGACATCGGGTATTCGACGCGCGAGCGCTTCATGGTGGCGATGCGCCAGGCGATGCAGCCCGTCGGCGAAGCGCGCGATGACTACGACATCTTCACGGACCTGGCGCGCAGTCTCGGCGCGGAGGCGCGCTACACGGACGGCCTGGATACGCAAGGCTGGCTGCGCAGGCTCTATAGCGAAAGCATCGGCCGCGCCGCGCAGGCTGACGTGCCGCTCCCCGCGTTCGATGCGTTCTGGGAGGCGGGCCTGGTCGACATGGCCCTGCCCGGCCAGTCGGTCGTCATGCTGGACAGTTTCCGCCGCGATCCGCGGGCCAACCCGCTGCGCACCCCGTCAGGCAAGATCGAGATCTTCAGCCAGACCATCGCGGACTTCGGGCTGCCGGACTGCCCTGGGCACCCGCAATGGTTTGCCCCGGTGGAATGGCTTGGCGCTGACCTCGCCGCGCGCTGGCCGCTGCACATGCTGTCGGACCAGCCCGCCAGCCGCCTCCACAGCCAGCTGGACCATAGTCCCTACAGCCGCGCCACCAAGGTCGCCGGCCGCGAGCCGGTGATGATCAACCCAACGGATGCCGCCAATCGCGGCATTTGTGCCGGCGACGTGGTGCGCGTCTCGAATGAACGCGGCACTTGCCTGGCCGGCGCTGTCATCAGCGCAGCCATCCGCCAGGGTGTGATCAAGTTGTCAACGGGCGCCTGGTTCGACCCAGTCCTGTCGGCATCGGACGGCAGCAACGGCATCGAGAAGCATGGCAACCCGAATGCGCTGACGCTGGACCGGCCCGCATCGGGCCTGTCTCAGGGTTGCATTGCACAGACGTGCCTGGTCGATGTCGCGCGCTTCGAAGGCGAACCGCCGGAGGTGACGGCGTTCAAGCCGCCGGCACTGCAGCCGCGGCACGTCGCCTGAAGCTGCGAGGCGCCCGCCAGGGGCGCCCTTTTCAACGTCTGACCGCGACCATGCTCCGGGTGGCCAGCGACAGCGCATTGTGCCTGTCGCAACCACCCAGCCCGATCGCGATCTCATTGGCCGCTTCGCGCACCAGCTCCGCAAACGCCTTGATCTTCTGGGGCTTGAAACGTGCCGCCGGCCCCGATAGCCCGACCGCGGCGATCACGTGGCCGTTGCCGTCGCTGATCGGTGCGGCGACCCCGCAGACTGATGCGCGCCACTCGCCGCAGTTGACCGCATACCCCCGCCTGCGTACTTTTTCCATCTCCTGCAGGAAGCACTTTGGGTCGACGATGCTGTCTGGCGTTGCCGCGACCAGCGAGTCAGCCATGCGCTGCAGTGTGACGTCGGGCTGGAACGCGAGCATGGCTTTCCCTGTGGCCACACAGTGCGCCAACGCCCGTCCGCCGATCTGCGTATAGGCCCGTACAGGGTTGGGGCTGTCGACCTTGTGCACGTACACGACCTCGCCCCGGTCCAGCACGGACAGGTGGACACTCTCGTCGGTGGCCTCCATCAGGCGCTCCATCCAGGCCTCTGCGTGGCGCCGCAGGTCCAGGCGGGACAACACGGCGGAACCGAGTTCCCATAGCTTGATCGAGGCGCTGTAGCCCATGCCCTCTTCATCGCGGATCACATAATGCAGTTCGACCAGCGCCTGCAGCAGGCGATGCACATTGCTCTTGGCCACCCCCAGGTGCCTGGCGATCTCGGTGAGGCCGAGTGGGCGATCGCTATGGGCCAGCAGCTCGATGACATGCAGCCCCTTGATCAAGGTGTTGTTCATGCGCGGTCCCTCCTGGTTGAAGCGGATGGCGACATCGTACTCCCGGCGCGCATGTGTTCTCAAATGCGGAACAGTTGTACCCAGTATTGGGACATCCCTACACTGGACTCCATCCCGGTATAACCGGCGCTGGAATGTGGAGGGCCTCGGAATCCTTCGGGCCCGCAACTCCGTCCCAAGGCATGGCAATGGATGATCTCAACGAGAAGGACCTGCCCCTGAAAGGGGTCAGGGTAGTGGAATTCTGTACGGTAGCGGCCGGCCCGTTTTGCGGCATGCTTCTCGCGGACATGGGCGCCGACGTGGTCAAGGTGGAGTCTCCCGAGGGCGATACCTTGCGCCAGTGGCCGCCGCTCTCCAACGGCTTCTCCGAGAACTTCGCCTCGCTGAACCGCAACAAGCAGTCTGTCGCGCTCAACCTGAAGGATCCCGCCGATGCGGCGCTGGCGCGCCAATTGATCCTTGACGCCGACGTCGTGGTCGAGAACAACCGTCCTGGCGTCATGGACCGCCTTGGGCTTGGCTTCGCCAGCATGCGGGAGCACAAGCCAACGCTGTTGTACTGCTCGATCTCTGCGTATGGCCAGAGCGGGCCGCGCGCCGGCGAAGGCGGCTTCGACCTGACCATCCAGGCCGCGGCCGGCGTGATGAGCGTGACCGGCGAGCCCGACGGAGAGCCCGTCAAGTGCGGCGTGCCGCTAGCCGATTTCGCCTCCGGCCTCTATGCCGCCTTCGCCATCGCCAGTGCGCTGACGCGCGTGCGGGCCGGTGGCGCAGGCACGCATATCGACGTGCCAATGTATGGCTGCACGCTGGGCATCGCAGCGCTGCAGACCAGCGAGTACTTCGGCAACGGCAAGAGCCCGGTCAAGCTGGGCTCGGCCCATCCGCGCAATGCGCCTTACCAGGCCTACCGCGCCGCCGACGGCCACTTCGCCATCGCGGCAGGCAACCACAAGCTCTGGTTGGCGGTGCTGGAAGTGGTGGAGATGCCTGAACTTGCGCAGGATCCGCGCTTTGCCACCACCAGCGACCGGGCCGCCAATCAGAAGGAACTCAAGGCACTGCTGGAAGCGCGCTTCACAGGCGCTGGCGTCGCGCACTGGATTGCCGCTTTCAATGCGGCCGGCGTGCCGCATGCGCGCATCAACGACTACGCGGCCGCGCTGGCCGACCCTCAGGTCGAGCACATGGCATGGGTGCGTCCGCTGACCCTGCCCGGCGGCATCCGGACGCGTACTTTTGCCTCGCCGCTGCGGTTCGATGGCATGGGCTTGCCGATCCGCCGCGATCCGCCCGCCCTTGGCGAGCACAGCGAGGACGTGCGTGCGCGCTACCAGGACTCCGACGTCATCCCGATCTCCCCGACGGAGGCATCGTGACGCACAACATCGAACGGCTGCGGGAATTCGTCGCCACCGTCAGCCGGCTGACGCAACAGGCCGGCACCCGCGGCCAAGACGAAGCCCAGTTGCTGGGCGCCGCCACCGCACCGCTGCAGGCGCTGGTCGCGCATGACGACTGGCTGCCGGCGGAGATGGCGCAGCCACATCCCGATTACTACCAGCAGCATCTGCTCTACTGCGATCCGCTCGACCGGTTCTCGCTCGTCAGTTTCGTCTGGGGCCCGGGCCATCAAACGCCCGTGCATGACCACACCGTATGGGGCCTGATCGGCGTGCTGCGCGGCGCCGAAATCGATCAGCGCTATCGCGACGAAGGCGGCCGGATGGTACCCGACGGGGAGCCGGAGCGCCTGTCGGCAGGCCAGGTGGCAGCGGTCTCTCCCACGCTTGGCGATGTGCATCGCGTGCGCAACGCCTATGACGACCGCGTCTCGATCAGCATCCATCTGTATGGCGGCAATATCGGCCGCATCCGGCGTCATGTCTTCGACGTCGCCACCGGTGCCGTAAAGCCCTTTGTCTCGGGCTATGCCAATGCGTTCGTGCCCAATCTCTGGGCCGCGCCGACAGCATGACGCAGGATCAGGCGCCCCCCCTCCCGGGGAATCTGGACGGGCTGCTGGTTGAAAAGCAGGACGACATGACCACGCTGACGCTGGACCGGCCCGAGCGCGGCAACGCGCTTTCCGCTGGCCTGGTGGCGGCACTGGCCGGCGCCGTGCAGGCCTGCCACGATGACGGCACCCGCCTGCTAGTGCTCGCCGGGAACGGCCCGCATTTCTGCACCGGCTTCGACCTCGGCGACCTCGACAGCGAGAGCGACGATTCGCTGCTGTCGCGCTTCATCCGTGTCGAACTCCTGCTGCAGGCCGTGCATGCCGCGCCTTTCAGCACCGTGGCGCTGGTGCGGGGCCGCGCCATGGGCGCCGGCGCGGACCTGGTTGCTGCGTGCGAACAACGCTGGATAGCGCCTGGCAGCAGCATTGCCTTTCCGGGTGCGGCGTTCGGGCTGGTGCTGGGCAGTGCCCGGCTGGCTGCGCTGGTAGGCCCGGCGCGGGCGCGCGAGTGGATTGCTGGCGGCGCCGTGGTCAGTGCCGAACCCGCCGTTGCCGCCGGATTCGCGACGCTCGTGGCGCAGGAGGACCGCGCTGCGGCGCTGGCGGCACTGGCTGCACGCGCGCGCCGGCTTGACCGTTCCACCCACGCCGCCATCCAGGCGGCCACGCTGGACGGGCATGGCACGCTCGCGCTGGCCCAGGCATCGCAATTGGCCGAGCTGGTGCGTTCGGCGGCCAGGCCAGGACTAAAGGCGCGCATCGCGACCTACCGCGCGTCAATGAAGCGCTGATCCGGCGGCAAACCAGGCAGGCGCCGCAAGACACGACACAACTAGACGACGCGAATATCGCGAAGGAGACAAGAGATGAACCTATCCACCACCTCCGCCGACAACTTGGCCGCGCTGCTGAATCCGCGCTCGGTCGCGGTGATCGGCGCGTCCGAAGACCAAGGCAAGTTCGGCGGACGCCTGTACCGCATGCTGCTCAAGCACAACTTCGACGGCGCCGTCTATCCGATCAACCCGGCACGCGAAACGCTGTTCGGCCTAAAGACCTATCCCAGCATCGACGCCACCCCGGCCGCGCCGGACATGGTCATCATGGCCGTGCCGCAGGCAAAGGTAAAGGAACAGATCGCGGCATGCGCCGCGCGCGGCGCACGCGCCGGCATTATCATCACGGCCAAGTTCTCCGACGCCGGCGCCGAGGGCGCCGCGCTCGAACGTGAGATCGTTGAGATCGCCAATGCCCGCGGCATGCGGCTGATCGGCCCGAACTGCCTGGGCCTGATCAGCCCGGCCAACAAGCTGGTGCTGTGCTCCTCGCCCGCGCTGGAAGTCGAGAGCCTGATCGAGAGCCCGATCGGCCTTGTCAGCCAGAGCGGCGCGCTGATGGCGACGCTGTTCGACCGCGCCTACGAGATCGGCATCGGCTTTACGCACTGCGTGTCCGTCGGCAATCAGGCCGACCTGGAGCTGTGCGACTTTGTCGAGTTCCTGATCGCCGACCCGCGCACGCGAGTGATCTGCACCTATATCGAAGGCATCAAGTCGCCGGAGCGCTTCGTGCAGCTGGCGCGCCGCGCCCGCGCCGCAGGCAAGCCCTGGCTGGCGGTCAAGGCGGGCAAGACCGCCGACGGCAGCCGGGCCGCGTTTTCGCATACCGCCAGCATGGCCGGCGACTTCGCCAGCCTGCAGGCCGTCTGCCGGCAGGAAAACGTGCTGCTGCTGGATGACCCGGCCGCCATGCTGGTGCTCGCGGCGGCGATGGCGCGATATCCGGGCAGGACGGTCGACCAGGCGCTGATCGTCACCACCTCCGGCGGTGGCGGCGCGCTCAGCGCCGACAGGCTGGCGGAAGCCGGCATTCCGCTGACGCGATTCTCCAAGCCCACTCGCGACGCACTGTCGGTCTATTACTCCCCCGGCCAGGCGGACAACCCGGTCGACTTGGGCGGTCGCCGGTATGAGGAAGCCGCAGAGGCGGTGGACGTAGGGTTCAAGACCACCGAAATCGCCATGGCCGACCCGCACGCCGACCTGGCCCTTGCGGTGATGACCACCGCGCCGGACCTGGTCACCATCACCAGCCAGCTCGCCGCCGGCGGCCAGGACAGCGGCAAGCCGCTGCTGTTCGTGATGCAGCCGGGCGCGGCCGCCACGGACGCGCGCAAGGCGCTGCTCGGATGCGGCGTGCCGTTCACCAACAGCTTGGGCGAAGCGGTGGCGGCGGTCGAGGGCTGGCGCCGCTGGTCTGCGTGGCAGGCGGCACCGGCGCCGCAGCCGGCAGGATTCGACCCCGCCAGCCTGCCTGACGTCAGCGGCGCGCTGGGCGAGTCCGAATCCAAGGCGCTGCTGCAGGCAATCGGCGTGCCGGTGAACCGCGGCCAGGTGTTTTCCGACATCGAGGCCGCGGTGGCGGGCAGCCATGCGATCGGCTTCCCGATGGTGGCCAAGGTGGTGTCGCCTGACATCGTGCACAAGTCCGACGTGGGCGGCGTGCTGCTGAATGTGGCCGATGCCGACGCACTGCGCGAAGGCCTTCAGGCGATGCGCCAGCGCATCGGCGCGAGCCTACCGCAGCCCCGCGTTACGGGCTTCTACCTGCAGACGCAGGAAGCGGGCGAGCTTGAGCTGATCGTCGGCGTAAGACGTGATCCGCAGTTCGGGCCGCAGGTGCTGGTGGGCAGCGGCGGCGTGCTGGTCGAGTTGCTGCGCGATATCGCGGTGCTGCCGGCACCGCTGGCGCGAGAGACGGCACTGGCCGCGCTGCGGGGCCTCAAGGTGGCACCGCTGCTGCAGGCCTACCGCGGCCGCCCCCCGCTCGATATCGAGGCCGTGGCCGACGTCATGGTACGCATGGGCTGGCTGGCCGACGCCCTGCGCAGGCGGGATTTCGAGATCGAGATCAATCCGCTCAAGGTCCGCGTGCAAGGGCAAGGCTGCGTGGCCGTGGACGCGCGCGTGCGCGTGGATTGAACCGGCAATTCCCTGTTAATCGCATCAAGAACGGAGACACAAGAAATGAGCATCGTCACGATCGAGCAGCACGGCAAGGTCACGCTGTTCACGCTGAACCGCCCGGAAAAGCGCAACGTCATCTGCAAAGAGACAGCGGAACTGCTGCAGCAGGGCTTCCAGGAATTCGACGCATCCGACCAGCGCATCGCGGTGATCACCGGCGCCGGCAATGATGCGTTCTCGGCCGGCGCGGATGTCACCAACCTGCCGGAGCTATGGCGCTGCATTCCCGGTTCAGGTTTCATCACGGACAAGCCCATCATTGCGGCGACCGCCGGTTGGGTGGTCGGTGGCGCCATGGTGCTGCACATGATGTGCGACCTGGCCGTCGCCGCGGACAACACCAAGTTTTCCTATCCGGAGGCGCGGCTGGGCTTTACCGGCGGGATGATCGCCGGCCTGGCCTCTCGGATTCCACACAAGCTCGCCATGGAGATCATGTTGCTGGGCCGAACCGTCGATGCGCAGCGCGCACGCGATGCCGGCCTGGTCAACGATGTGGTGCCGGTCGGGCAGCAGGTGGAGGCCGCCATGGCAATGGCGAACGAGTTGTCGCGCTCGGCGCCGCTGGTGCTCAGGACGCTCAAGCGCTTCGTGGCGCAATCGGTGATGCCGAAGGGACCATCGGAGCTGATGGCGGACGCCCTGCGCGAACTCAACGTGGTGCGAGACAGCGACGACACCCAGGAAGGGATGCGCGCCTTCCGCGAAAAGAGAGCCGCCAGCTACAGCGGCCGTTGAACCGACCCGGCATGCGCGGGGGCGTGTGAGGAGACAGCAAATGACAAGCAGATGCAAGACAGTATTGGCCGCGCTCGGCCTAGCGGGCACCATGATCGCCTCCACACCGGCCGGGGCAGCCGGGGCAGCCGCCGCGCTGCCCAAGGGACCGGTGCGCGTGGTGGTGCCCTATCCCGCGGGCGGCAACGCCGACAACCTGGCGCGGCTTTTTGCCGAGCGCATGACACGCGATACCGGCACCACCTTTGTCGTCGAGAACCGGGGCGGAGCCGGCGGCAGCATCGGCGCGCAAGCCGTGGCGGCGGCAGCCGGCGACGGCACCACGCTGCTGCTGGCACCGACCGGCGTGCACGTGATCACGCCGCACCTGCGCCAGGTGCCCTACGATCCGTTCAAGGACTTCGTGCCGATCGCCAAGCTGACCTCCACCATTGGCATCGTGGCCGCGCGGCGCGACCTGCCGGCGAAGGACATGCGCGATTTCATCGCCTATGCGAAAGCCAGCGGCGGCAAGTCCAGCTTCGGCTCCGCCGGTTTGGGCACCCTCACCCACCTGCAAGGTGAAGTGGTCAGCATCAAGACCGGCGCCAAGATGCTGCACGTGCCTTACAAGGGCTCGGCCGAGGCCCTGAACGACCTGCTGGCGGGCCGCATCGACGTCCTGTACGACCCGGTGGCCTTGCAGCAGATCAAGGCGGGAAAGCTCAAGGCGCTGGCATCGACCGGCGCCGAGCGCCATCCGGATTTGCCCGATGTGCCGACCCTGCGCGAGTTGAACCTGGATTACTCGCTGCCAAGCTGGTATGGACTGTACGCGCCCAAGGGCACGCCACCCGCACTGGTCAGCCAGTACGCAGCCGCAGCGGAACGCGTACTGAAGGCACCAGACGTCAAGGCGCAGCTGATGAAATACAGCCAGTACCCGACTTTTGAAGGCCCCGACGAATTCAGCAGGCAGCTGGCCGTCGATGACGCCTTCTATCGCCATCTGATCAAAGACGGCAACATCCGTCTGGAGTAGTACTGGCAATGCGCACGTCTCGGTATCGCCGCAGCCTGGCCCGAACGCGTTCAGGCCGACCTGCTGCGATTCGACATGACGTCGGATTCCCGCCCTTCCCTTAATCTAGGCTTTAAGGTCCTGGAACGCACCACGAGGCGCCAACGCTTGACCGATGCCGGCCGAGGCTACCTGGTGTTTGCCCGGCGCGTATTGGCGGACCTGGATGCCGCGGAGCGCTACGCGCTCGACGTATTGGCCGGCCAGGCAATCGTGCGCATCGCCACATCTCCCAGTGTGATTAGCATCTTGCTTACACAGTCACTGCAAGCCGTCCACAATGAGTTTCCGCAGTTGCGCCTACAACCGCTCGACGTGGCGGCAGGCGGGATCCTTGAGGCGTTTGCGGCGGGCGAGGCCGACATTGCGATCGGCGTCAGCTTGCCAGTCGATGACGAGTTCGAGGCGAAACCGCTATTCGAGTCGCGCTGGTTTGCTTATCTGCCAGCCGGACATTCCCTATGCAAACGACGCCAGCTGAAATGGAGCGAGTTGACTAGCGAGCGGCTGTATATGACAAAGGCGTCCAACTATCTGAAGTTGCGCGCCTCCCTTGGTCCATCCATTGACCTGACCGACGTCCAGGAATCTACCGCTGCAGCAGGCATTGCCATGGCGGCGGCTGGTTCCGGCATTGCCGTGTTCCCCGCATACATGCAACCACTAGCAAAGGTTGTCGGGATCAAGGGCATCCCGATCGTCGAGCCGGAGGTTCCGCATGAACTGTATATTGGCACGCGACGACAACCTTCCTCGTCGGCACCGATTCACCTGGTTCGCGATGCCATTTCGCGATCCATGCAAGAGAATTGCCGGCATCTTCGATAGGCAGCGAGCCTCAACACCGAAGGCGCCATTGCTCCACGCCTGGGGGGCGTGCCTGGATGGCTCACCGGACTTGAGCAAGCTAAAACGTATTCAGAGGGATCTTGAGGTATCGGATGCCATTCGCCTCCGGAGACGGAAGCTGACCCGCACGCATGTTGACCTGCACTGACGGAAGAAACAGCGCAGGCATGCTCAGCGTAGCATCCCGCGCCTCGCGCATGGACACGAAGTCCTCTTCATTGATCCCGTCCCGGACATGGACGTTACTCTCGCGCTGCTCCGCGACCGTGGTGACAAACCGCAACGCTCGCCCATCCGGTTGGTAGTCATGGCACGTGTAAAGACGCGTTTCAACCGGCAAACTCAGAACCTTCCGAATTGAACGATAGAGCTGGCGGGCATTGCCTCCCGGGAAATCGCAGCGAGCGGTCCCGTAGTCAGGCATGAATAGCGTATCACCGACAAAAGCAACCGTCTCATCGGCACCTGAAATCACATATGTCATGCAGGCCGGGGTATGGCCGGGCGTATGCATGGCGACGGCATGGAGCGCTCCGATCCGGAAAGTTTCTCCGTCTTCCAGGAGAGTGTCGAACCGGCTGCCGCCCTGCATGCACTCAGCCCCGGTATCGAATATGTCGCCGAGCACATGCAGCACTTCCTGAACGCGCGCCCCGATCGCCGTCCTGCCGCCAACGCGCGACTTCAGATAGGGACCCGCGGAGAGGTGGTCCGCATGCACATGCGTCTCCAGCAGCCACTGCACGTCGCAGCCGAGTTGGGTTGCACGCATGGCGAGGCGATCAGCATGCACAGTCGAGGTACGCCCCGATTTCGCATCGTAGTCAAGCAGCGGATCAATCAGTGCGCACTGCATTGAGGTCGTGTCAAGCACGAGGTAGCTGATCGTGCTGGTGGCAGGATCGAAATGACCCTCAATATGCATCTGCGAGCGTCCCTGCAAATAAGTTCTGTTGACTGAAGTTGAAGGGATGGGCGGGAACGTGGTGTCAGAATGCCGGACCGGCAATCGTCGCCGCCCCGTGGGCAGACCGCGTTCCTGCACACAACCTTCGACTAAGGCCCCGCAACCGAAGTCCCGACGAACTCCACCGCGAGGCCAACCCGATTAGAAGCGGTGGCGCAAGCCGACGACGGCGCTAACCTGCGTACGTCCCGAAGCGATGGTTTGCCCCATCACGGCAACGTTGTTCTGGCCAGTGGCGCGTTGGTAGCCCAATGCGGCATAGATATCGGTGCGCTTGGAAAGCGTGTAGAGGTTACCCAGACCGAAGTGCCACCAGGCCGGTCCGTAACTTGAGCCTGGGACATCAAAGTCTGCCTTGGTATAGGACACCATCACGCCGGTCATATTGTTCGCAATGAACTGATAGGTCCCATTCAGCTCCCCCCCGCGGCAGAATAGATGTCGCCCCGATAGAATTTGAACCCTGGGGGCGATGAGAGAGAGAAGTGGCTCGTTACGGGAAGGATTTCAAGGACCGGGCGGTAGCGCGGTTGTTACCGCCGGAGAGTGCGGCGGTGGAAGTGGTTGCAAGGGAATTGGGTGTGGCAGTGGCCACGCTGGAGCGCTGGCGTGCGGACGCTATGTCCATGCCTGCTCGCGAGCGGGCATGGACAGCGGCGGCCAGGTTTGAGGCGGTGCTGGCGACGGCTGCGATGGAAGAGGCCAGCAAGAACGCCTGGTGCCGTGAGAACGGTGTGTATCCGCAGGAGTTGGAGCAGTGGCGTGCTGCCGCCACGCAGGCGCTGGCGGAGCCCGAGGATGCGCGCGCCACCCCTCGCGAGACGAAGGCCGATCGGCGCCGCATCAAGGAACTCGAACGCGAGCTGCGCCGCAAGGAGAAGGCGCTGGCTGAAGCCGCCGCCCTGCTGATACTCTCAAAAAAGCTAGAGGGCATCTTCCCGAAGGACAAGGACGAGGACGCATGATCGGCCTGGAAGATCGCCACACGATGGTCCGCCATATCGAAACCGCGCATGCAGGCGGCGCTCGCCTGCGCCTGGCGTGCGAGGTGGCTGGCATAACCGTGCGCACTCTGCAACGCTGGAAGGCCCACGATGGCTTGGTGGTCGGCGACCGCCGCCTCGGGGCCGAACGGCCCACGCCCGCGCATGCGCTGAGCATCGAGGAGCGCGAACGCATTCTGGCCGTCGCCAATGAGCCGCGCTTCGCCGACATGCCGCCGGCGCGCATCGTGCCCATGCTGGCCGATGAGGGTGTCTACTTGGCCAGCGAATCGAGCTTTGGTCGGGTGCTGCGGGCCCATGGGCAGACCCGGCATCGAGGACGCGCCAAGGCGCCGCGCCAGAGCCGTCCGCCCACCACGCACGTGGCCACGGGGCCGCGCCAACTGTGGTGTTGGGACATGACCTACCTACCGGCCGAGGTCGCCGGGCGCTGGTTTTATCTGTACCTCATCCTGGACGTGTACAGCCGCAAGATCGTGGGCTTCGAGGTCCACGATCGCGACGACGCCGATCACGCGGCGCATCTGGTCAAGCGCACGGCGCTGGCCGAGGGCATTCATGCCATGGCGGCCAAGCCGGTGTTGCACGGAGACAATGGTGCCACGCTCAAGGCCACCACGGTGCTGGCGATGTTGCACTGGCTGGGCGTCAAGCCTTCGTACTCGCGTCCGCGGGTGAGCGACGATAATGCCTTCGTGGAAAGCCTCTTCCGCACGGCCAAGTACCGGCCGGAGTTCCCGTCCAAGGGCTTTGCCGATCTGACTGCGGCGCGTACTTGGGCGGCGCACTTCCGGCGCGCGTCAAGGTAGATGTCGCCTCATTCATGCAGCCAAACGCTGGTTTTCCGCGCCTGGCTTGATACGGGTGGGCACGGCAATCTCGCGCTCGGGGTTGAGCGTGACCGTCCCGATTGGCGACCAATCTCGCGTGTGGCGTGACCAGCGACGCGGGTTGCTCTCTCGGGCCTTGGCGTACAGCTCATGGCGCGCGGCGAGAATCTTTTCATCTTGTCCGGCGTGGCGCTGTGCCGGACTCACATAGCGGATGCCGCTGTGTCGATGCTCGTGGTTGTACCAGTGGACGAAGTGCGCCGCCCAAGTACGCGCCGCAGTCAGATCGGCAAAGCCCTTGGACGGGAACTCCGGCCGGTACTTGGCCGTGCGGAAGAGGCTTTCCACGAAGGCATTATCGTCGCTCACCCGCGGACGCGAGTACGAAGGCTTGACGCCCAGCCAGTGCAACATCGCCAGCACCGTGGTGGCCTTGAGCGTGGCACCATTGTCTCCGTGCAACACCGGCTTGGCCGCCATGGCATGAATGCCCTCGGCCAGCGCCGTGCGCTTGACCAGATGCGCCGCGTGATCGGCGTCGTCGCGATCGTGGACCTCGAAGCCCACGATCTTGCGGCTGTACACGTCCAGGATGAGGTACAGATAAAACCAGCGCCCGGCGACCTCGGCCGGTAGGTAGGTCATGTCCCAACACCACAGTTGGCGCGGCCCCGTGGCCACGTGCGTGGTGGGCGGACGGCTCTGGCGCGGCGCCTTGGCGCGTCCTCGATGCCGGGTCTGCCCATGGGCCCGCAGCACCCGACCAAAGCTCGATTCGCTGGCCAAGTAGACACCCTCATCGGCCAGCATGGGCACGATGCGCGCCGGCGGCATGTCGGCGAAGCGCGGCTCATTGGCGACGGCCAGAATGCGTTCGCGCTCCTCGATGCTCAGCGCATGCGCGGGCGTGGGCCGTTCGGCCCCGAGGCGGCGGTCGCCGACCACCAAGCCATCGTGGGCCTTCCAGCGTTGCAGAGTGCGCACGGTTATGCCAGCCACCTCGCACGCCAGGCGCAGGCGAGCGCCGCCTGCATGCGCGGTTTCGATATGGCGGACCATCGTGTGGCGATCTTCCAGGCCGATCATGCGTCCTCGTCCTTGTCCTTCGGGAAGATGCCCTCTAGCTTTTTTGAGAGTATCAGCAGGGCGGCGGCTTCAGCCAGCGCCTTCTCCTTGCGGCGCAGCTCGCGTTCGAGTTCCTTGATGCGGCGCCGATCGGCCTTCGTCTCGCGAGGGGTGGCGCGCGCATCCTCGGGCTCCGCCAGCGCCTGCGTGGCGGCAGCACGCCACTGCTCCAACTCCTGCGGATACACACCGTTCTCACGGCACCAGGCGTTCTTGCTGGCCTCTTCCATCGCAGCCGTCGCCAGCACCGCCTCAAACCTGGCCGCCGCTGTCCATGCCCGCTCGCGAGCAGGCATGGACATAGCGTCCGCACGCCAGCGCTCCAGCGTGGCCACTGCCACACCCAATTCCCTTGCAACCACTTCCACCGCCGCACTCTCCGGCGGTAACAACCGCGCTACCGCCCGGTCCTTGAAATCCTTCCCGTAACGAGCCACTTCTCTCTCTCTCATCGCCCCCAGGGTTCAAATTCTATCGGGGCGACATCTATTCTGCCGCGGGGGGCTTCGTCCACTGGTACAACCACGAGCATCGACACAGCGGCATCCGCTATGTGAGTCCGGCACAGCGCCACGCCGGACAAGATGAAAAGATTCTCGCCGCGCGCCATGAGCTGTACGCCAAGGCCCGAGAGAGCAACCCGCGTCGCTGGTCACGCCACACGCGAGATTGGTCGCCAATCGGGACGGTCACGCTCAACCCCGAGCGCGAGATTGCCGTGCCCACCCGTATCAAGCCAGGCGCGGAAAACCAGCGTTTGGCTGCATGAATGAGGCGACATCTACCTTGACGCGCGCCGGCTCGACCACGGTCTGCCTGAGTAAACCCGCCGAAGTGTTTAGAGCACTATTTGCAGCCCCGCTGATCGAAAGCCGGTCCAACGTTGTTCGCGTGGCCACCAGACCAAGGCGCCAGGTATCATGGTCATACACGACGCTCATCGCACCGGTGCGTTGGCGCCCGATTCCGACGCTGGCAGACGAGGGCGTGGAACGCCCTGCGCTATTGGCATCAAACTGGCGCAGCCACAGGGGCAGGACCGTTTGGTAGTCGCCCGACACGGCTCCGCCGGGATTGCTCGCAGTGGCTGGGCGATCGAGACCGGCATAGCCAAGGTTGATGCGCAGCCCGCTTCGTTCGAAGCCGGCGCCCAGCGACCATGCCCTGTTGTTGCCAGGATCACCTGCGACTTCCCCGAGCGCGTACTGGCCACGAACGGCAAGACCACCGAAGACGGCGCTTTCATAGTTCAGTGCATTGTTGAAGCGCATGGTGCCCGCCACGAAGTCCAGGTCGAGTGGGTGCACCATGATCGACGTGCCGTACCGCAACGCGGCTGTTTCGCCACCAACGGGGAAGGCGAAAACAGGATACTGGCGGCCTACCGTGAGCGTGCCCCACCGAGCATCGCTCAGTCCCACAAAGGCCTGGCGCCCGAACAAGCGGCTACCCTGCTGCGACACGCCGGTGTCCGCCGCAAAGCCGCTTTCCAGCGCAAACACAGTCCCCAGGCCGCCACCCAAGTCCTCCTTGCCACGCATGCCGAACCGGGAGCCGGACAAATTCCCCGAATTTACGCGGACCTGACTGCCAGCGCCGGCGTCACTGTTATACGTTGTACCAACGTCAACCACCCCGTACAGCTGGACTGACGACTGCGCATTCGTACAGGGTGTCAGCGCCAACAGCATGCATAGCTGCGAAAGCCTCGCTCGCATCGTTTTCCCCCCAGATTTATTATGTTTGTCGGCACGATAAAATATTGCAGATGCAATGCCGATCCGAATGAAAATGGATTGAATCAAGTTCATTGCGAACGAACAAAAATTATGCTCGTCGAATCATGGAAATTAATTCCACCCATAAAATGTGGATGAATACATGGGCTGCCAGCTGTCAGGCGTTATGCGTTGACTGCCATTCCTGCCTGATCGCGGATCCGGATATAGCGACGCTGCTCTGCGGCGATACTGTTTGAGAATGCCTTGCTGTCAAGCAACGCGGGGGTCAGACCGGCATTGGCCAATGTCTTCCGGACCTCAGGATCTCCCATTGCTTCCTTCGCCGCCACCTCGAGCTTTTGCGTGACTGGCAGCGCAATTCCTGCCGGGCCGAACAGGCCGAACCATCCCACGATGTCGATCTCTGGTCCGCCGGATTCCACGATTGTTGGAATATTGCGATGCAACGGGAACCGCTCGCGATTGACTGTGGCCAGGACCCTGATTCTGGGGCCCTGGATCTGACTGAGGACAATCGGATCGATCAGGGCCTGAATTCTCCCCGCCATCAACTCCATCATGGCTGCCGCGCTACCCTTGGATGGCACGTGTACCAGGTCGATCCTGGCGACCTGCTTCAGGTACTCCATGAGGAACTGACCAAACGACCCGACACCCGCGGAACTGTAGTTGAGCTTCCCCGGCCGACGACGAGCCAACTCGATCAACTCTCCAACGGACTTGACGTTCAGATCCGAACTCACACTGATGAACTGCGCCGCCTCAACCAGGCGAATGATCGGTGTGAAAGCCGTGTGCGGATCAAAAGGGCTCGGGTCCTTCAGCACCGACTGCACGATCAATGACCCATTGTTGGCGAGCATCAACACATTGCCGTCGGGCTTTGCGCGCATCACGCTGTTGGCGCCAATCACGCCCGCAGCACCCGGGGGGTTCTCCACAATAAAACTTTGCCCTAGCAGTCGCGTCAGGCGGTCGGCAAGCAGACGCGCCACAATATCGTTGGAGCCTCCGGGGTTATAAGGGGATACCACGGTCACTGCCCGTGATGGCCGTGCCGGTCCGGCGTAGGCACCCGTGGCGGCCAGAACCCCAATCGCCCCTGTGGCCTTGATGAGCTCGCGACGGCCTCTGCATCTGACTTCGCGCGCACACTCCCCATGGCCGATCGCCGCCCGCCGATCAGATCGATCATGGGCGATACTGATCTTCTTCATGCTTGTCTCCTGTCTTAGCCGGGCCGATCTGTCTGGATGCCGAGCCTCACGCTGGCAGGCACTCTAAGACGGCCATCTAACAAGGACAAGCAAGTTTTTTCCCCGAACTATTAAGAATTCCAATAGGAATATCAGCCCAGGAAGCGCGGCCATCCGCAGCAGGATTGGGACGATTCATCTACGTCGCTGGGTCATTGGGGGAAGAAGCAGGAGGTCGCAGTCGTCCCTGCCGTGGAACGAAGGAAAACCGGGTCTTCCGCAATTTCTATGACGACGGCAACCTCGCGTGGAGGACCTTGCCGTCGTCTCCCCCGCCCCACTACCAACATTCTTCTGGCTGTTGACAAACGTGGGCGAGCCCGCCAGCCTCGTCCTGGCCGGACGAGCTCACCCGCCTGCGATGGCGACCGGACTAGGACGGATATAGCGCATCAGCTTCCGGTCCAGGTCCTTCACGGAAGTAAAGGTACCGCGGCTAATTGCGCGACGCTGGATACGGGAGAACCAATTCTCCACCTGGTTCAGCCACGACGAGTAGGTGGGCGTGAAGTGCATGTGCACGTGCCGATGAGCCCGCAGGAATTCCTGGACGCGCGACGTCTTTTGGCTGCTCACGTTGTCACAGATCACGTGGATCCCCTGATCATCGGGCTGATGGCCCACGATATCGGTCAGAAACGCCACAAACTGTTCGCTGGTATGGCGCGCCACGGTCTTGCCCAGCACTTCTCCGGTGGTCGTGTTCAACGCGGCAAACAGGCTCAATGTGTTGCAGCCAATGGCGGCCACAATTTCCGCCAATGCCGAAATTTTGGCGCTTTTACCTACCCTTGCGCTGCCCGCTTTCCAATCTCATGGAGCAGCGCAGTGAGGTTGCGGCAGATGCGTAGCGTGCATGGCGCGAGCGCATTCAGTCTATGGCCAGGGACTTGGCAGGCGGCCGTGTGCGGATCTAGCCAATCCTGCTTCCAGCGAGGCGAGAAAACGTCGACGGGATTCAGAACAAGGCAGTCGAAGCAGTATGGGAGACGATCTCGGGCTGACACCCACGCTGTTGGCGTTTGAAGCGCCTCCAACCTTGGGATACCAACATGAGTAAGCCGCGCGAGGCGGCCCAGTGCCAGCTCGTCCATCGGAGGGAACAGAAGCCAGCCAGTATTGGTCAACGCCGGAAACGCACCAAGGTTTCCAATCTGCCACAATTGGCCAACACTGGGCAACTGGTTAGCGTTGATGCCGGCCTTGAGTGCCATACCAGACACCGATGCTCCCGATTGAAGGCACAACGCAATTAGACGCCGCTTGGCCGCTGGCTCGTGGTCGCGCTTCCCAATAGAGCGAACTCGCACAGCCCGCAGCGGAAAGAGGTCAATCTCATCTTGGATCATCATGTTTGCGTCCGCAAAGTCTTTGCGGACGCAAGCCTGTCAACGTTCAGCCTTCAATACCAGACGTCGCCTATTGAGCGCTTACGATTTAGCGGCCACCATTGGCCGAACTAATGATCGGCAACATTTGCACAGCGAGGAGGGATGCGCGGCATCAAGCCACGCAGGAGCGGCACCGGATCGGCTGGGCACGGAGAAATAGCAGGACAGCAGATTGTCGAGTAGCGCAAGGGAATCGCACCCTCACGCCCTCACAGATCCGGACATGAACCTCTCGGCTCATCCGGCTCCTATCGTCCAACCGTGCTCTCCATGGCCCAGTGCGCAAATATGCCTGGCTGTCGAGACTTGACGTCTTTCAGCCATGCCGCTGCACGCACCTTCCGACCGTGGAGGTGTTTGTATTTCCGTTGGGCCCAGCGGACTAGCGCGGCATCGACCGCAAGCAGTACCTGCGCCAGCGCAGTCCGATAAAATCGACCGTAGTACTGAATCCAACCCCGCAAAGTCGGACGCGTTCGGTCCGCCAACTCAGTTAGACTCAGGTCATAGCGGTGCAACACACTACGGCGACGCATCTCCTGCCGCATCGCTTTCGCAGCCTTGTTGCTGACTGCAGGTACGAAGCCAACCGACAGCTTGCCCACCCGATTTCTGACACTTCGCGGCCTGAACGTATAGCCCAGGAAGTCGAACTGGCATAGCGGATAGCTCGCATGCCTGTTGGCCTGCTTGCAATACACGATTTTGGTCTTCTCTGGATGCAAATCCAGCTTGCATTCGGCCAGCCGCGTCTCTAGCCCCTGCTTGAGCAGCCGCGCCTGCGCTTCGCTCTTGCAATGACAGATGGCATCATCGGCATAACGCTCGAATGGTACGTCTGGGTGATGCTTCTGCATCCACCGGTCGAACGCATAGTGGAGGAACAGGTTAGCCAGCACCGGACTGACGACACCGCCTTGCGGCGTGCCCTTGTCCGGGTACTCCACGGCCCCGTCGGGCATTTGTACAGGTGCTTTGAGCCAGCGCTCGATGTACAGCAGCACCCACGCGCAGTCTGTATGGCAGCGCACCGCGCGCATCATGAGTTCCCAATCGATACTACCGAAGAAATTCTTGATATCGAGGTCGAGCACCCACTCGTACTCCCAGCATCGCTGCCGGGTGACGCTCAGCGCTTGATGCGCCGATCGTCCGGGGCGATACCCGTATGAGTCGCTGTGAAATACCGGTTCCACGAGCGGCTCCAGATATCGTTTGACCACCGTCTGGGCGATGCGATCGGAGATCGTTGGTATTCCTAACGGCCTCGTTCCCGCACCTCCCGCTTTGGGTATGTCAACCCGCAGCACCGGCGGCGGCATGTAGCTGCCGGAGGACATCCGATTCCAGATCCGATACAGATTGTTCTTCAAATCCGCCTCGAATTCCTTCATCGACTGTCCATCCACGCCCGCCGCCCCACGGTTGGCCTTCACCTGCTTATATGCTTCCCACACCTCACGTTTGGAAATACAAAACGGTTTTGCTTTATCCATGCGGGTCCTCCCCTTGCGGGTTGCCCGCAGCACAAAGCCAGACGATGACGCCCCTTCGGTCCAGCCCCATTACAGGACCTTCAACCCTACTACGGACGTCTCCGCCCCTGTGCCCCGCATCGGTACTCTCATCCTTGCGGAGGCCTTCCGCTTGGATTTCTCCCTTCGCATCGGGACGACAGGTTCCCAAGTTCCTTACTGAAGCCTGAGTCAAAGTCACGCCGCCTATATGCCGGATGCCGAGTGGGCCGTCAGCAGGCATCGCCCAAACTTGTCCCGGAACATGAAATCCCCCCGGTTTTGACATCGATTATCACGATTACGACACGTCATCAGCGGTTCACTCGCGTTCGTCTCTTTGACTCCCACCTGCCGGGATTCCCCCCGACTTTTCCAACAACGCTCACCACGAAGGCTCTTTACCCACGCAGCTTGTGGCGGTTTGAAGCCCGCTCCTGCAAGCCGACTTCGAGGGGCCGTCCCTCATCTTCAGTAAAGCATCGCGAACATCCGTTCAGCCGATGCTCACGTTCTTGGCACACATTTCATTATCGTGAAATCACCATTGCCGGCATTAATGTAAGCTCGGTTTTACGGCTGCGCGTTCTGCCAGCAGTGGTGACCAGACACATTTGTTGAAGATCGTCATTCGTGCGAGCCGCGCTCATCATTCATGCGAGCGTGGTTTTTCAGCGCGAAACAACGTCCCAGTGGGGCGTTTCGCCCGCCGCTTTTTTTTGGCCAGTTCGACGTAGTCTCACGAATGCAGAGCGTCCATAGCCTGGCGTTGCCTTTCAGCAACTGTTGAAAAGCGTACTTGCGGACGAAATGGGCATAGAAATCAGAGGGTTTTGCATTTGTGATTGCTCGCGCATATGGTGAGCAGCGCTCGCACCATCCCTGAACCTCAACACCCGCTATCCCGCGTGACGCCAGCCCAAACCCAAGGACTTCTGCAGCGAAACAAAGTCCTCCACCAGGCCGGCATCGCCAGAGATCCTGTCCTGCTGGGCCAGAACGCGGGTGCGTTCGGCATCCAGCCATTCGAGCATGGTGGCCGTGCCCGCGCGGTAACGCTGGCGCGTCAAATCGGCGGCATGCTCGGCTGAGGCTTCTCTTCGGCGCAGGACGATAACGTTCTCACGCTGGTGCCCATAGCGCGAGAGCGCAACGTCGGCGTCACGCAATGCCTTGAGCACTATGCTTTCGTACCTGGCCTGGGCCTCGTCGCGCCCTGCTTCGGCGCCCTCGATGCCCGCCGCGACGCGGCCGAAATCAAGGATGTTCCACTGCAGACGAGGCAGCGTGAGCCAGGTGCCGTTTTGCTTGCGCGCCAGATGGCCTGGATCCGTGGCACTAAAGCCGAGCGAACCCAGCAGCGACAGCTTGGGAAACCAGTCGGCCTTGTGTACGCCGATCTGGGCGTTTTGCGAGGCCAGCCGGCGTTCGGCCGCGCGGATGTCCGGGCGAGACTTGAGCAGCACCGCAGGGTCGCCGACCGCAATCGTTTCCGGGATTCCCGGCATCGCTCTGGTGGTCTGCAACTCGGCATCCAGCGCGCCAGGGCCGCGTCCGGTCAGCACAGCCAAATCATCCAGTAATTCGGTAATTTTGGCCTCGACCGGCGCCAACTGCGATCGCGTGCCATCAAGCTGTGTACGCAGTCGTTCGACCTCCAGCTCGGAAGCCACGCCCCTACCACGGCGCTGCTCGGTCAGGTCGAGCATGTCGGCTTCAATCTTTTCCGCATCGTGCAAGTGCTCCAGGCGAGATTGCTGCTCGCGCAGGCTGACGTAGGTCTGCGCGATTTCGGCGGCGAGCTGAACATGCGCATCGGCCAGGTCTTCCTGGACAGCGTCGGCTTCCGCTGATGCCGCTTCGATGGCACGACGAGTGCCGCCAAACAGGTCGATCTCCCAACTGGCGTCGAAACTGGCGATGTACAACGATAACGGCCCGCGACCGCCGCCTGCAGCGCCGCCGGAAAGGGCGGACAAATCGGGCGAACGCGTGCGCAGCATGGCAGCATCGGCGCTGACCTTGGGCAATGCGCTGGCTTGCGCGCCACGCAGCCCTGCACGGGCTTGCCGGACGCGTGCCTGCGCAATACGGATGTCCGGACTGTCGGCGAGCGCCGTTTCGATCAGAGCGTTGAGCTGGCTATCGCCGAGCGCATGCCACCAGTCGGCGTCCTGCGGCGCATGCGCATCCATGCCGGCAGGGGCATGCGGGTAGGCAGTTTGGCTGATAACGCCAGCCACGTCCGGCGCACCGTGGTAGTCAGGGCCGACGGTGCAGCCGGCCACACCGAGCGCGACCACTGCCACGAGCAGCACCGGGGTCAACTCCCGGCACGCCGCCGGGGAGGATCGAAAGCAGAACATCATGGATCAGTGACCGGAAGAGACGGGAGCGCCCGGCGCAGGCGTCTTGAGCAGCAGCGCCAGGGGAATGCACAACAGCAGCGCCACGCCGAGCGCGTAGAACGCTTCGGAGAACGTCATGACGGCGGCCTCCCGCGCGATGGTGGCAGCCAGTTGGCCCATGGCCTGCATCTTGGCGTGGACCAGGTCCCCGTGCTGGGCGAAGAAGCCCGCCGCGCTGGAGGCCAGGTGGTCCTGCCCGATCGGGCTGTTGGCTGTCACCGACTCGCGGATCACCGCATCGTGGTAGGCATTGCGGCGGTCGATGAGGGTGCCAAGCAGCGCCAGGCCAATGGAGCCGCCGAGATTGCGCGCCATGTTGTAGAGTCCGGCAGCGTCGCCGGCCTCGTGCGTGGCCACGGCCGCCATCGAGGCCTGGTTGAGTGGCATCATCGCCAGGATCTGGCCGAAGCCGCGCAAGATCTGCGAGCCCACGAAATCGTGGCCCACGCTGTTGGCAGTTAATGCAATGTCCAGCACGCAGCTGCCAAAAAAGCACAGCAGCCCCGCCACCACCAGCAGCCGGATGTCGAACTTGCCAAGGATGCGCGGCAGGACAGGCATCATCAGGAAGGCCGGCAGGCCAGACAGCAGCATGATGCCGCCGGCTTGCTCGGCGTTATAGCCCGCAATCGTGGCCAGGAACTGCGGCAGCAGGTAGGAAATGCCATAGATACCGGCCCCCACCGTGGTGACGATCAGGATCACGCTGGCGTAGCTTTTATTGAGCAGCAGACGCAGCCGCACGATGGGCCTCCTGGCGGTGAACTGGCCCGCCAGCATCATCAGGAGGCCGCAGGCGGAGAGCATCGACAGCCAGACGATCATGGACGATTCAAACCAGCGCTCGCGCTGCCCCTCCTCCAGCACCACAGTCAGTGAACTCAGGCCGATGGCGAGGCCGACGATGCCCAGCCAGTCGGCATTGACGAACTCGTGGAAGTCGGCGCGGTCCGGCTTGAGCCCGAAGTACAGCAGCGACACCAGCACGGCGCTGACCGGCAGATTGACGAAGAAGCACCAGCGCCAGTCCACATTCTCGGCCAGCCACCCGCCGATTACGGGACCTAGCAACGGCCCCAGCAGCACGATCAGCCCGAAAGCCGACATGCCGATGGGCAACTGGTGCCTGGGCAGCCGGGTGCGCACGATGGTCTGCGCGGTGGGGATCATGGCGCCGCCGGCCAGGCCCTGCCCGATGCGCCCGATGATCATGGTGGCCAGCGTATGGGAGAGTCCGCACATCATCGAGAATGCCGTGAACAGCAGCGCGTTCCACATCAGGAATCGACGCAGTCCGAACACGCGGGTCAGCCAGGCGGTGAGCGGGATGATGACAATTTCGGACATCAGGTAGCCCGTGGAGATCCATGTGCCCTCGGTGCCCGCCGCGCCGATCTGCCCCTGGATCTGGGGCAGCGCGGAATTAGTGATGGAGATGTCGAGGGTGGCCAGCAAGGCGCCAAGCGAGCCGGCCGCCACCGCAATCCAGTCCGCCGCGGAGGCATCGGGCTGCGCCGCCAGCGCAGCGCGCTTCGTGCCGCCAACAGCCTGCGCGGCGGCCTCAGCCACGTGCCGCTCCGGCCGAAGCGTTGGCGCTCCGCGTGTCGGGCTTGCGCGTATCCACGTCGACCGTCACGGACAGGCCCGGCACCAGCGCCGGACGTGCATTGTCCGGGATGATATCCACATGGATGCGCACCGGCACCCGTTGCACGATCTTGGTAAAGTTGCCGGTGGCATTCTGCGGCGGCAGCAAGGCGAACTGGGCGCCAGTCCCCGGCGCCATGCTTTCCACCTTGCCGTACAGGTCACCATCAGGCAGGGCATCCACGTGGATGGTGACCGGCTGGCCCGGCCGCATATGGCCGACCTGGGTTTCCTTGAAGTTCGCGGTCAGATACAGGTCCTGCACCGGCACTACCGTGAGCAGGCGTGTGCCCGGCTGGGCGAACTGGCCCACGCGCACCGCGCGGTCGGCCACGCGACCTGCCAGCGTGCTGCGCACCACAGTGTCCTGCAGGTCGATCTGGGCGCGCCGGGCGGCCGCCAGCGCCACCAACAGTTGCGCGCGCGCCTGCTCGAGCTTGGCCTGCAGCGTGCCGGTCTGCACCTGCGCCGCGCGCAGCGCCGCCTCGTTGGCGGCCAGCGCCGTGGCGGCACGGGTCTGGGCGTTGCGCAACTCGGCGGTGCGTTCCTCGGTCTCGGCGCCGGTCTTGACCAGCGGGGCATAGCGTTCCACTTGCGAGGCGGCGTAGCGGACGTTGGCCTGTGCGCCGGTCACCTCGGCCTGGGCCTGGGCAATATTGGCTTTTTGTTGCACCAGTTCGGCCTCGGAACGGGCCACGTCGGCCTGGCGCGCGGTGACCGTGGCTTGCGCCTCGTCGGCCGCCGCCTGGTACTGGCGCGCATCGAGCCTGGCCAGCGGCTGGCCAACCTCCACCACCTGGTTGTCGCGCACGAGCACCTCGGCCACGTAGCCGCCCACTTTGGGCGCCACGATCACACTGTCAGCCTGCAGATACGCATCGTCGGTCGACTCAATAAAGCGATCGAACAGCCACCAACGCACACCCCAGGCGGCAGCAGCGATGATCAGCACTGCCAGTGCGCCCAGCAGGATGGTGCGGCGGCTGACACGCTTGACCTTTGGGGAAATTGCGGCAGCGTCACCGTGAAGCGGCGTATTGCCGAGCGAGTCGGCTGCGGGGGCGTTGGTGGACATAAAGGCTCTCAGGTTCCGAGTCGGAATTATTCCAGTTGGAATAATTGTGTCAACTGGTATATTTATATCCCGTGCGTGTCTTGCGCCACAATGCGAATCGCGCCAGGCACGCAACATCCAGCCATCAGGAGGCCCCAATTCATGGCAAGACACCGCCCAGCAGCCGAAGGCGGCTACCAGTGCGGAGAAGAAACGCGTGCGCGCATCGTCGATGCGGCACTGCGCCTGTTCGGCGAACGTGGCTACGACGGTGCCTCGACCCGCGATATCGCCAGGGAGGCCGGCGTCAACGCCCCTGCCTTGCAGTACTACTTCGATGGCAAGGAAGGGGTCTACCTGGCCTGCATTGAATTATTCGTGGCCCGAGTCTGGGAGCACCTGGATGACGCGGTAACGAATGCAGAGCACGTGAGCGCTGACCCGAAGGCCAGCGACCCGATGCTCGCGGACGCTTACCTGGCCATCCAGGCGCGCTTTGCTTCCTTTGTCTATGATTGGCCGGAAGCAAGCCACTGGCGCATGTTCATGGCGCGTGAGCGCGCCGGTCTTGGCCCAGAGGCAGCCTTCGACGTGATCGACAAAGGCTTGAACCGCAGGCTGTTTGCGGCCACTTCCGCCATCATCGGGCGCCTGCTTGGCAAGCCAGCAGACGACGAGGAAACCAGGATCCGGACCATCGCCATCGACGGGCAGGTGCTGGTATTCCGCATGATGCGGCGGCAGGTAATCAGCGCCCTCGGCTGGAAAGGCATTGGCATCGAGGAAACCGCACGCGTATCTGCGATCGTCCTGGAACAGACCCGCGAATTGCTGGCAGTTCTCGTCAGGGCACGCAAAGCACGACGGAGCTTTAGTTCCTAGCGAAGAACCCGTTCGCGCGTTCGCCGTCAACTTGCTGGATGTGAGGCAAAACTGTGCCAAGCGCACGACCTCTCGCTGATGTGCGACTCGTGGAAGTCATCCCGGGAGGCGACATACTTTACGGCTTTCAGAGTCGGCAGCGCGTCAGGAGCGGGCAATTGGAACTCGACGAGTAGAGTCTGGGTGTCCGACCCATAGTCAATGTCAAAGAAGTGGTTGAAGAAGTCAGGGTAAAGGGACTCGAACGGGACTTCATTGGTGTAACCGACTACTGCCTGCGGGTCCTTTGCGAGATAGGCGTTGTACCGGGTGTCGACCGCCAGATTTTCTTCTACCTGCTGGGCCTGGTAGGCTCCCGCCGCGATTCCCATGCAGCCAGTGCCTCCTGGTGGGTGGCGTCCGCCTTCGCGATGGCCGCGTCGTATGTCCTCTTCGCAGCGGCGACCTGATGCCCGTATTCCTCGTTGTCTCGTTGCCATTGACTAGGGCCCCCCTGTTTGGAGTCTGACCAAAGACCGCAGCCGACCGAAGCGGGCTTCCGCGCAAGCCTCCACAGCCTGCTCGCCACTGCTAGTCCGCATTACTCGCGTACGCGATCGACGACAGCACCACGCCGGTCGACGCAATGCCGCCAAGCACGACAGCTCGAAACTATTTCGCCGGGGCGCGGCCGCGATTCGCAGGCATTGCCTCGACGTACGGTGCATCCGTCAGCGTACGCAGGAAGGCCACGATATCGTCGATCTCGGCTTCCGACATCGCCGGCGGCATGCCGGGCCGGCGGTTCATCGGTGTCGAGTTGACATTGATGTTGGCGCGGTAGCGCGCGGGCACGTCGTCGAATTCGCCTTCAGGGCCATACCAGCGGCGCGGATCGGTGGAACGCGTGTTGTAGAACGCCACGGCGTCGCGCAGCGTGGTGAACACGCCGTTGTGCATGAAGCTGCGCCGCACAGCCACGTTGCGCAGCCCCGGTGTACGCAGGTAGCCGCACCACTGGTCCGGGTCCGGCCAGCGCAGCTTGCGCGCGGTCTGGCAGAGTCCGGTGTCGAAGTACTTGGGATCACGGTTGGCTGACAGCGCGCGGTTGCGCGGCACGGCGATTGCATCGTAGCCAAAGTCGGTAAAGAGCGAGCGCTCGGGCCGGCTGGCGGTATCCGACAAGGTGTGGCAGTTCATGCAGTTGCCCTTGTCGGGGTTCTTGAAGAGTGCCAGGCCGCGCATTTCCTGTGGCGACAGCGGCGTGCGCTTGCGCAGGTAATTGTCGAAGCGTGAGCTGAAGGGCGCCATCTCGTCGCTTTGCAGGTAGGCCTCGAGCGCCTCGCCCAGCGCGCGCATCATCTGCTCCGGATCCTTGCGCACCGACGGGCCGAATCGTGCCGCCAGCGAGGCGGCCAGCCCGGTGCCGTTCACCTTGCGCAGCAACTTCGCTGGCGAGCCGTTGTTCATCTCGTTCGGATCCAGCAGCGGCCCGCGCGACTGTTCGGCCAGAGTGTCGGCGCGGCCGTCTGCGAACAGGCCGCCGAAGGGTGCCGGCGCCGGGGCATCGTCGTCCTGGTAGAAATGCCGGCGCGGCACGTAGCGCACGTACAGCAGCGAAGGCGCATTGCGCAGACTGAAGCGTCCGGGCCGGCTGCCCCGAGGCACGCCCGGGCCTCCGTCCGGTAATGCCGGCGCGAACGCGCGGCCGGGATCGTGGCAGCCTGCGCACGACATGCCGCGCGGTTCAGACAGGCGCGTGTCGAAGAACACCTGGCGGCCCAGCGCGGCGAGTGCGGGGTCGGGGCGGAACGCGGCCGTGGTGGCGTCGTGCTTGCTCGCGACTTGCGGGGTGCCGGCACCGATGGTCGCCACTACGGCAGAGGGCGGTGCACCGGGCAGCAGTACGGTGATGGCTGGCTGGGATGCCTGGGACCGTGCGACGGCGGCGATGCCGGCCAGCGCCAGCGTCACCACCATCGTGCCCGCAAATCTCACGGCGCGATGAAGCCCGTCTTGTCGCACGTGAGCGTGGAGGCGGTCTGCTGGCAGGTGGCCATCAGCTTGCCCGCCGTGGTGTAGGCCTTGAAGGTCCAACCCGTGTCCGGCGCGGCGCGGCGCTCCATCAGCAGGAAGCCAAAGCTGTTGTGGTGCGTGATCTTGTCCACCGTGACGCCAGGCGCCGGCGTGGCCCCGGCGGGCAGCGGATCGGGCAGTGCCACGTCGAGGTTGTCGCCGGCGTTGCCGGAAACGATCGTGGCCGGATGATTGGAGGCGAAATTGATGGCCTGGAAGTCGTGTACGTGGCCGTGCATGGCCAGCTGGACGCCGGGCGGATAATACGCCTGCGCGTTCAGGCTGCTCATCACCGACTGAAGCGCCGCATTGCCCGGCGCCGGGTTGCTTCCGGCGATGGGGGCGAAGCCCAGGATGGGATGGTGGTTGGTGAAGATCGAAGTGCTGAAGCCTGGCGTGGCGGCCAGCGTGGCGACCGTCTGGAACTGCTTCTGGTAGGCCACGAATTGCGGATCGGTGGTGGCCAGCGCGCTCCTGCCGGCCTTGGCGGAGTCGAACACGATCACCTGCGTGCCGCCGCCAAGCGCCACCGCGTAGGGCTCGCTGTAGTTGGCGTTGCCGTCGTTGGCGGGATTGTCGCACGTGCGCGAGCTGTCGAATGGGCGTGGATCGAGGAAGCGGAACCAGCCCTGCCCGGCACGCGCGCATTCCTCGTGGTTGCCGCGTACCACGACCCAGGGCGCCTTGGCCAGCAGCGGCGCGGCCGGCTTGAACAGGTCGGCCTGCCACGTGTCCCAGCCGTAGCCCCAGGGGCTGCCCTGGCAGCCGGCGATGTCCGGCGGGCAGGCGTTCTCGCGGTAATGGTAATCGCCGATGTGCAGGACCAGGTCGGGATTGAAGCCGGCGGCTGCGGCAGCGACGGCGCCAAAGGGCCAGGCGTTGGCGTCGCTGCAGGGCTGCCAGGCGTTGTCGGCCTTCTTCATGCGGCAGCCGGTATCGGCCAGCACGACCACGCGCTGGGGCAGGGCCTTGGGCAGGGGCAGCTGCTGGCCGCCGACGCTGGCGCTGGCGCTGGCGGCCGTGGCCGGCAGCGTGGCTTCGCATACCGATACCGGGAACTCCGACGGCTTGGAGTCGGCCGGGGCGCTGGCGGTGGTGCGCAGCGGCACGGTGGCCGGGCCGGTGCGCAAGGTCATGCGGGCGGAGGTGCCGTCCACGTTCAGCAGCGGGCACGCGGCATTGGCGTCGGCAGCGGCGCCAGCCGCGGGCGCGGGCGCCGTGAAACTGGTGATCACGCGGGCGATGGCCTGGTTGCCGCCGCCGATCTCGACCCAGGCCGCCTGGATGTTGGCGGCCGCGCTGGCCGCGTCCGGGGGGTCGTCACTGCCGCAGCCGTGCAGGATGCCGGCTGCCGCGATGGCGGCAGCGGCAGCCAGCCAGCCGTACTTCGGGATGGAAATCTTCGGCGTGCGCATTGTTATTCTCCCTGCTTGTGATGCGCACAGTACGCTGCCGACATGTAGGAAATATGACGCGCGGGATTTGCTGCCGCACCCACGCGTGGCAAAGGGTGGCACCACCAACCTGGTCGACGTCTATCGTTACGCGGAGCAGGTCGATACGCACGGCCTGGTCTTCATGGACACGCCCGGCTACGATCCGGTTTCGGCCACGGGCCAGGTGGCCGGCGGCGCCAACCTGATCTGCTTTACCACCGGACGCGGATCGGCATACGGTTGCGCGCCGGCGCCTTCATTGAAGCTCGGCACCAATACGGCCTTATGGCATCGGCAGCGGGAGGATATCGATCTCGACTGCGGCGCGGTTGTCGATGGGATCCGGACGATCGAAGAGCTCGGGGCAGAGATTTTCCAGCTCATGCTGGCGGTGGCTTCTGGTCAACGCTCCAAGAGCGAGCTGCACGGCTACGGCCAGAATGAGTTCGTCCCCTGGCAGTTGGGGGCGGTCACTTAGCAGACACCGGGCGTTCGCAACTGCAGGGTATCCGCCCGACGATGCGGGCACGCTGACCGGCCGCACGCCGCGAACACCCGTCCGTGCAGCCGATGCACCGGCTCATTCAACACGAAGTGTAGCCTTCATGGTCGGATGCAATGTGCAGGTGTACGGATAGACTCCGGTTTTCCTGGCTACATATTTCCACGACTTGCCTGGTGCGATGTTCTTCGAGTCGAATCCGCCAGATGGTGCCGTCACCGTGTGGGGAAAGGGATCCTTGTTGACCCAGACGATGTCACCGGACCGTACGGTAAGGGTCTGCGGTTCAAAACTGGTCCCCTCGATCACCACGGTGTGCATGACGGGCCGTGCGCTCGCCGGCGGGACTGGGCCGGTCAGCACCAGCCCCGCCGCGATCCACAGTGCCGCTACCCGGAATCGCATGTCAGGGTCAGCAATGTGGGCGGTCACTTCTTCATGCCAAGCGAACCTTGTATCTCCTTGGCATGCTCCAGGTGCGCCACGAAGGCCGGCCGCACTTTTACCAGCAGAGCTTTCAGTTCTTCGTTCTTGGCATTGGGGATCAGGGTCTTGTCCATGGCATCGATCACGGTGCGCTTGGACAAATTGTAATCGTAGGCCACCCGGCCTCGATGGCGAACTCGGTTTACCACTTGCAAGGGATTACCAGCAATCAGGAGACTACCGGCCACGCCACACATGACAATTACTGCGTGGCGAATTTTGGTGTGGTGACCGCAGCCGGAGCCGGCGGCTATGGCCTCGCCCAATGGGGCGGCTAGCAACTGCCTCCTGGCACTGGCGCCACTACCCAGCCGACAATGCCAATGTCCACGGCTTGTTCATTCCTGGCGACGAGATCCCGAATCCAGCGCCCGATCTGGCCGGAGCCAGGAGAGGTAAGGAGCACTCTGTCGTTCGTTGGCGCAAATCATCAGTCGGGTGACACAAAGTTGAAAAATGGCCGCGCTAGCCTGTGGCGGCAGCGCTATTTGCTGGGCCATCTGCATACGTGGATGGTGGTCTAAAGCCGAACACAGATTCGCAACGATCGGAAGGTTGGGGTCACACATACTTTGACAGAGACAAACAGGATGACGAGACGAATTGCATTGGTGACTGGTGGCATGGGCGGTTTGGGGGAGGCCATCAGCCTCAAGCTGCACGATACGGGTTATGACGTGGTCGTGACCCACACGCCGGGAAACCCGAATGTCCAGGACTGGCTCACCGCCATGGAAGCCGCTGGCCGCAATTTCCGCGCGTACGCGGTCGACGTAGCGGACTACGATGCCTGCCAGGCAACGATGGCGCAGATTCTTGCCGAGGTCGGGCGGGTCGACGTTCTGGTCAATAACGCCGGCATTACCCGCGACATGGCCTTCAAGAAGATGGACAAGGTGAACTGGGACGCCGTGATTCGCACCAACCTGGATTCCGTGTTCAACGTGACCAAGCCTCTGTGCGACGGCATGGTCGAGCGGGGCTGGGGACGCATCATCAATATCTCGTCCATCAACGGCTCCAAGGGTGCGTTCGGCCAAACCAACTATGCGGCCGCAAAGGCGGGTATGCACGGCTTCACCAAGTCGCTGGCGCTGGAGGTCGCTCGCAAGGGTGTGACGGTTAACACCATTTCTCCGGGCTACCTGGCGACCAAGATGGTCACGGCCGTGCCGCAGGAGATCATGGATACGAAGATCCTGCCTCAGATTCCGGTGGGGCGGCTCGGCAAGCCGGAGGAAGTGGCTGCCCTGGTTGCTTATCTCTGCTCCGAGGGTGCGGGGTACGTGACCGGCGCAAATATCGCGATCAACGGCGGGCAACACATGCTGTAAGCGCGGGGGTCGCACATGGATTGATTAGCGACACAAAGCCCCATTTGCGACCCGTTTCGCGAGCACACGTGAGATCTGTCTCTCACGCGGCTTACCCCGTAGTCCCCGCCCTTTGGGCGCTTTGTTTGCAAGCATTCAACATCGGAGAACAACGTGATCTTTACCCAAGACCAAATCTTCGCGGCACAACAGTCCAACCTCGATTCCCTTTTCAGCCTGACATCCAAGGCCATTGAAGGCTTTGAGAAACTCGCTGAGCTGAATATGCAGGTCGTACAAACGGCTCTAACTGAGAATCTGGACGGCGCCAGACGTGCGCTCTCCGCCAAGGAGCCGCGGGAAGTGCTTGAGGTCCACGCGTCGCTGGTGCAGCCGGCAGCCGAGAAGGCTGTGGCTTATGCCCGCCAAGTCTACGAGATCCTCACGGAAACGCAGAAAGAGTTTGCCAAAGTGACAAGGAACATTCTCACCGAGCGTTCACAAAAGCTGAGCGAGACTGTCGACAACCTTGCCAAGAATGCGCCGGCCGGTACGGAATCGGTCGTCGCGATCGTGAAGTCGGCAATTGCCGCTGCCGACAACGCATACGAGTCGGTGGAGAAGGCAGCCGCGCAGGCCGTGGAAATTGCTGAATCCAACATGCAGGCTGCCGCGACTGCAGCAACGAATGCTGCGCAGCAGGCCGGCGCGACCGTTCGTGCAGCCTCGAAGAAGTCTTCGGCTTCCGCCTGATCCTGCTGCAGTGATCCTCTGAAGCCCGGCCTGCCTCGGCCGGGCTTACTTCTTCTTGCCAGGTCACCGGCTTGCCTGATGCGTCAGCGCACCAGCTTTACGGATCCATCATCGGGCTTGTGGAACCCTCATCGCCGTGGTGAACCCAAGCTATCCAAAGCGTTAGCCAAGCCGATCAACGCCCTCCCCTGAATTGACTGAGGTCGGCCATTTTCGGTCGGTCGAGCGATGGCAGATCAATGACCGAATCGGCAGATAAGCCGTCAGTCGCGGAGCTAGCCAGGCAGCAGTTCCGGCCATTTCCCGTCTCGAAACGAACGTAACCGCTCAATCCAGCGCACCTTGAGGAATCGGGTGTTATTCGCCTCGCTGCAACGAGGCAATCAACGGGCACGACACGCTTCCCCTGCGCGAATGACACGCGCGTACGAGTTGGCTGAGCACCGCTTCCATGCGTTTGAGATCGGCAAGCTTCTTCTGAATGTCGTGGAGCTTGTGCTCCGCGAGGCTGCTCGCCTCATCGCAGTGCGTCCCATCCTCCAGTTTCAGCAGGTCCGTGATCTCGTCGAGGCTGAAGCCCAGCCGCTGCGCAGATTTGACGAACCGTACCCGCGTGACGTCCGCCGCACCGTAGCGCCGAATGCCGCCGTGTGGCTTCTCCGGCTCGAGTAGTAGGCCCTTGCGCTGATAGAACCGGATCGTCTCCACATTGACGCCGGCCGCCTTTCCGAAGGCGCCGATGGTCAAGTTTTCGCTACCGCTTTTCATACCGCTTGACTCCGTACAAAGGTACGGAAGTAACGTTACGCTATTCCCGAGGCGCTGGCGAGCGACGTCATCCCCAATCGGCTTGCCGTGATCGGCGCGTCGGTGGTAGCCGTGGAGCTGGCCCAGGCCTTTGCGCGGCTGGGCAGTCATGTCACCGTCCTGGCCCGCCACACGCTGCTCTACCAGGAGGACCCGGCGATCGGTGAAGCCGTGTCGGCCGCCTTCCGCGCCGAGGGCATCGAGGTCTTGACGCAGACCCGGGCGAGCCAGGTGTCACACGCCGATGGCGAGTTTGTCCTCACCACGAATCACGGCGAGGTGCGCGCCGACCAACTGCTGGTAGCAACGGGCCGCTCGCCCAACACTGACGGTCTGAACCTGGCAAGTGCCGGAGTGCAGCTCGACAAGCGCGGCCGCATCGTCATTGACGCCGGCATGTGCACGAGTGCACCGGACATCTATGCGGCGGGCGACTGTACCAACCAGCCGCAGTTCGTCTATGTCGCGGCGGCGGCCGGCACGCGGGCGGCGATCAACATGACCGGCGGCGACGCACGTCTCAATCTCGATACGATGCCGGCGGTTGTCTTCACCGACCCACAGGTTGCAACGGTCGGCTACAGCGAGGCGCAGGCGCACCAGGCGGGCATCGAGACCGACAGTCGCACCTTGACGCTCGATAACGTGCCGCGCGCGCTGGTGAACTTCGACACGCGTGGCTTCATCAAGCTGGTGACCGAAGCTGAGAGCGGCCGGCTCATCGGCGTGCAGGCGGTGGCCCCAGAGGCGGGTGAACTCATCCAGACAGCCGCGATCGCGATCCGCGCAAGGATGAGCGTGCAGGAGCTCGCCGACCAGCTGTTCCCGTACCTGACGATGGTCGAGGGGCTCAAGCTCGCCGCGCAGACCTTCTCGAAGGATGTAAAGCAGCTCTCGTGCTGCGCCGGATAAGCAGCAGGAACAGCGATGAACCTTGCGCACTACACGGCCGAAGTTGTCGAGCGCCTGACTATGACTAACCCGGTCGGAAGGCTTTGCGGATCTCTTTGTCGTACTGCTGCATGAACTCAGCAAGGGGCGCCGGTTTCTCCTGCCACGCTGTCCTTGGCCCTGGGCTAACGCGTCGAGCAGGTGAGCGTGGTACTCGTTGCGAAGGCGGCTTCGTACAGCCCGCTACCGATGCCGACTCCAATGATCAGCCACGCGACGAACATCCCGACTACACCTTGCGCCATCCCAAGGGCTGCTAGCCCGATTACGAAGATCAGGCTCGTGCAGGCCAGCACTGGCCTGCCGCCGCGAGGGAAGGTGATCGTTGTATCCCGCCCTTGAAGGGCCATGTCAGGCGCATTCATTTGCGTGCTCCTTTCGAAAAACGGGTGTCGAAATCCTCCTTTTTGCGCCAGGGGCTTATTTCTGCGGCCCTTCAATAGTATCTAAAGGCTTTGCGAGCCTGAGGAGTGCTGTAAATGAAGCAAAGACTGCGTATTCCGCCGAATCTGGACACTCGCTCCGGCGCAAACTGGACACCTGCTCCGGCGCAAACTGGACGCGCGTTCCAGGCCAAACTGGACACTACGGACGTAGCGACGCGGGGTCGAAGTTCGGTTTTTACTCCTGCTCAGTCTGGGCTGTCAAACGGGCGCGCATTTTTCGCATGGAATCGCCTTTCAAGGTGAGTTGATGCGCGTTATGGACGAGCCGGTCGAGGATCGCGTCGGCCAATGTGGCATCGCCGATGGCGGCGTGCCAGTGATCGATCGGCAATTGGCTGGTGACGATGGTCGAACGGGCGCCGTGGCGGTCGTCGAGCACCTCCAATAGATCGCGGCGGTGCACATCGTCGAGGACAGCCAGACCCCAGTCGTCGATTACCAAGGCGTCAATTCTCGCCAACTGCTTGAGCAGTTTGGTGTAACGGCCGTCGGCGCGGCCGAGGCTCAGTTCGTCGAGCAGGCGCGGCAAGCGCACGTAGTAGGCGCTATAGCCCAGACGGCACGCCTGGTGGGCCAGCGCGCAAGCGAGCCAAGTCTTGCCCACGCCCGTCGGGCCGGTCAGCAGCACGTTCTGCTTCTCAGACAGCCACTGCCCGGCCAGCAGGCGCTGGAACAATGGCTTGTCCAGTCCTCGTGCGTGGCGGTAGTCGGTGTCTTCGGCAACCGTATTCGGCTTGAGCTTGGCGCGCAGCAGGCGCAAAGCCAACTGGCGCCCATCACGCTCGGTTACCTCGCGGTCAACCAGCAGGCCGAGGCGCTCTTCGAAGCCGAGGTGATCAAGGTCCAGGTTTCCCTGATCGTGCAAGGCGCGCGCCATGCCGAACAGGCGCAGCTTGTTCAGCTTGTCGTAGGTGGGATGGTGCAGCATCATTTTCCTTTTGTTGGCGCTTCAGTGCAGGATGGAGTTCGATTGGTAGTAGTGGGCGCCACGGAGGTTCTCGTGCTCCGGCAGGTCGAGCGTGCGCTGCGCGCCCGGCGGAGTCTGCAAGTCCAGGCCATTCTTGAGGATAGATTGCAGGCTCTTCCAACTCACGGCGTTGAGTTTGAGCGCATGCGCGCAGGCCGCTTCGAGGCGCGCGTTGCCGAACTCCTGTCCCAGCCGAAGCACACCCAGGCAACTGCGGAAGGCCTGCTGGGGATGGCGACGCTGGTGCAGCAAGCGTTCGACCAGCGTGGTGCAGCGGGGGCCGATAGCAGTAGCCCGGCTGGTCAGCTTCTCCGCGCTCCAGCCCGCGACCTCGCGGTGGGTCCGCGGCATGTGCATGTCAACCGTCGTGTGCCGACCCTTGAAGGCGCAGTGGGCATGACTGGCCAGCCGCTGGCCGTGTCGGAAGATCTCGACCGTCGCTCCGGTGACGCGCACATCGACCTGCTCGCGTGCGTGCTGGTAAGGAACCGAGTAGTAGTGGCCGTCTACCTCGACGTGGTAGTCAACGCCGACTCTGGCCAGCTTCCACTCGGCGTACTCATAGGGCTGTGCCGGCAAGGGGCGCAAGGCTGGTTGATCCATTTCGGCGAAGGCGCTGGCGCGGCTGCCGGGCAGCTTCTTGAACGGGCGTTGGTTCAAGGCGGTCAGCAGGGCACGCATCTCGCGGTTCAGTTCGCCAAGGCTGAAGAAGCGCTGATGGCGCAGGCGCGCCAGCACCCAGCGCGACACCACCAACACCGCGTTCTCCACTTTCGATTTGTCCTTGGGGCGGCGTACGCGGGCAGGTAGCACAGCCACGCCATAGTGGCTGGCAAGGTCCTGATAGGTCGGGTTAAGGTCCGGCTCGTAGCGCGATGCCTTGGTCACGCCGCTGCGCAGATTGTCCGGCACCCACAGCTCGGTGCAACCGCCGAAGAAGTTCAGGGCACGCACGTGGCTGGCGATCCAGTCGGGCAGTTGTTGGGACCAGGTCGCCTCGATGTAGGTGTAGTTCGATGCGCCCAGCACCGCAACGAAGATCTGTGCTTGCTTGATCTCGCCAGTAGCACCATCCGTCACGACCACCGTCTGGCCCGCGTAGTCGATAAACAGCTTTTCTCCCGGCGTGTGGGTCTGGCGCATCGACAGCGACAGCCGCTGACGCCAGCGCCGGTAGTGATCGCAGAAGGCGCTGTACTGGAAGCCATCCTCCTGCCCGGCTTTGTACTCCTGCCACAGCAATTCCAGTGTCACACCCTTGCCGCGCAGTTCGTTGTGGACGCGCAGCCAGTCCGGCGCTGGTCGCTGCACCGAAGACGGCTCGCTAGGCGGGAACAGCAGCCGTTCTAGGGACGGTTCGTCCAACTCCGGCGGCAGCGGATAGCTCAGGCCCGCCAACTTGGCACGTGCCAAGTAATCGGACACCGTGGTCGGCGAGACGCCGATGATGCGGGCGATTTCTCGCTTCGATCGGCTGTGGCCGAAATACAGCCGCAACACTTCTTGGATTTTACGCATGGATAACCTCTTGTTAGCCAACTGACACCCCGGAAAAATCTGCCAGAGTGCCACGGTTATCCCGCGGTGCTACGCCCTTCCTGGCCGCCTTAAACTGTCCAGTTTGAGGCGGAATCAGTGTCCAGTTTGCGCTGGAATCGCCGTCCAGATTGCCGTGGAATCAGTGTCCAGTTTGCCGTGGAATGGGTGTCCAGTTTGGCGCGGAATACGCAGCAAAGACGGCGGATCTACTACACCGAGACTCAAAAGGCACTGATGTGGGAGCGGTGGCGCAAAGGTGTCACGCTTCACCAGATTGCCCGAATGCGGGCCTGCGCCCGGCAAACTATCAAACAGGTCGAAGTCGGGCAGCGTTCGTGCGACTGCCGCGATTTCCTTATCGAACACGTCGATCGCAGTGAGCGCTGTGCGTGGCTTGGCCACCAACATCAACGCGAGTAACCGGTGAGGTGCAACGACGCCGGGATTGTCGGCAAGCGACACGGCTCAGCGGAGCGACGCCAGACTCCCCTCGATCAGTTGGGCCCGACGACAGTTGTGCACATGGAAAGAGTCTTCAAAGGTCTTCCTCCTAGCACGCTTGACTGCAGGCAGAGTTGGGCAGCGGGTCAGGAAATCGCAGAACTGTATCGTGTCGATATCGTCGAACCACTCCAAGGCCAAGGGCCGCATCTCGCTAGCGAATGGGTCGGGACGCAAATAGATGTGTCGGGTTGCCTGGCCGGCGCTGTCCTTGCTTCGTGTCCTGCACGATCGCCATCACCATGGGCACGCCCGGCACCGCATCGCTTACGTAAGCGTACCGATCATGGCTTCTGAAATTATTGAAATGTCTGGCAGGGTTGCCAGCTCAGCTCTGCGCTGCCACGCCTGGCATCGCGACGACAGGAAGATCTCGGGAGATTAGGTCGAGGTATTCGGGGTGCCCTACTTCGCACGGGCCAAGGATCAGGCCATCGGCGCGGCGGAACAGCTCCACCATCAGATCTTCCTGTGCCTTGCTGTTATGCGTGTTCCCGACCACCAGCGCATAGCCTTCGAGCCGTGACCGATACGCCACTCATGTAATGCCATATCAAATATACAACACATAATAATCAGGTACTTATGGCAGTTGTAATTACAGATTACGTATCCTATACTCCGGCCGGTTGCGCGACACCTTAGAAAAAACGCCTCAATCGAAGGACTCAAGGACAAGGAGACACCCGTCATGCAATCGACAAGCCCCACCGCAGCCTCGCTTGCGATTCCCCGCAGCAGCGTGCGATGGAAAATCTTCCTGATGATGCTGCTCCTCGTGGCGATCAACTACATCGACCGCGCCTCGCTGTCGGTGGCCATGCCGCTGATCGCCAAGGAGTTCGATCTCAGCCCCGCCATGCAGGGGCTGATCCTGAGTTCATTCTTCTGGACGTACGCATTCATGCAGGTGCCGGGCGGCATGCTGGCCGACAAGTACAAGCCCCGCATCGTGATTGCCGCGGCCACGGTGTTCTGGGGTGCGTTCCAGGCACTGGCGGCGGTCTGCACCAGCGCCACCACGCTGATGCTGACCCGGCTTGGGCTCGGCGCCGCCGAAGCACCGATCTACCCGGCAGGCGGCAAGCTCAATGCCATCTGGATGACAAGGAACGAGCGCGGCCGCGGCGCCACGCTGCTGGACGGCGGCGCACCGCTGGGCGCGGCGCTCGGTTCGCTCATCATCGCCGGACTGATCAGTGAACTCGGCTCGTGGCGCATGTCGTTCGTGGTGGCGGGCGTGGGCACGGTACTGGCCGGCTTCGTGGCATGGTGGTACATCCGCAACTCGCCGCGCGAACACCAAGGCGTCAATGAACAGGAAGCCCGTCATATCGAAGACGCGCTTGCCCTGGAGCACAGCGAGGAGCCGACCAACCTGAGCGGCCGCTCGCTGGACTTCTTCAAGTACCGCTCGGTCTGGTGCATGGCCATTAGCTGGATGTGCTTCAACGCCGTGTTCTACGGCCTGCTGACCTGGATGCCCACCTACCTGAGCAAGGCTCGCGGCTTCGATCTCAAGCAGATGGGCGGCGCCAGCTTCATCATCTTCTTCGCCGGTTTCGTCGGCGAACTGATCGGCGGCTGGATCGCCGACAAGTGGAAGGAGGCCGGGGGACGTCCCAACGTCGTGATGCGCACGCTGTTCGGCATCGCCGCCGTTGTGGCCACGGTGTCGATCTTCTCGGTGGCCTATGTCACCGACCCCGTGGTGGTTGTGGTGCTGCTGTCCTCCACTCTCTTCTTCCTGCGCTGGTGCGGCCTGTTCTGGTCCGTGCCATCGATGCTGGGCACCCGTAACAAGGTGGGCTTCCTCGGTGGCGTGATGAATCTGGGCGGCAACATCGCCGGCATCAGCGTGCCGATCATCGTCGGCCTGATCGTCCAGGCCACCGGCTCCTACTTCCTGGCATTGATGTTCTTTGCCGCTTGCGGTGTAGGCCTGCTGCTCGCGTCCACCAGTATCGACTACGAGAAGAAGATCCCGGTCTGACGGCAAAGCCGCGGATACCGGAACCCTGTCATTCCCACATGAATACCGAGGCAGTCGCTAACCCGACTGCCGGACTTGTTGTGTCTGGAATTCCGCAGATACCGGTCGGCCATATCCATTGCGTAGAGGAGGCTGCGCAATGGCCAGCAAACGCCGCACCGGGCCAATAGCCTCCATTCGCTCATTTTTAGAAACTTTCAAACAAGGAAAACATGAGGCTCAAACTATTCGTCATTTCCGCCGGATTGCTTGCGTCGGCGGGGACGTATGCCCAATCAAATGTGACGCTTTACGGAGTCGTTGACGTCGGTGTCGAGTACCTGAGTAGCGTCCCGAATGCCGCCAAAGCCAGTTCCAGTCTGTTGGCTCTGCAATCGGGTAGCCAGTCGGGCTCCCGTTGGGGCATTCGCGGCGTAGAAGATCTGGGCGGCGGGCTGAAGGGCATCTTCACGCTGGAGAGTGGCTTCACCGTTGACGACGGGAAGATGGCCCAGGGCAATCGACTGTTCGGTCGCGCCGCGTTCGTGGGCTTGCAGAACCAGTGGGGTCAATTGACCCTGGGCCGCCACGCAACGCCATTCTGGGATTTTGCCGGCGCATTCGACCCCATGGGTAACGCAGGTCGCTACGCGATCGGCGCGCAGGACCCGTTCATGCTTAGCCAGCGCGCGGACAATTCGGCCAGGTATACGGGCACGTTCGGTGGCCTGACTGTCACCGGCCTGTACAGCTTCAACTACAACAACACTGAAGTACCCGGCAATTTCACCAACGGCCGCGAGTACGCGCTGATGGCCGTCTACGCCGCCGGCCCATTCTCGGTCGGCGCCGTGTACGACCAGACCAACCAGTCGTCCGCCACTGCGCTGACAAGCAACCAATTGATCCGTCGCGCGGCGTTGGCCGGCACCTATGTATTTGGCCCGGCCAAACTCTACGCCGGCTACCGTTATGCGCGCTCTTACAATGGTGCTTCTCTGCCAGGTACGGCAGGTGCCGCGAATACCTATTCCAACCTCGCCTGGGCTGGTCTGGGCTATCAACTGACACCATCCGTCTCGCTGACTGGCGCGGCGTACTACCAGAATCTTCGTTACGCTCAGGTCGGCAACCCGTGGCAATTCGCTGCTACCGCCGACTATACCTTGTCGAAGCGTACCGATCTGTACGCAACGATGTCATACGCGCTGAATAGCAATTCGCGCTCGGCGCTTGGCGTGAACGGATTCAACGATGTGCTTGGCGCATCGTCGAATGAGCAAGTGGTACCGGGCAAGAATCAGTTCGGCGCCGTACTTGGCATTCGCCACAAATTCTGAGCGGTCGCAACGTTACGCAATCAGCCCGGTCTTGCCGGGCGTCTTTTTTTGGGTTCATCGCCGATTTCCGAGGAAGATCGAGCATCATTCGCCTCGCCACCGCAATCATCGTGCCGGAAGACGTCTTGCTTGCCGGAGGCTAAGCCGGCGAACAAGTAAGCAAACGCCCATCCAAAGCGTCACACCTAGATACCCTGTCGGTGCCCCCTACAACCCGCTGAACCAGTTATACCCCTGGTCCTCCCAATACCCACCGGGATTCTCATTGGTGACGAACAGCGCGGCCACGTGCTTGGGGCTCTTGAAGCCGAGCTTGGTCGGCACCCTTACCTTCAGCGGATATCCGTACTGGGGCGGCAGCGGATCGGTGCCGTAGTCCAGCGCCAGGATGGTCTGCGGATGCAGCGCCGTGGCCATATCCAGGCTGGAGTAATAGCGGTCCGCGCATTTGAAGCCGACGTAACGCGCGGTCAGGTCCGCACCCACGTGCTGCAGGAACGCCTTCAGTGGCACGCCTGACCATTCCCCAATGGCGCTCCAGCCCTCGATGCAGACATGGCGCGTGATCTGCGCCGCCTGCGGCAGTTTGCGCAGCATCTCCAGCGACCACGGCTGCTTGTCGCGGACGCGGCCGGAGACCTCCAGCCGGTAGTCGCTGCCGTCGATGTCCGGCACGTTGTACTCGGGATAGAACGCGTTGAACGGGAACGGGTTGGTGATCTGCGCGCGCGTGTAGGTGGGCGCCAGCCGCGTGCCGCTGAACAGCCAGCCCTGCACGCGGTCGTTCCAGCGCGACATCGTCCACAGGAGCTTGTCCACGCTATCGCCATCCTGCAACGTGCAGCCGGACAACATCGCCACCGCACCGAGCGACAGCGACGAGCCAAGGAACAGACGGCGTTGCAGTCGGACCAGCTGCGGGCGGAAATCGGCCTCGTTGATGCCTTCCTGTAAAGCGCGACGAGGCAGGGCTTGCGGCGGGCGATCCAACCCGTTCAGGGCTTCGGCTTCCATCCCCTTCTTGTCCTTCGGATCGTTACTCATGACTGATGCCCTTTCCGGTGATGGTCACCACCGGTCACCATTGACACCAGTGTCCGCGGGAACATCAACACCAGGACCAGGTGCACGACGACAAAGGCCACGATGGCCGTCATCGCCACGAAATGGACCACGCGCGCGCTGTCAAAGCCGCCCATCAGCGCCGTGAGCCATTGCAGCTGCACCGGCTTCCAGATGGCCAGCCCGGACAGCACCAGCAACACGCCGACCAGCAGCACGCCCACGTAGAGCAGCCGCTGCACCGCGTTGTACTCGCCGCTGTCATGCGACAGCCGGAAGCGCAGCGCCAGCGCCGCGTCGCGCAGGATGGCACGCGGACACAGCGGCAAGAGCCGGCGCCGCAAGTGGCCACTGGCCAGCGCGCAGACCAGGTAGACCAGCCCGTTGGCCACCAGCAGCCACATCATCGCCAGGTGCCACGCGATGGCACCGCCCAGCCACCCGCCTAGCGTCAGCCGCGCGGGAAACGAGAACGGGAAGATCGGCGACGCGTTGTAGATGGCCCAGCCGCTGGCTACCATGCAGACCATCGCGATCGCGTTGAGCCAGTGCGTGATGCGGACAAAGCGCGGATGAATGATGACTCGCATGGCGGCCGCCACCATTACATCGGCGGCACGACCCCGTTCTTTCCCGCGGAAATCGCACGAGCGGCCAGCGAGCCATCGGGCTGCTTGCTGGCAAACAGCACCACGTTCGTGCCGGCCTTCAGCAGCGAGCGGTCACCCGGTTCCAGCTTGACGATGGGCACGTCGTTCGGCACGACAATCTTCTTCTCGCCGTCCTTGTACTTGACCGTGATCGTGCGGCCATTGCTGACCAGCACGTTGCCGACCGTGCCGTTGGTCATCGAGCTGTTGTTGCCCAGGTCCCACGGACGGTGGCCATCGCCGGTGCCAGCCATGCTCGGCGGAAACACATGGACTTCCAGCGCCTTGAGGCTGCCGTCGGCCTGCGGCACGGCGGCCGTGCCGATATAGCTGCCGGACGCGATGTCCTTCGGATCGGCGTTTTCCACCGCGCGCACCATCGTGTCCTTGTTCAGCAGCACGTCGACATCCTGGCCGGCGCGGGTGTGGACCTTCATCTGGTCCCCGTTCACGGTCGTGATCTTGCCGCGCAGCGCGGTAGGCGGGGCGGATTGCGCCTGCGCCGGCAGCGTGACGGCGAACGATGCAACGATGGCGGACGTTACGGCGCCCACGACGAACGAGCGTTGAAGCAATGACATGAATGGACTCCTGAATAGAGACGATGGCACGCCGGGATACTGCCCCATGCGGAGCGACAGAATAGCCGGAATCCGGATTGTCCGCAGGGCTGCGCGGGTATCGGCCGACGTGCCGGCAATCCCTCCGTATCCTTTCTTTCAGTCGTCTTTCACGCGCCTTTCAACGACCTTTCATTGCTTCCTTCTGTTGCTTCGTTTCGCTGCCTTCCTTATTGCTTCTTGAGTTCGGCGACGGTAGCACCTTGACCTAGAAGGTTGACGCGAGCGACGGCTGCACGATATGCGCCATGACGGAGAAGCCCTCGACCTGGCAGAACTCACGCATGCGTTTGAGCTGGGCACAAAGGCCATCGCCTTCATGACGCCGCCCTGTAGGTACGCACCGCACAAGGCGAGCAGCAGCAGCCAGCGAAAGACCCTTGCTGCCGCGGGGCTACGTGCGGTCGGTGGGTAGGGCTTGGTGTCATGCATCGTGACGGCTCCGCGCTAGACGAAGCAACCGCATCCGACCGCACCCCGGAAGGCGCGCGGGTCCGACGTCGGCACAGCGGCCGCGGCGGCTAAATGGTTGTGGCCGTGGACCTGGCAGGCAACGCGGCAACCGCACATGGCCGCATAGTGGTAGCGCTGGTCATCGTCCTTGGAGGCCTTGCTAAGTTTGCGCCGGGACTGGTACCCGCCGTAGTAGTTGACCGGAGACCAGTTCGGCGAGGCCGGCGGTAGCGGCGGGTTCATCGTCGCGTAGGGGCCGCTCGCGTAGACGATCTTGCCCCCGACGATGGTGAGTGTTAAACATGAGGTACGGCGACGGAAAGACGGCGGGGACACGCCTGTCGTCGCACTCGCAAACCTGCACTGCCGTGGTCAACTGCGATTCTTTCCCCAGTCAGCGAACGGCAGCTTCTCGCGCCGAACCGGCCGCTCCGCTCGAAGCGGTCGGATGTCTCGGAAAGGTCGGCAAGCGCCAACCGGCACATCATCGCAAATGCGGGATTTCGGTAAGTTCATCGGATTTCGCGTAAACTGCGCGCTGATCTCCGTTCGCTTATTCGTCCGCTCTGTCGGCGACGGCCCGAAGCTCACGTCTTGCAAGGAGGCGTCACGCATGGATGCAATGCCATTGTTGGATAGCAGTGCCATCGATCTGTCCGCCAGCGCGCCCGTGCGCGATCTGCGCCGTGTGCCCATCCACCCCGATCACTGGTATCCACTGGCCTGGTCACGCGAGCTCAAGCGGGGCAAAGCCCTCGGCGTGCGCTTTGCCGGCGATCCGATCGTGCTGGTGCGTACCGGGTCCGGCACCATATTCGCGCTGGAAGATCGTTGCGCACACCGGCAGGTTCCGCTGCACGCGGGCGTGGTGGAAGGCGAGTCCATCCGCTGCGGCTATCACGGCTGGACTTATGACTGCACCGGCCGTTGCGTCGATGTGCCATACCTCGGGCGTGAGCGCCTGCCCAACGGCGTGCGCGCCTATCCCTGCCGCGAGGCGCACGGCCTGATCTTCGTCTTTCCCGGCGATGCGGCACTTGCCAGGGAGCGGCCGCTGCCTGCTCTGTCTTCGGTTGCGGACAAGGCGTACAAGACGCGCCGCTTCGGCCGCGAGGTCAAGTGCCACTACTCCTTCATGCACGAGAACCTGATGGACATGAACCACCAGTTCCTGCACCGGCGGCAGATGGGGCAGATGCGCGCGCGCTCGCTTGGCCGTCGTCGCGGCAAGGACTGGGTGGAGGTGGATTACACGTTCGCTCGCACGGAGGGCAAGCAGCCAGTCGGCGAGGCGCTGGTGTTTGGCGCCAGCAAGAAGAACGGCGACCAGGACGACAAGGATGTGATGACGGTGCGTACCGGCTATCCGTACCAGACCCTGCAGATCCGATCCGGCGACGGCACGTTAGTGATGGACCTGTGGATCGTCTACGTGCCACTGGATGCGGCGCAGCGCACCAACCGGACCTTTGGCGTTCTGTCCATTCGGAAGCCCGGGATTCCGTTTGCGCTGGACCTGGCATGGCCGCTGCTGGTCTGGTTCACGGAACGCATCTTCAAGGAGGATCGCTCGATCGTCGAGCGCGAGCAAGAGGCCCACGACAGGCAAGGCGCCGACTGGAACCACGAGGTGTTTCCGGTCATTAACGAATTGCGCGACCTGCTGCGCAACTGCGGCGGCCGCACCACGATCCCGATCCGTGAGGTGAGCAACGAGGCCTGCCGCTGAGGCCAACGCGGACCGGGGCGCGGCAACCGTCCACATCGAAGGCGGGCCGGCCAACCGCCGGCGCGGACGGCGCGGTATCTAGCCAGTCTGAAGCCACAGCCGCGCAATGTTGAACGGCCGAGGCCAGGAAGAGTCGCCTGCGCGTTTCCGTCACTTGGCAGTTGTCGGCCAGCTACGGACGTTCGCCCGCGGCTTCACGCCGACATTCGAAAGGCGGCTCCGCCTCGATAACCGGCCTTCGCGCATGGGTCATGGCGGGCGTATTGTCCGCCGTTGGAATCCCTGCATGCGGGCCAGTTATTCCGCCGGCGGTCGCAGGGACATCTCGATGCTGATATGTGCATCCAGGGGCAGGCGACTCTCCTCGACGGTTCTCGCGAACTCGCGCCGAGTCGCGGCGCTTGTGCCACGATGGGATTTGAAGCAAGCCGCGGCTGATTGTGTTTTGATCGGGCATTGTCCCCACTTCATCCGGCATATCGAACTTGGGTTGGGCCTCCGACCAAGGTAGTTAGCTCGGTGGTATGTGCCTGCCGCAAAGGACGAGGATTGTGTGACGGTGCTGCCGCATGGACGGGTGCCGCCCATCCGGTGGCGTGGAGTGCTTTCCGTGAGGCCATGATGGGACTGCGCCTAATCGCAGGCGTGAGGGGCCGCAATCTCGGCAGAGATGCCAGTGAAACTCCAGACCGACCGGACTATGTGTATCATTCGGGTTTAACCGCCCGTCCGTGCGTGGCAGCATTATTGAATGGACAAGATCATTGTCTACGCCTTGCCGGTGTTTTTCGTGCTGATGGCGTGCGAATTCGCCTACGGCCTTGCAACGCGCAAGAACACCTACCGGCTCAGCGACTCGCTGAGCAGCCTGAGCCAGGGCTTGCTGAGCCAACTGGTGGCCGGCATCACTCAGTTGTTCCAGATCGGCCTTTACACGCTGACCTTCCGGAGCGTGGCACTGTTCGCCCGCTCACCGATTTGGCATGCCTGGTACGGCTGGTTGATCGCCATCGTGCTGTTTGACTTTTGCGACTATTGGCTGCACCGCATGGGGCACGAAAGCGCGGTGATGTGGGCCGCCCACGCGGTGCACCACCAGAGCCAGCACTTCAACCTGTCCACAGCGCTGCGCCAGGAGAGTACCGTCGCCTTGCTCGGCTGGCCGTTCTACCTGCCGATGGCGGTGCTGGGCGTGGCACCGGAGCAGTTCGCGCTGGCCGGCCTCATCGTGCTGCTCTACCAGTTCTGGATCCACACCGAGCACATCGGCAAGCTCGGCTGGTTCGACCGGGTATTTTCTTCACCGTCCAACCACCGCGTGCACCACGCGGTGAACGACCAGTATCTCGACAAGAACTATGGCGGCATGCTGGTGATCTGGGACCGACTGTTCGGCACCTTCGCCGAGGAACGCGAGCCCTGTATCTACGGGACCCGCACCCAGTTGCGCAACTGGAACCCGCTGTGGGCGGTGGCGGTAGGCTACAGCGACATTACCAAACTGGCGCGCCGCACCAGGCGCTGGTCGGACAAGCTGCGCCTGTGGTTCAAGCCGCCGGGCTGGCTGCCCGACGACCTGAAAGCCGCGGCCAGCACCATGCCCTACGATCTGCAGGCTGCCGCCCAGCGCTACGACCCACAGTTGTCGCGCGGCCGCCGCTGGTTCGCCGCAGCGCAGTTCCTGCAACTGATGGCGGCCACCGGCAGCTACCTGTGGTTTGCCGACGACTTGTCCTTCGGCCAGACCGTGCTAGTGGTTGCGCCGATGATGGCGGGGCTGTGGTCACTTGGCATGCTGCTGGAAGGCCGCCTGAAGATCCCCCAGATATGTTGGGTGAACTTGGCGAGTACCGGCGTCGCGCTGGCGATCTGGCTGAGCCTGTACCCGCGCTGACCTCGGCCGTTTCCGTCTTCGGCGCGGCGATTTCGTCCCGGTAGCGAACCCGCATGCGTCTACCGCGATGCATGATGATACAGGTGGCTCAGATAGCAGTGGACGGCAAGCCGTCCGGCTGTAACCCAATGCCGTCTAGGAATGTAGCCGTTAGAGAGACGAACCCGCATGAGCGAATGACCGTTGAATTTTTGAGAACGGCCGTTGCCGTCGCGTCGCCCCGGATGACGGCAAGGGGTCGGCAACGGCCTGTTGGGGGAGGTGTACCTTCAGTCCTGCATGTCCAAACGGGGTACCTTGTGGTGTGTGCGTTCATGGGCCCTGCCGTTACCGGCTTTGGGCTTCTACGAGCCAAATTACGAATCCGGTAGTACCGTACGCTAGCGCATCGGACTTGCCGGCGGCAACCGTTCGCCATTGCCGGCATCCAACAGAACGAGCACATGGCGTGTTCAGGAAGGCGGCATAATCGCCGTGCCTTTTCGGACTAGAATCCTCTGGGGAGGTGCCAGTCATGTCAGCTATCAGGCGCATAAATCCGGGTCATCCCGCCTACCAGGCCGCGCTGCATAGGACGACCCGCTACCCTGCGGAGCACGTCACGTTGACGGCTAGCTCCAGGAAGAGGCTGCGCCCCTGTGTGCCGCATCGCAAGGTCGGGCGCGGCAAGGTCGGCATCGGCGGCAAGCGCAGCGGCAAGTAGGGCGTGAATCGCTGATCACCACGGCACGACAACACGCCGTTTTATCACGGCGGCAGCATACCAGACGACCGACGGTTCTTGTGCCTGTATGCCGCCCGACCGCACTACTGTGCTTCGATTAGGCTACCCCTGGTGCTTGGCCCTGAGCTCGCGAAGGGTGTTGCCTTCGTGTACGAGAACATTCAGGCGTTCCGAAGCGTAATGCCATCCCGATTTTCTCCACATTCGCCTCGAACACAGGGCGGCGAAAGTGGCCCGATCGAACGGCAGAACCACGACGTGGCCATCGGGCAGATCGCCGCACCAGCGCCGCCGCGCTCGCGCTAACAGGCGTGCGAATGAACAGCCGACTAGGCGGCCATTGCCTGCCGCTCCTCCTCATCGAGCACGGGTCCATCCAGGGTGACGCGCGAATGGTCCGTGCGGAATTTCTGAATGATCGGCTTCAGTTCTTCCTTGACGTGCGCTTCGCTGTATCCATTGAACAGATGCCCGACCAGGCCGCGGCGCAGATCCGAAGTGTCCATGATGTAGTCAGCGATCGGGAACGTGAGGTTCATGTTGTACTTCATCATGATGCCCATGTTGTGATGCGCCGTGTGATGACGCCGGATCGTATTGATGAAGGGCATGTTTCGCACGAACCAGTTGTCGTGCACATGGCAGCAATAGTGGAAGGTCTCATAGATCAGGTACTGCGCCACCATCGTGATAAAAACAAAATAGCCGGCGTTGGCGTTGAAGATCAGAAATGCCAGGTAGCCCAGTCCGCCCCCGCCTACGCCAAGCGTTGCCAGCACGCGCCACGGGAAGAACACAATGCGGAATTCGCGCGTGGTGTCGATGGTGGGCTCCTGGTCGGTGAAGTACTGATGGTGCTGGCGCGTGTGCCGCTCATAGATGGCACGTAACGCAAAGACGTTGATTCGGCGGTGCATGACATAGCTGTGCATGAACCATTCGACGAAATTGCCGGCCAGGAATACCGGCAGGATCAGCGCCCACTCCCAGGTCACGTTGTGCAGCCGCTGGATTGCCCACCAGAGCGCACCGATACCGACGCCATAGATCACGGCGATATGCAGCAACCCGTTGTAGAGCGGGCTGATATCGGCCTTGTACTGCTCCCTGAACTTGCGTTGACGTTCCGTCATCATGATTGCATCTCCGGAAAACCATGCCTCGCTAACATATTAGTTGGATATAAAAGCGCGACGTCCCAAAAAATACCCCTGGTGGCCAGGGGCGCCAATGCAGGCGCGGCTGGTAGGCCGCGCGGCGAACCGTTATTGCGATACTTCTTCCAGCGCCTTGCCGCGGGTTTCGACGCCCAGCAGCATTACCACCGCGGCGGCCACCGCAAAGGACAAGGCGCCTAGCGTGAACACACCGCCCTGTCCCGCCACCGGCAGCAGCACGCCGACCAGGTAGGGGCCGGCCAGCGAGCCGACGCGGCCGATCGAGGAAGCAAACCCGGAGCCCGTCGCGCGCGAGCGCGTGGGGTACAGCTCTGGCGTATAGGCATAGAGCACGGACCACATGCCGAACAGGAAGAACTGCATGCATAAGCCGGCGGCAATCAGCTGCTCCACAGGCACCTTGTGTACTGCCGCCTGACCATAGGCATACGCGGCCACGGCGCTGCCAATCAGCATGAGCGCGCAGGTCGGCTTGCGGCCCCACTTTTCCAACAGCCATGCCGAGAAAATGAACCCGGGAATACCGGCCAGGGAGATATAGACCGTGTACAGCACGGACTTGGTCACGGCGTAACCGGCCTGCTGCAGCAGCGCGCCAAGCCACGTGGTCAGCCCGTAGTAGCCCAGCAGCGCAAAGAACCACACCGACCACAGCATGATGGTGCGGCGTGCATAGGGGCCGCTCCATAGCTCCATGAAGCGCGCCTTGCGACTAGGCGCCAGCGTGCCACAAAACGTGGTGGCAACCGCCGGCAGCGCACGGCCCCAGGCGCGCTCCACGCGCTGTTCGATGCCGGCCATGACCGTATCGGCCTCTGACTTGCGGCCGACGTCCTCCAGCCAGCGCGGCGACTCCGGCACCATGCGGCGCACCACGAACACGAACACGGCCGGCACCGCCAGCGCGATAAAGATGCCGCGCCAGCCAATGACCGGCAACAGCAGATAGGTCAGCGCGCCGGCCACGATAAAGCCGATCGGCCAGAAGCCCTCCAGGATCGCGACATACCTGCCACGGCTCTTCGCTGGCACGATCTCGGACACCATCGACAGGCCGATGGGAAACTCCATGCCCATGCCAAACCCGAGCAGCACGCGATAGATCATCAGCGACGTCACGCTGTCCGCCAGCCCGCACATAAGGCTGCCTACGCCCCAGAAGATCATGCTGACCTGGAACACCGGCTTGCGGCCGAAGCGGTCCGCCAGCAGGCCGGCGATCGCGGCGCCCAGGAACATGCCCAGGAAGCTGGAACTGGCCAGCAGGCCAGCCTGCGCGGCGCTCAGGCCGAACTCCGCCTTGATCGACCCCAGCACGAATGTCATCAGCCCCAGATCCATCGAATCGAAAAACCACGCCGTGGCGATGATGCCGAACAGCGAGCGCTGGTAGCCGGTCATCGGCAATCGTTCCAGCCGCGCCGCAATACCCGCCTCCAGCTTGAGGGCGCCTGCAGACATATCCATGGTTGTCTCCTGTGTTGATAAGACGCGCTCTGTGGTGGCGCGCTTAGTAATATATTAGATGTACATATCTGATGTTCAAGTAATGGTTTACCGCCAGCCCGATCGGGCCGTTGGTGAAAAAGCGCCCGGTAAGCGCGCTAGGTCACCCGGCGCTGCTGCGCCACGGCATGCCCCTCAGCGGACAACGAGCCCGCCCAGGCATTGCGGACAACGGTGGCGTACCGTGTGGGCACGTCCGGCACGGGGAAGGCCTTGGCAAGCCGGGTGACACCCAGGGCATCGCGCACCAGCGTAACGAGGTCGTCCTGACCGATGCCGCAAGCCTGGAGCGTGGTCGGGAGGCCGACCGCTCCCACCAGGTCGCGCACCGCGCCAGGCAAGCGTGCCACCGCGGCACCGGGATCGCCTTCCGCAATACCCAGCAGGCGGGCAATGGCCAGCAACTCCTCGCGCCGCACGTCGCCCAACGCATCGAGCACATACGGCAGCATCACGGCGTTGGTGGTGCCATGCGACAGATGCGAGAGGCCCGCGACCGCGTAGGCAATCCCATGCACCGCGTTAAGTCCCGCGCTGCCGTAGGACAGCGCCGCATAGACGCTGGCGTAGCTCATGCCGATGCGCGCTTCGCTGTCGCCCCCGTCCTGATAGCTGCGTAACAGGTATTGGCCGCACAAGCGGATCGATTCGTGTGCGAACAGCATCGTCAGCGCGTTGCGGCCGCTGTAGCCTGGGTCCGGTTCGCCGCCGCGGTCAAAGCGGGAGGAATCGAGCGTCAGGTAGGACTCGATCGCATGGGTCAGCGCATCGATGCCGGCATCCGCAGTGACGCGCGGCGGACAGGTGTAGGTGAATTCGGGATCGACCAAGGCCACGGCGGGGCGCAGCCGGTTGTCCATGACAGCCACCTTGGTCGCGTTGTCCGGATCGACCAGGATCGCGCCGGGCGTCGCCTCCGTGCCCGTGCCGGCCGTGGTCGGCATGGCAACGAGTGGCAGGATGGGGATGCCGGCATCGATACTGCCCAGGAACGTGCAGATGGGCCTGCCGCCGGGCAGGGTCAGGCAGAGCGCCTTGGCCAGGTCAATATTGCTGCCGCCGCCAAGCGCGATGACATGGTCGACTGGCAGGCCGCCAAGCCGTTCGCGGACTGTTGCCGTAGCCACGTCACACAGCGCGGTGGTGGGATCGGGTATGCCGCCGTCAAAGACCAGCAACTCCACGTCGTGCGCACGGGCACCTGCGACAAGTTCTTCGACCCACGGCGTGGCACCGGTGAAGAACGTGTCCGTCACCACGAGGCCGCGACGATAGCCCAGCCGGCGCAGCAGCGCGGGCAACTGGGCACGGCAACCGGGGCCGATGACCAGCCGCGCCGGCGCGCAGAAATATACGAGGTCGTCCACTCTCATGCTGTCTCCTGTGAGGTGATTTCGGCGGATCGGGGATGTTGGGCGGATGCCCGGCTATGCCACCCGCGCAGGCCAGCGTTCGCGCAGGTGGCGGGCGATCTCCGACGTGCATTGCGTCAGCACGCCATGGCCGGCGCCGTGGAGCACGACCAGCTCGGCATCGGGGATGCCGTTGGCCAGCATCGCGCCGTGGATAAGCGGGCAATCGTCATCTTCACTGCCGTGGATGATGAGCGTCCGGCAACGCACCTTGCCAAGCTCTGCGCGCTGGTCTGTGTGACGGATCGCCTCCCAAGTCCAGGCCACAGTGCGATGGTCCGCTGCCTCGCGCAGCCCCAATCGCCGTTCGCGCATGGCAATGGCTTTCAGCAACGCCTTGGGAGCCGCAGGCTCAAACCATTGCACCGCGTTGAGCTGCGGCGTTCCGGAAACCAGCAACAACTCAGCCGGCACCGGCTGGCCCGGCATCTTGCGGTCATCGGCAAGATAGGCCAGCGCAACGGAAACGCCCATGCTCCATCCGGCCAGCACGAATGGGCCGCTCACGTGTGTGGAAAGCGTGCGGCGCAGCACTTGGGCGTAGGCGTCGAGCGAGCACGCGTACGCGCCGGCGGGCGGCATTGCCTTCCCGCGTCCTGGCAGGTTGGGCAGGATAAAGGTGCACCGGTCGGCCAGTTGCTCCGCCAGTGGCATCCACGCGCCGCGCGTGCCCTGGATGCCATGCACGGCGACCACCGCCACCGGACCCTGCCCCACGACCAATACATCATCGTCCGCCATCACGCCCCCAGCACACATCTAATATATTAGTAGGATAGTAGCAGGAAACACCGTGCACGCAAGCATGGAATGCGCTGTGTACAAAAGATGCGTACGGCTCATATACAATGGGTATTCCGTGTTCCCTGACACTTGGCCATGACCGCAAAAACCGCTACCCGCGCACGCGCCGCCGCTGTACCAGAGACCGAAGAGGCCGCCGGCCAGCGCGGCAAGCTGACCGACCTGGCCTATGAGCAGATCGAGGAAGCCATCGTGACGCTGCAACTGGCGCCGGGCAGCTCGGTATCGGAACTGCAACTGAGCGAAATGACCGGCATCGGGCGCACACCCATTCGCGAAGCGATCCAGCGACTGGCGCGGGAGCACCTGATCATGGTGCTCCCGCAGCGCGGCCTGCTGATCGCGCCGATCGACGTCGGCAAGCAGTTGCGCCTGCTTGAGACACGCCGCGAGGTGGAGCGTCTGATCTGCCGCAGCGCCGCACGGCGCGCCACGCCCGAGCAACGCGATCATTTCAAGCGGCTGGCAAAGGAGTTCGAACAGTCGTCTCGCAACGGTGACGACGTCGCGTTCATACGTGCCGACCGCGAATTCAACGAGCTTTGCCTGGTGGCGGCGCGCAATGAATTCGCCGACGGCGCCATGCGGTTGATGCACGGCCTGTCGCGCCGGTTCTGGTACGTGCACTACAAGGAAGCAGCGGACCTGCCCACCATGTCGAAGCTGCACGCCGCCGTGGCATCGGCGATTGCGCGCGGCGAGGTTGACGGCGCCGGCGATGCGCTCGACGCGCTGCTGGACAACATCGAAGAGTTCACGCGGGCCACGGTCCTGGGTAACTATCGCTAGTCGGCAAGACGACTCCTCGCCTATTCGGCCTCGGCTTCGAGCGAGCGGAAGTCGGCAACCGAGTGCGCCACAAAGTGCCGCTCAGGGCTGCCGGCAAGCCGCGCCAGCGGGCGCCCCGGCGCGAGTTCCAGCACCGCCCATGTCGCGCAGGCTGATGCCAAAAGCGCCGGCTGGGCACAGTCGCTGTGGCGATCAGCAGCTATATGTTCTACACGACCATCGTCACCCGCCCCGACCTGCTGCTGCCGCTCTATGCGCTTGCCGGCTTCCTGGTTGGCACCATTGGCGCGGTGCCGTTCGTGCTGGTCAATGCGTTCCCCGTGCAGGTGCGCTTCTCGGGCCTGCCGTTCTCGTACAACGTGTCGTATGCGATCTTCGGCGGGCTGACGCCGATGGTCGTCACGCTGATGCTGAAAGAAGATCCGCTGGCGCCGGCCCACTATGTGGTGGCGCTGTGCGTGCTTGGCATGGTGACGGCGCTGTTCGTGAAGGACCGCTCGCGGAGCTGACGACGCGGCAGCGGCAGCAAAGAAAATGGGAGGGCTGATGCCCTCCCGTTTCTTTTGCGGGTTCCGGCCTGGCGCGTCAGCGCCGGTGCTGGCGGAAGAACTGCCACATCATCCTGCTGGCATCGGGGCCGATATCGCTGTGGTAGCCGTAGCTGGCGTCGCCGCCGCTCCAGGCGTGGTCCAGGCCCTCCACTTCCACCAGCGTCACCAGGTCCCGGCGCCAGCGGCCGAAGCGGTATTCATGGGATCGGCCCGGCGCGTCGACGTCCGGGTCGGACAGGGTGGGCGCGCCGGCGAGCCGGTCTTCCAGGCCGTTGTAGGCCAGGAACTGCCGCGCCAGCAGGCGGCCGTTGACCGGATGCACCGCGTCGTCGGCCAGGCCGTGGATCACCAGCGCCGGCATCTCGGGTCCGCCCGGCGTCACGCCAGCGGCATCGAGCAGCCAGGACGGCTCGGAAGCCGACCCTTGCAGCATCGCGCGCAAGCCGGCGCGCGGATTGTTGGCCGCGCCGATAACGACCCCCGAATGCAGGGCCACGGCCGCGACCTTGCCCGGGTAGCGCAGCGCCACCACGGCGGCCATGGCCGCACCGGCGGACATGCCGGCCAGGTAGATCTCGCGTTCGCGCACGTCGTGGCGCGCCGCCAGCGCGTCGATCAGCGCGGCCACCGCCTGCGCCTCGCGCCCGCCTTCGGCAGCGCCCAGGTCGAACCACTGCCAGCAGCGCTGTACCTGCCGGCGCAGCGGCTGTTGCGGGTAGGCGACGATAAATCCCTCGCGTTCGGCCAGCGCGTTCATGCGCGTGCCTGCAGAGAGGTCATCCGGCGTCTGGCGGCAGCCATGCAGCATCACCACCACCGGCAACGGGCCGCGATGGGCCTTGGACGGGATGTAGAGGTGATATGAGAGTTGCGGCACCAGTTCGCCCGGCTGCGGCGCCAGCCGCAAGCGGTGTGCCTGCCAGGTGCCGGGCAGGCCGCCCGGCGCAGTGGCCGGCCGAGGTGCCCGGGCTCGTCCTGGCGAGCCATCCGGGCGCGCCGGCGTGAGCGGATTCAGCGAATCCATGCGGTCCAGCCAGGATTTCACCTGGGCTTCCGTGCGGGCCTGCACGCGGCTCAGTCGCCGGATCCGCGCATGCCAGTCAGCGGCAAGACTTTTGGTCATGAGGACTCCTGTGTGACGGAATCTCCCCCTGTGACTTTCTTGTTGCGTTGCAGCATACCATACTCGGGAGGCGCCCTCCCGCTCTGCCCGGTAACAGGGCGTAAGCGCCTTCGTGGTCTTTTCGCCGGCACGTAATTACTAAACGAGCCATACGAAAGTATGCAGATCCAGTGAGATAGCTTGCGTTGCCTGCGTTTTATACTTGGCCATCGCCTTTTGGGAAAAAACCACAACCATGCCGGACAGCAGCGCACCAGCCTGCTCGCCCTGCCTCTTTCGCCAGGTCTGCAACGGCGCCGGCCTGGACCGCCAGCCGGAAGGTCAGCGATCAGCCACCTGCTTCCAGCCGTCCGGCGAGAAGCTGCGTACGGCCCTGGCGCGCGCTGCCGTGCCGGGCCCGAGGTCGCGCTCATAGAACACGCGGTCGCTGCCGAGCATGAAGGTGTGCACACCGGTATCGCCATAGCGGGCGGGCCACGCAATCAGGCCGTATTTGGCGTCACTGCCCTTGCCCGGCGGCAGGATCCGGTAGTGGTAGCCGTAGAAGGCATCCGCGGCAGGCGTATCGGGGCCCATGGCCAGCGCATCCGGGCCGGCCGGACTGGCGTCCTGCTCGCTGGCGGCGGGCCAGTACAGCCCGTTGGTCTTGCCCGTCGAACTGATCAGCCGGTCGGCGTAGCGCCCCTGCCCGACCTGGTCCGCGTAGCGCTGCTGGGCATCGGCCAGCAGCAGCAGCGTTTCCATTGTCACCAGTTCATTGCGCCCGAGACGGCGGTGGCGCACTTCCTGCTGGCCGGCCTGCAGGTCGAACTGCCATCCGTCCTTTTGCCTGGCCAGCGGCACCGGGAAGGTCCATCCCCTCTCCCCAACCGCGATCAGCGCGCGGCGCTCGCCATCGGGCTGCACGGCATGGTGGTGCGCCCAGGCGCCGAGAAATGCATAGATATCGTCCTGGTCGATGGTGCCCTGCGGTACCAGCGACTGGTATTGCTTGCCCAGCACCCGCTGCAGCGCGTCGCCGTCGCTGCGTGCAATGGCATCGCCCAGCGCCTCGGCGGCCGCGTCGGGACTCGGAAACACCTGCTGGGCCATTGCCGGCAGCCCCAGCGACAGGACCGCGGCGGCCAACAGTGCGCGCACCGCGGTGGCGGAAAAAGCGGCAGAGAAGGGATTACCCGTCATGCGCATCATGATTTACCTCCGACCATGGCCGAAATGTTCACCGCCGCCAAGCCGGCCACCACCACCACCACCACCACCCAGCCCGCCACCCTGGCTGAACCCGGCCGGGTGCGCTTGCGGCGCTTCCCGCTGCGACAACCCTGCGCGCCGGGTCTGCTGGCGCACGCGCTCGCCGTTGCCGGCATCGCGCAGCGCGCTGTCGCGGTTGGCGTTGTGGGCACGGTCGCGTGCCGCGGCCTGGTCCGCGCGCTGGCGGTCAGCGCCGGCCGGCCGCGGGGTCTGCACACCACCGCCGGCAGCACCCGGCCGCGAGCGCTCCGCCGCCCCGCCCGCATGGCCCGGTATGGCTTGCCCGGTGCGGCCTTCGAACGACTGGGCCGCGCGCTCGCGCGCCTGGTCCCGCTGGGAAGGCTGACGCTGCACTCCGCCGGCGCCACCCACGCGCAGCCCCGGCTGTGCACCCGCCTGGCGGCTGGCCAGACCGGCCTGGCGCTGCTGGTCGTAGCGCCCGCGCACCGCCGCATTGTTGTAGGGCACGTTGCCGCGGTGGGCAGGATTGTGCTGCCAGTTCACGTTGGCGCGGTTGACGTCCAGGCGCTGGTTGACATTGATGTTGTTGTAGCGGTTCACATTGATGTTGACGTCGTGGTCGTGCCAGTTGAACCCGCCCCACATCGCATCGACCGCCGCCACGCCCAGGCCGAAGCCGATGCCCGTTACCACCGCGGTGGCAAACGCCGAGCCCGGCGGCGGCGGGTAATAGGCCGGCGGATAGGCCGGGTACGCCCAGGTACCGTAGACCACGGTCGGGTTGTAGGTCGGCACGTACACCACCTGCGGGTTGGCCGGCTCGATCTGCACGACGGTGGTGCCGCCGACGCTCTGCGTGACAACCTTCTGCTGCCCGGTCGTCTTCAGCGTGCCCGCGTTGTGCGCCTGCACGCGCAAGCGCTGCACCGAATCCATGACGTCGTTTGGCTGGGCCAGGAAGGCGTCGCCGATCGACTGCACCCACTGCGGCTGGCGTCCCATCATGTCGAGCACTGAAGGAAATGCCGCCAGCGACTGCACGCTGGGATCCCAGGACTGGCCGGCCACCGCCTTGGTCGCGGCATCGCCAGACAGGCCGGGATTGGCCCTGGACCACTGCGCCGCCGCGGCGACGTCAGCCGGATAGGTGGCCGCCATCAGCACCTGCGACAGCAGCGCATCCGGATACAGCGCGACCGGCGCGGTAAGTTGGTCAAGCTGCGCATTGCTCAGCCTGGATTGCGCCAGCGCTGGCCCCAGGGGCGCCATCAGCATCAGTGTCAGGCACCATGCGACGAGATGTTTGAAACGATGCATGTTGACGCTCCACAAGTACGCAAGGGTCGGCACTGCTGCCCCGGGGCGCGATCCTCAGCGGCGCTCCTGCGCGCACTGCTGGCGATACGCTTCCTCCAGGCGCTTGCGATCCGCCTGGCGCTCCAGCGTCGGGTAGGAGCGCCCGTCAGCGGTGGTGACCGACGATTTGCCGGTGGACCACTGCGCATCGCCGGGCAGTGCGTTGATCTGGTCCAGCAACGACTGGCAGTGCTGCCGCTGCGACGCGGACAGCGTGCCGTCAGGTCCTTCCACGACACCCGTGGCCTCGTCCAGCATCCGCGGCGGCGGCGGGGCCACCATCGGTGTGCCGGCCGCTGCCGAGGCCGCGGCCGCATTGCCGGCTGCCCACAACGGGGCCGCCACCATGGCGGCGCACCCCAGCATGCCCGCCTTGATCAGAAATTTCGTCAATCCAATACTCCAGAGCCGTCCGCGCGCATCCAACCGGCGCCGCGGCGTGTTGCAGGAACCGTCCGCCGCTAGCGATCCTTGCCACTGCCATTGCGGCGGCCGGTACGGTTGCGCATCAACTCAAGCTTGAGCAGCGCGTCCGCAAGCATACTCTTCAGCCTGGCATTCTCTTCCTGCAACTCGCGCAGCTTGCGCCCGTCACGCGCATCGCCGTGGCTGGGCTGGCCATAGCGGACGCGCCATCCGTAGAACGATGCATCGCTGAAGCCATAGCGCGCGCACAGCTCGCGCACCGGCACGCCGCTGGCCGCTTCGGCCAGGTAGCCGCGGATCTGTTCTTCCGAATACCGTCTGTTCACGAATCTCTCCGCTTGCCAACGGCAGGCCACAAAGCGGCAGGCCACAAGCGGCGCACAGCCGCGCCGCACCCGCGCCGACTCTGGGCGTACGTTAGCCCAGGGCCGCCGCAAAAGGCAATTCAGTGTCTTCGGTGCGCGAGTTAAGAAAATTATCTCGGCGTGCATTGCGGCGGCACCGGGCACGACTTGCCAAATTTTGCTATGCCAATTTGGACTCTGCCTGGACTGATTGCCGTCGCATTTCACCCAGGTGGGGGATGCCGGGCGCTCACCAACACATGCCGGGGACGTCAGGACTTACCTGGATACCGCGATTTCAAGCCGTGTACGGGAATCAATACAGATCTGAAAAAAAAATAAATTGGAAATCTGTCATCAATTCAAGCTTCTATGACTTTTCTTTAGCTTGTATTAGGATGCCTCGGCATTACTAAATTTCGCACGCCTTCGCAAGGCGGCCCTCGCGGCTCCGGCAGAAGCGTGTCCCGGCAGCCCGCACCAGCCAAGTCCCAGTTCAGAACCGGGGCACTCCAATGCGTCATCGCGCCCCCTGCGTGCCTCTTCTGACGCGCTGCTGTACGTATCGGACAAACAATAAAAAAGAAACAGAGTCATGAATCGGGAGAAGTCGGAATGCGTCACGTCAGCACGAAGTTGTTGCATGTCTTTGTCCTCATCATGGAGTACCGCGACCTGAGTGCCGTCGCAGCCTGCACCAAGGGACGCGTGCCCACGGTGGCCTACAGCCTCGCGCGCTTGCGCGAGATCACCGGCGACCAGCTCTTCGTCAAGCGCAATGGCATGCTCGAACCCACGCCGCACGCGCTGCGCCTCGAGCAGACGGCGCGCCAGATCCTGGCCAAGTGGCACCAGCTGGTGCGCCCCGGCGAGCCGGGCCCGAGCAAGCGGCGCGACGGCGGCAGGCGCGTCTCCATCGGCTTTTCCTCGTCGATCGGCGATCCGGTCATCACCGGGATCCTGACTGCGCTGTGCGAGCAGTTTCCGCAGGACAGCTTTGTCACGCGGCCCGTCATCGCCGACGCGGCGCTTGCCAGCCATCTCGGCACCGGCGACCTCGACTGCGCCTTTGTCGTCGACAGCGGACATGATCCCGAGCACGTGCGCCAGCAAAACATCATGGCCACGCCGCGCCGGCTGGTGAGCGCCGCGCGCGCGGGCAGCCATGATGAAGGCGAGAGCGACTGGATCCTGCTGCAGGAAGACAACGAAGCCGGCAGCCCGCTGCGAGCCTTCCTGAGCCGTCTGGCCAGCACGCCCGGCCATCGCGAGACCGTGGTGCCGTCATGGCATACGCAGATCACGCTGCTGCACTCTGCCGGCGGCATTTGCCCGGTGCTGGATTTCAACGTGCCGCTGGCCACGCGCGAGCGCAAGACCCGCCTGCTGGCACCATCGAGCAGCTTCCCGGAATGGGCCGCCTTGCATTTCTGGTCCCCGGAGCGCAGCCGCGACCAGGGCGTACTGCGCGAAATCATGGAGGTCGGCAGCGCCGTGCTGCGCGATCCGCTCAAGGCCATCGACGGCCGCCGCAACGAGCGATCCGCGGCACCGGCTCAGCCCGCTGCTGCCTGACGCAGACGGACCTGGATGGCGCGAGAGCGCCGGCAGCCGGATGGCGCCAGCGCTCTCTTCACAGGTCTCTCGCACAGGCCTGTCGACGCAGGCCCGCGTCGCTTATCACAATTTTGAGACATATTTTCGAGCGGCAAGACCGCGCTACACTCGCGCGCGCTGGCCTCCGCCACGGTGGCGCTTTGCGAATCTTCCTAGTTTCGTCCGACAGCGCAGCCGATATCCTGCGATGGCATTGCCGCAATCCGGCCGTCTCCCGTTTGGCCCGGACCGGCGGCCATGCATGCAGTTGTCTGGCGTCGTATTGTCTGGCGTCGTTTTTGCGCCGCACGTCTTGCTGACGTGCGGCGTTTTCTTGACGTTCTCCTGATGCCGGCGCTGCCACGAACACGAATCGAGGAGCAACCAGATGGCATTGAGGATCCTGCTTGCCGATGACCACCCCCTGGTCTCGGCGGCCGTCGCGGACCGCTTGCACACACAGACCGGCTGGGAAGTCTGTGGCAGCGTCACCAGCGCCACAGCCTTGCTCAACGGCATCGACAGCCTGCGCCCCGATGTCGTGATCACCGACTACCACATGCCGGCGCACGGTGAAGGCAACAGCGACGGGCTGCGCCTGCTCTCCAGCCTGCGGCGCCGCCATCCGTCGCTCGCCGTGATCGTGCTGACGATGATCACCAATCCGCTGGTGCTGCGCTCCATCCTCGACACCCAAGTGCACGGCCTGGTACTGAAGGATGCGCCGCTGTCCGAACTGGTCACCATGGTCTGCCGCATCCAGCGCGGCTTCCACTACATCGGCAAATCGGCGATGGAGGTGCTGTCGCAGGCCGACCCGGGCAGCCCGATCGCGCCAGGTCAGGCCAGCGCCGAGCGCCTGTCGCGGCGCGAAATGGAAGTCTTGCGGCTTTACCTGACCGGACGGTCCGTCAGCGAGATCGCGATCCAGCTATGCCGCAGCGTCAAGACCATCAGCCGGCAAAAGAACTGCGCAATGCAGAAGCTCGGCGTCACCAACGACCGCGAGCTGTTCGAGTTTGCCGCGCTCAACGGCATGCTGCTGGGCGGCTGATTGCAATCACCGCCTCAGGCAACGTCGGCCTCCTGCGCCGCGCGGGCCTGCGCGTGCGCGATACCGGCCTCCAGCCGTGCCAGGCCGCGTGACAGCTCCCGCATGGTCGACGGCGACACCTCGGACAGCACGTCCTCGAGAAACGACGAGCGCAGCGGCATGGCGCGCGCCACCACCTCCTGGCCGGTCCGCGACAGCGTGACGTGGGTCACGCGATTGTCGCGCTCGGAAGTGCTGCGCTCCACCCAGCCCAGCTCCTGCATGGTCTTGAGCTGGCGCGTCAGCGCGCCGGGATCCATGCCGACATGGTCGGCCAGCGCCTTCTGGGCGATGGCGCCCTCCTGGTGATGCAGGGCGTGCAGGATGCGCCAGCGTGGCAAGGGCAGTCCCATGCGCTGTTCGAACGCCGCCGCATAGGCGCGGTAGGTCCGGCCGAACTGCTGCAATACGGCCACGCTTTGTCGCTCCAGTTCCATCCGTTCTCCTCAGTATGGGTTGCAGGCCGGCAGGTCAGTCCGCGGCCATCGCGGGCGCCGGCGCCCGCGTCAGCTTGATCGACGGCACCTGGCGGGCGCACCAGAAGCCCAGCGCGGCAGCTGCCGCGGCCACCACCAGGCCGAGATGGATGGAGCTGACCAGCGACACGCGTGCCTGCTCCAGCAACAGTGCGCCATTGTGCCCGGCCTGATCAAGCTGGCCCAGCAGCGCGACTTGCGCAGCCTTGTCGATCAGCACCTGCGGGTCCGCCATGCGCGCCGCCCATTGGCCGGCATTGGCCGCGGACAGCGCATGTTCCACGCCGCCGGTGTAGCTGCGTGTCACCAGCGTGCCCACGACCGCCGTGCCGACCATGCCGCCGACCATGCGCAGCGACTGCAGCATCGCCGTGGCGATGCCCAGGTGCTCGCGCCCCGCGGTCTGCTGCGCGAACACCGTCAGGTTCGGCATGATGAAGCCGAGGCCAAGGCCGCCCACCAGCATGATCGCCATCAACACGCCGTGCGGCATGCTCCGGGTCGCCTGCGACAGCCCCAGGCAGGACAGCGCCAACATGCCGAAGCCGGCGTAAAGCATGGAGTTCGGGTGGCGGATACGGGTAATGACGCGGCCATTGAGAATGCTGCCCACGGTGATGCAGACCACCAGCGGCGTGATCAGCACGCCCGCGTCCTTCGGCGAATAGCCGAAGCCGCCCTGGAACAGCAGCGGCGCGTACAGCAACAGCGCGAACATGGTGAAGCCCGCGAACACCGAGAGCCGGAACAACGGTGCCAGCCCCGGGTTGCGGAACATCTCCACCGGCAGGATCGGGTTGGCACAGCGCCGCTCCCAGTGCCACAGTGCCACCAGCGCCGCCAACGCCAACGCCAGCAACCCGGCGGTATAGGCATCGAAGCCGCGCTCCGGCAACAGTTCCACGCTCATCTGCAAGCCGCCCAGCCCCGCGCCGATCAGCAAGGCGCCGAGCCAGTCCACGCGGATCGGTCCGCTGTGGGCCTGCTGGCGCAGATGCGGCAGGTAGCGCCAGGCGAACCACAGGCCCAGCACGCCGACCGGCAGGTTGACATAGAACACCGCGCGCCAGCCGTACCACTCTGTCAGCAGGCCTCCCAGCGACGGCCCCACCGCGTTGGCGATGCCGAACGACGCGCTCAGCATCACCTGCCAGCGCAGCCGCACGTGTGAATCCGGAAAGAGGTCGGCAATGCAGGCGAAGGCCGTACCGACCAGCATGCCGCCGCCAACGCCTTGCAGCGCGCGCGCCAGCACCAGGATCGGCATGCTCGGCGCCATGCCGCACAGCGCCGAAGCCACCGAGAACACCACGATCGACGCCAGCACGAACGGCTTGCGCCCGTAGTAGTCCCCCAGCCGCCCGAATACCGGCACCGTAATCACCGACGCCAGCAGATAGGCCGTGGCGACCCACGCGTAGTATTCGAAACCCTGCAACTCCGCCACCACGGTCGGCAACGCCGTGCCGACCACGGTCTGGTCCAGCGCCACCAGCATCACCACGAAGGCAATGCCCAGCATGGCCTTCAGGGATTCGCGAAAGGGCAGGACCTGGCCGGCGGGCGGAGCGCTATGTGGCTCGGATGTCATTTTATTGCTCGGTCAATCGTTGTGTAGTCAAGAATTATAGGACAAGATGGGGGGGCCTTGCCTGCGGCAAGGCTGATCAGAAGAAACCAAGTCTGTCGGGTGAAAACAAAGTCTGTCGGAACCGGGGTCTTGCCCTCCATATACCGTACAGGGCAGAGGGCGGGGCAAGTCGCAACTGCTGCAAACATTGAGCCGCGTGGCGTTACCGAGAATCGCCTGAATGCAGCCGTAGCCAGGATACGAGCCGGTAGTTGGAGTTCGGCCGGGATTGACAACGCCACCCCGGCACTTCCAGCGTCCGAGAATGGCCGCGTGCGGCCGAGGAACTGCTGGCCGATTAGACGGGCGACACTGTGGAGATGTCGGGGATCAAAGGGGTGCTACGCCCAGCTACCCCCAGCCACCTTAATCGCGCCCCATTCAGGATTGGGGATCTGATTATCCGATACGCCGACAAGGATGACTTGCAAACCAAGATCTGGGGACATGATGCCGGCTACGGAATAACCGACGCGACGCGGGAACAAGCATGTGTGACGAAAAGCCACCGCGTGTCCCCGCGCTCGCCAGTGTCGCCGCGCCCCTGCCAGATTGCTTCCGTAGCCGCAGCTTATGTAAGCACAGTCATGCGCAGCGAACCCGCTTCACGATGCCCGCGTTTCCCCGGCGAGAAGCCCGTCTGTCCTGGGTTTTGCCCGAAGGTGCCATGCAATCGACAACAGCACGACCCAACCCGCGCCGACATACAACGCCACGCGCGTGTCCTCGACATAACCAAGCACGCCGATCACGAACAACATGAAGGCGATGGCGAGTGCCGGCCCGACCGGCCACAGCGGCACCTTGAACTTGAGGGCACGGACTTCCTCGGCCGACAGGCGACGCCGCATGGCGACCTGCGACAGCAGGATCATGAGCCAGACCCACACGGTCGCGAAGGTCGCGATCGATGCGATGATCACGAACACCTGCTCGGGAATCAGGTAGTTCAGCACCACGCCGCCGAGCAATGCGGCAGCCATCGCCAGCACCGTCACCCAGGGCACGCCGTGACGCGAGGTGGTGGCGAAGAGGCGCGGCGCCTGGCCCTGCTCCGCCATGCCGTACATCATGCGGCCGGCGCCGAAGATATTGCTGTTGATCGCCGAGATGGCCGCGGAGATGACGATCAAGTTGAGCACTGCCGCCGCCGACTTGATACCGAGCCCGGAGAAGATCTGGACGAACGGGCTGCCCTGGCCGCCGATGCCGGTCCACGGGAAGATTGCCATCAGCACGGCCATCGTCAGCACGTAGAACAGCAGAATGCGTGCCGGCACGGCGTTGATCGCCCGCGGAATCACCGTTTCGGGATTCTTGGCTTCACCGCCGGTGATGCCGATGATCTCGATGCCGCCATACGCAAACATCACCACGGCCAGTGACGCGACCAGCCCTCCGACACCGTGCGGCAGGAATCCGCCATGTGCCCACAGGTTGGTCAGCCCGGGAGAGTGTTCGCCGTTCATCTTGACGCCGAGGAACAGGATCAGGGTGCCGCCGACGATCATCGCGCCGATGGCGAGAATCTTCACCAGCGCGAGCCAGAACTCCAACTCCCCGAATACCTTCACGTTGCACAGGTTCAAGCCGCAAATCAGCATGACAATGCCGAGCACCCATATCCACTGCGGAACCTCGGGAAACCAGAAGCCCATGTAGATACCGAATGCGGTCACGTCCGCCAGGCAGACGATGATCATTTCGAGAATGTAGGTCCAGCCGGTGAGAAAGCCCGCGAGCGGCCCGAGGTACTCGCTTGCGTACCGTCCGAAAGAGCCGGATACCGGCTCGCGAACCGCCATTTCGCCGAGCGCGCGCATGACCATGTAGACCGCCGCGCCGCCCAGGATATAGGCCAGGATGACGGCCGGGCCAGCCAGCTGGATGGCAGATGCCGAGCCGTAGAACAGGCCCGTGCCAATGGCCGAGCCGAGCGCGAGGAAGCGGATATGCCGCGCGCCCAGATTGCGTTGCAGGTTTTTCAAGCTGTCTCCAGAAGGATGTCGAGATGGGGACCGATGGCCGATGGCGCGCGGATCTTCGCCCGCTTTGCGCCAGCGCGAGCGCTCGTTACGCGCTCGGCAGGATGCCCGCAGGCAGCAGCGCCGTGAGGTGACGGTCCGCGATCAGTGCGCTGGCGCTTTCGATGTCCGGTGCAAAGAAGCGATCCTTGTCGTAGAACGGCACCGACTGACGCAGCAGCCCGCGCGCGTGCTCGAGCGCTTCGGTGGTCTTCCCGCCCTCGCGGAAGTCGAGGCCCTGGCAGGCCGCCAGCCATTCGATCGCGACGATGCCCTTCACGTTGCTGGCCATCTCCCAGAGACGCTTGCCAGCGTTGGGCGCCATGGACACGTGGTCTTCCTGGTTCGCGGAGGTCGGCAGGCTGTCGACGCTGGCCGGATGCGCGAGCGCCTTGTTGTCCGACGCCAGCGCGGCGGCCGTGACCTGCGCGATCATGAAGCCGGAGTTGACACCGCCGTTGGCGACGAGGAACGGCGGCAACTGCGACATGTGCTGGTCCATCATCAGCGAGACACGCCGCTCGCTCAGCGAACCGATCTCGGCCAGTGCCAGCGCGAGGTTGTCCGCGGCCATTGCCACCGGTTCCGCGTGGAAATTGCCGCCCGAGATGATGTCGCCTTCCTCCGCAAACACCAGCGGGTTGTCGGAAACCGAGTTCGCCTCGACGGCAAGGACGTCCGCCGCATTGCGGATCTGCGTCAGGCAGGCACCCATGACCTGCGGCTGGCAGCGCAGCGAATAGGGGTCCTGCACCTTTTCGCAGTTCGCATGCGACTGACCGATCTGGCTGTCCGGCCCCAGCAGGTGACGATAGACCGCCGCAGCGTCGATCTGACCACGCTGGCCGCGCGCCGCGTGAACGCGCGGATCGAACGGCGCACGCGAGCCGAGCGTCGCCTCGACGGTCAGCGCCCCGCAGACACTCGCTGCCGCATACAGGTCTTCCGCCTGGAACAGGCCCTGGAGAGCGTAGGCGGTGGACACCTGCGTGCCATTGAGCAGCGCCAGGCCTTCCTTGGCCGCGAGCGTGAGCGGCTGCAGACCGGCCACGGCCAGCGCTTCATGTGCGGATAGCCATTCGCCGCGATGGCGTGCCTGGCCTTCGCCCAGCAGCAGCAACGACATGTGGGCCAGCGGCGCCAGGTCGCCCGAGGCACCGACCGATCCCTTCAGCGGAATCTGCGGGTACACCTCGGCGTTCACGAGTGCGATCAACGCGTTGATGACCTTGCGACGGATGCCGGACAGGCCCCGCGCCAGGCTGTTGATCTTGAGCACCATGATCAGGCGCACCAGGGCGTCATCGATCGGCGCGCCAACGCCGGCCGCATGCGAGAGCACCAGCGAGCGCTGCAGGCTCTCCAGGTCCTCGCGCGCAATGCGCGTCTGTGCCAGCAGGCCGAAGCCGGTGTTGATGCCGTAGGCCGTGCGGCCCTCGGCGATGATGCTCTCGACGCACGCCACGCTGCGGTCGATGGCCGCGAAGGCGCGCTCGTCGAGCGTGATCCTGACGGGATGCTGATGGACGGCGCGCAATTGCGCGAGCGTGAGCTCACCGGGTTGCAGGTGCAGGGCGATGGCTGACTGGTTACCTTGATACGACATGTTCAGATTCGAATTTACTTGGAGGTGCCGAGCATCGGCAGGTTCAGACCGTTTTCGCGAGCGCAATCGATGGCAATCTCATAGCCCGCATCGGCGTGGCGCATCACGCCGGTCGCCGGGTCATTGTTCAGGACGCGGGCGATGCGGGCAGCCGCTGCGTCGGTGCCATCGCAAACGATCACCACGCCCGAATGCTGCGAGAAGCCCATGCCCACGCCGCCGCCATGGTGCAGCGACACCCAGGTGGCGCCGCTGGCGGTGTTCAGCAGCGCATTGAGCAGCGGCCAGTCCGACACTGCATCCGAGCCGTCCTGCATGGCCTCGGTCTCGCGGTTGGGGCTCGACACCGAGCCCGAATCCAGGTGGTCGCGGCCGATCACGACCGGTGCCGACAGCTCGCCGCTGCGCACCATCTCGTTGAAGGCCAGGCCCAGCCTGGCGCGCAGGCCCAGGCCCACCCAGCAGATCCGCGCCGGCAGGCCCTGGAAGCTGATGCGCTCGCGCGCCATGTCGAGCCAGCGGTGCAGGTGCTCGTCATCCGGGATCAGTTCCTTGACCTTGGCGTCGGTCTTGTAGATGTCCTGCGGGTCGCCGGACAGCGCGGCCCAGCGGAACGGACCGATGCCGCGGCAGAACAGCGGGCGGATGTAGGCCGGCACGAAGCCCGGGAAGTCGAAGGCGTTCGCCACGCCCTCCTCCTTGGCCATCTGGCGGATGTTGTTGCCGTAGTCGAAAGTGGGCACGCCCATCTTCTGGAAAGCCAGCATTGCCTCCACGTGCCTGGCCATCGACTGCTTGGCGGCCTTCACCACCTCGGCCGGCTGCGTCTGCGCGCGTTCGCGGTATTGCTCCCAGGTCCAGCCGAGCGGAAGGTAGCCATTGAGCGGATCATGGGCACTGGTCTGGTCGGTCACCATGTCCGGGCGCACGCCCCGGCGCACGAGTTCCGGCAGGATTTCGGCGGCGTTGCCGCACAGCGCGATGGAGACGGCCTTGCCCTGCTTCGTGTAGGTCTCGATGCGGGCCAGGGCGTCATCCAGGTCCCTGGCCTGTTCGTCGACATAGCGGGTGCGCAGGCGGAAGTCGATACGGCTTTGCTGGCATTCGATGTTCAGCGAGCAGGCGCCGGCCAGGGTTGCGGCCAGCGGCTGGGCACCGCCCATGCCGCCCAGGCCCGCGGTCAGCACCCAGCGACCGGCCAGCTTGCCGTCATAGTGCTGGCGGCCAGCCTCGACAAAGGTCTCATAGGTACCCTGGACGATCCCCTGGCTGCCGATATAGATCCAGGAGCCGGCCGTCATCTGGCCGTACATCGCCAGGCCCTTTGCATCCAGCTCGTTGAAGTGCTCCCAGCTGGCCCAGTGCGGGACCAGGTTCGAGTTCGCGATCAGAACGCGCGGCGCGTCCGCGTGCGTCTTGAACACACCCACCGGCTTGCCCGATTGCACCAGCAAGGTCTCGTCGTCGCCGAGCGTCTCCAGCGTCTCGACAATCTTGTCGTAGCACTCCCAATTGCGCGCGGCGCGGCCGATACCGCCATAGACCACCAGTTCCTTGGGGTTCTCCGCCACGTCGGGGTCGAGATTGTTCATCAGCATGCGCAGTGGCGCTTCGGTCAGCCAGCTCTTTGCCTGTAGCTGGTTGCCGCGCCGCGCACGAATCTCTACGTCACGGTATCGATTGGGGGTGCTCACGGTTGTTCCTATCCACGGTTTGTTCACGACAACGATGACGCCGCGGCGCCATCCGATGGGGTTGTACAGTATTGTATATACAAGTAGATTTATACTGGGGTTTACCCGATTTCCGGACGGTTAGGCGTGACGCGGAGGGAGTGGAAGTGGGCCTTGCCGCACAGCCAGTGCGCGGCAAGGCAGTGGGGATGGAAGCGTCAGGCGTCCGGGCCGAACCGCCCTTCGAGGCGGTGACGCGAACCCGGGTGAAGCAGGCGGGCAAACGTCACGACGCGCTTGCCCGACCACGTGCGGCGCCGAATCAGCAGGCACGGTTCGGTGCGCGGGACCTGCAGGAGTTTCGCCTCATCGGCGGTGGCAACGACGGCCTCGACCACATGCTCGCCCGCGGTCAGCGGTGCGAGGCTTTGCAGGTAGGCATTCGGCGTGTCGGTGCTGAAATCCTGCTTCAGGTATTCGGGGGCCAGTCCGGGATTGACGTAACGGTCCTCGATCTGCACCGGTACGTTGTCCTGAAAGTGGACGATGATGGAATGGAAGATCTTCTCGCCTTCGCGCAAATCCATCGCCACCGCGCGCTCAGGGCCGGCGGACTCTTCTCGCAGCAATATCACCTCGGAACGATGGCGATGCCCGCGCTCCGCGATTTCGTCCGCAATATTGTTGACCTCGAGCAGCGATGACTGCATCTTCGGTTCCGCTACGAACGTACCGACGCCCTGCATGCGCACGAGCCGGCCTTCGGCCGTGAGTTCACGCAGCGCGCGATTGATCGTCATCCGGCTGGCCCCGAACTGTTCGACCAGTTCGTTTTCGGATGGCACCCGATGATGCGCGGGCCACGCGCCCGTATCGATCTGCCGGGTAATGATCTGCTTCAGGCGCAAATAGAGCGGCATCGGCGCGTCCTCGGCACTGCTGTCCATGGTCAGCTCAGGCGTTTGGCGCGGCATTCTGAGGGTTCTCCAACTCCGTGCAATGAAAATCGCGATGCATTTACCGGATCGCGTACCTATACATGATTAGACAATCCGCTGCATTATCGCAAATGTTGCGGCACAGGCACTCGCCCACAGTGAACATCGTCCTTGCTGCTGGCGCGAGAACTTCCCCCGCGAAGCGAATCGCCGACATAGACGGGAACGCTCGGGAACATCGAAATATCGCAGCCCGTGCCATGCCTGCGCATGGCGCCATTGCAACGCCTGGTCAGGATTGGCTTCGGGAGGGCTTTCGCGGAAATAGGAAGCTGCGGGGGACCTATCGAACCGACAGTACGCGCTATGTCGGCATACCAGGCTCGATAGCACGGTGCGCTACCGTGGCATTGAGGTAGACAACACACTTGAGATTGCAGAGCAAACCCAGGCGCAATGACGACAGGGCCGGCAAGCCGTCGCTTGCCGGCCCTGCTACCGCCGTTCGCGCTAGTTCAGCGATCCGGGATCATTCGCCGTGCGCTTTTGTTTCGCCTTGGCAGCGAAGTAGGCGCCGATCTGTCTCTGGGTCACGTAGCCCTTCTTCCTGGCATCGATCTTGTCGAAGTTCTTGGCGACTTCGGGCATGCCAGCCTCCGCCTCCTGACGGGTCAGCTTGCCGTCGCCATCTGTATCAGCCTGCTTGAACTTCGCGGCAAACGCGGCTTTGGCCTCCTGGGCGTTCTTCGGTGGGGAGGTCTGTTGCGCCAGTGCCGGAACGGACACGGCAATCGCCGCCAGGAATAGCCAGGTCATTCTGTATTGCATGTTGGTCTCCCATCTTATGGATGCACTACGGGGAAGAGGCGGTAAGGCTCACGGCAAATCACGTACGACTGAGCATCGACAAAAAGGCGTGATGGCGGCTCATGGTGCGCAGCATCCCATGGTCAGCCCCCCATGACTGTATTGCAGCCCTCCGCACAATCCGTAGTGAAAATTTCCGGCGGCGATGTGAAATCTTTCGTATGACGGCCGGCTGTCGCACCGGCTGCTTCGGCGGCCCGCCCCCCGTCTCAGAGCGCCGACTTCCGCACAGCCCCCGTCTCAAAGAACGCCTGCAGGTTCTCGAACACCAGTTCCGCCATCGCCTGCCGCGTCTCATGCGTTGCGCTGGCGATATGCGGCAGCAGCACGACGTTGTCCAGCCCGAACAGGGCTTCGGGCACGTTCGGCTCGTCTTCAAAGACATCCAACCCGGCCCCGGCGATGCGCCGCTGCACCAGGGCCTGGACGAGCGCGGCTTCGTCGACCACCGTGCCGCGTGCGATATTGATCAGGAACCCTTCCGGCCCCAACGCGTCGAGGATCGCCGCTGACACCATGTGGCGGGTCGACGGCCCGCCCGCCGTCGCGATCACGAGGTAGTCGGCCCAGCGCGCCAGCGCTTCCAGCGAGGGCTCATACGCATAGGGCGCGTCGTCGGCGCGGTTGCGGCTGTGGTAGCGGACTTCCATGTCGAAGCCCGCCGAGCGGTGCGCAATCACGCGTCCGATGCGGCCCATGCCGATGATGCCGAGCCGCTTGCCGCTGACCCGCGTGGCCAGCGGGAACGGTCCCCGGGGCCAATCCCCGCGCCGCACGAAGCGGTCGGCCGCGCTGATCCGGCGCGACACATCCAGCAGCAGCGCAAAGGCGGTATCGGCGACGCAGTCGTTGAGCACGTCCGGGGTGTAGCCCACGGCGATGCCGCGGCGGCGGGCGGTATCGAGGTCGAGCTTGTCCAGGCCCACGCCGAAGCTGGAGATCACGCGCAGCGCCGGCAAGGCATCCAGCAGCGCGGCGTCGGCGCCAATGGCGGCGCGGGTGGTCAGGGCGACAAACTCGCTGCCATGGCGGGCCAGGAAGCCGGCGGGGTCGGTCTCGGTCCAGAACGGGTGGACGTCATAGTGCTCGGCAAGACGCGCTTCGGTGGCTTCAGGCAGGCGGCCGTGCTGCAGCAGGCGAGGTTTCATGCGGATGCATCCTTGCAGAAGAGCGCGGGCGGTGTCAGTCAGCCCGCAGTTTGTTATCGGTGATGACCTTGGCGTAGCGCTTGCGATCGGTGGCGATCAGTTCGCTGAACTGCTGCGGGGTGCTGCCAACCGGGATCGCGCCCTGCTCCACCAGTTGCTGGCGTACCTCGGGCATGGCCACCACCTGTCTGACGCCCGCGGCGATCTTGTCGACGATCTCCTGCGGCGTGCCGGCCGGCGCAAGCAGGCCGACCCACGAGCCGGAGTCGGCACCGCTGATGCCGGCCTGCGCCAGCGTGGGCACAGCGGGCAAAGCCGGCGAGCGCACCTTGCCGGTCACCGCCAGCGCGCGCAGCTTGCCCGCCTTGACGTGGCTGGCCGTCTCCAGCACCGAGGCAAACAGCATGTCGACATTGCCGGCCATCAGGTCGGTCATGGCCGCGCCGCCGCCCTTGTAGGGCACGTGCAGCATGTCGGTGCCGGTCGCGGCCTTGAAGATCTCGCCGGACAGGTGCGGCGAGCCGCCAGTGCCCGAACTGGCAAAGGTCAGCTTGCCGGGCTGCGCCTTGGCCAGTGCCACCAGTTCCTTCGGGTTCTTCGCGGCAAGCCCGGGCGTGACCACCAGCACGAACGGCAGCTCGGCCATCTCGGTCACCGGCACCAGGCGGTTCGGGTCATAGCTCAGCTTGGCGTAGAGCGTCGGATTGATCGACTGCGTGCCGACATTGCCCGCCACCAGCGTGTAGCCATCGGGCCTGGCGCGCGCCGCCAGTTCCAGGCCGACGTTGCCGGCCGCGCCCGGGCGGTTGTCCACCAGCACGGACTGCCCCCACAGCTGCGACAGGCGCTGCGCGACCAGGCGCGTGGCAATGTCGGTGCCGCCGCCAGGCGTAAACGGCAGGATGATCGTGACCGGCCGCGTGGGCCAGCCGGCGCCGGGCTGTGCCTGGGCGGCGGGCGCCAGCAGCGGTGCGGCGGCAAGGCAGAGGGCCAGCAGGGCGCGGCGGCGGCCGCTGGCGGGTTGGCGATTGGACATTGACGGTCTCCGTGTCGCGTCATTCCGGCTGGATGCCGGCGTTCTTGGCCACCTTGGCCCATTTGACCATCTCGGCCTGGATAAAGCCGCTGAACTGCGCGGGGGTGCCGCCGGCGGGTTCAATACCTGCCGCCAGCAGGCGTTCGCGCACATCCGGCGCGGCCAGCGCCTGGTTGATGCCGGCGTTGAGCTTGTCGATCACCGCCTTGGGCGTGCCGGCCGGCGCCAGCACGCCACCCCATGTGCTGGTGTCGTAGCCCGACAGGCCGGCTTCGGCCATGGTGGGCACCTGCGGCGCGATGGCGGCGTGCCTGGTGGTGGTGACCGCCAGCGCCCTGACCTTGCCGGCCTTTACCTGCGGGTTGATCGCGGCCACGGTGTCGAACATCAGCGAAACGCGCCCGCTGGTCAGGTCAGGATGCGCCAGCGTACTGCCCTTGTAGGGCACATGGACCATGTCGATGCCGGCCATGCTCTTGAACAGCTCGCCGGAGAAATGCGGCGCCCCGCCCGACCCGCTCGACGCGAACGAAAGCTGGCCCGGATGGGCCTTGCCATAGGCGATCAGCTCCTTGACCGACTTCACCGGCAGCGACGGCGCGACCACCAGCATCAGCGGCACGACATGGGTGAGCACGACGGGCTCGAAGCTCTTCACCGTATCGAACGGCAGCTTGCGCACCATGCTCGGGTTGATGGCATGGCTGCTGGCAACCAGCGCCAGCGTATAGCCGTCCGGCGCGGCCTTGGCCACCAGGTCGGTGCCGACGATGCCGGTGGCGCCGCTGCGGTTGTCCACCACCACCGGCTGGCCCCAGGCCGTGGTCAGCTTCTGGCCGACCAGGCGCGCCACCAGGTCGATGGCACCGCCGGGCGAGGCCGGCACGACGATGGTGATTGGCTTGCCGGGGTAGGTCGGTGCGGCCTGCGCGCGAGCTCCGCCTGGGGTAAGGGCGATACAAAGCGCGGCCGCGGCAAGGCCGGCGGCCAGCCGGGAGCTTGCCGGCGAGAGGGATTGAAGCGTGCCGTTCATGGTGTCTCCTGCCTGATGGTCTGTCCTGGCCTGCCCCGCTTACTCGACGCGCGCGCCGGACTTCTTCACCAGCGCGGCCCAGCGCGGGATCTCCTTGTCCATCAGCGCCGACAGTTCCGCAGGCGTGCTGCCGACCACCTCCATGCCGAGCTGCTGCGTCAGCCGCTGCTGCACGGCGGGCTGCTTCAGCGCGCGCACGACTTCGGCATTGAGCCGCTGCACCACCTCCTTCGGCGTGCCGCGCGGCGCGTACAGCGCCTGCCACGACACCATCTCGAAGCCGCTGACGCCGGCCTCCGCCATGGTCGGCACCTGCGGCAGCAGCGCCGAGCGCCTGGGCGAGGTCACCGCCAGCGCACGCAGCTTGCCGGCCTTGATCATGGCCTCGCCGGCGGTGAGCTGGTCGAACAGGAACGGCACCAGTCCGGCCGCCACGTCCTGCACCGCCTGCGGGCTGCCCTTGTAGGGCACGTGGGTCATCGGCACGTGGATCAGGTCGGCGAACAGCTCGCCGGCCAGGTGGGTGGACGTGCCCGCGCCGGATGAGGCGAAGCTCAGACCGTTGCGCTGCTTCGCATAGGCGATCAGCTCCTGCACGTTGTTGACCGGCAGCGCCGCATTCACCATCAGCACGTTGGGCACGTAGCCGACCAGCGTCACCGGCTCGAAATCCTTGACCGGGTCGTATGACAGGTTCTTGTACAGGCTGGCGTTGATGGCGTGGGTGCTGATGGTGCCGCCGAAGAGCGTGTAGCCGTCAGCCTTGGCACGCGCCACGTAGCCGGCGCCCACGGCACCGGCCGCGCCGGGGCGGTTTTCCACCACCACCGGCTGGCCGAGGGCGCGCGATACTTCCTGGCCGATGGTGCGGGCCACGATGTCGGTCGAGCCGCCGGCGGCGAACGGGACCACCCAGGTGATCGGGCGCGACGGCCACTTGTCCTGGGCATGGGCCGGCGCGCACGCGGCGCCGATGGCCAGCGCCAGGCCCGCGGCAAGGATGCGGGCCCCGCGGCGCGCGGGGGAAATGCGTGGATGCATGTTGTCTCCTGCCATGGCCGGTCGTGCCGGCCTGTGTTCGTTATCGTTGGCTTGGTGTGGAACAGGACACTAGCGCCCGTTTGCCTTGCGCCAGGCCGCGAAATCCTCGCGGGCCTGCTCGTTCGTGGGGGGATACAGGCCGATGATGGAGCGGCCCTTGTTCACTTCCCCGGTGACGAAATCCTCGAACGCGGTCATCTCCACCGCCTCGGCGGCGATCTCTTCGGCCAGGTGGGCCGGGATGACGATCACGCCCTCGCCGTCGCCGACCACCACGTCGCCGGGAAAGACCGCTACGTCGCCACAGCCGATCGGCACGTTGAATTCCAGCGCCTGGTGCAGCGTCAGGTTGGTCGGCGCCGACGGACGCTGGTGGTAGGCAGGCATCGCCAGCCGCGCAATCTCGGGCGAGTCGCGCAAGCCGCCGTCGGTCACGATGCCCGCGCCGCCGCGCTGCATCAGCCGCGTGACCAGGATCGATCCCGCCGAGGCCGCGCGCGCGTCCTTGCGGCTGTCGATCACCAGCACCGCGCCCGGCGGACATTGCTCGATGGCCTGGCGCTGCGGATGCGCGGGATCCTGGAATACCGTGATGGGGTTGAGGTCCTCGCGCGCCGGGATATAGCGCAGCGTGAAGGCCTCGCCCACCATGTTGCCGTGCTCGGGGTTGAGCGGGTGCACGTCCTGGATGAACTGGTTGCGCAGGCCGCGCTTGAACAACGCGGTGCACAGCGTGGCGGTGCTGACGGTCTTGAGCTGGTCCCGCACGGCGGGGCTGAGTCGGGTCATGATGGTCCTTGGGGCGCAGGCGCGTCAGTAGATGTTCGGCTCGCCCACGGGCGCGCCGAAGTCGGTTTGCAGGAAATCGAAATCGCAGCCGTCGTTGGCTTGCCGGATATGCTGCGAGAACATCCAGCCATAGCCGCGCTCGAAGCGCGCCGGCGGCGGTGTCCATTGCGCGCGGCGGCGCGCCAGTTCTTCGTCGGACACTTCGAGGTGGATGCTGCGCTGCTCGATGTCGACCGAGATCAGGTCGCCGGTGCGCACTAGCGCGAACGGCCCGCCGACATATGATTCCGGCGACACGTGCAGGATGCAGGCGCCGTAGCTGGTGCCGCTCATGCGTGCATCGGACATGCGCAGCATGTCGCGCACGCCCTGCTTCACCAGCTTCTTCGGGATCGGCAGCATGCCCCACTCGGGCATGCCGGGGCCGCCTTGCGGCCCGGCGTTGCGCAGGATCAGGATGTGGTCGGCGGTGACGTCGAGGTCGTCGCGCTCCACCGCTTCCTTCATCGTCGGATAGTCGTCGAAGACCAGCGCGGGACCGGTATGCCTGAAGAACCGTTTCTCGCAGGCGCTGGGCTTGATCACGCAGCCGTCGGGGGCAATATTGCCCTTGAGCACGGCGAGCGCGCCTTCCTGGTAGAGCGCGTTCTCCGGGGTGCGGATGACATCGTCGTTGTAGACCTCGGCCCGGGCGATGGTCTCGCCCAGCGTGCGGCCGGTAACAGTCAGCGCATCCAGGTTCAGGCGGTCGCTGATGCGCTGCATCAGCGCCGGCAGGCCGCCCGCGTAGAAGAAGTCTTCCATCAGGTATTTGTCGCCGCTGGGCCGGATATTGGCGATCACCGGCACGCGCCGGCTGGCGGCGTCGAAGTCTTCCAGCCCGATGTCATGGCCGGCGCGGCGCCCCATCGCGATCACATGGATGATCGCGTTGGTCGAACAGCCCATCGCCATGGCCACCGCGATCGCGTTTTCATACGAAGCGCGCGACTGGATGCGCTGCGGCGCCAGGTCCTCCCACACCATGTCGACGATGCGGCGGCCCGCTTCCGAACACATGCGGATATGGTTGGCATCCGCGGCCGGGATCGACGAGGCGCCGGGCAGCGTCATGCCGACCGCTTCGGCGATGGCGGTCATGGTGCTGGCCGTTCCCATCGTCATGCAGGTGCCGTGGCTGCGCGCGATGCCGCCTTCGATGCCGACCCACTCCGTCTCGCTGATATTGCCGGCCCGGCGTTCGTCCCAGAACTTCCACGCGTCCGAGCCCGAGCCCAGCACCTTGCCCTTGTAGTTGCCGCGCAGCATCGGCCCGGCCGGCACGAAGATCGCCGGCACGCCGGCGCTGGTCGCGCCCATCAGCAGGCCCGGCGTGGTCTTGTCGCAGCCGCCCATCAGCACCGCGCCGTCGATCGGATGCGAGCGGATCAGCTCTTCGGTCTCCATTGCCAGGAAGTTGCGATAGAGCATGGTGGTCGGCTTGACCGAACTTTCCGACAGCGAGATCGCCGGCAATTCGATCGGGAAGCCCCCTGCCTGCAGGATGCCGCGCTTGACGTCGTCGACGCGCTGCCTGAAGTGGGCGTGGCAGGGATTGATATCCGACCACGTGTTGATGATGGCGATGAGCGGCTTGCCCATCCACTCGCCGGGCGCGTAGCCCATCTGCATGATGCGCGACCGGTGTCCGGACGAGCGCAGGTCATCGGGGGCGAACCAGCGCGCGCTGCGCAGCGTGTCCGGCGTCTTCTTGCGTGCCGTCATGTTGTCTCTTCCACCGTGTCGTCATGCCCGCCCGCGATGGCGTGCCTTTGTTCAGGAACATTAAAGCACTAGTATATTAGTACGTCAATGTGGGTGAATTCCCTTAGAATCCTCGAATCCGTCCGGCCTGGGATCCGTCCTTGTGCCGGCCAAGTTACTTGATCAGCTCTCCTTCATGCGCGCAGCACTTTCCTCGCCACCGGCCCAGTTCCAGTTCGACCGTACGCGCCACGCCGCGCCGCAGGTATTCGAACACCTGCGCGACCAGATCATCTCGATGGCCTTGCCGCCCGGCACCGTGCTGTCCCGCCCGGAACTCGCTGAGCAATACGGCATCAGCCAGACCCCGGTGCGCGACGCGCTGATCCGCCTGGGCGAAGAGGGCCTGGTCGACATCTTCCCGCAGCACGCCACCGTGGTCAGCCCGATCGATGTCGCCGTGGCCACCCAGGCGCATTTCCTGCGCCGCTCGGTCGAACTGGAGATCGTGCGCACCCTCGCCCTGCAGGCCGACCCGGTACTGGTTGAGCGCCTGCGTGCCACGGTGGCGCGGCAGCGCATGATGCTGGAGCTGGAAAACCTGGACGAATTCACCGTCACCGACCAGGCCTTCCACCGCGCACTCTATGAGGCCGCCGGGGTGCCGGACCTGTGGGCGCTGGTGCGCCGGCAGAGCGGGCACCTGGACCGGCTGCGCCGCCTGCACCTGCCGATTCCCGGCAAGGCGCTGGCCGTGCTGCGCGACCATGACGCGATCGTCGACGCGATCGCGTCGGCGGACCCGGCGCGTGCGCAGGACGAGGTACGCGCGCATTTGTCGGGAACCCTGGCAAACATCGACGAGATCCGCGCCCGCTTCGCCGGGTATTTCCGATAAGGCTCCGGGCGCTCAGGCGGCCTTCCCGGCCCAGTCACCGCCTAACGCCAGCAACAGCGCAATGCGCTGGTTGAGATGATCCCCTTGCACGCTGACGAGATCCATCTCCGCAGCCAGGAGTGCCTGCCGCTCCTGCAGCAGGCTACGCTGGTCCGAGGCCCCAATCCTGACACGTGCCTCCTGACGCTGTACCAATACCCGGCTTTCGTTCACCCGCTCCTGCAACTGCCTGCCGCGCTCCGCAAGGCTGGACTCGGCCTGCAACCCCGCTTCGACTTCCGCCAGTGCCTGCAGGGCACTGTTGCCATAGGCAATCAGCGCGGCCTTCTGCTCGGCGGTGTAGTAGTCGGCCCTGGCCTTGAGCGCTCCCCCCGTGAAGATCGGCGCGAAGAATGAGCCATTCAGTCCCTTGACCGGGCTGCCGGCCCGGTTGAGCAGGAATACGTCGCTGCGGATGCCGGTGATTGCCGCGCTGATCGAAATGCGTGGCAGGCGCGCGGCTTCGGCCGACTGCCTCAGGTCGAAGGCCGCGGCAACGCGGTGCGCCGCCGCCGTCAGGTCCGGGCGGCGCTCGACCAGGTTCGCCGGCACGCCTGCCGGGGGGGCTGGAGGCACGGCCGGCATTTCCAGCGCCGCCGCGATCTCTCCGGCAGGGTAGCGGCCCAGCAGCAGCTCCAGGGCCTGCGCAGCCTGGCCTCTGGCCAGTTCGGACTTACTGAGCGCATCCAGATACGTTCGGAGCGACTTCGTCGCTGCCACCAGCTCGGTGTCTGGCGCAGCGCCGATGGCAACCCGCCGGTCAGCGATCTGCACGAGTTGTTCCTGGATGGCCACCGCCTGCCGCTGCCGCGCTTCCAGCTCCGCATACTGAACCAGCGTGAACCATGCCCTGGCCGTGGTTGCCGCGACCACTCGCCTGGCCCAGGCACAATCGTCCACGGCTGCGGCGTATTGAGATTCCGCCGCCCGCGATTGCGCGCGGATGCGCCCCCAGAGATCAATCTCCCAGCTGGCGCCAATGGAGAGGATCTGGGTTTCAGAGTTGCCGGCCCGGCCCTTTGCACCAACGCTCGGGAACAGGCCGCTGCCTTGCATGGTGACTAGCGCCTGCGCCTGCTGGACACGAACCGCGGCGAGCCTGAGATCGCCATTGTGGGCCACCGCTTCCCGCACCAGCCGTTGCAGCTCGGGATCATCGAAGGTGGCAAGCCAGCCGTCCGCGGGATCGCCCGCTACGGCCTCGTTCGCCCAGGTACACTGTCCTTCCAGCGCCGGGACGGCCTGGCGCTGAAGCTCGGCGCCACCGGGCGGCGCCTGCAAGGCGCACCCGGAGAGCAGGGCAAGCTGGAGCGCCAGCACGGCCGGAAAGGTCTTCATGAGATGTGACGACACAGACTTCCCTTCAATGAAGCTTGAACACCAGATAGTTGAGCTTGGAACTGACGCGCAGGAAGACCATGCGGATGATGTGGAACATCTGCATGTGCGTGGTATAGATGGCGCCCGCGCCGACAGCCCCGACCGGGAACATCAGGCCCTTTGATTCATCGCGCAGGTCCAGCTTGACCGCGAACCGGTTCGGCACGGCTTCGGCGGCACCGGTGTTGGGGATCATTCCGCCCTGCGCAAACTGGCCTTGCGACTGCGCCCAGATGATCGAATCCACTTTCGCCTTGATGATTTCCCCCGGATTCGTCGGCAGATACAACTCGGCGAGGTCTCCTTCCCTGACCTGGTAAAGCTCGTTCTGCTTGTAGAAGGCGATCACCTCCTGCTCGTCTTCCACGAAACTGAACGCCGGCGAGAAGGGGAACGGAACCAGCATGGTGCCCACGCGCACCTGCAGATTCACAACCCTGCCGTCAGCCGGCGCCCGATAGACGGTCTGGGCGAGTTCCCACCTGGCGTTCTCGAGCATGACTTCGGTCTCCGCGCGCTTGGCGCGCGCGGTGGCAATGGCGGCAAACTCGCCCTGGCTCCTGGCTGACAGCTTCTGCCTGGCCTCGTCCTCGGCGGCTTGCGCGCTGATGAGTTCACCTTCCAGCTCGCGCTGCCGGGCCAGGGCATCTTCCCGGTCGAACTTCGAGCCGGCGCCAGCCGCGAGCAGCGCCTCATGTTCCTTGAGCCGCTGGCGCGCCAGCGACAGCCTGGCCTGGACGGTGCCGACTCGTCCGGCCGCGCCGCGCACCGATTCGCTGAGCTGGCGAGCCGCGGCCTGGGCCTCTGCAAGCGCGGCGTCGTCGGCCATCAACCTGCCCTCCAGCTGGCTGACCGAGGCCTGATAGGGGGTCGGGTCGATGCGCAACAGCACATCTCCCTTCTTGTAGCGCCGGTTGCCCTCGGCCGGAAGCTCGACGATGCGCCCCCGCAGCTGCGGCACTACCTGGAGCACCTTGCCAACGACCCGGACATCATGGGACGAAGGCGCCACCACGTTGAGCGTCAGGATCAGCAGTGTCATCGCGACCACCGGAATCGTGACCACGATGACCATGGACGTGGTGTTCCACGGCAGCCATCTGCACTTGAAGAAGACCAGCCAGACGGCCAGCGCGTAGAGACCTAGCAGCAGCGCATCCATTCAGATGGGCTCCTTTGCGCCGATCGCCGTCGCCTGCGCCCGCAGGGCCGCGACGTTGCGGGGCCCGGTCGAGACGGCATGATCCGCACTTGAGCCAGGTTCCGCCCTGGCAGGCCGTATCGCGTCGTCGTCCGCCGGCGCCTTGTCGGTGCCATAGGCAGCCCGGTAGAACACCGGCTTGGTGTGCGCCCAGAGCCAGGCCATCGGCCACAACAGTCCCCCGAAGAAGAGCGACAGCAGGCACAGCGCATGAATGGCTTCCTTCTGCGGATGCTGCTTGCGCTGAGCCACCTTTTCCGGCCAGATATGCAGCATCCAGAACAGGTAGATGCCTGCGATCGGCACAAATATCAGCACCACCCATGAAATGGCATTGGCAGCGCTTTCCAGGGCCTTTCCGCTCAGCGCGGATGCAAGCGCCGGCTCGCACATTGCCAGCAGGCCGACGCCGGTCAGCAGATATCGATGCAGTTTCATTCGAAGGCTCCGTCGGCTCCGTCGTTGCGGCACGGGCATGCGGCATCGGCACCTGCGCTTGCCGGCGCATCGTCTGCGTACAGCAAGTTGTACTTGCTCTCGCCGGGGTCGCTGGCTCCGCGGCAGACCGCGGAATCCGCGTCCGAAGCGATTCCGGAACAAGCATCTTCCTGCCCGGCGGAACCGCCCAGCCCCTGGCCGGGCGAAGCCAGTCCGTACGACTGCCCCGCGCAGGCGATCAACAGGGCCAGGGCCAGGTTCGCCACCCCGCGGCCGCCCGCGCCCGTCCACGTGCAATGTCGTCTCGAACCGATCGGGGCAGGCGCGTCCGCGCGCCTTGTCGGGACAGGGAGGCTGTTCTTGATCATTCCTGCAGTTTCCTTCGATGTGAATCAGATGCCGTCGACGCATACCGGCATGGCGGTCACGTCTGCGTTGAGCGCATACCTTATGCCGGAGGACCGGTCCCCGCTATCAAAGAAATTAGAAAGTGTCAGCCAGCGTCCAGTTGCTGATACACCCGGCCGAGGCCCTGGGCGATGTACGCGGATTGAAGGTCGACCTCGTCGTCCCAGCATTCGACTTCCGCTGCGTAATGGCGCAGGTCCTCGCAAAGCTCGGACAGTCCTGAGCGCCCGAAGACCGCGAGCGTGCCCACAATGCGATGCAGCAGTCGTTCCAGGCGGGGCATGTCCCGCACTGCCCGGATTGCGTGGTATTCGTCCAGGTCCGCCCTGGCCTGCGCCAGGAACGCGCCGGCATACCCGGCGGGAATCTGCGGCAGCTCGGGGAGATCCTCGTCGGCCGGCAACGCCGGCGCCGCCTTCGCATCGCCCGCGTGCGGAGCGCCTGCGGAATCGGCAACACCTGCGAGGACCGAAGCAAGAGCCGCCACGGACACCGGCTTGGTGAAATAGCCCGTGAATCCGCTGGCCTGCCCTTCAGCCACATCCTCGGGCCTCGCGCTTGCGCTCACGGCATAGACGGGAATCCCCACCCCGCGCCGCTTCAGCTCACGGAGCAGGTCGAATCCATTCATGACGGGCATATCTATGTCCGTCAGAACCACGTCTACACTCTGCGCCGAAAGCGCTGCCATGGCGTCGCTACCGTTACCCGCTTCGATCACCTTCGCACCCAGCACGCGGAGCTGGTCCCGCAGGAGATTCCTGTTCAGCAGGTTGTCTTCCGCGACCAGCACGGAGAGCCCCGCAAGTGCGGCGGTGATTTCCTCATGCATGGCGGCCCCGGTTCGGCTTCTGTCCGCGTGCTCCGGCGGTGGAGCTTTTGTGATGACCGCCTGCGCGGCATCGAAAATGCCGGACAGGCTATAGGCAGATACCTCCCGTCCACCATCCGGCCGCATGACCGCGACGAGCGGCCCCAACTGCTTCAGCCACAGGATCGAGGCCGGCTTTCGCCACCAGGCAATGACTTCGTCCGGATCGAATGCTTCGGTCACCAGCAGGCAGTCCCACCTGTCAGCGTCAACCGGGTCATCCATGTCCGAGCGGGCTGACGGCTCACAGGTCCCCCAGTCGAAATGGTTGAGCATCCCCTCAAGGCACTCCGGCTCACGGGACAGGACCAGCGTCCGGTTCCGCGGCAGACGGGGGTGCACCGCCGGCCGGTCCGGATCCGAAACACGAAGGGGCAGGCGGACCGTAACGCGGGTTCCGACACCCAATATGCTGTCCAGCGCGATACGGCCGCGCATCCGCTCCACCAGCCGCAGGCAGATCGACAGGCCAAGCCCGGTGCCCCGGGCCTGCGCAAGACGATTGTTGTCGACCTGGGAGAATGGCTGGAAGAGCCTGCCCTTGTACTCCTCCGGTATACCGATGCCGGTGTCGGCAATGACGATCTCAAGACTCTCGTCCACCCATTGCGCACGCAGGACAATCTTTCCGGACTGGGTGAACTTGAATGCGTTGCCAAGCAGGTTGTTGATGACCTGGGTCAGACGCACCGGGTCAAGATCGAGCCGTGCCGGGATGTCCTTGCCATACACAGCAAGGAAGCTCAGCCTGCGCTGCGCCGCCAGCGATGCGTGCGAGATCGCAATGCGGCTGAGCAGCTCCGTGACCACGACGGGCTCTTCCGCAATACGCAATGCCCCCAGGTCGATTTTGGAAAAATCGAGCACATCGTTGACGATCCGCAGCAGCCCATCGGCGGACACCTGCATGGCGCTCAGCCTCGCCCGCTGCTCCGGCTCCAGGGCCCCCATGGCGACAAGCTCCATGTTTCCCAGCAGGGAAGAAAGCGGCGTGCGTATTTCGTGACTCATCGACGCAAAGAAGGCCACCCTGGCCCTGGCCGCCGCCTCACTCGCAAGTCTTGCCTCCTGCTGCAATTGCTGCGCGCGCGCTGCCTCGGCATAGGTGACGGTCAGGAAGCGATAGTTCCAGTATCGGTACGTCGCTACCAGCAATGCAATCAGCGCGGCCGTGATCAGGCCGATGGCAATCCACTCTTCTCGCATTGCCTGGAACTGCTGTCCGATCGGGAGCGCAAAGATCAGGTGGCCAAATTCCGCGACGAGTGGCGGCCGGCGCAGTGCCCAGCCATAGCCCTGGACCCAGTGGAACATCCCGTCCTGACGCTCGTCGAGCCGGGCGTCGAGCCGCTCCGCATTGGCCCTGGCGCCTGCCGCAACCAGGGGAATGCCAAGGCTGTCGAAGACAATTGGCTCCGGGATGGACAGGTTTGCCGCAGCCGGCCGCGCCAGGCTTCGCAGCCGCAGTCGCGTCAGGACGATGGCGTAGAGCGCGTCGCCCTTCGCGACCAGCGATGCGCCCACCATCCCCGGATCCCCATCGGCCGCCCTCGCCGGGAGTGCCAGCCAGACGACGCGCTTTTCCCTCGCTGCCTGCAGGAAATCCATGTCCTGGTCCCGGAAGCGCTGAAGGATCGTCCTGGTAATCGCTGACGACGGCATCGGCGCAGGCGTTGGCGATGCGCCTGACGTTTCATAGCGATACGTCGCGCCGTCCGCGATCGAGATCATTTCAATCGACGGCTTCTGGCTTGCGGCAGTCAGCATCCGCACGGATTGGTCGCAGCTCTGCTGCAGGACATCATTTGGCGGAGCCGCCGGGGAAACCTGCGCGCAGAGGCGGTGGGCCTGCCTCCCCGCGGACAAAGGGAGTGTGCTGTTGGCATGCAGCTCCAGGATCAGGTTCGTCGCGGCCAGGGTGCTCCGGCGCTCCAGGACGGCATCGACGACACCCTGCTCATACAAGCGCGCGACCTGTTCCTGGGCACGCAGCGAGCCATTCAGCCGGACGAACACGGTTGCCGAGGCGATCGCCATGGCAACCAGCCCCAGCAACACCACCACCATCGAGAACACCCGGCGTTCCCGGTGCAGGTTCCGCTCGACTGCGTGGGCAGCCTGTGCTGACAACTGCTCCGGCGGCTCGATAGTTCCTTGCATCAGGCCAGGCCGTTGTCGCGCGCATAGGTGACAAGGTCCGCATTGCTGGTGATGTTCAGCTTGCGCATGGCTGAGCGCTTTTGCGTTGCCACGGTGGCGAGGGATCGATGGAGATACCCGGCGATTGCCGTGACGGTGCTGCCGGCCGCAAACATCCGCACCACTTCGATTTCCCTCGGCGACAGCGGGCTCGCGCTGCCGCCGGCCACTGCCCCCGCGCCGGACATCCTGGCCGCCATGCCCGGTGACAGGCGCTGGCCAAAACCGGCCATCGCGTCGATGCAGATTTGCCTCAGGATGCCAGGCGCCTCGTGCTTCCCCACGATGGCGTTGACGCCCATCTCCTTGATGCGCGTGAGCAGGCCGCCGTTGGTCAGCATCGTGAAGACGACGACCGGCGTATTGGGGCAGGACTGCCTGAGTCGATGGATCAGCCGGAGTCCGTCGTCATTGCCCTGGGAGCGCTCCATCGTGAAATCCGTGACGATCAGATCGGGCTGCCGCGTCTCCAGCGCGGCGCAGAGTTCCTTCCCGGATGAGCACATTGCAGAGACCTGGACATTCGGGATCTCGCTCAAGGTGGCCTTGACTGCGAGTTGAATCACCGGGTGATCATCCGCGATCACAATGGAAGAGGTACGTGGCGGCATGGGCATTGGCTTTGCGCTCCCTGGATCGACTCCGGGAGGGCATTCACGGGCAGCTGCCAGGGCGCGACCAGACGGCGGCCCAGGCTGCATAGGGCTCCGGATTCTACTAAGCGGCTCTCACGTCAGCTTGACAATACGTGCCAGATACTTGTCCGCTCGTCCCACAGGCGGCAAGAGTGCTTCAGCAACAACTCCAACCAAAAAAAGATCGCCTGCTGGGGAAGCAGGCGGCAGGGAAAATCTCGCAGCGAAACGCACCGGGAGAATGTGGGGCGACCAGGGCGTGATGCCCCACGGACGCAGTATCGGGCCCGGCGCGTGGCCACGCCATCAGGCATGCCTTAAATCGGGCGCTTGATTGCCGCCCTGCAGTTCCAGCCCGTCCGCCAGTTGCTCCAGTTCGGCATGGAAGGCCTGCCAGTCAGCGCCAATGGCGGCCAGCCCCGAGCGCCGCACCGCCTGCTCCAGCCAGCGGCAAGCCTGGCTCTGCAGCGCATGGCCCATGACCGAAAGCGCCCCCGCCAACCCGTGCAGCCGTTGGGCGAACGCCTCGGCATCGCCCGCCAGCAGGGCCTCGGCCAGTGCGCGCTGGTCGCGGCGCAGCGCTTCGGCGTGCAGCAGCGCGTCGCTGCCCGCATGCGGGCCTGGCGTTGCCCGCGTTGCCAGGTGGGTGCCGGACAAGTCTTCCAGCAGCTGGCGCAGCGTCGGCAGACCGACCGGCTTGGTCAGGCAGCGGTCGATGCCGGCCTGCTGGCAGCGCTCGGCCACATCGGGCCCCACGCTCGCGGTGATGGCGACGATAGGCATGGCATGGCCGGCGTCGCGCAGCCGCCGCGCCAGTGTGAAGCCGTCCATGCCGGGCATCTGCAGGTCGGTCAGGATCAGGTCATAGCGCCGTCCCGACGCCAGCAACAGGGCCTCGGGGCCGTCGCTGGCCAGGTCGACCGATTGACCCAGGTTTTCCAGCTGCTCGCGCATCACCACCTGGTTGATGGGGTGGTCTTCCACCAGCAGCAAGGCCAGCTGCGTGGCGGGCGCGTCGTCGCGCGCAGGCGCTGCTGCCTGCGCCTGCGCCACCTCCGCGCCCGCGGCGGCGGCGATGGCCGCGAGCAGGCCGCGCCACGCGTAAGGGGATGCCACCACCGGCGTCTGGGTCAGGTCCGGCACCGCCGGCGCCATCGCCGACACCACCACATCTGCATCCGGGCAGCGGCGCATGGCCTCCTCGTCGCAGACCAGGACGTCGACCGGCGTCGCCGGCGGTGCTTCGGGATCGTACCTGACGGCACGCGCGCCATAGAACTGCAGCAGTTGCTCCACACCGTGGTAAAGCTCGCGCAAGGTGACATTGAGACCGACCGTCAGTCCGCGCAGCGCGGCCTGCGGCCACGTGTCCGCCGGCGCTTCGATACCGGCGCTGATGCCGGCGCGGGCCAGCGGCAGGCTGACGATAAAGCAACTGCCCAGGCCCGGCTCGCTGACAACGCGGATCTCGCCGCGCATCAACTCGACCAGCCGGCGGCAGATCGACAGCCCCAGGCCGGAGCCGCCATAGTGGCGCGTGTCGGGCTGCTCGGCCTGCACGAAGGGCTCGAACAGGCGGCTCTGGTCCTGCGCGTCGATGCCGATGCCGGTGTCGATCACGCGGATCTCGACACCATCCGCACCGTTGCCATCGATTGACGGCTTGCGCATGGCCGTGACGATTACCTTGCCCTGTTCGGTGAACTTGACCGCGTTGCTGACCAGGTTGTTCAGGATCTGCTCCAGCTTGACCACGTCGGCCGTCACCGGCTCGGCCAGTGACGGGTCATTGACGCAGAGCAGGCGCAACTGCTTGCGCGCGGCCTCCGCCGCAAAGCGCCGGGTCACTTCCTCGACGATCTCATCGAGGCGGCACGGCCGCGGCTGCAGCGACATCTGCCCGGCCTCGATCTTGCTGAAGTCGAGCACGTCGTTGATGATGTCGATCAGCGACTGCGAGGCATGCTGCATCACCGCCAGCTGGTCGCGCTGGCGCGAATCGAGCCGGGTCATGCCAAGCAGCTCGATGCTGCCCAGCATGCCGTTGAGCGGCGTGCGGATTTCATGGCTCATGGTGGCCAGGAACGAAGACTTGGCATGGTTGGCGGCGTCCGCGGCGCGGATCGCCTCGCGCAGGCGCGCTTCGCTGCGCCGCGCCTCGGTGACGTCGTTGAGGGCGCACAGCACTGCGGCACGGCCTTCATAGGTAATCTCTACCAGCCGCACCTCCAGGGACCGCATCTCGCCGTAGCGGCCAGCCATGTGCACATCGAAACGGGGCAGTACCTGCGGCGGCCCTTCAGCGTCGGCGTCGCCGCTGGTCAGCCGCGCGTCGCAGGCATCCTGCAGCTGCGCCAGGCCCGCGGACGTGGCCTGGTCGATGAGCGACTGCGCGGCGGCATTGGCCAGCAGCACCTGCCGCGTGCTGCGCTCGACGATCATCAGGCCGACGCCGGCAACTTCGATCACGAACCGCCCGAGAGCATCGCTTTCCTGCAGGCGCAGGGACTGGCGCTGCGCCGGGCGCATGATGCGGCGGTCGATCAGCCAGATCCACGCGAGGATCAGCACCGACAGCGAACCGGTCAGGCCCAGCATCCACAAGGTGTTGTGCCGGAACTGGTGCCACACGTGGCGGAACCCGACCACGCCCACCGTGCGCCAGCCCCAGGCGTCAAGCTGGTACTCCAGCACCACGGCATGGTCCAGCCCTTGCCGCACCAGCGCCGAGCGCACCATACCCGGGCGCGCACCGTGCGCCGCAAGCGCTGCCACGACCGGCTGGTCGAGGGTGCCGCCCGGCATGCCGTCCGCGGTCAGCACCGTGCCGGCATCGGTCACCAGCATGAAATCGCCATCGACGGTCTGCCCGTCCGGCAGCATCGGCGACAGCGGAAACTCCATGGCAAGCAGCGCGGCCGGCTCGCCCGCGCATGGCACCAGGGTGACGAAGGTGACCGTGCGCATGCCGCTGACCCAGTCCTGCGCCGGCGGCAGCACCATTGCCTGGCCCGGATGGGCGCGCAGGCGTGCGAGCAGGGCATCGGTGCGCAGGCGCGTGAGGGTGTCGCGCAGCAATGTCTGGCGCGCATCGTCACGCTGCAGCAACGCGCGCGCCGGTTCCAGCCGGCGCGGGATGACGTAGAACTGGTCGGCTTGCAGGTCGATCAGGTAGGCATTCTGCACGTCGCGATACTGCAGGTTGTTGACGCGGAAGGTGAACGTCATCATGTCGGCCAGGCTTTTCAGCCTGGTGCCCGGCGTCCCGGCGTGGCCCGCCGCGAGCAGCAGCGGGATGTACTGGCGTTCGCCGCGGCGCAGCAGGCGTTCGGTCCATTGCTCATCGCTGAGCGCGGCCAGCTCGTCGGCCAGGCCGATGTCGGCAAGCCGCGCCAGCGATCCCTGCGCACGCACGGTCAGGGCTTCGGCCCAATGCAGCTTTGCCTGCAATTGTTCGGACTGCGACTGCAGCACCATCTCCTGCCGGTCGATCGCCTCGCGCAGGCGGTAATGCAGCAGCACTCCCCAGGACAGTACGGTCAGGCCCAGCACGCAGGCCGAGAACAGGCAGACCAGATATCGAATCTGGCGAATGCTCAACGGCAACGCGGAGCTGCTGCCGGTCGACACCAGCCTTTTCATCGCATTCCTCGTCTTGACATCGCGACTGCCCGGAGCATCCGGCCAGTTCCAAAATCGTCGTGAGCGTAGCCGCCGGCAGCGCCGGCCATCTCACAACATGCCGCGCTGGATGGCGAAGGCGGCAAGCTCCACGTCGTTCTCGGCGCCGATCTTGCGCATGACGCTCTGCTTTTGCGTGCTGATCGTCTTGACGTTGCGGCCGGTACGTATGGCGATCTCGGTCACGGACATGCCGCAAAGGTAGAGGCGCAACACCTCGCTTTCGCGGGTGGTCAGCAACTCGGCCCAGTCCGTGCCATCCGCCAGGCTGCTGCATGGCCTGCCCCAGATCAGTTCACAGGCGAGTTCCGAGACCGAGGCCAGGTCCAGGTGGGCCATGCAGACCGCCTTCACCACCTCGTCGACGTTGTCCCTGGCGGTCACGACATTGCGGCAGCCATCTTTGAGCAGCCGCAGCACGCCGCCACGATCCGCGACGTTGGCGATGGCGACCACGCGCTGCCGGCCCAGCGCGGCAAGCCGCGCGCCGAGACGTGCGTAACCGGAAGGATCGGCGGCGCCGGCGTCCTCAAGGGGGAAACGCAATGCCACGACGTCGCACGACCCCTTCAGCAGAGCCTGCACCAGGCCTGTTTCGTCACCCACCAGGCCAACCAGATCGATGCTGGCGCTGGCCGCGAGCCGCCGGCCCAGCAGGCGCCGCATGACAGGTTGCGAGTCCGCGACGATCACCCGGATTTTTTCCATGGCCGCCTTACGCTCCAGCGTTGTCATCCTGCAGTCAGGATGGGCTATCCGCCTGGCTTGCGAAATCAGCCAAGCCTGAAAATGCCACGGTAATTTCTGACCAGTTGGATGACGCACGGCCGCCGCGTCGCAGCCGGTGCGCTGCGTCAGCGGCGGCGGGATGAAATCAGCCGGAGTTCAGGGGGAACGTGCAGAGGCAGGCCGCTGCGTTGGCCCGCAAGGGAAAGGAGGAAGCGCGGAGGTGTATCAGGTACCGCCAAGCAGGCCGTTGGTCCTGGCGTATTCGTATAGCTCGTAGTCGTTGGCCAGGCCCAGCTTCTTCATGGCGATGCTCTTCTGCGCGCTGATGGTCTTGCTGCTGCGGTTGGCCTGGCGCGCGATCTCGATGACCGGCACCCCGGCAGCGCATTGCCGTATCACTTCAAGTTCGCGCCGTGTCAGCACCGGGCGGCGCGAGGGTTCATCCAGCCCGCCCGAGGCCAGGATCGCGCGCACCGACTCCGGCTGGTAGCTCAGCCCGCTGAACGCGGCACGCACCGCGGGCACCAGTTCGTGGACCGGATCGGTCTTGTTCAGGATCACGGAAATGCCCACCTTCTGGATATTGCGGATCAGCGCCGGATTGTCCAGCATGGTCATGACCACGATCCGGGTGGTGGGGTAATGGCGGCGCAGCATCTGCAGCATGGGCAGGCCATCGCCGAATTGCCCGCCGGGCATGGAGTAGTCGGTCACGATCACGTCGCACTCCGTGCTTTCCAGCAGTTCCACCAACTGCGTGGAATTGGCAGCACTGCCCACGATCTGCATGCCCACTTCACTCGCCAGCACCCGGCTCATGCCGTCGAGGACGACGGGGTGGTCGTCGGCGATTACTACCTTGATCATTCATGCCCCCTTGCCTTTTTGTCGGTCCCGCGAGTGGCCTGTGCGCCGCAGAACTGAGCCGGCATTCCGTGCCGGTCATCTTTGCTGACTTGTAGTTTAGGAGTCTTCCGAAAAACCAGAATTAAGGGAACCCTTAAATAGTATCCGGCCAATCGCCTCGGGCCGCATCCTTTTTGCCTTTCTGACCGCTTTCGTGGGCGCTTTCTTGACTGCCTTGCTGGCCGCCCCTCTGGCTGTCAGAACCTTCAAAGTATTCTGCAAGATACAACGCAAGGTTGTCGACATGGCCCTGCACGACTTCCAGTGCCTGGGCCGCGCCAAGTTCCAGTTCCCGGCACAGTTCGACAATCTCTTCGCCGTCCTCGGCGTGCGCCATGGCCCCGCGCATGCGATGGGCATGATGGCGGACCGCCTTCAGTTCCCCGCAGCCAGCCGCGGCGGCCAGGTGCTGGAAATCCTCGCGCATGGTGCGTTCCAGCAACATCATGCTGGCGAGATTATCCTCCGCACGGGCGTGGCCGGCCGCGCCCCCGGCCCCCTGGGCCAGGCCGGGTGCAAGCGCCGGCAGCACGGCGCGCAGGCATTCGGCCAGGTCGCCCAACAGGATCGGCTTGGACAGGTAGCGGTTCATGCCGGCATCCAGGCAACGCTGCGCCTCGCCCTCGGCGATGCTCGCGGTCAATCCGACAATGGGAAGCAACGCATTTTCCGCGCGCAGCCGGCGGCTCAGCTCATAGCCGTCCATCCCGGGCATGTGGACATCGGTCAACACCACGTCGAACCTGCGCTGGTGGAACGCCGCCAGCCCTTCTTCGGCGCTGGCGGCCAGCTCCGGTCGGCAGCCAAGGCGTTCGAGCTGCTGCTGCATCAGCAGCCGGTTGTAAGGGTGGTCGTCGACCACCAGGATCTCCAGACCCAGCTGTGGCGTGGGGTTCACCAGGGCAGCCGCCGGTGGCGAACTGACCGGCGCCATGCCGGCCGCCTTGCAGAAGGCCCGCAGGATGCCTGCCTGGTGATAGGCGCTGACCAGCCAGCCGCCAGCGACAGGCTGCGCTTCTTCCGGGCCGTCGCCGCGGGCGAAGACCACGCCGGCGTAGCCGCCGGGCAGGGTCTGGGCCTTGCGGGTGGCAACCAGCAGCACCATGCCGGGTTCCGGTGCGGGCCCGCGACAGGCAATGGCCCGGCACCCGAGCGCGGCAAGATTGACCAGCGCGTTGTGCAGCACGGCCTCATCGTCCGCCAACACGGCCACCGGCGGCAGCAGCGGCTCGAGCGGCATGCGCGGCGGACCTTCCGGCAGCCTGAGCACGACACGGAAGACGCTGCCGTGGCCCGGCTCGCTGGCCACTGCAATCGTGCCGCCCATCAGCGTGGCCAGATGGCGGCAGATCGACAGGCCCAGCCCGGTCCCGCCAAAACGCCGGGCCGTTGACGCGTCGGCTTGCGCGAACGGCCGGAACAGCCGCGCCTGGACCTCCGGCGCAATGCCCGGGCCGCTGTCCTCCACTTCAATCTGGATGGCCGTCTTGCCGTCCCCGACTGCCGCGCCGTGCTGAGGCGCCCACTGCAGGCGCACGATGACATGCCCCGCCCCAGTGAACTTGAGCGCATTGCCGAGCAGGTTGCCGATGATCTGGCGCACCCGCACCGGATCGCCCACCAGCCAGGGCAAGCCCGGCTGCGGAAAGCTCGACAGCGCCAGGCCCTTGCGCAGCGCGATCGGCGCCTGGGCACGCATCACGGATTCCAGCAGCGCCACCGGATCGAAAGGCACGGCGTCCAGTTCCATCTGGCCGGCCTCGGCGCGCGAATAGTCGAGCAGATCGTCCAGTATCTGCAGCAGGACCTGCGATGAAGCCTGGATGGTCGACAGCATTTCGCGCTGGCTCTGCGCCAGCTCCGTCAGCGACAGCAGCTCCAGCGTGCCCAGCATGCCGTACAACGGCGTGCGGATTTCGTGGCTCATGGCGGCGAGGAACTGCGATTTGGCGGCGCTGGCCTCTTCCGCCAGCTGGCGCGCCCGTGCCAGGGCGCGATGCGCCTCTCGTTCATCGGTGACATCGTGGATGGCGCACAGCAGCACGTCCTCGCCCTCGAAGCGGGTATGACGGCCGACCACCAGCACGTCGCGTGTCTCCCCGGCGCCGGTCGGCACCTGCAACTCCAGCCGCGCGGGCCCGGTGCCCGGCCGCGCCAGCATCTCATCCAGCCACGGCCGGCCCGCGACGCAGGTGTCGAGCGGCAGCCACTGCGCGGCCCGCGCATTTTCGGCCCGCACATGCGCGTCCGCGGTGCGCACCACCCGCAGGCCGACCGGGGCGGCCTGCATCACGGCACGGTTGAAGCGCTCGCTGTCCTCGATCCGCTCGGCATTGCGCTGCATCGGCACCAATACCCGTCGCCGCAGGATGTCAGCGCCGGTCAGCACCACGGCGAAGCCAAGCCCGTAGAACACAAGCGCCGCCGCCAGCGCCAGGCCATGGTCCGCCAGCGCCTGCGACAGCGGGTAAACGTAGACCGCGCGCCAGTCGCCATCCCGGGCCATGCTGCCGATCATCAGGCTGCCCTGCTCGAACCAGTAGGCTACGCCTTGCTGATCGCGGCCCAGCTCGCGCGCCACCCGCTCCCCCAGCCCTTGCGTGCGCAGCCAGCCTGCGTCGTCGCCCTGGAAAAGCAACCGGCCCCCGCCATCGAAGAACACCGCACGCCTGCCCTCCGGCACGCTGGCATCGCCCGTCAGCGCGCGGACCTGAATGGCAGTCGCGGCATACGCCAGCAGGTTTCCACCGGCGTCGCGGACTGGCAGGAAGCAGCTCAGCAACTGGCCCTGCTCGATGGTGCCCGGATAGCCCGGATAGGGCCCGGCCCAAAGCGGTGCCGCGGCCGCCTTGTGCCGGGCCTCGCGCGACCGGTTCGACAGCGCCTTCGCCCAGTTGCTGACAGCATCGGCGACCAGCGGCCCGTTCAACGCCAGCGCATCCGGCAGCGGCGGTGTCACGAACGCCTCGCTCCCGTCGCCAGCCACGAAGGCCGAACGCACGCCCTGCGGCGCGGTGCCCCAGTACGCGCGCTCGAAGATGGCGAATCGAACGATGTGCGAAGCCGTGGCGAGCCGCCCCGCCGCTGGCGACGGCGCGCCCATCATCACCGTGGCGGGATTGATCAGGCCGGGCACCTCGACGGTGCGGGCACTTCCGGCAGGCACTGCGCGCAACATGGCTTCGAGCTGGCCAGCCGGCCGGTCGCTGCGCACCAGCCGGTACTCGGGCCCGGTGATCTCGGCCATGCGCCGGACAAAGTACTCATGGGTGGCCTTGACCTCCAGCACCGCGCCGAAATGCAGGCGGCTGGCCGACGCCTGTTCCCAGAGGATGCGCTGGAACTGGCTGTGGAGGAACAGGGCAAGGAAGCTGCTGATCACCACGATCAGCGAGGCAACGACAACCGTGAGCAGGCGGCCTTGAATCCGCTTGTGCGCCCGCGACAGCCAGTTGACCATTGACGGCCTCCGTCCGGGCAATGCGTGGCGCCACAACGCACGCGGCGTGGGGATCAGCAAGCGCCCGAGGTGAGTGAAATTCCGACTTCGGAATTATGCCTCACGCTGGCATGCGGTTATCGTTCATGCCCGTGTTGGGTGCTTCGGCATGGCACTAACGTGCTTACAGGCAGATCATCGTGAAGGTCATTGTCTGGCAGTCAGCTTGACTGAATCAGTCGATCAACGGCAGCTGGCATCCACCACATGGTACGACGCGCCGGCGACACGACCAACCTTGGGCAAGGCATAGTCCAGTTTGCAACCTTGCGCGGCGCCGCTGCCCCATGTCACGGTCAACTGGCCGGCGTCCGCCTGGAGACCGCGCGCAATGACACGGCCGCCTTGCGCAACGGTGCCGATGCTCTGGCCCTGCGCATCGCTCACTTGCGCGCCGAACGGCAGCGGCTTGCCATCCGGGCCCCTGGCGCGCAGGATTGCCGCCCGGCCGGGGTTGTCGGTCTCGAACTTCATCTTGACGATTGCGCCCGCGGTCGGTGCCACGTTCTGCTGTGTGGCCTTCAGTTCCACGCTCATGGGCAGCCCCTTCGGGTCCAGCTCGATCTGGTTGATGGCGAACGGCGTCAGGGTCGGCACGATGGCATGGCCCCAGGGGTCTACGCGCAAGCCGCTGCCGTTGGCCAGGCGCGCGCCCGCTGCATCCTTGGCCTCGATGATGGCCATGGTGTCGCCCGCCATCGGCGTGAATGCCACGCCGCCCGCGTAAGCGACGATGCCGCCACTGATGCCGATGCCGGCCTGTGAGTAGTTGCGGCCGGTGCTGGCGCTGGCGGTCACCGTGGCCACCGGCGACACATAGCCGACGTTGCCCCCCACAGTGGCGGTATCCCTGGTGTCGCCGCCGGTGTAGCCCGCATTCACGCCGTAGGTGAAGGCGTTGTCCTCGCCCAGCGTGCCGGTCACCGATTCCTGCAGCGAGGTGCCGCCGGTGGAATCGTGGGTCAGGCTGGTCATCGAGTAAGGTGCGTGCTGGCCCTTGCCCAGCGGGATGCCCACGTTGAGCATGACCCGGGTGTCCCACTTGCCCGAGCCCACATTGAACTGGCGCGACGCCGAGACCCCGTAGTTGATCCGCTTGTAGCTGTTGTTGTAGCCGGCCTGGAACTGGGTGTCGCTGCCGCCCCGGTTCCAGTAGTTCTGCGTGGAGCCGGACAGGTAGAACGAACCATAGCCCTGCGGCAGCATCTGATTGATGGTCATCTGCAGGCGCCCGCGCTGGATGCCGCTCATGAACATGCCCGCGCCCAGGCCGCGCTGGTCCAGGTCGCGCAGCGCCATGGCATCGGCCATGCTCAGGTAGCCGCTGCTGGAATAGCGGTAGGCGGCCAGCGTCAGGTTGGTATTGGTCGGCGCCACCAGCTTGCTGTATGAGAGCCGTACGGACTGGCCACTCCGGCTGGACGCGTTCTGCAGCGTGGTCCAGGCCTGCGTCACGTCGGCGCCGAAGGCGCCGAGGTCCGTGTTCAGCGCCCCGCCACCCATCACCGCGGTGTAGTCCTGCGCCACAATGAAGCCACCGTAGCCGGTCACCATATTGCTGATCCCGTGCTGTACCGTCCCCTGCATCAGCAGCGGCTTGCTCTGGATCGACGTGTTGCGGTACTGGCCCACGGTCACGCTGAAGCGCGTGACGCCCGGGCGCAGCGCATTGACGGCCGCGGCATAGGGCATGCGCGAGGTATGCACGCTGCCGTCGGCTTCGGTCACGACAATGTCAAGGTCGCCGCCGTAGCCCGTCGGATAGAGGTCATTGATCTCGAACGCGCCGGGGGCAACCGTGGTTTCGTAGATGATGTTGCCGCCCTGTCGGATCTGCACGCGGGCGTTGCTGTTGGCAATGCCATGAACGGTCGGCGCATAGCCGCGCTGCGATTCCGGGTACATCCGGTCGTCGCTGGCAACCTGCACGCCGCGGAAGCCGAAGCTGTCGAACATGGTGCCGTCGGTGAAGGCATCGCCGATGACCAACTGGCTCCTGATCGGCGCGATCGAGCGCTGCAGGCTGGTCTGCACGCTCTGGTAGCGCGTGCCGGCGAAGTCGTCGTGCGTCAGGTTGCCGAGATGGCGAAAGCGCCAGCCATCGAAGTTGAACCCGGCGTTCAGACCGACATAGCTCTGCGTGGCCGACATCCCGCTCGCATCGGAGTGGTAGACATTGGCGTTGTACTGCAGGCGTGCCGCGGTCACGCCTTCGTCCCAGTACCTGGGATCGACATAGCCGCGCGCCGAGCGCGACATGGCGATCTGCGGCACCGAGACGTCCAGGCGCTGCTCGCCGTTGTCGAAGGCGGCCGTGGCATCGGGGATCAGGTCAGGCAGCGATACGCATCCCGCATCCAGCCGTGCCGACGCTTCCGGCGAGAGCTTGGCCAGGTCTGCACCCAGGCGCCCGATCGCGTCGCGGTCAAAGCACGGCTGCACATTGCGGCTGTCTTCGCCGACCTGGCGCAGCGTCACTTCGGTGCGGCCCAGCCAGGCCTCGTTCACGTACAGGTCCGCGCGATAGCTGCCCGGCAAGGCCACGTTGCCCTTGTTGAAGCGGCTCACATCGATGCGGCTGCCGCCGGGCTGCTGCAGGAAGGTGTCGTTGAATTCAACTTCCGCCACCAGTGTCGACCTGCCGGTACCGCCGGGCGCTGCCCACGCCCCAACGCTTGCGTACAGGGACAGCACCACCGCACTGGCCGGACGCAGCCGGGACGGGAAGGAAGAGGTCTTCTGGATTTTCATTGGTGTTATGCGGGAAATCCGGCAATACGCGGGCAAGACTTGCCCATGCCGCTTGCGCGGCATCGTCAATCGGAGAAATCAGGCTGGAGATCGCCGGGCGCTGCCCGGCAGCGGGGTCAGCGCGAAGCGGCCTGGCTGGCGCTGCTGCCCAGTGCGGCTTCGCCGTTCACGGCGCCGCCGTAGTCATTGATGGCGTGGTAGCGCACTTTGGCGTCGGGGCCTTGTGCAACATCACCGGTCAGCGGGAACGTCTTGGTTTCGCCCGGGCCGACCATGCCACCCTCTTCGAACCTTGCGGTCTTGCCGCCGCCAACCAGTTCCAGGCTGGCAAACGACACGTGATACTTGCCGGGGTTGCTCGCTTCGAGCACGGGCTTGCCGCCGGCCTGGGCGAGGCGCCACGTGATGCTGCCCGGGGCATCTTCGACATTGCCCTTCAGGCCCAGGGGACGGAAGAACAGCTTGATGCGCGAGCGAAAGGCCAGCTGCAGCTTGTTGGCATCGGCCTCGTCAGCCGCCGGCTTGGGCGGGACCTCCAGCACATTGAGCCAGAACACGGACTCGCGGTCCTGCGCCAGCGGCTCGCCGGTGTAGATGATGCGCAGCGTCTGGCCCTTGCCCGGATCGATGCGCGACACCGGCGGGGTCACGGTAAACGGGACTTCGATCGACGCCGGCGCCGCCTTCGGGTCGCCCTTGTCGATCCACGCCTGCGTCAACGCCGGCGCCTTGCCTTCGTTGGTCAGCTTGATCGTGGCCTCGGTGTCCTTTGCGTGATAGATGACCCGCGTGCCCGCTATGACCACGGAAGCGTGCGCGTGCCACGCACTCATGAGCCCCAGCGCAATGACGCCGGCGGAAATCAGGGACTTGATGGTCTTTTTCATGTTGATAGCGGGGGACTTGATCGGGTGAACCGGCACACCTGGCGTTCGGGAAGGTGCGGAGCGCACCGGTAACACGCTCCGCACCCCGGGACCGGCGGCTTACTCGTAAGCGATGGTGTACATCACGCGCGAGTTGGCGGCACCGGCAGTCGCTGCGCCGGTTGCCACGTACTGGGCGAAATACGGCAAGGTGGCCGAGCCGCTGTTGATGGCAACGACATGGGAGTTCTGTGCCGCATCGGCAAAGCCGGCCTTGATGGCGGAGGCATCGCTGCCGTTCAGCAGGCCGATCTGCACGTTGCCGGCGCCGCCGGCATCCACGATCAGGTTGCCGGTGGTGGCGTCCGTGGTCGTGCCGGCTTCGAAGAAGGTATGCACGTTGCCGCTGTCCGGCGTGCAACCGGTCAGCGAGATATTGAACGGCGTGCGGCCGGCGGTCTTGCCTGCGGCGGACAGCGTGGTCGTCGAGACAACCGGCAGCGCAACGGTGAAGTCCTTGGAGCCCGAGCCATTGCCGTTGATCGTGCAGGTCTGGGCCGTGATCTTGCCGGTGAACTGGATGGTGCCGTCAGCGGTGGGGTCCGCCGCATGTGCGAACTGCGCGCCCATGGCGGTACCGGTAATGATCAGAGCGGCGAAGAGCTTGTTATAAGTCATGATGGTGAGTCAGATAGGTAAATGGTTGAACGGCGATGGAATCCGTCGGATCTCGCCCCGCCCCGTGGCGCCATTCAACTGCCAGATGGGTTTTGCAGTTGCCGGTCGCGCCGGGGACAACTGGAATATAGGGATGGCGCCTAGTGCCACCAATCAGGCAAGCCTTAGATCTGGCTCAGAATTTTTCCCTTTTGCGGCGGAAAGGCGACATCAGGATACGTATGCGTCACGGGACGTGTGCCAGGCTTGCCGGCTCATGGATGGCTGGGCCCCGCGCCCCGTGGCTCAGACCCGCTGCTCGTCAGCCGCCCCGCATGTGGCCGGCACCTCGCCATAGAGCGCCATCAGCGCACTGGCGATCCCGTTGGTCCAGCCAAACCCGTCCTGCAACGGGTATTCGCCCCCTCCCCCGCCTTTGGCCCGCCCCGCGCTCTGCCTGATGCGGTATTTCTCTACCAGCTTGCATTCATGGACATAGAGGCTGGCCACGGTCGCCAGCCAGCGCTGCGCGATCTCGCGCGCCAGGTCGTCGTGGCCATAGCGCGCCAGGCCGCGCACGGCCAGCCATTGCAGCGGCGCCCAGCCGTTGGGATGGTCCCATTGCTGGCCCGAGCTGCATTCCGTGGTGGCCAGGCCGCCGGCATCCAGCAGCCGGTCCGTCACCGCCCGGGCCACGGCTTGCGCCTGCGGTGCCTGGGCCAGGCCGAGATAGAGCGGCATCACGGTTGCCGCGGTCAGGCACTGGCGCGGCGCGCCGCGGCACCAGTCATAGTCGACAAAGGCGCCCGCGCTGCCGTCCCACATGGTTTGCTGGATGGCCGCCTCGCGCCGCTGCGCCGCGGTACGGTAAGCCTGTGCCGCGGCGTCGCCCGCCTGTTCGCACAGCGCGGCCAGGCGCATTTCCAGGTGCCAGAGCAGCGCGTTCAGGTCGACCGGCAACATCGCCGTGGTCCGGATGGTGGCCAGGTCGGCGGGATGGGAGGCTGGCGTGCATGGCGCATCGAGCCAGCGCGAGCTGAAGTCCCAGCCCGACTCCGCCGCGGCGCGCAGGTCGCGGAACACCAGGTGGTGGGGCCGGCCGCTGCGCATCGCGGTCTCTATGTCTTCCAGGAAGGCTTCCTCGCGCGGCCACGCGCGGTCGTCCCAGTAGCGGTTCAGCACGGCGCCGTCCAGCAGGCAGACCACCCTCCGGTGCGCGTGGCCGGGCCGCACGCAGTCGGCACCATCCATCCAGAAATCGTATTCCCGGCGCAGTTGCGGCAGGAAGTCGATGGCGCTGGCCAGTTGCTCGCGCTCGAGCAGGTCCACCATCAGCGCAAACACCGGCGGCTGCGAGCGGCTCAGGTAGTAGTTGCGCGTGCCGTTCGGCACCAGGCCGTAGTTGTCGATCAGGTAGGCGAAGTTGCGCGCCATTTCCACGATCAGGTCGCCGCGCCCGCTGCCGGCCAGGCCCTCCATGGTGAAGTAGGAATCCCAGTAGTACAGCTCGCCGAAGCGGCCGCCCGGCACCACGTAGCGGTGCGGCAGCGGCAACAGCGACGACTGCGGCGGATGGGCCACGGGCTCGCGCGTCAGCACCGGCCACAGGCTGTCGATATGCTCGCGCAAGGTGCTGGCGGGTTCGGACACGTAGTGGCTGTCCGGCACCGTGGCGCGGGTGAAATACGCCTGCACGAAATCGGCCAGCGAGAAGCCGGGCGTGTCGCGCAATGCACGGTAGCGCGCCACGATCAGGTCCGGGTCGCCATTGGGAATGCAGTCCGGGAAGGTCTTGCTGTCGGCAAACAGGCCGCTGTGCTGGACATCGACGAACAACTCGCCGTAGCGAGCCGCGGGCGACAGCATGTCGGCGCAGGCGCAGCCGGGCAGCGCGTGCGGCGGCGGGCAGTCGCGGTGCGTGACCAGCACGGGCCGCGCCGCCGCATGCACCTTGCCGGGCGCCGCGGCGGGCCCCGGCCCGGCGCCGGCGCCGTCAGGCGTGGCCGGGCCGGTGCGCGGCACCATGCAGCCGCCGGCAATCGGGGCTGGCGACAGGGGGATGGCGGGTTCGGGCTTGCCAGTCGGCTGCATGGCCCCCTCCTTTACCGGGTACTGCCGGCTCCTATGGATAGAAATAGGAGCCCGCAGGTGCGGGGTAAGTTCGCAGCCGCGCCGCAAAGCGGCGCATATGTCATGCGGGCTGCAAGGCGCGGCAGCTCACACCTCCTTCTCCCCGTGCCCGCCCGCGAGCGCCGGCGGGGCCTCCCGGGCCCCCAGCTGCATGAAGATCCAGGCCGACGCGCAGGTGATCAGCCCCATGCAGACGAAGGTAGCATGGAAGGCCGGCAGCACCGCCGCGGTATCGCCGCCGAAGCGGGTCTGGAAGGTCGCCAGCAAGGCGCCCGCCGACGTCACGGCCAGGCTCATCGACAGCATCTGCACCATCGACAGCATGCTGTTGCCGCTGCTGGCACCGGCGCCGCTCAGGTCCTTCAGCGTGACCGTGTTCATGGCCGTGAACTGGATCGAATTGACCATGCCGAACACGGCCAGCAACGGAATCAGCAGCCACAGCGGCAGCTGCGGCGTGATCAGCGCGAAGGCGGCCATCACCAGGCCCACCATGAAGGTGTTGCCGACCAGCACGCGGCGATAGCCATGGCGCTGGATCAGGCGCGTGGCCAGCCGCTTGGATGCCATGCCGGCGGCAGTCACCGGCAGCATCATCAGGCCCGCATTGAACGGCGAATAGCCCAGGCTGATCTGCAGCGTCAACGGGATCAGGAAGGGCATCGAGCCATTGCCGATGCGCGCGAACAGGTTGCCCAGCAGCCCGACGCTGAAGCTGTGGATGCGGAACAGCCGCAGCGCGAACAGCGGCTGCCTGCGGCGGTTGGCGTGCAGCCCGTAGGCGGTCAGCGCGGCCATGCTGGCAATCAGCAGCATCAGCACGGTGGCGTGCTGGAAGCCCAGCCCGGCCAGCCCGTCGAGCGAGAACGACAGCGCCAGCATGGCGATGGCCAGCAGCAGGTAGCCGGCGGTGTCGAAGGGACCGAGGCCGGTCAGCCGCGCATTGGGCATGTAGCGCACCGTGGCCAGTGCGCCCAGCACGCCGACCGGCACGTTGATCAGGAAGATCCAGTGCCAGGACAGGGCCTGCGTCAGCCAGCCGCCCAATGTGGGTCCGATCAGCGGGCCGATCATGCCGGGGATGGCGACGAAGCTCAGCGCCTGCAGGTACTGGTCGCGCGGGAAGGTGCGCAGCACCGCCAGCCGCCCCACCGGCAGCAGCATGGCCCCGCCCACGCCCTGCACCACGCGTGCGCCGATCAGGAAGTTCAGCGTCGGCGCGTAGGCGCACAGCAGCGAGCCCACCACGAACAGCCCGATCGCGGTCTGGAAGATGGTGCGGGTGCCGAAGCGGTCGGCCAGCCAGCCCGAGGCCGGGATCACCACCGCCATGGTCAGCGAGTAGGCGATCACCACCGACTGCATCCGCAGCGGACTCTCGCCCAGGCTGCGCGCCATCGACGGCAGCGCGGTGTTGACGATGGTCGAGTCCAGCGTCTGCATGAAGAAGCCGACCGCCACCACCCACAGCATGATGCGGCGGGTGTGGTCGTCGGGCTGGGGCGTGGTCATAGGGCGGGCTCCGGTCCGGCCAGCCCCCCGGTACCCCGGTGTGCGCCGGCCAAAGCCGACACCTTAATGGCCTATGGCGGAACAGGCAAATCGCGACCAGAAAGCCGCAGGGCCTGCCGGCCGGTGCCCGGTTCGGCACCTGCCTCGACAATTTCCGGAGGCAGCCTATCTTAGGGGTGTCAGTCCAGGCGTCATCAGGCAGGGCAGGGCCAGCCAGCACCCGCCCGCCGATGCGTGTGGAAAAGGCGAGACACGCATGAAAGAAGGCTCATCTCCGAGGCGCAACTACGAGGATGCCCTGCTCGGCATCGTACGGGAGATGTCATCGGCCACGCACCCGGCAGCGGAGGCCGAAGCCGACGCCACGGTCTCGCTGGACAGCGCACTTGAAGGCGAACTGGGTTTCGACAGCCTGACGCGTGCCGAGCTGCTGACCCGGATCGAGCAAAGCTTCGGCGTGAGCCTGCCGGAGCAGGTGCTGGGCCAGGCCGATACCCCGCGCGCCCTGCTGCGTGCCTTGCTCGCCGCCCAGGACCTGCCGCCAGGCGCCAGCGCCACGCACCTGCGGCAAGCCCGCCCTACGCCGGCGGAGCAGGCGCCCGAAGGCGCCACCGACTTGCCGGACGTGCTGCGCTGGCACCTGCGCAGCCATCCGGAACGCACCCACATCGTCTTGCTGGACGGCGACGGCGCAGACACGCCGATCAGCTTTGCGCAACTGCACCACCGCGCCGCGGCGATCGCCGCCGGCCTGGCCGCCCGCGGCGTGCAGGCCGGCACGACTGTCGCCATCATGCTGCCCACCAGCCCCGAGTACTTTTACAGCTTCTGCGGCATCCTGCTGGCCGGCGGGATTCCGGTGCCGCTGTACCCGCCGGCGCGGCTGGCGCAGATCGGCGACCACCTGCAGCGCCACGCCGGCATCCTGGCCAACGCGCAGGCACCGATCCTGATCACGGTGGCCCAGGCGCGGCCGCTGGCTGCCCTGCTCAAGGCCTGCACCGGAACGCTGCAAAGCGTGCTCACGCCGCAGGAGCTGGAGGACAGCGCCGGCACCCCGGTCCAGGCGACGCTGCGCACGCACGACATCGCCCTGCTGCAATATACGTCGGGCAGCACCGGCTCGCCCAAGGGGGTGGTGCTCACCCATGCCAACCTGCTGGCCAACCTGCGCGCCATGGGCAAGGTCCTGGCCGTCGGCGCGCAGGATGTCTTTGTCAGCTGGCTGCCGCTTTATCACGACATGGGCCTGATCGGGGCCTGGCTGGGCAGCCTGTATTACGCGTACCCGCTGGTGGTGATGTCGCCGCTGGCCTTCCTGGCGCGGCCCGAGCGCTGGCTCTGGGCGATCCACAAGTACCGCGGCACGCTCTCGGGCGGGCCCAACTTTGCCTACGAGCTGTGCCTGCGCAAGCTGGGCGGCACCGACCTGGCCGGACTGGACCTGTCCAGCTGGCGCTTCGCCTTCAATGGCGCGGAGCCGGTAAGCCTGCAGACCATGCGCGCCTTCCTCGAGCGCTTTGCCCGCTACGGCCTGCGCCCGCAGGCCGCCGCGCCGGTGTACGGACTGGCGGAGGCGTCGCTGGGCCTGACCTTTCCGCCGCTGGGCCGCGCGCTGGCTGCCGACTGCATCGACCGCGCCGAATTCATGCGCGCTGCCGTGGCCGTGCCATCCCGACCCCCTGGCGAACGCGAATCCCCTGGCAAGCGCGAGACCCTGGAATTCCCGTCCTGCGGCCGGCCGCTGCCCGGCCACGAAGTCCGCATCGTCGACGCCACCGGGCGCGAACTGGCCGAGCGGCATGAGGGATTGCTGCAGTTCCGCGGCCCTTCGGCCACCAGCGGCTATTTCCGCAATCCCGTGCAGACCCGGCAGCTGTTCGACCGCGGCTGGCTGAACACCGGGGACTACGCCTATATTGCCGCCGACGAGGTCTATATCACCGGGCGCGCCAAGGAAACCATCGTGCGCGGCGGCCGCAATATCTATCCCTACGAACTGGAGCAGGCGGTCGGCGCCATCCCCGGCATACGCAAGGGCTGCGTGGCCGTGTTCGGCAGCGCCGATCCGGAGAGCGGCACCGAACGCATCGTGGTGATGGCGGAAACCTCCGAGAGGGATGTGCAGGCGCGCCGCGCGCTGCACCGGCATGCGCTGCAGACCGCGCTGGACGTGCTGGGCATGCCGCCGGACCATATCGCCCTGGTGCCGCCGCACAGCATCCTGAAGACGTCGAGCGGCAAGATCCGGCGCGCCGCCTGCCGCGAGCGCTTCGAGCACGGACGCCGCGGCCGCGGCGTGCAAGCGCCCTGGCTGCAGATCGCGCGCTTTGGCTGGCGCGCGCTGGGACCGGAGCTGCGACGTGGCCGGCAGACCGCCGCGGGCCTGTCCTACGCCCTCTACGCCTGGACCCTGTTCGCAACGCTGGCGCCTGTGACCTGGCTGGCAGCGGTCGCGCTGCGCCGGCCGGCCCTGGGCTGGACCTTCAGCCACCACGCCGCCCGGCTGTTGCTCAGGCTGGGCGCGGTCCCCTGGTTCGTGCAAGGGCTTGAACACCTGCCGCGCGACCGGCCCTGCATCCTGGTCTCGAACCACGCCAGCTACCTGGACGGCATCGTGCTGGTGGCGGCGCTGCCCACGCCGGTGTGCATGGTCGCCAAGCGCGAACTGCAGGGCCAGCGCATTCCAGGCACCTACCTGGCCAGCATCGGCGCCGACTTTATCGATCGCTTCGATGCAGTGCGCGAGCACGAGGACGTGGAGCGCGTGGTGGCGGCGGTGCGTGCCGGGCATTCGGCGCTGTTCTTCCCGGAAGGCACTTTCGGGCGTGCGCCGGGGCTGCAGGCCTTCCGCTCGGGCGCTTTCCTGGCGGCCGCGCGGGCCGGCGCGCCGGTGGTACCCATCGCCATCCGCGGCACCCGCTCTGTGCTGCGCGACGGCCAGTGGCTGCCGCGCCGGGGACCGATCGGCGTGGTCATCGGGCGCCCGCTCTGGCCGGACGGCGCAGACTGGGCGGCCGCCATGCGCCTGCGCAATACCGCCCGCGCCGAGATCCTGCATTACTGCGGCGAACCGGATGCGCGGCGCACGACACACCGCGAGGCAAGGCGGGGCTAGACCGAGTGTATTGCCCTGCCGCAACCCTTGCGGCGCGGCCCAGAGGGCGGCACGCAGCCCCACGAAGAAGCGCCGCCCCGGCGCCGGCCGTGACGTTCAGTACAAGACTTCCAGCGCGTCGAACAACTCGCTGTCCCTCGCCGCCGCCGAGCGCGCACGGCGCCGGATCTCCTGCAGCAGGCAATCGGTAAAGCACTGCGCCGCGGGACTGTGCACCGCGTTGTGGCGCGTGATGATGCCGAGCCGGCTGGTCTCGAACTGTTCGGCCAGCGCAAAGGCATGGACCCAGCCGCGCATCGGCTCGGTCAGCAAGAGCGGCCGCGGGCAATAGCTGATCATGCCGGCATTGCGGATCAGCTCCAGCAGCAGCGCGGTGGAGTGCGCGCAGTGCAGCCGCGCCGGTTCGATCCGCGCGTCATGCTGCCAGAACAGGTTGCGCATAAAGGACTCGTAGCTCGCCGCGGTGTAGTTGACGACCCAGTCCTGCTGCAGCAGCCCGTGCAGCGAGCGCGCCCCCGCGCTCGGGTGCCCGCGCCGCGCGATCACGCACGAGGTGTAGGCCAGCAGCGGCTCGCACTCGAACTCCTGCGTGGACATCGCGGCCGTGAACGGCCCCACCGCGAAGTCCAGCGTGCCTTCGCGCAGGCGGGGCAAGGCCACCGCGGTCAGGCCTTCGAAGATCTCCACCTGCACGCCCGGCATGCGTTCGCGAAAGCGCAGCAGCACGCGCGGCAGGAAGGTCAGCATCACCCACGGCGTGACGCTGATGCTCAGCCGCCCCACCCCTTCGCCGCGCAACGTGGCCAGCTCTTCACTGGCGCGGGCGAGCTGCCCGACCACCAGCCGGGCATGGCCCAGCATGCGCTGCCCCGCCTCGGTCAGCGCCACGCCGCTGGCGGTACGCGACAGCAAGGGCAGCCGCGCCTCGCTCTCCAGCTCGCGCAGCGCCTTGGTCACGGCCGCCTGCGACAGCCCGACCAGCCGGGCCGCGGCGCGGATGCTGCCGGCGTCGGCCACGGCGACCAGGGCCTGGATCTGGTGGAGCTTCATCGTCATGGCGGCTTGGAATAGTGACAACCAATGGTTGTCAGGATAACAGCATTGCGGCTATCGGCACGTGCGGCGGCTGCATAAGATCCTTGCACACAATTCCCCGACAAGACCCTCCGGAGACTCCATGCATCCCGATCCCGTCCTGCCCGGCATCCGCGCCATCGAAGCGGAGATGGTGGACCTGCGCCACCGCATCCACGCTCACCCCGAACTCGGCTTCGAGGAATTCGCCACCAGCGACCTGGTGGCGGAATGCCTGCAGGCCTGGGGCTATGCCGTGCATCGCGGCCTGGGCGGCACCGGCGTGGTGGGCACGCTGCGTCACGGCAACGGCCGTGCCATCGGCCTGCGCGCCGACATGGATGCCCTGCCGATCCACGAAGCCACGGGCCTGCCGTATGCCAGCAAGATCGACGGCAAGATGCATGCGTGCGGCCATGACGGCCACACCGCCACGCTGCTGGCCGCGGCCCGCTACCTGGCCGAGCACAAGCCGTTCCAGGGCACGCTGCATGTCATCTTCCAGCCGGCCGAGGAAGGCATGGGCGGCGCGCGCGAGATGATCCGGGAGGGCCTGTTCCGCCTGTTCCCGTGCGATGCGGTGTTCGCGCTGCACAACATGCCCGGCCACCCGACCGGCAAGTTCGGCTTCCTGGGCGGGCCGTTCATGGCGTCGTCCGATACCGTCACGATCCGCGTCACCGGACGCGGCGGCCATGGCGCGGTGCCGCACCGCGCGGTCGATCCGGTGGTGGCCTGCGCGTCGATGGTGATGGCGCTGCAGTCAGTGGTGGCGCGCAACGTGAACCCGCTCGACATGGCCATCGTCACCGTCGGAGCGATCGAGGCCGGCAAGGCGCCCAACGTGATCCCCGAGAGCGCCGAACTGCGCCTGTCGGTGCGCGCGCTGAAGGCCGAGGTGCGCGACCTGCTGCAGGCACGCATCACCGCACTGGCGCATGCCCAGGCCGAAAGCTATGGCGCCAGCGCCGAGGTGCACTACGACCGCCGCTATCCCGTGCTGGTCAACGACCCCGCCACCACCGGAATGGCACGCGAGGTCGCCCGCGAATGGCTGGGCGAGGACGGCCTGATCGACAACATGGTGCCGCTGACCGGCAGCGAGGACTTCTCTTTCATGCTGGAAGAATGCCCGGGCTGCTACCTGATCGTCGGCAATGGCGATGGCGAAGGGGGCTGCATGGTCCATAACCCGGGCTATGACTTCAACGACGCCTGCCTGCCGCTTGCGGCCACCTACTGGGTCAAGCTGGTCGAGCGCTACCTGCGCTGAGCCCCTCCACGCCACCAACAATGACCGGCCCCGAGGCCGGCGCCACCCCACCCACGGAGACACCGAATGTCCACTTCCCTGCCCGCGCAGCCGCTCGACGGCGAGTTTGCCGCGCGCCCGGCCAGCCCTGCCGCGCCGCGCCGGCGCGTGATTGCCGCCATTACCATCGGCAACGGCCTCGAGTTCTACGATTTCACCGTCTACAGCTTCTTCGCGGTGCTGATCGGCAAGCTGTTCTTCCCGGTCAGCGGCAGCTTCGGCCAGCTGATGCTGTCGCTGGCCACGTTTGGCGTGGGCTTTGTCGCGCGCCCGCTTGGCGGATTGCTGATCGGGCTCTACGCCGACCGCGTAGGACGCAAGCCGGCCATGGCGCTGACGCTCTGGCTGATGGGGCTGGGCTCGCTGCTGTTCGTGGTTTCGCCTACCTATGCGCAGGCCGGGCTGGCCGCGCCGCTGCTGATCGTGCTGGCGCGGCTGCTGCAGGGCTTTGCGCTGGGTGGCGAGGTCGGCGCCTCCACGGCGCTGCTGATGGAGTACGCCGACGATCATTCACGCGGCTACTACGGCAGCTGGCAGCTGTTCAGCCAGGGCGTCAGCGTGCTGCTGGGCGCGGTGGTCGGGCTGTCGCTGACCAACGGGCTGTCGCCCGACGCCCTGCAAGGCTGGGGCTGGCGCGTGCCGTTCGCCATCGGCATCCTGGTCATCCCGCTCGGCCTCTATATCCGCCGCCACCTGGAGGAAACCGCAGAAACCCCCGGCGCCGATGCGCCAGGCCACGAACGCGCCGGCCTGTCGGAGATCTTCCGCGGACACGGCCGCGAGGTGGTGGCCGGCGTGCTGGTGACGATCGGCGGCACCTCCGCCACCTATATCGTGCTGCACTACATGACCAGCTACGCGGTGACGGTGCTGAAGATCCCGCTCGGACTCAGCATGGCCGCCGGCTGCGTCGCGGCGCTGGTGCAGGTAGCGCTGTCCGCGTATGCCGGCAGGCTGTCCGACCGCATCGGCCGCAAGCCCGCCATCCTGTGGTCGCGCGTGGCGATGCTGGTGCTGGTCTACCCGGCCTTCCTGCTGCTCAACGCACGGCCGTCGCTCGGCACGCTGCTGGCGGTGGTCGCGATGCTGGCCCTGCCGCTGGTGCTGAACGTGGTGCCGTCCGTGGTGCTGATCACCGAACTCTTCCCGCGCCGCATCCGCGCCAGCGGGCTGTCGGTGGTCTATTGCATCGGCGTGCTGGTGTTCGGCGGCTTCGCGCAGCTGATCGCCACCTGGCTGATCGAGCTGACCGGCAATGCCAGCGCGCCGGCGCTGTATGTGATCGGCTGTGGCCTGATTTCGCTGATCGGGCTGGCGATGGTGCCGGAGACCGCGGGCAAGCGGCTGGACTGAAGGCGGGCGCTAGGCGCCGGCCAGGATCCGGCGCGCGCGTTCCAGCACCGGGCGATCCACCATCTTGCCGTCCACTGCCACGGCGGCGCCATCCGCAGCGGCGGCCGCGGCCATGACGCGCCCGGCCCAGTGCCGCTCATCGGCCGACGGCGCCAGGCCGTCGTGCACGCCGCGGACCTGGCCCGGATGGATCAACAGCTTGGCGCCAAAGCCAAAGGCCCGCGCGCGGCGCGTTTCCGCGGCCAGTGCGGCGTCATCGCCAATTGCGGTGCAGACCCCGTCCACGGGTGCGGGCAAACCCGCCGCGCGGGAATGAAGCACCAGCCGGCTGCGAAAGTAATGCAGCGCTTCGCCATCGTCCTGCACGCCGAGATCGAACATCAGGTCGATGCTGCCGAACAGCAGCCGGACCACGCTGCCGGCACGGGCCAGCTCGCGCAGGCCGGAAAAGCCGGCGGCATTCTCGACCAGCGGGAAACAGCGCACACCGGGCAATGCCGCAACCAGCGCATCGACGCCGCCCGGGTCGGCCTTCGGCAGCACGATGTCGGAGATACCCTGTGCGCGGCACCAGGCGAGATCGTCTTCATAGTACGCGGTATCGGCCCCGTTGATGCGCACCAGCATGGCGACGCCAGCCGCCGCTGCCTGCCCCCATAGCACCGCCCACGGGGCGGCAAGCCCGTCGCGGGCCTGCCCCTTGTCAGCGGGCGCGACCGCATCCTCGAAATCGACAATGACGGCATCGGCACCGGAGGTGATTGCCTTGGCGATGCGCTCCGGTCGCGAGGCCGGGACAAACAGGTAAGTGCGCGGATCGGCGAGCGGCATGGCGGTCTCGCTTCAGACTGCGCCGGCCGAACGCAACGCGGCAATCTGTTCCGCGGTCTGGCCCAGCTCGGCCAGGATGGCATCGGTGCTGGCGCCGAGCGACGGAATCGGATCCATGCGCGCCTCGGTCATGCCCGGCGGCAGCAATGCCGGCACCGGTCCCACCGGCGTGTCGACCTGGCGCCAGCGCTGGCGCGCCGCCAGTTGCGGGTGGTCCCATACGTCGGCGATGGTGTTGACGCGCGCATTGGCAATCCTGGCGGCCTCGAGCCGGTCGACCACCTCATTGGCGGTCAGGCCCGAGAAGCTGTCGACGATGCGCGCGCGCAGCGCCGCACGGTTCTGGTTGCGCAGGCTGTTGCTGGCAAAGTCGGGATGCATGGCCAGATCGGGTTCGCCCAGCACCGCCTGGCAGAACACGACCCACTCGCGCTCGTTCTGCAGCCCCAGCATCACGGTCTTGCCGTCGCCGGTGGGAAACGGGCCATACGGATAGATGGTGGCGTGCGCCGCGCCCGCGCGCGGCGGCGGCTCGGCGCCGTCGAAGGCGTAGTAGAGCGGAAAGCCCATCCACTCCACCATCGACTCCAGCATCGAGATGTCGATGCGCTTGCCGCGCCCGGTCTTGCCGCGTTCCAGCAGCGCGGCAAGGATATTGGTATAGGCATACATGCCGGCAGCGATGTCGGCCACCGAGGCGCCGGCCTTGACGCCTTCCTCCGGCGTGCCGGTCACTGAGACAAAGCCCGACTCGCTCTGGACCAGCAGGTCGTAGGCCTTCTTGTCGCGGTACGGGCCATCGCTGCCATAGCCGGAGATGTCGCACACGATCAGGCGCGGGTACGTCTCGCTCAGGCTGTCGAAGTCCAGGCCCAGGCGCGCGGCCGCGCCGGGCGCGAGGTTCTGCACCAGCACGTCCGCGCGCTCGAGCAGGCCGGCCAGCACGGGCGCGGCCGCTGCGTGCTTGACATCCAGCGTCAGGCTCTCCTTGGAGCGGTTGGTCCAGACAAAGTGCGAAGACAAGCCGCGCACGCGCGTGTCATAGGCGCGGGCAAAGTCGCCGCTGCCGGGCCGCTCGATCTTGATGATGCGCGCGCCCAGGTCCGCCAGCTGGCGGGTGCAGAACGGCGCCGCGATCGCCTGCTCCAGGGAAACGACGGTGATGCCTTCGAGGGGATGGGGCATGGTGGTATCCGGCTTTGCGCAATGTCCTGACGCCAATCTACCGGACCGGGCCGCACCTGGGAAATACCGATTGCCGAGGGGATCATAAGTAAAATGAATACTTTGGAATTCCCCCGGAGCCTGTCATGGACCTGCGCGCCATGCGCTATTTCATCGCCATCGTCGACCAGGGCAGCCTGACTCGCGCCGCCGAAGTGGTCTGCGTGGCGCAGCCCGCACTCAGCCAGCAACTGGCGGCGCTGGAGAAGGAACTGGGCGTGCCGCTGGTCCACCGCGGCGCCAAGGGCGTCAAGCCGACGGAAGCCGGCCGCACGCTCTATCGCCACGCCCGCAATATCCTGCGGCAGGTCGAGATCGCCGGCGCCGAGGTCCGGGTAGCGGGCACGGATGTCACCGGCATGGTTGCCATCGGCCTGCCCACCACCGCGGCAGCGGCATTCGGCATGCCGCTGATCCGCGCCGTGCGCGTCCGCTATCCGCAGATCCGGCTTCAGCTCTTCGAGAGCATGAGCGGCTATATCTCGGAGCTGCTGGACCACAACCGGCTGGATTTCGCCATCCTGTTCCGCGATGCGCCGTCGCGCGCGGTGGAACTGGAGCGGCTGGCGAGCGAATCGCTGTACGTGGTCGGGACGCTTCCCGTGGGGCGCGGGCGCGGCAAGGCGCAACCAAAGGCTCGGCCGCAGGTCACCCCGGAAGGCGCTACGGTCGCAATCAAGGCCCTGGCTGATCTGCCGCTGGTACTGCCAAGCGGCTCGCAGGGACTGCGCGAAGTGGTCGAACTTGCCTTCGCGCAGGCGGGTGCGCCGCTGAATGTGGTGGCCGACCTGGATTCGCTGCCCTTCCTGCTGGCCACCGCGCGTGAGGGCCTCGCCTGCACCATCCTGCCCGCGTCGTCGCTGTCCGAGGCGGACAGCGAGGTGCCGCGGCACCTGATCGTGCCGGAGCTGCGCCGCACGCTGTCGCTGTGCTGGCCACGCGCGCTGCCGCGCACCAGCGCGGCCGAGGCCGTGGCGGAGGTGCTGCGCGAGCTGGTGGCCGGGCGCATTGCGGCGGGCGGGTCGCTGAAGCCACCGCCGCCGGCCGATCAATAAAACTTATGCCCGTAGTCGGCGATTGAATTTCACGCGGGCGCGGCCGTCGGCTAGAGTTGCCACCAGCCCGGGCCGGGATGCGCGGCCCCGCAACTCCAGGAGACACCATGCAACGCACCCGCCGCGCCCTGGCAGCCGCCGCTGCCCTGGCCGCCTGCCTGCCGCTGTTCAGCGCCAGGGCCCTCGCCGCCGACCCCTACCCGTCCAAGCCCATCCAGATGATCGTGCCGCAGGCGCCGGGCGGCACCAACGATATCGTCGCGCGCCTGGTCGCGGTGGCCCTGTCGCAACGTCTCGGCCAGCAGGTGGTGGTGGAAAACCGCCCGGGCGCCGGCGGCAATATCGGCACCCAGGCCGCGGCCCGCGCCACGCCGGACGGCTACACGCTGCTGATGACCATCAGCAGCACGCAGGCGATCAACCCGTCGCTGTACCGGAGCATCCCGTTCGACCCGATCAAGGACTTTGAGCCGATCGCCCCGGTGGCGAGCGTGCCGAACATGCTGGTGGCCAATCCCGCCTTCCCCGCCAGGTCGCTGCCCGACCTGATCGCGATGGCCAGGGCCAAGCCGGACCACTACCGCTTTGCCTCCGCCGGCAATGGCACGCTGAACCACCTGCTGGGCGAGATGCTGAACAGCATGGCGGGCATCAGGCTCGAGCATGTGCCATACAAGGGCGTGGCGCCGGCGCTGAACGATGTGCTGGGCAACCAGGTGCCGCTGGCCTTCGCCAGCCTGCCGTCGGTGCTGGCCCACATCAAGGCGGGCAAGGTGCGCGCGCTCGGCGTCAGCTCGGCCAGGCGCTCGCCGTTCGCACCGGACATTCCCGCGATCAGCGAAACCGTGCCCGGCTATAGCGGCGACCTCTGGGTCGGCCTGTTCGCGGTCAGGGGCACGCCGAAGGACGTAACCCAGAAGCTCAGCCAGACCATGCAGGAGATCCTGGCGGACAAGACGCTGCGCGACAAGCTGGCCGCACAGGGCGCCGAAGTCATGACCGGCACGCCGCAGCAGTTCAGCAAGATGCTGGTGTCCGACATGGACAAGTGGGCGCGCATCGTGAAGGCTTCGGGCGCGCAGGTGGACTGAGCGCGTTTCGGGCAACCAGGCGGACATGCCACCAGGCATGCCGCCACTCCCCCTATCGGCCGACCTGCGCCGCCAGCTCGGCCGTCCGCTCCGCCACAAAATCCCGCAGCGCCCGCAGCAGCGGCGTCACCTGCCGCCGCCCCGGCACCACCATGTACAGCGGCGACGCCTCGGTGCCCCAGTCCGTGCACAGCGCCTGCAAGCGCCCTTCGGCCAGGTCCCCGGCCACATCGAAATAGGCCTTGTACGCGATCCCCCTGCCGAGCAGCGCCCAGCGGTGCACGGCATCGCCGTCGTTGGACACATTGAAGGCCCGCACGCGCACGGTGGCGGCTTCGGTGCCATGGCGCCAGAAGCGCCAGCGGTCGTGCACTTCGTCGCCGAGCATGTAGCACAGGCAGTTGTGTTCCGACAGCGCCAACGGCGTGTCGGGAGCCCCGTGCCGCGCCAGGTATTGCGGCGACGCGCACAGCACGCGGCAATTCTCGGGCGCCACCGGCAGCGCCACCAGGTTGGAGTCCGGCGGCTCGCCGTAGCGGAACGCCGCGTCCACCGGGTCGCTGTAGATATTGGCGATGCGGTCGGTCAGGTGCAGGCGGATCTCCACCTGCGGGTGCAGTGCCTGGAAGGCATCGAGCCAAGGCAGCAGCAGGTTGCGGCCGAAATCCGACGTTGCCGATAGCTTCAGCGCGCCGCGGAAGGCCTGCACGCCGGTGGCCAGGTGCTGACCGACCTGCTGCAGCGCGTCCAGCGCCGGCCGGCCTTGTGCCAGCAGCAATTCGCCCGCCTGCGTCAGGCGCATGGTGCGGGTGGAACGCACGAACAGCTGCACGCCCAGCTCGGCCTCCAGCCGCTTGAGCGCAGCGCTGGCGGCAGCCGGGGTCAGGTCCAGCGCGCGCGCGGCGGCCGAGAGGCTGCCGCTGTCGGCGGTGCGCACGAAGATGTCCAGGTCTTGCAGGGCCTTCATTGGGTGATCCCCGGGGCAGGCTGTGATTTTCAAATACTAATTGATAGTCACGGCAAACAGCGTGAGGTTCTTCAAAGGAAAGGGCTAATAGGAGGGTGGCGGACCGGATGTCGCACGCAAGCTTCCGCGCCGACGGACTGCCGGCGGCGGCGGCAAGCCCCGCGCCCAGGAATCTGCTAAAGACCACGCTTACCCGGCCGTTAAGTATGAGTTGGCCAGCCAAGACATTGGCAAGACAGGCGGCCGGCACGCCGGCGCCTGCACTTCTGGGGTGGTGGAGTCTGATCAGAACGGGGAGAGAGACATGCAGAACCTGGGAATTCGCATACGCCTGGGCGCGGCGTTCGGCGCCATGTGGTCGCTGATGGCGATCGGGATCGCGGTGGCCTTGCCGCGGATGCAGGATGCGGACGACGCGCGCCGCCTGCTGATCGCGCTGGGCGTGGGCGGGCTATGCTTGGCGCTGGGCGCGGTCTGGGCACTGGCGCGCAGCATCGAGGCGCCGCTGGCCGAAGCCGTCTACATTGCCGAGACCGTCGCAGCGGGCGACCTCAGCCAGGAGTTCAACACCGAGCGCGGCGGCGAATTTGGCCGGCTGCTGGGCGGCCTGGGCGAGATGGAAGACATGCTGACCGACCTGGTGACGCGCATCCGCGCCTCCACCGATTCGATCACCACCGCTTCGCACCAGATCGCCGCGGGCAATACCGACCTGTCGCAGCGCACGGAAGAGCAGGCGGCGGCGCTGGAAGAGACGGCTTCGAGCATGGGCGAGCTGACCTCGATGGTCCGGCAGAACACCGAGCGCGCCCGCACCGCCAACGGGCTGGCGGCCACCGCATCGGGCATCGCCGCGCGCGGCGGCGAAGTGGTGGGCAACGTCGTGCAGACCATGTCGGCGATCAGCGCCAGCTCACGCAAGGTCACGGACATCATTGAAGTAATCGAAGGCATTGCCTTCCAGACCAATATCCTGGCACTGAACGCCGCGGTGGAAGCGGCGCGCGCGGGCGAGCAGGGCCGTGGCTTTGCCGTGGTGGCGGGCGAGGTGCGCACGCTGGCACAACGCAGTGCGTCGGCGGCGCGGGAGATCAAGCAGCTGATCGACGATTCGGTGCAGCAGGTGGACAGCGGCTCGGCGCTGGTGGGCCGGGCCGGGGAAACCATGCAGGAGATCGTTCAGGCCGTGGCCAGCGTGACGGGGCTGCTGGGCGAGATCACCGCGGCGTCCGAACAGCAAAGCGCCGGCATCGCACAGGTCAATGAGGCGGTGGCACAGATGGATACGGTGACGCAGCAAAATGCCGCGCTGGTGGAGCAGGCGGCCAGTGCGTCGCAGGCGCTGGCGGGTCAGGCTACCGAACTGCAGCGTGTGGTGGGGGAGTTCAAGCTGGATGCGGAGCCGGCAGCGCTGGCGTCAGGGCACGGCTCGCTCAGGCAGGTTGCTGCGTTCGCCTGATGTGGGCGTCACGGACTGCGGACTGATTGGGTGCTCCCTCTCCCGCTTGCGGGAGAGAGGAGCAAGCCAGCGGCATGCTGACGTCGTCAGCAACTTAGACCGTGACGCCAGCCGGCAGCACCGTCTGCACCGCCGCGGCAAAGCGCTCGACAATCCGGTCGATATCCTGCGGCGTGCAGATGAACGGCGGTGCGAACAGCACGTGGTCGCCATGCACGCCATCGACCGTGCCCCCCATAGGATAGACCAGCAGGCCATTCTGCATCGCGGCGGATTTCAGCCGCGCATGCGTCTTCAGCGCGGGATCGAGCGTGGCCTTGCTGTCGCGGTCGGCTACGAACTCCACGCCGACGAACAAGCCGCGTCCGCGGATATCACCCAGGTTGGGATGATCGTCCAGCGCCTCGCGCAGCCGTGCGCGCAGTTGCTCGCCGCGCGCCAGCACATTGGCCAGCAAGTTGTCTTCGGCGATGGTGCGCTGTACCGCCAGCGCCGCGGCGCAAGCGGTGGCATGGCCAATATAGGTGTGGCCGTGCTGGAAGAAGCCGCTGCCGCCGACGATGGCGTCGTAGATCCGGCGGGTCGACAGCATCGCGCCGATCGGCTGGTAGCCGGCGCCCAGGCCCTTGGCGATGGTGACGATGTCGGGCACCACGCCGTCCTCTTCGCACGCGAACAGGTAGCCGGTGCGGCCCATGCCTGACATCACTTCGTCCAGGATCAGCAGCACGCCGTACTTGTCGCACACCGCGCGGATGCGCTTCAGGTAGTCGCCCACCGGCGGCACCGCGCCGGCGGTGGCGCCCACCACGGTTTCGGCGACGAAGGCGGCCACGGTGTCCGGGCCCAGTTCCAGGATCTTCGCTTCCAGCTCGTCGGCCAGGCGCTGTGCGTATTGCGCATCGGTCTCGCCGGCTTGCTGGTCGCGGTAGGCATAGCACGGCGACACGTGGTGCGCCGGCACCAGCAGCGGCAGGAACGGCTCGCGCCGCCACGCGTTGCCGCCGATGGCCAGCGCGCCCAGCGTATTGCCGTGGTAGCTCTGGCGGCGCGCGATGAAGTGGCGGCGGCCGGGCTGCCCCACTTCGACGAAATACTGCCGCGCCAGCTTCAGCGCCGACTCCACCGCCTCCGAACCGCCCGAGACAAAGTAGACATGGTCCAGGTCGCCCGGCGCCGCCTGCACGAGCGTATCAGCCAGGGTCTCGGACACCTCGGTGGTGAAGAACGAGGTATGCGCGTAGGCGATGGTGTCGAGCTGCGCCTTGATCGCCTCGATCACGCGCGGATGGCCGTGCCCCAGGCACGACACGGCGGCACCGCCGGAGGCGTCCAGATAGCGGCGGCCTTCGCTGTCGATCAGTTCGATGCCCTGTCCGGCGACGGCAACGGGCAGCTTCTGGCGCGGATTGCGATGGAATACGTGGGTCATGATGGTGTGGTGGTGGTGCCAGGCCACGCGTCAGCGGCGCGCGGCGGAAGTGGTTTCAGTGGGACGGCGCTGCAGCACGCGGCCGGAAAAAGCTGGCAGCGCGCTGCCTTCGCTATCCGCCCGCGCGGACTGTTCCCAGACCCGGGCGCCGTTGACCCAGACGCCGTGGATGCCGGTGCTCAGTTGCAGCGGATCTTCAAAGGTGGCGCGGTCCTGCACGCGGTCGGCATCGAACAGCACCAGGTCGGCAAACGCGCCCGGCACGATCTGGCCGCGGTCGGCCAGCCCGTACTGCTGCGCGGCCAGGCCGGACATCTTGTGGATCGCGGTTTCCAGCGTCATCAGCTGGTCTTCGCGCACCATGCGCGCCAGGATGCGCGGGAAGGTCCCCCACTGGCGTGGATGCGGGCGCGGATCGAACGGCAGGCCGTCGGAGCCGAAGATGGTCAGCGGAAACTGCGCAATGCGCTCGACGTCGCGCTCATCCATGATGAAGTAGATCGCCGCCGCGGGCCGCAGCCTGGCCAGCAGCGCGTCTTCGTCCAGGCCAAGCTCCTGCATCAGCTCGTGGAAGTCGCGGCCGCCCGCGGCCGGGTAGCCGGTCGACCACGTGATCATGGTGCGCGTGGACTGGCGCACGCGGTCCAGCCGCAGCATGGTCGAGGTCGCGGGATAGGGGTGGCAGTCCAGGCATAGCGGCTGCAGGCGCGCGGCGTCGGCCAGCAGGCCCAGCGTTTCAACCGAGCGGCCATGATTGCGCTTGCCCGCCACCTTGTGGTGGGAGAACACCACCGGGCAGTCGAGCGCTCGGCCGATGCGCAGCGCTTCTTCGATCGACGGCACGATGTCGTCGGTCTCGTCGCGCAGGTGCGTGGAATAGAGGCCGCCGTGGGTGCGGACCGGCTCGCACACGGCGATGATCTCGGCTTCGGTGGCGGCTGCCGCGGGCGGATAGAACGTGCCGGTCGACACGCCGAAGGCGCCCGCCTCCATCGCCAGCCCGACCTCGTCGCGCATGGCGGCAATTTCCGCTTCATTGGCAGGCCGGTCCAGTTGCGGCATCGCGCGCACGCGCAGCGTGGAGTGCCCGAGCAGCGGCACCACGTTGACATTGGCCGGCGTCGCGCGCAACGCGTCGAGCCACTGCGCGAAGGTATCGAAGCGGAACAGCGCGGGCGGCCCCAGCAGGTCCAGCGGCTGCGGCGGCGCGCTGCTGACCAGCGGCGCCACGCTGATGCCGCAGTTGCCGGTCACCACCGTGGTGATGCCCTGCGACACCTTGGGCGTCATGTCCCGATGCACCAGCAGGTAGCCGTCGTCGTGCGTGTGGGCGTCGATAAAGCCCGGCGCCAGTACGCGGCCGGTTGCATCGACCGTGTGGTCCGCGGCCATGTCGGCGCAGTCGCCCACAGCAATGATGCGGTCGCCCGCGACGGCGACATCGGCCACGCGGCGAGGGGCGCCTGTGCCGTCAACGACCGTGGCGTTGCGGAAGATCAGGTCGGCGCGCCGGGGCGCGGCTGCTTGCGATGCCATCGTCAATCCTTGTCTCGTCAGCGGGCTCTACTGCCGATCTCTTTATCCCGTTCAGAACCTGGGTTGGCCCCGTCTACCCTCTTGCAGTATAGGGGCATGGTCCGATTCAATGCAACATTTGTTGCGCTAATCATGGAAATGAAACGCGACGACGCAACGACGGCACGACAGTCCTTGCCGCAATGGCCCCGGAACTCATGAAACAGTCGTTACAGCCGTCGTAGCGCCGCGCTGCGGCACAGCCCCAGCGCCTCGAGGAAGCGCGCCGCCGCCAGCGCCTGGCTCTCCAGCCAGGGCGCCGCCACGATCTGGATGCCCGCGGGCAGGCCCTCGCCCGCACAAGGCGCGGCCACCACTGGCAGGCCCGCCAGCGACAACGGCCGCGTCAGGTGCCCGGCATCGGCACGCGGCCGGTAGATGCGGCCGGTGCCGTTGACCGTATCGGCGCCGATCGGCGTTGCCGCATAGGGCGTCGAAGGGGTCAGAAGCAGGTCGACGTCATCGAACAGCGCCAGCAGCCGCTGCCGCCACGCCGACTGGTACTGGCGCGCGGTGTCATACCAGCCGCGCGGCATCGCCAGCCCGGCCAGGATGCGCTGGCGTACGAAGGCGCTGTAGCCGGCGTGGCGCTCGGAGAATCCCATGGCCTGGTGGTTGCGCCCGACTTCATAGGCGGAGATCACCGAGGCCGCGTCGCGCGCCATGTCGGTGTCGGGCAGGTCGATGGCGCGCACCGCGCCAAAGGCCGAAGCCACACGCAGCACGGCCGCCTGCACTTCGGGCTCGGCAAAATCAGAGAAGCCGCGGCCGAGCACGCCAACGCGCAGCGACGCCACACCACGGCCTTGCGGGTCCACAGGAATGTCCACGCCGAGCATGGCCGCATAGGCCAGCGCGAGGTCACCGGCGCTACCCGCCATCGGGCCAACGGTATCCAGGCTCTGCGCGTACGGCACGCATCCCGCCAAAGACAAGCGCCCCGTGGTCGGGCGCAGCCCCCAGATGCCACAGAACGCGGCCGGGGCGCGGATCGAGCCGTTGGTGTCCGAACCCAGCCCGAACGGCACCACCCCGGCAGCCACCAGTGCCGCCGTGCCAGCGGACGAGCCGCCGGTGATGCGTGATGGATCGAGCGGATTGCGCACCGGACCGCCGATCACGTTCTCGCCGGTGGCACCGCACGCGTATTCGTCCATCGCCGCCAGCGCGACCGGCACCGCACCTGCTGCAACCAGCGCTTCGACCGTGTCGGCGTGGCGCGTTGCCGGCGGCTCCTGCGCGCGTGGCGCGGCCCCTGCCAGCGTGGCGTGGCCGCGCACGTCCAGCAGGTTCTTCACCACGAATGGCACGCCGGCCAGCGGCGGCAACGGCCGGCCCTGCGCGCGCAGCCGGTCCAGCGCTGCGGCCTGCGCCAGCGCGCTGTCCGCCAGCAGGGCCGAGCAGGCATTGAGCGGCGCGGCGGCTTCGGCGCGCTGCAGGGCGTCTTGCACCAGATCGATCGCCAGCCGCTCGCCGCTGCGCACTTGCGCGGCCATGGCAGCGGCCGTCAGCCGTTCAGCAGCCATGCTGCCCCTCCCCTTGCGCCAACGCCTGGCGCAATCCCGCCACCATGGCCGCCATGCCGGCCAGCAGCGCGGCGGCCTGCTCGCAATCCTGCCGCGCCACCGGCACCTGCAGGGCCGCGGCGGCTTGCGCAAGGAGGCTGGTGGGATCGTCGTCGGTTGCTTGCGCCATCCCTCAGCTCCGCGATTGCATCAGCTGGCGCGGGATCGCCAGGATCAGCACCGCCGCGGCCAGCATCAGCCCGGCCAGCGCCAGCACGCCCAGCGAGATGCTGCCGGTGCTCTGCTTGATGCCACCCATCAGCACCGGGCCGATCAGGCCGGCCAGGCTGGCCGCGCTGTTGATCATGGCGATACCGCCGGCCGCGGCGGTGCCGGCCAGCACGCGGCCCGGCAGGCCCCAGAACATCGACAGCGTGGCCATCAGGCCGGAAATGCCGATGGTCAGGAATACCATCGCCATCACCGTGTTGTGCGGGAACAGCGTGCTGGCCCACATGCCGATGGCGGCCACCAGCAGCGGCAGCGCGGAGTGCAGGCGGCGCTCGCCGGTACGTTCGGCGTGCGCGGCGTTGAGGTTCATCACCACGCACGCGACCGCATACGGGATCGCCGTCAGCATGGCGATCTCCAGCGGCGACGACATCCCGGTTGACTGGATGATGGTGGGCAGCCAGAACACCAGCCCGTAGTTGCCGATATTGAACAGCAGGCAGATCGCCATCAGCATCCACAGGACCGGCGACTTGAGCGCGGCGACGAAGCGGGTGCTCTTCTTCGCGTTTTCGGTGCTCAGCGTTCGGGTGATGGCGCCCGCCTCGGCCGGCGTGAGCCACGGCGCGGCCTCCGGCGACTCGGGCAGCATGCGCAACAGCAGCAGGCCCAGCACGATGGCCGGCAGCGCCTCGATCAGGAACATCCACTGCCAGCCGTCGAGCCCGTGCAGGTCATGCGTGACCGACATCAGCGCGCCGGAGATCGGGCCGCCCAGCACCATGCCCAGCGGCATCGCCAGGAACAGGATCGACATGATGCGCGACTGCCGGTCGGCCGGGTACCACTTGTTCAGGTACATCACCGCAGCCGGGAAGAAACCGGCTTCAGTCACGCCCAGCAGGAAGCGCGCCGCATAGAACTCCACGGGGGTGCTCACGAACATGGTGGCGGCCGAGACCAGCCCCCACAGGATCATGATGGCCGCCATGCTGCGGCGCATGCCGAGCCGGTAGATCAGCAGGCTGCTGGGGACCTGGCACAGCATGTAGCCCCAGAAGAAGATGCCCGCGCCCAGGCCGTAGACCACGTCGCTCAGACCCAGCGCCTGCTGCATCTGCAGCTTGGCGAAACCCACGTTGACGCGATCCAGGTAGCTGAAGAAGTAGCACAGCACGATGAACGGCACGATGCGGCGCGTGACCTTGGCGAACGCGGTGTCGGCGGCGTCCGGCAGCGCGGCGGCCTGGCCCGGGGACTGGGGGAAGGCTGGCTTGGCCAGGGGCATGTTGGATCTCCTCCGTGTACAGGCGCACGGGGTCCGGCGCCAGGGAGATACCATCATAGCGGAACATGAAACAAACGTTCCACCATGGTTTACGCTGAAACAAACGGATTTATCCACAGGTGACGGAAACGACCCGCCATAATAAAAAAGGGCGGCAATTCTTGCCGCCCTCGAACCCTGTCAGGCTGGTGTGCGTGGCTTGTCCGCCGCACGCTTGCGCGGGGCCTTGCCGCCGCCGGCTGGCGATGGCAAGGCCGCCTCGGTGACATCCTGCGAAGCACCGACCATGGTCAGGGCGTTGCCGTGCTCGTCCAGCGTGACCTCGCCTTCCTCATGGATATTGCGACGGCTGCCGTCGGGCAGCACGATGCGGTAGTCGACACTGTACGGCGCCTTGTCGACGATGGCCGCGCGGATGGCGGCCTGCACGCGGGCGCGGTCTTCCTCGATGATCGACGCCAGGTAGCGTTCCATGGTCACCTTGAACGCCTGCGGGGCCCAGCCGAAGATGCGGTAGGCTTCGTCGGTCCAGGCGCAGTCGTCGGTCTGGATATTCCAGTACCAGCCGCCCAGGTGGGCAATCTCCTGCGCCTTGGCCAGCAGCGCCTCGTTCTGGCGCAGCGCGGCCTCGGCGCGGCGCCGCTCGGTAATGTCCAGGCTGACGCCGATCATCTTGACCGGGCGCTGGTCGAAGTCGCGCACCAGCGTGGCCCGCGACGAGATCCAGCGCGTGGTGTCCTCGTGCACGACACGAAACTCCCACTCGTGCATCTCCTGCGCGCCCAGCGTGCGCGCCAGCACCTCGCGCAGGCGCGCCACGTCGGCCGGATGCACGCAGGCCCAGAAGTCGTCCATGTTGCGGATATGGCGGCCGAACAGCGTGGCGTCGTTGGACGAGTAGGTCAGGCCATCGGTCAGCACGTTCCATTCCCAGGTGACGATGCCCGAGACCTCCTGCGCGAACTTCATGCGCGCCTCGCTCTCCATGATCTCCGCCAGGTGCTTCTGGCGCAGCTCCTTGATATGCGGGTCAGAGGCGCTGCTGGTCTCCAGGTCGGCGATGGCCTGCTCGCCGTAGCGCAGCCACAGCCAGTTGACGCCCAGGAAGCGCGCCAGCGCCAGCAGCCGCTCGTATTCGATCTCGCCGCCGCGCGTCCATTTGTGCACTGCCGACGGCGACACCGAGAGCGCCTCTGCCACCTGCTTGAGCATGATCCTTTTGCCTTCCAGCACCCCCTTCAGGCGCGTGGCAAAAGTGTCTTCCGTCATGGGCATCCCTCCACTTTTTTTCAACCGACGGTGAATTGAGTAACTCGAACCTTACACCATCATCACAAATCACGCGAATTGATAGCTACAGGCCATCGATCAGATCATTTTCTTCGATTTTTTGAATTGCAGCACTCCCACGCTCCTCACTAGACTTCTCCACACATCACCTATAGTAATTTAATTAACTGTTAGTGAATCGATAAAGCACCGAGACCAACGAGGAGACAACCCCATGCAAGAGACCACCGCCCCCGTCTGCGGCACCACCCCGCCGCTGGCCTACACGCTGCCGGCCCACTACTACACCTCGCAGGAAGTCTTCGAGCAGGAGAAGAAGACCATCTTCGCGCGCAGCTGGGTGTGCGTGATGCACAAGAGCCAGGTGGCCGAAAACAACCAGTACGCTACGGCGCAGGTGGCCGGCGAGAACGTGTTCGTGGTGCGCGGCCGCGACGGCGTGCTGCGCGCGTTCTACAACGTCTGCCCGCACCGCGCCCATGAGCTGTTTGCCGATGGCGCGGGCAAGGCCAAAAACGTCATCACCTGCCCGTACCACGCCTGGTCGTTCGGCCTGGACGGCAAGCTGATCCACGTGCGCAACGCCGAGAACGTGCCGGGCTTCTGCAAGGACAACGCGGGCCTGACGCCGGTGCGCGTGGAAGAGTTCTGCGGCCTGGTCTTTGTCAACCTGGACATGGACGCGAAGCCGCTGGCCGAGCAGGCCGCCAGCCTGAACGACGAGATCCGCGCGCGCTGTCCGGACGTTGACAAGCTGGTGCCGGCGCACAAGCTCACCTATGAGATGAAGGCCAACTGGAAGGTGGTGGTCGACAACTACCTGGAATGCCTGCACTGCCAGACCGCGCACCCGGCGCTGGTGGAGTCGATCAGGATGGAAACCTACAAGCACGAAGTGCGCGGCCTCTACACCAGCCAGGTCGGCCAGACCCGCTCGGGCAGCGACGCCTTCACCTATGACAGCGACGCCCCCAATACCGACTTCGCCGCGTACTGGCTGTGGCCCAACGTGACGCTGAACGTGCTGCCGGGCGACGGCAACTACGGCGTCTTCTACATGTTCCCGGTCGACGCCGACACCACCATCCAGCACTTCGAGTTCTACTTCCGCGACCGCACGCCCACGGCCGAGCAGGAGCAGCTGATCGAGTACTACAAGAACGTGCTCAAGCCCGAAGACCTGAGCATCGTCGAATCGGTGCAGCGCGGCCTCAAGTCGCGCGGCTACCGCAACGGGCAGGGCCCGCTGCTGGTCACCGACGACAAGACCTCCGCCATCGGCGAGCACGGCGTGCAGCACTTCCAGCAGATGGTGCTGGACGCCCTGGCCGCCTGACACGAACGCATCAACCGGAACCGCAGCATGATCCAGACCCAGCTCTATATCGACGGCCAATGGCAGTCGCCCATCGACCACGGCACGCGCGCCATCCACAACCCGGCCGACGAGACCGTGATCGCCCAGGCCGCCGAAGCCACCCGCGCCGACGCGCGCCTGGCCATTGCCGCTGCCCGCAAGGCCTTCGACGGTCCGTGGCGCCAGACCACGATCCGCGACCGCGCGCAACTGCTGAACAAGCTCGCCGGACTGATCGACCGCGACGCCGAGCACCTTGCCCGGCTGGAATCGCTCAACACCGGCAAGACGCTGACCGAGAGCCGCACCGACATGGGCGACATTGCCGCCACCTTCCGCTACTTTGCCGGGCTGGTGGCGTCCGAATCCGGCGCGGTCAACGAAGCCCCGCACCATGTGATCAGCCGCACCCTGCGCGAGCCGGTCGGCGTATGCGGCCTGATCACGCCGTGGAACTACCCGCTGCTGCAGGCCGCGTGGAAGATCGCGCCGGCGCTGGGCGCCGGCAACACCGTGGTGATCAAGCCCAGCAACCTGACCCCTCTGACCACGCACCATTTCACGCAACTGGTAGCGGAACTGGACCTGCCTGCGGGCGTGTTCAACCTGGTGACCGGCGGCGCCGAAGTGGGCGCCGAACTGGCCGAAAGCCTGGACGTGGACCTGGTGTCCTTCACCGGCGGTGCCTTCGCCGGCGAAAGCATCATGAAGGCCGCCACCGGCAACTTCAAGCGCATCGGCCTGGAGCTGGGCGGCAAGAACCCGAACATCGTCTTTGCCGATGCCGACCTGGACGCCGCGGTGGACTACGCACTGAATGCCGCGTTCTTCCACGCCGGGCAGGTGTGCTCCGCCGGCTCGCGCCTGATGGTCGAAGACAGCATCTATGATGCATTCATCAGCCGGCTGGCCGAGCGCCTGCCGCGCATCGTGATCGGCAACGGCTTCCATGCCGAGACCCAGATGGGCCCGGTGCAGTCGGCGCAACAGCACGAGAAGATTCTGGGCATGGTGCAGGCCGGCATCGCCGAGGGCGCGCGCCTGGTGCACGGCGGCAAGCGGCCGGCGGGCGACGTATTCAAGAAGGGCTACTGGCTGGAACCGACGCTGCTGGCCGACGTCACGGCCGACATGAAGATTGCGAAGGAGGAGATTTTCGGACCGGTGATCACGGCCGAGCGCTTCCGCGGCGAAGCCGAGGCGCTGCGCGCCGCCAACGACACCCCGTACGGCCTGGCCGCCGCGGTCTGGACCCGCGACCTGGACAAGGCCAACCGGATGTCGCGCGCGCTGCGCTTCGGCACGGTGTGGGTGAACGACTACCACCCCTACTTCCCGGAAGCGCCGTGGGGCGGCTACAAGGCAAGCGGCATCGGCCGCGAGCTGGCCCGCATCGGCCTGGACGAGTACACCGAGCTCAAGCACAGCTATATCAACCTCGCGCCGAAGGCGATGGGGTGGTTCGGCGCCTGAGCCCACACCCGGCGCTCCCACTGGCTTACTTCGCAATCACGTGCGCGGCGCCCGCCCCCGGGCAACCGCGCACGGCGTCAAGCAAACAAGGAGATTGCACCATGCAGGCAATCCATGAATACGACTACATCATCGTCGGCGCAGGCTCGGCCGGCTGCGTGCTGGCCGCGCGGCTGACCGAGGATGCCGGCGTCTCAGTGCTGCTGCTGGAAGCCGGCGGCCCCGACTGGCGCCTGGACTGGCGCACCCAGATGCCTGCCGCGCTGGCCTACCCGCTGCAGGGCACCACCTATAACTGGGCCTATGTGACCGAGCCCGAGCCGCACATGAATAACCGGCGCATGACGCAGGGCCGCGGCAAGGGGCTGGGCGGCTCGTCACTGATCAACGGCATGGTCTATATCCGCGGCAACGCCATGGACTACGACGGCTGGGCGCAGGAGAAGTCGCTGGAGAACTGGAGCTACGCCGACTGCCTGCCCTACTTCCGCAAGGCCGAGACCTACGACAAGGGCGCCAACGACTACCATGGCGGCAACGGCCCGCTGCATGTGACTACGCCCAGGGCCGATATCAGCCCGCTGTTCCGCGCCTTTATCAAGGCCGGCGAGCAGGCGGGCTACGGCCAGACCGACGACCTGAACGGCTACAGGCAGGAAGGCTTCGGCCCCATGGACCGCACCACCACCGCGCGCGGGCGCCGCTGCAGCACGTCGCTGGCGTACCTCGACCAGGCCAGGGACCGTCCGAACCTGACCGTGCATACGCGCGCGCTGGCCGACCGCATCCTGTTCTCGGGGCAGCGCGCCACCGGCGTCTCATACATCCAGGGCGACCACGTGCGCGAAGCACGCGCGCGCCGCGAAGTGATCGTCAGCAATGGTGCGATCGCCTCGCCGCAACTGCTGCTGCGCTCGGGCGTGGGCAATGCCGACGAACTGCGCGCCTTCGGCATCGATGCAGTGGCTGACCTGAAGGGCGTGGGCGAAAACCTGCAGGACCACCTGGAGATGTACCTGCAGTACGAATGCACCAAGCCCGTGTCGCTTTACCCCGCGCTGAAGTGGTGGAACAAGCCCGCGATCGGCATCGAATGGTACTTGCGCGGCACCGGCACCGCCGCCTCCAACCACTTCGAAGCCGGCGGCTTTATCCGCAGCAGCGATGACTTTGCCTGGCCCAACCTGCAGTACCACTTCATCCCGCTGGCGATGAACTACGACGGCAGCAACCCGGTGCAGTCTCATGGCTTCCAGTGCCATGTGGGCTCGATGCGCTCGCCCAGCACCGGCTTTGTCAAGCTGGCCAGCCGCGACCCGCGCGTGCAGCCGCGGCTGCTGTTCAACTACATGGCGCATGACGTCGACTGGCGCGAGTTCCGAGCCGCGGTGCGCCTGACGCGCGAGATCATCGGCCAGCAGGCCATGGACCAGTTCCGCGGCCGCGAGATCAAGCCCGGCATGATGGTGCAGAGCGACGCCGAGATCGATGCCTTCGTGCGCGAGCATGCCGAGACCGCGCTGCACCCGTCCTGCACCTGCAAGATGGGCCACGCCTCCGACCCAATGGCGGTGGTCGACAACCAGGGCCGCGTGCACGGGCTGTCGGGGCTGCGCGTGGTCGATGCCTCGATCATGCCGAAGATCATCACCGGCAACCTGAACGCGCCCACCATCATGATGGCCGAGAAGCTGGCCGACGTGATCCGCGGCCGCGCGCCGCTGCAGCGCTCGACGGCGCCGTACTACAAGGCCGCCGCCGGCAGCATGGCGCACGCGGACGCGGTGCGGCAGCCGCCAGCCACCGCGCGAATGCCGATGCCGATGCCTGCCTGACCAGGCGGCGCGGCGCGCGGGCTTCCCGCCAGAACCCCTGACCGACGCATGTGCTGCCGGGACTTCGGTCCCCGGCGGGCAGCGTGCGTCCGGTCGGCGCGCCGCGCCCTCACAACACAAAGCCGGCTACCCAGAACAAACCCAGACCGGCTGCAAGGAGGAGACTTCCATGCTGCGCAAATGCTTTGTTTCAAGACGGGCCCTGCAAGGCGCCCTGCCCCTGCTGCTGTGCCAGGCGCTGCCCGCGCTGGCGCAGGCCGATGCCGACACCACCCTGGCGGTAGCGCCAGTGCCGCAGGTCACCGCGACCGTGCCGCCGGCCGAAGCCGCGGCAGCCACCTCGCCGCTGAGCGCCAATCTGACCCTGACATCGCAATATGTCTCGCGTGGCTTCCGCCAGACCTGGGGCAAGCCTGCCGTGCAGGGCGGCATCGACTACGCCCACCCGAGCGGCTTCTCCGCCGGCACGTGGATGTCGAGCATCAGCGACAAGTTCATCGAGGGCGGCACAGTCGAATGGGACCTGTATGCCGGCTACACCGGCACCGCCGGCGATTTCACCTACGCCGGGCAGATCTACTACTACCTGTACCCGGGCGCAAAACTGCAGTCCGCGCAGACCAAATACAACTACGGCGAGGCGGTCGCGTCACTGACGTACAAGTGGTTCAACGTCAAGTACTGGCTGACCTATACGCCCGACTACTTCGGCTACAACAGCGCCTCGCTGATGACCGGCAACGACCTGCACAGCCGTGGCTCGGGCTACCTGGACATCAACGGCACCTTCGACCTGGGCCACGGCGTCTCGCTGCTGCTGCACTACGGCCAGGAGCGCGTGCGCAACTTTGCCGCCTACAGCTTCCGCGACGTGCGCGTGGCGCTGTCCAGGGCCTTCGAGGGCGGCTGGACCGTGACCGGCGCCTATACCCGTGGCTGGGGGCGCACCGACGTCTACGACCACTACACCACCGGGGCGCTGGATTCATCCGGCAACCCGTCCGTTTCCAACCCGCTGAAAAGCACGTTCCTGGTCTCGCTGACCAAGACGTTCTGACGGCAATCCTCAACCGCTGTTCCACCGCTTTACTGAGCGCATACCACCATGGCCTCCCTGGGTCTTACCGACGCGACCGGACTTGTCGGCGTTGCCGCCTACGTTGCCGCGCACTTTGCCGTGCAGGTCCTGCACAAATCCCCGACCGGCAGGCTGGCCGTCGTCCTCAACGTGATCGGGCCGGGCTGCATCCTGATCTCGCTGACCGGCGCCTTCAACCTGGCGTCGTTCCTGACCCAGTGCTTCTGGCTGGGGCTGACGCTGCTGGGCTGGTGGCGCAACCGGCGGGCGGGGCGTGCGGTGGTGGAAACACTTGGCGGGCCGCGCCCGGTACAGCCCGTGCAGCAGTAAGCAAGGGCCGGCCGGGACGCTCTGCAACGCGATACAAATCTTCCGTTGCCTTGGCTCCCCGCCGTTCCTATACTCACCCGAAACACCATTGGTAACGTAATTAACTATTGGTGAATCGATAAAGACCGGCAAGCCATGCACCCTTGCAAATGGGCGCGTGGCAACCCCGGGATGACAACAGGAGACAACGATGAGAAACGCCCCCAGAATCCCCGCCAGACATTCCCGACCGTCGTAACCCCCGGCAGGCAGTACCGCAACGTACCCACCCAGACCGCAGACGGCAGACCGCGACGGAGCCCAGCTCCAGACAAACGGCAACCCGGGAAGCAAGGAGACATCGTGTATTCACAGAAAGACGTGCTGTCGATCGGCGCGCAGGCGCCGATCGCCCCCGCCCAGCAACCACAGCAGCAAACCCAATCGCATGAACTGCAGCGCACCCTGACCTGGAAGGATGCCTTCTGGGTCACCAGCGGCGTGCCCGCTGGCGTGCTCTTCACCATCGGCGGCGTGTCCGCCACCATCGGCAACCCAGCCTGGGTCATCTGGATCCTCGCCATCCTGGTCGGCTTCGCCCAGTGCTTCGTCTACGCCGAGATTTCGGGCCTGTATCCGCACAAGTCCGGCGGCGCCTCGGTGTACGGTGCGCTCGGCTGGGTGCGCTACAGCAAGTTCGTCGCGCCAGTCTCGGTGTGGTGCAACTGGATTGCCTGGTCGCCGATGCTGGCACTGGGCACCAGCCTGGCCGCCGGCTACATGCTGAGCGCGCTGTTCCCGCCCGATTCGGTCATCAACACCTGGCAACTGACGCTGCTGGACCTGGGCGTGGTCAGCAAGGGCCTGACGCTGCGGGTGAATTCCACCTTCATCCTGGCCACCGCCTTCCTGTTGATCACCTTCAAGCTGCAGCACAGCGGCGCTTCCGCCGCGGCCACCACGCAGCGCATCCTGGGCATTGCCTCGCTGACGCCGCTGGTGGTGATTGCGCTGGTGCCGATGTTCACCGGCGACATGCCGTCCACCAGCTTCCTGCCGCTGCTGCCGTTTACCCATGACGCGGCTGGCACCCCGGTGCTGGGCGGCTGGAACGCCGCCGGCATCAGCACGGCCATGGGCGCGATGTTCCTGGCCTGCTGGTCGACCTTCGGCTTCGAGACCGCGGTCTGCTACACCCGCGAGTTCAAGGACCCGCAGAAGGACACCTTCAAGGCGATCTTCTGGTCCGGCGTGCTGTGCCTGTTCATGTTCATCGCGGTGCCGATCGCCTTTCAGGGCTCGCTGAGCCTGTCGGGGATGCTGGAGCCGGCCATCGTCGACGGCTCCGGCGTGGGCGCGGCCATGGCCAGGTTCGTCGGTGGCGGCGCGGTGGTGTTCAACTTGATCGTGGCCATGCTGGTGCTGGCGATCCTGCTGATCGTGATGACCTCGATGATGGGTTCGTCGCGCACGCTGTACCAGGCCTCGGTCGACGGCTGGCTGCCGCGCTACCTCTCGCACGTGAACGAGCACGGCGCACCGACGCGCGCCATGTGGACGGACCTGGTGTTCAACCTGTTCCTGCTGCTGATGTCGAATTACATGGCAGTGCTGTCGATCTCGAACGTCTGCTACATGATCTTCGTGTTCCTGAACCTGCAGTCGGGCTGGATCCACCGTATGGACCGCCCGGACTGGGCCCGCCCGTACAAGTGCAAGAACTGGCTGCTGGCGCTGGGCGCGTTCTTCGGCTTCTTCGACCTGGCCTTTGTCGGCGCGGGCGCCAACTTCCAGGGCGAGAATACGCTGCGCAACGGCCTGATCGCCGCGGTGCTGATCGTGCCGGTCTTCATCTACCGCCACTACATCCAGGACAAGGGCCGCTTCCCCGAGTCGATGCGCCGCGACATGGAGCTGCCCAATGCGCGCGCCGGCCTGCTGCCCTACGTGGCGCTGGTCGTCGGCGGCCTGGTGGTGTGGATCGCGGCACGGCTGACGGTCATCACCTGATGGTCCCGGGCAGGCCGGCGCCATGCCGGCCTGCCTTCCCTTCCCATATTCCCTGCATTCCCTGAATTCCGAGGTACCGCCATGACTGACACGCTCCGCGTGCGCGTCGGCCGCGTCGAGCCGCTGGCCGCCGGCATCAAGCGCTTCACCCTGCAACCCTGCGACGGCGGCGCGCTGCCCGCCTTCGACAGCGGCAGCCACGTGGTCGTCCATATGGACGGCGGCAGGCTGCGCAATGCCTATTCGCTGACCAGCACGCTGGGCGAGCCCGGCCACTACCAGATCGCGGTGCGGCTGGAGGAGGCCTCGCGCGGCGGCTCGCGCTATATGCACGAGCAGGTCAGCGAAGGCGATGAACTGCACATCGGCGCGCCGGGCAACCTGTTCAGCCTGGACCACGGCGCGGGGCGCCACCTGCTGATCGCGGGCGGCATCGGCATCACGCCGTTCATGACGCATATCCAGGCGCTGGCCGCGCGTGGCGATGCGTTCGAACTGCACTACTGCTTCCGCAACGCGCAGTCTGCCGCCTTCCTCGATGTGCTGCCCGCCACGCTGCAACCGGGCCAGCTTCACCGGTACGAGAGCGATAGCGGCACCATGCTCGACATCGCCGCGCTGATCGCCGCGCAGCCTGCCGATACGCACGTCTATGTCTGCGGCCCGGCGCCGCTCAATGACGCCGTGGTCAACGCCGCGCGTGCCGCCGGCTGGGACGCCGGGCGCATCCACTTCGAGCAGTTCCGCAACGAAGTCGACGCCACCGGCGGCGCCTTCGAGGCCGTGCTGCAGAAAAGCGGGCTGACGCTGCAGGTCGGCGCCGACGAGCCGCTGCTGCGCGCCATCGAGAAGGCAGGCATCAAGGTGGACTGCATGTGCCGCGAAGGCATCTGCGGCTCCTGCGAGACCGCCATCGTCGAGGGGCAGGCCGATCACCGCGACCAGTACCTGTCGGATGCCGAAAAGGCCGCGCAGAAGACGATGATGTTGTGCGTGTCGCGCTGCAAGGGCCACCGGCTGGTGCTGGATCTCTGACCACACTGTGGTCATTCGCAACCTTTTGGTTGCGTTTCGCCGCCCGGTCTCCTAACCTGCAACCACAACGTTGCCTATTCAAGCCTGAACAAGGAGACCGGACATGGCTTCATCCACCGACCGCATCGAGCGCAGCATCCTGCTGGCCGCTCCCATCGAGCGCGTCTGGCACGCGCTGGCCGACGCCGACACCTTCGGCAGCTGGTTTGGCGTGAAATTCGACGGCGTGACCTTCTCGCCCGGCAAGCGCGCCGTGGGCAGCATCACCTATCCCGGCTACGAATACCTGAAGTTCGACGTGGAGGTCGAGCGCATGGAGCCACCCCGGCTGCTGTCCTGGCGCTGGCATCCGGCGCCGATGGAGCGCGGCCGCGACTATTCGGCCGAAACGCCCACGCTGGTGGTGTTCGCGCTGAAGGAAGCCGAAGGCGGCACGCTGCTGACCGTGGTCGAATCCGGCTTCGACCGGATCCCGCCCGAACGCCGCATGGAGGCCTTCCGCATGAACAGCGGCGGCTGGGACGGCCAGATGGAAAACATCGGCAAGCATGTCAGCGGCGCAGCCTGAGGCCTCTCCCGCGCTGGCGCTGCATGACGCCGCGACCGTCTTCGCCGCGCTTGGCGACGAAACCCGGCTGCGGCTGGTGGCGGCGCTGTGCGCGGGCGGCGCGATGTCGATCGCGCAGCTGACCGCGGGCAGCGCCATGACGCGGCAGGCGGTCACCAAGCACCTTGAGGTGTTGTCCCAGGCTGGGCTCGTGCGCGACAGCAAGAGCGGGCGCGAGCGCCTGTGGCAGTTCGAGCCGGGCCAGGTCGAAGCCGCGCGCCGGTCGCTGGAAGCGATCGGCCGGCAATGGGAATTCGCGCTGGCGAAGCTGAAGCTGGCGGTGGAGACCAGTCACTAGCCGACAACGCTGTTTGCGCTGCCGGTTCGCTCCCTTCACGGGCCATGGACACCCAGTCGCTCACCGCTATACTGAGGGCCCCGCCCTTCACAGCGAGAGGAAGCGCGCAGTGGCTGACCACGACCTGTCCAGGCTCAAAATCGACCGGAGCGCCGCCGCGGCCGGCGCCCGCATCCGCCCGCGGCGCAGTTGGCTGCGTTATGCAGTCATTGCGCTGGTCCTGCTGGTCCTGGTCGGCATCGGCGTTCGCCTGGCCGGCCCGCGGGCAGTGCAGACCGCCACCGTCACCTCCGCCTACCCCACCCAGAATTTCACGCTGCTCAACGCCACCGGCTATGTCGTGCCGCAGCGCAAGGCGGCGGTCGCATCCAAGGCGCAGGGCCGGCTGGAATGGCTGGGCGTGCTGGAGGGCTCGCGCGTAAAGAAGGACGAGATCATCGCGCGGCTGGAGAGCAAGGACGTCGCCGCCTCGTTCGCCCAGGCCCAGGCCCAGGTCCAGGTGGCGCAGGCCAACCTGGCGCTGCAGCAGGCCGAGCTGAAGGACGCCGAGGTGAACCTGCGCCGCTCCAGGATGCTGATCGTGCCGAACGCCATCTCGCGCACCGAGTACGACGCCGCCGTGGCGCGCTTTGACAAGGCACAGGCGTCGGTCAACAGCTCGCGCGCCTCGATCGCCTCGGCGCAGGCCAATGCCCGCGCGGCCGAGGTCGCGGTCGAGCAGACCGTGGTGCGCGCGCCGTTCGATGGCGTGGTGCTGGTCAAGCATGCCAACGTGGGCGACAACATCACCCCCTTCTCCGCCGCCGCCGACACCAAGGGGGCAATCGTGACCATCGCCGACATGGAGACGCTGGAAGTGGAAGCCGACGTCGCCGAATCCAATATCGCCAAAATCCGCGCCGGCCAGCCGTGCGAGCTGCTGCTGGATGCGCTGCCGGGGCTGCGCATGGCCGGTCAGGTGTCGCGCATCGTGCCGACGGTGGACCGCTCCAAGGCCACCGTGCTGGTCAAGGTGCGCTTTGTCGACCGCGATGCGCGCGTGCTGCCGGACATGAGCGCCAAGATCGCCTTCCTGTCGCACGCGGCGTCGGCCAAGGACCGCGAGCCGGTGGTGGCGGTGCAGCCCGCCGCGGTGGTCACGCGCGATGGCGGCCGGCAACTGGCCTATGTGGTGAGGGACGGCAGGGCGCATGAGGTGCAGGTCACGACCGGCGACAAGCTGGGCGAGCTGGTGGCCGTGCAGGGCGTCAAGCCCGGCGACGTGCTGGTGCTGTCGCCGGGCGACAAGCTCAGCGACGGCGACCGCATCACCGTGGCCAGGCCATGAAAGGGCCAGCCGAAGGCGCCGGCTTGAGCGCAACGCCCCTGGTGCGCATCAGCCACGTCGCCAAATCCTATCGGCGCGGCGTGCAGACCGTGCCGGTGCTGACCGATATCTCGCTGGAAATCGGCGAGGGCGATTTCGTTGCGCTGATGGGGCCGTCGGGATCGGGCAAGAGCACGCTGCTGAACCTGATCGCGGGCATCGACCGGCCCGACCGTGGCACCCTGAGCGTGGCAGGACTGGATATCACGCGACTGCCCGAAGCGGAACTGGCCGACTGGCGCGCCGCCAACGTCGGCTTTATCTTCCAGTTCTACAACCTGATGCCGGTGCTGACCGCGTTCGAGAACGTGGAGCTGCCGCTGATGCTGACCAGCCTGCCGCGGGCGGAACGGCGCGCGCGCGTGGAACTGGTGCTGGACATGGTCAACCTGGCCGACCGCATGAGCCACTATCCGTCGGAGCTGTCGGGCGGCCAGCAGCAGCGCGTGGCGATCGCGCGCGCGCTGATCACCGACCCGGCGCTGATCGTCGCGGACGAGCCCACGGGCGACCTCGACCGCACCTCCGCCGCCGAGATCCTGGCCATGATGCAGCGGCTCAATGCCGATGCCGGCAAGACCATCATCATGGTCACCCACGATGCGCACGCGGCGGCCGCGGCCGGATCGCTGGTGCACCTGGAGAAGGGAGAGCTGATCCGTGGCGAGGTTGCCTGAACCCTCATGTACGCGCTCAAGCTGATCACCCGCAACGCGCTGCGGCACAAGCTGCGCACCGCGCTGACGGTGTTCGGGCTGGTAATCGCGGTGCTGGCGTTCGGGCTGCTGCAGACGGTGATCGACGCCTGGTACGCGGGCGCCTCGGCCGCGTCCAGCGCGCGGCTGGTCACGCGCAATGCGATCTCGCTGGTGTTTCCGCTGCCGCTGAGCTACGAAAGCCGCATCAAGGGCGTCGACGGCGTGACCTCGGTGGCGCGCTCGAACTGGTTCGGCGGCGTCTATCGCGATCCCAAGAATTTCTTCGCACAGTTTGCGGTATCGGACAACTATCTCGACCTCTACCCGGAATTCATCGTGCCCGACCAGCAGCGCGCCGACTACCAGCGCGACCGCAAGGGCGCGCTGGTCGGGCGCCAGCTGGCCGACCAGTTCGGCTTCAAGATCGGCGACGTGGTCCCGATCAAGGGCACCATCTACCCCGGCACCTGGGAGTTCGTGGTGCGCGGCATCATGGAGGGGCGCGACGAGAGCACCATCACGCGCCAGATGGTGTTCCACTGGGAATACCTGAACGAGACCGTGCGCAAGCGCACCCCGCGCCAGGCCGACCAGGTCGGCGTCTATGTGCTGGGCGTGGGCAACCCCGACAACACCGCCGCGATCTCGCGCAATGTCGATGCGGTGTTCCGCAATTCGCTGGCGGAAACGCTGACCGAGACCGAGCAGGCCTTCCAGCTGGGCTTTGTCGCCATGTCCAACCAGATCATCGCCGCGATCCGCGTGGTGTCCTACGTGGTGATCGTCATCATCATGGCGGTGATGGCCAATTCCATGGCGATGAGCGCGCGCGAGCGCACCGTGGAGTACGCCACGCTCAAGGCGCTGGGCTTCGGCCCCGGCTTCCTGGCGCTGCTGGTGTTCGGCGAATCGCTGGCGATCTGCGTGGCCGGCGGCGCGCTCGGCATGCTGGCCACGCCGCCGATGGCCACCGCCTTCAAGCAGGCGGTGGGCGGCGTGTTCCCGGTCTTCACCGTGTCGCCGCAGACCATGCAGCTGCAGGCGGCCTGCGCGCTGGCGGTGGGCGTCTTTGCCGGCATCGTGCCGGCGGTGCAGGCCGCGCGCGTGCGCATCGTCGAGGGCCTGCGGGCCATTGGCTAGCGCACGAAAGGCTGACGTGGCGATCCCGCTGACCTATATCGCGCGCAACCTGTGGGCCCGGCGCCTGACCACAGCGCTGACCGCGGCCGGGCTGGCGCTGGTGGTCTTTGTCTTCGCCACCATGCTGATGCTCGATGCCGGGCTGAAGAAGACGCTGGTCACCACCGGCGAGCAGAACAACGTGGTGGTGATCCGCAAGGGCGCCGAGACCGAGATCCAGAGCGCGGTCGCGCGCGACCAGGCCAGCATCATGGAGATGCACCCGGCCGTGGCCATGAGCGGCGCGGGCCGGCCGCTGGCCTCGCGCGAGGCGGTGGTGCTGATCTCGCTCACCAAGGCCAGCACCGGGCAGCCGTCCAACGTGGTGATCCGCGGCATCTCGCCGCCGGGCCTGGACCTGCGGCCGCAGGTGCGGCTGGTGGCCGGGCACATGTTCCGCCCGGGCTCGTCCGAGATCATTGTCGGCAGCAGCATCGCCGGCGGCTTTGCCGGCGTGCAGATCGGCCAGCACCTGCGCTTTGCCCAGCGCGACTGGACCGTGGTGGGACATTTCGATGCCGGGGGCAGCGGATTCGACTCCGAGATCTGGGGCGACGTGGACCAGCTGATGCAGTCGTTCCGGCGCAATGCGTATTCGTCGATGGTGGTCAGGCTGGCGGATACCGCGCTGTTCGAGCGCTTTCGCTCCGATATCGACGTCGACCCGCGCCTGGCGGACGAGGCCAAGCGCGAGCAGACCTTCTACAGCGACCAGTCCAAGGCCCTGTCCAGCTTTATCAATATCCTGGGCTTCACGCTGTCCACCATTTTCTCGATCGCGGCGATGATCGGCGCCATGATCACCATGTACGCCTCGGTGGCCAACCGCGTGGCCGAGATCGGCACGCTGCGCGCGCTCGGTTTCAAGCGCGTCAACGTACTCACCGCCTTCCTGATCGAAGCCGCGCTGCTGGGGCTGGTGGGCGGCGTCGCGGGGCTGGCATGCGCGGCGCTGATGCAGTTCGCATCGTTCTCGACCACCAACTTCCAGACCTTCGCGGACCTCTCGTTCCGCTTCATCCTGACGCCGGGCATTGCGCTGCAGACGCTGGCGTTCGCGATGGTGATGGGGCTGGTGGGCGGCTTCCTGCCGGCGGTGCGGGCGGCGCGGATGAATATCGTGGACGCGTTGCGGGCACGCTGAGCGAGTCGCTCCCTGCCGGTCTGGACGCGCGGGGCCAACCCGGTAGCAGCCTGGCACCGGCCAAGCCTGCCGAGGCGCCTGCGGCGTCCGCGGCGCGGACGAAGTAGCGGATACGCTGGCCGGCTTCAGCGCCGGCCCGAAACCCCGTAGAAAGTCCCGGCGCGTGGATTAGACACCACATAAGCGTGGCGCTGCGCCCAGAACTGTGCGGTACGGAAGGCATCTGCCTCGCGCTCGCTCCATGCCGTCGCAAGCAACGGCAGGGCCTCGGCATCGGTGGTGAGATAGACGCGCGCCTGATAGCGGGCGGATTGCAGCGTGCCGGTACGGATGGTGCGGATCGTGACGTGGAGGGTCATAGGCAGCTTCTCGACTAGGCGACTACCAAATCATAACCACTTCCGTGTGTTGGATTGGTGAAACCGTTGCGAATGTGCTAAGGCGCGACAGTGCGGTCAGGTTTTGGCTCCGGCGCTGAAGTAGTCTCGCCAGCCTTGTGTCTGACCCACATTTTTGCGCCGCTTGAATCACTTATCGTGCCTGCGGCGGGTATCTGTCGATGGATCGACGGCCCTGGTTTCGCCCCTGAAGGGGCGACCTACTTTTGTCGCTCGGACAAAGGTGACCCACCCAGCAGGGCGGAACCAGGCGGTAAAACCTACGACAACATTAAACCCGACCGACATAACCAAGCAACCCAACGAGCAGGAATCCCGCCAAAACACCCCACAACCACGGCAACGCCCAAAGAAAAAAGAGGCCGATCAAACCAACCGGCCCAACGAACCCCGCAATACCAGCCGCAGGTGTCGATATGAGAGTTAAGCACCCGCCCAGGCAGGCTTCGCGGCCTGCCGGACGGGCATCAGGCGGCTACGCTCAGAAGCGGTGACGCAGGCCGATCGTGGCACCGGTCTGGTTCTCGCCGGCCACCACGGTACCAACCCCATTCAGGCCCAGCGCCGAACCGGACTTGTTCTTCGCGTAACCAACATTCAGGTACACGTCGGTACGCTTGGACAGCGAATAGTCCGCCGACAGCACGAACATCCACGGATCCGCACTGCTGTCGCGCATGTCGGTGTAGTACGCCGCGCCGGTCAACTGGAGCGCAGGCGTGAAGCGGTACTGTGCGCCGGCCCAGTACACGTTGCTGCGGGTCGATGTCGCGGTGGCGGCAGACACGCCGTCGTCGCTCAGCCAGCGGTAGCCGGCGAACACCTTGGCTTCGCCGAAGGCATAGGCAGCACCCACCGCGGCGCGCTTGGCAGCACGGTCCTGCAGCGCCACGGTGGCACCCTGGTACTGGTCATAGGCGGCGCCGACAGAGAAGCCGCCCGCGGCGTACGACAGGCCGCCGCCGAAGTTGCGTGCGACCTTGGGGGCGCCCGGGACTTCGCCGTTGTTGTCGCGGCCGAAGCTGTAGAAGCCGGTGGCGGTCAGGCCGCCAAACTTGCCGGTGTACTTGATGGCGTTGTCGGCGCGGCCATTGAAGGCCGAGTCAACGCTGTTCAGCGAGTAGCGCGGGCCCACGGCCATCGGGTCGAAGGCACCGAACAGGTCGTACAGCGCGTTCTGCTGGCGGCCGAGCGTGACCGCACCCCAGCCGCCCTGCAGGCCGACATAGGCCTGGCGGCCGAACAGGCGGTTGCCCTGGCCCGAGGTGCCGGTGTCAATATCGATGCCGCTCTCCAGCACGAAGATACCCTTCAGGCCGCCGCCCAGGTCTTCGGTACCGCGCAAGCCCCAGCGCGAGCCGGACAGGTTGCCCGAGTTCAGGCGCGTGACGGTGCCTTGGGCGCCGTTGCTGCCCGGCACGTGGCTGATCACTTCGACGCCGGCATCGACGATGCCGTAGAGCGTCACGTTCGAGGTGGACTGGGCCGACGCGACCCCGGATACGGCCGACGCGGCCGCTGCTGCCGTCATGGCAAGGAGAGCTTTCTTCACTGTGATTTCTCTGTGTTCTGTTTGAGGCACGACACCGCGCCGGACCCAAGGCACGGTCGGCAAGGGGGGGCCAACCCGATCGAGCCGGGCAACCCGGCAACGGCGCATCGTCCGCACAAGTTGCGGCCTCGGCATTGTGGCGGCGCAATATGAAGCCTTTGTGACCCCTGCTTCGCAGCAGGAAGTGGCGGATAGCCCCCGACTGGGGGTTTTCCCTGTAACCGAGGAGAACGTTTTGGTAGGATGCATGCTTTTCCGACGACGGTAATGCCAGTGCCCCGTGCCGCCATGCGCCTCTGCCTCGACCGCTTCGCCTCATGAAGCTGGCTGAGATCAAGACCCGGCTTGCCTCGCTGCAGGCTTTGCTGCCTGCCCCGCTCCAGCAGCGCTTGTCAGGACTGGCCGCGCGCGCCGCAAGCGCCGGGCTGACCCGGCCCGGGACGCTGCGCCCCACGCGGCGCGGCGTGCTGGTCGGGCTGGCCGCCATCCCTGCGGCCTTCCTGCTCTATGTGCTGATCCTGATCCCGTTCACACCGGGCATCAGCGATATCCGCAAGGCCAAGTCGGAGCAGCCGGCCCAGGTGCTGTCCGCCGACGGCAAGGAGCTGGCGCTGTTCAAGTGGGCCAACCGCGACTGGGTGCCGCTGTCGCAGATCTCGCCCAACGTGGTAGCCGCGCTGATCGCCACCGAGGACCACCGCTTCTACCAGCACCACGGGCTGGACTGGCGCCGGCTGGCCTCGGCCGCGGTGCATACCTTTTCCGGCGACCGCCAGGGCGGGTCCACCATCACCCAGCAGCTTGCGCGCAACCTCTATCCCGATGAGATCGGCCGCGCGCCCACGCTGACGCGCAAGCTCAAGGAAGCCATCACCGCGCTGAAGATCGAGGCGCTCTATACCAAGGACGAGATCCTCGAGACCTATCTCAACACGGTGCCGTTCCTGTACAACGCGTTCGGCATCGAGATGGCGGCGCGCACCTACTTCGACCGCCCGGCCCGTTCGCTGGACGTGCTGCAGAGCGCCACGCTGATCGGCATGCTCAAGGGCAACAGCTACTACAACCCGGTGCTCAACCCTGAGCGCGCGCTGGACCGGCGCAATACCGTGCTGGGCCAGATGGTCAAGCACGGCAAGCTGGATGCGGCGCGCTACGAGCAGCTGAAAAAGCGCCCGCTGCGCATCGACTTCGAACGCCAGACCGAGCCGCCCGGCCCCGCGCCGCACTTCGCGCAGCAACTGCGCAAGTGGCTGATCGGCTGGGCCGACCGCAACGGCTACGACATCTACGCCGACGGCCTGGTGGTGCACACCACCATCGACGCGCGCCTGCAGGCCATGGCCACGCAGGCCGTGGTGCAGCAGGGCAACCGGCTGCAGGCCATCGCCAACGCAGCCTGGGCGCCGCGCGCGGGCTGGGCCGCCAACAAGCCGCTGGTGCAGGCCTTCGTGCGCGAGACACCGGAGTACCGTGCCGCCATCGCCGCCGGCACCGCGCCGGAAGAGGCGCTGACCCAGCTGATGGCCGACAGCGCCTTCATGCGCGCGCTGCGCCAGCAGAAGACGCGCATCCAGGCCGGCTTCCTGGCCATCGACCCGCGCAACGGCGAGATCCGCGCCTGGGTAGGCAGCCGCGACTACACCCAGGACGCGTTCGACCACGTGCAGCAGGCGCGCCGCCAGCCGGGCTCGACCTTCAAGCCCTTTGTCTACGGCGCGGCCTTTGAAGACGGTAAAACGCCCGACGACACGCTGGTGGACCAGCCGGTCGAGATCAAGCTGGCCGGCGGCGAAATCTGGCGCCCCAGCGACGAAGGCCGCCCCACCGGCCGCGCCATGACGCTGCGCGACGGCCTGGTCTATTCGCGCAATACCATCACCGCGCAGCTGATGCAGGAAGTGGGGGCGGCGCGCGTGGCGCGGCTGGCGCGCGACATGGGCGTGCGCGACAGCCAGCTTGACCTGGTGCCGTCGCTGGCGCTGGGCACCAGCCCGGTCACGCTCAAGGAGATGGTGGCCGCCTACGGCACCATCGCCAACGCCGGCGACTACATTGCGCCGACCATGGTGACGCGCATCGAGGACCGCCAGGGCAATGTGCTGCAGGTATTCCGCCCGGCCCGCGCCGAGCACGCGCTGCCCGCCGCGACCTCGCAAACCCTGCTCGACGTGATGCGCGACGTGATCGACCGCGGTACCGGCGCCAGCATCCGCTCGCGCTTCGGCATCCGCGCTGATGTGGCCGGCAAGACCGGCACCACCCAGGACAATGCCGACGGCTGGTTCATCCTGATGCATCCGGAACTGGTAGCGGGCGCCTGGGTCGGCTTCAATGACAGCCGCGTCACGCTGCGCAGCGACTACTGGGGCCAGGGCGCGCACAGCGCGCTGCCGATGGTGGGCGACTTCTACCAGCGCGCGCTGCACGCCCGCATCGTCGACGGCCGCGCGCGCTTTGCCGAGCACGAGGAGACCGGCCTGTTCGCGTCGCTGGGCACGCAGCTGCGTGGCTGGTTCAGCCAGATGTTCACGCGCGACAAGGCCAGCGAAACCCCGGCGCCGCGCCCGGCACCGCGCCGGCCGGCGCTGCCTGCGCCGGAGGCTGAGGTAGCGCCGCCGGCCGGCTCGGCATCCGGCGCTTCGGCGGATCGCGCCCAGGATGAGTCCAGCCTGGCGCTGGACCGGGGGGAGACGGTGATTGCGGTGCCGCAGGACATGAGCGCGGGCAGTGCCCCGGGGGCGCCAGCGCCTCAGGCCGAACCGGCGCCTGCCCCGCCGGCTTCCGCGAATCCGCCCATTCCGCCTTCGCCGGCCCAGCCCCCGGCACCCATCGCTCCCCTTGCGCCAACCATCGCCACCCCGGCCAACAGCAGCAACTGAGCGTCGCCTGCGGCCTGCGGAACGGGGTTCTAGACCAAACCGATATCCCGCCCTCTCACCCCCGGAAACACCTGGGCCAGCCGCGCATCATCCAGTCCATAGAGCCTGCGGAACACCCCGCCCAGCACCGCGCGATATTCATTGCGCACCGGCCAGTCCCGGTTCTGGTTGAGCGTGGCCTGTTCCACCGCCACCTGCTCGCCGGCGATGCGGCCGCCGCGCACGGTGCCGCCCGCGACCCAGTAGACCGTGCCGTGGCCGTGGTCGGTGCCGCGCGTGCCGTTCTCGCGGAAGGTGCGGCCGAATTCGGACAGCACCACCACGGTGGTCTTGTCCCATACAGGCCCCATTTCGGCGGCGAAGGCGGACAGGCCGCGGCCAAGGTTGTTGAGCAGGCCGGCCAGTTGCCCCTGCGCGCCGCCCTGGTTGACGTGGGTGTCCCAGCCGCCCACGTCGATAAAGCCCAGGTTGAAGCGCTCGCGCATCAGCCCGGCCATGCGCCTGGCCTCGACTTCGAAACCGCGTGCGCTGAGCGAGCGGCGGTTGGCGGCCTGCATTTCCTGCTGGCGCGACGCCATCGTGCCTTGACCATCGCCAGCCATGTCACCCTGCTGCATCTGCGCCTGGCGCGCCACCGTCTCGCGCAGTTCGAAGCCCTCATCGATCAGCGACTCGAAACGCGTGCCGCTGTACATCTGCGCCAGCAGCTTCGACTGGCGCGCATCGAACGGCGTGCGGCCGGTGCCCTTGAGCGAGACGTTGGGCACGTCGCGCGGGCCGGACAGCACCACCGGCAGGCCGTCGGTGAATGCCACCGGCGCTGCCTGCCCGCCCATGGCCTGCGCCAGCCGGTTCAGGAAGCCGCTGCCGCGCAGCGAAGCCACGGCCTTGCGGTCCTCGCCCTCGCCCGGCAAGCCGGCCTCGATCGCGTCCTGGGTCTCGAAGTGGCTGCGCGACAGGTCGTGCGTGCCGGCAAATGGCACGAAGGCCAGCTGGCCGCGCTGCCAGAGCGGCAGCATGCTCGCGGCCAATGCCGGATGCAGCGCCCAGTCGCCGATGCCGCGCGCGGCGCTGTCGGCGGCAAAGGCCGGCGCCAGCGCCACGGCCGCGCTCGGGTCTGCGTCAGCACCCGGCGCGGGCGGGCGGCGGATGGCGATACCGGGCCGCGCGGCGTAGTAGAAATCGCTGCCGGCCGGCACCAGCACGCTGGCGGCGTCATAGCCGCCGCGCAGGAACACCAGCAGGAAGCGCGCGTCGGCCTGCGCCGGCAGCGCATAGACGCGCGAGGCGATGGCGGGCAAGGCCAGCCCCAGCGTGGCACCGCCCATCGTCTTCAGCCATTGTCGGCGTTGCATGGTCTGCTCCCCCTGCGTAGTCAGCGCTGCATCCACTCGGGCGAGCCGAGCAGCACGGTATTCCATTCGGCCTGCGATTCGGCCTGGGCCAGCGCGGCGCGCGTGGCCGGGCCGAGGGTGGCTTCGATGGTGTCGTAGTACAGCTTGTTGCCGATCATCGGGAAGCGCGCGCCGCGCGGCTTCGTGACATCGCCGGCGAACAGGCCCGCCGGTCCCGAGCCGATCGCGCGCGCAATCTCGAAGCGCCGCACCATCTGGCCCGAGCTGGCCCATGCGCCTTCTGCCGACGGATAGCCATCCGGCGTCACGTGGCCATACAGCGGCTCGCCAAGCTGGTTCAGCCAGTTCATCACCGGGCGCAGGTTGGTGACGGGGCGGCCTTCATAGGCAAGCCGCATCGACGACACCACATAGACCATCGGATCCTTGAACTTGCGCGTGGGCGCGGCCAGTTGCCGGTCCAGTTCCGGTGCCAGGAACAAGGTGCGCAGCACCGCCGCGATATCGCCATCGGTGCGCGTGAAGGTGTGCGTCATGCGCTCGACCAGCGCCGGCGGCGGGGTGTCGGCAATGAAGTACGTCGCCAGCTTGGCGCTGATAAAACGCGCCGTGGCCGGCTCGCGCGCGAGGATCGAGACCGCGCGCGCCACCTCGTCGAAGCCGGCCGGCTCGATGCGCTGGCCCAGCAGCGTCTTCACGCCGAAGTCATGGCGTGCGGGATTGAATTCGAACAGGCCATCGCTGCGGTACAGTCCCGCGCGCGCCGGCGGCAGCCGCGGCGGCGGCGACGGCGTGCCGCGCAGGTTGACGCCCACGCCGGTCAGCACGCGCGCCAGCTCCTGCACATCCTGCTGGGTGTAGCGCGAGCCGCTGGGCCCGCCCGACACGCCCAGGGTATGCAGCTCCATCAGCTCGCGCGCGTAGTTCTCGTTGATGCGGTTGGCGCTGCTCTGGGCGTTGTCGAGGTAGACCAGCATGGCCGGCGCGGTCACGGTGGCCATCAGCAGGTCGCGGAAGCGGCCCAGCGCGTGCGGGCGGATGGCGCGTTCCTCATAGTCGGGCAGCAGCAGCCGGACCTGGCCCTTGCCCGAATAGACGTTGAAATGGTTCATCCAGAACCACGTCATCTGCTCGCGCAGCTGCGCCGGCGAATACAGCGCGCGCAGCAGGTGGCGCCGCGAGGCATCGGCCACGATCTCGCGGCCCTGCGCGTTCAGCGCCTGGCGGGCCTGCTGCTTGCTGTCGTCATCGGGGAGGGCGTCGATGCGCTGCCGGGCGTCGCGCGCGGCCTGGATCTGGGCACCGGCGTCGGCCTGCAGGCCAGGCAAGGCCGCGATGGCGGCCGCCAGTTCGGGCGGATCGGCCGGCGGCAAGTTCAGTTGCTGTTCGAGAAAGGTCTTGCGGCCCAGCCGGCGCAGGTCGCCAAGTGTGGCCTGGTCGGCGCCGTAAGTGACGGTATTGAGCCAGCGCAGGTCGGCGGCGGTGCCGGTGCTGCCGGTGGCCTCGGCCGGCACCTGTGCGCAGGCGGCCACGCACGCGGCCAGTGCCAGCGCCGCGGCGGCGCGCCAGGCGGCGAACCCGCCACGGCCGGATTGTCTCGGATGCTGTGCCGGATGCATGCCTTTCTCCTCGCCCCTTTTCGAGCAGAACACGACCGGACCTTGACCAGTCCACCACCATCTTACGTGGCAAGCGGCCATCGGTTGACGTGGCCGGGCACCGGGAGTGTTACCAATACTTTCAGCGCACGATTGCCGGATTTGCCAAGACAGCGGCGCCACGCCTGGCTAGCCTTGCGCCTTGCCATCCTGATCCCGCCCCCGGGCGGAAATCCCTGCATTCATGTCGCGCCCCCTGCCCGCCGCAGCCTGGCTGCCCACCGTTGCCTTTGTCCTGATCTGGTCCACCGGCTTTATCATCGGCAAGGCCATCGTGCCGCTGGCCGACACCAGCCTGTTCCTGCTGGGCCGCTTTGCCGTGGCGGGACTGATGTTCGTGGCATGGTGGCTGGCCGCGCGCGCGGCCTGGCCGCCATTGCGCGAGGCGCCGCGCCACCTGCTGGCTGGCGCGCTGATGCAGGGCATCTACCTGTGCGCCGGCTACGGGGCCGTGGCCAGGGGCCTGCCGCCGGCGATCATGGCCTTGCTGGGTGCGCTGCAGCCGCTGCTGACCGCGCTGCTTGCCATGCCCCTGCTGAAAGAGCTACCTTCCAGGCGAACGTGGCAGGGCCTGGCGCTGGGTGCGCTCGGCGTCGCGCTGGTCGTCGCCCCGGCGATGCAGGCCGGCATGCACAGCGCCACGCCGTCGCTATCGCCCTGGATCGTGCTGCTGGGCGTGCTGGCCATTGTCTCCATCACCATGGGAACCCTCTTGCAGAAAACCGCCATCGCCGCCTGTGACCTGCGCGCCAGCTCGGCATGGCAGAACCTGGGCGCCATGCTGGTGGCCGCCGCAATGGTGGCGATCCAGGCTGCCGGCGCGCCGCTGCACTGGCACGGCGGCGTGGCGCTGTGGGCCGGCCTGGCGTGGGCGGCGATCGGCCTGTCGGGCGCCGGCACCTGGCTGCTGGTCAGCCTGGTGCGGCGCAGGCAGGCCGCCAATGCCGCGGCGCTGATGTTCCTGGCGCCGCCGCTGGCCGCGCTGCAGGCCTGGCTGCTGTTCGGCGAACGGCTGGATACAGTGCAGGCGCTGGGCATGGCGGTGGCCGGGGCGGGTGTCTGGCTGTGCCAGAGCCATGGCAGGTTGCGGCATGCCGAAGCCCGCTGAGCCCCACACCGCGCCGCTGGTCGAGCAGCGGCGCTACCGCCCGCAGCCGGACGGCCACCAGCATGGCTACCACCAGCTGCTGTTTGGCCTGGCCGGCGCCACCGAACTGGAGATCGACGGCCACGCCTACCGCGTGGACGAGCGCACCGGCCTGATCGTGCCGGCCGGCAGCCATCATGAATTCCTGGGCTGCGACGGCAACCTGCAGCTGGTGGCGGACTTCCCGGCGCGGTCGGTGGCGCTGCCCGCGCGGCTGCTGGCACGCCCCCGCACCTTCTCGCTGGACGGCGCCTTCGGCAGCCGGGTACGCGCGCTGGCCGCGTGGCGCGCCGCCGAGGCACGCGGGCCGCAGGCCGACTGGCAACTGGCGGCCACGCTGGCCGCGGCGCTGGCGGATTGCCTCGGCATGCCCGGCGACCCGGAGGTGTTCCCGCCGATGGCCGTGGATGCCTACCTGCGCGCCAACCTGGCGTCGCCGCTGCGCGTGGCGGAAGTCGCCGGGCATTTCGGCTGGAGCGTGCGGCGCTTCCAGACCCTGTTTGCCGAGGCCTTCGGCGATACCCCGCACCGCTACCAGACCCGGCTGCGGCTGGACCGCGCGCTGCAGCTGCTGACACAGTCGGCGCTGCCGCTGGCCGAGATCGCGCTGGCGTCCGGCTACCCGGACCAGACCACCTTCACGCGCAGCTTCACGCGGCGCTTCGGCCAGCCGCCCGGAGCCTGGCGGGTGGCCGCACGCGGATAGCGACAAGGCTGCGCGCCGTCCATCGCGCCACACCATTGCGCGCGGGGCGGCCTCCGCTCACAACACCAGCAATTTCTCCTGAATTTCGCGACGAATTCAGCAACAAATATCCCCTTATTGTGATTAACCTGCCCGCTATTTTCTGTCTGCGGTCCACCGCGGACAAGAAAATAGCTGCTCCCGCCGGCCCCACGAAGGCCGGCGCGGCCATTCTGAAGACACGGAGACAACGACACATGAGTGCAAGCGCAGAACATCTGCAACGCGGCCTGGGCGAACGGCATATCCGGCTGATGGCGCTGGGTTCGGCCATTGGCGTGGGCCTGTTCCTGGGCGCCGGCAACGCCATCAAGATGGCCGGCCCCGCCATCATGCTGGGCTACCTGATCGGCGGCGCAATGATCTTCCTGATCATGCGCGCGCTGGGGGAAATGGCCGTGCACAACCCCGTGGCCGGCTCCTTCTGCCGCTACGCGCAGGACCACATGGGCCCGCTGGCCGGCTACCTGACCGGCTGGAACTACTGGTTCCTGTGGCTGGTGACGTGCGTGGCCGAGATCACCGCCGTGGCCATCTACATGGGCATGTGGTTCCCCGACGTGCCGCACTGGATCTGGGCACTGGCCGCGCTGGCGGCGATGGGTTCGGTCAACCTGATGGCGGTCAAGGCCTATGGCGAGTTCGAGTTCTGGTTCGCCATGATCAAGATCGTCACCATCGTGCTGATGCTGTTCGGCGGCGGCGCAATGATCGTGTTCGGCTTTGGCAACGGCGGTGTCGCCACCGGCATCTCCAACCTGTGGCAGCACGGCGGCTTCATGCCCAACGGCGCCACGGGCGTGCTGATGTCGCTGCAGATGGTGATGTTCGCCTACCTGGGCGTGGAGATGATCGGACTGACCGCCGGCGAGGCGCGCAACCCCAAGAAGTCGATTCCGGACGCGATCAACTCGGTGTTCTGGCGCATCCTGATCTTCTACGTGGGCGCGCTGTTCGTGATCCTGTCGCTGTACCCGTGGAACGAGATCGGCGCGCAGGGCAGCCCGTTCGTGCTGACCTTCGAGCGCCTGGGCATCAAGACCGCCGCGGGCATCATCAACTTCGTGGTGCTGACCGCGGCGCTGTCGTCGTGCAACGGCGGCATCTTCAGCACCGGGCGCATGCTGTATAACCTGGCGCTGCAGGGCCAGGCGCCCGCAGCCTTCGCCAGGGTAGACCGCAACGGCGTGCCGCGCCGCGCGCTGCTGGTGTCGATCGGCGCCCTGCTGTGCGGCGTGCTGCTCAACTACCTGGTGCCGGAGAAGGTCTTTGTCTGGGTGACGGCGATCTCCACCTTCGGCGCGGTCTGGACCTGGGCCATCATCCTGGTCACGCAGATCCAGTTCCGCCGCAACCTGGCGCCAGCCCAGCGCAAGGCGCTGGCCTTCCGCATGCCGTTCTGGCCCTATGGCTCGTATATCGCGCTGGCCTTCCTGGGGCTGGTGGTGGCACTGATGGCCTACTTCCCGGATACCCGCGTGGCGCTGTACGTGGGCCCGGGCTGGCTGGTGCTGCTGACGGTGTGCTACTACGCGCTGGACGTGCGCTCGCGCGGACCGGTCAGCTATCGCGCCTGATCCGCGCCGTTGGCGGGGTGCGCCGGCCGGCGCGCCTCGCTACAATGGCCCCGGGCAAACCATCGCCAGGGGGCCGCATGTCCGAGACCACTGAGGCTGCATACCGCGCGGCCGCCTCGCCGCCGCAAAACAGCGCCGCCGATGCCGAGGCGCGCGCACGCGCCGTCGCCGCTACGGTGGCCCGCACTTCCGTCGAGCAGGCCGACCACGCCATGCGCCACTGGACCGACCCCACCCCCGGGGCGGTGCGCATCGGCTCGCCGCAGCACCTGCAGATGTTCTGCAATATGCTGCTGCAGACCCACAACCCCTACAAACCCGCCGTGATCGCATGGCCCACGCTGTCGCCCGAGGCCCTGCGCCGCGTGACCTCGCTGCCGATCTGGGATATCGCCGTGCAGACCGAGGGGCGCGCCTCGGTCCGCGTCAAGACCTTTGCCGATACCGTCGGCGATCCGCTGCTGCGCCGCGCGCTGGATATGGACGGCGGCGAAGAAGCACGCCACAAGGTGGTGCTGTCGAAACTGGTCGAGGCCTACGGCATCGCGCTCGCGCCGGAGCCGGACTACCCGCCGCCGGACGATCCCGTATGGGGTTGGCTGGTCACCGGCTACAGCGAGTGCATCGACAGCTTCTTCGCCTTCGGCCTGTTTGCCGCGGCGAAGCGCTCGGGCTTCTTCCCCGCCGAACTGGTCGAGACCTTCGAGCCGGTGATCCAGGAGGAAGGGCGGCATATCCTGTTCTTCGTCAACTGGGCTGCCTGGTACCGGCGCAACCTGCCGTGGTGGCGCCGCGTGCCGTTCGCGCTGAAGGTGGCGCAGGTGTGGGCCTTCCTGATCTGGGAGCGCATCGGCATCGCCCGCGGCATTGACGCCGAGGGCGTGGCGCAGGACGCCAACTTCACCATGAACGGTTCCGCGGCGCTGGGCGAAGCCCTGACCCCGGGCGCCATGATCGACCTGTGCCTGGCCGAGAACGACCGGCGCATGGCCGGCTACGACGCGCGCCTGCTGCGTCCTGAAACCGTACCGCGGCTGGCCCGGCTGGCGCGGCGCATCGTCAAATAAGGCAATCCATGCACATTGCGTTTCTGTTATCGCTGCTGTCGCTCGTGATCTGGCTGGTGCTGATCTTTGCCCGCGCGGGCTTCTGGCGCGTGCGCAAGCCGCCGGCTGCGGCGGCCCCGGCGCACTGGCCCGACGTGGTTGCCATCATCCCCGCGCGCAATGAAGCCGAGGTCATCGGCCGCGCTGTGACGGGCATGCTGGGCCAGCGCTACCCCGGCCGGCTGGCCCTGGTGGTGGTGGACGACCATAGCCAGGACGGCACCGCCGATATCGCCCGCGCCGCCGCGGCGGCCACGGCGCGCCCGCAGGGGCTGACCGTCATCGGCGCGCGCGAGCTGCCCGCCGGCTGGAGCGGCAAGGTCTGGGCGCAGTCAGAGGGACTGGCCGCCGCGGACCACATCGCCCCGCAAGCCCGCTATGTCTGGCTGACCGATGCCGATATCTGGCACGGACCGGGCGTGCTGGCAGCGCTGGTGGCACGCGCCGAGGACGAACGGCGCGACCTGGTCTCGCTGATGGTCCGGCTGCGCTGCGAATCGGCGTGGGAACGGCTGATCGTACCGGCTTTTGTCTTCTTCTTCGCCAAGCTCTACCCCTTCTCCCGCGTACGCGATGCCCGCAGCAGGGTGGCCGCCGCGGCCGGGGGCTGCATGCTGGCCAGCCGCGCGGCGCTGGCGCGCATCGGCGGCTTTGCCGCGATCCGCGGCGAACTGATCGACGACTGCAGCCTGGCCGCGCGCATCAAGCCCGGCGGCGCCATCCGGCTGGACCTGGCCGACGACAGCGTGTCATTGCGCCCCTATGACGACTGGCGCAGCCTGTGGGACATGATCGCGCGCAGCGCCTACACGCAACTGCGCTATTCGCCGCTGCTGCTGGCCGGCGCGGTGGCGGGCATGGTGCTGACCTACCTGGTGCCGCCGGTGCTCGCGATCGGCTGGCGGCTGTGGCCGGCGTGGCTGGCCTGGGGCGCGATGACCCTGGCCTACCTGCCGATGCTGCGCGAATACCGGCAGCCGGCGTGGCTGGCGCCGCTGCTGCCGGTCACGGCGCTGTTCTACCTGGGGGCGACCATCGACTCGGCACGGCGCTACTGGCTGCGGCGCGGCGGACAGTGGAAGGGCCGGGCGCAGGCGCCGGTGCGGTCCTGAGCGCGCCCGGCGCCATCAGCCCTGACCCAGGTACCCCTGTACCCGGAACCACTCCAGCGCATCCCGCAGGCCCTCCTGGTACGGCCGCGGCTGATAGCCCAGCGCCTTGCGCGCCTTGTCGGAGGTAAAGAACATCCGGTACCGGGACATATTGAGCCCATCGACCGTGATGAAGGGCTCCTTCCCGGTAAAGCGCGCCGCCGCCTCCGCCCCATAGGCCAGCGGATACAGCGGCCAGCGCGGCAGCTGCACGGTCGGCGGGCGCCGGCCGCACAGTTGCGCGATGTCGCGCAGCATCTGCTGCAGCATCACGTCCTGGCCGCCCAGGATGTAGCGCTCGCCGGTCTGGCCGCGCTCCAGCGCCAGGAAATGCCCTTCGGCCACATCGTCCACGTGGGCCAGGTTCAGGCCGGTATCGACAAAGGCCGGGATCTTGCCCGTGGCCGCCTCGACGATGATGCGCCCGGTCGGCGTGGGCCGCACGTCGCGCGGGCCGATCGGGGTGGACGGGTTGACGATGACCGCCGGCAGGCCGCGCTCGGCCACCAGCTTTTCGACCACGCGCTCGGCCAGCACCTTGCTGCGCTTGTAGGCGCCGATGGCCTCGTGCGGTCGCAGCGCCGCGGTCTCGTCCACCGGCGCGCGCGCGCCGGCTACGCGCAGCGTGGCCACGCTGCTGGTATAGACCACCCGCTCGACGCCGGCCCGCTGCGCGGCCTCCATCACGGCCAGGGTGCCGTCAACGTTGGTGCGCACGATGTCCTCGGGATCCGGCGCCCACAGCCGGTAGTCGGCAGCCACATGGAACAGGTAGCGCACGCCCTGCAGCGCGGCGGCGACGGCGGCGGCGTCGCGCATGTCGCCCTCCGCCACCGTCACCGGCAGCCCTGCCAGGTTGGTCCGCGGGCTTTGAGGGCGCACCAGCACGCGCACCCGGAAACCACGTGCCAGCGCCTGGCGCGCCACCGCCGAACCCAGAAATCCCGAGGCGCCTGTCACCAGCACGTCATCGTTTTTCGTCATAAACCCGTTTTCCCATGAGACGAAGTCGCCGCAGCCAGCCTCGCGCTGACTACAGCGCCTCCAGACAAAGCCTGCGTGTCAGGTATATAGTAACCACCGTGCGACGAAAATGTGATCTGCGGTGGATCTGCGGCAGGTCTTTGCCGGATACCAGGCACATTTTTCGTCTCAACATCACAAACACTGAAACCCGTTACAAAGGGTCGGGGGGCCTACTCCATGCAGGTGATTCTTGCTCAGCCGCGGGGCTTCTGTGCCGGCGTGGTGCGTGCGATCGAGATTGTCGACCGCGCCCTCGTCAAGCACGGCGCACCGGTGTTCGTGCGGCATGAGATTGTGCATAACAAGCACGTCGTAGAGGGACTGAAGGAAAAAGGCGCGCGTTTCGTCGAAGAACTGGACGAAGTGCCGACCGGCGCCGTGACCATCTTCAGCGCGCACGGGGTCTCGCGCGACGTCGTGGCCGATGCCAGCCAGCGCCAGCTGCATGCCATTGACGCCACCTGCCCGCTGGTGATCAAGGTCCATACCCAGGGCCGCCAGTACGCCGCCAGCGGCCGTACCGTGATCCTGATCGGCCATGCCGGCCACCCCGAGGTGGAAGGCACCATGGGCCAGATCCCGGGCAAGGTGATCCTGGTGCAGAACGAGGCCGAGGTCGGCAAGCTCGACCTGCCCGCCGACACCCCTGTGGCCTATGTCACCCAGACCACGCTGAGCGTGGACGACACCCGCAATATCATCGCGGCGCTCGGCCGCCGCTTCAGCAACCTGGTCGGCCCCGATACCCGCGACATCTGCTACGCCACGCAGAACCGCCAGAGCGCGGTGCGCGACCTGTGCAAGCTGGCCGACGTGATCCTGGTGATCGGCGCGACCAACAGCTCCAACTCCAACCGCCTGCGTGAGATCGGCACCGAAAGCGGCGTGCCCAGCTATCTGATCGCCGAGGGCAGCGAACTGGACCCAGCCTGGGTGCGCAATGCCAACGTGGTCGGCATCACCGCCGGCGCGTCCGCGCCCGAGGAAATGGTCGAGGACGTGATCGCGGCGCTGCGCCGGCTGGGCCCGGTCGAGGTCACCACCATGGCCGGGCGCGAGGAGCATGCCGAATTCCGGCTCCCGGCCGAGCTGGTCGACGTGAAGCCGCGCGCCCCGCAAGCGGCCCCGCGCAAGCCCGGCAAGGAAGCCGCCGCCACACCAGCCACCGCCAACGAGAATATCGCCGGCTGAACCAAACCAGAGGAAGTTGCCTTGGCCATTCCATTCCTGCAGGTCGCCCGCGTGGGCGCCTACATCGTCGGCAAGCATCTGTCGCGACAGAAACGCTATCCGCTTGCCTTGATGCTGGAACCGCTGTTCCGCTGCAACCTGGAGTGTTCCGGGTGCGGCAAGATCGACTATCCGGACCCTATCCTGAACCAGCGCCTGTCGGTGCAGGAATGCCTGGAAGCCGTGGACGAATGCGGCGCCCCGGTGGTGTCGATCGCCGGCGGCGAGCCGCTGCTGCACAAGGACATGCCGGCCATCGTTGAAGGCATCATCGCGCGGCGCAAGTTCGTCTACCTGTGCACCAATGCGCTGCTGATGGAGAAGAAGCTCGACCAGTACAAGCCCAGCCCGTATTTCGTCTGGTCGGTGCACCTGGACGGCGACCGCGAGATGCATGACCGCTCGGTGTGCCAGGAAGGCGTCTACGACCGCTGCGTCGAGGCCATCCGCCTGGCCAAGGAGCGCGGCTTCCGCGTCAACATCAACTGCACGCTGTTCAACGATGCCGAGCCCGAGCGCGTGGCGCGCTTCTTCGACTCGGTCAAGGCGATGGGCGTGGACGGCATCACGGTATCGCCCGGCTATGCCTATGAACGCGCCCCGGACCAGCAGCACTTCCTGAACCGCGGCAAGACCCGCCAGCTGTTCCGCGACATCCTGAGCCGCGGCCGCGCCGGCAAGAACTGGGCGTTCAGCCAGTCGACGCTGTTCCTGGACTTCCTGGCCGGCAACCAGACCTACCACTGCACGCCGTGGGGCAACCCGGCGCGCACCGTGTTCGGCTGGCAGCGTCCGTGCTACCTGGTTGGCGAAGGCTATGCCAAGACCTTCCGCGAACTGATGGAAGAGACCGACTGGGACGCCTACGGCACCGGCAACTACGAAAAATGCGCCGATTGCATGGTGCACAGCGGCTACGAGGCCACCGCGGTGGCGGACACCTTCGCCCACCCGCTCAAGGCGCTGGGCGTGAGCCTGCGCGGCGTGCGCACCAGCGGAGCGATGGCCCCCGATATCGCGCTCGACAAGCAACGGCCGGCCGAGTATGTATTCTCACGCCACGTCGAGATCAAGCTTGAAGAGATCGGCAGGGCCAAGCCGGCCAAAGCCGCCAAGCCCAAGGCACCGGCCGCGGTCACGCACTGAAAGAAGCACCGATGGGCGCGGAACCGGCGACACTTGCCGCAACCCTGCTGGGCAGTACGCTGACCTGTGTGTCGGCGGGATACGCGCTGGCCGCTGCATGGCGCTCGCGCCGGCACGCGCTGCGGCCGGCACCCGCCGGTGCGGCAGTGCGTCCGGTCAGCGTGCTCAAGCCGCTGTGCGGCGCCGAACCGCGCCTGTATGAAAACCTGGCCACGCTGTGCCGGCAGCAGCATCCGGCCTTCCAGCTCGTGTTCGGCGTGCGCGCGGCGGACGATCCGGCGATTGCGGTGGTGGCGCAGCTGCGCCGCGATTTTCCGGACTGCGACATCGCACTCGTGATCGACCCGCAAGTGCATGGCAGCAACCTGAAGGTCAGCAACCTCATCAACCTGAGCGCACAGGCGAAACACGATGACCTCGTGGTGGCCGACAGCGACATTGCCGTGCCGCCGGACTACCTGGCGCGCGTTACCGCGCCGCTGGCGGACTCCGGTGTGGGCGTGGTCACCTGCCTGTATCGCGGCAATCCGACCGGCGGCCTGTGGTCGCGGCTGGGCGCGCAGTTCATCGACGACTGGTTTGCGCCGTCGGTGCGCATCGCGCACGCCGGCGGCTCGCGCCGCTTTGCCTTTGGCGCGACCATCGCGCTGCGGCGTGAGACACTGGCGGCGATCGGCGGCTTCGAGGCCTTGTCCGACCGGCTGGCCGACGATTTCTGGCTGGGCGAGCTGACGCGGCAACGCGGGTTGCAGACGGTGCTGTCGGATGTCGTGGTGACGACGGACGTCACCGAGAACCGCTTCTCCGACCTGTGGAGCCACGAGCTGCGCTGGCTGCGCACGATCCGTTCGCTGAATCCGGCGGGCTTTGCTTTCACCTTTATCACCTTCACCTGGCCGATGCTTGCGCTCGGCGCGTGGCTGGCGCCGCTGCCGGCGATGCTGGCTGTCGCGCTGGCCGGCGTGCTCGCACGCAGCATGCTCGCGGGCAGCGCCGGCGCTGCCCTGCGCGCGCCGCTGCGCGATGTGCTGCTGCTGGCCGGCTGGGCCGCTGCACTCGCCGGCAGGCGCGTGCGGTGGCGCGAGCAGGTGCTGTCGGTGCGGGATACGCCTGCGCGTCGCCCGCACGCCAACCACAATCCATCTACCACCGGCATCCTTCCCCAGAGGCCGCTATGAAAAAAACCCTTTTCCTCCAGGCCCCTTCCTTCGACGGTTTTGACGGCGGCGCAGGCTCGCGCTACCAGGCCAAACGCGAAATCAAGTCGTTCTGGTACCCGACATGGCTGGCCCAGCCCGCCGCGCTGGTGCCCGGCAGCCGCGTGCTCGACGCTCCGGCTGACGAACTGACCCCGCAGCAGACGCTGGACATCGCCGTCGACTACGACCTGGTCATCATCCACACCAGCACGCCCTCGTTCCCGACCGACGCCAAGTTCGCCGAGGAACTCAAGAAGCGCAAGCCCGACGTGATGATCGGCATGGTCGGCGCCAAGCCCGCCGTTGACCCGGGCGGCACGCTCGGCGCGAGCGAGGCCGTGGATTTTGTCTGCCGCGAAGAGTTCGACTACACCTGCCAGGACGTGGCGGCAGGCAAGCCGCTCAAGGACATCCCCGGCCTCTCCTACCGCCTGCCGGACGGCTCGCTCGAACACAACGGGCCGCGCCCGATGATCGAAAACATGGACGAGCTGCCCTTCGTGGCGCCCGTCTACAAGCGCGACCTGAAGATCGACAACTACTTCATCGGCTACCTGAAGCACCCGTATGTGTCGATCTACACCGGCCGCGGCTGCCGCTCCAAGTGCACCTTCTGCCTGTGGCCGCAGACTGTGGGCGGCCACCGCTACCGCACGCGCACCGCGGAAAGCGTGATCGCCGAGGTGAAATGGATCAAGGAGAACATGCCTGAAGTGAAGGAGATCATGTTCGACGACGATACCTTCACCGACTTCAAGCCGCGCGTGGAAGAAATCGCGCGCGGGCTGGGCAAGCTGGGCGTGACATGGTCGTGCAACGCCAAGGCCAACGTGCCGTACAGCACGCTCAAGATCATGAAAGAGAACGGCCTGCGCCTGCTGCTGGTGGGCTATGAGTCCGGCGACGACCAGATCCTGCTGAACATCAAGAAGGGCCTGCGCACGGACATCGCGCGCCGCTTCACCGAAGACTGCCGCAAGCTGGGCATCCAGATCCACGGCACCTTTATCCTGGGCCTGCCCGGCGAGACGCGCGAGACCATCGAGAAGACCATCGAGTACGCCAAGGAAATCAACCCGCACACGATCCAGGTGTCGCTGGCCGCGCCCTACCCCGGCACCACGCTGTACCGGCAGGCGGTGGAGAACGGCTGGCTCGAGGAAAACAAGGTCATCAACCTGGTCAACGACAAGGGCGTGCAGCTGGCGGCGATCAGCTACCCGCACCTGTCCAAGGAAGACATCTACCACGGCGTGGAGACCTTCTATAAGCGCTTCTACTTCCGCCCCGGCAAGATCTGGGAAATCGTGCGCGAGATGCTGGGCAGCTGGGACATGATGAAGCGGCGCCTGCGCGAAGGCGTGGAGTTCTTCCGCTTCCTGCGCTCGCACGAGGCCTGATCCTGGCCCAAGCGCTTTCCTGTGCCTCGCAACGCGCGCTGATTGTCACCGCCGACGACTTCGGGCTGCACACCGCCGTCAACGAAGCCGTGGAGCTGGCCCACCGCGACGGCGTGCTCAACGCCGCCAGCCTGATGGTGGGCGCGCCCGCCGTGGCGGATGCGGTCGAGCGCGCGCGCCGGCTGCCTTCGCTGCGCGTGGGGCTGCACGTGGTGCTGGCCGATGGCCCCGCCACGCTGCCGCGCGCGCAGATCCCCGGCCTGGTCGACCAGCACGGGCGCTTCGGCTCGGCCATGGCGCTGGACGGCTGCCGCTTCTTCTTCCTGCCCGGGGTGCGCCGCCAGCTGGCGGCGGAAATCCGCGCGCAGTTCGAAGCCTTCGCCGCCACCGGCCTGCCGCTGGACCACGTCAACACCCACAAGCATTTCCACCTGCACCCGACGGTGCTGTCGCTGATCCTGTCGATCGGGCGCGAATACGGCCTGCGCGCGATGCGCCTGCCGCGCGAAGCGGGCGCGCCATGGCTGCTGCGCCCCTGGCTGGCGCTGCTGCGGCGCCGGCTGGACCGTGCCGGCATCGCGCACAATGACTACGTGGTCGGCATCGCGCGCAGCGGGCAGATGGACGAGGCGGCGCTGCTGCAGGCGCTGGCGCGGCTGCCCGCGGGCGTGGGCGAGATCTACCTGCACCCGGGCGTGGTCTCGGGCGAGGCCATCACCAAGTCGATGCGCGGCTACCGCCACGCCGACGAACTCGCCGCGCTGCTGTCGCCGCGCGTGCGCGCCGCGCTCGAGCGCGCGGCCAACCGGCGCGGGGGCTTTGCCGACGTGCTCGGTGCCTGACCGTTCAAAATGAAACGCTTTGCTTACCTGACCGGCCTGCTCGGGCTGCTGGCGCTCACCGCGCTGGTGATCCACCAGGGCGCCGGCGATATTGCCGCCGTCATGGCCCAGGGCGGCTGGCCGCTGCTGTTGCTGGTGCCCCTGCATGCGCTGCCGCTGCTGCTCGACGCCCAGGGCTGGCGCGTCCTGCTGACCTCCGCCGACCCCGACGAGAAAGCGGGGCTGGGCTTCCTGTGGTGGGTCGCCACCGTGCGCGAGGCGGTGGGCCGCCTGCTGCCCACCGTGGGCGTGGGCGGCGAGCTGGTCGGCATCCGCCTGACGCGGCTGCGCATCCACGACACCACCGCGGTCGCCGCCAGCGTGGTGGTTGAAGTGATGGTGACCATGTTCTCGCAATATCTGTTCGCGGCGACGGGCGTGCTGATGCTGGTGGCCGCGCTGCAGCACAGCGGCAGCGCCTGGATCATCCTGGGCGGCCTGCTGCTGTCCTTGCCGGTGCCGGTCCTGTTCGCACTGTCGCTGCGCCACACCGCCTTGTTCGAAAAGCTGGAAGGCGCGGCGCGCAAGCTGTTTGGCGAAGACCACCGCATCGTCGCGATGATCGACGGCGCGCGGCTCGACGCGCATATCCGCGCGCTCAACCGGCGCCGGCGCGAACTGGCCAAGGCACTGTGCTGGCAACTGGCCGGACTGGTCAGCGGCACCCTGGAGATCTGGCTGGCGCTGTGGCTGCTGGGCCATCCGGTGCCGGTCTGGCAGGCGCTGGCGATCGAATCGCTGACCCAGGCCGCGCGCAACGTGGCGTTTTTCGTGCCGGCCGGGCTGGGTGTGCAGGAAGCCGTGGTGATGCTGCTGGGGCAGGTGCTGGGGATGGACGCGCAGGTCTCCCTGGCTCTGGCGCTGGTCAAGCGCGCGCGGGAAATCCTGTTCGGCGTGCCCGCGCTGCTGTCATGGCAATGGGTGGAACTGCGCCGCTGGCGGCGCCGGGACACCGGACACGCCGCACCCTGAGTAACCCCGGGGCCACCCCAGGCGCTGGCTCAGGTGTCAGACGCCTGGCGCGCGTTGTGGGCGGTCAGGTACTTGACCAGCCCGTCGACGCCGCCGCGCGCGACGATGTCCGCGAACTGCTTGCGGTACACCTCGATCAGCCACGCGCCCATCATGTTGATGTCATAGATCTTCCAGCCGCCGGCGGCGCGCTGCAGCCGGTAGTCGATCTGCATTTCGTCGGCATTGTTGATCACGCGCGTCTGCACCACCACGTCGGTGGCGCCGCTGGCCGTCTTGACCGGCTGGTAGCGGAACTTGACGTTCTGCTCGCGCAGTTGCGCCAGGGACACGGCGTAGCTGCGCACCAGCAGCATCTGGAACTGCTCATGGAGCTGCTGCTGCTGTTCCGGCGTGGCCGTGCGCCAGGCGCTGCCCACCGCCAGCCGCGTGGTGCGCTGGAAATCCGTATAAGGCAGGAACTGCTTCTGCACGACCCCGGTGATCTTGCCAAGGTCGCCGGCACGTGTGTCGGGATTGGACTGGATGGTGCCGATCACGCCCTCCACCGCGGCCTGCACCAGCCGCTCGGGGCTGGCGCGCAGGTCGCCGGGCTGGACTGCCTGGGCGTGCACGACGGAAACCATGGCTACCGCAGCAAGCGGCGCCAGGGGAAGCAAACGGTGAATCGTCATGGATACGAGAGCCGGAAAGCATAATGTGGCGGTGCCGCCGCTGCTACGGCCGGCACCAACCCGACAGTTTACAGCGGATCGGCCTGAATCGCGCCTGCCGGGGTACGCATGCAGGATGCCGCACGCCGCCAGCCGATATACTCGCGGTTTGTGCTCCCTCCATACCAGTCCATGCTGACTTCGCTGCTGACACGCATTGTCCGGCTTGCCACCGCCTGGCCGTGGCGTGTCATCGTCCTGGCGGCATTGCTGACCGCTGCCAGCGGCGTCTACGTCGCCCGCAACTTTGCGATCAACACCGACATCGGCCGCCTGCTGCAATCAGACGCCCCCTGGGCGGTGCGTGACGAGGCCATCGGCAAGGCCTTTCCCCAGCGCAACCAGTTGATCCTGGCGGTGGTGCAGGCGCCGGCAGCAGAACTGGCCGACGCCGCCGCCGACGCCCTGGCCGGCGCCTTGCGCCAGCAGCCGGCGCGCTTCACGGCGGTGAGCCAGCCCGGCGGCGGGCCGTTCTTCGCGCGCAACGGCTTGCTGTTCGCCAGCACCGATGAAGTCAGTCAGCTGACGCAGCAGCTCACGCAGGCGCGGCCGCTGGTCAATGCGCTCGCGCACGACCCGACGCTGCGCGGCCTGTCCGATCTTCTCACCACCACGCTGAACCTGCCGCTGCAGATGGGCCAGGTCAAGCTGGGCGACATGGCAAAACTGCTGGGCAGCAGTGCGCAGGCGCTCGACCAGGTGCTGGCCGGCAAGCCCGCCGCGCTGTCCTGGGCGGGGCTGCTCGACGACAGCCTCAAACCCGGGCCCGATGGCCAGGTCTACAGCTATATCGCGCTCAGCCCGGTGCTGGACTACAGCGACCTGCAGGCCGGGGCCGCCGCCTCGCGCGCGATCCGGCAGGCCGCGGCCGACCTGCAGCTGGCGCAGCGCTACCAGGCCACGGTGCGCCTGACCGGCCCGCAGGCGCTGGCCGACGATGAATTCGCCTCGGTCAGCGACGGTGCCGCGCTCAACGGCGTGCTGACCGTGCTGGTGGTGGTCCTGATCCTGTGGCTGGCCTTGCGTTCGGCGCGGCTGATCGTGGCGGTGCTGGCCAGCCTGTTTGCCGGGCTGCTGATCACCGCCGCGCTGGGGCTGGCCATGGTTGGCGCGCTGAACATGATCTCGGTGGCGTTCGCGGTGCTGTTCGTCGGGCTGGGGGTGGATTTCGGCATCCAGTTCGGCGTGCGTTACCGCGCCGAGCGCCATGACCGCGACCATATCGTCGAAGCGCTGGGGCTGTCCGCGCGCGGGGTGGGTGCGCCGCTGGCGCTGGCCGCCGCGGCCACGGCGGCGGCGTTCTTCTGCTTCCTGCCCACCGACTACCGCGGCGTGGCCGAACTGGGGCTGATCGCCGGCGTGGGCATGATGGTGGCGTTCGCCACCACCTTCACGCTGCTGCCTGCGCTGATCCGCGTGCTGAAACCCGGCGGCGAATCCGTGGCGCCAGGCTTCCCCTGGCTGGCGCCCGCGGACCGCTTCTTCGACCGCTACCGCAAGCCGGTGCTGCTGGTCACCCTGCTCGCGATCGTGGCGGGCGCGCCGCTGCTGGCGCACCTGCGCTTCGACTTTGACCCGCTCCACCTGAAGGATCCCAGGTCCGAATCGATGGCCACGCTGCTGGCGCTCAGGGACGCGCCGCAGGCCGGCACCGACGATGTCAGCGTGCTGGCGCCATCGCTGCAGGCCGCGCACGATCTCGCCGGCAAGCTGGCGGCGCTGCCCCAGGTGGCGCGTGCCGTCACGCTGCAGACCTTCATTCCCGACGACCAGGCGCCCAAGCTGGAGGCCATCGGCCAGGCCTCGGCCGCGCTGATGCCGGCGCTCATGCAAACCACCGCCGCGCCCGCCGCCGACACCGCGCGCGTCAATGCGCTGCGTAATGCCGCGCGGCAGCTCGCCATCGCCGCCGACGAACATCCCGGTGCGGGCGCGGCCGAAGCCGCGCACCTGTCCGCCACGCTGAAGAAGCTCGCCGCCGCCGACGCCGCCACGCGCGACCGCGCCGAGCGCGCCATCGCCCTGCCGCTGCAGCTGGCGCTGGCGCGGCTGAAGCTGGCACTGGGCCCGCAGCCCGTCAGCCAGCAGACGCTGCCGCCCGAGCTGGTGCGCGACTGGATCACCCCGGACGGGCGCGCGCTGGTCAGCATCAGCCCGAAGCTGCCACCGCCCGCCAGCGCGCAGCGCGAGGCCGCGCTGGACCGCTTCATCACCGCGGTGCAGCGCGTGGCGCCGGCCGCCACCGGCGGACCGATCGCCATCCGCGGCTCGGCCGATACCATCATGACCGCCTTTGCCCAGGCCGGCATCTGGGCGGTGGTGTCGATCACCATCCTGCTGTGGATCACGCTGCGCCGCTTTGGCGACGTGCTGCGCACGCTGATACCGCTGCTGGTTTCGGCCATCGTCACGCTGGAGTTGTGCGTGGTGTTCGGCATTGCGCTGAACTTTGCCAACGTGATCGCGCTGCCGCTGCTGCTGGGTATCGGCGTCGCGTTCAAGATCTACTACGTGATTGCCTGGCGGCACGGCAAGACCCAGCTGCTGCAGTCCAGCCTGACGCATGCGGTGCTGTACAGTGCGGCCACCACCGCCACCGCCTTTGGCAGCCTGTGGCTGTCGCAGCATCCCGGCACCGCCAGCATGGGCAAGCTGCTGGCGCTGTCGCTGGCCTGCACGCTGGTTGGCGCCGTATTCTTCCAGCCGATCCTGATGGGCCGCCCGCGCGAAGGCAGCCACCAGAGACAGGGCAAGCCGGCCCGGCCATAATCACAAACCTCTCGCGACCGAACCCGTCCCGCCTCGATGCCCGTCCGCCATCCCCTTGCGACCCTCGCCACGACTCTCTTCGCCGCAGCCCTGCTCACGGGCTGCGCCACCGGCCCCCTGGCCAATCCCGACGACCCGCTGGAGCCGATGAACCGCACGGTTTTCACCGTCAACGACAAGCTCGACCAGTACGTCGCCGTGCCGGTGGCCAGGGGCTACAAGGCGGTCACGCCGGAGCCGGTACGCACCGCGGTCACCAACTTCTATTCGAACATCGCGGACGTGGGCAACTTTGCCAACAACCTGCTGCAAGGCAAGGGCGTTGACGCGGCGGAGAGCTTCATGCGGGTGGCGATCAATTCCGTGCTGGGACTCGGCGGGCTGATCGACATTGCCACGCCGGCCGGGCTGCAGAAGCATTCGCAGGACTTCGGGCTGACGCTGGGCACGTGGGGCGTGCCGTCGGGACCCTACCTGGTGCTGCCGGTGTTCGGCCCCAGCTCGTTCCGGGACGGCGTGGGCCTGTATGTGAATTTCTGGTTCGATCCCACCACCTATACCCGGCCGGCCGTGCGCAATTCGCTGTACGGGATGAACGTGGTGGACACGCGCACCAACCTGCTGGGCGCCACCGACCTGCTCAAGCTGGCGGCGCTGGACAAGTACGCCTTTGTGCGCGACGGCTACCTGCAGCGGCGCCGCTACCTGCTCGGCCAGAACACGGCGCTGCCGGACTACGGCGACGACGAGGACTCCGGGGCCAAACCAGCGCCCCCCGCAGCACCTGCCGCGCCGGCAGACGCGCCGGCGCCCGGGCAGCCGCAGGCGCCGCGCTGATGCGGCCTTAGCTACCGATCCCCAGCAGCACCACCTCGAAGGTCAGGGTGGCATTCGGCGGGATCGTGCCCGGCACGCCGCGCGCACCGTAGGCCGTGGCCGGCGGGCAGGTCAGCCTGGCCTTGCCGCCCACCTGCATCGCCTGCACCCCTTCGGTCCAGCACGGGATCACCCGGTTGAGCGGGAACGAAATCGGCTGGCCACGCTTGTAGGAACTGTCGAATTCGGTGCCGTCGGCCAGCGTGCCGCGGTAGTGGACCTGCACTGTGTCGGTGGCCTTGGGCGAGGCGCCGTTACCCTTGATCAGGTGCTGGATGGTCATGCCCGATGCCAGCGTCTGCGGCGCCGCCGCGGGCGCAGCCGGGGCCGAAGCAGCCGGGGCGGCCGGCGCAGCACAGGCCGCGCCGGCGAGGGTCAGGGTGCCGAGGAAAAGCGCGAGTGATTTCATGGGAAACCTGGTCGTGAGGTCGTGATTGGGGATGCGGCAGTTTAACCGACGCACGGCAACAATATGGCGGCAGCGCCATATAGCGCACAGCGCACCCCGGCCATGCGCCTTGCGGCGGGCATGGTGCGCCGCACCCCTCCCCACCCGTTACACCGGACGATTTGCCGTCTACGATGGTTCGTGACAGCCCCGCCGCCGCGGGCGCACGGAGATTGCCATGGCACTGACGGATTCAAGGGACCTCCCGGTCTCGACCCGGAACGCCCGCTCGGTCGAGCAGTATGAAACGGCCCTGCGCCTGCTGAACGGCTACTACGGCGACCCGCTCGCCACCATCGACGCGGCGCTGGCCACCGACCCCGAATTCGCCATGGGGCACGCGCTGCGCGCCGCGCTGATGGTGACTTCCGGCGACGGCGCGGCCGAGCCCATGCTGCGCCAGAGTGTCGAAGCCGGCGAAGCCCTGCACGGCCGCGCCAATGACCGCGAGCGCCGCCACATTGCCGCGGCACGCGCCTGGCTGGACGGCGAGTTCGAGCGCTCGGTCCGGCTCTACGGCGATATCGTGACCGATTATCCACGCGACCTGCTGGCGATCCAGACCGCGCATCTCGAAGACTTCCTGCTGGGACAATCCTCGATGCTGCGCGACCGCGTGGCGCAGGCGCTGCCGCACTGGGATGCCGGCATGCCGGGCTATGGCTACCTGCTTGGCATGCATGCCTTCGGCCTGGAGGAAACCCAGCTCTACGACCGCGCCGAGCAAAGCGGCCGGCGCGCGCTGGAACTCAATCCGCGCGACCCGTGGGCCGTGCACGCGGTGGCGCATGTGATGGAGATGCAGGGCCGGCTGGCCGACGGCATCGCCTGGCTGGACGGGCGCCGCGACGACTGGGCCGGGGACAATATGCTGGCCGTGCACAACTGGTGGCACCTGGCCTTGTTCCAGCTGGAAGATGGCCGGACCGATGATGTGCTGGCGCTGTACGACCGCCATATCAACCGCCCTGCGCCGGCAATCGCGCTGGACCTGGTGGACGCCTCCGCGCTGCTGTGGCGGCTGCACCTGCGCGGCGTGGACCTGAACGGGCGCTGGCAGCCGGTGGCAGACGACTGGCTGGGGCGCGGCGCGGCCGGCTACTATGCCTTCAACGATGTCCATGCCGTGATGGCCAGCCTGGGCGCGCACCGGCCCGCCGCGGCCGACCAGGTCCGTGCCGCGCTGGAGCGCGCCGCCCTGGGCAACGGCACCAACGCCATGATGTCGCGCGAGGTGGGGCTGCCGCTGGCCGATGCGCTGATCGCGTTCGACCAGGGCGACTACGCCACCGCCATCGACCTGCTGCTGCCGGTGCGCCTGATTGCCCACCGCTTCGGCGGAAGCCATGCGCAGCGCGACGTCATCGGCCTGACCCTGATCGAGGCCGCCCTGCGCGACGGCCGCGGCAACCTGGCTATCGCGCTCACGGCTGAGCGCGCCGCACTCAAGCCCATGAGCGCGAGCCTGCACCGGCTGGTACAGCGCGCCGATACATGCCGTACATGAGCCCTCACAGCAACGATACGGATCGCCGCCGGTGATCCGTGCCGGGCGCCTGATCGCCTGCGCTTGCATGCCCCGGGTTCATGCTGGCGCCGGCGACAACATGCCCAGCACAGCCACCAGCGCCAGTACCAGCGTCGCGGCGCCCGCCTCCAGCATCAGGCTGCGCCGCAGCGCCTGTATCGCCATGGCGGGCTCCCCTGCCCGGACGGCCGCTGCCAGCCGCGGACTCAGGCGGAAGCGGTTCGCGGCCGCCAGGCCGAGCATCGCCACGAACAGCATGAGCTTTGCCACCAGCAGCCCGCCGTAGGACAGCGGCGCGCGTTCGGGCAAGGCGGGGCCGACGATGAGCCAGTAGTTGAGCGCGCCGGACAGCACAAGCGTGGCGACGATGACGGTGCCAACGCGTGCAAAGCCGTTTGACGTGCGGCTCAGCAGCGCAACGTCCTCGTCGTTCGTAGCCCCCCTGGACGCCGACAGGAGCAGGAACGCCGCCAGCGCCCCAACCCAGGCGCCGGCGGCGAGCAGATGCGCCACGTCCGATGCCAGGTGCAGGTAGCCGATGGCGCCCTCATGCATCGCGCCATGCCCGCCCCATGCCAGCGTGCCCAGCGCAATGCCGCCGGGCATGGCGAGCGCCGCGAAACGCGCGCGGGGGCTGCGCCACGTCATGCCCGCCAGCACGCAGAGCAGCAAGGCCACCAGGCGCACCGACCAGGCCACGCCGAACTCCGTCCCCGTGACGATCATCGCGAAGACATGGCCCTGCAATGCAGCGTATTCGGACGCTCCCGTCATGACCTTCGCCATCACGGCGAGGGCGCCCAGCGAGAGCACGATGCCCGCTATCGCACAGCCCAGTGCAAGCGCCCGGCAGCGCATCGCAAAGCGTGAGGCCCGTTCCTCGCGCTGCAGTGCATAGGTGCAGAACAGCGGCAACCCGAACAGCAAGGCCAGATCGACATAGAGCGACAGGCGCAGGCCGGCAGCCAACCAGTCAGCCTGCGGCAATCACTTCACCGTGAAGGCGAGATTGCCGGTGACGGGATGGGTATCGGACGAGACCGCGCGCCAGTCCACCCGATAGCTGCCTGCCGGCAGCGGCTGCGCCGGCGTGATTACCATGGCCTTGGGGTCGTCGCTGCCGGCAACCTTCACGGCCATTTTCATCGGCGCATGGCTGGCCATGCCCGGCATGCCGGTCATGACCAGGTTGGCGCCGGAAAACTGGGTGACCAGACTTTCGGAAAAGAGCAGTTCGATCTTCTGCGGCGGCGCCACCTCGGCCTTGTCCGCCGGCGTGGACGATACCAGCTTCGGGTGCGCGAAGGCGATGCTGCTGGCCAGCGCGGCCGTGGCCGCAATCATGGCGTGGATCAGGGGGCGATTGGCATGCATGGTGGTCTCTACCTGTTGAGATTGAAGTTGTCTTGTCAGAACCAGACGCGGACGCCGGCGACGAAGCGCGTTTCGCCCGCCTTGCCGCCCGAGGTCCGGATCATGTCCGCGGTATTGCCGAAGGCCTGGTAGCGCTCCACGCCGATATACGGCGCAAACTGCCGGCCGAATTCATAGCGCAGCCGCAGCCCCACGGTGCCGCTGGACAGGCCGCTGCCGATGCCCGCCTCCGGATCGTTCTTGCCATAGAGGTTGGCTTCGATGCGGGGCTGCAGGATCAGGCGCTGCGTCAGCAGCAGTTCGTATTCGGCGGACAGCCGCAGCGCGGTGCGGCCGCTGGTGCCGACATAGGCGGTGGCATCGACCTCGAACCAGTACGGCGCCAGCCCCTGCATGCCGAAGGCCAGCCAGTTGCGCGCCGGGCGCCCGCTGCCGGTGTCGTTGCGCAGGCCCAGCTGGGTGTCCCAGTAGCTGGCCACGGCGTGGCCCCACAGCAGTTCGGTGCGGGCCTCGTGCAGCTTGCCCTTCGACGCCTCGCCCTCGGCCTTGATCACCAGCTTGTCGTAGCTGTTGCCGAACCACGCCTGCGCCTCGTAGGCGGCGGCATTGCCGCCGTTGGCATGGGCCCACTCCAGGCGGTCGACCAGCACCGAGGCGAACAGGTGCTGGTCGGCCATCACCAGCTGGCGCTTGTCGCCGAGGGCGTACTTGCCGACGCCCAGCTGGTAGCCGCCGGAGTAGGCGTGCGGATCGCGGGCGTCGGGCGGCGCGCTGCCGCCCTGCATCTGCATGTCGCCATGGTTCATGGCGGGGGCAGTCTCCTGCAGCGCGCCGCCGCCATCCATGGTCTGGATCCCGTCCGGCTCCATGCCTTGCATCTGGCTGTGATCCATATCCTGCATGACGGCGGGCGCCGCGTGGGCAGCCTGCTGATCATGGCCTGGCGCGTGGCCGGCATGCGGGTCTTGCGCAGCGGCTGCGCCCATGGCGGTCAGTGCCAGCGCCGCCGCCAGCATCGTCTTCCTGTGCCCGTGCATAACGATTGCGAATTCACATTGTGCCATCACGCCACCACCACTTCACGGAACATGCCCGCATCCATATGCAGCATCAGGTGGCAATGCCAGGCCCAGCGTCCCAGTGCATCGGCCGTGACCAGGAAGCTGATGCGCTGCGCCGGCTGCACGGGGATGGTGTGGCGCCGTGCCTGGAAGCTGCCGTCCGGTGCTTCCAGCTCGCTCCACATGCCGTGCAGGTGCATGGGATGCGTCATCATGGTGTCGTTGTGCAGGATCACGCGCAGGCGCTCGTTGTGCCTGAAGTAGACCGGCGTCGACTTGCCGAACTCGACGCCGTCGAACGACCAGGTATAGCGCTCCATATTCCCGGTCAGATGCAGCTCGACCTCGCGCCCGGGGCCGCGCGCATCCATGGCCCCGCCGATGGTGTGCTGGTCGGCCAGCGTCAGCACGCGCCTGCCGTTGTTGCGCAGGCCGATGCCGGGGTCGTCCAGGTTGGTGCGGGCCATGTCGACGCGCATGTCGGTGCTGGCACCGTATTCGGTGCGGGCATGGCGCGCGGTCTTGCTGGGGACCTTGAGCGGATCGGCGGCGGCCATGGCGTGCTGGCTGTGGTCCATGCCGGCGTGTTCCATGCCCTGCATCGGCATGGCGCCATGCTGCATGCCGCCGTGGCCGCCATGGCCCGTCATCCCGCCCATCATGTCGGTCATGGTCAGCCACTCGGCCTGGTCCAGCGCCGGCACCGGTGCCGCCAGCCCTTCCCTGACCGCCAGCGTGCCGCGTGCATAGCCGGTACGGTCCATCGACTGCGCGAACAGCGTGTAGGCGTCGTCGCGCGGCGCGACGATGGCGTCGCAGGTCTCGCCGGGGCCGAAGCGGAATTCGTCGACCGTGACCGGTTCGACATCCTGGCCGTCGACCTGCACCACCCGCAGCCTGAGCCCGGGAATGCGCACGTCGTAGAAGGTATTGCCCGAGCCGTTGATAAAGCGCAGGCGCACGGTCTCGCCGCGGCGAAACACACCGGTCCAGTTGCCCGCCGGCGTGACCCCGTTGGCCAGGTGGGTCAGCGTGGCGCTGGACAGGTCCGCCAGATCGGTCGGGCTCATCCGCATCTGGTTCCACATGCGGCGCTTGTCCAGCGCCTGCCTGAGCCCGTCGCGCGAGGCGTCGCGGAAGAAGTCGACCACCGTGGGCTGGTTGTAGTTGTAATAGTCGCCCTGGATCTTGAGCTTGGCCAGCACCCGCATCGGGTCTTCATCGGTCCAGTCCGACAGCAGCACCGTATGGTCGCGGTCGGCACGCACGGTTTCCTGGCCCGAGGCCGGATCGATGACGATGCCGCCGTACACGCCGGTCATCTCCTGGAAACCCGAATGCGAGTGGTACCAGTAGCTGCCGGCCTGCGCGACCTTGAAGCGGTAGGTGAAGGTCTCGCCAGGCGGAATGCCGGCAAAGCTGATGCCGGGCACGCCGTCCATCCCGTACGGCAGGATGATGCCGTGCCAGTGGATCGAGGTGGCTTCGCGCAGGCGGTTGGTCACGCGGATGGTGACGGTATCGCCCTCGCGCCAGCGCAGCGTCGGGCCGGGCAGGATGCCGTTGATGGTGGTGGCGATGGCGGGCTTGCCGGTGTAGTTGACCAGCGCTTCGCCGATCACCAGGTCGAACTCGGTGCCGCGCAGCACCGGCGCCGAGCCCGTGCCCGCCGGCGCGGGCTGCCCGGCGCGCTCGCCGGCGCCATGGCCCGCATGCTGCGCCCAGGCGCTGCCGCCGATCCCGGACAGGCCGCCCACCACGCCGCCGGCGGCCAGCCCCTGCACGAAGCGGCGTCGTCGAAAATCGGGCAGCACAAGGCCGGGGCTTGGGTGGCGTCGCATGGCATCAGATCCTGGTTGAAAGCACGCCAAGCGTAGCGAGGGCCACCCTACGCACGCCTGACCGGAACATGACAATCCGGTAATCTTCCCGTCATGTTGGCGGCGGCGGCGCCGGCGTAAAGTGACTGATCGATCAAGGAAAGTGCCGATGAAACTGCTTGTGGTGGAAGACGAGTCCAAGACCGGCGAATACCTGCGCCAGGGGCTGACCGAGGCGGGCTTCGTCGTCGACCTGGTGGCCAACGGGCTGGACGGCCAGCACCTGGCGATGACCGAGCCCTACGACCTGGTCATCCTGGACGTGATGCTGCCGGACATGGACGGCTGGCGCATCGTGCAGGCGCTGCGCGCCGCGCAGAACGCCGTGCCGGTGCTGTTCCTGACCGCGCGCGACAGCGTGGCGGACCGCGTCAAGGGGCTGGAGCTGGGCGCGGACGACTACCTGGTCAAGCCCTTCGCCTTCTCCGAGCTGCTCGCGCGCGTGCGCACGCTGCTGCGCCGGGGCACCGCGCAGATGGCGCTGGACCGCATCCAGGTGGCCGACCTGGTGCTGGACCTGACCCGCCGCCGGGCCACGCGCGCCGGGCGCCGCATCACGCTGACCAGCAAGGAATTCGCCCTGCTGGAACTGCTGGCGCGCCGCCGCGGCGAAGTGCTGCCGCGCTCGCTGATCGCTTCGCAGGTGTGGGACATGAATTTCGACAGCGACAGCAATGTCATCGACGTCGCCATCCGGCGCCTGCGCGCGAAGATCGACGATGCGTTCGAGCCCAGGCTGATCCAGACCGTACGCGGCATGGGCTACGTGCTGGAAGCGCCGGAGGAGAATCGCGCATGACGGGCCGCAAGTCGCTGACGGCACGGCTCACCATCCTGTTCTCGCTGTCGTCCGCCGCGGTGCTGCTGGGCCTGGGCGTGCTGATCTGGCTGGCGATCGACAATCATTTCGCCGACGAAGACTACGCCGTGCTGGGCGACAACGTGCGGCTGATCCGGAAGATCACGGCCGAGGGCCCGGCGGCGTCGCTGCCGCAGCGCCTGGGCCCGGCGCTGGAACACCATCCCGGCTTCGTCGCCGAAGTGCGCGCCGCCGACGGCAAGCGCCTGTATGCCACGCGGGATTTCGACTTCGGCATGGCGCTGGCAGCCGCCGCGCAACTGCCGGCGCGGCAGGACGTCTTCACCTGGGAACAAGGCGGCCAGGCCTATCGCGGCCTGCGCGCGCTGGCCCCGGTGGCGGACGGACAGCCCGGGCCGCTGCAGGTCGTGGTTGGCATGGACACGGCCTTGCATGCCCACTTCATGCACGCGTTCCGCCAGTCGCTCGCCTTCTACAGCGCGCTGGCGGCACTGGCGAGCGGCCTGCTGGGCTGGTGGGCCGCGCGCCGCGGCCTCTCGCCACTGCGCACCATGGCCTCGCGCGCGCGCGCTGTCACCGCGCACAAGCTCGACGAGCGCATGCCGGTCGATGCCGTGCCGGTGGAAATGGCCGACCTCGCCGCCACGCTCAACGCCATGCTGGAACGCCTGCAGCGCGACTTCGCGCGCCTGTCGGAGTTCTCGTCAGACCTCGCGCACGAACTGCGCACGCCGATCACCAACCTGATGACGCAGACCCAGGTGGTGCTGTCGCAGCCGCGCGACGCGGCCAAGTACCGCGAGGTGCTGGCCTCCAACGTGGAAGAGCTGCAGCGGCTGTCGCGCATGGTGTCGGACATGCTCTACCTGGCCAAGATGGAGCACGGCATCTCGCTGCCCAACGCGGAGCCGATCGAGGTCGCGGATGAAGTCGCCGCGCTGTTCGATTTCTATGATGCGCTGGCCGAGGACAAGGGTGTGCGGCTGACCCTGCGCGGCCGTGGCCGCATCACCGGCGACCGGCTGATGCTGCGGCGCGCGTTGAGCAACCTGCTCTCGAATGCGCTGCGGCATACGCCCGCGGGCAAGGGCATCGTGGTGGAAATATCGCCCGCCGCAGAAGCGGTGACAGTGGTGGTCGAGAACGAAGGCGACACCATCCGGCCAGAGTTGCTGCCATCGCTGTTCGACCGGTTCTTCCGCGCCGACAAGTCGCGGGCGCGGCCCGAGTCCGATGGCGCGGGGCTGGGGCTGGCGATTACGCAGGCGATTGTGGCCGCGCATGGTGGGGGGATCGGGGTGGAGTCGGCGGGGGGGAGGACGAGCTTTGTCTTGACGCTCAAGGCGTAGGGAGTGAGGGAGATTCGGCCGCGACGGCGGAATCGGCACCAGGTCGACCCGCTCCAGCCACGCCCGCGATTGCCAGAGGCAAAGGGGCGTGATGACGGCCCATCCGAGTCCCGCAGCCACCAGGCCCAGCAGCGGATCCGTCGCATGGCGCGCCAAGGCACTCACTACAGGCCGCCCACGCCCGGGAACGTGACCACACAGCGGGCCACATTGCCAGACTGCATGGCGATAAAGCCTTCGTTGATCTCGTCCAGCGAGATTCGCCGTGAGATCAGCTCGTCGAGCAGCAGCTTGCCCTGCGTGTACAGCTCGACCAGACGCGGGATGTCAACGCTCAGCCGGTTCGACCCCATCAGCGAGCCCTGGAGACGCTTCTCGCGCAAGAAGTCGATGGCTGGCAGTTCGATCTTCGCGTCGGGGCGGAACAGGCCGATCACCGTGGCGGTACCCGCCGGAGCCAGCATCGCATAGCACTGCTCCACGGTCTGCTTGAGGCCAATGCACTCGAAGGCAAAGTCCACGCCGCCACCCGTCAGCGACAACACTTGCGCCACGGCATCGCCTTCGCCGGCATTCACCACGTCAGTCGCGCCGAATTTTCGGGCCAACTCCAGCTTGGCCGGCAACATGTCGACCGCGATGATCCGAGCGGCCCCGGCAATGGCCGCGCCGTTGATAGCAGAGAGGCCAACACCACCGCAACCCACCACCACCACGCTGCTGCCCGGCTGCACTTTCGCGCTGTGAAAAACAGCGCCCGTGCCGGTGATGACGGCACAACCCAGCAGGGCCGCGCGGTCTAGCGGCATGTCCTGGCGGATTCTCACCAGCGCATTTTCGTGCACCAGGATCTGCTCGGCAAAGCCCGAGAGGTTGAAGACCTGGCTAAGCGGATTGCCGGCCAGGCGAAGGCGATCAGCCTTGCCCGCCGGTTGCTTGACTTCGGGATTCTGGCACAAGACCTGATGGCCTGACGCACAAACCGGGCAGTGCCCGCAATAGACCGACAGGCAACCGACCACGTGGTCGCCCGCCTTCAGCCCCGAAACCTCAGACCCGACTGCCTCAACGATCCCCGACACCTCGTGCCCGAGTACGGCAGGCAACGGCAGCGGGTATATGCCGTGGATCATGTGGAGATCGCTATGACACAATCCTACGGCAGCCGTGCGCACCAGCACTTCACGCGGCCCCGGCTCCACGATGGCAACATCACGAATGGAGAGCGGTGCGCCCACCTTTTCCATCACTGCAGCTTTCATCTTCTGTCTCCGGATTTTGCTTCCTACATTAAAGCTCATACGTCGAAGGTGATGGCGACCGGCCGGTCGTGGCGCAGGTGCGCCTGGCAAGCCAGGATCCAGCCGCCCGCGAGGTCGTCGGCATTGAACACGTCATTGCGTGCGTGGACGACCTCGCCGTCCACGCATTTCGCCGCGCATGAACCGCAGTATCCCTCCTGGCAGGCGTATGGCACTTCCAATCCGACCGCAAGAACGGCCTGCAGCAGTGTCTGGCCACCGGTCACACGCACCACGTGCTGGGTTCCTCCGGTCGTGACGCGCGCATGGCAATCCTTGTCCGACCAGAGCGCCGCTGTCTCCCCTTGCGCGGCGGGCGCCGCGTCGAAGCGCTCCAGGTGTACGCGGGAACCCGGGACCCCGGCAGCAGCCGCGGCCTGCTGCACAGTCGCCATGAACGGCGCCGGCCCGCACAGGTAAAGCTGGAAGGTGCTCCCGCGGCCCAGCAGCTTCGCGAGCCTGCCGGCCTCCGGGTAGCCATTCTGGTCGTCGTAGTGCATCACCACCTCCAGCCGGTCCGAATGCGCCTCGACCAGCCGGGCGATGGCATCCCCGAAGATGACGCTGTCCGCGTCCCGGTTGGCATAGAAGAGCGTGATCGAACGTCGCGTGCCCGCCAGCATGGAGCGGATCATCGAAAGGATCGGCGTGATACCACTGCCGGCCGCGCAAAACACCAGAGGCGATTCGCCTTCGTCGCACACGAAGCGGCCGGTGGGCGCGCTTACCTCCAGCACCGTCCCGGCTCTGACATGTGCATGGAACCAGTGCGAGACCCGGCCCTGCGGAACACGCTTGACCGTGACCACCGGCAGCCCCCCCGACTCCGGCGAGCTGGACAACGAGTAGCTGCGGGTCAGGATTTCCCCATCCACGTTTACCCTGAAAGTCAGGTGCTGCCCCCCTCGATAACGGAACGATGCATGCAGCGCCTCTGGCACGGAAAGCACATAGGAGCGCGCTTCTCCAGTCTCCTCGACCACATCTGCAACGGTAAGGCGATGGAACTGCATGGGGTCTCCTCAATCACCGGCCCGCATCCCGGGCACTTGCATTCACCAGAAACAGAATTATTCTTCTATTTATAGCCGGAGACAAAAGCGAACACAAGGCAGGTCTCCCCGAACTCCGGCAATGCGGCCCGCCGGGACAGATCGGTCAGAAACAAGAACACGTCAAAGGAGACGTCATGTCATCGCTACATCGTTACACCCTGCCCGTCATGCAGACCGGCTGGTCTGTCAGTAGCCAGGTAGCCACTGAGTTCAACTGGGAGTACGACGACGAGTCATCGAAGCTTCTGCAGCTCTACGAGACCAGCAAGAAGCAGCAATGGAATGCGACGGACCGCATCGACTGGTCGCAAGAACTCGATCCGGAGAATCCCCAGGAACTGGACGACCGCATGATCCCGATCTACGGCACCACGCTGTGGGACAAGCTGGGCGAGAAGGACCGCATCGAGTTGCGCATTCATCAGCAAGCGCATTCGCTGTCGCAGTTCCTGCACGGCGAGCAAGGCGCGCTCATGGTCGCAGCGCGCATCGTGCAAATGGTTCCGGAAATCGACGCCAAGTTCTATGCGGCCACCCAGACCATGGATGAGGCGCGCCACGTGGAAGCTTATTCTCGCCTGCTGCACGAGAAGGTCGGTGTCATGTATCCGATCACGCCCGGTCTGAAATCCCTGCTGGAATCCATCCTGAGCGATTCGCGGTGGGACTTCTGCTATCTCGGCATGCAGGTTCTGGTCGAGGGGCTTGCGCTGGCAGCCTTCCAGCGTATTCGCGATTACTCGAAGAACCCCCTTGCGGCATCGATCAATGCTTACGTGATGCAGGATGAGGCGCGCCACGTCGCCTTCGGCCGCACCGCATTGCGCGGCTACTATCCGCAACTCACGCAGGCAGAGCAACGCGAGCGAGAAGATTTCGTCATAGAAGCTTGCTACCAGATGCGTGACCGATTTGACCAGAAGGAGGTATGGGGCCGCCTGGGACTCCCCGAGGATGAGTGCGCCAAAGCGGTAATGGAGTCGGAGAACATGCGCATGTTCCGCCAGCGGCTGTTCAGCCGCATCGTACCCACGGTGAAGGATATCGGACTGTGGAGCCAGCGCGTACAGGACGCCTTTGCTGCCATGGGCGCGATCGAGTTCGCCAATGTTGACGTCGAGGCTCAGTTCGCCAACGACCAGAAGGTTGCGGAGGAGTTCGATGCGCGCCGCCATGTGATGACCACCATCGATGGGGCGCGTGGCACCGGCATCAGCCAATAGCACGATGCGATCCGCACCCGGGCATACGGATCGCCCGGGTCACGTCGAACATTAAATAGAACGACTATTCTGTTTAAATTCACGTTCCCGTGCGCCCGCGAGATCCTCGGGGCGAGCGGCTACCGCGTAAGGCGACGCCCGCCGCGAGCGGGACGGGCCTCCGGGAGCCCGAGGTAGCGCGTCGCCATGCGGTTCAGATGTTGCTCGATGGCCTCATCGTCAAGATGCAGTGGTCCGGGGTCGTGGAGCAGCATATTGGAAAGCGTTCCGACGACGAACTGGATGGCAGTACGGACTTCGAAGATGGCAACCGGCCGGGAACGGTCGCGGAGCTGGCTGGCCAGCCAAGGCTCTATCAGCCCGATGATGCGGCGATTGGCCTTGCGCATGAGATTCAGTTCGAGACCACGCGCGGTGTAGTGCCGCAGGAAGGCGCCGAACAAGCCCCGGTTCTCGCGATACTGGCTGACATACAAGTGCACAATCCGCTCGACGATCGCCTCGGCCGGCCCGGTTTGCCAGACCGTATGCTCTGCGATCGAACGTAGCGCGACCTGTTCTACTTCACCGAGCACGACGTCGAGAACATAGGCGAGCATCGCCTCCTTGTCCTTGAAACGCGCGTAGAAGGCGCCGATGGATGTCTTCGCCGCCGCCACCACCTCGCCAAGGGAGATTTCGTCCAGATTTCCACGCTGCTCGGCCAGCGCACGGCAGGCGGCCACCATATTCGCCAGGCTCTGCTCGCTACGTGACTGGAGGGGGCGACGGACCAGACCCTCGGCTTCCTTGCTCGCCTTCGGCATCTTCGCCTCGCGCTGCGAGGCTGACCTGGCTCGCGTCACGGCAGTTTGTCGCGAAGTGGACTTGGGCGATGTGGGCATGGCGATTCTGCTGTGCCGATGGGCCGTTTATATTTGAGGAAATGGCTGACGTCTTGCCTTTCACTTCAGCAAGGGAAAATAGTCCGGGAGCTGTTGTGCGGCAGAAGGCAATATCTTACCTCCCAAATATAGGCCAATGCGTGCCAGCAGCCGCCTGTGGCAGCGCGATGGAAACGAGCCCGGATAGTCCAGCTCCTGCAGCACGAGCTGCGGCGGGTCACGATGGAGTGCGGCATTCTAAAGAATGCGCTCGGCTACTCCCATTCCACTTCAAAAAAACCGCCCACGCCGGTAACGGCCGTTGGGGGAGCCTGGCGTGGGCGCGAAGACCACCGGATGCGGCTCCAGCGGCAATCCGATGCTACGCACATCCGCCTTTGGCGACTGCCAACAATTGTGTCAGCAGCCATAGCATGACTTGCGCCGATTGCTGTACCACTCAGGTCATGGGCAATTCCATGCGGAACATCGCACCCGCCCCGGCCGCACTCCGCACGCTGGCCTTGCCGCCGTGCCGCTCGGCCACCGCCCGCACCAGCACCAGCCCGAGCCCGGTGCCTTCGGGTGCGCCCTGCTGCCCCTCATGCAGGCGCGCGAACGGTTCGAACAGGCGCGCCTGATCCGCCTCGGCAATCCCCGGCCCGTGATCCTGCACGGCGACGACAAAGCTGTCCGGCTCGCGCGTGAGCGAGACCGTCACCATCGCCCCTTGCGGGCTGAACTTGATCGCATTGCTGACCAGGTTGGCGATGGCCCGCACCAGCAGCGCAGGTTCGCCCTGCAACACCGCGGGATCGTCCGGCAGGTCGATCTGCAGTGTCACGTCGCGCGCCTTGGCCAGCGCCCAGAGCTGGTCGGTGGCGTCGAGCACCAGCCCGCCTAGCTCTACCTCCATGAACGCCAGCGACTTCGACTCCGCGCGCGCGACGCTGATGAAGTCGTCGGCCAGCGTCATGGTGCGGCGTGCATGGGCGGCGATGCGGTTCAGCACGCCGCTGTCGGTGGCGGCATCGCCGGATGCCCTGTCGCGCCGTGCGCGGTGCTCGTGCAGTTCGATCAGTGCCAGGATCGACGCCTGCGGCGAGCGCATGTCGTGCGACAGGAAGCGCAGCATCTGCTCGCGCTGGCGCTCGGCAATGCGGATGGCGGTAATGTCGATCACGCTGACGATCAGGCCGGCCACGGCGCCGGCCTCGGCATGCAGCGGCGCGCCGTGCAGCAGGTAGCGGCGGTCGCCGCGCCCGGCCACTTCGATGCCGCCTTCCGGTACCGGGGCCGGGGCGATGCGGGCGCCGGCGTGGCGGTCGTGCAGGGCCTGCCAATAGGCCAGCGCCGGCGCCGGCGCTGGAAACAGCGCTTCGATCAGGGCGCGGATGCCGGGGCGCGGCGGGCCGGGCTCGTCCAGTGCGCGCGGCGGCTCGCTGTCGAGCACGGCGGGCGCCAGCGCCACGCAGCGGCGGTTGGCCAGCAGCACGGCGCCGTCGAGGTCGCAGATCGCGGTGGCATCGGGCAGGCTCTCCACCCCGTCGGAGAGGAAACGACGCATGCCGCGCAACTGCGCGCTCATGGCGTAGACCGCGCGCATGCGGCTGTCGAGCGTGGCGCCGGTATGCCGCGGCGCGGGCATCACGCCGGGCTCGCGCTCCAGCCTCGCCAGCTCGTCGGTCAGGAAGCGCAAGGCCGCTTCCTGGCGCAGCCAGCTCCACAGCGGGTAGAACAGCACGCAGCCGAACACCGCGGCGGCGGGGGCAAACCACAGCCGCGCCAGGGCCAGCAGCGCCAGCGACCCGAGCAGCAGGCCGGCCAGCAGCAGCCCGGTGACGAGCAGCGCGCCGCGTGGCGGCAGCCGCAGCGCGGCCAGGGCGGCCAGCAGCACCGCCAGCAGCGTGCCGCCGACCTGCCACGCAAGCGGCACCACGATGATGGCGTCGCCGTCGGTCACCGCCTGCACGGTATTGGCCAGGATCTCCACGCCGCTCATGCCGCGGCCATCGCGCGAGGCCGGGGTCGGCAGCACGTCGCCCATGCCGGTGGCCAGGGGGCCGATCAGCACCGCCTTGCCGGTAAAGATGGCCGGATCGGCGCGGCCTTCCAGCACGTCGCGCACCGACACGCGGGCAAAGGTGCCGGGCGGGCCGGCATACGGAATGCGCAGGCGGCCGCTGCGCTCCCAGCCGTTGGCTTCGGTCACCAGGGCCGGCTCCTGGCGCACGCTGGCGGGCAAGCCGCCGCGCCCGAAGCCCGCCATCACCGCGGCCAGGTGCGGCACGCCCGCGGCAGCCACCGGATGCGGTCCCTCGCGCAGGTAGACCTGGCGAGCCACGCCATCGGTATCGACCACCATATTGATATGGCCCACCGCCGCGCCCAGCCCGGCCAGCGGGTAGCGCACCAGCATGCCGTCGGGACCGGACTCGGCCACCACCGGCAGCACCACGTTGCCGGCCAACGCCATGCTGCGCGCCAGCACGGCGTCATCTTGCGGATAGCGGGTATCGCGCTCGGACAGGATCACGTCCACGCCGATCACGCGCGGCCGGCCGGCGGCGATGCGCTCGACCAGCTGCGCCAGCACCGCGCGGCGCCAAGGCCAGCGGCCGATGGCGCTGATGCTGGCATCGTCGATGCCGACGATGACGATGTCGTCGCGGGCCGGGTGGTGCTGGGCGCTGATGGCGATGTCGTAGGCGGCCAGGTCGGCGCGCTCGGCCCAGCCCTCGCGCGCGGCCAGCATCACCAGGGCCAGCACGGCGGCCGCCAGCAGGCACCATTCGACCAGCGTGCGCCGCCCGAATGCGGACCCGCCTACCCGCGCGCCGGCGCGCCCGGACGGGGCCGCTGCCGGGCCTGGCGTGTCAGTTGAGCCGGATGCGGCCACCGCCGTCCGGCCGGTCGCCCGAACCGATTGCGCCGCCCTGCGAGTCGCGCAGGACGGCAATGACCTCAATACGCTGCGGCGCGGAGAACGCCGCCGGGTCAGGCGTCACGCCCGGCGCCACACGCGCCACGCGGATGAAATACACGCCCGGCGCGGGGCGCGGCAGGTCGATGGCGTTGGTGGTGGCCTGCTCGTCGGCCAGCAGCGTGGCGAAGCCGGCGTCGGCCGACATCTGGACCCGGTATCCCGTGCCCGCGCCGCCGCCCTCGGGCCAGCCGATATGCAGCGCGCCGCCGTCGTCCTGGATGGTGGGGACGGGCGGCTTGAGCTCGACGCTGAACGGCACCGCATCCGACCACGGTCCCGGCCGGCCCGCCGCATCGACACTGCGCACGCGCCACCACCAGCGGCCCGGGGCCAGCGCTTGCGTGGCGCCGGGCTCGGTAGCCGGATGAACGGCGGCCTCGCGCGTAAAGTCCGCATCGGCGGCGATTGCCAGCTCGTAGCGCGCCGCGCTCGGCACGGTGGCCCATTCGAAGGCCACGGCGTCGGCGTAGCGCACCGCATCGGCGGCAGGCTGCTGCGTGAATGGCGCCGGCGGGTTCAGCCGCACCGACACCGGCGCCTGGGCGCCGTATCCGGTCAGCTGCTGCTTGTCGATCGCGCTGACGCTCAGGTACAGGGTGCCCTCGGGCAACCCGTCTACGCGCGTGGCCGTGACATTGGCGCCACTGACGGTGCCGGTCCAGGCCAGTTCGCTCAGCACCGCGTCGCGCGCCACCAGCACGCGGTAACCGGTGGCACCCGGCACCGGCTGCCAGGCGGCCTTGAACGCCGGGCCCAGCACGGTATCGGCCGGGGGCAGCAGCACCGGCGCCGGCAGCAGCGCCACCGGCTGCGACAGCTTGCCGCCGGACGACACGCCGATGCCATAGCCGGCGCCGACCGACGCCGCCGCGGTCATGGCACGGTCCGCCGCCGGCGTGGCGCGGGCACCCCGCGCCGCGCTGACGCCGACGCGCCCTTCCAGCACCTCGCTGCGGCTGCCGGCGTTGTCGGCCGAGACCCGGTAGCGGGTGCCGCGCACGCCGGTCACCATCATCGGCGTATGCAGCTCGAACCGGCCGACGCCGCCACCCTCGGGCGCCACGCGCGTATCGGCGGCACCCTTGTCGATGCGGATCACGGTATCGGTCAGGCCGCTGCGCGCGAAGGTGCGCAGCCGGCTCACCGCCACCGTGGTGGCGGGCGGCAGCGTGACGCGGCTGCGGTCCGGCAGCTCCAGCGTGACCGAGCCGCCCGTGGGGGTCTCGATGCGCGCCGCTTCATCCAGCGTCATGCCGGCCTGCACCGGCCGGCCGTTGGCGCGGACCTCGCCGGCCACATAGACCACGCGGGCAGACGCCGCCTGTTCGGGAATCTGGCTGAGCGGGATGCGCAGGCGCGAGCCGGGCACCAGCCGGTACGGATCGGCCACGCCGTTCAGCCGCTGCAGCGTGCGCCACCCCTGCTCCGACGCCATGTAGCGCGAGGCCAGTCCGATCAGCGTATCGCCCGGCTCCACCACGTAGATAAAATCGGCGCCCTCGGCGCCCGCGGGTCCGGCGTGCGCCGGCACCGCCACGCCGGCCAGCAGGGCCAGCGCGACACATCCAATCCGCTTACGCATCCGCCCCGGCCTCGTCCGCCTGCGCTTCGGCAGCGGAAATTTCTTCAAATCGATAGCCGTGCGAATACACGGAAGTCAGCCGCACGCCGTTCTCGGGACGCAGCGCCAGCTTCAGGCGCAGCCGCGAGATATGCGTGTCGAGCGTGCGCGAGCCCGCTCCCATGGCGCGGCCCCAGACGGCCTGCTCCACCACCTCGCGCGCCAGCAGGCGCCCGGTATTGCGGAACAGGAACAGCGCCAGCTCGTATTCGCGCGGCGACAGCAGTGCGGCCTCGCCGCCGACGGCGATGGTGCGCGCGTGGGTATCGACGGTGTAGTTGCCGCGCCGGATCAGCTCCACTTCCTGCGCGGCCTCCGGGTAGGCGCGGCGCAGCAGCGAGCGCACGCGGGCGATCAGCTCGCCGGCGCGGATGGGCTTGAGCATGTAGTCGTCGGCGCCCACCGTCAGGCCGTCGACGATGTCGGATTCGGCGGTGCGGCTGGTGACGAACAGGATCGGCGGCATGTTGCCGGACTTCTGCCGCACCCAGCTGACCAGCTCATAGCCGCTGGTGCCGGGCAACTGCCAGTCGACCAGCAGCAGGTCGTAGGCGCGCTCGCGCAGCGCGCGCAGGAAGTCCGTGCCGTTGGCGAAGGACTCGCACTCGAAACCGGCTTCGCCCAATATCTGCCGGATCAGTTCGGCCTGATCCGGATCATCCTCCACCGAGGCAATTCTCATCCACCCCCCTGCCTACTGCGACTGCCACTGCGACTCACGTCGGGCAATATTGACGTCTGCTTGATACCCACCCTGGCGGGCACGGCCCTGGACAATCGCGCGGCAAGCGGGGCCGAAGCAAGCCGGATGCTGCAATGTTACCGAACCGCGACACCAGCCGTCGATGCATGGCTCAGAAGCGGACGATCCACTCGCCGAGCACGTAGCGGTAGTGATAGTTCGGCCCGTTAAACGATGCGCTGCGATTGTAACCCGCACGCAGACGCAACGATTGGGCGCCACGGACCGGGCTCTGCAGGCCCAACTCAAACAGCTTGGTCGGCTGCAGCGGCGCGTCAACGATCTTTTCCCGGCCCAGGCCCGCCACCAGCGATCCCACCCAGCCCTTGTAGCGCTGGCGCCAGCCAATCGCAAGCATGGATTCCGAGTAATGCTCCGGGTTGAAGTACGCGCGGCCGACATCCTCGTGCGTGCTGCGGTAAGCGCGAAAGCGTGCCTGCAACGTCAGGCCCAGGTCCAGCGACGGCTGGTAGATGAGCCTGAGCCGGCCGTGATCGCGACGATTGCCATCGGAAAAGTACTGCTGGCCGGCCACGCCCACCAGCGTTACATGCGGCCCGATGCCCTGGTCCACGGCCACCCCGCCAAAGGTGTAGGAAACACCGCGGTCCAGCGCCGTGCGGGTTTCGACCCAATCGCGATTGATGAAGACTTCCAGCGAGGTCCGCTTCGCCAGCGACAACCGGTAGCCGCCGTCAGCCGTCAGCAGCGTGTGCCCGCCCTGGGCAAAGACGCCGACGTCCATCGTCCATCCATTCAGGGTGGCCGGGTCCAGCTGCCGCCCCAGCACGCTCAGCTTCTGCCCATGGCGCGACCAGCCATCCTGACTGTAGCGATAGTCGCTCGCGCGCAGGCCATACAAGTGGTCGGCATGCTGCATGCTGGGAAGGTACTCGACCGACAAGCGCCGCGCGCGGAAGCCCTCGCTGTCGCTGGTGGCCAGGAACTCGGGACCGATCCCCTGGTCCAGCACCTTCTCGTCCGTTGCCGCCGCTTCCTCCGCTACCGCTGCCTTTGCACCCAGGAACCCAAGCACCGCATATAGAAACACAAAGCTGAATCGTCTCACTTGGTACCCCAGGTCTTGCGTGTCTTGAAGAGTTCATCGACATAGCCGAGCACGCTCGCGGGCTGCAGCAGCAGGCTATAGAAAATGACGTAGATGCAGAGGCCAAGCCGATTCCGCCTGACCTTGAGGCCCAACCGATCGAACATCCGCCTTTCGATCGAGAACATCAGGAAACTCATCAGGATGGCAAGCGGCAACAGGGCCAGGGTCATCGGCCCCGCGATCCAGTAGCAGCCGAACAGCGCCAGCACGACCCCGGGCAGGAACCCCAACGTGAACGCCAGGTCCAGCCACGGGTACAGCAAGTTCCAGTAGACGAAAAAGGTCGACATGCGCGGCACCACGAGGATGCCAGGATGCTGCCGGAAGGCTTCCATCATGCCGCGTGCCCAGCGTTGCCGCTGGCGCACGAACTGGCCGACATTGTCCGGAACGTTGGTGAAGATGCAGGCATCCTCGCAGTGCCCTACCCGATAGCCGGCTTTCAGCAGGGCCCAGGTCAGTACGATGTCCTCGCCGACGCAATCGTCCCAGCCGCCCACCTCGAGTAGGGCCCGGCGGTCGTAGATGGAGAATGCGCCCTGGGCCACCAGCGTGCCCTGGTAGAGCGACTGCATGCGCTTGATGGCGGCAATCCCCTGGAAATAGTCCCACTCCTGGCAGCGCGTCAGCCAGTTCTGGCGTGAATTGCGCACCAGGATCTTGCCGGCCACGGCGCGCGTACTGGGCGGGTCCTGGCGATAGCGCTCGACGATGCTGCTCAGCGCGTTCTGCTGCAGGTAGGAATCGGCGTCGACGGTGATGACGAGTTCGTCCCCGGCGAGCTTCAACCCCTCGTTCAGCGCCCTGGCCTTGCCGCCATTCACGGGCAGGTCGAGCAACCGCAGCCACGGATAGCTGGCCTCCGCCCCGCGCACCAGCGCGGCGGTCCCATCGCGCGAGCCGTCGTTGATCACGATCACCTGCAACGGTGCCGCGTAGTTCTGGCGCTCGATACTGGCCAGGGTGTCGAGAATGCACGCCTCTTCGTTGTATGCGGCAATCAGGATTGTCAGCGGCGGATAGACCTCGAGCGGCTGGCGCGGCGGCCGCCGGTCCATGGCCAGGCTGGCCATCAGGAAGGCATTCATGAAACCCGGGACGATGGCGATCCCGCCGACGAGCAGCACGGCCGGCACCACCCCGACGTTGTGCGCGAGGTCGGTCAGCCACTGCTGGGCAATCCACACGGAAAAAGCGGTCCATCCGACCGCCACGGACAGGGCAATGCCAAACTTCACGCGCACCGGCACATAGATGCGGGACGCAACTCTGCCCTCGGCCGTTGTCATTTTTTTCACTTCGTTGTTCTTATGTGTTTGCATCACCCGTTGCAACCCGATACCGGCCAAGAGCGACCAGACATTGCGACCACCGATCCCTGCAACAAGGGCGTGGAGCCGGTCAGCCAACACGCTGCCGCACGACTGTCCCGAGCACAAAAGCGGGATGACCAATCCCGCCCATGGCCTTGCGGCGTTTGCCGTGAGCCGTGAGGTGCCGCCAATTGCCGCCCGGTGTGACTGAACCTGCAGGGTCTTCGCCCTTCAGCGGTGCGTGACGACAGCACTTCCGGCACTTCCGCAGCCGGGCGAACGAGGCTTGCCCTACCCCGGAGACCAGGCGTCCGGCGTCTTCCTTCCCCAGGAAGACGGAGCCGCGACTCATACTCTGTTCATTGCGCGCCTTCGGCGCGAGCCATTGTATCAGTTCAGGGACATGGCGGGATGCACTGCCGGTCGAGACACTACCTCAGCCCGCCGAAGCAGATCGTCAACAATCGTATCTACCGCAATACAATCAGGCGGCGGCAACGGAGAATATACGCTTGGCGGAAGATCATTCTGAAACTCCGTTCCGGCGGATGCCGGATCAGGTATTCGCTCCCCCGGCGCCGCCCTTCACCTACCCCTCGCACGGGGTAAAGCCTTCCCCCGATTGTGGTAATTCAAGTTGAAACAAAACGAAACAGTGCCCCAAAATGAGGCCATTTTGCACTACCCACCGGCACGCGCCGCTCACTCATGGTGCACAGGCTGATATTCAGTCGAAACGGAACCCGGTGAGAACTCAGGGATTTCACTGAATCGAATGCGAAGTAGAAAACGCTAATATCTCCTGTCGGAACCTCTCATCATGATTAGGCGGTTAGCCTGATTGACACACCGGGAAAATTCGGCAGAATGATTCCCACTTGTGCAGCGCCCATTCGGTGTGTCATCTGGTGTTGTCGTTCCGTGACGTTTTCGGTTGTCACGACAGCGACATATCGAAGTCATATGGAATGCGCTGGCGGGGAACATAAAAAAGATCCGCTGGGTGCATTGCACACGGTGTATAACGAGCGTTTTCGCTCATTTTGAAATTCAAGGTTGAGATAGATATGGAAACCGGTACCGTTAAGTGGTTCAACGACGCCAAGGGCTTCGGCTTCATCACGCCGGACGAAGGCGGCAATGACCTGTTCGCTCACTTCTCCGCGATCGAAGGCAATGGCTTCAAGTCGCTGAAGGAAGGCCAGAAGGTCCGCTACGTCAAGGCCATGGGCCAGAAGGGCGAGCAAGCCACCAAGATTCAGGCCCTCTGATACCGGTGAGGCCAGGCTGGTCCGACGGACCGGCCGGCAGAAAGAGCCCCGCAGCGTCGTTGCGGGGCTTTTTCATTGGGGCTCCGGTACTGCGGCCGCGGACACCGCGGTCTCGTTGCTGGTGAAATTGCTATAATCGGCCGACCCACAACCACCCTCCCGCCAGGGCGCGCACAGAGTCGGCGCGGTCAACGCGGGATGGCCAGCAGCGTGTCGAGGAGTTACGTGGCCGGTACTCAGATCGCAACGCCAGAATCCCCCACTGCCGTGGCCGGCAGCCAGGCGGGCCCCGCGGCTTCGGCCGGCAGTTCCTTCCATGCCGCGCTGCGCATCCTGCCCGCGGCACAGCGCCAGGCCATGTTCGAGATCTATGCGTTCTGCCGCGCCGTCGACGACATCGCCGACGGCAACGCGCCGCATGCCGAACGCCTGGCCGCGCTTGACGCCTGGCGCCGCGACATCGGCGCCTGCTACGCCGGCAACCCGCCTGCGGCCTTGCAGCCGCTGAGCGCGCAGATCCGGGCCTTCAACCTGCAGCAGCCGGACTTCCTTGCCGTGATCGACGGCATGACCATGGACGTGGTGCAGGACATCCGCGCCCCCGACGCCGCCACCCTCGACCTGTATTGTGATCGCGTCGCCAGCGCGGTGGGCCGTCTGGCGGTGCGCGTGTTCGGGCTGGAGGAATCGTGCGGGATTGCGCTCGCGCACCACCTGGGCCGCGCGCTGCAGCTGACCAATATCCTGCGCGATGTCGATGAAGACGCGGCCATCGGCCGGCTGTACCTGCCGGCCGAGGCGCTGGCCGCGGCCGGCATCGGCCCGGGCACGCCCCAGGCCGTGACCGCCAACCCGGCGCTCGGGCAGGCGTGCGCGGCCGTGGCGCAGGAAGCCCAGGCCCACTATGACCAGGCCAACGCCATCATGGCGCGCTGCCCGACGCGCCAGGTGCGCTCGCCGCGCATCATGGCGGAGGTCTACCACCGCATCCTGGCGCGCCTGCGCGCACAGGGCTGGCGCGCACCGCGCCAGCGCGTGCGCCTGCCGCGCGCGCAATTGCTCTGGATCGTGCTGCGCCACGCCATTGGCTGAGCGCGGCAACCCGATGCATGCCGGGCATGGCCACGCCATGCGCCGGCTCAAGGAGTCTGCATGTCGATGAACGAGACCGTCTTTGCCAACGCCACGCCGCGGATCGACCCGGCGCCGGCACAGCCGGCCATTGCCCAGGATCTGCCCGCGCCGCACACCCCCAGGCCGGCGCTGGACCACGGCATCGATCGTGCGATCGATGCCCTGCTGCACCAGCAGCGCCCCGATGGCCACTGGGTCTACGAGCTGGAAGCCGATGCCACCATCCCCGCCGAATACGTGCTGATGGTGCACTACCTCGGCGAGGACCCGGACCTGGACCTCGAAGCGCGCATCGCCCGCTACCTGCGCCGCATCCAGAACCCCGACGGGGGCTGGCCGCTGTTCCATGAAGGCAGCTCGGACATCAGCGCCAGCGTGAAAGCCTATTTCGCGCTGAAGATGGCGGGCGACGATCCGCAAGCCGCGCATATGCAGCGCGCGCGCCAGGCCATCCATGCCATGGGCGGCGCCGAGGCCAGCAATGTGTTTACGCGCACGCTGCTGGCGCTGTACGGCGTGCTGCCGTGGTCGGCGGTGCCGATGATGCCGGTGGAGATCATGCTGCTGCCGCAGTGGTTCCCGTTCCACCTGTCCAAGGTCTCGTACTGGGCGCGCACGGTGATCGTGCCGCTGCTGGTGCTGAACAGCCTGCGGCCGCAGGCGCGCAACCCGCGCGGGGTCGGCATCAACGAGCTGTTTGTCGGCAGCTGCCATACGGTGGAACTGCCGCCGCGCGCCGCGCACCAGCACGCCGGCTGGTACACCGTGTTCCGCGGCCTGGACGCGCTGCTGCGCGTGGCCGAGCCGCTCTTCCCGCGCATGCTGCGCCGGCGCGCGATTGCCGCGGCGCAGGCCTTCGTGCGCGAACGGCTCAACGGCGAGGACGGGCTGGGCGCGATCTTCCCGGCAATGGCCAACAGCGTGATGATGTTCGACGTGCTGGGCGTGCCGCCCGACGATCCCGCGCGCGCCGTGGCGCGACGCTCGATCGAGCGGCTGCTGGTCGAGCACGGCGACGAAGCCTATTGCCAGCCCTGCCTGTCGCCGGTGTGGGATACCTCGCTGGCCGCGCACGCCTTGCTTGAAACCGGCGAAGCGCGCGCGGCGCAGGCGGCAGGACGCGGCCTGGACTGGCTCAAGCCGCTGCAGGTGCTGGACGTGCGCGGCGACTGGGTCGTGCGCCGCCCGCTGGTGCGCCCCGGCGGCTGGGCCTTCCAGTACGCCAATGCCTACTATCCCGACGTGGACGACACCGCCGTGGTGGCCGCCGCGATGGACCGCTTCATGCGCGCGCACGACGCGCCCGGGCGCTACGACGAAGCCGTGGCACGCGCCTCCGAGTGGATCGTCGGCATGCAGAGCGGCAACGGCGGCTGGGGCGCGTTCGAGCCTGAAAACACGCACCTGTACCTGAACAACATCCCCTTTGCCGACCATGGCGCGCTGCTGGACCCGCCCACCGCGGACGTGTCGGCGCGCTGCCTGTCGATGCTGTGCCAGACCGGCGCCACGCCCGACAAGAGCGAGCCCGCCGCGCGCGCGCTGCGCTACCTGCTGGCCGAGCAGATGCCGGACGGCAGCTGGTTCGGCCGCTGGGGTACCAACTATATCTACGGCACCTGGAGCGCGCTGTGCGCGCTGAACGCCGCGGGCCTGGCCCCGGAGGCCCCCGAGATGCGCCGCGCCGTGGACTGGCTCGTGCAGATCCAGAACGCCGACGGCGGCTGGGGCGAGGACGGCAGCAGCTACCGTCTCGACTACCGTGCCTACGAGCCGGCGCCGAGCGTGGCTTCGCAGACCGCATGGGCGCTGCTGGCGCTGATGGCGGGCGGCGCCGCGCAGCATCCGGCGGTGGCGCGAGGCATCGACTACCTGCTGCGCACGCAGCCGGCCGGCGGCCTGTGGCATGAGCCGCGCTTTACCGCCGTGGGCTTCCCGCGCGTGTTCTACCTGCGCTACCACGGCTACGCGCGCTTCTTTCCGCTGTGGGCACTGGCACGCTACCGCAACCTGCAGCGCGGCGGCGCCGGCCAGGTGTCGTGGGGGCTATGACGGCACCGTTCGTGCTGGTCGTCACCGGCATGGATTTCGAAGCGCGCATCGCGGCCGGGCCGCATTGCCGCGTGGTGCACGGGCTGCGTGGCCTGGCGCTGGAGCAAGGCGTGTCCGAGATGGCCAGCCGGCACTGCATGGGCATCCTCAGCTTTGGCGTGGCGGGCGGGCTGGACCCGACGCTGGCGCCGGGCGACCTGGTGCTGGCGGATGCGGTCTGCGCGCCTGGCGAGCGCTACGACACCGACACGACATGGACCCGGGCCATGCATGCGGCGCTGCCGCAAGCCAGGGTCGGCACCGCGGCCGGGGCTGACCAGCCGGTGCTTTCAGTCGCCGCCAAGCAGGTGCTGCACCGGGCCACGGGGGCGCTGTGCGTCGACATGGAATCGCATCTCGCCGCGCGCATGGCGGCGGCTTGCCGGCTGCCGTTCGGGGCTTGCCGCGTGGTGATCGACCCGGCCAGTCGCGCGGTGCCGGCTGCCGCGGCGGCGGGGATGGGTGAACACGGCAAGACCGATGTGGGTGCGGTGCTGGGCGGGCTGCTGCGCGCGCCGTGGCAATTGCCGGCGCTGCTGCGCCTGGCGGGCGATGCCGCGGCCGCGCGCGGGGCGCTGCGGGCGGCACGGCTGGCGCTGGGGGATGCGTACGGCTTGCGCGACATGCGCATATAAGCCGGCCGAGCGCATACGCTACCGCGCTTCAGCCCCCGAACTTTCTCACGGCATCCAGTGCCAGCCCGCTGCCGATGCTGCCAAACCGGTCCCCTTCCACGCAGCGCGCTTCAGGCAGCAGCGCCGCCAGCCGCTGCCGCAGCAGCGGCACGCTGCTGGAGCCACCGGTGAAGAAGATGGTATCGACCGCGGCGCCATCCACGCCGGCATCGGCCAGCAGCTTGTGCACGGTCTGCTCGGTCTTCACCACCAGCTTGTCGATCGATTCATCGAACTCGTCGCGCGTAATGGTCAGCGTCAGGCCCTGCTCCAGCCGGTGCAGGTCCACGTCGGTGCTGCCCGCGTCGGACAAGTCGATCTTGGCGGCTTCCACCTGGATCGCCAGCCAGTGGCCGGCGCGTTCGCGGATCAGCCGCACCAGCCGGTCGAGCTTCACGGTGTCGGCAGCGTCGCGGTAATTGTCCATCACCAGCGACCACGCCTTGCGCGTATAGACCAGGTTGATGGTGTGCCAGCTGGCCAGGTCGAAATACTGGCTCGATGGCATCGCCTTGCCGTTGCGCAGCTCGCTGCCCAGTCCCAGCAACGGCATGGCGCGCGCCAGGCTGAGCGCGCGGTCGAAGTCGGTGCCGCCGATATGCACGCCGCCATTGGCCAGGATGTCGTCGCGCCGGTCGCTGCGCGCGGCGCGCTCGGGCGAGAGCCGCACCAGCGAGAAGTCGGAGGTGCCGCCGCCGATATCGGCCACCAGCACCAGTTCCTCGCGCGTGATCCCGGCCTCGTAGTCAAAGGCCGCGGCGATCGGCTCGTACTGGAACGCGATCTCGCCGAACCCCGCGTCGCGCGCGATCTCGGCCAGCGTGTCTTCGGCGAGCTGGTCGGCGGCCGGGTTCTCGTCGATGAAGAACACCGGGCGGCCCAGCACGGCGCGCGAGAACTCGGTGCCGGCGGCCTGTTCGGCGCGTGTCTTCAGTTCGCGGATGAAATGCGCCAGCAGCTTGCGGAACGGCATGGCCTGGCCCATCACCTCGGTGCTGTCGTCCATCATCGAGGTGCCCAGCAGGCTCTTGAGCGAACGCATCAGCCGGCCCTCATAGCCCGCCAGGTAGTCGCCCAGCGCCGCGCGGCCATAGCTGACCAGCGGATCCTCCGCGTGGAAGAAGATCACCGAGGGCAGCGTCACCTTGCCGTCCTCCAGCGGCAGCAGCGCCGCCGTCCGCTCCGGGCGGCTCCAGCCGACCGTTGAGTTGGACGTGCCGAAGTCCAGGCCGCATGCGTTTGACATCATCGATTCCGTTCCCTGCGAGACAAAGTGGCCCACGCGGCACAAGGGCAGCGCGGGCGGGGGCGTCATTGTAGGGCAGTCGGCCGAACCATGGCAGCCGGCGCGGCAGACGATGTTGTCCGGAGGCTATTTTCAAACATTTGTTGAAAGCAGAACTAACCAGATGCCTGTTTTTCAATGGCGCGCCAATTGGGACGATGGTGCACCCGGCGTGATGCTGCCTGCATCACCCGCTATCCACCTGGAGCCATGCCATGAATCTCTCCGACATTGTCGACACCCGCTACACCACAAAGGCCTTCGAGGCAGGCCGCACCCTGCCCCAGGCCACCGTGGACCAGTTGCTCGCCGTGCTGCACAAGAGCCCTTCCTCGGTCAATTCCCAGCCCTGGCACTTCGTGGTCGCCGGCACGCCCGAGGCCCGGGCCCGGATGACGCGCGCCACCGCCGAGCGCCACCCCTACAACACGGCGAAGATCCAGGATGCCTCGCATGTGATCGCGCTGTGCGTGCGCACGGAGATGGATGCCGCCCACCTGGCCGGCGTCCTCGCCGCCGAGCAGCGCGACGGGCGTTTTGCCGATGACGCCGCCCGTGCCGGCCAGGACAAGAGCCGCCGCGGCTTTGTCGACCTGCACCGCTACGACCTGCGCGACCTGCAGCACTGGATGACCCACCAGGTCTACCTGGCACTGGGCGGCCTGCTGGTGGCCGCTGCCGCGCTGGGCGTGGACGCCACGCCGATGGAAGGCATCGATACCCGCGCGCTCGACCTCGAACTGGGCCTGCGCGAGCGCGGGCTGACCAGCGTGGCGCTGGTCAGCCTGGGCTACCGCAGCGCGCAGGACTTCAACGCCGCGCTGCCGAAGTCACGACTCGCGCGCGAAGAGGTATTCACGTTCCTGTAATGCCGGGGTCAGCCGGCCAGGTCGGGTTCCGGCTCCAGCAGCGGCGCAGTCGCCGCGCTCGCTGCCGGCGCCGCCATCGACGACGCCAGCACATAGCGGTCGCGGCCATGCGCCTTGGCGTGGTAGAGCGCGCGGTCGGCGTCGGCGAACAGGGCGCGCCACAGCGCTTCCTTGCTGCCCGTGCCGAAGCGCAACTGCGCCACGCCGATGCTGACACTGGCGTGACCGTGCCCGGCCGGCAGTTCGATGGCCCGCACCTTGCGCAGGACCCGGTTGGCCAGCGCCGAAGCCTGGTGCTCGTCGGTATGCGGGCACAGCACGCAGAACTCTTCACCGCCGTAGCGCCCGGCCACGTCCGAGGCGCGGCGCGAGTTGTCCAGTGCATGCGCCACTTCGCGCAGCACGGCGTCGCCGGCGTGGTGGCCGAAGGTGTCGTTGACCTGCTTGAAGTAGTCGATGTCGATCACCAGGCATGACAGCGGCTGTCCGTCGCGCTGCCAGCGTGCCACCAGCGACAGCGCCGACATCTCCAGCGCGCCGCGGTTGAGCAGACCGGTCAGGGCGTCCATGCGCGCGCCGCTCTCGTTATGCGCGACGATCTGCTCCATCGCCAGCACGGTGAAGCCGAACAGCGCCAGCAGCGTGGCAATCAGCGGCGCCAGCACCCAGGCCGATCCCGCCGGGCCGGCAAAGAACAGCGTCAGCGGCCCTGCGGCGGCCGCTGCGGTTGTGCCCGCCGCCGGCAGGTTCAGGGCATGGCTGAACCCGGCCAGGTGCGTGGCCAGCTGCACCAGGCTGGCCACCAGCACCAGCGGCGCGCCGATGCTGCGGCGCCCGCGCCCGGCGCGCGCCAGCGTGGCGAAGGTGGCCAGCGAAACCAGCGCCAGCACGCCATAAACGATCCGCAGCATCAGCTGCGGTCCGTCGGGCATGCCGCTGGTGGCCCCCATCAGGCCCAGCACGATCAGCCCCACGCTGGCCAGCGCCGCCGGATACGCGGGGACGCCGTAGTAGACGCGCACGCCGCGGTAGATCAGCAGCCAGCCGGCCACGAAGGCAAGGGCGCCGAACATGCCAAGCTGGCCCGTCCCGCTGGCCACGCTGATGCCCAGCGCCAGGCCCGCGGCCGACACCAGCAAGTGACCGAAGGCCCACAGTCGCCCCGCCTCGCTCGCGCGCAGCGCGAACACCAGCCCCGCCGCGATAATCAGCGTGCTGGAGAAAAACACCATCATCACCACCGCAATGGTTTGCTGATCCAGGTGCAAGGGGATTTCCTAAAGTATGCCGTCTGCCGTGCCGTCAATATCGATCGGCGGGCATTAGGCCACAGGGGCGGCGCAAGCATCTTTCGCGCTTGATTTCACAACATGTGACGTGCGCTGTTTTCAATGCCAGCCGCATGATAGCCCGCGCTTGCGCCGCCGTGACACCCCCGACAAGCCGGGTCGGGTGGACTTCACCTGAAAGGGCTTCCGGACTTCCGTCCAGCGCGCACGCCGATCGCACGTTGGCGTTTTTCTGCAACACCATGGCCGCTGCCTGCCGCCACCCCGACACCCGCTCCAGCGCCTTCGCCGCCGCCTGGGCTACCGCATGCGCCACATTGCCCGCGCCTATTCGCCACTCACCGGTTTGCAAGCGGAATTAGAGGGAAAGTTACCGGTTTTTGGTTAAGCAGCCGCTGCACCGGATGGATAGAATCATGCGTTGCTCAACCCTGCGCTATCCCCGTATTTCTGCCGCAATGTCTCATCGCCCTGCTATTCCCGACCTTGGTATGACCGTTCCCGCACTCTCGCTTGGTGCCATCCTGGATGACCTGCGCAGCGCCCCGCGCCCGCTGACTTCCGCGGAGTACGCATACCTGGCCCACTTGCGGCAACGCATTGTCACCGGCGACGCGGACCTGTGGACCACGCTCGAGACCGCGGGCGTGCCGTGCCGTGAACGCCGCCTGTCGCCGGAAGTCGTGCAGGCGCTGACCGCGATCGGCCAGTTGCCGATGCACTGAGCAGGCAGCGCTGCTGCATCGCGGGAAAATTCTCCGCACCATTTCGGAATCCGGCCCCAACCAGCCACGCCAGGCCCCGCTACGATCGAATCCCTTCGATCCGCCGGGGACCAGCGCCAGCGCGCCCCGGCCACGGCACGGGCATGGCTTACCGATTCAGCAACCGGCGCGTCACCTTCCTCTCCTTGCGTGTCTTTGTTGCGCTGATGCAGCATCGCGACACCGGCGGCGCCGCACAGGCGCTGAACATCCAGCCGCAAAGGCTCTATTACCAGATCCGCCGGCTCGAGGCCGCGCTCGGCACGCCCCTGTTCCACACCTGCAGCCCTGACTGGCAGCCAACGCTGGCCGGCGTCAAGGCATTGCCCAAGGTTCTCGGCATGCTGGACATCTGGGAGCAGATCGAGGCCAGCACCCTTGCCAGGCGGCTCGCGGCATTGCCACAGGTGCGCGTGCCCGCCGGCATGCGCACCGGCGCGGCATTCTGGGTGCGCCAGTCAACGATGTAGGCTCAGGCGAGCCGTTCGCAGTGATAGGCCTCGGTGCGATAGGGGAAGGCAACCTCGGCACGGCCCGACAGCGCCGGATGCTGTTCGATGACGGCCTGCAGGCGCTGGCGCACGCGGTCCTGCTCCGCGGCCGGCAGCGACGCAATGAAGCTGACCGACATGACCCGGTCCACAATCACCTGCTGCGGCGCCCCCACATGCGTATAGGGCAGGCTCTGCAGCCCCAGCGGCCCGAACCCCTCGGCGGGAAAGACCCGCTTCCAGTCGCCCTTGTAGAAACGCGGCGCGTCGCCTTCGTGCGGCGTCATGATGGCCGTCAGCTGCGCCACCCAGTCCACGCTTTCATCGCGCACGTTCCACACCAGCCCGAGGCGGCCGCCGGGACGCAGCACGCGGCGGATTTCCGCCATCGCCCCCGCATTGGCAAACCAGTGGAAGGCCTGCGCGCAAACCACGGCGTCGACGCTGGCATCGGGCAGTGGGATGGCCTCGGCACCGCCTTCGAGCGCCTGCACCGACGGCAGCGCCGCGGCCAGCTGCGCGCGCATCTGCGCGACCGGCTCAACCGCAATCACCGTCGCCGCTGTCTCCACCAGCCGGCGCGTGAACTTGCCGGTGCCCGCGCCCAGGTCCAGCGCGGTACGGCCAGCGTGCAGGCCCAGCGTGCCGCGCAGCCAGCCATCGATTGCAGCGGGATATTCGGGACGTCCGCGCGCGTAGGCATCGGCCTGGCTGGCAAATCCCTGTGCGGCGGCTTCGTGGATGGCGGTCATGGGCGGGCTCCGCGTATTTTCCGGTTGGTTACCGGTGCCGTAGCCTACGCTCCATCCCGGCGTCGGGCAAGGCAGCGCTTAATGCTGCATGCCCCAGCGGCGCACCGAGAGCCGCTCCAGCATGGTGTCGCCGCTGGCGCGAAACACTGGCGTGGGCGGATGCGGTCGTCATGACAGGCTCTGCCATACGGGGGAAGCCGGGGCCGGCGACAACATCGTCTCGTCGAGCCGGCTCCCAAGGTGGACTGGGTCAACGTTGCCGGCCTGCCTGACCATGCCGACCACGCGCTGGTGCAGAAGTACCTGGGTGCAGCTGCCGCGCTCGCTCGACGATGTCGACTACGCCTTCGCTGGAGAAGAGCCACGACTACTACATGAGCCTGGTGGCGGTGAAGACGGCGGACCTGGACAAACCCTTCGTCAAGGACATCCGCGAGGCCTGCGAGTCGGCCGAGTTCAAGGCCGTGACGCAGCAGCGCTTTGCTGGCTTCGTCCAGCCGCCGTACCAGCGCTGAGCCACCGCGCTCCCGCCAGCAACGAAGCGCCCACGGGCGCTTTTTTCTTCCAGGACGCTGCCGCGCGCATTGTGCGCAGCAAGACAATTTTGTGCCGCGCCCGCCGCGCAAATGCCCTACACTCAAGCTCAAGTCCCCCGCGCCCAAAAAGCACGGCAGGGATCACAACGCGATCATTGCTGCGGATAGCCGCGAAGATCCTCGCGACCGTCCCTGCGGATCCTGTCGAGACAACCGCATCGAGAGACCTGCCATGTCCACGGTTGCGCGCTTTGAGATCGGCTATACCCGTTACCTTGCCCCCCCGGGCGACACATCCTCCCCCACCTCTCCCCCTCCGCCATTCGCCAGCGACCCTGACGCACTGGTGCCGCTGTACCAGGCGATGGTGCTGACACGCCAGTTCGACCTGAAAGCCATTGCCATGCAGCGCACCGGCAAGATCGGCACCTTCGCCTCGGCGCTGGGCCAGGAGGCCATCGGCGTAGGCGTGGCCCATGCCATGCGGCCCGAGGACGTGCTGGTGCCCTCCTACCGCGATCACGCGGCGCAGTTTGTACGGGGCGTCACGATGACCGAGAGCCTGCTGTACTGGGGCGGCGACGAGCGCGGCAGCGGCTTTGCGGCGGCGCCGCATGATTTTGCCAACTGCGTCCCGATCGGTACCCAGGTATGCCACGCGGCCGGCGCCGCCTATGCGTTCCAGCTGCGCGGCGAGCCGCGCGTGGCGGTCTGCCTGCTGGGCGACGGCGGCACCTCCAAGGGTGATTTCTACGAGGGCATGAACATGGCCGGCGCATGGCACGCGCCGCTGGTGATCGTGATCAACAACAACCAGTGGGCGATCTCGATGCCGCGCAGCGGCCAGACCGCGGCGCAGACGCTGGCGCAGAAGGCCATTGCCGCGGGCATCCCGGGCGAGCAGATCGACGGCAACGACGTGGTCGCGGTGCGGCACCGCGTGGGCGAAGCCATCGAGCGCGCCCGCGCCGGCGGCGGCCCTGCCCTGATCGAGGCCATCACCTACCGGCTGGGCGACCACACCACCGCCGACGATGCCTCGCGCTACCGCGACGAGGCCAGCGTCAAGGCGCACTGGCAGGAAGAGCCGCTGCTGCGGCTGCGCACCCATCTGCTGGCGCTGGATGCATGGGATGCGGGGCGCGAAGAAGCACTGGTCAAGGCCTGCTCGCAGCAGGTGGCGCAGGCCGTTGAAGCTTACCTGGCCCTGCCGCCGCCCGACCCGGCCGCGATGTTCGATTGCCTGTTCGCGGCCATGCCGCCCGAACTGCAGGCGCAGCTGGAGATTGCCCGGCGTTTCCCGGCACCGCACGGATAGCCGGCGATTCCCGCACGACCATCCATCGACATAGTGTCCTGTTCCACAGCGAGGGAACCATGGCGGAAATCAATCTGGTCGAAGCAGTCAACCTGGCGCTGGCCCATGCACTGGAGCACGATCCCGATGTGCTGCTGCTGGGCGAGGACATCGGCGTCAACGGCGGCGTGTTCCGCGCCACCGCGGGCCTGCAGTCGCGCTTTGGCGCCGCGCGCGTCATGGATACGCCGCTGGCCGAGGGCGGCATCGTCGGCGCGGCAATCGGCATGGCGGCGATGGGGCTCAGGCCCGTGGCCGAGATCCAGTTCACCGGCTTTATCTACCCGGCGGTCGATCACATCATCAACCACGCCGGACGCATGCGGCACCGCACGCGCGGGCGCCTGACCTGTCCGCTGGTGGTGCGCTCGCCGTGCGGCGCCGGCATCCATGCGCCCGAACACCATTCCGAAAGCCCCGAAGCGATGTTCGCGCACATGCCCGGCATCCGCGTGGTGGTGCCGTCGTCGCCGGCGCGCGCCTATGGACTGCTGCTGGCGGCCATCGCCGATCCAGACCCGGTCATCTTCCTCGAGCCCACGCGGCTGTACCGCCTGTTCCGACAGGAAGTGGCCAACGACGGCGCGGCGCTGCCGCTGGACACTTGCTTCACGCTGCGCGAAGGCAGCGATATCACGCTGGTAAGCTGGGGCGCGATGGTGCAGGAGACGCTTGCCGCCGCCGACGCGCTGGCCGGCGAGGGTGTCACGGCCACCGTCATTGACGTGGCCACGCTCAAGCCGCTCGATATGCAGACCATCCTGGAAGCGGTGGGGCGCACCGGCCGCTGCGTGATCGTGCACGAGGCCCCGCGCACCGCCGGCTTTGGTGCGGAGATCGCAGCACAGCTGGCCGACGCGGGCCTCTATTCGCTGGCCGCACCGGTGCAGCGCGTGACCGGCTTCGATACCGTGGTGCCGCTGGCGCGGCTGGAATACACCTACCTGCCAGGCGTCGCCCGCATTGTCGACGCGGCACGCAGGGCGATGGCGGCATAACGCATGGATTGGCAAGGAGGGCCGTTGATGAGAGTCTTCAAGCTGCCCGACCTGGGCGAAGGCCTGCAGGAGGCCGAGATCGTGACCTGGCACGTCGAGACCGGCGACACCGTGGCCGCGGACCAGCCGCTGCTGTCGGTGGAGACGGCCAAGGCGATCGTGGAAATCCCGTCGCCCTATGCCGGCACCATCGGCAAGCTGTTTGCGCAGCCCGGCGACATCGTCCACCTGGGCGCGCCGCTGGTCGGCTTCGAAGGCGCAGGCGAGGATGCCGACGCGGGCACCGTGGTGGGCTCGGTCCAGGTCGGCACGCATGTGGTCAATGAAGCCGCGCCACCCGGCACCGCGGCGCCCGTCGCCAGCATCGCCGCACACGTCAAGGCCACGCCCGCGGTGCGTGCACTGGCACGCCGGCTGGGCGTGGACCTGGCCATGGCCACGGCTTCCGGGCCCGAAGGCGTGGTGACCGCCGCCGATGTCGAACGCGTGGCCGCCACGCTGGCCGAACTGGGCGCACCCGAAGTGCTGCGCGGCGTGCGCCGCGCGATGGCGCAGAACATGGCGCGCGCGCAGGCCGAAGTGGCCGCCGCCACCGTGATGGACGACGCCGACATCCACGCCTGGCTGCCCGGCGCCGACGTCACCATCCGGCTGGTGCGCGCCCTGGTCGCCGGCTGCCGCGCCGAACCCGGCCTCAATGCCTGGTACGAAGGCCAGACCGGCCGCCGCCACGTGCTGAAGAAGATCGACGTCGGCATTGCCGCCGACCTGCCCGAAGGCCTGTTCGTGCCGGTGCTGCGCAACGTCGGCAACCGCGACGCGGCCGACCTGCGCCACGGCCTGGACCGCATGCGCGCCGATATCCGCGCGCGCACCATCGCGCCGGAGGAGATGCGCGGCAACACCATCACGCTGTCCAACTTCGGCATGATGGCCGGGCGCTATGCCGCGCCCATCGTCGTGCCGCCAACCGTGGCGATCCTGGGGGCCGGGCGCATGCGCGACGAAGTGGTGGCCGCCGGCGGCGTGCCGGCGGTGCACCGGGTGATGCCGCTGAGCCTGACGTTTGACCATCGCGTGGTAACGGGTGGGGAGGCGGCGCGGTTTCTGGCGGCGGTGATTGCGGATCTGGAGATGGCGGTGTAGGGAGGGCGGTATAAGGCATCGACTGCCCGACAGCATCTGCGAACACTGCCGCCCCTCGCATTCGCTCCCCTCGCCCGCCTGCGGGAGAGGGGAGAAAACCGCTGGCCTCGGCGCTGTTTTGCCCTGTATATAATGCCCATCCAATCGCCGCCGCCATCACCGGCCGGGACAGCCGGACACCCCTCATGGAATCCAAAACCGCCCGCCTTACCATCCTGATCGATCCGGTCAAGAAAAAGGCCTTTGAAACCCTGTGCGCCTCGCAGGACCTGACACCGTCGCAGGTGGTGCGCCAGCTGATCCGCGAATACCTGGCCCAGCACGGCGTGGAATACGCGACCAAGGCCAAGCCGGCGGGCAGCACGCGGCAGAAGAAGTAGCTCAGCGTGGGGCGTTGCCCTCGCCTCTGTCCTCCCCCGCCAGCTCGCCGCAGCGCCGTAGCGCCTGCGCCAGCGAATCCACGTAGTTGCCCTCCCCCAGCGCCGCCAGCACGCCCGCGCGCGCCAGTTTTTCCCTGACCCTCTCGTTGGCTTCGGCCAGCACCACCGCCACGCCGCGCTTCTGCAGCGTGACGATCACCGCCTCCAGCGTCTGCAGGCCGGTCATGTCCATGAAGGGCACGCGGCCCAGGCGGATCAGCAGCACGCGCGGCTCGGTGTGGGTCTGCACCAGCGCGCGCTCGCAGGCTTCGACGGCGCCGAAGAAGAAAGGGCCGTCGATCGCATAAACCAGCACCTCCGGTGGCATGTGCGCCGGCAGGCCGGCGCCGGCATCGCCCAGTTCGCGCGCCAGGTCCACGGCATCCTGGCGCTCCACCTCCACCGACGCCGACATGCGCCGCAGGAACTGCAGCATGGCCAGGATCACGCCGATATTGACCGCCACCACAAGGTCGGTCAGCACTGTCAGCGTAAAGGTGATCAGCAGGATCGCCACGTCGGCGCGCGGGGCGCGGCGGACCATGCGGGCGAACTGGCGCATCTCGCTCATGTTGTACGCCACCACGAACAGGATCGCTGCCAGCGTGGCCAGCGGCACGCTGGCAGCGAGCGGTGCCAGAAACAGCAGCACCAGCACCAGCGTCAGCGCATGCACCACGCCGGCCAGCGGGCTGTTGCCGCCGTTGCGGATATTGGTGGCGGTGCGTGCGATGGCTCCGGTGGCGGCAAACCCGCCGAACAGTGGCGCCAGGACGTTGGCGATGCCCTGGCCGACCAGTTCCTGGTTGGAATCGTGCCGGGTGCCGGCCATGCCGTCAGCCACTACCGCGGACAGTAGCGACTCGATCGCGCCCAGCATGGCGATGGTGAAGGCCGGCCCGGCCAGCTCCAGCACGCGGGCCAGCGTCATGTCAGGCAGCCCCGGCACGGGCAGCCCGCGCGGCAGGCCGCCAAAGGCGGTGCCGATGGTGGCCACGCCGTCGAAGCGGAACAGCGCCTGCACCGCGGTAGCTGCCAGCAGTGCCACCAGCGGCCCGGGGATACGCCGCAGCCAGCGCACGCGCGGCGCGCCCACGACCAGGGCCAGGCTGCCAAGCGCCAGCGCGGTGGTCGCCGGGTGCCATTGCGGCAGCGCCTGCAGCAAGTGCCAGAATTTTTCGTGGAAATGCTCGCCTGCCACCGGCGGCAGCCCGAAGAAGTCGCGCCACTGGCCGACGAAGATGATCACGCCGATCCCGGCCGTGAAGCCGACAATCACCGGCGCGGGGATAAACCGGATCACGCTGCCCAGCCGTGTCAGGCCCATCGCCAGCAGGATCAGCCCCGCCATCAGGGTGGCGATCTGCAGGCCATCGATGCCATGGCGTGCGGTCACCGCGGACAGCACCACGATAAAGGCGCCGGTGGGCCCCGCGATCTGCAGCCGGCTGCCGCCGCACAGCGACACCGCCAGCCCGGCGACAATGGCCGTGTACAGGCCCTGCTCCGGCTTGGCGCCGGACGCAATCGCGAAGGCCATCGCCAGCGGCAGCGCCACCACCCCGACGATCACGCCCGACACGATATTCGGCAGCCAGTTGCCGCGTCGGAACAATCCGGCCAGCCAAGCTTCGCGCAGCGCGATCATGCGTTAATCCCTCGGGTTGGTGCAGGAGCAAGGTGCATTGAATGATAACAGGATGTTAATACCGGCTGCCCCGGCCGGCGCTCGGCTTGCGCCGGGATATCCGCCATTGCGGCCCTGTCGCTTATGCCACTCAATTCCTATACTGGATGGGCTCGCCCGGCAGTCCGCGGACGGGCCAGGCGGAACGCGGTATCTCTCTGCAATCGGAGGCTCATCATGTTCAGGCACCTCCTTGTACCTACCGACGGCTCCGCGCGTGCCGACGCCATGGCGGCCCGCGCCATGGCGTTCGCCAGCCGTATCGGCGCCCGCGTGACCGGGCTGCATGTGATTCCCGAGTATCACGTACTGACATACCGGCTGACCAGCCTGCAAGACACCAGGGACACCTTCACCGCGGAAGCCGCGCGCCACGCGGACACCTTCCTGGCCTCACTCCGCCACGCCGCGGCCCAGGCCGGCGTGCCCTGCGAGACCATCAGCGCCACCGACGACCATCCCTGGCAGGCCATCATCCAGTGCGCGCAGCAGCGCGAATGCGACCTGATCGTGATGTCGTCGCATGGCAGGCGCGGGCTGCAGGCGCTGCTGATCGGCAGCGAAACACACAAGGTCCTGACCCACAGCACGATCCCGGTGCTGGTCTTCCGCTAGGGGCAATGAGCAACAGCGCGCGGCGCCGGGCAGCACCAGGACGACGCGCATTTCCACACCACGCCAACTGCAAGGAGCGCAACCATGGCGATTCGACTGGGCGAGCAAGCCCCTGATTTCACCGCCGACACCACGGAAGGCAAGATCAACTTCCATGAGTGGATCGGCGACAGCTGGGCCATCCTGTTCTCGCATCCGAAGGACTTCACGCCGGTGTGCACCACGGAACTGGGCTATATGGCGGGGCTCAAGCCCGAGTTCGACAAGCGCAATACCAAGATCATCGGCCTGAGCATCGACCCGGTCGGTGACCATCAGCGCTGGGCCAAGGACATCGAGGAAACGCAAGGCCATGCGATCAACTATCCGATGATCGGCGACGCCGACCTGACGGTGGCCAAGCTCTACGACATGATCCACCCCGAGGCCAGCGGCAGCGGCCCGCGTACGGCGGTGGACAACGCCACTATCCGCTCGGTGTTCCTCATCGGCCCGGACAAGAAGGTCAAGGCGATGCTGGTGTATCCGATGAGCGCGGGGCGCAATTTCGACGAGGTGCTGCGGCTGCTGGATTCGCTGCAGCTCAATGCCAAGCACACCGTGGCCACGCCGGTGAACTGGAAGCCGGGCGAGGACGTCATCATCCCGACCTCGGTCTCGGACGAGGATGCCAGGAAGAAGTACCCGCAGGGCTTCAAGACCCTGAAGCCTTACCTGCGCACGGTGGAGCAGCCCAAGTAAGGAAAAGCGAGGGGAGCAGGGAGAGCGAGGAGCGGCAGCACCAGGGAGCGAGGCCGGCGTGGCAGCCACGCCAGGCAGCGTCGGACTTCCCGGCCGGTATCGAGCTATGCCGGCCGGGAAGGGTCCGGCTGGTCCGACTTGTCCACAGGAACTATCCACAGGTTCAGTGGATATCCCCCCTCTTGACAACCGCAAAGAGCGCGCCGGCGCTGGAACACACTGGAGTGCCCGTTTTATAGGCAACCCGCCCGTATACGGGAATTGTTGCGGGCGTTTGAATTTTGTGCGTGTTGCGATTCTTCCGCAGCGAGGCACTCAGCGCGTCAGCACCTCGCGGATAGTGTCGGCCAGTTCCTTGGCCACGAACTTGGCCACATAGGCGTCCGCGCCCACCTTGCGCACATGCTCCTCGCTGGCCTCGCCCGACAGTGATGAGTGAATCACCACGGGCAGCGACTTCAACCGGCTGTCCGCCTTGATCTTGCGGGTCAGCGTAAAGCCGTCCATCTCGGGCATTTCCAGGTCGGTCAGCACCAGCGCCACGTCGTCGTGCACCGACCTGCCATGGCTGGCCGCCTCGGCGGCGATGCGGTCGAGCAGCTCCCACGCCTCCTTGCCGGACTTGGTCATCACCACCGGCGCCCCCAGCGCCTTCAGCCCCTGCTCGATCAGGCCGCGCGCCAGGGCCGAATCATCGGCAGCAATGACCCTGGCGCCCGGACGCAGGCTCAACTGCGGGCCGACCGAGCCCGGGTCCACGTCCGGCTGGCGCGTCGGCAGTACATCGCGCAGGATCTGCTCCACGTCCAGCACCTGCACCAGCCGCGACGGGTCGGTGCCCCCTTCGGTGTCCCCATCCAGCTTGGCGATGCTGGTGACATGACCGGTCCGTACGCTGGCCTCGGCCGAATGCACCTGGTTCCATTCCAGGCGCACGATTTCCTCCACCCCTTCCACCGCGAAGCCCTGCGTCGAACGGGCATATTCCGTCACCAGCAGGATACCCAGCCCGGTGCGCGGCTTGCACCCGACCAGCCTGGGCAGGTCGATCACCGGAATCACCTGCCCGCGGATATCCGCCATGCCCAGGATCGACGGGTCGGCACCGACCACAGTGACCACCGGCGGCATCACCAGGATCTCGCGCACCTTGAAGACATTGATGCCGAACAGCTCCGACTGACCCGAGTGCTCGGCCTCGCCGAGCCGGAACAGCAGCAGCTCGAACTGGTTGTTGTTGGTGAGGTTGGTCCGTTCGTCGATGTCCCTCATGGAACTGCTCATACTGCGCTCCCGTGCCGTGCGTGTGGTGTTTGCCGCCGTCGTTGTCATCGGCCTGCGGCCGCGGCGGATAGCGGACGGCAGGGTTCCTGACTGGATATCGGCGCACGCCAACGGGAGTTGAGCCGCGCACGCAGCGCATGTGCGGACGTCATCGCTGGGGAGCAAACCAGCAGCGTGCGAGCGGCATCTACCCGCCCGCCAGCGCCTGCAGGATATGCACCTCGTCGGTCTCCTGCAACGGCGCATCCAGCCGCATCAGTTGCGTGCGGTTGACGAAGACGCGGATATACGGCCGCAGCTTGCCCTGCTCGTCGACGATGCGAAAGCGCATGCCCGGGAACTGGCGGTCGAGGTCATCGAGCAGTTCGGCAATGCTGGCGCCGCGAGCTTCGACGTATTCGCGCTGTCCGGTGTAAGAGAAGAGCGGCGTCGCGATGCGGACCTGCATGGATGTCTCCGGATCCGATGGCATTCAAGCAGGGCGCGCCACGGTCACCGCGTACACCTGCGGCAGGTTGCGGGCGATGCATTGCCAGGCCTCGCCCTCATCGGCGCTGGCCCAGAGCTCGCCGCCAGTGGTGCCGAAGTACACGCCCACCGGCGCGTGCCCATCGGTGGCCATGGCCTGGCGCTTGACGGTGAACCAGCCCTGTTCGGCCGGCAGGCCGCGGTCCTGGCGCTGCCAGGTTTCGCCGGCATCGCGCGTGACATAGGCTGCCGGGTGGCCGCCCGGGCTGACGCGCGGCCAGACGTCGCTGCCGTCCATCGGGAATACCCACACCGTGCGCGGATCGCGGCGGTGGGCGACGATCGGGAAGCCAATATCGCCAACGTCGGCCGGCATGGCTTCGCCAATGCGCTTCCACACGCCTTCGCGGCGATCCATGCGGTAGATGCCGCAATGGTTCTGCTGATACAGGATGTCCGGGTCGGCAGGATGCTGCAGCATGCAGTGCGGGTCCTGGCCGTATTCCGGATTGGGATCGGGCAGGAAGGTGGCAAGGCTGCCGCGGTTCAGGGGCTTCCAGTCAGCACCGCCGTCGGTGCTCTCGAACACACCGCCGCTGGACATGCCGATATACAGGTGGCGCGCGTCGCGCGGATCGACCAGCACGGAATGCATCTTGGGGCCGTCGGGCGTGCCGTCCTGCTCGCCACCGGTCCAGGTGCGCCACATCGGGTGGTCGTTGAAGCCAGGCACTGAGTCCCAGGTCGCGCCGTGGTCGGCGCTGCGGAACAGGCCCTGCGGCGAGGTGCCGGCGTACCAGGTGCCAGGCTCGCTGGCATGGCCCGGCGTGAGCCAGAACACGTGGTCGACGACCCGGCCGGCCTCGCCCTCCGGCGCCTTGTCGAAGGCGGGCGGGCGCGCTGCTTCGGTCCAGTTGCGGCCGCCGTCGGTGGAGCGGAACACGGTCGGGCCAAGGTGGCCGGTGCGCGCCGCCATCAGCATGCGCGACGGTTCGCGCGGGTCCTGCACGATATGGTGGATGGTATGGCCGAGAAACGTCGGGCCCTCGATCTGCCAGCTGCGGCGCGCGGCGTCGCTGGTCAGGAACCAGGCGCCCTTGGTGGTGGCCACCAGCAGCCTGACGGGGCCGGTATCGGTTTCGGGCTTGGGGGAAGTCGTCATCATGGCTCCTGCAAGAAGGCCGGTGAACGATGCTTCCGAGTCTAGTACATGTAGACAGTGTTCACAATCAAGGGATGACGGAAACTATTGGCGGCGCGGCAGCGACGGCCACGATGACTTCGAAGTAGAACGGAGTTGAAAGCGGAAGCCGGCAACTTGCCTGGACATTGTGAGAAAAGTATGGCATAAGCGATGTTTCACCGAATCTTCGCGCCCCGGCCTCCATGCTTCGCACTGTCCGCCTCGCCACCCTGAACCGCCCGGCCCTGCCGGCGGCAGGCGTGCGCGTGCGCGCCGCGCAGCGCCGGGGCGTTGCCATCGACCTGGCCGACCGCTTCCACGCGTATGGCCAGGTCCGCCGCGCCGTGCTTTTCCTGGCCGTGCGGGCAGCTCGGGGCGCCACCCTCCAGTCCTGAGCTTTCCCGCACGGCCCATGTCGCGGATGCCATCCGGCACCCGCCCGATCATGAAGCCAGGAGAAAGCCAGACATGTCACCCCTCTACCGCCATACCTTCTGCGCCATGGTGGCGCTTGCCGCCCTCTACCTGATTCTCAATCCCTGAGCCGGGTGGAGTCTTGCCATGGTGAATGTCCATGCCCTGCGCCTGCCGGCGCCGGCGCTGCCGCGCGCGCTCGAACTGCGCATCGACGTGGAACTGGCGCCCGGCGATATCGAGCGCGAACTGGACGCCCTGCACGGCCGCATCGGCCAGCCGGGCGACCGCCTGCATGCCATGCCGGCGCTGCCCGCGGGCGTGCCAGGCCTGCGCCTGCGCTACCGCGAGGCGGACGGCGAGTATTACGTCTATGTGGAAGATGTGATGCAGCGCCGGCTGGCCGCTTATACCGTCTTCAACCGATTGATCGAGGTTGGCCGCCGGGCCGACCCCTGGGTGCGGGCGCCACATACAAAGGTTGCGCCCGCTTACCAGCGCCGCGGCCTGGCCCGTGCGCTGTACCGCTGGGCGCTGGACGGCGGGCTGTGCCTGCTGAGCGGGGCGCGGCAGTCGGCCGGCGCCAATGCCTTATGGCAGGCGCTGGCCGCCGACTATCCAATGGGCTTTGTCGACTTGCGCAGCAAGACGCTGACCTGGCTGGGCCAGGCCGTCGACGCGCCCGTGCGCGAGGGCCTGCATACGCGGATGCTGTTGCTCGGGCGCGGCTGGACGCTGGACGCGTTCATGGCCCGCACTGGCATGTACTGACGCAGCGCGCCGGGTTACAGCCAGCGGATCGGCGCGGCTTCGCGGGCGTTGGCCGCGTACAGGGTCCAGCCCTGCGCGAAGTAGGCACGCACACGCGCAACCAGCGACTGGCTGCCGCCGACGCGGGCATGGTAGGCGACATCGCGGGCCGGCTGGGCAGCGGCGGGCCTGGATGCCTTGGCTTGGGCGGGCTGGCGATAGAGGGTGTCGGCGAGTACTTGCATGGCGAATGTCCTTTCCGGTTGGATGGAGGTTGCGCGCCTCACGAAGCACATCTGGCCGTGGTTCGGCCCGGATCGGGAGGCAGTTCAGGGTTATCCCTAGTATAGAGAAGTTGCGCCCGGATCATTCGGGTCTGTACCTATAGGCCGTATATGAGGTGCGTGATAATGGCCGGCTGCCGGAAGCGCCACCTGGAGCAAATCCGCCGATCAAAGCAGCTCAATCGTCACATTTGGTATTCCGCAAGGCACATGCCGCGCATTGCCTGCCGGTGATGATGCATGGCGCGCGCTCACCTAGCCTTCAGCCTTGCCCGGATCAAGCCCGCAGAGGCACCGACAAGCGGCACACCGATAACAGCGGGGCTGGCCAGGATTTCCGCCTCCAGCCCAGACCAGAAACACGTGAGACCAGCCTGACGACAGTCCGTACGACGGACGTTGCAGCGCCCGCAAGGAGACAGCTCATCATGATCGAACAACCCTATCCGTCGTCCGCGGCGGAAGCCGATGCCGCGCGCCCCCAGGTCCCCGAAGTCAGGGGCCGGCTCGACGCGTTCTTCGAGATCACCGCGCGCGGCAGCACCCAGCGCCAGGAAGTCGTGGCCGGGGTCACCACCTTCATGGCAATGGTCTATGCCGTCTTTGTCGTACCGGGCATGCTGGGCAAGGCCGGCTTCGACACCAGCGCGGTCTTTGTCGCGGTGTGCCTGACCACCGCCTTCGGTTCCCTGCTGATGGGCCTGTGGGCCAAGCTGCCGATCGCCATCGGCTGCGCCATCTCGCTGACCGCGTTCATGGCCTTCGGCCTGGTGCTGGGGCAGGGCCTGTCGCCGGCGGTCGCGCTCGGCGCCGTGTTCCTGATGGGCGTGATCTTCACCGCGATCTCGGTCACCGGCGTGCGCTCCTGGATCCTGCGCAACCTGCCGGCCGGCGTGGCGCACGGCACCGGTATCGGCATCGGCCTGTTCCTGCTGCTGATCGCCTCGAATGAAGTCGGCCTGGTGGTCAAGAACGCCGGCGCCGGCCTGCCGGTGTCGCTGGGCAAGATCACCTCGTTCCCGGTGGTGATGTCGGTGCTGGGCCTGGCCGCCATCTTCGGCATGGAGCGCCGCAAGGTGCCGGGCGGCATCCTGCTGGTGATCATCGCCATCTCCGCACTCGGGCTGGCCTTTGATCCGGCGGTGAAGTTCACCGGCGTGTTCGCGCTGCCGTCGCTGAGCGCCCCCGGCCATCAATCGCTGATCGGCGCCATGGACGTGCGCGGCGCGCTGTCGGCCACGGTGCTGCCGAGCGTGCTGGCACTGGTGATGACCGCGGTGTTCGACGCCACCGGCACCATCCGCGCCGTCGCCGGCCAGGCCGGGCAGCTCAATGCCGCCGGCCATATCCGCAACGGCGGGCGCGCACTGACCGCGGACTCGGTCAGCTCGATCTTCTCGGCGATGTTCGGCGGCGCCCCGGCCGCGGCCTATATCGAGTCGACCGTCGGCGTAGCCGCCGGCGCCAAGACCGGCCTGACCGCCGTGGTGGTGGGCCTGCTGTTCGTGGCGGTGATGTTCTTCTCGCCGCTGGCCGGGCTGGTGCCTTCCTACGCGACCGCGCCGGCGCTGATGTACGTGGGCCTACTGATGCTGTCGAGCGTGAGCCGCCTGCATATGGACGACCTGGTCGACGCGCTGGCCGGCCTGGTCTGCGCCGTCTTCATCGTGCTGACCTGCAATATCGTGACCGGCATCATGCTGGGCTTCTGCACCCTGGTGGTCGGCCGCGTGGTGGCCGGCGAATGGCGCAAGCTCAATGTCGGCACCGTGGCCATCGCGGCGGTGCTGGCTGCCTTCTACGCCGGGGGTTGGGCGATCTGACCTTTTCGGAAATTGCTGACGCGTCCCGGCCGCAAAGCCCGGGACGCTGACAACCAGATGTCTCCTCCACCGTGATCCAGGTGGATTTCAAGCCCGGGCTTCCTGCTTTCCCGGGCTGTTTTTTTTGGGCTTGCGCAAGGCTTGCGTCAGGCTTGCACCAGGCTCGCGCAACTGTCCCGCGGATCGTGAATGGCGTCTCGCGAAATCGCCTTCATTGCCCGGCCTGCATCGCGGCCATATCCATGTACACCAGTTCCCAGACATGGCCATCCAGGTCCTGGAAACCATGCCCGTACATGAATCCCAGATCCATTGGCGGCTTGTAGATATTGCCGCCCGCCGCGACCGCGGCATTCACCATTTCATCCACGCGCGCACGGGTTTCCATCGACAGGCAAACCAGCACCTCGGTGGCTTTGCGCGCATCGCAGATTTCATTGGGCGAGAAGCTGCGGAACTTGGCCTCGGTCAGCAACATCACGAAAATGTTCTCGCCAACGATCATGCAGGTGGCGGTGTCGTCGGTAAATTGCGGATTGAAGGAAAAGCCCAGTTGGGTAAAGAACGCAATCGACTTCTGCAGGTCACGGACAGGCAAATTGACAAAGATCTGCTGCTTCATAGGGGGCTCCGGTAGTCATTGCAGGGCACTGCGCGGCGCGCAGACAAACAGTCTAGACGCTATGGCAGCCGCTTGCGCGTATTTCCATTGTCCTTAAATGATGGCAAAAACGGACATTGGTGCTGCCAATACGGAGCGCATGGTGCGCTGTGGAACTGTCAATTGACACCACCAGACAATCAGTCCGTGCAATCTCCGTTATTTTTTGTAAAATTTTTTAGGTAACCCAAAACCGCGACTTCTAGTACCATGCAGCGGCCTATTTGCAGAAAGGGGATATAAATGGCGACATACAAGCAACTCCTGGCTGAGAAGGAAGCGCTGGAAGCCAAGCTGAATGAAGTACGGGCGACGGAAGTTGCCGGCGTGATCGATAAAATCCGCGAACTGATGACCGAATATGGCCTGACCGCGGAAGACATCCAGCCCCGGCGCAAGCGCGGTCGCCCTGCCGGCAGCGGCGTAAAGAAGGCTGCCGCCGCGCTGCCGCCGAAGTACATGGACCCCAAGACCGGCAAGACCTGGTCTGGCCGCGGCCGCGCGCCGGCCTGGCTGGGCAAGCGTCCGGAGCGTTTCCTGATCGAGCAGTAAGCCGGCCCTGCCAACCGGTTGTCAGCGGGCGGCGACAGCAAGCAAACGTCCGCCTGAAACGCCCGCTTCAATCGATCCCGTCCGCTGCCCGGGGGCACGGACGGGCATCACGATGCCTGGCAGACATAATCCTTGCGCAGTGCCCTGAAGCCCTGCTGCGTCGGCTCCGCCGTCAGGTGTGCGCCGCCGTCGGCGAGCGGCTGCATGCGCAACACCTGCGCTGAGCACTGGCTCGCGGTCTCGTCGCGCTGGTAGCGGATCTCATACTGGCCGCCGGCAACCGGCACGAACGACACGCCCGCGGCACAGCGCAGCTCTGGCAGCGGCGGCGCCGCGGTCGAGGTCACCGCCACGTAGATCCGCCGGCCGGCCTCGACCAGGCGCTCGCGCGTACGCGCGGGCGGCTCGGGCGAGCGCCCGGCCATGTCCAGGCTGCGCTCCCTTCCCATGGCAGACAGCTGCTTGCCCATCCCGGCCAGCACCAGCGGCCGCGCCGGCACCGGGCACCTGGCCGGATCGACAACGGTGAACGAGGTGTTCTCGTCCGTGCTGGTCAGCAGCCGGACACTGGCGGCCGGGGCACCCGCAGGTACCCGGTATTGCGCCACGCAGCCCGACAGCGCCGCGGCGGCGGCAAGCATCGGCAACACGGCAGGGCGAGGCAGGACTGCGGACGACCGGTCATGGCGCATGGCGGCAGGCAGGTAGAGTCGCGATAGCGGTGCGGTTGGGGCCAACGGCAAAGTGTTGGCGGCAAGATGGCGGCAATTCCTGCACGGATGCCATCTGATGACGGCGCGGCCACCCCGGCCACCGCAAGCGCCGACGGGGGCGAACAGGACTCGCCATGCTGCCAAACCTGCCCAGCATACCCGCATCCGAAGCCCCGCGGCAGCCGCACAAACCCATGTTGAAAACTCCGACGTGATATCCACAGAATCTGTGGATATCCTCCCCCTGCCCTCCCCGAAAGCCCTGTCTGTGCGCCACCGCACCGGACCGCCCAAATTTTAGGCAACGGCTTGCATCGGCCCCGCAGGCCAGCCACGGCACGGCCCTGCCGGCGGGCCGACCAGCGCCAGCCCGCCGTTGCGCTGCCTGGCGCACACATCTGGCTGCCGCGCGCCCTTGAAGGGGCCATCGTCACCGCGTAATCTCATTGGTACCGGGGGCTGCACTGGCGCACTGCGCCAATTTGCGAGCCGGAAAACGACGATGCCACAACAAGAGCCTGTCCAGGCCGGGCCGTTGCCTCGTGACCTGCTGCACGCGCTGCGTGAAGGCGGTTACGATGTGTCGGCGCTCGCGCCTGCCCCGGAATCCGAGACCAACTCCGATCCCTGCGACCTCCAACCAGCCGCGCACGCGGCCGACCCGCAACAGGCCATCCACCTGCTGCTGGCCGTCTATCACGCCACCGGCGACCCGGCCATCGGCCTCTGGCTGGGCAGCCGAATACAGCCGGATCTGCTCGGCCTGGCGGGCCTGCCCGCCATGGCCGGCCCATCGCTGGGCACAGCGCTGCGGCGCATCGCGCGCTACCAGAAGCTGCTGGCCGGCGACCGCGTCGAGCTGCGCCGCCAGGGCGAGGAAGCCTGGGTCTGCATCCGCCCGAGCGACCCCGAAGCGCCCGACACCCGCCCCCGCATCGACATGGAGCTGTGCTCGCTGCTGGCCTTCGGGCGCCGCTTCACGCGCAAGCCGCTGCATCCGCTGCGGGTGTCGCTGCGCATCCGCCAGCCCGCCTGGCACCTGCGCTACACCGAGGCCTTCGACTGCCCGGTGCGCTTCGGCGAGCAGGAAGACGCTATCGTGTTCGGCCGCCGCGACCTGGCGCTGCGGCTGGTGGCGCGCGACCGCACCAGTCCCGCGGCGCCCCCAGCCCACCGCGACATGCGGCCAGCGGCCGCCTCGCTCGACGATGTGCGGACCGCCTTGCAGCAGCTGGCCGGCGACCGCGCACTGAGCCTGGCAGCGGTAGCGCAGCACCTGGACATCAGCGAGCGCACGCTGCAACGCCGGCTGATGGCGGCGGGCACCAGCTTCCGTGCGCTGTGCGAAGATGCGCGGCGCGAGCTGGCTGGCCACTACCTGACCGAAGGCGCGATGCCGCTCGGAGAGATCGCGTTCCGGCTCGGCTTTGACGATGCCAACTCGTTCTTCCGTGCCTTCCGCCGCTGGACCGGCATGACGCCGGGCGACTACCGGCGCCATGCCGCCCCGGCGGCGCAACCGCCGGCTTAGCCCAGGCCGGGCAATAGTGCGACGAGCTGTTGCACTATTGCCCACCCGGGCTCAGCCCGGCTTGCCGTCCACCCGCGGACGCACCAACCGCGGCGCATACGTCAGCGCATAGAGGCCGAACCCGGCCACCCAGCACGCCCCGGCTCCCCACACCCAGTGCAGATAGCCGGCCGGCCAGAGCATCGGGCCGAACACCCGCAGCACCGCCGCCGCGGCCACCAGCCAGTACGCCGCGGTCTCCGCTCGCCCGGCCACCAGCATGCGGCCGGTGTGGCCCAGCGCGGTGCGCGTGATCATGGCGATGATCGCCACGCCGAGCACGCCCACCGTGAACGCATGCGTCGCCAGCCCGGCCATCACCAGCCCCAATGCACCCAGCGCCTGCAGCAGCAGCGCCACGGGCAGCCACGCATAGGCCAGGTGCAGCACCCACAGGATCGGCCGGTTGCCCACCGCATGGCTGCGCCAGCCTGCCACGCGCACAGCCAGCACCGCGGCGGCCAGCAATGACAGTGCCGCCGCCAGCCAGCCCGGCATGGGTGCCAGCCCGGAGGCCAGCCCCAGCACCGCGGCCGGCACCACCGTGCGGTCTACCTGCCGGTATTGGCGCAGGCGGAACCCGGGAATCGCGTTGGTGGTGAACATCGGGATGACGCGGCCGCCGATCACCACCACGAACAGCGTGACCAGCGCCACGCCCGCGCGGCAGGCCAGCATCGCACCGGCGTCGTGGCCGCGCGCCTGCTGCCACAGGCTGGCGAGATCGGCCGCGGCCAGCAGCCACAGCGCCAGGGCCAGCGGGTAGTTGCGGCGATTACCGGCGCGGGCCAGCGTGCGCGTGAAGGCCAGCGCCGCCAGCGGCATGAAGGCGCCTTCGATCACGAAGGCCGCCGTGCCCGGCGCCACCCACATGCCCACGCGCCCGGCCAGCCACAGCAGGAACAACGCTGCCAACGCGGCGCCGGTCGGCGTCGGCTGGCCGGTCCAGGCCCGCCCGGCGGTGAACAGGAAGCCCACCACGATGGCCGCGGCAAAGCCGAACACCATCTCGTGCGCATGCCAGAACAGCGCCGGCATCACCGGCGCCGGGCCGACCGCGTTCACACCCGCCAGCATCGCCGACCACGCCGCGACCGCCAGCGCGGCGAACACCGCCCCGCCCAGGTAGAACGGCCGGAAACCCAGCGCAAACAAGGCAAAACCGCGCGGCGGAATCGCTGGGGTCTTGCCCGGGGGTGGCGAGCGCCGCGTGGGAAGAATGGGGATGGTGTCCATGGCTGGAAGCGGGAATCGGTGGGTGCGGCGTGCGCCGGCGTCTTGATCCGGCGCACGGTTTGCCGCAAGTGCGCGAACGGATGCGATGCACGCTGACTGCACGATAGCACCGCGGCAGCGCCGGCGACCTCCGCCGGTGGAACTAGCTCCAAAGGCAGGCCGCGCACCGGCGCGCGCTGTGCGGCCGGCGAATAGGCAGCGCAAGTGGCCACCCCTACTCTGGCATCACCCCCGCCAACGTTGACACAGGAGCTTGGCCATGGCCACCCACCCACGCGCGCCGGAGCCCATCGCGCCCGGCGCCGCAATGACGCTGGCGTCCAGCACGTTCGCCTTCACCATCTGCTTTGCCGTCTGGATGCTGTTCGCGGTCCTGGGCATCCCGCTCAAGCAGGAACTCGGCCTCAACGATACGGAATTCGGCCTGCTGGCGGCCACGCCCGTGCTCAGCGGCGCGCTGATCCGCGTGCCGCTGGGCATCTGGACCGACCGCTACGGCGGGCGCATCGTCTTCTTCGTGCTGATGCTGGCCACCGTGATCCCGATCTGGCTGATCTCGTATGCGCACACGCTGTGGCAGTTGCTGGTGCTGGGCTTGTTCGTCGGCCTGGCCGGCGGCTCGTTCTCGGTTGGCACGCCGTATGTGGCGCGCTGGTTCCCGCGCTCGCGCCAGGGCCTGGCGATGGGCATTTTCGGCGCCGGCAACTCCGGCGCGGCGCTGACCAAGTTCGTCGCGCCGGCGCTGATCCTGGCCGCCGGCACCTGGACCGTGGTGCCGCGCGTCTACTCGGCAGCGATGCTCGTCACCGCCCTCCTGTTCTGGGTGTTCTCGCGCAGCAACCCGGCGCACCTGGTCAAGTCCAGCGTCGGCTGGCGCGAGCAGCTTGCGGTGATGCGCGATCCGCGCGTGTGGCGCTACTCGCAGTACTACTCGGTGGTGTTCGGCGGCTATGTCGGCCTGTCGCTGTGGATGACCAAGTACTACATCGGCGAATACGGCTTCGATATCAAGACCGCGGCCTTCCTGGCCGCCTGCTTCTCGTTGCCCGGCGGCGTGCTGCGCGCCATCGGCGGCTGGATCTCCGACCGCTACGGCGCGCACCGCACCACCTGGTGGGTGATGTGGGTGAGCTGGGTCGGCTTCTTCCTGCTGAGCTATCCGCAGACGGATTTCATCATCCAGACCACCAGCGGCCCGCAGGCCTTCCGCATCGCGCTGACGCCCGCGGTGTTCACGCTCCTGCTGTTCGTGGTGGGCATCGCCTTCGCCATCGGCAAGGCCTCGGTGTTCAAGTTCATCGCCAACGATTTCACGCACAACATCGGCGCGGTCTCGGGCGTGGTGGGCCTGGCCGGCGGGCTGGGCGGCTTCGTGCTGCCGATCCTGTTCGGCGTGCTGGCCGACCTGACCGGCGTGCGCAGCAGCTGCTTCATGCTGATGTACGGCACCGTGTGCGTGAGCCTGGTGTGGATGCACTACAGCCAGCGCGCCGAACGCCAGCGCAAGGAACAAGCCGTCGGCCTCACGCAAGCCGCCTGACAAGACCCCTGACGTCCTCCATCAAGCAAGCAACCAAGGCACACCATCATGTCCTCTTCCGTACTCACTCGCTGGGAGCCCGAGAACAAGGCCTTCTGGCAGACCCAGGGCGAACGCATCGCCTACCGCAACCTGTGGATCTCGATCCCGGCGCTGATGCTGGCCTTCGTGGTCTGGATGCTGTGGAGCGTGGTCGCGGTCAACCTGGACCGCGCCGGCTTCCAGTTCACCAAGAACCAGTTGTTCTGGCTGACGGCGCTGCCGGCGCTGTCCGGCGCCACGCTGCGCATCTTCTACTCTTTCCTGGTGCCGGTGTTCGGCGGGCGCCGCTTCACCGCGATCTCCACGGCGCTGCTGCTGATCCCGGCGCTGGGCATGGGCATGGCGCTGCGCGACCCCTCCACCGGCTACCCCACGCTGCTGGTGCTGGCGCTGCTGTGCGGGCTGGGCGGGGCCAACTTCAGTTCATCGATGGCCAATATCAGCTTCTTCTTCCCCAAGGCGAAGAAGGGGCTGGCGACGGGCCTGAATGCGGGCATCGGCAACCTGGGCGTGTCGGTGGTGCAGTTCGTCACGCCGCTGGTGGTGTCGGTGGCCATCTTCGGCGCGCTCGGCGGCGAGCCGCAGCAATACCAGGCCAACGGCGCCACGCAGGACCTGTGGCTGCAGAACGCGGGCTTTGTCTGGGTGCCGTTCATCATCGTCTCGGCGCTGGCCGCATGGTTCGGCATGCATGACATCGCTGACGCCAAGGCATCGTTCGCCGACCAGGCGGTGATCTTCAAGCGCAAGCACAACTGGCTGATGTGCTGGCTGTACGTGGGCACCTTCGGCTCGTTCATCGGCTTCTCGGCCGGGCTGGCGTTGCTGACCAAGTCGCAGTTCCCCGGCGTGAACCCCACCGCCTATGCCTTCCTGGGGCCGCTGGTGGGCGCGCTGACGCGCCCCGTGGGCGGCTGGATCTCCGACAAGCTCGGCGGCGCGCGCGTCACGCTGTGGACCTTCGCCGGCATGATCGCGGCGGTGTTCGCGGTGCTGGCAGCGCTGCCGCATGACGGCGCCGGCGCCAATTTCATGTACTTCCTGGCAGCGTTTGTCGCGCTGTTCGCCCTGACCGGCATCGGCAACGGCTCCACCTTCCGCATGATCCCGGTGATCTTCCTGACCGAGCGCCAGCGCGCCGCCGCGGGCAAGGGTGACGCCGCACAAAAGCAGGCTCTGCAGGAAGCCGGCAAGGAATCCGCCGCTGTGCTTGGCTTTTCCGGCGCGATCGGCGCCTACGGCGGCTTCTTCATCCCCAAGAGCTTCGGCACCTCGCTGGAGCTGACCGGCACCGCCGACGCCGCGCTGTACTGCTTTATCGTCTTCTACGTCAGCTGCGTACTGGTGACATGGTGGTACTACGCGCGCCGCAACGCACCCATGCCCTGCTGACCCCGCCACCCTGCCGGCCGGGCTAGTTCTTCCGAACTAGTCCCGCGCCCGGCGCCTAGCCCGATCGCCACGCGGCGGCAGTTCCACCAGCGAATTGGCCGCCGCCCGCCTCCCCCATAAGCTGAGGGTGTCCCTGCAAAGCTCCCGGAACCCACTGGAGCCCCCGCAGCAAAGCACCCGCGGAGAACAAAGCAATGAGTCATTTCCTGGATCGACTGAAGTTCATGTCGCGCGTCAAGTCCACCTATGCGGACGGCCATGGCGCGGTGGTGAACGAAGACCGCAAGTGGGAAGACGGCTACCGCAGCCGCTGGCAGCACGACAAGGTCGTGCGCTCCACCCATGGCGTGAACTGCACCGGCTCCTGCTCCTGGAAGGTCTACGTGAAGAACGGCCTGATCACGTGGGAGACCCAGCAGACCGACTATCCGCGCACGCGCCCGGACCTGCCCAACCATGAACCGCGCGGCTGCCCGCGCGGCGCCTCGTACAGCTGGTACGTCTACTCGGCCCAGCGCGTCAAGTACCCCATGATCCGCGGCCGCCTGATGGAGATGTGGCGCGCAGCCCGCAAGACCATGGACCCCGTCGCCGCCTGGGAATCGATCAGCCAGGACCCGGTCAAGGCCGCGCGCTACAAGAGCGTGCGCGGCCAGGGCGGCTTTGTCCGCGCCGACTGGAACACCGCCACGGAGATGATTGCCGCGGCCAATGCCTTCACGGTGAAGAAGTTCGGCCCGGACCGCGTGATCGGCTTCTCGCCGATCCCGGCCATGTCGATGGTGTCGTACGCGGCCGGTGCGCGCTACCTGAGCCTGCTGGGCGGCGCCTGCCTGTCGTTCTACGACTGGTACTGCGACCTGCCGCCGGCCAGCCCGCAAGTGTGGGGCGAGCAGACCGACGTGCCCGAATCCGCCGACTGGTACAACGCCACCTACCTGATGGTGTGGGGCTCCAACGTGCCGCAGACGCGCACGCCAGACGCGCACTTCTACACCGAAGTCCGCTACAAGGGCACCAAGACCGTGGCGGTCTCGTCCGACTTCGGCGAGATGGTCAAGTTCGGCGATATCTGGCTGGCGCCCAAGCAAGGCACCGATGCCGCGCTGGCGATGGCCATGGGCCACGTGGTGCTCAGGGAATTCCACGCCAGCGGCAAGTCCGCATACTTCCGCGACTACGTGAAGCAGTACACGGACATGCCGATGCTGGTGCTGCTGCGGGAGAACCAGGGCACGTTGGTGCCCGACCACTTCCTGCGCGCGTCGCACCTGGCCGACAACCTCGGCGAAGCCAACCATCCCGAGTGGAAAACCCTGCTGATCGACGACGCCAGCGGCGGGATCGTCGCGCCCAACGGCTCGATCGGCTTTCGCTGGGGTGAAGCCGCACACAACGGCGGCGAGAAGGTGGGCCGCTGGAACCTGGAAATGAAGGACGGCGGCAGCGGGCGCACGGTCGACCCGCGCCTGTCGCTGGTCAGCCAGCATGACGAAGTGGTGGAAGTGGGCTTCCCCTACTTCGGCGGCGAACATGACGAGTTGCTGCGCCGCCGCGTTCCCGCGCGCCGCATCACGCTGGCCGACGGCAGCACCGCGCTGGTCGCCACCGTGTATGACCTGCAGATGGCCAACTATGGTGTCGACCAGGGCCTGGGCGGCCCCAACGTGGCCGCGTCGTTTGAAGACGACGTGCCCTACACCCCCGCCTGGCAGGAGAAGCACACCTCCGTGCCGGCGCGACTGGTGACCCAGGTGGCGCGCGAGTTCGCCGACAACGCCGACCGCACGCAAGGCAAGAGCATGGTCATCGTCGGCGCCGCGCTGAACCACTGGTACCACAACGACATGATCTACCGCGGCATCATCAACCTGCTGATGATGTGCGGCTGCATCGGCAAGAGCGGCGGCGGCTGGGCCCACTATGTCGGCCAGGAGAAGCTGCGCCCGCAGTTCGGCTGGGCCCCGCTGGCATTCGGCCTGGACTGGTCGCGCCCGCCGCGCCAGATGAACGGCACTTCGTTCTTCTACAACCACACCAGCCAGTGGCGCCACGAGAAGCTGGGCGTCGACGAGATCCTCTCGCCGACCGCAGACCGCAAGCGCTATGACGGCCTGTCGCTGCTGGACCTGAACGCGCGCGCCGAACGCATGGGCTGGCTGCCGTCGGCCCCGCAGCTTGGTGCCAATCCGCTCGATGTGGTCGATGCCGCCGAGCGCAACGGGCAGGACCCGGTGGCCTACACCGTCGACCGACTCAAGTCCGGCAAGCTGCAGTTCGCCTGCGACGACCCCGACAACCCGGCCAACTTCCCGCGCAATATGTTCGTGTGGCGCTCCAATATCCTGGGCAGCTCGGGCAAGGGGCATGAGTACTTCCTGAAGTACCTGCTGGGCACGCAGAATGCCGTGTTCGGCGACGAGAACGATGCGATCACACCGGGCGAGGTCAACGTGCGCCCGGCCGCCGAAGGCAAGCTGGACCTGCTGACCGTGCTGGACTTCCGCATGAGCACCACCTGCCTGTACGGCGACATCGTGCTGCCCACGGCGACCTGGTACGAGAAGGACGACCTCAACACGTCCGACATGCACCCGTTCATCCACCCGCTGTCCGAAGCCGTGCAGCCGCTGTGGGAAAGCAAGACCGACTGGGAGATCTACAAGGCCATCGCGAAGAAGTTCAGCGAGATTGCCGGCCCCTACCTCGGCACGCGCAAGGACCTGGTGTGCACGCCTCTGCTGCACGACACCCCGGGCGAGCTGGGCCAGCCGTTCGAGCCCAAGGACTGGAAGGCCGGTGAATGCGACCTGATCCCCGGCAAGACCGCGCCGTCGATGACGGTGGTGGAGCGCAACTACGCAGACATCTACAAGAAGTTCACCTCGATCGGGCCGCTGCTGGACAAGCTCGGGAATGGTGGCAAAGGCATTAGCTGGAACACCCAGCATGAAGTGAAGGAAATCGGCCAGCTCAGCCATACCGTGCAGGAACCCGGCGTGAGCCAGGGCCGGCCGAAGCTGGAAACCGCGATCGATGCCGCCGAGATGATCCTGACCTTCGCGCCCGAGACCAACGGCCACGTCGCCGTCAAGGCCTGGGAAGCGCTGTCGAAGATCACCGGCCGCGACCACGCCCACCTGGCCGAAGGCCGCGAGCACGACAAGATCCGCTTCCGCGACGTGCAGGCGCAGCCGCGCAAGATCATCTCCGCGCCGACCTGGTCGGGGCTGGAATCGGAAGAGGTCAGCTACAACGCCGGCTACACCAATGTGCATGAACTGATCCCCTGGCGCACGCTGACCGGGCGCCAGCAGTTCTGGCAGGACCACCGCTGGATGCTGGACTTCGGCGAAGGCGCGTGCGTGTACAAGCCCGCCATCGACACCAAGACCGTGGCGCCGATGCTGGGCAAGAAGCCCAACGGTAACCCGGAGCTGGTGCTCAACTGGATCACGCCGCACCAGAAGTGGGGCATCCACTCCACCTATTCGGACAACCTGCGCATGCTGACGCTGTCGCGCGGCGGCCCGCACGTGTGGATCTCTGAAACGGAAGCCAGGGCCAACGGCATCCGCGACAACGACTGGGTCGAGGTGTTCAACGTCAACGGCACGCTGACCGCCCGCGTGGTGGTGTCGCAGCGCGTGCCCAAGGGCATGTGCCTGATGTACCACGCCCAGGAAAAGATCGTGAACGTGCCCGGCGCCGAGACCAGCGGCATGCGCGGCGGCATCCATAACTCGGTCACCCGCGCCGTGACCAAGCCCACCCACATGATCGGCGGCTATGCGCAGCTGGCCTGGGGCTTCAACTACTACGGCACCGTGGGCAGCAACCGCGACGAGTTCGTGATCCTGCGCAAGATGAAGAAGGTCGACTGGCTGGAAGGGCCGATGAAAGAAGAAGGAGCAACGCAATGAAGATCCGTGCCCAGGTGGCCATGGTGCTGAACCTCGACAAGTGCATCGGCTGCCATACCTGCTCCGTGACCTGCAAGAACGTCTGGACCAGCCGCGACGGCGTCGAGTATGCCTGGTTCAACAACGTCGAGACCAAGCCCGGCATCGGCTACCCCAAGGAATGGGAGAACCAGGACAAGTGGCAGGGCGGCTGGAAGCGCAATGCCGACGGCAGCCTGGAACCGCGCCAGGGCGGCAAGCTGAAGATCCTGGCGAACCTGTTCGCCAACCCCAACCTGCCGGCCATCGACGAGTACTACGAGCCCTTCACCTACGACTACGAGCACCTGCAGAAAGCGCCGCTGGTCCAGACCCCGCCCACCGCGCGCCCCGTGTCCGTGCTGACCGGCCGCAAGATGGAGAAGATCGAATGGGGCCCGAACTGGGAAGACGACCTCGGCGGCGAGTTCAGCTCGCGCGGGCGCGACAAGCTCTTCGACGACGTGCAGAAGGAGATGTACTCGACCTTCGAGAACACCTTCATGATGTACCTGCCGCGGCTGTGCGAGCACTGCCTGAACCCGGCCTGCGTGGCCTCGTGCCCGTCGGGCTCGATCTACAAGCGCGAGGACGACGGCATCGTGCTGGTCGACCAGGACAAGTGCCGCGGCTGGCGCATGTGCATCTCGGGCTGCCCGTACAAGAAGATCTATTTCAACTGGCAGAGCGGCAAGGCCGAGAAATGCCTGTTCTGCTATCCGCGCATCGAGGCCGGCCAGCCCACGGTCTGCGCCGAGACCTGCGTCGGCCGCATCCGCTACCTGGGTGTGATGCTGTACGACGCGGACCGCATCGGGCAGGCCGCCGCGGTGGCCGATGAACGTGACCTGTACCAGTCGCAGCTCGATGTTTTCCTGGACCCGCACGATCCCGCGGTGCAGGCCGAGGCGCTGCGCCAGGGCATTCCGCAAGGCTGGCTCGACGCCGCGCGCAAGTCGCCGGTCTACAAGATGGCGTGCGAGTGGAAGGTCGCCTTCCCGCTGCACCCGGAGTACCGCACCCTGCCGATGGTCTGGTACATCCCGCCGCTGTCGCCGATCCAGTCGGCGGCCGAGGCTGGCCACATGGGCCTGAATGGCGTGATCCCCGACGTGAAGAGCCTGCGCATCCCGGTCAGGTACCTGGCCAACCTGCTGACCGCGGGCGACGTGGTGCCGGTGCTGTCGGCGCTGGACCGCATGCTGGCGATGCGCGCGTACAAGCGCTCGCAGGTGGTGGACGGCGTGCAGGACCTGGGCGTGCTGCAGCAGGTGGGGCTGACGCCGGAACAGGTCGAGGACATGTACCGGACCATGGCCATCGCCAACTACGAGGACCGTTTCGTGATTCCGTCCTCGCACAAGGAAATGGTCGAGGACAGCTTCAACGACAAGGCCAGCTGCGGCTTCACTTTCGGCAACGGCTGCTCGGGCGGCACCTCGGAGGGCGCGCTGTTCGGCAAGAAGCCCCAGGGCAGCGTGCACTTTGTCGACATGCCCAGGTCGCGCAAGAAAGCCGTGCTGAGCTGAGCCCGCATCCACGAACCGTCCGGAGAAGACCATGCCCCTCTATCCCATCCTCAGCGCCCTGCTTGGCTATCCCGAGCAGGATCTGCTGGACGCCCTGCCCGAGATCGGCGCCGCGCTGGCCGAATGGCCGCAGGCGCGCGAGCTGCTCGCGCCCGTCACCGGCCTGCTGCGCGGCGAAGCGCTGATCGCGCTGCAGGAGAACTACGTTGCCACCTTCGACCGCAACCCGGCGCACTCGCTGCACCTGTTCGAGCATGTGCACGGTGAAAGCCGCGACCGCGGCCAGGCCATGGTCGACCTGATCGACGAGTACCGGCGCGAAGGCTTTGAGCCGGTGCCGTCCGAGCTGCCCGACTACGTGCCGCTGTTCCTGGAGTTCCTCGGCGCGCTGGTGGCCGACGGCAAGGAAGCACGCGCCGAGCAGTTGCTGGGCGAGGCAATCCACGTGCTGGCCGCCATCGGCGAGCGCCTGGCGCGCAATCAAAGCCCGTACGCCGGCGTGTTCGCGGTGCTGCGCACGCTGACCGATGTGCAGCCGCAACCGCAGCAGGAGCCGCCGGTACGCGACATGGACGAGGCACTGGAGACCTTCGGGCCCGGGGCCGACGGCGTGGAACCGCTGCTCGCGCCGCAGACGGGGCCGCAGGCGGTGACGTTCTATCCGCGCGATCCGCGTGCCAAGGCGCCAGTGCCGGCTGCCTGCTGACCAGCCATGGCAATGCAAACCGAACACCAGACAATGGGTTAACACACCATGGCAACGATCCACCAATTCCTCTTCGGCATCTACCCGTATATCGCCGCCGCCATCTTCCTGTTCGGCAGCCTGGCGCGCTTCGAGCGCGAGCAGTACACCTGGAAGAGCGACAGCTCGCAGGTGCTGTACCGCGGCAACCTGCGCACCGGCAACATCCTGTTCCACGTCGGCATCCTGGGCCTGTTCTTCGGGCACCTGGCCGGCCTGCTGACGCCGGTGGCGGTATGGGATGCGCTGGGCATCTCGCACAGCTTCAAGCAGGCCGTGGCGATGGCCGCCGGCGGCGTGATGGGCACCATGTGCCTGGCCGGGCTGCTGATCCTGCTGCACCGCCGCCTGACCAACGCGCGCGTGTCGGCGGTCACCCGCACCGGCGACAAGGTGTTGCTGCTGTGGCTGCTGGTGACGCTGCTGCTGGGGCTATCCACCATACTCGAATCGGCCAGCCACATGGACGGCCACATGATGGTGCAGCTGATGACCTGGGCGCAGCACATCGTCACGCTGCGCGGCGATGCCGCCAGCTATGTCGCGGCCGCACCGCTGCTGTTCAAGGCACACCTGTTCATGGGCATCACGCTGTTCGCGATCTTCCCGTTCACGCGGCTGGTGCATGTGTGGAGCGGCTTCGCTTCGGTCGGCTACCTCGGCCGCGCCTGGCAACTGGTGCGCAGCCGCTGAGCGCCGCAACCCGACAAGGAGAACAGCATGCCTGTCATCGTCAACGGCGTGGAGCTGCGCGACGCCGATATCGAACGCGAACTGGACCACCATCACGACGCGGCCAACCCGGCGCGGCTGGCCACCATCTCGGCCATCCTGCGCCAGTTGGTGCGCGCCGAAGCCGAGCGCATCGGCCTGGCGGCCGATGGCCTGGACGACGACGCGCTGGCGCAGGCGCTGCTGGCGCATGAAGCCGGCACGCCCGATCCTGATGAACCCAGTTGCCGCCGCCACTACGACAGCCGGCCGGAGGGCTTCCGCGAGGGCGAATGGGTCGAGGCCGACCATATTCTGTTCCAGGTCACGCCGCGCGTGCAGCTGGACGCGCTGCGCGAGATCGCCGCGCAGACGCTCGCACTGGTGCGGGGCGATCCGTCGACCTTCCCCGAGCACGCCCGGGCCCTGTCGAATTGCCCGAGCGGCGCCAACGGCGGGCGGCTGGGCCGCGTGTTCCGCGGTGAGACCGCGCCGGAATTCGAGCGCGCGCTGTTCGCCGCGCAACAGGACGGCGTGCTGCCGCATTTGCTTGAAACCCGTTTTGGCCTGCATATCGTGCGCATCCTGGAGCGCTGCCCCGGCACGCGCCTGCCCTTCGACGCAGTGCGCGGCGACATTGCCCGCGCCCTGGCCAGCGCCGCGCGCGACCGCGCCTGGAAGCAATACGCCAGCCTGCTGATCGGACGCGCACGCATCGAAGGCATCGAGCTGGAAGGCGCAGACAGCCCGCTTGTGCAGTAGCGCCCGGAGGCCGCCAGGCCAGTTCGCAGCATGCAGACCGCTTCCTGCTGCTGGTGTACCCGCGTCAATCTCAGCGACTGGCGCTCTTAGTCGCTGACGCGACGATGCACCGGCCAGATAACCTTGGCGGCAGCGCCGTCAATGCGGTAGGCGTGACAGGTGTCCAGTATCCATGGCCGGGACAGCGGCGCGTCGCCGGCCAGCTTGGCATGCCACGGTGACTGCTCGCGCTGCACCGACATGACAGTCTGCATTGCGGTAGTCGCCAGGGGCCCCAGCAGTTCCGTCAGATGGGTGCAGCCATTGGCCCCGCCCAGGCGTGTCCTGGCCTGCTGGCGGAAGCCGCCGCCGATGCGCAGGCCCCGCAACTGGCGATAGGCGGCATTGATCTCCGTGCAGAACGGCGTCGGCCCGGTCTCGGTGCGGGCCTCGAAGTCCTGGATCACCAGGTCCGCGTCGATCGTCATGCACAGGCGCATATGGTGGATAGAACCGCCGGCTGCCACGCGGGCAAAGGGCATTTCCGTGGCATCGGCGGAAATGTCGCGCATTTCGGCCTCGATCTCGTACAGGCCATCGTCGCGCAGATAGCCACGGCATTCGATCTGGCGGGTGTGACGCAGCTTGCGTCCGGGTTGGGGCGTGGGGGCTGTTTCCATACGCGTTTCCATCGGGCTTCTGGTATTGACGGCCATGATGGACGCTAGCGGCGCGGGAATCGCCCCCCAATATCGGGGGGCGCGGCTCCATACCGCGGCAAACTGGCTACCAGCACCTGTCCGCGCTGCCCGCCACGGAGGCACGGTGGCTGGCAAAGTGGTCCAGCAGGAAGTCCACCAGCGCCCGCACCTTGTCCGGACGATGGTTGCGCGCCGGAAACACCAGGTGGATATCCGCCGGCGTGAACTGCCATTGGGGCAGCACCCGGCGCAGCGCGCCGCTGCGCAGATGCTCGGCGACATCCCACTCGGAGCGCACGATCAGGCCCTGGCCATCGAGCGCCCAGGCCAGCGCCGATTCCCCATCATTGGTGCTCATGGTGCCGCGCACCTTGATGGTCTCCTGCTGCGCGCCATGGCGCAGGTGCCAGGTGCCAAAGGTCTCGTCGGCTTCGCGGATGAAGATGCAGTTGTGGCGCGCCAGCTCGCGCGGGCTTGACGGCTCGCCCGCCGCGTCCAGGTAGGACGGCGCGGCGCAGAGCAGGCGGCGATTGTTGGCCAGCAGGCGCGCCGTCAGCCGCACGTCCGGCATCTCGCCGAAATGGATCATGGCGTCCAGGCCCTGCTCGACCAGGTTCAGAGGGCGGTCGGTCAGGTACAGCTGGACCTCGATGTTCGGGAAGCGGCGCGAAAACCCGGACAGCGCCGGCGCGATATGCCGGCGCCCGAACCCCAGCGTGGCGCCGATCTTCAGCAAGCCGTGCGGCGTGCTGCCCGTGCCCGCGATCGCGCGCTCCAGCGCCTCCATCTCCGCGAGGATCCGCGCCCCTTCCACCAGATAGCTTTCCCCTTCAGGCGTCAGGCTGATGCGGCGCGTGGTCCGATGCAGCAAGCGGACCCGCAACCGTGCCTCCAGGGCCGCCAGCCGCTTGCTGACCGCGGGCGGCGTCACGCCAAGCTCCTGCGCGGCGCCCGCCAGGCTGCCGTGCTTGTTGATGCACGCAAAGAAGGCGACGTCCGAGAGCTTATCCATTCATGAATTTCAGGAAACAAAGAAGTAACTGAGTTTGAATTATGTTCTTCTGAGTGAATGATACGATGGTTTGCATAACGATTCAAAAACCAGGAGACACCCATGAAAGCCGTCCAGCTCACCGCCCTGCTGCTATGTGCCGCGTCGATCGGCACCGCCGCGGCGCAGTCCTATCCCCAGCGCCCGGTGCGCCTGATCGTGCCGTACGCCCCGGGCGGCAGCGCCGATATCGCCGCGCGCCTGGTCTCGGATGCCTGGTCGAAGAGCCTGGGCGGCACCATCGTGGTCGAGAACCGTGCCGGCGCCGGCGGCAATATCGGCGTCGATGCGGTGGCCAAGGCCGCCGCCGATGGCTACACCATCGGCCTGCAAACGGTGTCCCTGGCGATCAACCCGGGCCTGTTCCCGCGCATGCCGTACGACACGCTGAAGGACCTGGCCCCGATCGGCATGGTCGCCAGTTCGCAGCATGTGCTGGTGGTCAACAACAACGTACCCGCAAGGAACCTGCAGGAACTGATCGCGGCCGCCAGGGCCACGCCGGGCAAGCTGACCTACGGGTCCGCGGGCAACGGCAGCACCTTCCATATGTCGGCCGAACTGTTCAAGTCGGTGGCCAACGTCTCCATCGTCCACGTGCCGTATCGCGGCGGCGGCCCGGCCCTGGTCGACACCATTGCAGGCCAGGTCGACATGAGCTTCCCGGTGGTCTCGGCCGCGCAGCAGCATGTCCAGGGCGGCAAGCTCAGGGCGCTCGCCGTCACCGGCACCAGGCGCTCGCCGCAGTTTCCGAACGTGCCGACCGCGGCCGAGGCGGGCTTGCCCGGCTACGCCTTCGAGACCTGGTTCATGGTGTTTGCCCCGGCGGGCACGCCCAGGCCCGTGATCGACAAGCTGAATGCGGCCCTCAACACCGCGCTGGCCGCGCAGGCAACCCGTGAGCGCATGCTCAAGGAAGGCTTCGAGCCCACCCCGACCACGCCCGAGGCAGCGCGCCAGCGCCTGGAAAAAGAGATGCCCGTGTGGGCCAACCTGATCAGGCAGCGCGGCATCACCGCGGAATAACGACAGACAAGGCAGTTCCCATGACCCCCAAGACGCTATACCAGAAGCTGGTCGACTCCCATACCGTGGCCAGGATCGACGACGACAACGTGCTGTTGTACTGCGACCTGCACCTGATGAACGAGTACACCAGCCCGCAGGCCTTCGCCGGGCTGCATGAACAGGACCGCGGCGTGCTGGTGCCCGGCCAGAACGTCTCGGTGGTCAGCCATATCATCCCGACGCACCCCACCACGATCCGAGTGATCGCGGACCCGGCCTCGGCGCTGCAGGCCACCAACCTGCGCCGCAACTGCGAGCGGCACGCGATCCCGCTGTTCGACACCAACGACACGCTGCAGGGCATCGAGCACGTGATCGCGCCCGAGCACGGCATGATCCGGCCGGGCATGGTGGTGATCTGCGGTGACAGCCATACCACCACCTACGGCGCGCTCGGCGCACTCGGCTTCGGCATCGGCACGTCCGAGGTCGAGCATGTGCTGGCGACCCAGACGCTGGTCTACCGCATGGCCAGGACCATGCGCATCCGCGTGGACGGCAAGCTGCCCGCCGGCACCACCGCCAAGGACCTGATCCTCAGGATCATCGGCGCGATCGGTGCGCAAGGCGCGCGCGGCTATGTCGTGGAGTACTGCGGTTCGGCGATCCGCGACCTGAGCATCGAAGCCCGCTTCACGCTGTGCAACATGACCGTGGAAGCCGCGGCGCGCGGCGCGCTGATCGCGCCGGATGCGGTGGCCACCGATTATGTGCTGCGCCGCACGGTGGATATCGAAGGCCCGCAGCGCGACGCCGCGCTCAGCTACTGGGCCACGCTGCAAAGCGATGCCGACGCCGTGTTCGACATGGACTTCGTGTTCGATGCGAGCGAGATCGAGCCCTATGTCACCTGGGGCACCAGCCCGGACCAGGTGCTGCCGGTCTCCGGACAGATCCCGTTCCCGGAAGACCAGATCGACGAGGCCGAGCAACGCTCGGTCGAGCGCGCGCTGGCGTACACGCACCTGCGGCCGGGCGCCGCGCTGGCCGGCACACCAATCCAGCACGTCTTCATCGGCTCGTGTACCAACGGCCGCATCGAGGACCTGCGCGCGGTTGCCAGCGTGGTGCGTGGCCGCAAGGTGGCTGCAGGGGTCAGAGCCATGGTGGTACCCGGGTCGGGCGCGGTCAAGGCCCAGGCCGAGCGCGAGGGTCTGGCCGAAATCCTCACGGCCGCCGGCTTCGAATGGCGCCAGCCGGGCTGCTCGATGTGCCTGGCCATGAACGACGACGTGCTCGCCGACGGCGTGCGCTGCGCGTCCACCACCAACCGCAATTTCGAGGGCCGGCAGGGTCGCGGCGCCATCACCCACCTGATGAGCCCGGCCATGGCGGCCGCGGCAGCCGTCACCGGCGTCATCACCGACGTCCGCAAGCTGGAGATCACCCATGCCTGAACACACCTGCATCGCCGGCAAAGGCGCCGCCATCCGCTTCGAGAACCTCGATACCGACCAGATCATCCCCAAGCAGTTCCTGCGCGGGATCGACAAGGCCGGGCTGGCCGAGGGCATCCTCTACGACCACCGCTTCGATGCCAGCGGCGCGCCGCGCCCTGACTTCGTGCTGAACCGGGCGGAGTACGCCGGCACCACCATCCTGGTGGGCGGCGCCAACTTTGGCTGCGGCTCCAGCCGCGAGCACGCCGTCTGGGGCCTGCAGCAATTCGGCATCCGCGCCGTGATTGCGCCGAGCTTCGGCGAGATCTTCTATTCGAACGCGATGAACAACCGGCTGCTGCTGGTGATGCTGCCGCGCGAGGTGATCGAGCAGCTGATGAATGAGTTGGATGCGGACAGCGCCAACACCATCCGCATCGACGTCGAGGCCATGCGCGTGCGCACCCCCTCCGGGGACCACCCCTTTGAACTATCGGCGCGGCACCGCCGCATGTTTATCGAGGGACTGGACATGATCGGCCTGTCGCTGCGGCAGCGCGGCGAGATCGAGCAGTTCATGCAGCAGTACTGGACCGCATTCCCGTGGGCGAAGAACGTGGCCAGGCGCACGCGCGACCGGCTCGGCGCAACCTGAAGCAGCCATCGCACGCGTTGCCGCCACGGCAATGCGCTTACGATGCCCCCCCGAGGGCCAGCTCATTTGCTGCTTGGCGCCGGCACCCGGGAACCTGCGCTTCAGATCGCCGCAGCTGCCGTCAGCCACCCCTCTTCCGTGCTGGCCGCGATCACCTGGGCGGCGATGGTGTTGCCCAGGCGCGTGGCATCGGCGTAGACGGAGTCATGCTTGACCTCGGACACGCCGTGCAGCCCCGCCCCGGCGCCGGCAGCCATCGCCAGGTGACCTGCCGCGGCGCCGACGCCGGCGGTTTCCGCCACGCCCGGCATATGGCCGCTGTCGGCATCCGCCACGAAGCGCTGCAGCGGCACCGGTACGCCGTTAGCCGGCTGGTATGTGATCCGCACCGCCGCGCTGACTTCGCTCTTGCCCGCACCCAGCCCGATCAGCAGGCGGCGGCGGGCCGTGCCTTCATCGATCTTGCTGAAGTCTCCGTCGACGATCAGCGCATTGGCTCCGGCCGGCACCGGTGCGTCCGAGCGCACGGCATGCAGGCCCTTGGCCTGCAGCTCGCGCACGATGACATCGGCAACCTGCTCGCGGGCTTCGGCCGCCGTCCGGGCTGTCGCGCTGGCCGGGGAACCGCCCGCCACCATCATCTTCACCTTGCGCGCCAGGCCGCCGTCCTGCTTCACCTGCCCGGCGCTGGCGTCGAAGGCGCGCACGTAGATGACATCGGCGTGCACCGGCTGCAGCAGGCCACTCTGGTCGATGCCGCTCACGCCGGCGCTGGCGCAGCCTGCGCTCAGCATGGCGGTGGTGGCAAGGGCGGCGACGCCCAGGCGCCTGGTCTGGCGGGCGATGGTCTGGATGGTGTTGCGCATGTCGGATCCTTCATTGACACAAGAGTGCCGTCGGTCGTCGGGGAAAACTGTCACCGACAATCGTTCGACCAGCAAGATCGCAAACCATCGGGGAGCCTGTCATTGCGTGCCGCGCTTGGTTGTTGCCATGCGCGGCAGCGCAGTGACCGAAGTATCGGCAATGCCCGGCGGCAATGCCATGCGGGAATTATTTCACGCGATGTCACGGCGCGATGCCGTGCTCTGCGCGATGCAGTGGCAGTGCCACCACCGCTTCCAGTCCGCCGCCATCGCGTGCGCGGAACTGCAGCGAGCCGCCATGCAGCCGGGCAATGCGCTCGACGATGGCCAGCCCCAGGCCGGTGCCTCCGGCATGGCCGCGCGCGTTGGCGCCGCGGCTGAACGGGGCCTTGAGCTGTTCTAGTTCCTGCGCGGCAATGCCCGTGCCGCGGTCGCCCACGGCCACATACGCACACGCGGCGTCGCGCCAGGTGCGCACGCTGAAACCGGACTTGCCATAGACGACAGCGTTCTGCATCAGGTTCATCAGCAGCCGCATCAGGCTGACCGGGCGGTACGGGACCGGCGGCAGGTCGCCGAGTGCAAGTTCGAACTCGTGGCCGAGGCCGGCGAAGTCGGACGCCAGCTGTCCGACCAGCGCATTGAGGTCGCCGGGCTGCGGCAACTCCTTCTCGCCGCTGCCGGCGTAGTCCATGAACTGCTGCAGGATGGTCTCGATATGGTCCAGGTAGCCTTCGGCCGACGCAACGAAGGCGTCGTCAGCGCCGCGCGGGATCGCCATTGCCATCGCCAGGCGCAGCTTGGTCAGCGGCGTGCGGATATCGTGCGAGACCCCGGCCAGCATCAGCGCCCGGGTCTGCTCGGCCTGCTGCAGCGCCTGCGTCATCTGGTTGAAGGCACTGCCGACCTGGGCAATCTCGGTGGGCCCGTCGATGGGTAGCGGCGGTGGCGTTGCACCAGCGCAGATCTGGCGCGCCGCCTGCGCCAGGTCCTGCAACGGGCGGTTCAGGTGCAGCTGGATCAGGTAGCCAGTCAGTGCCGCCAGCAGTGCCAGCGCCAGGGACAGTGCCAGCGCGGTGCCGATGCCGCCCGCGCGCGCGTCCTCGCTCATCGGCAAGGCGATCCAGTGCGGCGAGCCGGCCACGTGCAGGCGAATCCACAGCCGCTCGCCGTTGCCGGTCTCCCATCGCACCGGCGTATCGGGCAGCCGGCGTTGCAAGGCCTCCAGGAAGACGTCGCGCTGCCATGTGCGCATCAGGTGCAGCGCATCGGGTGCCGGCGCGGGCGCTGCGCGGGCCGGGTCTTGCCGTTGCGCACCGAGGCGCCGGGCCGCGGCGGCACCAGCCTCTTCCGGCATGGCGGCAAGCACGCCGTCGAGCGTCTTCACATAGTCAGAGAAAACCATGGCGGCACGCTCGATGCGCGGGCGCTGCACGAAATGCAGCAGCACGCTCAGCGAGCATGCCTGGGTGACGGCCACCAGCGCCACCAGCAGTGCGATATTGCGTGCAAGCAGCGAGCGGGGCAGCAAGCGGGACCAAATCGGCATCACGATTCGACGCCGGCCACCAGCATGTAGCCGATGCCCCACACGGTCTTGATAAAGCGTGGCTTGGACGGATCCGCTTCCACGATCTGGCGCAGGCGCAGGATCTGCACGTCGATGCTGCGGTCCAGTGCATCATGGTCACGCCCGCGCGCGCGCGCCAGCAGGTTCTCGCGGCTGACGGCGCGGTTCGGCGACGACCCCAGCGCGTGCAGCAGAAGCATCTGCGCCGAGTGGACTTCGACGGGCTCGCCCGCGCGCATCAGGGCCTGCTTGCCGACATCGAAGGTGAAGTCGCCAAAGCGCAGCGTCTGCATGATGACGGTCGGTTCGCCCGCGGCCATCTTCTGGCGGCGCAGCAGCGCACGGATGCGCGCCACCAGTTCGTCCGGCACGAAAGGCTTGGCCAGGTAGTCGTCGGCACCAGTCTCCAGCCCCGCGACGCGGTCGACCGGATCACCCCTGGCGGTCAGCATCAGGATGGGCAGGGTGTGTCCCTCGGCGCGCAGGCGCCGGCAGATCGCGAGGCCGTCTTCGGGCTCCATCATCAGGTCCAGCACCAGCAGATCATACGGTTCGCGCTGCAGATACTTGTCCAGTTGCTTGCCGTCGGCCACCGCGCGCACGCGGAAGCCGTGCCCGCTCAGGAATCGCTGCAGCATGTTGCGCAGCTCGGCCTCATCGTCGAGCACCAGAATCCTGTTCACCTGTTCCATGGCGGGTCTCCGGCGATGCCGGCCTGGGGCGCCGGCCGGCCCAGCCCTCAGCGCGACATCATCTTCTGCGTCATGAACGCCTCGATCTGCGGCAACGTCACGTAACCCGCACGCTGCGTATCGATCTGGTCGAAGTGGCTGGCAACCATCGGCATGCCCGCCGCGGCCTGCTCGCGGGTCAGCTTGCCGTCGCGCGTGGCATTGGCGCTGGCAAAGCGCGTCTGCAATTGCTGCAACGCACGTTCCACGCGCGGGCCGCCGCCTGACGGCATCCCGGCACTTTGCGCCGAGGCACCTGCTGAAACAATACACAAGATAAGCACTGCAATCATCTTCTTCATGATGGACTCCGTGGGATGGCCGGCCTTGCCGGCGCGGGGGAAAAAACCTGACGGCCCTCAGGCCACGTGGGCGGGGACCCAGACGGCACCGGCCCAGTGTCCGGGCACCAGCACGGCCGCCCTGGCCGGGCGCGCGATGTAGACGGCGCGGGGGGCGACATAAACCGTGCGCGGCAGCGGCGCGGCCCGCACCACCACGGCCGGCAGCGGCGCGGCGGCGACCACGACCTTTGGCGGCGGGGGCGGCGGTACCAGCACGACCTTCGCGGGCGGGGCAACCACCACCTTGGCGGGCGGCGGGATGTAGACGGTGGCCGGCGGCGGGGGCGGCACGTAGATCGCGGCAGGCGGCGGGGGCGGCGGCGTCACCACCACCGGCGGCGTGCTGACGGCCACGGCTGCGCCGACTGCCGTCACGCTGCCGACGGTGGCCACCGTAGTGCCATGGACCACGGTGGCACCGCCGCCAGTGGTGACGACCCCAGGGGCGACCTGGGTTGCGCTGCCCGCATTGGTGACGGTGCCGCCCTGCGTGCCGGTCACCGTGCCGGAGCGGTAGCAGGTCGCACCCGCACAACTCGTCGATGCCGCATGGCCGACGGTATTGCCATTTGCGCCAGTGACGGTGCCTGATGACGAATACTGGCCGGCGCCTTCACGCGTCACGCTGCCCGCCGTGGTGGCGCTCTGGCCGTTGGGGCCGGTCAGGTCGCCGGTGTGCGAGCAGGTGCCGCCGACGCAACTGGTGCTGCCATCGTGCTGTACCGAACGGCCATTCGGCCCGGTGGCGGTGCCGGCATTCGAGAACTGCCCGGGCGCGTTGCGCGTCACGGTGCCGGTGTTGGTGGCCAGCCCGCCATGCGGGCCCACCACGCCGCCGGCATGCGAGCAGCTGCCGCCACCGCAGGCGCCGACATGCGCGCCGTTGTAGACGCCACGCGGCGTATAGGCCGTACCGTGGCCGCCCCAGGCGGCAAAGGCCGGGGTGCTGGCCAGGATCGCCAGCGTGCCCGCGGCGAGGCCGAGTAGGCGCGGCAGGCGGGAGGTTTGTGCAAGGCGGTATGTCATCGCAGGTCCTTCAGGTTCGGTTCGATTCGGGCCACGCACTGCCGCGCGGCGACGGGACGAACTATAGGCAAGGCGCCTGCGTTTATCGCGCTCGGAAAAATGTCGCCGTGTTACATGGCACCACGCCGACAGCCATGACATCCGGCGACATATTTCCCGCATGGCGATCGCCGCGGCCGGCTAGTACATTGGTGTCACCGACGCAGCGACGGACCGTTCCGCCAGCCAGGCGTCTCAACTCACCGCATTGGATGGATCATGCACAACCTCGGAAGATTCACGCTCTACGTCACGGCCTTCGTCGTGGCGGTCTCGCTGGTCGAGGCCTTCGTGCTGGCGCGCAAGGCCCGCCAGCAAGGCCAGGCCTACCCCTGGCATGAAATCGGGATGTCGCTGGCGGACCTCGTGGGGCGCAAGCTGTTCGCGCTGCTGCCGCTGTCGCTCGCCACGCCGGTATTCGCGTTTGCCTGGCAGCACCGCATCTTCACGGTGGAGATCAACAGCGCGCTGGCCGTGCTGCTGCTCTTCGTGGGGCAGGAGTTCTGCTACTACTGGTACCACCGCGCGTCGCACCGCATCCGCTTCTTCTGGGCCACGCATGCGGTGCACCACTCGCCCAATGAACTGACGCTGGGGACTGCGTATCGCCTGGGCTGGACCGGCAAGATCACCGGCACGGCGATCTTCTTTGCGCCGCTGGTCTGGCTCGGGGTTCGTCCTGGAGTGGTGCTGGCCACGCTGAGCCTGAACCTGCTGTACCAGTTCTGGCTGCACACCACCTGGATTCCAAAGCTGGGCTGGTTCGAGTATGTGTTCAACACGCCGTCGGCGCACCGCGTGCACCATGCATCGAATGTCGACTACCTGGATGCCAACTATGGCGGCGTGCTGATCCTCTTCGATCGCCTGTTCGGCACCTATGTGGAAGAACGCGCCGACGAGCCGTGCCGCTATGGGCTGGTCAAGCCGACTACCACGCATAACCCGCTGGTGAACCAGTTCGAACACTGGGTCGGTTTGCTGCGCGACATGGCCAACGCCGGCAGCGTTGCCAAGGCGATCGGTTACCTGATCATGCCGCCGGGCTGGGCGCCGGACGGTGGCGGCGAGACGACGGAGAGCCTGCGGCGGCAGGCGCAGGGGGAGAGGATGGGGGCGTAAGGATTGACGAAAAGCGCGGCGATGCCGCGCATTTTTCATTCAATAAGGCAAGCCTACATAGTTTTCCGCCAACACCCGCGATGCCGCCTCCGACCCCACCAGGTAATCCAGCTCCGCCTGCTGCATCCGCAACGAAAACGCATCCGCATCCGGGAACCGATGCAGCAGCGAAGTCATCCACCACGAGAATCGTTCGGCCTTCCACACGCGCCGCAGGCAACGCTCGGAATAGCCGTCGAGGCCGCTGGCATCGGCATGGCGGTAGTGCGCTTCAAACCCTTCGGACAGCGCCAGCACATCGCTGGCCGCCAGGTTCAGCCCCTTGGCGCCGGTGGGCGGCACGATATGCGCGGCATCGCCCGCCAGGAACAGCCGGCCAAAACGCATCGGCTCGGACACGAAGCTGCGCAGCGGGGCAATGCTCTTCTCGATGCTGGGTCCGGTCACCAGCGCGCTCGCCGTCTGCGGATCGAGCCGGCTGCGCAGTTCCTGCCAGAAGCGCTCATCGGACCAGTCTTCCACGCGCTCGCTCGACGCCACCTGCAGGTAGTAACGGCTGCGGTGGCGCGAACGCATGCTGCACAGCGCGAAGCCGCGCTCATGGCTGGCGTAGACCAGTTCATCGGCAACGGGCGGCGTCTCGGACAACAGCCCCAGCCAGCCGAACGGATAGACCCGCTCGAACACCTGCCGCGACGCCGCCGGCACGCTCTGCCGGCAGATGCCGTGAAAGCCGTCGCAGCCGGCGATGTAGTCGCAGGCGATTTCGTGCAGGGCGCCGTCCTTGCGATAGCGCACCGTCGGCGCACTGCCGTCGAAGCCGTGCACGCTGACGTCCTGCGCTTCATAGACGGTGGGGGTGCCGTCGACGCGGCGCGCATCCATCAGGTCGCGCGTCACCTCGGTCTGGCCGTACACCGTGACACTGCGGCCGATCAGCCGATGCAGGTCGATATGGTGACGCTGCCCACCATACGACAGCGCGATGCCGTGGTGGACCAGCCCATCCGCATGCAGCCGCCCGGCCACGCCCGCGCGTTCCAGCGCGTCGACGGTGACGCTCTCCAGGATGCCCGCGCGGATGCGGCCAAGCACATATTCGGGACTGCGTTGTTCGATGATGATGTTGTCGATGCCGGCGCGTGTCAGCAACTGGCCGAGCAGCAGGCCGGCCGGGCCGGCGCCGATGATGGCAACCTGGGTGCGCATGTCTTGTCTCCTTGTGGGTATCCGTCTTCTGCTGCTAAAGATAGTCGCCGGAGGCCCGCCAAGGAATGGACAGATCGAACCAATGACAGGACAATCGGAACATCGCTGGTAAACACCGAGGCCACCGTGATACCTGTCCCGACTTACTCGCTGTATGGCACCAACCCCTCGGAACCGCTGTCAAACCAGCTGCATTTTGAGTCCATTGCAGCGCGCAGCCGCCTGCACGGGTGGGAGATCAAGCCACACCGGCATGAGCGCTTCCTGCAAATTCTGTACATCCACGCGGGCGCCGGCGAAGCCCTGCTGGAGGAGCGGCGCGAACCGCTGCGCAGTGGTTCGCTGGTGACGATGCCGCCACGCCACATCCACGGCTTCGTCTTCAGGCCGGACACCGACGGCATGGTCGTGACCATGACCGACAGCCACCTGCGCACGCTGCTGGCCGGGGTGCCGGATGCACTGCCGCTGTTCGCCCATCCGCGCCACGACCGCGTGCGCCGGGGCCACGCGCTGGCCGATACGCTGGCGCTCATGCGCGGCGAGATCGAAACCGTGTCCGCCTGGCGGGGGGCGTCGCTGTCGGCATTGCTGACGCTGCTGCTGATCGGCATTGCGCGGCTGGCCAATGCCACCGCGCCGGCCGCGGCGCGCAGCAGCAGCCGGCCTGCGCGGCACTTCCAGCATTTCCAGCAGATGCTCGAGGCAGGGTATCGGGAGCAGAAGGACATCAGGCACTATGCCGGCGCCATCGGCATCACGCCCACGCAGCTCAACCGCGTGTGCCGCCAAGCGTGCGGGCAGTCGGCCCTGCAGCTGATCCATGCGCGCGTGCTGGCTGAGGCGCAGCGCGACTTGCTGTTCAGCGACCTGGAGGTCAAGCACATCGCGCTGTCGCTCGGGTTCGCCGACGCCGCCTACTTCTCGCGCTTCTTCGCGCGGCTGGTAGGACAGGCGCCGACTGAATTCCGGCAGTCGGGGCGCGCGCGGCTGCCGGCATTTGCCATGCCGCCGCCCGCGGATGCGGCCGGGTAAGCGGTCAGCCTGCCTGGTCCATCCCGGCGAACACCTCTTCGGCCAGATGAAATGCCGAGTTCGCCGCCGGCACGCCGCAATAGATCGCGGTCTGCAGCAACACCTCCTTGATCTCGTCGCGCGTCACGCCGTTATTGGCGGCGGCGCGCAGATGCAGCTTCAGCTCCTCCGGGCGGTTCAGCGCCACCATCATGGCGATGGTCAGCAGGCTGCGCGTGTGCCGCGGCAGGCCTTCGCGCGTCCAGATCTCACCCCAGGCATAGCGCGTGATGAGGTTCTGGAATTCCTCATTGAGCGGCGTCAGCCGCGCGAGCGAACGGTCGACGTGCGCGCTGCCGAGCACCTCGCGCCGCACGGCAAGGCCGGCGTCGTAGCGCGCATGATCGTCGCTCACGGGCAGCCGGCCGCGCACAAAATCCAGCAGCGCCGCCGTGAAGCGGCCGGGCTGCTCGAAGCTGGAGATATGCGCGGCTGGCAGTTCGACATAGCGCGCGCCGGGAATCGCGTCGGCAAGCGCGCGGCCTTCCTGCGCAGAGGTCGACGGGTCCTGGCTGCCGGCGATGACCAGCACGGGCACCGTTATCGAAGCGACCGACTCGCGGAAATCGGCGTCGCGCACGGCCGCGCAGCTGGCGGCATAGCCGTGCGGATCAAGCCCGCCAAGCACGTGGCGCAAGCCGTCAAGCGCGCGGTCCGCGGTGGCGGCAAACCCCGGCGTGAACCAGCGTTCGACCGAGGGCGCGACCATCACCGCCATGCCTTCGTGCCGTACCGTGTCGATGCGGGCATTCCAGCCGTCGGCATTGCCGATCTTCGCGGCGGTATTGGCCAGCACGATATGCGAGAAGCGCTGCGGTGCATAAAGGCCCAGCCACATCCCCGTGAGACCGCCCATCGACAGGCCACAGAACACCGCCTGTCCGATCCCCAGCGCATCCAGGATGGCGATGACGTCCTGCCCGAGCTGCGCCACGGTAAAGGCGTCGCCCGGCGCGGTAGAGCGGCCGTGGCCGCGCGTGTCGTAGCGCACCACGCGATAGCGTCCGGCCAGCACGGCAGCCTGCGGCTCCCACATGGTGTGGTCGGTGCCGAGCGAGTTCGAGAAGACGATGGCCGGCGCGGCCTCAGGGCCGTCGACGGTGTAGAAGAGCCGGGCGCCGGCGTGGTCGAGGTAGGGCAATGCAGTCTCCTTGGGAGCGCGGACGGCGGCATGGCCGGCGCGTCGCGGTAATTGCGGGTTCCGGGTTCAGCGCAGTCTCAGCACGGCTGGCGTGCCGCCAGCGCGGATTGCCAGGCCTGCACGGCGGCGTCAGCAAAGGCCGCTGACTGGCCCGCGTAATTGGCGGGGTCGGCAAGGCGATCCAGCACAGCATCGTCGAGCAGGCCGGCATGCGCCGGGTCTTGCTGCAGCGTGCGGGCCAGTGCGTCGCGCAGGCTGGTGCCTTCGGCCACGGCACGCTGCGAGGCGCGCTCCACCAGGTGGTGCGCCGGCAGCCGGCCAATCCTGCCGCCGAGTTCAAGCATCGCCGCCTCGCCGAGGATCAGGCCATGTGTGAGGCCGAGGTTGGCGCGCATGCGCGCCGCATCCACCTGCAGCCCCGCCACGACCTCGCCCATCTGGCGCAACGCGCCGGCGGCCAGCGTCACGATCTGCGGCAGCGTGTCCCATTCGGCCTGCCAGCCGCCGAGCGCGCGTTCATGTTCCTGCACCATGCCCGCCAGCATTGTCGCCACCAGCGGCGGCACGCGCACCGCGGCCGTCAGCACCGCCGCGCAGCCGACCGGATTGCGCTTGTGCGGCATGGTGCTGGAGCCGCCGCGGCCGGGACCCGAGGGCTCGGCCACTTCCGCCACCTCGGTCTGCATCATCAGCGAGATATCGCGCGCCATCTTGCCGAGCGTGCCGGTCAGCATGCCCAGCATGGCGGCAACCTCGGCCATGCGGTCGCGATGCGCGTGCCACGGCAGCACGGGCGCGGCCAGATCCAGCTCGCGGGCCAGCGCGGCGGTCACGGCGGGCGCGGCATCGCCAAGGCTGGCAAGCGTGCCGGCGGCGCCGCCGAACTGCAGCGCGCGGGCCTGGGCGCGGGTGGCATCGAGGCGGCCGAGATCGCGGCGCAGCGCATCGAGCCAGCCCGCGGCCTTCAGGCCAAAGCTGGCCGGCAAGGCATGCTGGAGCCAGGTGCGCGCGACCATCGGCGTGGTCCGGTGTGCCGTGGCCAGCGCGGCGCAGGCCTGGCCCAGGCGCACCAGGTCGGCATCCAGCGCGCGCAGCGCGTCGCCGGTCTGAAGCACCAGTGCGGTGTCGATGATGTCCTGGCTGGTGGCGCCCCAGTGGACAAAGCGCGCCGCCTCGGCGTCGCGCGCGGCCACGGCGGCGGTCAGTTGCCTGACGAAGGGAATGGCAAGGTTGCCGGCGGCGACCGCGGCCTGCGCAAGGGCCTCGCGGTCAATGATGGCGGTGTCGCGGCAGACGTCGGAGATGACGGCGGCGGCCGCGGCAGGGATCACGCCGCTGTCGGCTTCGGCACGCGCCAGCGCGGCCTCCACGGCAAGCATGCGCTGCACCGTGCCGGCGTCGGAGAAGATCTCCAGCACAGCCGGACTGCCGGACATGGGATCGGTGAGACGCGTTGCGGTTGGCATTGGGGGCGATGGGTAGCGTGGGTGGCCGTGACGTCGACGGCCACCCGATTATGCGTCTGTTGCCGGCAGCCGGGCAGATTGCCCCGCTGCCGGCGGGGTCGGCGTCCTCAGATGTCGAAGAACACCGTCTCGCCCTGCCCCTGCAGCACCACGTTCCAGCGCAGCGTGTCATTGCCGGCGTCGCTGGCAATCAGCGTGCCACGGCGCTCGGCGGGGACCAGCCCCAGCACGGCGTCGGCGGCGTTGGCCGCCGCTTCGTCGGGGAAGTACATGCGCGTGGCGACATGCTTGACCAGGCCGCGCATGAACACCGACACCATGATGTGCGGCGCCTGCGCCTGGCCGTCCGGGCCCGGCACGGCGCCCGGCTTGACGGTGACGAAGCGGAAGGTGCCGTCGGCCTCGGTCGGCACACGGCCAAAGCCGGTGAAGCCGGGCGCGAGCGGCAGTTCGCGGGTGTCTTCGGCATGGCGGTAGCGTCCGGCAGGGTTGGCCTGCCAGATCTCGACCATGCCGTCGGGCACGGGCTGGCCGTCGCCATCGGTCACGCGGCCTTCGATCACGATGCGCTGGCCGGCCAGTTGCGGGGCGCCGGCGGTCAGGTCGGCGCAGTTCAGTGCATTGAGGCCGATATGCAGGTAAGGGCCGACGGTCTGGGATGCGGTGGCGTAGAGCATGGTCTTATTCCATCGGCGTGGCATCGCGGCCACGCAGCACGATATCGAAACGGTAGCCGAGTGCGTATTCAGGCTGGGTGCTTTCCCAGTCGAAGGCAGCGATCAGGCGGTTGCGCGCCTTCTCGTCCGGCACGCAGTTGAAGATCGGGTCGAACGGCAGCAAGGGATCGCCCGGGAAATACATCTGCGTCACCAGCCGCGTGGCGTAGGCATTGCCGAACAGCGAGAAGTGGATATGCTGCGGCCGCCAGGCGTTGTGGTGATTGCGCCAGGGATAGGCACCGGGCTTGATGGTCTTGAACCGGTAGTACCCGTTGGCGTCCGTCACAGTGCGGCCTTCGCCCGAGAAATGCGGGTCGAGCGGGGCGTCGTGCTGGTCGCGCTTGTGCAGGTAGCGCCCGGCGGCATTGGCCTGCCAGACTTCCACCAGCGTGTTCGGCACCGGCCGGCCGTTCTCGTCGAGCACGCGGCCGGTCACGAGAATGCGTTCGCCGATCGGCTCGCCGCCATTGCCCACAGTCAGGTCGTTATCGCCTTCGCGCACGAACTCCGCGCCGAAGGTCGGGCCGGTGACTTCGGACAGCGATTGCGGCAGCGCGATCAGCGGCTGGCCGGGCGAGCGCTTCTGGGTGGAAGCATAGGGATCAAACCGGTATTCGGGCTGGGTGTCCCAGTAGGGACGGCGGTACTGGGCAGGACGGGTCATCGCGCAGTCTCCTTGTCGTTTTGGAATGGATCCACTTTAGGTGTCAGATAAATTCATGTAAATTGAGATTTCCGCTATTTATCATGAATTTTCAGCATGCATGCATCGCCCCCACCCGCGCTGGAAATCTTCCGCAACCGCGTGCGGCTGCGGCATCTCTATTGCTTTGTCGCCGTGTCGCAGACGCAGCACCTGGGCCGCGCCGCCGACCGCCTGGGCCTGACCCAGCCAGCCGTGTCCAAGACCCTGACCGAACTGGAGGAACTGGCCGGCACGCGCCTGCTGGTGCGGCGGCGGGCGGGCACCGAACTGACCACGGCAGGTACGCGCTTCCTGCGCCACGCGCTGCGCATCCTGGCCGATATCGACGCGGCCGCCGACAGCATGACCGGCGCGCAAGCCTTGCCGCAGGAGCGTATCCGGCTGGGCACGCTGCCCAGCATCGTGCCGGCGGTGCTGACCGATGCCCTGCTGCGTTTCCGCGCCGCGCATCCTGGCATCGGCGTCGCCGTCCAGACCGGCATGAACCGCAACCTCATCGACCAGCTCAAGGCGGACGTGCTGGACCTCGTCATCGGGCGCATGGACGACCCGGTGGCGATGGAAGGCCTCTGGTTCGAGTCCCTGGGGCCGGACTCGCTGGCCTTCGCGGTCCGCGCCGGCCATCCCCTGGCGGCCCTGTCGCGGCCGACGCTGGTTGACGCGCTGGCGTGGCCGCTGGTGATTCCGGCCGCGGGCTCGATTCCCCGCCACAACACCGAAAGCCTGCTGGCCCGGCACGGCCTGCCGCTGCCGGATGGCTGCGTGGAGACCTCGGATGCCTATCTGGGCCGGCTGCTGGCCCGGCAAAGCGACAGTGTGTGGGCAGCGCCGCTGTCGGCGGCCAGGCGCGCGGTGTCCGAGGGCGACCTGGTGCTGCTGGCGATCGAGACCCAGGGCACCGAGGAGCCGGTCGGCCTGCTGCGGCACAGCGACCGTACGCTGACCCCGATGGCGGAGGCGTTGGCGCACTGCATCCGCACGGTCGCGCAGCCCGCAGCCTAGGGTCTGTTCCCATATAAAACGTGCGCGCGCAAGGGGGATACGCGGCGCAGGGCTAGGCGCCAGTCGCGCCGCTTGGTCATTCCAAGCAAGCGGCTGGCAACGACGCCATGCGCCGCGTATCCCCCTTGCCCTGCGGGTTGGCCCGAGCCGGGGCCATCTACTTTGTCGGGCGCCTTGCAAAGGGAATGACCCTTTGCGGCGACGCCCTTCGCGTAGCTGACCCCGGCTCGGGCCAACGCGCGTACGTTTTATATGGGAACAGACCCTAGTGTCCTGCCACGCTCGCCCTGACGCTGGCCGAAGGGCCCGGCGCGCTGCTGAAATGCTTCACCAGCAGTGCGCCCGCGGCCAGGAAGGCCGGCACGGCCAGCAGGGTAAAGATGGTGTCGAAGCCAAGATGCTGGCGCAGCAGTTCGGCGCCAAGCAAGGCCCCCGTGATCCCGCCGAAGCGTCCGAAGCCAAGCATCCAGGCAACGCCGGTAGCCCGGCCCTGCGTCGGGTAGAAGGCTGCGGCCAGTGACGGCATCGAGGACTGCGCGCCGTTCATGGCGGTGCCGGCGAGGAAGATCAGCACACCCAGCAGCACCTGGCTGCCGGTGCCATGGCCCACGGCGTAGATCAGCACCCCGGTAGCGGCATAGGTGATGGCGATGACCTTGTTCGGATTGAAGCGGTCCATGAACCAGCCGGCGGTGATGGTGCCGATGCCGCCGCCCAGCGGGAAGAGCGCGGTCAGGAACGAGGCGTGCTGGATCGAGAATCCCGCATCCTTCATCAGCGTGGGCATCCAGCTGGTCAGCAGGTAGAAGATGACCAGGCCCATGAAGTAGGTGCACCACAGCATCGCCGAGCCCAGGCGATAGCCGGGCGCCAGTACCGTGCCAATGGCGGACCGGGCCGCGGGCGCCGCTTCGCCGATGACGAAGGCGTCGGCCTGGCCCAGGTCGGCGCCGGTCACGCGCTGCAGTACCTTGCGGATCTGGCTCGCCGGATAGCTGCGCAGCACCATGTAGCGTACCGATTCCGGCAGCAGGACAATGAGCAGCACCGCCAGCACCAGCGGCAGGATGCCGCCGAGCAGCAGCACGCTATGCCAGCCGAAGTGCGGAATCATCGCGGCGGCGACAAACCCGCCCGCCGCGGATCCCAGCGGGAACCCGCAGAACATGGTGTTCACCAGCACGGCACGGCGGCGTTGCGGCGCGAACTCTGAGGTCAGCGTCACGGCATTCGGCATGGCGGCCCCCAGGCCCAGCCCGGTCAGGAAGCGCAGCGCGGTCAGCCAGCCAAGCGTGGGGGCAAAGGCCGTGGCCAGGCTGCAGGCCCCGAAGAAGAAGACCGACAGCACCAGCACCTTCTTGCGGCCGACGCGGTCAGCCAGCGGCCCGGCAAAGATCGCGCCGAAGGCCAGCCCGAACAAAGCCGCGCTCATGACCGGCCCGAGCGCCGCTTTCTCTATGCCCCAGTCCTGTACCAGCGCCGGCGCGATATAGCCCATTGCCGCGGTATCGAACCCGTCAATGGCAACGATCAGGAAGCACAGGATGAGAATGAGCCATTGATAGCCGGTGAACCGCTGTCCGTCGATGAGGGCCTGGACATCTGTGATGCCACCCTTGGTCTGTGTGGATTGGGGCACTGTTGTCTCCGTTTGCCTGGAAATCGCGCAACCCGCCTGGCAGGCGCGCCGCGCAATTTTGTTCTAATAGCGAACCTCGGTTCTTTTATTGAACGCATCTTAGGCAAAGGGGATTGCGGCACAGAATTAGCGTTAACCCGGCGGAAAACGGGCAAGTGCCGGCGACCTGCAGAGGTGATACTCACCCAAGGACGAGCGCGTTGACAGAGAAATCCAGTAATTCTTCGGTTCTGTCGGTGTTTTATATCGAAAAATATAACGATATTGAAATTTAAGGTAAGTCTGCCCTCACGAGAACCGAAATCGATAAGGAAATTTCATGTAAGGAGCGGCAATCGTCAATTTACATTCCCGAAAATGCCACCTAGAGTACAGGCCACATCTGCTTGAATGATGAAAGGTGCTCCATGCACCGCATCGGCCTTCGGCCAGCCACCGGCGGCCGCTCACGCCGCCTCCGCCTCCGTCCGGAACACCGCCACCGCCCGCTGCATGTGCAGCGCCTGCTCCTGCAGCGACTGCGCCGCCGCGGCGGCTTCTTCCACCAGCGCGGCGTTCTGCTGCGTGACCTGGTCCATCTGCGTCACCGCCTGGTTGACCTGCGCGATGCCGCTGCTCTGCTCGCGCGACGCATGGCTGATCTCGTCCATCATCGCCGTCACCCTGCCGATGGCGGCAACGGTGTTCTCCATGGTCGCGGCAACGTCCAGCGCCAGCGTGTTGCCCGATGCCACGCGCCCTGCGGATTGCGAGATCAGCGTGCGGATCTCCTTGGCCGAGCTGCCGGCGCGCTGGGCCAGCCCGCGCACTTCGGTCGCCACCACGGCAAAGCCGCGCCCGGCCTCGCCCGCGCGCGCGGCTTCCACCGCCGCGTTCAGCGCCAGGATATTGGTCTGGAAGGCAATGCCGTCAATGACAGCGATGATGTCGACGATGCGCCGCGAATCGGCCTCGATCGCCTGCATGGTCTGCTGCATGCGCCCGACCGCCTCGCCGCCGGCGCGCGCCACGTCAGACGCCTCGCGCGCCAGTTCGCTGGCCTGGCCGGCGTTGCTGGCATTCTGCTGCACGGTGGCCGTCAACTGCTCCATGCTGGCCGCGGTCTGCTCCAGCGAAGAGGCCTGCTCCTCGGTGCGCTGCGACAGGTCGATATTGCCCTGTGCGATATCGCCCGCCGCCGCCAGCACGTTGTGCGCGCCGGCCTTGGTGTCGCCGATCAGCGCGCGCCAGCTGTCCACCAGCGACAGCAGGTGCCGCTTGATCTCGCTCAGTTCGTCGCGCCCGCGCACCGCGATGCGCAGGGTCAGGTCGCCCGCGTTGATGCGCCCGACCATCTCCGCCACCTGCCGCACGTCGCCGCGCATGCCGCGGCTGAAGCCGATGAACAGGTAGAAGGCGGCGGCCACGGTCACCAGCGCAATGCCCGCCAGCAACACGAACTGCCTTTCCTGAGCCGCCGCACGCTGTGCCAGCATCGCATCCACGATCCCGGCAAATGCCTGGTTGGCCGCCGCCACGCCTTCGATGCCCGCGGTGGCTTCGTCGAAGTAAGACTTGGCGTCGATATCGATGCCGGTCGCACCCAGCATCCGGATCCTGAGCGTGCGATAGAAGTTGTCCATCGCGGCAAGCCGCGCCAGCGCGGCGTCGATACGCGGCCGGTAGGCGGGTGCCGCGTTGCCGACGCGCGCGATATCGCGCCGCACCGTGTCCAGCCCCTCGTGGATCTGTTCTGCCAGCGCGCCCAGGCCCGCCTGCTGCGCCGCATCGGCATAGCCACCCTGCGCGATGATGCCGGCCCCGCGCCCGCGCGCCAGCGCGCTCAGCTCGGCCAGGCGCGGCATCGGGCCCACCAGCAGGTTGATCAGGTAATACGAGCCCGCTTCACTGTCCAGCACCAGTTGCGAGCGGTCGGCCACGTCGCCGACAAACACCCGCGTCTGCCGCACCAGCGCGCTGTGGCGTTCGAACAGCGGCGCGGCCGTGGTGTCCAGGCCCAGCCCGCGCATATGCTGCCAGTCCTGCTCCAGCTTGCGCACCCCGGCCCCGAGTTCGAAGCCGGGATTCCCGGCGACGCTGCGCATCAGCCCGGCCAGGCTGGCCGCGGCCTTCTGGTCGGCCCGGTCGAAGGTGGCGCGGAACGCCGCATTGCCGGACAACACCGCATTGGCGGCGCCGCGCCGGACCTGGGTCTCGCGCATGAAGTCGAGCGCATGCCTGACCACGGCAAGCCCCCGCACTTCATCGCCGGTGGTGCGGATCGATCGCGCCGCATCGCTCAGGACCACATACATCGCGCCGCATAGCGGCACCAGGAACAATACGGCGATCAGCGTGAGCTTGCGGTTGATATTCAGGCGCGCCATCAGGCGCTCGGCGGGAAGGAAGAAGGCAGGCATGGCATCGTTGGACAGAGCTTGGTTTCCCCTGCTATCGGCCTGGTTTTGCGGGCCTGAAGCGCGGATTTCCAAGTTATTGACGATGCGCAAATGCGGTGCACGGAAAGCGCAGAAGTGGGGCAAAAAGCGGCGAAAGGGCGGGCCTTCAGCACGATTTTCGGGCAGCAGGAAGACGCTTGCCTGGATGCCCGCCACCGGCGCGGGCAGTCACAACCGCGCACCGATCAGCGCAGCCAGCCGGGCATGATGGCTTCAGGTCTTCCTCGAAGGTCCTGCTTACTCGGCCGGCGCAATCCCGTCGCCGTCGGCACCCAGCTCATCCCCGTCCCCCGGTGCCAGCGGAATTTCCACCGTCAGCGCCGTACTGCCCGGTGCCGAGCGGATCAGCAGCCGCCCGCCGATCACCGACGCGCGCACCTGCATATTGCGCAGCCCGCGCCCGCCACGCGTGGCCTCGATGTCGAAGCCGCGGCCGTCGTCGGCCAGCGTGATCCGGATCACCTGCGCGGCCATGTCCGCACGGGCGGTCACGGCAAGGGAGCGCGCCCCCGCGTGCTGCATCACGTTGGTAATGCCTTCGAGCAGCAGGTATTGCAGTTCCTGCACCTTGCGCGCGGTGAAATGCGGCAGCGTGGGCAGGCGTTCGACCTCCCAGTGGATGTCGAGGCCGGCATCGGCGATGCGCGGCCCCAGGCGGTAGCGCAGGTTGCCCAGCACCGCCGCCAGGTCGCCGCCGGTGTCCTGCATGGCGTCGATGGAAAGCTTCAGCGAATCCAGCGCATGCCGCACCTGCGTGGCGATCTCTGGGCTGCTGGCCTTGCCGGACTCCAGCATCGACAAGGTGGTGACAAGCTGGCTGCCCAGGCCGTCGTGCATGTCGCGCAGGATGCGCCCGCGCTCGCGCAGCGCGGTCTCCTCGGCGGCGATCTTCTGCGTGCGCGCAAAGGCCGCGCGCAGCTGCGCCTCGCGCTGCGCGACGCGCTCGGTCAGCACCTGGTTGGCGTTCTGCAGGCTGTGCACGGCGCTGGTATAGCGCTCAGCCAGCATCCACGCCATCACCACGCTGAACGGCACCGACACATAGCGCGTCATGGAATGGATCCAGTAGTAGTCGCCGGTCAGCCAGACCTTGATCCAGTCCGCCAGGAACAGCACCGCCGACACGCCCACGGTGGCGGCCAGCAGCGACGCCTCGCGGCTGGGCCGGCGCAATGCGCCCCAGACCATCGCGCCGGCCACGGTCACGATGATGCCCACCTTGATCAGCCAGCTCAGCGGGAACAGCAGCGGGTGGCTCGACATGGCGGCCATCGGCGCGATCACCGGCAGCGCCAGCCACAGATAGGCGTTCAGCGTGCGATGCAGCCAGCGCCACGGCACGCGGATCACCAGCAGGCAGAAGCGGGCGATGGCGCCCAGGAACACCTCGCGCGCGGCGGCGACGATATAGCCGCGCAGTTCCGCGGGAATTGGCAGGTCATCGACAAAGTAGTCGAGCAGCCGCACGCTCCAGGCGAGTTCGGCCAGCCCGTACAGGCCGAACAGCGGATCGCGCTGCCGCCACCAGATCAGCAGCGCGAGGCCCCCCAGCACGACGCTGAGCACCGCTGCGATCAGCGGGCCGGCCACGCGCAGGCGGAAAGCCTGGTTGTATTGCGCGCGCACTTCGGCGGCCGGGCCCACCGTCACCGGCAGCAGGCCCGTGCGCGCATAGGCGTGTCCCGCGATGGTGATGCGCAGCACGTTGCCTTGCGTGCTCACCAGCTCCGGCGGCATGGCCACGTAGTAGGGCCGCTTGGCCAGCGCCGACGACGGTGCGTCCAGGCGCCCGCCGGCGGCGATCAGCACGCCATTAAGCCGCACCTCGTAGCTGCCGCCGGCCCATGGCACGAACAGCCCCCCAGGGTCCGCCGCGGGCCAGTTGCGGTCAAAGCGCAGTTCGTAGGCCACTATGCCGGACTTGCCCGGCATCACCCGGTCCCAGTAGTCAGGCAGCGTCAGCGGTTGCGCCGGCAGCACCGTGCCGTCGGTCAGCGTGGCCGAGCGTGTGGCCTCGGTCAGCTCCGTGGTGCCGGCCGCTGCCATGCCGGAGAGCAGCAGGCAGGCCCAGGCCAGCAGCGCGGCAAGCACGGTGCGGAGGCGGTGCGACCCGGGCGGCATGGCGTGCGCTCACAAGGACTTGAGCAGGCCCAGCTTGGCCGCCTCGAACACGGCCTCGCCGCGCGAGCGTACCGCCAGCTTGCCGTAGATGTTCTTGATGTGCGATTGCACGGTATGCACGCTCAGCCCCAGGTAGCGGGCCGTCTCGGCGTAGGTGTAGCCGCGCGAGATCAGGTCCAGGATCTCGTTCTCGCGCACCGACAGCGCCACCGCGCCGGTGGCCGCGGCATCGCGCGTGAGCGCCTCGGACGGCGCGCCGCGCAGCCGGTTCACCACCTGCCGCGCAATCAGCGGGCTCATTGGCGAGCCGCCCGCGCGCAGTTCGCCGATGGAGGCGGCGATGCGGTCCGTGGTTTCGTCCTTGAGCAGGTAGCCGATAGCGCCCGCCTCGATGCTGGCGAGCACGTGCTGGTCGTCGCCGAACACCGTGACCACCATGCAGTCGCAGCCGGGATAGCGCTCGCGCGCGTCGCGGATCACGTCGATGCCGCTGCCGTCCGGCAGGCCGAGGTCGCACAGCAGCACGTCGGGCCGGTGCTGCGCGAGCCAGGCCAGCGCCTCCGCCGCGGTGGCAGCGCTGCCGGATACGGCAGCGCCCGGCGCATGCATCTGAACGGCCTGCACCAGCCGGCTCAGCGCCGCGGGGTCGTCTTCGACGATCAGGACTCTTGTTGTGCTTGTCATGCCTGTGTTCCCGAGCCATGCCGCTGTGCGGCCAGTCTTGCTGCCCGTCCTGCTGCATGCTGTGGCGGGCACGACGGCGGATTCTGACATATCCACCCGCGCATGGGACGGCCAGGCCGGCCCCTTCAGGGTAAACGCCGCCGCGCTGATCTGCCGCCCTTACCGATCGCACGGACAGGCCCCGTTAACCATCCCATATTCTGGGGAGGCGCCGCACCGGCGCCTGCACCTATGATTGCGCCAAAAGAGCCCTGCCTGCGCCCCCGCTCCGCTGCGGCCGGCGGCGCGGGCGACAAGACAGGCGACGGGAATACGGGGAGCACCACCGTGACTAAGAAAACAGCCGGCATACCGGCGGCACGGGAAATCGGGAATGCAGGGGGGAAGCCCGCGGGCGCCATCCCGGCAACGGCCACGCTGCGGCTGGCTGCCGGGATGGCCGCGTGCGGGCTGGCGGCGCTGCCGTTCGGGCAGCGGGACAGCCCCCGTTCGGGGGATATCTCCCCTCTTTTCCCGTAGTTAGAGCGATTTTGCCAGTTCTGTCAGTTTTTGCAGGCCGTACGATACAATGCCCCGGCGCCAGCCGAGGGAGCTGGCGGACCTGGAGAAAAAAGCAGAATGAAGACGGGAAAACTGGTGGTAGGGCTAGCGCTGGCTGGGTTGCTCGCCGGGTGTGAATCGATGGACGGCGCAATGTCCTCCATCAGCGGCGTGCTCGATGGCACCGGCGACGTGCTGAGCGGCGACTTCCGCATGCTGGCGGATCCGAAGCCGGCCTCGCTCGGCGACATCTGGTCGGACTGGAAGAAGAACGAAATCACCGCGAAGAAGAAGTGGGATGCCCAGGCGATCCTGGTATCGGGAACGGTCTCCCGCATCACCAAGGTGGATGGCCTGCGCAAGTCGGACGACACCATCGCCGTCTATTTCAAGGATTCGGTCAATCCCCAGTGCACCGGCAAGGCGCTGATGCGCGACGCGCTGATGGTCAACCAGAAGAAGATCAGCAACCTGCAGACCGGGGACAAGATCAACGTCACCGGCGTGCTGGCCACGAGCGATTCGGAAACGTATAACAGCAGCAACACCCAGTGCTATTTCGCGTTCGCGAAGTCGAAGATCGAACCAGCCCCGACTACCACGGCCGCTGGCAGCGCAGCCGCTCCTGCCAAGGCCACGACCACCAAGTCGACCAGGTCCACCAAGACCAGCAGCACGAAGTAGGCTGGCTCACCTGTGGCAAACGGGCGGCTGTCATGGATACATGGCCGCCACGCCCACCTCCGCCGCCAGCCTTTCGCGGATAAATCCCAGGAACGCCCGCACGCCCTCAGGCAGCGTGCGGCCCGCCAGGGTCTGCAGCTCGATCGCGCGGCGTCTCATGCCCCGTTCTCGGATCGACGCGGCATGCAGCTCGCCGCGGCGCAGGCGGTCGCCCACCGTGACGGTACCGGAGATCGACAGCCCGCCGCCGTGCAGCACGAAGCTGGTCAGCGTCTCGAAATGGTTGGTCACCAGCACCGGCTCGAACACGATGCCGCGCTCGCCGCAGGCAAGGTCGAACAGCTGGCGCACGGTGTTGTCGCCCTCGGGCAGCGCCATCGGGTAAGGCTGCATCTGCGCCAGCGTGACGCTGCGAAAGCGCGCCAGCGGATGGTCCGGGCGCATGATGGCGATCACCGGCGCCGGTTGCCGGTGTTCGATGCGGATGCCCTGCTCCGCGGCGCGGCTGTAGGTGATGCCGATGTCCGCATCGCCATGCAGCACGATGCCGGTGACTTCCGCCGGTGGCGCCACGCGCACGTGGAATTGCAGGCCCGGATAGCGCTGGCGGAACTCGGCAATGATGCGCGGCAGGAACTCGATCGCAAACCCGGCCGAGCTGGCCACGCGCACCCGGCCGCGGCGCAGGCCCTGCAGCGCGGCAATCTCGGACACCACGCGGTCGGCCTCCAGGGCGCCGCGCAGCGCATGGGCCGCCAGCAGCTCGCCCGCAGCGCTGGCCACCATGCCGCGCGGGCGGCGGTCGAACAGCGGCACGCCGAGCAAGGCTTCGAGCGCGCCGACCTGGCGGCTCACCGCCGACACGGTGACATTGAGCCGCTGCGCCGCCTCGGTCAGCGAGCCGCTGCGCACGACCTCCAGGAAATAGCGCAGCGAGGTGTCCTGCAGGCGATGCGACAGCATGGTCGGCTCCGGGGGCTGGTTTGCGTTTTACGCAAGGATATTTGAAAAAATCATCGATTGTGGGAAAGCCCGCGCCGCCCGTATGCTTTTCCCGGACACCACAGGAGACACCCGAGCCATGGCGCCTGCCCAGCCCCCCGATCCGGTCACCAATCCCATCGCCGAACTCGATGCCGTCGCCCTGTCGCGCGCCATCCATGCGCGCGAGGTCTCTTGCGTGGAAGTGCTCGATGCCTTCCTTGGCCAGATCGACCGCCACAACCCGCGCGTCAACGCCATCGTCGCCCCGGTTGACCGCGACACCGTGCGCGCGCAGGCAGCCGGGCTCGACGCGGAACTGGCGCGCGGCGCCAGCCGCGGCCCGCTGCACGGCTTTCCGCAGGCGCCCAAGGACATCAGCCCGGCCGCGGGCATGGTCACCACCAGGGGCTCGCCGATCTTCGCCGGGCAGGTCAGCGACGTGGACGCCGTGATCTTCGAGCGCATGCGCGCCGGGGGCGCGCTCTTCGTCGGGCGCACCAACTCGCCGGAATTCGGCCTGGGCGGCCACACCTACAATCCGGTCTACGGCACCACCCGCAACGCCTTCGACCCGGCGCGCTCCGCCGGCGGCAGCAGCGGCGGCGCCGCGGTGGCCGTGGCGCTACACATGCTGCCGGTGGCGGATGGCTCGGACATGATGGGGTCGCTGCGCACGCCCGCGGCGTTCAATCATGTCTATGGCCTGCGCACCTCGGTCGGCTGCGTGCCGCACGGCCCGGGCGACGAGGTCTTCTTCCAGCAGTTCAGCGTGGCCGGGCCGATGGCGCGCAACGTGCCCGACCTGGCCCTGCTGCTGTCGGTGCAGGCCGGCTTTGACGCGCGCCTGCCGCTGACGCGCCGCACCGAGGCGCCCGGCACCTTCACGCTGCCGCCCGAACGCGACTGGACTGGCGTGCGCATCGGCTGGCTCGGCGACCTGGGCGGCCACCTGCCGACCGAAGCCGGCGTGCTCGATACCTGCGTGCAGGCACTCACGCACCTGCGCCAGCTCGGCTGCATCGTCGACGCGGCGCTGCCCGCGTTCGACCTGGAACGCCTGTGGCGTGCCTGGATCGACCTGCGCAGCTTCTCCGTGGCCGGCGCCAACGCGGCGCTGTACCACGACCCGGCCAGGCGCGCGCTGCTCAAGCCGGAAGCGGTATGGGAAATCGAACGCGGCCTGGCCCTGCCAGGCACGCGCGTCTATGAGGCCATGAGCGAACGCAGCGCGTGGTACCAGGCGCTGCGCGCGCTGTTCGAGCGCTTCGATTACCTGGTGCTGCCCGCCGCGCAGGTATTCCCCTTCGATGCCGGCTGGGACTGGCCGCACGCCATCGACGGCCGCGACATGGACACCTACCACCGCTGGATGCAGGCGGTGGTGCCGGCCACCATGGCCGGGCTGCCGGCGCTGGCCGCGCCGGCCGGCTTCGGCCGGCAGGGCCTGCCAGCCGGCATCCAGATCATCGGCCCGGCGCAGGCCGATGCCGCGGTGCTGCAGCTCGGCCATGCCTACGACCAGGCCGGCGGCTTCTCGCGCGTGCAAAGCCCCTGGCTCGACTGAGCCTTCGGCTGGTCCCGGCTCCGCTTCATATTGCTTCGTATTGCTTCCGATTGCCTTCTATTCCTACAACTGCCGGCAGGAGTACCAACGATGACCGCAATGCCCCCGAAGCTGTTTCTCGCCTGCGCCGCCGCACTGACCGCGGTGCTGTCCACAGCGCCCGCCGCCGTGCAGGCGCAGTCCTGGCCGGACCGCCCGATCCGGCTGGTGGTGCCCTTCGCCGCGGGCGGCGCCACTGACGTGCTCGGCCGCCTGCTGGCCGTCGGCCTGGGCGAAAAGCTCGGCCAGTCGGTGGTGGTGGAAAACAAGCCGGGCGCCAGCACCGTGATCGGCGCCGCCCAGGTGGCCAAGGCCGCGCCCGACGGCTACACGCTGCTGCTGGCGGCCAGCACCACGCTGACGCTGAACCCGGCGATCCGGCAGCACCTGGGCTACGACCCCATCAAGAGCTTCACCCCGCTGGGCCTGATCGCCGACATGAGCCTGGTGCTGGTGGCCAACCCGGACACGCAGATCACCTCGCTCAAGGACCTGGTGACGCAGGCCAAGGCCCACCCTGACAAGTTCTCCTACGGCTCGTTCGGCGCCGGTTCCTCGGTGCATTTCGGGGCGGAGATGCTCAAGTCCGCCACTGGCATCCGCATGGTCCACGTGCCCTTCAACGGCAGCGCCCCCAGCCTGACCGCGCTGGCCGGCGGCCAGGTGCCGGTCGCGGTCGATACCGTGGTGGCCACCTTGCCGCTGATCAAGGGCGGCAAGATCCGGCCGGTGGCCGTGCTGTCGCCGCAGCGCCTGCCGGCGTTGCCGCAAGTGCCGACCGTCGCCGAGAGCGGCTATCCCGGCTTCCAGATGGGCACCTGGTTTGCGCTGCTGGCGCCGGCCGGACTGCCCGCGCCGGTGCAGCAGAAACTGGAGAAGGCGCTGGCCGAAGTCGCCAACGCGCCCGCCACCAGGGCACGCATGGTCGAACTGGCGCTGACGCCGGCCTACGGCGATGGCGCGGCAGTAAAAGCGCGGGTGGAGAAGGAATTGCCCGAGATGCGCGCGGTGGCGGCGCGGGCGGATATTCGCGCCGAGTGAGTGCACGGCGGCCGCCGGAAAGCGTGCATCGCGATCCGGCGCGCCGTTGGCTGCGTGAACGCATCGCCACATCCGTCTGGGCGGCGGCACCCACGCACTTTTGCATACAAAACTGGAATACAATCAGCGATTTCAACGCTGCGGCATGGGGTGGTACCCCCTGTGCCGCCGCCAAGTTCCGGAGGAAAGCATGACGTATTCAGCAACGGGCCTGACGTCCCGCCATGTGGCAGCGCTTGCGCCGATCGAGGATTACCTGCAGGGCCATATCACCGGCAAGGCCGAATTCATGTACAAGGCGTTTACCGCCGACGCGCGCATCGTCTCGTTCCGCGACGGCAAGCTGCACTCGCTGACGGTTGAGGAATTTGCCTCGGCGCGCTGCCCCGGCCACCCCGCCGCGGACGAGGCGCAGCGCAAGCGCTGGATCACGCAGTTCGACGTGGTCGGCAATGCCGGCGTGGCCAAGGTGGTGCTGGAATATCCGGGCGTGACCTTCACCGACTACATGACGCTGCTGGAAATCGACGGTGTCTGGAAGATCGTCAACAAGACCTTCAGCGCCGCGCCGCGCTAAGGGCAGGACCGCCGCCGCGGCAATGCGCCGCAACCCGGGCCTGCTTTGCGGCAGCAGGCAACCCTGCCCGCGACATCGGCCCGAAGAAAGTGCAAGCAGGGCGTGCGTTCAGGCCGGCAGCACCGCGGTGGCCTCAATCTCGAACAGCATGTTGTCCAGCGCCAGCCGCGGCACCGGGATCAGCGTGCAGGCCGGCGTCGGCCTGTCGCCCCACATCTCGCGCAGCGCCGCACCGAAGGTGCGCAGGCGGTCGTGCGAATGGTCGACCACCAGCACCGTAAGCTTGGCCACATCGCCCACGTCAGCACCCGCCGCATCCAGTGCGATGCGCAGGTTCTGCATGGCGCGCGCCACCTGGCGCGGAAAATCCAGCGGCAGGCAGCCGGCCGCATCCTCGCCGCCCTGCCCCGCGATATAGACGATGCGGGCCGGGCCTTCCACCACCGCCACATGCGAATAGCCGTTGGGCCGCGGGTCATACAGGCCCTCGGGATTGATGAGGCTGAGCGACGGATTGGGGCGGGCGACCGGCATGGTGGGCACTGACGGCAGCGCCGGCATCGAGGGTGAACGCAAGGATGAGGGCGAGAACGGGAACATGGTCATCAGCTCTGTATTGAGGCGTGGCGAACAGTGGAGTGGCGAGTATCGAACCTCAACTTAACTTGAGGTCAAGCGCCGCCATGGTGGTAGCATGGGCATTCTTTCGTTCCACAGATGTCTGCCATTCCCGATGGCCTCCGCGAAACAGCCCACTCCCCCGCGCCGGCGCCGCCCCGCGCCTTCAGAAGAACTGCTCTCCGTCGGCGAAGTCGCCGCGCGCACGGGCATTGCCGTATCCGCGCTGCATTTCTATGAGTCGCGCGGCCTGATCGCCAGCACCCGCAGCGGCGGCAACCAGCGCCGCTATGCGCGCGCCGTACTGCGGCGCCTGGCCGTGATCCGCGTGGCGCAGCGCATGGGGCTGCCGCTGGCGGTGATCGCAGACGCCATGCAGAAGCTGCCGGACGGGCGCGCGCCCACCGTGGCCGACTGGCGCCGGCTCTCCGCCAGCTGGCGTGATGACCTCGACGAGCGGATCCGCATGCTTACGCAATTGCGGGATCAGCTTGATGGATGCATCGGCTGCGGGTGTTTGTCGCTGAAGGCTTGTCCGTTGCGGAATCCGCAGGATGCGCTGGCGGGGGAAGGGCCGGGGCCGCATTTTCCTGAAGAGGATTGAATGAGGGGGGCTGCTGTTCGTTGGATTGCTTGGGTATGTAGGGCGGGTTCGATGTTGTCGTAGGTTGGACCGCCCAAGCCCCCCAGAGCCTAACCCCCAATTTCCCGCTTACTGAAATGTCTGCAGGTAACCCAGCAGATCAGTGATCTGCTGATCATCACTAAGCCCCCAGAACCGCATCTTGGTCCCAGGCACCACCTTCCCGGGCGAATGAACAAAGGCCCGCAGCGTATCCTGCGACCACACCACCTTCGATGCCCGCATCGCCTCCGAATACTGGAAATCAGGGGTACCACCAGCGGCACGGCCAATGATGCCGTTGAGCTGCGGCCCGAACCCCGCCCGCGCGTTGCGGCCGACGTGGTGACACGAAGCGCAACGTGTGGCAAACACCGCCTTGCCGGCCTGGATATCGGCGGCGGCAGTGGCTGCGTCGGGAACAGCGGTGAGGACGGTGAGGGTCAGCAAGCCAAGGGCGGTACGGCGCATGGAGCAGCTAGGGAAGAAAAGAGCTTTCGGCAACGGGCTTGCATGATACAGGCGCAGCCAGAACGCCCCTGCCCCTGCGGCAGGGTTACACCACGTCACACTTGCAACACTTCGCGCGCCCCATATTACAAGCCCGCCCCCTACAGTGAGGCCATGTCCAACGCCCCTTGGGAGGCAACCATGAAACGAATCATCGCAATGGCGGTAGCAGGTGGTGCAATGCTGGTGGCCAGCGCCGGGGCTTACGCCGGTGTGAATATCGATATCGGCATCGGCGTGCCGGGCGTGGTGGTGGCCCAGCCTGCGCCGGTCTACCGGCCGGCCCCGGTCTATGCGCCCGCGCCCGTCTATGCGCCTGCGCCGGTTGCCTATGCGCCGCCCCCGGTGGCACCGGCACCGCGCCCCGTGGTGGTGGCACCGGTGCCGGTGCGCTACGACTATGACCGTGGCTACTATCGGGACTACCACCGGGGCTACTACCGCGACGGCTATCGAGACTACCGCCGCGACTGGCGCGAGCGCGAATGGGGACACCGTCGCGGCGACGATGACGACCACGGCCGCGGGCAAGGGCGCCGCTGGGACTGACCGGTGGGACTGACCTTGCGGCCGGGCGCCCGCCTGCAAGGATTCTCCAGTCAGGCTACCCTGTCGGCAATTTCCAGATCCGGGCGGGGGCCCCGCGCCCCCGCCCATGCCAGGAGTAGCCATGCCCCAACCGATCAAGATCGACTTCGTCTCCGATATCGCCTGCCCCTGGTGCGCCATCGGCCTGTCTTCGCTGCAACTCGCGCTGCAGCGCCTGGGCGATACGGTGGATGCCGAAATCGTCGTGCATCCATTTGAACTCAACCCGGGCATGCGCCCCGAGGGCGAGACCATCGTCGACTATCTGGGCAAGAAGTACGGACGCACCCCGGCCCAGATCGCTGAAACCCAGGCCATGATCCGCGAGCGCGGCGCCGCCGTGGGCTTTCCCTTTGGCCAGCGCACCCATGTCTACAACACCTTCGATGCCCACCGGCTGCTGCATTGGGCAGGGCTGCAAGGCAAGCAGCTGCCGCTGAAGCTGGCACTGCTGCGCGCTTACCATGCCGACGGCAAGGACCCGAGCAATCATGACGTGCTGGCCGAAGCCGCCCAGGACGCTGGCCTGGATGCCGCAGCGGCGCGCAAGGTGCTGGAAGGCGATGATTATGCCGATGCGGTGCGCGCGGAAATCCAGGAATACCAGCGCATGGGCATCCAGTCGGTGCCCTCAATCATCTTCAACAACCGCTACCTGGTCACCGGCGGGCAGCCGGTGGAGGCCTTCGAGCAGGCCATCCGGGAGATCGTTGCCGAGGCGCAGCAGGCGCAGGGCTAGTCGCTACTGCCCCGCGCTTGCCCCAATCACTTCGAGGCTGGCGAGCTTCGAGACATGGCGACATACCGACCGACGCAGCCAGGCCCGCCGCCGGCGTCGCACGCCAGGCTTGGGTTAGACTCGCGCCCATGAACAAGCGCACTGCTACGAACGCCAGGGCCGCCAGGGCGGCCGCTGCTCCCTCGGTACGTTTCCGCCTGCGCGTCACGGTGGCGGACGTGATCGCCTTCGGCCCGGGCAAGATCGCGCTGCTGGAGGCGGTGCGCGACTGCGGCTCGATTTCCGCGGGCGCGCGCAGCCTGGGCATGTCTTACCGCCGCGCCTGGGTCCTGCTGCAGGAAATCAACACGGCGATGCGCAACCCGGCCGTGATGTCCGAGCATGGCGGCGAGCACGGCGGAGGCAGCGTGCTGACCCCCGAGGGCGAAGCGGCGATCGGCCTGTACCGCGCCATCGAGAAAAAAGCCGCCGCGGCCTGCTCGCGCGACATCGCCGCGCTGCTCGACCTGCTCGCCTAGCCGCTCTGCCACGGCCGCACCGAGATCCGCTGCACGGCAATCGCCTGGCGCGGGCCCAGGCGCCGGTCCCGCAGCGACATCAGCTGCAAGCCGCCAGCCGCGGCGGGCAGCTGGACCCCATCCTGCTCCACCACCAGCATCGCGCCCTCCCCGATCGGGCTGTTGTACAGCTCGTGCCAGCTGAACAGGCAGGCATAGCCGTCGCCCGCCTGCACGGCGATCACCATCTGCTTGGCTTGCGAGCGCGGCAGCGCGGGCATCCCGGCCAGGTCGAGCAAATCGGTCAACAGCACGCCGCGCAAGCGGCTGACGCGCCGGATATGCCGCCCCGAATAGCATTCGACGACCAGCGGTCCGCCGGCGGTGCCAGGCATGGCCAGCAGCTCGCTGCGCCCGACATGGCGGCAGTGCGGCAAGGCGCCGGCCAGCTCGACGCTGTCGGAGAAATGGGCCACGCGCGGCGCGTGGTCGGACGGGTTCGGCATGGGCCTGTCTCCGGTTGGCAAGCGGGTGCTCATGGCGCGCTCAGCAGCGCGCGCGCCGTCTCGGCCACGATCTCGCGCAGCCAGCGCGCCGCGTGATCCCGATGGGTGCGGGCATGCCACAGCTGGTAGTAGCGCAGCACGCGCGCCGGGGCCGGCAGCGGCTCGATGCGCAAGGGCAGCAAGGCGGCGTAATGGCGGGCAAAGGCGCGCGTGGTGGTGAACACAAGGTCCGAGCGCACCAGCACATAAGGCGCCATGCAGAAGTACGGAATCCGCGCGGCGATGCGGCGCGACAGCCCGGCATCGGCCAGTTCGATGTCGACGGTGCCGTGGCCCGCCAGCTCGCAGGTGGTCGCGGCCAGGTGCGCGGCCTCAGCGTAGGCCAGGGCCGTCAGGCCGCCGGCCGGCACCGGGTGGTCGCGGCGCAGCAGGCAGACCAGTTCGTCCTCGCACAGCGATTGCAGGTGCAGGTGGCCGGGCGGCGTCTGCCAGTTGCCGATCACCAGGTCCAGTTCGCCCTCGGCCAGGCCGCGTGCATAGCCCGCGCCAGCCTGCAGGTGCCGCACCTCCAGCGTGGCCTGCGGCGCCAGCGCGCGCAGCCGGCCGATCACGGCCGGCACGAACGAGACGTCCAGGTAGTCCGGCGAGCCGATGCGGAAGGCACGTGCGCTGCGCGCGGGCTCGAACGGGGCCACCGGCTCCAGGATCTGGCCGATGCCCTGCAGCGCCAGCCGTGCCGGCTCCGCCAGGGCAACGCCGCGCGCGGTCGGCACCATGCGGTTGCCGGTACGCACCAGCAGCGGGTCGCCAGTAAGGGCCCGCAGGCGCCGCAGCGCCACGCTGATCGCGGGCTGCGACTGGCCCAGCAGTGCCGCCGTGCGCGACACGCTGTGCTCGGTGAGCAGCGTGTGCAGGACACGGACCAGATGCGAATCGACCAGCTCTCGGGACATGGCGGCATGGGGGCAGCAGTGCAAGCGTTATATACATTCTGACATAACGCTTGTGCCCCGGCCCATATGCGCGCGCATATGACCGCTATACGCAAGCGGCCCGCCCGGAACCCGGGCAGGCCGCTGCTGCCTTTCCCTGCTGATCTTTCAGCGTGCTGCCGCCTTCATCCCTGCCGTCGCGCCATCCGCCGCGAGGGGCGTACGGTTGGCCAGCCCAAGCACCACCTGCCAGGCGAACGACACCGCGCCGGCGATAAACACCACGTCGCCGAAGGTGCGCACCCAGCGCAGGGTCTGCAGTACGGGTTGCTGCATGAACGCCTCGCTGCGCGCATACCAGGTGCCATGCTCGACGCTGGCCAGGAACTGGATGATGCCGATCGGCAGCAGGCTGGTGCCGATCATCAGCACCAGGCCGAGGTTCAGGCCCCAGAAGGCGGTCTTCATCAGCCTGGGGCTGAGCCGGTAGGCCGGGCGCACGTAGCGCAGCACCAGCAGCGTGAAACCCAGCGCGAGGAAGCCATACACCCCGAACAGCGCGGCATGGGCATGGACCGGCGTGGTGTTCTGCCCCTGGATGTAGTACAGCACGATCGGCGGGTTGATCATGAAGCCGAACACCCCGGCGCCCAGCATGTTCCAGAACGCCACTGCGACAAAGCACATCAGCGGCCACTTCAGGTCGGCCATCCACGGCGCGCGCCGCTTCAGGCTCCAGTTCTCCCAGGCTTCATGGCCGAGCACAATCAGCGGCACCACTTCCAGCGCGCTGAACGCGGCGCCCACCGCCATCACCGGCGTGGTGGTGCCGGCAAAGTACAGGTGGTGGAAGGTGCCGGGAATGCCGCCCAGCATGAACAGCGATGCCGAGGCCAGGCTGGCGGCCGTTGCCATCGGGCGCGACACCAGGCCCAGCGTGGAAAAGATGAAGGCCAGCGCCGTGGTGGCAAAGACCTCGAAGAAGCCTTCCACCCACAGGTGCACCACCCACCAGCGCCAGTACTCCATCACCGTCAGGCTGGTGCGTTCGCCGTAGGCCAGGCCCGCGCCGTAGAACAGGCCGATCGCCACCACCGACGAGGTCAGAAGCGCCAGCAGGTTGCGGTCGGTGCCGCGCGCGCGCAGCGCCGGCAGGATGCCGCGCATCATCAGCACCAGCCAGATCAGGATGCCGGTGAACTTGCCGATCTGCCACAGGCGGCCCAGGTCGACGTACTCATAGCCCTGGTGGCCCAGCCAGAAGTTCAGGTGCGGCGGCAGCTTCTGCGCGATCGCCAGGTAGTTGCCGGTGAACGACCCCACCACCACGACCACCAGCGCCCAGAACAGGACGTCGACGCCCAGTCGCTGGTACTTCGGGTCCTTGCCGCCGTTGATCAGCGGCGCCAGGAACAGGCCCGCGGCCAGGAAGCCGGTTGCGATCCAGAACAGCGCGCTCTGGATATGCCAGGTGCGCACCAGCGCGTACGGGAACCACTGCGAGACGTCGATGCCGTAGAACTTCTGGCCCTCGACGGTGTAGTGCGCGGTAAAGCCGCCCAGGAACACCTGGAACACGAACAGCGCCACCACCAGGAACAGGTACTTGCCGAGCGCGCGCTGCGACGGCGTCAGCGCCACGGCCAGCAGCGGGTCGCGTGCCGGCGCCTGCGGCGGCGCGTCTTCCTTGCCGCGCAGGAAGGCCCACGCCCACACCAGGAAGCCGACGCCAGCCAGCAGTACCACCACGCTGATCACCGACCACACCACGTTCTCGCTGGTGGGCTGGTTGCCGATCAGCGGCTCATGCGGCCAGTTGTTGGTGTAGGTGGCCTCGTGCCCCGGGCGCGCGGTCGATGCCGCCCACGCGGCCCAGAAGAAGAAGTGCGTGAGCTGTTCGCGCCGTTCTGCGCTGGGGAGCGTGTTCTCCTTCATCGCGTAGTGCTCGCGCGTGGTGTGCAGCGCCGGCGCGTCGGAGAAGAGCTTGTCGTAGTAGGCGGCGGTGTCGGCAATAGCCTGCGCACGGCGCTTCGACACGGTAAGCACCTTGGTGGCCGGATCGGTGGCGTTGCCGCGGTATTCGGTGCGCAGCTGCTCGCGCAGCGCGGCCTGTGCCGGCGCGTCGAGCTGCGCATAGGGCCGGCCGTAGGCGTCCTGCGCGCCCAGTTCCAGCCACGCGGTCAGCTCGCGGTGCAGCCAGTCGGCGGTCCAGTCCGGCGCCTGGTACGCGCCGTGGCCCCAGATGGAGCCAAGCTGCATGCCGCCCACGGACTGCCAGGCGGTCTGGCCGTCGAGAATCCCTTCACCGGTGAAGAGCGCGCGGCCATCGGTCGTGACGACCTTGGCGGGCATGGGCGGGGCCTGCCGGTACACCTCGACGCCGTAGTAGCCGAGCAGGGAGAACGTGATCGCCAGCACGGCGATCAGCAAAAACCAGAGTCTGCGGTAGGAACCCATGATGCGATGTCGTTGGTTGGGGTGGCGGGCGGGTTCAGGCGTGCGTCGAGCAACCGCAGCCGGTGGCTTGCGCGGCGGCGGCCGGTGCCGAGGCGATCTCGAACAGCACGTTGTTTTCCAGGTGGATGTGTTCCATCAGGTCTTCACGCAGCGTGCGCAGGCCCAGGTAGAGCGCGCGCCAGGTATTGCAGGCCGCGCGCGGCAGCGTGATGTCGTTGGTCAGCGCCGCCAGCCGCTGCAGTGCCACCCCGTGGTCGTCATGCTCGGCCCGCATCACCGCGATCGGCCGGCCCGCGGCGGCATGCAGGCCGCGCGACAACATCGGGAACAGCACCTGCTCTTCCTTCTGCATATGCGTTTCCAGCTCACCCAGCATGTCGCTCAGGTGGTCGGCCAGACCAAGCGGACAATCGGGCCGGTCACCGTGGACCTGCTCGACGCGTCGCGCGAGGCGGATCAGCTCGGGCAACTGCTCGCGGTGGCGCGCATGGAAGCGCGTGAGGATATGGTCGATCAGCGTGGCTGGCGCCGCCGTGTTCCAGTCTTGCGCGGGCGTCCCGCCTTCGTCCTGCAACGCACGCAGCTGTGCGTCGATGGTGCCGATGGCAGCCGCATCGAGACCCCGTTGCTGCGCGGCGTCTCGCAGGGTCTGCTTGCCCCCGCAGCAGAAGTCCAGCCCATGGTCGTGGAAGATCCGGGTGGCCCCGGGAATGAGGCGTGCCAGTTGGCCGAGCGAGTGGTCCTGCAAAGTCATGATGGTTTCTCCGGTGTGGAAGTTATGCCCGCATGACTAACGCGAGGAGCGTGCCCGAAAAAAATCCATCCGGATCAATGACTTGAAATATCGGTGGTGATAAATACCCTATACTTCTCGCGGTACTTAATACCCTTATGGTTCTTTTCACCATGCTACCAAGCGCGATGTATCCCGAGTTGCTCGCCGACCTTGTCACCGACCTCCCGCACGCTGTGCGCCTGCAGCGGCTGGTCAGCATGCTGCGCGCGCATTTCCGCTGCGGCGCGGTGGCGCTGCTGCGGCTGGAAGAAGACCACCTGCGCCCGGTTGCGGTCGATGGCCTGGTGCGCGATGCGCTGGGCCGGCGCTTTGCGGTCGGCCTGCACCCGCGCCTGGCCGCCATCCTGGCGCGCCGCGGGGTGACCTGCTTCCATCACGACAGCATGCTGCCCGACCCGTACGACGGCCTGATCGACGAGCACGTGGGCGAGCCGCTGCCGGTGCATGACTGCATGGGCACCAGCCTGGCCGTGGACGCGCAGCCGTGGGGCGCGCTGACGCTGGATGCGCTGGCGATCGGCACCTTCGATGCCGGGGCCCAGGCCGAGCTGCAGCGGCTGACCGTGATCGTCGAAGCGGCCATCCGCACCACCCGGCTGGAAGGCGAGATCCGCGCGCTGCAGCTGGCGCGCGGCGCGCCCGATGCCGATGAAGGCACGGCCCAGCATGGCGACATCGGCGGCGAGATCATCGGCCAGAGCGAGGCCATCGCCAACCTGCTGCATGAACTGGAAGTGGTGGCGGATACCGACCTGCCGGTGCTGCTGCTGGGCGAAACAGGGGTGGGCAAGGAACTGTTCGCCCACCGCCTGCACCGCCAGTCGCGCCGGCGCGCGCAGCCGCTGGTGCATGTCAACTGCGCGGCGCTGCCGGAATCGCTGGCCGAGAGCGAGCTGTTCGGCCACGCGCGCGGCGCTTTCTCGGGCGCGACCGGCGAGCGCCCGGGGCGCTTCGAAGCCGCCGACGGCGGCACGCTGTTCCTGGATGAAGTGGGCGAGTTGCCGCTGGCGATCCAGGCCAAGCTGCTGCGCACGCTGCAGAACGGCGAGATCCAGCGGCTGGGCTCGGACCGCCCGCGCCGCGTCAACGTGCGCGTGATCGCCGCCACCAACCGCAACCTGCGCGAACACGTGCGCGACGGCTCGTTCCGTGCCGACCTTTACCACCGCCTGTCGGTCTACCCGATCCCGATCCCGCCGCTGCGCGAGCGCGGCAACGACGTGCTGCTGCTGGCCGGGCGCTTCCTGGAGCTGAACCGCGCGCGCCTGGGGCTGCGCAGCCTGCGGCTGTCAGGCGGTGCGCAGGATGCGCTGCGCAGCTACCGCTGGCCTGGCAACGTGCGCGAGCTGGAACACGTGATCAGCCGCGCCGCGCTGCGCGCCGTCAGCCGCGGCGCGGGCCGCAATGACATCGTGACCCTGGAGCCCGAGTTGCTCGACCTCGACGGGCTGGAAGTGCCCTCGGCACGCCATGCCGGCGCCAGCATGGCCAGTGCGATTGCCGCCCCGGCGCTGGCCGCTGGCATCACCCTGCGCGACGCCGTGGAGCAAACCCAGCGGGCCTGCATCGGGCTGGCGCTGCGGGACCAGGGGGGCAACTGGGCCCAGGCGGCACGGCAGCTGGGCATCGATGCCAGCAACCTGCACAAGCTGGCCAAGCGGCTGGGATGCAAATGAATGACACACTTGTGTGCCAGGATGCCGAGATGGCGATGCGCGCCGTTACCGCATAAGCTAGTCCGGGTGCCGCCCCCCTCTGGCGGCATCGCCGTGTGCAGCAATTGCCGCCCCGATGACCCGCACGCCCACCAGGGAGATCCCCGTGATGATGACCTCAATGCAAGCCTTCTGGCCGCTCGGCTTCTGGCCGTTTCCCACCCTCTTCTCCGGCGTGCACCAGGTCGAGGCCATGGAGGCCGACCTGGCGGACAACTGGCGCCGCATGGCCGAACTCAACCTCGAGTTCGCCCGCACCATGTTCGAAGACATCCAGTTCGATGCCATGGGCAAGATGGTGGCGCAGGAGCCAGAGGCCATGTACGCGCGCGAGATCGCCCTCGAACTCCCGCTGCTCGGCAGCCCGCTGCACTATGCGTCGGCCATGCTGGAGTTGTACGCGCGCGCCCAGCAGAAGTGGATAGACGCCTGGGGCCACCTGCTGACACGGGGCGCGATGCCTGACTGGCAGGACATGCAGAAGGGCGTCACCGATATCCCTTTCTGGCAGGTCCGCGAGACGCCGCGGCCGGCCTGATCCGGCGCCGCTTCCCCCCTTTTGCACACCGTCACGCCTGGCTGTCGGCCGTAGGGCTGCGCCGGGCACCCCCATTGCCGGCCCGGCGCGTCCGCCGGGCGACCTGTTGCATCGGCGCACCCTCAGCCAAGCCTGCCGCGCGGCCCGGTATCATGCTGGCTGACGAGACAGCGGATCGCCGCAACAGGCGCGTGCGCCTTGCCGTGCGCCGGAACCAGCGCCCAGGTCTCGGGACGCGCTCCGCCTTCAATGCCCTCATATTCCCTGGTTCTCCTGCTAACCATCGCTGTGGTCGCCTGTATCGGCATGGCCATCGCCACCTGGCCGCGGCGCGACGATCCGACCGTTCAGGCGTTCCTGGTGCTGGCGCTCGGCGCGGCAGTCTGGAGCGGGGGCCGCCTGCTCGAGATCAGCTCAGCCGACCTGGCGGGCCGCATCCTCTGGGCCAAGGTCCAGTATGTGGGGATCGTGGCCGTGCCGATCGGCTGGCTGGTCGCGATGGTGCACCTGAGCCGCCCGCGCTATGTCGTGCCATGGTCCTGGCTGTTGCTGCCAGTGCTGGCGGCCGTGATCACCGTGGTGCTGGTGTTCACCAACGAGCACCACCACCTGATCTGGCAACGCATCACGCTGATGCCGCCCGGCGTCGCTCCAGGCGCGGTCTTCGAACATGGTGCGGGCTATGCCATCGCTGCCGCCTGGACCTACCTGCTGCTGGCGCTGAGCCTGTATTTCCTGGTCACCGCCGAGGTGCCCAATGACACGCTGTCGCGCCGGGGGCGCGCCATCCTGGCCGCGGGCCTGACGTTGCCAATGGCGGCGCACATTGCCTACATCCTGCGCTGGACCGGCCCGTTCGGCGGCGATCTGACGCCGGCGACCTTTTCGCTGATGGTCGCACTGCTTTGGTTCTGCGCGCTGCGTACGCACCTGGACGACATCGTCCACTACGCGCGGCTGCGCGTGTTCGATGCGCTGGGCGAAGGCTGCGTCATCGTCGACAGGAAGGAAATGATCGTGGCATTCAACCCGGCCGCCGCGCAGCAGTACCCGGCGTTGCGCCGCGGGCTGCGCGTGCCGGCAGCCTGGGAACCGGCGCTGCGTCCTGCCCACGCCGCCAAGGCGAATACGGCAGGCGCGCCCTTCCTGCCACCAGGCTCACCGTTCGAACTGACCGCGGAGCCAGTGTGCCGCCTGGATGGCAGGCAAATCGGCAGCCTGCTGTTCCTGCGCGATATCAGCCGCTTCCAGTCGCGCGAACTGGCCCTGACCGCACGGCTCGGCCAGACCGAAGAGCAGTTGTGGCAGGTGCAGGCCGACCTGGATATCGACGCCCTGACCGGCATCCGCAACCGGCGCTACTTCCAGCGCGAATCGATCGCGGCCGTGGCCCGGGCATGCGAGCGCAGCCAGGCGCTGGGCCTGCTGATCCTGGATGTGGACCAGTTCAAGCAATACAACGACCTGCATGGCCACGTGGCCGGCGACGACTGCCTGCGCCAGATTGCCGGCGCGCTGTGCGGCACGCTGACCGGCGAGCAATTCTGCGCGCGGCTGGGCGGCGAGGAATTCGCGGCGGTGCTGCCCGGCGCCACGCGCAACGAGACCCGCGACGTGGCGCGCCGCATGGTGGCCGCCGTGCGCGACCTGGCCATTGCCCACAACGGCACGCCGGTGCAGCCGGTCGTGACCATCAGCGTGGGCGCGGTCTGGGCCGTGCCCGAGGCGCCGCGGCTGGAGCCGCTGCTGCACCGCGCCGACAGCGCAATGTACGGCGCCAAGCGCGCGGGGCGCAACCGTTTCATGCTGGACGGCGATGCCTGAACGGCATCGCTACGCCGCCGTACCCGCCCGCCCTGCCGTGACTCCGTGCAAGGCCACCAGCCGCGCCGCGGCCTGGCTGACCCACGCGGGCCGCGGCGCGGCATCGAGCCAGTATTTGACCTCCAGCCCCAGTGCGGTATCGCCGCTGATCACCAGCCGGCGCTGGAAGAACAGCGTGTCGGTATCAGCCTCGCCGCCGAGCAGGCGCAGGTAGTCGACCGCGCAGGCGCGCAGCGTGAGTTCAGGTTCAGAGTCCGGCGCCCCGGCATGGAAGCGTCCGCCAGCACAGCGAAACGGCACGGCCAGCCCGAGATCCTGCACCGTCAGCAGGAAGTCATGCCCGTCCAGTGCCGCCGGGGGTTCCAGCCACCCCGCGCGGCGCGCCAGCTCCAGCGCCGCCACCAGCGGCAGCGCCCGGGCGCGGGCGGGCATGCGCCGGTGCACGCCGGCCATCAGCTTGTGCAGCCCGCTCATGCCCGGGCCTCCCAGGCGATGCCCGCGCTGCCGTGCCAGTAGCCGTTGCAGGGCTGGGCGCCGGCGGGCGTGATGCCGCTGGCGGCGGGGGCCTGATCCCCCGCGCGAATTGCCGCGAGCTGATGCACCACCGCCAGCGTGCCCGTCGAATGCGGGCTCACGCGCAGCATTCCCACCCCCGTGCGCGCCATTGCCGGCGCCTCCGCGCACAGGTCCAGGCAGGTGGCGCTCTGCGTCTGCACGCCGTTGAGCGTGAAGAAGGCCTGCCCTTCGCCGGTGGCGGCGACCAGGCCATCCGGATAGTCGATGCAGCGGAACTCGCAACTGTCCTTGCGCAGCCGATGGTGGCGCGCGGTAAAGCAGCGCGCCGAGAACGCCAGCGGCAGGCGTCCCCAGACAAAGGCTTCCAGGCGCATGCCGGTGGGCCGCGCCGCCGCCAGTGCTGCCAGCGTGCTGCCATCCATTTCCACCGGCGCCACGCAGCCGACCGCGCCGAGCCCGGCCAGCCACGCCAGCGTATCGGCGTGATAGACATTGAGATGCGGGCCGCCAATAAAGGGCCGCCCTGTCATGCCGCGCACCGCACCCAGGTCGTTGGCCTCGACCAGGTAGTCGTTCTGGGCACAGGCGCGCCGCATCCAGGCGATATCCGTGTCGGACTCCACCAGCACCGGCGTCGACAGCACCACCTCCTTGCCGGCATCGCGCAGCATCTGTGCGATCTCCAGCCACTGCGCGTGGCGGACTTCGTGGCGGCGCGTGCAGACGGTCTCGCCAAGGTAGACGCGGTCTACCGGCGTGTCGGCCACCGATGCATAGAACTGCATCACGGTCGCGCGCGGCCAGTAGTACAGCAGCGGACCCAGGGCGATGCCGAAATCGGGCAGCGCCGTGGTTTGCGGCATTGCAGCCGCGGCAATCTCTGGCATGGGAAGCTCCATCGTGGCCGGCACGGCCGGTTCAAGGCAGGTGGATGCCATGGGGGTCACCGCCACGGCCGGTCATAGGCGCCTTGCGTGACCTGGTCGCCTTCGGCGTGACGCCCGAGCGTGCTCTGCCATTCCTGGCGCGGCACGAAGCGCGCCGGATCGGCGCAGGCCGCGTCGATGGCCGCGCGCAGCACGCCCACCACATCACCCACATAGCGCGGGCTGCGCTGGCGGCCCTCGATCTTGATGGCGGCGATGCCCATGTCGATCAGCGCCGGCAGCAGCGGCAGAGCATTGAGGCTGGTCGGCTCTTCCAGCACGTACCCGCGTTCGCCCTCCACCTCGAAGCGCCCCTTGCACAGCGTCGGATAGCCGGCCGGCTCGCCTGGTGCATAGCTGTCGATCAGGATGCCCGACAGGCGCGCCTGCATGGTGCCGTCCTGCTCGGTCCAGCGCACCGCGTGCGCAGGCGAGCAGACGCCCCTGTTGTTGGGCGAGTCGCCGGTGGCGTAGGACGACAGCAGGCAGCGCCCCTCGGCCATCACGCACAGGCTGCCGAAGCCGAACACCTCCAGCTCCACGCTGGTCTGGCGCGCCAGCTTGCCGATCTGCGCCAGCGACAGCACGCGCGGCAGCACCACGCGGCGGATATTGAAGCGCTCTCGCATCAGCTCGATGGCGTCGGCATGCGTGGCCGAGCCCTGCACCGACAGGTGCAGGCGCAAGCCCGGATGGCGCTCGCACGCGTAGCCCATCAGGCCGGCGTCGGCCATGATGACCGCGTCGGCGCCAAGGTCCGCCGCGGCATCGACCGCGCGCTGCCACTGTGCCACCGCGCCCATCTGCGCAAAGGTGTTGATGGCAAACAGCACCTCGACGCCGCGCGCATGGGCTTCGGCCACGCCGGTACGGATGTCGGCCTCGGTAAAGTTCAGGCCGCCGAAGTTGCGCGCGTTGGTGGCATCGCGCAGGCCCAGGTAGACCGCGTCGGCGCCGTGCTGCAGTGCCGTGCGCAGGGCCGCCAGCGAACCGGCGGGCGCGACAAGCTGGGGCCGCCGTGGCAGGCTCGCCGCGGCGGATGGGGCTGGAGAGGCTAGCGTCATCGGCAGTGGCGCCGGCGGCGGCGCAGGGATGAGGACAGCGGCCGATGCTAGCCAAGCGCACGCGGCAGGGGCTTGACCGCGCGCAAATCCGCGCCAAAGACACACCGCCCGCGCCGGCCTATGCCGGTTGGCGTAGGCCGATGGCGGGCCACCCCTGCGCGCTTGACCTGCGGCAAACGCGGGCCCGGGCCGCTGTGCCACGCTTGCCCGGTCATTGTTGCGCCAGGCCGCACGCCGGCCCGGCGCCCATCCCCTTCCGGAGACCCACTTATGAATCATCCCTGGCTCAAGCTGGCCGGCCGCCGCCTGCTGCCCATCGTGCAGGGCGGCATGGGCATCGGCATCTCGGCCCACCGGCTGGCCGGCGCCGTCGCGCGCGAGAACGGCGTCGGCACCATCGCCAGCATCGACCTGCGCCACCACCACCCCGACCTGATGGAACGCACGCGCGGCAGCCGCGACAAGCCCGCCATCGAAGCCGCCAACCTCGAGGCGCTCGATCGCGAGATCCGTGCCGCGCGCACGGTATCCGAGGGCCGCGGGCTGATCGCCGTCAACGTGATGAAGGCCGTGGGCTCGCACGCGGCGCTGGTGCGGCAATCGTGCGAAAGCGGCGCCGATGCCATCGTCATGGGCGCGGGGCTGCCGCTGGACCTGCCCGAGCTGACCGCCGGCCACCCCAAGGTGGCGCTGATCCCGATCCTGTCCGAGGCGCGCGGCGTCGGCCTGGTGCTGCGCCGCTGGATGAAGAAGGGCCGGCTGCCCGATGCCATCGTGGTCGAACACCCGGCGCACGCCGGCGGCCACCTGGGCGCGGCCGCCATCCAGGACCTGTCCGAGCCGCGCTTCGCGTTCTCGCGCGTGCTGGCCGAGTGCCGCGAGCTGTTTGCGCAACTGGGGCTGGCCTGGGACAGCATCCCGCTGATCCTGGCCGGCGGCATCGACAGCCACGCCAAGGTGCGCCACTGGCTGGGCCAAGGCGCCGCCGCGGTGCAGCTGGGCACGGCCTTCGCCGTGACCGAGGAATGCGATGCCCACCCGGCCTTCAAGCAAGTACTGGCCACGGCGCGGCCGGAAACCCTGCGCGAGTTCACCAGCGTGGCGGGGCTGCCCGCGCGCGCGGTGCTGACACCGTGGCTGTCGCGCTACCTGTCGAGTGAAGCGCGCCTGCAGCGCCGCGCGCGCGTGCGCGAATGCCTGGAAGGGTTCGATTGCCTGCAGGCTTGCGGGCTGCGCGACGGCATCGCCCGCATCGGCCAGTTCTGCATCGACCTGAAGCTGGCGCAAGCCGTGCGCGGCGATGTGGAGCGCGGCCTGTTCTTCCGCGGCCGGGGCGCGCTGCCCTTCGGCGAGGCGATCCGGCCGGTGGCGGAACTGATGCACTACCTGTTGACGGGGGAAAAGCCTGCGGGGCTGACCCAGGCCCCGGCAGCAGCCTAGCGCATGCCTGTGATGCGCGCCGTAGCCGGCGCCGCGCGGACAGGGCACCCCTCGCCCGCTTGCGGGAGAGGGGTGCAAATCAGCGGCATGCAGACGGGGTCAGCAATCCGAGCGCGGCGGTGGATATATCACGACGTGACAAATCGGTTGCTGCAAACGCATCCCCCAACATGCGCATGCGTCGCCAACCGCACACAAGCCGCGCCGAAGCCGGGTTTACTTGATCTGGCGCAGTAAGCCCCGTCTATCGCGCTGGGAAAATCCCTTTCAACACCAGCCCGCGGCCATGCCCGCGCCGGCTCCCCCGACAGGTAGCCCCCGATACCGCCATGTCCGAAACCGATCCTCCTGCCGCCGGCGCCACGGCGGCATCCGCGTTGCCTGCCCTGCGCCATCGCCTTTCCACGCGCATCATCGCGCTCTCGCTGGCCGTGCTGCTGGTGGTGCTGGGCATGATCTCCGGCACCCTGTGGCTGTCCTGGAAGCTGGAAGGCGCCGGTGCCGCGATCAACGACGCCGGCAGCCTGCGCATGCGCGCCAACCGCGTGGCGATCGAGCTGACACTGGCGCAGGCGCGCCAGGACAATGACCTTGCCGCGCAGGTGCAGGCGCTGGACGCCACGCTGGCCCTGCTGAAGAAGGGCGACCCGGCGCGGCCGCTGTTGCTGCCGGACGAGCCCGCCATCCACGCGCAAATGGCCCGCGTCACCGAGGACTGGCAACAACGGCTGCGGCCGCTGGCGGTGACTGGTACCGGTGATGGCGGCATGCCGGCCAGCGTCGCTGACAAATACATTGCCGCACTGCCCGGCTTTGTCGCCGAGGCCGACCGCCTGGTCGGCATGATCGAACACGACAGCGCGCGCAAGACCGACCTGCTGCGCCTGTCGCAGATCGCGCTGGCACTGATGGCCTGCGTGGGCACGGTGGCCGTGATCTACCTGCTCTACCTGTGGATCATACTGCCGGTGCTGCGGCTGCAGGATGGCCTGCGGCGCATGGCCGCGCGCGAGTTCTCATTGCGCCTGCCGGTGGAAAGCCGCGATGAGTTCGGCACGCTCTGCCAAGGCTTCAACCGCATGGCCGGCGAGCTGCAGGGCCTGTACCAGGACCTCGAGGCCCGCGTGGCGCAGAAGACCGCTGAGCTGGAGCGCCAGAACCGCGACCTGGAAACCCTGTACGAAATGGCCGCTTTCCTGAACCAGGCCGCCGATGCCGAAGCCATGGCGCACGGCTTCCTGGCGCGCGTGATGCGCCAGTTCGATGCGGATGGCGGCAGCGTGCGAGTACTGGACAGCCGGCACGGCAGGATGCACCTGCTGGCGGCAGCGGGGTTGCCTGCCGCGCTGGCCGAAGCCGACTCCTGCGCCTCGGCCAGCGCCTGCCATTGCGGCGACGCCACGCGCGAGGCCGTGATCGCCATCGTCGACCTGCGCGCGGCGCAGCGCGCCGGCGCCGGCGCGCACGAGGAAGCGCCATGCGGCCGCGAGGGTTTCCGGTCGCTGGCGGCATTCCGCATCGAAAGCCAGCGCGGCGCCACTGGCATGTTCGCGCTGCAATTCCGCACGCCGCGCAGGCTGCCGCCGTCGGACCGGCAATTGCTGCAGACGCTGGCGCAGCACCTGGGCACCGCGCTGGAACACCTGCGGCTGTCCGCCACGGCGCGCCAGCTGGCCGTGGTGGAAGAGCGCAACCTGGTGGCGCAGGGCCTGCACGACAGCATTGCGCAGGGCCTGAACTACCTGAACCTGCAGGTGCAGCTGCTGGACGACGCGGTGGCGCGCGACGACCTGGACGAGACCCGCGAGCTGGTGCCGATGCTGCGCCATGGCGTGGAAGAGAGCTACCAGGACGTGCGCGAGCTGCTGAACAACTTCCGCTCGCGGCTCGGCACCGGCGAGTTGCGCCCGGCAGTGGAAGAGACCGTTGGACGCTTTCGCCGGCAATGCCGCACCGAGGCCACGCTGGCCATCGATGAACATGGCGGTGCGTGGCCGTTGTCGCCGGAGCAGCAGCTGCAGGTGTTGTTCATCCTGCAGGAAGCGCTCTCCAACGTGCGCAAGCACGCCATGGCGGCGCATGTGGCGGTGGCGCTCAGCCATGGCCGCGACTTCCGGCTGGTGGTGCACGACGACGGCGAGGGCTTCGACCCGGACGAGCTCGCCACGCGCGCCGACGCCCATATCGGCCTGAACATCATGCGCGAGCGCGCCGCGCGCCTGGGCGCGCAACTGCATGTGCAGGCCCGCCCCGGCAGCGGCGTGCGCATCGAACTGGTGCTGCCGGCCGGCAAGCACGCGACCACGATCCCGGAACGCTCCACCGGCCCCGCCAGCACCACCAGCACCACCAGCACAACCGAGACCCAGCCATGACCATCCGCATCCTGCTGATCGACGACCACACCCTGTTCCGCTCGGGCATCCGCGCGCTGCTGCAGCGGCAGGCCGACTTCGAGATCGTCGACGAGGCCGCCGACGGCGTGGAAGGCATCAAGCGCGCCAAGCAGCACCGCCCCGACGTGATCCTGCTGGACCTGAACATGCCCGGGCTGTCCGGGCTGGAAGCCTTGCAGCTGCTGGTGGAAGACCTGCCGCAGACGGCCGTGATCGTGCTGACGGTGTCCGAGGAAGCCGAGGAGCTGGCCGCCGCGCTGCGCGGCGGCGCACGTGGCTACCTGATCAAGAATATCGAAACCGAGGCGCTGATCGCCGGCATCCGCCGCGCCGCCGCGGGCGAGCCGGTGATCTCCGACAGCATGACGGCCAAGCTGGTGGCGCAGTTCCGGGCACCCGCGCCGGCCGCCGCGCCACGCCAGGATGAGGCGCCGCGGCTGACCGCGCGCGAGCGCGAGATCGTGCAGGGCCTGGCGCGCGGCGAAAGCAACAAGGAGATCGCACGCGACCTGGGCGTGGCCGAAAGCACGGTGAAGATCCATGTGCAGAACATCCTGAAGAAGCTCAACCTGGCCAGCCGGGTACAGGTGGCGGTCTATGCCGTCGAGCACGGGTTGAATGCGGCAGGCTGAGCACGGCCCTTTTACGCTGCACGGCGAAAGTGTGCCGCCAGCACAGGTAGCGCAGGCACCACGGCGGCTGTGCGGCCCGCCACGGCAGCCCTGATGCGCGATACGTCGTCCGAGTCCTACACCGATATCAGCCCGTGCCCGGGGGGATGCCCGCGCCCCTTGCGCTACGCTGAATTCCAGGCGCACGGCTCCCCGGAGCCGCCCCGGTCCGGAAGCCTTGCGGCTTCCCCGATCCACGAACAAGGAGCACGCCATGGGACTCGGCACCATCCTTCTGATCATTCTTGTCTTGCTGCTGGTCGGGGCCTTGCCCGCCTGGCCGTACAGTACCGGCTGGGGCTACTGGCCAAGCGGCGGCATGGGCCTGATCGTCCTGATCGTGGTGCTGCTGGTGGTGCTGGGCCGGATATAGCGTCCGGCCCGCAGCAGGCGATGCCCGCGCGGCTCGCGAGCCGCGCGGGCACAGGGGCCTGCACGCGCCGCTACCCTTGTAGCGGCGGCGCCTGGGGCCTATAACGAAGCGCGGGCGTGCACCGCTGCATCGCCCGGCCCTTCCCACTCTTCGCAAGGAGACTCAGATGCCAGCAAAATCCAAGGCGCAACAACAGGCCGCCGGAGCGGCGCTCTCCGCAAAGCGCGGCGAGAAGAAGGCCGGTTCGCTGAAAGGACCTTCACGCTCGATGAACAAGTCGATGAGCGAGAAGGCACTCGACAAGATGGCTTCGACCCCGACCAAGGGCATGCCGAAGCACAAGTCGGACAGCTGATCCGTAAACGCCGGCCTCCTGCGGGAGACCGGCTGGCCCCGTGGTGAGCGAGCGTCATCCGCTCTTTCCGTTTTTGATGGCGTCGGGCGCCGCTGCCGGCATCTGGCAGCGCAGCGTGCCCGCAGCCTAGGACGCTGTGGTGGCCGTAGCCGGACCGCTGCCAGCAGTCCGACCCCTGTGTCCGCGCGAGACGCGCGCCTGCCGCTTGGCGGCGTGGTTCTCGCGCGCCTCGTCCAGGGAGTGGCTCGACTTGATGCCGTCTTCCTTGTCGGCAAGCTCGGCCAGGTGGCGATAGAACATCACCAGCTGGCGCAGTTCTTCCTCATCCATGTCTTCGATCGACACCAGCATGTTGCTGGCTTCACGGTGCGAGGCGAGCAGTTCATTCAGCTTCAGGTGGACCGCCACCGCGTCCTTGTTCTGGCTCTGCTGGATCAGGAACACCATCAGGAAGGTGACGATGGTGGTGCCCGTATTGATGACCAGCTGCCAGGTTTCCGAGTAGCCAAACATCGGACCGGTGATGGCCCATGCGACGACCACGGCTAGCGCCAGCACGAATGCGGTGGGCGACCCCGCGCGCCGGGTCGCCGCGCCGGCAAAGCGGTCAAACAGGTGCAGCACGCTGGCATGTTTGCCGGACCCGGACCGATGGCCGAGGCCAGGTGGCATTGGGCTGGATTTGCTCATCGTTGCGCTCCTACGGAATGCATCGCCGGATCGGGCCGGCGCGCGGCCTTGGGCAGGTGAATCACCAGGCCTGAACGGCGGGCTGAAAAAGCGAAACGCCGGACCTGCCTCCGGCGCCTCGCTCCCCCGGCTTCATGCCAACCGCTCAGCCCCACGGGTCATACCGGTCCGCCTCCCAATATGGCGAAATCCCGTAGTACTGGTGGATGCTGGTCGCCCACTGCGAATCCGCCATGGCGGGCCAGTGGTCCTTGTCAAACCCCGGTGCTGCCTTGAGCCTGTCCCGCTCTACGCCGAGCACGAAGCACTTGCGCCGCGTATCCAGCGTCAGCGCGGACCACGGCAACGCAAAGCGCTTTTCGCCGATGCCGAGGAAGCCGCCCATCGCCAGCACGGCGTAGGCGACGCGCCCGCCCAGCACGTCGATCATGATGTGGTCGATGGTGCCGATATCGTCGCCGGCAGGGTCAACCACCTTGTTGCCTTCGAGCGTATCGGCCGCCATCACGAACGGGCCAGGACCCGGGGAATCGCGGTCAATGCCGCCCACGATGGATGCGCCGCGCGACTTTTCGCCGGTGGCTTCAGGTTGAACTGGGTTCATCGATGCCTCCTCTTGGCATTTCCGTTGCGGAAAGGGTGCAGAAGCTTTTGAAGCGGCCCGCGATGATGGGCGCTTCAGCGTTTGGACGGCTTGGCCGAGGCGCCCTTGCGCTGGCCGGCCGGCTTGGCCCCCACGGGCTGCGCTTCGCTGCCTCGCCTGAGCTTCCAGTCGACATCATCGCGCGCGGTCTGCGTCCTCTTTTCGGCATGCATGGCTGCGCTCGGCGAGATCGGGTCGCTGGCCGGGAATGTCATCTCCAGCGAATCGTCCACGGCGGCCTGGTAGGTCCTGGCTTCCTTGCTGCGCTGCTTGTCGCCGGCGGCTGGCTTGCTGCCAGCGCTGGCCTTGCCCGCGGACGGACCGCTCACGCGGCCAGCCTGCGACTTGTCGGCTTTCGGGGATGTCATCGCCTTGGCAGCCTTCGACGCCTTGGCTGACTTGCGGCTGGCTTTGGGCATGGTCGTTCCCTCCTTGGTTGGTTCATTCATCCTTGCAAGGGGCGGGCCAGACCGACGCGTGCCATGCGCAAGGCCACCGGGCGCTGTGAACGCCGCCGCCAACGCGGTGCGTGGCGTGCGCGGCTGCCTTGTCGGGCAGGCGGTACGCGTAGCGTTGGGGCCTGGCCGGTAAAAACTACATCAGTGTGCGCGGCTGCATTGGGGCGCCAGGGCAGGCGGCGCGTCAGGCGCGGCGCATGTGGCGCGGGAACCTGACGGCAATGCAGACGCTGATCTTGTCGCTGTCGCAACCGTCGGTCTCCGCGCTCTGCGCCGCCCCGTGCATTTCCACCATGCGGCGCGTCAGCAGCAGGGCGCTGCTTTGCCGGGACTGGGACGCGCCGCCCTGCGCCGGCCGGCGGCCGAAGAAATCCGTCAGCGCGGCCAGCCGGCTGGCACCGCGCTGACGGTCCAGCGGCGGGCTTTCGGTAATGCGCAGCTTGACGCAATCCGCCTCGCTGGACAGGTGTACGCCGACCGCGCCGCCAGCCGGGGCGCGCCAGATGCAGTGCACCAGCAGGTGCCGCAGCAGCGGGGCCAGCCGCGCGGCGTCGCCGTCGATCCAATAGTCGCTTGCCGACAAGCCCGGCGCTTCCGGCACATCCTGCGATTGCGGCGCTTCGCAGGATTGCGGCGATTCAGCAGCCGCGCCGTCCGTGGTCAGTGGGGACAGCAGCACGCCGCGCGCGTCGGCCGCGGCGCGGCGGTCGGCAATAGCCCGGGCGACCAGCGCCAGCAGGTCAATGTGCTGCCAGTTCGGCATGCTCTCGTCGGCCAGCAGCCGCACCGCTTCCTCCATTTCCTCGATCAGCGCCAGTTGCTGCCGCATGCCGGAGCGGATGCCATCCAGCGCGCGCTGTGCCGGCGCCGGTGTGGTATCGAGGGCGCGGTCCAGTACATAGGCCCAGCTCTGGATGGCGTTCAGCGACGAGCGCAGATCGTGCGCGGACTGCTCGATCAGCGCGCCGACCTCCTGCACGCCGCGCACGGCCTCGGCAGGCGGGTCAGGAGCGTCCGGCTGGCCGGACTGCGGGGATTGCTGCGTCATGTGCATGTCGGCAGGGTCGGCCGCCGGGCTTGACAGGCCGGATCGGCCGGGGTTGTTGCATTGCAAGGAAGCAAGAAACGTGCTGTGCGGGCCGCAGCCGCCGCCCGGCTTGCGCCAGAAACCCGCAATCCCCGCGGCCACAAGCCATCGCGCACGCGGTCAGCCGGTCGCCGAGGAACCCGTGTCGTTGCGCGAGGCGCGCAGCCACTCCGGCAATTCGCCACGGGCGGCATAATCTTCCAGCCGGTTGTACAAAGTCTTCAGGCTGATCCCCAGGATCTCCGCGGCATGCTTTTTCACGCCGGCGCACTGTTCGAGCGTGGCGAAGATCAGCTGGCGGTCGGCGTCGGCCAGCGACATGCCCACCGGCACCGACACCACCGCCGTGCCCGGCGCCTGCGTGGCCGCGACCTGCAGCGGCACCTGCACTTCGGCGATGAGGTCATCGTCGGCCATGATGAAGGCGCGCTGCACGAAGTTGCGCAACTCCCGCACATTGCCGGGCCATGCATGCAGGCGCAGGCTGTCCAGCACATTGGGCGCAAAGCGGCGTTGCGTGCCCTGCTCGGCATTGAGCTGCTCCAGCATCATGTTGGCGATCTGGATCACATCGTCGCCGCGCGCGCGCAGCGGCGGCAGTTCCACCGGGAACACATTGAGGCGGTGGAACAGGTCGGCGCGCAGCTTGCCGTCGGCCACGGCCTCCTCGGGGTTGCGGTTGGTGGCCGCCAGCACGCGCACATCGGCATGGCACTCGCGGTTGGTCCCGACGCGCATGAAGGTGCCGGTCTCCAGCACCCGCAGCAGCTTGACCTGCAACTCCGCCGGCATCTCGGTGATCTCGTCCAGGAACAGGGTGCCGCCGTCGGCGCGCTCGAAATAGCCCTTGTGCTGGCGGTCCGCGCCGGTGAAGCTGCCGCGCTCGTGCCCGAACATCTCGCTCTCGATCAGCGTGGGCGAGATCGCGCCGCAGTTGACCGCCAGGAACGGCTGGCGCCGGCGCGAGGACAGCTCGTGCACGGTCTGCGCGGCAAGCTCCTTGCCGGTGCCGCTTTCGCCGATCAGCAGCACGGTGGCTTCAGTGGGCGCCACGCGCGCGAGCTGGTCGTAGACCACCTGCATCACCTCGGAACTGCCCATGAGCCGGCCAAAGCGGCCATAGCGGCGTAGTTCGCCGCGCAGCGAATGGATCTCCGCACGCAGCTCGCCCGTGGTGGCCAGGCGCCTGAGCACGGTCTGCAGGCGCGCCACATTGATGGGCTTGACCAGGTAATCGGTCGCGCCGGCGCGCAGCGCTTCCACCGCGCTTTCCACGCTGGCGTAGCCGGTGGTCAGGATGACGTCGACACCCGAGGCACCGACTTCCTCGAACAGTTCCATGCCATTGCCGTCCGGCAGGCGCAGGTCGGCCACGATCGCCTCCGGCATGCGCCAGCCGATCTGCAGCCGCGCTTCGCGCAGGCTGCCGGCGGTGGCCGAGGTGAAGCCCTCCATGGCCACGATCTCAGCCAGCGCGGCGCAGGCGTTTTCGTCGTCATCGACAATCAGGATGTGGGGCATACGATCCGTCAGTGAGACCTAATCGAAACTTGGCCAAAGGCGGTGGGGCACCTGCTTCCGGATGGGACGTCCGTCGGCACGCTCCATGCGTGGCGGGCACGACGGGCACAGGGGGCGGCACGGCTTTGACTGCGGACTCTGGTCCACATGGATGGTCCACACTGCGTATTGCAAGTCTAAGCCCGGGCAGGCACGACCGTTGCCGGTGTCCGTCTGACACAGGGGTCGGAACTTTCCGCACGGGTCCGCATGGCTATGGCAACCCCTCCCGGCAAGGGCTAGCATAGGAACTTCTGCCGACAACCGCACCCCAAAACCGAGTCTCCGTCGCGAGTATCCACCGGCCCCCACCGTGCCAGTGACAGCCAGCACACCGCGGCGCAGCCATGCCGCACCCGCTTCAAGCCAGCCTGCCGGCACGGCTGCGCCGGCAGGCGCAGCCGTGCCCCGCCGGGCCATGCCGTCCCAGGTGTCGCTGCTGCGGGAAAGCACATCGCCCGCGATGCAGCGCGTGCTGGCCCAGATCGAGCGCGTGGCCCCCACCGATGTCACCATGCTGGCGGTAGGGGAAAGCGGCTCGGGCAAGGAAGTGGTGGCGCGCGCCGTGCATGAGCGCAGCGCTCGCCACAACGGCCCCTTTATCGCCGTCAACTGCGGCGCCATCCAGCCCACCCTGATCGAGTCCGAATTGTTCGGCCATGAGAAAGGCGGCTTCACCGGCGCGATCGAGCAGAAGGCCGGCTACTTCGAGCAGGCGCAGGGCGGCACGCTGTTTCTCGACGAAGTCACTGAAATGCCGCTCGAGATGCAGATCAAGCTGTTGCGCGTGCTGGAGGGCCGCACCTTCCACCGTGTCGGCGGCGATACGCCGATCACCACCGACGTGCGCATCCTGGCTGCCACCAACCGCGACCCGGTCGAGGCCGTACGCGGAGGCCAGCTGCGTGAAGACCTGCTGTACCGGCTGGCCGTGTTTCCGCTGCATATCCCGCCGCTGCGCGAACGGCCCGAGGATATCGTGCCGCTGGCACGCCACTTCCTGGCCGAATACAACGCCATGGAGCGCACCGACAAGTCATTCTCCGCAGGGTCGCTTGACCGGCTGGTCCGCTACGACTGGCCCGGCAATGTGCGCGAGCTGAAGAACGCGGTCTACCGTGCCTTTATCCTGGCCGACAAGGTCGTGGAGGTCGGCAACCCCAACCTGGCGACGCAGCCGCCGCGGCCCACCACCGTCGACGGCGTGGTCAACGTGCGCGTCGGCACTACGCTGGCCGATACCCAGCGCGAGATCATCATGGCCACGCTGGCGCGCTTTGACGGCGACAAGCGCCAGGCCGCGCGTGCGCTCGGCATCAGCCTGAAGACGCTGTATAACCGCCTGGACACCTACCGTTCCTTGTGAGGGGGCGGGCACCGGCTCGGCCACCGCGCAGGCAGTTGCCGGGCAAACAGGCAAGGGTCTGTTCACATATAAAGCGTGCGCGCGCAAGGGGGATACGCGGCGCAGGGCTAGGCGCCAGTCGCGCCGCTTGGTCATTCCAAGCAAGCGGCTGGCAACGACGCCATGCGCCGCGTATCCCCCTTGCCCTGCGGGTTGGCCCGAGCCGGGGCCATCTACTTTGTCGGGCGCCTTGCAAAGGGAATGACCCTTTGCGGCGACGCCCTTCGCGTAGCTGACCCCGGCTCGGGCCAACGCGCGTACGTTTTATATGGGAACAGACCCTAGCGCCGCCGCCACTGGACCATCGCCGCGACCGCCGCCGAAGCGCCAACCACCAGCGCCGTGGCCAACATGGGATACCGCGCCGTGGTGGTATAGGGGCACGAATGCAGCGCGGCACGGGTGCCGGTGCGTTCCTGCAGGCCGCTGCCGCTGCCGTACAGCGCGTTGTCCTCGATCGGGCCGGCCGGATGGCGCGTCTGCTGCGCGCGGCCCATGAAGCGGCGCATAAAGCGGTCGAAGGTGTGCGGCGCATGGTACGCCGCGGCCGAGAACGCCTTGGCGGCCGCGCCCACGAACAGCTCGCGGCGCGGATTCTCGGCGGCGAACAGGATGGCATCGGCCGCCAGCGCCGGGTCATACAGCGGCGGCGGCAGGCGCGGCTCGACCTCGAGGAAGTTCTTGGCGTGCATCGCCAGCGGCGTCTCCAGCCCCGCCGGCTTGATCAGCGTCACGCTGACCGGCGCCTGTTCCTGCTCCAGTTCCAGCCGCAGCGAATCGGTAAAGCCCTTGATCGCATGTTGCGAGGCCGCATAGGCGCTCTGCAGCGGCATGGGGCCATCGGCCGCCTCGCTGCCCATGTTGATGATGGCGCCGCCGTGCTCGCGCAAGTGCGCTGCCGCCGCCAGCGAGCCATGCACGGTGCCCCAGTAATTGGTGTCGAACAGGCGCCGCTGGTCTTCCAGCGGCACATCGCAATGGCGCCCGAAGATTGTGACGCCCGCGTTGTTGATCCAGGTGTCGAACCGGCCGAAGCGCTCGATGGCGGCCTGCGCCACCTTGCCAACGTCTTCATGCTTGCCGACATCGGCCACGATGGTGATGACTTCGCTACCCTGCTCGCGCAGCTCTTCGGCCAACTGGTGCAACGATCCCTCGCTGCGCGCCACCAGCACCAGACGCGCCCCCTGCTGCGCCGCCTTGCGCGCGGTGATCAGGCCCACGCCGCTGCTGGCGCCGGTCAGGACAATGACCTGCGCGCTGATTCTCTTCAGGGTCGGTTTCATCTGCCGCCTCCTTGGGGAGCCTGGCATGGCGCCGGGCGTGCCGGTTGGGAGCCGCAAGGAACGTTCCCGTCGCGCCCCGGCTGTGACGGCGGAAGGCGGGCATGACGACCACGGCAGATTTACAACAGCCGGTAAGAACCACATGCCCGCGCCGCTGCAGGACGGGCGCCGATTTCAACATCCGCAGGCAAGCGCCGCGGTGCCGACCGCTCCTCTTTCAGCCTAGACGTTCCATAGCAACCGTCAACGTCTGAGCCGTCTTCCAGAAGTCGCGCCAGGGATCGGTGCGCTGAAAACTCAGATACTCACGCACATTGCGCACGGTCCAATAGTCCGGGCCCCTCAGTTCCGGGAGTTGACGCCATGACACTGGCATCGATACCCCCATGCCGGGGCGGGCTCGGGCCGAAAATGCGGCGACAGTCGTCTGCCCGAAGCCATTGCGAAGGTAGTCCACGAACACCTTGCCTTTGCGGTTACTGGCTCCCGATTTGGCGACAAAGCGTTCGGGAAGAATCTTCGCCAGATGACGCACCACGGCCCGTGAAAAGCCCTTGACCGCGGTGTAATCCAACTCCGGCGCTAGTGGGACTACAATGTGCAGGCCCTTTCCCCCGCTGGTCTTGAGCCATGATTTCAACGCCAGCTCCCTCAAAAAGCCTTGCACCACTTTCGCCGCCTCCTGGACATGCTGCCACGGCACACCTTCGCCCGGGTCAAGGTCGAAGACAATGCGGTCTGGGTAGCGAAGCGCTGCAACCGTCGAGTTCCAGGTGTGAAACTCAACTGAATTAAGTTGAGCGGCTGCGACTAGTGCGTCGGCTGAATCGACTGTCACCAAGGCACCATGTCCTGGCCACAACGATTTCGGATGCTCGGTAAGCCCTGGCAGCCGGCTCGATTCGAGGTGTCTTTGGAAGAAGACTTCCTTGTCAATGCCATCCGGTGCTCGCAAGAGTGCTACTGGACGCGCAACAAGATGGGGGAGCATCCAGTCCGCCACGCTTTCATAGTATCGAACCAGATCCAGCTTCCTGATACCGCTTGCGGGATCGATCACGCGTTTGGGGTTAGTTACTTTCACTGAACTGCGAGACACGCTGACGCTGGGATCGAATTGAACCGCTTCCTGATGGATGTCCTTCGGCGACTTGTCGCTGCGCAAACCTTTGAATGAGGCATGACGGACACGGCCATCGCGTGTCCACTCGGAAAACTCCACCTCCGCTACCATTCTTGGCTTAACCCAATGTATGGCACTTGACCTGCCACGTGGCAAATGTTCGAGACCGGTCTCAGCCGGATCGAAAGGTGGATCACTGGCCTGCAGTGTTTCAAGTTTTCGCCGCAGTTCAGCGGCAGTTTTCCTGGTCCAACCGGTACCAACACTACCGGCAAATCGAAGTTCATCCTGCTTGTAAACACCCAGCAGAAGCCGACCGACTTCTCCGGGTGTAGCTGCGCGCTCGCCAAAACCACAGATGACGAACTCCTGCCGCAATTTACACTTCACCTTTAACCAGTCAGAACTTCGCGTCGAGGTGTAGGGCGAATCAGCCCGCTTCAACAGCAAGCCTTCCAAGCCAATCTCACATGCGGCCCGAAAGACCTCCGCCGGTGGCGCGTCGAAGCTCTCGCTGAACCGCACCCGCTCACTCTTCCCATCAATCAATGTCGCCAGATGGGTACGGCGCACGCTCAACGGGCAGCGCCGAAGGTCGCGTCCCTCCCAGTACGGAATATCAAAGACAAAATAAACAATTTCGTTCTTACCCCGGTTTTTTAACACATTCTGCAACGCGTTGAAGTCAGGCAAGCCATCGCGCAGTACAATGATCTCGCCATCAATCCAGCCCTCGGAGATATCCAGCTTCTCAAGCGCTAATGCGAGACTCTTCAGCTTCCTCGTCCAGTCCTCGCCTCCACGAGTAAAAAGGGCCACCTTTGATTCAAGAATTCTGGCCAGAATCCTGTATCCATCGAATTTTGCCTCGATGATCCAGGTTCCTCCATCCGGCAATGACGTTGTCGGCGTTGCGAGTTGCGGGGACAGGTGAGTCGGTGCGTTTGACTTTCGCGCTCCGACCAGATGCGCTCCTGGAGCCCTGGCGGTATTCGCGCCCGCTGTCGGCGCATCGAGAGGGTCAAGCGGATGCGCAATGACGCTGTCAGGGTACGCGGTGATGACGTCAAAATCAGCCAGTGACCGCGCCCACTGGTCTCGCTTCTTAAACAGTATCCAATGATCGCCTGTGTCTTGGGGCTTCGAGATTCGGACCAGTTCCCAACGCCCCGCGAGCTTCCGACCGTGCAGCAGAAATTCCAGCTTCCCGGCCTCGATGCCAGCTTGGGGTTCGCCAACTGGCTCCCATGTCCCGCGATCCCAGACAATAACCGTACCCGCGCCATACTGCCTTGGCGGAATCGTACCCTCGAAGCTTGCGTAGTCGAGCGGATGATTCTCCACGTGGATCGCCATCCGCTTCTCCGCTGGATCGAGACTTGGCCCTTTTGGGACAGCCCAACTCAACAGCACACCGTCAAGCTCGAGCCGGAAGTCGTAATGCAGACGTCTGGCCCAGTGCTTTTGAACTACGAATCGGAGCGCGCGCGCTTTGCTGCGCCTCCTCCGACCGCTTCCAGAAGGTTCGGTGGTAATGCGGAAATCACGCTTCCCGCGGTACCGGTCAAGTACTTCATGTGCCATCCAGATAGCTTACACACGCGCCAACCGTATGCAAAGTGGGCGATCACAGGACCGATAAACCATCAGCAGCCTGAAATCGAGGCACGTCTACCACACCCAATTCCCTTGAAACCACTCCCGCCGGCGCAACACCACTGAAATGGAACTCTAGTGAGTACGCAGTTCAGAAAGAAACTTGCGCGCTCGCTCGCTGGCAGGTTTCGAGAAAAACTCGTCCGGTACTCCGACCTCGACCAGACTCCCCTGATCCATGAACCACACCCGGTCCGCAACCTCCCGGGCAAAGTTCATTTCGTGTGTGACACACATCATCGTCATGCCATCGCACGCCAGTGACTTCATCACCTGCAACACTTCGCCAACCATCTCAGGATCCAAGGCACTGGTCGGTTCGTCAAACAGCATGACCGGGGGATCCATCGCCAATGCTCGCGCAATTGCCACACGCTGCTGCTGGCCTCCCGAAAGTTGTCCAGGAAATGCGTCGACCTTCGATGCCAAACCGACACGATCGAGCAATTCGAGAGCACGGGCTCTTGCCTCTGCGCGCCGATGTTTACGTACATTGACCGGCCCGAGCATGATGTTCTGGGCAACGGAAAGATGCGGGAACAGGTTGAAGCTCTGGAATACGAAACCAACCTGGCTGCGAAACTTGTTGATATCGACCGATGACGCATGCACGTCCTTGCCGTCGAAATGAATTGCTCCACTTTGGATCTCTTCCAGGCGGTTCACAGTTCGAATCAGTGTGGATTTCCCTGAGCCTGATGGCCCACACACGACAACGACTTCACCTTTGTGGACATCCGCGCTGATGCTGCTTAGCGCGCGATACTCCCCGTACCACTTGCTGACGTCCTTGAAGGTGAGGAGAGGTTCTTTACTGAAATTCATATTCACGCGGCTGTCTCCGTAGTGGTGGTAGAGGGTGATACAACAGCCACCACGGACTGGCGGCTTCCTTCGCGTCGAGCTGTGATGCGGCGCTCAAGGAAGCGCGCCAGTTGCGTCAGTGAGAAACAGAGACAGAAGTAGATGGCGGCAAGGATGAAGTACACCTGGAATGGCTGCGTCATCAGCGAACTGTTGATCTGCGTCGCCGCAAAGGTGACTTCGTTCACGCTGATCACATACCCCAGCGAGGTTTCCTTGACCGTTGAAACGAACTGGCTGACCAAGGCTGGAATCATGTTGTAGAGAGCCTGGGGGAGGATTACCTTGCTCATCGCCTGGATGTAGCTCAGCCCCACGGCACGCGCTGCTTCGGCTTGCCCCTTGGGCAAGCCCTCAATGCCGGATCGCACGATCTCGGACAGGTAGGCCGCTTGGTAGATCACAAGTGTCACCACCATGGTCGTGAAGCCAGTGACCGTGCGACCAATGAGCAAAGGGACGAAGAAATACACCCAGAAAATGAACATCAGCAGCGGTACGCCGCGCGCGACATAGACCAGCCCACTCGCAGGCCAGCGCAGCCAGCGAAAGGGGCTGATGCGTGCGATTGCGATCATTACGCCAATCGGAAAGGCGAGCGTCAAACCAAGCAAGGAAAGAAGCAGTGTGACCGCCAATCCCCCGAGCGGCCCATTGGGGTACTGACCTACGAGAAGCAGAGTGCCATAGTCGCGCAAGATAAGAAGAATGCTATCCACAGCCTATCTCCCTCGAATTCGATAGCGACTTTCAAGATACATTCCTGCTTTCATGATCACCAAGGAAAATCCAAGGTAGATCACAGTTGATAGCAGGTAAATTTCCACGGTCCTGAATGACTGGCTCTCAATTTCACGGGTTGCATAAGTCAACTCAGCAACGCCAATTGCCATGGCCAGGCTGGTGTTCTTGAACAGCAGTACCGTATAACTCACCAAGGTAGGCAGTGCAATCCGCAGCGCCTGAGGGACCACTACGAGACGCGCTGCCTGAAGATAGGAAAGGCCGATGGCGCGCGCGGCCTCCAACTGGGACCTTGGAATGGATCGGATCCCCCCGCGTAGCCCTTCGGAGACATAGGCTGCCATGCACAGCCCCCCAGCAATGAAAGCCAACACGAATGCGCTGTTATATGCATTGATCCACTGCTGCCACGGCAGCGGCAAGAGCGCGGGGATGCCGAAGTACCAAAGGAAGACCTGGACCAGCATGGGCACGTTCTGGTGATACTCAACATAAATCGCTACGGCAATCTTTGCTATTCGGATGTTGCTCATGCGTGCCACGGCAAGCATGGTCCCCAAAGCCATCGCGAGCAACCACGCCGCCAGCGTGAGTTCAAACATGGTGATGACGCCGTCAAGGATCCATTTCGGATAGTCACCTCGCAGCAACACTGAAAAGTCGAGCTTGTGATCCACGGTCAGTTTCCTGTTGCAGTATGTGGATCAGCCTTTGATCGGCTCAATCTTGAAGCGGCGCTTCATCTTGTAGATGGTCTGGTTACCCAGCCACTTGTCGAAGATCTGCTGCGCCTCTCCCGATTTCTCCATCGCCTGCAGCACGGCGTTCACGTGCTTGATCAAGCCCGGCTCGCTTTTGCGCATGCCGATTCCCCACGGTTCAGACGCCAGTGATGGCTCGAGCTTCACGATGGGGACGGTGCTTTCAGATTGCAGGCGATACTTCTCGAGGTAGAGCTCCCCAATGGCAAAGGCATCTGCTTTCCCTTGCAGCATCGCGAGAAATGCGCTCGGTGGATCCTGGAAGGTGATGGTCGTCGCCCCGGGAACTGCCTTGCGCACGAGCATCTCGGAGCTGGAGCCTTTGAGAGCGCTGACGCGCTTTCCTGACACATCCTGGAGGGATTTGTAGCCGCTGTCCTTGCGTACCGCCATCTTCTGCTCGCTCACAAAATACTGGTCGCTGAAGGCAATCTGCTCGGCGCGTTCGGCGGTCCACCCAAGGCTGGCAATGACCACGTCAACACGGCCTTGTTGAAGCTCGGGGATGCGTGCTGCCACGGAAATGAGCTTCACCTCAAGCTGCGCACCGAGGGACTTTGCCAACGCCCTGCAGAAGTCCACGTCGTAGCCCTCAACCTCGCGGGTTTTCGTATCGGAGAAGCTGAAGGGCTCGGCGGTACCGAGCGTCCCACAGACGAACACCCCCTTCGATTTGATGTCAGCGAGTTGGTCCGCGCGTGCGGGGTTGCCCAGCAGCATCAGGGCGGCACTGGCAACGAGAGTCAGAACAGAAGTCTTCATGGTGTCTTCTCCAGACGGGTTCGCGATGGGTGATGCTCAGGAGAGGTCGTTCACAGCATCCCGAAGGAAGTTGCAACCTTGCTCAATCAATTCGAAGGAAGTGGCAAAGGAGAGGCGAAGATGTTCGGGCATCCCATAGGAAGTTCCATCGATCACTGCCAGACTCGCGTGCTCCAGAAAGTAGCGCATGACGTCAACATCGGAGGAAAAAACCCCTCCCCCGGGCGTCACCCGCCCCATAAGTCCAGCCACACTGGGGAAGACGTAGAACGAGCCGTCTGGCGACACGCAGTCGATACCAGGAACTTCTCTCAGGAGCTCCACAATGAGATCCCTGCGCTGGCCGAAGATTGCCACCGCGTCTGCAACGCATTGCTGCGGCCCATTGAGTGCCTCCACGGCCGCCGCCTGGGCCATGGCATTCGGACACGATGTGCTCTGCGACAGCAACATCGCAATTGCTTGCGCCAGCGGCGTTGGACCTGCGCCGTAGCCGATACGCCAGCCCGTCATGGCATAGGCTTTGGAAACGCCATTGATGATCAACGTCCGCTCTGCCAGTTCCGGAACCATCTGGAGCAGGGAAGCATGCTTTACGTCGCCATAGACGAAATGCTCATAGATCTCGTCGGTCATCAGCCAGACATGAGAATGCCGTTGCAGTACGGCACCCAATGCGACCTGTTCGCTGGCTGTGTACACCGCACCGGTCGGGTTGTTGGGTGTGTTCAACACCAGCCACTTCGTGCGAGGAGATAGCGCTGATTCCAGAGCCTGCGGCGTCAGCTTGAATCCGTGGCTTGCATCACTGGATACGACAACGGCCTTGCCCCCATGGAGCGCTACCATGTCTGGATACGAAACCCAGTACGGTGCAGGCACCACGACTTCGTCTCCCTCATTCAAGGTAGCTGCGAAGGCGTTGTAGATGATGTGTTTTGCACCATTCCCGACAACGATGTTCTCGGGCTTGAATTCCAGCGTGTTCTCGCGCCGAAATTTGTTGACGATCGCCTGTCGCAGAGCGAGCGTTCCGCTGGGCGACGTGTAGCGCGTCTGTCCCGCTATCAAGGCGGCAACGCCGCTGTCCATGATGTGCTTCGGTGTCAGGAAGTCGGGCTCGCCGATGGTGAAGTCGACGATGCTCCGACCTGCAGCGCGCAACGCATCGACACGCGTCTTGGCCGCCATGCTTGGCGAAGGCTTGACACCGTCAAGGCGGTGGGCCAGCAAGGTTTTCATGAAGTTCTCCGGATACGAAGCGGGCGCGAGTTGAGTGATGCGTTGGATCAAAGACCGTGAGGACCAGGTGCCTTGGCGAGCCACGATTGCTTCACCATTCCGTTGGCGATTTCGGCCCTGATGGATAGCAAAGCCAGCAGCAGTCATCGCCAGGGGCTCAATTTGAATCATGCTGATCGAACAAGCACGCCGGATTCATTGCCAGCACGCGATGCATGACTTCCGAGTCGTTGTCGAACCAGCGTGCGAAGGCGTTGAGGAGCTGGCCAGCATCCACCGGCTTCCTTATGCCTACATGTGGCCAGTCCGTTCCCCAAATCATCTGCCCCGGCGCATCACCATAGAAGACGTGGGCGCGTTCAATGACACGACTATCCATAAGGTCGTCCGACAAGCGATAGCCGATCAACTTGACCCATGCGCCTCGCTCAACGAGCAATTTTCGGATAACCAGGGTTGTCGGATGATTTACGCCGAACTCTGGGGGCAAGCCACCCATATGATCGATGACGATTCTGCACGGCAACGCTTCCAGTACAGGCAGCAATTCTGGCCATTGTGTTGGACCAGGAAGTACTTCCGCATGCCAACCGAACTCGGCAATGCGAGGCGCAAGCGCAACCATCGCTTGCGTTCCTACGGTGCCACCGAGACCATTGGTGATAAAACGCATCCCGCGCACGCCGATGCCATGCAAGCGTTCGATCTCCGCGTCATCAATCGTCTGACCCGCAACTACCACACCGCGCAGGATGCCGGGTTCATCAGTAAGTGCCTCGATCACGCCAGTGTTATCCGTCCCAAAGACGCTCGCCTGGATAACAGCACCTCGCTGAAAGCCTAGCGCTGCCCTCATCTTTCTATGCTTCTCGGGTGGTGCCGGTGCAGGGAGATAGCTAGCGTCGGAAACGAGCGCCCAGTTCCCGCGCGGCGTCACGTGTGAATGGCAATCCCATGCTCCGTCCGGCACGACGAAAGTGGGAGTCGTATAGGACTCGAGCGGCGGCAGGCTTTCCTGTTCCACAGCGGACATATTCAAATCTCGTATCGTAAGATTGGCCCGCTCATGCGCGCAGGTAAATGTCGAAGAGTTCATCGCCAGACATAAATCGCTTTACGTTGGCAACAATAGCGCTGACTCGACGAGCTTCGAGTTCCTCCGTCCAGCCCGCCGCATGTGGAGTCATGACGACGTTGTCGAGGTCAGCGAATCGCCGCGTCGCCGGTGGGCAAGTTTTCTCGCCCGCCTCCGGATAGCGGTACCAGGTGTCGATCACAGCTCCGCGGATTCGCTTCTCTCGCAATGCCTCGTACAGCGCATCTTCGTCAACGACAGATCCTCGCGCGATATTGATCAGGACTGCGTCTGCTTTCATGCGCGCCAGTTGTGCCGCACCGATCAATCCTTGCGTCTCAGGCCCTCCGGGTACGGACAAAAGAACATAGTCACTTTGCGACAGCAGATCGTCGAGACCATCGGTCCCCTTGTACCAATCGAGACTGTGATCGATCCCCGGGTTGCGGCTGACAGCAATGACTCGCATTCTGAAAGCCTTGCTTAACTCCGCTACGCGGTGGCCAATGCGGCCGTACCCCACCAGTCCGATGGTGCGCCCCTGAAGCTCATGATGTTTGCGGCCAAGCACCGAGGCACCTCCCCACCCCCAGCGAGCTGCACGTAACTCGCTGTCCATCTCCCGTAGGGGTATAGCCGACTGCAGCATCGCGAGCATCACGTACTCCGCAATCGGGTCGATGCCGACATTCGTGTTGCTGACCACTGTGCCCGCAGGCAACCATGCCCGATCGAGCCAATCCATTCCGGAAAATGGCACCAGTATCAGCTTGAGTTTCCCCGCATTCTGGAGCGTCCGTTTCACCAGCGTTCGTTTCTCGTGGAGTACCCACTCGGCCGACGCGACAATCACTTCAGCTTCCCTTGCGATCTCCACCATCCGCTCAGCACCTTCGGATGGCAGCCAGAGGTCTACAGCGTTCTCCTGGCCTACAGCATGTTTCACCGGGTCAAGAAAAACCCTCCCATACTCTCCTGTCAATACCACGCGTAACATTGGCGGCTTCCTTTGGTTTCGCATCTCAAGAGATTGCTCGATTGACGTTCGGCTTTTCAAAGCCAAACTTCACTGAGTCGCGGTTGGTCATTGAGCAATCGCCGCTGTACCTTACCGACTCCGGTGTCCAGCGGAAGCTTCTCAATTCGAATGAGCCGCGTGGGGCGCATATATTTCGGCAAATCAAATAGCGCCGCATGCACTTCGGACTCGATGACATGATGCGCGGTCGTGTAGAGCACGACCTCGTGTCCACGCGCCGGGGAATCTATCCGCCAAAGTGCGAACTCGCCGAGAGACTCGACCCGCCTCAACCGCTCCTCAACAAATCCGATCGGGACATACTCGCCATTGACGCGAATTGAATCACTCATTCTCTCAATAAAGATGAGATCTCCACACGAGTCTAGACGCCCACGATCTCCTGTCCTGAACCATCCCTCGGCGTCGGTCTGAGCCAGTATCTCTCCATCTCGCAGATACCCCGAGAACAAGGTCTGATGATGCAGCCCACGCACCCAGATCTCGCCGTCATCGGCTATACGATATTCGACATCCGAACGAGGCTGTCCTGCCATGCTGGACGGACCTTCCGGCGGAAAGTCGGCGTCGTCCGGACGTACGATGCGCGTATGGCAAAGGCCGCCAGCTTCCGTTGATCCATACCCCGTCACACCGATCGGAATATCAAATTTTTCAAGAAAATCCGGCACGCACCCGAAGGCTATTCTGATCTGGTGACCTTGTGCTTCTGCTCGCGTCGTCTTGGCCATCAACAGATTTGCCGGCGGCTGATGCAATATCAGCGCGGTAATATGGTGCGCCTTGACCAGCGACCAGAAATCTTGCGCCTGGAAGCGATCCATCGAAAGCAACGACGCTCGCGCCGTGAGCGAACCCACGACGCCGTACCCCATCGGATTGATGTGGAACATCGGCAGTGGCGAGAGGACCCTGTCGTAATGTGAGAGCCCATGCGAATCGGCAATAAAGCGGCCCAACCGAATGAAATAGCCATGACTCAGCGCGCAGAACTTCGGCAGTCCGGTCGTTCCCGAAGTATGGATGTATGCTGCTACGCCGGCGGGGTCTGCGCAGCGTCCATCGCTATCTGATTCCAGGACGACGCGGGAGAGGAGGGGGCTTTGCACGGAAACTTCGCCTTGCCATGCTCCCGTCAGATCCAACTGTGCTTCAGTCCTGTCAGCCAACCCTCCTGGGCTACGGCCCAGCCAGAAGATGGCACGCGCGCCCAGATTGTCGAGCATCGCGCCAAGCAATTCATCAGGATATGAGGGGTTGATCAATGCCGTCTGCAGCCCCACGAACTGGGCTGCCATCCACGTGACAAGGTACCCCGCGCTATTTGGACCGATGAAAGCTACGATGTCTCCTCGCCGGAAGCCAGCATCGCGAAACTGAGCCGCGACTGTTCGAGCCCGCTCAACAAATCGATGCAACGAGTCGTTTTGTGAACAGGTGCCGAAGGATGCGTCGGGACGATCGAGGGCTGCAACCTCGATCAGCTCGGTCAGGTTGTTCATGCCAGCCCCATCAGTTGAGCATCCTGCAGGATGCATTTTGCGACGTGATTCTTGAGGATTTCACTCGATCCACCGGCCACGCGCAGCAGTTTCACGTCGAGCATGAACTGGCCGAAGTTCTGCTCCTCATACAAACCGTATCCACCGATCAAGGCGTAGACGTCGCTCACAACTCGCTCGGCGGCCTTGATCGCGAGATGCTTCGCGACACTTGTTTGCATCGCGTGCTCGTGACCTTGTTGTGCGAGGTTGGCTGCATGATCACGAGCCAAAACCGCGGCGTGGATCTCCGCATAGCATTCCGCAATCGTCCATTGGTTCCCCTGAAAGTCTGCGACGACAGCGGACCCGACCGGGCGGGTAACCGCGTATCTCGAGGCTTCGGCAAGAGCACGCCGCGCTATGCCAATCAGCGTGGACGCGTTCCCTAGCCGGCTCACATTGAAGGTGGATACAAAGGTTGCAAGGCCCTTGCCGACCTCACCAAGGATCGCGCCGTGTCCAACGCGAACATCATCAAAGTACATGTTCGCTGTCGGCGAATAGCGAAGTCCAATGGGATGGGTATGTTCGCGCCGAACACCAGGCTGATCCGTATCTACCAGAAATGCGGTCAGCCCTTCCGGAGCCATCGCGTAGACGAGCGTGAGGTCACTCTCGACACCCATATTGATGTGGCACTTCTCTCCGCTAATGACCCACCCACCACCTTCATGCCTGGCGGTGGTCTGAAGATTCTTCAAGGATGAGGCAGCGGATGGTTCGGATATCGATTCAGAGAACAGGATGCTCCCGTTGGCAAGTCCAGGAAGGTACTTCGCCTTCTGCTCCGGTGTTCCCCAGTCGTTCAGCCAGCGTTCGCCTTGGGCCTGCGTCTGCCCACTTACCAGGCCGTAGCGGCCCAATTCCTCCTCCACCAGGCAGTACTCAGGCACACCGAAACCCAACCCCCCGTACTCCCGCGGGGTAAGCATTCCGAGCAGGCCTCGCCGCCCGAGTTCATTGAACGCGTGGCGAGGAAACACGCCCTCACGTGCAGCCTTGGCCATGTCACCCTGGATGACCCCAGCAAATTCCCGAATGCTCTCGATTGCGGAAGAAGCCCAGGCCGGGTCTTTCAGACGTAGTTCCAGATTCATTGCTGTGTCTCGCAGGTGGTTTCGTTTATCATTTGATTGTCCGGACAATGATAGGATGAAGCGTTTGTGGCGTCAAGACTGTGGTTCCGCTAACATCGCCTTTCGTTTGGCGACGAACGAAACTGGTGACCATCCCGATGGAGGCCACTTCGACTCCCCGGACGCTTACCTCAACATTCGCTAACGCGACGACCGTGAAACATATTCAACACAGCAAGACGTGCCCGCGCGCCCGGCCTTCTATACCAGCACATGTATCAGGCAGGAACGGGCGTGACCACGAGCACGGCTTCAGCTGCGCGGCTCGGTCGCACTACCGCCAAAGGACGGCCGCGGCAATCCGGCTGTCAACGAGCGCTGGTCCGGGCGAGGAACATCAGTGATGAGTCCCACGCCACATTCCAGCCTGGACAATCTCGGATCCCGCCCGCCCAAACATCTGTTGCTGGCGCAGTCGCTCCTCGCCGATATCCGCAGCGGCCGATATCCGGTGGAATCTCTCTTGCCCACAGAGGAAGCCCTATGCGCGATGTTCGGAGTCAGCCGTTTCACCGTTCGCTCTGCGCTACGCGCGCTGCAGGACCGAGGCTATGTTCGAAAGCAGAGGCCGATCGGAACGCGCGTCATCGCAGACAGAACCGAAGACCAGCAGACCATAAGGCTGACCTCGCTAGGTGATCTTGTTCAGCTCGCCGAAGGCGGTCAGCAGATGATCACCGCAAGCGCCGATATCGCTGCTGATCCGACGCTGGCCAGCACCATTGGTTGCGCTGTTGGTCAACACTGGCGGCACCTTGAAGTCCTGCGCTGGACAAGCGGTAACAAGGAGGCGCCGGCGATGCTTAGCCATTTATGGATTCATCCCATGTACTCGGGCGTCGCTCAAGGTCTCCACCTCAATCGGCTCTCCCCCGTTGTCATCTTTATCGAGCAGATTGGGCAACAATTCGGCGAGCGTCCGTCCGACATCCAGCAAACAGTCAGCGCATTCAATATAAAGGGACATCTGGCGCGTGCGCTGCAGGTCAAGAACGGTACTCCTGGCCTTCGTATCCAGCGCTGGTTCCGCAATAGTTCCGGCGAGTTGATCCTCTATGCCGACGGCTTTTATAACGGGCTCCTATATAAATACCAAACCACCCTGCATTTGAATAATTGAGGCTGATTCTTGGATCGTTGAGCAACAGAAAGCCCTCCAGTGCACTTCTGTGGCGCATAGCCATCGTGCATCCAAATGGCCTGCTGTGGCGCTGATAGACAACGCTCACGAGCGACCGGATATGCCCAGCGCCGCGGCCCTGGACCACAACTGAGCAGGTTCTGCGATCGGGCAACGCCAAGGCAAACGCACTCTGCCTGCGCGGAGGCAAAAAAGAAATATTTCAGCCTGATAGCGACTGGCACAAGCTCGATAGCATCGATGGCCGTATCGCTTCCGGACACCACCCAACAATACAAAATGGGAGACGCCAACCGCGGCGTCCGCCCTTCTGTTTCTCGACGATTGGCTCTTCGAGGGATATGCATGGAGGCTGGCCGGCATGTGGATCTCCTTGACCGTGCGGGGCGAAATCCAACGCATTACTTGAAAGGTTTAGCGCGTTAGTCAAAGCCCATCTGATTCCGTAGCTATGGCAACGACCAGCAACGATGCATGGCGGCCAACTGGGCGATCTCATGGCAAGGTATTTGCGGGACAGGACACTAGCCATTGCCTCCATCGACTGACGGCACATTTCTTGCCACAACGAAGCGGACAGGGCTCTGCCAAAGCCGTGCACAAGAGGGATGGCGATGGATGCGATGGACAGATATGCAGGAAATACAAGGGCCGGGCGCGTCAGTTTGGTAAAACTTACACGCCACACACCAGGGCCTGCGCAGTCTTACACCACGTCCGGGCGGGCACCGGGGTACCCGCTGGGCCAACACTTCGGGCCGGCGCATACGCGCCCGTCAGCGTGAAGCCATGAAGCAACAAGCCAACCGCGCGCCGCTGATCCTCAATGTCGAGGACCGCGAGGGTCCGCGCTACGTCAAGAGCCGCATCCTGCATCGCGGCGAGTTTCCGGTGATCGAGGCCGTCACGGGCCGTTCGGCGCTGTCGCTGGTGCGCCAGCATGCGCCCGCGCTGGTGCTGCTGTCGGCCAGGCTGCCCGACATCAGCGGGCTGGAGGTGTGCCGCCTGCTCAAGGACGATCCGCAAACCGCGCGCACGCTGGTGCTGCTGACCTCGCCCGGGCTGGCCCGGTCGCGCCAGCGCGTCGAGGCGCTCAATTGCGGCGCCGACGGCTACCTGGTGGAACCCGCCGAGCCCGAGGAACTGCTGTCGAGCATCCAGGCGCTGCTGCGCCTGCGCGGCGCCGAGGACGCGTATCGCCGTACCTCGCAGGCCTTGCACGAGCACGAGGACATGTTCCGCCAGCTGGCCGAATCGCTCGCCGACGTGGTGTGGATCCTGGACCCTGCCACGCGGCAGCTGCTGTTTGCCAGCTCGTCGCTCGCGACGCTGTGCGGCCACCCGGCCGAGCAGCTGATAGACGATCCGCGCCGCTGCCTGGACCGCGTGGCGCCAGCCGACCGCGCACGCGTGGAGGCGGCCGTGGTCAGCATGCTGCGCGACGGCAGGATGGACATCGAATTCCAGATCACCCTGTCCTGCGGCGAACCGCGCGAGATCCGCGCGCGGGCTTTTCCGGTGCGCGGCAGCGACAGCGCGCAAGCGGCGCCGGCCGGCGACGGCACCCCGCCATTGCACATCGCCGGCACCTGCCAGGATGTGACGCTGCAGAACCGCGCCGGGCGCACGCAGCGCGACGAAGTACGGCGCAAGGACCAGTTCCTCGCCATGCTGGCGCACGAACTGCGCAATCCGCTGGCGCCGCTGCGCAGCGCGGCGGACCTGTTGCAGCAACTGGCGCCGACGCGCGCAGACATGTTCCGCGCGCGCGACATCATCAGCCGGCAGGTGCATCACCTGACCCGACTGGTGGATGAACTGCTCGATATCTCGCGCCTCAACCAGGGCCGCATCACGCTGCGCCAGGACCTGGTGGAATTGCGCACCGCGCTCAAGACCGCGGTCGAAGCCGTGCGCCCGGTGCTGGACGCCTGCCGGCACACGCTGCGCCTGTCGCTGCCCGAGCAGCCGCTGCCGGTGCGCGGCGACCTGGTGCGCCTGACGCAGATCTTCAGCAACCTGCTGCAGAACGCTGCCGCGTACACGCCGGCGGGCGGAGAGATCGTCGTGGAAGCCAGCTTTGATGACAGCGCGCCGGGCCTGGCCCCCGACGCTGTCTCCGGCGGCCACGTCTTGGTGCGCGTGCGCGACAACGGCGCCGGCCTGCCCGAGGCGCCGCAGCGGCAACTGTTCGATCCGCTCACGTGGCAGGACGAGGGTGCCTGCGCGGAGCCGCCACACGGTGCGTTCCCGCATGACGGCCCGGGCATCGGCCTGACCCTGGTGCAGGAGCTGGTGCGCCTGCATGGCGGCACCATCCGCGCCTGCAGCGAGGGCCCGGGACAGGGCAGCACCTTCACCGTGATGCTGCCGGTGGAGCCGTGGCAGAACTGGCATCCCGGTTCAGGCAAGGCCGCCCCTCGCCACGGCGTGCCGCGCCGGGTCATGGTGGTGGACGACAACGTCGATGCGCTGGAGGCGATGACGATGACGCTGCAGGCCCTGGGCCACACAGTAGTGACCGCCGCGGACGGCCCGAGCGCGCTGGCGCGCGCCACCGATGTGCGCCCGGAGGTGGTGCTGCTGGACCTGGGCATGCCCGCCATGGACGGCTTCGAGACCGCCCGGCGCCTGCGCGCGCTGCCGGAGATGCGCGGCGCGACGCTGGTCGCGCTGACCGGTTTCGGCCAGCCGGAGGACCGCCGCCGCGCGCTGGAGGCGGGCTTTGACAGACACCTGGTCAAGCCCGCTGACCTGGACGCACTGGCGCGGCTGCTGGACGAACTGGACGCAGGCCGCGCCTAGCGCGAGACCGTGCCGGCGCCGGCCGCCGCATTCCCCCATCCCTGATCAAGGAGCTTTTCGTGCATACCACGCCCGACCCCGACCTGCCCCCGCGCGAGCCCGAAATCCCGCCGCAGGAGCCACCGCCGGGCCCGTCTCAACCCGTGGTCGACCCGCCTCCGGGCGACATGCCGCCACCGCCCCCGCAACGCGCCGGCGCACGTGGCAAAGGAGCGATCAAGTGTCCCGCATCATCTGGAAAGGCGCCATTGCCTTTGGCCTCGTCAATATCCCGGTCGTCCTGCGGCCCGCGTCGCGCAACCAGACACTGGACCTGGACCTGCTAGACGTGCGCGACATGGCCCCGGTGGGCTACCAGCGCATCAACAAGAACACCGGCAAGCCGGTCGACAAGGAGCATATCGTCAAGGGCTACCAGTACGCCAAGGACGAGTACGTACTGCTCAACGAGGAGGACTTCCGGCAAGCCAATGTCGAGGCCACGCAGACTGTGGACATCGTCAGCTTTGTCGATGCCGAAAGCATTCCGCCGTACTACTTCGACACGCCCTACTACCTCGAACCCGACAAGCGCGGCGAGCGCGGCTATGCGCTGCTGCATGAGACCATGCGCCGCACCGGCAAGGCCGCGCTGGCGCTGGTGGTGCTGCGCGCGCGCCAGCACCTGGCCGCGGTGCTGGTGCACGGCGACGCACTGGTGCTCAACACCATGCGCTTTGCCGACGAGGTGCTGCCCATCTCCGAGCTGCAACTGCCCAGGGCTGCCACCGGCAAGCCCACCGGCGCGCACGCACGCGAAGTCGAGATGGCAACCAGGCTGGTCGAGGACATGAGCGAGGACTGGGAGCCGGAGCAATACCGCGACACCTACCGCGACGACCTGATGGCGCGCATCGAGGAACGGATCGAATCCGGCAAGACCCAGCAGCTGACCCCGCCGGCGCAGGAGGAAGAAGCGCCACGCCAGGGCGCCAGGGTCATCGACATGGTGGCGCTGCTGCGCCAGAGCCTGGGCAAGCGCGGCAAGGAAGCCAAAGACGAGGAAGAGGCCGGGCCCGCGCCGCGCAAGGCCCCCGCGCGGCACGCCGCGGCCCGCAAGCAGCCGGCTGCCAAGCGGGCCGGCACCACGGCTCCAAAGCGTACCAGCACAACCCGCACTGGCACTGGAACCGCCAAGCGTGCGCCCGCCAGGCGCGAGTCGCATGCGCCGGCCGCGCGCAAGAGCCCGGGCACTACGGGAAGAAAGCGCGCGGCGTAGCGCGGCACCGCGATCAGCCGAATCCCAATTGTGTTCTCCCTCTCCCGCTTGCGTGAGAGGGTCGGGGTGAGGGCGGGAGCATCAACGAAATAGAGCGCGTCGGTATGCCTGCGCCTGCCCTCTCCCCCTGCCCGTCAGCGCGACGACGCCTTCAGATTGTCATTGACCGAGGTCACGCCCTCGACGCTGCGGATGGCATCCAGCGCCATGTCGTGCTGCTGCGGGCTGGGCACGGTGCCGCTCACGTCCACCATGCCTTGCTTCGTCTTCACATGGATCCCGGTGGACTTGAGGTCCTTGGTCGCCAGGAGCTTGGTCTTGATCCTGGTGGTGATGGCGCCGTCCTCGACTGCCTGTTTGGCCTTGTCTACGGTGGCCTCCGTGCTGGCGCCACGGTCCGGGTCGGCACGGCCGGGCATGCCAGGCGCAGAATTCACCGGCGCCGCCGGCGCATTGTCCGCCGCGACAAGAATCGGGCCGCTCTTGTCGAGTGCCAGCGCGCTGCCGGCAGCCGCCGCCAGCGCCGCGGTAGCGCAGGCCATCCGCATGGTGCGCGCGGTGGTTCGGGTAAATCGCATGGCTGTCTCCTGTACGGGTCCCGGTGCGTCCCAAATGCCAGCCTGACAAGCGGAACCACCGGTAAGGCATTTTTCAGCAATCTCCATACCCGCCCGGCCGGCCCGCGCCATGCACACCAGCAGGTGGCGCAAGGTGTGTAAAACGGGCGACCCGTTGTAAAAGCGCCGCGCCGCAGCATGTGCTGCATCGCGCGCATGGCACCGGTGCTGGCGGCGCTGCGGCGCGGTCGTGCCTGGCATGGCGATTGCGGAGCAGGGAATGCGGCAGTTCGCCGCGCCAAGGAGCTTGTAATGGGACAGCAGCAACAGCCGGGTCAATCGCAGTCGGGCCAGAAGCAGCAGGAACAATCGCAGACAGGCCAACGCGGCAGCCAGCAGCAACCGGGACAACAAGGTGGCGGTCAGATGGGTGACAAGGACCGCAAGCAGGATCAACAGCAACAGCAGGATCGCGGCAGCAAGCAACCGGGTCAGCAAAGCGGTCAACGCAGCGGCCAGCAAAGCGGCCAGGGCGGGCAACAGGGTGGTCAGCAAAGCGGCCACGGCGGACAACGCCAGCAATAATCCTCGCCAGCCACGACAACAGGCAGCTATCCGGTGACGTGCGGCGGCAACATGCGGTGCTGCCGCAGGGGCATACGCCGGAGATTGGCAGGCCGGAACTCCCAGCAGGGGCTCCGGCCCTTTTTGCATCCGCGCGCGCGGCATGGTCCTGCGCACGTCGTCCCGCCATCCCGTGTATGCTGGCCCTGACTTCACCCTCCAGCCAACACCGGTCTTGTCCAGCTTTACCGACCCCGCCACCGGCCGCTCCCCGCAGCAAGGCCGCGGCCCGCTGAACCATCTCTCCACCAAGCTGCGCGAGCGCGCCGGCGCGCAGGTGCGCGCGCTGACCCGCAGCAATTCGGGCCTGAGCCTCGATTACGACAACCCGCCAGGCGATCCCGGCCTGTTCGGCCCTGACGCGGTCTGCTGGCGCGTGCATGCGGACTTTCCGGCGATGCTGGCAGGCGGCGTCAGCGCGCTGCTGCTGCAGGCGCTGCATCCGCTGGCACTGGCCGGGGTGTGGGACCACTCGAGCTTTCGCACCGATATGCAAGGCCGCCTGGGGCGTACCGCGCAGTTCATCGCCGGCACCACCTACGGCAGCCGTGCCGACGCGATGGCGCTGATCGACCGCGTGCGGCGCATCCATGCCGGCGTGGTCGGCACCGCGCCAGACGGGCGGCACTACGCGGCTTCGGATCCCGCGCTGCTGACCTGGGTGCACGTTGCCGAGGTTTCGAGCTTCCTGGGAGGCTACCTGCGCTATGTCGGGCCGCTGGAGGGCGCCGAGCAGGATCGCTACTACGAAGAAGTCGCGCGCATCGCGCAGATGCTGGGCGCGACCGACGTTCCGCGCTCGCGCGCCGAAGTGACCGCCTACCTTGAGGCCATGCGGCCCGCGCTGCTGGCCAGCGAACGCACCCGCGAAGTGGTGCGGCTGGTGAGGAAGATGCCGGTGGCCAACCCGCTGCTGCAGCCCGCGGTGCGCATCATGGCGGATGCGGGCATCGCGCTGCTGCCGCCATGGGCACGGCACCAGCTCGACCTGGACGGACCATCGATCCGGCGCCCGGCAGCGCTGGCCGGCATGCGTGTGCTGGCTCCGGCACTGCGCTGGGTGCTGGGCGCCGGCCTCGCCGCGCGCGCCCGGCGGCGTGTGGCCCGCGGCGCCTCCGCCCCGGCCGGCTGAGGCTCGCCACTGTCACCTGCGCGCTTGCGGCAGGCCGTGCGGCGGCCCGAAGCGGCTATCGGCGGGAAGCGGACACTTCTTGAGGAGAAATGGGAATTAGAGGCAAAAACCCCCGCATTTCGGAGGATTGCGTGTCCCGGAAGTGGCGTTAAATCTGCCTGGGCATTCCGAACGGCCGGTCGGGTTTCTCGACCGCACCGGCCACAGCGCCACAGAGCGCGATTCAAACGACGCGGGCAAAAAAAAAGCCCACGCGCGGGGTGCTCGTAGGCTTTCCAGGACTGCTCGAGCCCGAAGGCTCTTGTCATGAATATAAACGCGCTTACATGAGATGTAAATCTCGCTTCTATCAGGGGATTCCCCTATGACATTATGAGCTCGTTTGCGCACTTTTGGTGTTTCTGCCCCTGACATCACTTTCAGGGCATTTTTCGCATGGGCTGGCATTTCCCCGCCAGCCCAGTCCCCACCGCGCCTGGCGGGCCGCTCCAAGTGCACTGCACGTGAGCATGCGGACGGACCCTTACAATATCACGGCAGTGAGAGCAACAACTTTAGTAGACGAAAGCCTCTAGATCTTGGGCGGCGCGCCATTCGTCAATGCTTGTAGAACTTTGTTACTCTCAGCCCTGAAGTATTCCCCTCCTCTTCTGGCAGCGCCAACCGCCGGCACCTGCGCGAAATCCCGGGGCCCGTGCGCGGGGCCTGGCGACACCGCGGCCCTGGCGGCCAGCTCCGACGCCGTTACCGAGAGCGGATGTTTCTCTTGCCGCCCTGGCCGTGCCGCACCTCAAGCTGCCGGCCAACGGACTGTTATCAGCCGCCAGAACCCTTGCGGGCTCTTCCGGAGTCGTTGTGAAGAAGAAGGAAATCCCGCCCAGGCCACGCAACCGGAAACAACTGCAGCCTCAGGAATATGCCGCATACTGCACCAGCCAGACCCCGGTGATCGTGCACTTGTCCAACGGCGCCCGGCTGCAGGGGCTGGTGCTGGCGTCGGACGAATACGTGCTGCTGCTCGGGCGGCAGCCGGACGACAGCCGGCCCACGGTGGTCTACAAGCGGGCCATCTGCCTGGTCACGCCGGCCGATGCGCCAGAAGCGGTGGTGGTGGCGCCGGATCCGGCCACCGCGCCGGACTTTGTGCCTATCTATATGCCGCGCACCCGCAAGCGCCGCTAGCCCAACGCCCGCTCCGCACGCCCTTCCGCACCGCCGCCCCTGGCCGCGCGGCGCTTCCGCCCGCCCTGCCGGCGCCCCGCGAAACTATCGCGGAGATCACTCTAAATCTTTCCGGAGCCTGGTCGATAACCTTTGCAACGGAGGCACTACAGCACTGCAACGCAGTCGGCCAACGTTACGGCATCCGCCGGACTGTGTAAATCACTGCATATAGGAGTCGCAACCATGGCGTCCATCATCAATACCAACTCGTTGTCTCTGATGACTCAGAACAACCTGAACGCTTCGCAATCGTCGCTGAACACCGCGATCCAGCGCCTGTCGTCGGGCCTGCGCATCAACAGCGCCAAGGACGATGCCGCTGGCCTGGCCATTGCCAACCGTTTCACCTCGAACATCAACGGCCTGACGCAAGCCCAGCGTAACGCCAACGACGGTATCTCGCTGGCTCAGACGACTGAAGGCGCGCTGACCGAAGTCACCAACAACCTGCAACGTATCCGTACGCTGTCGGTGCAGGCCGCCAACGGTTCGAACTCCGCCTCCGACCTGAAGTCGATCCAGGACGAAATCGGCCAGCGCATGTCGGAAATCGACCGCCTGTCGCAACAAACCGACTTCAACGGCGTGAAGGTGCTGTCGTCGACCGCCAAGGCAGTGAACGTCCAGGTTGGCGCCAACGACGGCCAGACCATCTCGGTCAACCTGCAGGAAATCAGCACCAAGACCCTGGGTCTGCAAAGCTTCAACGTGAACGGCCCGCAAGCTACCGCGACGGCTTCGTTCAGTGGCACTGCAACGATGACCGGTGTGGCCGCCGCCGGCACCAACGACTTCAAGAATGCCTACGGCTCGACGACCAACGTCTCGACCAGCACGGTTACGGAAAAGACCGCAGGCACGCTCGCCACCACGCTGGGTGTTGCAGCCGGCAGCATCTCGATCGGCGCCAACGCCGTGGTCGACAAGAACGGCAACTGGTTCGCTGAAGTCCAGATCACCCCGGCATCGGCCGCCGAAGCCCAGGCCCTGAAGAACCAGGGCATGTCGGGCGCCACCAGCGGCTCCACGATGTACACCTACGTGGCCCTGGACCCGGCTTCTGCCGACACGTCGAGCACCCCTGGCACCGCCAAGCTCAGCCTCGACACCAGCAAGCTGACCGCCTCCAACCTGACGGCAGGCGCTTCGGCCAACCCGATGGCCACGCTGGACGCCGCGCTGCAAAAGGTGGACAGCCTGAAGAGCTCGCTGGGTTCGATCCAGAACCGCCTGGATTCGAGCATCGCCAACCTGGGCACGACGATCACCAACCTGTCGTCGTCGCGTTCGCGCATCCAGGATGCTGACTACGCAACGGAAGTGTCGAACATGACCCGCGCCAACATCCTGCAACAAGCTGGCACCTCGGTCCTGGCCCAGGCCAACCAGACCACGCAAGGCGTGCTGTCGCTGCTGCGTTAATTGACTGACGCGTAGCACCGGTGCCGGGCCTCGTGCCCGGCGCTGTTGTGGAATGTTTCCCCAGGGCCGCGGCCCTGGGAAAGCATTTCAAGAAACCACTGAGTCGAGACGATCATGGCTACTGCCGCTACCACTTCGTCCGCGCTGCCTCCCGCGCTGGCGACCCAGCTGACCGAGTGGCCGGACCGCCGCGTGAACAGTATGCCTGGTGAACGAGCCGCCGGCACGCCCGGCGCCCCTGCCAGGGACGGCAAGCAGCCATCGCCATCGCTCGACGCAGCGCTCGAGCGCCTGACCGACGCGCTGCGCACCGCCTCGGTCAGTGTCCAGTTTGAAATCGACAGCACCAGCCACCGCGTCATCACCAAGGTAATGGACAAGACCAGCGGCGAGGTGATCCGGCAGATCCCGACTGAAGAGCTGGTGCGTATCTCCGATGCGATGACGCAATTGCAGGGCCTGTTCGTGAACCAGACCGCCTGAGCCGCCCATCGGACCTGGATTTGAAGTAGCACTCTGGAGTAGAAGACATGGCAACAATCTCTAACCTCGGCGTTGGTTCGGGGCTTGACCTGGGCTCGCTGCTCGACCAGCTCACCACCGCCGAGCAGGCACCGCTGACTGTGCTCAAGCAGCAGCAGTCCAGCTACCAGACCAAGCTGTCGGCCTATGGCCAGCTGCAGAGCATGCTCGCCGCATTCCAGGGAACGGCCAACCAGTTGTCCAAGCCCAGCTTCTTCAACGCAGCGACCGCTACCTCCAGCAACACCACCGTCATGACTGCCACGGGCAGCAACACCGCGGCTGCCGGCAGCTATGCGGTCAACGTCACCGCCCTGGCCCAGGCCCAGTCGCTGGTGAGCGCAGGCCAGGTCAAGCAGGATGCGGCGATCGGCACCGGCACGATCCATATCGATTTCGGCGCGATCAGCGGCGGCACGCTCGACTCCAACGCCGCCAGCCCCACCTATGGCAAGTACAGCGGCGCAGGCTTCACAGCCAATGCAGGCTCGACCGGCTTCGACATCACGATCGACAGCAGCAACAATACGCTGCAAGGCGTGCGCGACGCCATCAACAAGGCCAATGCCGGCGTCACTGCCAGCATCATCAACGATGGCTCCGGCGCGCCCTATCGCCTGGTCCTGAACTCGAACAATACCGGCGCGACCAACAGCATGCGCATCTCGGTCACTTCGAGCGACGGCACCAGCGCGCTTTCCAATCTGGTTGCCAACGATCCGGCAGGCACCCAAAACATGCAACAGACTGTCGCGGCCCAGAATGCGGCGCTGACCGTCAATAACATCGCGATCCAGAGCCCCAGCAACCAGGTCAGCGGCGCCGTGCAGGGCGTGACGCTCTCGCTGGCACAGACCGGCACCAGCAACATCACGGTCCAGCGCGACACCGCATCGATCCAGAACGGCGTGCAGGCCTTTGTCACGGCTTTCAACAACCTGCAGAACGCGGCCACCAGCCTGTCTGCCTATGATCCCGGCACGCAAACAGCTTCGCCCCTCACGGGAGACGGCGTGTTGCGCGTGATCCAGAGCCAGATCCGTGGCGTGCTCAACACGCCTCAGCCGGGCAGCGGGTCCAGCGCCATCACTGCGCTGACGCAGGTGGGCGTGACGTTCCAGCTCGACGGCACGCTGGCGCTGGATTCCACCAAGCTGACCAAGGCGCTGAATGACAACCCAAGCGGCGTCGCAGCCCTGTTTGGCAACGATGATGGCAAGAGCGGCTACGGCAACCAGCTGAGCACCACCATCACGGCGCTGACCAGCAGCAAAGGGGCGCTGACGGCCGCCACCGACGGCATCAACCGCAGCCTGAAGGACCTGAGCACCCAGTACAGCGCGACCCAGGACCGCATCAACGCCACCGTCGCCAACTATCGCACGCAGTTCACGCAACTCGACGTGATCATGTCGCAGATGAAGAACACCAGCACCTACCTGACGCAGCAGTTCAACGCCATGAACAACTCGTCGGGCAAGTAAGCCTTAACCGGGAGCCGAACGCCATGTACGCGCGCAACGCCATCAATGCCTATTCCCAGGTCGGGGTCGAGACCGGGGCCATGAGCGCCAGCCCTCACCGGCTGATCGTCATGCTGTTTGACGGAGCGCGCGCGGCCATCGCCAGCGCCCGCTTCCACATGGACGCCGGCGATATCCCGGCCAAGGGCAACGCGATCTCGAAGGCCATCGACATCATCGTCAATGGCCTCAATGCCGCGCTCGACCACCAGGCCGGCGGCGACATCGCCGCCGATCTGGAAACCCTCTATGACTACATGTCGCGCCGCCTGCTGCAGGCCAACCTGCGCAACGACGCAGCCCTGCTGACCGAAGTCGACGGCCTGCTTGCCACCCTGGCGTCGGCCTGGGCGCAGATCGGCGAGCAGCCACCGGCCGCCGCGCAGGCACAGGCGCCGGCCCCGCTGTTGGTCATGGAGAACTGAGATGAACCCGTTCAAACCAGAAGCCCCGAGCCCGGTCACCCGTGGCTACGAGGAATTGCTGCTGCTCTCGGAACAGATGCTGGACGCAGCACGCGCCGGCAACTGGGATGCCATGAGCGAGCTGCAGCAAGTCTATGTGGCGGAAGTCGACCAGCTGCGTGCCCTCCCTGCCCAGCCAGTGCCCTCCGCACAGGAGCGCACCCGCCGCTATCAGCTGCTCGAACGGATCCTTGCCCACGACGCCGCCATTCGCCAGATCGTGATGCCACAGATGTCGCGGCTGGAAGCGCTGCTGAGCAATTCCCGCCGCAGGCAGGAGCTCGGCCAGGCCTACGGCGTGCCCGTCTGAGCCCGAAGTGGGGCAGCGCATGCCTGCTTGCCTCGCCCCCGCCGTGGCCCCGGTCCATTCCCTGCCTGCCCGGAGCCAGCCAATGCGCCGCGATAGCGGCTTCCCGTCTTACTGGCTTGCATCATGACCGGCCTGCTCCTGCCTCCCGACGCCTCGCTGACACCGCGTCCCGATACGCAGACGCTGCGACCTACCCTTTCGGTCAACAAGCTGGCCGCGCTGATGCCGGCGCCCGACGTCACGCAGACAAATTCACGCAGCGCCGGCGAAGCCGGCAACGCGGCGATCCAGGGCCGGCTGGCTCAGGATGCCGGCAGTGTCCTCAACGGGAGCGGTCCGGCCGGCACCACCTCGACACGTGAAACACTGAGCTTCGCCGCCCGCACCATCCTCGACCTGCTCGGCAAAGGCGCGCAGAGCGCGCCCCGCACGACAGCGGTGTTGATGCCGGCACCGCCCACCGCGGCCAGGGCCGGCACGCTGCCTGCGGCCCTGGCGGGGCTGGTGGACCATAGCGGGCTGTTCTATGAGTCGCACCTGGCGGCATGGGTCAACGGTGCACGCACGCTGGCCGAGCTGAAAAAAGATCCGCAGGCGTCGCTGGGCACGCAGGCCCAGGATAGTCCGGAAGACACCCCCGGACGGCCGGTGGCGCTGCTGCCCGCCCCGCAACCCCGCCCTGGCCCGGGGCCATATCCGCTTCCTGCGACTGCCGCAGCCAGCATGGCCGACAGTCCCGCCGACACGCTTGCGCGGGCGCTCGCCATGCAGGCGGCGCCGCCCGGAGTAAAGGACAACGCCGGCCCTGAACACGCCCGCGTGACCACGCCTTACACGATGTCATCGCCGCACGATGCGGACACGCCCGACCAGGCCTTCGCCGCTCCGCGCGGCCCTGCCCACGGCCCGCAAACCGGCACCGGCCCGACGGCTACGCCACAACAAGGGGCCTTGCTCTATGAGGCCATGGCCCGGACCGGCGACGCAACCCAATCCCCGGCCCATGTGCACGCGCATGCGGACAATGTCCCGGCCAGCGCCCCCGCCGGCACCGCGCCCGCCGGCCCGGCCGTGCATCCAGGCGCAGAAGGGCTGGTCCGCCAGCAACTGGAGCTACTGGCCAGCCAGCACTTTCGCTGGACGGGCGAGGCATGGCCCGGCACGCACATGGCATGGGAGATTGTGCGCGACCCGACCGGAGACGAGGACGCGCGCGGTCCACGGCAGACGCAAACCTGGTCGACGCGCCTGCTGCTGGAGCTGCCCGAACTGGGCACGGTCGAAGCGCGGCTCTCGCTGTCGCCCGCCGGGCTCGGGGCGCGGCTCGTTGCCAATGCGCCTGATATTGCCGGGCGCCTTGACGATGCGCGCAGCAAACTGCGGGAACGTCTCGCGGCCAATGGTATCGAACTGGTTCAGTTTGCAGCAGATACCGCCAGGCCAAAGGGATCGTCATGAGCAACGGCGACCCGTCGCGCGGCGCCGCAGTGGCGCTGACGTATGACCACAAGGACGGCGCGCCGCGCGTCGTCGCCAAGGGCTATGGCGTCGTCGCCGAATCGATCATCGCGCGCGCGAAGGAGTCCGGGGTCTACGTCCACGACTCGCCGGCGCTGGTGAATCTGCTGATGCAGGTCGACATGGACTCGCATATTCCACCGCAGCTCTATGTCGCGGTAGCGGAGTTGCTGGCCTGGCTGTACCAGCTTGAAGAGGAGAAGGCAGCCGACCTCGCCTTCCGGCTCGCCCCCTGAGCGACGGCGCCTGGCCAGTGCCGGGGCGCCGGCCGCTCAGCGTAGTCCCGGATTCACGCGGCGGCCTGGATCGGCGCGGCATCCAGCAAGTCCCGCACCGCTGCGCCTACGCGTGCTACGTCTTCGCGGTGCAGGCTGAGCCCCGAGGGCAGGTTCACGCCATGTGCCGACAGCGTGTACGCCACTGCATTGCGCGCACGCGCAGCCTGGGCCATCGGTGCTGCGGCATAGGCATCAAGACTGCTGAGCGGGCTGAAGAACGGCCGGCAGTCGATGCCCTGCTCCCCGAGGTGGCGGATCACCGCGGCCTTGCCGCCCAGGCTGGCGGGCAGGATCGCCGTCACCATCCAGTAGGTATTGCGCACATTGTCCGCCTCGCTGTTGAGTACCACTTCGCCGCACCCCGACAGCTCCTCGCAGTACCAGCCGAAGATCTCGCGCTTGCGCGCCACCAGCTCCTCGGCGCGCTCGATCTGCGCCAGCCCCAGCGCGGCCTGCATGCTGCTCATCTTGTACTTGTAGCCAACCTCCCGGTTTTCGAACATCGTGTCGCCGGGGCGACGCCCATGGTCGCGCAATACCAGCACGCGCCGGTACACATCATCATCGTCGGTGATCAGCATGCCGCCTTCGCCCGTGGTCAGCGTCTTCGAGCCGTGGAAGCTGAACGTGCCGGTGACGCCAAAGGTGCCGGCGGCGCGGCCGCGGTAGCGCGTGCCGGCAGCTTCCGCGGCGTCTTCGATGATGGCGATGCCGTGGCGCCGTGCCACCTCCTGCAGGGCAGCATAGTCGGGTACATTGCCATACAGGTCGACTGGGATCACGGCCCTGGTGCGCGGCGTGATGCAGGCCGCAAACGACTCGGCAGACAGGCACCAGCTGGCCGGATCGATGTCCGCAAACACAGGCGTGGCGCCAACGTAGCTGACCGGCGCCGCACTGGCAATCCAGGTGCAGTCCGGAACAATCACTTCGTCTCCCGGGCCCACACCGAGCGCCAGCAGCGACAGGTGCAGCGCCGATGTGCACGACGGCAGCGACACCGCGTACCGCACGCCGTGGTACTCGGCAAAGGCCCGCTCGAAGCGCTCGTTGTAGATGTTGGCATTGGCGTACCAGGCATTGGTCACCGCATCGGTGACATAGGCGATCTCCTTTTCGGTGATAGACGGGCCGGAGACAGGGATGCGCTTCATGGTGTTCGGAATCAGAATGGCGGCGGGATGGCGGGACGGCTTTGCAGCGCTCAGAGATAGAAGACTTCCAGCTGCCGGCCCTGCCACTCGGGAATGGCGCGAATGGCCTCGCGCGAGATACGCGGGTTCAGGCCAACGTACACATGTCCGACGTGCTCCGGCAACACGGCCGGTGCGATCACGTCGCGCTCCAGGCGCTTGCGCCCCTGCAGGTGTGCATTGCGGTCGATAAAGCATTCGACATGCGACATCGACGCCAGGTTGGCCGCAATGAAATTACCGAAGAACCCCGCGCCGTAGATTGCGCTGGCCGCATTGGCCGGCTGGCTGCGCTCGAAGGCCCGGATTCGCGAAGCCACGCCGGACCAGTACGCCGACATCTCCGTGGCCGCGCGCCGCAGTTCCGCAATAGCGGCGGGTTCCGGCTTGACCGGCCGGGCCGTCCCGGAAGCGCCCAGGCGGGCGATGACGACGTAGGCGGAGTCATGCGCGCGGGCGTCGACCTCGACCCGGTCGAAGCCCTGCGCGCTCAGCAGGTAGTGCAGCGACTCGGCCGTGAAATGATTGACGTGGTCGGCCACCACGAAATCGGAAGGGCTCTGCTGCACATTCGGCACGATGAAATAGAAGAGGCCGCCGGGCTTGAGCAGTCCTTTGATATTGGCCACCGCATGCTGCAGCGACGAAATGTGTTCCAGGGCGTAGAACGACAGCACCACATCCATCGTGCCCGCCCAGGCCGGATCTGTCTGGTGCGAGGCCCAGCCGGGCTGGCCGGGAAATTTCTTCCAGAACGTCTGGTACTTGTCGGTCACGTCGAACAGGAACGGCCTGACTTGCGGAGCACGGCCCACCACCTTCTTCAGCGTCGGCGCCTTGGCGCAGCCGTAGTCGAGGATGCGGCATCCGTCAAAGAGATCCAGCTTGGCCAGCAGCACTTCAGCCTGGTGATCGGCGCGGTAGACCGGCCGGCCGTCAACGATCTGGTAGAGCTGGTCCTCGTCGTCGGATGTCAGGTTGATCTCGTAGACGTTGGCATAGTAGTCAGCGGCGTTCTGCAGCTCGGCCGTCTGCAGGTGTCCGCAATGACCGCACAGGAAGACACGCGTGCGTCCCGGCACCATGATGTTCATGGTAGTGATGGAGCTGTCTTCCGCCGATTCGTAGATCGGCGTTGCCAGCGCGTTCCCGCAGACGTTGCAAGAACAGGTCATGGTGACTCCTCGGAGAAATATTCTGGGAACAGCGCCTGGACTTCGGTTCCCGCGGTGATCGAGGCCTTCCACCCCAGTCGCATACCATAGGCATCGCGGAAATTAAACAGGCGCGATTGCATGGACCAGCGCGGCCGGCCCGAAACGTTGTAGCCGGACTGATGGATGGTCAGGTAGTCCATCAGGATCAGGTCTCCGGGCCGAGTAAGCGGCGCAATCTGCCGATAGCCTGCAGCCACCGCCTCGTCATCGGCGATCCCGATCTTGTAGGCGCCGGCCTTGGCGGCCCCGGCGCCGGTCCGGTTGACCTTGCGGATGCCGTCACGATGAGAGCCGACGCAGACCACCACCGGGCCCATTTCCGGCGTCACGGCTGCCAGCGGGCTCCAGAACACGATGCCGTCCACGCTTTGCGGCTGGAAGATGAATTCCTGGTGCCAGTGGCTGCGAAAGCGCTCCTCATTGGGGCGATCGATGCGGATGCCGTAGCTTGCAGTCCCGATTCCGGCGAAATCCGTGCCGCGCATCGCCCTGAACAGCGCCTCTGACTTTTCGGCGCAGACCAGCCGCACGAATGCCGGGATCTGCTTGACCAGGTCATAGACCTCGCCGCCGAAGGCACGGTCCACGGCTGCCAGCGCGTTGTATCCGGCATCGAAATGCGCAGGGGAGAAGGCTTCGCGCTCCAGCGCGATCCCGTGCCGGGCGGCGACCAGGCCGATGATCTCGTAGATGGCCTGCTGGACCGGCAGTATCTCGCGCTCGACGTCATAGAAGCCCGGCAGCACCAGCACACCGTCGCGCGCAAATTGCTCGCGCATGGCATCGGTCACGATCGCGCTCATTGGAATTCCTCCGCGTCATCGCTGCGTTCAATTATCACTTTGTCGATCCGTCCGCCAATCTGGGCGCCGATATACAGGCACTCCGCGTAGTGCGGAGGGAACCCCGCGGCCTTCATGGCCGCGGCGGTGGCATCGATGTCGTAGGGCACGCGATGCAGTGTCACCGCGTCGTCTGCCAGCACGGCAAAGGCCGCGCGCGGATCGCCGTCGCGCGGCTGGCCGACCGAGCCCGGATTGCAGTATTGCCGCCCGCCGAAGGCGGCCAGCACCTGCACGTGCGTATGCCCCGAGAAGAGCCGGCGCGCCTGCGCGGGAATCGTTGCCTCGCTGATGCGGTAGAGGTACTGGTCAAGCGGGTCTTCGCATCCGCCATGCACAAAGTGATTCGCGCCTTCCACCAGCATCGGCAGCGAGCCGGACAGCCATTCCACTTGCTCGGGCGTTACCACGCAACGCTGGTAGGTCATGATCTCCGACACCACGCGCGAACGCGGGCAAGCCAGCCCTTCCACCATGTAGTGATCGTGATTGCCCATCAGGTTGATCACACCGTGCGCGCGCAACAGGTCAATGCATTCGCCCGGCTGCGAGTAATAGCCCACCACGTCGCCGAGCGAAATGAAGCGGCGGCAGCCCAAGTCGGAGGCAGCCGCAAGTACGGCCTTCAGCGCTGGCAGGTTGCCGTGCACATCAGAGAGAATGCCGATCATGGATGACAAGATCCTCCGAGTAGCGCCAGGCCCGCCCCCGCATCAGTACGGCTTCATCGGGACGCTGGCGGTGCACGTAGTAAGCAAGGCTCATGGCGGCTTCGTTGTAGCCGAATGCGGCGCGCAGCGAGGTGCTGCTGGAAAAGCGCGGATTGATTTCCAGCAGGAAGATGCGGTCGCCCTCCTTACGGAACTGATAGTTGGTGGGCCCGAGCGGCATGAAGTGCGCGCAGAGGGCACGCGTGGCGCGCTCAATGGCGGCATCGCTCACCACCTCGGCGTAGCCCGTATTGCCCGCCGGTGACAGGCGCCGGCGCAGCACCACCGGTGCCAGCATGTCGCCCTCACCCAGGCCAAAAGCTCCGACTGTGTACTCCTCGTCATCGCTGCCGACGATGCGCTGGATCATGAAGCCCGCCCCAGACTTGCGCCGCCAGTAGCTGAAATCCGTCTCGTCCTGCAAGCGGACGATGCCGCGCCCGGCGTTGCCATGCCGCGGCTTGAGCAGCAGCGGCGGCGGACCAAGCCGCGCCGTGCATGCAGCCCAGTCGCCATCGAGCATTCCCGGAATCGCCAGCGCTGCCAACTCGCCGCCAGCACGCTCCAGCGCCTGTGCCAGCGCCCATTTGTCCTGGCCCAGAGCAATCAGCCCGTCCGTGTTCAGGCACAGGGTGGTGCCCATCGCGGCGAACGCCGTGCGATGGGCGGCCAGGTATTCCACATCGATCTCGATGCCCGGGATCACGAGCTGCACGCGTTCCGCAGCCACCAGTTCGCGCCAGAAAGCAAGATAGCCAACATCCTGCTCGGCGCAGGATGGCTTCGGGTAGAAGGCATCGCACAGGAATGCGCCCATCGAACCTGCATTGCGATCCACGCCGACCACCCGCACGGCCAGCCCGCACTTGCGCAGGCTCCGGACAATGCCCTGTCCGATGATTGCGCCGACGCCGGTGACGGCCACGGTCACCGGCCTGGCGGCAAGCGCTGTCGTCATGCCGGCTTTACCTCCATCAGCAGGCCCACGCACAGATCCGGGAAGTCGATGCCGACCTTCAGCATGGCTTGGAGGTTGGCCGCCATGTCAGGCAGCGTCTTCAGCACAGCGAGCGGCAGCGGCTTCAGGTAGATGCCTTCCTCGTGCACCACGGCGTAGCCATGCTCGCGCAGCAACGCGCGCAGCGTGTCGCGGCAGAACTGGCGCTGGTGCCCCAGTGCGATATCGTTGGCATTCAGGCTATAGATGTCGTCGATCAGGCCTAGCTCCAGGCCCAGCCTGCGGTTCATCGACTTCGCATTCGGCACCGCTACGAACATCCGCCCGCCCGGCTTCAGGAAACGCCGGAAGCGCGCCAGGAGGAGCCCCGGATCGTCGACGTGCTCGAGGATAAAGCCCATCACGATCACGTCGAAGCGCTCATCTGTCTCGAACGCCTCGAAGTAGGCCTCGATCACCTCGGCCTGGCTGTCGGGATGATTGCGCCGGAACTGCCCGATCACGGCGGGCGAGCCTTCAACGATCACATGGCGGTCGGTGTGGGCACTGAAGGTTTCAGTGGTGAAGCCGTGCCCAATGCCCAGTTCTAACAGGCTCCCGCAATGGCCGAAGCGACCCGTTATCCGCGTGGGATACCAATGCAGGACCAGGTCGTTTTCCACCGAAGTGGCTCCGTTGGGAAAATACTCCGAAGAAACGGCGTCAAGCCTGTTCATGATCGATTCCGGTTGACGCCCCGGCCAGCCGCTGCCCGGCGCACACCTCGCGCCAGGGTTCGGTGCCGGAGCAGATATGGCGGACGCCGTCGCGTCCGCAGTTGGCCACGAGGTCGAGCCCGGTGACATAGGGCGTAAATTCACCGTGGCGCTGGGGATAGGGGCTGAGCCGGTAAGCCATGTACTCGACTGCAATGCCGGCCTGCTCGAACAGGCTGTGGTCGAGATAGTTCCTTGCCCCGTGCCCGGTCACGTAGCGTGTTGCATCCAGGCGCCGGCACAGCGCGACGACGCGTTCGCTGCTGCCTCCCGGCACGCCCAGCGTCGACGAGTCCAGGAAGGTCCTGCCGGCTTCCAGCCCGAAGTAGCGCACCAGGGCCATGGTGGAGGCCCGCGAAAGCTCCGAAAGATATCGCGCCGGCACCGAGAAGACTTCGTCCACCAGCGCCAGCATGTCCTGCAGGTAGGGTGCACCGCGGTAGGCCTGGCGCAGCAAGTCCCGATGACTGGCCCGCCAGTCGGTACGGTCATCCAGTTCGAGTTCGCCGATCAGGCTGCCCAGGTGCCGCCCACGCAACGGCGCCGTCATCCAGTGCATGCCGTCGCGCATCTTGACCTGCACCCTGCTGACGCGGTTGGCCGCGCCGTACGAGAACTGCACGTCATCGTAAAAGACATAGGTATCGCTCAGCCGGACCTGTTCCAGCATGCCCACCCACGGAAAGTACATGGGCTGCGAGATGACCAGGCTATGGCAAGCCTTGGGCATGTCAGGCGCCGCCATGACCGAGCATCCTGATCGCTGGCACCGCCACCGCAAAGCACGCGCCCCACTCGCGCACGTAGGCGTGCTGGGCCTGGACCTCGCCGGCGATATTCCACGGCAGAATCAGCACCACGTCCGGGCGCGCCTCGCGCAGGTGCGCGGGGTCGACCACGGGGATGCGGCTGCCCGGCAGGAAACGGCCTTGCTTGGACGGCGCGGCATCGCAGACGAACGGCAGCAGGTCCGGCCGCACGCCCGCATAGTTCAGCAGCGTGTTGCCCTTGGCCGCCGCGCCGTAGGCCGCCACCTTGCGCCCCAGGCGCTTTTGCTCGATCAGGAACATGACCAGCCCGTCCTTGACCGCATCGGCACGCGCCTGGAAGCCGAGGTACGTCGCCAGTCGGCGCAAGCCGAATGCCTCTTCGGCTTGCAACAGCGCCGCAACAGCCGCGGAGGAAGCGCGCGCATCGTCGGCATGGCAACCGTAAACACGCAGACTGCCGCCATGGGTCGGCAGCGCTTCGACATCCAGCACCCGCAGGCCTGCGCTCGCAAAGATCCGCTGCACCGTGTACAGCGAGAGATACGAAAAATGCTCGTGGTAGACGGTATCGAACTGCGTATGCTCGATCAGCTGCATCAGGTGCGGGAACTCCAGCGTGATCGTGCCGCCGGGCTTCAGGGCTGCCTTGAGGCCGCGCGTAAAGTCATTGATGTCCGGCACATGCGCGAAGACATTGTTCCCGGCAATAAGATCCGCCTGCCGACCCTCGGCCGCCAGCCGCTCACCCAGCGTCAGCCCGAAGAACTCGCGCAGCGTCGGCACGCCGATGGCTTCGGCAGCCTGCGCGGTACTGGCAGTCGGCTCGATGCCCAGGCACGGGATGCCGGCGGCAACAAAGTTCTTCAGCAGGTAGCCGTCGTTGGAAGCCACTTCGATGACGAAGCTCTCCGGCCCCAGATCGAGGCGGCTTGATATATCGCTGGCATAGGCAGCCGCATGCGCGAGCCAGGTTTGCGAGGTCGACGAGAAGTACGCGTAGTCGCGGCTGAACAGCGCGTCGGCGCGCGCATAGTCTTCGGTCTGGACCAGCCAGCAGCCGGTGCACACATGCAGCCTGAGCGGCAAGGTTGTTTCCGGCGCCAGGAGCTCGGCCGCGCTCAGGTAGGCATTGGAAGGCGGCGCGGAGCCGAGATCAAGGAAGACATGATCGAGGGCTGCATTGCAGTGGCGGCAGTTCATGGAATGAGGCCGGCAAAGCCGGTGCTGAGAAGCGGATGGGAGCGGTCGCGTGCCGAGAGGTCGGTCACCGGCAGCGGCCAGCGGATACCAAGCGCGGGATCGTCGTGGCGCACGCCGCCTTCAGCCTGCGGGGTGTAGGGAGCGGTGTGCAGGTACAGCAACTCGCTGTCGGCCTCCAGCGCCTGGAAGCCATGTGCGCAGCCCTCCGGAATCACCAGCATGCGCGCATTGCCGGGACTCAGCTCCTCGGCATGCCATTGCAGGAAGGTCGGCGAACCGGCGCGCAGGTCGACCAGCACGTCCCAGACACGGCCGCGCAGGCAGCGCACCAGCTTCATCTCGGCATGCGGCGCGTGCTGGAAATGCAGGCCGCGCAGCGCCCCGGCTGCGCGCGTCAGCGAGTGATTGGCCTGCACCACGCGGCGCTGACCGAAGACCTCGGACAGCGCGTCGATGCAGAACAGGCGGGCAAAGGCGCCGCGATGATCCGCGAAGGGTTCTCCCTGGACCAGCGCCGCGCCGCTGATTGCAAGCGGCATCACGTTCATGAGGCCACCCAGTGCACGCCGGCCGCAGCGGCCGCGGCGATGTAGGCATCAATCTGTCGGCAAGTCGGCACCGTGCCGCCAGCCTGCTCGCGATACCAGGCGGCAGTCGCTGCCAGCGCCTCGCCAAGCTGCCAGGCGGGCTGCCAGCCAAGCCTTGCCCGGGCGAGCGAGCTGTCCAGATAGAGCAGGCCGGCTTCATGCGGCTGCGCGGCGTCGGACACCCGCCAAGCCAGCTCCGGCCAGTGCGCCTGCATCAAGTGCAGGACGGCTTCGACCGTACGGTTGTCCTGCGCAGACGGGCCGAAGTTCCAGGCCGCCGCACAGGCCTGGTCGCCTTGCAGCAGGCGCTGGCCGAGCAGCAGGTAGCCGGCCAGGCAATCGAGCACGTGCTGCCACGGCCGCGTGGCCTGGGGCGAGCGGATCTCCAGCGTTTCGCCGCGGCGGGTGGCACGCACCAGATCGGGAATCAGGCGGTCTTCGGACCAGTCGCCGCCGCCGATGACGTTGCCGGCGCGGGCAGTCGCCACCAGCTGCGCGCCATCCACACCGAAGTAGCTCTGGCGATAGCTGGCCGCGACCAGTTCGGCGGCCGCCTTGGATGCGCTATAGGGATCATGGCCGCCGAGGCGATCGCCCTCCCGATACCCCCAGTCCCATTCCTGGTTGGCGTAGACCTTGTCGGTGGTGACCACGACCACGGCGCGCACGCAGCGATGGCGGCGGCAAGCTTCCAGCACGTTGGCCGTGCCCATGACATTGGTGGACCAGCTTTCCAGCGGATCGCGGTAGGAGCGGCGCACCAGCGGCTGCGCCGCGAGGTGGAAGACGATTTCCGGCTGACACTGCGCCACCGCGGCGTCCAGCGCCGGCAGGTCCCGCACGTCGCCGCGCAGGTCGGTGGCCGGCACCTCCAGCAGTTGCCAGTGGCCGGGCGTGGTCGCGGGCGGCAGCGCATAGCCGGTCAGTGCCGCGCCGAGCTTGCTCAGCCATTGCGCCAGCCAGCTGCCCTTGAAGCCGGTGTGCCCGGTCAGCAGGACGCGCCGGCCTGCGTAGACGTCGCCGAACAGTCTCACGTCCACACCTTCCACGGCGGAGTGCCGCCGGCCCACAGGTTCTCCAGGTGGTTCTTGTCGCGCAGGGTATCCATGGCCTGCCAGAAGCCGTGGTGCATGTACGCCTGCAGTTGGCCCTGCGCGGCCAGGCGCATCATCGGATCGCCCTCCCAGATGCTGGCGTCGTCGGCCACCAGGTCGATCACGGAGGGCTCGAGCACAAAGAAGCCGCCGTTGATCCAGGAGCCGTCCCCCGCGGGCTTCTCCTGGAAGCTGTCGACCGAGGTGCCTTCGACATTGAGCGCACCATAGCGGCCTGGCGGCTGGATGGCCGTGACCGTCGCCCGCTTGCCGTGCGCGAGATGGAAGTCCAGCAACGCGCGGATATTGATGTCGGACACGCCGTCGCCGTAGGTAAAGCAGAACGGCTCGTTGTCCAGGTAATCGCGCACGCGCCGCATGCGGCCGCCGGTCATGGTGTGCTCGCCGGTATCCACCAGCGTGACGCGCCATGGCTCCACATGGCGCTGGTGCACCTCCATGCAGTTGTGCTTCATGTCGAACGTCACATCCGACATGTGCAGGAAATAATTGGCGAAGTACTCCTTGATGACGTAGCCCTTGTAACCCAGGCAGATCACGAAGTCGTTGATCCCATAGTGCGAATACGTCTTCATGATGTGCCACAGGATCGGCTTGCCGCCGATCTCGATCATGGGCTTCGGCCGCAGGTGCGATTCCTCGGAAATGCGCGTGCCGAGTCCGCCGGCAAGGATCACTGCCTTCATGCCGCGACTTCCTCTGCCGGCACCGGCATGCCGGTGATCTCGAACACTGACGGCAGCGGCTGCGCCTCAAGGAGGGCGATGTCCAGCCCGAACGCTTCCTGCAGGAAGTCCGCGAGCGCAGTCTTGTCCTGGCCGCATTCGTCCAGGCGCGCCAGCAGCAGGCGATACAGCGGCAGCGAGTATTTGCGCAGCGTCGCGCTCTCGATCAGCAGTTCCAGCGCCGTAGTCGTGTCGCCCTGCATGTAGGCGACTTCGGACAGCGCGTAAGCGACCAGCCAGTGCTTGCTCCAGCGGGCGGAAATGTTCTCCAGCACATTCGCCAGCCCGTCGGCATTGCCCGCTTGCAGCGTGTTGACCACGGAGACGATGATCTCTTCCATGGCATGCCAGCGGCCGCCGAAGAACACGCCATCGCCGGCCGGCCGCTCAAGCTTCCCGGGCTGCCGGTAGCTGCTGGTCCAGCTGGCGACTTCGCCCTCGAACCAGCGGCAGAAGGCGGCGGCGTCGAACAGCGGGCTTGCCTCGAAGCGCTGGCGGATCGACAGGCGCAGCGCATTGAGCTGCGCCACGTCGGCAGCCAGGCTGGCGGCTGTTTCCACATACTGCTCTTCCGTCAGGCAGCCCAGACCGGCCAGGCCAACCGACGCGACGATGGAGGCCGCAATGCGCTCGTGGCTGGCATGCCCGCAGAAAGTGACCACCGGCACACCCATCCACAGCGCATCGCACGCGTTGGTGCCGCCGGTGACGGGCGAGGTATCGAGGACGATATCGATGCTGTGGTAAATCAGGTACTGGTTCTCGCCACGCCGCGGCACGCAGATCACGCGGTCGCTGTCGATGCCGGCCTGCTCCATGCGCGCAAGCAGCGGCTGGCGCACGGGATCCTTGTCCAGGCCCGCGCACTCCAGCAGCAGCTTGCTGCCCGGGCAGCGCGCCAGCACCTGGCCCCACATCCGCAAGGTCCGCGCGCTGATCTTGGCAAGGTTCACGCTGCAGCCAAAGGTGACATGCCCGGCCTCCAGTGCCGGCGTCGGACGCGGGCGGTACGCCATGGCATAGGCGTCCAGTGGTCGCCCCACCAGCGGGAAGTAAGCCGCCGACACCACCGGGGCGCGCATCAGCTGTTCCGTGTAATAGGCCTCGTGGCCTTCGGGATCGGTCACGTTGTCGACCAGGCGGAAGTCGATCTCAGGCATGCCGGTGGAACCCGGGTAGCCGATCCACGTGATCTGCCGGGGAGCCAGGCGGTGCGCCATGTACTGCAGCGGCGAATTGCGCGAATAGCCGCCCATGTCGATCATGACGTCCAGCCTCGCCTCGCGAATCAGGTCCGGAATGCTGGCGGCAGGCGTCGCAGAGATATCGACAAAGTGCTCGGCGTAATTGCGGATCTTCTGCGTGATATTGTCCTTGCGCCCGTTCAGCGCATAGACGAACACTTCGATCCTGGTGTGGTCAAGATTTGCCAGGAACGGGATGATGAAGTACGCGCACGCATGCGCGTAGAGATCGTTGGAGAGCATACCCAGCCGGATACGGCCGGTGTCCTTCGGCGCTTGCAGCGGCCTTGCCGGCCCGGGCGCCTTCATCAGCGCCGCACAGGCCTGCGCTTCACGCAGCAAGTCCTGCGGCGTGGTGGCCTCATCGAACATCATCGTGTAGAGCAGGTTGCTCCGGATCGCCGCCTCGGCCGGCGCCGCCGCGACGGCTCTGCGCTGCGCCGCCAGCGACTCCGCGATCGCACCGGTTTCCTTCAGCGTGTTGGCGTAATTCGACAGCAGTCCGGCATCCGAGGGCTCGAGCTCGATAGCCCGGCAGATCGCATCCTTGGCGCCCTGGTAATCCTGCACCGTATACAGGAGCGTCGAGTAATTCGCCCACGCCATCCAGATCGACGCATCGATCTCGAGCGCAGCCTCCATCACTTCCCTGGCCGCCTCGTAGTGCCCCAGGTCCATCATGACCTTGCCCGCCAGGACCCGTACGCGCGCATTGTCCGGGAACACTGCCTGTGCCTGTGCCAGGATGTTCTTCGCTTGCTCCAGCGTGCCGAGCGACATATGCGACAGCGCGCGCCAGCAGTAGGTGTTCGGGTTCTTCTTGTCGAAGCGCTCGGCCTGCTCGGCCTGCCGGATGCAATCGTGGTACCGCTGCGCGGCAAAGCTTGCCTCGGCCTGGCTCAGGTAGCGGGATACCCGGGAAGCATAGTAATTGTTCTGCATGAGGTGACAACCAGGAATCAGGATCGTGCCAGCGCGCCGGCACCGCATGCACCGGCGCGGTTGCGCCAGGCTTTCCGGCTTGCGATGCCTCAGACCGGCATATTCATCATCTCCTGATACGCCGCCACCAGACGGTTCCGCACCTGCACCCCGGTCTGGAACGACACGTTGGCCTTCTGCAGGTCGATCATCACGTCATTGAGCGCCACGCCCGGCTTGCCCAGCTCGAACGCCTCGGCCTGGCCGTAGGCGCGGTCCTGGGCGGCGTTGATGCGGCCCAGCGAGCGCTGCAGCTCGCCGGCGAAACCGCCGCCGACCGGCGCGGCGGACGGGCTGGCGGTGTTGCCCGAGGCTGCCTGGGACATCCCGCGCAGTTGCTGCAGCATGCCCTCGATGGAAGAGATAGTGGTCATTTGGCTCGTCGGTGGCTTGTCGTAGGCCGGCGTACCGGCTCGGTTGTTGTTCTGGCGCGCCCCTTGCATCACATGCCAGCCTGCCGGCAAGCAGGGCCTCAGGCGGTTCGCACCCAGTTTCAGCCCCCGCAGAGTACCCGCCGCCCGCGCCGGCCCATGGGCCGAAATCGGACAAAAAACCGGGTCTATTCACCGGATTGTCGGGCTCAAGTCTCGCCGATCATTGCCACCGTGCCGGAAAAGCGCGGGCGATCGCCCTGCGCGGGTGCCGGCAGTCACCAGACAACCATCGATTCGGGAGTACGCGTGTTTTCTCTCCAGCGTAATGTGAGCCGTGCCGTGAGCCGAGCCGACGACCAAGGCGGTCAACATCGCCCATGCCGTCGCGAGCGCCGCGGCACCGGATCCGGAGCACACGCATGACCGCGGCCGTGGCTATGCCCGGGCGCCCTACCGAAATGCTGGAGCGCCTGAAGGCCAACCCGAAGCTGCCGCTGATGCTGGCCGGCGCGGCGCTGGCCGCCGCCATCGCGGTGGGCGTGCTGTGGTCGCGCAGCCCGGACTACAAGGTGCTGTACAGCAACCTGTCCGAGCGCGACGGCGGCGCGGTGCTGCAGTCGCTGCAGCAGATGAACGTGCCGTACAAGTTCGCCGAAGGCGGCGGCGCGGTCATGGTGCCGGCGGAGAAAGTGCATGAGACACGCCTGCGCCTGGCTTCGCAGGGCCTGCCCAAGAGCGGCACGGCCGGCATGGAGCTGATGGACAATCAGAAGTTCGGCATCAGCCAGTTTGCCGAGCAGGTCAACTACCAGCGCGGGCTGGAAGGCGAGCTGGCGCGCTCGATCGAATCGATCGCGGCGGTGCAGTCCGCCCGCGTGCACCTGGCCATTCCCAAACCGACGCTGTTCGTGCGCGAGCGCCAGAAGCCGACCGCATCGATCGTGTTGCAGCTGTACCCGGGGCGCGCCATCGATGAAGGCCAGGTCGCTGCAATCGGCCACCTGGTGTCGTCGAGCGTGCCGGAACTGACACCCAAGTCGATCTCGATCGTCGACCAGCACGGCAACCTGCTGTCGAACACCGGCAACGAGCGCATGCTCGACGCCACCCAGCTCAAGTACGTGCAGGCGCTGGAGCAGAACTACCTGAAGCGCATCGAAGCGATCCTGACGCCGATCCTCGGCAAGGACAACGTGCGCGCGCAGGTGACCGCCGACGTGGATTTCTCCATCGTCGAGCACACCGACGAGAGCTACAAGCCCAACCAGGACCCGACCCGCACGGCCATCCGCAGCCAGCAGACCAGCGAATCGACGCAGCAGGGCGCGACGCCCCCGGGCGGCGTGCCCGGGGCGCTGTCGAACCAGCCGCCCGCTGCCGCGGTCGCGCCCGTGACCACGCCGCAGACGCCGCGCGCGGGCCAGGCGCCCGGACAGGCCGGCGCCCCGGCCGCGGGCCAGCCCGGCCAGCCAGGCCAGGCGGCGCAGGGCACCACTGCCACCGCTTCCAGCGGCCCGAGCAGCAACCGCCGCGACTCCACCGTCAACTATGAGCTGGACCGCTCCGTGCGCCACGTGCAGCAGGCACCGGGCGGCGTGCGCCGGCTGTCGGTGGCGGTGGTGGTCAACTACCGCCAGCAGGCCAATGCCAAGGGCAAGCTCGTGGCCGAACCGCTGCCGCCGGCGCTGCTGGCGCAGATCCAGAACCTGACCAAGGAAGCGATGGGGTTCTCGGCCGACCGGGGCGACTCCATCAACGTGGTCAACAGCCCGTTCACCGCCGAGCGCGAAAAGGTCGAGCCCGAACTGCCGCTGTGGAAGCAACCCGACATGATTGAACTGGGCAAGACCCTGGCCGGCTACCTGCTGCTGGCACTGCTGGCTCTGTTTGCGTGGTTCAAGGTGGCGCGCCCGATCCTGCGCCGCTACACCACGCCGCCGCTGCCGGCGCCGGCGGCCAAGGACGAAGCCGAGGCGGTGCTGCTGCCGCCGGAGGAGCCGGCCAGTCCGGAAATCCTGCGGCTTGCCGCCAAGTATGAAAGCGACCTCGCGCTGGTACGCGACGCCGCACAGCGCGACCCGCGCCTGGTCGCCAGCGTGATCAAGAACTGGATTGCAGATGACAACCGCTAAGGGCATCTCCAAGGAGGTCCAGGCCAGCGGCCTGCAGAAGAGCGCCGTCCTGATGATGGCGATCGGCGAGGATGCCGCGGCCGAGGTGTTCAAGCACCTGTCGCAGCGCGAAGTGCAGGAGCTGGGCTCGGCCATGGCCACGCTCAGCTCGGTCACCCGCGAGGAAATGGCCGGGGTGCTGGGCGAGTTCCGCTCGGAGACCGAGCAATACCTGGCCCTGAACGTCGACTCCAACGCCTTTATCCGCAGCGTGCTGAACAAGGCGCTGGGCGAGGAGCGCGCGCAGTCGGTGATCGAGGACATCCTGGAGTCGCGCGATCCGGGCGGCGGCATCGACTCGCTGAACTGGATGGACTCGACCGCGATCGCCGAGCTGATCCGCGACGAGCACCCGCAGATCATCGCCACCATCCTGATCCACCTGGACCGCCAGAAGTCGTCCGAAGTGCTGGGCCTGTTCACCGACCGCCTGCGCAACGACGTGATCCTGCGTATCGCCACCTTCGGCGGGGTGCAGCCGGGTGCGCTGCAGGAGCTGACCGACGTGCTGACCAAGCTGCTGGCGGGCCAGAGCCTGAAGCGCAGCCGCATGGGCGGCGTGCGCACCGCGGCCGAGATCATCAACCTGATGAGCACCGCGCACGAGGAGGCTGTCATCGACGGCGTGCGCCTGCACGACGGCGACCTGGCGCAGAAGATCATCGACGAGATGTTCCTGTTCGAGAACCTGATGGAGGTCGACGACCGCGGCATCCAGCGCGTGCTCAAGGAAATCGCCACCGAGTCGCTTATCGTCGCGCTCAAGGGCGCGCCGCAGGAACTGCGCGACAAGTTCATCCGCAATATGTCCACCCGCGCCGGCGAGATGCTGCGCGAGGATCTGGATGCGCTGGGCCCGGTGCGCGTGTCGCAGGTCGAGGCCGAGCAGAAGGCCATCCTGCAGGTGGTAAGACGCCTGGCGGATGCGGGCGAAGTGCAGATCGGCGGAGGCGACGATGCCTATGTCTGAGGCAAAGCCTGAGCGCGGCCAGGCCGCACGCCGCGCGCAGCGCGGCGACCCGCTCTCTTCCCTGGCCGGCAACGGCACCGCCGCCGAGCCTGGCGGCTTTGCGCCGTTCGAGCCCCCGCGCCGCGCGCGCGGCGGCGGCGCCGGCTGGCAGCGCTGGCAGATGGGCTCGCTCGACCCACGCGATGCCGAGCCGCCAGAGGCCCTGGCCGCCATACCCGCCGAACCCGCACCGCCGCCGATCGACTTCGAGGCCCTCGACGCGATGCGCGAAGGCGCGCGCAAGGAAGGCTATGCCCAGGGCTACACCCAGGGCCAGACGCAGGGCTACGGCGACGGCCACCGCGAAGGCTATGCACGCGGCCTGGAAGCCGCCCGCAACGAGGCCGCGCAGCTGCAGGCGCTGGCCGGCAATTTCCGCAGCGCGCTTGGCGGCGTGGACGACCAGGTCTCGCGCGCACTGGTGTCGCTGGCGCTGGACGTGGCGCGCCAGCTGGTGCGCTCGGCGCTGGCGGAAGACCCCTCGGTATTGCTGCCGGCGGTGCGCGAGCTGCTGACCAGCGAGCCCGCGCTGTCCGGATCGCCCAGCCTGCTGCTGCACCCCGACGACGTGGCGCTGGTGGAAGCCCACCTGCACGGCGAACTGGCCGCCGCCGGCTGGACCGTGCGCGCCGATCCGTCGGTGGCGCGCGGCGGCTGCATCGCCAGTGCCGCCAGCGGCGAACGCGACGCCACGCTGCCCACACGCTGGACCCGCGTGGTCAAGGCGTTGGGCCGCGACGATCCGTGGGAGCCGCCGCATGCCTGACACCACCGCGCAAGCCACGCCCACGCCGATTGCAGACGCGGCGCTGGCCCACACGCAACGCTGGGTCGGCGCGCTGAACAGCGCCGCAGCCGGCATTGCCGGGCTCGACAGCAAGCGCAGCTGCGGCCGCCTGACGCGCGCCGCCGGGCTGGTGCTGGAAGCCGTAGGCCTGCGCCTGCCGGTAGGCAGCGACTGCCTGATCGAACTGCCCGCGGGACAATTCACCACTGACAGCAACGCCCCGCGCACCGCTGAAGCGGAAGTGGTCGGCTTTGGCGCCGACCGCCTCTACCTGATGCCGCAATCCGACGTGGTGGGGCTGTTGCCGGGCGCGCGCGTCTACCCGCTGGAGCCGTCGCCGCAGCCGGCCGGCACCGCCACGCCGCGCGAGCCAGGCTCCAAGCGCCTGCCGGTCGGCGCCGGGCTGCTGGGCCGCGTGCTGGATGCCGCGGGCCGTCCGCTCGACGGGCTCGGCCCGCTTGCCGCCGCCATGGAAGTGCCGCTGGCCGGCGAGCAGATCAACCCGCTGATGCGCGCCCCGATCGAGACTGTGCTCGACACCGGCGTGCGCGCCATCAACGGCATGCTGACCGTCGGCCGCGGCCAGCGCATGGGCCTGTTCGCGGGATCGGGCGTGGGCAAGAGCGTGCTGCTCGGCATGATGGCGCGCTATACCAGCGCCGATGTGATCGTGGTCGGCCTGATCGGCGAACGCGGCCGCGAAGTGAAGGAATTCATCGAGAACATCCTCGGTCCCGAGGGCCGCGCACGTGCCGTCGTGGTGGCCGCGCCCGCTGATACCTCGCCGCTGCTGCGCATGCAGGGCGCGGCTTATGCGACGCGGCTGGCCGAGTATTTCCGCGACCAGGGCCAGCACGTGCTGCTGATCATGGACTCGCTCACGCGCTACGCCATGGCCCAGCGCGAGATCGCGCTGGCCATCGGCGAACCGCCCGCCACCAAGGGCTATCCGCCCTCGGTCTTTGCCAAGCTGCCGACGCTGGTCGAGCGCACCGGCAACGGCCCCGAAGGCGGCGGCTCGATCACCGCGTTCTACACGGTGCTGACCGAAGGCGACGACCAGCAGGACCCGATCGCCGATTCGGCGCGCGCCATCCTGGACGGCCATATCGTGCTGTCGCGCAGCCTGGCCGAAGCGGGCCACTACCCGGCCATCGACGTCGAAGCGTCGATCAGCCGTGCCATGACCGCGCTGATCCCGAACGAGCAGTTCGGCTCGGTGCGCCGCTTCAAGCAGCTGATGTCGCGCTACCAGCGCAACCGCGACCTGATCAGCGTAGGTGCCTACATGCCGGGCAACGACCCGGAACTGGATCTGGCGATCCAGCTGCACCCGCGCATGGAAGCCTTTTTGCAGCAGGATATCCACGAGCGCGCCGGCTACCACGACGCCATCGCCCAGCTTCACCGCCTCTTCGACAGGAGTGAACATGCTCAAGCATTCACCGCTTAATACGCTGGCTGACCTGGCCCAGACCGATACCGACACCGCCGCACGCGAGCTGGGGCGGCTGCAGGGTCTGCGCACGCAGGCGGAGCTGCAGCTCAACCAGCTCACCCAGTATCGCCAGGAGTATCGCGCGCGCATGCAGGTGGCAGCCGCGCAAGGCATAAGCTCCAGCCGCTGGCAGGACTTCTCGCGTTTCCTGGATTCGCTCGACCAGGCCATCCGCCAGCAAGGCGCTGCGGTGGCCAAGGCCGAAGCGGATCTGCTGGCCGGCCGCAACCGCTGGCAGCACCAGAAGCGCCGCCTGAATTCGTTCGACACGCTGATCGCGCGCGCCGAAGCGAAGGAAGACCAGGTCGCCGCGCGCCGCGAACAGCGCGCCAACGACGAATACGCCGCCCGCCTGGCCCGCACCACGGCCAGCCGGCTGAGCGAAGCCTGAGCCTCATCGGCCAGGCCTGACCCCGCAGCGACCCCCCCATGATCGATATCAGCCAGATTGTCAGCAGCGCCGCCAATGCGGTAGCAGGCGCCAGACGCGCCACCACCGAAGCGGCCGCGAGCGGCTTCGGCGACGCGCTGTCGCGTGCCAGCGAAAACAACAAGTCCGCCACGCCGACGCCTGCGGCTAAGGAGACGGCTGCGTGCGACCAGCCCGCATCGCGCCCGGCCGCGGCGCAAGCCGATGCCGGCAAGCCACAGCAGGCCGCCGCAAGCGGCAAGAAGCCCGCGGTCGGCCAGAAGGATAAGGACAAGGATCAGGAAGACACCACGGCGGCAACGCCGTCAGATGCTGCCGCCGCCGCTGCAGCCGCCGCACTGGCGCTGATGCTTCCCGCCACCGCGCCCGCCAGCCCGGCCGCCACGCCGGCCGGCGCGGCAGGCACCGCCGTTGCCGGCGTTACCGATGGCGGCGGCGCCGCGGCACTGCAGGCGGCGCTGGCAACTGCCACGCAAACCCCTGCGGCGGATGCCCGGGCTGAAGCCAGCCCGGCTGCTGCCGTGCTCCCGCCGGACACGCTGCACGTGGCGACCACCGAAGCCCGGCCCGCGCAGCCTTCGGTAGCCGACACGCTGGCCACCATCGCCTCGCAGCGCGCCACGATTCAGGCCGGCGCCACCGCAGGCACCGACGGCAAGGCCGGCACCACGCAGGCCGTCGCGGGCCACGTGCCCGCCGCCCAGCTACAGGACACCTCGGGTGAGAACGCCGGCGGTTCGGGCAACCGCCCTGACAGCGGCATCGGCCAGCACCGCGCCGATCCGCTTGCCGCCAGCACCGGCACGCCGGATGCCAAACCCGCGGCAATGCCGTTCGCCGCCGCGCAGGCTGCCGCCCGTACCGGCGAAACTACCGCGGCCAGCCCCGACAATACGCAAGCGCTGGCCGCCGCGCTGGCCGGCCAGCCAACCCCGTCGGCCGCCGCCGCCGCGGCCGCTGCCGTCAGCCGCCCCGTGGTCGCCCCGCCGCTGTACGACAGCCAGTGGCCGCAGGCCCTTGGCCAGCAGATGATCCGCCTGGGCACGCAAGGCCAGCAAAGCGCCGAACTGCAGCTGAACCCGCCCGACCTGGGACCGCTGAAGGTGGTGCTCAACGTGGTCAACGACCAGGCCCAGGCCCAGTTCGTCTCGCCCCACCAGGCCGTGCGCGCCGCGGTGGAAGCAGCACTGCCGCACCTGCGCACCGCGCTGTCGGAAAATGGCATCCAGCTTGGACAGACTTCGGTGGGCGCAGACGGCTTTACCGGCCAGGCGGGCAATGGGAACGGACAGCAACGGCAGGCGCCGGGAAATGGGCGGGGGCAGTTCAGTCTGGGCACCGGTAACCTCGCATCTGCTGAGCCGGCACCAGCGGCCATCGCTGCGGCTCGGCCCATGCGAGTGCTTGGGCGTGGTGAAATCGATACGTTTGCCTGAGCAGACGCTGTGCAGCGTGTGCAAGTAGGCCGCCTGACAGGCGGCCTTTTTCATGTCGAAGACCGGCACGCTACATTGCGCACCCGTTCCGGGAATCGTGCATTTCCTCACAATCCTGCAACCAGAGTTAACAGATTGCTGCTAGAATCAGTAAACATTTTTGCTTACCCTTGATCTCCCCTGAGGTGCAGGAGAATCCGGGTGAAGCAGAGCGAATTCCGGCGATGGCTCGCCGGGCAGGGCGCGACCTTCAGTGAAGGCGCGAAGCATGTGAGGGTATATCTCAATGGCAGGCAGTCCACGCTGCCACGGCATCCCAGCCATGAGATCCGGGAGGGGTTGCGCAAGGCGATTCTCAAGCAACTCGGCCTGTCATGAATCTCCAATCTCACGCCCAGACGTGCCCTTGTCGTTAACGGAGTCCCAATATGCTGCGTTTCCCCGCCAATATCGTCCCGGATGGCAATGGCTTTGTCGTGTCGTTTCCCGATATTCCGGAAGCCCTGACCAGCGGCGACACCATCAAGCAAGCCCGCGAGATGGCCGCCGATGCGCTCGCCACGGCCATGGAGTTCTATTTCGAAGATGGCCGACCGGTGCCGCTGCCGTCGAAGGCAAAGCGCGGCCAGCATCTGGTTGAACTACCGGCCAGCGTGTCCGCGAAGGTGCTGCTGCTCAACGAGATGATCGCGCAGGGCGTGACGCAGGCCGAACTGGCGCGCCGGCTGCATACACGCAAGCAAGAGGTACAGCGTATCGTCAACCTGGACCATGCGACCAAAATCGATACGATCGAGGCCGCCTTCCGGGCGCTGGGGAAGCGGCTGGAACTGACGGTCGCCTGACCGCCCCTGGGCGCCCGCAATCTCTCACTCCATGACTTTCGACCTGTTCGACGACCTGCCACCGAGCGGCCCTGCCACTCCCGCCGTCGAGCCCCTCGCCGACGGCGCGGCAGTCCTGCGCGGCGCGGCCCGGCCCGATGCCGAAGTGCTGCTGGCCGACGTCCAGGCTGTCATTGCCATGGCTCCCTGGCGGCACATGGTCACTCCCGGCGGCCTGAAGATGTCGGTGGCGATGACCAACTGCGGCGCTGTCGGCTGGGTCTCCGATGCGCGCGGCTATCGCTATGACCCGATCGATCCGCTGAGCGCAAACCCGTGGCCGGAGATGCCGGCGAGTTTCCGGCAGCTGGCCGCCTCCGCCGCGGCGCAAGCGGGCTTTGCCGGCTTCGAGCCGGATGCCTGCCTGATCAACCGCTATGCGCCCGGCACCCGGCTCTCACTGCACCAGGACCGCGACGAGCGGGACTATGGCGCGCCCATCGTCTCGGTCTCGCTGGGGCTGCCCGCGGTGTTCCTGTTCGGTGGCATGCGCCGCGCGGACAAGCCGCAGCGGATACGGCTGGCGCACGGGGACGTGGTGGTGTGGGGCGGGCCGTCTCGGCTGGCCTTCCACGGCGTGGCGCCACTGGCCGATGGCGATCATCCGTTGCTGGGACGGCTGCGCATCAACCTGACGTTCCGCAAGGCGCTGTAACCATCGCCACCTTGGCACTTTGCCGGGGGTTTTCTACAGTCAATGGACTGTCCTGAACGCCACCGAGCAAAGGCCCTCTCCATGCATCTCGACGGCTCCTGTCATTGCGGCGCGATCCACTTCTCGCTCGAGTCCGATTCACCCTATCCCTATATGCATTGCCATTGCTCGATCTGCCGCAAGACCGCGGGGAGCGGCGGCTATGCGATCAACCTCGGCGGCGACGCCGCCACGCTGCGCGTGCGCGGACGCAAGCACCTGGGTATCTATCACGCGGTGCTGCGCGAACCCGGCAAGCGCGCGCGGCGATCGCCCGCGCAGCGGCACTTCTGCGTGAAGTGCGGCAGCGCACTGTGGCTGTGGGACCCGCGCTGGCCCCATCTGGTGCATCCGCATGCATCGGCCATCGACACGCCGCTGCCGCGCCCCCCGGAGGTAGTGGAGGCTGCGCTGGATTCTGCCGCATCGTGGGTGGATGTGCCCAGGGGCAAAGGCCATGTGCACTGCGACACGTGGCCGGATGAATCGCTGGCGGACTGGCACAAGCGGCACGGCTTGTTGTCGCGCTGAACCGGTCGGGGTTCGCGATATGAACGTTTTCATCGAGAGATCTTAGTCTTTCTTCCTGAAGCGGCAGATGCGACGGTTTGCGCGCCGCACGCATTGCCTCGCGCGGCGCGCACCAGTATCTTCTGGCAACGACCACAAAGAACAAGCCAGGGAAAGCCATGGCGCAAGGCGCAGACGGGGCAGCCAGGAAGCGCCGCATCCAACCGGCACGCTGCGCCGGCATCGCCGCGCTGCTGCCTGCCGTGCTGTGGTGCATGCCCGTGGCCGCGCTGGCGTGGGTGGCCGGCAACGGCGGTGAAGCCACGGCTACCACCAGCGCGGTGCCGGCCAGCAGACCCTCGACGGGGCCCTACCGCGGCTACGTCGGGCCGCCGGCGCAGCCTGACAGCGGCGAACCCGCCAGCGCTACACCGCGCCAATGGGACCGCGCGCTGCCGTTCTTTGCCCAGCGCGTGATCGACAAGGGTTATGACCTGCCCAATCCCTACGACATCGGCTATTCGTATTTCGCCGGGCAACAGCGTTACCAGCTCAGCGGACTGAGCGTATCGGCGGGCAGCGCGCCGCTGCGCGGTGCGGATTTCGTGCGCTTCGACCAGTCGCGCATTCGCAATACCTCGAACCAGGTCCAGGTGGGCGCGTGGCTGTTTCCATTCATGAACGTCTATGGAATGCTCGGCACGGTGGGGGGCAGCGGCAATATCGGCATCAGCTTTTCTTCGCTGACCGACCTGGAGCGCTTCTTCGGCATCGATATCGGTTGCGGCGGACGCCGGCCGCGCCCGGATTGCGGCAAGCCGATCCGGCTGCCGACGCAGCGTGCCAGCTACAGCGGACACTCGTACGGCGCCGGCTTCACGCTGGTGGGCAGCTATGGCGATCTGTTCTTCTCGCTGCCGGTGACGTTCACCGTGTCCGACATCTCCATGTCCGAAACGCCGGTCAAGTCGATCAATATTGGCCCTCGCTTGGGCTGGAACTTCCGCCTGGGCCGCTTCGGCGTGCTGACGCCTTACGTCGGCGCGACATGGTTCCAGACCCATGCCAGCATCGCCGGGCATTTCGACGTGCCGGTGCCGGGCACCGGCCAGACGCAGCGGCTGAACTACAAGATCGATGAGAAGGCGGTGGGCGCCTGGAGCGGCTCGGTCGGCATGAACTGGACCGTCAACAAGTACGTGGGGCTGCTGGTGGAAGTCGGCTACGGCTACAACCGCAACAACGTGATCGCTACCGGATTCCTCCGCTTCTGACGCAGGCAACACCATGTCCGAAACGCTCCGCCGCCTTGCCGCCACCCTCGCCCTGTTCTGCGCTTGCGTCCCGGCGCGCGCCGACGAGCCGGGCTGGATGGACCGGCTGCTGACCAGGCTTGGCGCGTCCAGGCAGGTGGACCTGAGCCACGGCATGGACTGGGGCGTGCTGCCCGGGCCGTTCTACAACCCGGAGATGGGGCTTGGCATCGGCATGGCGGCGATCGGGCTGTACAAGCCCACCCATGCAGCGCCCGGCACGCAGATCTCCACCCTTAACCTGCACGGCTTTGTCACCACCCGCGGCGCCATCGGGCTGGGCGTGGACAACACCACCTTCCTTGCCGATGACAGCTACCGCTTCGCGATCACCGGCGCGGTGGTCAATATGCCAACCTCCTATTGGGGAGTCGGCTATGACCGCGCCGTCAATGATGCCAACAAAGAGGGCTACACCCGGCGCGAGTTCTTCCTGCAGCCGCGCATGCTGATGCGCGTGCGTCCCAACACCTACATCGGCGCCGGCATCTCGGTGCAGAATGACGACGCCAACAGCCTGCAGCGCGGCGCCGCCAGCGCGCTGGCCACCGACCCCAACGGGCCGCACGTGTTCAGCTCAGGCGTGACCGCGCATTTCTCGTACGACACGCGCGACTTCCTGCCCAACCCCTATTCCGGCCAGGCGCTGATCGCCAATGCGGCGGTGTACCGGCGCGGGCTGGGCAGCAATACCGATTTCGAGACGCTGGAGTGGTCCTACAACCGCTATTACCAGATGCGCGAGCGCGATGTGCTGGCCTTCGACATCCATGGCCGCTTCAGCTGGGGCGACGTGCCGTGGAACATGCTGTCGCAGCTCGGCGACAACAAGCGCATGCGCGGCTATTTCCTGGGGCAGTACCGCGACCGCAACGTGATCGAAGCGCAGGTGGAATACCGGATGCATATTGCCGGCCGGCAGGGGGTGGTGTTCTGGGCCGGCACCGGGGCGATTGCGCCCAAGCCGGGTGACCTGGCCTCGGCGCACTGGCTGCCCAATGCGGGCATCGGCTACCGCTTCGAATTCAAGCCGCGCGTCAATGTGCGGCTCGATGCCGGCTTCGGGCGGCAAACGCGCGGCGTCTACTTCCAGATCAATGAAGCGTTCTGAGCGCCCGGGCCGCAAGGTCCGGGCGCTTGCGCCCGCTTACGCGGGCAGGAACCCTTCAACCGTCAGGTAGCGCTCGCCGGTGTCGTAGTTGAAGCCCAGCACGCGCGCGCTGGCGTGCAGCTCGGGCAGCTTCTGCGCGATCGCGGCCAGCGTGGCGCCGGACGAGATGCCGACCAGGATGCCTTCCTCGCGCGCGCAGCGGCGCGCCATCTCGCGCGCGGGCTCGGCATCGACCTGGATCACGCCGTCGAGCAAGGACGTATCAAGGTTCTTCGGGATAAAGCCCGCGCCGATGCCCTGGATCGGGTGCGGCGCCGGCGCGCCGCCGGAGATCACGGGCGAGGCCACCGGCTCGACGCCGAACACCTTCAGTTGCGGCCACTTGTCCTTGAGCACGCGGGCGCAGCCCGTCAGGTGGCCGCCGGTGCCGACGCCGGTGATCAGCACGTCCAGCCCCTCGGGGAAGTCGTTCAGGATTTCCTGCGCGGTGGTGCGCACGTGCACGTCGACATTGGCCGGGTTCTCGAACTGCTGCGGCATCCATGCGCCCGGAGTGGCGGCAACCAGTTCCTCGGCGCGCGCGATCGCGCCCTTCATGCCCTTCTCGCGCGGGGTCAGGTCAAAGGTGGCGCCATAGGCCAGCATCAGGCGGCGGCGCTCCACCGACATGCTGTCCGGCATCACCAGCACCAGCTTGTAGCCCTTGACCGCGGCCACCATGGCCAGGCCGATGCCGGTGTTGCCCGAGGTCGGCTCGATGATGGTGCCGCCCGGCTTGAGCACGCCGCGGCGCTCGGCGTCTTCCACCATCGACAGCGCGATGCGGTCCTTGATCGAGGCGCCGGGATTGCTGCGCTCGGACTTGATCCACACCTCGTGCCCGTTGCCAAACAGGCGGTTGATGCGGATATGCGGGGTATTGCCGATCGTCTGCAGGATGTTCTGGACCTTCATCGTGTTCTCCGGGGCGGGCGCGGTGCGGCCAGCCGGGAAGGCAGCGGCACCGCAGGATCGAATGACCGGGCGATTTTAGTGCAAAGCGCCCGCCGGGCTGCCCGCATATGATTGAGGCCGCCCCGCCTTGCCCCCGCTTTCTCCGGAATCCGGCCTGAAATCCCCCGCCTTGCCCACCGCGCTGGGGATGATCGCGCCCGTTGTGCCGATCGGCTTCTGGCAATACTGAAAGCGCGCAGCAGCTTACTTGCGGAACACCAGGCAGAAGTTGTTGGCCGGCATCGGCACCGGCTCGTCGCAGCGCATGCCCTGCGCCTCGCCCAGCGCGATCACCGCTTCCATGTCGCGCACGCCCCAGTCGGCATCGGTGGCGCGCAGCTGCGCGTCGAAGGCCGCGTTGCTGGGCGCGGTGTGCGCGCCGCCGCGGCGATAGGGGCCGTACAGGAACAGCACGCCGCCCGGACCCAGCAGCTTGCCGGCGCCGTCAAAGAGCGCCTCGGCCGCGGCCCACGGGGCGATATGGATCATGTTGATGCACACCACCGCATCGGCGGCGTCGATGCCCCACGGCTGGCGGCAGACATCCAGCGCCAGCGGTGCGCGCACATTGGCCAGGCCGGCATGCGCGGTCCACGCGGCGATCGACGCGCGCGCGGCGGCTTCCGGATCGCTCGGCTGCCAGGTCAGCCCGGGCAGCGCCGCCGCGAAGTGTGCGGCGTGCTGGCCGGTGCCGCTGGCAATTTCCAGCACCGTGCCACTCGCGGGCAGGACGTTGCGCAATACCGCCAGGATAGGCTCGCGGTTGCGCTCGGTGGCGGGCGCCATGCGGCGTGCGTCGGGGTCGTGGGTCGAGCCGGTCATGATGGCATGCTCAGCGGGGGAAAGCGCCTAGCGTAGCAGAATCGGCACGCGGGGCGGCGCCGCGCGCCGGGATACGGTAGATCAGGCGCTCGTACTTGGGCGTCGTGGTTTGCCCCACGAGCACGCCACCCAGCGATTCGGCAATACGGCGGCTAGGCCAGTTCTGTTCGGCCACGGGATAGACCAGGTGCGATGGCGAAAGGTTGGCCAGCGCCCAGTCCGCCACCGCTGTCACGGCCTCCCTGCCGTATGCATGGCCGTGGCAGTCCTCGCGGATCCAGATGCCAAGCTCTGGCGCGGCCGTGTCGGCATGATGGAGGCCGGCCAGCCCCAGGAACAGGCCGTCATCGGCACGACGGATGGTGAAGACGTACTCCGAGCCGCCAGCCATGCTGACCAGCCATCCTTGCCAGACCGCTTCGAATGCCCGCAGCGATGGCGCCGGCTCCCAGTCCATGAACCGGGCGAGGGTCGGGGTGATGCAGGGGAATGCCTCGATCGCGTCGTCGCCACGAAAGGGCAGCAGGGTGAGGCGCGCGGAGCGGAAATTCGGATGCTGATCAGGCATGACTGGCAGCAAGGTTGGCATGATGCCGGACCTGCCATGTTAAACGATCGCGCCGCAATGAGAACGGCGGGCCGAAGCCCGCCGCCGTCATCCGCGCACTAACCGCGGCGCGTATCAGGCCTTGGCCAGCTTGACGCCGGTCGGATCGGCCGTCAGGTAGCCCACTGCAGCACCGAAACGGTCCTTGTACCTGGCGCGCACCAGCGGATCCAGCTGTGCCTTCACGATGTCGTGCAGCGGCGTCTCCCAGTCACCGGCGTGCTGGAAGCTGCTCATCACATAGGTCCAGCCGTTGATCTCGTCCACCGCATGCAGGCCCGTGGATTCGGCGCCGACCGGGCACGACAGCACGCGGCTGAGCACCTTGGTGTCGACGTTGTAGGCCCACAGGAAGTTGTTGACGTGGGTGTTGCTGTCCTCGCCCACAAACAGCGTGCGCAGCTTCTCCGAGAACTTCAGGTTGTCCGGCGTGGCGATCTTGTCGGGGTTGGCAAAGTTGCCCAGCGCGTCCTGCTGCTTCATCTTGCCGCCGCCCAGGTCTTCGCTGATCAGCGCGGGCACGGCGGCCATGTCGACCGGCACCCATTCGCTGCTGATGGCCGTGCCGGTCTTGTCGGCCTGGCCGCCCTTCAGGTTCAGCTCATAGACCGCGCCGGAGTAAGGGCCTTCCACCTGGATATCGCCGGCGTTGGCGGCATTGCCCTTGAGCATGCTCGACTCGATGCGGGACATCGCCGAATAGGCCTTCTTGTCCTTGATGTTGACGGTGGTGCCTTCCATCTTGGTGAAGCCCAGGCTGCCGCCGACCAGCGCGGCGTAGCGGTGGGTTTCCAGGAACGCCGCGGCCTTTTCCATGCCCGGCATCAGCTTCACCCAGTTCGGCTTGCCGTTGTAGAGGATGCGGGTGTAGCTGGCGTCGGCCGGGTCGGCGGTCTTGACGTCCATGATGTTGGCGAGCTTGATGCCGCCATCGACCAGCGCGCGGATTTCGGCGCTGGTCGCGCTGCCCAGCCTGATCCACGACAGCGTGGCGCTGCCCGGGCCCACGCCCGAAGTCTGGTTCCACTTGGCCACGTACAGCGTGCCGGAGGACAGGTCGCGGGCGCGGTCGGCGATAAACAGGAACAGGCCGCCGTTGGTGGCATCGTCGCCCATCAGCACGGTGCGCTCGTCGGGCATGACCTGCACCAGCTCATGCGAGATGCGGCCCAGGCAGTAGTGCTTCTTGATGGAGCCGGTGCCGTCCGGGTTGACCGTGACTTCGGGCAGGTGGCCGTAATTGTAGGCGTTGGCGCGGGCCGGATCGCCGTACAGGTTCTGGCTGTAGCCCTGCAGTTGCTTGACCGCGTTGGCGTCCATCATGTCGGTCTCGTACTCTTCGCTCGACAGATGGGTGTTCCACGGCGACAGGCTGGCGCCGCAGGTGATCCACAGGCCGTTGACGCCCGAGGTGTCGACGTTGTGGTACTTGACCGGAGTCAGCTTGCCGGTGGCCGGGTCCTGGTCCAGCGTCACCACCGCGATCGGCGACGGCAGCAGGCCGTACATGCTGGCATTGCCCTGGTTGCGCGTGGTGTATTCGAACTGCACCACCGCGAACACCGTCTTGCCCTTGACGCCCGGAACGGTCGGGTTGGCCAGCGTCAGCAGCGAGCTGCCGTCCGGTGCATCGGAGAAGAACTGGCGTTCCTTGCCGGCCACGGAGGTGTCGATGATCGGCTTGTTGTTGATGTCGTAGTAGCCGCCGGCCAGAGTGGTGCCGCCCTTGCCGTCCGGCACGCTGTCGCCGGTGATGAAGAACGGCTGGAAAGCCAGCTTGTAGGTCTGGCTGCTGCCGTCGCTGAACGACACCTTGAGGCTGGAGCCCACCGTGGTGGACGCCATGGCGTCCGGCGCGGCCAGCGTCGGCGCGCTCATGCCAACGAATTCGGCGGTGGTAAAGGTGGCGGCCTGGGCCGGCGGAACGGGCGCGGCGACGGCGTCGTCGCCACCGCCGCAGCCTGCCACCAGACCGACGGAGGCCAGGCCAAGCGGCAGCATCGGCGCGCCGGCCAGGATCTTCAGGGCCTTGCGGCGGCCAACATTGGGTTGTTCAAGCATGTTCTCGATCCGGGATGAGGAAGGGGTCTGTTGTTCACTGCGTATTTGCGCCGCTCCCGCTGGCGGGACCGGGCACCTGTTGGCACAGGCGGGCGGCGGGCGGCATTGCGCACAACCGGAGCGGATCGTATCCTCGGTTTGTGACAGCATGTTGACTACATAAGACATTCACCCTGCCTGGGCCGCCGGGCCCGCTGCGGTACACTCCCCGTTTGCCTTGCCGCGGCCTGACAGGCGCGGATCCCTGCCCCAGCTTTCAGCCTCTTCGCTTGCCCACCTACACGCTAGCCGCCCCCGTTCACGCCGAGATCGAGATCCGCAAGAGCCGCTTCCTGGCGCTGGCGCGGCCCGTTGCCGACCGCGACGCCGCCATGGCGGCGCTGCAGGCGCTGCGGGCCGAACACCCGACCGCCACCCACGTCTGCTGGGCGCTGCTGGCCGGCGGCGCCTCGGGCATGTCCGACGATGGCGAACCCTCTGGCACGGCGGGACGGCCAATCCTGGAAGTGCTGCGCCACCACGACCTTGACGGCGTGCTGGCGGCCGTGGTGCGCTATTACGGTGGCGTCAAACTGGGGGCTGGCGGGTTGGTGCGCGCTTACACCGACGCCATAGCGGCAGCGCTGAAAACCGCCGAGCGCGTGGAACGCATCGCCTACGGCACCCTGACGGTGGCCGTGGACTATGCCGATGAACCGCGCGTGCGCCGCTGGCTGGACTATGAGGCGCAACCGGGCTGCACCCTGGCCGACACCGCCTACGGCGCGCTGGCCACGCTGGTCCTGCGCATGCCCGCGACACAACTGGACGCCGCGCGCGACGCACTGCGGGATGCGACCCATGGGCGCGCTCAGTTTCCGGAAGCGGAGGATGAGACGCATGGCTGAGCACGCTCCGACCCTGCCGGACGACAGCACCGAATTCACGGCGCACGTGCTGCCGGGAGACACCCGCTTCGCCGCGCCGGCCGGGCAGAGCCTGCTGGAAGCCGCACTGCTTGAAGGCGTGCCGCTGCCCAACTCCTGCCGCAACGGCACCTGCCGCGCCTGCGCCAGCCGGTTGCATGCGGGGACGATCCGCTACCGGATCGAATGGCCGGGGTTGAGTCTGGATGAGAAGGAAGAGGGGCTGATCCTGCCTTGTGTGGCTTGTCCGGCGAGTGATGTGGTGTTTGAGCCTGTCAGTTTGGCCTGAAGATAGTCTTATTCGCCGGCCCTTACCCCCCAACCGCCAGAAAAAACCGCAACGCCAGCTTCAATCCATCCGGCCCCGCCGGATCCGAAAACGCCTGCCCGCCGGCCCCGCCGCTCCACGCGTGGCCCAGTCCTTCCACCCGCACCAGGCGCAGGTAGGGCGACTTGCCCTCGGTCCAGTCGAACACATCCATGGCACGGCGCATGCCGCGCTGGATACGCCGTGCCGGCACCGCGGACAGCGGGTGCGCATCTTCCGGCTGCAGGTGCATCCACATGCCGGCCGCGGCGGTGGCGTTGCTGAAGTCGACCACGTGGTCGGCATCGCCATGCAGCAGCAGCAACGGCGGCGGGCGGCGCCCGGCCAGCCCGGACCGCAGCGCCTGCATGGCCTTGGCATCGGGTCCGCGCTGCCCGCGCATGGCGCGCGCCGCCTGCGCGGCATTGGCGGCGCTCCAGGGCGCCGCGCCGGAGTGCGAGCCGACCGCGGCAAAGCGCTCCGGATAGCGCAGCCCCAGCATCAGCGCCATCGCGCCGCCCGCGGACAGCCCCAGCACGCTGATGCGGTCCGCGGCAACCGGATGGCGGCGGCAGGCCTGGTCGATCAGTGCCATCAGCAGCCCAGCCTCGATGCCACCCTGCGCGGCGGGCCGGAACCAGTTCCAACAGCGCTGGGCATTGGCCTGCGAGGTCTGCTCGGGCAACAACACCACCCAGCCTGATTCGCGCGCCACCGCTGCCGCGCGCGTGACCGCGGCAAAGCTGGCGGCGTCCTGGCCGCAGCCGTGCAGCAGCACCAGCAGCGGGGCGCGCCGCGACGCAGTGACGCCAGCCGGCACGAAGATGCGGTAGCGGCGCGGTGCCAGCGGAGTGCCCCAGGCACCCTCCTCCCAGCGGCCGTTGCCACGGCTTTGCGGCGCCTGCACCGGCGATACCACGCCCGACAGCGCGCGCTGCGTGGCGGCCGTGACCGCAGCCGATTGCTTCACCGCGTTGCGCACCATGGCCTCCGTCATCGGCCCGGTCAGGTTCTTGTTGACGGCGCGCTGCACCTGGCGCGCATTGCGGGCCGCGGCCTGGTTCAGCGTGGACCAGAGTTTCGCGCCGGGTGAGCGGGGCATGCGGCATCCTGTCGGCGTGGGTAACCGCTACATCATATGCCTGCGGCAGACACACCTTGATGCAACGCGCGCCGGATGACTGCCTACAATGCAAGGGCTGTGTCGCGCCGAGACACGGACAGGAGGCAAGCATGAGCCATGTGACAAGCGAGTTCAGGCCCCTGGATCCGGGCCGCATCAACCTGATGGATCCGCTTGAAGTGCAGTACTGGTGCCGGGAGCTGGGCTGCAGCACCAGCGACCTGGAAAGCGCCGTCGATGAAGCAGGCGATCATATCTCCGCGGTGCGTGCGCAACTGGAGTCGAAACAGGCCGGCGCGCGGCCTGGCTGAAATCCCGAGACTAAAGGTGGCAGGCAGGCATCCCCGCCTGGGTGGGGATGTCTGTGGCGCCCTGCGCCCCCAGCGCGCCACGTGAGATGTCCGCATTGTGTCCCCTCCATGACGGCATGCGCAGCACGCATCAATCGCCAGCGTGCATGCAGTCCATACTCCTGTTAAACGCAGTGCAGACCGGAGTTCAGCAATACCTTATTCGCCGGACGGCAGTTTTGCTGCATGATTTCCGGCCCGGGCAACGACCCGGCACTCAAGACTGGGACAGCTTGATAACACCATGTCGGAAAACAAGGGGTTGCCAACACCAGGACACATCGACAATGAACTACAGGCTGCCGATTTTCACGCTTTGCGCCACCTTGCTTGCACCTGCCGCGTGGGCCGGCAATGACCCGCACTGGAGCTACACGGGACCAACCGGCACCAGCCACTGGGCCGAGCTGGACCAGGACTACAAGACCTGCGCGCTGGGCAAGCACCAGTCGCCCATCGATATCCGCACCGGCAAGGCCCGGGCCGCGGACCTGAAGCCGATCGGCTTTGGCTACGCCGCCGCGCCCGGCACCGTGGTCAACAACGGCCATACGGTGCAGGTCAACCTGCCCGCCGCTGGACAGATCGAACTGGACGGCGTGCCCTACAAGCTGCTGCAGTTCCACTTCCACACGCCCAGCGAAGAAAAGATCAACGGCAAGACCTATCCGCTGGTGGCGCATCTGGTGCACCAGAATGCCGAAGGCAAGCTGGCGGTGGTGGCCGTGCTGTTCAAGTCCGGCCGCGAGAACGCGGCGCTGAAGCCTGTCTTTGCCAGCCTGCCGGCCAAGGCCGGCGAGTCGCGCGAACTGGCCGCGCCGCTGGATGTGGCAGCCGTGCTGCCGGCAAGCCAGGCGTACTGGGCCTTCACCGGTTCGCTGACGACGCCGCCGTGCAGCGAGGACGTGCGCTGGCAGGTGCTGAAGACCCCGGTGGAAGTATCGCCGGCGCAATTGGCGGCGTTCCGCGCGCTGTATCCGATGAACGCGCGCCCGGTACAGCCGCTGAACGGACGTACGGTGCGGGCGAGTCGCTAAGGGATTGCGCCAGACAGGACATCACCGAAGGTGTGCCCCCTCTCCCGCAAGCGGGAGAGGGGAGCAAACCCGCAGCAACGTTACGACAACCCCCGCATCGCCAGCTCACCGCCCAGCACCAGCAGCCCGCAGAAGAACAGCTTGCGAAAGCGCTCGGCGCTGATCCGGTGGCGCAGCCACTGGCCCAGGAACATGCCGCCGAGCGCCGGCACCAGTGCCAGCGCCGAGGCGCCCAGCACCGGCATGTGCTGCAGCGACCCGCCCATCGCCAGGCTCACTCCCAGCGCGATGGTCGACACCGTGAACGACAGGCCCAGCGCCTGCACCAGGCTTTCCTTGTCCTGCCCGAGTCCCTGCAGGTAGGGCACGGCCGGGATCACGAACACCCCGGTCACCGCGGTGATGCCACCCGTGACAAGTCCGACCAGCGGGCCGAGCCACCACTCCGCCCGAGCCGGCACCGTCAGCTTGACCGCCGCCAGCCCGACCACCGCGTACAGCACCAGCGCAACGCCCAGCGCTGAGGTCGCATGCGTCATCATGCCGGCGGGCACCAGCGCCGCGCACAGCCAGGTGCCGGCGCAGATCGCCAGCAGCATCGGCCACAGCCGCTGCACCAGCAGGCCGAAGCGCGGGCCGCTGAACAGCTGCACCACGTTGGTCACCATCGATGGCGCCACCAGCAGCGCCGCCGCCTGCGCGGGCGGCATCACCAGTCCCAGCATGCCCACCGCGACCGTGGGCAAGCCCAGGCCCACCACGCCTTTGACAAACCCGGCCAGCAGGAACGTCATGCCGATAAAGGCGGCCTGGGTGCCGATCGATTCCATCGTCATCGCCCGCTTTCTCAGCCTGCCTTGTGGTCGTGCACCGCGCGGCTGTCCGCCGGCGCCTCGTCGCGCTCGTCGAGCCCGTAGTCGCGCAGCACCTGCGCCACGCGCAGCCGGTAGCCGGCAAACACGCCGCCGCGCCCGGCCGCCTGCGCCTGGCGATGCGCCAGCGTATTGCGCCAGGCGATCACCGCGGCCTCGTCGCGGAAGAATGACAGCGACAGCAGCTTGTTGGGATTGGTCAGGCTCTGGAAACGCTCCACCGAGATAAAGCCGTCGATGGCTTCGAGCTGCGGGCGCACGTGCGCGGCGATATCGAGATAGGTGTCCTGCCGGCCCGGTGCGGGCTCGACTTCGAAGATGACGGCGATCATGGTTGTCTCCCGGGTGATCAAAGGAAATGCGGAATGCGCGCGTTCAGCGACGGACGATAGCGGAACGCACGCGCCAGCGCGACCGGATCGGCACCCCGCGCACGCAGCGCCGCCACCGTGGCGGCAGCCAGCGCCTGCGCCAGCCGGTCGCCGGGACAGGCATGGCGGCCGTGGCCGAAGGTCCATGCCCGCTCCCCGTCCGCAGGGCCGCTGCATGACGCCGCAGCCAGCAGCACCAGCACCGCATCGCCCGCCTTGACGGCGTGGCCGCACAGTTGCGCATCGGCAGCCAGGAAGCGGCGCGTGTTCTGCACCGGCGGATCGTCCTGCGCTACCCGCGCCACCACGTCATCCAGCGGCGCCTCCCGCTGCGACGCGCCTCGGCCTAGCCGCAGCAATGTGCTGCCCGCCAGCGCGGCGGTCGCTTCGCAAGCCTGCACCAGCAGCCCGATGATATTGGCGGCGACAGCCTGCGGGTCGATGCCGGCGCTGTGGGCGGCTTCCCGCAGGGCGGGTAGCGGACCGTCGCCGGGCGCCGCGTCGGCCAGCCACTGGCCCAGCCATTGGGCGGCCCGCGCGCCGGCTGCCACCGCCTGCCCATCGGCTAATGGCGACTGTGCCGCGGCATACGCCGCGACATGCTGCGCGACTTCTGCCGCGTTGCCGCGCTCTCCCGCAACAGCCAGGCCAAGCAGGTCGGCAACCGTCACGACGGGCAGCGTGACGAGCCAGCGGTTGACGTTGTCGCCCGACATCGCGGTGCGGCAGTCTTCATCCGCATCGAGCATCCTCGCGATTGCCGCGGACCGTTGCGCCGCCCTGTCCGGATCGATGCCCACCAGCATCGGCACCAGCAAGGCCTTGAGCGGCGCGTGCGCGGCACCGTCGTTCATGCGCACCAGCCGGCCGAACAAGTCACCCGCGGCGGTGCCGGCCAGTGACGGCGGCACCGGCTGCGCGGGCGGTCGCACGCGGCAGTCGGGGTGGGCCAGTACGGCCGCGACTTCATGCCGTCCGGCGGCCACCCAAAGGCCGAGGCGCTCATCGCGGAAAAAGGGCCGACTGGCGGCCAGTTCCCGGTAATAGGGGTACGGATCGGGATGGGTGACGGCGCTAAGCGGGTCGATCCCGACAATTTCGGCAACGGCGGCGATGTCAGTCTGGGTCATGGCGGCGCGAAATGTACCTGCTGGGTAGTGTGACGATCTCAGCGCCGCAATGGGCGCATATCCGCATCATGCCGCCGCAGCCCGGGCGAAAGATTCATGGTGGCGTGAACTATCGAATGCGGCACGGCCCCGGCCATCAAGCATCCACTCGCGCCAACTCCCCTTCTTCTCGCGCCGCTTCCATCGCCGGCTCATCGTTGCGGTGCGCCAGCCGGTACAACACCGGCAACACCAGCAAAGTCAGCGCCGTCGACGACAGGATGCCGCCGATGACCACCGTCGCCAGCGGCCGCTGCACCTCGGCACCCGTGCCGGTAGCCAGCGCCATCGGCACGAAGCCCAGCGATGCCACCAGCGCCGTCATCAGCACGGGGCGCAGGCGCGTCAGCGCGCCATTGCGGATGGCATCGTCAAGCCCATGGCCTTCCTCGCGCAGCGAGCGGATGAACGACAGCATCACCAGCCCGTTGAGCACCGCCACGCCGCACAGCGCGACAAAGCCCACCGCCGCCGAGATCGACAGCGGGATGCCGCGCAGCCACAGCGCGAGGATGCCGCCGGTCAACGCGAACGGGATGCCGGTGAAGACCAGCAGCCCGTCTTTGACGTTGCCGAACATGGCGAACAGCAGCACGAACACCAGGCCCAGCGCCAGCGGCACCACCACGCGCAGCCGCGCGGTGGCGGACTGCAGCTGCTCGAAGGTGCCGCCCCAGCTGGTCCAGTAGCCCGCCGGGATCGCCACGCGCGCGCGGATCGCCGCCTCGGCGTCGGGCACGAAGCTGCCGATATCGCGCCCGCGCACGTTGGCGCTGACGACGATGCGGCGCTTGCCGTTCTCGCGCGAGACCTGGTTGGGGCCCGGCGCGATCTCCACGCTGGCGACTTCGCTCAGGGGGATATAGCTGGTGCGCGCGGTGGCTTCCTTCGGCAGCGGGACCGGCAGGCGCCGCAGTGCATCCACGTCCTCGCGCACGGCCTCCGGCAGCCGCACCACGATATCGAAGCGCCGGTCGCCGCTGAAGAAGGTGCCCGACACCTTGCCGCCGATGCCGATCGCCACCGCCTCCTGGATATCGCTGAGGTTGAGCCCATAGCGCGCCGCCTTGTTGCGGTCGATCCGCACCGTCAGCATGGGCAGGCCGGTGGTCTGCTCGACCTTCACCTCGGCCGCGCCGGGGATGCCCTGCAGCACCGCCGCGATGCGGTTGGCGGTCTGCTCCAGCACGGCGTTGTCGTCGCCGAACACCTTGACCGCGACGTCCGAACGCACGCCCGAGATCAGCTCGTTGAAGCGCAGCTGGATCGGTTGCGAGAACTCATAGTTGTTGCCCGGCAGCTTGCCCACCTCATCGCGGATCGCAGCGATCAGCTCGTCGCGCGTGCGGCGGGGCTCGGGCCACTCGGACACGGGCTTGAGCATGATGTAGCCGTCGGAGATATTCGGCGGCATCGGGTCGGAGGCGATCTCCGCGGTGCCGGTGCGCGCAAAGATGCGCTCGATCTCCGGGAACCTGGCCTTCAGCGCGGTTTCCACCTGCTGCTGCATCGCCACCGATTGCGTCAGGCTGGTGCCGGGAATGCGCAGGGCCTGGATCGCCAGGTCGCCTTCGTTCAGGCTGGGCACAAACTCGCTGCCCAGCCGCGTGGCAATGGCCAGGCACAACGCCACCGCCACGCCCGCAACGGTCAGCACCACCGGCGTCGCCGCCAGCGAGCGATCCAGCAGCACCGCGTAGCGGCGGCGCGCCCAGGCCATCAGCCGGTTCTCGCGCTCGGCCACGCGGTTGCCGATAAACAGCGCCACCGCTGCCGGCACAAAGGTCACCGACAACACCATCGCGCCCAGCAGCGCCAGCACTACGGTGAAGGCCATCGGGTGGAACATCTTGCCCTCCACGCCGGTCAGCGCAAAGATCGGCAGGTACACCACCATGATGATCAGCTGCCCGTACAGCAGCGGCCGGCGCGCCTCGCACGCCGCGGCAAAGACTTCATGCAGGCGCTCGCTGCGCGTGAGGGGCCGGCCGTGGCGCTCCTGCGCATGCGCCAGCCGGCGCACGCAGTTTTCGACGATCACCACGGCGCCGTCGACGATGATGCCGAAGTCCAGCGCCCCCAGGCTCATCAGGTTGGCGCTGATGCGGTAATGCACCATGCCCGTGAAGGTAAACAGCATCGACAGCGGGATCACCAGCGCGGTGATCAGCGCCGCGCGCAGGTTGCCCAGGAACAGGAACAGGATGGCGATCACCAGCACCGCGCCTTCCAGCAGGTTCTTCTTGACCGTGGCGATGGCCTTGTCGACCAGCGTGGTGCGGTCATACACCGTGACGGCCTTCACCCCCGCCGGCAGCGAGCGGTTGATCTCCGCCATCTTGCGATCCACCGCCTGCGACACCGTGCGGCTGTTCTCGCCGATCAGCATGAACACGGTGCCCAGCACCACCTCGCGGCCGTTCTCGGTGGCCGCGCCGGTGCGCAGCTCGCCGCCGGTCTGCACGGTGGCCACGTCGCGCACGCGGATCGGCTGGCCCTGCGCGGTGCCGACGATCACGTCGCGGATATCGTCCAGCGACCGCACCTGCCCCGGCACCCGCACCAGGTACTGCTCGCCACGGCGCTCGATATAGCCGGCGCCGACGTTGTCGTTGTTCTTCTCCAGCGCGCCCACCACATCGGCCAGCGACAGCCCATACGACGCCATGCGCTCCAGGCTGGGCGCCACCACGTAGGCGCGCGCGTGCCCGCCGATGGCATTGACCTCGGTCACGCCGGGCACGTTGCGCAGCTGCGGGCGGATCACCCAGTCCTGGATCTCGCGCAGGTCCGACAGCGTGTACGGCGTGCCGTCCGGCTTGCGCGCGCCGGGGTCGGCCTCGACGGTCCACAGGTAGATCTCGCCCAGCCCGGTCGAGATCGGGCCCATCGCCGGCGTGATGCCGGCGGGCAGCTTGTCGCGCGCTTCCTGGATGCGCTGGTTGACCAGCTGGCGCGCAAAGTGGATATCAGTGCCGTCGCGGAAGATCACCGTCACCTGCGACAGCCCGTAGCGCGACAGCGAACGGGTCTGCTCCAGGCCCGGCAGGCCCGCCATCACGGTCTCGACCGGATAGGTGATGCGCTGCTCGGTCTCCAGCGGCGAATAGCCCGGCGCGGCAGTGTTGATCTGCACCTGCACGTTGGTGATATCGGGCACCGCGTCGATCGGCAGCCGGGTGTAGCTGTACAGGCCCAGCGCGGCCATGCCCAGCACCGCCAGCAGGACCAGCCAGCGTTGCTCGATGGCAAAGCGGATCAGGCGTTCGAACATGCGCGCCTCCCGCTCAGTGCTCATGCCCGGCGCTGGCTTTGCCCAGCTCGGACTTGAGGATGAAACTGTTGGCGGTGGCGTAGCGCGCGCCGGCCTGCAGGCCTTCGGTCACCTCCACCAGCTTGCCGCCGGTGCGTCCGGTCTTGACCGGCTGCACCGCAAACCCGCCCGGTACCGCCACGAACACCACGCTCTGGCCGTCGACCTGCTGCACCGCGTCGGCCGCCACCGTCACCGGCACCTGCGCGGGCGTGCCCAGCACGCTGACCGTGACGAACAGCCCCGGGCGCCAGGCCATGCCGGGATTGGCCAGCGTCACGCGCGCCTTGGCCGTGCGCGTCTGTTCGCCCAGCAGCGCGCCGACGTAGGACACCTTGCCCTCGGCCTGCGTGTCGGAGGCGGTCGAGCGCACCGTGACCGCTTCGCCCACACGGACCTGGTCGAGGTCGCGGGCTGCAACCACAAACTCCGCCCACACTGAGCTCAGGTCGGACACGGTGAAGACGCTGGCGTCTTCCTTGACCGCTTCGCCCAGGGCCAGGTGCTTCTCGACCACGATGCCGTCAAACGGGGCACGCAATGCGAACTGGTTCAGGCTGCCGCCCTTGGCCGCATCGTTGTCCGTGGCGCCGATCGCCGTCAGCTTCTGCCGCGCGTTCTGCACCGCGATCTGCGCCTCCTCCAGCGCCGTGCGCGCCTGCTGGTAATCCTGCTCGGCGGAGATCTTCTCCTGCCACAGCGTCTTCTCGCGCGCATAGGTGGCACGCGCCAGCGCCTCGCGCTTCTGCGCCGACAGCAGTTCGCTGCGCTGCTCGGCCAGCGTCGTGCTGGCGATCAGCGCCAGCACTTCGCCCTTGCGCACCTGCTGGCCCAGGTTGGCCGGCACCGCCTGCGCCACGCCTGCCACGCGCGGCACCACGTGGGCGGTGCGGTCTTCGTTGAAGCGGATCTCGCCGGGGAAGTCGACGCTGCTGCGCAGCGGCGCCGCGGCGGCGGTGGCGACGCCGATACCGGCCTGCTCGATCTGCGCGGGCGTCAGCGCGATCAGATGCGGCTTGTCTTCGGCTTCCGGCTGCGCGGCAGGGGCGCTGGCGTCCGCATGTGCGGCGGCCCTCTCGCCTTCCTTGCCGTGTTCGGACTCGTCGCCTTGCCCGGCATGCCCGTGCCCGGCCTCGCCGCTGGCGTTGCCGCCCTTGCCGGTGAACAGGATCGCCGCGCCGCCCAGCAGCCCCGCGACCAGGATGGCCGCCACGGCGGCCCGTTGTTGCTTGCTCATTGCCATGTCTGCAGCTTCCGTATCAGTGTCCGAGGATGCGGTCGATGCTGGCCGCCGCGTCATAGGTGCGGGCCAGCACGTCCAGGTAGCGGATGCGCGCCTGGAACAGCGTGCGCTGGGCGTCCAGCACATCGAGGAAATTGAATTTGCCGGCCTCGAACCCGCGCGAGGCGGCGGCATGAGCCTGCTCCGCCGCGGGCAGCACCGAGGCCTGCAGCGTCTGCGCCGCGGCGCGCGCTACCGACAGCTGCGTCGAGGCCTGCTGCAGTTCGCCCTCCAGGCGGATGCGGGTGGCGGCATGCACATCCTGCGCGCGGTCGGCGCGGCGCAGGGCGGCGTACAGGTTGCCCTGGTTGCGGTCAAAGAGCGGCAGCGGAATCGCCACGCCCAGCACGGCCATATTGCGGTTGGCCTCGTTGTCGCGCTTGGCGCCCAGGCTCACGGTCACGTCGGGGTACTGGCGGCTGCGCGCCACGGCAACTTCAGCGCGGCTGCGCTCGGCCGACAGGCGGCTTGCCGCCAGCAGCGGCGAGTCTTCCAGCGCCGCTTGCAGTGCCGCCGGCGCGGGCCGCGACGGCAGCGCATCGAGATCTCCCCGCGCCTGCGCGAATCGCGGCGCGGTATTGCCCCACAGCGCCGCCAGCGACTGGCGCGCGGACTGCAGCGCGCCGGTGGCCTCGGCCAGCTCCAGTTCGGCGTTGGCCTGCTCGACCCGGGCGCGCGTTGCTTCCAGCGGCGCGACCTTGCCGGCGGCCACGCGCCGCCCGGCTGCGGCGGCCGCCTTGCTGGCGATGCCGACCGAGCCTTCGGCCAGCTTGACGCGCTCCTGCGCCACCAGCACGCCGAAGAAGCGCGCGATCACGGCGGCGCGCAGTTCGGCCCGCGCGCTGCCCAGTTCCGCCTGCGCCAGCTCGCGCCCGCGTTCGGCCACGCCGATGCGGGCGGCACGCTTGCCGCCCAGTTCGATCGGCAGGTTGATCTGGCCGGTGGTGGAGCGCGAGGCCTTGCGCGTGTCTTCCATCGACACGGCCAGTTCGGGATTGGGCAGCACGCGCGCCTGCGTGACTTCGCCCTCGGTGGCGTCAAGCTCCTTGCCGGCGGCGGACAGCATGAAGCTGCCGGCTTCGGCCAGCGCCAGCGCGGCATCCAGCGTCAGCGTGCCGGCAGGCTCTTGCCCGAGGGCGGGCGGGGATGCCGATGGCAGCGCCATGGCAGGGGGCAGCGTCTGCGCGACGCCTTGGATCGGGCTGGATAGAACGGCCGCCAGCCCAAGCGGCAGCAAAAGTCTTCGCATCGAATTGCACCAGGAAAGAAACCGGGGAATTCGGCGAGACGCCTGACGTCGGGACAGGGAGATCAGGAATGCATGGAAGCGTCGTCTCGCCGGCTAGGCGAGACGCGGCCACTGCGGACGGTCGGGCGCCCGCGCACTGTGCGAAGAGAAGCCTGGCTGTGGCGCCGGTCGCGCCAGCTCCACGCGCCGAATGGCCTGCACGTCGGGCGCGTCGGCCCGCGCGAACGGCAGCGAGGCGATATGGCAGACGCCGCAGTCAGGATCCGGCACGCCCAGCTTGGCGTTGTCCTGGGCCTTGTCCCCGGCTTGCCCCGCGGCCTTGTCCTGGTTGCCGCCGTTGGCCTTGTGCTGGTGCTCATGGTGCCCAAGATGGCCCTTGGCCGAAGCCGCCACCTCATGCCGGCAATACGCGGCCGCTCCCGCCCAGGCGAACTGGAGCGGCAGGACGAGCGCAAGAAGGATGAGTATGAGCCGTTGCATGAATGGGAGAGCCTGCACTGCCTTGGCGCCCGGAATCACGACGGGGGGACAGCAGCGAGCCGCAAGTTTAACCGAGCCGAGCCGGCCATTCCGGCGACGGGGTCATTACATTTGCGTCATGCCACGGGCCGTATCCACCTCATTATCTAAATTCAAATTTTTTGAACAAGTTATCCGGCAACTGGCCTGTTTCCGCCCCGGATGGGCTCCTATAGTTCTGTACATGAACGGCACGCACACAACGCAACGCCTTCTGACAAATTCAATAAACTCAAGGAGAACCATCATGACCAAGACCACCCGCCTCGCTACCGCCCTGCTCCTGTCGCTGGCCGCCCTGGGCGCCGCGCAAGCCGCCACCGCCGCCGACCAGCTGCCCGGCGACAAGTACGGCTACAGCTTCCGCAGCACCGTGCCGGGCGACAAGTATGGTTATGATTTCCGCGGCCATGATGTGTTCACCGACGGCGCCCGCGCCGGCAAGTTCAATCCGTTCACCGACGGTGCCCGCACGGTGGCCGGGCTGGACCGCAGTGGCGTGTCGGCTGCCCCGGCGCGCAGCTTCGATACCTTTACCGAAGGTAGCCGTGCCGGCAAGTTCGATCCCTACGGGGAAGGCGCCCGCGCCTGAGCGAGGTCCGCCCGCCGCCAGCAAAAAGGCCAGCGCACGCGCTGGCCTTTTGTCATTCGTCGCGCCCCAGCCTGCGCATGGCCTCGCGCAAAGTCCGCATCTGGGCACTGAAGCTGGTGCAGGCGTCGCAGATCGCCAGGTGGGCGCGCATGCGCAACCGCTCGCTCCATGACAGCGGCCGGTCCAGGCCCTTCATGGTGAGATGGTGCACCTCCTCGCAGTTCGGCAGCAGGCGGCGCGCGGGGCGGGAAGAACGGGAATCTGGCATGTTGGTCAGTGGCTTAGCCGTTGCGTGTGCGCAGACCAGGCTCAGCCGGCCTTGCCCGGCTGGCCGCGCTGGCCGAACCAGTGCAGTTCCAGGCATTCACGCAGGCGCATGCGGGCGCGATAGAGCATCGCCCAGGCATTGGTCGCGCTGATCTGCAAAAGCTGACAGATTTCCTCGGTATCCAGCTCCAGCCACTCGCGCATCATGAAGATCCGGCCGGTGCGCTCCGGCAGGCGGTCCACGCATAGCTGCAGGATCTGGAAGAACTCGCGGCGCTCGAACGCGCGCTCCGGGTCGCCCCAGTCGGACGGCGGGTCCTGGTAGTGGCCGTTGCGGGTGAACAGCGCGTCGAAGGCGTCGTCGTCGGACTGCGGCTGGCCCTCGCCATCGGCGGCCAGCGCCAGCCTGACCTCGCGCTTGCCGCTGCGCAGGGAATCGATGATCTTGTGCTTGAGGATGCCGACCAGGTAGGTGCGCAGCGCGGACTGGCCGGCAAAGCGCTCAGGGTGCTCCAGCACGGCCAGCAGCGTTTCCGAGACGGCATCCTCGGCCACCGCGTCGTCGCGCAGCTGCAGGCGGGCGAAGCGCAGCAGGTAGGGGCGTATGACCTGGAGTTCGGCAGGATCAAGGCTCATCGGGATTCGGGGCGCGGTTGCCTGGGCGATGCGCCATGATACCCGCACCGCACCTTTTCCCACACGCCTCGTCTCGCCCCCCTCGCCCCGCCCCCCTTACCCGATCCCGCGGAATTGCCCGCACAAGCGGAACACGTCTTCCGACAGCGGAATGCCCCTGGCCTTGCCGTAGCGCGTTGCCAGCTTCAACAACTCCTTGATGTCGCGCCCGCTCGCCCTGGGATAGGCGCTGGTCAGCGCATCGATCAGTCCCTCGCCCAGCTCCGCGCCGAACTGCCCGGCCTGCAGGCGCCACAAGCGCATGGCGTCTTCCCTGCACGGCGTTTCGTAATGAATGGTGGCGATACAGCGCGACAGGATGGCATCGTCGACATCGCCGATGCGGTTGGTGGTCATGAACAGCAGGCCGTTGAAGTACTCCAGTGTGCGCAGGAATTCCGCGACGATGGCGTTGTGCTCCAGGTCGTTGTCGCGGCGCCGGATATAGACATCGGCCTCGTCCAGCAGCAGGATCGCGTTCCAGCGCATGGCGCGCCGCAGGATGGTCATCAGCGTGGCGCCGACCGACGCGGCGGTGGTGCCCAGCTGCCCTGAGTGCACACGGTACAGCGGCTTGCCCACCACCTCGGCATAGACTTCGGCGGTCAGCGTCTTGCCCAACCCTGGCGCACCCTGGCACAGGATGGTGGTGCCGCCGGACTTGCCCGGCACGAAATCCGGCACCAGCATGTCCATATGCGAGGTCAGGATGTCGATCAGGTCGCGGTGATGCGCGGGCAGGACCAGCTTGTCGCGCAGTGCGGGCTGGTAGCTGTACTCCGCCAGGTGCTGCACGTGGACCCAGATATTGCGGTGCCACTCCAGGTGGAACAGGTGCACGTAGCCATGCAGCGGCACGCGCTCGAAGCCTTCCATGATCCCCGCATCGCGCCAGAACGCCGGATCGCAGGTCATCTCGAAGCGGCGCTCCAGCCGCTCCTCGTCATTCACGCAGCGAGCGCCTGCGGTGTCGGCGATCGGCGTCAGCTCCGCCGCGCCCTTCGCTTCGATTGAAAATGCCGCGCGCGTCGCCACGAACTGCGCGCCGAAACGGCGCTGGTAGCGCACGAAGCGCTGCGCATGCTGCTCGTATTCGCGCCGGAACTCGGCGCACTCCTTGTAGAAGCCGAACTCCGCCAGCAACTCCGGGATGGTGCGGTTGGCGATGTCGTCGCGGGTAATCACCATCGACGTGGTCATGCCCGAGCGGCGCAGGTGGTGGTCGGTCAGCGCGGAGTTGGCCGACTGCATGGTGTTGGCCAGCATGTCCACCACCACATAGGGCATGCCCTGCTCGGGCGATACATAGCGCATGCGGCACACCAGCCACGGCAGCAGCACGCCGTCGCGGTTGCGCTGGTACAGCCAGCCGTCGATGGCGTCGCGCGACAGGTAGGCGGCCAGCCCCGCCACCAGTTGGTCCAGCCCCGGGATCACGCGCGCCTGCGGCGCATTGTAGATATTGTCCAGCGCCAGCATCTGGAACATCAGCGTGCGCTCGTTCTGCGTCTTGCTCAGTGTGTAGAGCGAGTTCAGCGCCTGCGCATCGAACAGCGTGCTCGACACCATCAGGTTGCCGTGGCAGACGCCATGCTCCTGCAACTGCCTGGCCAGCGGCGACCCGGTTTCGATCATCGCCAGCAGGGGATGGATCAGCGCCTCCGGAATTTCTAAATCCATGGACCACATTCCCGTTGAATGGCATGGCCACGCCGGCCAGCGGCCGGGGTTCTACTGCAGGAAGAAATCGATCGCGCGCTCGACCACCGGCGCATGGATGACATGCAGGCCATCGAACTCGACGTACTGCACGTCGTAGCCCGCGGCCTTGAGCTTGGCCGCATTGGCGCGCCCGCTGGTGGCGATTGGCAGTTGCTCGTCGGCCAGCCCGTGCGCGACGAACACCCTGGGCGTGCCCTCCTGCATGAACACCGACATGAAGCCGCCTGAGAAGGCGATCACATGGCTGGCGATGTCGCCGTTGGTGATGCCCAGCGACAGCGCGTAACTGGCACCGTCCGAGAACCCGGCAAAGGCAAGCCGGCCCCGGTCGATCCGGTAGCGTGAAGTCACCGCGGTCAGCGCCTGGTGCAGCCGCTCCAGGTCGGGCCCGCTGCCACCGATCACGATGTCCCAGGTCGGGTAGAGCGAATGCGGCGCCAGCACCAGGAACTTGTGGCGCTGCGCATGGGCCTCGAGATGGGGCAGCACTTTTTCCGGGAATCCGCCCGCGCCGTGGAACATCACCAGCAGCGGCACGGGCGCGCCAGCCGGCAGGTCCTCCGGCACGAACAGCACTGCGTCGCGTTCGGCGGCTACGCCCAGCGGGTTGCGGCCAGGCGGCAGGGGGCCGTCGACAGGGTCGGCGTGTGTGAAGGACAGGCGACCGAACAGCGAGGGATCGAGCATGGCGGGGGCGACGGAGAGGTTAGGTAGTCATAATATATTGTATATCACATACAGAAAGTTGATTGGAAGCGTGAACTGGCCGATGTGGCCTGCTGGTGGCGCGCTGCTTACCTCGTCGTGCCCGAGCCACTCGCCGAGAGTCTCGCTACCGCAAGCGCCGAGCTATACCGCGAAGGCCAGTTGCTGCAGCAGGCGGTGCTGTCCGGCTACTACACGGATCCGGAACGCGCCACGCAGGGACTATTGCTTGGCTACGCCTGCGTACCCGAGGAGGAAATCGGCCCGGCCTTCGACACGCTCGCGCGCGCGATCGACGCAAGGACAGCGGGAGCTGTCCCCCTGAGATCCGCTTCGCGGTCTGCACGACTGCGTACGTGATGCGGGTCAGCGCTGCCAGGGCTCCGTCCTGTGCGCGTTGCGCTTCCCGTAGTGATCGATCGCCTGCCCGACGACCGCGCGCGAGACCGCCCCGTCATCAGCCAGCGCTTTCAGCGCGGCAATCACGATCGATGCGCGATCGACCTCAAAAAAGGCCCGCAACGCGGCACGCGTATCGCTGCGGCCGAAGCCGTCGGTGCCGAGCGTCACGTAGCGGCGCGGCACATAGGCGCGAATCATCTCGGGCACGGCGCGCACGTAATCGGTCGCCGCAATCACCGGGCCGCGCGATGCCGCGAGCGCAGCCGTCACGTAAGGCGTGGCGCCTTCGTCGTCCCCAAACAGCCGCTCCGCGCGCTCCGAGGCGATGCCATCGCGATGCAGCTCGGTAAAGCTTGTCACGCTCCATGCCGCTGCGTCGATCTTCCAGTCGGCCTTCAGCATCGCCGCCGCGGCCTGCACCTCACCGAGAATCGCGCCCGACCCGAGCAACTGGACCTGCGCCGTCTCCAGCCGTGCGGCGTCGAGCGGATACATGCCCTTGAGCGCGCCCTCGCGCACCTCTTCAATGGGCGTGGCGGGCAATGACGGCTGCGCGTAGTTTTCATTCGTGACGGTCAGGTAGTAGAACACGTCGCGCTGATGTTCGATCATTTCGCGCATGCCTTCGTCGACGATCATCGCGATTTCATACGCGAACGCGGGATCGTACGCGCGGCAGTTTGGCACCGTCGATGCCGCCAGATGGCTGGTGCCGTCCTGATGCTGCAGACCCTCGCCGCCGAGCGTTGTCTTGCCCGCCGTCGCGCCGATCAGGAACCCTCGCGCGCGCTGGTCGGCGGCGGCCCAGATCAGGTCGCCGATGCGCTGGAAGCCAAACATCGAGTAGTAGATGTAGAACGGAAGCATGGGCATATCGTGCACGCTGTACGACGTCGCCGCCGCGATCCACGACGACACCGCGCCCGCCTCGGAGATGCCCTCCTCAAGTATCTGGCCACCCGTCTCCTCGCGGTAATAGAGCATCGACCCCATATCTTCCGGCTCATACAACTGGCCCAGCGGCGAGTAGATGCCGACCTGGCGGAACAGGTTGGCCATGCCGAAGGTGCGCGCCTCGTCGGCGACGACGGGCACGATGCGCGGCCCAAGCGATGCGTCCTTCAGCAAGCTGCCCAGCATGCGCACGATGGCCATCGTGGTTGACATCTCCTTGCCGTTTGCATCCAGTGCAAACTGCGCCCAGGACGGCATGGCCGGCACGGCTGGCGCTTGCGACGCCGCCCGGCGCCGCCGGGGCAGATAGCCGCCGAGGGCAGCACGGCGCGCATGCAGGTACTGCATTTCCGGGCTGTTGTCCTCAGGCTTGTAGAACCTGAGCTGCTCCACGTCCTCATCGGACAGAGGCAAACGGAAGCGATCGCGGAACGCCTTCAGCTGCTCGACGTCGAGCTTCTTCTGCTGATGGGTGTTCATGCGCCCCTGGCCGATCGCGCCCATGCCGAATCCCTTCATCGTCTTGGCCAGAATGACCGTAGGCTGGCCGCTGTGCTTCACCGCCTTGTCGTACGCTGCATGCAGCTTGCGGACATCGTGGCCGCCGCGCCGCAAGCGGTCGATGTCGTCATCGCTCAGATGCGCGGCAAGCGCGGCCAGCTCGGGGTTCTGGCCGAAGAAGCGCTCGCGGTTGTACGCGCCGTCGTTGGCCGAGAAGGTCTGGAACTGCCCGTCCACGGTGTGGGCAAAGGCGCGCAGCAACGCACCCGTGCGATCGCGCGCGAACAGCGCATCCCAGTCCGAGCCCCACAGCACCTTGATGACGTTCCAGCCAGCACCCGTGAACTGCGCTTCGAGTTCGTCAATGATTCGGCCGTTGCTGCGCACCGGACCATCGAGGCGCTGCAGGTTGCAGTTGATCACGAACACGAGGTTGTCGAGCCCTTCGCGCGCCGCCAGCGACAGCGCCCCGATCGATTCCGGCTCGTCCATCTCGCCGTCGCCGAAAAAGCCCCACACCTTGCGGCCTTCTGTCTTGAGCAGACCGCGATTCTGCAGATAGCGCATGAAGCGCGCCTGGTAGATCGCGTTGATGGGCCCAATGCCCATCGAGCCCGTTGGAAACTGCCAGAAATCCGGCATCAGCCACGGGTGCGGATACGAACACAGACCCGGCCCCGCGATCTCGCGCCGGTAGTGTTCGAGATGCGCCTCGCTCAGGAAACCTTCGAGAAACGCGCGCGCATAGACGCCCGGCGACGAATGCGGCTGGAAAAACACGAGATCGCCGCCATGCGTATCGCTCGCGCCGCGAAAGAAATGATTGAAGCCGACTTCGAACAGATCCGCTGCCGACGCATAGCTCGCGATATGGCCGCCAAGCTCGCCGTACGCGCGATTGGCCCGCACCACCATCGCCAGCGCGTTCCAGCGCAACGCGGCGGCGAGCTTCTCTTCGGTGTCGAGGTCGCCCGGATACGGAAGCTGCTGGGAGACGGGGATGGTGTTCGTGTAGGGCGTGACATTCGCACGCGCCGTGGCGACGCCGTTCGACAGCGCATGCGCGGCCAGCCGGTCGAACAGGTACTGTGCGCGGTCGACGCCGGCGTACTGGACTACGCCGTCCAACGCGGCCAGCCATTCGGCCGTTTCCTGCGGGTCGTTATCGATGCGAGCTTGAGTGAGGGCGAGAACGGTCTGCATACCGCTCGATAAATCCGTCATGGAGCGACTCCGGGCTGAATAGTGTGGCGAGTACGACGCGTGCGATCCGAACGGCCAGGGCTCGGATACGAGAAATAGCTTATCCATCCCGCCGCAGAATGTGCGTCTCTTTTGCGTGCTCCGGCGCTTTCAGATAGTATCTTTATTCTGAAAAAGCGGCCTCCGATGGAATATTTACACTATGACATCCGAAACCAAACCGGCCACGAGGCGCCTCGACCGCATCGACATCGCGATCCTTCAGCAGCTCCAGCACAACGCGCGCATCACCAACGCGGAACTGGCGCGCGCGGTCAATCTGTCGCCGACGGCCTGCTTTGGCCGCGTACGCGCGCTCGAGAAGCTCGGCCTGTTTCGCCAGCAGGTAACACTGCTCGATCCCGGCGCGCTCGGGCTGCGCATCAATGTCTTCATTCAGGTCAGCCTCGAGAAGCAGGTCGAAGAGGCGCTGCGCCGCTTTGAGCAGGAGGTCGGCGAACGCCCCGAGGTGATGGAGTGCTATCTGATGACGGGGGACGCCGACTATCTGCTGCGCGTTGTCGTGCCCGATATGCAGAGCCTCGAGCGCTTTATCGTGCAGTGGCTGACGAAGATCCCGGGCGTGTCGAACATCCGCTCAAGCTTTGCGCTCAAGCAGGTCCGCTACAAGACTGCGTTGCCGCTGCCCGTCACGGGCCTCACGCTCACGGCGGGTGACGATACGCCCCAGGAATGGGCCTGAGCAACGTGGCGGCTCGGGGAGCGGGTCGCGCCGAGGTCACGATGCGATACATGTTTAACTGCTGGCAAAGAGGCTGGCAATCACCCGCGGCAGCTTCTATTGGCAGCTCAAGGGCCGTGAGGATTTGCTGCGCAGGCTACAGGCGGCTTGGTCCGATGAAGCCATGGAGCTGATCCCCTGCCGTTTTGATTGCCGCCCTCCCCTGTCGCGTGAACCAATAAAGGGAGTCCGCAACTTGTTTTTCCAATGAGTAACAGACCGGATTGTATTTGCCCGCCAAGCCATTATCATCGCGGACAACGGCCTTGTATCAGCTTGGGCCGTGCGTGAAATTCCGGGCTGACGTCGTGTTGATGAGGGCGTTGTATGAAAGCATTGATTGTTGAGGACCAGGATCGGTTGGGGCGGTTTGTCCAGCAAGGACTGACGGAATGCTCGTACACGGTCACGCTGGTTCGTACCTGTGCTGCCGCGACCGATGCCTTGGTGGAGTCGTCCTACGACGTGGTGATCCTGGACCTGGGGCTGCCAGATGGCGACGGACTTGATTTGCTACGCAGTTGGCGCAAAGGCGGCTTCCAGGAGCCGGTGCTGATCCTGAGCGCACGTGACGGTGTGCAGGATCGCGTAAAAGGTCTCGATATCGGTGCCGACGATTACCTCGCAAAGCCTTTCAGTCTGGAAGAACTGCTGGCGCGTGTGCGCTCGCTGGTCCGCCGTCATTCCGCCGTCAAGCACGTCGTTCTGGAACATGCGGGCATCTGTCTCGATCTGCTCAGTCACACCGTCACCGTCAACGGCAAGGCGATTGATCTGACCAGCCGGGAGTACGCGCTGCTTGAAGTGTTCATGCAGAATCAAGGACGTATCCTCCCGCGCGCGCTGATCTCGGAGAAGATCTGGTCGTCTCATTACGACGTCGACACCAACTTGCTGGACGTTTACATGAGCCGTCTTCGCGCCAAGCTCGAAGTACCGGGCAAGACGCTATTCAAGACCGTGCGCGGCGTCGGATACCAGCTACTTTGACGCTGCCCCGGTCCGCATTGGACCGCGCGTCATCCCAACACCCCAGCCATACCGGTGCACCGGTCTGTCACGCTGGCGGGCGGATCTGTGAAGCCGGTTGCGACGCCTGAACCGGGTGACCCGGGCGATACGCCGAGTGGACCTTCGCGCGTTTGAGAGCGACAAACGGGTGGTCTGCTTATCCTCGGCTGCGCCTACCGAGGGCTACATTGAGGTAGCGTTCCATTTGTGCAAATCTGCGGAACCACCTTAGGATTAGTCACAGCCACCCGAATCACCGGATTCACCAAGCAGCCCCCTGGCTACTTCCACTTGCTGGGCGCGGAGCGGCAACATGATCCCCTGATCCAGCACGATCTGCTGTCCGTCCTTGCTCAAAATAAATCGCACGAACTCCCTCAACGCCAGGGCAATCGGCTGCCCCGGTTTGTGCGACAGGACGATGTTGCCGACCCGTGCCAAAGGGTATTGGCCAAGCGATACGCTCTCATGAGTTGGTGCTACCGCCACGCCGCTCGCCGAAATGGCAATTGCCTTCACGCCAGGAACAAGATGCCCCAGCCCGGTAAAGCCGACTGCATACGGATTCGCGGCAACCTGATCGGGCACATCGGCCTCCTTGCCGTCAGCGCGAAGGTCATTCCGCCATTCGCCTTTCAGGTTACCGACACTGAGCACCTTCTCGTGCATAAAGACGGCCCGTGCCGAATGCTCCGGGCCAACCCATGCAGCAGCACCTACTACCTGTACCGGCTTGTCCGCCCAGGCAGGCACGCCGAGATCACCCCAGGTGTGAACCTCCGCATGGCCGCGCAATCTACTCTTAGAAAACACCGCGTCCAACTGAGCAAACGTCAAGGATTGAACAGGATTGGCCTCATTGACGATCACCCCGACAGCGTCAATGAAGCCAAAATGCCGCCAAGAGCCTCCCACAACTGGAATCTGTACCGCATCTGTGCCATGTGACCGCAGGTATGCGGATGCGTCCGCCGGACTCAGGTCGCGCGAGACAAAGGCAAAGTCACTCTGCCCGTCCAGGAACTTCTGTAAAGACCTGTTCAATCTCCCTTGTGGCGCAAGATATGGTGGCGGCGTATTGATATGCACACCAGGGTGTCTCGCCTGAAATGCAGCGATCCATCGGCCAGTCAAATTCGGCAGTATGGCCGGTACACTGCCCTCATACGTTCCTCGCAAGGTCATGGCAAAGCATGGATGGTACGATGGCAATGCATCATCAAGCGGTGGCTGAATTACCTCTCTGGCCGGCAGCGGCACTGCGTTGGCCACCCGATCCGTTGTATCCTCAGCTGTCGCCACTGGAGTCGCCGCGGCTGTGAAGCAGAACGAGATGAAGAGAGGAAATCCCAGGTACCACCGCCTCCGTACTCGGTGACGCTTCCCTGCTTGATTGCTATCCACGCAGTACCTCCCGAAGTCACGACCCATGCCGGCAAGCATCCCCACGAGATGAAAGCCGCTCTTCAACTCCGTGGCCGCGCCGGATGCCAGCTTGCCGACTTCCGCGAGCTGGTATCAGTCCATCGCTGACAGACGCTGAAGTTCCTCCGCGCACTCGCCTGGATTCAGCGGCAGGTACCCGAGCGCTTCGTTGGCAATTTCCCGCTGGCCGTCGTACGACAGCACGAGGCGCATGTATTCCCGGGCGACCGGATCGATCCGCCCCCGGCTGTCGGTGCGCAAGTAGATCAGGAGGTGCCGATCCAAAGGGTAGCGGTTAGCGATAATGTCCTCGCGCGTGCCGGCAGATGCCGCGCCTCCATCGCGCTCGGACAACGGCACCACCCTGACCCCGGAAACGCCTCGATTCATGGCGGCGAAGCCGATGGCCAGCCTGTCCGCGGCGACGCACGCAACAGCGTCCCGGGACTGAGTGAAGCCCGCCCCCTCCGCGAACGATCTCACGCCCAGACGGCGCAGCATGAAGCGGCCCAGCGCCGTCGAAGGCGCAAGGCCGCACAGATGGATCGGGCGCGAAGCCCATTCGCCGCCCAAGCCTAGCTGATCCCAGGTGGCAATGCGACCTCGGTCATGGGCAGCCGCAAACACCCGGGCGACTTGATCCAGGCTGATGCTGGCCAACGGGTTTCGCTGATCCACGAAGATCGCCAGCGGTGCAGACAAGGCGGCCGGATTCAGCGAATCATGGGCAATCCGGAACATGATCGGGGTGGTGCCGGTCAGCCTGGTGTAGTCGGCCAGTTCGGCGTCGGAGAACTCGGCGCCCATCGGGGCAATAAGCGACGTTCCGCGGGCCAGCGCATCGGGCGCGGTGCGGGTGCCCTTGAGGATCAATTCAAATCTGAACCCCGGATGCGCGCGCCGAAAGAGCGAACTGATCCTGACAAGAATGCCGCGCATGTCGTTGTAGCCGACAATGCGGATGGCTCCGTCTGCTGCCTGGTAGGCGGCGCCTTCGGGAGCCGAGAGCGGTGTCGGCTCGAATTGCGGTAATCGACTGTCAACGGTCGACTCGAAGCCAGCCGCCATGGCCGGGTCCCCCGCGGCGATCAGGAGCAAGCCGAGGGCAATCGCGAGTCGGGCTTGCCTGAGCGATCGCCGGATCGGAAATGCGAGTCTCATGCGTTTCTTGTCATTTGATGCGGAATCGCCGGGCCGGACTGCCTATGCCACGAAGGCGCAGTCCGATGCCGGGGTCCGGGTGTCCATATTGCGACCGCGATTGAGGTGGTCATCGATCTCCGCCGCGCAACCCAGCATTCGCGGATAGAGAAAAATCGTGAATGCTGCGGTCTCCAGCTCCCGCGCTCCAATGGTTCCCGCCTGCAGGGGTTTCCAGAGCATCTTCAGGAGCAACGCGGCGATGACCGCATCGACGTTTACGCAGGGGACGTTGCGCGACAATCCGGCCGCATGGAGTTGCTGGACGAGTTCACGGTAGAACTGGTGGAACACGTTGGCTTCACCGCGTATGTCGAACAGCTGCGCGATGAAGACTTCGCGCGGATCGAAATTGACGGGCTTATCCTTGAACACCGGGTGGTTGACGCCGGGCAGTTTGGCGATGTCCAAGCTGCCTTGTGTCTTTTTCTGCTTCTTGTAGTCTGCGTAGCGACTCACAGCATTTGCCGCCAATGCCCGCAGGTCGATGCCGTGGTCGCGTCGCCCGGGATCCTGCAGGCCGCTATCCTTGAACTGCTCGACCAGATAGGCAATCCCCTCGTAGCCGTTGCCGCCATGCGCGTAGCCGGTGTGCGTCAGGAACCCGATCAGTGCCTTGTTCAGTTGCACCCGCTCGGGCTGCTCCGGGCCATCAGCAGATACCGCGCCCTTCGCGCCCTGCGCCGAGATGGCCCCCGGGCCGTTGGTCAGCAATAGCCCAACCATCGTCTCGAAGGCAAACAAGTCCTTCTTCTCCGGCTTGTCACCGAGCAGCGCCGCAAAGGCAGTCTCGCTGAGGCTCAGCGAACCGATCAAGGTCGCCTCGTCTATTCCCGCGAAGTGAAACGGCGCGTGCATCGCAGCGTCGGCAGAGGCTCCTATCAGGGTGCCGAACAGCTGTAGCCACCAGGGGAAGTTCAGGGCCGTGGTCCGCGAGATCCGCTTGCGCGACAGCGGACCCCACGCGAGCGTCGCGGAAACCGCCGCCAACACCGCTGCCTCGGTCGGATGACCCGGCAGCGCCGTGAGCCAGCGGAGGAAGACTGAGCGCCCGCCGCGCGCCTCAATTCCGGCGATCAGCGCCACGGCCTTGGCATCCGGTGTGCCGCGTGTCATTCCGGTATAGGCACCCACCTCGACCTTCGTCAGGTCGAAGCTGTCACTCAGCGAGGCACCGAACTCCATTCCCAGCCCGGCGGCATGGAAGCGTTCGAGCATGAACTCGAGTGCTTCGCGAGCGGCCTGCTGACGTTTCGGCCCGATGATCGCCAATGCCGCCGCGAGCACCGTATTCGGCGGGTTTCCCGCGTCCCGGCTGGCTTGCGCCGCGGCGAGCGCCGGCGAGCCATGCAGGTTGACGTAGGCGGCGACCGTCGCGGCGATCAACTTGTGATCATTCTCTCCGCCAATGTCATGCACCAGCGCCAGCGCGACGTTGGACTCCAGGGAGAGTGTCGCGGCGTGGAGCATGCTCGTGCCGTGCAAGCTGCTCACCTGCGTCTTCGGGTCCATCTGTGACGCCCCGGAAGCATCCTTCATGGACTGGCGTGCCGTGACACATCCGATTCGCGTGTTGAGCGAGGCAATTTCTTCCTTGTAGGGTGCAGGCGCCGGCACAACCGGTGGACGCAGCGCGTCTGGCGGATCCAGTCCTTCGTCGGAGCCGAACCACGGCTTGAGCGCCAGATCTCCTTCGGCCGGAAAGTCCGGCAGCGTGGCGTTGGCACGCATGACTGCCGTCAATGCAGCGGGTATGTGGGCGATGTTGGAAACTACCGCGCCCTTGGCCGACGCGACTGGCTGGTCCGGCGTAAAGACCGCATCCACGCCGAATTTCTCCATGAACCAGCGCTCCTTCGCCTGCGCATCATCGTTACCGCCAGCCATTGCGCCTGCGTGTCCCACGGCGCGCGTGAGCATGCTCTTCCATCGGCCGACGACACAGGCCACCACCGGTTTCGTGAAATTTGCGTCCAGCTCGTAGTAGCCCCCGGGCTCGCAGTAAAGCACCGCCGCCTTGCTGCGCGCGTCATTGGCCAGCGCGAATGCGAACTCGGGCGCGGCGTAGTGAATGTAGACGTCCTTGCCGCTCGAGATCAAGGTGGTGGTCCCCCAACCGCTCATGCGCAGGTACTGCGCGATCGTCGTCGAGAAGCCGCCCGAGTTGGAGAAGATCGCGATCGAGCCCGGGCGCAGCGCGTCACCGGGACGGTCGCCACCAAGCGCGCCGCCGATGCGCACCCTGTTCCACGCATCCGCTACGCCCAACCCGTTGGCACCGAAGATGTCGATCCCGTTCTGCTGCCCGATCGCACGAATCTCGCGTGCGTCGCGAACCGAGATCTTCTCGGTGATGATGAATATCTTGCGCAGCTCGGGGTTCATTCGGACCAGCTCGGCCACGCCATCGCGCGCCGCAGTGGGCGGCAGGTAGACGACGCCGCAGTTGAAGCGATGCCCTGCGGCGAGCGCGTCGCGCACGTTGTCATAGACCGGGATGTTGCCGACCGGAGTCGGCAGAACGGCGCCGCCCTTGCCGGCGGCGGTGCCGCAGACCACGTTGCCGCCCGAGAAGGCGTGGCTGACGGGCGTCACCTCTCTCGACTCGCCGCCCAGGATGTTGAGTACGCAAACACGGTCGTCGCGCGAGGCGATCTCGGCCAGGGAGCTAATACCCACGTAATACTTGAAAGGGCCGACGCCCTGTCGATGGAGGCTGGAATGCATGGCGGTCTACGGTCAGGTTGAAGGCACGTTCTGCGCCGGGATGCCGAGGCGCTGGGCGACCCGCTGCCGCCCGCCGGCGCGCATCCAGTGGTCGACCTGCTTGGCGAACTGGATCACCTCGCTGATGTCAGAGTCGAAGCCAAACAGGCGATAGGGCAGGCCGAGCGCATCGCAGGTATCGCGCAACGCTCCCATGCCGCGCACCAGGTTCGGGCCGCCTCGGCCGAGCACGACATACAGTGGTGTGGCCCCGTGCACGCTGAAGTGCTCGCGCAGCGCGTCAGCGATCGCGCCCAGGGTCTGGTAGATGTCGGTATTGTTGCTTTTCCCGCCGATGATGAAAAGCACATTGCTCTGCTTGAGCCAGTGCTTGAAGCAGATGCGCGCCACCTCCTTCATCTTGGCATAAGGCGGATTGCCGCCAAAGTCGGAGCTGATGATCGCGGCGTCGCCCAACATTTCGGTGACCAGCGAGTTGGCGCCGCCGCCGAAGGTTGGCGCCAGTATCGTGCCCTGGGTGTTGATGACGTAGACATCGCTTTGCCCCTGGTGCGTGCGCAGCAGGTTGATCTCCTGCTCGAAGTCAGAGTAGTCGGCGGCGAACAGGTGTGGCGGAAGCTTCAGGCGCAGCCAGCGCGGGTCGTCGCGATCGAAGCCGCACTTGAAATCGCAGGCCACGGGGGTCACCCGACCGGCCGCGTCGACGCGCATCCGGATCGGATTGAGCTCCAGCGTCGTCATGCCGAAGTTGTGGAAGAGTTCCCACAGCTTGGGCAGCTGCTGGATCAGCGGGGAGATGATTTCCCGAGGCGCCCCGATCTCGGCCAGCGCGTTAGCGACCACAAACGCCTTCATTCCGGTGAGCGGGTCGAAAGGCACCATGGCGACGTGGCGTTTGTCGATCTCCTCGATGTCCATGCCACCCTTGTGCGAGAGTGTCATGGTCGGGGCCCGGAAATGCGTCGAATCGGTGATCGAAAAGTAGACCTCTTGCTCGGCCGGCACACCGGCTTCGAAAGTCACGCCGTTGGCCTTGGCCCGCACATTGCCCACAGCGTGTTCGGCGAAATACAGCCGTTCCTTCTCGGCGAGCGCTGTGCGAAGGTCGGTGGCGCGCCCTAGCAGGCCCGCCTTGCCCTTCTTTCCGATGCCCCCTTTGAACACGGGCTTGACGAAGATGAGACCATGGCGGTCAAGCAGGGACCTGATCGCCTCTTCGCTGGCATCGGGGCCGAGTACTTCGGTAGCCGGAAAGCCCACGAACTCGAGCAAGCGGGCACCATGCAGCATGCCGGTGATTTGCATTGGGAATCCTCTTGTCTTGGGTAGCGAGCCCGCGGAGCGTCAGCGGCGCTGGCGCACCGAGTGCCCCGCCGGCTGCCTTGACCGGACGTCAGTCCAACTTCTTCAGCTCCTCCTTGACGACTTCGGGTTGCAGGGGAATAAAGACGCGTTCGTTGGCCACTGCCTGCTGGCCCTCCTGGCTCAGCACCAGCTTCAGGAATTCCCTGACCTTGGGCTCCAGCGGTTTGCCGGGCGCCTTGTTGACGTAGATGTAGACGTAGCGGCTGAACGGGTACTTGTGCGAATAGACACTCTCGACCGTCGGCGCATAGCAGGTGCCGCCTTGCGTCGACGAGAGCTTGAGCACCTTGACGTTCGGCGTGACATTGGCCATCAAGGCATAAGTCAGGCCGCCGGGGTGCGTCGCCATGTCCTCCGCTGCCACGGTAAAGGCGTGGGTAAAGCCCTTGCCCTTGACGAACTGGATGTTGTCCTTGTATTCGCCACCGTTCATCGCGACGACCTTGAAGTACTGCTCGATCCCGTTGACGGGCTTCAGCCCGTACAGGTGGATCGGGCGGCTTGCCCAATCGCCCGTGGCGCCGATGTCGCCCCACGTGTTGACTTCCTTGTAGCCGAGCTTGCGCGTTTTGGAGTAAATGGCATCGAGCTGGGGCAGGCTCAGGCAGTCAATCGGGTTGTCCTTGTCCACCAGGATCACGCTGGCGGCCGTCTTGCCCAGCGAGCCGACGCTGCCGGTGGCCACCTTGACCTCGAGCGGCTCGTAGCCAAACTTGTCGACGAAGGCTTTACGCTCGGCCGGGAACAATTCACGGCCGACGGGCGCCAACTGCCCCTTGCCTGAGACGAGTCCCGGTGCGCCTGCGCCGGAAGCGCGCAGATCCATCGTAAGCGACAGACGCGGGTATTGCTTGCGATAGATCTTGGTCCACTCCATCACCATTTCGTCCATGATGTCGGCGCCGACGATCTCCAGCTCTTCTTCCGGCTTGCTTTCGACCGGGCCAGGATTCCATTTCGGAATCGACGAATCGGCCTTGAGTGAATGCTCCGGCGCGGCGTACTTCAGCGCATGGGCGGGTACCGCAGTCAACGCGCAGACGGCTGCCGCGATACTGAGGGTCAGGGTGGCTTTCCTACTCATGGATGTCTCCTTGTATGGGCGTCAACGCTCAGTAAGGCGTGATCATCTCCACCTTATATGCGCTGGCCGAATGCAGGCTTAACGTGGCCTGAAGATTTGTTCAGGATCAGGCGCGGCGAGGGAAGAATGCGTACCCCCCTGCCGCGGCTCCCTGATCAGAAATCGAACTTGACGTTGAACTTGATGCTGCGGTCCATGCCGATACCGTAGGTGCCCGCCGTCACGGAGTTCCAGTACCGTTTGTTGGCGAGGTTGTCGACGACCAACTGGAACGACGCGCGGCGCCCCTGGATACGGGTGGCGTAGCTGACACCAAGATTGAAGAGGCTGTAGCCGGGGATGTAGCCCTGGTCCTGCGCATTCACCGGGCGCTTCGATATCAGCGAGACACCACCGCGGAAGGTGAGGCCAGGCACCGCGGTGGGGCTGTATGCAACGCCAATGTTGCCGTTCCAGTCGGGCGTGTTCTCCGGGACTTTGCCGTTGATCAGCGGCTGATTCGGCGAGTCTTGTCGTGCCTTCAGTCGCAAGACAGCGGCCTGGATTCTCCAGTTTCGATTGATCTCGTAAGTCGCCGTCGCCTCGACGCCCTTGTAAGACAGATCGCCGCTGTAACCGAAGATATTGGTGACTGGATCTGTCACCGCATTGCCGCGAGTGATTTCAAAGTAGGACGCGCTGATCGAGAGTCCCTTGAAGTACGAGTCGCGGATGCCGATCTCTTTTTGCTTGGAGATGGCCGGCGCCAGAATAACGTTCGCATTCGCGGCGTTTGCAGGCGCGGTGCCACCGGCTTCGAGGCCTTCCATATAGCTGGCAAACAGCGTGGTCGTCGGCAGAATGTCGTACAACACGCCGTAGGCGGGCGAGAGCACGTGACTCGTGGAGCTGGTGGAGCCAACCTCCTCGATGTCATGGACGGTACGTACCCCCACCAGCAGCTTCCAGCGTTTCGTGAGCGCAATCGTGTCGTAGGTGTACAACGCCTCGTCGGTGCTGGTTTGCGCCGGGTTCGCCGCGCCCGGTTTGGTGTAGACGGGCGGGTTGAGAACGATCGGGTCGAAGATGTTCTGGCGTTGCGGCAGCGTGACGTTCTGTACGTCCGTGGCCACGGAGTAGCGCGATGTTCTCGAGACACCAATCGTCAGATCGTGTGCTACCGGGCCCGTCATGAAATGGCCAAGGACTTCTGTCCGAAAGAAGAGGTTGCGATATTCGTTCGTGACCGGCTGTAGGTTCACCAGACCGTTGGCACCAGTGTTCAGGTCGTAGCCAGAGATGCGCACAGTCGTGCGGTGGCGGTCCGAGCCTGAATAGCCAAGCTGGGTGAACACTTTCCAGTCATCGCTCAGCTGGTAGTCGGCACGGCCCTGCCAGTTGAAGGTTTCGGGGGTGTAGAGGTCCCATCGGCCGGAGAGCAGGTTCCTGGGGTCCGGCACCCGGGTAATCGGCACCACGCCGTTGACGGCGGGTCTCAGCGAAATGCCGGCTTGCTCCGGGACCTGGCGGCGGTAGTACTCGAAATCGCTCTGGAAAGTGAGCCGGGAGGTTGCGCGCAGGTCGAGCCCGAGGCCGAAGAATTCGCCGTCGCCACCCAGGTTGCGTACGCCGTTTTCGTAGTGCGTTGCCGATGCATTGAGGCGCACACCAAGCTGCCGTTCCGGGCCATACCGTCGACCGATGTCGATGTTGGCGCCGTACTGGCCGAACGAATTGCCGGCCAGGCCAACGCTGGAGACATCATGTTCACCGGCGCGTTTGGTGACGAAGTTGATGATGCCAGCGGGGCTGGCGACACCGAACATCAGCGCGTTCGCACCCTTGAGCGTTTCGACGCGGTCCTTGTTCTCGATCGGATTGGTGATGACGCCCGTGATCGGCAAGCCACCATCGAGGCGATAGTTCGAGAACAGGTTGAGCTTGATGCCGCGGATGGCGAACGCGTCGTTGGCGCTGCCCGCGGAGTTGGTGGCCACCAGGCCCGCAACGTTCTTGATGGCTTCTGAGTAGCCGCCCTGGGTCTGGCTCAATTCGCGACCGGACGAGACCTCCTTGGTCATTGGCAGGCTTTGGTCGTTCGCAAGCTCCTGCTTGTTGTACTCCTTGATAGCGTCGTTTCGTTCCGGCGTACGCGTCGCAGGGTAAGGTGCATCGAGGCCATTGGCAGGAGAAATGCGGCCGCCTATGTTGGCGGCAATGCGTTCGGCTTGCTGTTGCAGGCTGGCGGGGTCGGTTCGGGTCGTGTAGGGGAAGACGACTGCCAGCACGCCGATCGTCGTTCCCGTCGTATCTGCAACCGGCACCTTCCATTCGTAACGCGCGCCTCGAGGGTCTACCGCGCCATGCGGTTTGCCACTCTCGACAACCGCGAGGTCACCGGCTTCGGCAGGCTTGCCATATCGTCCGATGTTCGATGCCACGATAGGGTAGCCGCCGGATGTCTTTGGCGTGCGGGCGTGAAGCGCAAGGACTTCCACCTCCGGGAATTTCGCGAGCGTGTCGTCGATCAGGAATTGGGCATAGGTGTGTGTTGCGACACGCTCGTCGAGCTGCGTTGGTGCTGTCAGGCTCTCCGGGTCGAGAATGCGGCGGCTCAGCTCATTTCGATATTGCGCTGCTTGCTCGACCAGCGCCTCCTCGTCCGTACCGGCGACGTATGGGAACGTGAGTTTCACGGTTCCAATGGCATGCCTGAAGATGTCGAAAAGCGGCAGCGAGACATCGGCATTCTGGTCGGCCCGGAGATTGATCTCGACCCTGGCGTGCCCTGTGCGGAAAACGGCAACCTCGTCGGCGCCCGACGCCGTTCCGACGCGCTCCGGTGTTTTCGACGCCACTATGGCACTTTGCGACGCCCCTGGAAGTACTGCATGCAAATCGATGCCGACGAGCTGCGGATGCAGCCGTGCAAAACTGTCCACGAGGTACTGCGCATAGGGCTGGGAATCACCTTTGCGATTGACCTGGCTGTCCTGCACGCTGGACGCATGCGTGTCCGTGGCTTGTGCCCGCGCTAGCGGGAACGCCAACAGGATAGCCACCGCCAGCGTTGTCTTGGCCAGCTTCATTGTTGTCTCCGATATTTTCGCCCGGCCTGTTATTCCGGCCTAGTGCATCAGGGTGCTGCTCGGTTGGTGCCTCCGCCGCCCTCCGCGCGCTCCACACCTGCACACCGTGCAGAGCGCGTTCACCCTCCCGATCCTGGGGCAGCGGCACCGATCTGGACTAGCAGGTGGTCAGCGCGATCAGTTGCTGCTGCCAAGCAGTGCGCGAGCTGCCGTCGCCTGTGCCCCCCGTAGCGGCAGATATCGCGCATGATCGAGCACCACCTGCTGACCCTCCCGGCTCAGGACGAACTTCAGGAACTCCTCCAGGGCTGGGTTCAGCGGCTTGCCGGGTGCCTTGTTCGTGTTGAAATAGATCAGCCGGCTCAGCGGGTAGGTTGCCATCGCTACGTTTTCGTAGGTGGGCGCCTGCACGGTATCGCCTTCCTTCTCGACGAGCGGAATGAGCTTGACCGGCGCATCCATGTAGGCCATGCCCGAATACCCAATGGCATATCGATCCGCTGCGACGTCCTTGGCCATCGGGAATACGACCTTCTCGAACTTGATGCCATCGCGCCATTCACCACGCTTGCCATCGGCGCTCAGAACCCGCTGCCGCACGAATTCCTCAAAGCCGTTCCACGGCCGGATGCCATGCAGGTTGATCGGCTTGTCGGCCCATTCACCCGTCAGGCCCAGATCACCCCATTTGGTGATCGCGGCGCCCCCGCGAGCGTGCGTCGATGAGTACATCTGGTCGAGCTGCTTGAACGTAATCTGCTCGATCGGATTGTCCTTGTTGACGAAGAAGGCGACCGCGTCGAGCGCGCCGAAGTGCCGGTACGAGCCACCCGAGATCGGCACGCTCAGGGGGTCGTAGCCGAACTTGGCCTTGAACTTGCTGATGTCGTCGGGTTTCAGCTCGCGCGACACGAAGACAAAATCCAGATCGCCCTTGATCAGTTCGATCGCCCCGAGGCTGCCAGCGTATGGGGGCGAAATCGACAGCCTGGCGTCGGGATAGTAAGTCTTGAATTTCTCCATCAGCTTCTGGGCCAGGACCACGAGCACATCGGACGCCGCACCTTTGAATGTGCCGCTGATCCTGATGTCACGCCGCGGCTGGTAGGCCGGAAGCTGTGCGTCCAGGGTCGGCTGCAGAACTTCAGGGGCCGGTAACTCGCGTCCCTTCTGCGCCCCTTCCCTGGCCTGCTCTTCGGTCTGCGGCTTGTGCGACTCGGTCGCGGGGGTTACCCACGTCAGCATTGGTGTCGCGGCCTTTTGCGCCTGTGCGTGAGCTGGTGCGAGCGCAGCGAGCGCGGCAGCAGCGGCCAGTGCCGTCGTTGCAATCTTGATGGACCTCTTCATCGTCGTGTCTCCTCAAATGTTGTTCTTTGATTTTTTATCCGCTCGGCGGCTCATTCGAGCTTCGCAAGCTCTTCCTTCACTTCGCGCGCCGTCAAGGGGTAGTAGCCGGAATACAGGATGGGTTCCTGTCCCTGCCGGCTCAGTACATAGCGCAAGAACTCCTTGATCGCCGCAGGAAGCGGCTCGCCCGGGTTGTGCCGCAGGCGGATGTACATGTAGCGCGTGAGCGGGTAGCGGCCGCTCGACGCCGTCTCGTGCGTGCCGCTGATGGCCAGGCTGCCTGCATCGCGGGCGATCGGCACAGGCCTGATCCCCGCCCCGCCGTCCTCGAAGCCGCCGAAGCCCATCGCTGCCGGGTCGGTCGCGATCGCTTTCGCGGTGTCGGCCACGGACGCCTCCCGCACGGTGCTGCTCCAGGCGCCGCCTCGCAGCACCATGATTTGCATCGACATGGCGTTTGGCGTCACCAGGGATGGCACGTCCAGGGCGATCGCGCGGTCGGCCCATTCTCCCGTCAAGCCAAGCTGGCCCCAGCGCGTGATGGTCGGCGCGCGGCCGAAGATGGCTGCCAACTGCTGCATCGTGATGCGCTCGATCGGATTGCGCGCATTCACGAATACCGCCTGTGCAGTCGTGCGTTGTTGTGTGTCGAACCCGCCCCTCGCGACGCGGATCTCGAACGGCACGCGGCCGGCATTCAGTTGCGCAAACGCCGCCGCCTCGTCCGGCCAGAGCTCGCGCCCCATTGGCGCGAGATCGGTCTCGCCGGCCATCAGGGCATGGAAGCCATTCAGCGTGCCGAGATGCTCCCAGCGGTCGCCTTTTCGGACGCCGGGTTGCAGTGCGCGGAAGTCGCGCATCCAGCGCTCCATCAGCGACTTCATGCCGTCGCTGCCGACGCTGCGGATCTCGGCTTGCAACGGTGCGCCCGCGGCGTAGCGGGGCAGCGCCGGGTCGAGCGTTGCAAGGTAGCCATCGAGTACGGGCAGCTCCTGCGCAATCTCGTTGCTTGGCAGCCGCGCGAAGCCAGCCTGACGCCCGACGATCTCTTGCCCGGCCGGGCTCAGCGCGAACCGGACGAACGCCAGAACGGCCGGCGGCAGCGGCGAGTCCGGCCGCTTGTTGAATGCCAGGAACACCGGTTTGCCGCCGCGCAGTGCTACGCGCACGAGCACCGGCTTCTTCATCATGTCGCCGCCGAACTGATGGGCATAGGGCGCGATCTCGGCCGGCAAAGGCGGGCGGGTCATCGGCGCGACGTCCGCGAGCTCGAACATCAGCGCGCCGATCGCCGCCGCATCGCTGACATGTTGCCAGCGCGGGCCGCGGGCGATATCCGGCCGCTGCTGGTGCAATGCCTGCAACCACGCGTCCATCAGCGGGCCCATCGCGCCGTCGCCGACGCTGGAAAGCGCTGTGACCTCGGCGTTCGGCGTCGCTGCCGCGCTCGGCGTGTTGCAGCCCAACCCGGCCAGCAGGGTCGCAAGCAGTAGCGGAGCGAACTTGCGACGATAAGTCGGTATCATGGGTCGATCTCCCCGAGTGCCGGTGTGGCAGCGATGCGCGCCTGCAGTTCGTCGCGCAGGGCCACGGCATGGGCCACCAGCCTCTTGTTCTCCTCGGCACCGCGATAGGCGTATCCTACATTCATCGTGCCAATCGCCGCCCCTGTGCTGTCGTGGATCGGGAGGTCCACGCCGAAGCGCTTGCCGTTCGAGTACACGCCCGTGATCGGTGCCGGGGCGTCCAGCACCTTCATGTCGTCCGCATCCGCCTTCTTGCCGTGACGCCCGAAGGTTGAGCCGAGCAGAACCAGTTCGTTTTTCGGCGGAACCAGGGCCCGCAATGCCAGCACCGTCACCTCGGGGTGGCGCTGCAGTGCTTCCTCGACCAGCGTCTGGGCGCGCGACTTGGTCGTCACCAGGGGGACGAAGGGGTAAGGCTCCATCAGGTTCGCGGCATTGAGGATGCGCCGGGCGAGGGAGTCCCTGACGGTGTTGGCAATCCGCTCGAACTCGGCATGGTTGCCGCCGACCGGGTAGCGCCAGACCAGGCCGAGCGAGCCGATGGTCTGGCCGCCGACATCGTGCAACGGCAGCTCGACTTCGATGCGCTTGTTGCCGCGGTCCATTGCGACACGCATCTTGCCGGTGGCGATGACATCGAGGTCGTCTGTATCGGCAGGCTTGCCGATTCGGCCGATGCTCGAGGCGATGACCACGTTCTCGGTTGCGTTGGGTGGTGTCACGTGCATCATTACCGCGCGCAGATCCGGATGCTGCGCGACGGTGCGGTCGACCAGCTCCTGTGCGTAGATCTTTACGGGTAGCTGCGCCGCGGGTTGCGCCTGGGCTGACGACGCTGCGGCGAGCGCCAATGCGGCGATGGCGGAGGCCGGCAACCATGCGGCCAATGCCCGGAGCCCTCTTCTGTGGATCGTCATGATTGATTCTGCGGTTGGAACCGCGCAGCGGGAAGGGCGTGCTCGCCGTCGCGCAGCGAGCACGTATGGACTCAGTGAGTGTCCTGCAGCGGCGCCGGGCGCCACTTCGCCAGACGCATTTCGACCAGCGTCATCAGGTACTCCGCCGCGAGCGCGACGACCATGATGATGACGATCGCTGCATACATCCCCGCCGCGTCGAATGAGCCCTTCGCGATGTTGATCAGCAAGCCAATACCGTAGCGCGCCCCCACAAACTCGCCGACGATTGCTCCGACGATCGCGAAACCGAAGCTCACGTGCAGCGAGGCAAAGATCCAGCTCATGGCCGACGGGATGACGACCGAGCGCGTCAGCTGCCAGCCGCGTGCGCCCAGGATTTGCGCATTGGCCAGCAGGTTGCGGTCGGCCTCGCGCACGCCCTGGAACGCGTTGGCGAAGACTACGAAGAACACCATCACAAAGGACAGCGCCACCTTGGAGGTGAGCCCCAGCCCGAAGATCATGATGAAGATCGGGGCCAGCACCACGCGCGGTACCGAGTTGATCACCTTGATGTAGACCGCGAAGATATCGGACAGCATGCGGTCGCGCCCGAGCGCGATACCCGCGACGATGCCTGCGACCGCGCCAGTGACAAAACCCAGCATCGACTCCTCCATGGTGACCCACAGGTGGTACCACAGCGACCCATCGGCCGTGCCCTCGGTGACCCAGGTGTAAAGGCGGGAAAGGATGTCCGACGGCTTGGAGAAGAAGAACTCGTCGATCAGCCTGAAGCGCACCAGCGCTTCCCAGCCCCCCAGGAACACAATGAGAATGAGATAACGCCAGAAGTAGACAGTCTGCTGGCGCCGGCGTGCGCTGCGGGCGGCTGCGGCTTCGATCTCGGCCTCGGACGGGACTGAGACGCCGACGGGAGAGTTGAGGGTGACATTGCTGTTCATGCTGCTACCTCCGCCACGCGGGCTTCCTCTTGCGAGGCGCCACGCTGCACTTCTTCGCGCAGATCGTTCCAGATCGTGCGCGAGATTTCGATGAATTTCTGGTCGTAGCGAATCTCGCTCGCCACGCGCGGACGCGGGATGTCGATCGTGTAGACCGACTTGATCGTGGCCGGTCCGGAGGTCAGCACATAAACCTTGTCCGCGAGCGTGATGGCTTCTTCGAGGTCGTGCGTGACGAACACCACCGAAGCCTTCGACTGCGACCACAGGCGCAGCAGTTCGTCGTGCATCAGCACGCGGGTCTGCACGTCAAGCGCCGAGAACGGTTCGTCCATCAGCAGGATCTGCGGGCCGTTGATGAAGGTCTGGGCCAGCGAGACACGCTTGCGCATGCCACCCGAGAGCTGGTGCGGGAACTTGGTTTCGTGCCCGGCCAGGTTCACGCGCGCCAGCCATTGGCGGGCGCTGGCATAGGCCTCTTCCTTGGCAATGCCGCGGAACAGCGGACCGGCAACGACGTTGTCGATCACGCTGCGCCAGGGGAAGAGCGCGTCGGTCTGGAAGGCGAAGCCAATTCGGCTGTCGATGCCGCTGACAGGGCCGCCAAACAGGCGGACTTCGCCCGCCGATGGCTTCGCCAGGCCGGTGATGAGGTTCAGCGTGGTCGACTTGCCGCAGCCGGTCGGGCCGACAACGGCAACGAACTCGCCGCGCTCGACGGTCATGGTGAAGTCCCGAATGGCCGTCATCGACTTGCCGTCAGGGGTCAGGAAGCGGCGGCTGACATTGATCAGCTCGATCGCCGGACCCGAGGTTGCCGTATTTGCGCTCATGATCACTTCACCTTCGACACGAACTCGGTCGTGTAGGTCTTCGACAGGTCAATCTTCTTTCCCTTGACGTTCTGCGAGAACGTGCCCAGAACGGAGAGCACCGTCTCGGGGCCGCCCGCGGGCATCACGCCGTCGGCCGTGAACATGCCCTTGCCTTCGGCCAGCGCCTTGATGTAGCCCTCCTTGTCACCGACGTAGAAGTCCTTGGGCATCTTCTCGGCGATCTCGGCGGCGCTGTGGGTATTGATGTAGCGCAGCGTCTTCACGAATGCGTTGGCGAGCTTCTGCACCGTGGGCTTGTTCTTCTCGACCCAATCGGAGGGCATGTACAGCGATGCGGCAGGATAGGTGCCACCAAGCGCCTGCCTGGTCTTCTCGGCGGTGCGCAGGTCGACAAGCACGCGCCCCTCACCCGTCTTGAGCAGGCGCGAGATCGTCGGCTCGGTCGTCATGCCGCCCTGGATCTTGTCTTGCTGCATGGCCATGATGAAGGTCGTGCCCGCGCCGACCGGCAGGGAGGTGAACTGGCCAAGCGGCACGCCGGCCTTGACCATCAGGTACTGGGTGAGGAAGTTGGTCGACGAGCCCAGGCCGGTGACGCCCAACGTCTTGCCTTTGAGGTCGGCCATGGTCTTGACCTGCGGGTACTTGTTCGAGACGATCTCTACCTCGCCCGGCGCGTGGGCGAGCTGCACGACGGACTGGATGTATTTGCCCTTGGCCTGCAAGTCGACGCAATGGTCGTAGAAGCCAACGACGCCTTGCACGGCGCCGGCCAGCATCTCGTTCTCGGCGTCGACGCCGGCGCCCTCGTTGAGCAGCTCGACATTCAAGCCTTCTGCCTTGAAGTAGCCCAGGCCCTCGGCGAGCTTGGCCGGCAGGTAGATGATTTTCTCGTAGCCGCCGACCATCAGGGTCACCTTGTCTGCCGCATGCGCGGCGGGTGCAGCGGCCAACACGCCGGCGACGGCGGCACACAGCAGTAGTTTGTCTCGGATATTCATGTTTTCTCGTTCCTCAGGTTGCGTGCGCGTCGGTCTGTTTCGACCGTGCTCATACACTAGACAACCAGCCTGTCGCGAACGTGAACGCTTTCTAAAAGCGCATTCAGGTGCGCTGGATCAGGGCTGGGGTTTTCCCGCGGAGGAATCGCCAAACGCCCGTTTCCGCCCGCCGCGCCAGGCGGCGGGCGGGGGCGCCCGGAACACGTGAAGAGGCAGGAGGCGACGCGATGCGCTACGCCGCAGGCGCGGCGGGAACCTCGATGACGACCCGCAGACCACGGCCGACATCGCGGCTGGTCGCCCAGATCCTTCCCTTGTGCATCAAGACGATGCTGCGCGAGATCGCAAGACCCAGGCCGCTGCCGCGCTGATCCTGCATTGGTGACGGCAAGCGCACAAATCGCTCGAAGATTCGCTCACACTCGTCTGGCGTCAGGCCGGGGCCCTCGTCGACCATGCTCAGGCGCCACGTGCCTGCAGCCAGTGTCGAATCGAGGTGAACAACGCCCCCTTGCGGCGTAACCCTGAGGGCGTTGGCCAGCAGGTTCAGCAGCACTTGTCGGATGCGCGGTCCGTCGATGTTGACCTCGCCCTCGCCGCGGTGCGACCAGGTGAAGACTTTGCCGCTGTGTTCGGCCAGGGCCGACGCGTCCAGGGCAAAAGCGCCCAGGAGTTCCGTCGGAGACTGCGGCTGCAACTCGACGAGCACTGCCCCGGCGTCCGCGCGTGACAGGAACAGCATCTCGTCGATGATGCGGTTCACTCGGCCGAGTTCTTCCAGTATGACCGAGACCGAATCCCGCTGTGGCTGAGTCAGGTCGTCACTGACCAGGAGCCGCTCGGCATGGAGTGCCACCAGCGACATGGGGGTCTTGAGCTCGTGCGAGGCTTCGGCGGCAAAGCGCCTGATCTCGGCAAACGACATCTCGAGGCGATCGAACATTTGATTCAGGAATGCCGCCAGCTGCGAGATCTCATCCTTGACGTCGCCGACCGGAATGCGTTGGCTGAGATCGTCGGAGCGGATCCGGTTCGCGGTCGCCTGAATCACGCGCACCGGGTGGAGGATCAGCCTGCTCAGCCCGTAGCCGAACACCACGCTGAGCACGAGCGCCGTACCCAGCAAGCCGACGAAGACAAGCCGGTATCCCGACATCAGTTCGCGCACTGGCGCCAGTGGTGTCGCCACGATGACGTCGAACGGCGCCAGCTGAAACTCGCTCACCCGGACCTCGCCGATGTGGTCGATGGCAATCGAATACGCCCGCTCCCCGGCAATGTCCGGTATTGCATGCCCGTGCAGGTTCGTCGACTTGAAGAAGCGGTTCGTCATCGGACCGTGCATGTCGATGTAGAACAGCGAGGACGCCGACTCGGTCGCCTGCCGGATTCGATCGTCAATCTCCGGCGGCGTCAGCCGCGCGTAGTCCCTGCCAAGCGTGGCCTTGAGGTTCTTGAACTGTGCCTCGTTGAGTTCGTCGAGCTGCCTGATCAGATAGCGGTCAAGCAGGAAGTGACCCGCGACGAACAAACAGGCGAGCGTCGCCGTCAGCGTAATGACATACCAAAGGATGATGCGACTACCGATCGACTTCATTCGATTGCTCCGATCTCTTGGCGTGGCGAAAATCCTTCGCGCTCAGTTGGGTTTCCCAACGATGCTATTCGATCGGCCCGCAGGCTTGCTGAATGAATTTTAAGGATCACTACAGGAAGCGTACAGAGTCGGCCCCTAGACTGCGTTCACGCTTCCATTGATCGGAGGCGATAAATCACACTTCATGACCGGAGACTTTCATGAGCAAGCTCTTCAAGTTCGCGCTGGCAACCGTATTCACCGGCGTCGCCGCTTTTGGGACCGCGGCCGCGTGGGCCGCAGACAAAAACTGGACGCCGCCGTCGCACAAGATCTACGGTCAGAAACTGTCCGACGAAACGATGACCAAGCACCCGGAACTGTTGAGCATCACCTTGCACGGAACGCCCCCGGGGGCGAACGATGTCTTCACGATGTTCGCCGGCTCCTACCCGGAGCGCATTGGCAACCCCGACGATCCGGATGACATCGACGTCATCAAAAAGGGTATCACGATTGTCGACCCGCGCTGGAACCGCACCAAGGACAACCCGAAGAAGTTTGTCGTACTCATGCCAATGCGCGATGTCAAGGGCAACAACATCGGCCTGGTCGTCTACGCGTTCAAGAATCCGCCGGCCAACGCGAACACCAGCGGCCCGGAAATCTCCTTTTTGAAGCAATCCACTGCGCTGCGCGACGCGTTGGCCAAGAAGATCCCGAATTACAACGCGTTGTTTGACGAAGCCAAATAAGAAGACGCCCTGCACTTGCTTTCAGAATGAGGACCTACCAATGAAGACGAATATCCGGGCGCTGGTTGCAGCGCTGGTGCTCGCAGCGCCCGCGCTGGCTTTCGCTGACGCCGCGCCGTTGCGGCTGCTTGGCCGCGCAGATCTGCCGTCGTACCAGGGCGACTTTGATCACTTCGGTGCCGACGTCAAGGGCAACCGGCTGTTCCTCGCCGGCGAGGACGGAGGCACGCTGGAGGTCTTCGACCTGCGCAGCGGCGCCCATGTGAAAACCGTCACGGGTATGGAGACGCCGCACGCGATTCACTATGAATCGAAGACGAATCGCCTGTTTGTCAGCAACAGCGGCGCGGGTCTGAGCAAGGTGCTTGACGGCAAGAGCTACGCGGTGGTCGACACGATCAAGCTGACGCCGGGCGCGGACGTGATGAGCTATGACGCCTCATCGCGCCGCCTGTGGCTTGTCACCGGCGGAAAGAACGCCCCCGGCAAGATGACGAAGACCATGGTTGCGCGGGTTGATGTCGACACCGGAAAGCCGCTTGGGGTAACCACCTTCGACACCGACTTCACAGAAGGTATCGTGGCCGAACAAGCGGGATCGCGCGTCTTCGTCAATGTCGCGGGAAAGGCGGAGATCGCGGTACTCGACAAGAAGACCGGCAAGCTGCTCGCAGCATGGCCAGTCAAGGAAGGGAAGGACAACTCGCAGATCGACCTCGACGAGAAGAACAAGCGACTGTTTCTGATTACGCGCAAGCCGTTCAAGCTCGTCGTTGTGAACACCGAGACCGGCCAATCGGTTGCGAGCTTTGACGCGCCCGGGCGCACCAACGGCATGATGTTCGATGCGGCAAACCGGCGCATCTACGCCGCCGGTGACGACTACGTCGCGGTGTTCCAACAGCGTGATGCCGACCACTATGAGGAGATCGCGCGCGTACCGTCGGAGAAGGGTGCGAAGACGGCGTTCCTGGTGCCAGAGCTGGGCCGGCTGTATGTGGCCGTTGGCGGCTCTGCGCAGACCAAGGCTGGTCTCCTCCAGTACGAGGTGGTACCCACCGGTACGAAGTAGCCGCACCCGGGGGCAATGCTCGGTGCATAACGCCCCGGTCCAGGAGGTGCTGCCAATCCGGCGGCACCTCTTGCGTATCTCCAGGCACAGGCAATGCTGCGAATTCCCCGCCTGTTCGCGTAGACCGCCCTGCTATGCCTCGGTGCCGCAGGCGCGAAAGCGCGTGCAATGGCGGCACGGATCGCTAACGCCAACGACTGTGCGAAGAACTCCGATGCATCCGCGGTACTGACGCGCCTTCGCGGCGCCTGGCTCCGATCTCGCCCGGCACCCCTGTCGTTCAGCAAGAATGCGTTTGGCGGAGAAGGGAATGATGCCTATGTCAGTCCTATGTTTTGACAGTCAGACTGATTACACATGCACGCGCGACCGATCGCATTCCGCATCGGTGCGGGGCCTGAACTGTGCCAGCCACCAGGCGTCTCGGTTGTCGGTGGCCTGCTGCACTCGCAGCTGATCACGCTGTTCACCATCCCGGTGCTGTCACTCTGATTTGATGGGATAGGCGTGCCGCGCGCGCAGCCGGGACCCGTGCCGACGATTCCGGCCGAGTTCTGAGCGGCCCAGCAGATTTCCATCAGCAACGCAAGGGACGTTTATGCACAAGCAATTTACCAACGAAGTCGCGACGGGCCTGCGCAGCACGGTGCGCTGGCTGGCGCTGATTGTCGCAACAGCGATTGCCGGGCCCGCGTTGGCACAGGGCGGGCCACCGATGGTTACTGACGACCCTGAAACACCCGGCGACGGCCACTGGGAGATCAACCTTGGGGCGATTGCGACCCGTACACGAGGTCGCCTGGAGCTGGCCGCACCCGACGCGGACATCAACTACGGCTGGGGTGACCATGTACAACTCAAGCTCGATGTCCCGTGGGTCACGGTCCATGAGGATGGTCAGGGTCGGAAATCCGGTCTTGGTACGACCGACTTCGGCGTGAAATGGCGCTTCATCGACAAAGAGCATGCGGGCTTCTCGGTGTCGACCTACCCGCAATACAGCCGCAGCCTACTGAACTCCTCGACTCGGCGTGGCATCACCGGCGGGGGGCATGACTTCTTTCTCCCGCTTGAGGTTGCCACCGACGTTGGGGACTTCGGCATCGCTACCGAGGTCGGTCGAAACTTCGTTTCGGGCGGCGGGGCGAACCAATGGGTTGCCGGGATTGTCGCCGGCCACGGCTGCGGAGCAGGAGCCGAATGCATTGTCGAGGTGCGCAGGGCGCAGGCACCCGGCACCCATCTGACGCTGCTGAATCTTGGCATGCATTGGAAAATCAATGACTCGTACACGTTGCTAGGTGCAGTGGGCCACGAGTTTGGCATGGCTTCCGATGAAAGGCGGCAGGTGCTGGTCTATCTCGGCTTGCAGATCACTACCTAGTCCGCATGACGCGCTTCGACACGACGGGCGAGTGGCTGACGGCGCCAGCGATGCCAGCGATGCCAGCGATGCCAGGTCACGGTATTGGATGCCACCCGGATTTTGAACGCCGGTCTTCACCCCCTAGGGGTCCGGGCACTCGTCCGTCTGCCTCAGCAAAAGGTGTGCTCTGGCTCTCGTGGCTGCCAAGGCAGCGACAGCACCTGAGGTTAAGGGTGTACCCCAATGTGTCGCGGATCAGCAATTCAAAGTCGCAGCAAAACAAGCACGACCAGCCGGAGGCATCAGACACTGGCCCAGCACCCTGACATGGCATGTCATGGTGACCCAGCATTGCAAGAATGAAATCAGAACATGGGCCAAGGAGGAACGAGTAGATGAAAAGAACGATTTTTGCCCTCGCCGCTGTCGTTGCGTGTGGCGCAGCCGAAGCGCAATCCAGCGTCACGGTCTACGGCGTGATGGACGTAAACGTCGAGTACGTTAACCACGTTGGTGCCGTGCCGCAGGCCAGTAACGGATTCAATCCGGGCCAGGGTGGCAAAGTATTCCGCGAAGACTCAGGTGGATACTCCGGCTCCCGCTGGGGTCTTCGCGGCACGGAAGACCTGGGTGGCGGGCTGAAATCGGTTTTTGTTCTTGAGAGCGGCTTCGCCGCCGATACAGGCAACATGCAACAGGGTGGCCGGTTGTTTGGCCGCCAGGCCTTTGTTGGCCTTGACTCGAAGTACGGCCAGATCACTTTCGGCCGGCAATACACGTCGATCTTCTCCACGCTGGCCAACTTTATTCCGGCCCGTTATGCGACCCAGTATGAGCCTACCGGCGTGATGGCCGGTGCCAACTTCCGCGAAGACAACGCGGCGAAGTACACCGGCGTGTTCGGGGGGCTCACGGCAATGGCAAACTGGTCGTTTGGCGTGGGCACGGCCCTTCCGCAGGTCATTGCCACCGTCCCGGCTGCAGGTGGCAACGGTGAAGTGCCAGGACAGTCCCGCCGCGACTCTGCCTATGGCGCGGGGCTGAGCTATCTTGCCGGGCCGTTCGGGGTAGGCTTGGCCTATGACCAGTGGAATCCGACGATCGGCACTGGCACCGGTACCTTCAAGAAGGCTGCCGTCATGGCCAGCTACGCCATCAATGGCACGGCGAAGGTAATGGGCGGCTACCGCTGGGGCCAGAACAGGAATCAGAACGGCACGTTGATTCAACGTGACGATTTCTACTGGATTGGCGGTCAATACCGATTCTCGCCGACGCTCGATTTCACGCTCGAGTACGACTACCAGAACGTGAAGAACCTGGGTGGTAACACGCAGGTTGCCAACCCCTGGCAGATCGCCCTGATTGCAGACTACTCGTTCTCCAAGCGTACCGATATCTACCTGACCACGGCCTATTCAAAGAACGCTGGCCTGGCCATGGAATCGGCGGCAAGCAATTTCGCCACCAGTCTTACGACGAATACTTACGTGCTCCCCAATGGCCAGACCTCGATGTTTGGCGTTGCTGTGGGGATCCGTCACGTGTTCTGAGGGCCTGCATGGTTACGGCGTGTCACGCTCCCGTTGAAGTGGGGGGTGGCACGTCAAGCGTGGGTTTCCGATCTCAGATGAGGCATTCGATCTTCAAGCGCTGAGCGCCCCATGCCGGGGTTCGCGAACCAGGGCGCGCACTGGCCTTCCTCTCGCGCTTCGCACTACTGCAAACAGTTCCCGCTCGCTTCCCGGCCCCAACCGACTCAGTCCGGTCCGGGGCCGTGCCTTGGAAACTACGCGGCTGTCTTCCCACCATTCACGTGAAGGATCTGACCCGTGATGTACGTGGACTGGTCGGATGCCAGGAAGACGATCGCATCGGCGACTTCTTCCGGCGTGCCGACGCGTCCGGCGGGGATGGTTGCGGCGACAGCAGCGATCTGATCCGCGCCGCCGGCAAGGCGTCCGAGCATTTCCGTTTCAATCGGGCCTGGCGCCACGGCGTTGACGCGGACGTTCGATCTGATGGCGTCGAGCGCTGCCGACTTGGTGAAGCCCTCGATCGCGTGCTTGCTTGCCACATACATCGGATTGCGCGGGTTGCCGCGGCTGCCCATCGTGGAGGAGAGATTGACAACCGCCCCACGCTTCTGCGAGATCATCGCGCGCAGCTGGTGCTTCATGCAGAGAAACGTTCCAAGGACATTCGCATCGAAGATCGTCGTGTACGACTCGACTGTCTGCTCGACGATCGATCCCGGTGTTCCTTCCGTTCCGGCACTGTTCACTGCGATATCCAGGCATCCAAAGCGCTCGACGGCATGGCCGACAAGACGGATGACATCGTCTTCACGGCTGACATCTGCCGCGACGAAATCCGCTTGCGCACCCGTCTGCCGCAGTGCCGAAATGAGGGCTTCTCCGGCAGCAGCGTTCCGCCCCGAACAGACCAGTCGTGCGCCTCTGGCTGCAAAGGCAAGCGCCGTCGCACGGCCGATGCCAGCCGTCGCACCGGTAATCAAGACAACAGGATGAGACATGAGAGTTTCCTCGGGGGGAGTTAATAGAAGCGATTCGTGAGCCTGGGGCAGATGTTCAGAACGCGACAGCACCCTTGCCCTTCAGTTGAAGCATGTCGCGCGCCTCGTCCGGCGTGGCCACTTCGAGGTTCAGCGATTTCAGGACGCCAACGACGCGCCTGACCTGGTCGGCATTGCTCTTCGACAGGCGGCCCGGGGCATCCCAGAGCGAGTCCTCCAGCCCCACGCGGACGTTTCCGCCCATGGCAGCCGCCATCGAGGCAATCGGCATCTGGCTGCGGCCGGCGCCTAGCACCGACCAGTAGTAGTCCTTGCCGAACAGCCGCTCGGCGGTGCGGCGCATGTGCATGACGTCCTCGGGATGCGTGCCGATGCCGCCGAGCAGGCCGAACACCGACTGGATGAAGAACGGCGCCTTGAGGATGCCGCGGTCAGCGAAGTGCGCGGCGGTATAGAGATGACTGGTGTCGTAGCATTCGACTTCGAAGCGAGTGCCATTGTCGGCACATGACTCCAGGATGTAGCGGATCTCCTTGAACGTGTTGCGGAAGACGCGGTCCTCGGAGCCCTCCAGGTAAGGACGCTCCCAGTCGTGCTTGAACGTCTTGTGACGGGCGAGCATCGGATACAGGCCGAAGTTCATCGAACCCATGTTCAGCGACGCCACTTCGGGCTTGAGTTGCAGCGCCGGCTGGAGGCGCTCCTCGACCAGCATGTTGGGGGCGCCGCCCGTCGTGAGGTTGATCACCACGTCTGAGCGCGCCGCGATGCGCGGCAGGAATTCACGAAAGAGCGCGGGGTCCTGGGACGGCTGGCCATTCTCCGGCTTGCGCGCATGGAGATGGACAATCGAGGCGCCGGCCTCGGCTGCCGCAACCGCCTCGTCTTCAATCTCCCGTGCGGTAATGGGGAGATACGGCGACATCGTCGGAGTGTGGATGCCGCCGGTGACGGCGCACGTGACGATAACCTTGCTCTGGGGTGCTGCCATGGCAGATGTCCTTCGTTCTCTGGCTGGGGAATGAACTGCTTCATGCGACGACGCAATGTTAGGGAACTTTGCCGTCGCCGGCTGCAGCCGCGACCTGAATGTCGCAAATTGGCAAGCAAATGTCCCGGCAAAGTAAGCATGGAAGCCGGGAACGCCAGATACTGGCCGGCAAGAAATCGGACCTTGAACTGTCCGCGGATTGACCAAACTGCAGGAGACGAAGGCATGAAGATCAGGCAAATCACCCCCGCCATCGGGGCCGAGATTTCTGGCGTCAACCTTGGCGAGGCGGCGCGCGATCCGGCGCTCTTTGCCGAGATCCGGGCGGCGCTGCTCAAGCACAGGGTTATCTTCTTTCGCAAGCAGGAGATCACGCGCGCCGATCACGTGGCCTTCGCGAGCGGCTTCGGCAAGCTGGAAGACCATCCGGTCGTCGGCAGTGTTCCCGAACATCCGGGCCTGGTGAAGGTCTACCGCAGCGACAACCCGCACAGCTACGAGAACAGCTATCACTGCGACGGCCTGTGGCGCCCCAATCCGGCCATGGGAGCAGTGCTGCGCTGTATCGAATGTCCGGAGATCGGCGGCGACACCATCTGGGTCAATATGGTGAAGGCGTACGAGGAACTGCCGGAAGAGATCAAGCGGAAGATTGACGGCCTGCGCGCCAGGGCCAGCATCGAGCACAGCTTCGGTGCGGTCATGACGCCGGAAAACCGCGCAAAGCTGGCCCAGGAACATCCGCCGGTGGAGCATCCGGTGGTACGCACCCATCCGGAGACCGGGGAGAAGATCCTGTTCGTCGGCGCCTCGTTCACGACGCACTTCACCAACTACAGCACGCCGGAAAACGTGCGCTACGGCATCGACAAGTCGCCCGGCGCCTCGCTGCTGCTCAACTACCTGACCAGCCGCGCCACCATTCCCGAATACCAGGTGCGCTGGGCCTGGCAGGAGGGCGACGTTGCGGTCTGGGACAACCGCAGCACGCAGCACTACGCCGTCAACGACTACTACCCGGCACCGCGCAAGCTGGAGCGCGCCGGCATCGTGGGCGATATTCCCTATTGACTCGCCAGAGGGCCGGAAGAATCACCTGAAACGAGGAGTATGAATCCCATGGCATCCGGAAATCAGCCAACGGTTGTGATTGTTCCCGGTTTTCGCGATCACATGCCGGAGCACTGGCAATCGCTGCTGGCCGAGCGTTTGCAGCAGCAGGGACGAGCGGTGCGCATCGTGCCCCAGATTGATCAGGACAAGAGATTGCGCAGTGCCAGGGTGGCGAACCTTGAACGTGTCGTCAGCGGCATTGCGGGACCGGTCATCCTCGTTGCCCATAGTGTGGGCTGCCTGATCACCGTTCACTGGGCACAGCAGACAGAGCGCGCCGTGCAGGGTGTCTTGCTTGCCGGGCCGGCCGACTTCGACAGTCCTTTGCCTGCCGGATACAAGGATCCGCAAACGCTGGCAGACGAGGGCTGGACCCCGATCCCGCGGCGGCGTCTGCAATGCCCGAGCATCGTGGTTGGCAGCCGCAATGATCCGCTCGGGAAGTTCGAGCGAATCCGCGAGCTGGCGCAGGCCTGGGGCAGCCGCTTCGTCGATGCCGGGGAAGTGGGGCATCTCGGACCGGCGGATGGATATGGACCGTGGCCGCTGGCCGAGGAACTCATTCAGCAACTCTGAGCGGGAGCGCGGCGCGGCGCTGGTAGCCGACGCCGCGCGCCGAGGGAATGCTGATGAGCGTTGGCCCTGCCTCGCTGGCTCCATCGCAGTATGCGGGTTGATACGCGGCGGAGCCCTCCTGGGCCTGTCCTGGCCTGTCCTGGCCTGTACCGCCGTCAGCCTTGCCGCTGCGCCAGCACCTCGCGGATGATCTGCACGAAGGACTCGGCCGGCTGTCCGCCCGTGACAAGATAGCGGTTGTCGAAAATGATCGATGGCACAGAGTTGATGCCCATCGACTGGAATTCCGCCACTTCCGCGCGCACTTCGTCAGCATATTCGCCGCTCTCCAGCACGCGTCGCCCTTGCGTGGCATCGAGCCCCACCGATAGTGCGGCTTCCAGCAGCACATCGTGATTGCTGGGGTCCTTGCCGCTACCGTGATATGCCTGCAGCAGCGCCTCCTTGAGCGGCAGCTTCTTGCCCTGCGTCCCGGCCCAGTGCAGCAGCCGATGGCCATCGAAGGTGTTGTAGATGCGGGTCCTGGGGGCAAAGGCGAAGCCCGCGCTTGCACCGCATTCGCGTATCAGCACCTGTCTCTCGGCGACTTGCGCGGCGGTGCTGCCGTTCTTCCTGCTGGCGTAGTCAAGAACTGTCTGCCCTTCCGGCGGCATGTCGGGATTCAACTCGAACGGATGCACGGCGATTTCGGCATCCACCTCGTCCCCGAGTTGCTCCAGCGCTTGTTTGAGCGACCACAAGCCGATGGCACACCACGGGCATGCAATATCGGAGACGAAATCGATCCTGAGTGTTTGCGTCATTTGTCTTTCCAGTGAGGCGCTTTGGTCTGGCAGCCTGGCTGCCGGCAGGGTCTGCCAGTGTTCCGGCACGTACCAGTGGCTGGCTAAATCCGGATCAGGTTGCCCTGAGAGGATTCAACGCCGCACTGCTGCGCCCGGAGTGGTCCCCGCAAGCATGAGAGGATGAACGACGCGGGTTAATGTCGCTTGACAATACATGACAGGCACTTATCATGAACTGTCAATTTTTCGTGTCAGATTCCGATGTCGTTACTTGTCCGCGCCGCAGCCCTGACCAACTACAGTGAGGTCGCTCGTGCTGCCGGGCTGGATCCGGTGCGGATGATGTTTGACGCAGGGATCAGCCCGAGCGTGCTTCGCGAGCCGGACCTCATGATTCCGGTCGAGCGTTTCGGACGCCTGCTCCAGGCCTCCGCAGACATGTCGGGCAATGAGAGTTTCGGGTTGTGCATGGCCGAGTCGCGCCTGTTGTCCAATCTCGGGGCGGTAGGAATGCTGGTCCGCGACCAGGCGACGCTACGCGACTCGCTTGGCATGCTGATGCGCTACCAGCCAATGCTCAACGGTGCGCAGTCGCTCGCGATCGAGGAATGTGGTGACCTGGTCATTATCCGCGAGGCGCTGATAGCTGGCAGCGCACATCAGCCAACTCGCCAGAGGGTTGAACTGGCGTTAGGGGTCATGGTGCGGCTGATACGCCAGCTCCTGAAGCCCGACTGGCAGCCGCAGCGCGTATGCTTCGAGCACCCGGCGCCACGCGACCTTGGTGTGCACCAACGGTTTTTTGGCCCTCACATCGAATTCGATTGTGACTTCAACGGGATCATCTGCGCGAAGGCCGATCTCGATGCGCGCAACCCGTGGGCCGATCCGGCCATGGTGCGCTACGCGCAGCAGCTGATAGACAAGTCTCCCATGCCGCAGCAGGCAACGATGCTTGAGGACGTGCGGCGCACGATCCTGTTGCTGTTGCCCAGTGGGCGCTGCAGCATCGAACAGGTGGCCGAGAACCTGGGCGTGGTGTGCCGCACGGTTCAGCGCCGGCTGGCAGAACAGGGGCAGAGCTTCTCGTCGATCGTAAACGAAGTCCGCACGGAGCTCGCGACGCGTCATGTCATCGAGAGCGATCGTCCGTTGACCGAGGTGGCGACCCTGCTCGGCTTCTCCGCGCTAAGCGGATTCTCGCGCTGGTATCACGCGCAATTCGGTTGCAGCCCCAAGGCGAGCCGGGCCGCAAGCGGCACCGTGCGCCGGCAGACAGCACGACAGACAGCACCTTCGCGGGCCAGCAGGGCATAACCCTGCCTGAACCGATTTCGGGGGAACCTCACCTGCTGCAGTTTTACCTCGCCACCAGCTGGTTGGCAGCGCCCCCGTGCGCAGCCCGATTCAATCATCCAGCCGGATCTTTGCATCGGCCGCGATCTTCGACCAGACCTGCAGATCCTGGTTGACAGTTTCGCCGAACTGCACCGAGGTCTTCACAGGCGGCGGCCCAAAGTTCATGGTTTTCAGCATGGCGGCGAGCTCAGGGGACGTTTGGACCTTGTTGACCTCATCGGCCAGCCGCTTCACGATCGCCGGGTTGGTTCCCGCCGGCGCGAACATGCCGAACCAGCCCACCGTATCGAACTTATAGCCCTGTTCACCCATGGTCTTGACTTCAGGCAGCTGCGGCGCGCGCACATTGCCGGTAATGGCAATGGCGCGGACCTTACCGGAACGCAGGAAGGGAACGGGCGCGGCCGGATCGGTCCAGCCGATTTTCACGACCCCTGAGGAAAGGTCCGTCAATAGCTGATTCGAGGTCCGATATGCGACGTGATCGGTCTTCATGCCGGTCTGCTTCTTGAGCCATTCCATGGTCAGCTGCCCTGAAGATCCCGTGGCCCAGCTAGCGTAGCTGTACTTGTCCGGATTGGCCTTCACCAGCTGGATAAGCTCCTGCAGGTTGCGGACTGGCAGATCATTGCTCACCAGCAATATCACGCCACCCTCGGCCGTCTCGGCGATCGGGACAAGGCTCTTCTTCGGATCATACGGGATGGTCTTCAGAACGGCAGGGGCGATGACCTGGTTCGATGCCGTGGTGTAAAGAATCGTATAGCCGTCGGCCGGCGCCTTGACAACAGCGTTTGTCCCGATGACTCCGCTACCGCCTGGCCGGTTTTCAATCACGACTGGTTGCTTCAATACTGCGGTCAGGCGTTGCGCCATCACACGTGCCAGGGCATCGGTTCCTGATCCTGCCGACGACGCCACGATCATCTGGATCGGGCGCGTGGGCCAGGCTTCCTCCGCCTGCACCCACCCTGAAGCGCATAAGGCCAGAAGCGCTCCCGTACCCAGCGTGACCGCAACCAGCTTTTTCATTCCTAACGCCATTGTCATCCCCATGTATTTGTTTTGTTGACGATCTCTCTACCGGTGCCCTGCTCACGTGCGTTGCCCCGGTAGCAGGGCAAGAAAGCCGTGTGAGCCGTTGGCTGAGAACTGCATGAAGCGAGGGCGAAGTCAGCCTCTCAGCCTCCGGCTTTGGCTAGCGCTACGATCCGTTGGCCAGCTTCAGGCGGCCAGATTTTCTGGCTTCTTGAGGAATCCCTGGTGGCCGCCGTTACGATTGGGCGAGAAGCCGTTGGCCTGCAGCGTCTCTTCGACGGTGTCGTAGAAGACCCCGAGCTTCAGGATCTCTCGCGTCTGCTGCGCCGTCGCGATGGGGCGGCCAAATTCGCCGGCGATTCGCACCAGTTGCTTGATCTGCTCGACGGTGCTCGCCTTGCCCGTGCGGGTCTGGTTCCAGAGTACGTCCTCGATGCCACACCGCACATGCAGGCCCAAGGCCATGCCGATCATGTTGATGGGCAGCACATTCAGCACCGAACTCTCCACCGTCAGCACGGCCCCGTCCGGCACAGCACGCAGCATGTTTGCGAGGTTGTAGATGTTCGCCTGATCCATGCCGCCGCTGATAGCCACCCAGTTCATCACCAGCGGCCCTTTGTAGACGCCGCGGCGAATCATCCGCTCGATCGTTTCAAAGCTGTTGATGTTGTAGCACTGAAACTCACTCTGGATTCCGGCCGCCGTCAGTCGTCGGATGTGCTCCTCGGCCCAGCTGGGATTCGAGGGCACGATCATGTCCTTGTAGGTATCGTAGAGGTGCGGGAAGCCCCGCGAAACACCCTTGAAGTCATCCAGCCCGGCATGCTCCGTGACATTCATCTGCGTGGTGTTGACGGTCACCGTCACCTGGTCGGGCTTCGGATCGAGCTCGGCCAGCATATGGCGCGTGTCATCGCTAAGCCATTTGGCGGCCTGGCCTTCTTCCGGCGCGAAGCTGATGGAGCCCCCCACCTGGATGACCATTTCCGGACAGGCGGCGCGCACCCCGGCGATCAGCTCATTGAACATCGACAGGCGCTTGCTGCCCTTGCCATCCGGCTCACGCACGTGCAGATGCAGCACTCTCGCACCGGCTTCGTAGCAATCCACGGCCTTCTGGATCTGATCCGCCATGGTGACAGGGATATCCTCCGGAAAGTCCGAGGGAATCCAGCCCGGCGCATAGGGAGCGGCGGTGATGATCAGCGGCTGCTGGTTCTCGGGATACAGGTGGCCGTCAAGGAAGTTCATGGTGATGGATCTCCAAGTTGAGATGCAAATATTGGGAATGTGGAACTAAATGAGAAAGCTGCTTCGCGCGCCCGCGGCAGCGGATCCTGAACAACCGGATCCCACTGCCAGCTCAGGTCAAATCACGAAGATGGACGAGCCGGTGGTCTTTCGTGCCTCGAGGTCCCGATGTGCCTGCACGGCATCCTCCAGGGCATAGCGCTGATTGACCCCGATGCGGATGCGGCCTGCGGCCACATGGCCGAACAGCTCGCCGACCAGTTCCGCCTTCTCGGCAGGATCGGCGATATAGTCGGCCAGGCCCGGGCGGGTCAGGTATGCCGAGCCTTTGCGGGCCAGAATTGCCGGATCGAACCCGGTGACCGGGCCGGAGGCGAAACCCACGCACACCAGCAGGCCGCGGCGCTTGAGGGAGTCCAGCGAGGACATGAAGGTGTTCTTGCCCACGCTGTCGTAGACCACGGACACCCCTGCGCCATCCGTCAGTTCCCGCACGCGCTTTGCCACGTCCTCATGGCTGTAATTGATCGTGTGGTCGCAGCCATGGGCACGCGCCACTTCGGCCTTGGCATCGGTGGAAACCGTTCCGATCACGGTCAGCCCCAGCAGCTTGGCCCATTGCGAAACGATCAGGCCGACACCACCCGCCGCGGCATGCAGCAGCACGGCATCGCCCGCCTTGAGCGGCCAGATCCGGCGCAGCAGGTAGGCGGCTGACAAGCCCCTCATGGTCATGGCCGCCGCGACCTCGCAACTGATTGCCTCCGGCAGCTTGATCAGCGGATCGGCGGAGATCAGCCGCTCAGTGCTGTAGGCGCCCAGCGTGTTGGTAAAGCCCGTGTAGGTCACGCGGTCGCCGACTGCCAGATGAGTCACGCCGGCACCGACGGCCTCGATCACGCCGGCGGCTTCGTTGCCGATGCCGCTTGGCAGCGGAATCTTGTAAGTGCCGCTGCGGAAGTAGGTGTCAGCAAAATTCAGACCTACGGCCACGTGACGGACGCGGACCTCCCCCGGTCCCGGGTCACCCACACTTGCGTCCTCAAAACGGAGGACGTCGGGCCCACCTGCTTCGTAAATCCTAACGACTTTCGCCATGTCGTCTCCTGTTCTCTAATGAATTGACGGCGCACCTGCGTGCTTGCCGCTTGAGCTGGGCAAAGGACAAACCAGCGTGGAGATTCAGCTGATCCGGCTGCAGAAGATTTGCTGCAGGCGGCACCACATAGCCGGCTGTAGCCTGTCCCCGTCAGCAAGCATGCTGAAGCGGGTTCTCAGGCAGAAGAGAGTCATCCAGAAAGGCATTGGTATCTCCTCTAACCGGTTGATGTCGGAGTGTCCTTCGCGACGATTGCATCATCTGGCCTGGCGCCAGTTTCCGCTTGCCCTGGCACGCCTTGAGCTTTCCTCTTTATGACAAGGCGCCACCGGCGCGGGTGCACTGGATCGTCGACTTCCGCAGCTTTGGTTCGGATGGCAACGCCAGAGCGCGCTGTGCACATGCGCAGTCCACCGCCTATACTCCGCATGACACATTTCATCCGGAGCCAAAGCATGGATTACACCCCCGGCATCAGCCAGCTCGCCGGCCTGCTCGCCGATCCTGGCCGCGCGGCCATGCTGTGGGCGCTGATGGATGGCAGTGCGCGGCCCGCCGGCGAGCTGGCGCTGATCGCCGGGCTGTCGGCCTCTTCCACCAGCGGACACCTGGCGCGGCTGGCCGAAGGCGGCCTGCTGGTGGCCGAGACGCGTGGGCGCAACCGCTACTACCGCCTGGCGGCGCCGGAGATCGGCGTGGCGATCGAGGCGCTGGCGTCGGCGTCGCTGGCCAGCCGGCCGCCGCGGCTGCGCGACGTGCCGGTGTCGCGCACGGCGCCGCCGGCGCTGCGCCAGGCCCGCACCTGTTATGACCACCTTGCGGGCGAGCTGGCCGTGGGCCTGTTCGAGCGGATGACGCATTCAGGCTGGCTGATGCTGGACGGACCGCGCGTGGCTCTGAGCGGCGACGGCGCGCAGGCGCTGGCGGGACTTGGCGTGGACGTGGAGGCGGCCCGGCGCAAGCGGCGGCAGTTCGCCTGCACCTGCCCGGACTGGAGCGAGCGCAAGCCGCACCTGGGCGGCGCGTTGGGCGCGGCGTTGCTGGGCAACCTGCTGGCGCGCGGCTGGGTCGAGCCCACGCGCACCTCGCGCGCGTTGCGCGTGACACCGGCGGGCCAACGCGAGATCATGCGCATCGCGGCATAGGACACCGCAGAAAACGGAGAAAAAAGATGGCCACACCATTGGACGACGACACGCAGGACGCGATTGCGCGTTTCTTCGCCCTGATCAACCTTGGCGACAGCGCACAGACCTCGGCGCAGCTGTCGATGTTTGAAGATGCCCTGCTCGATGCCGAGGACGATGACACCGATGGCCAGGAACTGCTGTGGGTGATCCGCGAGGTCATCGACTGGCAGTCCGGGTTCTTTGTCGACTGGAAGGATGCCCAGTCCTTTATCGGCTGCCTGAACCAGCTGTGCGAACGGATGGACCTGGAGATCGACTGGGGCAGCGACGACCCCGAGGACGAGGCCTTCCTGGACAGCACCAGCGTGCCGGAGCTGATGGAGCTGGCGCACAACCAGCTGCGCGTGGCCGGCTATACGCTGTGGAACTGGGACACGGGCGGCGATGCCTACGGTGGCTGGATCACGCGCAGCGAGGACGATGAGGAGATGCTGGATCTGGCCGAGGTCCTGCACTTTGACGTGCGGCCGGCCGAGCAGCCTTACTGACCGGTGCCCGGGAGCGGACGGCGCAACGGCTAGGCGCTCTCGCGCCGCTTGCCGGCCGGGCGCCGCGCCTCCGGCACCCCCAGCGTCTGCTCCAGCACGTCCAGCAGCACCCGCACGCTGGCCGGCATATGCTTGCGCGCCGGCATCAGCACATAGACCTTCAGCGGCGACGAGGCACAGCCCGGCAGCACGCGCACCAGTTGCCCCTGCCCGACCGCATCCTGCACGAAGCGCGGCGACAGCCGCGTCACGCCCAGCCCGTCGAGCGCCGCCTTGAGCCGCAGCTCGGCGTTATGGGTGCCGATGCGCGGCTCGACATCCAGGCGGGCAATCTCCACGCCATCGCGCAGGAACTCCCAGTGCCGGTCATCGGCGTTGCCCAGCGTGGGCCAGCCCAGCAGGTCCTGCGGCGTGCGCGGCAGCCCGCGCGCCTTGATCAGTGCCGGCGCGGCATAGAAGGCGCGTTCGATCAGCACCACGCGCTTGCTGGCAAACGAGGTATCGTGCAACGCGGTGTCGGTCATCACGAACGCCAGGTCGTAGCCATGGCGGATCAGGTCGGGCTGGTCCCAGCTGACATCGACCTGCACGCGCAGGCCCGGGTGGGCGCGCAGCACGCGCGTCAGGCTTTCGGACAGATGCTGGGAGCCGACCTCGTACGGCGTGGAGATGCGCAGCAGGCCGCTGACTTCGGCGCTGTCCGAGGCGGCCTCGGCGCTGATTTCATGCAGCTGGGCAAACAGCGGCGCCACGCGTTCGTACAGCCGCTGGCCGCGTTCGGTCACGCGCACGCGGCGCGTGGTGCGCTCGAACAGGCGCACGCCGAGCTGGCTTTCCAGCCGCGCCACCGCGGCGCTGGCCGAAGACTTGGGCACCTCGGCCAGTTCGGCTCCCTGGGTAAAGCCGCCGCCTTCCACCACGCGGCAGAAAATCTCCCAGTCCTTCCATTCGATCGTCTTCATGCGGCGCCTCGTGATTGCGGTGCGCCGCGATTGTCCCACAGGGCGAACAATGGCGCACCGCCCCGGAGGGCGCCTAGTCGAACATGATCACCGAGCGCGCCAGTTCGCCGCGGCGCAGTTCGTCGAAGGCATCGTTGATGCGCTCCAGCGGCAGGCGCTGCGCGATCAGTTCGTCCAGGTGCAGGCGGCCGGCCATGTAGAAATCGACCATGCGCGGCATGTCCACGGGGAAGCGGTTGGAGCCCATCGCCGAGCCCTGGATGCGCTTCTCGCCGAGGAAGTCGCTGCCGTACAGCTCGATCTTGACCCCCGGTGCGATCATGCCGATGACCGTTGCGGTGCCGCCACGGCGCAGCATGGCAAAGGCCTGCTCGGTGGTCTCCTTCAGGCCGACAGCTTCGATGGCATGGTGCACGCCGCCCTCGACCAGCGTGCGTACCGCCTCCAGCACATTGACATGGCCCGCATCGATCACGTCGGTGGCGCCGAACTTGCGCGCCAGTTCCAGCTTGGCCGGCACCCGGTCGATGGCGATGATGCGCCCGGCACCGGCGATGGCAGCGCTGTTGACCGTGGCCAGCCCGATGCCGCCGCAGCCGATCACGGCAACGGTCTCGCCCGGCTGCACCTTCGCGGTATGGATCACCGCCCCCATGCCGGTGGTCACCGCGCACCCGATCAGCGCGGCGCGGTCCAGCGGCATGTCACGCCGGATCGCCACCAGCGCGTGCTCATGGATCAACATCTGTTCCGCGAACGCCGACAGGTTCAGGAACTGGTGCATGGTCTTGCCATGGCTCGCCATCAGACGCGGCTCCTCGCCCTGGCGGCGCCGGGTATCGGGTTCTGCGCACAATGACAAGTGGCCGGTCAGGCAGTGCTCACAATGGCCGCAGTACGCCGACAGGCAGGTGATCACATGGTCGCCGGGCTTGACCGTGCGCACCTCGGCGCCGACCTGCTCGACCACGCCCGCGGCCTCGTGGCCGAGGATGGCCGGCATCCGGTGCGGGTAGGCGCCATCGAGGAAATGCAGGTCCGTGTGGCACACGCCCACGGCGGCGGTACGCACCAGCACCTCACGCGGGCCGGGCTTTCCGATGGCAACGTCTTCGATCACCAGCGGGTCCTTGGGGTGACGCAAAACGGCAGCTTTCATGGGCGTTCTCTGAAGCAGGCGACAGTGCGGAAAACCTTACCCCCAAACGGGGGTCAAGGAAAGCCGCGGGGCCACGCTGCGGACCCGTTTACAGCTCTTCCTTGATCGGTAGCGCACGTAACACGCCGATGCCCAGATGCTGCAGCGGGCCCATCCCGGGTTCGCTGTCGTAGACCACGAGCTGGCCTTTCTCGCGCGTGGTCCAGGTCAGGCGCCGGTTGCCGCCGTCGCCATCGGTCTGCAGTCCGACCCGGTAAGCCATGTCGAGCAGCACGTCCTCGGTGGACTTGATCATGCGCTCGGCCAGTGCCTGGCTGTCCAGCACAATGCCCATCTCGGTATTGAGCCTGGCCGAGCGCGGGTCCATGTTGAGCGAGCCGATAAATACCAGGCGCCGGTCGACGATGTAGTTCTTGGCATGCAGCATGGCGCGGCTGGACGACAGCCACCAGCGCGAGCGCGAGCCGCGTGCGGCCTTGCCGCGGTTTGCCAGTTCGGCGTAGGCGCTGGGCTTGAGTTCGTACAGCTCGACACCCGCGGCCACCAGCGCCAGCCGGTGCGGCGCATAGCCCGCATGCACCGCGCTGACATCGGTGGCGGCAAACGAGTTGGTCAGGATACGCACGCGGATGCCGCGCTTTGCCAGCGCGATCAGCCAGGCCTCGCCGTCGTCGTCCGGCACGAAGTACGGCGAGATCAGCAGCACTTCCTTCTGTGCGCTGCCAATCATCTTCTCGAGCCGGGCGGTGGCACCCCCGGGATCGTCGTCGGTCTGGTGCGTGATCTTGGCAGCCTTGTCGGCCACCACCACGGCCTTGCCGCTATAGCCGGGCATATGGCCGCTCTCGATCGCCCGGGCCAGGCCCGACTCCAGCAACTCCTGCACGTAGGGGCTGGCGACGGCCTCGTCGCCGCGCGCGGCCAGGCCCTTGCGCCGGCTGCGCGTCTCCACCGGCGCCTCCTTGCCTGCGGGGATCAGCGCCACCACCGGGTACGACGACGGGTCGTTCCAGTACTCGTCGAACACGGCCGACACCTGCGGCACGGCCGGTCCGGCAATCAGCACGTCGAGGTCGCTGAAATCCATGTCGCTACGCGCGGAGAAGTAGGCATCGCCGATATTGCGCCCGCCCACCAGCGACATCTGGTTGTCCACCGTCATCGACTTGTTGTGCATGCGCCGGTCCAGCCGCTTGAAGCCGGCCAGCATTTCCGGCCAGCGTATGCTGCGATTGGCAAAGGGGTTGAACAGACGCACCTCGATATTGGGATGCGAATCGATGGCCGACAGGATCTTGTCCATGCCGTCCGTGTGCAGGTCGTCCAGCAGCAGCCGCACGCGCACGCCGCGGTCGGCGGCGTCGAGGATATCGCCCAGCACGGCGGCGCCGGTGCCGGTGGTTTCGAAGATATAGGTCTGCAGGTCCAGGCTGCGCTGCGCGGCGCGCGCCATGGCCAGGCGCGCGGCCAGCGCACCAGGTCCGGACGACAACGGATAGAACAGCGACTCGCCGGGGCGCTGCGCCAGGCGCGGCGCCAGCACCTTGCCCAGCGCGGTGTCATTGGTATCGGCCAGGGCGGTCGAGGGCGTGCGCTGCGCCGACGCCGGCAGGCTGGCGCAGCCGGCCAGTAGCGCAGCCGCAAGCACAGGCCCCATCAGGACCGCCGCGAACCAACGCCGGCCACGGCTCAGACTGGCTCTCAGGCTGGCGCCGCGCGGCCGGGTGTCGAACGGTACTTGGCGGAGCGTATGGAACATCCGTGGAGTCTCCCTGCGCGGGATGGGATGGGGCGTGCTACTTCGCACGATATACGGCGCGCACTGGCCCCGGCAGCGGTGCCATTCCTGTTCCGCTCCGGGTCTTTGTCCTACACGGCATCCGTGGCAGACCGCGTCGCATCGGACGGTGCACTGAATTCCGCACATCAGGTGTGCACGCGGCCAGCGCAGCGGCTTTCCCTGCACAGCGATTTCTCTTATGATGCCGCCCCTGTACCGGCCGGTAGCATCGGGACGAGGCGTAGCGCCATCTGGCGCGACCCGTGCGGCAGGCGGTCCGGCGCAGCTTGCGGCCGCCTGGCGATGCCGGCATAGTTGCGCGCCTTCGCGCCCGTTTTGCACGGCGCGCGCCCAGACCGGATCCTGATGTCAACCCAATCTTCCCCCTCCTCCTCCGGCGCGCCCGCGCCGACGCTGCGCCGCACCCTGCGCGCACGCCATCTCACCATGATCGCCATCGGCGGCTCGATCGGCACGGGACTGTTCGTGGCCTCGGGCGCCACCATCGCGCAGGCCGGCCCCGGCGGCGCGCTGGCCGCCTATATCCTGATCGGGGCGATGGTCTATTTCCTGATGACCAGCCTGGGCGAGCTGGCGGCCTATATGCCGGTGTCGGGCTCGTTCGCCACCTATGGCGCGCGCTATGTCGATGAAGGCTTCGGTTTCGCGCTCGGCTGGAACTACTGGTACAACTGGGCGGTGACCATCGCGGTGGAACTGGCCGCGGCCCAGCTGGTGATGCAGTACTGGTTCCCCGATACACCCGGCGTACTTTGGAGCGCGCTGTTCCTGGGCCTGATGTTCCTGCTCAATGCGATCTCGGTGCGCGGCTTCGGCGAGGCCGAATACTGGTGCGCGCTGGTCAAGGTGGTGACGGTGATCGCCTTTATCGGCATCGGCACACTGATGATCTTCGGCATCCTGCGCGGCGACTTGTCGGCCACCCAGGCCACGCAGGGGCTGGCCAACCTGACCACCGGGGATGCGCCCTTTGTCGGCGGCCTGCCGGCACTGATCGGCGTGGCCATGATCGCCGGCTTCTCGTTCCAGGGCACCGAGCTGATCGGCGTGGCCGCCGGCGAATCGGCCGATCCCGCCAGGAACATCCCGCGCGCGGTGCGCCAGGTGTTCTGGCGCATCCTGCTGTTCTATGTGCTGGCGATCCTGATCATCGGCATCCTGATCCCCTATACCGACCCGAGCCTGCTCAAGAACGACGTGCAGACCGTCGGCGTCAGCCCGTTCACGCTGGTGTTCCGACATGCGGGCCTGGCCTTTGCCGCCGGCGTGATGAACGCGGTGATCCTGACGGCAGTGCTGTCGGCGGGCAACTCCGGCATGTATGCCTCCACCCGCATGCTGTACAACCTGGCCACCGAGGGCCGCGCGCCGCGCGTCTTCGCGCGGCTCACGCGCAACGGCGTGCCGCTGGTGGCGCTGCTGGCCACCACCGCGGTGGGCGCGCTGTGCTTTCTCACCTCGCTGTTCGAAAGCAAGTCGGTCTACCTGTGGCTGCTGAGCCTGTCAGGGATGACCGGCTTTATCGCCTGGCTGGGCATCGCGCTCAGCCACTATCGCTTCCGCAAGGGCTTTGTCGCGCACGGACTGGACCTGGACCGGCTGCCTTACCGCTCGCCGTTCTTCCCCTATGGCCCGATCTTCGCCTTTGCGCTGTGCCTGGTCGTCACACTGGGCCAGAACTACCAGGCCTTCACCAGCGGCAAGATCGACTGGGTCAGCGTGGCCGCCACCTATATCGGCATCCCGATCTTCCTCCTGATCTGGCTGGGCTACCGCATCGCGCGCAAGACGCGTTTCGTGCCCTATGCCGAGATGCACTTCCCGGCGCTGCCGGCCAGGCGCGACGCTGACCCGGCGCGCACCGCGGTTCCTGCGGTCGGTGAATAGGCGCCGCTCCCGGGCGCTTCATGACCGGCATGGGCCGAGGGCCGCGTCGGCAAGGACCGCATCAAGGGCGCATGTGTTTAGCAGACGCTGAACGCTCCCCTCTCCCACATGCGGAGAGGGGGCTTTCCCAACAACACGCCACCTCCACATCTTGACCCCCGCAGTAACTCTAGGCATCATTCAGTCTTTTCTTAAATACGAATGCTTCTCATTTGTATTTACATCTACATGCAGGCCCGCCTGATTCCTGCTGTCCGCCTATGAGCCGTCAAGTCATCCACGCCCCGTGCCCGCGCGCACCCAAACCCCGCCATCTCGCCGTGCTGGCGCAACTGGCCGTGCTGGCCGGCTTTCCGGCAACGGCCGCGCTGGCCCAGCAGGCCGCTGTGCCAGCGGATGCGCAATCGCTGCCCGCGGTAACCGTCAGCGCCTCGGCGGTCGACGATTCCGGCCTGCAGCTTGAGAAAAAGGCGAGCACCGGCGCGCTGGGCTCGCGCACGCAGCTCGACACCCCATACTCCACCACCATCGTTACCGGCGAAGACCTGGCCGACCGCCAGGTGGCCAAGCTGGGCGATGTGTTCACGATGGATGCGTCGGTCACCGACAACGGCAACGGCTACAACAGCTGGTCCAGCTACCTGAGCGTGCGCGGCCTGCAGATCGACTGGCAGAACGGCTTCAAGATCAACGGGCTGCCGTTCGTGGCCTACGGCATCACGCTGCCGTATGAGCACCTGGAGCAGGTGGAACTGCTCAAAGGGCTGCCCGGCTTCATGTATGGCTTTGCCACGCCGGGTGGCATCGTCAACTATGTCACCAAGAAGCCGACGGATACGTTCACCGCCGCGTTTGAGCTGGGCTACCGCGCCGCCAATGTCTGGAGCGAGCACGTCGACCTGGGCGGACGCGCCGGCCCGGACAATATGTTTGGCTACCGCCTGAACGTGACGCACGAGGAAGGCACACCCTACAACGCGCGCAATATCCGGCGCGACAGCGTGTCGCTGGGCCTGGACGCACGCCTGACCAGGGACCTGACCTGGACTTTCGACTCGGTCTACCAGGACCGCCGCGCCACCGGCCAGATGCCGTCGTTCAGCCTGTGGAACTATGGCGGTACGGCGCTGCCGGGCACGGTGTCCGGGCGCATCGGCAACTTTGCCGGCACCGACCAGCACCTGAACACCAGCCTGCAGCTGTACAGCACGGGCTTGCGCTACCAGGTCAACCCGGACTGGGCGGTCAGCACCAACTACAGCTTCACCAAGGTCAGCCGCAGCCGCAATGAAAGCACCTACGGCCTGCTGAACCAGGCCGGCGACTACAACGACCAGCGCTACGACACCGCGCAGAACCAGCAGGTGGGCCAATGGCAGGCGATGCTGGAGGGCAAATTCCGCACCGGCCCGTTCGGCCACCAGCTGGTGGCGGGGCTGTCATGGCAGAAGCAGATCGACCGCTATGACAACAACGGCTTCGGCGCCGTCATCGGCACCGGCAATATCTTCGCGCCCAACACCAACACGTATGACAGCTCGACCGCCTTCAACAAGGTGCGCAACAGCGACATCACGCAGAAGTCGGTGTTCGCCAGCGACACCGTGCAGCTCACCGAGCGCTGGTCGGTGCTGGCCGGCCTGCGCGTGACCAACTTCGAGCAGAACGGCTATATGCCAGTGAGCTCCAGCTACAGCAAGAACGGCGTGATCACGCCCACGCTGGCGCTGATGTTCAAGCCCGTGCCTGCGGCCACGGTCTATGCCAGCTATGTGGAAGCGCTCGAGCCCGGTTCGATCGTGCCGGATGGATACACCAACGCACGCCAGCTCCTGAACCCGATCCGCAGCAAGCAGTATGAAATCGGCGTCAAGGCCGACCAGGCTGCCTGGAGCGCCACCGCGGCCGCCTTCCGCATCGAGCGCGGCGCCGGGTACGACAGCATCAGCGGCGGCGTGCCGACGCGCCGGCAGGATGGCACCTCGATCTACCAGGGCCTTGAGCTGGCCGGCGTGTACCGCCTGGGCTCGCAATGGGAGTTCGGCGCCAGCGCGATGTACCTGGACTCGTATTACGACAAGGGCCTGGCCAACAGCGGCAAGCGCGTCGCCGGTGCGCCTGACCTGGTGCTGGCGGGGCGCATCAGCTACCGCGTGCCGTTCGTGCCGGGGCTGCGCCTTGGCGTCGACGGCAAGTACACCGGCAATACCAGGCTGAACGCCGGCAATACGCTCGAAGCCGGCGGCTACACGGTATTCAATCTCGGCGCGAGCTACAACACCCGCGTCGCCGGCAAGGACCTGACGCTGCGCGCCGCCCTGAACAACGTGACCAACAAGCGCTACTGGGGCTCCCAGTATGAGAACTACATCCAGCCCGCGGATCCGCGCAGCGTGAGCCTGACGGCGAGGATTGCCTATTGAGACTCACCTGAGCGTGCCCGACGGCATCGCGCCGGATTTTTGCAGCATCTTCAGCATCACCGCCCCCGCACCGGGCTGGCGCCGCAGGTAGCTGACCTGCAGCGGAGCCTGGCGCTTTGGCCCGAAGTCAGAGGCCCAGGATCTCGATGCTGTCGACGCGGTCCGGATAAAAGGCCACGTGCAAGGCGATCGCCGCCATCGCAGGGTAAGGCGCCTCGTAGCTCCACACCGCATTGCGCGAGCGTTCGCCGCCGGCGGGGATATCAAAGTAGCTGCAGTCGCCCTTGTACGGGCAGTACGTCGCGTGCGCGCTGCGCTCAAGCTGCGCCATGTCGACATGCTCGCGCGGAATGTATTGCACTGGCGGGTAGGTCGCCTCGGCCAGGGTCAGCGCGGCGTCGCTGTCGGCAATCGTTACGCCCGCCACCTTGACCACGACCCTGCCGGCTGTCGGCGTGATGGTGATCGGGTGATCGGGACCGGGGATCTTGACGGGCTTGTCGGTCATGGGACGTCCTCCTGCAGGGCATCGCCACAGCGGGCGATGCTGGCATTCTAGGCGCTCGCCGCCCGGCCTGCAGGCCGGGCCCGATGCTCCAGCCAGCCCACCGCTATTCGACCTTGACGTTGGCCCGTTTCACCAGCGCGGCGTAGCGCGTAGCCTCGCTGCGGAAGAAGCTGGCGGCAGCCTCGGGCGTGCCAGGGTCGACCACGGTGCCCTGCATCTTCATGGCTTCCAGCACTTCGGGGGAGGTGAAGGCCCTGGCGAAGGCGTCATGCACGCGCTTCACCTCTGCCGGCGGCATGCCGGCGGGGCCCACCACGGCAAACCAGCCGGCCACGTTGTAGCGGGGCAAGCCTTGTTCGGCGATGGTGGGAAGGTCCGGCGCGGCGGCCGAGCGCTTGTCGCCGCACAGGCCGATGGCGCGCAGCGTGCCTGCCTTCAGGTGCGGCGCCACCGCGTTGAGCGCAACCACGCCCATTTCCACTTGTCCGGCGATCAGGTCGTTCATCATCGGCCCGGTGCCCTTGTACGGCACGTGGCGCGCGCTCGCGCCCGCCTCTTCCAGGAACATCTCGGCGGCCAGCTGGATGATGGTGCCATTGCCTGACGATGCGTAGTTGTAGCCGTCGGGCTTCGCCTTGAGCAGCGCCACCAGTTCCTTCACGTTCTTTGCCGGCACCTTGGGGTTGACCACCAGCACCAGCGGCGTGGAGCCGAGCACGCTGATCGGGGTGATGTCCTTGATCGCGTCGAACGGCATCGTGCGGAACACGCTGGGGTTGATGACGTGGTTGTTCGAGACCAGTCCCAGCGTGCTGCCGTCGGGCGACGCCTTGACCACGGCCGCGGCGCCGGTGATGCCGCCGGCGCCGGGCAGGTTCTCGATCACCACCGGCTGGCCAAAGGCCTTGCCCAGCGCCGGCCCTGCCGCGCGCGCGATGGCGTCCACGCCGGAGCCGGCGCTGATCGGCAGGATCAGGCGCACCGGCTTGCCGGCGCCTCCCTGCGCGAGCGCGCCGATGCCGGGTGCCGCCAGCACGGCGGCCACGGTGGCGGCCAGCGCCAGCCCTGACTTGAGAAAGATGCGACGGGGGTGCATGGGGTTGTCTCCGTATCGTTATCGCAGGATCTTTATGGGCTGCCGCTGTGCCGCGGCATGCCGGTTACAGCGCGGCTCAGCCGGTGCGGCCCCGGCCGAGCTGCGACAGGATTTCCTCGTTGTGCTCGCCGGCCCTGGGCAGCGGCCGGCGCACGCCCGGGCGGCGCCCGCCCATCAGCAGCGGCAGCAGCACCGTGGGCGTGGTCGAGCCATCGTCGGCCTGCATCGGCACCAGCCCGCCGCTGGCAAGCAGGTGCGGATCGTCGAGCAACTGGTCCGGGCGCACGATCGGCGCGTACGGGATGCCGGCGGCTTCGAGCTTCGGCGCCAGTTCGTCGGAGCGATGGTGGCGCAGGATCGCGCCCAGCTCATCGAGCAGTTGCGGGCGCACCGCCACGCGCGAGGCATTGGTTGCGTACTCGGGCTTGCCGGGAAGCTCCGGATGCGCCAGCACCTGGCACAGCGTGACGAACTGCTTGTCGCTGACCGCGCCGATAAACAGCTGCTCGTCGCCGGCCAGCGTGAAGACGTCATACACACTCCACGCCGATACGCGCGACGGCATTGGCGGCGGCGCTTCGCCGGTCATCGCAAACTGCTGCATATGCTGCGAGGCCAGGAACACGCAGTTCTCGAACAGCGCACTCTGGATCTCCTGGCCGCGCCCGGTGCGGTCGCGTTCGCGCAGCGCGGCGAGCACGCCGATAGCCCCGAACATGCCGCCCATGATGTCGTTGACCGAGGTGCCGGCACGCAACGGCCGCCCGCTGGGGCCGGTCATGTAGGACAGGCCGCCCATCATCTGCACCACCTCGTCCAGCGCCAGCCGGTTCTCGTACGGGCCGGGCAGGAAGCCCTTGTGCGAGACGTAGATCAGGTGCGGATAGTCGCGCGACAGCGTCGGGTAGTCCAGCCCCAGCTTCTGCATCAGCCCGGGACGGAAGTTCTCCAGCAACACGTCGCTCTGGCCCGCCAGCTCGGCCGCGGCGGCGCGCCCTTCGTCGGTGGTGATATCCAGCACCACGCTCTTCTTGTTGCGGTTGAAGGCGCGGAAAAAGCCGATGCCCAGGCCCGGCAGGCTGCGCGTCTTGTCGCCGCCGGGCGGCTCGACCTTGATCACTTCGGCGCCCAGGTCGGCCAGGATCATGCCGCAGGTGGGGCCCATCACCATATGCGTGAATTCGACCACGCGGATGCCGGCGAGCGGCAGGGGGGTGCTGTTGCTGTCTTGGGTCATCTTGTGTCTCAGGCAGCGGCGCCAGCGGGCTGGACCGGGAACGTCCTGGGCAGGCCCGCGCGCCACAGCGTGCCGTGCAGGGTTTCATCGTTGAGCCAGGCCGCCACGTCTTCGCGCAGCGCGAGCAGGCGGCCGATATCGATACCGGTGCCAATGCCCATGCTGCCGAGCATGTAGGCCAGGTCTTCGGTGGTGACATTGCCGCTGGCGCCGGGCGCATGCGGGCAGCCGCCGATGCCGGCCAGGCAGGCGTCGAAGCGCGTCACGCCAACTTCCAGCGCGGCACAGACGTTGGCCAGGCCGAGCCCGCGCGTATCGTGGAAATGGCCGCACCAGAAGCGCTCGCCGGCGATATCGATGGCACGCGCAAAGAGTTCGCGCACCATGCGCGGATCGGCATAGCCAACGGTATCGGCCAGGCTGACGCGGTCGGCACCGGCGTCGAGCAGCGCCTGCATCAGGCGCAGCACTTCTTCGGGATCGACATGGCCCTGCAGCGTGCAGCCAAAGGCGGTGCCGACACCGCCTTCGATCAGCGTCTTCGCACCGCTGGCATCGCGCGCGGCGCGGATGCGCGCCACTTCCGCCACCACCTCGTCCGGCGTCTTGCGCAGGTTGGCCAGGCTGTGCGCATGGCTGGCCGACAGCGGCACGATCATCAGGTCGGCACCGCTGGCCAGCGCATCCTGCGCGCCGCGCAGGTTGGGCACCAGCACCGAGACGAACAGACCCGGCAGCGTGCGCGCGAACGCGACCAGCTGCGCGGTATCCGCCAGCTGCGGCAGCAGGTGCGCCGGCACGAACGAGCCCACCTCCAGCTCACGCAGACCGGCAGCGTACGCGCCGCGGATCCACGCTTCCTTGCTCGCCGTGGGCAGGATGGTGCGGATGCTTTGCAGGCCATCGCGCAATCCGACTTCGCGGATGACTGCGTGGCGGGGAAAGGGAACAGACATGATTCAGCGGCTTCCGGTTGCGCCCCGCCTTGGGGGCGACGGGATAACTCTATGAGTTTCTGTTCGAGAGCTGAAGCGGTGATTTGTGCACGATAACATTCCAAACTGGAATGTCTGCTTGAAGGCTCATGACGCCGCCAAGGATTTCCCGGATGCATGATTGCGGGTAGCAAAACAGGCTTACCATTCCAATCCGGAAATGCAATCCTCTTACGGCGGCCCCAATGCGAGACCTCGACCTCACCACCCTGCGCCTGTTCGTCGCCGTCTGCGAAACCCGCAACATGGCGCGCGCGGGCGAGCAGGAACACATCGTGGCGTCGGCCATCAGCAAGCGGCTGGCGCAACTGGAAGAGACAGTCGGCGCGACGCTGCTGGAGCGCCGCCGCCGCGGCGTAATCCCCACGCCCGCGGGCGAGATGGTGCTGGCGCATGCGCGCGCCATGCTGGCCGCGGCGGACCGCGTCGCGCGCGACATGGCCGACTACGGGACGGGCATCCGCGGGCAGGTGCGGCTGCTGGCCACCGTGTCGTCGATGGCCGAATCGCTGCCGGACGACATCGCCGCCTTCCTGCAGCAGCCGGCCAACCGCGACGTGCGCGTGACCATCGAGGAAAGCCTGAGCAGCGACCTGGTGCGCGCATTGCGCGAGGGCTCGGCGCCGCTGGGCATCTGCTGGGACGCCGCCGACCTGGAAGGCTTCCAGACCCGCCCCTACCGCACCGACCATCTGGCTGCGGTGGTACATGCCTCGCATCCGCTGGCGCAGGGCGCCGACTGCCGGTTCGAGGACACGCTGGACTACGACCATATCGGCATGCCAGCCCAGACCGCGGTGCAGACCATGCTGACGCGCTATGCGGCCATCCTCGGGCGCGCCATCACCTACCGCGCGGTGGTCTCGACCTTCGACGCCGCGTTGCGCTGCGTGCGTGCCAGCCTCGGCATCACCATCATCCCGGCGGAGATCGCCGCGCCGATCGCGTCCGCCTTCGGCCTGCGCGTGATCCCGCTGCGCAACGACTGGGCGCGGCGCCGCTTTGCGATCTGCTTCCGCGACCTGGAACTGCTGTCGCCGGCGGCGCGGCTGCTGGTGGCCTTCCTTGAACAGACCGCGGCGGCGGAAGCGGCGGCCGCCCCTGCGGACACCGCGCCAGTGCGCAAGCCGCGGCGAGGTCGGCAATAGGGCCGGCCCGGCGCGACAGGTCAGCAACCGCTCGGAGCCGCGCACCAGCCGGCGCGGGGCGAGCAAGCTCGACGGCCCTGCCACCGCCGCATTCCGACCCCGCCGGGGTGCCACCTACCGGCGCTGGGGCGGGGCCGCATGCACCGGTGCCTGCGGCTCGCGGACAGCAAGAATCCGGCCAGGCAACACAAAGCCCCGCAGCGCCAGCATCTCCAGCGGACCCTGGCCAATCTCGGTGCGCATCTGGTAGCGGATGGGATAGGTCATGTCCGCTGCAGCAGGCAGCTTCGCGATGCGTACCGTCAGGCTGTCCGGGTCCGTTGCGCCTTGGTCGGGTTTCGACGTCACTGTGTCCGGGACGGCCTGCCACGTCAGCTGATAGGTCGCACTGCTCAGCGGCTCGATATGCGCGCGCTCCAGCATCCGCACGAGTCCCCAACGGCCACCGAATTCATAGCTCTTGTTGACCCCGGCTTTCTCGGTGTGCCATTGCAGACGGGTCCCCAGGTCTTGCGGGGAATTACCCGGCCAGGTCATCGACTGCCAGGTCTCGCACTGGTTGTAGTAGTGCAGCTTCTGCCCGTCGACGGTCAGGAGCGTATCGGTCAGGCCCGGCGTCGGGACAGGCTGGAACTCGAAGCGGTATTCAGGCTGGCCTTGCGCCAGCAAGTGCGCCGCGATGCGCTGCAGGATGTTGACCGCCTTGAGGAAGGCGGGATCGAAGGCCAGTGCCTGGCCGCTGGTAGCAACTGGCACCCATTGATCGCCCTGCAATTCCAGCACCCCGGCCAGTTGCGTGCCAAGGAAGGCGCCGATCAGCCCGCTCTGCGGGCGCAGGAAGCGCGCCAGTTCGGGTAGCGAAGCATCGTCGGTGCTGTCCGCGAACGGATAGCGTCCCGCAAATGCACGGCCCCACGTCATTGCGATGCTCTGCCGCCACGCCTCGTTCAGGCTCGCCTGCGCGGGCTGCAGCACGGTCTGCGTCGCTTGAGCGATCGGGCGCACGAACAGCGTCTCGCCCATGCCAGCCCATTGGCCGCCAAGACTGGCGGCCATCAGCTGCGCGTAGGCTTGCGTGTCGGCCAGCTCCGAGCCCTTTCCCTGGAATAGCGCCTGCGCCATCTGGCGGGCTTGCGCATCGGCATCGGCACTGTTGCTGACCTGCTGCAGGCGCAAGCGCAACGCCGTCGCCCGGTCGAGGAAGCGTTGCAGGCTCAGGTCACCGTTGCCGCCGGGATTGACGGATTGGCTCTGGCCCATCAGGCGCAGTACCGGTCCGAAGGCAGCGCCAAGCGGCCCCGCCGCATCCGGCTTGATCACGCCGGTTTCCGCCGACTTGCCCAGCAGGCTCTGTGCCTTCTCGACCAAGGTGTCGGAAATCGTTTCCTTGCGAGCTCCGGCGCCGCCCTGGTATTCCAGTGCCTTCATCAGCGCAATCACCGGCGACTGGCGCGCATCCGCCATCAGCTTGAGCTGATCGATGGCGCTCGGCAGCGTGGGCGCGGGCTCCCACTGCAAACTGTTCATGAAACCCTGCCAGCGGTCCGCGTAGTCGGCGAAGTACTGTTCGGTCAGGGCCGCCTGCAAGGCCTCGGCGGTGCGACGTGTTGTCGGTTGCGCCTGCGGCTCGCCATCGGCCAGCACCCAGTCGCTGGCAATTTCGCTGCGCTTGGCAGCTGTCTCGATCGCGGGGGCGACATAGCCCTCGTAAGCCTGACGCGTGAACACGGCGGGCACGATGGCGGCGCTGCGCAGCAGTTCTCGCGGATCGGTACCCGCGGACAGCGATGCCAGGCTTTGATCGGGATACTTGCTGCCGCCATGCTCTCCGAACGCGGTGAGGATGCCCTGGTAGACGGTCTCCTCGGCGTTGCGTTGCCCGATGACCGCCAGCAGAGTCTGGCGCGCGCCGGCCACCAGTTCAGGGCGGGGCTGGACGTGCCAGGCCGGGTTGGCCTTCAGATGATTGGCATAGAAGTTGAGCAAGCGTTCGGCAAGGTCCTGCCGGTCCCCTGGCGTGATCCGCGCCTCCGTGGACCAGTGCTGCGCCAGTTGCGGAGCCAGGAACGCTGCATCGGCGCGCTCGGGATTGGAGAGCATCAGGTAGGTCTTGAGCGCCTGGTGGCCACCCAACGCCCAGCGGCTGGTCTGCTCGTCCAGCGAATCGGTCCGCATCTGCGCGAGGTCCGCCAGCGACGCCTCCAGCGCCTCCTGGATCGGCATGACCAGCAACCGGCGACTGGCTTGCGCGTATGGCTTCCACAGGGCGGCCAGCACCTCCGGGTCGCGATTCAACCCGAAGCGGGTCAGCAACGGCGCGTGATACTGCGTTCGGTACTCGAAGCGCTCGATCTGTTGCTGCAGCGCGAGCAGTGCCCTGAGGCGCTCGGCAGGATTGGAGGCCACCTGCATGTCCTGAATCGATTGCCGCACAGCGTGCAGGTCTTGCGTATTGCGCAGGCCGGATACCAGCATGCCGGCGCCCCAAAGAACGACCGATGCCAGCGCAAGTACAGTGAGGACCGTAAGCGGATGTATCCCGATCCGGCGGGCACGATAGCTTGCGGCACGCCCGCCAATCTCTCGCCAGGTCGCGACTAGCGTAGCCGGTTGCAAGCCGGTCTCCTCCGGCGCGTGGATTGCGGCGGCCAGGCTGGCTACTTCGGTCGAAGCATCCTCTGCGGGCACGGGTACCGGCATCGAAGGCGTGGCGAACACCGGAGCGAACATGACGCCAGCCAGCGGTGCACGCCGCCAGGCCGATGCCTGCCATGCCGCCCACCGCTTCACGGCGCCAGCCCGGTGCTCGCCGATGTAGGCCGAGATTCTTGCAATGAAGGGTGAATTTCTGGGTTCGGCGCACCATTGCACGCCAAGCACAGCGGTGCGAGCCTCCAGCGATACCAACAAGTCATGCACGGTGCCGGCCGCGTCGTCACGTGTGCGATGCCTTGTCTCATCCAGGAATGCGCCAATGGCCGTAAATTCCCCCGGGTGCGCGCCCTGCATCTTCACGGCGTGGACGAACATCACCGGCGCAGCCCAGCCCAGTTCACCCTGGATCGCCGCCAGGGCACGCAGCGCCGGTGTTTCCTGTGCATCCGCATTGCTCCCGGATACCACTTGCACCATGGCATCGACCGGACAACGGTGGCGCAGCCTCCGAAGTTGCCTGAGCCATGTGGCCGCCTCGATGCCGGTAGGTGAGGCATGGACGAGAACGGCTTCCTCCAAGCGCCACACACCCGCCTGCTTCAGGCCGGGGGCGAGTTCGTCAATCGACGCCTCATCGCCACAAAGCATCAGCCACGGCATGCGCGAACGCCAGCGCCAGCCCAACACGCTGCGCAACTCATGGCGCAGGTCTTCCAGGCGGGCGTCGCGCCGGGGTCTTCTGCCCGATGGAGCGCGTGCCTCACCCGCATCGCGGGCGAACCACCGCGCCGCGGCCCGATCGGCACCAAGCAGGACGGCGACCAGGTACACAAGGACGGCGAAGACAACCACAAGGGGAATCCACAGCAGCACGGTAATCCTGGCATCGCGCGAAATCAGGCCGAAGAACTCGCCATGGAACCACACAACGAGGGCCGCCAACGCTCCCGTTCCTGCCAGGAGCAGGGGACCACCCCACAGGGATATGGTTCTGGAATGCTTCGAGGTAGCTATCTCGGCCTTCGGATCAGTGCTCGGGTTCGTCATACGGTGATGTCAGGACGTGAAGGACCGCTGCCTGGGTACGGTCAAGGATGAGATGCGAGCCGGCATCGCGGGATTCGATGGCGGCCACAGCGGAAAGCCACGGATCGGCCGCGCCGACATTGCCGATGATGCGATCCACGTGGCGTTGGACTTCCATCTCGTTGAGTTGCTCCACCGATGCCGCATTTAGCACAGTGGGCAGCGCGGTGTCATGCTGGCCGCCCAGGCCGGTCATCCATGCCCGCTGCAACGCCGCGGGTTCGGCTTTCCCCCAACGGATCGCGTTGACAACAAGATCGCCCAACGAGCCAGTTTCGTCTGCATAAGGGCGATGGAGTAAGCCGAGTACCTTCACCGATTCGGGCAACTGAAAACAGCCTGGATTGAGCAATACGGCAACACACCCTTCCGCGCTGTTGACCGGAGGACTGGCATCGTGCCATTCAGCGGCAATCACCAGCAGCGGCCGCCATTCGCGCAGGTCGAGCCACGCGTCGGCAACCATCAGTGCATCGGACGGCGATACTGTCCGGCAGTCGAGATGCGCCAGGCCAATGCGGCCCAGCGCATCCTGCACCTGGCTCAGGCGGATCGTCGCCATTTCGGCCTGAGCCAACACACGCACCGCCGGGGCATGACGAGGGCCATACTGGGACAACACCTGCAGGTGCTCCGCGAGCGGAGCCAACGCATCGACCATTTTCAGGACAATGGTGGAGACCGTCTCGAAGGTTTGCTGCACAGGCTCGTCCAGTTGGTCTCCGGCCGGTGAGTCGCCTTCCAGTGGAAGGACGGACAGCGAATCCTCATTGAACCGGTTATGCGCGCTCAGTCCTCCAGTCGTGCGCGAGGCCCGCTGATCTACCAGAGGCTTTGCCGCATTCAACGCGCTTGAGAGATCCCGGTGTCCCTGAAGTGGCAGGCTATAGCTGACCCCCAGTACCTGCAACGGGCGCTGTGCTTCGCGCACACGCGCGTCGATCCATTCCTGCCTGTGGTCATTCCAATGACGGGCGCGATGCCACTGCACTTCGTATCCGACGCGCACGATGCCTAGCAGGATTAGAAAGACGCCATTCGGTATGCCAGCAATGCGCCACCAGAACTGGGCACCGCGTGCCGGCGCTCCTGCGGGCCACAGCAACAAGGCGATGGCCGCGCCTACAACAACGCACAAGGCCCAGACACCGAGCCACGGCCAGAAGCGCAGACCGTGCGCCGGGTACGGAATCGCCTCACCACCCCGGGACAAATCGATCGGCATATTCAGGCGATATGGACATTGGGGAGCGACGAAATCAGGCGGCAGCCACACGCGCAGCGGTGGAGGTGCATGGCAACCGGTCGACCGTCCTGGTCGGGAAAGCCGTCATGGCCCTCGGCAATCGTCGTCGCACCGTGGCGGGCGCAATGCGCGGCATCACCCTTGCGCGCAAGTGGCCGGTTCATGAATGTCATGGTCGGGGATGCGGTGGTGACTTGGCCGCCGTTTTCGAGGAAGTCACCTAATCTGATCGGAGAGCGCATCCCGGCTTCTCACTTTTTCAAGAAAAGATCCGCGCAAGATTTTGCATCGGCTTTCACCCTTCTATTTCGCTGTATATCCCAAACACCCGGATAGGCCGCATCACTGCAATCAACCACCCCATTTGGTGCAACATATTTTCCATCCACAGAAATGATGGAAGCACCCGCCTCGCCAATACTAGAAAAACCGTACTTCCTTAATCTCGATGGCTCGACCCTTCCTTTGTAGGAACCATTTAATGAAATGAGATTCTTACTTTCACTAAGCCGTGCGACAGTCGCCAAGTATCGAAGCGGAGGTGACGCAATTAAATCCAACGAAACATATATTCCACTTTCAATATTTACATCGGACAAAAAGCCGACTCCAGCGGGGATTAATCCAACATGCACCACCGAGTCTGCACAGCTATATAATTGGCGCCTCTGAACATAGCCTCGCTCCGATACTATTACCGCCGACGTGTCATAGCTCTCAACGGCATAAAGAGGACGCTCGTCAAGCTTGCATTCGTGAGAATTCTTTCCATCTTTCATGATGATAAAATCATCGTGTATCTCGTAGAGATTCTTCGCCGAAACACTTTCCGCTCCCCGGCAAAGTGGTATAACAAGGAGAATAAAAAATATTCTCCAGAAATATGAAAGCATCATCTTCGCTGCGAACAAGGAGCGCTCCTTTCAATCACCGCATCCCTCATCACTACTCCACTTTAGGTGGACGAGAAACACAGACCCTCGCTTCATTACGCTCGAAGTATGTGCTAATCAAACGCCTCCGTTTTTTGTCAATTCTTAGATTAAAAAACTCTTCACCGCATGCCGGTGAATACTCAAGGAATGTCATCTCTCTCTGCGAGTACAGAAATATACGGTGGATAGTGTAAGTACCTTTCCCCTCATCTAGATGCCACACCGAGAAATCTGATTTTCCGTCAAAATTGTAATCTGCTATGTCAACATGAGAGGAAGTTCCAGTGTCGACATCAAGTTCAATAGTCTGCTGACTGCTGCGATTCTTGCTCACAATTCCTATCGCTATCGCGTTGCCACGGATATCAATTGATGCACTCACACCACAAGTCGGATTGAATTCCTTATTGCCCTCCGCGTGCGCATCGTGTACGAGACCAGAGAGATGTATCAGCACAGCAAGAAGAATTAATTTGCGCATAAATCTAAGTCGCGGCCTCCATGTTTGGCGCCACCATGTCCTTTGGTGGTGGTGGCGTTATTCTTTGATGAAATCTTCCACTGACATCATCCAAGAAAAATGCAAGCAGAAACGCCGTATATGCCTGCCTCTCGTAATACCCGTTCCCACCACCATTCACCAAACGATTAACTAGGCCAATATCCTTAGCACTATACTCCGCGTCCGCCACCCTATTAATATTGATACCCAATGAAAATTTTTTCGAAACCCAATAAAAGCCACCAGAATCGCAAGCATAGAAATAGTTTTCAGCAATGATATCGGGATCGTATCTCGGCGCCCATTGCATCAAGACTCCATTCTCGTTTGGGTTTCTCGTATAGTGTCGCGAAACATTCGTAATCCGTGGCGCAGCCGGCGTCAGCCGCTCAGTGTACGTTCCCGTGTGATTTGGGATTGCGGCGAACTCGCCGTAGTCTCGATAATTTCCTGCCCACGTTATTTGCATAATCCCCCTGCCGTAAAATGCGGCGTAGCATTCAGTAGCAGGATTAGCGCTTGAATACTGACCAAACCCCCATTCATGCATCAACCTTCTTGCCCCTCCAAGATCCCGCCAATGGGCCGTTTCCAGCAGCGTTTGGGCAATAAATATTGCGATGCGCTTTTTTTCATACCCCATATATTTACGCATACAGTTATTTAGACTTACTAAGTGTCGCTTTATCCGATTCTGCGCCTCATTACGTGAAATGGTATATATCGGCCCTGAAGTGGTAATTGCCGTCCGACAAGGTCCCGCGGACGTATAGAACATGTGCTTAGGGAAGGTAGATCCAAGTTCCCGTAGATTCAGCCACCCGCACTTTCTGAAATGTCGAATAAATGCAAGCGGATGAAAGAACCAAAACTTCTTCCCACCTCCTAGCGAAGTCTTCTCCAGAAACTGAAACTGCTCCAGGAACTTGATGAAATCCTCATACCCATTAGGATCAAATTCCTTGCGCTTCCCGAAGAAGCCATCCGGATCCTTCAGCCTCTTGTAGCGCGCCTCGTTGCCGCTCGCATCCCACTCGCTTGGCGCATGGCACACGAATCCCCGGAACCTCTCCCGCACCTCTGCGTGGTTCGCTATGTATGACGCCAGTCTGGCTTCCTGCTCATGTGCGGGGCGCATTCTTTCGGCAGGGGTTTCATCGTCCTCGACCACAGCAACGATCTTGCGCAACTCGTCGTAGTCACAGATGCCATCCTCACTGAACGGCGTATTGCCTTCTTCGATCTTCTGCCAGCCCAGAAAGAACGGGAAGTCTGCGTCGGACAGTTTCTGGATTGCCGGCTGGCTGATGTCGATATAGCCCTGCTTGCCATCTTCGAAGGTCACCGCCACCCAGGTCTTTTGGGCCGCTGCCGGCAGTGTTGGGTGGTCGCTCAGGATCCGGCCGAAGCGGAGCAGCTCGTAGCCATCGCTTGGGCATTGCGGATAGAGCACGGTGGCACGCTCGTACATCTTGTACTCGTAGTCGGCGTAGACATCCCGTACCGGCGTGGGAGTCAAGGGCGTGAAGATTCCGTCCTTTTCAACCCAGGAGCGCGTGTAACGTTGCCCCTTGTGGAAATAGGCTTCAACGTAGAGCTTGCTGCCGGCATCCAGCGTGCCCGACTGTAGAGATGGGAAATAGGCTGCTGCTGCGCCGATCGCGACGGGTGGTGTGCTGACCAATGTCTGGCCACCCGGGATCACAAAGTAACTATGACCCCAGTAATCCTTTGACGCTGGCGTAGTGGGATTCTCGTTTCCGAGTTGCACGACATGGCCCGACTGCTCGAACCATGCAGTGAAATCACCCTCGGTCATGAAGATCTCGAAATGCAGGTGCCGATGAGCGTGGCGCACACCTGCGTAGCCCAATATTTCCTTTCGATGGACCTTAAGGTTCTTGGGCACTTGCACGCCGTCGTTCGAACAGGACAACCATTGCGGCAGGGCGGTGGACGTTCCTGTCTCGGGTGGATTGCTCGGCAATGGCCCGAGTGCATCTCGAATGCCGTCAAGATCCCTTAGCTGCATGTACAGCGAATAGAAGGTGATGGCCCGGCCTTCTCCAGTGTCGGTGGTGTGCCTGAGCAGAACAAAGCCGGTGTTCGAGTTCAGTCTGTCGCTGCCGTCGCTATTCTTTTTCCCGTCACCAATGGGCCTCTGGCTGACCCGATAGGCAACGACCTCCCCGTCAGCAATCGCGCGCACGGGCTCGTCTTGAAATGGCGGTGCGAGATGCACGCCACAATGCCAGCGCCGGTCAAACGCAATCGGGTAGACGCCGTGATGGCCCAGTTCGTACTGGTCAACGAAATCCATCATCGGATCGGAGCTGACGGGGTCCTCCGATGTAAGGCCATCGGCCGGCAGGAAGGGAGGGCTGATGATCATGATTCAGTGGGAAGACGGATACTGGTCGCTGCCCTGAAGGTGGCTGTCCGGCAGGTTCGGCAATGCGAAGCTTTGCCCGTCCGGGCCTTCGAATGTGAATGACGCGGCTTTCACCTTGAAGGCTCCGGCGCAATGGAATGTGGCACTGTGCTTGTCGAATACCAGATGAGCCCCGCTGCTGCCTATCACGACCTTCCTGGCGGCGTTGATGACCACGTCTTCGCTCGCGCTTGCGATATGCACCTGCTTGTCGGCAAATAGATCGAGCGCCCCGTTCTGCGCCTGGATTTCCACCTTGCCTTTCGCCGCGAACAGTTTGATGCCCAGCCTCGAAGCAAATAGCGACAGCGCGTCACCGGCGGCGATGGCGATCTTGGCGAGCGCGCTGACGTGGAAGCCGGCCTTCGTGGCGATATTGACGTCCCGTCCCGCAACGACCGATACGCGGTCCGGGGTGGCAAGAGCAATGCCATGAGGTGCGGTGAGCATCATGACGGCCTGCTTCAGCTCATTCACGCTGCTGCGCAGCCATGCGTTCTCGGCCTTCAGGTCAGCGATTTCTGCCTTGGACTGGCTGGCCGCGTTCGCCAGCGCCTGCGCCTGGGAGAGGACCGCGCGCAACTCTTGCATGGCCACAGTCATGTCGAGTTGCTGTCCGTTGGCTCGCTGTTGCGTCCATGAGGTAAGCAGCAAGCCTCGGCCTGCCCGTATGGCACCCTGCGCATCGGTGCGCAGTTCGAAGCCTTCGCCGCGCTTCTCATACTTGCCGTTGACCATATGGCCCAAGGTCAGCTGGCTCTTGCCCGAATGTTCGGTGGACAGACTGACGTGCTCCTGGCCCTTCCAGTCATCCAGCTCAAACTCGTTGTCGCTCTGCGTGCGAATCACGTTGCGCGACAGCCAGCGGTCCTGATTGGTGATCAGGTCCCTATGCTGGCTGTTGTGCTGCACATGGGCGATGTACGGCTTGTTCGGATTACCGTCGCGGAACGCGACGTCCACATAGGTGCCATCGATCAACGGGAAATGGAAGCCCGTTTGCAGCGCCCCGGCAAACGGCTTGGCAAGCGCCAGCGGCACGCTCTCGCCGCCGTTCGGCCATTCATCGAAGTCCAGGTCGAAGCGGACGACGTAACGGCCCTCCTGCGTCAGATAGGCATACTTGTATTGGCCGGGCGAAGTGATGCGCGCACTCAGGGTGCCTTGGATGCGGGGCCATTTGTCCTCCTCCAGCGGCAGCCGGTAGCGCCGGTCGGAGGGTATTGCCTTGTAGTGATTGCGGTAAGCCTGATCACGCCCGCCACCGTGGCTGACCTCGACGACGACCTGGCCGTTGGGGGCGTCCGGAAGTGCTTCGTCCATGCGCAGGATACGCGCGGGGCGCAACTCCAGGACATTGCTCTCGCCCTCAAAGAGACATTGGCTGGCCAGCGCCGCCTCATGGCGCAACTGCGCCTCCCATTTCGCGCCGGCCTCGTCCAGATGGTGAGTACCGAAGACATAGGGCTGGCCATAGGTCGTGCTGTCCTTGCGGGCGACGTTGGCCTCCTGCTTAAGACGCTCCCACGCCAGATCCGGGTTGTAGTCCGCGACGCAGAAGGACTGCGGCACGGTTTTCGCATGAACGCGGATGTCGAATACGGCTTCGACGCCGGCCTCCAGCCCGGCGGTCTCTCGATACGGCACGCGCAGTTCAGGCTGGTAGATGTAGTGATCGATGTCGTCGCCGAATACGATCATCTCGCCGAACTTGCCGGGGATGAAATAGCAGTACAGGCCCTCCTGCCGCATCAGCAGCCGGACATAGTCCCAGTCTGTCGTCTGATACTGAAGGCGGAACTTGTGCTCCGGGTAACGCCGGCGCGTCCTGAAGGCAAACTGATGGCCTTCGAGACCATGCCGGCGCAGGATCGCCTCGATGATCTGCGGAGCGGTCTTCTGCTGGTAGACCCGGCTTGTCTGGGTGAGTTCGAGCCGCGCCACGAGCGGCCTGAGGACGATTTCGTAGGCGATGAAATCACGGCTGCGCCGGATACGCGAAAACTCTGAAATCCAGCCAGCGAATTGGCGCGGTGCGCTGCCGTCGCCCCCATCGATTACGAAGGTGCCGTTCCGGTTGAGGTACTCGGCACGTTCCAGCGCTAGCGGGTGGGTAAGCTGAATTGTGACCCGATAGGGTTCACCCAGCCGCTCGACCGCATTGAATGACACGACCGACAGCCCCGGCGCGCTGGCCGCACCAGGGACGATCAGATGATATGCCTGGCGCCCAGGCAGCCTGGCGCCGTATCCGTTGAATTCGTCGAGAGCGTCCATGTCTTCGCCGTTATAGCCAACGACCGATCATAGAAGTGGCCTTGGCGAAGACTCAATCGGACAATGCTTAAATTGGGGCGAGGAAATGCAACGGCCGGTCTCCGCATGCCGCGGGCGGCTGTGGGTCCCCTCAGTAGACGTCGCGCCGGTAACGGCCCTGGTCGGCAAGCCGACGCAGCGCGTCTTCGCCGAGGATTTCAACGAGGACGTCATGGACGCCGCCGGCCATGCCCTGCAGGCTGCCGCAGACGTAGATGGCCGCGCCGTCCGCCGCCCACTGGCGCACCGTCTCGCCCTGCGCGCGCAGGGCGTCCTGGACGTAGCGCGGCGCGCCGCCGTCGCGCGACCAGGCGTGGTCCACCCGCGTCAGGGTGCCGTCGGCCCGCCAGTCGGCAAGTTCGTCGGCAAAGAAGGCGTCATGCTGCGCCGAGCGCTCGCCGAACAGCAGCCAGTTGCGGCGCCGCCCTGCCGCGGCGCGGGCCTTGAGCTGCGCGCGCAGCCCGGCCAGCCCGGTGCCGTTGCCGACCAGGATCAGGGGCTTGTCATCGGCCGGCGGGTGGAAGCTGCGGTTGGTGCGGATGCGCAGCGCGATGCGCGCGCCCATGGCCGCGTGTTCGGTCAGCCAGCCGGAAGCCAGGCCGAGGCGACCGTCATCGTGGCGGGTCTGCCGCACCAGCAGTTCAAGCTGCCCATCCTGCGGCAGCGAGGCGATCGAATACTCGCGGTGCGGCAGCGGCGACAGCGCATCGACCAGTTGCTGCGGCGGCAGGCCTTGCATCGCGGCAAAGTGCGGTTCGGGCAGCGGCAGGCGCGTGGCCATCGCCTCGGCAAGGGTGGTGTCGTAGCCATCGCAGCGCACGGGCGTGGCGCCATCCAGGCCAAGGCGCGCAAGCAGCCGGCCGACTTCAGCCGGCGCGTGGCACGGGCCGATCTCGGCGATGTCGCCGGCCTGCCAGTCCATTGCCTCGCCGTCCTGCGGCACTATCATCAGGTGGAATGCCGGCGCGCCCTGGCTGCCGGGATTCAGGTGGCGGCGTTGCGCCAGCCGCCAGTTGCCGTAGCGCGGGCGTTCCCAGTCGGCGATCTCGGCACCGCCGCTCAGCGCCGACAGATGGTTCTGCCAGTGACGCAGCGCGCCGGCGTCGCCATTGTCGACTTCGATCAGGTCAAAGAGCGGCAGGGCGCGGTGGCGCTGCAGCCAGCTTTCAAGGGTATGGCCGAAAGCGCAGAAGCGCGCGTAGCTGCTGTCGCCAAGCGCGAGGATGCCGTAGCGCAACTGCTGCAGGCCATCGGCGCCCGCCAGCAGGCGGCGCGCAAAGCCGGACGCGCTGTCGGGGGCGTCGCCCTCGCCGGTGGTGCTGACCACGAACAGTGCCTGGCGACATGCCCGCAGGCGCCGTGCGTCGACATCGGCCAGCGACAGCAGCTGCACCGGCATGCCCGCACCCTGCAACGCGTTGGCGGTCTGCAGCGCCAGTTGTTCGGCAAACCCGGTCTGGCTGGCATAGGCAATCAGCGTCGCGCCGTCCTCCGTGCCAGCCAGTGCCGCCACGCTTGCGCGCCGCTGGCGGTAGTGGGCAACCATCGCGCCGCAGAAGCCCGCATAGGCGGCCACCACGCCGGCCGCCATGGCCAGGCGCGAAGGCCCCAGCACGAACAGCGCAACGCCGCCGGCCACGGCGAGCCAGCTTGCGCCGGTGATGGCGGACGGCATGGACTTCGCGCTCATGCCAGCATCGCGGCAAAGGCCGGGGAAAGCTGTTCGTCGAAACCGCCCGGCGTGCGCACCAGGAAGCGCGCGGCGATGCCGTGGCGGCGTGCGTGCGTCATGCCGGCTTCGGGGCCCAGCACGGTCAGCGCGGTAGAGAGCGCATCGGCCAGCATGCACTGCGCATGGATGACCGTGACCGAGGCCAGCGCGTGGCTGGCCGGATAACCCGTGCGCGGATCGATGGTGTGGGCGTAGCGGCGGCCGTCACTGTCGAAATAGCGGCGGTAGTCGCCGGAGGTGGCGACGGACAGGCCGTGCAGCGCCACCAGCGTCTGCCCCGCGGCATCGCTGTCCAGCCCCGGGGGCGCTTCCAGCGCGACCCACCATGGCATGCCGTCGGGCTTGACGCCATGGCCACGCAGTTCGCCGCCGATCTCGGTCAGGTGGTGGTCCAGGCCCTGTTGGCACAGGTAGCGCGCCACCGCGTCGACGGCAAAGCCTTTGGCGATGGCGCATAAGTCCAGCGACAAGCCGCCCGACTGCCAGGCGCGCCGGCCCGCGGCATCGACTTCGATGCGGGCCCAGCCGCAGCGGCCGCGCGTGGCCTGTACCACGTCGGGCGACGGCGGCGCGCTGCGCGCCGGGGCGGGACCGAAGCCCCACAGGTCGACCAGCGCACCGGCGCTCGGGTCGTAGGCGCCGCCGCTGTCGCGCGCCACTTGCAGCGCGCATTGCAGCACCGCGAAGCAGTCTTCAGGCAGCGTGTGCCAGCTGCCCGGCGCCGCGCGGTTGAAGCGGCTGAGGTCCGAATCCGCTTCCCAGGTGCTCATCTGCGCGACCACGCCATCGAGCACGGCCAGGATGCCGGCGGCGATGGTGTCGGCATCCGCGGCCGGCGGCAGCAGCGCCGCCACCGACCAGGTCGTGCCCATGGTCGCGCCACCCCAGCGCTGCAGCCACATATCGGCGGCCGGCGGCTGCGGGGGTGCGGTCAGCGCAACGGGTACCAGGACGCGGTTCAAACCCGGCAACCGGCTTATTGCGGCAGCACTTCCACCGTCACCGCATAGACGGCGCGGCGCGACCTGGCCTGCCTGAAGGTGGTTTTGTCGTCCTTCACCTCGGCTTCCATCCAGTACATGCCTGGGGCCGGCCACTTGACGCTGAACTTGCCGTCGGCGTCGGTGGTGGCGCTGAACTCCTGTAGCTGGTCGCGGTAGCGGATGCCGCCCGGCACCACCGAGACCTTCAGGTTGCCGGCGGGCTTGCCGTCGAGCAGCAGGCGGAAGCTGGCGGTGTCGCCCGCGACCAGGTCGTTGGGGTGCGTGATCGGGGCCAGCTCCAGGCCGCGGCCGGCGGTGCGCAGGCCCTTGTCGCTGGGCTTGCCGGCGGTGACGAAGGATTCGATGCGGCCTTCGGCCTGCGTGACCTGCAGGTCCTGCGCATTGGCCGGGACTTCGCTGGCGAAGTTCTCGGCAGTGCCGCGCCAGCGCCTGGTCTGGCCGTCGACCTTGTAGCTGGCGAAAAGACCATTGTTGACCACCGCCACGCGGTACGTGCCCGGCTGGGTCAGGTGCAGGTCGAAGGTGCTGCGGTACTTGCCGGTGGCCGCGTTCTCGGCCTTGACGGCGCTGCCGTCGGGCGCGGTCACCTGCAGGTTGTCGAGCCGCATCGGCACATGCTCGAAGTAGAACAGGTCGTTGGAGACAGCGGCGTCCACGGTCACCCAGGGATCGCTGCCGGACAGCACGGTGGCCGACGGCAGCAGCCACTGGCGGTGTGCATGCGCGGCCAGCGGCGCCAGGGCGGCCAGGGCGAGCACGGCGACGCGGGTGGCCATGCGGGAAGAGGCGGCGGACATCAGGGAGGGTTTCATCGTCTGGCTCCGGAAAGGTTACGGCTTCAGTTCGACGGTCACGCCGCCGAGTTCGTGTTCGCCCCTGGCGCGGGCGGTCTGTGCGGCTTGCGGCGGCCACGTGAACGGCACACGCAGCAGCTCGCGCCCGCCCACTTCACGCGCGGCCTCCACCACCAGCTGGTAGTTGCCCGCGGGCAGCTTGCCCAGCGGCGCCTTGCCGTCGCTGAAGCTCACGCTGTGCTCGCCCGGCGCGCGCGTGGCGCCGGAGATGCCGTCGGCCGGCATGTGCAGGCCACCACTGGCGCATGTCCTTGAGCCACCTGGTGCCCTCGCCGTCCTTGTGCTTGCCGTCGTACCAGACGGCCAGGGTCTGCACCGGGCTCTGGTCGGCGCGCTCGACCCACATCGCCACATAGGGGCGGTGGTACTCGGCCACGGTCAGGCGCGGGATTTCGACCTTGACGTTCAGGTCCGCGCCCAGCGCGGGCCCGGCCAGGGGAACCGCGGCCATGCCGGTCAGGGTGACGGAGAGCAGTCGGCGCATATCGGGAAAACCTTGTCAGTGAGATGCAGGGGAGAAAAACGGTCGGAACGGTTGGCTCAGTGGATAAACAGGATCGCCAGTAGCACCGGCACCACCAGCCCAAGCCCCACCAGCGGCCACGTCGCCACGCGCCCGGCCGCATGCAGCTTGAGCAGGAACAGGCCGGTCACGCTGAAGATCAGGCATGCCAGCGCGAACACATCCAGGAACAGGCTCCACGCGTGGCCCGTATTGCGACCCTTGTGCAGGTCGTTCAGGTAAGAGATGGCGCCGCGCGTGGTCTTCTCGTACTGGGCTTCGCCGCTGTCGAGCCCGATGCTGATCCAGGCGTCGCCGCCCGGGCGCGGCAGCGCCACGTAGATCTCGTCGGCGGACCATTCGGCCTCGCGCCCGCGGGCGTCGATGTCCAGCGCCTGCGCCAGCCAGTCGGCCAGCGCCGCCGGCACCGGCGCCTTCTTCTCGCGCGCCCGGGCATCGCCGGCCGGCGCCTCGGCCCGCACCTGGTCGAGCACACGCGTGGGCATGGTGGCGCGGCGCGTCTCGACAGCGAGCCTGGCCTCGATCTGCGCGGCGTGGTTGAGCGTGAAGCCGGTGACGGCGAACAGCAGCATCCCGATCAGGCAGATCGCGGCGCTGATCCAGTGCCACTGATGGAGATGCTTGAGCCAGAAGGCACGGCGCTGCTGGCCGGAGGCCGGCTGGGTTTCGGTCATTGCGGTTGGTTGGTGAGCCGCCCCGAGCGGAGGGCTGCCCCTGGAGTCCTGGTTGCAGAAGCGCGGTCTCGGACACTTCAACGGACCGAGGTTGTGCCATTGCCTGCACAATAGCAATTGCAAAAGCGAAGGATAATCGTTCGCATTTGAATGTGCAAATGCCCCGCTTCCGGCGCGGGTTACAGTGCATTACAAGTCTGAAGGCGGCAGCGGGCGTTGAGACTAACGCCAAGTCCGGCGGCCTGCGCCCAGGCCTGTGTGCAAGGCAGCACAATTTTTCTATCGCTCATGAGTGAGCGATAAACGGGTTTTTGCGCTTACGTGTGAGCGCTAATCGGCATCAGCGGTTGACGCCGGTTCGTTCAGGCAAGCAGGCCAGCCACCCACCCCGCCACGCCGCTGGCCACTACCACCAGCCACGGCGGCAGCTTCCACACCATCAGCGCCACCAGCGCCAGGGCCGCCAGCACGATATCCAGCGGGCCGTGCACCGCACTGGTCCACACGGGACTCCACAGCGCCGCCAGCAGCAGCCCGACCACGCCGGCGTTGACGCCCGCCAGCGCCGCCTGCGCGCGCCGGTTGCGGCGCAGGCTTTCCCAGAACGGCAGCGTACCGACCACCAGCAGCGCGCCGGGCAGGAAGATCGCCAGCGTGCACAGCAGCCCGCCGCCCGGCCCGTTGGGCGGCATCTGCATGGATGCTCCCAGGAACGCCGCGAAAGTGAACAACGGTCCGGGCATGGCCTGGGCCGCGCCGTAGCCGGCCAGGAAGGTTTCCTTGCCGACCCAGCCGGGCGCCACCACGGCGGCATCCAGCAACGGCAGCACCACGTGCCCGCCGCCGAAGACCAGCGCCCCGGCACGGTAGAAGGCATCAAACGCGCGCAGGGCAGGATCGGCTGCCAGTTGCGCCAGCAACGGCAGGCCGGCCAGCAGCGCGGCAAACAGCACCAGGGCCAGCACGCCGGCGCGGTGGGTGACCGGCAGGCCCAGCGGTTCATGGGCGCCGGCCAGGGCCGGCCGCACCAGTGCGATGCCGGCGACCGCGGCGGCGGCCATCACGGCCACCTGTATCCACGGACCCGGCAGCGCCAGCGCAGTGCCGGCGGCGATCAGCGTGATGGCGATGCGCGCAGGGCCAAGGCACAGGCTGCGCGCCATGCCCCAGACCGCCTGCGCCACCACCGCCACGGCCACCAGCTTCAGTCCGTGCAGCACGCCCGGCGCCGCAGCCATGCCGTAGTGCGTCACGCCGAGCGCAAACAGGATCATAACCAGCGCCGATGGCAGCGTGAAGCCAACCCAGGCCGCCAGCGCGCCGGCATAGCCGGCGCGCGCCAGCCCCAGCGCAATGCCGGTCTGGCTGCTGGCCGGGCCGGGCAGGCACTGGCACAGCGCCACCACGTCGGCATAGGCGGCCTCGCCCATCCAGCGGCGGCGGCGCACCAGTTCCTCGCGGAAATACGCCAGGTGGGCAACCGGCCCGCCAAAGGACGTCAGCCCCAGCCGCAGGAAAACCAGGAAGACGGCAAACGGCCCGTCGTGGCTGCGGCTGTTTTCGGACTGGCTGGGCAAGGTGGCCATATCGGGTGCGGAAGCGGTTGGATTGCGTCATCGGGCAGGCGCCGATTCTGCCGGATTTATGCGCGCGTGGCGGCATCCGGGGGCGACGGCACCGCCCGAACCGGCCGGATCAGGCCAGAAAGAGATGCTTGAAGCACAGCCACGGCGACGCGATGAAACCGATCCACCCTCCCGCACCCGTGGCCGGAATTACCCCAATCAAGTTACCCACCGCCCGCGCCGTTATGTCGCAGACCCTCACGCATGCGCCACCACAAGGCGCAGCGGCAAGTGTCACCGATGAGAAATGCGCAGAGCGCGGAATATGGAGGAGTGCAAGCAATGCTGGACAACCTGAGCCTGAAGAAGAAACTGCTGTTACCGCTGGTGCTGAGCTGGGTCTGCCTGCTCGGCATCACGCTGTGGAACGCGTGGGAGGTCCGCACGCTGCGCATGGATGAGCGGCGCCTGGACCTGGTCCATGTCACCGACGCCGCATACTCGGTGGTGGCCGAGTACGAGGCGCTGGCCAGGGCCGGCAAGCTGACGCAGGACGAGGCCAGGCAGCAGGCCATCGAGCGCGTGCGCGCGATGCGCTACGGCAGCGATGGTTATTTCACGCTGATGCGCTCGGACACCGTGGTGCTGATGCACCCGTTCAAGCCGGAGATGAACGGCAAGGCCATGGAAGGCAGCAAGGACCCCAACGGCATCTACCTGTTCCGCGAGATCGCCGCGATCGGCAAGGGAGCCGGCAAGGGCTTTATCGAATACCTGTGGCCAAAGCCCGGCGCCGAGACGCCGCAGCCCAAGCTGAGCTACGTGGCCAACTTCCGCCCGTGGGACTGGAACTTCATCGCGGGCCTGTACCTGGACGACATCGAGGCCGCGTTCCGCACCGAACTGATGAAGGCGTTCGGCATCCTGCTGGCGGTCGGGGTACTGATGTCGCTGGTAATGGTGCGCGTGGCCGCCAGCCTGCAGCGCCAGCTGGGCGGCGAGCCCGCCACCACGGCGCACATTGCCGGGCGCATTGCCGAAGGCGACCTGGGCAGCCGTGTCGAGGTGCGCCCCGGCGACGAGCACAGCGTTCTCTATGCGGTGCATCGCATGCAATCGCGGCTGACCGGGGCGATCGGCAGCATCCGCGGCTCGGCCGATTCGATCGCGGGCGCGGCCAAGCAGATCGCCGCGGGCAACGCCGACCTGTCGCGCCGCAGCGAGGAGCAGGCCGCGTCGCTGGAGGAGACCGCCGCCAGCATGGAGCAGCTCACCAGCACCGTGCGCCAGAGCGCCGAGAACGCGCGCCAGGCCAGCCACCTGGCCGAAGGCGCCTCGGACATCGCCGTGCGCGGCGGCGCCATTGTCAGCCAGGTGGTGGACACCATGGGCGAGATCAAGAACGCCTCGGGCAAGGTGGTCGACATCATCGGCGTGATCGAGGGCATTGCCTTCCAGACCAACATCCTGGCGCTCAACGCGGCGGTGGAAGCGGCGCGTGCCGGCGACCAGGGCCGCGGCTTCGCGGTGGTGGCCGGCGAGGTGCGCACGCTGGCGCAGCGCAGCGCCACCGCGGCCAGGGAGATCAAGGCCCTGATCGGCAACTCGGCGCAACGCGTGGAGGACGGCGCGGTGCTGGTCGAGAGCGCCGGCAAGGCGATGGGCGAGATCGTGGACGCGGTCAGGCGCGTGACCGACCTGATGGGCGAGATGCGCGCGGCGACCGAGGAGCAGACCGGCGGCATCGAGCAGGTCAACCAGGCGGTGTCGCAGATGGACCAGATGGCGCAGCAGAACGCCGCGCTGGTGGAAGAGGCCGCGGCTGCCGCCGCATCGCTGGAAGACCAGGCCGAGGCACTGCACCGCGCCGTCGGCCAGTTCCGGCTGGCGCAGGCCTGACGGACGGGGCCTTTGCGTGTCACAGGCGCGTCATGCGGCTGCAGTGCCTAGGGGATGGATCGCGCCGGTGGTCGGCGCGATCGTGCTCCTGGCGATCTACGGCATGGTTCGCCGCAACGGCTGACCGGCGGGGCGCACGCCAGCGGCGTCCTGCGCGTCGGCCAGCGCCGGCGTGTCCGGCGCGCGCGCGGGGCCGGCAGGGCTGGCCGGCGCGGGCGACACCCTGGGCACAGCCTGAGCCTGAGCCTGAGCCTGGGCCTGCGGCGCGCCGGGCACGGACTCAGTCATCGTCGGCGTGCGCGGGGCGCGCAGCCCCGGCGAGGTATCGCGGCAACGCAGCAGCGCGCGGTCGCCGCCTGGCGCCATTGCCGAAATCTGCGGCGCGATCGCGCGCAGCACCCTGACCGCCAGCGCGCTGGTATAGCTGTAGCGCGCCGCGTAAGGTTCCCTGGCATTGACCACCACCGTGCCGAAGAAGTGGTCACCGAGCGTAAACACGAAGGTCGCGGAGCGGTTGACCGAGCGCGATGCAATCAGCCGCCCGCCCGGCCCGTAGACCTGGAAGCGCTGGTCGCCGGTGCCGGTCTTGCCCGCCACCGTCAGCGTGGCGCCATGGCGGCCCGGCATGGTGAAGGCACCCTGGATCGACTTGGCGGTGCCCCCTTCCACCACATCGAGCATCGAGCGCCGCACCACCATGGTCAGCTCTTCCGACAGCAGGCGCTTGCCCGGCGCCGGCTGCAGCACGTAGCGCGTGGCGTAGGGCGTGCCATCGGCAAAGGCGAGGCTGTACACCGCGGCGTTCTGCGAGGCCATCCCGCCTGACAGCAGGATGCCCGCCAGTTCCGCCAGCGCCGCCGGGCGGTCGCCCGAGGCGCCGATGGCGCTGGCATAGGACGGCGTCAGCGAGTCGAACGGATAGCCCAGCCGCTGCCAGCGCCGGGCAATGCGCGCGAAGGCGTCCTGCTCCAGCAGCGTGCGGATGCGGTTGTCCTGGCCCGCCTTGCTGTGCGTCTTGAACAGCCACTTGTACACTTCCTGGCGCTCGGCGGTGCTGGCGCGCAGGATCTCCGACAACGTGGCGCCAGGGTGCTGGTCCAGGTACTCCACCATCCACAGTTCCAGCGGATGCACCCGCGACAGATAGCCGCGGTCGTTCAGGTTGAACTTGTCCTTGCCGTACTTGCGGTACAGCGCCGGCAGGTCTTCCTTGGCCAGCTGCTTGTCACCCAGGCGCGCGCGCATGATGCGGACATAGCTTTCCTCATCCAGGTCCGGCCGCGCGCTCAGCAGCGTCACCGACATGCGCACCGCGTTCAGGTGCGGCAGGGTCATGCGCACCCGGCCGAGCAGCGTGTCCAGGCGCTGCGCCGAATCCTTGCCCCGGTAGCGCTGGTAGAAGCCGGTCATGTAGGCGCTGCCTTCCTGGTCGGCGAAACGCTCCAGGTACTCGCGCCGGCCGGGCGCGTTGCGGTCCTCGAACAGGTCGCCCATGTCAGGCTTGGCATGGAACATCTCGTAGCGCACGATGTCGCGCATCATGCGGATGAACACCAGGTTGACCGAGTGCTGGAAGCCCATGCGCACGGTCATGATGCGTTCACCCTCCCAGCGCTCGAAATTGCTGAAGCTCTGCAGGCCGCCGCCGGTGTAGAAGCCTTCGCCGGCACTGCCGGAGTACTTGCGCTCCATGGCGGCCTCGAGCATCGGCATCAGTTCGCGCTCTTCCGGCCCGCGCGTCTTCATCAGGTAGTCCACCGCCCAGCGGCTGAGCGCATCCTGGCGCGCCAGGTGCACCTGAGCCAGCTCGGCGCGGCTCATGCCGGCGTAGCGCGCGTGCAGTTCGCTGATGATCTCCAGGTAGGACACCAGCGTGCGCAGCTTGGCCGTGGAGCCCAGGTTCAGGCGCGCGCCGCTGTTGATATCGAAGGGCTGGTCGATATTGTCGGCCTGCACGCGCACCACGCTGGCGTTGCCCACGCGCTCGTACAGCGTGAAGCTGGTCATCAGCTTGGACGGGTCGTCGTTGTCGCGCAGCAGGTTGTGGCCGTACAGGCCCATGGCGCGCGCGTCGTCCTTGTTGTTCACGCGCTGCAGCGTCTCGGTGATGAGGCGCTGCGCTTCGCGGTTGATGGTGCTGTCCACGGTCAGGTCGAGCCGGTCCATGTCGTAGCGGCTCTGCACCCCGGTCAGCCGGCTGATATCGGTGCGCACACGGTTGACGGCCTTGCGCGTGACAAACGGCTCCTGCGGCGGGTGCTGCGGCGGCGCGGCCTTGTCCAGCGGCTGCGCCAGCGCGGCGTCGCGCAGCTCGGGCGTAATGATGCCGTTGGCCGCCAGCAGGCGCAGGTAGCTGCCGGTCAGCGCATCCAGGTTGGTGTCGTCGCGGCGCAGGTGGTAGGACGGGCGGCGCTGCGAGATGACCAGCGACAGCGCGCGCTTGAAGGCTTGCGCCTGGCGCGGTTCCGGGGCGCGCGGGTCCATTTCCTTCAGCAGCCGGTTGACCTCGCCGAAATCCTCGCCGTACCAGACCCACAGCGCGTCGCCGATGCCGTTGATCTCGCCAAAGCCCTCGCGCGCCGACAGTGGCACGGTGTTCAGGTAGTCCACCACGATGCGCTCGCGCGCGCGCTGGGTGTCGGGCCCGTCCAGGTAGGCGCGCAGCGACGCCGATGCCATCTGCCGGAATTTTTCCGGGATCGACGCCGTGCGCCCTTCGGGCGAGTGCCGGTATTTCTCGATCTGCGTGGCCAGCGTGCTGCCGCCGGGCGCGTCATGCGACTTGTCGGCCAGCCGGATCACCTGGTCCAGCACCGCGCGCGACAGCCGGCGCCAGTCCAGCGCCGGGTTCATATTGGGGTATTCGGGGTTCAGCAGGCCCTGGTTCTCGACATACAGCAAGGCGCTCACCAGCAGCGGCGGCACCGCGCCGAAGTCGGGGTACTGGCGCTGCGGATAGCGCTCGAACGCCAGCGTCAGGCCATTGCAGTCGCGCAGCAGCAGGCCTGCCTGGTTCTTTTCGCGATAGGGCGTGAACAGGCCTTCGTCGATCATCCGCACCATGTCGGGCGACATGCGCGCCTGCTCGGCGGGCACGTAGCCGCGCTGCTCCAGCCGCTGCGCGAAGCGCGGCAGCTGGCCGTAGCCCATGCGGGCGTCGTAGGGTCCGGAATGCGGGAAACGGATGCTGTCGCTGGCCCCCGGCTGGATCTCGAACGTCAGCCGCTGCCCCAGGCTGCCGATCAGCCGTGCCTGCAAGTGCGAGTTGCGCACTTCGCCTGCAACCAAGCTATACACGACATAGGCGCCCCCACCAAGGGCGACCGCCAAGCCAGCGAAGATCCAGCCACGACGCGACACGTTTGGGCTTCCCTTGTTGGGCCGACGCAGCGCACAAAGGCCTTCGTGCACCGGCTCGAAGCGCAATGTTCTCGCGGCGCGCGCAGTGCGCGCGCCGCCTGTATTGATATTAGTAGGAGTCGCGCCGGCGTGCATCAAGCACGCGTGCCGGCTATGTGTCGTTGCAAACGGGCGTCATTTCAGGCCACGCCGGCGCCACATCGCTCACGCCCGAAAGGTGATGGCGGATCAACGGCCGGCCGGCGCGCGCGCCACCGGCCTTCCCCCAAACGGGTAGCCGGGATCGTTATAGCCGTGGGTCGACGCATGGCCCGGCGACACCAGCGCATCGATCATCGACTCTTCCTCGGGCGTGATCGCGACGCCGAGCGCGCCGAAGTAATCCTCGAACTGCGCCAGCGTGCGCGGCCCCGCGATGACCGAGGAGATGATCGGATTGGCCAGCACCCAGGCGGTGGCGAACTGGCCCGGCGTCAGCCCGCGCGCATCGGCATGGGCCTTGAGCTGCTGGGCGATGACCAGCGATTCCTCGCGGAACTCGGTTTCCATGATGCGCCGGTCGGCACGGCCCGCGCGCGTACCCTCGCCCGGCGCCTGCCCCGGCGCATACTTGCCGGTGAGCACCCCGCGCGCCACCGGGCTGTAGGGCACCACGCCCAGCCCATAGTGCTCGCACGCGGGCAGGATCTCCACTTCCGGCATCCGGTTCAGCAGGTTGTAGTACGGCTGGCACGCCACCGGGCGGGGCACCCCAAGCTCGCCGCACAGCCGTGCGATTTCGGCGATGCGCCAGCCGCGGAAGTTCGACACCGCCCAGTAGCGGATCTTGCCGCTGCGCACCAGGTCGCCCATCGCCCGCACCGGCTCTTCCAGGTTCTCGCCCGGATAGTCGCGGTGCAGGTAGAGGATGTCGATGTAGTCGGTCGCCAGCCGGTGCAGGCTGTCCTCGACGGCGCGCGTGATCCACACCCGCGAGTAGTGCCCGTGGTTGGGCGCGGGCTGCATGGCGTTGCCCAGCTTGGTGGCCAGCACCCACTCGTGGCGCCCGGCGGTCAGCAGGCGCCCGACCATCCGCTCGGACTCGCCCTTGGTGTACACGTCGGCGGTGTCGATGAAGTTCACGCCGTGGTCGCGCGCGCTGGCAACGATGCGGGCCGCCTCGGCCTCATCGGTCTGGTCGGCGAACATCATGGTGCCCAGGCACAGCGCCGAGACGCGCAGGTTGCTGGCGCCGAGGCGGCGGTAGGGCATGGAGAGTGCTGACATGGTGGTTCCCCTGGGTGGCGTAACCCACATTCTGCCGGGACTTGGCCCGGCTTGCTGCCGGCGTGGCGTCAGCCGTGCGGGTTGTGCGAGGAAGAACCCGGGCGCTGACGGGCGTGAGCGCGCTTGCGGTACTCCTCGCGCCCCAGGTACGCCGCGGCGGCCGCCACCATCAGGGCCAGGCCGTACCAGGTCAGCGCGTAGCTGAGGTGGTTATTGGTAAAGACCGTCACGGTCAGCCCGCCCACCGGCCAGGCCTTCGGGTCGGCACCGGCCGGGGGCGGCACCGCCTCGGCATCGATAAAATACGGCGCGACGTGGTCCAGGCCGCGGCGCGCGGCAATCGCCGGCACATCGCGCGAGAACCACTGGTCATGGGCTGCGTCATTGTGGCGCAGGAAGCCGGTGCCCGGTTCGCTCATGCGCAGCAGGCCGACCACCTCGCCGGCGGCGCCCCCCGCAGGCGCCACCCGCCCGCGGAACGGCTCGGCCACGAAGCCGCGGTTGACCAGCACGGTACTGCCGTCGGCCATGCGCAGCGGCGTCACCACCCAGTAGCCGCCGCCCAGCTCGGTCACAGCCTGGACCAGGGTCTGCTTGTCGTCGAGGAAGGTACCGCTGGCGCGGATCCGGCGGTACTCGCCGGTGGCCTTGCTCAGCGCCGGCCATGCGGCGGGCGCGGGCGCCGCCACCGGCGGCGCATGGATGCGTTCTGCCACCTGGGCAATCAGGCCGAGCTTCCAGGCGCGCCGCTCGATCTGCCAGTTGCCCAGGGCAACCAGGCCGGCAATGGCCGCCGCGGCAAAGATCGCCAGTATCGCCAGCCATGCTGGCGATAGCGGTCGGGCGGATTCGGGGCGGGAGGGTTCGGGGCGCGGGGTTTTGACCGGCGCGGGGCGGTCTTGATTGGAACCGGTCAAGGCAAGTTCTTCGTGGTCTGCATGCCCGGCATCATATTGGAATTCAGGTGGAACATCACCCAGAGCGTGCCGGTCAGCGCAATCACCACCAGCACCAGCGTGAACATCAGCGCCAGCATGTTCCAGCCGCCTTCGGACTTGGCGTTCAGGTGCAGGAAGTAGATCATGTGCACCACGATCTGCACGGCGCCGAACGCCAGCAGCACCATCGCGGTAGTACTGGACTTGTCGAACACCTTGCCCATCACCAGCCAGAACGGGATCGCGGTCAGGATCACCGACAGCACAAAGCCGGTCACGTAACCGCTCAGCGAGATATGGATCTCGCTCTCGCCGTGGCCATGGCCGTGCCCGTGGGCATCCAGCGTGTCGTCATGCGCGCTCATGGCAGCACTCCCATCAGGTAGACGAAAGTAAAGACGCCGATCCAGACCACGTCCAGGAAGTGCCAGAACATGGACAGGCACATCAGACGGCGCTTGTTTTCCGGGATCAGGCCGTGGCGGCGCACCTGTGTCATCAGCGTGATGAGCCATACGATGCCAAAGGTCACATGCAGGCCGTGGGTGCTGACCAGCGCGAAGAACGACGTCAGGAAGCCGCTGCGCTGCGGCCCGGCGCCCTCGCCCACCAGGTGCACGAACTCGTAGATCTCCACGCTGAGAAACGCTGCCCCCAGCACCCCGGTGACCGCCAGCCAGCCCTGCGTCGCCCCGATCCGGCCGCGCTGCACCTCCAGCATGGCAAAGCCATAGGTGATCGACGACAGCAGCAGGAACGAGGTGTTCAGCGCCACCAGCGGCAGCTCGAACAGTTCGGCGCCGGAAGGGCCGCCCGCGTAGTTGCGGCCCAGCACGCCGTAGGCGGCAAACAGGCAGGCAAAGATGAGGCAGTCGCTCATCAGATACAGCCAGAAGCCGAGCAGCGTGCCGTTGGGCACGTGGTATTCCTCGGCCATGTAGAAGTGCATCTCAGCGGGCTGCAGCTGTTCGCGCGGCGGCAGGGCGTCCTGCGCGCGCGCGCCGCCGCCGGCGGGGAAGGGCGCGACGGTATCAGCCATGGCTCGCCAGCAGCGCGGTGCGCTCTGCCTCCGTATGGTTGACCGTATCGGCCGGGATATAGAAATCGCGCTTGTAGTTGAAGGTATGGCCGATAGCGGTGAGGATCGTCGCCGCGAAGGCCAGCACCACCAGCCACCAGATATGCCAGATCAGCGCGAACCCGCACAGCGTGCTGAGGCCGGCCAGGATGATGCCCGCGCCGGTGTTCTTCGGCATATGGATCGGGATAAAGCCCTGCGCGGGGCGCTGGTAGTGATGCATCTTCATCTGCCACCAGGCGTCGCTGTCGTGCACCACCGGCGTAAAGGCAAAGTTATAGGACGGCGGCGGCGACGACGTCGACCATTCCAGCGTGCGGCCGTTCCAGGGGTCGCCGGTGACATCGCGCAGGGATTCGCGGCGCATGAAGCTCACCACCAGCTGGATCAGGAAGCACCCGATGCCCAGCGCGATCAGCAGCGCGCCCAGGCCCGCCAGCTGGAACCAGATCTGCAGCGAGTGGTCCTCGAAATGGCTCATGCGCCGGGTCACGCCCAACAGCCCGAGCACATAGAGCGGCATGAACGCCAGGTAGAAGCCGACCAGCCAGAACCAGAACGAGCACTTGCCCCAGAACGGATCCAGCCTGTAGCCGAAGGCCTTGGGGAACCAGTAGGAGATGCCGGCCATCAGGCCGAACAGCACGCCGCCGATGATCACATTATGAAAATGCGCCACCAGGAACAGGCTGCCGTGCAGCGAGAAATCCGCCGGCGGTACCGCCAGCAGTACGCCGGTCATCCCGCCGATCACGAAGGTGACCATGAAGCCCACCGTCCACAGCATCGGCACCTCGAAGCGGATGCGCCCGTGGTACATGGTGAAGAGCCAGTTGAACAGCTTCGCCCCGGTCGGGATCGAAATGATCATGGTGGTGATGCCGAAGAACGAATTGACGCTGGCCCCCGAGCCCATGGTGAAGAAGTGGTGCAGCCAGACCAGGTACGACAGCACCGTGATCACCACCGTGGCGTACACCATCGAGGCATAGCCGAACAGTCGCTTGCTGCAGAAGGTGGCCACCACCTCGGAGAACACGCCGAACACCGGCAGGACCAGGATATACACCTCGGGGTGGCCCCAGATCCAGATCAGGTTCACATACATCATGGCGCTGCCGCCCAGGTCGCTGGTGAAGAAGTTCATCCCCAGGTAGCGGTCGACCGCCAGCATCGCCAGCGCAGCCGTCAGCACCGGAAAGGCGGCAATGATCAGCACGTTGGTGCACAGCGCGGTCCAGGTGAAGATCGGCATGCGCATCAGGTTCATGCCGGGCGCGCGCATCTTGACAATGGTCACCAGCAGGTTGATCCCGGACAACACGGTTCCGATGCCCGCCACCTGCAACGACCACAGGTAGTAGTCCACCCCCACATCCGGACTCTGCAGGATGCCGGACAAGGGCGGATACGCCAGCCACCCGGTGCGCGCGAACTCGCCCACGAAGAGCGACATCATCACCAGAATGGCCCCGCCCGTGGTCATCCAGAAGCTGAAGTTGTTCAGGAACGGAAACGCGACGTCGCGCGCGCCGATCTGCAGCGGCACCACGAAGTTCATCAGGCCGGTGACCAGCGGCATGGCCACGAAGAAGATCATGATCACGCCGTGCGCCGTGAAGATCTGGTCATAGTGGTGCGGCGGCAGGTAGCCCAGGTTGTCGCCGAAGGCAATGGCCTGCTGGATGCGCATCATGACGGCATCGGCAAACCCGCGCAGCAGCATCACGATGCCCAGGATCACGTACATGATGCCGATCTTCTTGTGGTCGATGCTGGTGAACCACTCGCGCCAGAGATAACCCCAGGCCCCGAAGTACGTCACCGCCCCGACCAGCGCCAGACCGCCGATCACCACGGCGATGAAGGTAGCCAGCAGGATGGGCTCGTGTAGCGGAATCGCCTCCCAGGTCAGGCGGCCGAAGAGCTGCGTGGCGAGTTCGGATCGCTCCGGCATGTGGATCTCCAGACAACAACGGCGTTTTACAAGGTCATCCTCTGGTGGCTGCCGGCCGGCTACCGCAGCAGCCTTTCGGCGCCCGCCACGGTGACGTCGACCGGCTCGCCAGGCGTGTTGCTGGCCGTGCACACGGCCCCCGTCAGGCCCCGGGCACGGCGCGAATCGAGGGCCATCAGGTCCTTCTGGCAGACCTGCCCCGCCTGCACGCAGCGGTTCAGGATGGCATCGAACAGATCCGTGGCCACGCTGGCATAGTGCCGCACCGGCTCGCGTTCGCTGGGCTGTTCCAGTTGCGTGTAGGTGGCGCGCGACAGCGGTGTGCCTTCGGCCTTGACCTTCTGCACCCAGCGGCTGAATTCCTCATAGCTCAGGCCGTGGAACCGGAACCGCATGTGCGAAAAGCCTGCGCCGCTGTAGTTGGCCGAGAATCCCTCATAGACGCCGGGCTCGTTGATGACCGCATGCAGCCGGGTCTCCATGCCCGGCATGGCATAGACCTGTCCCGCAAGGGCGGGGATGAAGAAGGAATTCATCACGCTGGAGGCCGTGATCTTGAAGCGGATGGGCCGGTCGACGGGCGCGGCAAGCTCATTGACCGTGGCAATGCCTTGCTCCGGATAGAGGAAGAGCCACTTCCAGTCCAGCGCCACGACCTCGACGGTCAGCGGCTGAACATCCACCGGCAGCGAGCGGGTTTCGTCCAGCCGGCTCAGCGGCTGGTAGGGGTCCAGCTTGTGCGTGCTGACCCAGGTCACGGCACCCAGGGCAATGATGATGAGCAGCGGCGCGGACCAGATCAGCAGCTCGAGCACGGTGGAATGGTCCCAGTCCGGGTTGTAGGGCGCGTCCTGGTTGGAGGCCCGGTATCGCCACGCGAACAGCAGGGTCAGCACGATCACCGGAACGATGATCAGCAGCATCAGGCAGGTGGATATGATGATCAGATCACGTTGCCGGACGGCGAGGTCACCGGCTGGGGCAAGCAGCACGGCGTTGCAGCCGCTCAATGCCAGCATGACTGGCAGCAGCAACAACCAGCGGATCGGGCGGCGCAATGTCATTGTCGGACCGGGAGATCGCATAGCCTTGGAAGTCCGCATCATTTGTACGCCGGGGCATACGTGACTTAGACTGTTCTGAGCAACTATGGCAGTTTAGGCGCTCAGGTGCCATTCTTCATGGTGCAATTTGCAGTGCCATCCTCACAAAGGAAGGGAGGTATGCCGATGTCCAGCCTGACCCACCAGCACCGGGCGTCTCCTTCGGCACCTCCGGCGCCCGGCGCCGCACACGTCGCCCCGGCGGAAATCGCCACCGGCGTGGTGATCGGCCGCGCTTCGGAGTACTTCGATTTCTTCGTCTACGGCATCGCTTCGGTGCTGGTCTTCCCGACCGTCTACTTTCCATTTACGGGGCGGCTGGAAGGCATACTCTATGCGTTTGCGATTTTTGCGCTGGCGTTTATCGGACGGCCATTCGGCACCGCGCTGTTCATGCGGATCCAGCGCCGGTGGGGCCGCAGTATCAAGCTGACCGCGTCGCTGTTCCTGCTCGGCACCGCGACCGTGGGCATTGCCTTCCTGCCCGGCTATGCCACGCTCGGGCAAACCTCGATCATCCTGCTGGCGGTATTCCGGACGCTGCAGGGCATCGCCTTCGGTGGCTCATGGGATGGGCTGCCGTCGCTGCTGGCCCTCAATGCGCCACCGCAGCGCCGCGGCTGGTACGCGATGATGGGACAGCTCGGCGCGCCCACCGGCTTTATCGTGGCCGGCTCGCTGTTTCTGTTCCTGATCGCCAGCCTGGACGTCCATGAGTTTCTGGAGTGGGGCTGGCGCTATCCCTTCTACGTCGCCTTTGCGATCAACGTCGTGGCGCTGTTTGCGCGCCTGCGCCTGGTGGTGACGAACGAATACACGCAACTGCTGGACGAGGACGAGCTTGAGCCCATCAGCACCACGGAAATCGTGAAGAAGCAGGGGTACAACCTGCTGCTCGGCGCATTTGCCGCGCTGGCCAGCTATGCATTGTTCCACCTCGTGACCGTGTTTCCGTTGTCGTGGGTGGCGCTGCATGGCACGCAGCCGATCACGGATGTGCTGGCCATCCAGATCGTGGGCGCGGTGATCGGCATTGTCGGCACCATTGCCTCCGGCTGGATCGCGGACCGCATCGGACGGCGCACGATGCTTGGCCTGATGGCGATCCTGATCGGCATCTTCAGCCTGTTCGCGCCTGTGCTGATGGGCGGCGGCCCGGCGGGACAGGACCTCTTCATCCTGATCGGCTTCGGCCTGCTCGGCTTGTCGTACGGGCAGGCGGCGGGGGCCGTCACGGCGAACTTCGAACGGCGGTATCGCTACACCGGGGCGGCACTGACCACCGATATGGCCTGGCTGTTCGGCGCCGCGTTTGCGCCGCTGGTTGCGCTTGGCCTGTCCGTGGAGTTCGGGCTGATTGCGGTCAGCGGCTATCTGCTTTCGGGGGTTGCCTGCACCTTGCTTGCCTTGCGGATCAACCGCGCACTGGGCACGCAAGACTGATTACCCGCCTGCCGGCTTTCGGAAGCGGCGCGATCCGTTCGCCCGGGAATCGGTGGGCGTGGCCGCGCTATGATTGCGGCCTTGGGAACTTCTGACTACTGCCGGCACTCTCCCCCTGGCTTGCACCGCCGCCGCTGCCCGGCGCGGCCGGCCATGCGGGTGTTCCGTCCCCGCCCCCTGCAATTGCTACAAATCGGAACCCTCGAGGCTTGTCAACTACCCCGGCCTCAAGGCCGGAGCTTGAAAGGCAACTGACAAGCTCGGGTTGACCAGGCAAAGCGGTAACCAACCCGCTACGTTGCGAACAGGTGCAAGACCGACGTTGGGATGCTTCCTTAGTCCCAACCTCTCGAAGCCCCGGTTGCAGACAAGCGACCGGGTAAGCACGAAACGGATCGGGGCAGATCGCCGGTTCGTAACATTGCCGAAGGGAGACCTCCCGCAGGGGAGGCGTAACCAGGCCCGTAAGGGCAACCATATTGGGGAGATTGCCATGGCAGTCTTTGTGTTGGACAAGCACGGCAAGCCGCTGATGCCGTGCAGTGAGAAGCGGGCCCGCTTGCTGCTTGAGCGGGGCCGCGCTCGTGTCCATCGCCTGATGCCGTTCGCAATCCGCCTGACGGATCGACGTCAGGCGCAAAGCGCTCTGCAGCCGCTACGCCTCAAGCTGGATCCTGGCAGCAAGGAGACCGGCGTGGCCATCGTCCGCGAAGCCACCTCGGATGCGGCAGGCGAACCTGATGCTTTTGTGCTTTCGCTGGCTGAGATCATCCACCGCGGTCGGCAGATCAGCGAAGCACTGACGTCGCGCCGGTCAATGCGGCGCGCCCGGCGCGGGCGCAAGACCCGTTATCGCGCAGCCCGGTTCAACAACCGGCGCAAGCCGACAGGCTGGCTGGCACCCAGCCTGCGCCACCGCGTTGACACCACCGTCGCGTGGGTGCGTCGCTTCATCAAGCTCGCGCCCATCACCGCCCTGAGCATGGAACTGGTGCGCTTCGACATGCAGGCAATGGAGAATCCTGAGATATCCGGCGTCGAGTACCAACAGGGCACCCTCCAAGGCTACGAGGTGAAGGAGTACCTGCTGGCGAAGTTCGGGCGCAGCTGCTCCTACTGCGATGCGACGGATCGCCCTTTGGAAGCCGAGCACATCGTCGCTAAGGCGAACGGGGGCTCCGATCGCGTTTCCAATCTGACGCTCGCTTGCCGGCCTTGCAACCAGAAAAAGGGCAAGCTTGCGTTGGAGGCATTCCTGCGCCGGGACCCGGCACGTGCCAAACACATCCTGGCCCGTGCCAAGGCGCCGCTGCGCGATGCCGCCGCCGTGAATGCCACCCGCCTCGCACTGTTGGACGCCCTCAGAGCCTTCAGGCTGTCCGTCGAGACCGGGTCAGGCGCACAGACAAAGTACAACCGGCTTCGGCTCGAGATGCCAAAGTCGCACGCCCTGGACGCTGCCTGCGTCGGCAACGTGCACGCTGTCTCGGACTGGCAACGCCCCGTGCTGCGCATCAAGTGCGCGGGCCGCGGGAGCTATCAACGGACCCGACTTACCGCTCACGGCTTCCCGCGGGGCTATCTCATGCGCAACAAGTGCGCATTCGGCTTTCAGACCGGCGACATGGTCAAGGCCGTGGTGCCTTCCGGGAAGAACGCTGGCACCCATGTTGGCCGGGTCGCCATCCGTGCAACCGGTTCTTTTAACATCCAAACCGCTACAGGTGCCGTGCAGGGCATTTCCTACAAGCACTGCAGAGTGATCCAGCGCGGCGATGGATTTGCTTATTCAACCGTAGCGCCCACAACAAAGGAGAGCGAGTTCAGGGGCGACGCTTCGCGTCGCGCGCTATCCCTCCCCGGCCTGAAGGCCGAGGTTTCTCGCGCAAACGGATGAAAACGGAAACCACGGATGTCGTCATCATTGGCGCTGGGCCCGCAGGCTCGGTCGCCGCCGGCTTGCTGCGCAAGCATGGGATTCCGGTGCTTGTGATCGAGAAAGAGACCTTCCCGCGCTTTTCCATCGGCGAGAGCCTGCTGCCGCAGAGCATGGCCTATATCGAAGAGGCAGGCATGCTGCGCGCGGTGGTGGAAGCCGGCTTTCAGTACAAGAACGGCGCCGCCTTCTCGCGCGGCGACCAGCAGACCGCATTCGACTTCCGCGAGAAGTTCTCGCCTGGCTGGGGCACGACCTACCAGGTGCAGCGCGCGCGCTTTGACGATGTGCTGATCCGCGAGGCCGCGCGCCAGGGTGCCGAGGTGCGCTTCTCGCACCTGGTCGAGGACGTCGACGTCAGCGGCGCGCAGCCGCAGGTAAGCGTGCGCGCGCCTGACGGCAGCCGGTACACCGTGCGCGCGAAGTTCCTGCTCGATGCCTCCGGCTTTGGCCGCATCCTGCCGCGCCTGCTGCAGCTGGAATCGCCATCGGGCTTCCCGGTGCGCAGCGCGCTCTTCACCCACGTGGAAGACCGCGTCGCGACCGGCGCCTTCGACCGCAACAAGATCCTGATCAGCGTGCATCCGCAGCACCCGGACGTCTGGTACTGGACCATTCCGTTCTCCGACGGCCGCTGCTCGCAGGGCGTGGTGGCCGAGAAGGCGTTCCTGGACCGCTACACCGGCACCGAGACCGAACGGCTGCAGGCACTGGTCGCCGAAGAGCCGGGCCTGGCCAGGCTGCTCGCCAATGCCCGGTGGGATACCCCCGCGCGCCAGATCGCGGGCTACTCGGCCAATGTCAGGTCGCTGTGGGGCAACGGCTATGCGCTGCTGGGCAATGCCGGCGAGTTCCTCGATCCGGTGTTCTCGTCCGGGGTGACCATCGCCTTCAAGTCCGCGAGCCTGGCGGCGCAATGCCTGGTACGCCAGCTGGCCGGCGCGACCGTGGACTGGGAGCAGGACTTCGCGCGGCCGCTCAAGGCCGGCGTGGACTGTTTCCGTGTCTTTGTCGAAGCCTGGTACGAAGGCCGCTTCCAGAGGCTGATCTTCCATCCCAACGCCACGCCGGAGATCCGCGGCATGATCTCGTCGATCCTGGCCGGCTACGCATGGGACCGCAACAACCCCTTCGTGGCCGAGCCGCGCCGCCGGCTGGCGGTGCTGGAAGAGTTCTGCCGCATATGACCTGTCCCCTGCGCGCGCATTCCGTATCCGCGCCCGCGCTGGCGCGGGCTTTTCTGCAAGGACACCAGGTATGACCAATCCGACCGTGCTGGTCACGGGATCCTCCCGCGGCATCGGGCGCGCCATTGCCCTGCGGCTGGCCCGCGACGGCTACGACGTGGTGGTGCATTGCCGCTCGCGCCGCGACGAGGCCGACGCCGTCGCCGACGCGGTGCGCGCCTGCGGCCGCGAATCCCGCGTGCTGTGCTTCGACGTGGCCCGGCGCGAGGAGGCGAGTGCCGCATTGCTGGCCGACATCGGCGCGCATGGCTGCTACTACGGCGTGGTATGCAACGCCGGCCTGGCGCGCGATGCCGCCTTCCCGGCCATGAGCGGCGCCGAATGGGACGAGGTCGTGCACACCAACCTCGACGCCTTCTACAACGTGCTCAACCCGGTGGTGATGCCGATGGTGCAGCGGCGCCAGCCCGGGCGCATCGTCACGCTGTCGTCGGTCTCGGGCCTGGTGGGCAACCGCGGCCAGACCAACTACAGCGCGGCCAAGGCCGGCATCATCGGCGCCACCAAGGCGCTGGCGATCGAGCTGGCCAAGCGCGCCATCACCGTCAACTGCGTGGCGCCCGGCCTGATCGACACCGACATGGTCGAGCCGCATGTTCGCGACGAGGCGCTGCGCATGATCCCGGCGCGCCGGATGGGCACGCCCGACGAAGTGGCCGCCACCGTGGCCTTCCTGTTGTCGCCCGACGCCGGCTACATCACCCGCCAGGTGATCTCGGTCAACGGGGGGATGTTCGGGTAAGTCGCGTCGTCGCCAGCGAACCGGCGCAAGCCCCGGCAGCCGCGCAATCTCGCACGCTACCTTGCATGCGCCACAGTCGTGCCGGTCAGTCCCGGTCCGGCGCACCCGGCGGGAACAGCGGGCGATAGGGCCGTGCCTCGTCCACCGCGCGCGCAAACGACGGCCGCGCCAGCAGCCGGTTGCGATAGGCGCGCACCTTGCCGCACGCATCCGGGATCGGCTGCACCCAGTCCGCATAGAACAGCGACGGCGCAGCGGCGCAGTCGGCCAGCGTAAAGGCGCCGCCCGCGGCCCATTCCCGGCCCGCCAGCGTTGACTCCAGCCAGGCATAGGCCGAATCGAGCAGCTTGCGCGCCTCGGCCACGCCAAAGGCATCGCGGTGCTCCGCCGGGCGCAGGTAGTCGGCCACGATACGCTGCATCGGCGTCATCACGTACAGGTCGAAGAAGCGGTCGAGCAGGCGCACCTGCAGCGCGGCCTCGGGCGACTCGGGCAGCCAGCGCACGGGCCCGCGGTGATGCTGATCCAGGTATTCGACGATGATGCTGGACTCGAACACCGGGCGGCCGTCGTCGACCAGCACCGGCATGCGCCTGAGCGGCCACCGCCTGGCAAGTTCGTCCATGTTCTGCGCGTGTTCGGGCGACAGCATGCGGAACTCAAAGGGGATGGCGTTCTCGTACAAGGCAACGAGGACCTTCTGGCAGTATGACGAAAACGGGTGGGCGTATAGCTCCATCGTGGTCTCCGGTGGTGGTCGGCGCGCGGCTACTGCCGCGCCGCAAAGCGATCGGTCGCGGCAATCAGCTGGTCCATGATGCCCGGCTCGGTCCACGCATGGCCGGCGCCTTCGATCAGGTGGAAATCGGCCGCGGGCCACGCCTGGTGCAGCGCATAGGCATAGCGCACCGGGCACGGCATGTCATAGCGGCCATGCACGATCACCCCTGGGATATCGGCCAGCTTGTGCGCGTCGCGCAGCAGCTGCCCGTCTTCCAGCCAGCAGCGGTGCGTGAAGTAATGGTTCTCCAGGCGCGCGAACGCCAGCGCGAAGTGCCCGTCGTCGTGCCTGGCGCTGTTGCCGGCATCGGGCAGCAGCGTGATGGTCTCGCCTTCCCAGACGCTCCATGCGCGCGCCGCTTCCACCTGCTTGTCCTGGTCGTCACCGGTCAGCAGCTTGCGGTACGCGGCCATCATGTTGCCGCGCTCGGCCTCGGGCACCGGCGCCTGGAAGCGCGCCCACTTGTCGGGGAACATCTCGGACACGCCGTATTGGTAGTACCAGTCCAGCTCCGCCTGCGACACCGTGTAGATACCGCGCAGCACCAGCTCGCTGACGCGCCGCGGGTGCTTCTGCGCGTAGGCCAGCGCCAGCGTCGAGCCCCATGAACCCCCGAACACCAGCCAGCGCTCCACGCCGGCCAGAATGCGCAGGCGCTCGATATCATCGACCAGGTGCCACGTGGTGTTGGCCTCCAGCCCCGCATGCGGCGTCGAACGCCCGCAGCCGCGCTGGTCGAACAGCAGCACGTCATAGCGCGCCGGATCGAACAGCCGCCGATGGTCGGCAGAAATCCCCCCGCCCGGCCCGCCGTGCAGGAACACCGCCGGCTTGGCGCCGGGCGTGCCCACGCGCTCGTAGTAGACGACATGCCCATCGCCGACATCCAGCGTGCCGGTTTCATAGGGCTCGATTTCAGGATAGAGGGTGCGCAGGGCTGGCATGGATGCGGGTCTCCGGAGGTCGGGAGCCATAGTCTACCCGGGTGGCGATCGCTGTGCCGCGGAGAGCCGGCTGGACGTATTCGTGCACACGATGTGTCCATGGCCGATTACACCCTGCCCCTGGAACACGTCAGCATCATTGAAGTCCTGGATTCGGCGCGCTGGCCTTCAGGCGCGGCATGGCCTGCGCGGCCATGCCGCCATGCATCAGTTGCGCGGGCCGGCACCGGCCTGGCACTGCAGCCACGGATAGCGCTCCGTGTCGTTGTCACCGTAGTCCGGATCCAGATACACGTAGCAACGCTGGATACGGAAGTCCCGGATTTCAAAGACATCGCACCACAGGCCGGCGTGGGTCACGCCGGCCCGCCAGCTACGGCCCGACTTGGTGGTTCCGCTCGAGGTACCCTCCACCACGACCAGGTCGCCCTGCTGGATAATGTTGGCATGCGCGATATCGTGGCTCACCGACTCCAGGATACCCATCAGGTCCCGGAACAGCGATTCGATCTGCGCCCGCCCCCGCGCCATCCCCCACTTCGGGAAATAGAACGCCGCATGCTCGTCGAACAGCTCCGCGACGCTTTCGCCGCGGTCCATGCGCCGGAAGTACTCCAGCGCGATTGCCTTGCGCTGCTCGTCGGTCATCGGTCTGGTTTCCATGTTTCTGCATCTCCTGTTCTTTTGGAGAGGGCACGCCGGCCGGCGGCCGGCGCCCCCACGCGTTACTTGGCGATGGATTCCAGCGCGCTGTAGGTCATGTCGCTTTCCTTGATCTTCGCTTCGTTGAGCTTGTAGCCGCGGAAGAGATAGACGGAGGCGTGGCGCGCCTTGAAGTCGATGATGTCGCCCTGGATCGACGAGGAGTACTTCGTGCCATCCTCGCCCGTCGACGGCGTCATGTGGAAGTTGATGAATTTCCAGAACTCGCCCTTCTTGTCATAGGCCTCGCCCATGTACACGCGGGGATAGTTCACGTCCATATAGACCACCTTCTTGCCATAGGGGTGCTCGTTCGGCGGCGTACCCTCGATCACCCAGACCTCGCGAGGCTGCCAGGTCTGTATCGGATTCCAGTACGGGGGATTGCTGAGGTCCACCGTCTTCCATTCCTCCGGCGTCCCCTTCTTCGACGGGTTGTAGCCAAGCTTCGCATCCGAGATGGCCAGGATCCAGCGGCGGCCTACCAGCTTGACCTTGGGGTACCACGAAGGCCGCGCATTCCACACATAGATATCATCGTTGAGCACGTCGAGGCCGCCTACCGGGTCCATCCATGCGCCACCCGACAGGCGACGGGTGCGGCGCGCCGATTTGATATAGGCCCAGCTGTCCTCCACCTTCGGGCTATCGTAGCGGATGGTAAAGGTGCCGACCCCCTTGATGTCTTCCGGCGCCGTCGCCACGAACAGGGTCTTGCTGAGAATGCCGCCATCGCCCAGCACCGGCTTGTCGCCGCTGATCCGGCCCTTCATGTAGTACCGCTGGAACAGCCAGTCCTGCGTCGACTCCAGGCCCTTGTCGCCGCTGATCATCAGGAAAGTCGCCTTGTTGTTGATGACGTCGCCTTCCGGGGAGGCGTAATAGAAGTTCCAGATCAGCTTGTCGCCCGCGAAGGGGTCATTCTGGCTGACTTCAGGGAAGGGGATGCCGGCCACCCACCCGGTCACTTCGCGGGTTTTCTCATCGAACTGCGCCTTGCCGGCGTTCTTCTTCGTGGCCTCGAGGTACTTGGGATCGAGCTGCACGGGCCTGGCATGGCCGAGCGGAATCTTCAGGCCGGTATTCCGGATCTGCCACTCGAGCTTCTCGGTCAGCAGGCTCGCAATGGTGTGGCCATCGAACGTGTCGTTCTTGACCTTGTCGATGTTGGCCTTGTCGATCACGGTGCCGACGGGTAGCTCGGCGGCCAGCGTTGCCGCCGGGCCGGCGCTGAACGCCGCGAGCATGCACAGCGCGAGAGTCTTCTGGATGCGATTCATGGTGTGTCTCCTGCTTAAAACTGTCGTGTCAGACGAACAAGGAACTGGTCATTGCCGGCAAACGATCCGAACAGGCCGGTCGAGCTTTCGACCTGGCCCGGCTGCCGCTTGTACTTCGAGAAAAAGAGATCGGCCTCCAGGACCAGTCTCCAGTGGTCCCCATAAACGAACTCCACGCTTGGGATCAGGAAGGCGCCGCCGCCCTGCATCGATGCGCCGGCCGCCAGCTGGGGATTGATCTTGTCGTTCTTGTAGTTCAGGCCAAGGATGACGGTGGCGATGGTCGAATGCTGGCTCGCCGCCCTGCCGTACCCCACCAGGTTGACGATGTCATCCGAGCGCTTGTAGTTCTGGATCCACTTGTCGAACACCTGCACAGAGAAGAACGACGGCCGGCTGGTACCCAGCAGCCTGGTCAGGTTCAGGTTCTTGTCGATCCGGAACATGGCGGTGACCAGGTCTTTCTTGATGATGCCGCCAAACCCCGGCAGGGCACCGCCAAAGAAGTTGGTGCCTACGTTGTAGGGCGCATTGCGCGTGTAGACCAGTTCCGTGCTGAGCACCGAATCGATGGCCGGGACGTAGCCGCTGACGGTGGCGCCAAACAGGTCGATCTTCGGAAAGATGAAGTCACCGAGCGCGCCGGTTGGCGCCTGGCCCGACGGCGCGAAGGCCGAGTTCACCACGGGGTCGTTGCTGAACGTCTTCAGGTAGGCCAGCGAGTAGTTGACCGGCCCGGCAATGCCTTCCCAGCGAACGCCACCGGTCTTGTCGCTGACATTGGCGCCCGGCTGGCGATAGTTGTAGTTCAGCGCGCCGGGAGCGAGGAAGTCCACGCCCTTGTATGGCTGGCCGGCCCAGCGGCCGCCATATAGATCGTAGCTGTTGCCCACGTCGCGGTTCCGGTCGATGCCGGGGCGGAACAGCAGTTGCAGGCTGCCATCCGCCTCCGGGACATTCACCTTGGCCTTGAGCAGGAACAGCGGCTTGCGCAGTTCATCGCCCTCGCGCTCCAGGAAGGTGCGCCAGCGGTAATCGAAGCCGTTGACCAGGTCGAGCGCGCGGAAGAAGTCGGTCTCCCCCCAGACCACCTGCTGCTTGCCGATACGGAAATTCACGCGCTCCACGGGCGAGAAATCCATGTAGTACTCGCGCAGGTCGGCCTGGTCATACTGGTCCATCAGGTGGCTGCCCGGGCCCCCGGCGGAATTTGTCCGGTTCAGCTGCTCCAGGTCTTTCAGGTACCGCGTCTTGTATTCCCCGTCGGCCCGCCCGACGACTTTCCACGAGACCGGCCCGGTCTTTGCATCGGCATCCAGCAGCAGCGAACCACGCAGCATGGACGGCGAAAATCGGTCGTTCCGGCTGGTCTCCGGCGGATTCTGCAGATTGAAAGACGCCCAGGTGCGGGCGTATCCGCCCAGATGGAAGCTGTAATCCTCCGAGCCGCCCTCGCGCTCCGCCGGCCGGTCTGCGCTGAGCGCGGCCGGCTCGTCCGGCTCCGCCGCGACGGCACCTGGCGAGGGCGCCAGGAATGCCAGCGCCAGCCCTGCCGCTCCGGCCTTCATGCCAAGTTCATGCCAAGCGTTCACTTTCACTGTCTCCTCCATTGATGTCTTATTTCTTGTTCTCTTCCCCGCAGAACGGGATCTAGGCTTCCGGTACCGTGCCCATGGCTACGCCGGGGTGTTGCGGCGCCTTGCTCTCCGCCGCCGTCTTCACGATGAATGCGGGCCGGAACACCAGCACCATGGCCGGCATGATGAACAGGGCGCTCAGTGCCGATACGAACAGCCAGATCGCCATCAGCACGCCCATGTCGGCCTGGAATCGCAGCGACGACGCGCACCAGAGCACCACGCTGGCAGTCAGCGTGAGCGCGGTCACCACCACGCCGCGACCGGCGCCGTACAACGACGCAACCGTGGCCGCGGGCAGGTCCTTGCCCTCGCCGAGCTTTTCCTTGATGCCGTCAACGATGTAGAAGGCGTAGTCCACCCCGAGGCCGATGCCCAGCGCCGCCACCGGCAGCGTGCTCAGGTTCATGCCGATGCCTTTCCACGCCATGTAGCTGAAGGTGATGGTGTTGGAGAGGATCACCGGCACCATGAAGAAGAAGCCGGCCGTCACCGAGCGGTAGGCCACCGCACAGCAGATCACCAGCACCAGCAGGGCGAGCGCGATGCTCTCGATCTGCCCGGCAAGAATGACCTCGTTGACCGCCGCCAGCACGCCAACCAGGCCGCCCGCCAGGCGGTATGTGCCTTCGGCGAGCGGATGGGCATCGACGTAGGCCTTGAGCCGTGCCATGGCGGTGCGGATGCTTTCGCCCTGGTGGTCGCGGAAGTTGAATGTCACCGAGGCGTCTTGCGCCTGGACATCGGTGAAGCGGGCCATGTCGCCCGGATCGGAGCCCGAGACGAACATGTACATCAGCTCGCCGTTCTCCTGAGCCGTGCTGCCCAGTTCCTGGTAGCGCGGATTGTTCTCGTTCAGGACGCGCCGGACCATCGGGATGACGTCGGCGATCGAGAGGCTGCCGCCGATCTCCGGCTGGGCTGCCATGTAGCGCTGCAGTCCAACCATGCTCGCGAGCACAGTGGGTTCCTTCACCGCATTGGGCTTGTGGCCAGAGAACACCGCGTACAGCCGGTCGGCGCCCTGGAACTGCCGGTTGATCGCCGCCGCATCGCGGTTGTATGCAGAGTCTTGCCAGAGAATGGGCGAGCCGGGCTGCGCGTCCCCTACCTGAATGCGGGTGGCATACCAGGCGGAGACACCAAACACGGCAACCGCGCCGGCAAGCACGCCATAGCGCCAGCGCGTGGTGGCGCTGCGCACGCAGACACGCAGGATGCGATCGAGCAGGGGACCGAGGTCCAGGCGATGGGCATGTCCGCGCGGGTAGCGCACCCAGGAAAGCAGGACCGGCGTCATCACGCAGGCGCTCAGCGCGATCGTCATCACCCACACCGTGCCGATGATGGAGACCTTGTGCATCAGCGGAATCGGCGTCAGCACCACGACCACCATGCAGCCGGCGTCGGCGATCACGCCCAGCATGCCCGGCTTGAACAGTTGCAGCATGCTTGCCCTGGCCGCCGCGTGGGTGGTCTGCGCGCCTGCGGCAATTTCTTCATCGAAGCGCGACACCAGCTGCACGGAATGCGAGATGGCCCTGGCCGTGATCAGGAAGGCGATCACGATCACCAGCGGATCGAGGTTGAAGCCCAGCAGGCGTGCCACGCCCAGCGCCCAGATGGCGCTGCTCAGTCCCGCCAGCAGGGGCAGCAGCGTGCCGCGCCAGGTACGGGCAATGATGAACAGCAGCAAGACCAGGCAGCCGATCGTGAACAGGAAGATGTGCAGGGTCTCCGGCAGGAAGTGGTTGACCCAGCCATAGAGGATGGGCTCGCCGGTCACGCGCACCCGCACGCCGTCGCCGCGCGCCGCATCGGCGATGGCCATCACCTGCGGGAAAATCTTGTTGTAGTCGGCGGCGCTCTCATAGAAATCCACCGTGACCAGGGCAGCCTTGAGGTCTTTCGAGACATAGGCGCCATAGGCCAGCGGATTGTTCAGGACCGCCTGCTTCAGGGTATCCAGCCCCGCCTGGTCGTGCGGGACATCGGGCCACATCAGCGGGCTTGAATCGATGGCATCGGTCGAACCGCGGATCTCCTTGAGCTTGCGCGATGCCAGCGAAACGATCTGGAACTGATTCGCGCCGTCGACCTGCTGCAACGCGGACGTGACCGTCTTGATCTTGGTGAGGAAGGCGGTGTTGAAGATGTCCCCTTGCTCGGACTCGAGCACGATGCTGACCACGTTCGAGCCGCCGAACGCCTGCTTGTACTGCTCATGGACCTGGATATAGGGGTGGCTGCGCGGCAGCAGGTCCTCAAAGACGGTTCTGACTTCCACCCTCAGGGCGGCTACCAGCATCGCTGCCGTCACCAGAAGGAAGATGCCGGTCACGTAAGCCCGCCGGCGTATGCAAGCCTCGACGAAGCGCTCGAGCCTGCCCTGTTCCATCGTATTCATGTTCTCCTCCAGATTCCTGTTGACCGGCGTTACAAGGCGGCCATCTCTTCCACGGCAAGGCGCGATCCGGCGACGTAGTACTTGCCGCCGCGTGGCTGCACCCTGGTGTACCAGCCACGGTCCTGCGGGGCGAAGCGGGTCTGCCGCCAGTTGCCGGCATCGTCGCCGGCCACCAGGACGATCCCCTTGTCGCCCACCGCGATCCATTGCCTGCCATCCCAGGCAACATCGAAGAGATCCTCCTGTGTCGCCCTGGCGGCCTGCTTCCAGCTGGTGCCGCCGTCATGGCTGACCAGCACCGTGCCGCCCAGGCCGACGGCCACGGCGTCGCTGGCGCCCCGGAACCTGACCGACATCAGGCTTTGCTTGACCGGGCTGGCGACGCTGGTCCAGCGCTCGCCGCCGTCGCCGGAAACGCGGATCTGGCCGAACTCGCCCACCAGGCATCCAAGTTGCCCGTCAAAGGCAATGCCATTCCACGCGGTGTCCTCGCCCTGCGCCGCGGATTGCCAGGTCTTGCCGTAGTCACGGGAACGCAGCAACACGCCACCACTGCCGACCGCCCAGGCGCCGCCGTCCTGGCTCACTTGCACCCGCATCAGCTTGTTGCTGATCGCCGACTTGGGGGCTTGTGCCGGCGTCCATGTGTGCCCGGCGTCGTCCGTGGTCAGGACCACGCCTTCATTGCCGACCGCAACGGCCCGGCGCGCATCCCAGGCGGCGACATCCTGCAAGGTCTCGTGGCTGGCCGTGCCCTGCCTGCGCCATTTCTGCCCGGCATCGTCGCTGTGCAGGATCTTGCCGTTGGTGCCCACCGCCCACATCTGGCCATCGGGCAGGACGGCGATGCCGTAGAAGGCGTCGCCGCGCTCGACAAGCGGCTGCTCGACCGGCTTGCCTACCGGCCGGGGCTTGACGAACAGGCCGGCATAGAGGAGCCCGCCGATGATGGCCAGGGGCAAGCCCGACAGGATGATGCGTTTGATACGTTCCATGATTCGCGTCTTCTTCTGAAAAGTCATGCAAGGCTGCAGGCGTGCCCATGCAGGACGCGCGGGCCTGCGGCGGGGCGCACGCCACCCCGCAGGGTTTCACTGCACTTCATTGCGGAATCCGATGAGCAGGCGCCCGGTCGCTCAAGCGCGAACTGAATGGCTTGCGCCGCGCCTGGGCGGAAGCTAGGCGGCGCCGGACCTCAGCAGGGTCCGCACCGGGTAAGTGAAGTCGATTGGCATGGTGTCTCCTTGCCTCTGGCTGGCGGCGGATGCGCCCAGGCGCTCCGCCGTCTCATACCGTCCTGGTCTTGTGATTCGGTGTGGTGCGCAGCGATCGGCTGAATGCTGCGCCAGGCATCTTCAGTTCGCGCAGGCACTGGCGCTTTGCAGCGCCCGCTCCAGCTCCTCATGCAGGATGCGCGGATTCTCATGGGGAGCAAACTGGATGAAGCGCTCGATCTCCACCCGTTCGAGCAATCCCTCCCGGTAATACGGGTCTGCCTCGATCAGCGATTCCGCCTGTCCCCTGTCAGCGCAGCTGACCGCGAGAAACAGGCCTTGCGCACGCCCGTCCTCCCAGCACAAGGCACCGGCGCAGACAATGTCCGGCAAGCGGGAGATGACGTGGCGGATGTGCGCAGGGCGAAGCCTGAGGCGCTTCTGTTCCACTTCCTGCCGAAAGTAGCCGCGGATGATGTATGGCATGGCAAATTCCTCGACTGCGGCGCTCAGGCATCGGACCCTGCGCACAAGGGATGAGACTGCTGTCAATGTCGCCGCAAGCCCGTCGCCGTGCCCGCGGCCGCTTATCAGGCCGGGTCGGCCCCTTCATACGCGCGCTGCAAGAGTTCGCGGATCGGCCCTCGTTCGATCGGACGCGGATTGGGATAGGGTGTCGCGACCACCAGGTCGGCGGCGCGATCGAGACCATGCGCCGGCATGCCGATCTCGCACAGGGTACGCGGCACGCCGAGCTGGACGCCGAGCTCGCGCAACCCGGCGGGAGCAAGCGCCGTCCCTAGCGCACGGGCAATGCGTGCCATCGCTTGCGGCGCCGCCGCGGCGTTATAGGCGAGCGCGTAAGGCAGCACGACGGTATGCACCTCCGCATGCGGCAGGTTGAAGCTGCCGCCCAGCGTATGGCACAGCTTGTGGTGAACGCCCATCTGCAGGTTGCCCAGCACGGTGCCGCACAGCCAGGCGCCGTACAGCGCATCGCTGCGGGCAGCGACGTCCGCGGCATTGAGCCTCAGGCGCGGCAACGCGCTCGCCAGCGCGCGAATGCCCTCTTCCGCCATCAGGCTGTAGACAGGATTGCCATCGCTGGCATACAGGCCTTCGGCCGCATGGGCGATGGCATTCATTCCGCTCGTCATGCTGAGGCCCTGTGGCAGGGTCAGCGTCAGCTCAGGATCGTAGATCACACTGCGCGGCGCCACGCGCCAGTCGCGGCCGGTCTTCTTGATTCCCGCGTCGGTGATCCCGTAGAGCGGCGTCATCTCGGAGCCGGCATAGGTCGTCGGCAAGGCGATGATCGGCAGGTCGGATTCGAGCGCGATCGCCTTGGCCAGGCCGATGGTCGAGCCACCGCCGACGGCCACACAGCCATCGCCGCCCACGCGCCTGGCGACATCGACGGCGGCGCGTGCAACGTCGGCAGGCACATGCATCACGGCATTGCCGTAGACGCCCACGCATCGGTCCCCCAGGATGTCAGCGATCTGCTGGCCCAGGGCAACCTGCTCGGGCGTGGTCAGCACCAGCACCCGCCTCAGGCCGAGTTGGTCCATTTCCCGTGGGAGGGACTGGCGCGCCCCGCTGCCGAAGACGACGCGGGCGGCGCGGGTTTCATGTACAAATGACTGCATGCTCACTGCTCCTGGCGGACGATCAACAGGTCCCTGGCGTGCAACGGGCCAGGATGGTGTTGGCATAGGCGATTTCGGCATCGCGAATACCGTGCTCGATGGCGGGCTCCACCTTGGTGGTTACCTCGGCGCCGACGGCCCTGAACCATGCAGCCGACTCGCGCACGCTGTCGGCGGGCACGTGGGGGTCATCGTCCCAGGTGGAAAGCAGCACCGGCACCCCCTCCAGCCGGCGATGCGAGCTGTCGCGGGGCATGCCTGGCGGGCCGATCAGTCCACCCGTGAACGCGATCAGTGCCGCGTATTTGCGCTGCTGGCGCCAGAGGAACTCGCTGCACAGGCAGGCGCCCTGCGAGAACCCGACCAGCACCTGCGATTCAAACGGGAAGCCCATCGCCCGCAGCGCCTGCGACAGGGCCTCAATGCGTTCCAGCGCCTGCGAGAGCCGCGGTTCATTGGCTTCGAGCGGCGCGATAAAGCGCTCCGGGTACCAGGAGTTGTCCGCCGCCACGGGCGCAAACCATGCGATATCCGACCGCCCGATGCGGCTGACCAGCAAGTCATGCATCAGTGCGGGCGACTGGCCGCGGCCATGCACAAGAATCGCGGCGAGCTTCGCGTTGCCGGCGGGAGCGTCGAATACGCTCAGCGGCGTTTGCAGATGGGGGTTGGTGTCAGGCATAGTCTTCCCGGCGTGCCATACGCCGGATTTCAGTACTTCAGGTTTTCCAGCGATTGCAGGATGCTGGCGCGCTGGCTTTCGAACTGCGGGGCGATCTTCAGCTCCGAACCGAGTTGCTCGTACGGCTCATCGATCAGGAAGCCCTCAGGCTTGGACACTGTGGCCTCGAACATCGCCCCGCTGGGCGTGCGCACGTAGATCGATTCGAAATACCCGCGGTCCTTGCGCTCGGAGGTATCGGTCAGGCCCATCCCCTCGAGCCGTTTCTTGACCAGGTCCTGGACTACACGGTCCGCCACCTGGAACGCGCAGTGGTGCACCGTACCCTCGCCATAGGTCCAGCTCGCCTGGGGCAAGCCAGGTTCGAGCGCATAATCGACAAACTTGCCGGAACCGCCTTCGCCGAACGCGTAACGCATGTACTTGCCGTCCCGCGCCACCTCCCTGCCCGACCAGCCGGTCTGCATGAACTCCTGGGAAGTCTCCAGCTCGCGCACGTTGACCGCGATGGTATGCAGGCCGCGGATGGCGAACTCGGCCGGCACTTCGCCGTTGGAGTAAGGCTTGCGTGCGTCGTCGGCAATACCGATCAGCTCGTACTCGACGCCGCAAGGATGCGCAAAGGCCAGGACCTGCTCTCCGAACCGCTCCGAGCGGCGCACCGCGAAGCCGTGGTCGGCCAGGCGCTTCTCCCAGAAGGGAATGGCCGACACCGGCACCGACAGCGCCAGGCTGCCGATCTGGCCAGTGCCGCGTTGTCCTTTGCGCCCGAAATGCGCGACCGGGAAGCAGGTGATCAGGGTGCTCTCCTCACCGAGGTCGTTGCCGTAGTACAGGTGGTAGAACGGCGTGCCGCCGTCATAGATCAGCGTCTTCTTGACGCTCTTGAGCGAGAGCACCTTGGTGTGAAAGTCGTAATCGTCCTGGGCAGTGCCCACGCTCAGGGTGATATGGTGGTGGCGCTGTATGGCCTGGTCTGCCTGCGTCATGGTTGTCTCCTCCTGCGGTTTGCTGATGGGTGGCGCCGAAGGACTGAGAGAGTCCACTCGCGGCGCTCGGGGATAGTCAGTCTGGTCAGTCCGCCGGGTGCTCCGGCGTCATCGCGTCATCGACCAGATCCCAGATGAACCGGCCCGATGGCTCGCGTTGTTCTTCGGCAATATGCGCAATCAGCCCGGCGGCGCGGCTGAGCACGGCGAAGCCGCGCATGAGCGTGGCAGGAATGCCGATGTCGCCGAGGACGGCGGCGATCGCGCCCGTCGCATTGATGGTGATGTGGCGTCCGGCGGCCGCATCCACCTCGGCGGCCAGTTGCGCCAGCGCCTCACAGCGTGATCCGTAGGTGCCGACTTCGCGCGCCAGCTCCAGCAAGGCAATCGCGCGCGGATCGTCCGGCCGGTGCAGGTGATGGCCAAAGCCCGGCACCGCTTCACGTCTGGCGCGGTAATCCGTGGCGATACGCCGTGCTTCGTTGGCCCCGTCTGCGCCTGCCGCCACGATGCGATCGAGCAGCCCGGCGGCGGGCTCCATCGTGCCGATGAAGCGGCTGGCGACCGCAAGCAGGCCGGCGGCGACACCGGCCTGGAGATTCTCCGGCGAGCTCGCGTAGATCATGCGCGTGGCGATCGCGCTGGGCGTCATGCCGTGCTCCATCAGCGTCACCAGCACGGCTTCGACGATCCGCCGCTGGGCCGCCGTCGGCATGTGGCCGAAGGTCTGCTTCATGAAGACGTCTACAAAGCTGGCCTGGCCGATCAGGTCGCGCACCAGGTCATCGTCGCCGTAGTAGACAGCCTGCGTGGTGTAGTGGCAGAGCTTGGTGCGGGGCACACCGGCCTCTTTCGATTGGCTCATTGTCAGCTCCGGTTACCCATGATGCGTTCGCGAACGGCCGGCTTCAGCACCTTGCCCACGGCGCTGCGTGGCAGCGCGTCAAACAGGTGCACATGCTTCGGTGTCTTGACCGAGCCGAGCTCGCGCTTGACCAGCGCAATCAACTCGCTGGCGTCGACGCTCATGCCCGGGCGCAGTTGCACGGCGGCGTGGACGGCCTCGCCCCACTTCGCGTCGGGAACGCCAACCACCGAACAGTCCGCAACGGCGGGGTGCGCCGACAGCACCAGCTCGACATCGCTCGGGTAGACATTGAAGCCGCCGGTGATGATCACATCGCGGATGCGGTCGCGCAGGAACAGGTAGCCGCGCTCATCGAAGACCCCGGCATCACCAGTGCGCAGCCAGCCATCGACCAGCGTCTTGTGTGTCTCTTCGTCAGCCTTCAGGTAGCCGCTCATCACCAGATCGCCACGCACCGCGATCTCGCCTTCCTCGCCGGCCTTCAGCGGGGTGCCGTCCTTGCCAACGATGGCCACCCGGGTCAGCAGCGACGGCTTGCCGACGGAGGCCAGGTATTCGCCGGTCATTTCTCCGGGAGGCAGGAAGGTGATGATCTGGGGTGCCTCGGTCTGGCCGAACGAGGTACAGAGAACGGGGCCAAAGGCCGCCTGGGCCTCGCGAATCTGCTCCGGACGCATCGGCGCGCCGCCGTACACGAGATAGCGCAAGGAATGCAACGGACGGGGATTGCGGCGCTGCGCTTCCACCAGCGACAGGATCAGCGTCGGGGGCGCGAAGAACAGCGTTGCGCCGTGGGCATCCGCGGCATCCAGCAGCGCCGGGGCCTTGCTGTATTCGGGGAAGATCAGGGCACCACCGGCACCCAGCAGCGGCAGCATGTAGGTCGACGTGCCGTGCGTGATCGGCGCGGCGACCAGGTAGCGATCGTCAGGCGTCAGGCCAAGTTCGTGGATCTGCGTGGCGATGTTGGCGTTCCAGGCACGCATTGGCTGGATCACGCCCTTCGGGAAGCCAGTCGAACCGCCGGTGAACTTGATTGCCTGCGCCTCGGCCACGGCGACGCCGCCTCGGGAATGCGGCCCCATCATGACGGCGGAACGATCGCCGGTGTGGCGCACCAGATCCGTCAGCGAACGCAGCGCAGCCGAAGTGCCCGCCAGCCGTGCCGCCATTTCGTCATCGGCCAGCACGAGCGACGGTTCGACGAAATCGACAATGCGGTGCAGTTCGGGGTCGCCATTGCGCGGGTTGAGCGGTATCCACACCTTGCCGGCAGCCAGGATGGCGAGAATGGCAACCAGGTGATCGACGGTGTTCGCTGCCCCCACGCACACCCGGCTGCGGGGCGCCGGGTCGATGGCCGTCAGCGCGGCGGCCCGCTGCATCACCATGTCCGCCAGTTCGCGGAAGGAAAGCTCGCCAGCGGGGCTGACGATGGCTACCCGGTTCGGATGGCGGTGAACGGCGCGCCACAGGAAGTCGATGGGGTACATGCTTGCGAGTCTCCGGATAACGAGGGGATGAAATGCGCGCTGAATCGGCCCGCGATCGCATCGATGGAACGAACTATAGGACTTTGTTCGAACATTCGAATATTAGGAGAAACCCTGCCGCGCATGATAGGATTTCAAGAAATCATGGCTGGCAACCAGATCGCCGCCAGTCACGGAATCCGACGCCACTTCGCAGAACGGAATGCAAGACGAAACCGACGCCTATACGGCCGCCCTGGCCGCCACACCTCCGCGCCACCTCGACCTGGCCCGAACGCTGATGCAGGAGATCCTGAACGGCAATCCCCCCATCGGCGAACTGCTGCCCACGGAGGCTGAACTGTGCGAGAAGTGGAATTTGAGCCGCTACGCTGTGCGCCAGGCGGTGCAGAAGTTGTCCAGCCTTGGCCTGGTTACCCGACAGGCCGGGATCGGCACCCGGGTTGTCTCCGACCGCCCCCAGAGCCGATTCATGCAGGTCATGGACTCGCCCGCGGACCTTGCAAGCTACGCAAAGGGCACGATACTGCGGACCTCGGTCTATGAGCAGATCAAGGCCGACGAGACGCAGGCAGCCCTGCTGCGCAGCCCGCCGCGGACGGGCTGGCTGCACATTGCCGGCACACGATATGGCGCCGCGCCCGCCAACGAGCCGATCGGGCTGGTCGACATTTACGTCGACGCGGCGTTCAGTGAACTGCCCCGGCCGGGGGAAACACTGGACGTTCCCGTCTACACGATGGTTGAAAAGCAATATGGCATCAAGATCACGCGGGTCGAGCAGGAAGTCCAGGGACTGCTGATCGAAGGCCCGCAAGCCGATGCCCTGCAGGTGCCCGAGGGGTCAGCCGGATTGCGCATCGTCCGGACCTATTTCCTGCGCGACAGGATAGTTGTCGTCACGACCGGTGTTCACCCGGCCAGCCGCTTCAGCTACTCGACGACGTATCAGTTGACGCAGGCTGTTGCCTGAGCGGTGCGCTTCAAGCGTGCAGGGGATAGGGCTTCTCGGGGTCGAGGCCGTACTTCCGCAGCGCCTGCAGCACGATGGCGCTGTCGATGGCACCATCGTCCACCAGGGCCTTCAGCGCGGTCACCGTGACCCAGTAGCGATCCACTTCGAAGAAGTGCCGCAGTTGTTCGCGCGTGTCGGAGCGGCCGTAGCCGTCAGTGCCGAGCACCGCATAGCGCCGCGGCACGAATGGCCGGATCTGCTCGGCCAGCGCGCGCACGTAGTCGGTCGCGGCGATCACCGGTCCCCGCATCGGCGCCAGGCATTGCTCCACGTGCGCGCGCCGCGGCGTCTCGCCCGGATGCAGCAGGTTCCAGCGCACCGCCGCATTACCCTCGCGCGCCAGCTCGGTGAAGCTTGGGCAACCCCACAGGTCGGCCTGCACGCCCCAGTCCTCATCGAGCAGCCGCGCCGCGGCGATGACCTCGCGGAAGATAGTGCCGGCACCCAGCAGTTGCACGCGAGGCTGGCCGGCGGTGCCCTCCTTGCCGCGCCGGAACAGGTACATCCCCTTCAGGATGTCCGCTTCCGCACCATCTGGCATGGCCGGGTGCTCGTAATTCTCGTTCATGACCGTGATGTAGTAGTACACATCCTCCTGTTCCTGCACCATGCGGCGCAGGCCGTCCTGGATGATCACCGCAAGCTCATAAGCGAAGGTGGGGTCATAGCTGATGCAGTTGGGGATGGTGCCGCCCCAGACCAGGCTGTGCCCGTCCTCGTGCTGCAGCCCTTCGCCATTGAGCGTGGTGCGGCCCGCGGTGCCGCCCAGCAAGAAGCCGCGCGCACGCTGGTCCCCCGCAGCCCAGGCCAGGTCGCCGAAGCGCTGGAAGCCGAACATCGAATAGAAAATGAAGAACGGGATCATCGGCTCGCCGTGCGTCGAGTATGACGTGGCGGCGGCGATCCAGTCGGCCATGGCGCCGGCCTCGTTGATGCCTTCCTGCAGGATCTGGCCGTCCTTCGACTCCTTGTAGAAGCTCAGCTGCGTGGCGTCCTGCGGCGTGTAGATCTGCCCCTGCTGCGACCAGATGCCGATCTGCCGGAACAGGCCTTCCATGCCGAAGGTGCGCGATTCGTCGGAGACGATCGGCACGATGCGCCGGCCCAGCACCTTGTCGCGCAGCAGCGTGTTGAGGATGCGCACGAAGCTCATTGCGGTGGAAAACTCGCGCCCCTCCCCGCTGGCCTTGAGCTGCGCATCGAAGGCCGACAACGCCGGCACCGGCAGCGACGGCCCGCGCCGGCGCCGCGACGGCAGATAGCCGCCCAGCGCCTGGCGCCGCGCGTGCAGGTAGGTGTGCTCGCGCGAGCCTTCCTCGAAGCCGAGGTACGGCAACTCGTCAAGCTGCTGGTCGGACAGCGGCAGCCGGAAGCGGTCACGGAAATGCATGAGCGCTTCCACCCGCATGCTCTTCTGCTGGTGCGTGATGTTCTGCGCCTCGCCGGCCTCGCCCATGCCATAGCCCTTGATGGTCTTGGCCAGGATCACGGTCGGCTGGCCGCGGTGTTCGCTGGCGGCCTGGTAGGCGGCGTAAACCTTGTGCGGATCGTGGCCGCCGCGGTTCAGTGCCCAGATGTCGTCGTCGGACCAGTCCGCCACCAGCGCCTTGAGTTCCGGCGTGTTGAAGAAGTGCTCGCGCACATAGGCGCCGTCCTTCGACTTGAAGGTCTGGTAGTCGCCGTCGACGCATTCCATCATGCGCCGGGCCAGGATGCCGGCCTTGTCGCGCGCCAGCAGCGCGTCCCACTTGCTGCCCCACACCACCTTGATCACATTCCAGCCCGCGCCGCGGAATTCCGACTCCAGCTCCTGGATGATCTTGCCGTTGCCGCGCACCGGGCCGTCCAGGCGCTGCAGGTTGCAGTTGACGACAAAGACCAGGTTATCCAGCTGTTCGCGCCCGGCCATGCCCAGCGCGCCACGCGACTCGGGTTCGTCCATCTCGCCGTCGCCGCAGAACACCCACACCTTGCGGCCGCCGTGCTGGCCAAAGCCGCGGTCCCCCAGGTACTTCATGAAGCGTGCCTGGTAGATGCCCATGATCGGCGCCAGGCCCATCGACACGGTCGGGAACTGCCAGAAATCCGGCATCAGCCACGGGTGCGGGTATGACGAAATGCCCTGGCCGCGCACCTCCTGGCGGAAGTTGTCCATCTGTTCCGCGGTCAGCCGCCCCTCGAGGAAGGCGCGCGCATAAAAGCCCGGTGCCGAATGACCCTGGAAGAACACGAGGTCGCCGCCGTGTCCGTCCGATGGCGCGTGCCAGAAGTGATTGAAGCCAACCTCATACAGCGTGGCCGCCGAGGCAAAGCTGGCAATGTGGCCGCCGACATTGGTATCGCGCGCCGCGCGCAACACCAGCGCGATCGCGTTCCAGCGAATATAGGAGCGGATGCGATGCTCGATGTCCTGGTCGCCAGGGCTGCGTGCCTGGGCTTCAAGCGCAATGGTGTTCAGGTAAGCCGTGTTGGCACTGAACGGCAGGTAGATGCCGGCATTGTGCGCGCGCTCGATCAGCTTTTCGATCAGGTAGTGCGCACGCTCCGCGCCTTCATACGCGATGACCGAGTCAAGCGCATCCAGCCATTCCGCGGTTTCCTGCGCGTCGATATCGTCATTGCGGGCATTGCCCGGCTGAGCTTGCGCCATGGTGGAACTCCTGTGGGCACGGATTGGGCAAAGTCCTGCCGCAGCCGCTTTTCCGGCTGCGGTCGAGGGACGCCAAGCAGAACGCCAAGGCTAGCATCCGCGCAGCGCGACGATAAGGCAAGGTATGACGAACTTGGTGTTTCCACTCGGGAAACACCATCGCCGTGCTCAAGAGCGAAGCTCAAATGCAGATCGCCCGCAAGGCTGCCATGCCTTGCGGGCGATCTGCAAATTCGCGGTGCCGGCGCGCCCTGCCCGGACGCGGATGCATCAGGTAGCCAGTTCCGTCGCCACGGCTGGCCTGCGTGCCGGGGATGCCTTTGCCTTTTGCTGTTGCAGGTACTTGAGTACGAGGTCAGTCGTCGCCTGGAAATGATCCGCGAGCAGCCGGCACGCCTCACGCGCATTGCGCGCGACGATGGCATTGACAATCGCCTCATGCTCCGCCGCCACATCACGCGTGCGAGCGGCCTTGGGTACGGCGAGTGAGAGAAAGCGATAGCGCGCGGTCTGGTCCCGCAACACGATGGAAAACCGCCGCAGCCAGGCCGAGCTGCAGCCGGACACCAGCACCTCATGAAACGCGGCATGCGCCTCTTCCCATTCGGGATTGAGCAAGCCATCCTTGCCGCGCAGCACCATCGGGATGCGGGTCAGCCGGTGATGCGCCGCCACCACTTGCGCTTCCCAGCCGATATCGCCGGCCTCGATAGCGTCGCGCAGCGCGCTGGTGTCGATCTGCTGGCGCACGCGCGTGATATCCAGCAACTCTTCCGCGGACAGCGGCGCCACGCGAAAGCCCTTCTGGTCGATGGCGAGCACAAAGCCGGTGGTGCACAGCCGCGACAGGGCCTCGCGCAATGGAATCACGCCGGCCTGGTAACGCTCGGCGAGTTCCTTCAGGCGCAGCTTGCTCCCCGCCGGCAGCTCGCCGTTGATGATGTCCTCCCGCACGGCCTGTTCGAGCACGGAAGCCCATGTGCGCCCGCCCAGGTCCGGCGTATCCGGCTCAGGGGCAGCGGCCGCTTTGCCGGTGGCGGTGTTCGCTGACTTGGTTCTTGCCACGATGTGGTCTCACAAGATGATAGATAGTGTTGATTATTATATATTTTGTGGGGCGTGCGAGACCGGCGCCGGCACTCGCGCATGTTCGCTGAACACGACGCCGCGCAGAGCGGCCTGACGTGCCGGCCGCATGGCACCGGCGCGGCCGCCTTTCATTCCTCCACCATACCAGCGAAGGCATTTGCCAGATAATCCACCAGCAATCTGACCGAGGGCAGTCGTCCGCGGCGCGACGGAAAGACTGCGTGCAGGATTTCGGTGCGCGGCGCCCATTGCGGCAGCAGGCGCACCAGCGAACCGGCGGCCAGTTCCCGGGCCACCATCATCTCTGGCAATTGCACAACGCCCACCCCGGCTTGCGCAGCAGTGCGCAAGGCGACCATGTCGCCAGTGACATAGCGCGGCTGATGATGGACGTCGGCTACCGCGCCATCGGGGCCGAACAGCTTCCAGACATGGTCGGCCTGGGGCATGCCCAGGCCAAGGCTGGGCCAGGAACCAAGATCGGCCGGCACGCGCGGCGCGGTTAGCGCCTTGACCAGTTGCGGACTTGCAATCAGGCATTGCTTGCGTTCGGCAAGCACGCGGATAACGAGATCACTGTCCTGCAGCGGAGGCGGCCGCACGCGAATGGCCACGTCGATCGCCTCGGCAACCGGATCCACCTTGCGATTCGTCGCCTCCAGATGGATCGTCACGTACGGGTGAACACCCATGAACTCGGCCAGCATTGCGCCGACATGCACCTGCAGCAGCGCAACCGGGCACGTGACGCGCACCACCCCGCGCGGCTCCGCGCGCGTCAGTTCGATGGCTTCCTGTGCCGCCTCGGCCTCCACCAGCATCGCCTTGCAGTGCTCATAGTAGGTGCGCCCGATTTCGGTCACGGTGAACTGGCGCGTGGAGCGGTGGATCAGGCGCACACCGAGGCGCTCTTCCAGCATGGCCAGCCGCCGGCTGAGCTTGGATTTGGGCATGCCCAGTGCCCGGCCGGCCGGGGCAAATCCGCCATGCTCCACCACCTGCACGTAGTAGTAGAGCTCGTTCAGGTCTTGCATGACCCAACCCTCATCGTTCGTAAAACAGGACTATGAGGAGTGACTTTAGCATCTACCCTTCATCGGGCCCGATTACTAAGCTTCTAGCCATCGATCCGGCGTTGCCGGTCAACTGGAGAAGCAAATGAAAAGGGTTCTGGGCGTTTACAGCGCACCTCGCCCCCACTGGGTGGGAGATGGCTTTCCGGTCCGCTCGATGTTCTCGTACCAGAGCCATGGCAAGCAGCTCAGTCCGTTCTTGTTGCTGGACTATGCGGGCCCGGCCGATTTCGGGCCCACTGACACGCCACGCGGCGTGGGCATGCATCCGCACCGGGGATTCGAGACCGTCACCATCGTCTACAAGGGGGAAGTCGCCCACCGCGACTCCACTGGCCAGGGCGGCGTGATCGGTCCGGGCGACGTGCAATGGATGACGGCCGGTGCAGGCATCCTGCACGAAGAATTCCACTCCGACGCCTTTACGGGCACCGGCGGCGCCCTCGAGATGGTCCAGCTCTGGGTGAACCTGCCTGCCAGGAACAAAATGACCCGCCCAGGTTACCAGGCGATTCTCGATCGCGAGATTCCTGCGGTTGCGCTCCCTGGCGAAGCCGGAACCGTCCGCGTGATCGCCGGCGAATATGCCGGCCACGCGGGCCCTGCGCGAACGTTCACGCCGATGCATGTGTGGGACCTGCGGCTGCGCCAGGGCGGTCTCACTGAACTGCCGGTGCCCGGCGGCTGGAATGCCGCGCTGATTGTCCTGCGCGGCACCGTGCGGGTCAATGACTCGGCGATGGCCGGCGAAGCCCAGATGGTCGTGCTTGACGGCGCCAGCGCTGGCGTGTGCATCGAAGCCAGCACCGATGCCGTGGCCATCCTGCTCGCGGGCGAGCCGATTGACGAATCCATCGTCGGCTATGGCCCTTTCGTGATGAACACGCAGCAGGAAATCGCCCAGGCCCTGACCGACTTCAACAACGGCCGATTCGGGCAAATCGCCAACTGAACAGGAACTTTCGCCTGCCGTCCGACGCGGCGGCAGGATTTCCCAGCCGGTGCCAAGGCGCCGATCGTTGCAAGGAGTAACACCATGAGCAGCCCAGCAAACTTCAATGGCAAGCGGCCCGTGATCGATCCGGCCGATACCGCAATGCTCTTGATCGACCACCAGAGCGGCCTGTTCCAGACCGTGGGTGACATGCCCATGCCGGAACTGCGGCAACGCGCCGCCGCCCTGGCAAAAATGGCGACGCTGTCCAAGCTGCCGGTCATCACCACCGCTTCCGTGCCGCAAGGCCCGAACGGCCCGCTGATCCCCGAAATCCACGAGAACGCCCCCCACGCCAAGTATGTCGCCCGCAAAGGCGAGATCAACGCATGGGATAACCCCGACTTCGTCGCGGCGGTGGAAGCCACCGGGCGCAAGACACTGATCATTGCCGGCACCATCACCAGCGTCTGCATGGCCTTCCCGGCCATCGGCGCGGTGGCCGACGGCTACAAGGTCTTCGCCGTAGTCGATGCGTCGGGCACCTATTCAAAGATGGCGCAGGAAATCACGCTGGCCCGGGTGGTGCAGGCAGGCGTGGTGCCCATGGACACGGCAGCGGTCGCATCCGAACTCCAGCACACCTGGCACCGCGACGATGCACTGCAGTGGGCCGAGATCTACACCAAGATCTTCCCGGCCTACCAGTTGCTGATCGAAAGCTACATGAAGGCACAGGACGTACAGAAGAACGGCGAGATCCTCGACTCGGCCCGCTGATCGGGTAAGCGCGGCGCGCCAGTCCCAGACCAGCGTGCGGCGCTCGCTGCCGGCTTCAAAAGGAAGTCCGGACCGGCGCCGCATGCCGGGCATCGCCGCGCTGGGCCAATGCTCCGATCCGGCACTATAGTTGAGCGCAGGGAACCGGCACCGCTTGCCGCCAGCCGGATTCAGCACGCAGCACGCAAGCTGTCGCCAACACTGAGCCGCGCTCCGCGCGCGTCGACAAGAATGAAGAAAATTCTGCGAGGCCCATGGGCGGCGAGGCGACTGCCGGCGGGTCCGGCATTCGGCCTGGCGCTCGCCGCGGCTTCATGCAGCGCGTTTGGCCAATCGTTGCCGGCACCTGCCGCTGCAACGCCTGCCTATAAGTTCCTTCGCTATGACGAAGACTATCGTTACCTGCAGGACCCTGCACTACGCGGCGACCCGTGGGACCCCGTCAAGTACATCCCGCTCGGTACGGGCGGCGCATTCCTGAGCCTGGGCGGCGAGCTCCGCGAGCGCTTCGAAGATTACTCCGCCGCGAACTTCGGCGTGCCGGGCAAGACCGGCGACAGTTACCTGCTGCACCGCATCCTGCTCCACGCCGACCTGCACGCGGGCGACCGCCTGCGCGGCTTTGTCCAGCTAGGCAACCACCTGGCACTCGGGAAGGACGCCGCAGCCCCGCCATATGAAGACCGCCTCGATCTCCAGCAGGGGTTCGTCGACTGGCGCGTGCCACTGAGCGCCGATGCGCGGTCCGATCCGAACTTGCGCGTGGGCCGCCAGGAGATGGCGTTCGGATCGCAACGGCTGGTATCGGTCCGCGACGCGCCGAACGTCCGGCGCGCCTTTGACGGCGTCCGTCTTGGCGGCGCCGCCAGCGATGTACGGATCGACGCCTTTGCCACGCGCCCGGTTTTGCTGAAGGCGGGAAACTTCGACGACCAACCCAACCATGCACAGGGCTTTTGGGGTGTCTACGCGACGTTTCCCCGGACCTTCATTCCAGCGTCCGGCGCTGACCTCTACTACCTCGGCTTCGAGAACAGCCACGCCCTGTACAGCATCGGCACCGGCGTGGAGCGGCGTCATTCGGTAGGCACGCGCATCTTTGGCACTGGCGGAAAATGGGACTGGGACTGGGAAGCCCTGGCGCAATTTGGCAGCTTCGGCCAGCAGACAGTGCGGGCGTGGGGCGTTTCCACCGACACGGGCTACACGTTCGATATCTCCGACTGGAAACTGCGCGCCGGAATCAAGGCCACCGCGGGCAGCGGCGACCATGATCCCCGCGACGGCAAGCTCGGCACGTACGGCGGGCTGTTCCCCAAGCTGGCCTATTTCAACCAGGCCGGCCTGCTGGGGGCCTCGAACGTGCTCGACCTGCAGCCATCGATCACGCTGAAGCCCACGGCGCAGCTCAGGTTTACCGTCTCATGGGACCTGATCTGGCGGGAAACCACCAACGATGCGGTGTACACCGCCGCCGCCATCCCCATTGCAGGGACGGCCGGACACCCAGGGCGGTATACGGGCAACCAGCTTGCCTTCGACATTTTCTGGCAGGTGGACCGCCATATCGCTATCAATGCCGGCCTGGTGCATGTCGACGTTGCCAGGGTACTGAGCGCGGTCGGCGGGCACAACACCAATTTCACGTACATCTCCGCGGCCTATACGTTCTGACTACCCAGGGGTGCGGCAACACTGCACTCGGCCCGTGTGGCTCGGGTCAGGCGCGGACCTCGTCCTCTACCCGGTTGCGCAAGGTGCCGATGCCCTCGATGCTTACCTCGCAGACGTCGCCGTCGCGCATGATGAGCTTGGGGTCGCGCGCCCAGCCGATCCCCGATGGCGTGCCGGCAACAATGACATCACCCATTGCGGCGACTTGAATTGATACTCGCGAACGGAGCCGTCGTTGAAGACTGAATAGCCAAACACGTGTTCGAGGGCATTGTCGCGCGCAATATGCTTGCCGCCCTTGCCCAGCACACCTTCACCTGCAGAAGGTTGCCATCGGGATCCAGAAACCTGTCCTGTTTAAGGAACGCCATCGCTTAGCCACGCGGGAAACTCGGGTTCCTTATCACGCATGCGTGCCTAAGTACGCTGCGCGCGATCCCTGCGCCAGCTGGCCGGCGCCACGCCAAACTGCGCCGAAAACCACCGCGTAAACGAACTGGCCGACCCATAGCCCAGCAACTGCGACACGCGCAGCAGCGAATAGCGCGGGTTCTCCACGTACCGTCGCGCCAGTTCGCGCCGCACGTCGTTCAGGATATCGGTGAAGGTTTCGCCCGCATCGTCAAGCTGGCGTTGCATGGTGCGCAGGCTCAGGCCCAGTCCTTCGGCAACTGCTTCGCAGGTAGCGCGGCCCATCGGCAGCATCAGGTAGATTGCCGCGCGCACTTCATGGCCGATGGACTGCGGGTTGGCGCGCGGCAGCGTGTCGATGAATTGCTGCGCGTAACGCGCCATGACCGGGTCCGCAGTCGGGTTCGGCGCGTCAAGGTCGGCCGCGCGGCAGATGATGCCGTTGCACTCCGCGTTGAATTCCAGCGGGCAGCCGAAGAGGCGGCGATGGATGCCCAGGTCGGCCGGCGCCGCGTGCGTGAAGCTCACGCCGACCGGCTGCCAGCGCGGACCCAGCAACAGCGCGCACATGCGGAATACGACGCCGATGGCCAGTTCGGTGGCCTGCCTCGCAGGCGCCTCGCTAAGTACTTCCTGCCGGATGATCACCACGCTGCCGGCGTCTTCGAGCAACAGCGCCACCGAGTCATTGACCAGGTGCCGGTAGCGGATGGTGGTGGCCAGCGCGGCGCGCAGCGTGGGCTGCTGGCTGATCAGCAGACTCATCACGCCAAAGTCCGACAGCTGGCGCGACTCCGCCATGCGCAGCCCGAAAGTCGGGCACGCCGCGGCCTGCGCGGCGGCTTCCAGCAGCGCGACGCAGGCGCTGACCGGCACGCGCTGGTCGGGATCGTCCAGCCAGGCCCGCCGCAGCCGCGCCTGGCGCAGCAACGGCTGCGGGTCCAGGCCGAGGTCGCGTGAAACTTCGAGGAAATTGGTCAGTGCGGCAGCACGTATGAGGGTTTCCAAACCAGCGTTGCCTTACGGTGCGATGTCAGTTGGCGGCGGGCAGCCTGCCCGCCGCAGCAGCGATCATAGGGCCACCTGGCATGAAATGCAAAGTCGTCGGTAGTCAATGCAAAGCCCGCCGGGGCGGCAAGCACTACAGTTTCCTGCATGTGCAGCGCACTCTGCATCAAGCAAATTCCAGGAGACAAGACGATGGCAAAGGTTGTCCGCATGTACGAGACTGGCGGCCCGGAAGTGCTGCGCCATGAGCAGACGGAAGTGGGCGAGCCGGGCCTGGGCGAGGTCCGCATCCGCCACGTGGCGGTGGGGCTGAACTATGCCGACACCTACTTCCGCAATGGCACCTATCCCGTGCCGCTGCCCAGCGGCATGGGCGTCGAGGCCGCCGGCGTGGTGGTTTCCGTCGGCCCCGGCGTGACCAACGTGGCAGCGGGCGACCGCGTCACCTATACCGGCTTCGTCAACACGCTGGGCGCGTACAGCACCGAGCGCCTGGTGCCGGCCGCGCCCCTGATCCGCCTGCCGGAGAGCATTGCCTTTGAAACCGCCGCGGCCATGACCATGCGCGGGCTGACCTCGGCCTACCTGATGCGCCGCATCTATCCGTTCAGCCAGGGCGACACCATCCTGCTGCACGCCGCGGCGGGCGGAGTCGGGCTGATTGTGTCGCAGTGGGCCAAGCTGCTGGGCCTGACCGTGATCGGCACGGTGTCCACCGAGGCCAAGGCCGAGGTGGCGCTTGCGCATGGCTGCGACCACATCATCTATTACACCCGCGAGGACGTGGCCAGGCGCGTGCGCGAGCTGACCGGCGGCGTGGGCGTCTCGGTGGTGTTCGACAGCGTCGGCAAGACCACCTTCATGGCGTCGCTGGATTCGCTCAAGCGGCGCGGCACCATGGTCTGCGTGGGGACCGCATCGGGCCCGGTTCCCCCGTTCGACCCGGTGCTGCTGGCGATGAAGGGCTCGCTGTTCCTGACCCGCCCGGCGCTGGCCGACTACATCGCCGACCCCGCGGAGAAACAGGCGCTGGCGGGCGAGCTGTTCGACCACGTCGGCGCGGGCCGCATCCGCATCGGCATCAACCAGCGCTATGCGCTGGAAGACGCGGTCCAGGCGCACCAGGACCTGGAAGCGCGCCGCACCACCGGATCGTCGATCTTCGTCATCTGAAAACAACAACAGAGGAGACAACACCATGCAAGCAGAACTGCTTACCTGCACCATCGGCGCCGAACTGACCGGCGTCAGCCTGGCCGATGCGTCACGCGACGCCGGCGTGTTCGCCGAGATCAAGGCGCTGCTGCTGCAGCACAAGGTGCTGTTCCTGCGCGACCAGGACATCACCCGCGCCGAACACGTTGCCTTTGCGCGCCGCTTCGGCGAACTGGAAGACCACCCGGTAGTGGGCAGCGACCCGAATCACCCGGGCCTGGTGCAGATCTACAAGTCGCCCGACAGCAAGGTCGAGCACTATGAAAACTCCTTCCATTGCGACGCCACCTGGCGGCAGGCGCCGCCGATGGGCTGCGTGCTGCGCTGCGTGGAAACGCCGGCAGTGGGCGGCGACACCATCTGGGTGAACATGGGCGAGGCGTACCGGCGCCTGCCGCAGGACGTCAAGGCCCGCATCGAAGGCCTGCGCGCCAAGCACAGCATCGAACACACCTTCGGCGCCAATATGCCGCCGGAGAAGCGCGCCGCGCTGGCAGCGCAGTTCCCGATGGTGGAGCATCCCGTGGTGCGCACCCACCCGGAGACGGGAGAAAAGGTCCTGTTCGTCAACGCCTTCACCTCGCACTTTGCCAACTACCACCGCGACGACGTGGTCCGCTTCGGCAAGGACTTCATGCCCGGCGCGGGCGACCTGCTGCACTACCTGTGCGCGCAGGCGGAGATCCCGGAGTACCAGGTGCGCTGGCGCTGGAAAAAGAACAGCGTGGCGATCTGGGACAACCGCTGCACCCAGCATTACGCGGTGCAGGACTATGCGCCCACGGTGCGCAAGATGGAGCGCGCCGGCATCATCGGCGACGCGCCGTTCTGACGGAGGCAGGCATGCAACCACACCTTGTGCCTGCGGCGCCGCAGGCCTACGCCTATCCCCTGCTCGTCAGGCAACTGCTGCTCAATTCGCTGTCGCTTTACGGCGACCAGCAGATCACGTACCGCGGACAGCAGCGCCATAGTTATCGCGAATTCCGCCAGCGCGTCGGCAGGCTCGCTTCCGCGCTGGCCGCGCAGGGGGTAGCGCACGGCACCACCGTGGCAGTGATGGACTGGGACAGCCACCGCTACCTGGAATGCTATTTCGGCGTGCCGATGATGGGCGCGACGCTGTTCACGGTCAACGTGCGGCTGTCCGCGCAGCAGATCCTGTACACGCTGAACGATTCCGGCGCCGAGGTGGTGCTGCTCCATCCGGACTTCCTGCCGGTGATGGAAGAGATCCGCGGCCAGCTGACCAGCGTGCGCAGCTTTGTCCTGCTGGCCGACGGCCAGGACGTGCCGCCGACCTCGCTGCCGTTCAGCGGCGAGTACGAGGCCCTGCTGAGCGCGGCCTCGCCCGACTTCGACTTCCCCGAGTTCGACGAGAACACCCGCGCCGCCACCTTCTACACCACCGGCACCACCGGCGATCCCAAGGGCGTGTGCTACAGCCATCGCGACATCGTGCTGCACGCGCTGGCCTCGGCCACCAGCCTGTGCGCGCAGCGCGAAGGACAGCGCCTGCACCGGGAAGACGTCTACATGCCGATCACGCCGATGTTCCACGTGCTCGCCTGGGGCATCCCGTATGTCGCGGTCATGCTGGGGCTGCGCATCGTGTTGCCGGGGCGCTATGCGCCGGAGCTGCTGCTGCAGCTGCGCGAGACCGAGGGCGTCACGTTCTCGCATTGCGTGCCGACCTTGCTGCAGATGCTGCTGCAGGCGGCACAGGCAAGCGGCCAGGACTTGTCGGGCTGGAAGCTCATCATCGGCGGCTCGGCGCTGCCGCCGGCGTTGTGCGAGGCTGCCCTTGCGCGCGGCATGGATGTGTTTGCCGGCTATGGCATGTCGGAGACCGGCCCCATCGTCGCGCTGGCGCAGTTGCCGCCGGGCCACGCGCAGCGCGACCGCGACACCGAAGTGCGCATGCGCTGCTCGACGGGCCGGCCGGTGGCGATGGTGGACTTCCGCCTGGTGGACGAATCGATGCATGACGTGCCGCGCGACGGCAAGGCGCGCGGCGAGATCTTGCTGCGCGCGCCGTTCCTGACCAGGGCCTACCACGGCAAGCCCGAGGCATCGGCCGAGCTGTGGGCGGGTGGCTACCTGCATACGCAGGACATCGCGGTGATGGGCGCCGACGGCTTCGTGCAGATCGTCGACCGGATCAAGGACGTGATCAAGACCGGCGGCGAATGGGTTTCGTCGATCGAGGTCGAGAGCATGGTCACGCAGGTGCCGGGCGTGCAGGAGTGCGCGGTCATCGGCGTGCCGGACGCCAGGTGGGGGGAGCGGCCAATGGCATTCGTGGTGCGCCAGCCGGGCGCAACGGTGACCGCGGAGGCGATTCGCGCGTCGCTGCTGGTGCGCGTCGAGGCCAACCGGCTCAGCAAGTATGCGGTGCCGGAAGCCGGGCGGATTCTGTTTGTCGATGCGATCCCGAAGACCAGCGTCGGCAAGATCGACAAGAAGCGCTTGCGCAACGCCGGCGCCTGAGCCGTCAGCAGGAAGTAGAAAGGGCAGCCTCGGATGAGGCTGCCTTTTTTAAGTTGCCGGGTTGGGACTCAGGGCTGGATATTGAACGCCTTGACGATGCCGGCATTGCGCTCGAATTCCGCGCGCTCGGACTCGCTCAATTGCTGCAAGGTCTGTACTGGCAGCGGCTCATAGCCAAGCGCCTCCAGCCGGTCGCGCACCTTGGCCGAAGCCGCGGCCTTGTAGGCCGCCGCGTGGATCTTCTCGGCCAGTTCTGGCGACAGCTTTGACGACCCGATCACGCCCACCCAGTTGCTGAACTCCATGTCGGGATAGCCTAGTTCCGCAAAGGTCGGCACCTGCGGCAGCAACGCCGAGCGGCTCTTCGACGCCACTGCATAGGCATGCACCTTGCCGGCGCGGATCATCGGCAGCGACGTCACCATGCCGTCGTACATCACGGCGATCTGGTTGCCCATCACCTGCGCCAAGGCCGGCGCGGAGCCGGCAAACGGCACATGCTGCAGATCCAGCCCTGCCTTCTGGTTCATGATCATGCCGGCGTAGTGCGACGCGGTGCCCGCGCTGTACGAGGCAAAGCTGAGCTTGCCCGGGTTGGCCCGGGCGTAGCCGACCAGGCTCTTCAGGTCCTTGGCCGGCAGGCCGGGCGCGCCGATCATCACCATGCGCGAACGCGCCACCGCGGCGATGGGCCTGACGTCCTTCAGCGGGTCGAACGCGGGCTTGAGCACATGCGGCACCTCGGTCAGCACATTGCTGGCGGTGACCATGATGGTCTGGCCGTCGGCGGGCGCGGCCAGCAAGGTGGTAATGGCGATGCCGCCGCCGGCGCCCGGCTTGTTGTCGACCACCACGGGATGGCCAAGGTCCACCGACAACTGGTCAGCCAGCAGGCGGGCGAGCACGTCCATGGTGCCGCCCGCGGGGGCCGGCACCAGCATCCGGACCGGCTTGCTGGTCCAGGCCATGGCGGTGGGGGCGGCCAGCGCAAGGCTGGCCGCGACGGCGGCGACGCGCAGCAGGAAGGAAGGGTGGGTGGGCATGTTGTCTCCGTTATGTTGTTTGGATCTTCTGTCCAGCATTGCCCGGCGCGGCGTCACCGGGCGGTGATCGCAATGCCAGGTGGGGGTGGCGAAGCGGGAGACGCGCGGGCCAGCGCCCGCAGCATTGCCTCCAGCAAGGCACGCGGCGGCCTGGCGCCGGCGATTGGCGACGCACCGTTGATCACGAAGCGCGGCACGCCCAGGCCGGGATTGGGTAGCGGCGTATCCTGGCCATGCAGCGCCGGCAGCCACGCCAGGTCTGGCGCAGTGGCCGGCGCAGCAGGCTGCGGCATCGGCAGGCTGCAGGCAGTCGCTGCCGCGTGCAGCACGCGCGGATCGCCCAGGTCCTCGCCGCGCAGGAAATATGCTTCAAACAGGCGGTCGATCAGCGCGGACGCGGCGGCATCGCCGCCAGCCTCGCGCGCGTACCGGACCAGGCGGTGCGCAAGCACGGTGTTGGGCAACACCTCGATCAGGTCGGGCTCCAGCGTGATGCCGGCCTCGCGCGCCGCGGCGCATACCTGCGCCTGCCGCAGCGCCACGGCTTCGGCGCTGCCGAGCCGCGCCAGGCTGAACTTGCGATACGGGATGCCGGCCGGCGGCAGCGTCGGAAACAGGAGGCTGCTGCGCCATTCGACGGTGACGGCGACATCGGGCCGTGCCCGGGCCAGCTGCGCCAGCGCCGTTTCAAGATGGCGCTTGCCGATCATGCACCAGGGACAGACCAGGTCAAACCCGACCTGGATCAAGAGGGAGGCGGGCTGGCTCATGGCAGCGCGCCCGTAGCGGCACGCTGCCCGCGGCGGGCCGGCGCCTCCGCCAGCACCTGGGCGCGTTCGGCCTCGCTCATCTGCGCCCAGCGGCCGATTTCCAGCCGCGTCCTGGCGCAGCCCTGGCAATAGCGGTTGGCAAGGTCCATGCGGCAAATGTTAATGCAGGGATTGGCGAGGGCGTCAGGGTGATGCATCAGGACTCCTGTGGTAACTGGAGAGGGCCGGCCGGTATGCCGGCCCTGCGGCCAATGTCAGGCCGCTGCGCGCAGCGGCAGGTTCTTCTGCCCCGACTTGCGGTTGGGCGCCATGCCATTGGCTTCCAGCGTGGCATCCGCGCTGTCGTACCAGGTGCCGATGCGGTAGATCTCGCGGGCTTCCTTGCCGGACGCGATCTCGCGGCCCAGTTCATGCGCCACGCGCACGCACTGCTCGATCTGCTGCACCGAGGTCATGCGGTTGCCGCGCTGGTCGATGATGGTGTCTTCGATGCCGCAGCGCGGGTGCAGGCCCATCGACATTGCCATCATATTGAACGGCAGCACGTTCTTCAGCAGCGACTCGGCGGTCAGCGTGCAGCCGTCCGGCGCGCGGTGCACGAAGTTGAAGAAGTTGAACGGGTTGGGGCCGTCGAAGCCGCCGCCAATGCCGATCCAGGTCAGGTTCAGCGGACCGGTGTAGACGCCGGCGCGCACCAGCCGCTCCAGCGTTTCCAGCGCGTGGATGCCGGTCAGCTGGAAGTGCGGCTGGATGCCCGAGGCCTGCAGCCGGCGCAAGTGCTCTTCGACCCAGCCCGGGCCGGCCGGCACGGTCATTTCGCGGTAGGCGGCCTGGTAGGCCGGGTGTTCCAGCGAGGTGCCCTTCAGGTACTCCGGATAGAGCAGCTCCATGATGTTCATCTGCGTGGTGTTGATCGCCACGGTCACCTGGTCGGGCTTGGGCTCCAGCTCGGCCAGCATGTGGCGGGTGTCGTCGGACAGCCACTTGGCCTCCTGGCCGTCGTCTTCCGGCGCGAACGAGATCGAGCCGCCGACCTGGATGATCATGTCCGGCACCGCGGCGCGCACGCCGGCGATCAGCTCGTTGAACTTGGACAGCCGCTTGGAGCCCTTGCCGTCCAGCTCGCGCACATGCAGGTGCAGCACGGTGGCGCCGGCGTTGTAGCAGTCCACGGCTTTCTGCACCTGCTCTTCCATGGTGACGGGGATGTCCTCGGGGAAATCCTGCGGCATCCACTCCGGCCCGTAGGGCGCCACGGTGATCACGACCTTGTCCATGTTTTCGGGGTGCAGGGAATCGTCAAGGAACTGCATGGATGGCTCCGGTTGGTTAGTGCCTGGAGTATCGGCCAACGACTCGCCGTGATTTGACCATCCGGGACATCCGATTTACATTTCGGGACACTCAGGGAAAGCACGGAATCCGCCCCATGTCCTACTATCTGCGCAGCGCCAGCCTGACCAACTACGTGGAAGTCGCGCGTTCGCTGGGGCTGGATCCATACCAGCAACTGAGAGCGGCAAAGATCAACCGCTCGGTCCTGCTCGATCCCGATATCCGCATCCCCGCGGCATCGGTGGGCCGCTTGCTGGATGCGTCGGCACAGGCCGCCGGGGCCGACGATTTCGGCCTGCGCATGGCCGAGCTGCGCGAGTTCTCCAACCTGGGCCCGCTCGCCTTCGTGGTGCGCGAGGAACCCACGCTGCGCCGCGCACTGGAGTCCATGGTCCGCTACATGGGCCTGCAGAACGAGTCGCTGTCAATGCGCATCGAAGACAGCGATGACCTGGTGATGATCCGGCTGCAGGTGCTCACCGAAACGCCGGGCACCTTGCGGCAGGCCGCCGACCTGGCGGTCGGCGTTGTATTCCGGATGCTGAGGCTGTTCCTGGGCGCATCTTGGCGGCCGCGCAGCGTCTGCTTCACACATCCCGCACCGGCCGGCTCTGCCACGTTTTCACGCGTGTTCGGCATGCCCGGCACCTTCAACCAGGATTTCGACGGCATCGTCTGCCTGGCCTCGGACCTGGAAGCGCCGTTGCCGTCATATGACCCGGTGATGGCGCAGCAGGTGAAGCACTATCTTGGCACGCTGCTGGCGCAGTCGACCGCGGCGACCATGTCGGACATGGTGCGCAAACTGATCTATGCGCTATTGCCCACCGGGCTATGCTCGGTCGAACGCGTGGCCCAGCACCTGAGCGTCGACCGGCGTACCGTGCATCGGCGGCTGGGGCAGGAACAGACGACTTACTCGGACATCCTCGCCGAGGTCCGTGCCGACCTGGTGATCCGCTACCTGGAGAACCGCGAACGTCCGCTGTCGGAAGTGGCTGCGTTGTTGGGGTTCTCGTCGCTGAGCGCGTTCTCGCGGTGGTTCAGCGGGCGTTTCGGGCGCAGCGTGTCAGCGTGGCGGGCGCAGGCGGGGTAATAAAGAGGAGAACCTTCGGGGATTTGGGGGTGGTGGCGCTGGGGGCATCTGATTCGCCCCGTAAGGGATTTCACTAGGATTCCATGACTATGGAGCAATTACATCACATCGTGATGTATTTAGAAAGCTTGCCGCAAGCCGACTGAAAGCCGATTGGAAGCAGTCGTCTTTAGAGTCCTCTCACCCGTTGCGCCACCGCCCTGATCGAAGGTCGCATGGTCATCGGCGTTCTCACAGAACGGAGGAGACCAATCCATGAACAGACGACGTACCGAAGAGCACTGCCCCAAGGCGGGCAGTGTCGAATCGCAGCCCATGCTGCACAACGGCGGGAGGGGCGCAGCATGAATACCTCGCATCGTTTCAGGAAGGACTATTACGGGGGCGCCTTGATGACGCTGGTGGGCCTGGCCGCGGTGGCGGCCGGCCTGCAGTACCACACCGGGACACTGAGCCACATGGGCCCCGGCTTCTTCCCGGTGGCCGTGGGTACGCTGCTGGCCCTGGTCGGCGTACTGATTGCAATCTCCGCGCGCGCCGATTCGCCTCAGGCGGCGCAGCCTGCGGGACACGGCCACAGCCACCGCGCGCCGGACCTGCGCGGGGCCGTGTGCATCGTGCTGGGTGTGCTCGCGTTCCTGCTGTTCGGCAAGTACGGTGGCCTGATTCCGGCCACTTTCTCCATTGTCTTTATTTCCGCCCTGGGCGACCGCAGCAATAGCCTCAAGCAGGGCGTGCTGCTCGCACTGGCCATGTGCGCGGTGGCCGCGGGTGTGTTCTGGTGGGCACTGAAGCTGCAATTGCCGCTGTTTGGCTGGGGAGTTTGACTGCTATGGTTTCCAATGCTTTGCATGATCTCTGGTTCGGGTTTGGCGTCGCCTTCCAGGGCACCAACCTGATGTGGTCTTTCTTCGGCGTGCTGGTCGGAAACCTGATCGGCGTGCTGCCCGGCATGGGCGCGCTCTCCGCGATCTCCATCCTCCTGCCGCTGACCTACGCGATGCATCCGGTGCCGGCCATCCTGATGCTGGCTGGCATCTTCTACGGTTCGCAATATGGCGGTGCGATCGGCGCGATCCTGCTGAACCTGCCGTCCCACCCGCCGCACGCAGTCACTTGCCTGGACGGCTACCCGATGACGCGCGCAGGAAAGGGCGGCACCGCGCTGGGCATCACCATGATCTGCTCGTTCTTCGCCGCGTCGGTGGGCATTCTCGTGATGATCTTCGCGTCGCCGGTGCTGACGGCGATCGCGTTCAAGTTCGGCCCTGCCGAGATCTTCTCGATCATGTTGCTGGGCCTGCTGGCCGGCTCGACCATGTCGCGTGGCTCACCGTTGAAAGGGGTAGCCATGACGTTGTTCGGGCTGCTTTGCGGCGTGGTAGGCACCGACGTCAACACAGGGGCCTTTCGCTTTGCGATGGGCATTCCCGAACTGAGCGACGGCCTGGAGCTGGTAGCCATCGCCATGGGCCTGTTCGGTGTGGCGGATTTCCTGCTTAACGTCAACCGAATGAGCACTGTCACGGCCAAGACCAAGCTGCGCATCCGCGACATGCGCCCGAGCCTGGCCGAACTCAAGACGGCCTTCTGGCCGATGGTACGCGGCACCGGCGTAGGAACACTGTTCGGCGCCATGCCCGGAACAGGGCCAACCATCACGACCTTCGTTGCCTACGCGCTGGAGCGCAAGATCTCCAAGACACCGGAAAAATTTGGCACCGGAATGATCGCGGGGGTTGCATCACCGGAGGCCTCTTCGCACTCCAAGACGCAGGTGGACTTCATCCCCACCATGAGCCTGGGAATTCCGGGCGACGCGGTGATGGCGCTCATCCTCGGCGCCCTGATGATCCAGGGCATCAGCCCGGGGCCACAGCTGATCAGCGAGCATCCGGACATCTTCTGGGGCCTGATCGCCAGCTTCTGGATCGGCAACGTGCTGCTGATGATCCTGAACGTTCCGATGATCGGCGTGTGGGTCAAGCTTCTGCAGGTGCCGTACCGCTACCTGTTCCCCTCAGCCATGTTCTTCATCGCGGTGGGCGTGTTCAGCACCCAGAGCAGCCTGTTCCAGATCTGGGAAGTGCTGGCCTTCGGCCTGATCGGCGCCTTGCTGATGTACCTGGAATTCTCGGTGGCGCCGATCCTGCTCGGCTTCGTGCTCGGGCCAATGGTGGAGGAAAATTTCCGCCGCTCGCTGCTGCTCTCGCGCGGTGACCTGACCGTGTTCCTGCAGCGGCCGATCAGCTGCACCTTCGTTGTCGCGTCGGCGCTTCTGCTGATCGGCGTGACCTGGTCGGCCTGGCGCAGCCGCACGGCAAAGAAGCCCTTGCTCGAAGTACCGGAGTCCGAGCTGGTCGTCAGCGAGTGATGTTCCGCGGCTTCATCGGCGCCGCACGGAGCAAGGTGTGGCGCCGACCGCTCCAGTCCATCGCCGCAAGCGGCCACGCCCGGCGTTGACCTGCGCCAGCGCCGTCGCCAGCGGTGCCGACCTGGAGCGGACCAATCTTCAGCGCTTACCCGTGCTCGGCGACGTGGTCGCGCAGACCCGGCACCAACAGGACGGTGTGGGCAGGTGTAGCGGTCATGAACGGATGGGAAGAGGTCAGGCGCAAGCGGCTGGATCAGCGCGGAGTGCGGGATGGTCAGGGCTTTCCAGGCGCCGCAGGTCCGCGGCGTAGTGGCGGCGGCCGATGCAGAACAGGAGCGCGGCGGCGGCACTGGCTAGCGGAATCCACCGCAGGGCGCCGGCCAGCCCGATACGGTCGGCCAGCACGCCGGTCAGGAAGGGGCCGGGCGCCAGCCCCAGCAGGTTGTTGATCAGCGTCAGCGTGGCGAAGGCGGTCGCATGGATGGCGGGCCGCGCCAGGTTGGCCACCATGGCGCTGGCGGGGCCGGCGGTACCGCCAGCTACCAGCATGCCGGCACCGATCAAGGCCAGCTGGGCAGGCCCTGTGTGCAGACGGAACCCGGTCATCAGAAGCAGGCAGCAGACCACGCTGTACGCCATCGCCATCTGCCATTTGCGCGCGGGCGCGTGGCGCGCCACGCGGTCGGTCAGCGCGCCGCAGATCACCATGCCCACGCCCGCGATCATCACCAGCAGCGCCGCGGACACACCGGCGTTGCCGGTTGCCATGCCATAGTCGCGCGACAGAAAGCTGGGCAGCCAGGCCTGCAGCGACGCCAGCACCAGCAGTTGCAGCGCGCTGCCCATGCAGGCACACAGCACGGAGGGAACCATCAGCAGTTCGCGCACGATCCGGCGCGCCGCAATCGGCTGGGCCCGGGCCGTATTGCCACTCGACCCGCCGATGCGTTCCTGAAGCCCGCGCAGGCGCTCCTCGCTGATGGTCAGGTAGTAGCAGGCCACCAGCACCAGCCCAAAGGCGGCGATCCCCGCAAAGGCGGCACGCCAGCCGAAGTGGGCGGAAAGGACGCCGCCCAGCCCCATGCCAAGCACGGAGCCAAAGGCACCGCCGGCCATGAACGCGGCGCTGAGGCTGGCGCGCAGATGGCGCGGGAACACCGACACCACCACGGCAATGCCTACGCTGCCATACGCCGCCTCGCCGATGCCGACGCAGAGCCGCGCCAGGAACATCTGGCCGAAGCTGTCCGCCACCGCGCAACCCAGCGTGGCGAGGCTCCAGAGCGCGGCCATCAGGATCAGGCTGCGCACACGCCCCCAGCGGTCGGCCAGCAGCGACAGCGGCAGCGCAAGCACGCCCACCATCAGCGCCACCACGCCGCCGAGCGCGCCCAGCTCCGTATCGCCGAGCTGCCACTCGGCCTTCAGCAGCGGGAACACCGCGTTGAGCACCTGGCGCGACATGTAGTCCGACAGCAGCAACCCGAAAGTCAGGGCAAAGACAAGCCACGCATAGCGCGGTCCGGCGGCGGCCGGCACGGCCGGCACGACCGGCTCCGCGGCAACGGCAAGATGGGGTCTGGACATGGTCGGGCGTCTCCGCAAGCAAGCCGGCGGTCTTCGCGCCGCCGGGCGTTCACTGCGCGCACCCGGAGGGGTGGCGAGCCCAGCCAGTATCTGGCGATTTGGATGCCGCGGTTTGATATTCCGGGACGTACGTTTGATATTCCGGGACAGTTGGGGAAAACGCCGAGGCAAAAAAAACCGGCACCCAAAGGTGCCGGTTTCTGGCTGCGCCGCCTTCAGGCAAGGCGCAGCGGGGCTCAGTCTTCCAGCTTCGGCAGCGAGGCGCTGACCTTGGACGACAGCAGGCCGCTCTTGGCATACGTCTGCAGCTTTTCGCGCGTGTCGACGATATCCAGCGTGCGCATGGTCAGCTGGCCGATACGGTCCAGCGGGGTGAACATCGACTCGCCCTTCTCCATGGTCAGCCGTTCCGGCTTGTAGGTCAGGTTGGGCGAGGTGGTGTTCAGGATCGAGTAATCGTTGCCGCGGCGCAGTTCGATGGTGACTTCGCCGGTGATGGCGCCCGCCACCCAGCGCTGGGCGGTTTCGCGCAGCATGATGGCTTGCGGGTCGAACCAGCGGCCCTGGTACAACAGGCGGCCCAGGCGGCGGCCGTTGTCGCGGTACTGCTCGATGGTGTCTTCGTTGTGGATGCCGGTGATCAGGCGCTCGTAGGCGATGAACAGCAGCGCCAGGCCCGGGGCTTCGTAGATGCCGCGGCTCTTGGCTTCGATGATGCGGTTCTCGATCTGGTCACTCATGCCCAGGCCATGGCGCCCGCCGATGCGGTTGGCTTCCATGAACAGGTCGACGGCGTTGGCGAAGGTCTGGCCATTCAGCGCAACCGGCTGGCCTTCCTCGAAGCGCACGGTGACTTCCTCGCGCTTGACTTCCACGTCATCGCGCCAGAACCGCACGCCCATGATCGGCTGCACGATGCGGATGCCCGAATCCAGGTGCTCCAGGTCCTTGGCCTCGTGGGTGGCGCCCAGCATGTTGGAGTCGGTCGAGTACGCCTTTTCGGCCGACATCTTGTAGTCGAAGCCGTTCTGGCGCATGAACTCGGACATCTCGGCGCGGCCGCCCAGTTCGTCGATGAACTGCTGGTCCAGCCACGGCTTGTAGATCTGCAGGCCGGGATTGGTCAGGAGGCCGTAACGGTAGAAGCGCTCAATGTCATTGCCCTTGAACGTGCTGCCATCGCCCCAGATGTTGACGCCATCTTCCTTCATCGCGGCGACCAGCATGGTACCGGTGACGGCGCGGCCGATCGGGGTGGTGTTGAAGTAGGTGATGCCGGCGGTGGAGATATGGAAGGCACCGCACTGCAGGGCAGCGATGCCTTCGGCCACCAGTTGCGAACGGCAGTCGACCAGGCGGGCCTCCTCGGCGCCGTAGGCCTTGGCGCGGCGCGGGATGTCGTCGTAGTCGGGCTCGTCGGGCTGGCCCAGGTTGGCGGTGTAGGCGTAGGGGATCGCGCCCTTCTGCCGCATCCAGAGGAGTGCCGCGCTGGTGTCAAGGCCGCCGGAGAAGGCGATTCCGACGCGCTGGCCGGAAGGAATGTGCTGCAGGATGGTAGTCATCGCCAGAAAATCTAAGTGAATTTGTCGGCTCTTGGGCGGGCTTCCCGGCCTCCAATGCGCGCGCGCCGGGGTGGCGGGAAGCACGGCGACGCGGCCGGCCGAGTCACGTGCCGAGTCAGTGCCAAACGCGAATTGTGACACGGCAGCGCCCACGCGCCAAACGCCGGCGCTGGCGGGGGCGCCGGCGCCACCTGCATCCGGGGCTGCCGGCCCCTCCCCGGACCATTCAAAACCCGCGAACGCGCCGTTCAATACTCTCGACTGGTTCGCTCCAGGACCCCTCCCTATACTGCGCCGTTTGGGCGAGGGTGAATACCGACCGTAGGCAGAATGCCCACTGGAAGCAAGTCGTCGAGGACATCCACTTCACCAAGCTCCAGTAAGCCACAGGGACCGACATGAGCGCACTTCGGCAAGAAACGCACGCCGGCGTCGAGATCGACGCGCGCGGCATCGCCACCGTCACCATCCGCGAGGCGGGCTCGCTCAATATCCTCAGCACGCCGGTGATTGCATCGCTCACGCGCGCCGTCGAAGCGCTGGCCGGCAATGACGCGGTACGCGTGCTGGTGCTGCGCGGCGCGGGCGAGAAGGGCTTTGTCGGCGGCGCCGACATCAAGGAAATGGCCGCGCTGGACCGCGCCAGCGCCGAGACCTTCATCAGCGGCCTGCGCCGCCTGTGCGACGCCGTGCGCCACCTGCCGGTGCCGGTGATCGCGCGCATGCCGGGCTGGTGCCTGGGCGGCGGGCTGGAGCTGGCGCTGGCGTGCGATATCCGCATCGCCGCCGACAACGCGCAGTTGGGCATGCCGGAGGTGAAGGTCGGCATCCCGTCGGTGATCCACGCCGCGCTGATGCCGCGGCTGATCGGCAATGCGCGCACCGCATGGATGCTGCTGACGGGCGAGATCTCCGACGCGGCAGAGGCGCTGCAGTGGGGCCTGGTGAGCCGCGTGGTGCCGCTGGCGGAGCTGGACCAGGAGGTCGAACGCGTGGCCGCGCTGCTGGCCGGCTTCGGCCCGGTGGCGGTGCGCCAGCAGAAGCGCCTGCTGCGCAAGTGGGAGGATGCGCCGCTGGAAGTCTCGATCAACCACAGCGTGACCGAGTTCGGCAGCGCCTTCGACACCGGCGAGCCGCAGCAGCACATGGCCACCTTCCTGAACCGCAAGCGCTGAAGCGCGGCAGGGCTCAGGGCGCCGTGGCCGCCACGGCGCCGCCTGCGCGCGTGGCCACCACGCGCGGATCGTTGAGCAGGAACTGCGCGAACGCCTCGGCAAACGCCGGCAGCTTGCCGTCGGCGCGCACGACCAGGTTCAGCTCGCGCAGTGCCCACGGCTCGGCCAGGCGCACCCCCACCACGCGCGCCTCGCGCAGGGCCTGCGCCGCCACGCTGCGCGGGACCAGCGCCACGCCCACGCCGGCCTCGGCCAGCGACAACACCGCATCGAAGCTATGCGCATGCAGCCGCACGTTGGGCCCTTTGCCCGCACGCTGCGCCATGTCGCGCAGGAACAGGAAGTTGCTGCTGGTGCGGCTCATGCAGACAAAGTCGAAAGCCAGTGCCGCGCCGAAACGCACTTCGGGCTCACGCGCCAGCGGGTGGTCCGCGGCCACCGCAAGGATCAGCTCGTCGCGCGCGTAGTGGACCGAGCGCACGCCGGTGGCTTCACCGCCGCTCTGGAAATCTCCCGCCAGGATGCCGACATCGGCCTCGAGCGCCGCCACCGCCGCAAGGATCGACGGGCTCGCGCGTTCCTCCAGGTCGATGTTCACATCCGGGTTGGCCAGCAGGAAGCGGCTCACGCTCGGAATGATGAAGCCGTTGAGCGAGCTGCTGTTGGCCAGCAGCCGGATATTGCCCTTCAGCCCGGCGGAGAAGCGCCCCACCTCGCCATGCATGCGCTCCACGCCAAGCAGCAGTTCGCGCACATGGACCAGCAGGGTTCCACCGGCCGGCGTCAGCTCCATGCCGCGCGCGGTGCGCACGAACAGCGGCGTGCCCATCGCATGCTCCAGGTTCTTCAGCCGGTAGCTCGCCGCCGACGCGGTGATATGCGTGGCCGAAGCGCCACCTGACAGGCTTTGCGCATCGGCAATGGCCTGGAACAGCCGCAGGTCGGTCAGTTCGTAACGCAAGGCAACTCCGTCTGGGCCGGGCAGGTCGAAAGGTTTGGCGATTGGCAAGGTCGGGCCATTCTAGTGCAGTGCCGTGGACATCGCGCCCGCGCTACCGTCCTAGCCACGGCCCCGATTGATGTGGACGTCGTTCATTTTCTTTGCTAAGGTATTGTGGACGGCGTACACAATAGCGTGCGCCAGTTGCCAGCGCGCCGCCTGATGCGCGCGCCATGCCGATATCCACGGACCGCCCAGGCGGCGGCTCACCTACAGGAGTTGTCATGCAAGTCCAGCCCTATCTGTTCTTCGAAGGCCGTTGCGATGAAGCCGTCGAGTTCTACAAGACCACCCTCGGCGCCAAGGTCAACATGCGGATGACGTTCAAGGAAAACCCGGAAGCCGACAAGGCCAGCCCGGGTTGCCAGCCCGGCGCCGGCACCGAGGACAAGGTCATGCACCTGGAGTTCCAGGTTGGCGACAGCATCATCATGGCCTCCGACGGCCGCTGCTCGAACCAGCCCAATTTCCAGGGGTTCGGCCTGTCGATCAACTACCCTGACAAGGCCGGGGTCGAAAAGGCCTTTAACGCCCTGAAGGAAGGCGGCCAGGTGGTGATGCCGCTGGACAAGACCTTCTTTGCCGAACAGTTCGGCATGGTCACCGACCGTTTCGGCATCTTGTGGATGCTGCTGACGGCACCGAAGTAAGCAAGACGTGACGCGGGTTTCCCGGCAGCGGCGCGCCCCTTGAGCGTAAGGGCTTACAATGCGCCGCCCGCCGGAGAAACCTAGCCATGGATGATCGCATCAACGAACTCGAAATCAAGCTCGCCTTCCAGGAAGACCTCCTTGATACCCTGAACAGCACCGTGGCCCGCCAGCAGCAGCAGATCGACCTGCTGCAGGAGCAGTTCCGCGCGCTGTACCAGCAGGTGCGCAGCGCCGCCACCACTGCGGCCGAAGCCGACCCCCAGCAGGAAATCCCGCCGCACTACTGATCGACACGCCCAGTGCAATGCGTCGCCACTGCCGATGTGACGGAACGCCACCCTTCCAGCGCGGTCTGACAGGCTGACTCCATCCACGGCGCCGTTCACCGGCGCGCCCGATCCGCCACATGCGTCTGAACCCCTCCCTGCTGTTTGCCGCTGCCTGCATCGCCGCTGGTGCGTCCTCGGCGTTCGCCGGCTACAACCTCTGGACCGGCGAATACTCCCTGACCCGGCAGGAACTGCAGACCGCGCTGGACAAGCGCTTCCCCGCCACGCTGCGCTATGCCGAAGTCGTCAGCGTGCAGCTCAGCCACCCGCGACTGGTACTGGACGAAGCCAACAACCGCGTCACCACCCACGTCGACGCACGCCTGACCAACAGCCTGCTGCCATCGCCGCCGGTGGACGGCAAGCTGGCGCTGAACAGCGGCGTACGCTACGACCCGGCCAAGCGTGCGGTGCTGCTCGACAACCCGACGGTGCAGCAGGTGGAAGTCGCAGGCATGGGGCAATACCGCGAACAACTCAACGCCATCGGCGCCGTGGTCGCGCAGCAGTTGCTGAAGGACTATCCGGTCTATACGTTCAAGCCCGAGGAGCTGCGCTTCGGGGGCAAGGACATCGAGCCCGGGGCGATCACCGTGGGCAAGGATGAGGTACGGGTGGAGGTGAAGCAGCGGTAGGCTATGAGCCAGCCTGCTCACGGTTCGCTGATTGCTCAGCCTGCCGCGCGGCGTGGCCGCGTTGCGCGCGCTGGGCCCAGAACCAGCCACCGGCAATGGCAAGTCCACCACTCAGCGAGAACACCAGCGGGATTCCGAGCTTGCGCGCCAGCATCCCGCCCAGCAGCGGCGCAAGCACCAGCGCCACCAGTTGCACACTCCTGGCCGTGGCGCTGACGCTGCCGAGACAATGGCGCGGGCATTGCTGCTGGATCGCCACGGCCTGGCTCAGGCATGCCAGGCAATATGCGCAGCCATTCGCCACCCAGAGCCCGAGCCACAGCATCTCGGGCATGCTGATGCCGCTGCCGACAAGCACGCCGGGGATCAGCACGGTCAGCCCTACCACGGCGAGGCCGGGCGGCGCCAGGCGGATGCCACACCACCGGTACAGGCGAGGAAACGCCAGCGCGCCGCACACGGCGCCCGCGGCAGTGCCGCTCACCAGCATGCCGAACGCCGATGCCGGCAACCCCTGCGACTTCATGAACAACGCCAGCAGCGGGTCGTAGAGTCCGTATATCGAAGTCAGCGTGAACACGCAGCCGAACGACACCCGCACGGCTTGACTGCCGCGCAGCAGCGCCATCAATGGCCCCGGCCGCAACGCTCCCCGCGTTGGCGTGCCTTGCGCAGCGACAGGGCGCGCCCTGTCGCGCAGCGGCACCAGGCATCCGATTGCGAGCACCGGCAGGCCAGCCGAAAGCCAGAGGCCCGACATTGGCCCATACAGCGCTGTCGCGCCGGCCGCGATCAGCGGCGCGCAGACCTTGGTAATCTGGTCGGCCGCCGTCATCAAGCCGGCATTGGCGGCAAGCTGTGCCTGGCTAAGCATCGACCGGACCATGACTTGTTCCGCCGGCAAGGCGCTGGCATTGGCCAACGCCTTGAGCATGACCAGCAGCACGAACACGCTCAGGTCTGCCGCCATGAGCAGCAGCAACGATGTGATGCCGCGCGCGCTGTAACTGGCAAACAGCATGGCGGCCTGATTGACCCGGTCGGCCAGCCAGCCGAAGAAGGGGCCGCCGACCAGGACCGGGATGACGAACAGCGAGGCAGCCACGCCCGCAGCGGTCGCATCCGCTCCCCAGTGAAAAGCGAGCAGCGAAAAGACCACGGTGGCGTCGAGCCACACCGTCAGGCTGCTGGCAATCCTGGCGGCGAGCAGCGGCCTGTATCCTGGGACGGCAGCAAGCCTTTGCATGGGAATGGCGGAACGCGTTGTCGAAACGGGTCAGCATAGGGCGCGATCGCTGCCCTGGCCGCCGCAGGCGCGAGATTTCGCCCTTTCCTCAGTGCATTTCGGAACTTGCGGGACGATGCCAGCGAAACTTCAGATCACCCTCGCGTCAGACGCCGCCCATCCCCTGCATAGCACTGCCAGCGCTACCAGCACGGCCGCCGTCCCCGCTCGCCGCGCCCGGCTCCAGCCGCGACACCAGTGCCTGCAGCGTCGGCGCGCAGCCGGCCTCCACCTTCAGCGCGAGCATCGCATCGGCCCGCGTGGTGCCCAGGTTGAGCGCAGCCACGGGCTTGCCCATCTGGCCGGCCCAGACGCAGAAGCGGTAGCCGGAATAGACCATCAGCGACGAACCGACCACCAGCACGGCGTCCGCGGCTTCCAGCGCCGCGCGTGCGGCGTCGACGCGCGGGCGTGGCACGGATTCGCCGAAGAACACTACGTCGGGCTTGAGGACGCCGCCGCAGCGCCCGCACTCGGGCACGCGGAACTGCGCGAACAGCGGCGATTCGAAATGCACGTCGCCATCGGCGGCGGGTTCGGCGATCACGTCGCGCAGCGCGGCGTTCTGCGCGAGCAGCCAGTCCTGCAGGCCGGCGCGGTCATGGCGTGCGCCGCAGTCCAGGCAGATGGCGTTGGCCAGGCTGCCGTGCAGTTCGATCACGCCCTCGCTGCCGGCGCGCTGGTGCAGGCCGTCGACGTTCTGCGTGACCAGTGCCGTGAGCCGGCCAAGCGCGGCCAGACGCGCCAGCGCATGGTGCGCATCATTGGGCCGCGCCTGCCACGCCACCGGCCAGCCGAGCATGCTGCGCGCCCAGTAGCGCTGTCGCCCGGCATGCGAGCCGAGAAAGGCCTGCAGCGTGATGGGCTGCGAGCGTTGCCACTGGCCGCGGGAATCACGGTAGCCGGGAATGCCGGAATCGGTGCTGATGCCGGCACCGGTCAGCACGAACAGGCGCGGGTGGCGCTGTACGAAATCAAACAGCGCGGATGCCGCAGGGAACGGTTGCTGCGGCGCGCTCAACTTGCCGGATCCTCCGCGTGGCGCGCTTCCTGGCGCGCTTCCCACGCGCGCAGTTCTTCGCGGTAGCGGTCCATCTCCTGGTAGTAGTAATCGAAGATGCAGGGATCGCAGCCGGAGCCGCAGCATTCATCGTCGCCGGGCCGCTCTGGCGGCACGGGGCGGGGATCGTCGGGGGAAGAACCGGGGGGCACTTGAGACACTTGCGGAGCGCGCAGACAGCGCAATGGCGGACCAGCCGCCAGTATATTCCGGCCCGCACGCCGATGCCGGCACCGCCCCGGATGGGGGTGGCGCCCCTCAGTGCCTGAGCAGCACGTCGCCGACCGGGATCACCAGCGCCGTGCCGGACAGGCAGGCGATGTCATCCTCGGCCAGCCAGCGCGACACCAGGCTGGCCAGGCGGGCGCCGATGCGGGCCAGTTCGGGCGCATCGGCCAGGTAGACGGCATCGATCACGCTCTGCTCGAACAAGAGCGCCGCGCTCACGCGGCAGCGGCCGGGCGAGCCGGCCGGCTCGGCCTGCCAGCTGACTTCCACCTGGCTGTCGCCATCGGGGCTGAAGCCGCGGCTGTATTCGGCCGACATCGGAAACAGCCGGCAGGTATGCTCGCGCGTCCACTCGACCAGGGCAGTCATGGCGATTCCCCCTCTGGCGGGACAGCCTGCCCGCCGGTGCGCCGCGTCAGCGGCTCAGTACATGGTAGAGCCAGTCGTGCGCGCGCGCTGGCACGCCCAGCGCACTGGCATCGATGCACCGCCCCTGCACGCGCAATGCGCCACCGTGCAGGGCATCCACCGCCGACTGGGCATCGGGGTATCGCCCCATCACACCATTGCCCAGCATCAGCATCCAGTCCTTCTCGCGGGGAATCAGCGTGAGCTGCCCCGCGGCGGTCTGGCAAAAAAAATAACCGTACATGCAGTCCCCAACCGCCTTGCCTCTGTCCATCTTAGCGTACGGCGGCGCGTCGATCCGCACGCTTCCGAAGTGCGTGACGCATTGTTTTGCCGGATTGCAGGCAGAGGATCTGCACGCCGCGTTTTGTCCGAAGATAGCCGGACCTCCCGCCGCGGCAGCCCGCCCTTGCCGGACCAGGCACCAGACGGGATTTCGACCGGTTGCCGATTCCCTACCGCGCGGTGGCAACCGACCTGGTGGCGGGTACGCCGGCCTTTTCTCTGGAGGCAGGGTACTTGGGCAAACCGTTCTGAACCGGCCAGCATAAGCACTCGCCAAATGTGCTCCACTCTGTACCCCACCAAAGTTGTATGTAATGTCTTAATTCAAATGTCTATACTTTTCTCGTCAGCAAGACCCCTCTTGAATGACGACCTTCCCGGGTCGCCGCTCCCAAGCGGCGACTTTTTTATGGGCGCAAGCTTCGCGACGGCGTTGACGGCCGGTAGAGATGTTTCGCAAAGAAGCATTGGCATGAAGCGGCGCCCTTTCATCATTTGAAATATTCAAGATAACGCTTATCTCTACGAGTCATGAGCGTTATGACAAAGGTATAAGTTTCTGCGCGTGCAAAAACCGGGCGAGCCATCCTATAGTCCGTTTCAAGCCGGGGAAGAACAACCACCTTACGAGGAGGTGGAACATGCTGAAGAAGGTCTTATTGCTCACCGTAATGGGTGTTGCATTTAGCGCTGGTGCAGCCTCCGCCGGCACGGTGGGGCCGCGTGATCCCTATATGGATGGCGGGAAGGCTGCAAGGTACGACGTCTATACGGACGGCGCGAGAGTCACGGGCAGTCGAGACGTGTTCACAGATGGCGCGAGAGCGCCGGAGAGGCGCGACCCATTCACCGACGGGGCTAATGCCGCGACGGTACCGCGTGACCCGTTTGCTGATGGTAGCAACCACGCATCGATGAACACTGGGGGAATAGTCGAAGCATCCCCGGAGTTGCTGGCGGTTGCACGGCCGAAGGACTGCGACCCGCATTGTGGTGGTGAACGGCAAGTTGCCGGGGCCGAACTTACCTGAGCGGGCTCCGGCCACAGGCCAGGAAATACATGTTGTACAAATGGTGAGCCAGGAACCCGATAAGGCTTCCTGGCTCCCTGTCCGCCAGGCGTCACGCGCAGAGCGACGGTATCCGGGTGGTCACGCCGGAAGGACACGCCCGAGAACTGGTCGCGGCGCACCTGTGATCCGAGCTTCGGGCTGCACAGGCGGCCACTACGCGCCGTTCCCCGGCGCGCCCCTCGCCCGCGCACATCGATTTCTCCCATTTCACACCCTGGCTGTCGCTGGCCGGCGGGCTGGTCATCGGTCCTCTCGGCGGGGTTGATGCAGCGCAGCATGAAACCAGTGCTGGCCCTCGGCCTCCGGCCGGTTTAATATTGCGCGATTATCGAACAACACGCACTGACAACTCCGCTCCCAATGGATGCCCTCCGCCCCCTCGGTCTAGGCCACGCCCAGGCCGACACCGTCCGCGTTGCCCGGCCCCAGGCCGACCTGCTCGCCAGCTTTGCCGGCGATCCCAACTTCATGCTGTCGCTGGCGCGCGGGCTGACCGTGCTGGAAGCCTTCTCGGAACGCAAGCGCCCGCTGACGATCTCGCAGGTGGCGCAGCGCACGCAGCTGTCGCGCGCCTCGGTGCGGCGCTGCCTCTATACGCTGGAGCAGCTCGGCTACGTCAGCCAGCAGGACGGGCAGTTCGCGCTGCGCCCGCGCGTGCTGCACCTGGGGCACGCGTATTTCTCGTCGACCTCGCTGGTCTCGCTGGCACAGCCAATCCTGGACAACCTTAGCGCGCGCATCCACGAGACCTGCACGCTGGCGATCCTGGACGGCACCGACATCCTGTACCTGGTGCGCTCCGAAGTGCAGCGGGTGCTGAACTACTCGCTCGGCATGGGCAGCCGCCTGCCGGCCTACTGCACCTCCAACGGCCGGCTGCTGCTGGCGCACCAGCCCGCCACGGTGCTGGACGGTTTTTTCGAGCATGCCGAACTGCGCCCGCGCACGCTGCAGACCAAGGTCTCGCGGCAGGAACTGGAAGCGTGCTTCGAGCGCGCCCGCGAAGTGGACTACGTCATCGTCGATGAAGAACTGGAGCCCGGCCTGCGCGCCATGGCCGTGCCGGTGCGCTCGGCTTCGGGCATCGTGCTGGCGGGGCTGAGCGTGAGCGTGCGCGCCGCGCGCGTCTCCGAAGCCGACATGATCACGCGGCTGCTGGCGCCGATGCGCGAAGCCGCGGCGGCCATCGGCCGGATGGTCGGCGCCTGACGCCGCGGATTACCCGCGCAGCCGTGCGGGACTGAGCATGGCGGCGATCATGCCGTGTCCGCGACAGGTTGCGGCAGCGACGCCGCATCGCGCCACGCGAGCGCCGCGTGGATCAGCCCCGGTGCGCCAGCTCGAGCGCGAACACCAGCCGCTGCAGGAAGTTTTCCACGCGCCCGTCGGGATTGACGAAAGCACAGCCGAAGTGGTGGATGGCGCTGCCGTCATGCCCCACCAGCCAGTGGCCGACCACCTGCATGTCCAGCTCGAGCTTGCCCAGTTCGCGGAAGTCCAGCCGGCACTTGCCGACCGTGGTGCCAACCGGGAGGTGTTCGGACGTGACCGTCTTCGAGCGCAGTCCCACGCCCGACAGCGACAGGTCGGCGATATCGAGGCCCAGCACGGTCTTGTCCGGCATCTGCATCTCGCAGCGGTAGCCCTTGGTCACCAGCGTGCGCGCGCGGAAATGGCGGCGGCGCTGGAAGTGGTAGAGCTTCTGCGGAAACTCGACCACGAAGGCAGGGCCTTCCTCGTAACGCGTGGCGGCCGGCTGGCCCACCACGAAGTTGACGGGCACCCCGCGCAAGAGTCCCGAGAACGCGTTCTCGTCGGAGGTCATCAGCGACATCCGCTCGGACTCCGCATTGCACCAGTCGAACACGAAGGTGCGGTTGACCGGGTCGACATGCAGGATCGAGGTGACGAACTGGTGCGCCGTGCGGGTGCGCACGCTCAGCATGCACTTCTGCCACGAGAGGTCGCGCAGCACCGTGCCGATCTGCGAGTTGTGCGTCAGGCGATAGCGGTCATCGGTCGGCTCAATGTCGGATTCGGCACCGGTGTCGGCTGGCCCGGGGGCGTCGTGCTGATTCATGAGTTCACGCAACATCTGGAGTGGCGGGGATCGCCGGCTACGGGAGGCAATCGGGGTGTCGGCCTACCGGCCGCGCGCCGCATGTTAAGCGCCTGCCCCAATACCCGGCAAGACTGATGTTCTCACTTCGGCAAATCTGTGGCAGAACTTGAGCACAGACTTCCGGGGGGTAGCGCGCACGCCGCTTTCAGGCTTCGGAGGGCGCCGGCGGCGGCCCTTCAAGCGTCGCCTGCGCCTCTTCGCGCAACCACGCCAGCAGCACCAGCCGGCGCGTGTCGTGCTCGAACGGTGCGGGCGACAACAGGTGGTAGGCCGAACCGTCGGCCACAAAGCCGAACGGCGCCGCCAGCCGGCCGTCGGCGATCTCGTCGGCGGCCATCAACTGCGAGGCCATGGCCCAGCCCAGGCCCGCCGCCGCGGCCTGCAGGCTGAGATAGAAGTGCTCGTACCAGGCGTCGCCGTCGAACCGCGCTGCGGCGGCAGCATCGGCACGCATGGCCTGCCAGCGCTGCCACGCCTCGGGCCGCGTGCGCGTATGCAACCGCGCCGGCACCACGGCCGCGCCCTCGGCAAGCCGGGGCCGGCACACCGGCCCCACCCGTTCCTGCGCCACCTCGCGCGCATGCCAGCGCGCATCGAAGGCAAAGTCATTGCGCCGCAGCGCCAGATCCGCGCCGCTGCGCGGGAAATCGATCGGGCCGCCGGCAGCCATCAGGTGCAGCGGGATGTCGGGGTGGCGCGCGGCAAAGCGTGGCAGCCGGGGGATCAGCCAGCGCATGGCGATGGTCGGCTCGCACGACAGCACCAGCGCCCGCCCCGGCGGCTGCGTGCGGATGCGCGCGGCGGCGCCGGCCAGCACCTCCATCGACTGCGTGGCCGCCGCAAACAGCGTGCGCCCGGCCTCGGTCAGGAAGACGCCGCGGTTGCGCCGCTCGAACAGCGCCACGCCCAGCGTGTCCTCCAGCTGCCGGATCTGCCGGCTGACCGCGCCATGGGTCAGGTGCAGCTCCTGCGCCGCCCGGACAAAGCTCTCGTGGCGCGCCGCGGCCTCAAAGAATCGGATCCAGCCCAGCCAGTGCATCAGTCAGTTTTTCTCACGGAATTGCGCGAGTATATATCGGTTGTGGCGGCGCTTTTCGGCACGCAGAATTGGGTACGCTTTGATCGCCAGAGGTGGCGATCTCCGGATAATTGCAACATAAACTGACAGAAAATGCCCCCAATCGCCGAATCCCTCGCAGTCGCCGCCGTGACCGTGCTGGCCGTCGTCAGTCCCGGTCCGGACTTCGCCATGGTCACTCGCAACAGCTACCTGTATGGCCGGCGCGCCGGCCTGCTCAGCGCGCTCGGGATCGCGCTGGGGGTGCAGGTGCACGTGCTCTATACGATGTTCGGGGTAGCGCTGCTGATGGCGCACGCGCACAGCGTGCTGACGGTGGTGAAGATGCTGGGGGCGGCCTACCTGGTGTGGATCGGCGTCCAGACGCTGCGCAAGCGGGACGCCCTGGCGGTGGACCTCCAAGGAACCGGCACGCTGAAACCGCTGGCGGCGCTGCGCATGGGCTTTCTGACCAATGCGCTGAACCCGAAAACAACGCTGTTCGTGGTCAGCACCTACACCCAGGTCGTCGATGCGCACACGCCGGTGCCGGTGCAGTGGGCCTATGGCGGATTCATGTCAGTGGCGCACCTGGCTTGGTTCAGCCTGGTGGCCTGCGTCTTCACCGCACCGGCGCTGCGCGCGGCGATGCTGCGGCGCCAGCGGCTGCTGGACCGCGCCATCGGCTCGGCCCTGTGCGGGCTGGGCGTGGCGCTGGGGCTCAGCAACCTGGCGTAGGGCCGGCCGGCGCCAGCGGCCACGCCTGGCGCACCAGGTGTTGCGGGCCCTGCGGGCCGAGCCGGCTTTCGAACAGCACCAGCCGCGCGACGGACCACGGCTCGCTGGCCAGCGCGCGGTGCCTGTCGAGCCAGGCGCGCAGCACGCTTTCCGGCACGGACGGCTTGCAGCGGGCCAGCGTCAGGTGGGGATGAAAGCGCCGCCGCTCCGGTGCGATGCCGGCGGTGTCCGCGAGCGCCTGGCCCGCATCGGCATGCAAGGTGCGCAGCGCATCCAGGCCAGGGCCGGGCGCCAGGCCTGCCCACAGCACCGAACCCTGGCCGCTGCGAAAGCGCCCGGTACCGAATGCACGGAGTTCGAAGGCAGGCGCGCTGATGCTGCCCAGCGCGGCTTCGAGTTGTTCGCCTGGCGTGTGACACTCACCCAGGAAGTGCAAGGTCAGGTGGACCTGCGCTGGCGCGGCGGCCCGCACGCCGTGTGCGGCGGGAAGGGTCGACAGCAGCCATGCCGCCTGTGCGGGCGGCACTTCCACGGCGATGAACAGGCGGGCCATGGCAGCGCGGCCAGGCCGTCAGCCTGGCGCGGCGCGGATGCCCTCGCGCTGCAGCAGGGCGCGTTTGCGATCAATCCCGCCGGCGTAGCCGGTCAGCGCGCCGGCACTGCCGAGCACGCGATGGCAGGGCACGATCACCGACAGCGGGTTGCGCCCCACCGCGCCGCCCACCGCGCGCGCATGCGTAGGCGGCAGGCCCAGCATGCGGGCCAGCTCTCCGTACGATGCGGTCTCGCCGCACGGGATGTCCAGCAGCGCCTGCCATACGCGCTGCTGGAACGGGCTGCCGGCAAAGCGCACCGGCACGGTGAAGGTGTCGCGGCGGCCGGCGAAATACCCGGCCAGTTCCACCTGTGCGCGATCGAGCACCGCGGCATCGGCCGGGGGCACGTCGCGGCTGTCGGCAATGCCCGTGGGGTGGTATTTCTGCCCCGAGAAGTAAAGGCCGGTCAGGTGCCCCGCCTGCGCGCGCAGCAATACGGTCCCGAGCGGGCTGTCGATATGGCGATAGCTGGTCATGCGATCGTCTCCGGTTCGGCCACCGCGGGGGCGGCGTCCTTCATCGCTTCATAGCGATGCCACAGGTGGATGGCGGCATAGGCCCGCCACGGCGCCCATTGCGCCGTGCGTGCCTGCATCGCGCGCACGGTACTGACGCCCAGCACCTTGCGCAGCGCATAGTCGGTGCCGGGGAAGGCATCGGGCCAGCCCAGAGCGCGCATGGCGACATACTGCGCGGTCCAGTCGCCGATGCCGTCGATCTCGCGCAGCGCCGCCACGGCCTGCTCCGGCACCGCGTGCGCGTCAAGCGCCAGCGTGCCGTCAGCCACGCGCCTGGCCAGCGCCTGCAGCGTGCGCGCCTTGCCCGCCGACACTCCTGCATCGCGTAAGGCTTGCTCTGGCAGTGCAACGATGGCGGCGGCAGTCGGGAAGGTATGGCGCAGGCCGTCTGGCGGCGTGCCGTCCAGCGCCTGCCCTGCCCGTTGCGCCAGCGCGGCCAGGATGCGTCGTGCCTGCACCACCGGGATCACCTGCCCCACCACCGCGCGCACCGCGATCTCGAAGCCGTCGACGCTGCCCGGCAGGCGCACGCCCGGCATCGCCTCGGCCAGTTCGCCCAGGTGCCGGTCCACCACGTCTGGCCGGCAGCCCAGGTCGCACAGCCGGCGCACCTTGCCCAGCGCCTGCGGAATCACGCGCGCCAGCGAAGCCGACAGCGTCACACGCAGCACCAGCCTGCGCGGCACGTGTTCAATGCGCACCCAGCCAATGTGCGTGCTGCCGCCGGCTTCCACCAGAAGCGTGCGCAGGTAGGCGCCGTCCGCGATGGCTTCGATGCCGTCCACCGCGCGCGTGGCCAGGAAGCGCAGCCATGCGTCCCAGGCGAAGGGCGGGCGGTAGCCAAGGTCGAACACCAGCCGGTCGGCGACGCCGTCGGTGGCGCGCCGGCGCAGTGCCAGCGGCGTCAGGCCATAGCGGGTCTTGAGCACATCGTTGAAGCGGCGCACGCTGCCAAAGCCCGCGGCCAGCGCCACTTCGGTCACCGGCAGCGCGGTGTCGGCCAGCAGCCGCTTGGCCAGCAGCAGCCGCTGGGTCTGTGCATACTCCAGCACCGACACGCCGAACTGCGCATCGAACAGGCGCCGCAAGTGCCGCTCGGTCACGCCGATGCGCGCGGCCAGTGCGGCCACGCTGCCTTCGGCCATGAAGCCCTCGTCGATCAGCGTGGCCGCGGCCTGTGCCAGCCGGCCGGAAATATCGGCCAGGCCATGCCCGGGCGCCAGTTCGGGACGGCAGCGCAGGCAGGGACGAAAGCCGTGCTTTTCGGCCGCGGCGGCGCTCTCATAGAACGTGCAGTTCTCGCGCTTGGGGGTGCGTACCGCGCACACCGGCCGGCAGTACACGCCCGTCGACGACACACCCACGAAGAAGCGCCCGTCGAAGCGGCGGTCGTGCGAGGCCACGGCCTTGTAGCAGGTATCGGGATCGAGGTTCATGACGGCATGCTACCGCTACATGCCGCCGCATATCCGCTGGATTCGGACATTTCCCTCTGGCGTGCAGGCGTGGGCTGCGGCACAGTGGCTGGCAGGGACGGCGGCTAGAATGCGCTGCGTGCCTCACCCGCGAGCTCACTGCCACCCTCACTGCCACCGCCCGACCGGAGACCCCATGCGCCGTACTGCCCTGAACCTGTCCCTGCTTGCTTCGCTTGCCGGCACGCCGGCGCTGGCGCAGCCGGTGCAGACCGCGCCCGCGGCGACATCCGCCAGGGCCGCCCAGGTGACGTCGGTCGAAGGCATCACCGAATACCGCCTGCCCAACGGCCTGCGTATCGTGCTGGCACCTGACGCGGCCAAGGCCAGCACCACCGTCAACATCACCTACCTGGTCGGCAGCCGCCATGAAAACTACGGCGAGACCGGCATGGCCCACCTGCTCGAGCACCTGCTCTTCAAGGGCACGCCGTCGCTGCCGGGCAAGACCATCCCGACCGAATTCGCGCGGCGCGGCATGAGCGCGAACGGCACCACCGCGCAGGACCGTACCAACTACTTCGAGACCTTCACCGCCAGCGACGACAACCTGGACTGGGCGCTGCGCATGGAGGCCGATCGCATGGTCAACAGCGCGATCGCGCGCGCCGACCTGGACAGCGAGATGCCGGTGGTGCGCAACGAGATGGAAATGGGCGAGAACAGCCCCGGGCGCATGCTGATGCAGCAGACCATGGCCGCCGCCTATCGCTGGCACAACTACGGCAAGGCACCGATCGGCGCGCGCAGCGACGTGGAGCAAGTCAGCATCGACAGCCTGCGCGCCTTCTATCGCCGCTACTACCAGCCCGACAACGCGGTGCTGGTGGTGGCGGGCAAGTTCGATCCCGCCGCCACGCTGGCGCGCATCGAGCGTGACTTCGGCCCGATTCCGCGCCCGCAGCGCGTGCTGCCGCCCGAGCATACCGTCGAGCCCGCGCAGGAAGGCGCGCGCGAGCTGGTGGTGATGCGCCCCGGCGACACGCGCCTGGTGGCCGCGCAATACCACATCAGCCCGGGCGCGCACCCGGACGCCACCGCGCTGTCGCTGCTGACCATCATCCTCGCGGACACGCCGGGCGGGCGGCTGTACAAGGCGCTGGTCGAACGCGGCCAGGCGGCCTCGGTCGGCAGCGCGCTCTATGCGATGAAGGATCCCGGCGTACTGCTGTTCATGGCGGAGACTTCGAAAGACCAGCCGCTTGCCGCCGCGCGCGCAGGGCTGATCACGCAGATCGAGGGCTTTGCCGAAGCGCCCGTGACCGAGGCCGAGCTGGAACGCGCGCGCGTGCGCATGCGCAATGGCTATGAGCAGTACATGAACGATCCCGGCGCGCTGGGCATTGCGCTGTCCGAGGCCATCGCCAAGGGCGACTGGCGCCTGTTCTTCCTGGCGCGCGACCGCGTCGAGACCACCACGCTCGCCGACGTGCAGCGCGTGGCGCAGAACTACTTCCAGGCATCGAACCGTACCCTGGGCGTGTTCCTGCCCGCCGAGCAGCCGCAGCGCACGCTGGTGCCGCCGGCACCGGACGTCGCGGCGATGGTCAGCGGCTACCAGGGCAGGCAGGCGCCGGCCGCGGTGGCGGCATTCGACCCCAGCCCCGCCAATATCGAATCCCATACCACGCGCCAGACGCTCGCCAACGGGATGCAGCTGGCGCTGCTGCCCAAGCCCGCGCGCGGAGAAGTGGTGCAAGGCGTGCTGCTGCTGCGCACGGGGGATGTGCAGAGCCTGCAGGGGCTGACCACGGTGGGTGCGCTGACCGCCGCCATGCTCCGGCGCGGCACGGCCGGCATGGACCGCCAGCAGATCGCCGACCGCCTCGAGGCACTGCGCGCGCGCGTCGGCATCTCCGGCAGCTCGGAACTCGTGACGGTCAGCTTCGAGACGCGCCGTGCGTACCTGCCGGAAGTGCTGGCGCTGCTGCGCAACCTGCTGCGCGCGCCGACCTTCCCCGAGGCCGAGTTCGAGACGCTGCGCAAGACCAGCATCGCCGATATCGAAAGCACGCAGCGCGAACCCGGCGTGCTGGCATCCAATGCCCTGGGCCAGCACGGCGACCCCTACCCCGTGGGCGACCCGCGCCATGCCCGCACCATCGCCGAGAGCATTGCCGACCTGCAGGCCGCCACCCTGGCGCAGGTGCGCGACTTCCACGCCCGCTTCTACGGCGCGGGCCATGCGCAACTGAGCCTGGTGGGCGACTTCGATGCCGCGGCGGCCAGCGCGCAGGCAGCGCAGTTGTTCGGCGACTGGACCGCGCCACAGCCCTATGCGCGCGTCGACCGTCCCTTCGTGCCGATCCCGCCGGCCGAGTTCACGCTGCCCACGCCGGGCAAGGCCAATGCCGTCTACCTGGCCGTCAGCCCGATCGACCTGACCAGCGACGCCTCCGACTATGCGCTGATGCTCATTGCCAATCGCGTGCTGGGCGGCGCCAGCCTGCGCAGCCGCCTGGCTGACCGGCTGCGCCAGCAGGAAGGGCTGAGCTACGGCGCGAGCAGCTGGGTGCAGGTAGGCGCGCTCGACCACGCCGGCCGCTTCGGCGTGCGCGCGCAGTATGCGCCGCAGAACCTGCCGCGCGTGCAGCGCGCCGTGACCGAGGAACTGGAGCGCTTCGTACGCGACGGCATTACCGCCGAGGAACTGGCCGAGGCGGTCAGCGGCCTGCTGCAGCAGGGCATGGTCAGCCGCAGCAGCGATGCCGCGCTGGCCGGCGCGCTGGCCATCCAGCTCTACCTGGGCCGCACCATGGCCTTTACCGAGGAACTTGAGCAACGGCTGCGCAGCGCCACGCCGCAGACGGTCAACGCCGCCATCCGGCGCTACATGCAGCCCGGCGCCCTGTCACGCGCCTATGCGGGCGACTTCGCCGGCGCACCGGCGCAAGCGGGCGCCCCCGGCACGACGACAGGCACGGCAACCGGCAACGGCACCGGCAATCACGGGGGCAGTCCCGAGCCGCCGGCGCGCCTCTGACATGCCTCTGACATACATGGAAAACAATACTCGACTGGACTGGCGCAGGCCGGGGGGCACGGCCTGCGCAACGTCTCGGCGGCGCGGCCGGGAACAGTCGACCGCTGTCCGCAGCAAGGGCCTTGCCGCGACTCCGGGTTGACTGTATATTCGTACAGTATAAGTCGATATAAGAGGTGTGGATGTCAATCGTGCGAGCTGGCAGCAAGGCAGAAGCGCTCAGGCTTCTGGCCTCGGAGGGCGTGCTGGCGCTTGAGCTGGACTACGAGACGGGATGGCAGGACGCCGTCGAACTCGGCAGGCTCGGAGAAAAGCGCGGTATCAAGGTGCAGTATCGCGGACAAGAAAGCATCGCCGTCCGTTCCCGCGAAGCCCTGATCGAAGGGCTGGCCAAACCCAAGGCCACATTCCGTCAACGCAATCTCTATTGCCAGTTCGATCTTGGCACGCTGGCGGACAATGAACTGCTCGACCTCGAGGCCAAGGCCACGCGGCTCGGGGACTATATTCTCGCCGGCCACCTGCTGCGCGATATCGATGGGGTGTGGCCGCAATAAGCGGCGATACCGCGAGCAAGCCTGCAGCGGCGTTCAGGCAAGTCTGGGCACCGACAAAGAAAAAGCCGCCATGCAGGCGGCTCACGTCACATTGCGCCGATCACACGGATCGCGCCAGTCGCATTCAGCAGTTCGAGTATTACGCGCCCGTCGCCGGGGTCAGTGCCACACGCGGGTAGCATGGGCCCAGCGTGCCGCGCATGACTGCGCCACGGGCGCATCGATCGTATCGTTGGCGGCATCCGTTGCCGGTGCCGCCGCGGCGGACTCCAGCGCCGTGCGCCACAGCACCGCCGACACCAGCGTCTTGCATTGCCGGCGCTCGCCATGCGCAAGCGCCAGCAGGCGCTCGTAGCCGTCCAGCACGATCAGCCGGTCACCGCGGCGCGGATGCAGCGACAGCGCATACAGATGGTCGAACTCGCATTGCAGGCTGCCGCCGCTGACCGCGACCACGATCGCACCCGGCAACGCAATGCCGCTGGCCTGGACCTCGCCGCGCAAGCGCGCCAGATGCGCGTGCGCGCGTGGATCGCCCCTGGCGCCCACGTTGCCCGCCATCTCCGCCGGCGGCGCGCTGAGCACCATCAGCTCGGCTGGCGACACCGCCAGCGTATAGGCCTGCAGCGTGGGGCGATAGGTCGCCACCACGGCGCGCAGCCGGTGCGGCGCGTCGCCATCATGCCCTGCCTGCGGCGGGCTGTCCGGCCCGCGGAACTGCATCGTGTTCATGTCGACTCCTGCCGCCCCGGGCCGTTGCGTGGTCAGTCGCGCAGCAGTTGCTTGGCGATGATCAGCTGCTGGATCTGCGTGGTGCCTTCGTACAGGCGCAGCAGGCGCACGTCGCGGTAGAAACGCTCGGCCTTGTATTCGGCGATATAGCCGGCGCCACCATGGATCTGCACCGCGCGGTCGGCCACGCGGCCCACCATCTCGGTGCAGAACATCTTGGTGCAGGAGGCCAGCATGCTGACTTCCGGATCGCTCTTGCCGGCGGGCTTGGCGTCGTAGCGCTGGGCGCAGTCGCGCACCATCGACAGGCCCGCGTACAGCTCGGCCTGGCTGTCCGCCAGCATGGCCTGGATCAGCTGGAAGTCGCCGATGGGCTTGCCGAACTGCTTGCGTTCCTTGGCATAGGCCACCGCGTCGGTGATCAGGCGGTGTGCCATGCCGCAGGCCAGCGCCGAGAGATGGAGGCGGCCGCGGTCCAGCACCTTCATCGCGGTCTTGAAGCCCACGCCCGGCACGCCGCCGATGATGTTGGCGGCAGGCACGCGCGCGTTCTCCAGCACCACGTCGCAGGTCTTGGTGCCGCGCTGGCCCATCTTCTTGTCCGGCTTGCCCAGCGAGATGCCCGGGGTGTCGGCCGGCACGATGAAGGACGAGATGCCCGAAGCGCCCGCACCGCCCGTGCGCGCCATCAGCGTGAAGGCGCCGGCGCGCGGCGCGTTGGTGATAAAGCGCTTGGTGCCGTTGATGACATAGTGGTCGCCGTCGAGCTCGGCCCTGGTCTGCAGCGAGGCGGCATCGGAGCCGGCATTCGGCTCGGTCAGCGCGAACGAGATGATCAGGTCGCCGCTGGCGATGCGCGGCAGGTACTGCTGCTTCTGGTCCTCCGTGCCATCCATCAGGATGCCCTGCGAGCCGATGCCCACGTTGGTGCCGAACACCGAACGGAAGGCAAACGCGGTGTGGCCCAGGTCGTAGACCACATCGCATTCCTGCGACATCGACAGGCCGATGCCGCCGTAGGCCTCAGGGATGGAGATGCCGAACAGGCCCATCTCCTTCATGTCCGCGACGATCTCGGCGGGCACGTCGTCGGTTTCCTCCAGCGTGTCCTCGGCGGGCTTCAGGCGTTCGTCGATGAAGCGCTGCACCGAAGCGCGCAGCAGGGCAAAGGATTCTTGGTCAAGGGCCATGGTAATTCTCCGGGTCAAGCCAGTGCGTCAGTCTGGCCGCCTATGGTACGCCGCTCGCACGATTTGACAATCCACTGGATCTTGGACAGAAGCGTCAATAAAATTTGACAATAGCTGCCGGACAAACATCGCTCAAACCCCGGTGACGGACAACAAGCCCGCCAGGCCGATGGCCAGCGCCGGAGACGCTGGCGCCTGAAGCTTCAGCGGCGCAGGTTGTCCACCTGCGCGCGCGCGCCATCGCGGCGCGCGGCGTCAGCCACTTCGTTGCTGACCACGGTCTGGCCGATCGGCGCCAACGCAATGCCGGCGAGCTTCAGGTGCTGGATCGCAAACGGGATGCCGATGATGGTCACGAAGTTGGCGACCGCCGCCATCACGTGCCCGATCGCCAGCCACACGCCGGCAAAGACAAACCACAGCACATTGCCCACCAGCCCCAGCGCGCCGGTGCCGACATCGTCGCGCCCGGTCAGCTCGCGCCGGCTGATGGCCTGCTTGCCGAACGGAAAGAAGGTAAAGGTGCCGATCACGAAGCAGGCCTTGCCCCAGGGAATCCCGATGATCGAGATAAAGGCCAGCAGCCCGGCCAGCCACCAGGCCAGCCCCATCACCACGCCGCCAAGAATGAACCAGAGGAAGTTGCCGATTGCGCGCATGTTGTTGTTTTGCGAGTGAGGAAGAGAACACGCATGATACGCAATGGTGTTGTCCCGGCATGCTTGGGAGGCGGTCGCGGCACCAAAGCGTACCCGTTTCTGCGTGCGTTGCCGGGGCCGGCAAAACGGCACCGCGGGCCGTCCGGGAAACGCGTTCGATCCTTGTTTATAGGCATATGCCACGACGCAGGACCGGTCATGAACGCGCCCGCGGGAGGCAAAACGTACCCGTTTCTGCGTGCCCACCGCGTGCGCTGTCGCCTTCGGCAAGCCCGGTGCCACGGCGCTAGAATGTGACGTCTGCCAGCTATCCGCACGCCGGATGCCTGCGGCAGCCGCCCCACCCTTCTCCGACTGCACCGCCTGGCCCGCTGTCCCCGCCATGAAGCCCACAGCGGGAGGCTAGTGGTCTTGGCGGGCGTGGGCTGTTTCGCCGGCGTGGCCGGTGGGCTTCATGCGCGTTGGCTTGGTTATGTCGGTCGGGTTCGATGTTGTCGTAGGTTGGACCGCCTGGTTCCGCCCTGCTGGGCGGGTCACTTTCTGTCCAAGCGACAAAAGTAACCAAAGAACGCGTCGCCTCTGGCGGCTGGCCACCAATTCCTCGGTGTGGGCGGTTCAGGCGGCGGTGATTTCCAGTCGATGGGGCTAGTGGTTCGACCCTGCTACGCACCCTGTCTGTGCCCACATCAACGGACTATTGGACGAACCCGACTTTAGGCTATTGGCAACCTGCTAAACACCGCGTCGGTCGGACGCCTTCGGCTGCGCTGCGCGCACGTCCTAACGGGGCAGAACCAGCGGCCACGTCCTGATTTGCACAGTTGGCCCGGCATCATCGGCGACAACGCCGTGCGAGCGCAGCGACGCACTCCGTGCCCGAGCCCCTGACCTACGATACTGAGTGCGCGCAGCGCAGCCGTAGGCGTCCTACCGATGACCTGGTTAGAAGGCTGCCAACAGCCTAAAGTCGGGTTCGTCCAATAGTCCGTTGATGTGGGCACAGACAGGGTGCGTAGCAGGCCTGAACCACCAACCCCATCGACGGGAAATCACCACCGTCCGACCCACCAACACCGAGGAATGGATGGCCAGCCGCCCAGGCGACGCGTTTTTTGGTTACTTTTGTCGCTCGGACAAAAAGTGACCCGCCCAGCAGGGCGGAACCGGGCGGTCCAACCTACGACAACATCGAACCCGACCGACATACCAAGGCCAACCCGCATAAACGAAGCGCTTTTTCGCGGATCGAGCTATGCCGCTGCCCTGTCCCTCGAGAGGGTGGGCGAATTCGAATGACGCGGGTTGCCTCACTCGCCGCCGTGATCCCATTCACATAGCCAGACAGCCCGCATCGTCGAACGGGGATCGCAGGACAATCGCGTCGTCCCGCTCGGGGCCGGTAGTCACCATGGCCACCGGGATGCCGACCTCCTCTTGAATCGCCTCGATCAACGCCACGGCCTGGCGGGGAAGATCGGCAAAGGACCGGATGCCCCGGGTCGAATCCTTCCAACCTTCAAAGCGCTTGAGCACCGGAACGAGGCGTTGCTGTTCGGCGTTCGTGGATGGCATGTAGTCGATGCGCTTTCCGTCGAGTTCGTAGCCCACGCATACGTGGACCGAGTCGAATCCATCGAGCACATCCAGCTTGGTCAATGCCAGCAGGTTGATGCCGGCGACCTTGCCGCTCTGGCGAAGCTGCACGGTGTCGAGCCAGCCGCAGCGACGCGGGCGGCCGGTATTGACGCCGTACTCGCCGCCCCGCTGTCTGAGCGTGTCACCCAGCGCTCCGTCCACTTCGGACGTGAACGGACCTTCGCCAACGCGCGTCGCATAGACCTTGCTGATGCCCAGCACCGGCCCCAGGCGGGAGGGTGCGATACCCGTGCCGCTCGCCGCGCCGGCGGCAATGGTGCTCGACGACGTCACATAGGGGTAACTACCCCAATCCACGTCCAGCATTACCGCCTGCGAACCCTCGAAGACCGTGCGCTTGCCCGATGTATACGCATTGTCGAGCTGCTCCCAGACGCGTCCCACGAACGGCAGGATTCTCGGCGCCATGTCGAGCAGGTCGCTCAACATCGGGTCTCTCTGGAACGGTTCCAGACCCAGGCCGCGGAACCACGCGTTGTGGTGCTGCAGCAGCAGGTCAAGCTTGTCCGCGAGCAATTCCGGTTCAGCAAGATCGCAAACGCGCAAGCCGCGGCGCCCGACCTTGTCTTCGTATGCCGGACCGATGCCGCGAAGCGTGGTGCCGATCGGCTTGACACGCATGCGTTCCTGGGCGGCGTCGATCGCGCGGTGGAGCGGAAGCACAAGCGTGGCCGTTCCGGCGATCTGCAGCACCTCAGGCGTCACGCGGATGCCCAGCGCCGCCATGCGGTCGATCTCCGCAAGCAGCGCCTCCGGGTCCAGGGCCACGCCATTGCCGATCAGCCCAAGCTTTCCCCGCACGACGCCACTCGGAAGCAGCGCCAGTTTGTAGGTCCGGCCGTTCACGACGAGCGTGTGACCGGCGTTGTGACCGCCGTTGTAGCGGGCCACGATGTCCGCCTTCTCGGCAAGCCAGTCCACAATCCGGCCCTTGCCCTCATCGCCCCATTGTGCGCCCACCACCACCACATTCGACATACGATCGTACTCCCTGGTGACTTAATCAGACAGATCCGGAACGGGTCCGAGATCTACCGACGCAATATATTGGCTATTTTCCCCGACGAAAATCGATATAAACTCAGTATCCATGTCAGGAAAAATCACATAGAAGGTAGCCCCATGCCACGTCGCCTGCCACCGTTGAACGCGCTGCGCGTGTTCGAAGCCGCCGCCCGGCTTGAGGGCTTTTCCGCGGCAGCCGACGAGCTTTGTGTCACGCACGGCGCAGTCAGCCGGCAAGTGGGGCAACTGGAAGCCTGGCTTGGTCATGACCTGTTCGAACGCCGGGGCCGGCGGGTCGTACTGACTGCGCCGGGACGCGCTTACCTGTCGGAGATATCGGCGGCGCTTGATCGCATCGCACTGGCCACCAATGAGCAACTCCATGCCGCGCGGCAACAGATCATCCGGGTCAATGCGCCGACCACGTTCGCCTTGCGCTGGCTCTTGCCGCAACTGTCGAACTTCCAGCTGGCCAACCCGGCGGTGGAGATTCGGCTGACCACGTCGGACGAGCCCGTCGAAAGACTGCGCGACGAATTCGATGTGGCGATTCGTGGCAGCGAGCAGAAGCCGGCGGGATACGTCGTCGGCGAGTTTCTGTCCGAAGTACGTCTGCCGGTTTGCTCACCCAAGGTGCTGGAATCCCACCCGATTCGCCATGTCTCGGACCTGGCGCAACACACGTTGCTGCACACGGCGACCTATCCCGGCCTCTGGGCGGAATGGCTGGCGGCGTGCGGCAACCCTCGGCTTGCCACACGCAATTCCCTGCAACTCGATCACTTTTACCTGACCCTGCAAGCCGCGATTGACGGCCTGGGTATCGCAATGGGCCCGACCGCGCTGGTTGCGCTGGATGTCGAGGAAGGCCGTCTTGTGTTTCCGTTCGAAGGGCCGGCCTTGCCTGCGTGGCGTTACTGCAGTTACGTCCACAATGCACGCCTGGAGGATGCCGCAATCAATACGTTCCTGACGTGGCTGCGCGAACTGGGTCGCCGGTTCTCGCGGAGCGTTTAGTGCCTACCCACGCGACGCCGCCGCGGCGCCCGACAAGATCGGGGGCATGACGATTCCCGGGTCTGCACTTCCCTTGGCAAGCGCTCGAATGCATGGCGGACGGCACCGTTAATCAACCCCAAACACCACCCTGACCCGCAACCCCGGCCCCGCATCCTCCAGTACCACCCGCGCCCCATGCGACTGCGCGATCTCGGCCACGATGGCCAGCCCCAGCCCGCTGCCACCCGTGGGCGCATCGGCCACCCGATAGAAGCGATCAAACACGCGCGCGCGCTCTTCAGCGGGAATCCCCGGCCCGTTGTCGCTGACCACCAGTTCAACGATGCGGCCATCGGCGCTGCGGTCCACCTGCACATCGATGCGGCCGCCAGACGGGATATAAGCCAGCGCGTTGTCCAGCAGGTTGGTCAGCAGGATGCGCAGCGCATCCGCGTCGCCACGCACCACCGCCGGCGATGCGTCCTCGCTGCCGTCCAGCCCGAGGTCGATATTGCGATCCAGAGCGGCCTGCGCCATGTCCGCGACCACGCTTGCTGCCAGTTGGTGCAGTTCCACCGGTTCGTGCGGGGGAATGGCCGCGCCCGGCTCCTGCCGCGCCAGCGTCAGCAGCTGGGCGACGAGGTGGGTCAGCCGCTCCAGCCCCTGGCGCAGCTTGCCGATGGCCTCGTCACGCGCCGCGCCGTTCTCGGCCCGCTCCACCAGCTGGGCCTGCAGCTGCAGCGCAGCCAGCGGCGTGCGCAGGGCGTGCGCGGCATCGGCGACGAAGGCGCGCTGGGTGTCGATGGCGTGCGAGAGGCGCGCCAGCAGCTGGTTCAGCGCGGCACTGAGCGGTGCGATCTCGTCCGGCATCTGGCGCACGGCCAGCGGCGCCAGCGTGTTGGCGTCGCGCGCACGCACCTCGGTGGCGATCTCGCGCAGCGGGCGCAGGCCGCGCCCCACTGCCATCCACACCAGCCAGCCCAGCAGCGGCAGCAACAGCAGCAGCGGCGCCACGGTGCGCAGCGCCATGCGCGCGGCCAGCGTGCGGCGCGCGCTCATCGGCTGCGCGATCTGCACGACGGTGGGTCCCAGCTGCATGCTGTACAGGCGCCATTCGCCCTGCTGGGTGGTCACGTTGGAAAAGCCCAGCTCGGCGCGCGCCGGCAGCGCCGGGTGCGAATGCGACAGGTACAGGCTGCGGCCGGAGCCGTCCCAGATGTGGATGACCACGTCCTCGTCAGCATGCGCGAGGTCGCCGGGCGCGCCCAGGAAGGGCGCCGCCACCGGGTCGGCAAACTGGCTGGGCAGCGCCGCGGCCATCTGCTTCATCTGGTAGTCGAACAGCGCATTGGCCTCCTGCCGCGCCTGTCCGTAGATCAGCGCGGTGGCGATGGCAATGCCGGCAAGCAGGCCCGCGGCCAGCCACCACAGCAGGGTTCGCTGGATGGAGCGCATCAGGGGGTGTCTCCTTCGCCTGCGGACGCCGCATCCCCGTCCAGGCGCGGCACCACATAGCCCACGCCGCGGATATTGCGGATCAGCGCCGCGCCGAACTTCTTGCGCAGCGCGTGGATATAGACCTCGACGGTATTGCTGCCGACTTCGTCGTCCCAGCCATACAGCCGCTCTTGCAACTGCGCCACCGACCACACCTTGCCAGGGCGCGCCATCAGCGCGGACAGCAGCGCGAACTCGCGTGCCGACAGACGCACCGGCTCGCCGCGATGGGTGGCTTCACGCGTGGCGGGATTGAGCGCGATGTCGCCGTAGGTGACCAGTGGTTCGGCGCGCCCGGCCGCGCGGCGTGCCAGCGCGTGCATGCGCGCGGCCAGTTCCTGCAGGTCGAACGGCTTGACCAGGTAGTCATCGGCGCCGGCGTTCAGCCCCGCGACACGGTCCGCGACGGCGTCGCGCGCGGTCAGGATCAGCACCGGGGTTGGCACGCCGCGCGCGCGCAGGGTGCGCAGCACGTCGAGGCCCGGGCGCCGCGGCAGTCCCAGGTCAAGCAGGACCAGGTCGTAGCACGGCTGTCCGTCCTGCGCGGTGCTGGCCGCGGCCAGGCCGGCGTCGCCGTCGCGCACCCAGTCGACGGTAAAGCCTTCCTGGCGCAGCGCCAGCTTGACGCTGTCGCCGATCATGGCATCGTCCTCCACCAGCAGCACGCGCATGGCTATACGTTCCGAATCGAGCCGCCGAGGCGCTCGGCCAGCGCTTGCGCCAGCCCCGGCAACGCCGGATGGCTGGCGGTGATGACATGGACCGGCACGGCCTCGAGCCAGCCGCGCATGCGGCCCTTGGCGACGAAGCGTTCGGCGAACACCGAGGCCTGAAGCGCAGGCACGAAGCGCGGCAGGATGCCGCCGCCCAGGTAGACCCCGCCGCGCGCGCCGACCACCAGCGCGATATCGGCCGCAACCGAGCCAAGCAAGCCGAAGAACACGGCCATGGCCCGCTGGCACAGCGAGTCGTTGCGTTCGAAGGCACCCGTGGTGACCTGCTCCGGCGACAGCGGCGCGAGCAAAAGCGTACCCGTTTCTGCGGCCAGCGCGGCATGGATATGCGACAGGCCGCTGCCGCTCAGGAGCCGCTCTGCCGACACCCGGCCGACGTTGCGATGCACCCCGCGCCAGGCGACCCATTCGTCGTCAGTGTCCGGCATCAGTTCGATATGGCCGCCTTCTCCGGCCAGCGCCACGACCTGCCCGCCCGGTGCCGGTACCAGGCCGGAGACGCCCAGCCCGGTTCCGGGCCCGAGCAGCGCCAGCGGCGCGGTAGGCACGGCGGTGCCGGCGCGCACCTGCACCAGCCCGTCGGCAGGCAGGTGCGGCAGCGCCAGCGCCAGCGCGGTGAAGTCGTTGATGGCCACCAGGGTCTGCAGGCCGAGCGCACGCCGCATGCCGTCGATCGAGAACAGCCAGTTGTGGTTGGTGAGGCGGACCTGGTCGCCGGTCACGGGGTTGGCCAGGCCGATCGCCGCGTGGCGCGGCGCGGGCTGTCCCGACGCGGCGAGGCCGTCGAGAAACTGGCGCAGCGCGGCTTCCAGCGACGGGAAATCGGCCACCTTCAGCGCGGTCACCGGACCGATCCGCATGGGCGCGGTTTCCAGGGCAAAGCGCACGTTGGTGCCGCCGACATCGCCGAGCAGGCGGGGGAAGTCAGCAGGGGAGGATGCAGTGGTGGCCATGGCGTCGGATATCGCTCCTCTTGGGGTTCAGCGCGGTCAGGTCCTGAACACGTCAAACCCGTGCCGGTGCCGCGACAGCACCAGGCTGACCGGCAGGGACGGCGTCGGGCCCTGCAGCGCGCGTTCGAGCACCTCGGCCTTGGCCGCGCCGGACACCGACAGGAACACGCGCTCGGCGGCCAGCAGCGCCGCCAGGTTCAGCGTGATGCGGGCATGCGGCGCGGCCGACGGATGCGTGATCACGTAGCCAGGCTGCGGCTCGCTCAGCGCGCTCTGCAGTTCGGGCGCGTCCGGGAACAGCGAGGCGGTATGGCCGTCCTCGCCCATGCCCAGCACGACCACATCGGGCTGGCGAAAAGCGCGGTTGGCGCGCGCCACCGCCTGCACGGGGGCGGCAGCGTCCTGCGCATCGGCAACCAGCGGCACGAAGGCGGCGCTGGCGGCGGCCTCGCGCAGCAGGTGCGCGCGCACCAGGGCGGCGTTGCTGTCCGCGTGGTCGGGCGGCACCACGCGCTCGTCGACCAGCGTGACGGTCACCGCTTCCCAGCGCACGTGCCGGTGGCGCAGTCGCTCGAACATTGCCACGGGCGAGCGTCCGCCCGAGACTGCCAGTACCGCCCAGCCCTTGACGCGGATGACAAGCTCCAGCGCATTGGCGATCGAGATGGCCAGTGCCTCGGCCTGGTCCATCGGGGTGGGATGTTCAAACAGGCGCATGATGGTTTCCTTGGCGATTTTGCGTGCGCATGGCTCAGGCTTCCTCGTGCCACAGCCCGCCGTCGCGCGACATCAGCGCCGACGACGCGGCCGGCCCCCAGGTGCCTGCGGTATAGGGCTTGGGCGGCACGGTGCTGGCATCCCAGGTGTCGATGATGGGTTCGACCCAGCGCCAGGCCTGCACCTGCTCGTCGCGGCGCACGAACAGGCCCAGCCGGCCGCGGATCACGTCCAGCAGGAGCCGTTCGTAGGCGCCGGCGCGGCGCACCTTGAACGAGTTGGCGAAGTCCAGGTCGAGCGAGGTCGGCGTCAGTTCCAGCGTGTCGCCGGGCTGCTTGACCAGGCAGTACAGCCGGATGCTTTCTTCGGGCTGCAGCTGGATCACCAGCCGGTTCTGCGGCGACAGCGTCAGCGGCCGCGGGAAGATCGCGTGCGGCACGTCGCGGAAATGGATCACGATCTCGGCCACGCGCGACTGCATGCGCTTGCCGGTGCGCAGGTAGAAGGGCACGCCTTCCCAGCGCCAGTTGGCGATCTCGGCCTTGATCGCGACAAAGGTCTCGGTACGGCTGTCGGACGCAATGCCCGCTTCGTCCAGGTAGCCCGGCACCGGCTTGCCGCCGATGGCGCCCGACTTGTACTGGCCGCGCACTGTCTTTTCGGCCACGTCCTGCGGCGTGATCGGCCTGAGCGCCTTCAGGATCTTGATCTTCTCGTCGCGGATGGCGTCTTCGCTTAGGCTGGCCGGCGGCTCCATCGCCACCATGCACAGAAGCTGCAGCAGGTGGTTCTGCACCATGTCGCGCAGCGCGCCGGTGCGGTCGTAGAAGTCGCCGCGCGTTTCCACGCCCAGTTCTTCGGCGATGGTGATCTGCACGTCCTGCACCCACTCGCGCCGCCACAGCGGCTCGAACAGCGCGTTGCCGAAGCGGATCGCCATCAGGTTCTGCACCGACTCCTTGCCCAGGTAATGGTCGATGCGGTAGATCTGCTCTTCGGCGAAGAACTTCGCCACCGCCGAGTTGATGGCCTCGTTCGATTCGAGGTCATGCCCCAGCGGCTTTTCCAGCACGATGCGGACGTTGGGCGCCTGGCGCGTATTCAGGCCGGTGCGTGCCAGCTGCTCGCAGATCGACACGAACAGGTGCGGCGCGGTGGCGAGATAGCACACCACCACTTCCGGCTTGCGTGCCAGCACCTGCCCGGCCAGTGCATCGAAATGCGCGGGCACGCGTGCGTCGGCCTGCACGTAGACGATGCGTGCGCAGAAGCGGTCCCATGACTCCGGCGGCGCATGGGCCAGCGCGGGACGCACGGTCTGCTCCAGCGAGGCGAGGTAGTCCGCGGTCGAGAGCGGCTGGCTGCCGGTGGCCAGGATGCGCGCGGCCGGATGCAGCAGGCCCGCGTGGTGCGCATCGAACAGGGAAGGCAGCAGCTTGCGCCGCGCCAGGTCGCCGGTGCCGCCGAACAGCACCATGTCGAAATCAGGCATGCTCACCCTGAACTCCTTTAGCGATGGAAGACCCGCCATGGAAGGCGCGCGTTGTGGCCAGTTTACGTGACTCGCCAGCGCTTGGCGAGGCGCAGGCCGCGGCACATGCCATGGCAAAGGCATGACCGAAGCGCGAAGCGTACCCGTTTCTGCGTGCCTCGCGCAGGGGTCGTGCGGTACGCGGCAAAGTGCGCTAGGCTGAAAGCTCCCCCGCAGGAGAACCCCATGCCACGTCATCCAGTGCTCGAGCGGGTCACCGCCCGCATCGTCTCCCGCAGCGCCGCCTCGCGCCAGGCATACCTTGAGCGCACCCGCGCCATGGCCGGGCAGAAGGTCGAACGCGCGCAGCTTTCCTGTACCAACCTGGCCCACGCGGTGGCCGCCATGCCGGACGCCGCCAAGATCCGGCTCAAGGCCGACGAGCGGCCCAACCTGGCGATCGTCTCGGCCTACAACGACATGCTGTCGGCGCACCAGCCGCTGGCGGCCTTCCCCCAGTGGCTCAAGGAAGCGGCGCTCGAGGCCGGCGGCACCGCGCAGTTTGCCGGCGGCACGCCCGCGATGTGCGACGGCGTCACGCAGGGTCAGGACGGCATGGACCTGTCGCTGTTCTCGCGCGACGTGATCGCGCTGGCCGCGGCCGTGGCGCTGTCGCACCAGATGTTCGATGCCGCGCTGTACCTGGGCGTGTGCGACAAGATCGTGCCCGGCCTGGTGATGGGCGCGCTGTCCTTCGGCCACCTGCCGGCGGTGTTCGTGCCGGGCGGGCCGATGACCACCGGCATCAGCAACGACGAGAAGGCGCAGACGCGCCAGCTCTACGCGCAAGGCAAGATCGGCCGCAAGGAACTGCTCGAGGCCGAGACCCGCTCCTATCACGGCCCCGGCACCTGCACCTTCTACGGCACCGCCAATTCCAACCAGATGCTGATGGAAATGATGGGCCTGCACCTGCCGGGAACGGCCTTCGTCAACCCCAACACGCCGCTGCGCGAAGCGCTGACACGCGAGGCCGCGCGCCAGGCGCTGAAGCTGGTGCACGGCGGCGAGCGCTATACGCCGGTGGCCGAGGTGTTGGACGAGCGCGCCTTCGTCAACGGCATCGTCGGGCTGCTGGCCACCGGCGGCTCCACCAACCACACCCTGCACCTGATCGCGATGGCGCGCGTGGCCGGCATCGTACTGAGCTGGGATGACTTCGACGAACTCTCGGCCGTGGTGCCGCTGCTGGCGCGCGTGTACCCGAACGGCAAGGCCGACGTGAACCAGTTCCAGGCCGCAGGCGGCCTGCCGGTGGTGATCCGCGGGCTGCTGGCGCTCGGCCTCGTGCACGACGACGTGACCACCATCGTCGGCCGCGGGCTGCAGGACTACACGCGCGAACCCGTGCTGCGCGACGGCAAGCTGACGTGGATCGACGGCCCGGCCGCGCCGCTCGACGACAGCATCGTGCGCGGTGCCGACGCGCCCTTCGCCCCGGACGGCGGCATCAAGCTGCTGGACGGCAAACTGGGCCGCGCGGTGATCAAGACCTCGGCGGTCAAGCCCGAGCACCAGGTGGTGGAGGCACCGGCGATCGTGTTCGCGCATCAGGACGATGTGCTGCACGCGTTCAAGCGCGGCGAGCTGGAACGCGACTTCGTCGCGGTGCTGCCGTGGCAGGGCCCGGCCTCTTGCGGCATGCCCGAGCTGCACAAGCTCACGCCCACGCTGACGGTGCTTCAGGACCGCGGCTTCCATGTAGCGCTGGTGACCGACGGGCGCATGTCGGGCGCGTCGGGCAAGGTGCCGGCGGCCATCCATGTCTGCCCCGAGGCGCTGCACGGGGGTGCGATCGGACGCGTGCGCAGCGGCGACATGATGCGCGTCGATGCGCCCGCGGGCGTGCTCGAGGTGCTGGTGCCGGATGACGAATGGCAGGCGCGCGCGCCGGCCCGCCCGGACTTGAGCGCCAATCGGCACGGCGTGGGCCGCGACCTGTTCGCCACCTTCCGCCGCCATGTCAGTACCGCGGAAAGCGGCGCCTGCACGCTGTTCTCGGACGAGAGCGACGGTGACGACGCGGCCGCCGGGGCCGACGAGGCCACCAGGGGCCACTCGGTGCCCGTGCAGGGCTAGCCCAGGTGCTGCACCGGCTGGCGCGGGGCCGCGCCGGCCGGGCGCGGCGCACCCGTCGATGGCGTGCTGTCGGCCACCTTCACCGCAGCCGGTACGGCGGCGGCGCCCTGCACATGCAGTTCCTGGATTGGCACCGCCAGCTTGCTGCCTGCCTGTTCCAGCACGCGCTTGATGCGCTCGTAGAACGCGAAGCGCACGTTCCAGTAGTCGCCGTTCAAGGTCCAGTAGCGCACGTTGAGCGTGATGCCCTGCAGCGTGTAATTGACCACCATGGTCTCGGGCCCGGGCTCGGCCAGCAGGCGCGGCTCGCGCGCAAGCATTGCGCGCAGCGCTTCCAGGCTGCGCTGCACATCGCTGTCGAAAGTCACAGTGAACTCGATGTCCGCCCGCCGCGTGGCGTTCTCGCTGTAGTTGGTGATGGCGCTGCCCCACAGCTTGCCGTTGGGCACGCGCAGGCAGACCCCGTCGAAGGTGGTCAGCTCGGTCATGAAGAGCCCGGTTTCGCGCACCGTGCCGGCCACGCCCTGCGCATCGATGTACTGGCCCACGCGGAACGGCCGCAGCAGCACCAGCATGATGCCGGCGGCAATATTCTGCAGCGTGCCCTGCAACGCCAGCCCGATGGCCAGGCCCGCTGCGCCCAGCATGGCGATGATGCTGGCGGTCTGCACACCGAACTGCGACAGCACCAGCACGATGGTCAGCACGCGCACCATCCACTGCAGCGCATTGGCCAGCAGCGGACGCATGGTGGCGTCGACATGGGTGTCGCTGAGCGCGCGCCGCGCCGCGGTGACAACGCGGGCCGACAGCCACCAGCCGGCAATCAGGATCAGCAGCGCCGCCAGGCAGTTCATGCCCTGGTTGATGGCGAACTGGACCAGGTAGGTCCAGCCCGCCTCGACTTTGTTGGCATCGATAAATTTGAGGTCCATGGGAGCGGCTCCGTTTGCGGTTGTTGTCGGGGGGTTTGACGGTGCTGGCAATGCGTACCCGTTTCTGCGTGCTGCAGCGAGTGTGCGGCGGCGTCTGCCGGCCACCGCGCACGAACATCAAGTTGACGAATTAATGAATGTTGGATGCGTGATGTCAGACGATCACTGACAAAGAGAAAAAACGCCACAGTGAAGGGGACAAGCGCAGCGGGATTTGGTTTCCCGGGATTTCAGGACGGGTCCCGCGGTATCGGCGCCAGGTCTTGCGCCGTAACGGCTGGCGCCGGATCAGCCGATGCTGGCAACGTGGGACGCGCCCGCGCGCCAGACGCCTGGCGTCACGCCGAACGTGGCGCGAAAGCGATGGCTCAGGTGGCTGGCCGAGGCAAACCCGGCGCGGGCGGCCACCTCATGCAGTGGTCGGCGTGGGTCGGCCAAGAGCCGCTGGGCCCGTTCCAGCCGCGCGCGCAGGATCCAGGCATGGGGCGGCATGCCGAACGAGACCCGGAACATGCGCGCGAAATGGAACTCGGACAGCCCGGCCAGGGCGGCCAGTTCGCCCAGTGTGGGGTTGTCGCCGGGGTGGCTCTCGATCCAGTCGCGCACGGTGCGCCGGGCCTGCGCCGACAGGCCGCCGCGCCAGTCCGCCGGCGCGGCGCGCCCCGCGTGGGTCAGCACCAGGTGGCTGAGCGCCTCGTGCGCCAGCGCATTGCCGGCCATGCGCGCGTCGGACTGGCCCCAGTCCAGCGCGGCAAGCCGCTGGCTCAGGCCGAACAGGTAGGGATCGTCGGCAAAGGTCAGGTCGCGCAAGGCCACCGCGCGCGGCTCGCGGTCAAGCAGGCGCACGCAATGCCAGGCCAGGTATTCCGGGCGGAAGTACAGGTGCAGGAAGCGCTGGGGGCCGCCCACTTGCCAGCGCGACTCATGGTCGGCGGGCAGCAGGCACAGCCGGCCTGGGGCGCCCTTGTTGCCGGGCTGGTCGCGCCGGTAGGTGGCGTACCCGCCTTCCAGGTAGACGGACATGGTGTGGTGGCCAGGCTGCGCATAGCCGGTGCTGTCGTTCCGGTTGGCCCACAGCGCCACACCCAGGCCATCGCCCAGCGCGGCGGCGCGTTCCAGCGACGCGCGCGAGCCGCTGAGCGCGGCGAATACGGCGTGGCGCTGGAGCGGATCGGTCGGCATGGACATGGGCACGGGATACGGTACGGGCGTTGAAAAGAGGGCGCGGCCGGGGTCGGCATGCGCCACTTTCAGCGACGAAAGTTGGCGCGCGAGCCTCGACTATACCGCCCACAGGCCCCGATCCGCACACGCAGAAACGGGTACGCTTTGCATGTTCGCGGTCCGTTTGCGCTCCGCTCAGGCGGAGTGGTCGTGCAGCTTGTCGCGCGACGCCAGTGCCGGGAACAGGCGCATCCACACCGCCACCACCAGCAGCGTGCCGACGCCGCCCAGGATCACCGCCCCCACCGGGCCGAAGAGCGCCGCGGTGACGCCGGACTCGAACTCGCCCAGCTGGTTGGACGCGCCGATGAAGACCGAGTTGACGGCGCCGACGCGCCCGCGCATGTCGTCCGGCGTATCGAGCTGGACCAGCGTGGAGCGCACCACCACGCTGATCATGTCCGAGGCCCCAAGCACCACCAGCGCCGCCATCGACAGCGGCAGCCAGGTCGACACGCCGAACACGACCGTGGCGACCCCGAACACCGCCACCGCGGCGAACATGATGCGCCCGGCGCGCCGGTTCAGCGGATGGCGCGCCAGCCACAGCGCCATGGCGAGCGCGCCGATGGCCGGCGACGAGCGCAGCAGCCCCAGGCCCCAGGGCCCGGTATGCAGGATGTCGCGCGCGTAGATCGGCAACAGCGCCGCGGCGCCGCCCAGCAGCACCGCGACCATGTCCAGCGAGATCGCCCCCAGCAACACCGGGCGGCCTCGGATATAGGCAAAGCCGGCAAAGACAGTGCGCACGCTGACCGGCGCGGTCAGCCGCTGCGCGGCCTGGCGCAGCGTGATGCCGCTCACCAGCACGGCCGCGATGGTGAACAGCGTCGCGCTCAGCGTGTACACCACGCCCGGGCCTGCCACATAGGCAAAGCCGCCGATGGCCGGGCCGATGATGATGGCGGTCTGGCCGGCCGAGCTTGCCAGCGCCACGGCGCGCGGCAGCAGGCGCGGCGTCACCACGCTGGGCAGCAGCGCCTGCAGCGTGGGATTCTCAAACGCGCGCGTGGCCCCGATCAGCGCGACGAAAACAAAGATGAAGTGGCTGTCGATCCAGCCGTTCAGGCTGGCTGCCGCCATCCCCGCGGCCAGCAGTGCCTCGATCGACTGGCAGGTGCGCACGATCCGGCGCCGGTCGAAGCGGTCGGCCACATGGCCCGACATCAGGATCAGCCCCACCGACGGCAGGAACTGCACCAGCCCGACCATGCCCAGCATCAGCGGGTCGCGCGTCAGGTCGTACATCTGCCAGCCCACTGCCACGGTAAAGATCTGGTAGCCAATGGTGGTACACAGGCGCGCGAACCAGTAGCGGCGGAAAACGGCGTCGCGGAATACGCTGTCCGGCTCGGCGGCCGGGACGGTGGCAGGAGAAGACATGGGTGCGGGAGCAAGGCGGGGATTGTTGCGCACCGCCCCGGGCCACGGTGCCACTGTGGACGCGCGACCAGGGTTTGCCGTGCACAAAGGGGAGATTCTAAAGCGCATGCTTAATACCTGCATACAGATGGGCACAAGCGCACACCAAAAAAGCGGTGAGATATCCGAGTCGCCGTGCCCTTTCGGATTCGGGCGCCCAGTAGCGGGGTGCCAGCACCCGGCAAGCAAAACGGCTCGCAATGGCGAGCCGTTTTGCTTTGCATGCGCAGCGCGATCAAACGATCTCGCGCGTCTCCAGGAATTGCAGCTCCGGGAACCGCTCCTGCGTCAGGCGCAGGTTCACCATGCTCGGCGCCAGGTAAACATGGTCGCCGGCCCCATCCAGCGCCACGTTATGTCCCGCCTTGGCGATCAGCTTCTCGATCTCCGCGGGGGTGCCCTTGAGCCAGCGCGCGGTCGCGCATTCATGCGATTCGAAGATGGCGTCGACACCGTACTCGTGCTCGAGGCGGTGCGCGACCACATCGAACTGCAGGATGCCCACGGCACCCAGCACCAGGTCGTTGGAGGCAAGCGGGCGGAACATCTGCGTGGCGCCCTCCTCCGCCAGCTGCTGCAAGCCCTTTTGCAGCTGCTTGACCTTGAGCGGGTTGTTCAGGCGCGCGCGGCGGAAGAATTCCGGCGCGAACGACGGGATGCCGGTGAACTTGAGCGGCTCGCCCTCGGTGAAGACATCGCCCAGGCGGATGGTGCCGTGGTTGGGCACGCCGATGATGTCGCCGGCATAGGCCTCTTCGGTGGTGTTGCGGTCCTGCGCCATGAAGGTGATGGCGTTGTTGATCGCCACGGTCTTGCCCGCCGACACGTGCAGCAGCTTCATGCCGCGCTCGAAGCGGCCCGAGCACACGCGCACGAAAGCGATGCGGTCGCGGTGGCGCGGGTCCATATTGGCCTGGATCTTGAAGACGAAGCCGGTGAACCTGGGCTCCTGCGGCTCGACCACGCGCGAATCCGTATTGCGCGCCAGCGGCGGCGGCGACAGTTCGCACAGCGCGTCCAGCAGCGACTGCACGCCGAAGTTATTGATGGCCGAGCCAAAGTAGACCGGGGTCTGCTTGCCGTTGAGGAAAGCTTCCTTGTCGAAGGTATGCGAGGCACCGCGCACCAGTTCGATCTCGATGCGCAGCTCTTCGGCCTGGCTGCCCAGGATGCGGTCCAGCTCCGGATTGTCCAGCCCGTCCAGGATCGCGGCCGTGCCCTTGTCGCCATGCGGGTCGAACAGCTGCACCTTGTCGTCGATCAGGTGGTAGACGCCGCGGAAAGCCTTGCCCATGCCGATCGGCCAGGTCATCGGCGCGCACTGGATCTGCAGCACGTCCTCGATCTCGTCGAGCAGCTCGATCGGCGAGCGGCCCTCGCGGTCGAGCTTGTTGATGAAGGTCAGGATGGGCGTGTCGCGCAGGCGGCAGACGTTGAGCAGCTTGATGGTCTGCGCTTCCACGCCGTTGACGGAGTCGATCACCATCACCGCGGAGTCCACCGCGGTCAGCGTGCGGTAGGTGTCTTCGGAGAAGTCCTCGTGACCCGGCGTGTCGAGCAGGTTGACGATGTTCTCCTGCGCCTTGCCATCCCGGGTGTCACGGCGGTAGGGGAACTGCATCACCGACGAGGTCACCGAGATGCCGCGCTGCTTTTCCAGCTCCATCCAGTCCGAGGTGGCGTGGCGGTCGGCCTTGCGCGCGCGCACTTCGCCCGCGACCTGGATGGCGCCGCCGAACCACAGCAGCTTTTCGGTCAGGGTGGTCTTGCCCGCATCGGGGTGGGAGATGATGGCAAAGGTGCGTCGACGCGCAATTTCAGAAACGAGCGAGCTCACGGCAGCGGAGTTTGACTGGGAAATATTGGATGGCCCGGCGGGTGGCCGGGACCAGGACCGGCAGCGCCGCAGGCGGCGACGGGGCCGGGCACTGCGGGCACGCGAAGGGAATGGGGCGTTATTTTACCGGTTTGGGCGCCGCTACGGGATTTGTGCTGTCGCGGGGCCGCTATTCGGCCAGCTTGTCCGCCGGCTTGCCGCGCAGGCTGCCGAACTGCAGCGCGTACTGGCGCGTCAGTTCGGCGCCGAAAAAGAAAATCTGTGCCGAGTAATACACCCACAGCATCAGTGCCACCACCGAGCCCGCGGCGCCGTACGACGAGGCCACGGCGCTGTTGCCCAGGTACAGGCCGATCAGCCGCTTGCCGACCGAGAACAGCAGCGCGGTGATGACCGCACCCATGGTCACGTCGCGCCAGGCGATGCGTGCATTGGGCAGCATCTTGAAAATCACGGCGAACAGCGCGGTCACCACGGCAAAGGAAAACACGGTGGAAATCACATCGGCCACCGGCGCAAACCACGACTGCGTCCACAACTGGCCCCAGAGCCGCTCGATCACCGCCAGCGCGGCATTGACGATCAGCGACACCAGCAGCATGAAGGCCAGCACCAGCACCAGGCTGAACGACAGCAGGCGCGTGCGCAGCAGTTGCCGCCAGCCGGCGGTTGCGGGCACCGGCACATGCCAGATGTCATCCAGGCTGCTCTTGAGTTCGGCAAAGGCACTGGTCGCGCCCAGGAACAGGATGCCCGTCGCGATCAGTGCCGCCATGCCGCTGCCGCCGGCGCGGTGCGTGGCGGCGAGTATTTCCTGGATGGCCGCGGCGCCCTGGTCGCCCACCAGGTCTTTAAGCTGCGTGAAGATCTCGCCGCGCGCCGCCTCGGCGCCGAAGAACAATCCGGCGATCGAGATCACCAGCACCAGGACCGGTGCCAGCGAGAACAGCATGTAGAAGGACAGCGCTGCGCCCTTGCTGGCGGCGCGGTGCGCGAACCACGCGTTGATGGCGCCGCCGACCACGCGCAACGTGCGCGCGCCGGTGTGGCGGTCGGGCAGCCAGTGCGGGCGAAGCTTGCGCGGCTGCGGCACGCCGCCGGCGGCAGGAGAGGACGGGGGTTCGGTCTTGTCGGTCACGGCCTTGTGCTGGCGCGATCCGGAATGCGGAGCGCGTATGCGTGGCACCTGCCTGCGTGGCGCGGTGTGCGCGGCGGGCTCTGCGTTCATCATACTGCGCATTGCGCGGGTTGCCCAATCGGAAGCACCGGGCGACGGCCTGATGGACGCACCGGGCGGCGCCCCGGAGACGACCTGCTACAGTAAGACCAGGCATACCTGCCGGCGCATCCCATGCCCGCGCGCCGGCGCAAGGAGGTACCCGTGACCTGCAATCTCCGCACACGCCCCGCGGCCGTGCTGATGATCGTCGCAGTGCTGGGCTGCGCCGGCTGCGAACGAAGCCAGCCGGGCCCCAAGCCCATCTCCGGCACCGCGTCCAGCGCCCTGCCGGGTGCGCCGGCCGCACCCGCCACGCCCATTGCCCCTGACGCCCCACGCGCCCCCGCGTCGGGCCAGCCACGCTGACACCGCGCTCGCCGGCGCCCCCAGGGCGTACCCGTTTCTGCGTGGCGGCGCCAGCGTGATCTGTGCCTCAGTGCCGATTTGCGTGCCAAGCCCCGGGTCAAGACTGATGTAACGCCTGTTTCAAGCGTGCAACGGGTTGCAAGACCATGGCGACAGGCGCCATGCGGCGGGGCAATCGTCCGCCCAGTGCGCGCAAATGGCGCCCGGCGCCGTGCCGGCGTGGCCGCCAGGCGCGCCAACCGCGTTGCAACGGCGAAACCGATTGGGCCGCCACCGCGCCCCGGGGCGCGCCCGGCTGCGCGGTGCGGGCTGTAAAGCCGCATGGCACAAGCCTTTGCGGCCCTTGGCACACTTGTCGCTCTGCCTCCGGCAAGGGCAGGCCTGCCTGCGCCCGCCCCTGTTCAGATGCAACCTTGCACGCAGGAGAAAACCCAGCCATGCGTCATCCCCCCTCCCGCATGACGGCTCGCCGGCGCGCTTACCGCCTGGCCGGTCCGCCGCCGTCAGAGGTGGACTTGCTGTCGCCGCCGCTGCTGCTGCCCTATCCGCGCGCGCGCACGCCGCAGGTCGCGCGTGTCGCGCAAGGCGCCCCGTGCGCGACGACCCGGGGACCCGCGCAGGCCAGGCCCGCGTTTCGCCGTCATGAGGGCAAGCGGCGCGCGTAGCAGCCGGCACGGCAGTGCCGCCGACAAAGAACAAGCGGGCACGCGGGCCAGCGTATCCGCGAGAATTTGGTGCTCCGTCCCCCGGCGGTCACCTTTTTTTCCACAGGGAGGCGTGGACATATCAGCATGAACCTCGCCTTGGAGTCCGCGCAAGCGCCCACTGGCGGGTTCGCGGGCGGGACGGGGGCCGCGCGGCCCCCGGGGGTTGTGCGCTGACGTGCCGGCCGGCACGGGGAAAGGCGGAAGCGGCGAGCGGACGTCGGCGCTTCCCCTTTCCCGCAGGCGCCTCGGGGCAGGCCGGGACCGTCTGTCGGCGGCCTGCGCCGGTTGCACCTATTCGCCGACCGCCTCGTGGCTTTCCACACGAATGTTGTGCTTGTGCATGAGCCGGTACAGGGTCACGCGCGACACATTGAGTTCGCGCGCGGCCGGCACCACGTGAAAGCCGTGGCTGGCCATCACGGTGCGGATCGCCTCGCGCTCGGCCTCTTCGCGGATCGCGTCGAGGGTCTTGCGCGGCAGTTCCGCCCCGCCATGCAGCTGCAGGTCTTCCGCGGTGATCTTGCGGTTGTCGGTCATCACGATGGCACGGCGCACGCGGTTGATCAGCTCACGCACATTGCCCGGCCAGGCGTACTGCATCATTGCCTGTGTGGCGCAGGCGGAGAAACCGCGGATGCGCCGGTGCGCCTCGTGCCCATGCTCGGCCAGTACCGCGTTGGCCAGCAGCAGGATGTCCTCGCCGCGCTCGCGCAGCGCCGGGATGGTCAGCGTCAGCACGCACAGCCGGTGGAACAGGTCGGAACGGAAGCGCCCGTCGGTCTGCGCCGCCACCAGGTCCACGTGCGTGGCCGAGATGATGCGCAGGTTCAGCGGAATCGACTGGTGTCCGCCCAGGCGGGTGATCATGCCCTGCTGCAGGAAGCGCAGCAGCGCCACCTGGCTTTCCAGCGGCAGGTCGCCGATTTCGTCCAGGAACAGCGTGCCGCCCTGCGCCTGCTCGATCCAGCCGATCTTGCGCTGGTTCGCGCCGGTAAACGCGCCCTTCTCATAGCCGAACAGCTCGGACTGCACCAGGTGCGAGGGAATCGCACCGCAGTTGATGGCGATGAACGGGCCCTTGCGCCGGCTCGAGGCATCGTGGATCGCTTGCGCGGCCAGTTCCTTGCCGGTGCCGGACTCACCGGAGATAAAGACCGGCGCCTCGTTGTGTGCCACCTTGGCCAGCGAGCGGAACATCACCCGCATCGCGGCGCATTCGCCGATCATGGTGCCGCGCGACGCGTTCTCCTGCGGACGCGTGCCGTGCAGCGACGCCATGCCCTGCGCATGCCGCAGCGTGTACAGCAGATCCGGCATCGAGAACGGCATGCGCACGTAGTCGACGCAGTAATCGCAGATCAGCCGGCGCACGCGCTCATGCGCAAGCATGGCATCGGAGGTGATGGCGACCCACGTGATATGCAGGTATTGCAGCGCCTGTTCAAGCTGCGCGAACTCGGCCTCGCTGTAGTCGGACTGCAGGTCGATCACGCCGGCCGTGGGCGGACAGGCGCGCACCACGCGCTCGACGTCGCGAATCTGCTGCACGCGGCGGATTTCCCATTCGGTACCGCTACCGGACGGGTCAAAACCAAAATCTTCATGACGCGACACGACCACGATCTGTGCAGTGCGTGACGCCTTGCACAGTCGGTCCATCACGATCTCCCGGACGTTAGGCTTGTTCTTGGTTCCGGCACCCGTGGCCGCCGCCGCGGCGCGCGGCCGAGGCAGGCGGTGGGGCTGAACTGTCAGCGGGCATGCGCCCGCGGTCGACGTCGGTGTCACGAGCTGGACAGACTGCGGGATGCTTCGTCAGGCGCACCAGGATAGTCCGCGCCTGGCTGGAGCTGCTCGCGGATGCGCCGTCGCACCGCCTCCTTCTCGCGCATCAGTTCCACGCGCGGTGCCTGCGGCGACTGGCCGGAATACTGATAGTAGAGCGTCTTGTAGGTCAGCTGGCTCAGGATCCATTCCTGCAGCAGCGAGCGCTGGCGCGCCAGTTCTCCCTCGAGCAGGCGATGGCGGCGCAGCAGGTTTGCCACGGCGGCGCGGGCGCTGTCGCTCAGTTCGCTGTTTTCGGCAAGCAGGGCATCCACATCGGCGGTGGCACCTTCACGCACAGCCCGCTTGGCGGGCACTTCGCCCGCGGCTCCCCCCACGGCTGCCCAGGCATGATGGATGGATCGGATGGATCGGTTACTGGACTCCCTGACAGGCCCGTTGGCGGGTCGCCGGATTTCTCCTGCGGTCATGATTATCCCCGTTGAACAACATCCCCCGGCACTACACGTCTGCGGTTACCACTTGTCAGTCTTGGACTTTTCTCATATCTGCGTGGCGCGCGTGTTTTCCGCACGCTCCCGGATGGTGGCCAACGCCGCCTTGCTGGCGGTCTGATTCCGAAAGGGTCCCCGGATCCGACGGGCGGTGCCGGAGCGTTTCAGTCTGCTCCGGCATCCGGCCGCATGCACCGGAGTCAAGAAGGGGCGCTTGCCGCGCCCCTCTTTGCCACGTCTATAGTTCAGTGCATTTGCGGCGGTTTGTCCAGCCCCGTGTGGGTGACTTACAGCCAATCTCATCCTTTGGTATGAGCCCCCGCGCACACTTGCGGATGCGCTGGCAAAGGCACGCCATCGCGCTTTGCGGTAAGCCCCGATGGCCCAACCATACTACGCAGAAACGGGTACGCTTTGACACCCCACGAGTGGCGGGTCCGGGTCAGGTGCCATGAACCAGGCCATCCGTACCAGCACGCAGAAACAGGTACGCCGGGCGATCCGTAGCCTCCGTCACCGGTACGCAGAAACGGGTACGGACGGCGGTGGCGTCATCACTGCGCCATGAAAAAAGGGCAGCCAGCGCCGCCCTTCTGCATCATCCGGTACTGCCCGCCGGCCAGCGCTCAGTGCCCCGGCAGATAGTAGAACTTGAAGATGAACACCGCGGCGATGATCCACACCATCACCGGCACGCCGCGCGCGCGCCCGGTCAGCAGCTTGAGCCCGGCGTAGCTGATAAAGCCGAACGCGACACCGTTGGCGACCGAATACGTGAACGGCATGCCCAGCGCGGTCATCACCGCGGGCACGACCTCGGTGACGTCGTTCCAGTCGATCTCCAGCAGCTCGCGCAACATCAGGCATGACACATACAGCAGCGCGGGCGCTGTGGCATAGGCCGGCACCGTGCCCGCCAGCGGCGCGATGAACAGCGCCGCAAGAAACAGCACGGCCACCGTTACCGCGGTCAGGCCGGTGCGCCCGCCTGCCTGCACGCCGGACGCACTTTCGATATACGCGGTCGTGGACGACGTGCCCAGGAACGAGCCCGCCATGATCGCGGTGCTGTCGGCCATCAGCGCCTTGTTCAGCCGGTCCATCTTGCCGGCCTTGAGCAGGCCCGCGCGGTTGGCCACGCCCATCAGCGTGCCGGTGGCGTCGAACAGCTCCACCAGGAAGAACACCAGCACCACATTGATGATGCCGATCGACAGCGCCGCGGAAATATCGAGCTTGAACAGTGTCGGGCTGAGCGACGGCGGTGTGGAAAAGACGCCGTGAAACGTGTTGCCGGCAAACGCGAAGCTCAGCAGCGTGGTGAGCAGGATGCCAATCAGGATCGCGCCCTTCACGCGCAGGTGGTCCAGCGCCACGATCACGAAGAAGCCGATGATCGCCAGCACCGCCGACGGCTGGTGCAGGTCGCCGATGGTCACCAGCGTGGCCGGGCTCGCGGCGACGATGCCGGCGTTCTTCAGCGCAACGATCGCCAGGAACAGCCCGATGCCCGCGGTGATCGCCACGCGGATCGAATGCGGAATGCCATTGACGATCATCTCGCGCACGCGGAACAGCGTCACCAGCAGGAACAGGCAGCCCGAGATAAAGACCGCGCCGAGCGCTGCCTCCCACGGGAAGCCCATGCCCTTGACCACCGTATAGGCGAAATAGGCATTCAGGCCCATGCCCGGCGCCATGGCGATCGGATAATTGGCGTAGAAGCCCATGATCAGGGTGCCGATCGCCGCGGCCACGCAGGTGGCGACGAACACCGCGTCCTTGGGCATGCCCGCATCGCCGAGGATCGAGGGATTGACGAAGATGATGTACGCCATCGTCAGGAACGTGGTGATGCCGGCGAGGATCTCGGTACGGACATCGGTCTGGTGCTCGCGCAGCCTGAATACGCGCTCGATCAGCGAAGGCGCGGCCTGGGGCTGGCCCTGCGGCGCATTGGCGGTTGACGTGCCCGGCTTGGAAGCGGGTTCCGGCATCGACATGACTGGTCTCCTGATATCGTTATCGTGTCCGCGGCGACTGGCGCGGGGCGCAACGGGCTGTCCGGGCGTCCCGGATCGGGCTGGTCGTCCCGCCCTGCGCCCCACGATGCGGCAGGCAAGCGTACTCTGGTACAGGGCGGCCCCGCTTCGCCACGGTGTGCACGAATAAGCGACATGCAAAAGGCGTGATGATCCCACGGTGCGCGCTCGCAATGCCAGCCCCGGATCGGGGGCGCTCCCATCTTGACGGTGGCGGCAATCCCCCGTATAAACCCGCCTAGATTCAAGCGACGAGGCAACAGTTCATTCGTTAGCCACCGTCTGGTACTTCGGTTGTCCATGGTGTCCTTTCCTTGAGTTCCCCGTGTCGGATGACGTTTTCGTCATGCGATCTTTTATGTCCTTTTTCTGGAAAGCAAATCATGCAAACCGGTATCGTCAAGTGGTTCAACGACGCCAAGGGCTTCGGCTTCATCAAGCCGGACGCGGGTGGTGACGACCTCTTCGCCCATTTCTCGGAAATCCGCGCCGACGGCTTCAAGTCGCTGCAGGAAAACCAGCGCGTGCAGTTCGAAGTCAAGAACGGCCCGAAGGGCCTGCAGGCCGCGAACATCACCCCGCTGTAAGCGTTGACCGCCGGCGCGCCTTGCGCGCGCCGAACAGCGTGAAACCCCGCCCCATGGCGGGGTTTTTTGTTTTCTGGCGCCAACTCGCGTATTGCGGGTCGCCTTCGCTTCAGCGGTTCGACCGCGCCCGCCCCTTCCTCCCCGTCCTCTCCCTCTCCCTCTCCCTCGGCGCTCCGCCTGCAAGCGGCCGACCATGCGCGCGGTGCGCGCGGTAGCGACCGGCACTGATTCGCGTCGCTCGGCTGCGCCCCCCATCTACCTTTCCTTCCCACTCCGGCAGCACGCAGAAACGGGTACGCATTGTTGCGCCGCATGCTCAGCCGGCCTTTCCGCCGGTTCGCAGAAATGGGTACGCAAGCGCATGCCGCCGGGCGATCGGCGCGGGCCCGGTCTCGCAGAAACGGGTACGGCCGGCTTCGTTCGAGGGTCCTGAATCGCCCTGCCGACGCGCAGAAACGGGTACGCCCCGAATTCGGCGCCCAGGTCCATGCCTTGGCGGATCCTTGCCGGCAAGCACCCCGCACCCGACCTATCCACAAGGCGGGCTGGCAGCGGGGCCGCAGAAATGGGTACGCACGATGCTGCAGAGCAAAATCCGCCAGCCGCCACCAACGCCATCGGCCTGCGCGCAGAAACGGGTACGCATTGGCTCAGGTGCATCTGGATGCTCGTTCGCAGAAACGGGTACGCCCTTGCACGACCCTCTTCCGACCACGGCCCGAAACGACCAGGACGTGGGCAGGGAATACGCAGAAACGGGTACGTAGGGGAAAATCCAATCACGCCAACGTATACGTAGAGTGTAAGCGCTAGCTTTTTCTACGATTAAGGTGTATCATGGAAACTTGGTGATTCCCTCGCCTAACCAGGGCATCGCCGCAGCGCAGAATCGGGTACGGCCTGGCTGCATGGGTCTCCGGGCAGGTACGCAGAAACGGGTACGCTTGGCGCGGGGATTGCCTGCTCGGATGGGTTCGCAGAATTGGGTACGCCGCAGAAACGGGTACGGCGGACTGCCTGGATGGCCCGATTCAGGCCCAACGCAGAAACAGGTACGCTTTGAAGGGGTGTAGCGCAGAAATGGGTACGCCCAGGCGCGACGGAATGCCTGGAGGGGGCTTGCCGGCGAACTAGTTTCTGCGTGGATAACCGTCTCGCCGCGGGGTTATCCACCGGTTTTGGGCAGGAACCTGGGCGTAAACGCCGTTTACTCCCAGCAGCCGCGCAGAAACGGGTACGCCTGGCGACCCGCCGGTTGTGGAAAAGCCTGTGGACGCCCCCGGTTATCCCCGCAGAATCCGGTTCGCGCCAGCCGCAGATACGGGTTCGGGTAGCCGCAGATACGGGTTCGGCCCTTCGCTGAATCGGGTACGGAACGCCGCAGAATCGGGTTCGCGGGGGTGTCTTTTCCCCTTAAGAATCAATGGCCTGAACTGCACGTATACGGTTTACAAGTAGTTAACCCGTATCGGTATCGTTTACTGGTAGCTGATGGCTGGCGAACCGTGGACAACCCTGGCGGGTTGCCCACCGTCCGCCACCATGCGACCGGCCATTAGATCCTCCGGCTTGCAGGAACCCCGATCAGCAAGGCAATCGCTTGCGTACCTGTTTCTGCGTGACAAGCTTTGCCGCTTCGAGTACAAAGGCGGGTAATCCGAAGCCCGCCAATATGCCCATCAAACGCTCCCCGGCCGCCACGGGGGATCGCAACGTCCTCGACCTGGACGCCGAACCCTCCCGCATCATTGTTCCCGGCAACGAGAACAACCTGGTTCCGTCCGAGAAATTCCAGCGTCTGTTCGACGAAGCACAAGCCATGGAGCGCGAAGACGCCTGGCAAAGCGGCGAAGTAGGTTTCCTGAGCCGCGCCAGCGTCCAGGTCACCCTGCCCTACCGCGCGCCCAAGGGCGCGCCGCCGGTGTGGACGCGCACCAGCGGCAATATCTCGCTGATGATCCAGCCGGGCTATTTCACGCAGCAGCGCTCCGAGCGTGCCGCCAACGGCCGCCAGAAGCTGGTGTCCGAGACGGTGTCGCTGGGCTACCCCTACGGCTCCTATCCGCGCCTGATGCTTGCCTGGATCGGCAAGGAGATCATGGCGAAGAAGAAGCGCGGCGAATTCACCGGTACGGTGGAAGACCGACGTATCTCGCTGGGCAATTCGCTGTCCGAGTTCATGTACAACCTGGGCATCCCGATGGCCACCGGGGGCAAGCGCGGCACCATGACGCTGGTACGCCAGCAGATGATCCGGCTGTTCTCGGCGACCATTGCGATCGTGCAGAACAAGTCGACGCCCAGCCAGAACCAGAACCCCAACCACGAGCCGCTGTCGATCGACCGCGTGGGCTACCTGCTGGCCGACCAGCTGTCGACCTGGTGGGACCCGATGCAGCCGGGCCAGGGTTCGATGTTCGAGAGCTTCGTGGTGCTGTCCGAGCCGTTCTTCAACGAACTGGTCAACCGGCCCGTGCCGGTCGACATGCGCGCGCTGAAGGCCCTCAAGCAGTCGCCGTTCGCGCTCGACGTGTATTCGTGGCTGACTTACCGCTTTTTCACCATCCAGCGCCGCACCGAGATCCCCTGGGAAGCGCTGCAGATGCAGTTCGGCACCGAAACCGAAAGCGAGCGCAAGTTCCGCGCGCTGTTCCGCAAGGCGCTGAAGGATGTGCTGGTGGTGTACCCCGGTGCCAAGGTCGACGCGGACTCGTCCAAGGCGCTGATCCTGCAGCCGTCGCGCACCAGCGTGCGCAAGCTCGGCTGAGTGCCTCGCGGGGCCAGCGTCAGTACCGAGGGGCCCTGAATGCAAAAAAGGCAAGCGTTGAACGCTTGCCTTTTTCGTTTGCCCGCGACGGACGGATCCGCAGCGGGCGAGGGGATCAGCCGAGGCTGGATCAGGCCGGCTTGATCGCCGAAGCCTGCAGGCCCTTCGGGCCTTGCTTGACTTCAAACGTCACGCGCTGCCCATCCTTCAAGGTCTTGAAGCCCGAACCCTGGATTTCGGAGAAGTGCGCGAACAGGTCTGCACCGCCGTCGTCGGGGGTAATAAAGCCAAAGCCCTTGGTCTCGTTGAACCACTTGACCGTACCGGTTGCCATAGGAATTTCCTTTTCGAAGCAAGTTCTTGTACACAACGCAAACAACCGTTCAAGCACGTTGAGTTCTCGTAGATACCGAACGGAAGCCGACGAGGTGACACGACTTGACTCGACTGTAGCGCGCATCATAACCACTTTGGATTGCGGTGTCATGTGCGGCGTAATGCGCACTATAGATACTTTAGGCACATTCCTGCCTGCTTTTCAAGCAATTTTACGGTCTTGCTTGTTTCCGTGCCGGGGAGGGCGGCTTCTGCCCTGAAGCGCAGAAACATAAACTTTGTAAAATTGGAAAACGGTTGATACGTCACCTCGTTTTGGCTACAGTTGCGCCTTAAGAATCAACCGCGCTTTCAGCGCTGAAAGAGAGGTCGCAGTGCCAGCCAAAATCATCACAGTCTTTAACCAGAAAGGCGGTTGCGGCAAGACTACGGTCAGCATGCACCTTGCCGGCACACTCGGCCTGCGCGGCGCGCGATCGATGCTGGTCGACATGGACGAGCAAGGCACCGCCACCCGCTGGGCCGCCCAGGCCAGCGACGAGAGGCCGTTTCCCGCCTCCGTGATTGGCCTGGCGCCGTCCGGCGGGGCCATGCATCGCGAGGTCCGCAAATTTGTCCAGGATTATGACTACATCGTGGTGGACTGCCCGCCGGCGGTGCATTCCGCGGCGCCGTCGAGCGCGCTGCTGATCTCGGACCTGGCCATCATCCCGGTGGTGCCGTCGCCCCCGGATCTGTGGGCGGCGGTGGCGGCCAAGACGCTGGCACAGCATGCCCAGGTCCAGAACGAGTCGCTGCTGATTCGGGTCATGGCCAATATGGTCCAGCGGCGGGTTTCGATTGCCCGCCAGGCGATTGAAATCCTCGGCGACGACGGCGACGTTCCGCTGTTGAATTCGATGATCGGGTCGCGCTCGGCATTCCGGGAGTGCCAGGCGATCGGTTGTACCGTGCATGGCGTCGCGGGCGCGCGCGAAGCGGTGCAGGAGGTCGACATGATGGTCGACGAAGTGTTGTCTTTGATTGAGTAATACGCATGGCTACCAAACTGAAGAGCCTGAAGGCTGGCATGCTCGCCGGCATGGCGGCCGAAAAGAACCGCAGCGAAACCCTGGACCGCTTTGCCCGCGCAGAGGCGGCCATTTCCCAGCATCCGAACGGTCTGCTGCAGGGCAGGGGGACCGATGCGGCACCCGCTTTCAGCGCTGAAAGTTTTGGCGAAGCAGCGGCCGGCCGGCAGCTGATCCGGATTCCGCTGGCGCAGTTGCACGACAATCCCCTGAACGCACGGCGACTCTACGATCCCGCGGTGGTGCAGGAGCGGGCGGCGTCGATCGCGACGCATGGCCAGAAGACGCCCGGCCTGGCGGCGCCGGATCCGGCGCGTCCCGGTCACTACATCCTGATCGACGGCCATTACCGCAAGCGAGCCCTGGCATCTGCCGGCAAGCTTGAGATGGAATGTTTTGTCGAAAACGACCTGAGCGACCTGGACTTTTACCGGCTGTCGTTCATGCTCAACGAGCAGCGCTCGGATCAGTCGGCGCTCGACAATGCCATCGCCTGGCGCCAGCTGCTGGACGAGGGCAAGGTCCAGAAGGAAGAAGAGATCTGCGAACTGACCGGGATCTCGGCGGGCACCGTGAACAAGACCCTGGCGTTGCTGCGCTTGCCGGAGTCCGTGCTCGGCGTGATGCGCGAGCGCCCGAGTGCCATCGGCATTGCCGCGGGCTACGAACTGACCTTGTACTGCAAGCTGGCCGGCGAGGAGCGCACCCGCGAACTGGCCGCGCGCATCATCAACGACGGGCTGTCCAGCCGCGAAGTCGAGGCTATCCGCAAGCACGCGCAGGAGGGCAAGTCGCGCAAGGTCAAGGAAATCAGCCGCCAGTACAAGATCCGCACCGACAGCGGCCAGCTGCTCGGCACGATCAAGGAATGGGATTCCGGACGCGTGATGCTGGACGTGCAGCTGACTGACCGCAGCGCCCGCGAGGCGCTGGTCGAAGCGCTCAAGGCCCGCTTTGGGCTGGACAAGACGCTGCTCTGAGCTGAGCCGGCCGCGGACCAGCCTTCGGTCCGCCGGGACGCCAGGGAATCAAATCCGCGCGGCAGTGGCACCATTGCCTGCGCCGTCTTCAGGGCAGCAGGTCGCGTGGCGACCTGGCGGCAAATGCCGGATCACAAGCCCGGCGATAGCGCTCGAGCATGGCCGCCAGCAGCGCGTGAAGTCCCCGCACCGAATAGCCACCGAGCGGTTGTGCCGCACGCTTGCGCTGGGCACGGCTGGTTGGCGGCGCCCCGGGCGGCCCGATCAGGCAGGCCGCCTCGGTGCCCGGTCCCTCCCATTGCAGGTTGCGGTCGTGCCAGTGCCGGGCCAGCGCGCGCTGCGTGCCGGCGGCAAGAACAGCCGGCGGATGATTTGCCGCATCAGTGCCTTCTGACGGCTCGTCCGGCGCGCCGGATGCCGGCCCGGGGGCTACCAGCGAGCGCCGCGTGGCCGAGGTCAGCCGCTCCAGGCTGAGTCCCTGGTCCCGCAACAGCAGAATGGCTGCGTGGGCAGTCCGGTAGCGCTGGCCGTCGCTGGCAGTGGCCAGATGCTCCAGCCATGACAGGAAGGGGGCCACGCTGTCGTCGCCCAGCGGTGTGCGGGCTGGCGGTGCGGTCGCGGCCTCGGGGACAGCAGCACCCATCGAGGGCTCAGGTATTTCCCCGGCTTGCGCCGGCCAGCGCGCCGCGCACGGGTAGCCGTTGTCATGCATCCACCGGAACAGGGCCGCCAGCACGCGCATGCTGTGGCGCTGGCTGGCAGGGCTGAGCGGTCCGGTCAGGGGCCGCCACGCGGCCTGCTGCCGCGGCGCCCGCGGGCCGCACCAGCGGCTGGCGGGCTCGGGCCGCGCGAGGAAAGCCAGGTAGGCCTGGCGGTCTTCCTGGTCCAGTTGGGACAGCCCCTTGTGGCGCTCAAGCGCTGCCCACAGCAGCAGGCGCTCGGCTTCCTTGCGGTAGGCGGCAAAGGTGCTGCGCCGGTCCGCCGCGGCCTCGCGCAACCAGGCTTTGACCACCGTCACCCCCTCGCTGTACGGGCAGCCGCTGCCGGCGTCCGGTACTGGGGCAGCGGGAGCCTCGCCGAGCCATTCCAGCGGCAGCGGCTGGCGCATGGCAGGGCCCAGCGCAGCCGGCTCCAGAGACGCCCGGTTGCCCACATGCGCGCCCAGCAGCGGCTTGCCGTCATCCCCCTTGAAGACCGTGCGATGCTCGCCGAGCCAGCGGTTGACCGCGCCGCCTGCGAGGGCGCCAATCCGCGGCACGGCCCGCCACCAGGCGCTGCCCCGTTGATTGGTTAGCTCAAAAAGAGCATTAAGAGTCACAATTCCAGCATTACGAAGGCGCCGGGCCAGCGCGGGCGCAAACCACAGTTCCACGCCATGCTGCGCGCGCGGCGCAGCCATGCCCAGTCTCTCGAGCTCGCCCAGCGCGTCCACGCGGCGATCCATGCCGCGGTTGGAGCGCCCGGGGCCGGCCAGCAGCAAATCCGCCAGGTCCGCGCGGCCGTGCAGGTGCGCCAGCTGGACCATGCGGTCGCGCAAGGCGAGCAGGATCCGCAGCGCCGACTCGGCACCGTCGTCGTCGTCATCGGCTTCGTCGGCCAGGTAGCGGGGCACGACCATGGCCGCGGGCATGCCCTGGACATAGGCGCGCACGGCGGCGAACTCGCTGCGCGTGAGGCGGATGGTCGTCGTGGCGGGAATCATCGGGCGGTCTTGCGCTGTATAGCTAACTTATTGATTTATAAGGCACTCAAAGCGAGCGAGAATTCATCCGCCCTGAAATGCATAGCAAAATGCAATGCCGATAATTTTATGCGGGATCTCGCTGCCTGGACATCCCCCGCGGCATTGTGCAGTCCGTATGCTTGGGTCAACGGCGGATTGACGCGGGTCGGCGTCGAGTTGGGGATTACCCGCCGCAGCGCACCACCACCTTGCATTAGCCGGGTGCGTTTCATATGCTGCAGGTCAGGAGTTATAAAAACTTAGATCAGACTTCAGTTACATCTAAGGGTCTTTAACATAAGCGTCTAACAACGCAAACCGGGGCGATCCGGTATCTCCAGGGGAAGTACGGACCTGTGGCCAGACGGGAAGGCTGCACGGCGGCCCGGAGCAATGGCGGATCGTAGGGATGTGCAACCGCAGGATAGCGGTGCGCGTCCGACAAGCAAGTACGGATTGTCGCGGGGTCCGTGCTTGCCGCAATAATAAGAGAGCGGCCATGGCCACCATCCTCTTGATCGAGCCTCACCCCCTCCTGCGCCTGGGTCTGCGCCATCTGCTGGCTCAAGCACACATTCCTGGCGACCTGATCGATATCGATCCCCTGGCGCCCATCGATTCCGACCTGTGGCTGGACGACGCCGATCTGCTGGTCTATGGCCTGCCGGCCGACCAGGCCAGCGGATGGTCGATGCTGGATGAACTGTGCCGACGGCTGCGCCCGCAACGGGTACTGGTCCTCAGCGATCAGGCCGTGCCATCGCTGCCGGATGCCGGCCTGCCTGAGCCGGTGCGCGGTTTCGTTCCCAAGAGCTGCAGTGCCGATGCGCTGGATGCGGCGGTACGCCTGGTGCTGGCCGGCGGCGAATGCTTCCCGGCGTGGGGGCAGCCCGCCCCCGGCCAGGAGTCCGGGGACGATGCAGGTCATGCGCTGGTGCCCGCGGCCGGCCACGCTGATGCCCGGGTGGTGGTGCTGCACACCGGTGCGGGCGATGCCGTGCACGACAGCCCGGCGCCGCTGCCGCAGCGCTATTTCCAGGCGCACGCGACCGAATTCGAGACCCCGTCTGCCGGCGCGCACCTGCTGAACATTACCGAGCGCCAGTATGAAGTGCTGGCACTGCTGGCACGGGGCTATCCCATCAAGACGGTCAGCCGCATGCTGAATATCTCGATTGCCACCGCCAAGACCCATGCCTGCACGTTGTATCAGCGCCTGCACGTGCGCAACAAGGGCGAGGCCGTCTATGTCGCCCTGCAAAAGGGCGCCACGCTCAACTGGGCCGGACCCGCGAGCACCGCGCCATTGCTGCGCACGCCGTCGCCGGCCCCGGACTGCCAGGCTGCCTGACCCGAGCGGGCCGACGACGAGATGATGGCGGGACGATGGCGAGCGGGGCAAAGCGGACGGCGAGGCGGGGATGAGGGCGCGGCTGCGCCGCGCAGCCAGCCTCCCGCGTCGGCGCCGGTGGCTCATCCATCTGGCGCGACGCTCTCAGCCAAAAGCATGAGGCAGGGGTCGCAACGGCTTGCTACCTTCTGATGGAAGGCATCTGCAGACACTTTCGCCGGCGGATTGGCGCTGCGTGGATGCCTTGCAAGCCGGGCCGCGCCGCAGCCCGGATCCTGACCGGGCAGCAAGCGCAGTTGTGGCCCGGGGCTGCCGCCGGACCGAGTCAATGTCGACCTACCTGATCGCCAGCAACGAAATGATGTGCCGTGTTCTGGCACGGCGCCTGAACACGCTGAACCTGCCGCAGCCGATTACCTGGCACACCCCGCAATGGCTGCAGGAATCGCAGCACGCGTCGGCGCAGACGCCCGCGGACCCTGCCGACATCGCCGTGGTCGATTGCACCGGCCTGGAGGGCGACCCCCGCGCCTTGCTCGACCAGCTGCGGGCGCGCCTGGCGCCGCGGCGCTGGCTGGTGCTGTCCGACCGCCTTGACCCCGCGCTGGTCCTGCATGCCGCGCTGCTCGGCGCCAGCGGATGCCTGGAACTGCCGGCATCGGTCGACCTGGTCTGCGCGGCCACCGCGCTGGCATGGGCCGGTGGTCAGTGTTTCCCGCGCATGGCACTGTCGCTCGCCGGGGCTTGCCCGGTGGCTCCCTCACTCGTTTGTGCGAGCCGTCCTACAACCACGGGATGAGGGGCGCGACGGTGCCGATCGCCTATGCTTGATTCGCCCGGAGCAGAAGCTGGCCCTCATTCGCAGGCTGGCCGCTCCGGGAGGTAAGGGGGTCGTATGAAGCCCGGACTGGAATTCCTCGTCGTTCGCGGCTTTGCCGTGCGCGAAGGCCGAGGCAAGTGGGCGTGCTGCTTCGAAATCAGGCTCGCAGCCCAATATGGAGAAGGATGCGGCGAGGATTGCGCCGCCGGCAGCGATGAACCGCTGCTCTACCGGGGAGAACTGCATGGGCGCCAGTTCGATTGCGAACTGGCTGCCGCCGATGCCGCGCGCGCGGCCGGCGAGCGCGAAGCGCTGCTGCGCGTGGAAAGCCTCAAGGCGCTGATCATTGCCCAACATCGGCTTCGCGTGCCGCCGTCACTGGTTACCTGAACCTGCAGGCACGCGCGTAGCACCTGTGCAGCGGCACCCGGCGCCAGCGCCCGGTGCCGCTGTGCGTTTGCGAGTCCCTTGCCTGCGCGCCTGCCGGCGCCTGGCGGGGCCCGGTGGCGGCAAGCAGTGCCTGGTAGCGCCTGGTGGACTTCCCCGGCCGGCCGGCCAAAAAAGAAGCCCGCCGACCGGGGGACCATGCGGGCTTTGAAAGCGCTGCCCGGTGAAGCATGGGCAGCGATCCCGATTGAACATATCCAATTGCGCAAAGAGTCTCTATCCACCAGAAGGCCAATGCCGCAATGTGCCCTCAACCTTCTCTGCACCTCTACCGGCATGCCGGAAAGCGCCTGCTCATTCGTGGCCGATGCGTGCAGCCGGCGCCGCGGGCAATGCCGCTGCACGCCACACGATGGTAGGCTGTCCCACTGTTCCGACTCCTGACTTCTGACGCCTCCGGCGCCCGCACGCCCATGAGCCACTGGCCCCACTGGCAACTTGTCTCCCTCTTCGGCGAATCCGCATACCTGCTGCCGTGTGCGGTGTTCCTGTACCTGTGGTTATACTGGCGCGGCGCGCCCGGCAGCGCCCGTCACTGGGTGCTGGCGTTCCTGCCGGCGGCGCTGCTGGTGCTGGCGTCCAAGCTTGCGTTCCTCGGCTGGGGCATCGGCAGCGAGGCGCTCGACTTCACCGGCTTCTCCGGGCATGCCATGATGGCCGCGTCGGTCCTGCCGGTGATGTTCTACCTGGCGGTGCCGGCCGCCTGGACGCGCCTCGGGTGGGTAGCGGCAGCGGCGGGGGTGTGTCTCGCATTCCTGGTCGGCGTCTCGCGCCTTGCGCTGCATGCGCATTCGGTATCCGAAGTCGCGGGCGGCCTGGCCGTGGGCCTGTGCGTGAGCCTGCCGTTCATCCTGCGCCGCACCACGCCGCATGGCCCGCTGGCGATGGTGCTGGCCGGGTTGGCGCTGGCGAGCGCGCTGGTCATGCCGATGACCGGGACCGTGGGTGCCTCGCACACGCTGATCCAGCAACTGGCCTTGTTCCTGTCCGGACGTGACCGCACGTTCCAGCGCGGCGAGTGGGCCATGCTTGCTCCCGTGCCTCTGCGCGGCGACATCCAGGCTGCCCTGCGCGCCCGACTGCCCCACTGAGCTGCCCCTTCGGGGGGCACCGCACCAGGTTGACCACCGCGCCGCGGGCTGTGTGCGGCCGCCAACAGACACTGCATGGTGGCTCGGCAACCATCGTCCCATCAAGCATTGCACGCGCGGTGGGGCGGTCATGGCATCCATTTCAACCTTTACGGCAGATCGCTATACGGCGTTGCATATCCTGTACCGGCTGGTCGACGCCGTGCTGGTCGGTGCCTGTGCGATCGTGATCGGTGCGCTGTACTTTCCGGAGGGCATCCGTGGTGCCGCGCCGGTCCATGGCTTCCTGGCCGCCTTGTGTTCAGTCGGCGTGCTGGCGGTGTTTCCCGCCTTCGGCATCTATGAGTCGTGGCGCGGCCGCAGCCGGGCGGCGCTCGTGCTGCGCCTGCTCGCGGCCTGGAGCACCGTCTTCATCGTCGGGCTGATGACGGCCTTCCTGATGCACCAGATCGCCGCGGTGTCGCGGGTCTGGTCGCTGGGCTGGTTTGGCTGCAGCCTGCTGGCGCTGGCCGGCGTGCGTGCCGTCATGTTCCGGATGCTGGGCAATGTGCGCGAACAGGGCATCAACGCCAAGCGCGTGGTGATCTTCGGCTACGGCCCGCTCGGCCGCGAGATGTACCAGCGGGTGGACCAGATCCGCGCCGCGGGCTATCGGGTCGTCGGCATCTACCATGAAGAGCCCATCATCGTGCCGGACGGCGTGACCTCGCTGCGCACCATGTCCGAGGTCAGCATCTTCGTGCACAGCCAGGGGGTCAGGGAAATCTGGCTGACCCTGCCGATGGTGGCCTGCCGGGACCTGTATGACGTGGTGCGGCAGTTCCGCAACGAGCTGATCGACATCCGCTGGATCCCCGACGTCATGTCGGTGGAGTTGCTGGGCCACCGCTTCAGCGAATTCCTCGGCCTGCCGGTGATCGACCTGAACAGCCCGCCGGTGTCGGGCATCACCGGCCTGCTCAAGGCCAGTTTCGACCGCGTCTTTGCGCTGGCTGCGCTGGTGGGCCTGTCGCCGGTGCTGCTGGCGGTGGCGGTGCTGGTGAAGCTGTCGTCGCCGGGGCCGGTGCTGTTCCGCCAGCAGCGGCTTGGCATGGACGGGCACCCGTTCGATGTCTTCAAGTTCCGCACCATGCGCCAGCACGCCGATGTGGGCGTGACGCAGGCGGTACGCGGCGATGCGCGCGTCACGCGCATCGGCGCGTTCCTGCGCCGCACCAGCCTGGACGAACTGCCGCAGTTCTTCAATGTCCTGCGCGGCGACATGTCGGTGGTGGGCCCGCGCCCCCACGCCATGGAGCACAACGAGCTCTACAAGGAGCTGATCGACCGCTACATGCTGCGCCACCGCGTCAAGCCGGGCATCACCGGCTGGGCGCAGATCAACGGCCTGCGCGGGCAGACCGATACCGTCGAGAAAATGCGCCGGCGTATCGAGTTCGACATCTATTACATCCAGCACTGGTCGTTCCAGCTGGACCTGCAGATCATCCTGCGTACCGCGCTGCACGGCTGGACCGGCGCGAGTGCGTACTGAACCGGCGTCGGCGGTGCCCGGGGGCGCATTGTCTAGGTGCGCAAACGTACCGAAACCGAGGCCTGATACGCGTGCAATAGGGCGCACCACAAAACGGGAGGTATTCAATGAAAGCAACCATCCGCAACATCCTGGGCGAGGTCGCCCGGCTGGATGTACCAGTCGCCAACCTGGCAGACGGCGATGACCTGTATGCAGCCGGCTTGTCGTCACTGGCCACCGTGCACGTGATGCTCGCGCTCGAAAATGCCTTCGATATCGAGATTCCGGACCAGATGCTGACGCGCCAGCTGTTCCGCAGCGTCGACTCTCTCGCCGCCGCGGTCGAGCAGATCCGGCAGCAGCCGGAGGCAGCATGAACCCCGTCACCAGGGTGGCACTGGCCCATTCCAGTGCGGATCCGGACGCCGTGCTGGCAAGTGGCGAAGCACTGATCGCCGCCGCCCAGACCGCTGCCGGGATCGCGCAGACGCATGCCGATGCCGTCGACCGCGACGCGCGCTTCCCGCATGAGGCCTTCGACAGCCTGCGCCAGCTTGGCCTGATCGGCGCCATGGTGCCGGTGGCACAGGGCGGCGCGGGGGCCTCGCTGGCGACCGTGGCCGCGATCTGCCGCGTGCTCGGGGCCGCGTGTGCGTCCACCGGGATGATCTACGCCATGCACCAGATCCAGGTGGCGTGCGTGATCGAGCACGGCGCCGGCAGTCCCTGGCATGAGACCCTGCTGTCACGGGTCGCCGCGGAGCAGTTGCTGCTGGCCTCGGCCACTTCCGAAGAAGCGATCGGCGGGGCGCTGCGCAGCAGCGGCTGCGCGCTCAATGTGGAGAGCGAGCGCTTTCACCTGCTCAAGATGGCGCCGACGATCTCCTATGGCGCGCATGCCGACGGCATCCTGATCACATCGCGCCGCCACCCCGATGCCGCGCCGTCCGACCAGGTGCTGGTGTGCGCGCTCAAGTCGGACTACACGCTGCAAAGCCTCAGCACGTGGGACACGCTTGGCATGCGCGGCACGTGCAGCAACGGCTTCCGGCTCGAAGCCACCGGCGACATGGCGCAGGTGTTGCCGGTGCCGTTCGGCGAGATTGCCGACGCCACCATGACACCGGTGTCGCACATTCTGTGGAGCGCGTTGTGGCTGGGCATCTGCAGCGATGCGGTGACGCGCGCCAAGGCCTTCTTCCAGGGGCAGGCACGCGCACGGCCGGGCTCGCTGCCGCCTTCGGCGGCACGCGTGGCGGAAGCGGTCAGCCTGTTGCAGCTGATCGAAGGGCGGCTGGACCTGGCGCTGGACCAGCAGCGCCGGCGCCATGCCGAGCCGTCGGTGTCGGCGGCCTTTGCGCTGGCCGCCGGCATGAACGGCCTGAAGACCGCGGTGTCCACGCTGGCGCTGGAGGTCGTGCAGCAGGCCATCCTGGTGTGCGGCATGGCCGGATACAAGCACGGCACGCCGTTCAGCCTGGGGCGGCACCTGCGCGATCTGTGGTCGGCTCCGCTGATGATCAACAACGATCGCATCCTGACCAACACGGCCAATCTGTTGCTGGCCGACCGTTCCTGAGGGAGGCCGCATGGACGCTCATACCCTGACCGACGCCGGCGCCATGGGCGGCGCCGTGGCCGATGCCCACGCGCCCGCGCCAGGCACCCAGCCCGCATCATTGACGCCCACGTTCCTCGAGCGGCTGCTTGCCGAGGGCCTGATGATCGAGACCGGCGTGCGCGGCATCTACGGCCGCAGTGCCACCTTCGAATCCATCTGTGACGGCGTGAACGCGGCCATGACGCGCCTTGGGCACGACCAGGATGCCGAATTGCTGCGCTTCCCGCCGGCCATGGGCCAGGAGGACTTCGAGAACAGCGGCTACCTCAACAGCTTTCCGCAGCTGGCAGGCACCGTCCATAGCTTCTGCGGCGACGACAAGGGCCACCGCCGCCTGCTGGCGCGCCTGGAGAGCAAGGAGGACTGGACTGGCCAGCAGCAGCCGACCGGCGTGGTCCTGACCCCGGCGGCCTGCTACCCGATCTACCCGGTGATCGCGCGGCGCGGCCCGCTGCCCGAGGGCGGCAAGGTGGTGGACGTGTTGTCGTATTGCTTCCGCCATGAGCCCTCGCTCGAGCCGACCCGCATGCAGCTGTTCCGCCAGCGCGAGTATGTCTGCCTGGGCACGCCGGAGCGCATCACCGCATTCCGCGAGCTGTGGCTCGCGCGCGGCCTGCAGCTTGGCAAATCGCTGCAGCTGCCGGTGGAGATCGACGTTGCCAACGACCCGTTCTTCGGGCGCGGCGGCAAGCTCGTGGCCGAAAGCCAGCGCGAGCTCAAGCTCAAGTTCGAGCTGCTGATCCCGGTCAACGATGGCGCAGGGCCCACGGCATGCATGAGCTTCAACTATCACATGGACCATTTCGGCGCCACGTGGGGGCTGCGCACCGCGGACGGCGGCATCGCCCACACCGGGTGCGTCGGCATCGGTGTCGAGCGCATGACGCTGGCGCTGCTGCGCCACCACGGCCTGGACCCGGCCCGCTGGCCACAAGCGGTACGCGACACGCTCTGGGGGGGATAAATGTACGGCGATGGCAGGGCGAAGGTACGAGGAAGCCGCGCCACGTGGCAAGGCGGCAATCCGGTCTGGTCCCATGCGAATCAGCAAATCGACCTGTGGGTCGAGCTGCTGCAGGGATGGGACCTCGAGCCTGTTGCCGCCCTGCCGTTCACCGTGGCGCAGGATTTCGAGGGCGACCAGTTCACGCTCTCCGCATTTCCGGCCAATGACCTGGAGCGCCTGTACGGCATCGTCACGCACGAGCTGTCGATGTACGACCGGCTCGAGGCGCATGTTGCCGCGCAGACCGCGCGCGGCAACGTGGTGCTGCTGGAGGTCGACAGCTATCGGCTGCCGCAGCCGGCCGGCACGTATCGCCGCCAGCATTTGCGTTCATGCATCGGCATCGACGTCATGGTGCCCGAGGCCGCCGCCGTGGGCTATTTCCACGGCGACGGCTACCACACTGCCAGCGGCGACGACTATGCCGCCATCTTTCGCCCGGCGGCAGGCGCGTACGGGGATCCGCCGGCCTTTCCACATGCATCGGTGGCGCGGCGGCGCTTTTCCGCCCTGACCGATGCCGCGCTGATGCGCACCTCGCTCGAACTGCTGCGCCATCACCTGTCGCGCCGGCCGCAGGAGAACCCGATCAGTGTGTTCCGCATGGCGTTTCCGGGCCATCTCGAACACCTGATGACACGCGGCGAGCCCAACTTCCAGGTCTATGCGGCAAGCGTGCTGCGCCAGCTCGGCGTCAATTTCGAACTGCTGGGGCGCTACCTGCGCTGGCTGGTCCTGCACGGCCATGCGCTGCCGGATGCCATCGGCGAGGCTTGCTACACCATGGCGTCCGAAGCCATGGTGATGCAGTTCCGCCTGATGCGCGCTGTCATCAGCCGCAAGTCCGACCCATGCCAGGACTGCCTGGACCAGCTTGAGCAGGCCTACCAGGGCACGGTGCCGGCACTGGCCTCGCACTTTGGCGCGAGCGTGACATGAGCGCGCGCGACGTGGCGCAGCTGGCGCAAGCCCAGCCCGCGGCCACGGCCACAACCACAGCCACCACGACAGCCCTGGCGATCGCGCCCGGCGTTGCCGTGGGCCCGTGCACCCTGAGCGGCGAATGGGGCTGGCTGGAGACCCTCGCCGGTGCGGCGCAGGGCCCGGCGGAGCTGTCGGCGGACGCGGCCTGGCTGCCCGCGCCGGTGCCCGGCACCGTGGCCGCGGCCATGCGCGCGGCTGGCCGCTGGGACGACAGCGCGCCACCGCCGCTGCATCGGCATGACTACTGGTATCGCCTGCGCTTTGCCGGCAGCGGCCGGCGCCGGCTGCGCTTCAATGGCCTGGCCACGCTGGCCGAAGTGTGGCTCAACGGGGTGCTGGTGCTGACCACGCGCCATATGTTCGCCGCCCACCAGGTGGAGGTGCAGCTGGCCGGCGAGAACACCCTGCACCTGTGCTTCCGCGCGCTGCATCCGTGGCTGCGCAAGCAGCGCGGCCAGGTCCGCTGGAAGCCGCGCATGATCGTGCCGCCGACGCTGCGCGCGGTACGCACCACGCTGCTTGGCCACATGCCGGGCTGGTGTCCGCCGGTACACGCGGTCGGGCCGTGGCGCGACATCGAACTGCTCGATCCCGCCAGTACCGATGCGCTGCACGGCGTGCGTGCCGACGTGTCCACGCGGCTGGAGGGGGCGGACGGCGTGATCACGCTGGGGCTGCACTTCCCGGGACCGGCGCCGGCGCAGGCACACTGCCGGGCAGCGGGTGCCGGCGGCGAAGTCTGCGGCAACCTGGAGCGGGTGTCCGAACATGTGCTCTGCGGCACGCTGCGGGTGGCGCAAGCCCGGTGCTGGTGGCCGCATACGCATGGAGAACCCGCGCTGTACCGGGTCGAAGCCCAGTTCGGCGGGCAGGCCCTGCACTGCGCGCAGGTGGGCTTTCGCACCATCGAAGCGGACCGCGACGGCGAGCCCGGCGCGTTTGCGCTGCGCGTCAATGGCGAGCGCGTGTTCTGTCGCGGCGCCTGCGTGTCCAGCCATGACCTGCCGGGACTGGCCGACAGCGACGAGGCCGTGGGCCGCTGGCTCCGTCTGGCGCGCGATGCCGGCATGAACATGGTGCGGGTCAGTGGCGTGACCTGCTACCCCGGCGAGGCCTTCTACCGCCAGTGCGACGAGCTGGGCCTGATGGTGTGGCAGGACTTCATGTTCGCCAATTTCGACTACGGCGCCGACCTGGACGCGTCGCGCGGCCTGATGGAGGACGCCGCGCGCGAGGTCGGCCAGTGGCTGCAATCCACACGCGCCCATCCGGCCATCGCGGTGCTGTGCGGCGGCAGCGAGGCCGAGCAGCAGGCGGCGATGCTGGGCACGCCGCGCGGCGCCTGGCGCCAGCCGCTCTTTGACGAGCTGATTCCCGGCCTGGTGGGAGCGCATCGCCCCGACGCAGTCTATGTGCGCAACTCGCCCAGCGAAGGCGCGTGGCCGTTCCAGCCCGATACCGGCATTACGCACTATTACGGCGTGGGCGCCTACGAGCGCCCGCTGCCGGATGCGCGGCTGGCCAATGTGCGTTTTACTTCCGAGTGCCTGGCCTTTGCCAACGTGCCGTGCACGCGCACCCTGAATGAAAACGGCCTGACCCAGCCGCTGCACGATCCGCGCTGGAAGGCGCGCGTGCCGCGCGATGCCGGCGCGGCCTGGGATTTCGAGGACATCCGCGACTTCTACCTGCGCGCCTTGTACGAGGTGGACCCGCCGCGCCTGCGCTACGAGCGCCCGGCGCGCTACCTGGCGCTGTCGCGCGCGGTGGTGGCCGAGATCATGACCGAGGTCTTCAGCGAGTGGCGCCGCGTGGGTTCCACCTGCGCGGGCGGGCTGGTGTGGCAGCTGCAGGACCTGCTGCCGGGCGCGGGCTGGGGCATTGTCGATGCGTGCGGGCGGCCCAAGTCGCCCTGGCATGCCTTGCACAGCGTGTGGCAGCCATTGCAGGTGCTGCTGACCGATGAAGGGCTCAACGGACTGCATGTGCACGTCATCAACGAGACCGCGCAGCCGCGCACCGTGCAACTGGTACTGCGCTGCCTGCGCGATGGCGAAGCGGTTGCGGCACAGGCGCGGCAGCCGCTGACGCTGCAGCCGCGCGAGTCGTGCCGGATCGCCGCGGCGGCCATGCTCGACCACTTCTTCGATTTCACCTACGCCTACCGCTTCGGGCCGCCGGCCCATGATGTGGTGCTGGCCACCCTGCATGCGGACGATGACAGTGGTGGCGTGCCGCTCAGCCAGGCGGTCTACCTGCCTGACCGCCGCGCCAGCGCGCTGCACGCACCGGAGCTGCGTGGCAGCGTCGAATGCGTGCAGGGCGTGTGGTGGCTGACGGTCGGCACCCGGCGCTTCGCGCGCTGGGTGCATATCGAGGATCACGCCTTCCTGCCGGAGCAGGACTGGTTCCACCTTGGCCCGGGGGAAACGCGGCGCATCCGCCTGATGCATGAGAGCGGGCCGGGTGCGCTGGCCGGCGCCATCCCTTCGGGCGAGATCTACGCCATCAACGCCGACCAGCCCGCCAGCTACGACGCGTAGGGCGCAAGCGTCCCGGCAAGCCCCCTTCCCCTTGTCATGCCTTGCCTGGCGGCATGCCGCCGCCGGCGGGCACTTGCATTTGCCGCCAGCCGGACGCGCCATGACGGGTTATGAGGCGCCCTGGGGACGCCGTCGTGGCTGCGCTTCCACCTGCTACCAACCAACCAAAGTATGAGCGAGTACCAGCCGTCAGCCTACTGTCGCTTCAGTGTGCGATAGCACTTAATACAGTCAACAAGGCAGCACAAAGCGCACCGCGGCCTTGCGCGGGAGTACGGCGGAAAGGGGTTGCAGCCAACCACGAGTCAGTCTTCAGCAGTGTCAAGAAGTCGATAAGCGTCAGAAGCGTCAGTAACGGGTGGAGCGGTATCGCCGGGTCATCTGCACCATGCAGCCAGTGCGCCCAGGCGGGCCAGTGCCGTTCTCGGGTGAACGGGGAGAGTCAACATGATCACGCAACGGTCGGACCTGCATGTCAATCACCTGCTCAATGCATTGCCGCGGCAGGAATGGGAAACGCTGTCGCGCCACTTCGAGCTGGTGCGGCTGCGCGCCGGCGAACTGTTGACCGACACCAGCCAGCGCATCGTGCATGTGTATTTCCCGACCACGTCGGTGGTGTCGCTGCTGTCGCTGCTCGAAGACGGCGCCACGGTCGAGTTTGCCGCCGTGGGCAACGAAGGGCTGGTCGGCATTCCGGTGGTCACGGGCGGCGACACCATGCCCAGCCGCGTCGAAGTGCGCAGCCCGGGTTTCGCCTACCGTATTCCGGCGCGCGCGCTGCGGGCCGAGCTGGCTTACCTGCCGACGCTGCAGCGCGTCACGCTGCTGTATGTGCAGGCGGTGCTGACGCAGATCGCGCAGACCGCGGCGTGCAACCGCCATCACTCGCTGAACAAGCAGCTGTGCCGCTGGCTGCTGCTGGCCCGCGACCGCATGAACTCGGACGAGCTGGTGATCACCCAGCAGGTCATTGCCAACATGCTGGGCGTGCGCCGCGAGGGCGTCACCGAAGCCGCTGGCAAGCTTGAGAACCTGGGTTTGATCCACCACAGCCGTGGCCATATCACCATCCTCGATCATTGTGGCCTCGAGAAGCACTCGTGCGAGTGCTACAAGCTGGTCAAGCGCGAGTACGACCGCCTGTTGCCGGCGCTGGCTCACGCCTGAAACGTTGGCGCGCACGGCGCATTTGGCACCGTGCGCGCTGTGCGCATGCGGATTGCGTCAGGCCTGCGTCGGATCCATGGTGCCGAACGACGACACCAGGCCGGCAATGAGTTCCTCATAGGCGGACTCCATCGTGCCGAGGCACTCGGTGCAGCGGTCCGGACGGCCGCGCGCGACGGCCCGGGCCAGGCGGAACTGCAGCACCTTGCTTTCCGACGCAATGGTGTGGGCCGCCTTCGCGACGCGGGCGGGCACGTCGTAGCCATGCTCGCCGAACCAGACGAGGCAGTGATGCAGCATCTCGAAGTTCGCCCCCAGCTGGCGCGGCAGGTTGAAGCCGTAGAGGTGGAAGTAGGCATCGCCGCGCGCCAGTATGACTGCGACGTGGTCGTCGAACTCCGCGCGCCAGCGCGTGACCGGGTTGACAGCGGGGCGGCGGCCCAGATGACGGCGCATCAGCACGGCGGCCGCGTCGCAGGCAGCCGCGCCGCGCAGCGGCGGGCGCACGCGCTTGGCGTATTCGGCATACGGAAACAGGATGTTGCCATCGCTGAGCTCGGGCGTGAGGCGCAGCAGGCCGCGGTAATCCTCATCCTCGGCGCTGTGATACCCCAGGCTGTGGTAGTAGGACAGGCGCTGCGCCACGGGGTCGATCTGGTCGATGGCGACCGAGGTCTTCACATGCCCCTGGCGATAGGTGGTGGTGCGCGTGTCGGGCAGGTAGTAGCTGTCCATTTCCACCAGCACGGTATTGCCGCGCCCGACCTGTTCGACAACATGCGCCTGCATCGTGTCGTAGACCGCCATCTCCAGCACCACGGTGCCGTACATCAGTTCAAGGTCCGCCTGCGGATACTTGAAGAAGGTGAAATGGTCGCCCTCGAAGTCCTGGGTCACGGTGAAGGCCAGCGCGGCGCGCGGATCGAGCCCCCAGCCATACAGCAGTTCGATCCACAGGTCCATATAGCAGTTGGTCTCCTGCCAGATCGAGGCTTCATCATGCAGCAGGCGCTGCACCGGCCTGGCCACATGGCAGGGGGGCTGGTGGGCGTAGTGGTAGGCCTCGCTGCCGGCGGCGACGGTGCCGGCATCCACCGCCGTGGTTGCCGTTGTTGCCAGTTCCCGCTCCATGTCGATCCTCCGCAGTGTGCGCATGCCCCTCAACCGCGACGGCAAGCGGCGCGCTTGCACGGTCCACTGTATTGCAGCGCCTGCGGCCGCCGGCTTCGGTGCGCTCTCCAACAGAGCGCGCGCGATTGCGTGCGCCCACGTCCCGCTTCGCCGGCTCCGCCGCGGCCAGGCAGAACGGCGCAAGAAGCGTGTGCGGAATCGAACAGATTCAGCCAGGGCGCCTGCCTAGACTGGCTCACATCCCCGTCAAGGCGGTCAGGGATCGCTGCCGGGCGTCCCCGTTTCTGCGTGGCTGGCGCGGTGGCTGCGCGTTGCGGAATGGAACGCCCGGGACGCTTGGAACGTGCTACAGGCCAGGAGGCATGATGCGAACTCGGACCCGGGACCAGATACGGCCGCCGTCGGCGATCAACGGCGGAGTGCAGGCAGCCATAAAGGCGCTGACCGACAGACCGGTGCGTTGCGCCGCGCCGCTGCCGGTGGTCCAGCCCGTCATCCTGGCCGGTGGCGCCGGGACGCGCCTGTGGCCGCTCTCGCGCGAGCAGTTCCCGAAGCAGTTGCTCAACCTGATTGCCGAAGACACGCTGCTGGAAGCGACCGCCAACCGCCTGGCGGGCGTGGCGGCGCTGGCGGGCCGCCCGGCCGGCATGGAGGCCGCGCAGATCGTGGTCTGCGGCGAAGAGCACCGCTTCATGATCACCGACATGATGAAGCGCGCCGGCAAGCCGGCACGGGTCTTGTCCGAGCCCTGCGGGCGCAATACCGCGCCGGCGCTCACGGTGGCGGCGCTGCATGCGCTCGGCGCGGCGGGCGACAGTGGCGATGCCGTGCTGGTGGTCACGCCGGCCGACCACAGCGTGGCCGACGTCGAGGCGTTCCGCCAGGCCATCGCCACGGCGATACAGCACGCCGACCTGGGCGCCATCGTCACGCTGGGCGTCAAGCCGGTCGCGCCGGAAACCGGGTTTGGCTACATCCGCGCGGCGGGTGGCGCGGATCGTGGCGCCTTCGTGCTCGACCGTTTCGTCGAGAAGCCGCATCTGGAACTCGCCAAGCATTATGTGGCGTCCGGCGAATTCTGGTGGAACAGCGGCATCTTCGTGGTGCGGGCCTCGGTCTGGCTCAGGGCCATGGCCGAGCTGCAGCCCGAGATGGCCCGGCAATGCCGCGCCGCCTATGAGGCGAGCGAACGTGCCGCCTGCGCCGGCGAAGTGCTTTGCCTCGGCAAGGAGGCCTTCAATGCCTGCCCGTCCGACTCGATCGACTACGCCGTGATGGAGAAGCTCGAGACGCTGCCGGATATCGCCGGCATGCTGGTGCCGCTGGATGCGGGCTGGTCCGACGTGGGTTCGTGGGCGGCGATCTGGGATATCGCGCCCAAGGACGCCAGCGGCAATGCCGGGCGTGGGCGGGTGCTGTTCGATGGCGCCACGTCGTGCCTGGCGCATTCCGAAGGCCGCCTGATCGCGTGCGTCGGGGTGCAGGACGTGGTGGTGGTGGAAACCGCCGATGCGGTGCTGGTGGTGGACAAGGCGCATGTGCAGGATGTGAAGAACATCGTGCAGCGCATCCGCTCGGAGCATGGCAATGAAGTGGTGAACCATCGCAAGGTGCGCCGGCCCTGGGGCTGCTATGACTCCATCGATCACGGCGACCGCTTCCAGGTCAAGCGCATCGTGGTCGACCCCGGCGCCAGCCTGTCGCTGCAGATGCACTACCACCGCGCCGAGCACTGGGTGGTGGTGCGCGGCACCGCGCGCGTGACCTGTGGCGACAACGTCAGCATTCTTTCGGAGAACCAGTCGACCTATATCCCCATCGGCACCCTGCACCGGCTGGAGAACCCGGGCAAGACGCCGCTGGAGATCATCGAGGTGCAGTCGGGAGCGTATCTCGGCGAAGACGACATCGTGAGGTTCGAGGACAACTACGGGCGCAAATAGGGGTTGGCGGCCGGTATCGGGCGCCACCCGTCGGCAGGGGTGGCAGGCACGCACCGCTTGCTGCATGAACAGCAGGGGCAGCAAGGGCAGCATGTGGCGGGGAGATATGTCGTGAGCAGAATGTCATTTGCCGGTGCCATGCCGGTTCCCGACCAGGTGTCGCCGCGCAGCGGCGCGAATGCGCGCGTCTTGCTGGACCATGCGGGCTGGATTGTCGCGGCAGGACTGGCCGGCGCGGCCCTTGCCGGGCTGGCATCGCTGTCGACGCCCGATCTCTACCGCGCCAAGGCACTGGTGCAGGTGCAAAGCCGGGACAGCGGCGCCGGGGCCAGGCAGGCCGCGCCGCAGCTTGACCTTGGCATGCTGAAGAGCCGCGCGGTGGTCGGCCCGGTGGTCGAGCGCCTGCATCTGGATATCGAGGCGCACCCGTTGCGCGCGCCGCTGCTGGGCAGCCTGGTCAACCATTTCTCCGAACCCGGCAAGCTGCGCGGGCCGTGGCCGGCGGAACTGGGCTACGCCTGGGGCGGCGAGCGCCTTGCGGTGGAGCGCCTGCACGTGCCCGAGCGCCTGCTCAACGTGCCCCTGACACTGGAGGTCCTGCCCGACGACGGCTTCCGGCTGCTTGGGCCGAACGCGCAGGTCGAGGGCCGGGTCGGCCAGGTCGCCGAGGCCGGCGGCATCTCGGTGCTGGTAACGGGGATCGAAGCCCGTCCGGGCACCCGCTTCCTGGTGACGCGCCGCGATCTCACGCTGATGGTCGATGCCGTGACGCGCGAGCTGCACGTCGACAGCGAATCCAGCGATGCCACCACGCTGCGCATCAGCTGGCAGAACAGCGACGGCGCCACCGCGGCGGCGCTGGTCAACGGCATTGCCGATTCCTATATCAAGGGCCAGGCCGAGCAACGCCAGGACGACGCGGCCGCGACACTCGCGTTCCTGTCGGGCGAGCTGCCGCGCGTCAAGGCCGAACTCGAACGCGCGGAGAGCGCGCTCACGCGCTACCGCTCGCGCTCGGGGTCGCTGGCGCCCAGCCAGGACGTGCAGTCCTACCTGAACGGCAGCATGGAATACCAGCGCCAGATTGCCTTGCTGCGCCTGGAGCGTACCAAGCTGCTGCAGCGCTTTACCACCGAAGCCAACGAGGTGCGCACGGTCGACAGCCAGATCCAGCAACTGATGCGCGAGCGCCAGGAGATGGACGCGCGCATGCAGAACCTGTCGGCGTCGGAGCGTGAATCGGTGGCGCTGACGCGCGATGTCAAGGTCGCCGAAGACATGTACATGACCCTGCGCAACAAGGTCGAGCAGCTGTCGCTGGCGCAGCTCGACCGCACCGGCCAGATCCGCATTGTCGACAACGCGCTCACGCCCATGGTGCCGATCGGCATGGGGCCCTGGCCGCCGGCCGCGGGCGGTGGCGTGCTGGGAATGCTGCTGGCGGTGGGCGTGCTGACGCTGCGCCAGCGCGTGCGTCCCACGGTGGCAACGGCCAACGACGCCGAGGCCAGGCTCGGCATCACCATGCTGGGCGACATTGCCTTCAGCCGGGAACAGGCGGTGCTGGAGCGCATGGTGTCGGCCAAGGCCCTGCTCGGCGTGGCCGCCGGCTACGCCGCGCCGCCCACGGCCCGCCTCGAGCGGCCGCGGCCTTCCAGCGCGGTGATCGACGTCGCCGCGCTGGAGGATGACAGCGCCGACCGGCTGCTGCGCCTTGGGCTGCACGACCAGTTCCTGCTGGCGCGCAACGCGCCGCATTCGCTGGCGGTGGAGGGACTGCGCAACATCCGCGCGGCGGTGCATTTCGCCCTGCGCGAGGCCCCGGACCGTGTCGTTGCCGTGACCAGCCCGGCGCCCGGCGCGGGCAAGACCTTTGCGTCGGTCAACCTGGCGGTGCTGTTCGCCGAGGCCGGCCAGCGCGTGCTGCTGATCGACGCCGACCTGCGCCGCGGGCGCGTGGCCAACTGGTTCGACCAGCCCGCCGAATCCGGGCTGGCTGAGGTGCTGACCGGGCGCGTGGCGCTGTCGGCCGCGGTCCGGCCCACGGTCATCAACGGCCTGTCGATCCTGCCGGCGGGCCTGCCGCCGCCGAATCCTTCGGAATTGCTGATGCGCCCGGGCATGGCCGAAACCCTGCGCCTGTGCGGCACCCGCTTCGACCTGGTGCTGGTCGATACACCGCCGGTGCTGGCGGTGGCGGATGCCACCCTGGTGGCCAACCTTGCCGGCTCGACCCTGGTGGTGCTGCGGGCCGACACCACCCTGCCCGGGCAGGTCGACGAAACCCTCAAGCGCTTGCAGCGGGCCGATGCCCGCATGCTGGGTGGCGTCCTTAACTGCGTGATCGCCAAGCGCAGCAACCGTGCAGAGTTCAACAGCGTCAATCCTTACCTCGGGATGCCGGTGACGGTGCCGCCATCGCACCGGATCGGGCAGGCGCTGCATATGGATGACAACAACGAATAACTGACCGCTCCCGGTGGAGCGTACCAGTTTCTGCGTAAGTATCTGGGTCAGTCGACCATCCGCTCGCCAGGGAGGCGACATGAGGCGACTTATGTTCGAAGGCTGTGCCGGCTGGCTGCACGAGGCACAGGGAAAGACCGGGGTGGTGCTGTGCGCGCCGCTGGGCCATGAAGCCATGTGGTCGCACCGGGCGTGGCGATACCTGGCCGACGATCTCGCGGCGGCGGGTGTGCCGGCGCTGCGCTTTGACTACCCCTGTACCGGCGATTCCGCGGGCGCCTGCGACGAGGCCCACTTCGTCGGGCGCGCCGTATCCAGCATCGTGGCCGCGGCAGCGCAGCTGCGCGAGCAGGCCGGGGTCGACCGGATCGTGCTGTGCGGCCTGCGGCTGGGCGCGAGCCTGGCGGTGCAGGCCGCCGCGGCGATGCACGCGCACCCGACATGGCAGGGTGGCGTGGCCGGGCTGGTGCTGCTGGCCCCCGTGGTCAACGGCCGCGCCTACCTGCGCGAATTGCGCGCGCTGCATGTGAACTGGCTGAACAGCGTCGGCCCCGCCGAAACCCCCCATCCGCCCCCGCCCGGCGCGCTCGACGTGCTGGCGTTTCGCTGCATGGCTGACACCGTGCGCGAGCTCGAGGCGCTGCGGCTGGACCGCATCATGCCGTGCCCCGCGCCGCGCGTGCTGCTGCTCGATGCCTGGCCCGGCACCACCTCGGCGGGCGCCGCGCTCGCGCGGCAATACGCCGACGGCGGCGCGCAGGTCAAACAGGCGGCGTTCCCTGAATACCCCGCGATGATGCAGTCGGCGGAAAACGCTTCGGTGCCGGCGCAGGCATGGCAGCAGGTGATTGCCTGGCTGACGCCTGAGCCAGCTGCGGCGCCGGCGGCCGGGCGCCACCTTCGCGGCACCATCGGGGCCGCGGCCCTGCGCGCGGCCGTGGATGGCGTCGTCGAGGAGGCGGTCTGGCTCGACGCCCGGCGGCAGTTCGGCATCCTGTGCCTGCCGCGGGATGCGACGCCGGCCCAGCTCGCGGTGATCTTCCCGAATACGGGCGGCAATCATCATGTCGGCGACGGGCGCATGTATGTCACGCTGGCGCGCCGGCTGGCCAGGCAGGGCGTGGCCTCGCTGCGGCTCGATGTGGCGGCGCTGGGCGACAGCCCGCACGCGGAGCGCAGCATGAACATCCAGGCCATCTATTCGCCCGCTCCGCGGGCCGATGTCAGCGCGGCCGTCGACTGGATGCGCGCGCGCGGCTTCGGCCGTATCGTGCTGGCCGGCGTGTGCTCGGGTGCCTTCCTCAGCCTGCAGGCCGCGCTGGCCAACCGCGGCGTCAACGGCCTGGTGCTGGCCAACCTGGTGATGTTCCGCTGGGACCGGACCGACAAAGTGGTCGTGGGCCACGGCAACCGGTCGTGGCGCGGCTGGCTGGCCGCCGCACGCCATACCAGGAACTGGCAACGGCTGCTGCAAGGCGATGCACAGGTCGGACGGCTTGCGGGCGCCATCGCGCGCAAGGCGTACCGCCGCGCCACCGAGCGTATCGCCCTCCGGCTGAGCCGCCTGCGCGGCGGCGAAGACCTGGCATCGATCACCGCTTACGCGCGCGCCGCGATGCGCGACCTGGACGGCCGGGGTGTTCGTACGGACCTTGTCTACGGGGCCGCGGACATCGGGCTGGCGGAGGCCAGGCTGCGCTTCGGCAAGGACCTGGAAGCGCTGGCGTGTCTTGCGCATATTGCCGTGCACCGGCATGCATGCATGGACCACGCCCTGTTCCTGAGCGGCGCCCGGCAGGCCTTCTGCGACCATGTGGTGCAGCACGTCGAGCAGCAGCTTGCCGGCATGGATGCGGCACGGGCTGAGCCGGCGCATGCGCAGGAACTCGCGCCTGAGCGCAACTCCATGTCCCCCGGCGTGTCCTGACCCCCGCGCGCGCAGAACCCGGCGTGGACAGTGCCAATTCACCAAACCGAGAACCATGGCCATGCATCGACGAGACCAGCTCTTCATTAACGGCCAGTGGGTTGCTCCCCACGGCAATGGCAAGATCGACGTCATCGACTCCGCTACCGAAGCGGTCATGGGGACGGTGCCGGAAGGCTCGGCGCGCGACGCCGAGGATGCCATCCAGGCGGCGCGCGCGGCCTTCGACAGCTGGTCGGCAACGCCGCCGGCAGTGCGGGCCGGCTATATCGCCAGGATTGCCAAAGGGCTGAAGGCGCGCATCGAAGAACTGGCCCAGCTGATCGTCGGCGAGGTCGGCATGCCGATCAGGCTGGCGCGCCCGCTTCAGGTGGCTACCCCGGTCTACAACTGGCGCCTGGTCGCCCGGCTGCTCGAGGATTTCCCCTTCGAGGAAGAAGTCGGCAACTCGCTGGTGGTGCGCGAACCCGTGGGCGTGGTGGGCGCCATCACGCCGTGGAACCTCCCGCTCAACCAGATCACGCTGAAGGTGGCGCCGGCGCTCGCTGCGGGCTGCACCGTGGTGCTCAAGCCCTCCGAGGTGGCGCCGCTCAATGCCTTCGTGCTGGCCGAGGTGATCGAGGCCGCCGGCCTGCCGCCGGGGGTGTTCAACCTGGTGACCGGCTATGGCCCGGTGGTGGGCGAGGTGCTGGCCAGCCATCCTGAAGTCGATATGGTGTCGTTCACCGGTTCGACCCGCGCCGGCAAGCGCGTGTCGGAACTGGCCGCGCAGACCGTCAAGCGCGTGGCGCTGGAGCTGGGCGGCAAGTCGGCCTCGGTGATCCTGGACGATGCCGACCTGCCGGCGGCGGTGAAGGGCACCCTCGATGCCTGCTTCCTGAATTCCGGCCAGATCTGCTCGGCGCACAGCCGCATGTTGGTGCCGCGCGCCCGTTATGACGAAGTCAAGGCGATCGCGCTGAAGGTGGTCGAGGGCTTTACCGTCGGCGACCCGCTGCAGGACATCAGCCTGGGACCGTTGGTCTCGGCGGTGCAGAGGGACCGCGTGACCAGCTATATCCGCCGTGGCCTGGCTGAAGGCGCCGAACTGGTGGCCGGCGGCCCCGAGACCCCGGAAGGGCTGGACCAGGGCTTCTTCGTCAGGCCGACCGTGCTGGGTAACGTCGAGCCGGGCGCGACCGTGGCACAGGAAGAGATCTTCGGACCGGTGCTGTCCATCATCTGCTACGACACCGAGGAAGACGCGGTGCGTATCGCCAATGACAGCATCTACGGTCTGGCCGGCGGGGTCTGGTCGGGTGACGAGGCACGCGCGATCCGCGTGGCGCGCCGCATCCGCACGGGCCAGGTCGATATCAACGGCGGCCCGTTCAACATGCAGGCACCGTACGGTGGCTACAAGCAGTCCGGCAACGGGCGCGAACTGGGCAAATACGGCCTCGAGGAATACCTGGAGTACAAGTCGCTGCAGCTGAAGCGGCCGGCTGCCTGACGGCGCCGGGCTGCGCCGGCAGCGCTGCATGAGCGCGCGCCGGCGCGCCAGGTTTCCCGCTCTGGCCTGACACCCGGCCAGGGACAGCAAAAAGCCGGCATCTGCCGGCCTTTCGCTCTTCAGGCTTTTGCTCCCGCGCTAGGCCCGCTTGGCGTGCGCGCCTCCATACTGGTTCATGTAGCGGTACTTGCCGAAGTGATAGTGGGCACGGTACCAGCGCCCCTCCACCTTCAGGCCGTTGAAGATCACGCCCTTGATATCGCTGCCGGCCTGCACGATCGCGCGCCGCGTGGCCTTGAGTTCCGATGCGGTGCTCGCGTCCGCACGGGCCACCAGGAACACCGCGGCCGCCTTGGTTGCCAGCACGCCGGCGTCGGAGGTGGCCAGCACCGGCGGCGTGTCGAGCAGCACCACGTCGTAGCGGTTCCTGAGCGTTGCCAGCAGCGTATCCATGCCACGGGTCTGCAGCAGGTCGGCAGCCAGCGGCGGCTCCGAGCCGGTCGCGATGAAGTCCAGTCCCGGTACCACGTCGCGTTGCAGCACCTGGTCCAGAGGCGTGCCGGTCAGCAGCTCGGTCAGGCCCGGCACCCGCGGCTTGCCGAAGTGGTGGTTGAGGCCGCCGCGCCGCAGGTCGGCATCGACCAGCACCACGCGGCGCCCGGCGGTGGCCAGCACGGTGGCGAAGTTGGCCGAGATGAAAGACTTGCCGACTTCCGGTGCCGCGCCGGTAATCACCACCACGTTGTTCCTGTCGCTGTTGAGCATGGCAAACTGCAGCGCCGTGCGGAAGCTGCGCAGGCTTTCCACGGCGGGGTCGTCCGGCATGCGCCGTGCCAGCAGCTTGTCGGCATCCGGTCCGCTGCGCAGGCGTTCCTGCTGGGCGCTGTAGGGCACCGTTGCGTATACCGTCATGCCGGTTTCGCGCTCGATCTCATCCGCATCGGCCACGCCGCCGTCCAGCAGGCGTCGCAGCACCACCACGGCAACCCCGGCCAGCAGGCCCAGAATCACGGAGGCTGCGGCGATCAGCTTGCGGTTCGGCTTGGCCGGGCGGATCGGCACCTCGGCCGGGTCCACCAGGCGCGCCGTGCCCACCTTGCTGGCACGCACCAGCTTGAGCTGCTGCACGTCGTTCAGCAGCGACTGGTACATCTCGGTGCTGACCTTTACGTCGCGCATCAGCCGCAACACGTTCTGCTCGACATCCGGCAAGCGCTGGATCTTGGTGCCGACGGCGCCGAGCTGCGCGTTCAGGTCGGCAATCTGCTTGTCCATGATCTCGATCGCGGGATGGTTCGGGGTGAAGCGCGTAATCAGCTCCTGGCGCTTCTGGTGCAGTTCCTGCAGCTTGGCCTGCGTCGCCACGGACTGCGACAGGATCAGCTTGGATTCCTCGCTCAGGTCGATGGTGCCGCGCTGGTTGCGCATGGTGTTGTAGCGCGTCTCGGCGGTTTCCACCTGTTGCTTGAGTTGCGGCAGCTGTGCTTCCAGGAAGGTCAGCGACTTCTCGGCTTCCGCCCCCTTGCGCGCCTGGTTCTGCTCGACATACGCGTAGCCGATTTCGTTCAGGACAGCCGCCGTCTTGTCGGCCGAGACGCCTTCAAGCGACACCCCGATGACGCCGCTTTGCTTGCCGCGCTCCGTGATGACGAGCTGGCTCTGCAGGTCCGAGATGGCGACGGCGCGCGGCAGGCGCGTGACGTCGAAGATCGCGCCCGGGCGCCCTTCGAGCTCGCTCACCGTGATGGTGACATTGCCGCTGGCGGTGGCCACCGTCAGCGGCATGCCGACGGTTCCCTCCGCGATGGTGTCGTCGCTGGCGAACGCCAGCCGGAACTTGCGGTTGCCCAGCGCCGTGACGGTGATCAGGCGGCGCTCCATTGCCGGCGGCACGTCAAGGCGCGATACGGCGATCGCTTCGCTGCCCCACGCATAGCCGCCCTTGCCAAACAGGCCGGGCTGCGACAGCTCACGGTTGAAGCTGGCCAGTGCCGCGCCCACGACGGGGAAATAGCGCGGCGACGCCGCGACGTCGAGGTGCAGGGCATCCACGGCCTTGCCCACCACCATGCGCGAGCGCAGCAGCTCGATCTCCGCCGAAGGGGCCGGCTTGACGTCGTACACGGGCGAGACGGCGGCGCCTTGCTTGTTGTTGCCGCCGCCACCGGCATTGTTCTGCTCCTCGACCTGCACCAGGATGTCGGCGCGGAACACCGGCTTGGACAAGAAGGCAAAGAGCAGGCCGGCCGCCATGACCGCCGCGGCGACCAGGAGAAAGGTCCAGCGATAGCGGACCAGCACGTCGACATACGCAGTCAGGTCCACCGCTGGCTCGTCTGCTTCCGGTGTCTGTTCCTCGTAGTCACGCAGATGCTTGATGTTGCTCATGTTGCCTCCCCGTAACGGGTTGCCTGTGCCTCGGATTGAATCCTTGCCGCCCACGACTGGACGCCCTGCCGGATCAGGCCCAGCACGATCACGAACATGGCCTGCGAGCAGCCATAGGGGTCCGGGATGTCCGCCTGCTCGGCTTCGCACAACCGGTGAGTCTTGCCGCGCGCAGCCGGGAACTGCGCCTCCAGCCATTCGCGCTGCTCGTGGTCCATCACCAGGACCAGGTCGGCGCCGGCCACCATGCCGGCATCCAGCTCACGCGTGCGGTGCGCTGCGAGGTCCAGCCCTTCCTTCGCCAGCAGCCGGATCACGCGCGGGTCGGCACCCGCGCCGACCGGCGGCGCCAGCCCGGCCGAGGTGACGCTGCATGCGGGCAAGGCCTGGCGCAGCAGGTCGGCGGCCATCGGGCTGCGACACCGATTGCCAAGGCAGACCACCAGGATCGAGCGGATCATCGCGGCGTCGGTTGGTTCCAGGGTCAGCGGCTGCAGCATGGCTCAGGGCTTGGCCAGGCCGCCAATGCCAACCACCGGCTGCACCAGCAGGCTCATGACACGGCTCCAGCGCACCACTTCGCGCGCGTCCACGTACACCACGTCCTTCGGTTCGAGCTCGAAGCCTTCGGCAATCGCCAGCGCAACCGGCGAAGTGCCGTCGAGGTGGTACACCTTGGGCGCATCGTTGGCCATCCTGCGGATCACGTAGATCTGTTCGGCGTTGGCCGAAGTGGGGTTCACGCCGCCGGCATCGCCGAGGGCCTCGTTCAGCGTCATGCGCCCGTTGCGCATCAGCAGCGAGCTCGGCTTGACCACTTCGCCGGTGACGAAGATCTTGCTGTCCTCGCGCTGCTCGACCCGCACGATGTCGCCGGAGCGCAGCAGGATGCGCGCCGGGTCGACGCCCTTGGCCAGCATCGCGGGGATATTCACGTACCAGCTGCGGTCGCCGCGCGTGACGCGAATGCGGCTGTTGTCGCCAGTGGTGTTGAGCACGCCGCCGGCGCGGTTCAGCGCTTCGACCAGCGTCATGGCCGCGTCGTCGATGGCCAGCATGCCGGGGGTCCTCACCTCGCCGTCGACATAGACGCGCTGGCTGCGAAAGCCCAGCACGCGCACTGTCATCTGCGGGTTGCGCACCACGCGCGAGAGCACGCGCGCCATTTCGTCGCGTACCTGATTGGCGGTCTTGCCCGAGACCTTCATCACGCCGGCATAGGGGAACTGGATATCGCCGTTGGGACTGACGACATAGCCCGGCATGTTCGATCCGCCAGTCGACGTCGGGATCTCGAAGGCCGCGCCGATGCTGTAGGTCTGCGTCGGGAACACCAGCTCGGGGTGGTCCCAGACCACCACCGATATGATGTCGCCGGGGCCGATCACGTAGGGTTTCGCCTTGCCAAAGAGTTCCTCGACGTGGTCATTGGTGGGCTTGGATTTGGCGCGCATCTCGCGCACCAGGTCCATGGTGATGGGCGTGATGTCAGGCTTCGCATCCGGCCCGACCGCGTTCACGTTCGCGCTGGGGTTGAAGTACATCCCCGGAGCGGCGCAGCCCCCCAGCAGCAGGGCGGCGCCAAGCATGGCGCACAGGCCCGGCAGCGAGCGGGACCAGACATGATGGTTGGCGCGGGTGAGGCAAGCAGTGCGGCATTGACTGGTTTCCACGACGTTCCTCCTGCACATTGGGGCTGGGTCCGTTTCGGGCACGGCATGCCCCCGATGCTCCCAGCCTATGGCTGCGTGGGGCTTCGGATCGGTGCGCTCTCGCACACTCTCGCAAGCGACCCGGGTGGTGTGCCGCGCACTGCCCGGGGGGAGCGGCGCGCACGGCTCAGGCCTGCGGCCGGCGTCGGCCGATGGGCCGCGCAGGGGTGCCGCCGTACACGGTCCACGCCTCGCGCAGTGGCTTGGTAACCACCGAGCGTGGCGCGATCACGGCGCCCTCAGGCAGTGTCACGCCGGGCGAGATGAACGCTTCGGCGCACACCCAGACATGGCGCTCCAGCGTGATCGGCGATGCGATCAGCTGGAAGGTCTCGCTGTTGTAGTCATGGGACCCGGTGCACAGGTGCGAGCCCTGCGAGACGATGGCGTAGTCGCCAAGCGTGATCGGACTGATGTTGTAGAGCGTTACGCCATCCGCGACGGCTGTGTGGTCGCCCATCACGAGGTTCCATGGCGCCCATACCCTGGCGGCCGGGTAGACGCGGGCATCGCGGCCCAGCCTGGCGCCAAACAGCCGCAGCAGCGCCGCGCGCCAGGCGTGCATCGGGCGCAGGCTGGGCCGGAACAGCCACAGCCACACCCAGTTCCATAGCTGCCGGCGCACCCGGTTCGACAGCGTAAAGGACGGACCGGACGTGCGGTGGGTTTGCTGGATGATCATATGGGGCGACCCCGGACGGCTTGCATTGCGGCCATGCTCGCCCGAAGCGGCCCGCGCATCAGTGCGCCGCGCCACAAAACGGGGGCGGCCTGGCGCGTGCGCCAGCGCACGGAAATGCACGCGGCCCCGGCGCATGCTGCATGCACACCCGCTTGCGCAGGCCTGCTGCCAACGCGTGCGCGCCGGAACCATGACCAGATGATGCAACCATTGCTTCCACGCGGCACACCAGGCGTCCTGATCTACAGCGCCCCATTCCATCCCGCGGTCGGCGGCATGGAGCGCTTTGCCGAGGAACTTGCAACCGGGCTGACAGAACTTGGCTACCAGGTCGAGGTGGCCACGCGTACGCCGGCCGCGCCCGGCGATACCAACGCGTTCCCGTTCGCCGTGACCCGCATCGGCGGCAGGCTCCAGTTGGCCCGCGCGATGTTGCGCCACCGGCGCGTGCTGTTTGTCGGCCTGACCTTCTACGATGTGATGCTGGCGACCGCGCTGCGCCGGCGCATCGTGCTGACGCATCACGGCCCCTACACCGTCTATGGCGACACGCGCCGGGCTTATGCCGGCGCCATCAAGCGCTGGCTGACGCGCTTCTACGATGGCATCTGCGTGAGCCAGTACCTGGCCGGGTGGTTGCCGGGCAAGCCGCTGGTGATCCACAACGGCTATCGCGATGAGCTGTTTGCGGGCTCGGTGCCAGCCGCCGCGCGGCCCGCGGGGAGCTTTATCTTTGTCGGGCGCCTGGTGACGGAAAAGGGCGTGGACCTGCTGGTGCGCAGCTTTGCCCGGCTGCACGCAACGCGGCCGCAGGCGCGCCTGACCATCGTCGGCGACGGGCCGGAGCGCGACGCGCTGTCCCGCCTTGCGGCCGGGCTGGGGTGTGCCGAGGCGGTGCACTTTGCCGGCAGCCAGCCGCCCGCGGCCGTGGCGGCGATGCTGGGGCGGCATCAGTGCCTGGTAGCGCCGTCGCTGGGCTACGAGTCCTTCGGCATCGTGGCACTGGAAGGCCTGGCCGCCGGCTGCGAGGTGATCGTGAGCCGGCGCGGCGGCCTGCCCGAAGCTGTCGGCGGCTTCGGCTGGATCGTCGAGCCGGAGATCGGGCCGCTGCATGGGGCGATGGAAGCGGTGCTGGCGGGCCAGTCACGGCGCACCGAACCCGGTACGCGGCTGTTCCTGCGCGAGCATGAGCGCAAGGCCGTCGCGCGCCGCTACGCCGAGGCCATTGCGCGGTTCACGCAGCCTCCGCGCGGGCCCTGGGAAAACGTGCCGCTCGGCACGGAGAAGCAAGGCCCGGGGGCCGGCCGCTAGGCTTCACGCCAGCGGTCTTCATGCGCGGTCAGGCATTTGCGCAGGAAGCCCAGCATGCCGGTGCCGCAGAACACGCTGATGCGGGGCAGTCCGAACGGGTCGTCGCTGGCGCGGGCCAGGCCGCGCGCTGTGATGGTGGCGTTGGCGTAGCCGGCGTCCCGGACCATCAGCCGATGCGAGGCATCCTGGCTGCCATATGGGTAGCAGAATGCCGTCACCGGCACGCCGAGCAGCTGCTCGAGCTCTTCCTTGGAGTGTGCGATCTGCCGGCGCGCCTCGGCCGGCGCCATGCGGCGCAGGTCCACATGGTCAAGCGTGTGCGAGCCGACTTCATGGCCGGCCTGATGCCACTGCCGCATCTCCGCCACGCTCATCAGCGCCGCGGGCCGTATGCCCAGTCCCCGGTCCCAGACATTGCTGCCGGACATCTGCCGGGAGACGAAGTAGTTGGTCGCGGTGAAGCCGAGCGCATCCAGTGCGGGCATCGCGTACTCGTACACATTGCGGAAGCCGTCATCGAAGGTGATGCCGAATACCTTGCCGCTGCGCTCGCCGCGCAGGTATGGCATCAGGTCGCGCATGCAAAGGCCGCGATAGCCCAGCCGGTGCATCAGCCGCATCTGGCGGCGAAAGCGCGCCGGCGGCACCCACAGCCCTCGCCCGGGCGAGCGGCGTGGCGGCGGGGCGTCAATCTGGTGATACGTCAGGATTGGAATCGACATGGCGAGAGCACGAAAGGCCGCGGGCAGGCGACCGCCAGATGGAAGCCATTCTGGTGCAGTGCATGGTGGCACTCGGTGCGCTGGTTCACATAGCCTTGCCGCGGCAACGCCGGACGGTGCGGGTGTGTGGCAGCGAACAGAGCCTGCGGGCCGCCCGGCTCATGCTTCGGGCACGTGGACTTGTGGTCCCACTTGCCATTGGCACCTGTTCCCGATGACTGGCACGGGGACGTTGGTGCAAGGCACAAAGCGGGCATAAGACGCGGATTCCGGAGATCGCCCTGCACCATGAAATTGCTGCACGTCATCCCCTCCATCGACCCCGCCGGGGGCGGTCCCATCGAGGGCATCCGCCAACTGCGCCGGCCCCTGCGCGAGCGCGGCGTCGACGTTGACGTCTGCTGTGGCGATGCCGCCGATGCCCCGTTCGTGCGCGGCAGCGAAATGAACGTGGTTGCGCTGGGTCCGTCCTCGATGAAATACGGCTTCAACCCAAGGATGCTGGCGTGGCTGCGGGCGCATGCCGGGGACTACGACGCCGTGCTGGTCGAAGGCCTGTGGCAGTTCCATGCGCTGGCCACATGCATTGCGCTGCGCGGCGCCACGGTGCCCTACTACGTCTTTACGCATGGCATGCTGGATCCGTGGTTCCGCGAGCGCTACCCGCTCAAGCATGTGAAGAAGAGCCTGTACTGGCTGCTCGGTGATTACTGGGTACTGCGGCAGGCGCAAGGCGTGCTGTTCACCTGCGAGGAGGAACAGCGGCGTTCACGCCATGCCTTCTGGCCCTACCGCTGCCGCGAGCTGATTGCGGGATATGGCACCGCGCAGCCTCCGTCGGATGGGCCCAGGTTGCGCGAGGTGTTCCTGGCCGCGTTTCCCGCATTGCGCGACCAGCGCATAGTGCTGTTTCTCGGCCGTATCCACGAAAAGAAGGGCTGCGACCTGCTGATCGAGGCGTTTGCCGACGTTGCCGGCGCCGATCCGCGCCTGCACCTGGTGCTGGCGGGCCCGGTCGATGCGGTGCTGCGCGAGCGCCTGAAGCGGCTGGCCGCGCGCCATGGGCTGGATCGGCGCGTGACCTGGGCCGGGATGCTGTCGGGCGAATTGAAGTGGGGCGCCTATCACGCTGCGGAAGTCTTCAGCCTGCCCTCGCACCAGGAGAACTTTGGCGTTGCCGTCGCGGAGGCGCTGGGCTGCGGCGTGCCGGTGCTGATCTCCGACAAGGTGAACATCTGGCGCGAGATTGTCGCGGACGGGGCCGGCCTGGCCGGCGCCGACACCCGTGCCGGCACCACGGCATGCCTGCAGCAATGGCTGGCGGCGGATCCGGCCGGGCGGGCGCGCATGCGAGCGCAGGCGCAGGACTGCTTCCGCCGCCGCTTCGAGGTGCAACAGAGCGCGCAGCGGTTGCTGGAGATCATCGGCGGGCAGGGTGTGGCGGCTCCGCCGGCGCGCGATGCGCGCGAGCAAGCGGGCGAAAAGGCCCTGGGCCCCACCCGGGCCGGCACGCCATGAAAGTGCTCAGCGTCTTCGTCTATGCCGTACTGTCGCAGGGGCTGGGCGCCATCACCGGGCTGCTGCTGGCGCACTGGCTCAGCGTGGGCGACTACGCCATCTATACCGTGACAGGCGCGATCGTGGGCGCCATGTCCATCATCACCAAGGGCGGCATCCACTTTGGCCTGAACGCCATCCTGGGGCGCACGTGGCCCGACCGCGAGCGCGCCGCGCAGGCTACCCGGGCCGCGCTGGACCAGCGCAAGCGCATCTCGGCCTTCCTGTTGCCGCCGCTGCTGATCGTCGCCGGCGTGCTGATGTACCGCAACCACGCCACGCTGGCGCTGGTCGCCGCGCTGCTGCTGACGCTGCTGGCGATGTGGTATTTCGACATGCAGTCGCGCGTGGTGGACCAGGTGCTGCTGTTCGCCAACCGTGCGCCGGCGCTGCAGGCCATGGATGTCGGCTTGTCGGGCGCGCGCCTGCTGCTCTCATGGGTGGTCTATCTGCTCGGGCTGCAAGGCGCGCTGGCCGCCAGCCTGGTCAATACGCTCTTCGCCGGCTTGCGGGTGCCGTTCGTGCGCCGCTGGCTGCGGCGCGAACTGCCGGCGGCCGCGGCGGCACCGGTTGCCGAGGATCAGCGCTCGATCCGCGCGATCACGCGCCGGCAGATCCCGATGGATGCGTTCTACTGCCTGCAGTCGCAGTTCACCTTCGGCATCGTGGCCTACTACGGCGCCGCCAGCCAGACCGCGGCGATCGGCGCGCTGTCGCGCATCGGCCAGTTGCTGGTGCCGGTCAGCGTCGTGGTCGGCGCCTATGTCATCCCCCGCTTCGCGCAGGCACGCGAGCACGTGCTGCGCCAGTACGTGGGCTGGCTGTTGCTGGGCTCGCTGCCAGCATGCGCACTGGTGCTGCTGGCCTGGCTGTGGCCCAGCCTGCTGCTGCGCCTGGTCGGACCGCACTACGCCGGCCTCAACCTGGAGTTGCTGATCGCCTGCCTGGGGGCCGGCGCCTGCAGCATTGTCGGCATCGCATGGGAACTGCTGGCCAACCGCGGGCTGAATCATTTCAACTTCATGCAGGTGCCGGTGGTGATTGCCTGGTGCCTGGCCGCGCCGCATCTGCTCGACCTGTCCACGCTGGACGGCGTGCTCTGGTTCGAGGCCGGCCTGGCGTCGGGGCTCGGCGTCGCCGTGCTGTGCGAGCTCGCGGGTGCCATCCGCGCCGGACGGCTGTTGCCGCCGCCAGTGTTGTCAGTCGATGGGAGCCGCCCTTGAAGGTACTGGTCACCCATCCCGGCCTGCAGCATTCGCACCAGATGGCGCAGGCACTCTACGAGCAGGGCCTGCTCAGGCAGTACTGGTCCGGCGTGCCGGTGCGCGGCCCGGGCGAGCCGGTGCCGTGGTGGCTGCCGCCAGCCTATGGCGCCAAGGTCCGCGAAGTCGGCATTCCCCAGGCGCTGCGGCGCCATCCCTTGTGCTTCGCGGCCATGCTCAAGCTCGGCCTGCATCGCCGCATCGGGCTCAACCGTTATCTGGGCATGTCGAATTCGGCCTATGCGCACCGGGTCTTCCACCTGTTCGATGCCTGGGCGGCGCGCCGCATCGAAGCGCTGCGTCCGGACGTGGTGGTGGCCTACGAGAACTCGGCAATGCTTACCTTCGAAGCGGCCCGCCGCATCGGCGCGCGCTGCGTGCTCGATGCGCCGGCCGTGCATCGTGTGGCGGCAGCCGCCATGATGGATCTGCCGCCCGACCGCTACCAGGTGCAGATCGATGCGCGCAAGGACCGCGAGGTGGAGCTGTCGGACCTGGTCATCACCTGTTCCGAGTTTGCGGCGCAGTCTTATGCGGATGCCGGCGTGCCGTCGTCCAAGCTCAGGCCGATCCTGCTGGGGGCAAGCCCGCCGGACGATGTGCGGCGCCGGCGCACGCGTGCCGGCACGCGCTTCCTGTTTGCCGGCGGCCTGACCACGCTCAAGGCCGTCGACCTGCTGCAGCAGGCCTTTGCCATGGTGCGCGCGCGCGTGCCGGAGGCGGAGCTGGCCATTGCCGGCTGGAGTGCCGAGCCCGGGCTGGCAGCGGCGCTGGCCTCGACGCCGGGGGTGACCTTGCTCGGCGCCTTGCCGCAGCCGGTGCTCTACCAGGAGATTGCCGACGCCGATTGCCTGGTGCTGCCGTCCCGCTTCGATTCCTTCGGCATGGTGGTGGCCGAAGCGCTCGCTTGCGGCACCCCGGCGCTGGTGTCGGAGCGGGTGGGCGCGAAAGAGATTCTGCAGGAGTTCCCGCGCGCGGGCTGGATCGTTCAGGTCAGCGCGCAATCCTTGTATGACCGCATGCTGGAGCTTGCCACGGTACGCGCCAGCCTGGACGAGGCGCGCCAGTACGCGAGCCTGGCCGGGGAGAAGTACACCTGGGCAAGGTATCGCAGCGCCGCGGTCGCAACCATTGCGACGCTATGCTGAGCCAATCCGCCATACACCTGGGGCCGCCGGCGCGTTCGCGCAGCCGCCGGCGGGCACGCACCACCTTCGGCACCGTCTTCCTGATGGTGTTCCTGGTGGCCATCTTCGAAGGCGCCGCGCGCAAATGGGTGGCGGGCTCGCTGAGCCTGCCACTGGTACTGCTGCGGGATCTGCTGGCGCTCTACGGCATCTACTACGCGATGCGCTACGGCGGCTTCACGCCGGCACGGCGGCCGGCAGTGCGGCTGCTGCTGCTGTGGACCGGCCTGGTGTTCGCGTGGGGGCTGGTGCAGACCATCGCGGGCGACGGCACCCTCGCCATCATGCTGGTCGGCCTGCGCTTCTGGCTGCTCTATGTGTGGTTCGGCGTTGCCGCGGCGCTGCTGCTCGAGCCCGAGGACGTCGCGGCGATCTGCAAGACCACCCTGGTGCTGATGGTCCTGATGGTGCCCCTCGTGGTGCTGCAGCACTATCTGCCGCCCGGCAGCTTCCTGAACCGGCAGGCCGACGGCGACGAAGACAAGGTCTTTATGATGGTGAACGATATCGTGCGCACCACCGGCACGTTCTCCTTTACCCTGGGCTACACCACCTTCCTGGCGATCGCCACCCCGATCGCGCTGCAGTACGTGATCGGTGGCGGCGGCAAGCGGCACTGGCTGTATGCGCTGGTGGTGCTGGGCAGCCTGCTGATCAGCGCACTGGTGAGCGGCTCGCGCGCCACCGTGCTGCTGATGCCGGCCCTGTTCGTGGCGGCCGCGCTGTGCATGCTGGCCTTCGGCCGCGGGGCCGTGAAGCGGCGCGTGGTGGTCTGGGCCGGCATGGCGGTACTGGTCGGCGCGGCCGGCATGACCGTGTTCAGCGATTCGGTACAGGGCACCATCCAGCGTTTCCATGAAGCTGCCGAATACGAGGACTTCGGCGACCGCATGACAACGATCTTCCTCGGCGAGAGCGAAGCCTACGCCCAGCAAAGCCTGCTGGGGGCGGGGATCGGGCGCGGCAGCAACCTGGCAAGCTATCTCGAGCGCGGCAAGGTCACCTTCATGCTGTCGGAAACCGAGACCGGCCGGACCATCGAGGAAGCCGGCCTGCTCGGCTACGTCTTCGTGGCGCTGAAGCTCCTGGTCTGCATGGCCGGCCTCTGGCGCGCTTTCGGCGTGGCCCGCCGCACCGGCCGCTGCTTTGCCATCCTGCTCTGGCTGGTGGGCACGCTGTGCCTGATGTCATGGTCGCTGATCGGCCAGCTGACCACCAATGTGCTTGGCTTCCTCTTTATCGGCTTCACCATGGCGGTGACCCGGCAGGAGCGGCTGGAGGGGCGCAAGCGGCCGGACCGCCGGCGGGGGCCCACCCGCTAGCCGCGGGCGGCGGCTACACATCAACATCGATCTGCGAAAGGCGATATGAGGCTTATCCTGTTCGGTCATCCTGCCTATTTCGGCAGTCACAGCATGGACCGCTTCGCGGCCATGATCGCCGAGGGCATGCGCGAGCGCGGCCACGACACGCAGCTGTGGACGCCGCCGGCCGTGCTGGTGCGGCTGTCCGCGCGCCCGGGATTGCGCAAGTGGCTGGGCTATATCGACCAGTACCTGATTTTCCCCGCGCTGGCGTGGTGGCGGCTGCGCCGCGAGAGCGCGGGCGCGCTGGTGGTGCTGACCGATCAATCGCTGGGCATGTGGATGTGGCTGCTGCATCGCCGCCCGCACGTGATCCACTGCCACGATTTTATCGCCCAGCGCACTGCCGCCGGTGAATTCCCGGGGCGCAGCCTCTCGCGCAGCGGGCGCATCTACCAGTCGCTGATCATGCGGGGCATCGCCCTGGGCCGGAATTTCGTCGCGGTCTCGGAGAAGACTGCGCAAGACCTGCTGCGCTTGCATCCGGCGCCCGCGCCGCAGGTCCGGGTGGTGCACAACGGCCTCAATTACCCGTTTCGCCCGCTCTCGCCCGACGTGGCCATACGCCGGCTGCATGCGGCCAGCGTCGACGATATCCGTTCCGGCATGCTGGTCCATATCGGCGGCAACCAGTGGTACAAGAACCGCGAAGGCGTGCTGGCGCTGTACCAGGCGTATTGCGAGGCGGTTTCCCGCGAATCCGGCTCGCCGCGACAGTTGTGGATGATCGGGTCCGGGCCGACCCCGGCCATGCGCGAGCTGGCCGACAGCGCCGAGCGGCTTGGGGGCAGGGTGCGTTTCCTGCACGGCATGTCCACCGCGGCTGTCCACGCCGTCTATGCGCTGGCGGCGGTGCTGGTGTTTCCGAGCCTGGAAGAGGGTTTTGGCTGGCCCGTGATCGAAGCCATGGCGTGCGGCGTTCCGGTGCTGACGACGGCGCGCGCGCCGATGCAGGAGATCGGTGGCGGGCTGGCGCTGCTGATGGAGCCGATGGTGCCGGGGCAGGCGCAAGCCTGGGCCCGGCGCAACGTGGGGATGCTGCTGGATCTGCTGTCGTGGCCCGAGGCGAAGCGCGGCCAGCTGTCGGCGGACTCGCTGGCGTGGGCCCGGCATTTCTCGGCGGACCGGGCGCTGGACCAGTACGAGGCCATCTACCGTATCGCGCTGGCCCCTGAGCCTGCCGGCGCGGCCGCGGGGGCCCGGGGATAACGCAGCGTGCCGAAGCTGGCGGCCAGCGCGGCGGTAGGCAGAGCGGGCCGGATTCGCCGGTCCTCGCTATCGGATACTTAGCACCAGATCGCCCTTGGTCTTTCCCGCCACGATGGGAGAAACGGTATAGGTGTATCCACCCGACAGGGCAAAGGCGGCGAGCTTGAGGATTCTCGGCCAGCTTTGCTTGTATCGCTTGGCGAACTGTATCCGGAATGCCGATGCCCTGCCGCCGAACGCGCGAAGCAGCTGGCTGACGTCGAGGTCATCGTCCCAGCACTCGAATACCACCGCGGCGCTGATCTCCTTCGGAATGGTGCGCGCGATGGCATGAATCACGGTCGGTTCGTAGCCCTCGACATCGATCTTGATGACGCCGGAGGTCAGGCCGGCCTCCACGAGGCCGGTGAACAGATTCCGGAATACCTCGTCCGCCGCGGCGATCTGGATCTCCACCCGGAGATACTGTTGCGGATCGATGTGATCGAAGCCATCCTTGTGCGCCAGCGTAGCTGCCGAGTAACTGTTGTGCTCGTCGTCAATAAAGGCACCACCCCAGTTGTGACGGGGCACATTCAGGACCTTGCGTTCATTGGCTTCGCCCAGGCCGAATTCGTAGAGCCGATAGTCGGTGCCGGCCAGCGAAATCCGCGCGTTGACCCGGAGGATGGAGAAGCAATCCGGGTTGGGCTCGAACATGTGAACCTGCCGGAACTTGCCGCCTGACTGGCATGACGTTAGGCCGATATTCGCGCCGATATCGATCAGAAAATCGCCGTAGCCGGCATCCGCGTAGTGCTCGATGAAGCTGCGGACATGCGGCTCGTGGTTACCGGTGACTTGCGGCGCGGCGGAGATCAGATCGGCACCCCGGAGAAACAGGTTCTGGCTCTTGCGGGTCAGCTGCCTGAACAGCGCCAGCTGAATCTGCTGCAGCGCGGTGCTGAGGACCGATTGCTTGTACTGGTAGGCCTGGTGAGGATCGACTTGCATTGCAGCGCGCTCCTTTCGATATCAGACGACGTAGCCGCTGAACGTTGCATGGGGTCCGTGACTGGGCAGCCGCCAGCGCAATCTTGCTCAAGGATTATCAAAGCCGGGGCGGCCGGGGTCTGTACGGCATCGCACCCTGCCTCGGGCGCACCGGGCCTGGGCGCCAGCGTGGAACGTGGCGCTGCCTTCGTTCAGGCGACTGCCGAGGCGTCCGGCGCCGCGGAGGCTGACACCAGCTCCTGCAGCGCGGATTCCAGCCCCGACAGCACGGCGTCGCGGCCGAGATGCGTTTCGGCCCATGCGCGGCCTGCGGCGGCAAGCATGGCGCGCCGCTGCGGCTGGCAGGCGAGCGTTGCAATGGCATGCGCCAGCGCGCTGCCATCGCCAGGCGGCACCAGCACGCCTACGCGCGCCACCAGGCGGCCAAGTTCGGTATCGGGCAATGCGGTGGCAATGACCGCGCGCCGGCTTGCCAGCATGCCGGTGAGCTTGGAGGGCATGACCAGGTCGGCGGCATCGGCGCGCTGCGGCAGCAGGTGGATATCGGCCGCCGCCATCATGGCGTGGAACCGCGCCTGCGGCTGCAGCGGCAGGAAATGCACGCGCGCCAGGCCGGCGCAACGGTCCCGCAGCGCCGCACGGCCGCTGCCCTCGCCGCACAGCACCACGTGGATGCGCTGATGGCCCTGCAGTGCCTGCGCGGCGTCGCCCAGCACTTCCAGGCCCTGCTTGTTGCCCATGTTGCCGGCATACAGGGCGAGCACCGCATCGGCGGGAATCCCCAGCGTCCGCCGGAAGGCGTGCGCCGCGTCGGGCGATGCCTCGTGCAGGTCGGCCCAGTTCGGCAGCAGTTTCAGGCGCGAGTTGCTGACGCCCTTGGCGAGCAAGGCATCCGCCATCGCATGCGAGATGGTGGAGACCCGGTGGTAGCGCGTGGCCAGCGCGTGCTCCATGCGCGTGGCCAGCCGGCGCAGCAGCGGATGCCGCAGCACGCCCAGGGCGAAAGCGGCATCGACCTCGAGGTCCTGCACATGCAGCCAGGTCCTGGCGTGGGTCGCGCTGCCGAGCAGCAGCGCCGCGGGGCTGCACATCAGCGTGGGCTCGACGGCAAAGATCACGTCGGGGCGCCAGCGCAGTTGCGCCGCCAGGCATGGCAGGGTGGTCAGCGCAAAGCTCATCAGGTGCAGGATGCGCAGCAGGCCAGAGGGCTTGTGCGGCACCCAGATCGGCGCGCGGTAGACCGTGACGTGGTCGTGCATCTCGCGGCGGTAGCGCCAGGCGCAGTAGCCTTCGCCGACGCGCCAGGCGGGGTAGTACGGCGGCGCGCACACGACGCGCACTTCATGGCCGCGCGCGGCCAGCCATTGCGCCTGTTCGCCGGTGTACTTGCCGATACCGGTCAGCTCCGGCGCGTAGTTCTGACAGTAGATCAGGATCTTCATGGCAGCTCCGCGCGCGCGTTCCGTGGTCAGGCCAGCGCCGGCGCGACGCCGCTGGGCAGCATGCCCGTGCGGCAGGCCTCCTCGTACACGCGGCGCAGGCCGTCTTGCAGGGGAATCTGCGGGCGCCAGCCCGTGCCCATGATCGCGGCGCTGTCCAGCCGCTTGCGCGGCGTGCCGTCGGGCTTGTCGGCCTCAAAGCCGAGAGTGCCGCGATAGCCGGTGACCCGTGCCACCAGTTCCGCCAGCGCGCCGATCGAGATCTCGTCGTCGCTGCCCACGTTGAGAAAGCCCGCGGGGGCTGCCTCGCGGTATGCCGGCGCAGGCAGGGCCATCACGTGCAGGCAGGCGCGCGCGAGATCGTCGGCATGCAGGAATTCACGCAGGGGCCGGCCGGTGCCCCACACCGCCACGCGCGGGGTGCCGGCCAGGCGCGCATCGTGGAAGCGGCGGATCAGCCCTGGGATGACGTGGCTGTTCTCAGGGTGGTAGTTGTCGCCCGGCCCATAGAGGTTGGTCGGCATCACACAGCGGAAATCCGTGCCGTACTGCCGGTTGTAGCTGTCGCACAGCATGATGCCGGCGATCTTGGCGATCGCGTAGGGCGCATTGGTCGGCTCCAGCGCGCCGGTCAGCAGTGCCGCTTCGCGGATCGGCTGCGGCGCCAGCCTGGGGTAGATGCAGCTTGAACCGAGAAACAGCAGGCGCCGAACGCCGGCCTGCCACGCGGCGTGGATGACGTGCGTGGCGATGGCAAGGTTCTGGTGGATGAATTCCGCGGGATAGGTGTTGTTCGCGTGGATGCCGCCGACACGGGCGGCGGCCAGGTAGACCTCGTCGACGCGCTGGGCGGCAAAGAATGCCTGCACCTGCTGCTGGTCGCACAGGTCCAGCTCCGCGTGCGTGCGCGTCACGATTTCGGCCGCGCCGCGCGCGCGCAACGCGCGCTCGATGGCCGAGCCGACCATGCCGCGGTGGCCGGCGACAAACACGCGCGCACGCGGTGCGATGGCCTCGGTCATGGCGGGCTACTCGAGATGATTGAAGGCCTGGAACCCGGCCAGCCTGACCAGCGCGTCGCGCCGCGCGGTGGCGTAGTCGGCTTCGATCATTTCCCTGACCAGTTCCGCAAAGCCGGTGCGCGGGGTCCAGCCCAGGCGCTCGCGCGCGCGGCTGGCGTCGCCCAGCAGTGTTTCCACCTCGGTCGGCCGGAAGTAGCGCGGATCGACCCGCACCACGATTTCGCCCGGCTTGCACACCGGCGCGATCCTGGCGCCGCGGGGGTCTGGCTCGATATGCTCGACGATGCCGACCTCATCGACACCGCTGCCGTGGAACGTGATGGTGATGCCCAGCTCGCGCGCCGCGCGCTGCACAAACTCGCGCACGCTGTGCTGTTCGCCGCTGGCGATGACAAAATCCTCCGGCGCGGGCTGCTGCAACATCAGCCATTGCATCTCGACGTAGTCGCGCGCGTGGCCCCAGTCGCGCAGGGCCGACAGGTTGCCCAGGTAGAGCGTTGCCTGCAGGCCCAGCGCGATGCGGGCGATGGCGCGCGTGATCTTGCGCGTGACGAAGGTTTCGCCGCGCACCGGGCTTTCATGGTTGAACAGGATGCCGTTGCAGGCATACATGCCATAGGCCTCGCGGTAGTTCACCGTGATCCAGTAGGCATAGAGCTTGGCGGCGGCATACGGGCTGCGCGGATAGAAGGGCGTGGTTTCCTTCTGCGGAATCTCCTGCACCAGACCGTAGAGCTCGGACGTCGAGGCCTGGTAGAAGCGCGTGAGCTTCTCCAGCCCCAGGATGCGGATCGCCTCGAGCAGGCGCAGCGTGCCGACCCCGTCGGTGTTGGCGGTGTATTCCGGCTCTTCGAAAGAGACCTGCACGTGGCTCTGCGCGGCAAGGTTGTAGATCTCGTCGGGCTGCGACTGCTGCACCACGCGCACCAGGCTGGCGGTGTCGGTCATGTCGCCGTGGTGCAGTATCAGGCGGCGCTCCTGCGCCTGGGGATCCTGGTACAGGTGGTCGATGCGTTCCGTGTTGAAGAGCGAGCTGCGCCGCTTGATGCCGTGGACTTCATAGCCCTTGGCCAGCAGCAGTTCGCACAGGTAGGAGCCGTCCTGTCCGGTGATACCCGTGATCAGGGCACGCCGGATGCCGTTGCGCCCGCGTGGTGCGGAGCGTTCCGGCCCGCTAGCGGTGATATGCCCAAGAGTGTCCAGCTCGTTCGCGCCCATGGCTCTGATCCGTTAGCAGGTGTGGCGACTGTAGCGCCGCGGGCCGGCGGCGAACGTCTGCTACCCCACACAAGGACCCCGGGCCGACGTGGGCCCGGTGCACCGGATCAGGATTCGGGTCAGTGGATTAGTCCACTATTCGGTGGACCGGGTGCGCGATATCGGCGCCGCGGCATCGGCGCGCTCCTGGTCTTCGGGGCGGGCATGGTCCGGGGCGAGCCGCAGATGCCGCCAGAGCAGCTGCGTGGTCACCAGGAACGGTGCCACGCCGCGCCAGCCGGAGCGATGCAGGTGATGGCCGAGATTGTGTGGCAACGCCAGCATCAGGAACAGCGCTGCCTTGGTCGGGCGGTGCTGGCTGCGCCCGTACTGGTGCAGCATGGTGACCATGCGCGCGGCGTCGGCGGCGGGGCTGCCGGTGCACGGCGTGGGCCGCTCCGTGTGCAGGTGGTTCACCGCGCTGGGGACCAGCTCGATGTTGCACCCGTAGCCGTAGACGGCGCGCCCGGCGAGATCGGTGACGTCGTAGCCGGAGTCCAGGCGCTCGTCGAACGGCAGGTGATCCAGCAGCGAGCGCGGAAAGACGGTGCTGGACAGCACCACCGAGCAAAGCGGCCGCGAGCGCGAACCACGGCGCGACGAGTGGGGCAAGGGCTGTCCGAGAAAGTCATGGTGCTGCGGGCGCAGGCACTCGCCCTCGCACATGGCAATGCCGGTCAGCACCAGGGTGTCGGCGTTGCCGCCCGCGGCGACGCGGTAGATGAAATCGTCGGCCAGGCGCTCTCCCATCTGCTGCAGGAAGGTCGGCCCCAGCGTGGTGTGGTCGTCAAGAAACAGCACGTGCGAGCCGGTCGCCGCGCGCAGCAGCCGGTTGCGGTTGGCCGCGCCGCCGCGCCTGGGTCCTTCCAGGTAGGGGATGTGCTGGTACGCCGTGCGCATCAGCTCGCGGGTGGCGTAGTTGCTGCTGTCGTCGGAAACGATCAACTGGTGCGGCGGCATGGTCGATTCGGCGATCGACTGCAGTGTCTGGCGCAGGCCGTCCGGATGGTCGCGCGTGCTCACGCACACGGAAAAGCTGGGCAAGAACGTGCTGGCTGGCATGATGACCCCTCCCCGGCCGGCATTGCCGGCCCTTGCGCCGGCCCGTCTGCGCGGGCGCGGCGCGGCAAAGCACTCAGACTGCTGGCCTGACCGCCTCGCAGGGCGGTTCGTTGCGCCTTGGCGCCACCGCGGCGCCGGTACTGGATTCGCGCGTGATGCGTTCGTCGCCGCTGACCCACTCGAGCGTGGCGCCGCGCTGCAGGGCGGCATACACCGCCTCGCCCTTGTTGCGTACCTTCAGTCGCTGGTAGAGCGTGCAGGCATGGCTCTTCACGGTGGCCACCGAGATATTGAGCATGCGGCTGACCGTCTTGATCGGATAGCCGCGTGCCAGCAGCACCAGCACTTCATACTGGCGCGGCGTGATCTTGAGCATTTCAGCTTCGTCGTAGCCGGGTTCTTCCTCGGTCAGCGACACGGCATTGGCTGTTGCAGAGGCAGGCGCAGAGGCCGGCGAAGACAGCGGCTGGCCCGGCCTGAGGTCGGTCAGGTCCCGCACCGCGACGGCGGAGCGCAGTGCGGCGCGCGGGGTGCTGGCGCAGGCCGCCAGCGACAACGGCTCCCCCGGCAGGGGGGCCGGGTACGCGGCACTGAGCGGCAGCGGCGCGGACGAGGCAAGTGACTGCGTGGCCGGCATCGCCGAGCGCGATGCCGAGGGCAACGTGCCGGTCTCCGCGGCGAACAGCAGCCCCTGCACGCCCGACACCGCCATACGGATGGCAGCCTCGATCACCGCCAGCGAGGCGGACTTGGGCAGGCAGCCGCATACGCCGCGCGCGCTGTCCGCGGTGGGCACATGCAAGGGCAGGGTGTCGGCGAGGATGAGAATGCGCTGTGGCGCCAGCGCTTGCCGGGCCTGTTCCAGTTGCGCCCAGCCGGAACCGGTGTCGGTCGGCATGCCGAACACCAGCAGGTCCGCATTGTGGTGCCGGGCGTCCAGCCTGGCGATATCCGCGGGCACAATGGCGGCCACCGTGGCGGATTCCTGAATGTTCTCGAGCATCTGCAAAAGCCCGAGCCGGAGCAGCGGATGCTCCTCGATCAGCAGCGCGTTCATGGACTTCACTCCCCGTTTTTCCCGGGGGGCGGACTGCAGGATACTTTGCGTATGAAGGGCATGACAGGACCGCAGTCACCGAAGCGACCGGCGACTGGCTCTGTGGCTGACCCCCATGCTTCCATGCGCGGCGGTTCCGTTCTTCTGGTTGGAACTTGTCGATGGCTGGAAGGATGACCCCGAACCCGAACCCGGAAGATACTTACTCCTAAATCAATTGAAATTCATCTTATGGGCTGGGTGAATGGAATGCAAGCAGGTGGGGTGGGGATGTGTGAGGGTGGGAATGAACGGATATTAATAATCCTTTCAAAAATCACCGGAATGTGTCGTTCCATGTTCCGCAAACGCCGCGCTGGCGCCGTCCGCAGTGGTTTCACCGATGTGACATTCAGAATTTAATTGGTTGCAAGACTGAAACAGATTGGATTATCAATACCTCCAATATGGCGGTTTTATAACCCCATCGTGGGGTGTTGGCAATATCCCCCCCGCGGCGCTGCTCCAATTATGAAACGAGTGCGTGGGTCGTTGTTGTGAAATCAATCTGCCTGAATTTTCAGCAGCTAGGGCGCATGGCCTAGTGCTTCTGGATGAGGCCCGGCTGCCGCCGAGTATGAGCGCTGCGGCGCAGGCAGCACCGGCCGCGCCGGGCTTGCCACCAACCGCCGGAGGGCGGGGTGCAATCCCGGCGCGGCCGGCCTGGCATCACCGTATCCAGTGGCCAGGGCGCATGACCCAGCCGTGCGGGCCGCGCACCCAGCGCTCCGGCACATAGCGGTAGCCCACGCGCTGGGGCTGCCAGTAACCGCCGCGCCAGGCGTAGCGCCCGCCGGTGGCTTGCCAGTGGCCCGGCACCCACACCTGGCCGCGGCGCGCGGCCGGAAGTGGCTCATAGCGTGGCGGCGGGGGTGGCTGGCCATAGCCTTGGGCCACCATTACCGGTTGGGCCTCGGCAGGGGCGGTCAGTCCGAAGGCGCCGCCCGCGGCGAGGACGGCAGCAGCAAGCAGGAGTTGGCGTTTCATGTGGAGGCTCCTTTGGGCGGATGGATCAATCAGTAGCGGTCATAGTGGTAGCGCGGGGGCGGGCCCCCGCGCGGGGGCACCACGATGCAGGCGGAAAGCAGTGCGGCCGCGGTGGACAGCAGCACGACCAGGGAGAGGGCGCGTTTCATGGGGGCTCCTGGCGGGATCGCGTTGGACACGGCTTCAATGTAGCGGCCGGCCCCCGCACTGCGTGCTTGCACTTGTAAGGCTGTCTCACATGGCGTGGTCCCGCTGGCGAAGCCCTGCGAGGCGCGTGCGGCGCCTTGGAAACCCTTGCCTGTCAAGGCCTCGCGGGCAGGGTGGCGGGCCCGGCGCGTGGCCTGCGCGGGCCATGCCGGACGTAATGTGACGTTACACCGGAAATATTTCCCGCAAGGCGCCAGGGCGCGGGCCGGGTGCTGCACCCATTGGGGGCGGCCCCGCGGGGCACGCAGAAACAGGTACGCACGGACGGTGCGCGATGCCTCGGTATGGCGCGGCGATGAGCGCACAGGTACCGTTACGGTGCGTGCACGGACGCAATGCCGGCCGTTGGCAGTGGCATAAAGCTTGCGCCATGGGCTATACCAATCGGAAGTGGCCTCGTGTGCTTGAAGGAGGCGCCATGCCCGTCATGCTCATCGTGCTTGCCTTGCAATGGTTGCAGGGGCTGTCCCCACCCGCCGCGGCCTTGTTCGCGCTGCCGCAGGAGCTGGCGCCCGCGGATGCAACGGCCATTGTCGAGACGGCCGTGACACGCTGACCTGGCGGGGTAGCATCAACTCCCCGCGCCGTGGCAGACCGAGTGGTTTCATCCAACCCACCCCTGTCATGGAGGCAGCATGAACCGCAGCGAAGTCACCGACCTCATCATCGAAGCCAAGGTTACCCGCGGCATTACCTGGGCACAGGTGGCTGATCGTGTCGGCCGCAGCAAGGAATGGACAACCGCGGCATGCCTGGGCCAGATGGCGTTCGATGCCGCCGGCGCACGCGCAGTGGTGGAAGTGTTCGGGCTGCCGCCCGAGGCCGAGCCCTGGCTGCGCGAGGTACCGTACAAAGGTTCGCTGCCTGCCCAGGTGCCGGCCGATCCGCTGATCTACCGCTTCTACGAACTCATCAGCGTGTACGGCACCACGTTCAAGGCGCTGATCCACGAGGAGTTTGGCGACGGCATCATGAGCGCGATCGACTTCCGCATGGACCTGCGGCGCGAGCCCGATCCCAACGGGGACCGGGTGCGCATCGAGATGTCCGGCAAGTTCCTGCCCTACAAGACGTACTGACGACCTGCCGGGAAACCTGCCCGGGATCTACTGCGGGACGCAGCCGGTTGCGCGCACCGGCGGCATGGCAAAGGACACGCCATAGCGCGCCGGATCCAGGCGCATGGTCAGCACGCCGACCACCGCGGCGCAGGCCAGGTGGTACCACCAGCCGGCGGCGAAGTCGCCGGTGTGCTCGTGCAACATGGCGGTGATCCACGGCGCCAGCGATGCCAGCAGGAAGCCGCCGCCCTGCATCACGGCGCTCAGCGCGCCGGCGCTGTCGGGGTCCGGCAGGTGGTCCAGCGCCACCACCAGGTACAGCGCAAAGCAGCCGCCCAGGCCGGCGCCACCGATCACGGCCCACGCCTGCGGCGCCGCGTCGGGCCACAGCGCGAGCCCGGCAAAGCCCGCCACCTGCAGCGTCAGCGCCAGCGCCATCCACGCGCGGCGGTCGAGGCTGCGCGCCGCCAGTGCCGGCAGCAGCAGCGCCGCGGCGGCCTGCGCCACCGCCATCAGTGCCACCAGCGAGCCGCTGGCCGGCGCGCTCCAGCCGTGGCTCTGGTAGAACGGCGCCAGCCACGCCACCAGCGAGGCATAGCCGCCGTTCATCACGCCAAAGCACGCCATCAGCAGCCAGGTGCGCGGACGCCGCAACAGCGCGCGGGTTGCGCCCGCCGGGCGCTTTGCGGGCGCGGCGGGCACGCTGGCCGCGGCGCGCGGCAGCGCGACCCAGGCCAGGGCCAGCGCCGCCAGCGCGGGCACGGCCCACAGCGCCAGCGCCTCGCGCCAGCTGCCGGCCAGGTCGGTCACATACGGCGACAGTTGCGCGCCCAGCGCGCCGCCGCCCATCAGCGCGGCGGAGTACAAGCCCATCACCGGTGCCACGCGCCCCGGGAACTCCTGCTTGACCAGGCCCGGGCAGGCCGCCTGCACCACCGCCACGCCCAGCCCGCACAGCGCCGCCGAGGCGATCAGCCAGATGCCGTCGGCCGCGCCCAGCCGCAGCGCGCAGCCGGCGCCCAGCAGGGCCAGCGCGCCCAGCACCGCGGTGCGCGCACCCAGCCGCGCACGGATGGCCGGGCCGAAGAATGCCCCCACCCCCATCAGCAGCATCGGCAGCAGTGTCAGCCAGGCCATGCCCTGGTAGCTGAGGCCGGTGCCGGCACGGATGGCCGGGGCCAGCGGGCCGACCGCGGTCAGGAACGGGCGCAGGTTCAGGCCGATGCCGGCGACGGCCACCAGCACCAGCCAGCGCGGCGGCGCCTGGCGCACGGTGCCGACGGCGTGGCCGGCGCGGGCGGCGTTGTGCGCGGCCTCAGCCACGGGGAGCGCGCGGGCCATAGAGCTGCGCGGCGCTGAGGTCGACCGGCACCCGCGTAAGCGGCAGCGGCGGCGGGGTGAGCGGCAGGCGCAGCGCCTGGTAGGCGGCCTCGCTCGACATGCCGTAGGGCGCGGCATCGTTGTTGTCGAAGGCGTAGTAGACGGCCTGCACGCCGGCCATGGTCATCGCCGCCAGGCACATCGGGCAGGGGTGGCCGCTGGCATAGACCACGCTGCCGCGCAGGTCGGGGCGGCCCAGCTTGCGTGCGGCGGCGCGCACCGCCTCCATCTCGGCGTGGGTGGTGGGGTCATGGCTGTGGACGATGTCGTTGACGCCGGTGGCAACGGTTTCGCCGTCGAGTACCAGCACGGCGCCGAAGGGACGTGCGCCGCGGTCACGGTTGGCGACGGCCAGGCGAACCGCCTCGCGCATGAATTCCTGGTGAGTGGTCATGGTTGGCAGAAAAGTGAGTACATGCTCGCAGGCAGGGCGGCATGGGTCTTTGACGGGCTTGCCCGGCGGCGGCAGGGCGCAGGCCGGGGGGCAGCGTGCCAACTGTACGCCGGGGCTTGGTAATTGAGAAATTAAATGATGAAATCGCCGGCAGTGGAAAAACCAATGGATAACCGGCCATGCAGGAACCTCACCTCGATCCCGTGCTGCTGCAGAGCTTTGTCGCCGTCGCGGAGAGCGGCAGCTTTACCCGCGCCGCCCAGCGCGTGCACCTGACCCAGTCGACCGTCAGCCAGCAGGTGCGCCGGCTCGAAGACCAGCTTGGCTGTGTGCTGCTGGACCGCGGCGGCCGCTATGTCACGACCACGCCGGAAGGCGAGCGCCTGCTGGGCTATGCGCGCCGCCTGCAGCAGCTGATGGCCGAAGCGGTGGGGCAGTTGCGCCAGAGCGCCGGCCAGGGCGAGATCCGCATCGGCGTGCCCGAGGATTTCGCCGCGCGGCCGCTGACCCCTGTGCTGGCGGGGTTTGCCGATGACTGGCCGGGCATGCGGCTGGAGGTGACCAGCGGCATGAGCCATGAGCTGTGGCAGCGCTTCCAGGACCGCGAGCTGGACCTGGCGCTGGTCAAGCAGCGCACCGGGCAGGCGCCGGGGCTGGCCAGCTGGCCCGAGCCGCTGTGCTGGATCGACAGCCGCAGCCGTCCGGCCGTGGCGCGCGACCCCGTGCCGCTGGTGGCGTTTCCGGTGGGCGGGCTGTACCGCGGCGAGATGACGCACGCGCTCGACGCTGGCGGCCGGCGCTGGCGCGTGGCCTTTGTCAGCGCCAGCCTGGCCAGCATCCTGGCCGCGGTGGCCGATGGCCTGGGCGTGACGCTGCTGCCGCGGCGCCTGGCCACGGCCCACCACATGGTGCTGGAGGAGGGCTGGCCCGCCGCTGTGCCTGATGTCGAACTCAGCCTGCACGCGCAGCCCGACCTGCCGGCCGCGGCGCGCGACATGGCCGCGCGGCTGGCCGCGCTGTGCGAGACCGTGATGGGGCCGGGCCGGCCGCCCGCGGATCAGCCGAAGAACTCGTTGTAGTAGCGCGTGCAGGCGCCGGCCGGGCGGAAGGTGTAGGGCAGTTCGGCCATGGCGGCGGCTTCGAGCGAACCGAACGGGATGTCGGGCGCGGCGAGGGGGCCGGCGTCGGCCGTGGCGTCGTGCTCGGGGTGCGCATGCGTGGCGCGGGCGTGGGATGGCGAAGTCATGTCAGGCTCACTTTCAAGGGCCGGGCGGGGGCTGTGTCCTCGTCCCGGCAACTGCGGATCGGCGTTGTCAGCGCTGCAGCCATCCTAATGCTGCAGCGCGGCGCAGTCAGCCACCCCGGGCTGAACACACTGTTGCGAAATCGCGCTTAATCAAGGTGACTTGTCCGCCGTTGCCTGCGGTTCGCCCATGCTGCGCGCTGGCGCCGCCGCCTGCCGCGCCAGGGTCTATATTGGCGGAGGGACGGCCCGCACCGGGTCACCCCCACCCCCTGGAATCCGCCATGCCACTGCCACCGTGCTTTGCCGATCGCCGCGAGGCCGGCCAATACCTCGGCCGCCACCTGGCCGAGCTTGGCTTTGGCGCCGCGCAGCTGGGCCGGCCGGCGCTGGTGCTGGCGCTGCCACGCGGCGGCGTGCCGGTGGCCTTTGAAGTGGCGCGCGCGCTCGACGCCCAGCTGGACGTGCTGCTGGTGCGCAAGATCGGCGCCGCCGGCTACCCGGAACTGGCGCTGGGCGCGGTGGTGGAGGGAGATGCCGGCGGCGGCGGGCCGCATACGGTGGTCAATGACGACCCATGGGCGCGCCGCGCCATCGAGAGCGGCAGCTTTGACGCCGAGCGCGGGCGCCAGCTCGATGAGATCGCCCGGCGCCAGCAGCGTTACCGCGGCGGTGCGCCGGTGCCGGCGCGCGCGGGCCGCACGGTGATCGTGGTGGATGATGGCGTGGCCACCGGCGCCACCATGCGCGCGGCGCTGGAAGGCGTGCGCATGGCCGGGGCGGCGCGCGTGATCGCGGCCACGCCGGTCGGGGCGCAGGACGGGCTGGCCAGCCTGTTGCCGGCGGCGGACCAAGTGATCTGCCTGAACACGCCGCCCAGCTTTGGCGCGGTGGGAGCCTTCTACCTGGATTTCAGCCAGACCAGCGACGAAGAGGCGCTGGCCCTGCTGCGCGCGGCGGCTGCGCCGCCGTCCTGAAGTTCAACCCGCCGCTCAACCGTGCTGGCCGCGTTCCCGGGCCAGGCGGGCCTTCAGGTGCGGCACTAGTCCGCCTGCGGCCAGGATCGCGCGCAGGAACTCCGCAATGGGCTCGCACGCGACCAGGCTGCCGTCGTCCAGGCGCAGTTGCGCCGTGTCCAGGTCCAGCACCGCGCGCGCGCCGTCGGCCAGCCGGCTGGTGTCGGCGCAGACCAGCACCGGCAAGCCCAGGTTGATGGCGTTGCGGTAAAAGAGCCCGCCAAAGGATTGCGCCACCACTGCCCCGACGCCAAGCTCCCGCAGCGCCTGCGCCGCCTGCTCGCGCGACGAGCCGATGCCGAAGTTGGCGCCCGCCACCAGCAGGTCGCCGGGACGCACACTGGTGGGAAACTCCGGGCGCACCGAGGCCAGGCAATGCCGGGCCAGCACGGCCAGCGGCGATTTCATCAGTACGGCGGGGGCCATGGCATCGGTGTCGATGTTGTCGCCGAAGCGCCACAGGCGGCCGGCAGGGGCAACAACAGGGGCGGGGGCAGGATTGGGGGCGTCAGCAGAGGTCATGCAAGCAGTCAGTCCCGCCGGGGGCGGGCTCGAAGTCAGGTCCGCGGCGTTACGCCAGCAGCGTGCGCGGATCGGTAATAAAGCCGGTAACGGCGCTGGCGGCCACCGTCATCGGCGAGCCCAGCCACACGGCGCTGCCCGCGTCGCCCATGCGGCCGGAGAAGTTGCGCGCGGTCGAGGCAATGGCGCGGCTGCCTGCCGGGAAGCGCGCCGCGCCATAGCCGGCGCAGGCGCCGCAGGCATTGGGCAGCAGCGTGGCGCCGGCGCCGGCCAGGATGCCGAGCGTGCCTTCCTGCTCGGCCTGCAGCTGGTCGCGGCGCGAGGCCGGCGCCACCTGCAGCGTCACGCCCGCCGCCACGCGGCGCCCGCGCAGCACGCGCGCGGCCATGCGCAGGTCTTCCAGCTTGGCGCCGGTGCAGGCGCCCAGGTAGGCGATCTGCACGGGCTCGCCGGCAGCCTGGTCCACCGGCGCGCTGTTGGCGGGCGAGTGCGGCGCCGCGACCTGCGGCGCCAGCGCTGCGGCGTCGAAGCGGTGGGTGGCAAGCACCGGTGCGCCGGGGTCGGTGCGCCAGTGGGCCAGGTCGATCGCCGCCAGCGTCTGCGCCGGCACGCCGGTTTCGGCCAGCCAGTCCAGTGTGACCGCGTCGGGCGCCACCAGGCCGGTCTGCGCGCCCAGCTCGGCACTCATATTGGCCAGCGTCATGCGCTCTTGCATCGGCAACGCGGCGACGGCGCTGCCGGTATATTCCAGCGCCTCGTAGCGCGCACCGCCCATGCCTAGGGTGGCGCACAGGAACAGCATCATGTCCTTGGCGCAGACTCCCGGCGCAAGCCGGCCATCCCACTGCAGCCGGATGGTGTGCGGCACCCGCAGCCAGATCTCGCCGGTGGCCAGCACGCCGGCCATCTCGGTTGCGCCGACGCCGAACATGTAGGCGCCGAAAGCGCCGCCGGTGGGGCTGTGGCTGTCGCCGCCGACGATGAGTCGGCCCGGCAGCACATGACCGCGTTCGGGCAGCACCACGTGGCAGATGCCTTCGGCGTCGATGAAGTGGGCCCCGGCCTGGCGCGTCCAGTCGCGCGTGAAGCGCAGGATAGCCTCGGCCTGGGCATCGCCGCCCGGCACGAAATGATCGGTCACCACCACATAGCGCGATGGGTCCCAGACCCCGGTGCCAAGCTCGTCCAGCAGCGGCGCCACCCGGCGCGGGCCGCTGGAGTCGTGCGACATCGCCAGGTCGACCCGGCAGATCACCACGTTGCCGATCTCGGCATGCGCCAGCCCGGCGGCGCGTGCCACCAGCTTTTGCGCCAGTGTGGCGGGGGTAGGGCTCATTCCGGCGATGCTCCCGAATACCTGACCACGGCCGCCCAGCGCTTGACGTCCTGCTTCACGAAGGCGGCGAAGGCCTCGGGCGACGTGCCCATCGGCTGCGCGCCGTCGTTCTCCAGCCGCTTGCGCACCGCGGGGGCTTCCAGCCCCTTGTGCGCGGCCTGGTACAGCGCCTGCGTGACTTCGTGCGGCATGCCGGCCGGTCCGAACAGCCCGAACCACGCGCTCGACTCAAAGCCCTTGACGGTATTGCCGATCGGCGCCGCGCCGGGGAACTGCGGCAGCGGCGCAGGGCTGGTCACGCCCAGCACCTTGAGCTTGCCTGCGCGCACGTGCGGCAACACGTTGATGGTGCTCGCGAACATCAGGTCGCACTGGCCCGCCAGCACGTCGGTCAGCGCCGGCGCGGTGCCCTTGTACGGGATATTGACGATGTAGGTGCCGGTCATCATCTTGAACATGTCGCCCGCCATGTGCAGCGACGAGCCGACCGAGCCGATGGCGAAGTTCAGCTTGCCCGGCTGGGAGCGGGCCAGCCGGATCAGTTCGGGCACATTGTTGGCGGGCAACCTGGGCGTGGCCACCAGCACGCTCGGCACGGTCGCCACCAGCGTGATCGGCGTGAAGTCCTGGATCGGGTCGAACGGCAGCTTCTTGTACAGCGTGGCGTTGATGGTATGGCTGGTGAAGCTCATCAGCAGCGTGCTGCCGTCCGGCGCACTCTTGGCGACCAGGTCGGCGGCGATATTGCCGCCGGCGCCGGGGCGGTTCTCGACCACCACCGGCTGCCCGAGCTCCTGGGACATTTCCTGGGCGATGGTGCGTGCCAGCGTGTCGGTGGTGCCGCCGGCGGGCGCGCCCACCAGGATCCGGATCGGCTTGCCGCCGGCAAGCTGGGGCTGGCCCTGCGCGGCGGCGGACAGCGGCAGTGCCAGCGCCCAGGCGGCCACGCCCGCCAGGCCGGCAGCGGCGGCGAGGCGCCGTACCGTGGCGCGGCGGGTAATCGAAGGCAAACGGGACGGGCTGGACGGGACCAGGCGGAACACTGGCATGACGGCGGCTCCTCGCTTGATGTGATCAGGGATGCGCAGTATCGCCCGGAATATGACGGGGCGCTCCGCCTGCGGCGCTGCCTTCGGGGCGCGCAGTGCCCGCGGCGTCAGTCGCGCAGGCCAGGGCGGGTCTCGCTTTCCACCCAGACGTTGGCGCTGTCGACGCCGGCGGGCGACAGCTCCATCCGGTACTCGTAGCGGTCCGGGCGGTACTGGCCGAGCAGCAGCTGCACCGGGCGCCCGGACTGGTCCTTCACCACGCGGCGCACCGCCAGCAGCGCGCCGCCGACCGGCACGTCCAGCAGCGGGGCTACCACCACGTCGGCCAGGCGTGCCGACAGCACCTGGCTGGCACGTCCCAGCTTCACGCCGCCGGCCTCCAGAAGCCGCAGCACCGGCGTCTCTTCCAGAGCCTTGCGCGTGATCGGCCGGCCCAGTTCGGCCGGCAGGTAGACCGTGATGTGCGACAGCGGCCGGTTGCGGTAGTGGCGCACGCGCACGATCTTGACCACGGGGTCGCCCGGCTCGATCTGCAGCGACTCGGCCACGTCGGGTGTGGCATGGACTTCGTCGATCGAGATCACCTTGACCGACGTCTTCTGGCCCATGTCGATGATGTTGTCGAGCAGGCTGGTGCCGCGCTCCTCGTCGGCCGCCGCGGCCGGGCGCACCGGATGCGGATTGACGAAGGTGCCAAGCCCGCGGTGGCGTCGCACCAGCCCTTCCTGCACCAGGCGGTCGAACACGCGCCGCATGGTCACGCGCGAAGCGTGGAACTGCTTGGCCAGGTCGATCTCGCCGGGCAAGGGACCCTGGCCGAAGCGGCCCTCAACGATCTGCTGGCGCAGCACCACGTAAATCTGGTGATACAGCGGAACGACGGCTTCACTCATGGTTTCCCTTGCGAAGAGATGACAAGTCTGTAATGCCTCTAATGTACTTTAAATCAGACATGGGGCCTAGCGCGGAAAAACGCTGAGGTGTTTTCGCGACAAGGCCACGTGCACGGTTGCAGCGATGCATCCTGATTGCGGCAGGGCCGCGTAGCCGTTTGCGCCAGGGCCGGCCAAGTCTGCCTGGCGGCCCAGGCTTGCATATAGCGCCAGGAAGGCGTCAACCGGGCTATGTGGGCCACCCCACACGGGCGACGGCGAGAGCACCATCGCGCCCGTGTTTCACCCTCGATACGCGACTGGGGGATCAGGGCAAGTCCTGAGTGAGGGCCATAAGCGCATGAAAACTAAGGTGTTTTCCCAAGCCCAAGGCGCCACATTGGACCGGGTGGGGGCGGCCCTGTCACAGCGATGTGACATGTCGTCTGCCGCACACAACCCCTGGACCGGGGCCGGTCCGGCAAAGCCGCGGAAAGTTCCCCGCGGGGCGCCGGGTGGCCCTTGTATTACAAGGACTTGCCGCCTCAGGTGACGAAGCTGGCACCGATTATGCGCAAGGGCAGGCTGGTTTGGCAGGAAGCCGGACCTGAACCTCCAGCCGTCGGTCCACAAGGGAGCGCCGCTTGGAGGTTGAGCCGCTGTGACTGTGAAATCCTCCTGGGAGCATCGTATGAACAAGACACTTCTGGCGTCGGCGATTGCCCTCGCCTTTGCTGGTTCGGCGTGGGGTAACCCGACCAATAACAACACCGATGGCTGGAGCCACCAGACCGCCACCGCCAACTCGACCCAATCGGGCGGCGGGTCCTCGGCCAACGAGAACTCGACCTCCAACCAGGACAATTCGGATCACAGCACGACCACCAAGAACACCACGGTCAACGCCAACAGGACGATTACCAATTCTGACAACGAGACCACCACGGTTGCGGTCGACAAGTCGACCAACAACTCCAACAACAAGACCAACACCAACTCCAACAACAAGACCAAGACCAACTCCGACAACCGCGCCAAGCTGACGATGGACCGTGGCATCGGCAATGCCGGTTCCAATGGCGGCAATGCCTCGTCGAGCATCGCCAACGCCTTCAACACCAGCAAGGCGATCGCGGTCAGCAAGCTGAACGGCACGGTGTCTGGCAACAACGTCCATAACATCGGCAACTATGCCTCGAACACCGGTAACGCCAACGGTGGCACCGGCCTCGGCGGCAAGGGTGGCACCGGCGGTAACGGCGGTACCGGTGCTGGTGGCGTGGGCGGAAACGGTGCTACCGGTGCTGCCGGTGCTGCCGGTGCTGCCGGTGCAGTCGGTGCGGTCGGGGCCAAGGCGTTTGCCGTCAACGGCGGCGCCAGGGCCGGCGAGGCCACCAGTGGCTGGGCCAGCGGCGGCGACGGCGGCAATGGCGGCGCGGCGAGCGGCTATGGCGGCGATGGCGGCAATGCCTCTGGCAGGGGCGGCAGCGCGCTCAGCGCCGCAGGCAGCAAGGGCGGCGGCGGTGGCAATGCCGCTGGTCTTGGCGGCGGCGCGCTGAGCGCTTCGCTCGGCGCGGGTGGCAAGGGCGGCAACGCTGGCGCGACCGGCGGCGGCGGCCTGGGTGCCAGCGGTGCCCTGGGCGGTCTGGCCGCTTCGACCGGTGGCGCGGGCGGCAGCGGCGGCAATGCCGGTTGGGGTGCCGACAACGGTGGTAATGGCGGCGCGGGTGGCAACGCAGGAAGCTCTAGCGCAACCGGCATGGCCGGCGCAGGCACGGGCACGGGCGGCGGCGCAGGCGCGACCGGCGGTGCGGGCGGTTCCGGTACTTCCGGCGCGGTCGCAACCGGCGGTGCCGGCAGCGGCACTGGCGGCGCTGGTGGTTCGAGCGGCGCGGGCTCGACGGCAACGGCGGGCAACGGCACGGCGACTGGTGGTGCCGGCGGCGCGCAGGGCAGCATCGGCGGCGCGGGCGGCGGCGGCGCGGCGGCCACCTCCGGGGCGGCCACCAGCGTGGCCACGAACGGCAGCAACTCCGCGGGTAACGGCGGCAACGGCGGCAATGGCGGTAACGGCGGCAGCGGCGGCAGCGGTGGCAGCGGCGGCAACGGCGGCGCGGCCACTGGCGGCACCGGTGGTACCGGCGGCGTCGGCAACGGCGGCCTTGGCGGCACTGGCGGCAGCGGCGGCTACGTCCTGGTCGACGCGGGTTCGTTCAATATGTCCAACACCATGACCAGCGTTGGTCAGACGGCGGCGGGCATCATGATGGCGACCCAGAACAGCGGCGCCGCATCGCTGGTGCAGCAGAGCGTGAACGTGCAGGCCAACCTCAACGTGGGCAGGTAAGACGCGCAACGCGGCCGGACCCCGGGGGTGCCCGGGGCCGGCCGGCAGTTTCGCAGTCATGCCGGCAGGACCGGCGCCCGCATCCTGTGTGCGGGCGCCCGGGCCCTGTCAAGCCTACGCAAGCCTAGTTGCCATGCAGCCGCCCGGATGGGGGGCGGCGCACAGGCAGGGGGAGACACCATGCAACCGGTCCGCTTCACCGTCGGCGTATTCGCGACGGCATTACTCGCCTGGCCAGCATTGCAGGCTCACGCGGAGCCGCCAGGGCTGGACGCCGCCATGGTGGCCGCGCGCGCGGCCACAGGCACGGCCCCGGAGACGGCGGCCATCAGCGCGGCGCAGCCGGCAGCCAGGGCTGGCCTGTTCGCCGGGGTGGCGAAAGCTGTTCCTGTGTCTAAACTGGATGACATCCGTGGCGGCGCCGAAGTCACAGTCAGCGATATGCGCCTGCACGGCACCGTGGCCGACAACGCCGCGGTCAATACCTTGTCCGGGGCCAATCACATCTCGGATGGGGCGTTCGCGAATGCGGCGGGGATACCTACCGCGATTCAGAACTCGGGCTCCAACGTGCTGATCCAGAACGCGACCATCGTCAACGTCCAGTTCAAGCAATGAAGCCGCTGCGCATCCTGTTGGCGTCTGTGCCGTTCCTGCTGGCCGCGGGGGGCGTTCCTTGCGCCCAGGCCGCCGACACCCCGTTGTACGGGCCGGTTGGCGAACCCTACAGCGTCAGGGTCACCAGTGTTCGCGAGGCGCGCTTCAAGTCCACCATCCGCCAGCAGTTCGACTTCAGCTGCGGCTCGGCCGCGGTGGCCACGCTGCTGACCTACCAGTACGGCCATCCGATCAACGAGGCCGCGGTCTTCCAGAGCATGTACGTCAACGGCGACCAGCAGAAGATCCGCGCCGAGGGGTTCTCGCTGCTGGACATGAAGCGCTTCCTGGCCGCGCTGGGCTACGAGGCCGATGGCTTCGAGTTGCCGCTGTCCAAGCTGGAAGAAACGCAGGTGCCGGCGATCGTGCTGATCGTGGAGAACGGCTACCACCATTTCGTGGTGGTCAAGGGCGTGAAGGGCGACCGCGTGCTGGTCGGCGATCCCGCGCGCGGCACGCGCGCGATGTCGCGCGAGCATTTCGAGAAGATCTGGGACAGCCAGCTGCTGTTCGTGATCCACAACCGCACGGAGATGGCGCGCTTCAACCTCGCCGCGGACTGGCGCGTTGCGCCCAGCGGCCCTTACTGGATGGGAGTCAACCGGGATAGCCTGTTCTTCACCGTCATGCCCAAGCATGGCGCGAGTGATTTTTGAGGAACGCATCATGTTGCAGACTTCCTTGCCGGCCCCGGCAGTTCCTCGCAGCACCGCTTCGGCGGCCGCCGCGATGCTGCTTGGCGCCGGTCTGGCCTGCGCCGGCACGGCACAGGCCGGCATGCAGCCGCAGCCCGACGCGCTCGACGCTTCGGCGCTGCCGTCGCAGGCGGCCATGCCCGCCAGCGACAGGGCTGGTTCCAACTCTCTGGCTGCCGCGCGCGGCAGCATGGCCGGCTGGAAGCCGGTGGCACATGAAAAGCTCGACGACATGCGGGGCGGCTTCGAGATGCACGGCCTGCAGGTTTCGTTCGGTATCGAACGTGCGGTGTACATCAACGGCGACCTGGTGGTCGCGACCAGCATTAACATTCCTGACGTCAGCCGCATCACGAAAGACCAGGCAGCGCGGCTGGCCGCGACGCTGGGTCCGGCCATCGTGGCCAGCACCAATGCCGCCGTCGCCAACGCGCTGGCCGGCAATCCGGTGACGGCCGGTGCCGCCGCTGCGACGGGCGCCGGTGGCGCCAACGGCAGCGCCAGCGCGGGCAGTGCCGGCGCGGCGGCGTCGGCCGCCGGTGGCACGGCTGGCGCTGGTGCCGCTGGTGCGGGCAGCGGGGCTGCCGCGGTGGCGGCCAATGGCGGCACGTCCGCCAGTGCCGGCGCGCCGGGAGCCAGTGCGAGCGCCGCGGGTGCGGCAGGTTCCGCAGCTTCTGCAGGTGCAGCAGGTGCAGCAGGTGCAGCGGGCCTGCCGACGACAGTCGTGAGTACCGCCACCGGCCAGGTCGTGACCAACGGGCTGCTGAACGTGATCCAGAACGGGCCCGGCAATGTCGCATCGGTGGGGGCGCTGGCGGGAACGCCGGCGACCGTGATTCAGAACACCCTGAACAACCAGAGCATCCGGAGCCTGATGACAATCGACGCGAGCGTGAATACGCTGCAGGCCTTCCGGTCTCAACTGGCCAACATGGCGCTGAACAACGCGCTGTTGCGGGCCGCAAGCATGAGGTAGCCGTTAGCGAGGTATCAGGCAGGACAGGTCTCAGGCTCCTGCGCAACAGTCTGCCGTCCCGGGGGAGGAAGACGTGATGAAGACGCGGTCGATGCAGGGCATCCGCCATGCTGCGGGGTGCTCGACGTTGCTGTTGCTCGGCGGCCTGGCACAGGCCCAGACGCCGCCGGATGCGGGACCACCCGCAGCCGGACTCGAATCACTGCAGAGGGAACTCGCCGAACAGGCCAGCCAGCTCGACGCCATGAAGCGGGCCCTGGCCGAACAAGAGGCGCTGATCCACGAACTGCGCAGTGTGATCGGCAACGATGTGCTGGCCACCAAGCGCGGCGGCCAGCGTTCAGGGCCCGGCGTGATGCCGGCGGACAACGTCACCAATGCCGCCACCGCGGCGGCAGCCGCCAGCGCCACGCAGGGCGCGCCAGGCCTGGTGAACAACCCGCAGCAGGTGACCGACCAGCCGCCGCAGACGGCGGCGCAGCAGGGCGAGTCCGCGAACCCGCAGACGGTGGCCGCGGATGAGCCCGTGGGCCGCCCGCCCGAGAGCGACCGGCGCCCGCCCGAGATCGCACCGCTGATCGACCAGCCCGGCGTGCTCACCGCGCAGGGTAAGTTCGTGGTCGAGCCGGGCTTCCAGTACGGGTATTCGTCGAGCAACCGGGTGGCGCTGGTCGGCTACACGATCATCCCGGCCATCCTGATCGGCCTGATCGATGTGCGCGAGGTCAAGACTTCGACCTATATCGAATCGATCGCGCTGCGCTACGGCATCACCAAGCGGCTCGAGATCGAGGCCAAGGTGCCGTACGTGCAGGTCTCAGGTTCGACCATCAGCCGCGAGGTGTTCACCGGCAGCGCCGTCGACAACGTGTTCAATTCGAGCGGCAAGGGTCTTGGCGACGTCGAGGCGACGCTGCGCTACCAGCTCAACTACGGCAACGAGAAGATCCCGTACTTCGTCGGCTGGCTGCGCTACAAGTCCAATACCGGCAGGGACCCCTTCGAGGTGGTGACCGATTGCGTCACGCGCTGCGTGGGCAATGCCACCGGCACCGGCCTGCCGCTGGGGCTGCCAACCGGTACCGGCTTCCAGGCGATCCAGCCCGGCATCACCTGGCTGCTGCCGACCGATCCGGCGGTGTTCTTCGGCACCTTCAGCTACCTGCACAACTTTGCGCGCAGCGACGTGAGCCGCACCGTGCTCAATGGCGAGAAGGAGAACCTGGGCAGGATCGCGCCGGGAGACATCTTCGAGTTCAGCTTCGGCATGGGCCTGTCGCTCAACGAAAAGGCGTCGTTCAGTATCGGCTATGACCAGGCCATCATCTGGCCGACCAAGCAGAATGGCCAGACCGTGCCGGGTTCGGTGCGCGTGACGCAGGGCACCTTGCTGGTGGGGTACTCGTACCGCTTCAACAACCGCTACACGCTGAACCTGTCAGTGGGCGCGGGGCTGACGCGCGACACGCCAGACCTGCAGGTGAATCTGCGCCTGCCGATCACTTTCTGAAGCGCTTGCCTGCGCATTCCGGCAGGACGTGACGCGTGCCCCGCATGCACGGGGCACGCGTGCGCATCACATCCGCCGCCACGGTGCGCAAGCACCGAAACGCGCCTTGCGCTGGCCCCATGAACGGCGTACAAAGAAATATCCCCGCGCCGCCAGCGGTACTTTCTTACCAGGTTCAACCTCACCGGTGGTGCGGCCTGAAAAAGGAGAGAGACATGCGCAAACGCATCTTCTGGTTGTTGCCCGACCTGGCGAGTGCCCGTCGCACCATGGACGACCTGCTGCTTGCCCGCGTCGAGAATCGCCACATCCACTTCGTGGCGCGCGACGGTGCCGACATGACGGGCCTGCATGAAGCCAACCTGTTCCAGACCTCCGACATCGTGCATGCCGCGGAAATGGGCCTGATGGTGGGCGGCGGTGTGGGCGTCGTGGCCGGCGTGGTGGTGGCGATGTTCCCGATCGTCAGCGACTCCCCGCAGTGGGGCCTCGTCGGCGTGCTGGCGGTGCTGGGCGCGGTGTTTGGCGCATGGGCCTCAAGCATGATCGGCAGTTCGGCGCCCAACAGCAGGCTGCGTGCCTTCGAGGCGGACATCGAGGCTGGCAAGATCCTGCTGATGCTCGACGTCCCGCGCGGCCGTGTCGAGGAAATCGAAGCCCTGCTGCAGAAGGCGCACCCGGAAGCAAGGTTTGCCGGGCTGGACCCGGCGGTACCCGCTTTCCCCTGATCCGGCACGCATCGCCGGCCAGCGCCGTATGGCGCTGTTGCATGTCTCCGCGCGCGCCCATGCGGCGCGTTCCGGCGCGCATCCTTTAGCGCGCCCCGGCACACACCGGAGCCGTCCCGCGGTTCCGGTGTGAGGCTGCTGCAACACTCCCGTCTTTCCCGGTTTGCCCCCATGAGACGCATGCGGTAACTTGCGTGACGACGCGCACGCCATGCATGCCGCGCCGCAAAAAAATAAACTGGTCAGCCGCACCGGCAAAGGGGTCGAGACAATGAAGGCGAAATGGATCGCGTGCGGCATGCTGGCCGCCACGCTGGGCTGGGCCGCGCAGACGGCCCTGGCGGAGGCGGGCGTGACCCGCAACACCATCCGCATCGGCCAGTCGGCCGGCGTCACCGGCCCGGTGGCCGGCTCGGTCAAGGAGCAGATCGCCGGCGCGCAGGTGTACCTGCACACCGTCAACGCCAGCGGCGGCGTGGCGGGCCGGCGCATCGAACTGGTCACCTATGACGACGGCTTCGATGCCAGGCGCACGCCCGACAACGTGCGCAAGCTGATCGACGAGGACAAGGTGTTCGCCCTCTTCATGGTGCGCGGCACGCCGCAGAACGAGAGCATCCTGCCCATCATTGCCGCGCAGAAGGTGCCGCTGGTGGCGCCGCTCACGGGTGCCATCACGCTGCACCGGCCGGTGAACCGCTATGTGTTCAACGTGCGCGCCAAGTACCAGGACGAAGTGGCACGCGCGATCAATCACCTGGCCACGTCGGGCATGAGCCGCATCGGTATCTTCTACGCCAGCGACGGCTTTGGCCGGGACGTGCTGGAAGGCTACAGCGCCGCGCTGCAGGCGCGCGGCGTGCAGCCGGCGGCGACGGTGAACTTTGCCCGGCCCATGGGCGACATCAGCCAGGGCGTGGCCGTCATGAACAAGGCCAGGCCGCAGGCGGTGCTGGTGATCGGCTCGGGTTCCGAGGCGGCACGCATCATCCGCGAGCTGCGCCGCGCCGGCAGCGAGGCGCAGCTCGTCACGCTGTCCAACAATGCCGCCGATTCCTTTATCCGCGAACTGGGCGAGGATGCGCGCGGCCTGATCATCACCCAGGTGGTGCCCGGCACCAACTCCAGCCAGATGACGCTGGCCAGCGAATACCGCAACATGGCCAGGCAGCAGGGCGTGGAGCCGTCCAACGCCGGTATGGAGGGCTTCATGTCCGCCAAGGTGCTGGTCGAAGGGCTGCGCCGCGCCGGCCCGGACCTGACGCGCGAGCGCCTGATCACAGCGCTGGAGGGCATGCGCGACTACGACCTCGGCGGCATCCTGATCAGCTACAGCCCGGCGCGCCACACCGGCTCGTCGTTCGTGGAAATGTCGATCGTCTCGTCCACCGGCAAGCTGATTCGCTAGCGCCCCGGCGGGGAGGGAGGTGCTGCGGTATAGTCGCGCGCATGGCTACTCCTACCCCCTCTCCCGATTCCCGTACCCCGTTCTCGCTGCACGGCCGCGTGGCGCTGGTGACCGGCGGCGCGCAGGGCCTGGGCCTGGCGATCGCCGCCGGGCTGGCCGATGCCGGCGCCCATGTGCTGGTGGTGGCGCGCAATGCGCAGCGCGTGCATGAGGCCGTCGCCGCGCTGGCCGCGCGCGGCGGCAGCGCCGAGGCGCTGGTACTCGACATTACCGACGAGGCTGCCGTGGCGGCGGCGTTCGACCGCATCGACGCAGACCATGGCCGGCTCGACATCCTCGTCAACAACGCCGGTGCGCGCAACCGCAGCACCATGGCGCAGCTCGATGCGGGCGACCTGCGCGCCATGCTCGAAACCAACCTGGTGGCCCCCTACGCGCTGTGCCGGCTCGCCGCGCAGCGCATGCGCCGCGGCGACTACGGGCGCATCGTCAATGTCAGCTCGATCGCGGGCCAGGTCGCGCGCGCCGGCGACGTGCTCTACCCCGCCACCAAGGGCGGCCTGGATGCGCTCACGCGCGCCATGGCCGCCGACCTGGGCCGCCATGGCGTCACCGTCAACGCGATCGCCCCGGGCTATTTCGCCACCGAACCCAACCAGCCGATGGTCGAGGACGAGAGCGTGGCCGAGTGGCTGCGCCAGCGCACCTCGCTGGGCCGCTGGGGCCAGCCGGAGGAAGTCGCGGGCGCGGTGGTGTTCCTGGCGTCACCGGCCGCGTCCTACATCACCGGGCAGGTGCTGGCCGTCGACGGCGGCTATCTCGGGCACTTCTGAAGCGCCGCCGGCAGCAAAGCGTACCCAATTCTGCGTGCCGCGTTTGTCGGCTGTTCAGCGCCGTGCAGGCGCCTTGCCACCGCGGTAGAACGCCCGCAGGGAGTCGATCATCGCGACCGCGGCGGCCGAGTCGCCGCGGTCCTTGAGCCGCACCAGGCAGATATCGCGCACCAGCGAGGGCAGCTGCAGCGGCCGGATCGCCAGTCCCTCGCTACGGAACTGGAAAAGCGCCAGCGAAGGCACCGCGCTGATGCCCAGCCCCGCCTGCACCAGCGCCGCCACCGTCGCCAGGTGCTCCACCTCCATCACGCTGGTCAGGCGCAACGGATGCAGCGCGGCGTCCAGGTGCTGGCGCACGCTGGTCGTGCGCGACAGCTGGATGAACGGCAGGCCGGCCAGCATCTCGGGCACGATGCGGCGCTTGCGCGCCAGCGGATGGTCCGCCGGGCACACCAGGTGGAAGGTGTCGCGCACCAGCGGCTCCACGCGCAGGTCGTCGTCCTGGGCCGGCGCCGGGGCCAGCGCAAAGTCGGCGCGGCCCTGGCGGACCAGTTCGATGCAGCCGTCGGCAAGCTGGTCGAACAGTTCCAGCACGATGCCCGGATAAAGCGCGCGGAACTGCGCCAGCAACGGCGGCAGGTCGCCGCCGGCCAGCGACGGCAGCGCCGCGATCGACACCCGGCCCTTGCGCCGCTCCGCATGCGCGCGCAGGTCTTCGAACGCGGTTTCGAAATCGGCCAGCAGCCGGCGCGCGGTCTGCTCGAAGCGCACGCCGTCGCTGCTCAGCTCCACATGCCGCGTGGTGCGCTCGAACAGCCGGCTGCCGGCCTGTTCCTCCAGCGTCTGCACCAGCGCGCTGAAGGCCGACTGCGACAGGTGGCAGGCGCGCGCCGCGCGCGTGAAGTTGCGGTAGGTGGCCAGCGCCACGAACGCGCGCAGATGCTTGACCGAGAGGTTCATGGGGTCTGGCGGATTTATCCAGCAAGTCGATAGATTAATCGAAATAATCCGTTTTTTGGCTGGACGTGCCGGCCCTAGAATGGGACCGACCCCACCAACGACCTGCCCCCGACCATGACTGCTCCCTTGCTGATCGGCTCCGGCGCCGGCTTCTCCGGCGACCGCACCGACGCCGCGCTGCCGGTGGTGCGCACGCTGATTGCCTCCGGGCAGCCGGCCGCGCTGATCTTCGAGACCCTGGCCGAGCGCACGCTGGCGCTGGCGCAGCTGGCGCGGCGCAACGATCCCGCGCAGGGCTTTGAGCCGCTGCTCGACGCGCTGCTGGTGCCGGTGCTGGGCCTGTGCCTGCAACACCGCATTCCCATCGTCGGCAATTTCGGTGCCGCCAATCCGCGCGCCGCGGCGCGGCGCGTGCTGCGGCTGGCGCAGGAACTGGGCCTGCCCGCGCCGCGCGTGGCCGTGGTGGAGGGCGATGACCTGTCCGACGATGCCGGGCGCGCTCGTTTACAAGGCATTCTTGGCGACGCTTTCGACACCGATCGCTTCGTCTGCGCCAACGCCTATATCGGCGCGCAAGGCATCGCCGAGGCGATCATGGACGGCGCCCACGTGGTTGTCTGCGGGCGCGTGGCCGATCCGGCGCTGGCGGTGGGGCCGGCGATGGCGCACTTCGGCTGGGCGTGGGACGACTGGGACCGGCTGGGCGCCGCCACCATGGCCGGCCACCTGCTGGAGTGCGGGGCACAGGTCACCGGCGGCTACTTTGCCGATCCCGGCATGAAGGACGTGCCCGATGTGCACGCGCTGGGCTTCCCGATCGCGCAGCTCGACGCCGACGGCGGCATCGAGATCTTCAAGGCCGCCGGTACCGGCGGCTGCGTGGACCTGCGCACGGTCAAGGAACAGCTGCTGTACGAGGTCCACGACCCGGCCGCCTACCTGACGCCGGACGTGGTGGCCGATATCGGCGCCGTCACCGTGGCGCAACTGGGCCCGGACCGTGTCGCCGTGCGCAATGTGCGCGGCCATCCGCGCCCGGTGCAGCTCAAGGCCAATGTCTTCAGCCACGGCGGCTGGCTGGCCGAGGGCGAGATCTCGTACGCCGGCCCCAACGCCGCCGCGCGCGCGCGGCTGGCCGCCGACATCCTGCGCCGGCGCATGCAGCTGCTGGGCCATGACGCACCGATCCGCTTCGACCTGATCGGCGTGCTCAGCGTGCTGGCCGACGACGGCGGCGCCATGTTCGCGCAGCGCCAGCCGCATGAGGAAGCGGCGCAGGATGTGCGCCTGCGCGCCGCACTGGCGCATGACGACCTGGCGGTGGCGCAGGCCCTGCAGCGCGAGGTCAATGCGCTCTACACGTGCGGCCCGGCCGGCGGCGGCGGCGTGCGCACCGCGCAGCGCGCGCGGCTGAACGCGGTCTCCTGCCTCGTGCCGCGCGATGCGGTCGCGCCCACCCATACCTTTATCGACTGAGGAGGCCGCACATGACCACCACCGCCGCGCTCTACCAGTTCGCCCATGGCCGCACCGGCGACAAGGGCAACCGTTCCAACATCAGCGTGATCGCCTACGACGCGCGCGACTACGACCACCTGGTCGCGCATGTGACGGAAGACGCCGTGCGCGCGCTGTTCCGCGAGCGCCGGCCCACGGCCGTCACGCGCTACCTGGTGCCGTCGCTGCAGGCGATGAACTTCGTCCTCGACGGCGTGCTCGATGGCGGCGTCAATGACGCGCTCAACCTCGACACGCATGGCAAGGCGCTGTCGTTCCGCCTGCTGCAGCTTGAGATACCGGTGCCGCCGCGACTCGCTGGCGCCGCCCCGGATAACCACTGATCCATGGCTTCACACCGACAACGACCTGAACAGGAGACCACCATGACCCCCACGACCTCGTTCCTCAAGCCGCTGGCCGTTGCCGCGCTGGCGCTGATCCTGCCCGCGGGGCAGGCCTGGGCCGAGTTTCCCGACAAGCCGATCCGCTTTGTGGTGCCGTTCGCCGCCGGCAGCGCCACCGACCAGCTGGCACGCGCCATCGGACAGGCCATCACCGTGGACAGCAAGGCGACCGTGGTGGTCGACAACAAGCCGGGTGCCAACGGCTTCATCGCCGCGTCGGACGTGGCCAAGGCCGCCCCGGACGGCTACACCGTGCTGATCAGCACCAACACCACGCATGCGGCCAACGAGCACCTGTTCAAGAAGCTGCCGTACGACCCGGTCAAGGACTACTCGCCAATCACCGCGCTGGGCCGTGGCGGCCAGATCATGGTGGTCAACCCGCAGGTGCCGGCCAGGACCGTGGGCGAGTTCATCGCGCTGGCAAAGCAGCAGCCGGGCAAGCTCAGCTTCGGCAGCGGCAGTTCGTCGTCGCGCATTGCCGGCGAGCTGTTCCAGCAGATGGCGCATGTGCAGCTGCTGCACGTACCCTACAAGAGCAACCCGCTGGCCATCACTGACCTGCTCGGCAACCAGATCCAGATGATGATCACCGACACCGCCACCGGCCTGCCGCAGGTCAAGAGCGGCAAGCTGCGCGCGCTGGGCGTATCGGGCAAGGCACGCTCGCCGCTGGCGCCGGACGTGCCCACCATCGACGAAGCCGGCGTCAAGGGCTACGAGATGAGCTACTGGTTCGCGGCTTATGCGCCCGCGGGCACGCCGCAGCCGGTGGTGGCGAAGCTCAACGCGATGATGGTCAAGGCCGCGCGCAGCGATACCGCGGCCAGCTTCTACAAGGCGACCGGCACTGACGTGTTCACCAGCACGCCCGCGGAGCTGGCGAAGTTCCAGTCGCAAGAGTCCGGCAAGTGGGGACGTATCATCAAGGCGGCGAATATCCAGCCTGAGTGAACGCAGGACCGCGCAAGCTCCCATGCATGGAAAACGGGGCCACGTGGCCCCGATTTTTACGCAGAAGTAGGTACGCTTTGGTGCTTCCGGCCTTGATTGACAAGGGCGGGCGAGCGTCCTGTCCCGCAGATGGTCTGCCTCAAGGACTGTGTGTGCCGATACCCGACCCTGTTCTTGTCAGGACACTCGGAAGCGGTCATCCCGCTGCTCGCAGAATTGGGTACGCTTGCGCGCAGGATCGGCGGACGCTGGCCGTCCGCCGGTGCAATGCGCAGGTCAGGGCCGGCGCCGTTCCATTGCCACCATCGACGGCGTAAAGCCAAGCTGGCCGAAGAAAGCGGCTTCCGAGGAGCGCGCCGCGCGCAGCATCCAGTTGATATCGGGGTCGTTGCCGACGATATGCCGCACCAGGGCACGGCCGATGCCGCGCCGGCGGTGGCTGGGCGCCACGGCAATCATCGACAGGAAGCCGTCGCAGACGTCGTCGCACAGCGCGCGGGCAAAGCCCACCACCTCGCCTTTTTCGACCGCCACGGCCACGCGCTGGGAATTGGCCACCAGCCGCGCGAATTTTTCCGGGCCGCCCACCCGGTGAGCCCAGCCATTGGCGATCAGTAGTTGCCTGGCTGCCTCGATGTCGTCGGGCAACAAGTTACGGATTTCCATTGGCGGCTCTCCCAGTAAAGCGCGTACGGCCCCTCGCCGCCCCTTGCCACCAGGGGCGCCGCGAGTCGAGAACGGCACGGGAACCCGTGCCGCGCAATTGGCGGAGTGTAGCGAGGGTGCGCGGGCGCGTCAATTTGGCTTCCGGCGGGGTGGGGGGCCGCTCACGCCGGCGCGCCGGCGCGGTATCATGGCTTCCATGAACGCCCCAGTCTTCTCCTCCGCGCATCCGGCCGACCAACTGGCCGAATTCTCCGACGCGGATGCGGCGATCGCCCGCATCCGCGACATCTACGATGCTTCGGTCGGCGCCGTGCGCGCGCGCTTTGACGCCTTCGCCAACGGCAAGCCGCTGCCCTCGGCCGCGCATGCCTGCTATCCGTACCTGGGCATCTCGGTCAACATCGAGACCATGGTCACCGACAGCCGGCCGTCATGGGGCACGGTGGCCTACCCGGGCGTGTACGGCACCACGGTGACGCGCCCCGACCTGCTGGCCGACTACTACCGCGACCAGATCGAGCGGCTGATGCGCTATCACCGCGTGCCGGTGGTGGTGGGACTGAGCCGGCGCCCGATCCCGCTGCCGTTCGTGATCGAGGCCTCCACCACCGACATCAGCTACACCCAGGCGCGCGAGCTGGAGGCATCGTTCGTGCTGCCGGAGCTGAGCCGCATCGACGATGGCATCGCCAACGGCACCTATGAGCCGGTGCCGGGCGAGGCCTGGCCGCTGTCGCTGTTCCCGGCCGAGCGCGTGGACCTGGCGCTGCAGCGGCTGTACCACTACACCGGCACCGCGCCGCAGCACTTCCAGCGCTTCGTGCTGTTCACCAACTACCAGCGCTACGTCGACGAGTTCGTCACGCTGGGGCGCGGGCTGATGGGCAATGGCGACGGCGGCGGCTACACCCGCTTTGTCGAGCCTGGCGACGTGGTGCAGGAAATCGGCGGGGCCGAGCCCGACGACGCCACGCGCCCGCGCGCACTGCCGCAGATGCCCGCCTACCACCTGGTGCGCGAGGACAAGCTGGGCGTGACGCTGGTCAATATCGGCGTGGGCCCGTCCAACGCCAAGACCATGACCGACCACCTCGCGGTGCTGCGCCCGCACTGCTGGCTGATGGTGGGCCACTGCGGCGGCCTGCGCCGCTCGCAGCAGCTCGGCGACTATGTGCTGGCGCACGCCTATGTGCGCGACGACCACGTGCTCGACCACGACCTGCCGCCGTGGGTGCCGGTGCCGCCCATCGCCGAGATCCAGGTGGCATTGCAGGAAGCCGTCGCGCGCGTGACCGGGCTGTCCGGCAATGAGATGAAGACCCGCATGCGCACCGGCACGGTGGTGTCGACCGACGACCGCAACTGGGAGCTGAAGTCCAAGTCGCTGTATGCGCGCTTCAACCAGTCGCGCGCGATTGCCATCGACATGGAAAGCGCGGCGGTGGCGGCCAATGGCTTCCGGCTGCGCGTGCCGTACGGCACGTTGCTGTGCGTGTCGGACAAGCCGCTGCATGGCGAGCTCAAGCTGCGGGGCATGGCCAATGCGTTCTACCGCCAGCGGGTCAGCCAGCACATGACCATCGGGCTGGAGGCGATCCGTATCCTGCGTGAGAACGGCGTGGAGCAGCTGCATTCGCGCAAGCTACGCAGTTTTGATGAGCCGGCTTTCCGGTAGGTCCGCACTCTCTCTCTTCCGGAAAAAGCAAAAGGCCGGCGCCTGATTGGCGCCGGCCTTTTGCATGGGATGGCAGGATCAGAACCGATACCCCACCCCCATGCTGAACAGCCACGGATCCAGGTTCACCTTCGATACGTTCATACCCCCCGCCCTCACATCGCTGGACAGCCAGATCTTCTTGATATCGGCGTTCAGGAACCAGTTCTTGGTCAGCTTGTAGTCCATGCCGATCTGCAGCGCCGGGGCTACGCTCCAGCTGTCGAGCTGCAGCGAGTTGTTGGCGATGTCTGCACCCCAGATGCGGGTGAAGTTCAGGCCGGCGCCGATATACGGGCGGAAGGTGCCGTTGGGAATGAAGTGGTACTGCACCAGCAGTGTCGGCGGCAGATGCTTGAAGGTGCCGATCCTGTTGCCGTCGAGGTAGACGTCCTGCTTTTGCGGGACCGTCAGCACGAGTTCCGCGGCAATGTTTGGCGTGAAGAAGTAGGTGACGTCGAATTCAGGGATCCACTTGTTGTTGACCGTGATGCGGTCCGACGGGCCGATGCCGCCGACGGGGTCGGAGCTGTTGGCCATGTCGAGGTAGGTGCCGCGCAGGCGCACCATCCAGTTGCCCTGCGCCTCGTCAGCGGCGGCAGCGGGGGTGGCGAAGGCGCCCAGCATGGCGCAGGCGGCGATGGCGGAACAGGTGACCCGGGTGCGAAGAGAGAGAGTTTTCATGTGGTTCTGCTTGGTCTGGTATCGAATCCGGGCCCAGTTTGGCCGAGCAGGCCGGCGGGGGCCTTGACCCAGAACAAGCAGAAGGCATTGGGGCGCGCGGCGTCGCGATGACGCCACAGCGCAGCCTTCGCACAGCGCGGCTTGCACCGGCGCTTCTAAGCACATGCGGAATGATTCGTGGCGCCGAGCGGTAGCGCCGCTTACGCTGTGCGAAAGATCCACGCGCGCCGGCAGCGTGTGCGGATCGGCGCCGAGCATGTCGTGGGCGCCCGCTTGGGCGTCTTTCCGGGTGTGCCCCGTGGGGGCGGGGCACACCGGCTTTCTTGCGGTGTCAGGCCCCGGCGGGCTCGCCAGCCACTGCGGTCACCGCAGACCGCGGCGCCACGCCGAAGCCCGCCTGCAGGTGCCGGTTCACCCCCGAGACTACCGCGCGCAGCGAGGCCGTGACCAGGCTGGCGTCGATGCCCACGCCAAAGCCTGTCGGTGAATCGCCCACGCGCACTTCCACGTAGCACGCTGCGCGCGCGTCCGCGCCTGCGGTCATCGCATGCTCGTGGTAATCCATCACGCGTACCGGAAAGTCCAGCGCATTGACGAAGGCGTCGATGGGCCCGTTGCCGGTGCCGCGCACGCTGCACGGCTTGCCGTCGCGCACCATCTGCACCGCGATCTCCGTGGCGCCATCGCTGTCCGATACCAGCTGGTGCGATACATAGCGCAGCGGCGTCTGCTGCGCCAGGTACTCGCGCTGGAACAGACCATAAAGATCATCGGCGCTCGCCTCCATCCCGGTGTCGTCGGTCATGGCCTGCACTGCGCGGCTGAACTCGATCTGCAGGCGGCGCGGCATGTAGATGCCATGCACCTGTTCCAGCAGGTAGGCCATGCCGCCCTTGCCGGACTGGCTGTTGACGCGGATCACCGCGTCATAGCTGCGGCCGAGGTCGGCCGGGTCGATCGGCAGGTAGGGCACCTCCCAGATACCGTCCGGCTGCTGCTGCGCAAAGCCCTTGCGGATCGCATCCTGGTGCGAGCCCGAGAATGCGGTGAACACCAGGTCGCCGACATACGGATGGCGCGGATGCACCGGCAGCTGGTTGCAGTGCTCCACGCACTGGCGCACCGCATCGATATCGGAGAAGTCCAGGTTGGGCGCCACGCCCTGCGTATAGAGGTTGAGCGCCAGCGTCACCAGGTCGACATTGCCGGTGCGCTCGCCGTTGCCGAACAGGCATCCTTCCACGCGGTCGGCGCCCGCCATCACGGCCAGTTCCGCGGCGGCCACCGCGGTGCCGCGGTCGTTGTGCGGGTGCACCGACAGCGCGATGTGTTCGCGCCGGGCGAGGCGGCGGTGCATCCATTCGATCTGGTCGGCGAACACATTGGGCGTGCTGCATTCGACCGTGGTCGGCAGGTTCAGGATCATCGGGCGGCCGGGGCCGGCTTGCCAGGCGGCAGAGACCGCGTCGCTCACTTCCAGCGAGAAGTCGAGTTCGGCCAGGCTGAAGGTCTCCGGCGAATACTCATAGGTCCACGCGGTTTCCGGCATGGCATCGGTCAGCGCCTTGATCAGGCGCGTGCCCGATACCGCGACCTCCTTGATCTCTTCACGCGACGCGTTGAAGACGATGCGCCGCCAGGCCGGCGCGATCGGGTTGTACAGATGCACCGTGGCGCGCGCCGCGCCGCGTACGGAGTCGACCGTGCGGCGGATCAGGTCTTCGCGCGACTGCGTCAGCACCACGATGGTGACGTCGTCGGGGATGCGCTGCGCTTCGATCAGCATGCGCACGAAGTCGAAATCGGTCTGCGAGGCCGCGGGGAACGCGACTTCGATTTCCTTCAGGCCGATCTTTACCAGTTGCTCGAAGAAGCGCAGCTTGCGCGCCGGGTTCATCGGCTCGATCAGGGCCTGGTTGCCGTCGCGCAGGTCGGTGCTCATCCAGCGCGGTGCGCGCGTGATGGTGCGGCCGGGCCAGGTCCGGTCAGGGATGTCGACGGTGGCGGCGGGCTGGTACTTGGTGGCGGGATTGCCGAGCATACGGGGTCTCCTTCCTCGCTAGGGGAAAGTGAAAAAAGACAAACGGAAAAAGGGTGGCGAAAGGCTGCCGAACTGCCACGGGGGCCCTAGGCCCGGCAACCGATCGGTAGGCTTAGCAGTAGCGAGGAAGCGCGCAGGGCGCGGCCCGATGTCAGCGCAGCCAGCACGCGTGCGCGGGCAGCGATGCGGGACGCATCGGCAGCCTGGCAGGAAGTGCTGGAGTAACGGTTCATCGTGGCTGGAGAGGGTGGGCCGGAGCCGCTCAGGGTGTGCGCGCATGCGGCGCGGGGCCGCATTGCCGGGCAAGATTAGTCGACAACGCCTGCCTCGGTCAAGCGGCGGAGGGGCACGGCACGCCAGCGTGGCCCGATCGGGGGATCGCTTTGTGCGAAGTGCGCCAAACGGTTGGGGGCGGTCCGCCGCCGGCCCGCTGCCGCGCGTTTTTCTCTCGCCCGTATGGCGGTGACACTGCGCTGTATGGATGAGTCACGCGCATGTTCTGTGCGCTGCACCTCAGTCCTCTGGACGGTATTGCGTCCGTGCCTTTGTGCCTAGGCTGATAGCGCGGGGAAAAACGACTCGGGGGATCATCATGAGAATGAGAACGTGGGCAACCTGGCTGACAGGTTGTGCCTTGGCGATGCTCTTGGCGGCTTGCGGCGGAGGTGGCGGCGGCTCAAGCGCGCCCGCCGCGCCGGCCGCGGGCGGCAGCACGCCGCTGACCTACACCACGAAGATGAGCGTGACCTCCGGCGAGGTCGGCGTCGGCCGCACGATTACCATCAGCGCGCTGGCGGTGGACAGCAACGGCGTCGACGTATCGGGCAACACCACCTTCAACTGGGCCAGCACCGATAACACCGTTGCCACCGTGGCGGCGAGCGCCACCACGCCGGGCAGCGCCGTGGTCACGGGCGTTGCCCCCGGAACCACCACCGTGCAGGTGGTGGCGACGGTCAAGAGCGCCGACAACACGACAGTGCAGCTGCCTGCGCAGTCGGCCACCATTACCGTGGTGCCGGCGTCGACGCTGACCTATAGCTTGTCGATCCCGAGCACCAGCCTGTCGATGAGCGACGGCCAGGCACTGCCGGTAGCGGTATCGCTGGTCGACAGCAACGGCAGCGATGTGTCGGCCAGCGTCAACAGCTGGGCATGGTCGAGCAGCGGCACCGCGGTCCAGGTCACCGCCAGCCAGAACAGTGCCACGCTGAAGGCGAGCAACAGTTCGCCCACCACTGCGGCCACGGCCAGTGTCTCCGTGTCGGTCACCGCGCCCGACGGGCATACCCTCGGTGGCGTGATCGCCGTGACCGTGCAGAAGAACGGCGCCGCCGCCTATCGCGTGGTGACCACCAAGGGCGGACGCGAGGTCAACGCGCTGCAGGTGTTCAGCAGTCGTCCGGATACCTTCACCTCGCGCGTGCTGCGCCAGGATGGCCAGGACGTGACCGCGGATTTCGACGGCACCTGGACCTACACGGCGACCTCGGCCACGCTGTCCGCATCGGAAGCGGCGGGTACGCATGATGCGACGGTGCGCACCAGCCTGGCCAACGACAAGGGTCCGGTCCAGGGCAGCCTGACGGTGACCGCGGTCAGCAGCAAGCTCGGCGAGCGCCGCAGCGCCACCCTGACGGTGACGGAGAATCCGGCCTGGGCGCTGGTCAGCGACAACCAGGATCCGTTGACGCTGCTGCTGGTGCCGCCGATCCCGGTCGAGGTGACGGCACGCATGAAGCATCTGGGCGACGATGCGCAGTACACCGCCTGCAGCAACTGGGCATGGTCCAGCACCGGTCCGGTGTCACTGAGCCCGAGCCTGGTCTTGCTGCCGAACCAGGTGCGTGCCACCGGCACCGCAGCGGGCGACTTCACCATTACCGTGACCTGCACCGCGGTCGCCGACAATACGCCGCTGATGCTGGTCTTCTACGGTACGGTCAGGTAAGCATCGGTTTGCCGCACCTGGCAAAACGCCCTCCATCCGGAGGGCGTTTTGCTTCCGGCGGCACGGATGCCGGCAAAGCGTACCCGTTTCTGCGTGGCCGGCACGAGGCATTTTGTTGATGCCGGCGTGTACCGCCAATGGTGTCGGAACAAGGCCGGAGCTGCTCTTGCCACCCGTTCCCCAGATGCCCGGCAGGCCTGCTTGCACCCAAAGCGTACCCAATTCTGCGTGCAGGCGAGCAAGCCTTTACCGGCCCGTCTTATCCCCGTCAGACAGCTCGCAGATGAGCGCAGACCGCCGCTTCCGCGCCTGGCGGAAGCAGCGGGCGTACCCGTTTCTGCGTGGATTGTTTGGAAGAGGAAAGCGCGCCGTTCAGCGCTTGCGCACGAAGCGCACCACCTGCTCGGCAGGCTGTTCCTGCCCGCTGGCGGTATTGCTGGCAGGATTGGCGCCGCACGTGTTGCAGCCGCCGTCGTCGCAGCCGCTGGCGCAGCCCGCCGCGGCCTGCGGGGCGAGCCAGCGCACCAGCCGGCCGCGCCAGCCGGTGGCGGCGGTGCCGCCCAGGTGCGCGGCCAGCGCGGCCTTGACGCGCTCGCGCGTGCGCGGCGCGTAGCGCGCCAGCACCGACACCGCGCACGCCAGCACGATCAGCGGGACCAGCAGCATTTCGATGGCGTGGTAGAGGGTCATGGCAACAACTTGCCTCAGCTGAACATCAGCGCGACGCGGTAGGTCACGAACGCCGCCAGGTAGGCCAGCCCGGTCAGGTAGGCCGCCGACAGCGCCATCACCCTCCACGAGTTGGTCTCGCGCCGGATCACCGCCAGCGTGGAGATGCACTGCGGTGCAAACACGTACCAGGCCAGCAACGACAGCGCGGTGGCCAGCGACCACTGGGCGGCGATCATCGGCGCCAGTTGCGTGGCCACGGTCTCTTCACTGCCCGACAGCGCATAGACGGTCGCCAGCGCGCCCACGGCCACCTCGCGCGCGGCCAGGCCCGGCACCAGCGCGATGCAGATCTGCCAGTTGAAGCCCACCGGCGCGAACACCTTCTGCAGCGCGTGGCCGATCATGCCGGCGAAGCTGTAGTCGATGGCCGGCGCGGTCGCGCCCACGGGCGCGGACGGGAAGGTCGACAGGAACCACAGCAGCACCGTCAGCGCCAGGATCACCTTGCCCACCCGCGACAGGAAGATGCGGGCACGCTCCCACAGGCCGATGGCCACATCGCGCGGGTTGGGAATGCGGTACGAGGGCAGCTCCATCAGCAGCGGATGGTCGGTGCGGTCGCGGCGGAAGAACTTGAGCGCGTAGGCCACCACCAGCGCACTGACGATGCCGGCCACGTACAGCGCGAACAGCACCAGCCCCTGCAGGTTGAACAGGCCCATCACGGTGCGCTCGGGGATGAAGGCGCCGATCAGCAGCGCATACACCGGCAGCCGCGCCGAGCAGGTCATCAGCGGCGCCACCAGGATGGTGGTGAGCCGGTCGCGCGGGTCCTGGATGGTGCGCGTGGCCATGATGCCGGGGATGGCGCAGGCAAAGCTGGACAGCAGCGGGATGAACGAGCGCCCCGACAGCCCCGCGCCCATCATCAGGCGGTCCAGCAGGAAGGCCGCGCGCGGCAGGTAGCCGGATTCTTCCAGCGTCAGGATGAACAGAAACAGGATCAGGATCTGCGGCAGGAATACCACCACGCTGCCCAGGCCCGCGACCAGGCCGTCGACCAGCAGGCTCTTGAGCATGCCGTCGGGCAGGTACGCGCCCAGCATCTCGCCGGCCCAGTGCACGCCGCCCTCGATGCCTTCCATCAGCGGCGCGGCCCACGAGAACACCGCCTGGAACATCAGGAACAGCAGCACCGCCAGCAGCAGCAGGCCGAACACCGGGTGCAGCACGATGCGGTCGATGCGGTCGTCTTGCGCGGCGGTGCGCGCCGGCATGCTGACCGCGGCCGCCAGCAGGCGGTTGACCTCGGCGTGCACGTCCATGTCGCTGGCGGGCTCCGGGGAGGCCGGCGGGGCCGGCGGCAGGGTGTTGTCGAGCAGCTTGACCAGCGCCGCGGCACCGTCGCGCTTGACCGCGATGGTGCTGACCACCGGCACGCCGAGCGCGGCCGACAGCTTGTCGCGGTCGATCTGGATGCCGCGCCGCGCGGCGGCGTCGCTCATATTGAGCACCACCACCATCGGCAGGCCAAGGCGGCGCAGTTCCAGCACGAAGCGCAGGTGCAGGCGCAGGTTGGTGGCGTCGACCACCGACACCAGCAGGTCCGGGCGCTGCTCGCCGGGGCGCACGCCCATGCAGACGTCGCGGGTGATGGCTTCGTCGAGGCTGGCCGCGTGCAGGCTGTAGGCGCCGGGCAGGTCCAGGATGCGCACCTGGCGCCCGCCCGGCGACATGAAGTAGCCTTCCTTGCGCTCGACGGTCACGCCCGCATAGTTGGCCACCTTCTGGCGGCTGCCGGTCAGGCGGTTGAATAGTGCGGTCTTGCCGCAATTGGGATTGCCGACCAGCGCAATGCGCAGGGCAGAAGGAGAAGGAGCTGCAGACATAATCCGGGGAAGGCTCAGGCAGTCCGTTTTGCGGACGGTTTGGCGGTCTGGTCGCCGCCCTGCGTGACGGGGGCGATGCTGGTGACCGAGGCACTGGCGATCTCTACGCCGATGCGCGCCGCCTCCGAGCGGCGCAGCGCAAAGCGGGTGAAGCCTACCTGCGCCACCAGCGGGTCCATGCCGAAGGGCCCGTGGGCGATGATCTGCACGGCTTCACCGGGCACGAAGCCCAGTTCGCGCAGACGGCGCGCGACCGGATCCCCGGGGGTGGCATCGTCCACCGATTGCACTACGGCGGGCGTGCGCCGTGGAAGTTCAGACAACCGCATCATGCTTCCAGTCCGTGGCGCGGTCTGCCGCCAGGCAGTCTGCGCGGCCACGCCGAGGTATGTAAATGAAAATCGTTTTCATTGTATCGCAAATGAGGCACTGCGTTGCCCCCGCAAACGGTGGGCACGCCGGCCATTGCCGCGTCAGCGCGCGGCAGAAAGCGAATGATAACCGCTCAGCGGGCGGATGACAGGGCGCGGGACCGGGGGAAATGCCTGCTCTCGCACCGTGCCGCTACCGGGCCCGGCCCGGATCGCAATAGCTGGAACACCATGTGCGCAATTCATCCCTTTGCACGACGATTCGGCTGCACGAAACCGAATGCAAGCCGCTTCATGCAACACCGATCAATTACTGCATTTGCGTTATTGGATGCCGTAAGCCGGCAGCGTTAAGCTGCAAGCACGCTGAACACCCCGTTCCACGCGTACTTCACAAGCCATCGGTCTATGGACCGGTGGCTTTTTCTTTGGCGCTGCCCTGAGCGGTGGCTGCCATCTCTTGCACCAGGTCCACAAAGTGGTCGCGCGCCGGGTGGTCCGGTGCCGACTTCCACGCACAGTAGACCTCCGAGCGCACCGCCGCATCGGCCAGCGGCCGGAATGCGGCCCCGGCCATGCCGGAGCGCGCCAGCGCCGCCGGCACCACCGCCACGCCCATCCCTTGCGAGACCAGCGACACCACCGACAGCCAGTGCCGCACCTCGTGCCGGATCTGCGGGTAGAAGCCCTGCGCCGCGCACATGTCGAAGATCCGGCTGTAATAGTCCGGCGAAGCCTTGCGCGAGAACAGCACGAAGGGCTCGCCGCGCAATGCCGCCAGCGGCAGCTCCGGCAGCGCGGCCAGCGCGTGGTCGGCCGGCAGGCAGCAGACAAAGGGCTCGGTGTGCACCAGCGTTGCCTGCAGCGTGTCCGGCACGCGGCCGGTGTGGATGAAGGCGGCGTCGAGCTCGTCGTGCAGCAGTGCCTCGATCTGCTCCTGCGAGTTGAGCTCGGTCAGCGCCACCTGGATGCCGGGATTGGCCGCCTGGAACGCGCGCAGCGTCTGCGGCAGCCCGCGATACAGCATCGAGCCGACAAAGCCCACCCGCAGCCGCCCGACCGCGCCTGCCTCGATCTCGCGTGCCAGCACCCGCGCGGCCTCGGCCTGGGCCAGCAGCGCCGCGGCCGATTCGCGGAAGGCGCGCCCGGCCGCGGTCAGCCGCACGCCGCGGCTGTCGCGGTCGAACAGCCGCGCCCCGACCGAGGCCTCCAGCTGCTGGATATTGAGCGACAGCGGCGGCTGGGAAATGGCGAGCCGGCGCGCAGCCCGGCCGAAGTGCAGTTCCTCGGCCAGCACGAGGAAGTAACGCAGGTGTCGGAATTCCATGGCGATACAGAAATTATATGGAGCAAGCCAATTTTAGAATTAGACGCAAATCCTTGGGGTTTGAATAATGGTGTCCAGGGGACCGCCAGCCGGAGCCCGCCCAATTCCAGGAGACCAGCCATGCCGTCCAGCGCCGTGCGCGACACCACCCATCAAGCCCACGCCGCTGCGCCGGCAGCCGCCCACCCGGTACCGGACCGCCAGGGCGGCAGCCTGTTTGCCGCCGACCCGGACCTGCGCGCGCTGCTGCCGCTGTACCTGCCGCCCGACCTGTTCAACCACCTGCTGCCGCATCTCGAGCGCATGGGCGCACTGGCCGGCGGCGTGCTCGACGAGCTGGCCGGCGTGGCCGACCGCCATCCCCCCGAACTCACCTACCGCACCCGCGCCGGCGTGGACGCGCAGCGCATCGACAAGCATCCGGCCTATGTGGAGCTGGAGCGCGTGGCCTTTGCCGAATTCGGCCTGGCGGCGGCATCGCACCGCGGCGGCGTGCTGGGCTGGGACAAGCCCATGCCGCCGGCGGCTAAGTACGCGCTCACATATCTGTTCGTGCAGGCCGAGTTTGGCCTGTGCTGCCCGCTCTCGATGACCGATTCGCTGACGCGCACGCTGCGCAAGTTCGGCGATCCGGCACTGGTCGAGCGCTTCCTGCCCAACCTGACCACGCAGGTCTTTGACGATCTGTACCAGGGCGCGATGTTCATGACCGAGCAGGGCGCCGGCTCCGACGTGGCTGCCACCGCCACGCGCGCGGTGCGCGACCCCGCTGCCGAGGGCGGCTGGCGCCTGCTGGGCGACAAGTGGTTCTGCTCCAATCCCGATGCCGCGCTGGCGATGGTGCTGGCACGCGTGGAGGATGAGGACGGCAACGCCGTGCCGGGCCACAAGGGCGTGTCGCTGTTCCTGCTGCCGCGCAAGCTGGCCGACGGCAGCGACAACCACTATCGCATCATCCGCCTGAAGGACAAGCTGGGCACGCGTTCGATGGCCAGCGGCGAGATCCGGCTGGAAGGCGCGCATGCTTACCTGGTTGGCGAACCCGGCCGCGGCTTTGTGCAGATGGCCGACATGATCAACAACTCGCGCCTGTCCAACGGCGTGCGCGCCGCCGGCCTGATGCGCCGCGCGCTGACCGAGGGCCTGTTCATCGCGCGCGAGCGCCAGGCATTCGGCAAGCGCCTGCAGGACATGCCGCTGATGCGCCGCCAGCTGCTCAAGCTGACCCTGCCGACCGAACAGGCGCGCACCATGGTGTTCCAGACCGCCGAGGCGCTGCGCCGTGCCGATGCGGGCGAGGCTGACGCCTACCCGCTGATGCGCATCCTGACGCCGCTGATCAAGTTCCGCGCCTGCCGCGACGCGCGCAAGGTCACCGGCGACGCCATGGAGATCCGCGGCGGCTGCGGCTATATCGAGGAATGGAGCGATCCGCGCCTGGTGCGCGACGCCCACCTCGGCTCGATCTGGGAAGGCACCAGCAATATCGTCGCGCTCGACGTGCTGCGCGCGGTCCGTCGCGAAGGCGCGCTGCCGGTGCTGCAGGCGCACCTGGCCGGGCTGCTGGCCGATACGCCGATGCATGCGGCCGCACGTGCCACGTTTGAAGGCGCCATCGCCGCTGCTGCGACGCTGGCTGGGCAGGCCGCCGAAGCCGGCGCGCAAGGCGAGTTGCTGGCGCGCCAGGCAGCCTCGGCGCTGTACCACGTCACCAGCGCGGTGGCGATGGCATGGGAGGCCGGGCGTATCGGTTCGGTACGCCGCATGCGGCTGGCCCAGCTGGTCCTGCGCCACCGCGTGCTGCCGCAAGACCCGCTGGCCGCGCAGGCCGAGCCCGAGTGGCTGGCCGATACCGTCGCGCCGGCCGACGGCACGGTGCGTGCCGCCGGCGCGATCGACCAGGTCAACGTGTTCTGACCGGCCCGACGGCCGGCCCGCATCTGTCACACCATCCCGCCCCAGGGCGGGAGATGTCCTACACCCAGGAGACAACCCCATGAAACTCTGGCACCGCGTCGCGGCCATCGCCGCCTGCTCGCTTCTTATCGCCCCCGCCTTCGCCCAGAAGGACTTCCCGTCCAAGCCGATCATGATGGTCGTCACCTACCCGCCGGGCGGCCCCACCGATGCCATGGCGCGCACGCTTGCGGCCGCGCTCAAGTCCAGCCTGGGCCAGCCCGTGGTGGTGGAGAACCGCGCCGGCGCCGGCGGCAATATCGGCGCCGAAGCGGTGGCGCGCGCCGAGCCCGACGGCTACACGCTGATGTTCGGCACCTCGGCGCCGCTGGCGATCAACGTCAGCCTGTACCGCAAGATCAACTACGACCCGGTCAAGAGCTTCGCCCCGGTGATCCAGATCGGCCAGCTGCCCAATGTGCTGGTGGTCAATCCGTCGGTGCCGGCGAAGAACGTCAACGAACTGATCGCCTATGGCAAGGCGCACCCTGGCAAGCTGACCTATGCCTCGTCCGGCAACGGCGCGTCTTCGCACCTGGCCGGGGTGCTGTTCAACAACGTCACCGGCACGGATTTCCAGCACATCCCGTACAAGGGCACGGGTCCCGCGCTGAACGACCTGCTGGGCGGGCAGGTCAGCATGGCCTTCACCGACGTGCTGACCGCGATGCCGTTTATCAAGAGCGGCAAGATGCGCGCGCTGGGCGTGACTACCAAGGCGCGCTCGCAGGCGTTGCCGGACGTGCCGACCGTGGCCGAGCAGGGCGTGACCGGGTTCGACGTATCGGTGTTCTTCGGCGTGGTCGCGCCCGCCGGCACGCCGCCCGAAGTGATCGGCAAGCTCAACCGCGCCTTTGCCGATGCGCTCAGGCAGCCCGACGTACGCAAGACCCTGCAGGCGCAGGGCCTGGAGTTCGCGCCATCGACCACGCCCGAGCAACTGGGCGGCTTCGTCAAGGCCGAGGTCGGCAAGTGGCGCACCGTGGTGCAGAAATCCGGCGCCCAGCTGGACTGAACCGCTTGACTGAACCGCACGACCGAACCGCACAGAGATACCAGCCATGACCCAAACCAGCCCCGGCGCGCTCGCCGGCATCCGCGTGGTCGACCTGTCGCGCATCCTGGGCGGCCCGTACTGCGGCCAGGTCCTGGGCGACCACGGCGCCGACGTGCTCAAGATCGAACCGCCGCAGGGCGACGACACCCGTACCTGGGGGCCGCCGTTCAAGGACGGCGTGGCGTCCTACTACTTCGGCCTGAACCGCAACAAGCGCGTGATGCGGCTGGACCTGACCGCCGAGGCGGATCGTGAAGTCCTGCTTGCGTTGCTGGCCGAGGCCGACGTGCTGGTCGAGAACTTCAAGACCGGCACCATGGAGAAATGGGGGCTGGGCTACGACACCCTGTCCGCGCGTTTCCCGCGGCTGGTGCATTGCCGCGTGTCCGGCTTCGGCGCCGACGGCCCGCTGGGCGGCCTGCCCGGCTATGACGCCGCCATCCAGGCCATGTCCGGCATCATGAGCATCAACGGCGAGGCCGATGGCGATCCGCTGCGCGTGGGCTTGCCGGTGGTGGACATGGTGACGGGCCTGAACGCCGTGATCGGCGTGCTGCTGGCCTTGCAGGAGCGCGCCCGCAGCGGGCGCGGCCAGTTTGTCGAGGCCGCGCTTTATGACTCCGGCTTGTCGCTGCTGCATCCGCATGCGGCCAACTGGTTCATGAGCGGCAAGACGCCGCAGCGCACCGGCAACGCGCATCCGAACATCTACCCGTATGACACCGTCGCCACTGCCACCGACCCGATCTTCCTTGCCGTGGGCAATGACCGGCAGTTCCGCATCCTGTGCGAGCACCTGCGGTTGCAAGCGCTGGCCGATGACCAGCGCTATGCCACGGCTGGCGCGCGCTCGGTGAATCGCGTGGCGCTGAAGGCGGAACTGGAAGCCAGGCTGCGCGAATGCGACGGCAAGGTGCTGGCCGACGAACTGGTCGCCGCCGGCGTGCCGTGCGCGCCGGTGCTGTCCGTGGCCGATGCCTTGCAGCATCCGCATACGCAGCACCGCGAGATGGTGGTGGAGATGGAAGGCGGCTACAAGGGGCTGGGCGCGCCGGTCAAGCTGAGCCGCACGCCGGCGACGTACCGATATGCGCCATTGAGCGAAGGGGACGAGTTCCTCGCCTAGGTGCGGCGATCCGCAAGCGCTACCTGAGTCTCAAAGTGTTACCCATGTGAGTGAACTCGCTTGTTACCCATATGGTTGTTCCGTACATGTCAGACATCACAGCGCCTTGAGTTGGACTACGCTGAAAGCGCATTGGAGCGCTTCGCATCAGCAATTTGCAACTCAGTGAGCCATTATGATTAATGCGCGTACGGGTGGACCTCTTACTACTGACCGTCCAGAAGCTGCAGAACGGTATCAGCTTGCTGTGGATCGCATCCTCGGTTCCGAGGCGGGCGCTGCGGAAGCCCTGGATCAGGCCCTGGCGCTGGACAGCAATCTCGCCCTGGCCCTGGCTGCGCGCCATATGCTTGCCAAAGACGCCAATGCCGCGGACGCCGATTCTTTCAAGGCGCGTGCACTACTGGCAGCGCGAACTGCGCTGCCCTGGGAGCGTGCGCATATCTCCGCGCTCTTTGGCCTGCTTGAAGACCCTTACTCCAATCTTGCGGCGACTGAGGCCTACATCGCTGCCAATCCCGGTGACCTGCTGGTCATCTCGCAGCTTTGTGGGTATCTGATCTTCTATGGCGGTGCGCGCAAGCTTGAGCGCGTTCTCCATATCATGGAGTCGTGCGATCCCGGTTTGCACGATGATTGGGCCTGGCTCGCACGCCTGGGCTTCGCGGCCAGTGAGGCCGGCGATCAGGGCCGTGGTCGTGCACTGGTCGAGCGGGCACTGCAGCAGCGCCCACAGGCTCCCTACGTTATCCATAGCTATGCCCATGTGCTGCACGACCAGGGTGAGCCTGGAGAGTCATTGGAATTGCTGGGCAACTGGCTGAATGAACACCGCGCGTCAGCGGAGGGCGGCGCCATGTATGGCCATGTGCAGTGGCACCTGGCCCTGGCAGAGTGGCAGTTGGGGTTAGCCGAGCAGGCATGGCAGCGCTATGAGCGCTACTGTGCACCAGAGGCCACTCGCTGTGGTCCGGTGTTGACGCTCGCCGATTGTGGCGGTTTCTTGTTGCGTGAATACCTGCGCACAGGAACCACACGTCCGGTTTCAGCCGCGGTATCCGCCCTGTCCGGGCGCTTCAACGCCATGCTGTCGCATCCGTTCATAGCGCTGCATCTTGCCGGAATTCAGGCATCGGCGGGCGATATTGCTGCGCTTGAGCAAAGCAAGGCGGCTATCACGGCCAGGGAACCCAGCGACCAGGCGCGGCTCTCGCTCAGGCTGGTTGATGCCGTCAGTCAGTTTGCCAGAGGGCAGTACGCTGAGGCAGCCGATTCATTAAAGCTGGTCACTGCAGATCAACGCGTTGCCATCGGCGGGAGTCGTGTTGAGCGCATCCTGATCGATCTGCTTGAAACAAGAGCGGTTGAGCTTGCTGCCTAGTTCGCATATTGACAGGCAAAAAAAGGGCCCTATCCAGAAGATGGGCCCCGTTCTGCGTTTCAACGCTCTTTGTTGGCGGCCAGCCATCCGGCCGCCGTTCTTCATGGATTCCGACTAGCCCATCACCCCGGAATCATCCCCGGCAACAAGTAGGCCTGCACCACCGTGATGATGCCGATGATCACGGCAAACAGCAGGCTGTGCCTGACCGTGAAGCGGAACAGCTCCGACTCCTTGCCCACCAGCCCGGTCGCCGCGCAGGCCACCGCGATCGACTGCGGCGAGATCATCTTGGCGGTGACGCCGCCGGTGGTGTTGGCGGCCACCAGCAGCGTGTCGGACACGCCGATCTGGTGCGCGGTGGTGTTCTGCAGCGCGCAGAAGAGCGCATTGGACGAGGTGTCCGAGCCCGTCAGGAACACCCCCAGCCAGCCCAGGAACGGCGAGAAGAACGGGAACGCCGCACCGGTGCCGGCCAGCAGCAGCGCCAGCGTCGATGACATGCCCGAATAGTTGGCGACAAAGGCGAAGGCCAGCACCAGCCCGATCGACAGCACCGGGCGCGCCAGTTCGACCAGGGTCTCGCCAAAGGTGGCCAGCAGCGCGCGCGGCTTCATGCGCAGCAGCACGGCGGAGATCAGCGCGGTCAGCAGGATGGCGGTGCCGACGGCGGAGAGCAGGTCGATCTTCAGCACCGCGTCATAGGCCTTGGGCGCGGCCACGATCGGCGCGGCCTTGATCACCATCTGGTCCAGCCCCGGGATCCTGAACTTCAGCACCGTGCCGGCCAGCGCACCGTTGGCGGCGAAGAGCGCCTTGAACGGCTGCAGGCTCCACACCGTGACAATGGCGGTCAGGATGCCGAACGGCGCCCACGCGCGCAGCGTCTGCGCCACGGTGTAGGGCGATGCTTTGCGGCTCGCCATGTTGCCGCCGAAGCCGCCGCCGAAACCAGCCAGCGCCACCGTGCCGCCGCGGACATTGCCGCCAGCACGTTGCGACGCGCTGCGCGGCTGCCATACCTTCAGGAACGCGGCCAGCGACACCAGGCTCACCAGTGCCGAGGTGATGTCCGGCAGCTCGGGCCCGATATGGTTGGAGGTGAAGTACTGCGTCACGGCAAAGCTGCCGCCGCACACCAGCGCCGCCGGCCACGTCTCGCGCACGCCCTTGACGCCGTCCATCATGAACACCAGCCAGAACGGCACCATCAGCGACAGCAGCGGCAGTTGCCGGCCCGCCATCGCGCCGATATGGAAGGGATCGATGCCCGTCACCTGCCCGGCCACGATGATGGGGATGCCCATCGCGCCGAACGCCACCGGCGCGGTATTGGCGATCAGGCACAGGCCCGCGGCGTACAGCGGATTGAAGCCCAGGCCCACCAGCAGCGCCGCGGTGATCGCCACCGGCGCGCCGAAGCCCGCCGCGCCTTCCAGGAAGGCACCAAAGGCAAAGCCGATCAGCAGCATCTGCAGGCGCTGGTCGTCGGTGATCGACAGCACCGAGGCGCGGATCACGTCGAACTGGCCGGTCTTGACCACGATCTTGTAGAGGAACACCGCGGTCACGATGATCCACGCGATCGGCCACAGGCCGTAGGCAAAGCCGAAGCCGGCCGAGGCCAGCGCCTGCTGCGCGGGCATGCCGTAGGCAAAGATCGCCACGGCGAGCGCCAGCAGCAGGGTCACCGCGGCGGCGACATGGCCCTTCATGCGCAGCACGGCCAGCGCGATGAAGAAGAACAGGATGGGGATGGCTGCCGCCAGCGACGACAGCCACAGGCTGCCCAGCGGCGTATAGAGTTGGGTCCAGGGTTGCACGGTTTAGTCTCCTGCTTTGGTGGTGTTTCGGGAAATCCTTGTTTTCTTTGCCAGCACTGCGTGAAGGCTTACTCCGGTTGCCCCTTCTCCTTCAGCAAATCCGCCAGGCTCTTCGCCGCCGGCTTCAGCGGCGTGCGGTGCTGGGTCCAGCCCATCTGTTTCGCCGGTGTCAGCGCGCGCAGCCGCGTGGCGGCCCAGCGGAACAGGCGGTACGTGGCCGGATGCGAATACGCGCCGCTCCAGAAGCGCCACACCAGGTGTTCGCCGCGGCTGTACTTCGCGCCCTGGCCGCGCAGCGGGTTGGCGACCTGCTCTTCGGGATCGCGGTTGGCTTCGGTGCGCAGGCGCACCAGCAGTTGCGGGATCGGGATGCGCACCGGGCACACTTCGCCGCAGGCGCCGCACAGGCTCGACGCGGTGGCCAGGTCGGCGGTGGCGTCCAGCCCCAGCAGGTGCGGCGAGATGATCTTGCCGATGGGGCCGGGATAGGTCGTGCCATAGGCGTGGCCGCCGATGCGCGTGTAGACCGGGCAGTGGTTCATGCACGCGCCGCAGCGGATGCATTGCAGCGTGGCGCGCAGTTGCGTATCGGCGTAGGCCTGGGTGCGGCCGTTGTCGAGCAGCACCAGGTGGACCTCGCGCGGGCCGTCGCGCTCGCCCGCGCGGCGCGGCCCGGAGATCAGGTTGAAGTACGTGGTGATGGCCTGCCCGGTGGCCGATCGCGTCAGCAGCGTGGACAGCGGCACGATATGCTCCAGCCGGGCCACCACCTTTTCCATGCCCATGATGGCGATATGCACGTCAGGCACGGTGGTGGACAGGCGCCCGTTGCCCTCGTTCTCCACCAGCCACAGCGTGCCGGTGTCGGCGGCGGCGAAGTTCACGCCGGACAGGCCGATATCCGCTTCGACAAAGGCCTGGCGCAGCGCGCGGCGCCCGGTCTGGATCAGCGCGTCGACATCCTCGGTATAGGGCGTGCCGGGGATATGCGCCTCGAACAGTTGCGCGATATCGCCCTTGGTCTTGTGGATGGCCGGCATCACGATATGCGATGGCTTTTCGCCGGCGAGCTGGACGATGTATTCGCCCATGTCCGACTCGATGCAGTCCACGCCGCGCTCGGCCAGGTAATGGTTCAGCTCGATCTCCTCGCTGGCCATCGACTTGCCCTTGATTACGCGCTTCGCCTGCTTCGATGCCGCGATGCGGTGGATGATCGCGTTGGCCTTGTCGGCGTTCTCGGCCCAGTGCACCTGCACGCCGGCGGCGGTCAGCTTTGCCTCCAGCTGCACCAGCAGGTCCGGCAGGTTGGCCAGCGCATGCTGGCGCACCGCCTCGCCCAGGTCGCGCAGGTGCTCCAGCTCGTCGGCGTCGGGGAACTGCGCCAGGCGCTTGTCCTGCAGGAAGTCCATCGCGCCGCGAAAGCTCTGGCGCAGCTTGGGATCGTCCAGCGCCTGGCGGGCGCGCGCCTTGAAGTCCTGCGGCGAAACGAAATTCAGTGTCTGCTGGCTCATTGCCCGGCCTCCCCGGTGTCGGTCTCGATGACGACCCACAGCCGGCGCGGACCATGCGCGCCGTAGGCCAGCGTCTGCTGGATGTCGGACGTTTTGGACGGGCCGGAGATCAGCACCAGGTTGGTCGGCATGCCGTCGGACCAGCGCTCGGTGCGCGCGGCCATATGCAGGTCAACGTGCAGTGTCGACGCGCGCACCAGCGCGACGTGCAGCGGCGGCACCAGCGACACCGTGCGCGGCGAGCCCGCGTCGGGCGCGACCACCAGCGTGCCGGTGGCGGCGATGCCGGAGCGCGCCACGGTAAAGCCGGCGTCGACGGTGTCGAACAGCTCGGCCTTCCAGGCTTCGATGGGGCGGCCGTAGCCGATGGCTTCGATATGGGCAGGCAGGGCGGCGGCCAGTGCGGCGCCGGCCTTGCTGGCGGGGTCGAGCAGCAGACGCTTCACGCCGGCATTGGCCAGCTCAGTGGCCAGCAACGCCGGCCAGGCCGTTTCGCCGGCGCACCAGACTTCGGCGTGCAGCCCTTGCAGCGCTGCCTGCATCGCGGCCACCTGGTCGCCCGCGGCAGGCGTGGCGTGGCGACGCGCTGCGAAATGGCTGTCGATGCGGTGGTCGAGATCCGTGGTGGCGGGGGAGGGGGCGGGCGCGGCGGCGCGCAGCCGGCCGAGCATGCGTTCGCGGGCGCCGGGCGTGCTCATGCGGCACCTCCGGTGCGGCGCCACAGGAAGCTGGCGAGGTGCTCCACCTGCAGCGGCGCGCCGTCATGCGCGGCGGTATGGCCGATATTGAGCAGGCAGCCGCAGTCGGCCGAGACCAGCCGGTCGCAGCCGGTGGCACAGGCCGAGGCCACCTTGTCGCGCACCATGGCGCCGGAGATATCGGGATGCTTGAGCGAGAAGGTGCCGCCGAAACCGCAACATTCGGACTCGCGTTCATGCTCCACGCGGACCACCCCCGGCAGGGCGTCGACCAGGGCCACGCCGTGCTGGCGCGTACCCATTTCTCGACGGGCGCCGCACGAGGTATGCAGCACGATGCGCTCCTGCGGCTGGCTCGCCGGCGCGGCATCGCCAAAGTCCACCTTCAGCACATGCAGCAGGAACTCGCCCAGTTCATAGATGCGCCCGGCCAGTTCCAGCGCCTTGGGGCCGGCCACCGGATCGTCGGCAAAGAGTTGCGGCCAGTGGTGGCGCATCATGCCCGCGCACGAGCCGGACGGCACGATCACCGGCCACGGCTGGCTGAACAGGTCCAGCTGGGCGCGCGCCACGGCACGGGCCGCGTCGGGGTTGCCGCTGCTGTAGGCGGGCTGGCCGCAGCAGCTCTGGCCGCGCGGGAAGTGCACGGTGAGCCCTTCGCGCTCGAGCAGCCGCACGGCATCGAGGCCGGCCTGCGGCACGAACATGTCGACCAGGCAGGTGGCAAACAGGTAGACCTGCGTGGGGGCAGGGCCGGTGGGGTACTGACGATCCTTCATGTCTCGCTCCGGGCGTGCTGGGGTCGCACGTTTCGGCGCATAATTCCCGCTTCCGCGCGGCGGTACAAATTGGTTGGACCAATTTCCCCGGCGACCCGCGCAAGTTCAGGAGCGAGGACACACCGCATGACGGCAGCAACGCACGGGCGCACCCGCGGACGCGTGGAGTCGGTGATGCGCCGGATCGAGACCGCATTGCTCGACGGCACCTGGCCGCCCGGCACGCGCCTGCCGGCCGAGCGTGTGCTGGCCGGGCAATACGAGGTGGCGCGCAACACCGTGCGCGAGGCGATCCAGCGCCTGGCCGCGCGTGGCCTGCTGCAGAGCCGGCGCGGCGCGGGCGTCTACGCCACCGACCAGCTGCGCGCCGGCATTGCCTCGCCGTGGGGCCAGCTGGTGGCCGACCACCCCGCGCTGCGCGACGACATCCTGGAGTTCCGCCGCGTGCTGGAGGGTGCCACGGCCTACTTCGCGGCGCTGCGCGCCGACGCCGCCGACGTCAGGCGCATCCGTGCGCTGATGGCCGAACTGGAACGCGCGCGCACCGCCGACGACAAGCAGGCGGAGGCCGATGCCGATGCCCGGCTGCATGACGCCATCGCCCAGGCCTCGCACAACACCATGTTCCTGCACCTGCATACCAGCGTGATCGGCATGCTGCGCGAGCACATCACCATCAACGGCACCGGCCTGCGCGAACAGGACGACAGCGCGTCAGACCTGCTGCTGCTGCAGCATCGCACACTCTGCGAAGCGATCTGCGCGCGCCGGCCCGAAGAGGCGCGCACGGCCATGCAGACCCATATCGATTTCGTGCGCAGCCGGGTGGAGCAGGACGGTGCCTGAGCAGGCATTGGTCCTACCAGCGGCCCGGCGTGCCGGCTGCGCCATTCAGACCAGCCCGGCGCCGGCCAGCTCCCGCTTCAGGTAGGCATAGAAGATCGGCCCGGCGATCACGCCCGGGATGCCGAACAGTGTTTCCATCAGCAGCATCACCGTCAGCAGCTCCCACGCCGCGGCCTGGATGCGCGCGCCGATGATGCGTGCGTTCAGGAAGTACTCCAGCTTGTGGATCACCACCAGGAACACCAGCGACGCCACCGCGATCGGCAGCGACACCGACAGCGATGCGACCACGATGGCCGTGTTCGAGATCAGGTTGCCCAGCACCGGCAGCAGCCCCGCCACGAAGGTGATCACCAGCAGCGTCTTGGTCAGCGGCAGGTGCATGCCGAACAGCGGCAGCACCAGCAGCAGGTAGATCGCAGTCAGCACCGTGTTGATGGTGGAGATCTGGATCTGCGCGAAGATGAACTGCGAGAACGCCTGCTGCAGCGTGCGCGCGCGCGCCACCAGCGCCGCGGCCAGCGGCCGGCGGTTGGGACGCGCCACCGCGCGGTACAGCGCCACCATGGCGCCGATCACCAGCCCGATCAGGATATGCACCAGCGTGCGCAGCACCTCGGCACCCAGCTTCTGCGCCATCGCGGCGTGCTCGCGCAGCGTGTCGATCAGCGTGTTGGCCAGTTCGTCCACGCCATTGGGCAGCGCATCGCTGAGCCAGCGCGGCAGCTGGCCGTGCGAGCGGTCGATGATGTCCGCCACACGGTTGAGCAGCCCGTCCAGGGTGCCCTCGCCGCTGACAAAGCGCACCAGCAGCCAGCCCGCCAGCGTCAGCCCCAGCAGGATCACCGCCGACAGGATGGCCACGGCCAGCGCGTCGTGGCGCTGGTTCAGGCGCTTCAGGCGCGGCGCCAGCACGTCCACCAGCGAGTACAGCAGCAGCCCGGACAGCAGCGCCGCCACCAGGTTGGCGTGCAGCACGGTCAGGAGCGCGAGGGCGGTCAGCAGGTAGGCGACGGTGCCGACGCTGTACCACGCGGCCGGCAGCAAGCGCGGGGTGGTGGTCGGGTCGGGGTCTTTCATCGGGGTCTCCGGCATGCAATTTGCTGAAAATTATTCTGGATTCTCGCCGATCCAGATGTTGCGCCTGAGTCAGGCCGCGTGCGCTGTCGCAATGTCTTTGCGATGTTGGCATAACGCCACACGCAAAGGGTGTCTATATTAGGGGGAATCGTGCCCGGCGTACCGCTGTCGTCGTCTGGCCCCAAGCCCAGGAACGGAATGCATGGCCTACACCCATACTATCGGCACCCGGCGCTACGTCTTCGCCGACCTCCGCACGCTGCTGGCCCGCGCCAGCCCCGCGCGCTCCGGCGATGCCCTGGCGGGCGTTGCCGCGGCCAGCGAGCAGGAGCGGATGGCGGCGCGGCTGGCGCTGGCCGAGGTGCCGCTGACCCGTTTCCTCAATGAAGCGCTGGTGCCGTACGAGGACGACGAGGTCACGCGCCTGATCCTCGACCGCCACGATGCCGCGGCCTTTGCCGCCATCGGTGCCACCACCGTGGGCGACCTGCGCAACTGGCTGCTGCGGCATGAGACCGACAGCGCGATGCTGGCGCGGGTGGCGCCGGGCATCACCCCGGAGATGGCCGCGGCGGTCAGCAAGCTGATGCGCAACCAGGACCTGGTGGCGGTGGCGCGCAAGTGCCAGGTGGTCACACGCTTTCGCAGCACGGTGGGGCTGCCGGGCCGGCTCTCGGTGCGGCTGCAGCCCAACCACCCGACCGACGATCCCAAGGGCATCGCCGCATCGATCATCGACGGCCTGCTCTATGGCTGCGGCGATGCCACCATCGGCGTCAATCCGGCCTCGGACAACCTGGGCGCCATCGTCTCGCTGCTGCGCATGATCGACGAGCTGCGCAGCCGCTTCGACATCCCCACGCAATCCTGCGTGCTGACCCATGTCACCAACACCCTGCGCGCGATCGGGCAGGGCGCGCCGGTGGACCTGGTGTTCCAGTCCGTGGCCGGCAGCGAGCGCGCCAACGCGGCCTTCGGCATCAGCCTGTCGCTGCTGGCCGAGGCCCACGACGCCGCCCAGGCGCTGGCGCGCGGCACCGTGGGCGACAACCTGATGTATTTCGAGACCGGGCAAGGCAGCGCGCTGTCGGCCAACGCGCACCACGGCGTCGACCAGCAGACCATGGAGGCACGGGCCTATGGCGTGGCGCGCGCGTTCTCGCCGCTGCTGGTCAATACGGTGGTGGGCTTTATCGGGCCCGAGTACCTGTACGACGGCAAGCAGATTATCCGCGCCGGTCTGGAAGACCACTTCTGTGGCAAGCTGATGGGCGTGCCGATGGGCTGCGACGTCTGCTACACCAACCATGCCGAGGCCGACCAGGACGACATGGACACGCTGCTGACGCTGTTCGGCGTGGCCGGCATCAACTTCATCATGGGCGTGCCGGGCGCCGACGACATCATGCTCAACTACCAGAGCACCTCGTTCCACGACGCCCTGTACCTGCGCGAGGTGCTGGGGCTGCGCCCGGCGCCGGAGTTCGAGGCCTGGCTGCAGCGCATGGGCATTGCCGACAGCACCGGTCGGCTGCTGGAGCCCGCGGCGCGCCAGCCGCTGCTGCAGATGGCCCACAGCCTGTAAGGACCAGCCGATGACGGCCAGACGCCAGCCCCCTGCCAGTCCTGCCCCCGCCGAGGTCGACGTCGATCCCTGGCAGCGCCTGCGCCGGTTCACGCGTGCGCGCATTGCGCTGGGCCGCACCGGCCACAGCCAGACCACCGATGCCGTGCTGGCCTTCGGCCTGGCCCATGCGCAGGCGCGCGATGCGGTGCACCTGCCACTGGACGTGGGCGCCGTGACCACGGCGCTGGATGCGGCAGCGGTGCCGAACGTGGCCGTGCACAGCGCGGCGCCGGACCGCGCGCACTACCTGCGCCGCCCCGACCTGGGCCGCCGCCTGGACGATGCCAGCCGCGAGCGGCTGGCGGCGGCGCGGCCGCACGAGGCGCCGGATGTGGTATTCGTGATTGCCGATGGCCTGTCCGCGCTGGCCACGCAGACTCATGCGCTGCCGCTGCTGGATGCCACGCGCCAGCGCCTGCCGCAGGGGTGGCGCATCGGCCCGGTGGTGGTGGCCGAACAGTCGCGCGTGGCGCTGGGCGATGAGGTCGGGGAGATCCTTGGGGCGCGCCAGGTGGTGATGCTGATCGGCGAACGGCCGGGGCTGAGCTCGCCCGACAGCCTCGGCATCTACCTGACCTGTGCGCCGCGCACGGGGCGCACCGACGCCGAGCGCAACTGCATCTCCAACGTGCGCCCCGAAGGGCTGCCCTATGCGCAGGCCGCCGACCGGCTGGCCTTCCTGCTGCGCGGCGCGGCAGCGCTGGGGCGTTCCGGCGTGGACCTGAAGGACGACAGCATGCCGGCGCTGCCCGCGGACTGAATGGTCCGCAGCAGCCGCTGCGCCAGCATGCAAAACGGCCACCCCGCGGGTACGCAACCCGCGTGGTGGCCGCTGCCGCGCGACGCTTACATCATGCGGCGCGAAAACTGCCCATGCCCCGCATCCGACATCAGCTGCGAGAACTGCTCGCCGCTCATGTGCACCAGTTCCTGGTGATCGCCGCCCTCGAAATACACGTCGGGCTGCTGCATCAGGCTGTCATCCACATAGGTCTGCATGCCGTAGGCCATCGCCACCGGCGGAATCGCGCCAAGGTCGCAATCCTTGAAGATCTCGCGGATCTCGTCCTCATGCGCCAGCACCAGGTTGCGCCCGGTCTGTTCGCAGATGGCGGCCATCTGCAGGTGATGGCTCGAAGGGATCACAGCGGCGACGTAGCCACGGTCATCTTCCAGCAACAGCGTCTTGGCCAGCCGGTCCCCGGGCACGTGCGCGGCCTCTGCGGTGGCCATGCTGCTCAGGGTGTAGGGGTGGCGGATGATGTCGTATTGGGTGTTCTTGCTGCTCAGGCAGTTTGCAAGCGTGCTAGCGAGGGCCATGGTTGCTCCTTGGTGCGGATGCGCCGACGGTTATCCTTGTGCTCCTACTATAGTGCCTGGCGCCATCCCCGACGGGGTGGGCTACCGGTGCAGCCGCGGCCACACCGCCTGCAGCTCGGTCTTCAGGAAGTTCAGCAGGTAGCGCGTGGCCAGCGTCTGGTAGCGGTTGGGCATGGTCAGCATGTAGAGCTTGCTGCCGAACACGCTGATGCGGTAGTCGGAGAGCAGCGGCACCAGCGCCCCGCTGTCCAGTTCCGCGCCGATCGCATAGATCGGGAAGAAGCCGATGCCCAGGCCCGCCAGCACCGCGTCTTTCAGGAAGGCAAAGTTCTCCGAGGTGAGCGTGGGCTCCAACACCACCTGCTCACGGATCACACCGCCATCGTCGTCGTGCCGGGTGCCCGTTGCCTTGAGCTTCTGCCCCTCCGGCGACGCGCAGACAAACGCATGCTCCTGCAGCCCGGTCAGCGTTTGCGGCGCCGGGTGGCCGGCCAGGTACACCGGCGACGCGCACACGATCCAGTCGACTTCGCCGATCTCGGTGGCGATCACCGAATCCGGCGGCGTGGAAATGATGCGCAGCGCCACTTCCACGTCCTCGGACACCAGGTTGTGCACGCGGTTGTCGAAGACCACGTCGAGCGTGATGTCGGGATAGCGCTGCTTGAACAGCACCAGCAGCGGCGACAGCAGCGAATGGCCAAGGCCGGTCGGCACCGAGAGCCGTACATGGCCCTGCAGGCTCTTGCCCATATTGCTGATCAGCGCATTGGCGGCGGCGACCTCGCCCAGGATGTTGCGGCCGTGCTCGTAGAGGCCGGCGCCGACCGGGGTCGGCTCGACATGGCGCGTGGTCCGGCGCAGCAGCTGCACGCCCAGCTCTTCTTCCAGCGCCTTGAGCCGGTAGCTGACATTGGCGCGCGTCATCTTGAGCTTGCGCGCGGCCGCGCTCAGGTTGCCCGCGTCGACAATGTCGACAAACAGGCGCAGGGCGTTCAGGTCCATGGGGTGATCAATGAAAGACGGGGGCGGTTTGGCGGTTACGGCCCCCGTATATTGCCATGCTCGCGCAGGCGTCCCGCGGCCTTGCACCGCGGCTGCGTATCAGTGCTCGTGATGCAGGTACCTGGCCTGGCGCGGCAGGCGCAGGCTGACGAGGAAGGCAATCACCATCATCGCGGTCACGTACCAGTAGAACGCGGTCTCGTGGCCCAGCGTCTTCATGCCCAGCGCCACGTATTCGGCCGAGCCGCCGAAGATCGCATTGGCGATGGCATAGGCCAGGCCCACGCCCAGTGCGCGCACCTCGGGCGGGAACATTTCGGCCTTCACGATGCCACTGATCGAGGTGTAGAAGCTGACGATGGCCAGCGCCACGGCGATCAGCACGAAGGCCAGCTCAGGGCTGCCGACCGTGCCCAGCGCGGTCAGGATCGGCACCGTGAAGAGCGCGCCCAGCGCGCCGAACAGCAGCATGTTGTTGCGCCGGCCGATGCGGTCGGACAGGGCGCCGAACAGCGGCTGCATGCACATGTACAGGAACAGGCAGCCGGTCATCACATAGCTGGCGGTCTTGATCGACATGCCGGCGGTGTTGACCAGGTACTTCTGCATATACGTGGTGAAGGTGTAGAAGATCAGCGAGCCGCCCGCGGTATAGCCCAGCACCGTGAAGAAGGCGGCTTTGTGGTGGCGGAACAGCTCGGCCACGCTGCCGGCTTCCTTGCTGCCGCGGGTGGCGGCCGACGAGGTCTCGTGCAGCGTGCGGCGCAGGAACAGGGCCACCACCGCGGTGATGGCACCGACCACGAACGGGATGCGCCAGCCCCAGGCCTTCAGTTCGCTTTCGTCCAGCAGTTGCTGCAGGACCACCACCACCAGCACCGCCAGCAACTGGCCGCCGATCAGCGTCACGTACTGGAACGACGAGAAGAAGCCGCGCCGCCCGCGCAGCGCCACCTCGCTCATATAGGTGGCGGTGGTGCCGTATTCGCCGCCCACCGACAGGCCCTGGATCAGGCGCGCCAGCAGCAGCAGCGCCGGCGCCCAGTTGCCGATGCTGGCATAGGTGGGCAGGCAGGCGATCAGCAGCGAGCCCGCGCACATCATGACCACCGAGATCAGCATCGAGTTCTTGCGGCCGTGGCGGTCGGCGATGGTGCCGAACAGCCAGCCGCCGATGGGGCGCATCAGGAAGCCGGCGGCAAACACGCCGGCGGTGTTCAGCAACTGCGCGGTGGGATCGGCCTTGGGGAAAAACGACGGCGCGAAATAGATCGCGCAGAAGGCGTAGACGTAGAAGTCGAACCATTCGACCAGGTTGCCTGACGAGGCGGCCACGATGGCGAAGATGCGCTTGCGCACTTCTTCGGGGCTCGGGGGCGCCGTCTGGGCTTGGGTGGCGGTGAGATCGGTCATGTTTTTGTCTTGGCAGTCAGGGTGGCGCGTGGCAACCGCGGGTCAGGTCGTGCTTCGCAGTGCTGGCAGCATAGGCCGGAAATACGGCGGCCGCAGGACCGCCGGCATGGCGGGGCGGCAGGGAGGAACACGGGGAAGGCCGGGCGGGGAGCCCATAGGGTCTGGGGCGTGAACTGGCGCGCACTGCGGCGCATATGCCGCCCAAGCGTAGCCGGATCCGGGCGGCCTGCCCACCATTCCGTCTGCTGCGGTGCAGCATAGGGGGCTCGCCGCGACGCTGCCATCAGGGTTTGCGGGCGATTGTTCGTCTGGCTGGACACTGAATCCCGCTTGGGACCGCCTGGCGCCGAATCGCAACAGGATATTGCGCGCACCGTGGCTTGCACTGTGCGCGGGTCTGGGCAATGATGCGAGCCAGACCTTCAACCGGCCCACTGTGCCCCCGTTTGCCATGCACCGCTCGTTGTGCCGATGGCTGTGCCTGCCATTGCTCTTTTACGGCGCCAGCGTCCTCGCCCAGGACCTGGTCGAATGCAAGCGGATCGAGCATGACCAGCTGATCACCGCCTCGCAGGAAACCCTGCTGTTCCTGCGCTGCCGTGCGCGCCAGGTGGCGTACGAAGCGCCGCGCCTGAAGGGCGTGTCGCAGCGCGTGAAGGACGACCTAGTCTTCGCCTGCCTGGACCAGGCAGACGCGGTGGAGCACCAGCTGCGCGTGCGCCACGGCTACTCGCGCGAGGCGCTGGCGCGCCAGCGCTGCGAACTGTCAGGGCCCACGCCGGGGGGCTGACCCGGAAGGCAAATGACGCAGGCGGAACTTTCCGCACCCCCGCAATACCCCGGCGTGCCGCATGCGCCGCACTGGCGCCCCCGTCGCCGAAATCCCGCGCTGGCATTGCAGGCTCCGCCTGCGCCGCCCCCGGGCATGCGTTAAGATCCTTCCTTTCCAGCCGTCTTTGGTGCTGTATTTCGCCGCTGTAGCCGCATTTCGCCATGAGCAACCTGAACCAGCAATCCATTCTTTCGGTCCATCACTGGACTGACACCCTTTTCAGCTTTACCTGCACGCGCGACCCCGGTTTCCGCTTTGAAAATGGCCAGTTCGCCATGGTCGGGCTGGAGGTGAACGGTCGCCCGCTGCTGCGTGCCTACAGCATTGCCAGCGCCAACTACGAAGAAACGCTGGAATTTTTCAGCATCAAGGTCCCCGACGGCCCGCTGACCTCGCGCCTGCAGCACTTGCGCGAGGGCGACCAGATCTATGTGGGCAAGAAGCCGACCGGCACGCTGCTGGTGGACAACCTGCTGCCCGGCAAGACCCTGTGGCTGCTGGCCACCGGCACCGGCCTGGCGCCGTTCCTGTCGATCATCCGCGACCCGGATGTCTACGAGCGCTACGACCGGGTCGTGCTGACCCACACCTGCCGCTTCGTGGAAGAGCTGGCCTACCGCGAACTGATCCAGGAGCACCTGCCGCAGCACGAGCACCTGGGCGAACTGGTGCGCGAGAAACTGGTGTACTTCCCGACCGTGACGCGCGAGGAATTCGACAACCAGGGCCGCATCACCGACCTGATCGCCTCCGGCGAGCTGTTCGAGCGCCTGGGCGTGGCGCCGTTCTCGACCGAGAACGACCGCATCATGCTGTGCGGCAGCCCGGACATGCTCAGGGACGTCCGCGGCATCCTGGAGGCGCGTGGCTTCACCGAAGGCAATATGAGCCACCCCGGCCATTTCGTGCTGGAAAAGGCTTTCGTCGGCTGAATCTTCGCCGGCTAAGGCCGGCTTGCCCCCGGCGCGGATCGCTTCTGTGCCGGGGCGCGTCCCTGCTGCACCTCCCGCTACACCTCCCGCGTCATCCCCTTCAGGTCGATCCATTCGGCGAACTGCGCCTCGGTGACATGCCCGGACGCGATCGCCGCCTCGCGCAGCGACAGGTTGCGCTTGACCGCCAGCTTGGCGATCTCCGCGGCCTTGTCATAGCCGATATGCGGATTGAGCGCGGTCACCGGCATCAGCGAACGCTCCAGCAACTCGGCGATGCGCTCGCGGTCGGCCTCGACGCCTTCGACCATATGCTCGGCAAAGCTCGACGCCGCGCCCGCCAGCAGGCTCACTGACTGCAGCAGGCTGTAGATGATCACCGGCTTGTAGGCGTTCAGCTCCAGCGTGCCCAGTCCGTTGGCCAGCGTCACCGTGGTGTGGTTGCCGATCACACGGCAGCACACCATCGCCAGCGCCTCGGCCTGGGTCGGGTTGACCTTGCCCGGCATGATCGACGAGCCCGGCTCGTTGGCCGGCAGCACCAGCTCGGCAAAGCCCGCGCGCGGGCCCGAGCCCAGCAGCATGAAGTCGCGCGCGATCTTCAGGAACGAAGAGGCCGTGGTGTTGAGCGCGCCGGACAGGTCGACCAGCGCGTCGTGCGAGGCCTGCAGCGCATAGCGGTTGGGCGCGGGCTCGAACGGCAGGCCGGTGTAGTCGGCCAGCGCCCGCGCGAAGGCCGCGGCGAAGCCGTGCGGCGCGTTCAGGCCGGTACCCACCGCGGTGCCCCCCTGCGCTACCGGCATCGCGCGCAGCATGGCCTGCTGCAGCCGCGACTGGGCATCGGCCACCTGCGTCATGTAGCCGGAGAACTCCTGGCCCAGCGTCAGCGGCACCGCATCCTGCAGGTGCGTGCGGCCCACCTTGACGATATCGGCAAAGGCCTCCACCTTGCGCGCAAAGGTCTGCTGCAGCTGCTCCAGCGCCGGCAGCAGTTCCTGCCGGATCGCGCGCGTGGCGGCAATATGCATCGCGGTGGGAAAGCTGTCGTTGGAGGACTGGCTGGCGTTGACGTGGTCGTTGGGGTGCACCGGCGTCTTGCTGCCGACCTTGCCGCCCAGCAGCTGGATGGCGCGGTTCGCGATGACCTCGTTCAGGTTCATATTGGTCTGCGTGCCGGAGCCGGTCTGCCAGACCGACAGCGGGAACTCGTCGGGCCAGCGGCTTTCGATGACTTCGGTGGCGGCCTGTTCGATTGCCTGCGCCAGTTCGGACTTGAGCACGCCGAGTTCGCCGTTGGCGCGCGCGGCGCACAGCTTCAGGATGGCAAAGGCCTCGATCAGCGCCGGCGGCATCTTCTCGGTGCCGATGCGGAAGTTCTGGCGCGAGCGCTCGGTCTGCGCGCCCCACAGGTGATCGGCGGGCACAGGCACGTCGCCCAGGCTGTCTTTCTCGATGCGGGTGGCGGAGGTGGACGGGTCAGACATGGGCGGACTCCTATGCAAGGCAGCGGACGGTTGGACCGGGTGGCTTGGTGCAGTCCATTAGAATACCGCTTCACCGTGACAGGCGCCCGGCCGCCTGCCACCTTGCCCAGCCTTAGGGCCTGTTCACATATAAAACGTACGCGCGTTGGCCCGAGCCGGGGTCAGCTACGCGAAGGGCGCCTTGCAAAGGGTCATTCCCTTTGCAAGGCGCCCGACAAAGTAGATGGCCCCGGCTCGGGCCAACCCGCAGGGCAAGGGGGATACGCGGCGCATGGCGTCGTTGCCAGCCGCTTGCTTGGAATGACCAAGCGGCGCGACTGGCGCCTAGCCCTGCGCCGCGTATCCCCCTTGCGCGCGCACGTTTTATATGTGAACAGGCCCTAGCATGCTTATCGCCCAGCTCAAGTCCTTCTTCATGGTGGCCCGCATCGGCAGCGTTACCCAGGCCGCCAGGCGCCTGGGCCTGTCGCAGCCCACCATCACCGCGCAGATCCGTGCGCTGGAGGAAGCGTATGGGGTCGAGCTGTTCCACCGCGGCGGGCGCCGGCTGGCGCTGTCGGACGCGGGGCTGGCGCTGCTGCCGCGGGTGGAGGCGCTGGTGCAGCAGGAAACCGAGATCGACTTCTTCCTGCGCCACTCGGGCGACCTGCGCACCGGCAGCCTGCGCGTGGGGGCCACCGCGCCGTACTACGTGCTGGAACTGATCCGGCGCTTCAGCGACCGCTTCCCGGCCATCGATGTCAGCGTGGTGACCGGCAACTCGCAGGAAGTGCTGGAAGCGCTGCAGGAATACCGCGTCGATATCGCCACCTCGTCGCAGCGCGTGGACGACGCGCGCCTGTCGCGCGTGCTGCTGGGTGTGGACCCGCTGATGCTGGTGGTGCATCGCACCCATGCGCTGGCCGGCCTCACCGAGGTGCCGGTCAGCGCGCTGGCAGGCTGCCGGCTGCTGATGCGCGAACTGGGCTCGACCACGCGCATCGCCACCGAAGACATGCTGGCGCAGGCGCGCGTGAGCCCTGCCGCGCAGATGGAGATCGGCAGCCGGGAGTCGATCCGCGAGGCGGTGATCCGCAACCTGGGTGTTTCGGTGATCGCCCGGCACGAGGTGCCGAGCCATCCTGACCTGCGCGTGCTGGGCTTCACCGATGCCTCGCCGTGCCTGCACGAATACCTGTACTGCCTGCGCGAACGCCGCGGGGCGAGGCTGATCGATGCCTTCGTCGCGCTGGCAGACCCGCCGCAAGCGCAGCACGGGCCTGCCGGCGCCTGACCCTGGCGGGCGCCGATCGTGTCCTACGCGGTCGCCTTCAGGCACTGCTCCATGCAGACGGCACAGGCGCGCGCGCACTCCTGGCAGTGCTCGGCATCATGACGCTCGCATTCCTCCTTGCACCACTTGCAGACCTCGGCACAGTCCTCGCAGACCAGCGGCGCGAACTCGCTGTTGCGCAGCATGTAGGACGCGGCGAGCTGGGCGATGCCGGCGCAATCCATGTCCAGCGCGATGCAGCGCGCCATCTTGCGCACGTCCTGTTCTTCCAGGCAGGCGGCCGCGCACTTGAGGGCGGCCGCGGCCGCGGCATTGCAGGCGGCAATGCAGTCGGCGTAGCGGGCGGCGTTTTCCTGCACGGTGGGTCGGATCATGGAACGTCCTCCTTCGGGGGTAGGTGGATGGGACCGGCATGCCCTCGGTGCCGGAAGCGGCGCATCCGCACCCGCAGGCATCGTTATCCACAATAGCAGGCGCCGCTGCTTCCTGTCGGCCCGGTATTTGCTGCGCCGCAAGGGTCTGTTCACATATAAAACGTACGCACGTTTTATATGTGAACAGACCCTAGTTACAATGCCGGCTGGGCGCGGCAGACTGGCGACGGCGCGCACGCAACGCGGCCGTCACCTGCGGCAATGGCCGGGCACCACCGGCCCGCATGGCGCATCTAACAGGCACGGACCGGCCGCACTGGCCGGACCGATGCAAACATACACCGGCAGCACGGGGAAGGAAGGCACATCATGGGCGAGGCAAAACGGCGGGGTACCCCCGAGGAGCGTGCCGCACAGGCACGCGCAAAGATCGAGGCCTTGCGCCCGGCCCAGCTGGTCTGCGGGCACTGCAAGACCGCCTTCGCGCAGTTCGACGCGCTCGACGTACCGGGCCTGCCCGGCATCGACGCCGTGTTCGGCGGCGAGTGTCCCAACTGCGGCAATGACGTGGTGGTGTTCAAGGGCGCGCCCGATGCGGTCGCCCAGGCCATGATCGCCTGGGAGAAGATGCTGGGCGCCGATGCGCAGCTTGGCTACCAGTCCAGCGATGGCCGCCACGTGCCGTTCGAGCCCGAAGGCGCGGGCGGCCCGGCGTCGGACAAGCCCGCCGGCACCATTCACTGAGCGCCTGGCGGCGCCGGCTTACCGGGGGCTGAGTTCGCCCGCCAGTTCCGGCGGGCCGATCTCGTAGCGCCCGCGGCCCGCGCCCTTGGCGCGGTATAGCAGCACGTCCGCCAGCCGCATCAGTTCGCGGTCCTGCGCGGGGCCGCCGTTGTACAGCGCCACGCCGATGCTGACGTCGACATCGGCGCGCACACCTTCGAAATCGAAGGGGGCGTCCATCGCCTGCAGGATGGCCTGCGCCACGCGGCGCGCCGCGGCGGCCTGTGCCATGTCTTCCAGCACCACGGCGAACTCGTCGCCGCCCAGCCTGGCCACGGTATCGGTCTCGCGCACGCAGCTGCGCACGCGCTGCGCGAAGTCCTGCAGCAGCAGGTCGCCCGCGGCGTGGCCGTGGATATCGTTGACCGCCTTGAAGCGGTCCATGTCCAGGTACAGCAACGCCATCAGCCTGCCGTGCTCGCGGCTGCGCGCCATGGCCGCGTGCAGCTGGCCTTCGAAGGCACCGCGGTTCATCAGCTGCGTCAGGTGGTCGGTGCGCGACATGCGTGCCAGGCGCAGCGTCTCCAGCTTGCGCTGCGTGATGTCCTGCACGTGGATATGCACGCCTACCACCTCGCTGCCGTCGGCGCTCCATTCGGGGCGCAGGCTGGTCTCCATGCAATGGTATTCGGGGTCGCTGTCTTCGGTTTCGAAGGTCACCGCCGTGCCCGCCAGCGCGCGCTGCAGGAACGGCTGCACGTGCGCATAGCGCGCCTGGCCCAGTATTTCGCTCACATGCCTGCCGCGCAACGCCTCTGGCTTGAGCCCGAAGACACGCTCGTAGGACTGGTTGTTGAACACATAGCGTTGATCGGTGTCGATGAAGGCCAGCAGCGACGGCAGCGTGTCGGTCACGGCGCGCAAGCGCCGTTCGCTGCGGTCCAGGGCTTGGCGGCGCTCGCGCACGTCGCGCATCAGCTTGATGAAGGCGCGCGTCAGGTCGCCGATCTCGTCGCGCTGCTGGCGCGTCGGCAGCCGCTCGAATGCGGACAGGTCGTTGGCGCTGGCCTGCACCACCTTGTGCAGGCGCGCCAGCGGCGCCAGCTGGCGCCGCACCGCCAGCCAGATCAGCAGGGCCACCGCCGCCATGGCCACCCCGGCCATGCCCAGGAAGCGCTGCTGCATCTGGTGCAGCGGTGCGTAGGCCTCGCGCGCGGGCAACAGCGCCACCAGTTCCCAGCCGGTGCTCGCCATCAGGTAGCGGGCGATCACCGGCCGCGCCGGCGTGAGGAATTCCAGCGGCGCGGGGCTGTCAGCCTCGCCGCAGGTATCGGCCACGGCCAGGGCCGGCTGGCGCGCCTGGGCGGGATCGGGATGGCGGATGTAGACCGGCCTGGGGCCCGCCGACACCAGGCAGTAGTAGCCGGTGGTGCCAAGCCGGTTGTGCAGGATATCCACCAGGAAGTTGGCGCTGGACAAGTCCAGCCACCCGCCCACGAGGCCTTGGAAGGTCTGCTGCGGCGACAACACCGGCACCGCCACCAGCACCCCCATCCGGCCGGTGGCGCGCGAGCGGATCGGCGGCGAAACCACCGGGGCCAGCGTGCGGGCCGCCTCGCGGAAGTAGCCGCGGTCGCCGACGTCGGCATCCTTGCCCTGGCTGCTGACGATATTGCCCTGCATGTCGGCAACCATCAGCGCGTTGAATGCCGCGGGAACCGGGATCGCGGCGGCCAGCGCATCCAGCGCCCGCAGGCGCACCGTGGCCGCATGCGCGCCTTGCGCCTGCGCCAGCAGACCGCTGAGCTGCACGGCCTGGTGCTGCAGCAGCTGGACGCGGTCGTTCATGGCGGTGTCGAGCTGGCTGGCGGTCAGCTTGACGACGGAGTCCTGCTGGTCCTGCAGTGCATCGTGCAGGTCGCGGTGCGCATCGTACAGGGCAATCAGCACGATGCCGGTGCCGAACACCGCGGCCAGCACGGTCGTGATGAGCGCAATGCGCGCTTTCAGCGTGGGTGTGTAGACGGGCATGTGGGGCGCAGTTGGGGCGCTGGTTGCGCGGACTGTCGCGTACTTGGGGGAGGCGTCTTGGGTGCAACCCTACCATACCCCACGGTTGCGGGGTATGGTAGGGTTGCACCCGAACGGGTTCAGCCCTCGGGCTGGGGTGTGCGCGCTGCCTGTGCCACGGTATAGTCCCCCGTTAATGCGAAGGCACGTCCGCGCAGTCGGCAAGCCCCTGCTGCATGCCGGAACCGATCCACCATGAGACTGACTTCGCTTCCCCCTGCCTTGTTGTCATTGCTGGCCGCGGGCGTGCTGGCGCCGCTGTTGCTGGCATGGCTTGTCCATGCGCTGGCACGCCGGGGCCGCGCCGTGCGCGAGCGCCAGGCACAGGCCGTGGCCTGGGAAGATGACAGCGCCATGCTGCAGGCGTGCCTGGCGCAGTCGGCCGACGGCTTCCTCGTGACCGATGCGCAGGGCGTGGTGGTGCGCGCGAGCGAGCGGGCCGGGCACCTGTTCGGCACCGATGCGCAGCGCCTGGCGGGCCGTGGCCTGGACACCCTGGTTCCCGGCGCTGCCGGTGTAGCTCCCGCCGACGGCGCGGCAGGGGCCGGGATCCGCCGCGAACTGGCGGGCGTGCGCGCCGATGGCAGCCGCTTTGCGCTGCGCGCCAGCGGCGCTCGCCTGCCCGCCGGCAAAGGCGGCGCGCCGCACTGGCTGTGGGCGATCACGGACCTGGAGCCCGAGCGGCGCGCGCAGGCGACCGCCGCAGTGCAGGCCGCGCGCTATGCCGGGCTGTTCGACCACGCCGCCTTTTGCGTCATCACCTTCGACGAGAACGGACTCATCACCGGCATCAACGCCGCCGGCCAGCGCATGCTCTGGTACACCGGCGCGGAACTGGCCGGCCACATGAACATGACCGGCCTGCATGTTGCCGCGGAACTGGCCGAGCATGCGCGCGCGCTTAGTACCGAGCTGGGCGCGAGAGTGCCGTCCGGGCTGCCGGCGCTGCTGGCCAAGGCGCGGCTGGGGCTCACCGATGAGCGCGAATGGACCTGGGTGCGCAAGGGCGGCTCGCGCATGCCGGTGCAGCTGACGGTGTTCGCCTTGCCCGGTCCCGCCCCCGAGGTACCGCCGGCCGGTGCTTCGGACCATGCCGGGCCGGGCCTGCCCTCGCCCGGCTACCAGGCCATCGGCTACGACCTGACCGAGCGCCGCCGCGTCGACGAGTACATCCGCCACCTGTCGCGGCACGACCCGCTGACCGGCCTGCCCAACCGCGCCGAACTGAGCGAACGCGCCCAGGCCCTGCTGCTGCACGCGCGCAGCCACGGCGAGCGCATGGCTTTGCTGCTGCTCGACCTGGACCACTTCAAGCACATCAACGATTCGCTCGGCCACCCGGTGGGCGACGACGTGCTGCGCACCATGGCCGACCGCATCAAGGGCACGGTGCGCCAGGGTGACCTGGTGGCGCGCATGGGCGGCGATGAATTCGGCGTGGTGCTGGGCGGTCTGCGCCATGACAGCGAAGCCGAGCTGATCGCCGCCAAGATCCAGGCGCGCGTCAACGAAGAACTGCAGGCCGGCGGCCAGCGCCTGCGCGTGACGCCGTCGATCGGCATGGCGATCTTCCCCGACGACGGCGAGACGCTGACCGAACTGCTCAAGTCCGCCGACTCGGCCGTCTATGCGGCCAAGCAGGGCGGACGCGCGCAGCTGAGCCGCTTTGCCAGCGAAATGGCCGAGGCCTCGCTGGCGCGCTTCACCATTGAAGGGCTGCTCCGGCGCGCGCTGGCCGGCAACGAGTTCCGGCTGCGCTACCAGCCGATCGTCGAGTCCGCCACGCTGACCATCCCCGGCGTCGAGGCACTGATCACCTGGGAAACCCCGGAACGCGGCGTCATGCATCCGGCCGAATTCATCCCCATCGCCGAGCAGAGCGGCCTGGTCGCGCTGCTGGGCGAATGGACCCTGGCCACCGCCTGCCGCGAGATCCAGGCCCTGCGGCAGGAGCTGGGCCGCGAGATCGAGGTGGCGGTCAATGTCTCGCCGCTGCAGCTGCGCCAGGCCAACTTCCCCGACACCGTGGCGCGCTGCCTGCAGCAGGCCGGCCTGCCGCCGCAGGGATTGGTGATCGAGGTCACCGAGGGCATCCTGGTCGATGGCGGCGAGACCACCATCGAGACCTTCCGCCGCCTGCGCGAGCTTGGCGTAGGGCTGTCGATCGACGACTTCGGCACCGGCTACTCCGGGCTCAACTACCTGACCCGGCTGCCGATCAACCGGCTCAAGATCGACAAGTCCTTTGTCGACGACGTGGCCACGCCTGGCCACGACCAGGCGGTGGCGGCGGCGATCATCGCCCTGGGCCACCAGCTGCACCTCAAGGTGATCGCGGAAGGGGTGGAAACGGCGGCGCAGTTTGAATTCCTGCGCTCGCAGGGGTGCGACGGGCTGCAGGGGTTCCTGTTCAGCCAGGCGGTGTCGCAGCAGGCGTTGCGGGCGCTGCTGGCGCAAGGGTTGGACATGCCGGTGCCGGTCTCTGCCGGCGTGTCCGGGCAGCACGCGTCCTAGTCGCCCAAGCGCACGATCCATAACTTTCCGGCATGCCCGCGCCGGCGTCCGATCCCAAATCCCCCGATACCTCCATCGAAATACTTTGCCGATCTGCCACACGGCTGGCATCTGCGTTGCCTATGCTGGCGACCGATTCGATTGAGATTGCGGAGATTCGGTGATGCAGGCAGGCAAGTCCGGGGAAGACAGGGCATTCCTGGCGGTGGAGCAGGTCAGCAAGCGCTTTGGCGGCGCTGGCGGCTTCGTGGCGCTGGACGGCGTGTCGCTGTCGGTCGGGCAGGGCGAGCTGTTGTGCCTGCTGGGTCCCTCAGGGTGCGGCAAGACCACATTGCTGCGCATCATCGCGGGGCTTGAGCGCGAGGACGCCGGCCGTATCCACGCCGGTGCGCGTGAGCTGACCGGCCTCCCGCCGCAGGCGCGCGACTACGGCATCCTGTTCCAGTCCTACGCGCTGTTTCCCAACCTGACCGTGGCGCAGAACGTGGCTTATGGTTTGCACGGGCGCGGCATGGGCCGCACGCACCGCGACGCGCGCGTGGCCGAGATGCTCGACCTGGTCGGCCTGTCCGGCAGCGAGCGCAAGTTCCCGGGCCAGCTCTCCGGTGGCCAGCAGCAGCGCGTGGCGATGGCCCGCGCGCTGGCGCCGGCGCCTTCGCTGCTGCTGCTCGATGAGCCGATGTCGGCACTCGACGCCCGCGTGCGCGAACACCTGCGGCTGGAACTGCGCCAGTTGCAGCGCCGCCTGAACATCACCACGGTGATGGTCACCCACGACCAGGAAGAGGCCATGACCATGGCCGACCGCATCGCCGTGATGGATGGCGGGCGCATCGTGCAGGCCGGCACCCCCGCAGAGATCTATGAGCAGCCGGCTTCGGCCTTTGTCGCCGGTTTTGTCGGGCAGGCCAACTGGCTGCCGGGGCGCAGCGCGCAGGCCGGACGCTTCACCGTTGGCGAGGGCAGCCAGGCCGTCGATTTCCTGGTTGGCCCGGCGCAGCCGGCGGCATCCGCCGGCCGGCTGTGCTGCCGCCCGGAAGCCGTGCGGCTGGACCCGGACCCCGCCGAGCCCAACCGGCTGCTGGCGCGCGTGGTCGACCAGACCTACCTGGGCAATCGCTACCGGCTGGCGCTGGAGGCCGATCGCCTGCCGGGGCTGACCCTGTTTGCCGACGTGGCGCGCGAGGCGCGGCACCGGCTGCCCGATGCGGGCGGCCACAAGTTCTGGATTGCGCTGCCGGCGCAAGCGCTGCGGGTGTTTGCATGACGCGCGCGGCCACTGTCGTCCTGCCCGAGGATACGCAAGCCGCATCGCTGCGCGGCACCGGCCTGGCCTCCCGGCTTGCGCACGGTGCGCCCGCCGCGATGAAGTGGATCTGGCTGGCGGCGCTGGCGGTGGGCTTGCTGCTGCCGTTGCTGGCGCTGTTCCGCCAGGCCTGGTTCGATGCCGCGGGCCAGTGGGCGCTGGGCGCGCGCATGGCGGCACTGGTGGCCAGCCCCAACTTCCTGCCGATGCTTGGCCGCAGCCTGGCGGTGTCGCTGGCGGTGGTGGCGCTGGTGGTGCCGCTGGCATTCGGCTTTGCCTATGCGCTGCAGCGTTCCTGCATCGCGCTGCGGCCGCTCTGGCGCGGCATTGCGCTGCTGCCGCTGTTCGCGCCGTCGCTGCTGCCGGCGATCGCGCTGGTCTACCTGTTCGGCAACCAGGGCATCTTCCGCGGCGCCTTCGGGCAGAGCGGCATCTATGGCTTCTGGGGCATCGTGCTGGGCGAGGCCTTCTACACCTTCCCGCATGCGCTGATGGTGCTGGTGGCGACGCTGTCGCTGGCCGACGCGCGCCTTTATGAAGCGGCGCGCGCGATGGGCGCCAGCCCGTGGCGCACCTTCCGCACGGTCACGCTGCCGGGCGCGCGCCAGGGGTTGTTTGCCGCCGCGTGCCTGGTGCTGACGCTGGTGGTCACCGACTTCGGCGTACCCAAGGTGGTGGGCGGCGGCTATCCGGTGCTGGCGCTGGAGGCATACAAGGCGGTAGTCGGGCAGCAGCAGTTCGACCGCGGTGCGCTGATCGGCATGCTGCTGCTGGCGCCCGCACTGCTGACCTTTGCCGTGGACATGGCACTGCAGCGGCGCCAGCGCACGCAGATGGGCAGCCGCGCGCAGGTGTATGTGCCGGCGCCGGAGCGAGGCCGGGACAGTGCGTGCCTGCTGCTGGTGCTGCTGGTCAGCGCCGCGCTGCTGGCGGTGATCGCCACCGCGGTGGGCGCATCGCTGGTCAAGCTGTGGCCGTACAACCTGGGCCTGACGCTGGCGCACTACGACTTCGACAACATGGACGGCGGCGGCTGGCTGGCCTACCGCAACAGCCTGAAGCTGTCGGTGCTGACCGCGCTGGCGGGCACGGCGGCGATCTTCCTGGGCGCCTGGCTGACGTTGCGCACGCGCGGCCCGGCCTGGCTGCACGGCGTGCTGCGCGCGGGCTTCCTGTTGCCGATGGCCGTGCCGGGGCTGGTGCTGGGCCTGGGCTACGTGTTCTTCTTCAACGCGCCCGGCAATCCGCTGCATGCGCTGTACGGGACCATGGCGCTGCTGGTGCTGTGCAACGTGGCGCACTGTTACACCACCGGCCACCTGACCGCGGCCGCGGCGCTGCGCCAGCTCGACACCGAGTTCGAGGCCGCCGCGCTGTCGCTGGGGGTGGCGCCGCTGGTGACGTGCTGGCGCGTGACAGTGCCGGTGTGCCTGCCGGCGCTGCTCGATATCTTCCGCTACCTCTTCGTGTCGTCGATGACCACGGTCTCGGCGGTGATCTTCCTGTACAGCCCCGACACCGTGCTGGCCGCGATCTCGGTGCTGAACATGGACGATGCCGGCGACACCGCGCCCGCTGCCGCGATGTCGACGCTGATCCTGCTGACCTCGGTGCTGGCCGCCTTGCTGCTGCACGCGGTCTCGGCCGGCTGGCTGCGCCGCGCGCAGCGCTGGCGCACTGGCTGACCTTGTTCCACTTCGCCGTACCCACGCCTTCCCGAACGCTGACTGAATCCCAAAGGAGAAACCATGTCCCGCATCCCCCGCATTGCCGCTGCGCTGGCCGCCGTTGCCACGCTGCCGCTGCTGGCCATTCACGCCAGCGCCGCCAGCGCCGCCACCGTGCTGACGGTCTACACCGCGCTTGAAGCCGACCAGATCGCTGCCTACAAGGCCGCGTTCGAGAAGGTGCACCCCGATATCGAGATCAAGTGGGTGCGCGACTCGACCGGCATCGTCACCGCCAAGCTGCTGGCGGAAAAGGCCGCGCCGCGCGCCGACGCGGTGTGGGGCCTGGCCGGCTCCAGCCTGGCGATCCTGGACAAGGAAGGCATGCTCGACCCGTACGCGCCGAAGAACCTGGCCGCCATCGATCCGCAATACCGCAGCCCGGCCAACCCGCCGGCATGGGTCGGCATGGACGTGTGGGGCGCCGCGATCTGCTTCAACACGGTCGAGGCGCAGAAGCTGGGCCTGCCCAAGCCCACCTCGTGGGCCGACCTGACCAAGCCGGTCTACGCGGGCAAGGTGGTGATGCCGCACCCGGCCTCGTCGGGCACGGGCTTCCTCGACGTCAGCGCCTGGCTGCAGATGATGGGCGAGCAGAAGGGCTGGCAGTACATGGATGCCCTGCACAAGAACATCGGCCTGTACACGCACTCGGGCTCCAAGCCGTGCAAGATGGCCGCGCAGGGCGAGTTCCCGATCGGCATCGCGTTCGAGTACCGCGCCATGAAGTCGAAGAAGGAAGGGGCGCCGATCGATATCGTGCTGCCGAGCGAAGGCCTGGGCTGGGACATCGAGGCTACCGCCATCGTCAAGGGCACGAAGAACCTGGACGCGGCGCGCAAGCTGGCCGACTTCTCGGCCTCGCGCGAAGCGATGGCGCTGTATGAGAAGAACTTTGCCGTGCTGGCCGTGCCGGGCATTGCCAAGCCCGACGCGCTGCTGCCCGCCGACTACGAGAAGCGCCTGATCAAGAATGACTTCCGCTGGGCGAGCGACAACCGCGACCGCATCCTGGGCGAATGGAGCAAGCGCTACGAAGGGAAGGCGGAGAAGAAGTAAGGCAGAAAGTCAGGCAAAAGGCGCGCCTGGCGGCGAGGGGCGGACCCGCAGAAACGGGTACGCTCCCCGCAGCCGGGTGGCTGCCCTGGCCGGATCAGGCCTGGTGCGGCAACTCGTCGGCGGCCGCCTGGCCGGAGTGCAGGCGGCGATAGAGCTCGTCGATGCGCTGGCGGCTGGCCTGCAATTCTTCGCGGCCGCGTTCGGTCAGCAGGTAGACCCGGCCGATGCCATCGCGCAGCACGCTTTCCATGTAGCCTTCCATTTGCAGGGCGCGCAGCAGCGGGCGCACTGTGCCGATATCGACCTGGAAGCCGTATTCCAGCAACATGTCGGCCAGCATGGCCACCGTCGCGGGGACTTCGAGCGCAAATTGCAGGACGTAGACGCGGGCCAGCAGGCCCAGGAACTGTCGTTTCATGTCGACTGGCAACGCGGCAGGGGCCGTGCCGGTTGACGCAGGCAAGCTGTCCGGCGCCTGGTTTGCCGGCGTTGTGACGCCGGCAGCGCGGCAATCGGGAGTCCTTCCAGACCTTGCCATGCCGATACGCCGGGCAAGCCGCATTTTGCCCGTCCGGAAAAAAAGAAGCCGCCAGGAGCCCTGGCGGCTTGTCGGGAATGCGTCGGAGGGGTCAATTAACTCTGGCGCAGACCAGAGTTTAATTTAATCGAATGTGGCTTGTCACGCGTTGGCAACAACGCCCCCTCCTGCGTAGGGTGATGATGAAAGCCTGTGGTAAGGAAAGTGGCGCGTTAACGCGGCATTGTGCGCAAAGCACCTCTTAACAGCATCGTAGACTCGTCAACGTCGCTTAAATCTCGGCTCGATCGCATGCTGTCATGTTAGCGACGACGGGGCACATGTCCGAATCCGGCTTGCGGTATGCACGGCGCAGGCGTCAAATCGCGGCAACCCCAACCCGCGCCAGCCTGCCCGGCGCCCTCCGGCTCCCCTGATGAAACCCGCCGATCTTGCCCGTTTGCTCGCCCTGGCCGCCATCTGGGGCGCCAGCTTCCTGTTTATCCGCATCGGCGCGCCGGTGCTGGGACCGTTGCCGACCGCCTTCGTGCGGGTACTGATCGGCGCGCTCGCGCTTGCCGCTTGCCTGCCGCTGCTGCGGCTGCGCTGGGACATGCAGGGCAAATGGCCGGCCGTGCTGGCGCTGGGCGTGGTCAATTCCGGCGTACCGTTCGTGATGTATTCGGTGGCGGCGCTGTGGCTGCCAGCCGGCTACTCGGCCGTGTTCAATGCCATGACGCCGCTGATGGGCGTGCTGATCGGCGCGCTGGCGTTCTCCGAACGGCTCACGCGCGCCAAGGCCCTGGGCGTGATGCTTGGCGTGGCGGGCGTCGCGGTGCTGACCCGCACCGGGCCGGTGGCCTTCTCGACCGAGGTGCTGCTGGGCGCGCTGGCCTGCCTGGTGGCCACCGCCTGCTATGGCCTGGCCGGCTTCCTCGCGCGGCGCTGGATCACGCAGCGCGGCGGCCTCGACAGCCGGCTGGTCGCCGCCGGCAGCATGGTCGGCGCCACCGTGTTCCTGCTGCCCTTCTGCCTTGTCGCGCTGTGGCGCCACAACACGCTGCCCGCTGCCGGCGCCGGCGTCTGGGCCGCGATGCTGGGGCTGGGCGTGCTGTGCACGGCGCTGGCCTACATCCTGTACTACCGCCTGATCGCCGACCTGGGCCCGGTGCGCTCGCTGACCGTGACCTTCCTGATCCCGCCGTTCGGCATCGTCTGGGGCGCGTTGTTCCTGGGCGAGGCGCTGTCGTGGGCGCACGCGGCGGGTGGCGCGCTGATCGGGGTGGCGGTGTGGCTGGTGTTGCGGCCCGTCGCGGGGCCGGCGCCGCAGGGTCGGCCGGTGGTTGGGCGCTGAGGGCGTCGCAGGCCGCTAATTCACGCCTGTGCCGCCGTGCCCGCCGCCACGTTGTATTGCTCGCGCACCATCATCACCACGCGGCGCGCCTGACGCACGTGGCGCACGGCGTCGGCTTCGCTGCGTTCCGGGAAATCGACTTCGGCGCTCCAGTTGCAGCCGGTGTGGTCGGGCCGGTGCACGCACACCGAGCGCAGCTGGCAGTCGTGGCAGCCGGGCTCCTGCCGCAGGCACAGGTTGATCAGGCGTTTCAGTTCAGGCAGCGGTTTGTTCAGGCGCTCCATGGATGGCTCCGTCAGGTGCGCGGCATTCGGGGCAGACGCCGTACAGCACCAGCATGTGCTCGCGCAACACAAAGGCGTTGTCGGCGGCCACCTGGCGCTGGCGTTGCTCGATGCTTTCGTCGCGGAATTCCTCCACGCGGCCGCAGGCGACGCAGATCAGGTGGTCATGGTGGCCACCCTCGTTGAGTTCGAAAACGGCGTGGTCGGATTCGAAGCTGTGCCGCAGCAGGATGTCGGCCTGCACCAGCTGGTTGAGCACGCGGTACACCGTGGACAGCCCCGCATCCTCGTCCTGCGTCAGCAGGATGCGGTAGACGTCTTCCGCGCTGAGGTGGCGCCGGGCGCTGGTGCGGAACACTTCAAGGATGCGCATCCGCGGCGACGTGGCCTTCAGGCCGGCGCGCTTGAGATGGATCGGGTTTGTGTTCTCGGATGACATGGCGGATGGCATTGGCAAGCTGCGGCTGGCGCCCCGCAGTCAGGGCGGCGCCCGGCCTGGCGCCGCATGCGGGTGGCGTCGGTGGCTTGGCGGAATTTCAGGCGGGAAGCACCAGGGCCGCCTGAGCGCTGGCGCCCGCGTCCCTGGTGGCGCGCCGTGCCTGCACGGCGCGCGGAATAAAAAGGTGGCCTGGCTTGTCACCGGAAGACGCGATCGGGAAAGCGGGGTCTGGTTGCTTTCCCGATCTTCCGAAGACTGGCTACTGCCAAACGCTCCGCGTGACGGAGCGGTCCCCACAAAAGTCGGTGTCGAAGGCCGCTGCCGCGGCATCCGGAAATCTGTTGTCCCTGCCAGCGCTGGTCGCCGCCGCGTGCCGCGGTAGCGCCAGCCTGGCCGGCTTGCCGGTCCGCCGGGTGGTGCGCCGTGCGTCAGGCAGTGATCGAATGGTAAATGGGAATCGATCTCATTACAAGAGAAATTTTGTGGGCAGATCGATTATTTTCGGGCGGCAACCTTGCGGCGCGCCGACTCGGGAAGACAGAGGACGCTACCTCGGCCGCCCGCACGATCTGCCGAAGCCTCCACGAAGCCAGGCTCGCGAAGGTACCCACGGGATCGGAAATTCAAAATATTTGAATAACATGTGCTCGAATCGATCACTTTTAGCAAGGCTATGGCCGCTATAGTTCTCTCAGTCGCAGCCAAACGCCAAAGCGACGCCGCGAAACAGATTCAATAAAATTGAATCATATAGAATGGGAGAACGCCATGTCCAACGCCAAGCTCGAAGTCCTGACCCCGCACAACAGCCAGATTATCTTCATCGACCATCAGCCCCAGATGGCCTTCGGCGTGCAGTCGATGGACCGCCAGACCATGAAGAACAACGTAGTCGGCCTGGCCAAGGCGGCCAAGATCTTCGACATCCCGACCACCATCACCACGGTCGAGTCTGACTCGTTCTCGGGCTATACCTACCCCGAACTGCTTGACGTATTCCCGGGCAAGCAGACGCTCGAACGCAGCTCGATGAACTCCTGGGACGACCAGAAGGTGCGCGACGCGCTGGCCGCCAATGGCCGCAAGAAGGTGATCGTCGCCGGCCTCTGGACCGAGGTCTGCAACACCACGTTCGCGCTGAGCGCGATGCTCGAAGGCAACTACGAGATCTACATGGTGGCCGATGCCTCGGGCGGCACCACCAAGGAAGCGCACGACTACGCGATGCAGCGCATGGTGCAGGCCGGCGTGGTGCCGGTGACCTGGCAGCAGGTGCTGCTCGAATGGCAGCGCGACTGGAAGAACCGCGACACGTACGACGCGGTAATGAAGGTGGCCAAGGAACACTCGGGTGCCTACGGCATGGGCGTGGACTACGCCTACACCATGGTCCACAAGGCCGAGCAGCGCACCGCCACGAAGCACGAGTCGCTGGCGCCGGTCCACGCACAGGTGGTCGAGCGCTAACACCGCATTCGCGGGCTGGACGTTCCAAGGGACGTCCAGTCATTTCAGAGGCCGGGCCAACTGCCCACTTCAATCCGGACTGACGATGCCGAGCGTAAAGAAGATTGCCAGCACGTGGGAGCTCACTGCATTTGCTTTTGCGAGCGGATTCCTGAGGCATGCCCATACGTCGTCTTCTCTCGGTATCCTCGCTGGCACGCTAGCGGTGGGCGGATTGGTCGCAGGCCGCGGCTTGAAGCAAGCTCGCGGTCTCAAATGAACAGGAGAACTCCCATGTCCAAACTACCGTTGCTCGAACCCGCCGATTGTGCATTGATCCTCGTGGATGAACAGGCAGGCCTTGCGTTCGCTGCGGGCTCTCAAGACCCCCAGCTTCTGCGCAGTAACGGGCTTGCGGTCGCGAAGACGGCGGTCGCCTTTGACTTGCCGGTTGTGGTCTCCACTTCGGCCTCGAAGGTGTACAGCGGCCCGTTGATGCCGGCTTTTCGGGAAGTGCTGCAAAACGTCACGCCGATCGAACGCCGCAACATGAACCTTTGGGAAGACGATGCGGTGCGCGACGCGATCACGGCTACCGGAAAACGTACCCTGATCATCGCGGGCATGCTGACGGAGGCCTGCGTGAGTTTCCCGGTGCTTTCCGCGCTGTCCGAGGGCTATCAAGTCTGCGTCGTGGCCGATGCTTGCGGTGGACTGACACCGGCAAGCCATGAGCTTGCGCTGCGACGGATGGCTTCAGCTGGCGCAGTCATGACGTCCTGGCTCCAACTCCTTCTCGAATTCCAGCGAGACTGGACTCGCCATGACACCTATGAGAAGGCTCGCGCGATCGTGGTTGAGCATGGCGGTGGGTATGGCACGGGCCTCGCCTATGCGCGTGACATGATTAAACCGACATGAGCGCCCTCAACGTCGGGGCTTAACGCTCTGCGCGCTGCCAAAGTTATTGAGCGGCTTTCCGGGTTGATGCAGCGCGCATACCGCGTGAAAGCTGAGGCGTTTAACGCACTTGCCACGCCGCGAAGCCATCGAGCGGTTTCGCTTTCATCCCGGTGCGACAAGCTTCGGCGGCGAGCGTAGTTCGCACTAGACTGAAGAACGCAGAACTGCCATCCGGATGATCCGGGCAATGCTAAAGCTAGAATGGCGCCTGAAGCTCGCTACTCTGTCCGCCTGTTCGGCGAGTTCCATCTCGACGGCGCCGACGCGCCGATGCCTGACGCGAGTTCTCCCCGCTTGCAGGCGCTGCTTGCCTATCTGATTTTGCATCGGGACGTGCCGCAGTCGCGCCAGCAACTCGCCTTCCTGTTCTGGCCCGATGCCACGCAAGCGCAGGCACGCAACGCATTGCGTCAGCTCCTGTTTCATCTACGCAAGTCATGGCCGCGCGCAGCCCGTTTCGTCCACGCCGACGCGCAAATGGTGCGATGGTTGCCCGATTCCGCATTCGATCTCGATGTCGCGCAGTTCAAGTCGGCCCTGGCCACCGCGGCGCGGGCCGCAAGCAACAATGACGCGGCCACCGAGGAAGAGCTCCTGACGCATGCCGCGGACCTGCATCGGGGCGACCTGCTAGCCAGTTGTTACGATGAATGGATCGCCCCGCAGCGCGATCAGTTGCGCGAAGCGTGCATCGCGGCGCTCGTGCGGCTCAGCCAGTTGAGCGAGGACAGACGCGACTACGCAAAGGCGTTGAAACACTCGCAGCAGTTGCAGCGGCTCGACCCATTGCGCGAACCCACTTATATGGCGTTGATGCGCCTGCATGCGCTGAATCACGATCATGCATCCGCGCTGCGCGCCTATCGCCACTGCGTTGAAATGTTCGCGCGCGAGCTGGGCATCGTGCCTGGTGAGGCCTTGCGTGAGGCCTATGCGCGCCTTGCTGCCCAGGCTGCGCCAACACAGCGTCGACGCCCACGGGACCCCATGCTGTCAATGATCGGACGCCACGACGAATGGCGGCGGCTTCTCGAAGTGTGGCAGCGTAGTCAGCTTGGCGACAAGCAGTTCGCCCTGATCTCGGGCGAGGCGGGTATCGGCAAGTCGCGCCTGGCGGAGGAATTGCTCGTGCACCTTGCCGGGCAAGGCTTCACCACGACGCACTCGCGCGCGTACGCGGCCGAGGGGCAGGTCGCGTTTGCGCCGGTCACCGGCTGGCTGCGCAGCCCCGCCTTGCACGAAGCAATGAGCGGACTCGACAGACTGTGGCTGACCGAAGTCGCGCGCCTGTTGCCAGAGCTGCTGACGCAACAACCCGGCCTGCCTCCGCCCTCCCCACTCACCGAATACTGGCAGCGCCAGCGGTTCTTCGAAGCGCTGGCGCGCGCCGTGCTGGCGACAAACGGGCCGCTGATGCTGTGGCTCGACGATTTGCAATGGTGCGACGCGGAGACGCTTGAATGGCTACGCTTCCTGATGCGCTTCGACGTGAGCGCGAAGCTCCTCGTGGTCGCCACGGCGCGGCATGAAGACATCACGCCCTTGCACGCCGTGAGCCGGCTGCTTGACGCCTTGCGGCGCGACGACCAGCTCACGGAGATGTTGCTGGGCGCGCTGGATGCCGCCGAAACTGCGAAGATCGCGGCGCAGATCATCAATCGGCCGCTGGCCGATGCGGAGGCAAGCCGGCTATTCGAGGAGAGCGAAGGCAATCCCCTGTTCACGGTCGAGATGATGCGCGCCCGGTCCGACACCGCGACGGCCGGTGGCACGCCGCACGGCACGGTCCCGAAGTTGCCACCCAAGGTGTATACGGTGATCTCGAACCGCCTTGCGCAACTGTCGCCTGCCGCGCGCGATATCGTGGGCGTCGCGGCGATCATCGGGCGAGCATTCACCGCCGATGTACTGGCCCAGGCGAGCGACGTGCGCGAGGACGCCCTCACGAATGCGCTGGACGAACTGTGGCAACGAGGCATCGTGCGCCAGCCAGACAGCGGGGGCCTTGCCTTTGACTTCAGCCACGACAAGATCCGGGACGTGGCGTACGCCGAGGTCAATCCGCTGCAACGCCGCCGCCTGCATCAACGCGTGGCACGCGCGCTTGAACAGGCGCCGGGCGATGATCTCGACGCTGCCAGCGCGCAGATTGCCGCGCACTACGAGCAGGCGGGCCTGCCAACCGATTCAGCCGCGTTCTACCGGCGCGCGGCCGGCGTTGCGCAGAGTGTGTACGCCTATGACGATGCCATTGCCCTGCTGCAGCGCGGGCTGGCGCAAGCCGGTCAGATCGTCGATCCGCAAGAGCGCGCCAGGCAGTCGCTGGCATTGCAACTCGACCTTGCGCCGCCGATTCGCATTTCCCGTGGGTGGGCGGCGCCGGCGCTCGACACGCCACTGCGGCGCGCCGTGGAGCTCAGCAGACAGGTGGGCGACTTCGGTCAGCAGGCGCGCGCCCAGCTCAGCCTTGCCTTCTTTCTTGTCGTCAGTGCGGAGCTTGCCCAGGCGCGGAGCCTGAGCGAGGAACTCATCGTGGGATTGGGCAATTCCGGGTCGGGTACCTACGCGTCGATGGCATGGACCAACGTCATGGGGAGCCTGGTCCAGCAGGGTGACTGGGTGGCGGCGGAGCCCGCGTATCAACGCGCGCTCGGCGCTTATGACGAAACCCAGCACGCCGAGCATGTGTCGTTGATGGGCGGAAACTTCGGCGTGCTGGCCTCGGCGTGGTCGGCCCATGCATTCTGGTTCACCGGGCTCGCCGATCAGGCCCTCCGGCGTGGTCGCGAAGCGCTGGAGGTGGCAAACCGGCTGGCACACCCGTTTTCCCAGGCGCTGGCGCTGTCATATCTTGCAACGCAGCATGCCCTGCGCCGGGAGCACGGTCTCACGCTTCACTACGCCCGACAGGCACGTTCGATCGCCGATCAGTACCACGTCGGCTATTACCTCGCCTGGGCTGACCTGCTGCTCGCCTGGGCCAATGCAAAGCAGTCGCCCGGCGCCGACGCTGTGGCGGCCATGCAGGCGGCGATCGAGGGCTTTCATGCCACCGGCGCGCGCCTGCGGCTGTCGCTGTATCTCGGCATGCTGGCGGAATGCCTGGGTGACGTGGGCGAGACCGAGGCCGCGCTTGCGGCGCTGGATCAGGCGCTCCACCATGCGGAGCACACTGGCGAGCACTGGCTGGACGCGGAGCTCTATCGTCTGCGCGGCGACTTGTTGTTGCATCGCAGCGCCAACCTGGCCGAAGCCGAATCGTCGCTGATCAAGGCGATCGAGATCGCTGCCGCCCAACGGGCTCGCCCCCTCGAGCTGCGTGCCGCGCTGTCGCTGGCGGCGTTGCGCGAGCCACGGGAGGGCATCGGTGCGCGCCGGGTGGTCGAGTCGCCGCTCGCCCGATTCGCCGAAGGGTTCGACCAGCCCGACATCGTCCGGGCGCGCGCGTTGCGGGCGCGTTAGTCATGGTTTGACCTTCCGGGCCAGCCGCGTCGGAGATTGGCGCATATAACGCCGCGCCTAACGCCCTTCAAACGCCGAGGTTGCTAAAACTCCTGCATACCGACCGGACAGGAGGCAACCATGGAAGGCGCTCTGAGTGAAACCGTCGCCACCGCGCTGAAGGCGCATTTTCGGGGGCAATTGATTCAGCCTGGCGATGCGGCCTATGACCAGGCACGCGCGGTGTACAACGGCATGATCGACAAGCGCCCGGCACTGATCGCGCGCTGCACGGATGTCGCGGACGTCATTGCGGGAGTGAACGCCGCGCGAGACAGCGGAATGCTGCTGGCCGTACGTGGCGGTGCGCACAATGGCGCGGGGCTCGGCACATGCGATGGCGGACTGGTGGTCGACCTGTCGCCGATGAAAGGCGTGTTTGTCGATCCGAAGCGCAGCACCATTCGGGTTGGTGGCGGCTGCACCTGGGGCGATGTGGACCACGCCGCCAGCGCCTATGGACTGGCGACGCCGAGCGGTTTCATCTCGACCACGGGCGTGGGTGGGCTGACCCTTGGCGGCGGCATTGGCTACCTTAGCCGGGCCTACGGCCTGACGATCGATAACCTGCTCAGCGCCGAGGTCGTTCTGGCCGACGGGCGACTGGTCAATGCCGGCAGCGACGAGAACGCGGACCTGTTCTGGGCGCTGCGCGGCGGTGGCGGCAACTTCGGCGTAATCACCTCATTCGAGTTCAAGGCCCATCCGGTCGGCACCGTCTATGGTGGCCCGATGCTGTGGCCGATGGACCAGGCGCGCGAGTTGATGAAGTGGTGGCGCGATTTCATCCTGACTGCGCCGCAGGACATCAATGGCTGGTTCGGCTTTGTGACGGTGCCGCCCGGGCCGCCGTTCCCCGAGTCTGTCCACCTGCAGAAGATGTGCGCCGTGGTGTGGTGCTACACCGGTCCACTCGATCAGGCCGAGGCGCGCTTCAAGCCGATTCGCGACGCCATGCCGCCAGCGGTGGACTTTGCCGGCCCCATTCCCTGGCCGGTCTTGCAGAGCCTGTTCGACGCGCTGTATCCGCCTGGCCTGCAGTGGTACTGGAAAGCCGACTTCGTGAGCGACCTGAGCGACAAGGCCATCGACCTGCACATCAAGTATGGGCACCAGTTGCCGTCGATGCACTCGACCATGCACCTGTATCCCATCAACGGCGCGGCGCACCGAGCGGGCCCCAATGACACCGCGTTCAGCTACCGCGATGCGAGCTTCGCCAGCGTGATTGTCGGCGTCGATCCCGACCCGGCCAACAACGACCGCATCGTGCAGTGGGCCAGGGACTACTGGCTGGCGCTGCATCCGCACTCGGCTGGCGGCGGCTACATCAACATGATGATGGACGAAGGCAACGACAACGTGAAGGCTGCCTATCGCGACAACTATGAGCGACTGGCGGAGATCAAGCGCAAGTACGACCCTGCAAACCTGTTCCGCGTGAACCAGAACATCAGGCCCGCCTGAGGGGGGACCGAAGGTTGCGGCTGCTGAAATCATCGTGGGACTCGCCGCCCTGATTCCCGGCGACTCCCACTCCCCTTGCCTGCCGGAATCGCGAGGAGAAGTTCATGAGCAAACTGGTTTGCGCCGGGCTCGCAGCCCTGGTGCTGTTCACTGCCTGCACTGACGCCGGGAGGGGCGTGGACTGTGCCGGCGGCATATCGATGGGTGGGTTGGGTGCAATGGAAGCGCTGGGTGAGGTGGCTGGCGCGGCTTTCCCGATCAACGGTGGGCAGTTTTCGCTCTATCTGTTGCGATAGGCCTGGCCCTGCGAGAGACCGATAAAGAAGGCGTGACCGTTTCGGGTCGTCCCCGGCGCGGCGAACAGGCGGTCGTTCACCTGCGTTGCGCCAACGCCCCGGAAAAATGCATTATAAATCACAAAAAATGGGGCGACAAAGACGTCGGAGTGGGACCCGCCCGGGGCTCGCGAATGTCGCGATCAGCTGCCGGCGCCGGTCGCCGGCGCGTCGCGGGACAGGCCGAGTATCCAGTTGCGGAATGCCGCCAGTGCCTCTGACTCGGGACGGCCTTCCGGGTAGGCGAAGTAATAGCCCTGCTGCTCGTCCAGCATGCCCGCCAGCGGGATCACCAGTTGGCCGGTCTGGAGCTCGCGCTCGATCAGCAGGCGCGGTGCCAGGCCGATGCCAAGCCCGGCCGCGGCGGCCGCCGTCATCATGGTGAACAGTTCGTAGCGCGGCCCGCGCGAGGCGGCCAGGTCGTACGGCCAGCCCTGCGCCGCGTACCAGTCGCGCCAGGCATTGGCGCGCGTGCTCAGGTGCAGGTGGCGGCAGCGTGCCAGGCTGGCGGCGTCGGCCACGGGATATTCCGCCAGGAAAGCGGGGCTGCACACCGGCACCATGCCGCCTTCGCGGAAGATCACACCGCCGCGCGTGCCGGGCCAGAACTGGTCGCCAAAGTAGATCGCCGCGTCATAGGCGCATTCCTGGAACGAGAACGGCTGCGAGCGCGCCGACAGGTTGACCGTCACGTTGGGGTGGCGCCGGGCAAAGTCCGGCAGGCGCGGGATCAGCCACTGGGTGGCAAAGGTGGGCACCACCGCCAGTTCCAGCGTGTAGCCCATGGCGCGGCCGGTGGTGATCTCCAGCGTGTCGCGCTGCAGGTGGTCCAGGTGCCGGCGGATGCGCGCGGCGTACTCGCGCCCGGTATCGGTCAGCACCAGGCGCCGGCGCACGCGCGTGAACAGCGCCACGCCCAGGCGCTGCTCCAGCTGAGCCACCTGCCGCCCCACCGCGCTGTGCGTCAGCGCCAGCTCGGCGGCGGCGCGGGTAAAGCTGCCCAGCCGTGCCGAGGCTTCGAAGGCCTGCAGCGCGCCCAGGTTGGGGATGTCGTTTCTCATGGGACGGCGGGGGAAGGAAGGCCGACAGTATAAACAGCGCCGGCGGGCCGCATCGCTGCGCCGCTTGTGCGCCGCACGCACAACGTTGTGCGCAATGCGCGCTTGTGCGCGCCATGGGGGCGCCCCTATCCTGCCCCGCGGATCGTCGCCAGCCCGGCGGCCATCCCAGTGCTCACCTGATTGCGCCCATGACCGCCAATATCTCCGCCCTCCTCACCGCCAACACCGGCGCCGCCCGCGCGGCGCAACTGCTCGCGCTGGTTACCTTGCCCGCAGCGCTGCCGCAAGGCCCGCAGGGCCGCGCCTCCCGCGCAGAAATCGCCCAGGCCCTGAACATGGTGCTGTTCGGCGGCATCCTTGAGCGCGTGCCGACTGGCCGCGCCTACACCGACGACGTCGCCGCCGCCGGCGCCAAGGTCACCTTCGACCACGGCGCGCTGCGCACGGTCAAGTGGCGCGACAACGGCGCGCTGCCCGAAGGCGAGGCCGCCTTCACCCGCATCCTGCGCCCGCTCGGCTACGTGCTCAACGGCACCTATCCGCTGGACCGGATCGGCATGACCGGCCGCTCCTATGCGCATGCCGACGCGCCGGAGGAAATCGCCCAGTTCTTCCTCAGCGAGTTCCATCCCGAACGCTTCAGCGATGGTTTCCGCGCCGCCGTCAGCCGCGTCACCGGCAGCTCCGCCGACCCGCTCACGCCGCGCGCGCAGACCCTGCTGTGGCAACTGGAGCGCGACGGCGCCCTGGACCTGGCCGCTGGCGCCGAGCTGGTCGGCCTGCTGGTGCCGTGCTTCGCGCGCCAGCACGCCATGCCGAGCCTGGCCGACTATGAAATGCTGCTCGCCGAATCGGCCGAGATGGCCTGGATCGCCACCGAGGGCAATGCCTTCAACCACGCCACCGACCGCGTCGACGACGTATTCGCGCTGGCCGAGCGGCAGAAGCAGCTGGGCCGGCCGATGAAGGACAAGGTGGAGGTGTCGCGCAGCGGCCGCGTCAGGCAGACCGCGTTCCGCGCGGATACGGTGCGCCGCGCCTTTGTCGGCGCGCAGGGCGAGACGGTGGAGCGGGACGTGCCGGGATCGTTCTACGAGTTCATCACGCGCGACCGCTTTGCCGAGGAAGCGGCGGCGCCGCAGCGCTATGACCTGGGGTTTGATGCGGGCAATGCGCAGGGGATCTTCAAGATGACGGCGGCGGCGTGCTGAGGCGGTGACAGAGGAGGGCGCGGGCGCGTGGATGCGCCAGCCCTCTCCCGCAAGCGGGAGAGGCAAGCCAACCGCATTACCCCACCCGCTTCGCCGATATCACCGCCTCGGCCACACTGGCCGGCGCCTCGGCATAGTGCTTGAACTCCATCGTGAACGTCGCACGCCCCTGCGTCAGCGAGCGCAGCGTGGTGGAGTAGCCGAACATGGTCGCCAGCGGCACCTCGGCGCGCACGATCTTGCCGCCGCCACCGGCGATGTCTTCCATGCCGTGCACCATGCCGCGCCGCGATGACAGGTCGCCCATCACGTTGCCGGTGAATTCCTCGGGCGTCTCCACTTCGACCGCCATCATCGGCTCCAGCAGTATGGGCCTGGCCCGGCGCATGCCCTCCTTGAACGCCATCGAGCCGGCCATGCGGAACGCGTTCTCGTTCGAGTCCACGTCGTGGTACGAGCCGAATACCAGCGTGGCCTTGATGTCGACCACCGGGTAGCCGGCCAGCACGCCCGCCTGCAAGGTCTCGCGGATGCCCTTGTCCACCGCGGGGATGAACTCGCGCGGCACCACGCCGCCCTTGATGGCATCGACGAACTCGTAGCCGCCGCCATGTGGCATCGGCTCCAGGTTGAGCACCACGTGGCCATACTGGCCGCGCCCGCCCGACTGCTTGATGAACTTGCCTTCCACGTCCTTGGCCGGCTGGCGGATGGTCTCGCGGTAGGCCACCTGCGGCTTGCCGACCGAGGCCTCCACGCCGAACTCGCGCCGCATGCGGTCGACCAGGATTTCCAGGTGCAGCTCGCCCATGCCGGAGATGATGGTCTGGCCGGATTCCTCGTCCGTGGTCACGCGGAAGGACGGGTCCTCCTGCGCCAGCCGGTTCAGCGCAATGCCCATCTTCTCCTGGTCGGCCTTGGTCCTGGGCTCGACCGCCTGCGAGATCACCGGTTCCGGGAAGCTCATGCGTTCCAGGATGATGACCTTGTCGGGATCGCACAGCGTGTCGCCGGTGGTGGCTTCCTTCAGGCCCACCGCCGCGGCGATGTCGCCGGCGCGCACTTCCTTGATCTCCTGGCGCACGTTGGCGTGCATTTGCAGGATGCGGCCCAGGCGCTCGCGCTTGCTCTTGAGCGGGTTGTAGACGGTGTCGCCGGACTTGACCACGCCCGAGTAGACGCGGAAGAAGATCAGCTGGCCGACGAAGGGGTCGGTCATGATCTTGAACGCCAGGGCGGCGAACGGCTCGTCGTCGTTGGGATGGCGCTCGGCCTGGCGGTCGTCCTCGGTATGGCCAAGGATGGCCGGCACGTCGGCGGGCGACGGCAGGTAGTCGATCACCGCGTCCAGCATGCTCTGCACGCCCTTGTTCTTGAAGGCGCTGCCGCACAGCATCGGCACGATCTCGTTGGCGATGGTGCGCTTGCGCAGGCCGTGCTTGATCTGCTCTTCGCTCAGCGGCTCGCCGGACAGGTACTGGTGGAGCAGCGTCTCGTCGGCCTCGGCGGCGGCCTCGACCATCTTGTCGCGCCATTCCTGCGCGGTGGCGACAAGATCGGCCGGAATGTCCTGGTATTCGAAGCGCACGCCCTGGCTGGCATCGTCCCAGACGATGGCCTTCATCTTGACCAGGTCGACCACGCCCTGGAAATGGTCCTCGGCGCCCAGCGGAATCTGGATCGGCACGGCTCGGCCCTTGAGACGGTCGGCGATCTGGGTCTGCACGCGGAAAAAGTCGGCGCCGACGCGGTCCATCTTGTTGACGAAGGCGATGCGCGGCACGGCGTACTTGTTGGCCTGGCGCCAGACGGTCTCGGACTGCGGCTGCACGCCGCCGACGGCGTCGTAGACCATGCAGGCGCCGTCCAGCACGCGCATGGAGCGCTCGACTTCGATGGTGAAGTCGACGTGTCCCGGCGTATCGATGATGTTGATGCGGTGTTCGGGGTAGTTGCCGGCCATGCCCTTCCAGAAGGCCGTGGTGGCGGCCGACGTGATGGTGATGCCGCGCTCCTGCTCCTGCTCCATCCAGTCCATGGTGGCCGCGCCATCGTGCACTTCGCCCAGCTTGTGGTTGACGCCGGTATAGAACAGGATCCGTTCGGTCGTCGTGGTCTTGCCGGCGTCGATATGCGCGCTGATGCCGATATTGCGGTAGCGCTCGATAGGGGTCTTGCGAGGCACAGTGTTCTCCATGGATGAAACACGCCGGAATAGAGTAGCACCACTGGCCGTTTCCCGTTGCCCCTGCCGTGTGCAGGGACAGCCCGCGGCAGCCCCCGGGGGGGGGCCGCGCGTCTGAGGCCGGCCTAGGATTTCGCTGCAGCCGATGCGGATTCCTCCCATCCTGCGCGCGCCTGCGGCTCCCTATACTGGCGTTGCTTCGCGCACCGGCGTGCGCCGCCCCGGCTATCCCATGCCCGCTTGGGGATGCTTCCTCGGCCGATGCTTCCTCGAACCACGGACCCACGCATGACAACCATCCTGATCGTTGACGACCATCCGGCGATGCGGCTGGTGCTCCGGCACCACCTCTTGCAGCTGCTTGGCGTCGACGAGGTGATCGAGGCGGACAACGGGCAATGTGCCATCGAGATGGTGCGTGCGCGTACGCCCGACCTGGTGCTGCTCGACCTCGACATCCCGCGCTCCAGCGGGCTGGACGTGGCGCCGCGCCTGCGGGTGATCCATCCGCAGGTGCGCATCCTGGTGGTGACGGCGCTGGACCCGGCGGTGTTCGTCAGCCGCTCGTGGCAGGCGGGCGCACAGGGCTTTGTCAGCAAGACGCAGGACATCAAGGAGATCCTGCGCGCGGTCGAGGCGGTGCTGGCCGGCTACACCGTCTTCCCGGTGCTGGGCCGCGGCGGCGCACCGCGCCAGTCCATGTCGGCCGACGACGAGGTGCTGCGGCGGCTGTCCGACAAGGAACTGGTGGTGCTGCAGATGCTGGCGCGCGGCATGTCATACAAGGCCATCAGCGCCAGCCTCTTTATCAGCAACAAGACCGTCAGCAGCTACAAGGCCCGCATCATGGGCAAGCTGCAGGTGTCGTCGCTGGTGGAGCTGGTCGACTTTGCGCGCCGGTGCCGGCTGACGCCATAGCGGCCAGGGCGCCGGGCCGCATTCCTTATTGGACATCGTATGACATGACGGGCCAAGCACGTAGCCCGGCGTACCTGCCCGCCTCAGCCCTGCGCGCCGGCCGAACCCGAAGCCTTGCGCAGCCGCTCGCGGCTGTTGGTCAGGTGCATGCGCATGGCCGCCTTGGCGCCGTCCGGGTCGCGGCGCTCGATCGCGTCGTAGATGTTCTCGTGCTCGATGCTGACGCGCTCCAGGTACTGCACACGCTCGGGCGTGCTGACTTGCAAGCGGCTGCGCGGGATCACCATGGTGCCCAGGTGGCCCATGATGTCGGTGAAATAACGGTTGCCGGTGGCGCGCGCGATGGCCAGGTGGAAGGCGAAGTCGCTCTCCACGGCGTCATTGCCGGCGCCGGCGCTGCGCTTGAGTTCATCCAGCGCCTGGCGCATCGCGGCCAGTTGCTCGTCGGTACGGCGCGTGGCGGCCAGGCCCGCGGCCTCGGCTTCCAGGCTGACGCGGAATTCCAGCATCGCCATCACATCCATCGCCGTCCCCAGCGCGTCCGGCCCGATACGGAAGGGCGAGGGCGCTTCGGCCGCGCGCGCCAGCACGAAGGTGCCGATGCCGTGGCGTGTCTCCACCAGGCCACTCGCCTGCAGCCGCGACAGCGCTTCGCGCACCACGGTGCGGCTGACTCCCATCGACGCCATGATCTCCGACTCGGTCGGCAGCTTGTCGCCGGGTTTGAGGTGGCCCTGGCGGATCTCTTCGCCGAGGGCTTGCACGACTTCCTCGGCAAGCGTGCGGCCACGGCGGCGCAGCGGGAGGGAAGTGACGGGCGGGGTGGATTGGGCGTTCGGCATGGCGGGTGCGTACGAAACCGGGCGGGGTTTCCCGGACTTGACCGGTTCGAGATGGCCTCATTATACTTGGTTATCAGTTATACGATGACAGATAACATGCGTTGCGATGCCGCGGCGATGGAGTTCCTGATCCCGGGCTGAAAGTTCAACGACAAGGCGCCCTGCATGGTGCGCTGGCGTGGTACCGGCGACGACGCCAGCCGGCCGGCGCCGTTATCGGGACGGCCGGCTCATCCAATAAAGACACTGCAGGAGACAACGATGTACCCCATCCAACGCCAGGGCGCCCTGCGCCTGCACCACTGGCTGCGCGCGCTCGCGCTCGGCTCGGCTGTCACGGTGGCGGCCCTGACCGTCAGCGCCGCCGCCATTGCCGCGCCACAGGACTGGCCGCAACGCCCGGTATCGGTCGTGGTGCCGTTCCCGCCGGGCGGCTCCAGCGACGCCATCGCCCGCATGCTGACCGTGCCGCTCAATGAAAAGCTGGGCCAGCCCTTTGTCATCGACAACCGCCCCGGCGCAACCGGCGCCATTGGCGCCACCTTCGTCAAGCGGGCGCCGGCGGACGGCTACACCATGATGGTGGCGTCGATCGGCGTCTATGCCGTGAACCCGTTCCTGCAGAAGAACCTGGCCTATGACCCGGCCAGGGACTTCGACCTGCTGACCGTGGCAGTGCGCGCGCCCAACGTGCTGGTGGCCAATCCGCGGTTCCCGGCCAACACGCTGCAGGAACTGGTGGCCTACATGAAGAAGAATCCGGGCAAGGTCAGCTTTGCCACGTCCGGCGCGGGCTCGTCCGACCACCTGACCGCGGCGCTGTTCTGGCAGAAGAGTGCCACCGACGGTCTCCATGTTCCCTACAAGGGCGGCGGCCCGGCCATCAGCGACCTGCTTGCCGGCCAGGTCGACGTGTCGTTCCAGAACATCAACGCGGTGCTGCAGCACATCCGCGCCGGCAAGCTCAAGGCGATGGCGGTGACCTCCGACAAGCGCTCGCCGGTGCTGCCCAATGTGCCGACCATGGCCGAGGCCGGCGTCAAGGATGTGGAGGTGTATTCGTGGCAGGGCGTGGCCGCGCCGCGCGGCCTGCCGCCCGAGGTGAAGAGCCGCCTGCATGGTGCGCTGGTGTCCTCGCTGAACGACCCGAAGATGCGCCAGAAGCTGTCCGAGAACGGCTTCGAGGTGGTGGCCAACACGCCCGAGCAGTTCCACCAGTTCGAGGCGCAGGAGCTGCAGCGCTGGAAGACCGTGATCGAGAAGGGCAAGATCGCGCTGGACTGACGCCGCCGCGCTGAGTCTGCACACTGAAGCACCGACCGCACCGACCGCGCCGACCGCGCCGGCCGTGCACGCCTGGCGTGCCGCGCCGGCGCGCGCCATCCACAGGAGACAACAGCATGACCCAGGGACGCCGCAACTTCCTCAGGCAATCCTCCGCGCTGGCGGCCGGCCTGGCCGCCGGCCCGCTCGCGGGCCTGTCATCGGCGGCGCACGCCGCGCAGGACTGGCCCACCCGCCCGATCCGCCTGGTAGTGCCGTACACCGCCGGCGGCTCGTCGGACATCATCGCGCGCCTGATCAGCAAGCAACTGGGCGATGCGCTGGGCCAGTCGGTGGTGGTGGACAACCGCCCGGGCGCCAACGGCAACGTCGGCGCGGCACTGGTCGCGCAGGCCACCGACAACCACACGCTGATGCTGTGCGATATCGGCGCCCTGGCGATCAGCCCGTCGGTCTATACCAGGCTGACATTCAATATTGCCAAAGACCTCAAGCCGGTATCCATGCTGGCCTACTCGCCGCACCTGCTGGTGGTGCATCCGTCGGTGCAGGTAACCAGCCTGAAGGAACTGGTGGCGCTGTCGCAGCGCAGCCAGCTCAACTTCGCCGTGACCGCTATCGGCAGCGCGCCGCACCTGGCCGGCGTGGCAGTGGAGCAGGCCACCGGCGCGAAGTGGCAATACGTGCCGTACAAGGGCGGTTCGCAGGCCATTGCCGATACCGTGGGCGGCAGTGCCCAGGTGCTGATGAACGGCATGCTGGCCACGCTGCCGCATGTGCAGTCGGGCAAGCTCAAGCTGATCGCCCAGTCCAAGCGCACGCGCATGCCGCTGCTGCAGAACGTGCCGACCATCGCCGAGCAGGGCGTGCCGAATTTCGAGTCGGGAACGTGGCAGGGCGTGATGGCGCCGGCCAGCATGTCGGATGCGATGGTGGCGCGCATCAGCGGCGAGCTGATCCGCATCATCCGCGCGCCGGAACTGCGCGCGCAGCTGGTGGCCCAGGGGGCGGAAGTGGTGACGATGACGCCGGGTGAGACCGGCAAGTTCTTTGTTGCCGAGCAGGCGCGGTGGGCGGGGGTGGTCAGGCAGGCGGGGATCAGGCTGGACGCTTGAGCGTCCGCCCAGGGCGGCGGCAAGTTTCCAGCGCGCCGGCGCGCGACTGTCCAACAGCCCCGCACAATGCGGGGCTGCTTCTTACTTACCGCTTCACCGCTGCCGGCAGCAACGCCTGCGGCAGGTTCTGGTAGCAGACCGGCCGCAAGAACCGGTCGATCGCCGTCGCCCCCACCGAAGTCGAACGCGCATCCGAAGTCGCCGGGAACGGCCCGCCATGCACCATCGCATAGGCCACTTCAACGCCGGTCGGATAGCCATTGCACAGCACGCGGCCGGCCTTGCGTTCCAGCACCGGCAGCAGGCGCTGCGCGGCCGCGTGGTCGGCATCATCGAGCTGCATCGTTGCCGTCAGCTGGCCCTCGAGCTGCCGCGCCATGGCCAGCATCTCGTCGAGATCGCGGCACACCACCAGCACCGTCGACGGGCCGAACACTTCGGCCTGCATCCGATGATCGGCCATGAACTGCGCCGCGGTGGTCTCGAACATCACCGGCCGCGCCTGGTTGGCCCCGTTGCCGTCGACGCCGTCGCCGATGCGCTGCAGCCCGTCGAGCGACGACAGCTGCGCCACGCCCTGCTCATAGGCAGCATGGATGCCGGGCGTCAGCATGGTCGCTGCCGCCTTGCCTTGCAGCGCGTCCAGCGCCGCGGCGCGGAAGCTGTCGAGCGCGGGCCCTTCGATGCCGATCACCAGGCCAGGATTGGTGCAGAACTGGCCGACGCCCAGCACCAGCGAATCCACCAGCTGGCGGCCGATTTCCTCGCCGCGTGCAGCGAGTGCCGCGGGCAGCACGAACACCGGGTTGATGCTGCTCATCTCGGCGTACACCGGAATCGGCTGCGGGCGTGCGTTGGCCGTGCGCATCAGCGCCATGCCGCCCGCCCGCGAGCCGGTGAAGCCGACCGCCTGGATCGCCGGATGCGAGACCAGCGCCGTGCCGATGACATTGCCCGCGCCCACCAGCAGCGAGAATACGCCTTCGGGCAGGCCGGCGTCGCGCACGGCTTTCTGGATCACGCGGCCAACCAGCTCGGACGTGCCCAGGTGGGCCGAGTGCGCCTTGACCACGACCGGGCAGCCCGCGGCCAGTGCCGCGGCGGTGTCGCCGCCGGCCACGGAGAAGGCCAGCGGGAAGTTGCTGGCGCCGAACACCGCCACCGGGCCGATGGCGATGCGCTGCATGCGCAGGTCCGGGCGCGGCGGGTTGCGCTCGGGCAGCGCGGGGTCGAAGGTGGCCTGCTGCCAGCGGCCTTCGCGCAGCACGGTGGCAAAGAGCCGCAGCTGGCCGGCGGTGCGGCCGCGCTCGCCCTGCAGGCGCGCGATCGGCAGCGCGCTTTCCAGGTGAGCCCGTTCGATCAGCGTGTCGCCCAGCGCTTCGATGCCGCTGGCGATGGCTTCAAGGAAGACCGCGCGCTGTTCCGGCGAGGTGTTGCGGTAAGTGTCGAATGCGGCTTCGGCCAGCGCGCAGGCGCGTTCGACCTCGGCCTGGCCGCCGCCGTGGAAGTCGGGGCCCAGGGCCTGGCCGGTGGCGGGATTGATGGCCTGCAGCAGGGTTTCGGAGCCGCGCACGGCTTGCGCGCCGATCAGCATGTCACCGGTGATGTGCATGGAAGGATTCCTTGTCAGCGTTTGGAACGGGAAGGCCGGCCGGAGGGCATGCGCCCCGCGGCCGGCCTGTCGGTTTGCAGTGCGAAGGGCGATTACTGCGGGCCGAGCTTGTTGATCAGTGTGCCCAGCATTTCCATTTCCTCGCCGGTCAGGTCGGTCAGCGGTGCGCGCACCGGGCCGCCGCCGCGGCCGACCAGGCGGGCGCCGGCCTTGACGATGCTCACCGCATAACCGGCCTTGCGATTGCGGATGGCCAGGTAGGGCAGGAAGAAGTCATCGATCAGTCGGCCCACGGTGTCGTGGTCGTCCGTGGCGATGGCGCGGTAGAAGTCCATCGCGGTTTTCGGGATGAAGTTGAACACCGCCGACGAGTACACCGGCACGCCCAGTGCCTTGTAGGCCGCGGCATAGACCTCGGCGGTGGGCAGGCCGCCCAGGTAGGAGAAGCGGTCGCCCAGCTTGCGGCGGATGCTGACCATGGCCTCGATGTCGCCCACGCCGTCCTTGAAGCCGATCAGGTTGGGGCAGCGTTCGGCCAGGCGCGCCAGCTGGGTGGCGTCCAGCTTCGAGTTGGCGCGGTTGTAGACGATCACGCCGATGTCCACCGCCTTGCAGACCTCTTCGACGTGCGCGGCAATGCCGTCCTGGCTGGCTTCGGTCAGGTAGTGCGGCAGCAGCAGCACGCCGGCGGCGCCCAGGCGCTGGGCTTCCTGTGCGTAGGCAATGGCGGTGCGGGTCGGGCCGCCGGCGCCGGCGAGGATCGGCACCTTGCCGGCGCAGGTACGCACGGCGGTGTCGACCACGGCCGTGTAGTCCTGCGGCGTCAGCGAGAAGAACTCGCCGGTGCCGCCCGCCGCGAACAGCGCGGTGGCGCCGTAGGGAGCCAGCCACTCCAGCCGGGCGGCGTAGGACTGCGCCGCGAAGTCGCCTTGCGCGTCGAAGTCAGTGATGGGGAAGGACAGCAGGCCTTCGGAGACGATTTGCTTGAGTTCGTTGGGTGCGAGCATTGCGGCAATCCTGAGCGGGCCAATGGCCCGGGTGGCAGTGATGGCTGACTGCGGTAGTGCAGGTCATCCACGTTATCAGTCATCGTACGACAAGCTGCCGGCAAAGGCAATAGGGTGTGGCCGCAGTCGGGGTTAGCGGGGATTTGGCTGGTAGTTGTGCCAGAAAGCGCCTGAAATTGATCGAATTACGGCCTGTAGATGGATAACGGATCACTCCTCACGCAATTGGTGCAGAGTTGGTCGCATAGAGACGGATCGGAATACCAGGAGACGATGTTGTCGGACAACATAGATCAAGCGGGGCCTCCCGCAGCGCGGTTGTACTCAGGAATTTTGAAACACCCATGCAAAGCTGCCGCTGCAAGGACCGCGGCCGGCTGGCACACTGGTGTCCTGGACTAACGGGGAGTGCGCGGTGGGAGAGTTACAAGCCTTGCTGGAACACCACGGGCTGATGCTGGTGTTCCTTAACGTGCTGGTCGAGCAGGCCGGGCTGCCGGTGCCGGCGTACCCGATGCTGTTCGTCGCCGGCGCGCTGGGCGTGCAGGAGACCGGGCCGTCGATCGGCGCAGTGCTGGCGGCGGTCATCTTCGCCTGCCTGATTGCCGACACCGGCTGGTTCTTCGCCGGGCGCCGGCTGGGGCAGCCGATGCTGCGCACGATCTGCCGGGTGTCGATTTCGCAGGATTCGTGCATCCGGCAGACCCAGTCGCTGTACCTGCGCGTGGGACCACGCGCGCTGGTGTTCGCCAAGCTGTTGCCTGGCGCGGGGGCCTTGTCCACCGCGATGGCGGGCATGACGGGCACGCCGCTGCCGGTGTTCCTGTTCTATGACGCCATCGGCGCGCTGGTGTGGGCCGGCAGCGCCTTGCTGATCGGCGTGGTGTTCAGTGATTTTATCGACGCCATCCTGGACGGGTTCAGCGCCTATGGGCATATGGCGCTGGTGGCGCTGGCGGTAATGTTCGCGCTGTTCCTGGCGTGGCGCTGGTGGCGCCGGTTCCGGCTGCTGCGCCGCACCCGGCGTGTGCCGCGCATGAGCGTGGATGAACTGGAATTGCGCCGGCGGGCCGGCAGCCTGCCGGTGGTGATCGACGTGCGCGCGCACGGCGACACGCCGATGGAGCGCATCCCCGGCTCGATGGTGCTGGACATGCAGGGCGCGCTCGACAGCCTGGACGCGCTGGGCGTGCCGCATGCCGAGGCCGATATCGTGGTCTATTGCGCCTGCCCCAATGAGCTGTCCGCCGCGCTGCTGGCCGAGCGCCTGCGCGCGGCCGGCTACCCCAGGACCTGGGCGCTGGCCGGCGGCTTCGACGAATGGAAGCGGCGCCACGGCGGCACCGCCCCCACCGAGGCGGCCAACCAGCCAGGCCCGGCCGAAGCCGCCTGAACTGGCCGGGCCGCCGGCGCCGTGCTCAGCGCTTGCCCGCGGTCTGGAATACCGACAGGTCCGGGTAGGCCGCGCGGATCTTGTCCCACTCGGTGGGGTTGAAGAACTGGCACTTGCCGGCGCCGAAGCGCTTGGACACTTCCACGCAGAAGCGCACCGCTTCGGCGATGTCGATCTCGTGGTTGGCCGAGGTCGCGCTGCCCGACACCACCGACTGCGCCGTCACCGCCACGCCGACCACCGGCGCCCGCGTGGCGACGTGCGGCTGCATGATGCTGTTGAAGTGGTACAGGCCGTTGTGATACGGCGTGATGTCCTGCTGCGAGATCGGGAAGGTCACCGCCGGGCAGCCGGTGGTGGATTCCATGGTCGCCACCAGGTCCGGCGCCACGCGCAGGATATAGCCCTGCATCGCCGTCGGCGAGATGGCGAAGCCGCGGTGCTTGATGATGCTGTTGCCCTTGGACGCGTCGATCGACAGGATCGCGTCCATCTCCGGCAGCACCTGGTAGTCGTTCATGGTGTCGGACGAGACCGGCATGCCCATGAACGGCACCGGGTCGTGCGGTTGCATCGAGACATTGGTCGACAGGTGCGTGGTCACGATCACGTCGCCCGCCAGGTGGTCGCCGCGCGCCTTCATTTGCGCCAGCTTGAGCGCCACCGCCAGGCAGCCGATCGGGCCGTCGGCATCAGACACCAGCCCCACCAGTTCCGGACGCGCGCCAATGGCGCCATTGCGGCCGATCACGCCCAGCGTCGGCGCGCTGCCGCCGCCACGCTTGCCGGCGGTGCCGGGGATCACGATGGTGATGAAGTCGGTGGTGTTGGCCGTGTTCTCGGGCGGGGCGTTGTTGACCGTGGTCACTTCCACGCTCACGCCGGCGCCCGCGTACGGCGCGAACAGTTCGCTGACGACCGCACCGTTGGCGTGCGGGCTGTCCAGGGCTTCGTGAATGACCAGCGTCTGCTGCAGGGCCATGGCTTTCTCCAAAGGATTTGCCCTTGCCCGCGCGGCGCGGGCAGGGCGTCTACAAAAAGGTCAGAACTGGTGGCGCAGGCCGACCATCACCGTGGTCTGGCTGTCGCGCCCGTCCAGCGGCTTGCTGCTGCCGCCGGTCCAGTTGGTGGTGTTGTTGCCGAACAGGCCCGACCAGTCGCCGTGCACACGGTCGTAGGCCAGCGCCAGGTAGGCATCGGTGCGCTTGCTGAAGGCGTAGTCGGCGACCGCGTAGCCAGTGGTGCGGTTGCCGCTGAAGCCGTCGGCGCGCGTGCGGTTGTGCATCACGCTGCCGATCAGCGTGACGTTGCCGGTGATGGCGTAGCTCGCGCCCAGCGTGAAGAAGTCGTCGTGGCGGCTGCCGCCGAAGACCGAGTTGAAGGCCGCGCGGTTGGTCGCGGTGGCGGCGGTGGACATGCTGGTGATCGTCGCTGTGTCGGTGCCGCCCCTGGACGAATCGAAGCCCGCGTCGCGATCGCTGTGGATGTAGTTGGCGAACAGGCTGGCGCGGCCCACCGCGGCCTTCAGGCCGGCCAGGTAGATGCTCGCGGCGCGGCTCTGGCTGTCGCGCGTCTGCTGGAAGTCGCCCACCGCGGTGATCGGGCCCGCGGCGTACTTCGCGCCGAACGACACCGACGAAGTCGCGCGGGTGTTGCCCGCGGTTTCGCCCAGCGCGTATTCGGCGATCACCGATAGCGGGCCGAAGTTGCCGGTGTAGCTGACGGCGTTGTCATAGCGCTGGCCGGTCAGGTAGACCATCCACGCATTGGGCGGCGCCGCGCCCACCCCGAGTGGGTCGACGTAGTACAGCATGGTGTTGGCCGTGGTGTACTGCCGGCCCAGCGCCAGTTCGCCCCACTGGTTGCCGATCTTCACATACGCCTGGCGCCCGAACAGCTGGCCCTGCTGGTCCAGCTTGCCGGTGTCGGCGAGCAGGCCGTTCTCCAGCACGAAGCCGGCCTTCAGGCCGCCGCCCAGGTCCTCGATACCGCGCAGGCCGAAGCGGCTTCCCGACAGGAATCCTTCGCCGCCCTGCTGCAGCCCGATCTGGGCCTCGCCCGCGGGGTTCGAATGGGACTGGTAGGTCAGCGCGGTATCGATCACGCCGTACAGCGTCACCCCGGACTGCGCCATCGCGGCGGCCGGCAGGCCCAGCAGCAGCGGCAGTGCCAGGCGGACGGCGTGGCGAATGGTCTGGCTCATCTTGTTTTCTCCTCCAAAGGGCAAAAGGGAGCCCGCGCGGGCGGCAAGTTGCGGCCCGCGGAGCGGTTTTTGTTTGTTGTACCCGGGGCTGGCCCGGGTCAGTGCATCAGCGGATCAGGGCCGTGCAGCCGGCTCAGGCAGCAAAGCCCGGCCAGTCCTGCATGCCGGCCGGACCGGTGATCTGCGACAGCGGGAAGGTCTCGCCTTCGCGAATGGTTTCGACCTGGCCCTCGGCCGGGAACCACAGCGCATGGCGCTCGCCCAGCACGGTGCCGTGGGTGCCGTCCGAGAACAGCGCCGAGCCCTCCGGCAGCGCAAACACCTGTTCCGGCGCGTTGATGTGCAGGAACTCGGCCAGGCGCTCTTCGCGGCTTTCGCCGTTGTGGCCGGCGGGCTTGCCGCTGATGAAATGCGGGTTGATCTGGAACGGCACCAGCCCGAGCGCGCGCAGCGACGGCGGCTGCACGACGGGCATGTCGTTGGTGGTGCGGATGGTCGGGCAGGCGACGTTGCTGCCGGCGCTCCAGCCCACGTACGGCGTGCCCGCGCGCACTTTCGCGCGGATCGCGTCGACGATGCCGGCGTCGTACATGCGCTTGAGCAGTGCAAAGGTGTTGCCGCCGCCGACCGCGATGGCCTCGGCCTGCTCGACCGCGCGCAGCGGGTCGGCGCTGTGGTGGATCGATTCCAGCGCGTAGCCCAGCTGCTCGAACACCGGCTTGACCAGGCCTTCATAGCTGTCGAAGCTGAACGTCACGCCGGCGAACGGCACGAACAGCACCTTGCGCGGCTCGCGCCTGAGCAGCGTGTGGATCTGCTCGCCGGCGTGCTCGAGGTAGCCAAGGTTGTCCTTGCGCGAGCTGCTCATCAGGAGGATGCGTTGGGTCATGTCTTGGTTTCCGTCAGGAGTCTGGTGAGGTTCTGTGCGGGATCAGGCGATCGCGGCGCGGATCAGCGCGGCGACGCGGTCGATCTCTTCATGCGTGTTGAAGTAGTGCAGCGAGACGCGCGCCATGGTCGACACGCCGTAGCGCGCCAGGATGGCGTCGGCCATGAAGTTGCCGGCTTCGATGATGCATTGCTGCGCTTCCAGCGCGGCGACGATGCGCGCCGGGTCCACGCCACGCACATTGAACGGCACGATGCCGATGCGGCTGGCCACGTCGGCCGGGCCATACAGTTCGAAGCCGGGAATCGACGCGAACCTGGCCACCGCGTATTCGGTCAGGTCGCGCACGCGCGCCTCGATGGCCTCGATGCCGATCGCGGCGGCGTAGTCGATGGCGGTGCCCATGCCGAGGATCGCCGGCACGATCGGGCAGCCGGCCTCGAAGCGCTTCGCACCGGCCACCAGCGACAGCGCGCCGGTAGCGCGGTCGTAGGCGCCGTTCCACCAGCCCACCAGCGCGGGCTCGACTTGCCCGATCAGCGCGCGGCGCACATACAGGAAGCCCGAGCCCTCGGTCGCGCGCAACGCCTTGCGTCCGCACCCGGCCAGGAAATCGCAGTCCAGTTCGGCCACGTCCGAGCGCAGCATGCCCACGCTCTGCGCCGCATTGACCAGCGACAGCACGCCGTGGCGGCGTGCCACCGCGCAGATCCGCGCGGCCGGCTGCACCGCACCCGTGGAATTGGGCAGGTGCGAGAAGGTGAGCAGGCGCGTACGCGCGGTCAAGGCGGCCTCGAACGCCTCGGGCGACAGCAGCCCTTCGGCGTTGGCCGCGACCATCTTCACGACGATGCCGTGCGATTGCTCCAGCCGGCGCCAGGGCAGCAGGTTGCTCAGCATCTCGGTGTCGGCCACCAGTACTTCGTCGCCCGCCTTCCAGTCGATGCCGCGCGCGACGATGGAGATGCTTTCCGTGGCGTTCTTGGTGAAGGCGACTTCATCCGCCGCGCAGCCGAGCAGCCCGGCCAGCTTGCCGCGCACCGCTTCCACGCGTGCATAGGTCTCTTTGCGGAAGCCCGGCAGGTAGATGCCGACGTGGCCGGTATCGAGCAGATAGCTGCGCACGGTATCGAGCACGGCGTCTGGCGGAATCGAGGCCGCGGCCGTGTCGAGATAGATGGTGGAAGCCGTCAGCGGGGTGTCGGCGCGGATTACTTGGATATCCATGGAACGTCTCGGTAATGACAGGCGGGCGCAGCGTATGCGCCCCGGGGTAAGGCTTACTTCTTCAGCTTGGTGACCGAGCCGAAGAAGCTGAACAGCGCGTCGCCGGCAATCACGCCGCCGGCAAAGGCGCTCATCTCGGCCACGTGCTTGTCACCGCGCAGGCGCTGCAGCACGAAGCGGATCGCGAGGCCCGCCAGCACCGCCCAGCCGGCCAGCGGCGAGGCAATCAGCATGCCGGTCGAGAGCAGGATGCCGAGCTGGCGCCTGGAGCCGCCGATCAGCTGCAGCAGCGCGCCCGGGATGGCCCAGATCACCAGGTTGCGGGCGATCTCCGCCGACGAGCCCGCCTTGATCGAAGCCGCATAGACGCGGTCCACCGGCGGGATCATGTTCTGCGCGAAGAAGGTGCCGTGGAACACCAGCACCACCACCGCGGCCACCGCGAAGCCGATCATCGCGGCCAGGAACTGCTGCTTGCGCCCGGCCAGCTCGGCCTCCATGTCGCGGCCCTCGCCGCGCAGCAGGTAGCCGGTCTTGAGGTCGTAGCCCATGTCGGCAAAGGCCGGGCCGGTGGCGGCGGAAAAGCCCACCAGCACCGCCAGCGCCGTCGGCGGGAAGCCGATCAGGATGCCGATGGTCAGCGTGATCAGCGCCACCGCGAAGGCCGGGAACCAGCCCGAATGCATCGCCGCGATGCCGACGATCAGCTCATGCACGTAGGCGGCAAAGGCGGCATACAGGACGAACACCACCAGCATGCCCAGCGACATGTCCGAGACATGGCCGGCCAGCACCGAGATCAGCAGCGCAATCGCCAGGTAGACCAGGAAGCCGCCCGACAGGATGCGGCTGGCGCGCGAGGCCGGAACCTCGATGGTGCCCGCGCCGGCCGCCGGTGCGTTGCGCGCGCGGCGGATTTCACTGGCGACCTGGAACAGCGCGACGATGCCCGCGCCGATCATCAGCCCGTGCGGGATATAGGCCTTGGCGATGTCGATGCCGGTCAGCGCCACCGAATAGCCGCGCACCAGCAGGCCGATGCCGAACATGGTCAGCGCCGCCAGGTTGCCCAGGAAGGCCGCGCCGAACGCGGACATCGGCACCCCCAGCCAGGCGCCGCCCACGCCCACCGCAATGCCCAGGCCCAGGAACGCGGCCTTGCGCCCGCCGCGGTCGCCGGCCCAGATGGCCTCGGCCGTGGCGATGCCGGCCGGCCAGGTGCCGGTGGCGGGGAAGATCTTGCTGCCGAACAGGAAGTACAGCATGGCGCCGTCGACGAACATGGCGATCACCGCGCCGATCAGCATCGGCGTGGCCAGTTCCGGCATGCCCATCGCGTACGGCACGCCGATCGGGATCATCAGCGAGTTGGCGGCGCCGAAGGTGGCCGACGAAATCGCCGTCTGCACCAGGTTCTGCCGCTCCAGCACGCGGAAGCGCCGCGTGATCTCCAGCGGGATGCGCGAGAACACGATCGCGATCAGGGCACCGATGATCGAAGTGTTGGCCGAGATCCCCAGCGACACGATCAGCTGCATGCCGATCATGGCACCGAATACCGACAGCCCCACGGAGACCAGCAGCAGCAAGGGCTCCATGAAGCGTGTCCGTGTCGCGGGCTGCGCCGCCATCGGCGCGTTCAGTTGTGTTGGCATGGTCATGTGGTCCACCGCTCCCCGTAGTGTTGTCTGGTTTTGTCTGTTGTGTGTGATGCCTTGCGCGCGATCAGCGCATGAAACCCGCCACCGGGCCGATGGTGTTGCGCGCCGTGCGCAGCGCCTCCAGCAACCGGGGCACCGCCTCGGGTGTCAGGCGCTGCAGCGGACCGGCGATGGCCAGCGATCCGACCACCGCCTGGGTGTCGCGGTGGCGCAGCGGCAGCGCCAGTCCGGCCACCGTGGCGGCGGATTCCTCGCAGGTGTAGGCCCAGCCGTCGGCGCGGATCTGCGCCAGCCGAGCTTCCAGTTCGGGCGCGTCGCCGGCGACCTGGCGCCGGAACGCTTCCGGCTGGAACGCCAGGATGGCCTTGGCGTGCGCGCCCGCGTCCAGCGCGAAGCGCTGGCCGACCTCGATCGAAAAGCGCAGCTGGTGCTGGCTGTGCGCGATATCCGTGCACAAGCCCTCGCCACCGTCCAGCCACGACAGGAACACGGTCTCGCCGCATTCGCGCGCCAGCGCTTCCAGCGCGGGCTGCAACACCTCGGCCGGCGAAAACGTCTTGCGCATCACTTGCCCCAGTTCGAACCAGCGCAGCCCCAAGCCGTAGCGTCCCAGCCCGTCCTGCACCAGGAAGCCGTTGGCGGCAAAGGTGGCCAGCACCCGGTGCACCACGGCGTGGTGCACGCCGCTGTGGCGCGCCAGCTCGCGCACGCCCCAGCTGGGCTGGCGAACGGTGAAATGGGTCAACAGCGCCAGGGCGCCGTCCAGGGTCTTGAGCATGGTTGCGGGTTGCTTCAACTGCATGTGTCTCTATATAAGAGACAACGTCTCTGATACAGAGAAATGCTAGGCCTCGGCTCGACCCGCAACAATCAGGGTTAACTCGGGGTCGGGTGGCGGGGCTCGGCGAACATCGGCCGTGCCGGCAGTGCGATGCCGGCAGAGCGCCGCCGCCTATACTTGGCGCAGAGCGACTGCCACCGGGAGGGCGCGCATGGCCGCGGAACATCACGGAGCCGGCGGGGGCGGCGCAACCGGCGCAACTGGCGATGAGGCCGCCCGCATTGCCCAGCGCCGCCGCCAGCTAGGCATTGCGCCGCGCAGTGGCGACGGCCAGCGCAACTGGGCCCTGGCGTTGTCCGGCGGCGGCATCCGCAGCGCCACCTTCTGCCTGGGCGTGATGCAGGCGATGGCCGGTACCGCGATGCCGGCCAAGGCGGCAGCGCCGGCGGCCGCGCCGGAAGCGACGACCCCGGCGGCCGCTGAGCAGACTGTGTCGGGACTGGCTTCGCTGCTGGCGCAGTTCGACTACCTGTCCACCGTCAGCGGTGGCGGCTACCTTGGTGCCTTCTTCGTCAGCCTGTTCGTGCCCGGACGCCTGCGCCGCGGGTCCGGCCCGGTCCAGGCGGCGGCCGATGCCTATCACACGCTGCAGTGCGAGCCGCCGGGGCGCATCCATACCTCGATGTCCTACGCCGCCGATCCCGGCCGCGGCGCGGTCGCGTGGCTGCGCGAGAACGGCCGCTACCTGTCGCCCACCGGTGCCGGCGACAACCTCTACGCCGCCGCGCTGGTGGTGCGCAACTGGCTGGCCATGCATTACGTGATCGGCAGCGCGCTGCTGGTGCTGCTGGCTGTGCTGGCGCTCGGGCAACACGTTGCGATGGGTGTTTTCTACGGGTTGGGGCGCCATGAGATGGACCTGCTGCACGACGCGCGGCAGGCCTTCAACCAGGGCGAATGCGCGATCTGGTGGAGCACGCTGCTGTGGCTGCCGCTGGTCACGGCGCTGGCGGGCGCGGCGCCGCCCGGGCTGGCCTACTGGCTGATCTACCCGCGCGCCAACGATCCGCAGGCGACGGCGCGCTTCCTGGGCCCCGCGCCGCTGCTTGCCACGCTGCAGGGCCTGCTGTTGCTGGCCGCGGCGCGCTGGTCGGAATGGCTCGGTCCGGGGCTGGTCATCGGCAAGCTCTTCTTCGCGCTCGGCGTGCTGATGTTGCTGGGCGTGCTGTGGTGCCTGGCGCTGCTGCGGGGCGAGCCGCGCACCGTGGCCGCCTATCGCGTGCGCGCCACGCGCGCGTTGCGCGGTGCCCTCACGCTGACCCTGTGGCTGGCGGCCCTGGGCATTGCCGACACGGTGGCACGCACCACTTACCTGTATGCCCACCAGGCCCACCACCAGTGGGGCGCGGCGCTGCCCGTGGCCGTGCTGGGCGTGCTGGTCTGGCTGGTGCGCTACGGTTCGCGCTGGCGCGACGCCGGCCGCCAGGGCAGCACCGACACGCCGTGGCGCGCGCTATGTGCCCGGCTGCCGTTGTCGCTGCTGGCGGGCGCGGTGGCGGCCGTGCTGGCCCTGCTGTTGTTCGTGCTGTGGTCGTGGCTGGTGCTGTGGGTACGCTGGGACGGGCGCGAGCCGGTCGACTGGCTGGTGTTCGGCAACGCCTATACCGGCCCGGCGCTGGCCACGCTGACCGTGGTGAGCCTGGTGCTGGCGCTGGTGATGGGGCGCTTCGCGGGCTTCCTGAACCTGTCGACGCTGCACCAGTTCTATGCGGCGCGGCTCACCCGCGCGTACCTGGGGGCGTCCAACGGTGAGCGCTTTGCGGTCCCCGACCCGAGCGTCGACCCGGACGGCAGCCTGCGTCCGCGCTTCAGCGTGGCCGAGCCCGTTCCCGGCGACCAGCTCAGCCTGAACACCTACTACGATCCGCGCGTGCTGGCGCCGCTGCACCTGATCAATGTCACGCTGAACCTGACCGTCGACCCGGCCGAGCAACTGGTGCAGCGCGACCGCAAGGGCAAGCCGCTGTGCCTCGCGCCCGGCCCCTGCGTGGCGCAGCCCGGCGCGGCGGCGGCGATCCCGCCGGACGCCTACGCGCGCTTCACCATCGACGGCCGGGCCTGCTGCCCCGACGTGTCGCCGCCGGCTTCGGGCAAGCTGGCCGAATCGCGCACGGTGGGCGACTGGATGGCGATCTCGGGCGCGGCCGTCTCCACCAGGCTGGGGCGCGCGACTACGCTGGGCACAGCCTTGCTGCTTGGCCTGGCGAACCTGCGGCTGGGCATATGGTGGCCGTCGTATCCGGCCAGCCACGCGCGCGAAGGCGGCCGCCGGGGCCGCGCCAGGCGCTATCCGGAACGTGCCGCACATCCGTTGCTGGCCGCGGGCATCGCGCTCTTTCGCACGCAGTACTACCTGGGCTGCGAGCTGAGCGCGCGCTTCCATGGCACGCGGCGCGGCTGGCAGTACCTGTCCGACGGCGGGCATTTCGACAATACCGGCGTGTACGAACTGCTGCGCCCGGGCCGCGACGTATCGCTGATCGTGCTGTGCGATTGCGGCGTCGATCCCGGCTACCGCTTCGGCGACCTGGCCAACCTGATCCGGCTGGCGCGCATCGACCATGGGCTGGAGATCGTGGTCGATACCGAGGCCGCCACCACGCACCCGGTGCTGAGCCGTGTCTTCGGCGTGCCGGACGACTTCCTGCCGGGCACGGCGACAACCGACAAATGCGCCGTGCTGCTCAACGTCTATCGCACCGGCCCGGAGTGCGGCGCGCCACGCGCGCGCACCTGCCGCATCGTGCTGCTCAAGCCGCGGCTGGTGTCATGGGCGCCGGCTGATGTGCGCTACTACGGCGCGACCCATCCCGCGTTTCCGCAGCAACCCACCGGCGACCAGTTCTTCGATGAGGCGCAATGGGAAAGCTATCGCGCGCTGGGCCATGCGATCGGCCAGCGCGTGCTGGGCGGGGCGGTGGGCAAGGCCCTGTTGGTGTAGGCGACCGGTCAGTCAGCGCACGAAGCCAATGACGTCTTCGAGCCGGCCGCTGGCATCGCGCAGCGCCTCCAGCAGTCGCGGCACCGCGGCTTCGTCCAGCCGCTGCTGCGGCCCGGCGATGGCGACCGAGCCCACCACCGCGCTGCGGTCGCGCGACCACAGCGGCAGCGCCAGGCCGGCCACGCTGGCAGCGGCCTCTTCGCGCGTGTGGGCCCAGCCGCGTTCGCGCACTTCGGCAAGTTGCGGCTCGATGCGCTCGCGGTCCAGCGTCATGTGCGGGCCCATGCGCGCGAGCCCCTGGCGGTAGACCTCGTCACGGAAGGCATCGTCCTGGAAGGCCAGCATGGCCTTGGCATGCGCGCCCGCATAGAGCGGGAAGCGCTCGCCCAGCTCGATCGAAAAGCGCAGCTGGTGCTGGCTCTGCACCAGCCCCACGCACAGGCCTTCATGGCCGTCGAGCCACGACAGGAACACGGTCTCGCCGCTTTGCGCGGCAAGTTTTTCCAGCACCGGGCGCACGATCTCGTCGGGCGAGAAGCTCTTGCGCACCACCTGTCCCAGCTCGAACAGCCGCAGCCCCAGCGAATACTTGCCGGTGCCCGCATCCTGCACCAGGAAGCCGTTGGCGGCGAATGTGGCCAGCACGCGGTGCACCACGGCGTAGTGCACGCCGCTGTGCTTGGCCAGCTCGCGCACGCCCCAGGTCGGCTGGCGCACGGTGAAGTGGGTCAGCAGGGCCAGCGCGCCGTCCAGTGTCTTGAGTGTCATCGCTTGTTCCTTCGCATCGGGCTGCATGGTACGGGCAAGCGCGGCGCGACTCAATCTTTCGCGCCCCCCGGATATACCCACGCCGCCCGAAGGGCCGCGATCAGGCCGCCAGCACGATCGCGCCGGGGTCTCTAATATAGCGAGCCATATGCATTGCCCGCGTGCGGCACCAGCCGCCCGCCTTCCACCCTATGAATCACGACTCTATCCCCACCGGGACAGGTGTTGCCTGGTCCGTCCTGGACCTGGCTCCCATTCCTGTAGGCAGTGACGCCGGCCAGGCCATGCGCAACTCGCTCGACCTGGCGCGCCATGCCGAGCAACTGGGCTACCACCGCTACTGGCTGGCCGAGCACCACAACATGCCCGGCATTGCCAGCGCCGCCACCGCGGTGCTGATCGGCTATGTCGCCAACGGCACCAGGACCATCCGCGTAGGCTCGGGCGGCGTGATGCTGCCCAACCATTCGCCGCTGGTCATCGCCGAGCAGTTCGGCACGCTGGCCTCGCTGTACCCGGGGCGCATCGACCTGGGCCTGGGCCGCGCGCCCGGCACCGACCAGGCCACCGCGCGCGCCTTGCGCCGCCACCTGTCGGCCGACAGCGCCGATACCTTCCCGCAGGACGTGGAAGAACTGCAGGCCTACTTCGACGATGTGCGCCCCGGCCAGCGGCTGCGCGCGGTGCCCGGCGCCGGGCTCAAGGTGCCGATCTGGCTGCTGGGATCGAGCCTGTTCAGCGCGCAGCTGGCCGCGGCCATGGGCCTGCCGTTCGCCTTTGCCTCGCACTTTGCGCCGGGCTTCATGCGCCAGGCGGTCGACCTGTACCGGCGCACCTTCCGGCCTTCCGAAACGCTGGACCGGCCCTATGTGATGCTGGGCCTGAACGTGTTCGCCGCCGAAACCGGCGACGAGGCGCGCCGCCTGTTCAGCTCGCTGCAGCAGCAGTTCCTGGCGCTGGTGCGCGGCACTCCCGGGCAGTTGCGTGCGCCGGTGGACGACATCGAATCGCTGTGGACCGAGAGCGAGGCCGACCATATCCGGCGCTCGCTGGCCTGCTCGGTGGTGGGCGATCCCGACACCGTGCGCGCCGGCATGCAGCGCTTTGTCGACGACCTGCGCCCGGACGAGCTGATGCTGACCGGCCAGATCCACGACCACCAGGCGCGCCTGCGCTCGTTTGCCATTGCCGCCGACGCGGCACGCAGCCTGAAGACCGCTTCGGCGCTCTGAGCCCCTGCGGCCCTCCGGCATGGCGTGCGCCGCACTTGCGGCGTGCGCCCGCCGGCGCGCCCCCATTCCTGTTTGCGCATCGCTGACCGGCTCGGATACATTAGAAGGCCCGAGACACAGAGAGGCGCGGCGTTCGCAGCACGCGCCCGACAGTCCGCCCGGTCCACCGCCCCATCTTCGACATGGTGGGGCCGACGGCAGCGACGACAGGAGACAGCGATGGACCTGCGGCAACGCGAGCACATCGAGACCGTGGTCCAGGCGACCACATACCTTGCCCCGCCGGCCGTGCTTGCGGACCGGATCGCGCACGACGCCATCATCCAGAACTCATGGCGCCGCTGCGTGCACCAGTACGGGCTCGATCCGTCGCGCATGCAGGAGGCGCGCATCCTGCCGCAGCCGCGCCTGCGCGAGCACCAGGAACGCATCGACGACTTCGCCCGCATCGCGCGCCACGGCCTGCAGAGCCTGTACGGGCAGGTGGCGGGCCTTGGCTACGTGGTGCTGCTGACCGATGCGCAGGGGGTGACGGTCGACTATATCGGCAATGCCCGCACCGACGCCGCACTGCGGCATGCAGGCCTGTACCTGGGCGCCGAGTGGAGCGAGCGCGGCGCCGGCACCTGCGCGGTCGGCACCGCGCTGGCCACCGGCCAGGCGCTCACGGTGCACCAGGCCGACCATTTCGACGCCACCCATATCCCGCTGACCTGCACCGCCGCGCCGCTGTTCGACACGCACGGCAACCTGCACGCCATCCTCGACATCTCCGCGCTGACTTCGCCGCAGGCCAAGGACAGCCAGGGGCTGGCGCTGCAGATGGTGCGCATCTACGCCGCGCATATCGAGAATGCCCACTTCCTGCGCGCGCACCGGCGCGACTGGATCCTGAAGCTGAACGTGGCGCCGGAGTTTGTCGACGTCAATCCCGAATACCTGCTGGCGCTGGACGACGCGGGCCGCATCGTCGGCCATAACCACCGCGCCAGGCTGATGCTGGAGAGCGAACTCAGCGGCGCGCCGGGTGCCCCGGTACTGGGCCAGCCGTTCGAGGCGCTGTTCGACGCGCGCATGGAAGACCTGGGCCGCTATGTCTACTCGCGGCCGAGCGAGCAGCGGCTGGTGGCGCTGCACCGCAGCGGCGGCCTGCTGTACCTGAGCGTGCTGCCGCCGGCGCTGCACTGGCAGGCGCCGCCCGCCGAAGCTGCCGTGCCGATGCCCGCGGCGCTGGCGGCGCTGACCGGCGGAGATGCCGCGCTGCAGCAGCAACTGCAGCGCGCGGCCAGGCTGGTCGATTCCCCCATCAACCTGCTGATCCACGGCGAGACCGGCAGCGGCAAGGAGTATCTTGCCAAGGCCCTGCACCTGGCCAGCGCGCGCCGCGACGGCCCGTTCGTGGCGGTGAACTGCGCGGCGATCCCTGAAACGCTGATTGAAAGCGAGCTGTTCGGCCACCTGCCCAACAGCTTTTCCGGCGCGGGCCCGCGCGGCAAGCGCGGCCTGATCCAGGAGGCCGACGGCGGCACGCTGTTCCTGGACGAGATCGGCGACATGCCGCGCGAGCTGCAGTCGCGGCTGCTGCGCGTGCTGGCCGAAGGCGAAGTGCTGCCCGTCGGCGCCGCGCGGCCGGTGCCGGTGCGGCTGCGGGTCATCTCCGCCACGCACCACGGCCTGGAGCAGCTGGTGGCCGAAGGGCGCTTCCGCGAAGACCTGTACTACCGCCTCAACGGCGCGCGCTTCACGCTGCCGCCGCTGCGCGAGCGCACCGACCTGGACTGGCTGATCCGCAAGCTGTTGCAGGAAGGCAGCGCGCAGGGCGGTGAAACCACGCTGTCGCCCGCCGCACGCGAGCGGCTGCACCGCCACCGCTGGCCCGGCAACCTGCGCGAGCTGCGCAACGTGCTGGAGTACGCGCGCGCGGTCTGCGCCGACGGCTATATCGACCTGCAAGACCTGCCCGACAGCCTGGCCGGGCCGGCGCCGTCCGCGGCGCTGCAGCCGCCCGCACCGCCATGTGCCGGCGCGCCGGCCGAGCCGCACCCGTTGCCGCCGGAAGGCATGCTGCTGATGCAGTACCTGCGCGCCGCCGGCTGGAACCTGAGCGCGGTCGCGCGGCAGATCGGCGTGAGCCGCATGACGCTGTACCGGCGCATGGAGCGCTACGGCATCCAGTCGCCCAACCGGCGCGACGGCGGCGCCGAGCCGCCCGACGCATAGGCCGGCGGGCAGCACGGCATACGCGCCCGATACGGTTGTCCACCCCCTGTACACCTGCGCTGTGACACCTGTCACAGCGCAGCGTCGTTTTTGCCGCGTCGCTTCGGGGTAATCCCTCACGTCCGACCCCGCTGACGCCCCGATTTCCCCTGTTCTCGCTGCCTGCACAGGCTGGCACAGCCATTGCAAATACGGCTGGCAAGACAACGACAACAGGAGACAGGCAATGGGGCACGCAGCAGGCGCCAGCGCGCAGATCGCGCCAGTGGTCGGCATCATCGCCAACCCGGTTTCCGCGCGCGACATCCGCCGCGTGATTGCCAACGCCAACAGCCTGCAGCTGGCCGACCGCGTCAATATCGTGCTGCGCCTGCTGGCCGCGCTGGCGTCATGCGGCGTGCAGCGCGTGCTGATGATGCCGGACCGCGAAGGGCTGCGCGTCATGCTGGCCCGGCACCTGGCGCGCCGGCAGGGGCCGGACTCCGGCCTGCCCCAGGTCGACTATGTCGACATGCCGGTCGCCTCGCGCGTCGACGACACGCTGCACGCCGCGCGCTGCATGGCCGATGCGGGCGTGGCCGCCATCATCGTGCTGGGCGGCGACGGCACCCACCGCGCCGTGGTGCGCGAGTGCGGCGCGGTGCCGGTCGCGGGCCTGTCGACCGGCACCAACAATGCCTACCCCGAGATGCGCGAGCCCACCATCACCGGGCTGGCCACCGGCCTCTATGCCACCGGGCGCATTCCCGCCAGCCAGGCGCTGGCATCGAACAAGCGGCTGGACATCGTCGTCCGCGACGGCAACGGCGGCTTTCGCCGCGATATCGCGCTGGTGGACGCGGTGATCTCGCACGAGCACTTCATCGGCGCGCGCGCCTTGTGGAAGACCGACACGCTGGCCGCGGTCTACGTGTCCTTTGCCGACCCCGAGGCCATCGGCCTGTCATCGATCGCCGGGCTGCTGGAACCGGTGGGCCGGCGCGAAGCGGGCGGCCTCGCGATCGAGCTGGCCGCTCCCGGCGAAGGCGAATTCGACCTGTGCGCGCCGATCGCGCCTGGCCTGATGTGCACCGTGTCGGTCGCCGACTGGCAGCGGCTCGAGCACGGCCGTCCCCATCGCGTGCGCCAGCGCAGCGGCATCGTCGCCCTCGACGGCGAGCGCGAGCTGACCTTCGGCCCGGACGACGAAGTCACGGTCACGCTGCATGACCACGCCTTTCGCAGCATCGACGTCGCGGCGTGCATGCGCCATGCCGCGCGCCAGCACCTGATGCGCAGCGTGCCGCAGCACGCCTTTGCCTGATGACGCCGCGGGCCAATGCAGCAAATGCCCGCTTCGTGCCCCGCTTTTCTTGAAGTGCAACACCTGAAAACGAAGGAGACAGACATGACAGCCAGAGCTTCGCAAGATTCCGCCGCGCTGCCGCTCGACAAGGAGACGCTGCTGACGGTGTACCGCAAGATGCGCACCATCCGCGATTTTGAGGAACGACTGCACGTGGACTTCGGGCGCGGCGACATCCCGGGCTTCGTTCACCTGTATGCGGGCGAAGAAGCGGCGGGCGTTGGCATCCTGCACCACCTGAACGACGGCGACCGCATCGCCAGTACGCACCGCGGCCATGGCCACTGCATTGCCAAGGGCGTCGATCCGGTGGCGATGATGAAGGAGATCTACGGCAAGAAGGGCGGCTCGTGCAACGGCAAGGGCGGCTCGATGCATATCGCCGACCTGTCCAGGGGCATGATGGGCGCCAACGGCATCCTGGGCGCGGGCGCGCCGCTGATCTGCGGCGCCGCGCTGGCGGCCAAGTTCCGCGGCAAGGGCGAGGTCGGCATCACCTTCTGCGGCGACGGCGCCTCCAACCAGGGCACCTTCCTGGAAAGCCTGAACCTGGCCGCGGTGTGGAACCTGCCGGTGATCTTCGTGATCGAGAACAACGGCTACGCCGAATCCACCTCGCGCGATTACGGCACCGCCGTGGACAGCTACGTCGACCGCGCCGCCGGCTTCGGCATCCCCGGTGTCACGGTGGACGGCACCGACTTCTTCGCGGTCCATGAAGCCGCCGGCGAAGTCATCCGCCGCGCCCGCGAAGGCGGCGGGCCGTCGCTGCTCGAATGCAAGATGGTCCGCTTCTACGGCCACTTCGAGGGCGATGCGCAGACCTACCGCGCCGCCGGCGAACTCGACGATATCCGTGCCAACAAGGACTGCCTGAAGCTGTTCGGCCGCACCGTGACCCAGGCCGGCGTGATCGCGCGCGAAGAGCTCGACACCATCGATCGCGAGGTTGCCGCACTGATCGAGCACGCCGTGCAGGAAGCCAAGGCCGCACCGCAGCCGGGTCCCGAGGACCTGCTCACCGACGTCTACGTCAGCTACTGATCCGCCACGCGCAACCCAATCATCAGGAGACAAACATGGCTCGCAAACTGAGCATCAAGCTGGCGATCAACGAGGCGATCGACCAGGAAATGACCCGCGATCCCAGCGTCATCATGCTGGGCGAAGACATCGTCGGCGGCGCCGGCGCGGACGGCGAGAAGGACGCCTGGGGCGGCGTGCTGGGCGTGACCAAGGGCCTGTACGCCAAGCATGGCGACCGGCTGCTGGACACGCCCCTGTCAGAATCCGCCTACGTGGGCGCCGCCATTGGCGCCGCGGCCTGCGGCATGCGCCCGATCGCCGAGCTGATGTTCATCGACTTCATGGGCGTTTGCTTCGACCAGATCTTCAACCAGGCGGCCAAGTTCCGCTACATGTTCGGCGGCAAGGCCGAGACCCCGGTGGTGATCCGCGCCATGGTCGGCGCCGGTTTTCGCGCGGCCGCGCAGCACAGCCAGATGCTGACGCCGTTGTTCACGCATATCCCCGGCCTGAAGGTGGTGTGCCCGTCCACGCCGTACGACACCAAGGGCCTGCTGATCCAGGCGATCCGCGACAACGACCCGGTGATCTTCTGCGAGCACAAGAACCTCTACGGGCTGGAAGGGGAAGTACCGGAAGGCGCGTACGCCATTCCGTTCGGCGAGGCCAATATCGTGCGCGACGGCAAGGACGTGTCGATCGTCACTTACGGGCTGATGGTGCATCGCGCGCTGGAAGCGGCGGCGACGCTGGCCAGGGAAGGCATCGAGGCCGAGGTCGTCGACCTGCGCACGCTCTCGCCGCTGGACATGGACACGGTGCTGGAGTCGGTCGAGAACACCGGCCGGCTGGTGGTGGTCGACGAGGCCAGCCCGCGCTGCAATATCGCCACCGATATCTCGGCGCAGGTCGCGCAGCAGGCCTTCGGCGCGCTCAAGGCCGGCATCGAGATGGTGTGCCCGCCGCATACGCCCGTGCCGTTCTCGCCCACGCTGGAGGACCTGTATATCCCCAGCGCCGCGCAGATCGTGGCTGCCGCGCGCAAGACCATGAAGGGAGGCAAGCACTGATGGCAACCGCACTTTCCCCCACGATTACCCCGATCGTGATGCCCAAGTGGGGTCTGTCGATGAAGGAAGGCACGGTCAATGCCTGGCTGGTCGACGAAGGCACCGAGATTACCGTGGGCATGCCGATCCTGGATGTGGAAACCGACAAGATCGCCAATGCGGTGGAGGCGCCCGACGCGGGCACGCTGCGCCGCAGGGTGGCGCAGGCCGGCGACGTGCTGCCGGTGAAAGCGCTGCTGGGCGTGCTGGCACCTGCGGAGGTGAGCGATGCGCAGATCGATGATTATGTCGCGGCTTATGAAACGCCGGCGGACGACGGTGGCGAAGAGGACGCCGCTGCCGCGTACCACTTTGCCGACGTCGACGGTATCCGGGTCCGCTATGCCCGCAAGGGTGACGGCGTCCAGACCGTGCTCTTCATCCACGGATTCGGCGGAGACCTGGACAACTGGCTGTTCAACCTCGACCCCCTGGCCGACGCGTACACCGTTGTGGCGCTTGACCTGCCCGGCCATGGACAGTCGTCGCCGCGGCTCGCGGGCACGACGCTGGCGCAGATGGCCGGCTTTGTAGCGCGCTTCATGGACGAAACCGGGATCGGGGCGGCGCACGTGGTCGGCCACTCGATGGGCGGCGGCGTGGCCGCGCAACTGGCGGTCGATGCCCCGCAGCGGGTGCTGTCGGTGGCGCTGGTGTCGCCGGTGGGCTTTGGCGAGGCCGTCAACAGCGGCTATACCGATGGCTTCGTCAACGCGCAATCGCGGCGCGAGCTCAAGCCCGTGGTCGAGCTGCTGTTTGCCGACCCGGGACTGGTCAGCCGCCAGATGCTGGACGACCTGCTGCGCTACAAGCGGCTGGACGGCGTTACCGAGGCACTGACGGCGCTGGGGCAGGCCTTGTTTGGCGGTGGCCGCCAGAGCGAGCAGCCCGGCCAGCGGCTGGCCGGCAGCGGCAAGCGTGTGCTGGTGGTGTGGGGTGGGCAGGACCAGATCATCCCCGCCGCGCACGCCGAAGCCGCACCGCCGGGCGCAACCGTCAAGGTCTTCGCCGATGCCGGCCATATGAGCCAGATGGAGAAGGCCAATGACTTCAACGCGCTGCTGAAGACGCACCTGGCCGGCTGATGCCGCGCGCGGACGGTGCTGCCGTGCGCCGTCCGCGCTGCCAGCCTGCTTCGATCGACTGACCACGGGACACCCCATGACCACAGACCTGAAATCCCGCCTCGCGGAGATCAACAAGCAATTCGGCGCGCTCGGCCAGGCCCAGCCCGCCGCCATGAGCGCCTTCCAGGGCGTGATGAGGGCTGCCACCCAGGAAGGCAGCCTGCCCGCCGCCGTCAAGGAGCTGGTGGCCGTCGCGCTGGCCGTGCAGAAGGGCTGCGACGACTGCGTGCTGTTCCACACCAGCCAGGCGCTTCGCCATCGCGCGACCCGCGAGCAGCTGGCCGAAGTGCTGGCCATCAACATCGAGATGGGCGGCGGTCCAGGTGCCATGTATGCGTCGAGGGCGCTGGCGTACTTCGATGCGCTCAACGCATAGGGTTGCTAGACTCGTCGCGTTGCCATCCCCGGGGCAGGTGCCATTTGATGCCGTTTGAATTCGTCGAGACAGCGGGTGCGGACCACGCGGGCAGCGACCCGCTGCAGGATGAACTGGCCTTGCTCGACCACGCGGCGCAGGGCCGGCAGGTGGCGCAGCTGTGGGAGGCACCACTGTCGCTGGTGGTGCCGCGCACCTACCTGCGCCATGCGGCGCTGGAAGCTGCGCGTGCCGACTTCGCACAGCAGGGGTGTCCGGTGTTCCTGCGCATGTCCGGCGGCGGCCTGGTGCCGCAGGGCCCTGGCATCCTCAACCTGAGCCTGGCCTACGCCGTGGCCCAGCCGCCGGGCGCGCTCAGCGACGCGGTCTACCTGCATCTGTGCCAGGTGATCGGCGAGGCCCTGCAAACGCTCGGCGTCGACACGCACTGGCAGGCGGTGGCCGGCTCCTTCTGCGACGGCCGCTACAACCTGGCCTGGGGCCCGCCTGAAGCCGCGCGCAAGATCGCCGGCACGGCCCAGTACTGGCGGCGCGCGCCCGCCGCCATGCAATCGGCCGACGGCCAGCGCCACCTGGTGCTGGCCCATGCGGTGCTGCTGGTCAGCGCCGACCCCGTGCAGATCAATGCGCGTGCCAATGCCTTCGAAGCGGCCATCGACAGTGAGCGGCGCTATGACGCCGGCAAGGTCGTCAGCATACGCGAGGCGCTGCAGGCCCGTGGACGCGCGGTGGACGATGATGCCGCGCTGATGACGCAGGTCTCGGATGCCCTGCGACGAAGCGTCAGCCAGACGCTGCCGCCCGTCTAGGGCCAACGCGCGTACGTTTAGGCCCTAGTGTTCTGCTCCGCCCCCCGGCAGGAAGCGGATGTCGCCATACCAGGCGCGGGCGGTGGTGTTGGTGTTGTCCGTGTCGGTCATGATGCCGTAGGCCTTGATCTGGCCCGGTGGTTCGTGGAACACCCGCTCATAGTCCTGCGCGACATTGCGGCGCAGGTCTTGCCATTTGCCGGCATCGTCCGCGCCGGATACCACGATCATCTGCACGCGGCCGGTGTGCGGATTGGGAATGACGCTGCCGGGCGCGCCGCTGGTCGACCAGATATACATCAGCGTGGCGTAGGGCAGCTCCTCGCCGGCCAGGGTCTTCGCGAGTTGCATCATGGTGCGGTCGCCCAGCGAAAGCTTGCTCTTGTCGCCATCGAAGAAGAACACCAGGCGCGCCGGCGCATCCTCATGCGCGCCGTCGCGGTTATCGGCGCCGGGAATCGGGCCTTCGGCCTTCCAGCGCCAGGCCACCACCGGGGTGCGGGACAGATCCACGGTGCCGTCATGCATCAGCGCCGAGGCGGAATGGATGGCGTCGGCCTGGAGCACGGTGGTGTTGCCATCCGCCACGAGTTGATACTCGGTCCTGGCCTTGCCATTGGCGACCGGCAGATTTTTCCAGTCCGGCGGCAATGGGCCGCCCGGCGTGCGCGCGGCAATGGCAAGCCCGGGTTTGCTGCTCTGTGCCGGCGCGGGAAGCGAGCCAAGCAGCAGCGTGGCACACAGGGCAAGACGCAAGGCGGGCGTGGTCGTCATGGCTGGAGGGCGCGGAACGGATGTTCAGGTCGGACGCAAGGCTTGTGCCCGCTGGCTTGCGGCAGCCTTGCGCCATCGATCGTACCGGAGACCCGTTTGGAAACGCTTGTCAGTATGGCTGACGCGAGTCGGCGATCGCCCCAAAAAAAATCGCGGCCCACGAGGGGCCGCAAATCGGGAATGCGAGGAGTGTCAGTATCCTCAGGAGACGTTATCGACGCATAGTGGCCGCCCAAGACCCCACTTTGGTGGGGTCCATCGATCATGGCGATGGGGGCGAGTGGCCGCTTACGCGATGAGGTAGGTGGAACGCGGATCCGGGTCGATGGCCGCGCGCAGTTTTCTGACATTGGCTTCCAGTTCGGCATGGGCGGCATCGAGCCAGTCGACGCGATGCCGTACCGGATCCTTGGCTGACAGCGCGCTGGCCGCGATCTCGCGCAGGAAGTAGCGCACCATGCTGCCGGCGCGCGCCGGAACCGGCATCATCCCCAGCAACTGGTGGCGCGCCAGCAGCCGGAGGCTGACCGCATGCCGCAGTCCGGCCCAGGCAGTACGGCCGAGGGCAATGTACAGGGCGTCGGTGCGCATCTGCCGCACCGCGCCCAGGAACTGGGTCTCGAAGACTTCGCGCAACATCGGCACATCCTGCAGTTCTTCCAGGGGACCGTCGAACGCCAGGCCGCGACGCGTGGTGGCATGCGGCAGCAAGGCAAGCGGCTGCAGGCGCTCGAAGCCATCGTTCCACAAGGCCGCGGCGTGCGGCAGGCCGACCAGTTCCGGCACGCGGAAGTGGTCGAGCATGCGGATCAGGTTGGGCCGCACCAGCTTGCCGCCCAGCTCGACGCGGCGCTTGTTCTCGCGCTGGATCACGCGGCCGGGCGCATGGGTGCGCATCAGTTCTTCAGTGACGGCAGCGGCGAGACGCACATGGGCATGGCCGGGCGTCGTGCTGACCAGCACCAGCGGCGCCTGGGCGTTCAGGTATTCGCAAGGCACGTAGTGCATGGCATACGTGCTGTCTTGCGCCACGACGACCGGTTTGGCGATGACGCCGGCAGCGCCCGCAAGTCGCACCTGCGCGCAATACGCTTCAATAAAGTTGGACAAGGCAACCCCCCGCTCGCTTCAGTATGTAAGCATTTTTTTTATTTTTGTGCTTTCCGTTCATGGTAAGTCGGCGATGCATGGCAGACCAAGCGCCCGGCCCCGGTTTGGACGGAATGCGGCGAATCCTTGGTGCGCCGGCCAACACATCTGTTGGGGCTGCGCCCGAACGGGTTGGCCAGAACGGCCGGATTCGCGGCGGCCAAGATACTGCGGCGCCTGCGTCAGCACGATGACACGGCGGTCGGTGCCGGAAAGAAAAAACCGGACACAACAGTGTCCGGTCAACCCATTTGCTGACTCAGGCCGTGTCAGAACCTGAGTGTATAAATAGTAACGATTATCATTTATATTTTCAACGACCTACGGCGGCCCGTGTTACGTGCGCTCAGGCAATCGAGGTCTGGATCGAGAATTGTCCGGACAAGGTCTTGTGCACCGGGCAGCGGTTGGCCACGCGCAGCAGATCGTCGAGGATCTCGGGCGTAAGCTCCCCGCCGACCCTGACCTCGCGGTTCATCGTATAGGTGCCGTTGGCTTCCTCGTGGCCGACGGACGCATGGATTTCGGTGACGGCGTAGCCCTTGCGCTTGGCGTACAGCTGCAAGGTCAGGGTGGTACAGGCCGCCAGGGCCGAGTCCAGCAGGTCATGCGGGTTCGGATATTTGGTGTCGCCGCCGGCCGAAGCGTCCAGGTCGGCCTCCCATTCGGCCGTGCCGTTGGTCAGGTGGCAGATGCTGTTGCCCTGGCTTGGCTTCCATGTCGCTTGGATAGTCATCGAACGTCCCCATCTATAAGTGAGCAGCCCTGCGGGCCGGAACGGTCATTCTATAAGTAGCAGCGCTGCCTCATGGCGGAGGCATCGAAAGGGGCACTTTCCGGGCAATTTGCCTTTTTCCCTAGAAACCCCTTGCCAACCCCGCTGCGCTCGCATATTATTCGCCCCCTCGCAACACAACGCAGCGCTGCAAAGCAGACGGGGCGCGGGTTGCGGGGTTGACCGGAAGGTTGGCGCAGCGAAGTTGGCGCGCCGGCCGCAGCAAAAAAAGATTGCTGAAACGGTTGACGAAACGAAGAAAGCTCTGCATAATCTCGTTTCTCTGCTGCAGACAACGCAGCGACGCAAACGGCAAAGCCGGTAGCGTAGTTCTTTAACAAACAAACAACCGATAAGTGTGGGCGCTGGGTAGCGGACGCCGCTGTCTTCGGACAGTGTTGCTTCACAAGTTATACAGTGCTCGCACAGCAAAACGTGACTGGATCTTCGGATCTGGTCAGTCAGTTTTCTGAGAGTGAGCGACCGCTCGAAAGAGCGAGGGAGCCGCGAGGCTTCCACACAGAGATTGAACTGAAGAGTTTGATCCTGGCTCAGATTGAACGCTGGCGGCATGCCTTACACATGCAAGTCGAACGGCAGCACGGGCTTCGGCCTGGTGGCGAGTGGCGAACGGGTGAGTAATACATCGGAACGTGCCCTGTAGTGGGGGATAACTAGTCGAAAGATTAGCTAATACCGCATACGACCTGAGGGTGAAAGCGGGGGACCGCAAGGCCTCGCGCTACAGGAGCGGCCGATGTCTGATTAGCTAGTTGGTGGGGTAAGAGCCTACCAAGGCGACGATCAGTAGCTGGTCTGAGAGGACGATCAGCCACACTGGGACTGAGACACGGCCCAGACTCCTACGGGAGGCAGCAGTGGGGAATTTTGGACAATGGGGGCAACCCTGATCCAGCAATGCCGCGTGTGTGAAGAAGGCCTTCGGGTTGTAAAGCACTTTTGTCCGGAAAGAAATGGCTCTGGTTAATACCTGGGGTCGATGACGGTACCGGAAGAATAAGCACCGGCTAACTACGTGCCAGCAGCCGCGGTAATACGTAGGGTGCGAGCGTTAATCGGAATTACTGGGCGTAAAGCGTGCGCAGGCGGTTTTGTAAGACAGGCGTGAAATCCCCGAGCTCAACTTGGGAATGGCGCTTGTGACTGCAAGGCTAGAGTATGTCAGAGGGGGGTAGAATTCCACGTGTAGCAGTGAAATGCGTAGAGATGTGGAGGAATACCGATGGCGAAGGCAGCCCCCTGGGACGTCACTGACGCTCATGCACGAAAGCGTGGGGAGCAAACAGGATTAGATACCCTGGTAGTCCACGCCCTAAACGATGTCAACTAGTTGTTGGGGATTCATTTCTTCAGTAACGTAGCTAACGCGTGAAGTTGACCGCCTGGGGAGTACGGTCGCAAGATTAAAACTCAAAGGAATTGACGGGGACCCGCACAAGCGGTGGATGATGTGGATTAATTCGATGCAACGCGAAAAACCTTACCTACCCTTGACATGCCACTAACGAAGCAGAGATGCATTAGGTGCCCGAAAGGGAAAGTGGACACAGGTGCTGCATGGCTGTCGTCAGCTCGTGTCGTGAGATGTTGGGTTAAGTCCCGCAACGAGCGCAACCCTTGTCTCTAGTTGCTACGAAAGGGCACTCTAGAGAGACTGCCGGTGACAAACCGGAGGAAGGTGGGGATGACGTCAAGTCCTCATGGCCCTTATGGGTAGGGCTTCACACGTCATACAATGGTGCGTACAGAGGGTTGCCAACCCGCGAGGGGGAGCTAATCCCAGAAAACGCATCGTAGTCCGGATCGTAGTCTGCAACTCGACTACGTGAAGCTGGAATCGCTAGTAATCGCGGATCAGCATGCCGCGGTGAATACGTTCCCGGGTCTTGTACACACCGCCCGTCACACCATGGGAGTGGGTTTTGCCAGAAGTAGTTAGCCTAACCGCAAGGAGGGCGATTACCACGGCAGGGTTCATGACTGGGGTGAAGTCGTAACAAGGTAGCCGTATCGGAAGGTGCGGCTGGATCACCTCCTTTCTAGAGGCTTGTGTCTCAAGCCTAGCGTTCACACTTATCGGTTTGTTTGCTGTTACAGCCAAGGGTCTGTAGCTCAGGTGGTTAGAGCACCGTCTTGATAAGGCGGGGGTCGTAGGTTCAAGTCCTACCAGACCCACCAAGTTATCCGGAAGGGGGATTAGCTCAGCTGGGAGAGCACCTGCTTTGCAAGCAGGGGGTCGTCGGTTCGATCCCGTCATCCTCCACCATCACCTGGTACCTTGGAATTGGTGGTCAAATGCAAGCGCTTAGCATTGAGCGTTTGCATTTGGCATTGCCAAGCGATCGCAAGATCGGCTGTTCTTTAAAAATATGGGATGTAGTAAAGGTGTCGCGGTGCTTTGATGAGAAGCACAGTAGTTAAACGCGATACCGGGTTGTGATTGTATCAACCAAAATGTATTTAAGTGATCGAAAGATGACTTGGAATACGGCACAAATGCGAGAACTCATCCTGTAGCGACTGTTTCGAGCGATCGAGACACACTCGTTATAGGGTCAAGCGAACAAGTGCATGTGGTGGATGCCTTGGCGATCACAGGCGATGAAGGACGCGGTAGCCTGCGAAAAGCTTCGGGGAGCTGGCAAACAAGCTTTGATCCGGAGATGTCCGAATGGGGAAACCCGGCCCGTATGGGTCATCCCTGACTGAATCCATAGGTCAGGGAAGCGAACGCGGCGAACTGAAACATCTAAGTAGCTGCAGGAACAGAAATCAACCGAGATTCCCAAAGTAGTGGCGAACGAAATGGGAAGAGCCTTGTACTCTTTAGCAGTGGTGTTAGCAGAACGGGATGGAAAGCCCGGCCATAGCAGGTGATAGCCCTGTATGCGAAAACACGATTGTGGAACTAGGTGTACGACAAGTAGGGCGGGACACGTGAAATCCTGTCTGAAGATGGGGGGACCATCCTCCAAGGCTAAATACTCGTGATCGACCGATAGTGAACCAGTACCGTGAGGGAAAGGCGAAAAGAACCCCGGGAGGGGAGTGAAATAGATCCTGAAACCGCATGCATACAAACAGTCGGAGCCTGGAAACGGGTGACGGCGTACCTTTTGTATAATGGGTCAGCGACTTACATTCAGTGGCAAGCTTAACCGATTAGGGAAGGCGTAGCGAAAGCGAGTCCGAACAGGGCGTTGAGTCGCTGGGTGTAGACCCGAAACCAGATGATCTATCCATGGCCAGGTTGAAGGTGCGGTAACACGTACTGGAGGACCGAACCCACTAACGTTGAAAAGTTAGGGGATGAGCTGTGGATAGGGGTGAAAGGCTAAACAAATCTGGAAATAGCTGGTTCTCTCCGAAAACTATTTAGGTAGTGCCTCGTGTGTCACCTTCGGGGGTAGAGCACTGTCATGGTTGGGGGGTCTATTGCTGATTACCCCGCCATAGCAAACTCCGAATACCGAAGAGTGCAATCACGGGAGACAGACATCGGGTGCTAACGTCCGGTGTCAAGAGGGAAACAACCCAGACCGCCAGCTAAGGTCCCCAAGATTGGCTAAGTGGGAAACGAAGTGGGAAGGCTAAAACAGTCAGGAGGTTGGCTTAGAAGCAGCCACCCTTTAAAGAAAGCGTAATAGCTCACTGATCGAGTCGTCCTGCGCGGAAGATGTAACGGGGCTAAGCCAGTCACCGAAGCTGCGGACGCACAGCAATGTGCGTGGTAGGAGAGCGTTCTGTAAGCCTGTGAAGGTGTCTTGTAAAGGATGCTGGAGGTATCAGAAGTGCGAATGCTGACATGAGTAGCGATAAAGGGGGTGAAAGGCCCCCTCGCCGTAAGCCCAAGGTTTCCTACGCAACGTTCATCGGCGTAGGGTGAGTCGGCCCCTAAGGCGAGGCAGAGATGCGTAGCTGATGGGAAGCAGGTTAATATTCCTGCACCGTCGTATGATGCGATGGGGGGACGGATCGCGGAAGGTTGTCCGGGTGTTGGAAGTCCCGGTCCCTGCATTGGAGAAGGCGCTTTGGCAAATCCGGGCGCGGGATTCAAGGATGTGGGGCGAGCGGCCTAGTGCTGCGAAGCAATTGGAAGTGGTTCCAAGAAAAGCCTCTAAGCTTCAGTCATACGAGACCGTACCGCAAACCGACACAGGTGGGCGAGATGAGTATTCTAAGGCGCTTGAGAGAACTCGGGAGAAGGAACTCGGCAAATTGGTACCGTAACTTCGGGATAAGGTACGCCCTGGTAGCTTGACTGGCCTGCGCCAGAAGGGTGAAGGGGTTGCAATAAAATGGTGGCTGCGACTGTTTAATAAAAACACAGCACTCTGCAAACACGAAAGTGGACGTATAGGGTGTGACGCCTGCCCGGTGCCGGAAGATTAAATGATGGGGTGCAAGCTCTTGATTGAAGTCCCGGTAAACGGCGGCCGTAACTATAACGGTCCTAAGGTAGCGAAATTCCTTGTCGGGTAAGTTCCGACCTGCACGAATGGCGTAACGATGGCCACACTGTCTCCTCCCGAGACTCAGCGAAGTTGAAGTGTTTGTGATGATGCAATCTCCCCGCGGCTAGACGGAAAGACCCCATGAACCTTTACTGTAGCTTTGCATTGGACTTTGAACCGATCTGTGTAGGATAGGTGGGAGGCTTTGAAGCGTGGACGCTAGTTCACGTGGAGCCGTCCTTGAAATACCACCCTGGTTTGTTTGAGGTTCTAACCTTGACCCGTGAATCCGGGTCGGGGACAGTGCATGGTAGGCAGTTTGACTGGGGCGGTCTCCTCCCAAAGTGTAACGGAGGAGTTCGAAGGTACGCTTGGTACGGTCGGACATCGTACCTAAAGTGCAATGGCAAAAGCGTGCTTAACTGCGAGACCGACAAGTCGAGCAGGTGCGAAAGCAGGACATAGTGATCCGGTGGTTCTGAATGGAAGGGCCATCGCTCAACGGATAAAAGGTACTCTGGGGATAACAGGCTGATACCGCCCAAGAGTTCATATCGACGGCGGTGTTTGGCACCTCGATGTCGGCTCATCTCATCCTGGGGCTGTAGCCGGTCCCAAGGGTATGGCTGTTCGCCATTTAAAGAGGTACGTGAGCTGGGTTTAAAACGTCGTGAGACAGTTTGGTCCCTATCTGCCGTGGGCGTTGGAATCTTGACGGGGGCTGCTCCTAGTACGAGAGGACCGGAGTGGACGTACCGCTGGTGTACCTGTTGTCTCGCCAGAGGCATCGCAGGGTAGCTATGTACGGAAGAGATAACCGCTGAAAGCATCTAAGCGGGAAACTCGCCTGAAGATGAGGATTCCCTGGCGGCTTGACCGCCTTGAAGGGTCGTTCGAGACCAGGACGTTGATAGGCTGGGTGTGGAAGCGCAGTAATGCGTTAAGCTAACCAGTACTAATTGCCCGTAAGGCTTGATCCTATAACCAGTGTGTTTTGCCTGGTGTGTGTGATCGTGACTGTGCCGAAACAGTTGACACAAGACGCACAACCCCAACTACATCCCTATTCGCAGCGTTGACCTCAACCTCAGCGCTGCAACCCCTTATGCCTGGTGACCATAGCGAGTTGGAACCACCCCTTCCCATCCCGAACAGGTCCGTGAAACGACTCCGCGCCGATGATAGTGCGGATTACCCGTGTGAAAGTAGGTCATCGCCAGGCTCTTATCCCGCAGAACCCCCAGCCCAAAAGGCTGGGGGTTTTTGCTTTGGCGCGGCGCAAAGGCGCCGCTCGCCGTCGCCGTACAGGCGTAATACCATTACCGCTGCACTTCACTCCATCCATGTCGGCTGACAGCGCCTGGTATCTCTATCTGCTCGAATGCACCGGCGATTCCATCTACACCGGGATCACGACCGATGTCGCACGCCGTTTTGCCGAACATCAGTCGGGAAAGGGCGCCAAATACACGCGTTCGCGCAAGCCCATCCGTGTGCTGGGACAACTCCGCTTTGACACGAAGTCCGAGGCATTGAAGGCGGAAATCGAGATCAAGCGAATGAGTTCGGCGCAGAAGCGCGCATTTTGCGCGCAACTCCCGGCACCGGAACCCGAGTAGCAGCCGGCGCAACACAAAACAAAACCGCCCGTATCGCCATGGCGATACGGGCCGTTTTTTACTGTCCGCGTCAGACCACAGTCAGCGTCACGTTGATATTGCCGCGGGTAGCGTTCGAGTACGGGCACACCTGGTGCGCCTGCTCCACCAGCTTCTCCGCAGCCGCGCGCTCGAAGCCCGGCAGCGAGATTTTCATTTCGACCTGGATGCCAAAGCCTTGCGGAATCGGGCCGATGCCGACTGCGCTTTCGATCGAGGCATCGGCGGGCACCGCGATCTTCTGCTGGCCTGCGACGAAGCGCATGGCGCCAATAAAGCAGGCCGCATAACCGGCAGCGAACAATTGTTCCGGATTCAGGCCGTCGCCGGCGCCGCCCATTTCTTTGGGCACCGACAGTTTGGCGTCGAGCCGGCCGTCCGAGGTCACGGCACGGCCGTCGCGGCCGCCGGTGGCAGTGGCATGAGCGGTATAAAGGACTTTTTCGAGTTGCATTTAAGGCTCCGGTTTGGTTGCCCGAGGGGGCGTCAATGCCTGTCGTCAGTCCGGCAGGCTGGAATCGGTCCGCGCTTGTTCAAGCGTCGACCGCAGTGCATGCAGGCGCTGCGTCAGGGCCTGGATCTCTTCGACCGGGCACTGCGTGGCGCACAACATCTGTTCAGGAATACGCGCCGCGCGCTGGCGCAGCGTGCGGCCGGCCTCAGTCAGGCTGACCAGCACCCGCCGTTCATCGGCTGCATCACGGGTGCGCGTCACCAGCCGCGCCGCCTCCAGCCGCTTCAGCAGCGGCGTCAGCGTGCCGGAATCCAGTGCCAGCCGGGCGCCGAGCTCCGAGACTGTCAGCGTTTCCGTCTCCCACAACACCAGCATCACCAGATATTGCGGGTAAGTAAGCCCAAGCTCACCTAATAGCGGCTTATAGAGCTTGGTCATGGCCAACGAGCTCGAATACAGCGCAAAGCATAGTTGGTGATCCAGTAGAAGCCAGTCGGTGGTGGGGTCGTTGTCGCGTTCCATGTCGATATATTAGACGCAATTAGATTGTGTGCAAGATAAATTTTGAGTTTTTTAGAAAGTGATCCATGCACCCCTGTCGGGGTGCCGAACCTTAAGTCTGTTTTAAGTGTCGGCCGCTAGCATGACCGTGTTGCGTCGCATAGTGCCGACGCCTGATGCTCAAAGGAAAGGAACAGGACATGATGCGCCAGACCATTGCTCGCACGGCCGTTGGTATCGCCGCCCTGGCCGCCCTTGGCGGCGGCTACGCCTATCTGCAGAAGGAAGTCATCACGCCGGGATACGCGGCCCCCGCGCCGGTCGCCGCCGCGGCACAGCCGGCGGCCGCCATGGCCATGCCGATGGACTTCTCCAGCATCGTGGCGCAGTACGGGCCCGCCGTGGTCAATATCAGCGTGACCGCGCGCGCGCAGCGCACCGCGGCGCAGATGCCGCAGGGCATCGATCCGGACGACCCGCTATTCCAGTTCTTCAAGCGCTTCGGGCCGCAGTTCCAGGGGCCGCAGGGCGGGCAGCAGCAACTCGTGCGCGGGCTGGGCTCGGGCTTTATTGTCAGCCCCGATGGCCTGATCCTGACCAACGCGCACGTGGTCGACGGCGCGCAGGAAGTCACCGTCAAGCTGACCGACCGCCGCGAGTTCAAGGCCAGGGTGCTCGGCAGTGACCCGCAGACCGACGTGGCGGTGATCCGCATCGATGCCAGGAACCTGCCGACCGTGCGCCTGGGCGATCCTTCGCAAGTGCGCGTGGGCGAGCCGGTGCTGGCGATCGGCTCTCCCTACGGCTTTGAGAATACCGTGACCGCCGGCATCGTCAGCGCCAAGTCGCGCTCGCTGCCGGACGATACCTATGTGCCGTTCATCCAGACCGACGTGGCCGTCAACCCCGGCAACTCGGGCGGCCCGCTGTTCAACCAGCGCGGCGAGGTGGTCGGCATCAACGCGCAGATCTACAGCCAGACCGGCGGCTACCAGGGCTTGTCGTTCGCGATCCCGATCGACGTGGCCACCAAGGTGCAGCAGCAGCTGGTGACGCATGGCAAGGTCACGCGCGGGCGTCTCGGCATCAGCGTGCAGGAGGTCAACCAGGCGCTGGCGCAATCGTTCGGGCTGCCCAAGCCGGCCGGCGCGCTGGTCAATTCGGTCGAGCCTGACAGCCCGGCCGCGCGCGCGGGCGTCAAGCCGGGCGACGTGATCGTGCAGCTGGACAATGAAGTGATCGACCATTCGGGCGATCTGCCCGAGCACGTGGCCGATATCAAGCCGGGCACGCAGACCTCGCTGAAGATCATCCGCAAGGGCCAGCCCATGAGCTTGTCGGTAACGGTGGGCGCGGCCAAGGACCAGGCGGTGGCGCAGAAGCGCGGCGGCAATGAGGCCAGTGGCCGGCTGGGGCTGGCAGTGCGCCCGCTGACGCCGGCGGAGAAGCGCGATAGCGGCATCGAAGGCGGCCTGGTGGTCGAGGACGTGACCGGTCCCGCCGCGCGTGTCGGCATCCAGCCGGGCGACGTGATCCTGTCGCTCAACGGCACGCCGATCGCATCGGTCGATCAGCTCAGGACGCTGGTGAGCAAATCGGGCAAGCAGGTGGCACTGCTGGTGCTGCGCGACGATGCGCGCATCTTCATTCCGCTCGATCTGGGCTGACGTCAATGGCTTGCGGCGGACACTGCAGACTGGCCGCAAGCCGTTAACCGACAAGGCTTTGCCGCCTCCGCGGGCCGTATACCTGCACGTATACCGACACGTATACAAGCAGGGTATACGGCCCGCTAAGCCTTAGTGGAGGCGGGATTCAGCACAACGAACTGCTTACAGAAAGCGCGCTAGCAGGTATCATCTCGACTGCGATGCACGAAGCATGCGGCGGCAGCCCCCGCCGGCCCTGGTTCTGCTGAATCGACAAAGAGGAAGTCTATGCAGTTGGATTTCACCCGCGCCCCGCTGCCGGGTACCGATAGAGCGCGGCGACTGACGTCCACGACGTCCAGCGCCGGCTCCGCGCCGAAGCCCCGACGGCGCAAGAAGATGGTCGCTCCCCACTGGGAGCGTGGCTACCGCTCGCATTTCTACCGCAACGAGCGCGGCGACAAGCTTGGCGAAGTGCACCTGTCCGAGCGCGGCGAGATGCCCGTGGTCTACCACTGGGCCGCCGGCAACTACTCGGGCGCAGAAGGCTCGCTGGCCCACGCCCGTGCGCGCGTGGAAGAGACCATCGGTTTCGGCATGCGCCAGCTGTCGCTGTTCTGAGCAGGTACTTCGCCGGTGCCGCGTCCGCCGGCACTGCGACCCGTCCGCGCCATCGCCTCGCGCGCGGTGCCATCGCTTCTCCCTGATTTCCGCAGTCGTTCCGCAGCAGCCCCGTAGCCTGACCCGCAGCCAGCTCAGTCCTGACAGGACCGGTGTCGCCATTCGCACGGGCTTCAGGTCAGCCGCCGCTGCACCAGCATGTACGCTGCCGCGCCCAGCGCCACCACGGCAATCAGCCGATAGATATCCTCGCAGGCAATCAGCCTGGCCTGCTGTTCGATCAGCCCGCTCAGTTGCGCCAGCGCGCCCTGGTGTGCCTGCGCCGCATCGTAGCCGCGCGCGGCCAGCGCCGCCTGCATCGCAGTCATCCAGTAGCCGGTTTCGGCAGGTCGCTGGCCCACCGCGTGCAGCAGGCTGTCATGCACGGCGAACTGCCGGTTCTGCAGCAGCACCGCGCCCAGCGCCGAGGCAAAGGAGCTGGCGATTTGCCGCATCAGGTTCTTGCTGCGGTAACCGTGGGCGAATTCATCGGGGCTCAGCGCGCGGAAGGTCAGCCCGGCGATGGGGATGATCACCAGCACGCCGAACAGCCCCTTGCCGACCAGTCCCCAGGCCAGCGCCGGCGGGCCGGCATCGGGCGGCATCTGCGAGAACCACCATGCCGTGGCGGCCATCAGCAGCAGGCCGGCCACCATCAGCGGCTTCTTGCGCGTCAGGCGCGCGGCGACGTGCAGGTAGACGAAGATGCCGGCCAGGCTGACCAGCGCGGCAAAAGTGTTGAGCCAGCCGGTGGTGGCCAGCGGGATCTTCAGCGCCTGCTCGGCATAGATCGGGAACACGTAGCCGCTCAGGTTGCTGATCATGTAGTACACGAAGTACATCGCCAGGCCGGCCAGGTACACCGGCTGGCGCAGCGCGCGCAGGTGCAGCACCGGCTCGCTGTGGTGCCACTGCTGCCACAGGAACACGGCCAGCAGCGTCAGCCCGGCGGCCGCCACCAGCGTGAGGCGCAGCGGGTGCGAGAACACGTCGAAGCGCGCTTCGGTCAGCGCTGCCTGCAGCGTCACGATGGCGGCGCCGAACAGCAACAGCGGGCCCAGCGCGGGGCCGCCACCGCTGTCGGCATCGGCGCGCGGCTCGGCGTCCGGCAGCAACAGCCAGGCGCCCAGCGTGGCCAGCGCGGCGAATGGCAGCACGCCGTAGAACACGTCCTGCCATACGCCATGGTCGATCAGCTCGGCGGCGAGGGCCGGGCCCAGCGCCGACGCCGAGAAGATGCCGATCATGAAGATGCGGGTGGCGCGCGGGCGCGCCGTCGGCCCGAACAGCACGTTGACCAGGATGCGGCAACTGGTGAAGAGCGCGCCGCCGCCCACACCCTGGATAAAGCGCGCCACCACCATCTGCGGCAGCGCCTGGCTGGTCGCGGCCACCACCGTGCCGGCCATGAACAGCAGCAGCGCCCCCGTCAGGTAGTAGCGGTAGCCGAACCGGCGCGACAGCCACTGCTGCTTCAGGATCATCAGCATGCTGCCGACCGCGTAGGCCGCCTGCACCAGCGCGAAGCCGCGCGGGTCGGCGTCGAGGCCGCCGACGATATGGCTAGAAGCAAACACGAACATGATGTTCTCGAGGAACTCCACGCCGGTGGCCAGTGCCAGCAGCATCATCAGCAGGGTCTGGCGCTGCCGGTGGCTCAGCCAGCGCAGCCACCGCATGCTGACGCGCAGCCGCCACAGCGGCTGCCACGGTGAGCCGGAATTCATGGCTGAAGTTGTTCCAGGGTCTGGTGCAGCTGGGTCAGTGCGCGCGTGGCGCCGGCCAGGCCGCCCGCGCCCAGCGGTGCCCAGGCCTCGCCGTAGGCGGCATGCACCACAGGCGCGGCGCGTTCCAGCAACCGGCGGCCGGCCGGGGTCAGGGTCAGTTCCAGGCTGCGGCGGTCGCTGGCCGACGCGCGCCGGCGCAGCAGCGCGCGTGCTTCCAGCCCGTCCAGCAGCCGGGTCATCTGCGTGCGCGTGGCGTCGAGCGTGGCGCCCAGCTCGGACGGCATGCTGGGCTGGTTCTCATCCACGGCAAGCATGCTCAGCAGCAGGTACTGGCTCATGTCCAGTTCGAAGGGCGCCAGCGCCTGGTCGATATGGCCGCGCAGCAGGCGCGCGGTGCGCAGCAGCAGCCTGGAGGCCAGGATCAGGTCGCGCGGGGCTTCGGGATGGCTGGCGCAGAAGCGGTCGATGCGTTGCTCAAAGGACATGGCAGGAGGGCTGCGATCCGCGCGAGCGGCGGATCGGTTGCATTCGATATAGTTACTAATGTAATTATATCAGGCGAAGCTAATTATGCCAGTGCAGGGCGGGCGACGGGCTTAACGGCGCAAGTCCGAGGCGATCTGGCGAATGCCCGCCCGCAGCGCTGCCAGCGCCTGCGCATGGCGCGAGGCCGGCAGGTTGCCGTAGCGCAAGCCGACATAGGCGGCGTTGACGGCAGCGATCGCGTCGGCCGCGCGCGGCAGCCGCGCGCTGGCACGGGTGGCGAAGTCTTGCGGGCCTTCGGCCTGGGCGCGCTCGCAGCCATGGCGGGCCAGCAGGGCGCAGAAGCGGGCATAGGCCGCATCGACAGGATCCGCCGGCCCGCGGCGCCGCCACAGCGGCACCAGCGCCAGCAGGCACAGTGCGCCCAGCACACCGGCCAGCAACTGCCCGGCGCCCACGCCGGCGCCGAGTGCCAGCATCAGCCGCTGCTGCTGCGCATGGTCGTACTGCAGCACCCAGCGCTGCCAGGTGTAGACGGCGCCCTCATAGGCCCAGCGCAAGTCCTTGAGCCACGCCGGTTGCTGCGACGGGCGCCAGTCGGCGGCTTCGCTGCCGACCACGGCATCCAGCCCCTGCTCGATCCGGCTGGGCGCGACGGCGCTGGTCGGGTCCACGCGCACCCAGCCGCGGCCGTCGAGCCAGACTTCGGCCCAGGCATGGGCATCGGACTGGCGCACCACGTAGTGATTGCCGATCGGGTTGTACTCGCCGCCCTGGTAGCCGGTGACCACGCGCGCGGGCACGCCGGCGGCGCGCATCAGGAAGACGAAGCTGCCGGCGTAGTGCTCGCAAAAGCCGCGCCGGGTGTCGAACACAAAGCTGTCGACCTGTTCGCTGCCCAGCGGCGGCGGGCTGAGCGTATAGGCGAAGGGCGCCGCCGCGAACAGCCGCAGCGCGGCCTGCACGCGCGCGGCGGGATCGGCATCACGTTCCGCCCATTGGGCGGCCAGCGCGCGGGCGCGCGGATTGCCGGGCGGCAGGCTCAGGGCCAGCCGGCGCGTGGCGGGTGTCAGCGCTTCGGGCGCGGGCGACAGTGTGGAATGCGTGCGGTAGTGGATGCGCTGGTCCACCGGCCGGCGCACCATGAACTCGCCGTCGGGCGTGGCGGCGGCATCTGCGCCGGCGGACAGCGCCTGGCCGCGGTCCAGCGCGAACAGCCAGTGCTGCTGGCTGGGCTCGAGCGTGATGCTGACGTCGATGCCATCCGTGTTGCCGGCAACGGGAGCGGGTGCCAGTTGCCGCCGGCGCTGGCGCGACGGGTGCCAGGTGGTGCCGTCGTAGTCCCACAGCACCAGCGCGCGCCAGTAGAGCGCTGCCGCGGGCAGGGGCGGCCCGGCAACTTCGGCACGCAGGGCCACCTCGGGCGAACGGATCAGCTGCCCGACGCTGCCCGGCCGCATGGTGTCGCTGATGCCGGTGGTGCCGCGCGGCGCCGATTGCGGCAGCTGCCACAGCGGGTGTTCCAGCCGCGGGAACAACACGAACAGCGCCAGCGCCCATGGCAACCCCAGCAGCGCCATGCGTCCCAGCAGCGGCCAGATTGCCAGCCGGCTGCGCGCCTCGGGGTGATGCAGCAGCAGCCAGTTGCGCAGCACCCACGCGCCGATCGCCAGGCTGTACAGGGCCAGCCAGAACGGCTGGTCGGACAGGTACAGCGTCAGCAGCAGGTAGAACGACAGCTGCGTGACCAGCGTCGCGTCCGACAGCGCGCGGCATTCCAGCAGCTTGAGCACGACAAAGGCGCCCAGCAGCGCCACGGCGAGCTCGCGCCCCATGCCGCCGCCGTCCTGCCACACCAGGGCGCTGGCCACCAGGAGCACCAGCATCGCGGTCGTGCCAAGCATCCAGCGCGAAGGCAGCGGCGCGCGCCGCCGCCACAGCAGCCAGCGCCAGCCCAGCAACAGCACCAGCAGCAGGCTGACCGCCACCGGCAGCGTGCGCGCCTGCGGCGCCAGCACCAGCGCCAGCTGGCCCAGCAGCAGGCCATGGTCTTCATGCCGCAGCGGGCGCGCGACGGGTTTCACGCGCGGTCCCCGGAGCGGACTTCGGGTCGGTAAGCGGCAGGCCGTTGCGGCCACAGCGCCAGCGCTTCCAGGCAGGCGCGCCGGTGGCTGACACCGCGCGCCGGCGGCAGTTCAACGCCAGGCAGGCGCAGGCCGATCTCGGCCTCGTCACCGGCGGCCAGCAGCCATGCGCACAGCCGCGACAGCCGGGCCTCGGCCTCCATGCCGGCGGGCAGCGCGTGCCAGTCCAGCCAGCGGGCCGGCAGCTGCGGCGGATCGCCGGCGCGGCTGAGCCAGCGGCCGGTGCGCGCGCTGTGCTTCCAGGCAATGCGGTGCAGCGGGTCGCCGTTGCGGTAGCGGCGCAACTGGTCGATGCCGTCGTCGCTGCCAGCGGCGCTGGCGGCCGCATGCGCGCCGTCGCCATCGTCGGGGCGGTGCACGGCGGGCGGCGGCGGGGCATTGGCTTCGGGCGCGGGGTAGACCAGCGTCGACATCTCCAGGTCCGCGTAACTCCAGACGCGGAACAGCCCGAACGGGAAGCGGCTGGCGATCGCCACGCGCGGCAGCGCCAGCCGGCCCCGGCGCGCCGCCGGCACATGCAGGGCCAGCATGCCGCTGGCGTTGCCATCGAGCGTCAGCATGGCGGTGGCCACGTTTGGCAGCCCGGGCACGCGGGCCTCGATGCCGATGCGCGCGCTGGCGTCGCGGCTGTCGGCGCGCACCTGGAACACGGCATCCTGGCCGGCATGGACCGCCGCCACCGGGCCCGCCGCCACGGCGAGGTCAAGCAGGTTGCGGTAGGCCAGCCACATGCACGACATGCCGATGCCGGCCAGCATGAAGGTCAGCGCAAAACCCAGGCTGACGTTGTAGTTCAGCGAGGTCATCAGCATCGCGCCCAGCACCACCGCAAAGCCGATGCCACCGCGCGTGGGCAGGATATAGAGATGGCGGCGGTCCAGCAGCACTGCGCCGCCGGCTCCGGTCGGGCGCCGGCTTGCCCTGCGGCGCTGTGCGATGCCCGGCGCGCCGCCGAGCACGCCCTTGCGCGCCGCCATGGCCTTCAGGGAATCGCCACGCCGGCCAGCAGCGCGGCCAGCTGGCTGTCGACGGCCGCGTGGCCGCCGGCGCCGGCTGGCAACAACCGGTGCGCGGCAACGGCGGCAAAGACCGCCTGCACGTCTTCGGGCAGCACCATGTCGCGCTGCGCCAGCAGGGCCCATGCGCGGGCGCAGGCCAGCAGCGCCAGCCCGGCGCGCGGCGACAGCCCCGCGGCAAAGCCGCCGTGGCTGCGTGTGGCCAGCACCAGTGCCAGCACGTAATCGACCAGCGCCGGGCTGGCGTGCACCTGTGCGGCAGCTTCCTGCAGCGCCAGCACCTGGGCGCCATCCATCACCGCGGGCAGTTCCGGCGCGCTGGCGCCGCCCAGGTACAGCACGCGCTCGAAGGCGGGGTCGGGGTAGCCCAGCGACAGCCGCATGGTGAAACGGTCCAGCTGCGATTCGGGCAGGGCATGCGTGCCGATCTGCTCCAGCGGGTTCTGCGTGGCGATCACAAAAAACGGCGACGGCAGCGCGTAGGTGGTGCCGTCATGGGTCACCTGCCGCTCGGCCATGGCCTCGAGCAGCGCGCTCTGGGTCTTGGGCGGCGCGCGGTTGATCTCGTCGGCCAGCACCACCTGCGCGAACACCGGGCCGCGATGGAAGCGGAACTCGGCGGCATCGCGGACAAAGACCGAGACCCCGATCAGGTCCGCCGGCAGCAGGTCGCTGGTGAACTGCACGCGCTGGTACTGCAGCCCCAGCGTGCGCGCCAGCGCATGGGCCAGCGTGGTCTTGCCCACGCCGGGGACATCTTCCAGCAGCAGATGGCCGCGCGCCAGCATGCAGGCCAGCGCCAGCCGCACCTGCTGCGGCTTGCCAAGAACAATGCGGCCCAGCTGGGCCTGGGCCTCGGCCAGCGAAGCGACGATGCGTGGGCGAGCAGTCACGTTGGACCCCGGCGCAAAAAGGTGGGAAAGCGGGCGGATGCAGGGAATATCGGGCGCAGACCAGCGCATTGTAGCGGCGCGGGCGGCACGCGGCACCGTCTGTTTCCGTACGCAGGCAGCGGGGGCGGGGCGCCGCGTGCATGCTTATGGTGCAACGGCTGCGCCAGATTGCGCCGGTTCTGGCATCATGGGCCTGTCGGGCCACCACGGCCCTGCCCATTCCTTTTCCGCGGCCCGTGCCGCGCCTGCTGCAATGACCTCGCTGGATCCCTCCGCCGACCTGCCTTCCTCCGTCCTGTCTGCCGATGCCGGCGCGCTGCCGCGCCTGGTGCAGGCCTTCCATGCCAACGGTTTCGTGATCCTGCGCGGCTTTGCCGATGAGCCGGCGTGCGCGGCGCTGGAGGCGGTGACGCGCGAGCACCTGGCGGCGGCGGCGCCGCCGGTGGAGTTCGAGGCCGACCTGGGCTATCCGGGCGCGCCGCCCGCGCGCGATGCCGCCGGCGGCGGCACGGTCAGGCGGCTGCGCCAGGCCTACGGACGCGACGAGGTATTCCGCCGCTGGGCCGGCGATCCGAAGCTGGTGGCGGTGGTGCAGGCACTGCTGGGCGAGCCCGCGCGCATCACGCTGGCGCATCACAACTGCGTGATGACCAAGCATCCGCACTACGGCAGCCAGACCGGCTGGCACCGCGATACGCGCTACTGGTCGTTTGCCCGGCCGGAGCTGGTGACGGTGTGGCTGGCGCTGGGCGACGAGGACGAGCGCAACGGCGTGCTGCGCGTCATCCCGGGCTCGCACCAGGCCAAGCTGGAGCCGGGCCAGCTGGACCCGGCCGAATTCCTGATCGAGGCCCACCCGGCCAGCCAGCCCCTGCTGGATGCGGCGCAGCCGCTGGCGCTGCACCGCGGCGATGTGCTGTGCTTCGACAGCCGGCTGTTCCATGCGGCCGGCCGCAATGCGTCCAACGCGGTCAAGCTGTCGGTGGCGTTCGCGTATTTCGGGGCCAGCAACCGGCCGCTGGACGGCACGCGCTCGGCCGAGTTCGGCAGCGTGGAGCTGCCCGCGGCAGTCTGACCCCCGCGGCTGCGCTCAGGTGCGCAGCCCGACCAGCCCGGAAATCTTCTCCGAAGCCTCCAGCAGCGGCGGCAGGAAGCGCTCCAGCATTTCCTGCGCGCTGGTGCGGTTGGCCTGGCCGCTGATATTGATGGCGGCGATGATGTGGCCGGCGCGGTTGCGGATCGGCGCGGCCAGCGACACCAGACCTTCTTCCAGCTCCTGGTCGTTGAGCGCCCAGCCGCGCTTGCGGATATCGGCGACGATGGCCTTGAGCGCGTCCGGGTCGGTGACGGTGCGTCCGGTGCGCGCGCGCAGGTCGGTGGCACGCAGCACGCTGTCGAGCTCCGGCTCGGTCAGGCCGGCCATCAGCACCCGACCCATCGACGAGCAATAGGCCGGCAGGCGGCTGCCGATCGACAGGTTGATGGTCATGATCTTGCGCGCCGGCACGCGCAGCACGTAGACGATCTCGGTGCCGTCCAGCACCGAGATCGAGCAGCTTTCATGCACCTGCTGCGACAGCGTCTCCATGATCGGCTCGGCCAGGTTCCAGAACGGCATCGAGGTCAGGTAGGCGAAGCCCAGGTCCAGGATCTTGGGCGTCAGGCGGAACAGGCGCCCGTCGGCCTGTACATAGCCCAGTCCCACCAGCGTCAGCAGGATGCGGCGCGCGCCGGCGCGCGTGAGGCCACTGGCCTGGGCGATCTCGGTCAGGGTCTGGGCGGGGTGCTGCGCGTTGAAGGCCCGGATAACCGACAGCCCGCGTGCAAAAGACTGCACATAGCTGTCGCTCGGCTTTTCGGGCGTGGCGGCGCTGTCGGCGGTCTGCGGTGCTTGCAGTGAGCTCTGGCGGGGATTGGCGGGACTGGCCATCTACGTAGCCCGGCGCGGTTCGCCGGATTGGCACGGAAAGGCCGAAAGGGTAGAGGAAATGCCGGCATTGCGCCAGTGCCGGGCCTGCGCATGGCCTGGCGGCGCCCCATGCGGAGCGCCGCCGCCAGGCTGTCTCCCGCACCGTTATCGGCCTGGCGAGAGGGTCCTTAGCGGAAGCTGCGCTGCGCCAGCACGAATACCGCCGCGAGCACGCACAACACGGCAAAACCATGCAGCATGTCCATGCCGGCCAGCAGCGTGGCCTGCCGGTCGACTTCCAGCGAGATCCTGGCCAGACCGGTTGCCGACAGCGCATCCGGCGCCTGCAGCACCGGGTTGAAGCGGGTGATGTGCTCCACCAGGTGGGTGCGGTGCTGGGCCAGCCCGTCCTGCATGAACACGCTGGCCAGGCCGGTGCCCGTGGCCGAGGCGATCTGCTTGCACACGTTCTTGAACTGGTAGGCGTGCGAGAAGTCCTCGACCGGCACCTCCAGGTAGGTCATCGACGCCACCTGCACCATCAGCAGCACGGGCGTCAGCCCTTCGAGCAGCACCACCGGCACCAGCGCGTAGTCCGGCGCGCCCGGCATCAGCTGGTGCGACAGCAGCATCGCCGCGCAGGCGTAGACGATAAAGCCGATGGCGATCACGCGCCGCTTGCGGAACACCAGCGCCATGCCCAGCGTGATGACGACGGCGCCGATGGTCGAGATCGTGCCGCTGGTCGACAACAGCATGCAGGTGGTGCGGAAGGTCAGCCCCAGCCCGGTCTGCGTGAGCGAGGGCAGCAGGAACGACCAGGCCGACGACATCAGGTAATAAAGCGTGTAGAAGCCCAGCCCGTACAGGTACTGGCGCCCGGCCAGCCGCGAGAAGTCGATCCACGGGTCCGGATGGCGATGCAGCCGCCAGCCGCTGAAGGCGAACAGCGCCAGCCCGCACAGTGCGGCCAGCGGCATTTCCAGCGAACTGAAGAAGCGCGTGTAGCGCATCTCCTGCAGGGTGTGCAGGAACACCAGCGCGCCCAGCGCGGCGGCGATGGCGGCGGGCCAGTCCAGTGTCGATACCGGCGGGTGCGGGTCGCGCGGGGCGCGGGTCGGGTAGGTCAGCGCCACCGACAGCAGCACCGGCAGCGCAATGCCGGCCTGGAACAGGAACACTGCGCGCCAGCCGATATCGTCGAGGAAGATGCTGGTCAGCCAGGGCGTGATCGCCAGCATCGAGAACGCGCCGCCGCCAAAGCGCAGCATCAGCGGGCCGCGTTCGGCCGGCGTCGACACCAGTTGCACCAGGATGCGCGAGGCCGCGAACAGGCCGCCGGCGCCCAGCCCCTGCACCGCCTTGCCGGTGATCAGCCCGGTGGGGCTGGCGTACTCGGCGCAGATCAGCGAGCCCAGGATGAACACCAGCAGCGACCCCACGGTGAAGCGCTTGTACGTGGTGCGGCGCGCGACCTGGTCCAGCACCATGTTCATCAGCACTGCGGTGGCCGCGTAGGCCGAGATCGCGTACAGATAATCTTCCGGCGCGGCACCGACGCCGCCCTGGATATGCTGGCTGGCCACGCCCATCATCAGCGTGGACGAAAAGTCGATGCCGGTCACCAGCCCTAGCGTCAGGCCGAACAATGAAAGACGCCAGTGACCCATTTCCGGGTGACTGGCGAGTTGCATGCGCGGGCGCTGTGGCGTGGGAGCCGTGGCAGTGGCGGGGGCGAGGGCTGCTGGAGTTGCGGGGGCTAAGGCGTCCGGTCCAGCTGGGACAGGCGTTTGTTGCATCGCTCAAGCATAATGTAGGCCTGCCGTCGAGAACTACAGCTTGTCAGGGAAACATTGTCCGGTGAACGAAACAATCCAGTGGAATGATTGGGAGGCGTTCTGCTGCGTGGTCGAGCAGGGGACGTTCACTGCCGCGGCGGAACAGCTCGACTGTCCCAAGTCGCGTGTCTCGGCCGCCGTGGCGCGGCTGGAAACCGCCATTGGCGCCAAGCTGCTGGAGCGCACTACGCGGCGCATGCGTCTCACGGATGCGGGCAAGGCGGTCTATCGCGATGTGGCCCCGCTGTTTGCGCGGCTGCGCGAGATCCGCCAGGAAACGCTGGCGCGCGAAGAGCGCGTGCAGGGCGTGCTGCGTATCGCCACGCCCTATGAATTCGGTGCCCAGCAACTGGGCGGCGTGATCTGCCGCACGCTGGCGGCGCATCCGGCGCTGGATGTCGCCGTGGAAATCACCCAGGGCCTGGTCGATCCGATCCGCGACGGGTTTGACGTGGCCTTTGTCGTGGTCGATACCGACCTGCCGGATTCCGGCACGGTGGCGCGCCGCATCTATCACGTCGAGCGCGGCCTCTTTGCCGCGCCGGCGCTGGCGGCCAGCCTGCCGGCGCAGTTGCGCCCGGAAGACCTGGCCAATATGCCGACGCTGACCACGCCCGGCGACACCGTCTGGGAATTCACCCGCGACGGCCAGACCGTGTCCGTGCCGATCCGCCCGCGCATGCAGACCCACAACGCCGAACTGCGCCTGCAAGGCGCGCTGGCCGGGCTGGGCATCGCCCGGCTGTCGGTCATTTATTGCGAGGCCGAGGTCGCGCAAGGGCGCCTGGTGCGCGTGCTGCCTGACTATCCGTTGCCGCCGCTGCGCGTGTTCGCGCTGCTGCCGGACCGGCGCCTGCAGCCGCGCAAGGTGCGCGCCTTCATGGAAGCGATCGAATCGATGATGGTGTCAGAGCTGGCGCCGCACGCGGGAGCCGGGACGGGGAGCGAGCCGGGACTGGGGACGGGAACGGATGCAGCCGCGACAGGGCTGGCGGAGGGAGAGGCCCGCCCGGCGGGTTGAGGGCGCTGGCGGGCTGCCACGGCCGGGGCCGGGGCAAGGGAAACGGCTGCGGATCAGGCGCCTTCGGTGAACGCGTCGCGGCGGCCGGTGACGTTGGCGCCATCGGTGTACGGGTCAGGCTTGCCAACGCGGGCACCGTCGGTGTACGGGTCAAACTTGCCGACGCGGGCGCCGTCCAGGAACGGATCGGCCTTGCCCACGTGGGCGATGCTGCCGTCGAGGCGGGCGATGTCGGAAGCGGGTGCAGAGGCGTGGGCGGCGGCGGCAAACGACAGGCCGACGGCGCACAACAGGGAAAGCGCCAGGCTGCGGTGTTGGGTGATGGTCTTCATGGTGTAGTCCTTCTTGGCAGGGAGCGTGGCGTGAGCGCCGCGTTGACCTGTAATGTAGGACTTCAGACTGGTCAGAAAAAGGGCCAATCCGCGAAACACTGTCCAGTCCGTTGGACAATATCCCGCGTGGCCCCTGCGCCGCGTGTCAGTAGTGCAGGCCAAACACGCTGGCGCCCAGCCGCGCGATCACCATCAGCAGGACCTGCGCAATCACGAACAGCACCAGCGGCGAGATATCGAAGCCGCCCAGGCGCGGCACCACGCGCTGGATCGGGCGCAGCACCGGCGCGGTCAGGTGGTCGACGGCCGGGGTGATCGGCGAATGCGGGTTGACCCACGACAGGATCGCCAGCAGCAGCGTGACCCACATCACCAGGCTGATGGCCCACTTCAGCACGTAGAGCACGGCGGTCAGCAGCATGGCGGGCAGGAAGCCAGGCAGGTCGAGGCCGCTGATCAGCGCGACCAGCGCCAGGAACACCACCGCGGTCAGCCAGGCGGCCACGATCGTGGCCCAGTCGATGCCGCCCACGCCCGGGATGACCCGGCGCAGCGGCCGCACCAGCCAGTCGGTGATCTGGAACACCCCCTGGGAGACCGCGTTGCGCGTCGGCAGCCGCGTGAGCTGCATCCACACGCGCAGCAGCAGCGCCATGCCGAACAGGGTAAAGACGGTATCCAGCAGGAAGAGAGCGATTTCCGAGAACATCGGTGCGTTTTCCGGTGACGGGTGAAGGTGTCTGCAACCGCACAGATTCTGCCATAGCCGGGCGCGCGCACGGCGCAAACCGGATTGCGCCGGCGCGGCCCCTATAATTGCGAGCGTTCCCGTTTGCGGCTTTGGCCGCCTGCCGGGGCTTGCGCGCTATCCGCGCGCCTTCTTTCCTTTTCGCGCTTTTCGCCCGCTTATGCCCAGCAAGTCCGCCTCGTCACGGAATTCCGCACCGCTTACCCAGGCCGACTTCGAGGCGCTGTCGGATTTCCGCTACCAGCTGCGCCGCTTCCTGCGGTTTTCTGAAGACGCGGCGCGCGAAGAAGGGCTGACTGTGCAGCAGTACCTGCTGCTGCTGCATATCCGCGGCTGTGCCGACAAGGACTGGGCCTCGATCGGCGAACTGGCCGAACGGCTGCAGGCCAAGCAGCACGGCGTGGTGGCGCTGGTCAACCGCTGCGAGGCGGCGGGGCTGGTCAAGCGCCGGCTCAACCCCGAGGATCGCCGCGTGGTGCAGGTGCACTTGCTGGCCAAGGGCGAGCGTTACCTGAACCGCCTGGCGATGCTGCACCGGACCGAGCTGGAATCGCTGCGCGGCGCGTTTCGTGTGGCCCGCATCACTCAGTTCAACGACGACGGCGCCGAGCGCGGCTGAACCCCGGCAGGCCGGCGGCGCGGCCGGTTACAGGCGGTTACCAATCACAAGCTCCGGTGACACCCGCTGGACGCCGGCAGCCCTAGACTCGCGCGCATTCCCCAACACGCGCAGCGCGCAGGAGTCCTGACATGTCTATCCCCCTTCGTTCGGTTGTGCTTGCGGTGCTTGGCGCCGGTGCGCTGGCCGGGTGTGCCACGCCGTATGGCTACGACAACGGCTATGGCGGAGGGTACGGCGGCAGCTACGGTGGTGGCTATAACAGCAGCGGCTACGGCGGCAGCACCACCGTCAGCGGCTACCCGGCACAGCAGGGCTACCCGCAGCAGGGCTACCCGCAGCAAGGGTATCCGCAACAGGGCTATCCGCAGCAAGGGTATCCGCAACAGGGTTACCCGCAGCAAGGCTATCCCCAGCAGGAATATCCGCAGTCTTCCTATCCGCAGCAGTCATACCAGGAAGGCAGCTACGGCAACAACTACGGCAACCAGGCCTACGGCGTGCGCTATGGCTGGGTCGAGTCGATCGAGGTGGTGGCCAGCCAGCCGCCTTCGACCAGCGGCGCGGGCGCCGTGGTCGGCGGCATCGTGGGCGGGTTGCTGGGCCACCAGGTCGGCGGCGGGCGCGGCAATACCGTGGCCACCATCGGCGGCGCCGTGGCCGGCGCGGTGGCTGGCAATGAGGTCGAGAAGCGCACCGGATCCTCGGCCGCGGCCTACCGCGTGCGCGTGCGCACCAGCGACAACGCCTACCTGACGCTGACGCAGCCCGACGCCTACCAGATGCGCATCGGCGACCGCGTCAAGGTCGAGAACGGCGTTGCCGTGCCGTACTGATTGCGTTAATCCGTGCCGAACAGCTGTGCGTAATCCTCGCGCAGCTGGCGCTTGAGCAGCTTGCCCGCCGTGTTGCGCGGCAGGTCCGCGACGAACACGATGCGCTTGGGCACCTTGAACGGTGCCAGCGCCTCGCGCGCATGGGCAATCAGCGCTTCCTCGGTAGTTTCCTCATGGCCGCGCTTGCGCACCACGCAGGCGGTCACCGCCTCGACCCACTTCGGGTGCGGCAGCGCAAAGACGGCCGCCTCGGCCACCGCGCCATGCGTGTACAGGCACTCTTCCACCTCGCGGCTCGATACCAGCACGCCGCCTGAGTTGATCACGTCCTTGATCCGGTCCACCACATACAGGTAGCCCTCGGCGTCCAGGTAGCCGAGGTCGCCGGAATGGAACCAGCCGCCGGCGAAGGCTTCGGCGGTCTGCTCCGGCTTGTCCCAGTACTGCGTCAGCAGCTGCGGCGAGCGGTGCACGATCTCGCCCAGCTCGCCCGGCGGCATGTCCTGCATGGTTTCGTCGACGATGCGGGTCTCGACGTTCAGCACCGGCCGGCCGGCGGATGCCGGGCGCTCGGCATGCTCGTCGGGTCCCAGCACCGTGGCCAGCGGCCCGATCTCGCTTTGCCCGTAGCAGTTGTAGAAGCGCAGCGCCGGCAGCTTCTGCTGCAACTCCAGCAGCACCGGCACCGGCATGATCGAGGCCCCGTAGTAGGCCTTGGTCAGCGACCCCAGCCGCGCCGGATCGAAGTCCGCATGGCGCAGCAGCGCGATCCACACCGTCGGCGGCGCAAAGAAGCTGGTGATGCCTTCGGCGTGGATGGTGCGCAGGCAATAGCCGGCTTCGGGGCTGTCGGCGATCAGGGTGGTGCCGCCGCACAGCAGCAGCGGCATCAGGAAGACATGCATCTGCGCCGAGTGATACAGCGGCAGCGCGGCCAGCGAGTCATCCGATGCGCGGATATCGCAGGCGGCGATGGTGCTCACGTATTCGGCCAGCAACGCGCGATGCGTGAGCACGGCGCCCTTGGGCGCGGAGGTTGTGCCCGAGGTGTAAAGGATTTGCGCGGGCGTGGCGTCGGTCAGCGTTTCGGACACCGGTGCCGCGGGGCCGTTGGCGGCGGCGGCGAGGACATCGTGCGCGTTGCCGCCATGCAGCGTGCCATTGACCTGGCAGGGCAGGCCGTCGACGCGATCGGCCAGTGCCGGATCGGCAAAGACCGCGCTGGCGCCCGATTGCGTGACGATGTACTCGGCCTCGGCTCGCGTCATCGAGAAATTGACCGGCACATGAATCAGGCCGCTGCGCAGGCAGGCCAGCCACAGCAGCACATAGGCGTCGGAGTTCTTGCCGAAGGCGGCCACGCGGTCGCCGGGGCGCAGGCCCCACTGCGCCAGCGCACCGGCCACGCGGGACGCGGCCTCATCGAGCTGGCGGTAGGTCCAGGCCCGTTCGCCGAAGCGGATCGCGGTCTTGCCCGGGCTGCGCCGCACGGCGCGGGCGATGGCGTCGGGGATGGTGTTGCGCAGGGCGCGCTGCTGCTCTGACTGCATGGTGGTCTCCATTGTTATGGTTTGGGGTCCAGCAAGTCTTGAAGCCAAGCGCCGAGGATAAAGGCTGCCGCCCGGCCATGGCAAGGCGGCGCCTCGGGGCGGGGTTACAGCGCTTCCGACAGGAACACCAGCGCACGCCCGTGCGCCAGCGCGGCACTGGGCTGGTTGTAGGAGCCGCGCGCCCAGCAGTTGAAGCCGTGGTCCGCGCCCTCGTAGACGAAGATCTCGCTGCCGGGTTTGCCGGCCATGGCGTCGCGCACGCCTTGCACAGCGTCGGGCGGGATATGCGCGTCGAGCGCGCCGTAGTGGAACTGCACCGGCACGCGGATGTTCGCGGCTTCCTGCAGCTGGTTCTGGATGCCGCCGCCGTAATACGGCACCGCGGCATCCACCAGCCCGCGCGCCGCGCTCAGGTACGACAGCAGGCCGCCGAAGCAGTAGCCCACCGCGGCCACCTTGCCGGCACCGGTGTGCTGGCGCAGCACCTGCACCGTGGCGGCGATATCGTCCAGCGCGGCCGGCACGTCCACCGCCTTGCGCAGCGCAAAGGCGCGCGCCATGTCATCGCCGTCGTAGCCCAGCTGCACGCGCGGGGCATGGCGCCAGAACAGATCCGGCGCCAGCACCGCGTAGCCGTCGGCGGCGTACTGGTCGGCCACGGCGCGGATATGCTCGTTCACGCCGAAGATCTCCTGCAGCAGAACGATGCCCGGCGCGCCGGACTTCACGCCTGCCGGCGGCAGGCTCAGGTAGGCATCGAAGCTGCCCGCGGCGGTGTCGACGCGGATCCACTGGCTGTCGGGAATGGCTGTCATTTGAAGGGCTCTCCGGAAAGGCATTGCACAGGAAACAGGCGGGTGCCGCGGCAGCATGCCGCAACGTCAACCCGCAAGTTTGCCACCGCGCGCCGCTTCATGCAGGACAGGACGCCCGGCCGCCGCGGCCGTCAGTATGCCCGCGACTGCCGGTAGCGCTTGTTCCAGTTGTCCGTGTAGGCCCTGACCACCGCGGCATCGCCGCGGATCAGCATGCCGTTCTCGGCATTGCGCTCCTGCGCCGACTTGGTGAAGTTGAACGATCCGGTGAAGACCGCCTGGTCGTCGAACACCATCACCTTGTTGTGCGCGATCGCGGGCTTGTTGTCGATCACCACCGGCACGCCGGCGTGCTTGAGGAAGGTGGCGCTGGTATAGCGTTCGGACTGCTGGCTCTTGTCCAGGATCACGCGCACGTCCACGCCGCGCCGGTGCGCCTGTGCCACCGCCTCGGCAATCGGTGCGCTGGTGAACGAATAGGCCTGGATCAGCAGGCGATGGCGCGTGCTGCGGATGGCATTGACCAGGAGCGCCTGGCAACTCGCGCCATCGGGCACGAAGCACAGCGTGTAGCCGCTGCCGTCGGCAAAGGCCTTGCTCGGCACCGGCTTCGCATCCGGCGGCTGCGCCGGCTGGGTCGGCTGTGCCGGTTTGCCCGTGCGCGTGGGGAAGTGATTGGCGACAGCCTCGTTGAAGGTCTCGCTGATGCTGTTGGCGATGGTTTCGGACACCTGGTCGAAGGTGGAAGCCGAACGGGCGTGCGCCGGCAGCACGAAGGGACTGAACGAGGTGAAGGCCGACACGGCGGCGGCCAGGCCCAGGCCCAGCACGGCCCGGCGAATGAATCGGTATGTCACGGCGGATCTTGGCGTCGGTGAATGACAGCATGCGCGCGCCGCGCGCCGCATGTTGTCGGGGCGGGTCCGCAGCGTAGCAGCCGCATACGCCACTGGCAAAGGGGGATTGTGTAACAGGATCCGCACGTGGCGGCACGCGGTGCAGCATCGGCATGTTGCCGCGCGATCCTTGGGCTAGCCGTGTCAGGCGCCTATGATGGATCTAACCCCCGCGGGTCCGCCCGCCAAGGAGAGGGATATGAGCAACCATACCTACAAGCTGGTCGAGATTGTCGGGTCTTCGCCCGATGGCTGCGATCAGGCCATTCAGAGTGCTATTGCCAAGGCTGGTGAAACCATCAAGAACATTGACTGGTTCGAGGTGGTGGAGACGCGGGGGCATATTACTAATGGGAAGATTGCGCATTATCAGGTTACGTTGAAGGTGGGGTTTAGGGTTGGTTGAGGGGTTGGCTTTTGGTGTGTTGGTCGGGTTTGATGTTGTCGTAGGTTTTACGGCCTGGTTCCGCCCTGCTGGGCGGGTCACTTTTTGTCCGAGCGACAAAAAGTAACCAAAAAACGCGTCGCCTCAGGCGGCTGGCCACCAATTCCTCGGCGATGGTAGTTCGAGCGGTGGTGATTTCCGGTCGATGGGGTAGGTGGCTCAGGCCTGCTACGCTCCCGGGATGTGCCTGGCGTCCACGGACTATTGGACGAACCCGACTTTAGGCGGTTGGCAGCCTTCTAACCAGGTTATCGGTAGGACGCCTACGGCTGCGCTGCGCGCACTCAGTATCGTAGGTCAGTTGCTCGGGCACGGAGTGCGTCGCTGCGCTCGCACGGCGTTGTCGCGGATGATGCCGGGCCAGAGGAAAAAATCAGGACGTGGCCGCTGGTTCTGCCACGTTAGGACGTGCGCGCAGCGCAGCCGAAGGCGTCCGACCGACGCCGTGGTTAGGAGGCTGCCAATAGCCTAAAGTCGGGTTCGTCCAATAGTCCGTTGATGTGGGCACAGACAGGGTGCGTAGCAGGGTCGAACCACCAACCCCATCGAACGGAAATCACCGCCGCCCGAACCACCCCCGCCGAGGAATGGATGGCCAGCCGCCTGAGGCGACGCGTTTTTGCCTACTTTTGTCGCTCGGACAAAAGTAGGTCGCCCCTTCAGGGGCGAAACCAGGGCCGTCGATCCATCGACAGACGTTAGCCGCAAGCCCGCAGGACAACTCAAACAACCAAAAAAAACGGCCGACGCAAACCTGCCGTCGGCCGGGGTACAGGGAAACCTTGTCAGCCCAACCGCAACCAGCTCAATCAAACTGGTACGAATAAACCATATTGATCCGCGGCGACCGATGACTCGCATTGGTCGGCTTGTCCCCCACCGGCTGCGCCACCGACAAATCCAGCGTGTAATAGCGCCGATCCGAGAAGCGTGCGCCGATGGCCACCGACGACAGGCTGCGGTGCGACAGCGACACGCTGTTGGAATACACGCGCGCCATATCGCCCGCCACATAGGGCTGGATCGTGCGCAGGTAAGTCGTGTCCGGCAGGAACAGCCGGCTGATTTCCGCCGAAGCGCCCCATCCCTTGTCGCCTGCCACTTCACCAGCGGGATAGCCCAGCCCGAAGAAGCGTCCGCCAAAGCTGATCTGCTCACCCGAGGCCAGCCGGTTGCCGCTGTACTGGCCGGCCGCGGCCACGGTCAGACCGAAGCCGGCGGGCAGGTCTTTTGATTGCGACAGCAGCAGCCGCGTGCGGAAGAAGGCCAGGTCGTTGGAATTGTTCTGGCGGCTGGCGCCCAGCGCATCGAAGCCCTTGTACAGGCCCAGCGTGGCGTTGCGGCTCACGCCTTCGCCGCGCTGCACGTAGGTCAGCTCCGTGGTGGCCACGCGCACACTGGTGCCGAGCGTGACGCGCGTGCCGGTGGCGGTATGGGTATAGCGCTCGAACTGGTCGGCGCCGTAGAAGCCGCCAGTCACTGTCAGGGAATGCGCGTTGGACAACAGCAGCGGATAGCTCAGCGTGCCGCCGATGCGCTTGGTGTCGTTGACGTAGCGGGGGTTGAACCCGATCGGCGCCAGCGTGGCGTTCTGCGGCACGCCGCGGTAGTGCGACGCATTGAGCCGCACGATCATGCCCTCGGTGCCGAGCGGCTGCGCGTAGCTCGCGGCGTAGTACTCCTCGCTGTCGCGGCCCTTGGGGAACAGTGCCGACACCGAGATCTGCTCGCCCAGCGGCGTCAGGCTGTTGGTGGTGGCGGTGGCGATGGCGCGCAGGCCCGGTGACATGTATTCGATGCCGGTGCCAAAGGTGAACGGCTTGCGCTTGACGTCCAGCACCATCTCGCAGGCGCCGTCGGTGGTGGTCGGCGGCTGCACCGTGGCCGCCACCTGCAGCCCCGGCTGCAGCGCCAGCGCATTGACGTAGTGCTCGAAGCGGTCCTGGCGCAGCGGACGGTCCTGCTGCAGCTTCTCGGCGATGGCACGCAGCCGGCCCTCTGCCGGGCCTGCCTTGCCGGTGACCGTCACCTTGGCCACATAGCCTTCGACCACGGTGATCAGCACATCCCCGTTGGCAAAATCCTGCGCCGGCACGAAGGCAAACGATAGCGGGTAGCCGCGGTCCTTGTACATCTGCGTCACCGTGTTGGCCGCTTCCAGCAGTTGCGCCACCGTGATCTCGCGGTTGGCCAGCGGCGTGAACTGCGCGGCCACCTCCTCGAACGGCAGCGTCTTGGCGCCCTCGATGCGAAAGCGCCGCGGCGTCAGGCGTGCGTTGAGCAAGTCCTGCATGGCCGACTGCGGCCGTTCGACCTGCACGGTCACGCGGCTGTCGGGCCGGGCCGGGGCAATCTTCGGGAGTGTCTGGGTCGGATCGCCCTGGACCGGGCTGCGCGGATCGGCCAGGACCAGGCCGTGATGGAACGCGCCGACGCCGACCAACAGCGCGGCAACGCGATGACGTGCACGCATGGCAATACCCCTGTAAGGAAACACTGCGGCTATTGACGTGGCGTGCCACTGGCGCGGGGATTGCCGCTACCCCCGGGCGCCTGCTGTCCGATGCTGCCGGCTCAGCGCGTGGCCGCTACGTTGAATCTGGAGTGCTCCGCTGCCCGCGATCTGGCGATCGCCAGGGCAGCGGTCAAGGCTGGATTACTTCTGGCCGAGCGCGCCGGTCAGCCCGCCGAGCAGGCCGCCAACCAGGCCACCAATCGGACCCGTGGCCGCGCCCTTCCCGGCCGAGCTGCCGGTGGCGGTCGTGGCCCCGCCGGTCACGGCGGAGACGACACTGGTGACGGGCGCCAGCGGGCTGGCGGTGCCAGTGCCGGCCGTGGCGCCGGTGACGCCGCCGACCACGCCATTCACCACGCCGCTGACCGCGGAGGTGACCGGCGCCAGCGGCGAACCGGTGCTGCCGCCGGTGGCACTGCCAAGGCCGCCGGTCACGCCGCTGACAAGGGAGGTGACCGGCGCCAGCGGCGTGTTGGCCGTGGCCGAGGTGAGGCCGCCGGTGACGGTGCCGACCAGGCTGGTGACAGGCGCCAGCGGCGAACCCGTGCCGCCAGCGCCTGTGCCGCCTCCCAGCCCCCCGGCCAGCGCAGTGACCGGTGCCAGTACCGGGCTCAGCGCGCCCAGGCCGCCGCCGCTGGCGGGGCCGTTCACCGCGCCGCCGAGCGAGGCCACGGTCGTGCCGGTGGCGTTCACCACGCCGCCGACGCCCGAGACCACCGGCGTATTGGCCTGTTGCAGCTTGCTGCCGGCCGTGGCCAGCGCGCCGCCTACGGTCGCCAGCAGGCTGTTGGCCGGGGTGCCCAGGCCCGTGGCCGCGCCAAGCGTCTGCGTGGCGCCGGTCAGCTGGGAGGTGATCGGCACGATCAGCTTGCTGGTGGTGATGGTGACTTGTTCGACCGCGCCGGTCGACAGCACCGAGGTCAGCGTTCCGCCGGTGTTGCTCACCGTGTTGCCGAGCGCATTCACCACCGTGCCCAGCGGCGACGTCAGCGGCGCCAGCGGGGCAAGCTGGCCGGTACCCAGGCCGCTGACCGCCGTGCCGGCGCTGGACACGGCCTTGCCGAGATCCGTCACCACATTGCCGGTGCTGGCTATCGTGGTGCCTGCCGGATTTTCCGAGTTCGGCATGCTGCCCAGGCCCGATTGCAGACCCGTCGCCAATGCCTTGATGGCATCGCCGGCGGAGCCTACGGCGTCGCCCAGGCCGGCTTGCGTCTGGGCCGGTACCAGCGGCAGGTTGCTGTTGCCGAGCTTGTCGCCAAGATCGCTGACGGTCTTGCCGGTACTGTCCAGCACCTTGCCAGTGTTGTTGATGACCTCGGCGGTTGGGGTCCGCGCGGTCGGCGTTTCGCCGCCGCCGGTATTGCCGCTCGTATTGCCGCCGTTGTTACCGCCGGTGCCGCCAGTGCCGCCAGTGCCGCCAGTGCCGCCAGTGCCACCAGTGCCGCCAGTGCCACCAGTGCCATTAGTACCGCCAGTGCCACTAGTACCGCCGCTGGCGACATCGGTGCCACCGGTACCAGCACTGGTGGTGCCGACAGTGCCTCCGCTCTTGGTGCCCGCCGTGTCGCTGGTGCCCAGGGAGGTCGATCCGCTGCCGCTGGCGCAGCCGCCCAGGGCCAGCAGGGTGGCGAGGAGTGCCGTTGCGGCGAGTTGTTGTTTGCGCATTGATCTGTTCCTTCATTCCCGTCGTTTAATCGCTCGGCCGCGCAACGCGTTCGTCTTCTGCGTGCTGCGGTGACGGCTATGGCGCAATCGGTATGCCAGCCAGTTGGAGCGCTACCGCACAGACCCCGCCGAAGTCGGGTATGCGGCTCGCAAAGCCTTTCGGGATGCGGGCCCCAGGGCCGCGACGGGAAATGCCATGGGCTGTGCCGGACGTGTGCGGCGAAGGCGGCGCAGCGTTACGCGTTACGTAACGCGTGTCGTGCGCAGGGAACAAAACGGCGAGAGCGATGGGTTGCGCGGACGGCCTTCCCAACATGCATGGCCCGCCGTGCCGCGACGTTCCGAAATCGATCGCAACAAGGCGGACTGCCGCCTCGTGTTCCCGTGCTCCGGGAACACGTTACGTAGCACGTAACACGTTTGTCCCCTGCCGCAACGCTGCCCGAGGCCTCTGCGCCGCGATTCCGTTTTGCCCTGCAACCCGCGCCACGCAAGGCATGCAACGCGCAACCCTGTCTGCGCGCCAGCGCACCTTGCGGTGCTGGCACGCGCCTTGCCATTCCTTGTCACGACGCGTCGACGATCTCGCGTTCCACCGTGCTGCCGTGCCTGTTCGTGGCGGTGAGCCGGAGAGCAAAGAGCGGGACGGCGGCGAGGCTCGTCTGCAATGCCATGCGGCGCACCCAAGCAAAGACAGGACGGCCCGGCAGCGCCCGGCCAACCAGACAGGAGAAGAACAATGAAGACCAGACATCCGGCGCAGCATTCCATGACCTCACTGGCCGCGGCCGGCGTGGCCGCCATTGCCTTGTTGATGGCTGGCTGCTCGTCGGGCGGTGGCGGCAGCGGCGCCAATCCGCAGCCCGCCGGCAGCGGGCCCGACCTTCCGGTCACGCCCCCGCCCCCCGCCACCGTGCAGAGCACGCCGACCGGCAAGGTCACCGAGAGCACGGGCAATTCCGTGGTGGCGACGGGCAACGCCGTCAGCGAGATCGGCAAGTCCATTCAGGACACGCCGCTGCCGCTGCTGCCCGCCGATGCGCGCCAGGGGGCCGGCGGGGTGGTGGTCAATGCAGGCGAAGCGGTCGGCGCGCTCGGCGCGGGCGTGCGCGACGGGCTGGGAAAGATGGGCTCGGTCGATAACCCGGTCGGTGTGACCGTATCCAGCACCGGCAACGTGGTCCGCGAAGCCGGCGACGCCGTGGTCAGCGGCGGCGCGCTGGTGCAGGGCCTGGGTACGGAGAAGCTGGCGCCGCTGGCACCGCTGACCACGCCGGTGGGCGGCCTGGTCAAGCAGGTGGGCGCCGCGGTACAGGGCGGCGGCGACAAGCTGCAAAGCGTGCTGGGCGATGGCGCCGTCGCGCAGGTTACCAACTCGCTCAGCAAAGTCATCGTGCCGCTGACCAGCAAGGCCACCGACGGCACGCAGATGCTGGGCGCCACCACGCGCGTGGGCGAGCCCACCAACGGGCTGCTGTACAACGTGGGCAATACGGTGGCCACCGGCGGCAGCATGCTCAGCAACACCCAGGCACCGGTGGTTTCGCCGCTGGGCGGCGTGGTGACCGAGGCCGGCAAGACCGTTGCGGCCGCGGGCGTGCTGCTGCAGGGCAACGGCCAGGCAGGCGGCAATCCCCTCGGCGGCCTGTTGAACAACGTGCCGCTGGCCAGCGCTGGTGTTGGCCAGGGCGCAGACAGCAGCCAGGGCGGCAATCCGCTGGCGGGCGTGCTGAGCAACCTGCCGCTGGCCAAGACTGGCGGAAGTGAGGGCAGTTCAGCGGGCGGCGGCGCGCTGGGCCCGGTCGGTGCACTGCTGGCGCCGGTGACGGGTCTGGTCGGCGGCATCAAGAGCGGCGTCGGCAGCACTACGGGTAGTGTCTCCGGCGGTGGCGACAGCAAGCCGCAACTGCCGATCCTCGGCGGGCTGCTGCACTGAAATGTCTCATCCCTGCTAGGTGTTTTCACGGTGCGCTGACGCTCATCACCCCGTCGCAGCGCATCTTTTTATTCCGCCTGGCTTTGCGGCTGCAATGCCCGCAAAGCCAGGCTGCAGGCCGGTTTCACGCCGGCCTGACGGCTCTTTAACAACCTGTGACCCGAGCGTGCCGGGTCGTTTCAAACGGGCGTTTTGACTCCTTTGGGTCATTGCTATCACTCGTAGGAGGGGTATGGTTGAGACATCGCATGTCTTATAAAAAAAGCGCAACAAGCGTGAATAGTCGATAAAAGAGCGGGCCATAGAGCACCGTGATAATCGAACGGGGGAAGCGTGATCGCGGCGTTAGATCACTTAGGGAGTGTCCAGGATCATGAAACGACTTATTGCACGCTTTATTAACGATGAGCGCGGGGCGACGGCTATTGAATATGGGCTGATCGTGGGACTCATTGCTTTGGCCGTCGCCGTGGGGGCCACCCAGCTCGGCAAAGATATCAGCGCAGGATTCGTTAGTCTCGGCTCCCAGGTCACTACTTGGCTCGCTCCCAAATCATAAGGCTGGCGTGATTGCCGCGCTCCTCTGCGCGGCGACCCTCTATACAGACTTCGCTCACCGGCGCGTTCCCAACGCTCTGCTGGCGGCTGCCGCCCTGGCTCTCGGGCTGGCGCTGCTCGCCGGACAGGCCACGGAACTGCCGCTGGCCCCGCGCCTGATCGGTGCGGGGCTGGGTCTTGCCGTCACCCTGCCGGCGTATGCCCTCGGGCGTATGGCGGCAGGCGACGTCAAGTTCCTGACGGTGGCGGGGCTGTTCACCGGCCCGCAAGGACTGGTGGTGGCATGGGTCGTCGGCAGCCTGCTCGGGCTGGTGCACGCGCTGCTGGCGCTGGCACTGGATCGTCGCGCGCCGGCCACAAGTCAGGCCATGGATCACCAGGAAAGCGGACCCATTCCAACGGCGCAGTTTTCACTGGCGCGCGGCATTCCGTATGCCGCGTACCTGGCCGCGGGGGTGCTGGCCTGGATGGCTGCTTGCCATTAGCCGGGCAGGCTAACGGCAAGCAGGCTGCGCCGCCGGTCGGCGCGAAAGAACACCAAAGGACCGGGGCTTCTGATGTTGCTGCATGCAAGGGTCAACAGGAGGATCAGCAGGCGCTGCAATGGTGCCGGCAGCGCTGCGATCGAGTTCGCGATCGTGGCGCCGGTGCTGCTCACCATCGTGATCGGCATCGTCTATTACGGTGTGGTGGTGGCGCTGCAGCAGGTGCTGACGCTGGCCGCCGAGGAAGGCGCGCGCGCCGCGCTGCGCTATCCCGCAGGCGTCTCCGGCTCAGGCCTCGCGGCCACCCAGGGGGCGCGCATCAGTGCGGCGGATGCGATGGCGCGCGGCACGCTTCCCACCTCCATCAGGAGTGCGCTGTCTCCCGGCAACGTTGCGCAGGCAGTGCCCTGCGTAACCGGCTCCACCGACGTCTGCATCCAGGTCACGCTGAACCTGCCCACCACCAACATCCTCCCCGCCGTGCCGATGGTCCCGGTCCCCGCGACGCTGTCCGGTTCGGCGATGGTCCAGCTTTCTCCCGATATCTGAGCCGCCATGCCTACGCAAAGGATTTCCGCATGACCAGCAAGCAGATCCGACTCCTGGCGGTGGTGCTGCTCGGCCTGGCCCTGCTGCTCGCAATGCTCGCGTGGCAGGTGGGGCGCCAGCCAGCCCGGGCGCCCGCGGCATCGAATGCCGCGAAGCCGCTGCATCCGGTGGTGGTGACCACGCGCGCGGTGGAAGCAGGCAAGCCGCTTGAGGCCGACGCGCTCAAGGTAGAAATGCTGCCGATCGACCCCGCCGGCGCCTACACCGAAGTGGCGCGCGTGACCGGGCAGGTACCGCTGGTGGCGCTGGGCGCCAACGTGCCGGTGCTCGAAAGCCAGCTGCTGTCCGGCCTGGCCACGCAGGTGCCGGAAGGCCAGCGCGCGGTGGCCGTGTCCGTCGATGAGGTCATCGGCGTCGGCAACCAGGTGCAGCCGGGCGACTATGTCGATGTCTTCCTGGTGCTGCGGCGCGACCAGCAGGAGATCCTCGAAAGCCAGGCGCGCATGCTGCTGTCGCGCCTGCGCGTGCTGGCCTACGGCGTCACCTCGGTCAACCGGCCGCAGAACACCAAGCCGGAACAAATGATGGTGCGCCAGGAGGGCGCCAAGACGGCGGTGCTCTCGGTGCCGCTGGAACAGGTCAGCCGCCTGGCCATGGCGCAGCATTCCGGGCGCCTGCTGCTGGCGCTGCGCAATCCGCAGGACGAAGCCATGCCCAGCGACGGCATGTTTGCCGAGCTCCCGCCGGCGTTGGCGCCGCGCGCCGGCGTTCCCGCCGACGCCCCGCGCGCGGCGCCCGACAAGGCCATGGCCGGCGTGGCGCTGACCGGCCTGGCCGCCGCCACCGGCACGCAGGCCCCGCGCGCGCCGGCGGCCGCGCCCGCGCCGCGGCCGCTGCAGGTTGCAACGCCGCCCGCGCCGGCACAGGCAAGACAAAGCGCAGGCGTGGAAGTGATCCGCGCGGGCAAGCGCGAGATCGAATAAGAACGTGGGCGCCTACCAAATGCAAATCCAGAGAACACAAGCCCATACCGTAGCCCTGCGCCGCCGCCTGATGCAGCTCGCGCTGGCCGCGATGCTGGCCACCGGCGCATGGTGCGCACTGGCGCCTCGCGCGCAGGCGCAGGACGCCGCGCCGGCACGCCAGCTGCGCCTGATGGCCGGCGCGCAAAAGGAAATCCGCAGCGCGCAGCCGGTGGAGCGCGTGGCCGTGGGCAACCCGGCGGTGGCCGATGCGCTGGTGCTGCGCACGCGCGGCACCCCCAGCGTGCTGCTGGTGGCAAAGCAACCCGGCGTGACCGACGTGATGGTGTGGACGCGCGGCGCCGAACCGCTGACCTACAGCGTGCAGGTCGATGCCGTCGCCCCCGATGCCGATGGCGCGAAGCTGGACTATTCCGCGGCCGGCGCCACTATCACCGGCCAGTCGCCCGATGCCTATGCCGCGGCGCGCGCGCACGCCGCCGCGCGCGCGGCCACCGCCGGCAAGGCCGACAGCAAGCCCGGCCTGGTGGTGGACCGCTCGACCGTGCCGCTCTCCGGCACCGTGCAGGTCGACGTCAAGGTGGTGGAGATCAGCAAGACCGTGCTCAAGGAAGTCGGCATCAATTTCTTCCGCAACAACTCCGGCTTTGCCTTCGGCACGTTCTCGCCGTCGACGCTGAACAAGTTCACCTTTACCCCCGGCAGCGGCGGCGCGCCGGGAAGTTTCAGTGCCGACATCTCGCAGCCGATGAGCAGTGCCTTCAACCTGGTCGCGGCGTCGCTGACGCACGGCATCTTCGCCAACATCAGCCTGCTGGAGGCCAACGGCCTGGCGCGCGTGCTGGCCGAGCCCAGCCTGGTGGCGCTGTCGGGCCAGAGCGCCAGCTTCCTGGCCGGCGGCGAGATCCCGATCCCGGTGCCGCAGGCGCTGGGCACGACCACGATCCAGTTCAAGCCGTTCGGCATCGGGCTGACCGTGTCGCCCACGGTGCTGTCGGCCGACCGCATCGCGCTGAAGGTGGCGCCGGAGGCTAGCGACCTCGATCCGTCGCGTGGCATATCGATCAATGGCGCGGTGGTGCCGGCCATCGTCACGCGGCGTGCCGACACCACGGTGGAGCTGGGCGACGGCGAGAGTTTTGTGATCGGCGGGCTGGTCAGCCGCAACACTGTCAGCAACGTCAACAAGGTGCCGGTGCTGGGCGACCTGCCGGTGATCGGCGCCTTCTTCAAGAACCTGAATTTCCACCAGGAAGACCGCGAGCTGATGATCGTCGTCACCCCGCGCCTGGTGAAGCCGATGGCAAGGAACTCGCCCGCGGCGCAGGCCGTCGGCGCGGACGGCCGTACCAACGCCAGTCCCAACGTGTGGGGCTGGTATGTGCTGGGCGAATACGCGGACCCGACTTTGCCGGGTTTCTCGAAATAGCCGCCGGCCATGCCGGCTGGCATGGCCAACAGCTTTGAGGCGGAGAGATGGACTATTTTCTGTTGCACGCTACGCAGGGTGAAGTCCGGGACTGGCTGGGCAAGGTCCTCGGCGGGCTGGGCACGCTGGTGACCGATGGCGGGGCCCAGGAAGCCTTTATCGAACGCGTGGCCGAGTTGCGCCCGGGCCTGGTGTTCCTGCATTTCTCGGCGGAACTGGCCGGGCAGTCGGCGCACCTGGGCGAGCAGTTGCTGCGGCTCTTTCCGGGCCTGCCGCTGGTGGCGGTGGGCCACGCCGACCAGCCCGGCATCATGCTGGCCGCGCTGCGTGTGGGCGTGAAGGACTTTATCGACCTGCGCGATGCGCCGGCGCAGGCCGAGGCCGTGGTCAAGCGCCTGGCCGTGCCGAGCGAGCAGGTGCGCCCGGCCGATGCGGTGCGCCAGGGCAAGATCGTGGCATTGCTGGGTGCGCGCCCCGGCGTGGGCGTGACCAGCCTGGCGGTCAACCTGGCCGCGGCCGCGCGCCGTCGCCTGCCGCGGCATGAGAAGACCGACGCCCGCGCCGAAGTGCTGCTGATGGACCTGGGCCTGCCGGCACGCGACGGCGCGCTGTACCTGAACCTGAGCCCGGGCTTTCATTTTGTCGAGGCGGTGCGCAACCTGCGCCGCTTCGACCAGGTCTTCGTGCAGACCGCACTGACCCGCCACAGCAACGGCGTGTGCGTGCTGCCGCTGCCCGCCGCGCTGGGCGAGCTGCGCGACATCTCGTACTCGGAAGCCATCGGCCTGCTGGAGTGCCTGCGCGCGTTCTTCGACATGCAGATCATCGACCTGGGCGGCTTTGGCAATGCCGATTTCACCGCGCAGATCGTCAAGGCTGCCGACAGCGTGGTGCTGGTGGCCGACCAGAGCGTGGGCGCGATTGTCTCCGCGGCCGAACTGGTGCATGAGCTGCGCGCGCGCGAAGTGGAGCGCGATGACCTGCACTTGCTGGTGTCGCGCTTCGATGCGCGGCTGGGGGTGGACGCCGCGCAGATCGCGCGCCGCGTGGACGTGCAGTCGGTGGCGACGCTGCCGGACAGCCGCGAGGCGCTGGTGCTGGCCATGAACCGCGGCGCGGTGCTGGCCGACGACGATCGGCACAACCCTTATGTGCGCGCGCTGTCCGACCTGCTGGTGCGCCTGGGCTATCGCGCGGCGGCGCCCACGAACACCACGCTGCTGGCGCGGATCAAGGACAAACTGCCCGGGGCGCTGCGCGCAGCGCTGGTAGCGCGCGGCGCGCGCCCGGCACGCACTGGAAGCTGACATGACGCAAGCGATCGAATTCTCCGACAACGCCCCCGCACCGTTTCCGGTCTCGCAGGAATTCCACAACATCAAGGAAGCGGCGCACGAGCACCTGCTGACCCGCATCGAAGAGCTTGGCGCCGAGTTCGGCCGCTGGTCGCGCACCGCGATCCACCGCTTTGTCGACCTGGAGCTCGAGAGCTTCACCCGGCTGCGGCGCATTCCCATCAACGAGGCCGAGCTGCGCCAGATCGCCGAGGCGCTGACCAAGGAGCTGGCCGGCTTCGGCCCGATCGAAGACCTGCTCAACGACCCCGCGGTGGAAGACATCCTGGTCAACGGCCACCTGGATGTCTACGTGTCGCGCCACGGCGTGCTCGAGCGCATCCCGGTGCGCTTCGCCGACAGCGGCCACCTGCTGCGCATCGTGCGCCGCATCCTGGCGCCGATCGGCCGGCGCCTGGACGAGTCCAACCCGATGGTCGATGCGCGCCTGCCCGATGGCGGCCGCATCAACGTGGTGATCCCGCCGCTGGCGCTGGAAGGCCCGGTGGTGTCGATCCGCAAGTTCCGCAAGGACCCGATGACGCCCGCCGACCTGCAGGCGCTGGGCACCATGAGCCCCGAGATCGGCGACCTGCTGCAGGCCGCGGTGCAGGCGCGCTGCAATATCCTGGTGAGCGGCGGCACCAGCTCGGGCAAGACCTCGCTGCTCAATGCGCTGGCCACCTTCGTGCCCGCCACCGAGCGCGTCATTACGATCGAGGACACTGCCGAGCTGGCGCTGAACCACCCGCACGTGGTGCGGCTGGAAAGCCGTCCGGGCGGCTTCGAGGGCACCGGCGTGGTGTCGATCCGCGACCTGCTGCGCAACAGCCTGCGCATGCGGCCCGACCGCATCATCGTCGGCGAAGTGCGCGGCGGCGAGGTGCTGGAGATGCTGCAGGCCATGAGCACCGGCCACGACGGCTCCATGGGCACCATCCACGCCAGCAGCCCGCGCGAATGCCTGTACCGGCTGGAGATGCTGGCTGGCTTTGCCGGCTTCCAGGGCAGCGAGCTGAGCCTGCGGCGCCAGATCGCGAATGCGATCGATTTCATCGTGCAGATCGCGCGCCTGTCGAACGGCAAGCGCCGCATCGTCTCGATTACCGAGGTGACCGGCCTGGGCGACAACATCATCTCCACGCAGGAGCTGTACCGGCATGAGCCCTTCATGAACCAGGACGGCACCGAGACCGACCGCTGGCTCTCGCTCGGGCTGCTGCCGCACTCGCCCAAGCTGGCGCGCATGCGCGGGCCGGGCTTCATGCTGGACGACCGCTTCGATGTCTAGCGCCACGCTGCTGCTCGCCGCGCTGGCCCTGGTCGTCACCGGCCTGGGCCTGCTGCTGCTCGCCAGCGCGCAGGCCCGCGCGCGCCGCGAACAGCAGCAGGCATTCCTGCAGGCGCAGACCGAGCAGGTGCGGATGCGCTATGCGCAGGCGCCGGACCCGTCGCTGCAGATGCCCGCGCGCGACCTGCGCCGCCGCTGGGATGACTTCCTGCGCCGCGCCGACCTGGCGCCCACGCGCCGCACCGCGATGGTCTGGATCACGCCGGTAGTGCTGTGCACGCTGGCCGGTGCGGTGGCGGGGCAATGGCTCGGCGCGGTGTCGGCGCTCGTCGTGGCACTGGCCGTGGCGGCGTTCGCGGCCTGGAACCGCGTGCGCCGCTTGCACAAAAAGCTGCTGTCACAGCTGCCCGGCTTCCTGGACGGCGTGGTGCGGCTGATGACGATCGGCAGCAGCGTGCCGGCGGCGTTCCAGAATTCGATCGCCAATACCGAGGCGCCGCTGCGTCAATGCCTGGTGCAGGCCATACATCTGCAGCGCGCCGGCAAGGAGCTGGACCAGGCAGTGCTGCAGGTCGGGCGCACCTACAAGGTCGAGGAACTGGTGCTGGTGGCCTCCGTGCTGCGCCTGTCGGTGCGCTATGGCGGCCGTGCCGACGTGGTGATGGAGCGCACCGCCACCTTCATGCGCGACCGCGAGCAGGCGCAGCGCGAACTGATGGCGCTGTCGGCCGAGACGCGGCTGTCGGCATGGATCCTGGGGCTGCTGCCGCTGGTGGTGGCCGGCGGCCTGTTCACGCTGAACGCGAGCTACATCATGATGATGTGGAAGGACCCCACCGGCAAATCGATGCTGCTGTCGGCGGCGGCGCTGGAAGTCGCCGGCGCCTTCATGCTGTACCGGCTGGCCAAGTCGATCTGAGCGAACGGACACGGATATCGGGATATCGCCATCATGGACCGCCTGACGCTGATCTCGCTAAGCCTGTTCGTCGCCGCGTGCGGCGTGGGCGTCCTGACGCTGCCGCTGCTGCGCGACTGGCGCCAGCGCCGGCTGTCGGCGCGCACCATCGATTCCGCGCTGGCGCGGCAGCGGGCGCAGGAGACCGCCCGCGCCGCGGTACCGGCCGCGTCCGGCGCGCAACCCGCTGCGAAGGCTGCGGCGGCGGCTGCCCCGGCAGGCATTGCGCAAGGCAGGGCCGGTACGGCCACCGCCATCGGCGCACAACTCGGCGCGCGCGTCGGCGAGCGCTTCGATGCCCACTGGCTGGAGTCGCGGCTGGGCCGCGCGGTGGTGACGCCGGAAGACCAGCAACTGCTGGAGCAATGCGGCTGGTATGGCCCGCAGGCGCGCGTGGTGTTCGGCGTGCTGCGGCTGGGGCTGCCGTTGGCGCTGGCGCTGGTGGCCATGCTGTGGCACGTGGGCGCGGGTGCCTTTGTCGTGGTCGCATGGGGCTTCGGCACGTTCGCCGTGGCCTACCTGGCGCCCAAGTGGTATCTGCGCCGCCGCGCCACGGCCCGCCTGCGCATGGTCGACGACGAGCTGTCGGTGCTGATCGACATGCTGCGGCTGCTGCAGGGCGTGGGCCTGTCGATCGACCAGAGCCTGCAGGTGATCGTGGCCGAGTTCGGCAGCATGCTGCACGTGCTGGGGCCGGAACTGGCGCGCGCCAACCAGCAGTTTGCCTCGGGCCGCTCGCGCGAGCAGACGCTGCTGCGCATCGGCCGGCTGTTCGACAGCGAAGACCTGAAGAACCTGATCACGCTGCTGACGCAGGTGGACAAGCACGGCGGCGCGGTGCAGGAGCCGCTGCGCCAGTTTGGCCTGCGCATGCAGGAGGCGCGCAAGTCGCGCATGAAGGACGAGATCGGCCGGCTCACGGTCAAGATGACCGCGGTGATGGTGGTCAGCCTGTTGCCGGTGCTGCTGATCCTGACCGCGGGTCCCGGCTTTCTCGGGGTGATCCGCATGTTGGCACATATGGGAGGGACGCGATGACTGGATCCAAAGCGCGCTCAGCCGGTCCGGCGCGGGCCAGGCTCTGGAAGCCGGCGGCCTGCCTGTTGCTGGCGGCACTGTCCGGCTGCGCCGCCAGCAACAACGGGGCCGCGGCCATGCATGAGCAGGCCGAGGCCCAGGTGGAACTGGCCCGGCTGCGCGACAAGACCGCGCGTGCCGAATACAGCGAGCAGGCGGTCTACCTGGGGCTGATCCGCAAGATGCAGCAGGACGGGCTCTACTTCGCCTCGCTCGCGCATATCGAGGTCTATGTGCAGCGCTTCGGCGCCGGACCGGAGATCCAGGTGATGCGCGCCGATGCGCTGCGCGAGACCGGGCAGGACAAGGCCGCCACCGAGGCCTACCAGAAGCTGGCGGCCAGCGCCACGGGTGCGGACGCCGCGCATGCGCACCACGGGCTTGGCCTGCTGGCCGGGCGCCAGGATGACTTCGCGCGCGCGGTCACCGAACTGCGCGAAGCCGCGGCGCTGGACCCGGTCAATGCGCGCATCGCCAGCGACCTGGGTTATGCGCTGATGCGCGCCGGCGCGCTGCAGGACGCGCGCGTGCCGGTGATGCAGGCGCTGGAGCTCGATGCGCGCAACCCGCGCGTGATCAGCAATGCCGTGGTGTGGCTGATGGCCGACGGCAAGCGCGCGCAGGCCAACGCCATGATGCAGAAGGCCGCGCTGCCGGAGGCCACGCGCAGCGCCATCCGCAAGGAAGCCGACCGCATCGCCCGCGCCACCGCCACGCGCGACCGTGCCGCGGCGCGGTCGGGCCCGCCGAAGCCGATGTCCGCACCAGCCACGGCCGTGGCGGTCGTCGCCAGGCCAATCGCCGTCGCCGCACAAGAGGGCGCCATACCATGACAGCCAATCTCCTTACTGTGATCCGCAAGCCCGCCATGTGCGCGGCGCTTGCCCTGTCGGCGCTGGCGCCGCTTGCGCACGCGCAAGCCGACGGCGCGGTGGCGCAAGCGTCCGCCACCCCGTCCGCCGGCATGCCGCAGGGCCGTCCCGCGCAGCGCGAGATCGGCGCGGACACACGCGCCATCCTCGCGATCCAGCGCGAGGGCACGCAGGCCGGCCCGATGCTGCCGATGCACGGCGAGCAGGCCGTGCTGGGCTATGAGCGCTATATGAACAGCTTCCGCTTCGCGCTGCCGGAGTTCTACACGGGGCAGGCCAACGCCAGCACCACGCGCTCCGGCTCCGCGGGCCAGATGCTGGGCGGCAAATGAGCTTGCGAAAGTCGCGTCTGCGCAGCGCACATCGATCCGCGCGTGGCGCCGTCAGCGTGATGGCGGCGCTGCTGATCGGCACCGTGGCGATCGCCGCGCTGGTGTCGATCGACGTGGGGCATGTGTTCATGCGCCAGCGGCAGTTGCAGAACATGGTGGACCTGGCGGCGATGTCGGCGGCGCAGCAGCTCAAGCGGGCGGATACGCCGGCCAATCTCAACGGCGCCGTGCTGGGTACGGTCAGCAATATCGGCGCGAAGAACGGATATCCGTCAGGCATTGCCATGGGCTGCGGCGATGCCACCGGCGGCAGCGCGGATGCCATGACAGCTTGTCTTGGCGTGTGGGATCCGGCGACCGGCGGGCCCAGGCATTTTAGTCCCGCTTACGACCCTGCCAAGGCATCACCTAATGCCGTGCGCGTGCAGGCCACGCAGACCGTGCCGATCCTGTTTGTGATCAAGGGGGGCAGCGGACGCCAGCTGTTTGCTGAATCGATTGCCAGCGGCAGTCCGCCGGTGGCGGCGTTTTCGCTGGGCACCGGGCTATTGGATGTTTCCACGGCGAACAGCATGTTGAGTGTGCTGCTGGGCAATACAGTGAGCTTGTCGTTGGTGGACTGGCAGGGGTTGCTAAATACCACGGTGACGCTGGATCAGCTGCGGCTCAAAGCCAATGCCGGCACGGTGGACCAGCTGCTGAATACCTCGCTGAACCTGCGCGATTTCTACGCGCTGGTGCTTGGCGCGGCGGGCCGCGACGCCCTGCTGACGACGATGCTGGGCAGCCCGCCTACGGCGCTTGGTGCCAGCGGGGCGGCGGCGACGGTGTCACTGGCCAGGCTGCTTGATCTTGGCGTGATGGCGCCCGCGGCATCGTCGGCGGTGGAAGTGGGCCTGAATGTGGCGCAGTTGCTGCTGGCCGGCGCGCAGGTGGCGCGAGGGGACACGGCAGTCGCACTGCCGCTCAACATACCCAAGCTGCCCCTCGGCCTGGGCGGGATCAGTGCCAACCTGCGCGTGATCCAGCCGCCGGTGACGGCGGCGGGTCCGGCGCGGCAGCTCTCCAGCAACCCGGACACCTGGCAGACGACTGCAAGCTCGTCCCAGATAAAACTGACCCTGATGCTCCAGATTTCGGCCGACATCCTGAAACCGATACTGGACGCCAACCTGAACGTGCCGCTCTATCTCGACGTGGCCAGTGCCACTGCCGACCTGACCAAGCTGCAATGCGCGGCAAGTCCTGCGGACCGTCGTGCCACCATGCATGTCAGGAGCAGCCTCGTCACGGCGTGCCTGACCGACGGCTGCACGGGCAGCGACGTCGTGCTCGGCCAGACCAAGGTCTTAGGGATCGGCATTGCCGACGTGATTGCCACAGATGCACCACGCTATGGCAACACGGTTGGCCAGGATGTCACGCTGGCACCAGGCGGGCACGCCCAAGTTGGCGCCAGCGACCCGTTCGGCGGATTGTTCTCGCAAGTGCTGGCCCTGAAGGTGCGGACCAGGCTGCTGGGCATCCTTAGCGTGCCCATTGACCTTGGCCCGTTACTCGCGCCGGTCGGGGCAGCGCTTGACGCGCTGATCCCACCCCTGCTCGCCAGCCTGGGCATCCAGCTCGGCACCGCCGATCTCTGGGTCCACAGCATCGACTGCAACAATGCCGAACTGGTGTACTGAGCCATGGAAGCGCCAAACCGCCTGATGGCAGAAATCGAATGAAGACAGACCGCTGGGCCTACGAAAACCTTGAAGTCTACGTGTGGGAAGGCAAGTACGAGATTGCCGACCGCGTCACGCGTTTCCTGGCGCCGCTGGGCGTGGATGTGGTCCGCGCCGGCGCGCTCGAGGCCCTGCCCGCCGAGCCGCGCCTGAAGCCCTGCATCGCCGTGATCAGCGTATCGGTGATCGGCGCGGCGCGCTTCTCGCTGGACTGGGAGGCCGCGCACGGCATGCCGGTGATCTGGGTGGCCGGACCCGGCCGCGAGACCGATCCCGGCCGCTTTCCGCCGGAGTACGCGCATATCCTCGCCGACGACTTCACCGGCGCGGACCTGCGCAGCCAGATCGGCAAGCTGCTGCCGCAACTGCTGGCCACGGACGCGCCCGGCGAGCGCGAGGCCGACCTGGTGGCAGGTTCGTCGGCGATGCGCCAGCTGCTGCAGCATGTGGAAACCTTCGCCGACTTCGGCAGCAACGTGATGCTGTACGGCGAGACCGGCGCGGGCAAGGAGCGTATCGCGCGCCTGTTCCATGAGCGCAACAGCACCTATGGCAAGGGCCCGTTTGTCGCGGTCAACTGCGGCGCGATCCCGGACGGGCTGTTCGAATCGCAGTTCTTCGGCCATGCCAAGGGCGCGTTCACCGGCGCCTCGTTCGCGCACCGCGGCTATTTCGAGCAGGCCAACGGCGGCACGCTGTTTCTCGATGAAATCGGCGACCTGCCGCTGTTCCAGCAGGTCAAGCTGCTGCGCGTGCTGGAAGAGAACGTGATCACGCGGCTGGGCTCGACGCTGGCGGTCAAGCTGGATTTCCGGCTGGTCGCGGCCACCAACAAGGACCTGCGCGACGCGGTGCGGCAGGGGCGGTTCCGTGCCGACCTGTTCTTCCGCCTGGCCGTGATCGAGATGCGCATCCCCAGCCTGGAAGAGCGCGGCCAGGCCGACAAGGTGGCCCTGCTGCAGTCGTTCCTGCGCCATATGCTGGGGGCATCCGGCTACGATGCGCTGCCGCCGATGCCGGACTGGCTCAAGGGCGCGGTCGGCACCGCCTACTTCACCGGCAACGTGCGCGAGTTGCGCAACCTGGCCGAGCGCGTGGGCATTACCGTGCAGCAGACCGGGCATTGGGATGAGGAGCGTATCCGGCCGCTGTTCCGCGCCTTGCATCCGGGTGCGTTCGATGGCGGCGAGCGCACCGACCTGCGCGCCGATACGGAAGAACGCCGCCGCATCCTGGCCGCGCTCGATGCCAATGGCTGGCGGCGCCAGGACACGGCGGCCAGCCTGGGCATCAGCCGCAAGGTGCTGTGGGAAAAGATGCGCAAGTTCCAGATCGCCGACAGCGAGGCCGAGCCGGTCTGAGCGCGCGCATCGGGACACGCCTCACTGCAGGCGGATCTCCTTCACGTCGAAGTGCGATTCGCCGATCAGCTTCTTGTCGTATTCGCCGACCAGTTCCACGGTGGCCTGCGCATCCACCGGCTTCTGTGCCGGCCAGAGCCTGGCCTTGATCTTCACCTGCATCTGGCCGGTGCCGTCCGAGAACAGGTAGCGCTCGTGGCCGACGCTGCTGACGATCTTGCCGCGCAGCACGGCGGGCTGGTCGTCCTTGCCATCGGCCTGCAGCGCCTTGACGGTCATGACGGGCACCGTGGACGGGCCGGTGTACTGGGCGCTGGCGCCGGCAGCGGCGAAGCCAAGGGCGAGAGCCAGGGCGGTGGCGGTCAGGATGCGTTTCATGTGCGTTCTCCGTGAGTGTCAATCTGGGGGCGACTGCAGGCATGATGCGCGCGCCCGCCTGAACCGTTGCTGAACGGGTGGGCAGGTCGCGAAGCATTATGATGCGGGTTTCGCCCTTTCCTCAACCGGACCCCGGATTGCGTTTTCTTCACACCGCCGACTGGCATCTCGGCCGGCTCTTCCATGCGCGCAGCCTGCTGGAAGACCAGGCCCATATCCTCAACCAGTTTGTCGAACTGGTCCGCACCGAGCGCCCCGATGCCGTGCTGATCGCCGGCGACGTCTACGACCGCGCCGTGCCGCCGCCCGAGGCGGTGGCCTTGCTCGATGACGTGCTGGGCCGCATCGTCATCGACGCCGGCGTGCCGGTGGTGATGATCGCGGGCAACCATGACAGCGCGCAGCGGCTGGAATTCGGCGCGCGGCTGATGCGCGCGCAAGGTTTGCACGTGGCCGGCCGCACGCTGGCGCAGGCCAGTTGCGTGACCATGCACGACGCGCACGGCGAAGTGCGCCTCTACGCGCTGCCATATGCCGAGCCTGCCGTGGTGCGCGATGCGATGGGCACCGAGCTGCTGTCGCATGAAGCCGCGCTGCGCGCGCAGCTGGACGCCATCCGCGCGGTGCATCCGCCTGGCGTGCGCGCCGTGGTGGTGGGCCATGCCTTCGTCGTGGGCGGCGCCGCGAGCGAATCGGAGCGCCCGCTGTCGGTGGGCGGCAGCGGCGCGGTGGCCGCCGACCTGTTCGCGGGTTTCGACCTGGTCGCGCTGGGCCACCTGCACCGGCCGCAGACGCTGGGCGGCGGGCGTATCCACTATGCGGGCTCGCTGCTGAAGTATTCGCTGTCAGAGTGCGCGCACGACAAGTCGGTGTCGCGCATCGAACTGGGGGCGGACGGGGCCGTCAACATCACACCGGTGGCGCTGCAGCCGCTGCGCGACGTGCGGGTGGTGGAAGGCGAACTGGCACAGGTGCTGGCCGCGGGCGCCGATGATCCGCAACGCGATGACTACATCCACGCGCGGCTCACCGATACCGGCGCGCTGCTGGACCCGATGGCCCGGCTGCGCCAGGTCTATCCCAACGCGCTGGCGATCGAGCGCACGGTGCTGGCGCGCACGGGCACGGCGTCGGAGGCCGGGCGCAAGCTGCGGCAGCTGGGAACCGGCGAACTCTTTGCCAACTTCTTCCGCGAAGTGGCGGATGCCGAGCTGGACCCGGACCAGCGCGCGGTGCTGGACCAGGTGCTGACCGGGATCGCCGCGGCGGACAGGGAGTCGGCATGAGACCGCTGCATTTGACGCTGCAGGCCTTCGGTCCCTTTGCCGCGACCGAGCAGGTCGATTTCACGCGGCTGGGCGAACAGGCCTTCGTGCTGATCCACGGCCCCACCGGCGCGGGCAAGACCACGCTGCTCGATGCGATCTGCTTTGCGCTGTACGGCGATACCTCCGGCGGCGAGCGCAGTGCGCAGGCCATGCGCAGCGCCAACGCCGCGCCGGCGCTGCGCACCGAGGTGACGCTGGAGTTCAGCCTTGGCGCGCAGCGCTGGCGCGTGGTGCGCTCGCCCGTGCAGGAGCGGCCCAGGCAGCGCGGCGAGGGCTGGGTGACCGAGCCGGCCAAGGCGCAGCTGGACCTGCACGACGGCAACGACTGGGTCAGCAAGGCCAGCCAGCCGGGCAAGGTCAGCGATGCCGTGCGCGACCTGCTGGGCTTTGACAGCGCCCAGTTCCGCCAGGTGATCGTGCTGCCGCAGGGCCGTTTCCGTGAGTTGCTGACCGCCAGCTCGCAGGCGCGGCAGGCCATTCTGGAGCGGCTGTTCCGCACCGAGCTGTATCGCCGCGTGGAAGAGCTGCTGAAGGCTGAGGCCGCCGGCATCCGCCGCGACGCCGAGCGCATCACCATCCAGCGCGACGAAGCGTTGCGGCAGGCCGGCGTGGAATCGGCACAGGCGCTGGCGGAGGGCATCGAGGCGCTGCGGGCTGAGTTGCTTGCGCTGCAAGGGAATGAACAAGGCGCGCGCGCCACGCTGGCCGCGGCGCAGACGGCACTGGGCGCCGCAGAGCAGGTGGCGGCGCGCTTGCAGGAACGCCAGCAGGCGCAGGCCGCGCATGCGGCGCTGCTGGCGCGGCAGCCAGCCATGGACAGCGAGCGCGCCCGTTTGGACGCGGCGCAACGCGCCGCGCGTGTCGGGCCGGCCCTGCAGGCATGGCAGGCCGCGCACCGTGACCAGGCTGGAAGCGCCGCGGCCTTGACGAAGGCGAGCGAACAGGCGGAGCGTGCCACGCAACAGGCCGCGCAAGCGGCGGCGGCCTTGCAGGCGCAAGCGGAACGCACTGACGCGCGCCAGCAAGCACAGCGGCGCATTTCCCAACTGGAAGCCATGCTGCCACGCGCGCAACAGCTGGGCGCATTGCTGGGCGCGTTGCAGGCGGCCGAGGCAGAGCAGGCCGCCGCAGCCGCCGCGCGCGAACGTGCCGCCGCACAGCTTGCCACGCGGCAAGCCGATGCCGTGGCCGCGGAGTCGGCGCTGGCGCAGGCACAGCTTGCCGCCGCGCAGGCGCAGGCGACGGCGCTACAGCTGGCCGCGCTGCAGGAACGCGCGCGGCATTTCGAACGGTATCGGCAAGCGGTGCAGGCGCTGGAAGCCGCGAACGCGCAGGCTGCCAGCTGCGCAGCAGCCGAACAGCAGGCGCTGCGCCGGCGCGACCGCTGTCGCACCGAGCTGGCCGATGCGGAATCCGTTTGGCGCGCCGGGCAGGCCGCGCGCCTGGCCGCAAGCCTGGCCGCGGGCGATGCCTGCCCCGTATGCGGCAGCACTGCGCATCCGGTGCCGGCGCAACACGTGGCGGAACCGCTGTCAGACCAGGCACTGGAGGCAGCGCGTCGCGCTGCGCTGGAAGCCGAGTCCCATGCCGTGCGCTGCGCTGGCCAGCAGCAGGCCGCGCAGGCAGCCATCGCTCAGGCGCGTGAGCGGCTCGACGACCTGAGCGAGGTGTTGGCCGATGTCGGCGAGGAGGCAGTCCGCAACCTGAATGCCGAGATCAGATCGCTGGAAGCGGCACTGGCCGAAGGCCGGCAGGCGGCGGCAAGTGTCGCGCAACGCGAAGCCGCCATTGCCGCTTGCCGCACGGCGCTCGCAGCCGCGCAAGCCGCCCACCGCGATGCCGCCGCCGCAGCCGATGCCGCCGCGCAGGCGCTGGCCCACTGCCGTGGCGAATGGCAGGCCAACAGCGCGCAGGTCCCCGAGGATTCGCGCGACCCCGTGGCGCTGGGCGAAGCGCTGCGCCAGGCGCAAGCCACCCTGGCTGCGCTGGACCAAGCACTGGCCGCCGCGCAGGCGGCCGAGCGCCAGGCCGCGGCCGACGCAGCCGGGGCCCAGGCCGGACTGGTTTCGGCTCAGCACGCACAGGCGCAGGCGGCCAAGCGCTTGGCCGATGCCGAGGCCGCGCTGGTGCAGTCGCTCGCGCAACAAGGCTTTGCCGATGCGCTGGCCCACGCCGCCGCCTGCCTTGGCGACGAAGCGATGCGGGCGCTCGACGCTACGCTGCGCGCGTTCGATACCCAGCTGGCCACGGCCGCTGACCGGCGCTTGCGCGCCGAGGCCGCCGCGCAAGCGCTTGACGCACCGGACCTGGACGGCCTGCGCGCAGCGCGGGATGCATCGGCAGCCGCGGTGGAAGCCCTGGTCCGGCAACAGGCCGAGCGCGGCCGGTCGCGCGACACGCTGCTGCAATGCCAGCAGCGCCTGCATCAACTGGACGCGCAAGGCCGTGACATCGAAGCCCGCTTCGCCGTGCTGGGCCGCCTGGCCGAAGTCGCCAACGGCAACAACCCGCGCCGCATGACCTTCCAGCGCTTCGTGCTGGCCACGCTGCTCGACGAGGTGCTGGAAGCCGCGTCGGCGCGCCTGCTGGCGATGAGCCGCGGCCGCTATGTGCTGCAGCGCGTGCGCGAACAGGCCGACCAGCGCAGTGCGGGTGGACTGGATATCGAAGTGTTCGACCACGATACCGGCGCGGCGCGCCCGGCCAACACGCTGTCAGGCGGAGAAGGCTTCCTCGCGTCGCTGTCGCTGGCGCTGGGGCTGGCCGATGTGGTGCAATCGCGCGCGGGCGGCATCCAGCTCGATACGCTGTTTATTGACGAGGGCTTTGGCACGCTCGATCCCGAGAGCCTGGACTTCGCCATCCGCACGCTGCTGGACCTGCAGCAGGCTGGACGGCTGGTCGGGATCATTTCTCACGTCACGGAGTTGCGTGAGCGCATCGACGTGCGGCTGGAGGTACGCCCCGGGGTTGGCGGCAGCCGGGTGCTTTTGACCGGGGTGGCGGCACCCGCGTAGTGTGGCGTGGTGTCTCTGTCAGCCGACGCATGCCTGGCGGCAGCGAATCGCCATCACCTGCGCCTCGAACGCACGGGCGGCTGCCAGGGCCAGGCGCGCACGGCGTGACAGCGGGGGCGTGCGCGATTGCAGGGTGACGCCTGCCAGGGCAGGCGCGAGGGAGTGCAGTCGATCCTTGTACGGGTCAAGTCCCCACGCCTGCTGCGTGACATGCAGGATGCGCACAAGCGCCGCTGCATGGGGCGTGGATGAAAACGGGACGCGGGCGGTGGCCATGACGGGCTCCTCGTTCTTGTTGGTTGCCAGGGCTGCCTGCTCAGCCGGGTGGTCCGGTGGCTGCTGTGCGGGATCGCCTGGTCTGATTCCACAATAGCCCGCGCGGCCCCCGGGCCATATCGAGCGCGAGCCGATTGTGATGTCGGCCCTGTCCTACAGACGAGCCGTGCCAGTCACCATGGGCGCTTATCGCACAATCTGGTTTGCCGACCGCCCGGTCGGCTTGACCGTCGCCGACGCACAGGTGTAACCTGTTCATTCTGCGAATTCAAGTTCGTATGTCGAACATCTCGATTGTTTCGATAGTTCCGATCCACGAACATCTGGTCCATAGTCACAGAAGCAGACCACACGCAGACTGCTGGGCTCGTTCACACGGGTGGCGCCCACGCCGCCCACCGCGACGAACATCCTTCCGGCAGGATTACCGGAGACAGCCTTTCATGCGCCGCGTCTTGCGGCCCGCTCCGGTAGCCTGGCGGATCTTCCGACCTGGAACGCAAGTGATCAACAAGATATACGACACGGTGGAAGCGGCGGTCGCCGGCATCCACGACGGCGCCACCATCCTGATCGGCGGTTTCGGCATGGCAGGCATGCCCGCGGAACTGATCGACGCACTGATCGCGCAAGGCGCGCGCGACCTCACCATCGTCAATAACAACGCCGGCAACGGCGACACCGGGCTGGCCGCGCTGCTCAAGACCAAGCGCGTGCGCAAGATCATCTGCTCGTTCCCGCGCCAGTCGGATTCCTACGTGTTCGATTCGCTCTACCACGCGGGCGAGATCGAGCTGGAACTGGTGCCGCAAGGCAACCTGGCCGAGCGTATCCGCGCCGCCGGCGCCGGCATCGGCGGCTTCTTCACCCGTACCGCGTACGGCACGCCGCTGGCCGAAGGCAAGGAGACGCGCAATATCGACGGCCAGGGCTATGTGTTCGAGACCCCGATCCACGCCGACTTTGCGCTGATCAAGGCCGACACCGCCGACCGCTGGGGCAACCTCACTTACCGCAAGACCGCGCGCAACTTCGGCCCGATCATGGCGATGGCCGCCAAATGCGCCATCGTGCAAGTGAGCCACCTGGTGGAGCTGGGCGAGATGGACCCCGAACACATCGTGACGCCCGGCCTTTTCGTCAAGCGCGTCGTCAAGGTCGCCTGAGCGACAGGTAACAGGAGAACCCAGATGCAACGCCTGACCCGCGATCAGATGGCCGCCCGCGTGGCCAAAGACATTCCCGACGGTGCCGTGGTCAACCTCGGTATCGGCCTGCCGACACTGGTCGGCAACCACCTGCCCGCAGACAGGGAAATCCTGCTGCACAGCGAGAACGGCCTGCTCGGCATGGGCCCCGCGCCCGCGCCCGGCGAAGAAGACGGCGACCTGATCAACGCCGGCAAGCAGCCGGTGACGATCAAGCCGGGCGCCTCGTACTTCCATCACGCCGATTCGTTCGCAATGATGCGCGGCGGCCACCTCGACTTCTGCGTGCTGGGTGCGTTCCAGGTCTCCGAGAAGGGCGACCTGGCCAACTGGCACACCGGCGCGCCCGGCGCCATCCCCGCCGTGGGCGGTGCGATGGACCTGGCCATCGGCGCCAAGGAGGTGTTCGTGATGATGGAACACCAGACCAAGCAGGGCGAGAGCAAGATCGTGCCGCAGTGCACCTATCCGCTCACCGGCATCGGCTGCGTGACCCGCATCTACACTGACCTTGCGACCATCGACGTGACCGCCGACGGGCTGGTCGCACGCGACCTGGTCGAAGGCCTGAGCTTCGAAGAGCTGCAGAGCCTGACCGGGGTGCCGCTCAGGCAAGCTGCATAAGCCGGGCCAGCGCCCGCGACGACACACACCAAGACGAGAGACACACCATGACCGAAGCCTTTATCTGCGACGCCATCCGCACCCCCATCGGCCGCTACGGCGGCAGCCTGTCCGCGGTGCGCCCGGACGACCTCGGCGCGGTGCCGCTGAAGGCGCTGATGGCCCGCAATCCGAACCTGGACTGGAAGGCCATCGATGACGTGATCTACGGCAACGCCAACCAGGCCGGCGAAGACAACCGCAACGTGGCGCGCATGTCGGCACTGCTGGCCGGCCTGCCGCAGGAAGTGCCGGGCGCCACCATCAACCGCCTGTGCGGCTCGGGCATGGACGCCACCGGCACCGCCGCGCGCGCCCTCAAGGCCGGCGAAGCCACCCTGATGATCGCCGGCGGCGTGGAAAGCATGAGCCGCGCCCCGTTCGTGATGGGCAAGGCCACCAGCGCGTTCTCGCGCGATGCGCAGATCTTCGACACCACCATCGGCTGGCGCTTTATCAACCCGGCCATGCGCGCGGCCTACGGCGTGGACTCGATGCCCGAGACCGCCGAGAACGTCGCCACCGACTACAAGATCAGCCGTGAAGACCAGGACCTGATGGCGCTGCGCAGCCAGGAAAAGGCTTCGCGTGCGCAGGCCGAAGGCACGCTGGCGCAGGAAATCACCCCGGTCACCATCGCCCAGAAGAAGGGCGACCCGATCGTGGTCGAGCGCGACGAGCACCCGCGCGCCACCAGCATGGAAGCGCTGGCCAAGCTGCGCGGCGTGGTCCGTCCTGACGGCACCGTGACCGCCGGCAATGCCTCGGGCGTGAACGACGGCGCCTGCGCGCTGCTGCTGGCCAGCGAAGCCGGCCTCAAGCAGCACGGCCTGACCCCGCGCGCCCGCATCGTCGGCATGGCCACCGCCGGCGTGGCGCCGCGCGTGATGGGCATCGGCCCGGCACCGGCGTCGCAGAAGCTGCTCAAGCAGCTGGGCATGACCATGGACCAGATCGACGTGATCGAGCTGAACGAAGCGTTCGCCGCGCAAGGCCTGGCCGTGCTGCGTGAACTGGGCGTGGCCGATGACGACAAGCGCGTCAACCCGAACGGCGGCGCGATTGCGCTGGGCCACCCGCTGGGCATGAGCGGCGCGCGCCTGGTCACCACCGCGATGTACCAGCTGCACCGCACCGGCGGCCGCTTCGCGCTGTGCACGATGTGCATCGGCGTGGGCCAGGGTATTGCGATGGTGATCGAGCGGGTTTAAGCGCGCTCGGTTGATCGGTTTGCCGCCCTCTCCCGCGTGCGGGAGAGGGCGGCAGTTCGCAGTCGTTTTGAAAGTGAATAAGAGATGTCCCTTCCCGTCGCCACGCTCGTGACCGGCGCCAGCTCCGGTATCGGCCGCGCCATCTGTGAAATGCTGCTGGCCGATGGCGTGACGCAGGTGGTCAATATCGACTACGCCGAACCGGCCTGGTCGCACCCGAACATGACCTTCTTCCAGGCCGACCTGACCGATGCCGAGGCGACCCGCGCCGTGGCCGCGCAGGTGACCTCGCGCTTCGCCGTCACGCGCCTGGTGAACAACGCCGGCGCCACGCGCCCCGGCACCGCCGATACCGCGACCGTCGCCGACCTGGACTACGTGACCGGCCTGCACCTGCAGGCCACGCTGCTGCTGACGCAGGCATGCCTGCCCGCGATGCGCGCCGCCGGTTTCGGCCGCATCGTCAACATGGCCTCGCGCGCCGCGCTGGGCAAGGCCGAGCGCGTGGTGTACTCGGCCACCAAGGCCGGCCTGATCGGCATGACCCGCACGCTGGCGATGGAGCTGGGCGGCGACGGCGTCACCGTCAACGCCGTGGCCCCGGGCCCGATCGCCACCGAACTGTTCCGCAAGAGCAACCCGGAAGGCGCCGAACAGACTAAACGCATCCTGGCCAGCATCACGGTCAAGCGCATGGGCACGCCGGAAGACGTGGCGCGCGCCGCGCTGTTCTTCCTGTCGCCGGACAACGGCTTCGTCACCGGCCAGGTGCTGTACGTGTGCGGCGGCACCACGCTGGGCGTTGCGCCGGTGTAAGCCCCGCGCGCCGGCCCGCCAGCATTCAAGCATTCAAGAGAAGAGGCGTTAATCAAGCGTCACGCATGGCGGCCCGTGGCCGGGCCGCCCACCGGATGCGCGCCAGTGCGCGCCATCCGTTCGGGAACGGCAATCAAGCCATTCAGCACAACCTCCCGCGGTACCCAATCACCGCCGGAACGATCCAGCACCGGAGCATTACCGATGAGACAAGATTCCCAGACCTCCACCACGCGCCGCCGCCTGCTTGCCGCTGGCGTGGCGCTGGCCACCGCCATCGCCGGCTTTGCCGGTGCGGCCCATGCGCAGGGCGGCTACCCGACCAAGCCGATCACCCTGATCGTGCCGTTCTCGGCCGGTGGCACTACCGACATCCTGGCCCGTATCGTCGGCCTGCAACTGGGCAAGGCGCTCGGCCAGCCGGTGGTGGTCGACAACCGTCCGGGCGCGGGCGGCAATATCGGCGCCTCGCTGGCCGCCAAGGCCCCGGGCGACGGCTACACGCTGTTCATGGGCACCATCGGCACGCACGCGATCAACCAGTCGCTGTATTCCAGGCTGCCGTATGACCCGGTCAAGGACTTCGCGCCGATCTCCCGCGTGGCGATGGTGCCGAACCTGGTGGTGGTGAATCCCAAGGTGCCGGTCAGCAACGTCAAGGAACTGATCGCCTACGTCAAGGCCAACCCGGACAAGCTGTCGTACGGTTCGTCGGGCAGCGGCTCGTCGATGCACCTGTCGGGCGAACTGTTCAACTCGATGACCGGCCTGCATATTCAGCACATCCCGTACAAGGGCAGCGCGCCGGCCGTGAACGACCTGCTGGGCAACCAGATCGGCCTGATGTTCGACAACATGCCGTCGTCGTATCCGCACGTGAAGGCCGGCAAGCTGCGCGCCATCGCGGTGACCTCGGCCAAGCGCTCGCCGGCGCTGCCGAACGTGCCGACCGTGGCCGAATCGGGCGTGCCCGGCTATGAAGCCACCTCGTGGTTCGCGCTGTACGCCACCGCCGGCACGCCGCAGCCCATCGTCGACCGCCTGAACGCCGAAGTGGTGAAGATCCTCGCCATGCCGGAAGTGAAGAAGCAGATGGCCGACCAGGGTGCGGAACCCAATCCGGAAAAGCCGGCCCAGCTGGCCGCGTTCATGAAGTCGGAAACGGCCAAGTGGGCGAAGGTGGTGAAGGCTTCGGGCGCTACCGTGGATTGATTCACGTCCTGGCTGCGCCATGGCAAGAAAAGCCGGTCCCTGTCGGGGACCGGCTTTTTTGCTTATGCGTGGCCGCCGGCATCGCTGCCGCTCAATCGCTGCCTAACTGCAGTGTGTTCTTCTGCCGCTTCTCGATCGCGGACTTGAGCAGCGCCGCACTGCGATAGATGCCGTGCGCGAACTTGCCATAAGGCAGCGTCGCAAACAACGCCATCACCACGCCCAGGTGGACCGCCAGCAGCAGCGGCATCGCCGCAGTGCCGCGCCCCGCCAGCAACCCCAGCCCGGTGGCGCTGGTCAGCAGCAGCAGCGCGATAAAGCCGCGGTCCATCGGCCGCTGCCTGGCATCCCCATGCATCGGGTGCCGGCGCAGGTTCAGCCACAGCAAGCCGGCCGGGCCCACCAGCAGGCCCACGCCGCCGGCGGTGCCCAGCAGCACCGGCAGGCTTGTGACCGGGTAGGGCGCATGCCAGCCCAGCAGGTAGTGGTAGCCGGTCGCCACCGCCGTCGACGCAAAGCACAGCATGAAGCCGTAGAAGGTGAAATGGTGGAAGCGCCGCCGCGCCAGCGTAAAGCGGTCGCTGGCCTCGTTGCAGCCGTCGCCGTGGCCGCCGTCAAGATAGGTGAGTGCCAGCACGTTCCTGGCCGTCTCGGCCACGGCGGGCGCCGATGCCGTACCGGCCGACACATCGCGCCAGAAGCGGCGCACGCCCAAGCCAAGCGCCAGCACGGCAAAGCCGAACACCCCGCCGAACCATGCCGCCAGCGTGTTGTGCGGGAATACCGCGTAGAAATTGCCGCCCGCATGCGCCTGCCACAGCGCCCCGCCCAGCGTGGCGGCCAGCGCCAGGAACAATGCCAGGCTGATCGCCAGCGCCACCGACACCGTCAGGCCGTTGCGCTGGTACAGCTTGCCCAGCGGCGCGGGCCATGCGTATTCGCTATACGTCTGCAGCCGCACCTTTGCCATCGCCTGCGGCACATTGACGCCGAAGTCGTGCGGCGGTGCGTACTGGCAGGCGTGGTAGCAGGCGCCGCAGTTGTGGCACAGGTTGGCCAGGTAGTGGACGTCGGCCTTGCCGAATTCAAGCCGGCGGGTCATGGCCGGGAACACCGCGCAGAAGCCTTCGCAGTAGCGGCAGGCATTGCAGATCTGCATCTGCCGGGCGACTTCGGCTTCGTTGTCGCTCAGCGGCAGCACGCGGATCACGCGGCTTTGCGGCGCCGCAGCGGCAGCGCCCTGCTCGGCCAGTTGCGCGGCCTCGCGTGCCAGGGCTTCAAGCTTCTGCATGAACAGCTCCCGTGTCGATGCCTGCTGCGAAGGCAGCCTGTGTGCCCGCGATGCGCCCGAAGGCGGTGCCGATCGACATGCCGACACCGGCCGTGTATCCCTTGCCGAGCACGTTGCCGGCCATCATTTCTCCTGCCACGAACAGATTCCCGCTTGGCTTGCCGCCAAAGTGCACCTGGGCGCGGTCATTGACCTTGAGGCCCAGGTAGGTGAAGGTAATGCCCGGCCGCAGCGCGTAGCCGTAGAACGGCGCCTGGTCGAGCGGCCTGGCCCAATGCGTCTTGGCCGGTGCCAGGCCTTCGGTGTGGCAGTCGTCCAGCGCGGTGTGGTCGAAGTTGCCGGCGCGGCAGGCGGCGTTGTAGTCCTGCACGGTCTGCACGAAAGCGGCTTCCGGCAGCCCCAGCTTGCGCGCGAGCTCCGGCAGCGTGTCGGCCTTCTCGCCGGGAAACACCGGTGGCATGAAGCGGCCGATGGCCTGGCTGTCGATGATCGAATAGCCGATCTGCCCGGGCTGCTGCGCCACCAGCCGGCCCCAGATGGCGTAGCGCTTGGGCCAGAAGTCCTCGCCCTCGTCGTAGAAGCGCCCGGCGTCGCGATTGACCACGATGCCCAGCGACACGCAATCGATGCGCGTGCAGATGCCGCCGTCGTACAGCGGCGCGCGCGCGTCGATGGCGACGCAGTGCGATTGCGACGGGTCGCCGATGGCATCGGCGCCGGCGTCGATCATGTAGCGCAGCAGCACGCCCTGGTTGAAGCGCGTGCCGCGGATCAGGAAGTTGTCGGCGGGCCATTCGCCGCGTTCGTTCTGGCCCCAGGCCTCGCGCAGCCATTCGCGGTTGGATTCGAAACCGCCCGCGGCCAGCACGCAGGTGCGCGCGGTGAAGCGCTGGCTGCCGCTGCGCGCGGCGACGAAGCGGTCGCCGTCCAGTTCGATGGCGTCCACCGGGGTGTCATAGCGGACCTGCACGCCCATCGCTTCGGCGCTGCGGTAATACGCATTGACCAGCGCCTTGCCGCCACCCATGAAGAAGGCGTTGGTGCGGGCCACGTGCAACGCGCCCGACAGCGGCGGCTGGAAGCGCACGCCATGCCTGTGCATCCACGGCCGGCAGGTGGACGACGCGCGGATCACCAGCCGCGCCAGGTGTTCGTCGGTGATGCCGCCGGTGACCTTGAGCAGGTCCTGCCAGTACTCTTCTTCGGGATAGGCGTCGACCAGCACGTCTTGCGGCGCGTCGTGCATGCAGCGCAGGTTGCGCGTGTGCTGGGAGTTGCCGCCGCGCCACTCGCGCGGCGCGGATTCGAGCAGCTGCACCGTGGCCCCGGCTTCGCGCGCCATCAGCGCCGCGCACAGGGCCGCGTTGCCGCCGCCAATTACCAATACGTCGACCATCGGAATTGTCTCCTTGCTGGCGTCATCTTGGCGGGCAAGGCGAGCCGGCGCCATCAGGGGGGCGGCAAGGGGGCTTCAGTTTTCGTGAAGCCCGGCCCGGGCGGCGCCTGGTTCAGCGCGGGCGCAACGTGGCGCCGGGCCAGCGTCCTTCGCGCACCAGCGTGGTGGCGACGTCGGCCAGCACCACGCGCGCGGCCAGGCCGGCCGGCGACAGTTCATCGTCGCACAGGCTGACCAGCAGGTTGGGCCGCGTGGCGCCTGCGTCGCTGACCAGGATGCTGCGGTAGGGCGTGCCGTGGCTGCGCGCCAGCGCCGCGCCCGGCTGAATGGTGGCGCCCAGGCCGCCGCGCACGGCGTCCATCAGGATGGCGAGTCCGTCGATCTCCGCCACGACCTGGGGCTCGCGCCTGGCCTGGCGGAAGCACGCAGCAACCAGCGCGCGCAGCCCGTGCGAGCCGCTGGGCAGGATCAGCGGCAGCTTGCCCAGTGCCGCCACCGAGGTCTGCTCGCCGCGCGGCATGCCGGCCAGTCCCTCGGCGCCGATCACGAACAGGCGCTCATCGAGCAGCGGCAGCACGCTCCAGCGCTGTGCGGGCTCTTCGCTGAACAGCACCGCCAGGTCGATCTGGCGTGCGCTCAGCATGCTGCCGAGGTAGCCGGACAGGCTCTCCACCATGCGCAGCCGCACGTCGGGGTAGCGCTCGCGCATGGCCTGCATGAAGGGCAGTGCCAGCACTGCCGCGGTGCTGGGCGGCAGGCCCACGCTGACATGGCCAGACAGGCGCGCCTGCCGCGCGGCCAGCGCGGCGTCGTCGATATGGCGCAGCGCCAGCTGGGCCTGGCGCCAGAAGGCCAGCCCGGCGTCGGTGGCGACCACGCCGGTGGAAGTGCGCTGCAGCAGCCGCGTCGACAGCTCGCTCTCCAGCCGGCTGATCTGCTGGCTCAGCGCGGACGTGACCACGCCCAGCTCCAGCGCCGCCTTGCCCATGCTGCCGTGCTCGATCACGCTGATGAAGTAGCGCAGTTGCCTCAGTTCCATGCCGCGTCCCCGCTGCTGCAATTTGCCCGCATGGTAGCGGAAAACCTGCCACGGTTCACGAATCCTGAAGACCCGTTAACGCCCGCCCGATGGCGCGCTTGCCAGCCGCTGCGTAGAGTCGCACCGGTCAGAAACGGGCGGCCCGCACCGCCATCCGATCACTACATGACTTCCCGCAAAGGAGACTGCATGACAACCGTTTCGCGCATTCGCCGCGCCCTGGTGGCCTGCCTTGCCGGCAGCGCCGTGCTGGGCGCGCCCGCCGCGTTCGCCGCGGACAACTGGCCGACCAAACCGATCACGCTGGTGGTGCCGTTCGCCAGCGGCGGCACCACCGACATCCTCGCCCGCACGATCGGCCAGAAGCTGGGCGAGGCGCTGCAGCAGCCGGTGGTGGTGGACAACCGCCCCGGCGCCGGCGGCACCCTCGGCGCGGCCAACGTGGCGCGCGCGCCGGCCGACGGCTACACCTTCCTGCTGGCCACCGTCGCCCACACCATGGCGCCGGCCATCTACAAGAGCCTGCCCTACGAGTTCACGCGCGACCTCGATCCGGTGGGCCTGGTGGCGCTGACGCCCAATGTGCTGGTGGTCAATCCTGCAATCCCGGTGAAGTCCGTACCCGACCTGATCGCCTATATCAAGGCGCATCCCGGCAAGGTCAACTACGGCTCGGCCGGCATCGGCAGCACCGAGCACTTGTCCGGCGAACTGTTCCGCGCGCTGACGGGCACCGACATCGCACACGTGCCGTACAAGGGCGGCGCGCCGATGATGACCGACCTGATCGCAGGCCAGATCCAGATGGCGATCGAGACCAGCCCGTCGGCCTTGCAACACGTGCGCAGCGGCAAGGTCAGGGCGCTGGCGGTCACCACCGCGAAGCGTTCCGGCGCCTACCCCGGCGTGCCGACGCTGACGGAGAGCGGCGTCAAGGGCTACGACGTCACCACGTGGTTCGCGCTGATGGCGCCGCGCGGCACGCCCGCGGCGATCGAACAGCGCGTATCGGCGGAACTGGCCAGGCTGTTGCAGGCGCCGGAGGTGCGCAAGCGGTTCGACGAGCAGGGCGTGACCGCGGGCGACCTGACGCCGACGCAGCTTGCCGCCTTTATCCGCGCCGAGACCGACAAGTGGGGCAAGGTGGCGCGGGATTCGGGGGCGAAGGCGGAATAGCGGCCACGCGCACAGGATGCGGCGCTGGCTGCACCGGGAGACCGTGCGCAGCGCCCGCGGCGGCCGGCCAGCCGCCAGAACCTGGATCTGAACACCCCTTGCCGGCCAGGGTCCAATGGATGTGGCCAGCCTGGACCCGGGAGCATTGCCATGCATGACCTGACCTTCGTTCACGCCGACGCGGCCCATGTCGAATGGCAGGTCGCGCTGGCCGACTGCCAGCGCCAGCTGGACACACAGGACTTCCTGCGCCAGGCGCGGCTGGACCACCCGCCGCCGCTCACGCTCGGCTGGTGCTACCTGAGCGACTACTACGCGCTGGCCGCCGAGGCTATCCTTGCGGCGTTGCAGCAGAACTGGCCCGGCGTGTCCTGGATCGGTGCGGTCGGCGTGGGGGTGTCGGCCAGCGGCGTGGAGTACATCGACCAGCCCGGCATGGTGCTGATGGCGGCGCCGTTTCCGCGCGAGTCCTTCCAGCTGTTCTCGGGGCGCCAGCCTTTGCCGCCACGGTCTTCCGCGTTTATTCCCCATACCGCGCTGGTGCATGCCGAGAGCAGCACACCGGATCTGCAGGAGCTGCTGCGCGAACTGAGCGCGCGCACGGCCACCGGCTACCTGTTCGGCGGCTTGTCCTCCGCGCGCAACCGTACCTTGCACATCGCGGATGGCGTCTTCTCCGGCGGGTTGTCGGGCGTCTTGTTCGGGCCCGAGGTGGAGCTGGTTTCGCGCGTCACGCAGGGCTGCCAGCCGATCGGGCCGGCGCGCGCCGTGACACGCAGCGATCACAACCTGCTGTTCGAACTGGATGGCAAGCCGGCCCTGGATTGCATCCTGCATGACCTGGGCGTCGAACGCGACGCCCCGGTGGAGACCATGGCGGAGGCACTCTCCGGAACGCTGGCGGGCCTGAATTCAGCCGCCGACGATGCCCCGGTCCTGCCCGGACGATTTGGCGCCGATACGCTGGTGCGCCACCTGATCGGCCTGGACGTGCAGCACCGCGTGCTGGCGCTGGCCGACATGGTCGCGCCCGGCATGCGGCTGGCTTTCTGCGAGCGCAATGCCGCCGCGGCGCGTGCGGACCTGGTGCGCGTCGCCACCGAAATCCGCACGGAGATCGAGCACGGCGGCCGCGGCAGCGCACGTGGCGCGCTCTATATCAGCTGCGCGGGCAGGGGCGGGCCGCATTTCGGCGCCCCGCATGCCGAGCTCCAGACCGTGCGCCAGGCGCTGGGTGACCTGCCGCTGGCCGGCTTCTTTGCCGGCGGCGAGATCGCAAGGGATCACCTCTATGGCTATACGGGGGTGCTGACGGTGTTCACCGGCCACTGACCTGGCATGCAGGCGTCAGCGGACGACGGCATCGATGCTGCGCACCTGGCGCGCAAACCAGGTGCGCAGCAGGCCGTTGGACAGCACCATCGGCAGCGAATACGCAAGGATCCGGTAGACCTGGCTGCGCGGCACCCTGGACGCCTGGGCGCAGTCCAGCCAGTTGTCGTTGCGCACCAGCAGCAGCAAGGTCTCCATGCCGATCAGGATGGGCCACAGGCATGCCAGCCGCAGCCGGATGAAGCGAGGGGGGATGGCCAGCGTATAGGCCATCGCCTCGTGAAAGTGGTCCAGTGTCTTGCGCACAAGTTCGCGCATCAGGGCGCGCGCGCGCAGCGAGGCGTCGGGCAGCAGCAGGTCCTGCGGGCTCAAGCCGTGCTGGTGCAGCATCGTGGCCGGCAGATAGCAGCGGCCGATGCGCAGGTCCTTGCCGCAGTCGCGCAGGACATTGGTCATCTGCAAGGCCTTGCCGAAGCGAACCCCGCGACGCAGCATGGCGTCGGGCTCGCCGATCGCGCCGGGCATGTGGGCGGCAGTCATGCTGGTCCAGAATTCGCCCACGCATCCGGCGACCAGATACGTGTAGCGGTCAAGCGCTTCCGGTTCGCGCAGCGCGACGATGCGGCCGGCGCGCTCGTCGGGGAAGGTGCGCAGGTCGAATTCCATGCCTTCGGTCAGGGTCGACACGATCTGCCGTACCGCTTGCCGGTCATCCGCGTCCAGTTGCGCCAGCACCGCCAGCGCGGGGCCCAGTGACTCGAGCAGGATGCGCTCATCCGACTGTTCCTGCTGGTCCGCCACCTCTGTGGCGATGCTGTCGGCCAGCGCCGCGTCTGCGGTCGCACCGTTGACCTGGTCGCGCAACGCCAGCAGCAGCGCCAGCCGCCGTTGCGGCGGGATCAGCGAGGTATCGGCAATCGTGTCCGCGGCGCGCGCCAGCAGGTAGGCCAGGCCAACCGGATCGCGCATCCGGGCGGGCAGCACGCGCAGCGTGAGGTAGAACGAACGCGAGACGCCTTTGAGCAGCGGACCGAGGAGGAACGCCCGGCTGGGTTCGCGCATGGGTGGTGTCCTGTTCCCTGAGAGGTTGGCGAAAGTGACATGGCCCGGCCGACCGTCCGGCCGGGCCCGGGCATTGTACCTTCGACACCAGGGGCAGATGGCAGGCCGTGTTCAGGACGAGTCTTTGCCGAGATAACGCTCAAACCACTGCGCCGCCAGGCGAGCGACCGATTCCAGTGCGCCAGGCTCCTCGAACAAATGGGAGGCGCCGGGCACGATCACCAGTTTCTTGGTGCATGTCAGCTGGGCATAGGCCGACTCATTGCGTTCCAGGACGCTCAGATCCAGCCCGCCGATGATCAGCATGGTGGGCGCAGACAGTTTCGCCAGGGCGTCGGGGCCCGCCAGGTCGACCCGGCCCCCGCGCGAAACAACGGCGTGTACCGGGATGGGCGACTGGCACGCGGCACGGATCGACGCGGCGCCACCAACGCTGGCGCCGAAGTAGCCGAACCGCTGTGGCACGGCTTGCTGCCGCGCCACCCAGCTTGTCGCCTGCGCCAGCCGTGTCGCCAGGAGCTCGACGTCGAAGCGGATGGCCTGCACCTGGTCTTCCTCCGGCAGGAGCAGGTCCATCAGCAGCGTTGCCATGCCGCAGCGATTGAGCTCCGCGGCCACATGGCGATTGCGCGGGCTAAGCCGGGAACTGCCCGTGCCGTGCGCAAACAATACCAATGCGACTGCGCCGGGCGGCAACGTGAGTATGCCTTGCAGGTCCACGCCGCCGGCGGGGATCACAACCTCGATGGCTTCTGAATTGCTCCGCATGGCGCAGTCCTCCGACAGGTGGTGCGTTGACGTGCCTCGCGTTGCAATCGCGCCCATCCAAGTCCACTATAGGGCGGGCGTGGCGGCGAGGCCAGTCGCCGTGTGCAGGGATCCTGACGTGCGCAATCGACAACCATCCCCATGGATCAGGAGGCAACATGAAGACCCTGTTTCTCGTCCGGCATGCCAAGTCAAGTCGCGATGTTCCGTCCCTGCCCGACCGCGAGCGCCCCCTGGATGAGCGTGGCCGGCACGATGCGCCGGAAATGGGCAGGCGCCTGGCCGGCCGCAAGGTGAAGCCCGATCAGATCGTGTCGAGTCCGGCCGTGCGCGCACTGACCACGGCGCAGCTGATCGCCGACGAGCTCGGCTATGAACGCCAGGACATCGTGATCGATGACCGGCTTTACGCCAGCAGCGCCGACGCACTGCTGGCCGTCATCCATGCGCTCGACAAGAAGCTTGGCAGCGTGATGCTGTTCGGTCACAACCCCGAGTTCACCGACCTCGCGCATCGCTTGTCGGGCGAGATCACCGACATGCCTACCTGCGCCGTCGCCACATTCCGCTTCGACACGAAGGCGTGGGAGGAGGTCGGGGAAATCACCCCGGCGAAAGCCTCGCTGGACTCGCCGAAGAAGTAAGCCAATGGCCGCAGCTGCTGCGGCAACCAAAAGGCCAGGACTCAAGGGGCGTGGCAGTGATAGCCCCGGCTTGACCATCCGGTGCGAAGCGATAAGAATTTGTGATCGCAGGCCCAGGCCCGCCCTCACGCCATTCCCTTTCGCCCCGACCCATGATCCCACCCGTCAGCACCCTCCACGGCCGCCTGAAAATGCAGCACCTGCGCCTGCTGCTGGCGGTGGAGGAGCGCGGTTCGCTGCGCCAGGCCGCGGAAGCACTGACGCTGACGCAGCCCGCGGTCAGCAAGATGCTGCAGGACATGGAAGAGCTGCTCGGCGTGCCGCTGTTCGAGCGCCACGCGCGCGGGCTGCGGGCCACGCGCTTCGGGCTGGCCGCGACGCGCTATGCGCGGCTGGTGTTTGCCGACATGGGCGGGCTGCGCGACGAGCTGGTGGCGCTGGAGTCCGGCAAGATCGGCCGCGTGCGGGTCGGCGCGGTGATGGCCCCAACCCCGGGGCTGCTTGCCGACGTGATCCGCCAGCTCAATCGCGACCATCCGCGGCTGGAGGTGGCGGTGCAGGTGGAGACCAGCGACGTGCTGATGCCGCAGCTTGAGCGCGACCAGCTCGATATCGTGCTGGGGCGCGTGCCGGACGGCTGGGACAGCAGCGGGCTGGAGTTCGAGCAGCTGGGCGACGAGGGCCTGGCCATCGTGGTTGGGCCGCAGCACCCGCTGGCGCGGCGGCGCAAGCTGTCGTTCGAGGAACTGACGCGCTACCCGTGGATCATGCAGCCGCGCCCCAGCCCGATGCGCGCGCTGATCGATCGTTCCTTCGAGGATGCGGGCGTGCCGGCGCCGCCGTCGACCATCGAGACCGCGGCGGTGCTGATGACCACGTCGTTGCTGGGCGACAGCGAGCTGATTGCGGTGCTGCCGGAGTCGGTCGCCGCCTACTACGGCCGGCTTGGCGCGCTGGCGGTGTTGCCGCTGCCCCTGCCGCGCAAGCTGGGGCCCTATGGCATTGTCACGCGGCGGGGCCGCCCGCTGACCGCATCGATGAGCTTGCTGATCGATGCGTTGCGGGCGTTGTCGAGGTAGGCGTCAGGCGCCCGTGCCCTGCCGCTTGCCGTCGATGCGCCACGCCTGGCGCTGCGGGCTGTCCGGGCGCAGCGACGCCGGCAGCAGGCCAGCCGGCATGTCCTGGTAGCTGACCGGGCGCAGGAAGCGCGCGATGGCGAGGCTGCCGACCGAGGTGCTGCGGCCATCCGAGGTTGCCGGCCAGGGCCCGCCATGCACCATCGCATGCCCGACCTCCACGCCCGTGCCGAAGCCATTGACCAGGATGCGTCCCGCCAGGCGCTCCAGCGCGGGCAGGAAGGCGCGGGCCGCGTCGTGGTCGGCATCGTCGATATGGAGCGCGGCGCTCAGCTGGCCTTCCAGTGCGTCGATGACGCGCCGCATCTCCGCCAGGTCGCTGCAGCGCACGACCAGCGCGGCGGCACCGAAGACTTCGTGGCGCAGCGCTTGGTCGGCCAGGAAGGCACCGGCGTCGGTGGCGAACAGCGCGGCCTGCCCCTGCGCAGCCGATCCCGCGATGCCACGGGCAACGGTCTGCACTTGCGCATGGCTGGCGAGCGTATCGACGCCGGCGCAATAGGCCCGATGGATGCCGGGCGTCAGCATGGTCGCCGCGGGCAACGTGCCCAGCCGTGACGACGCGGCTTGCAGGAAGCGATCCAGGCCGTCCCCCGCAACCGCCAGCACCAGGCCGGGGTTGGTGCAGAACTGCCCCGCGCCCAGCGTCAGCGCATCGGCAAAGGCCGTGCCGATGGCTTCGGCGCGATTGGCCAGCGCGCGCGGCAACAGCAGCACGGGGTTGATGCTGCTCATCTCGGCGAATACGGGGATCGGCTCGCCGCGTGCGGCTGCGATCGCCATCAGCGCCATGCCGCCGGCGCGTGAGCCGGTGAAACCGACCGCCTTGATGCGCGGGTCGGCCACCAGGCCTTGCCCGACCTCCAGTCCGGCATCGAACAGCAGCGAGAAGGTGCCTTCGGGCAGGTCCATGTCGTCGACGGCCTTGCGGATGGCGCGGCCGACCAGTTCCGATGTGCCCGGGTGCGCCGGATGCGCCTTGACGATGACCGGGCAGCCCGCGGCCAGGGCCGAGGCGGTGTCGCCGCCGGCCACCGAGAACGCCAGCGGGAAGTTGCTGGCGCCGAACACCGCCACCGGGCCCAGCGGGATCTGGCGCAGGCGCAGGTCGGGGCGCGGCAGCGGCTTGCGTTCGGGCTGGGCCGGATCGACGCGCAGGTCGAGGAAATCGTCCTGGCGCAGCAGGCTTGCAAACATGCGCAACTGCCCGACCGTGCGGCCGCGCTCGCCTTCGATGCGCGCGCGCGGCAGGCCGGATTCGCGGGTGCAGCGGTCGATCAGGACGTCGCCCAGCGCCAGGATATTGGCGGCGATGGCATCGAGGAAATCGGCGCGCCGCCCGGACGCGGTCTCGCGGTAGACGTCAAATGCCTGCCACGCCAGGCCGCAGGCCTGGTCCAGCTGCGCGGGCGTGGCGCCGCCGAAGGCCGGTTCGAGCGTGGCGCCAGTGGCCGCGTCGATGGCGTGGAGGGTGCCGTTGGTGCCGCGTTCCGCGCGGCGGCCGATCAGGAGTTCGCCTGAGAGAGTCATGCCTTGTCCTTTCGATCAGATCAGCGGGCCCAGCGCAGCACCAGCGGATCCAGCCGGCGCGCAATTTTCAACAAGCCTTCGCGGGTGGCCGGGTGCATCGGCTGCAGCGGGTGGCGCACCGCGTCAGAGGCGATCACGCCGCCTGCCTGCATCAGCACCTTGCTGGTGGCCAGCCAGCCTTGCCGGTTTTCGTAGTTGATCAGCGGCAGCCATTGCTGGTAGCGCTGCGCGGCCAGTTCGGCGTCGCCGGCCTGCCAGGCATCGAGGATCTGGCGGATGCCGTCCGGGAAGCCCGCTCCGGTCATGGCGCCGGTGGCGCCCGCTTCCACGTCGGCCATCAGCGTGATGGCCTCTTCGCCGTCCCAGGGACCGACAATGGCGTCGCCGCCCAGTTCGATCAGCTCGCGCAGCTTGGCCGCGGCCTGCGGCACTTCGATCTTGAAGTACGACACATTGCCGATCTCGCGCGCCATGCGCGCGAGGAACGGTGCGCTCAGCGTGGTGCCGCTGACCGGTGCGTCCTGGATCATGATGGGGATGTCGATGGCATCCGAGACCGTGGCGAAGAATTCGTAGATGCTGCGTTCGGGCACGCGGATGGTGGCGCCGTGGTAGGGCGGCATCACCATCACCATGGCCGCGCCCGCATCCTGCGCCGCGCGGCTGCGCTCGGCGCACAGGCGCGAGCTGAAATGCGTGGTGGTGACGATCACCGGCACGCGGCCGTTCACATGCTCGAGCACGGTCTTCATCAGCACGTTGCGCTCGTCGTCGCTCAGCACGAACTGCTCGGAGAAGTTGGCCAGGATGCAGATGCCGTGCGAACCGGCATCGATCATGAAGTCGATGCAACGGCGCTGGCCGTCGAGGTCGAGGCCGCCTTGGGCGTCAAAGATGGTGGGCGCTACCGGGAATACGCCGCGGTAGACAGTAGGGGATGGGGTGCGGGTCATGGTCTGCTCCGGCTGCTTGTGCATGGACCGGGCCAATATACGAGCCGTCTTGCGGGCTGTATATTGAAACCTTTCCATCTGGTGATCGCTTTTGCGACTCACTGATCCCGGCCATGAAATCCACCCTCGACACCCTGACGGGCCGGCTGCGCATGAAGCAGCTGCAACTGCTGATCGCGCTGGACGAGCACCCCTCGCTGCACCAGGCTGCCGCCGCCATGTCGATGACCCAGTCGGCGGCCAGCAAGTCGCTGCAGGAACTGGAGGGCATGCTGGAAGCGCCGTTGTTCGAGCGCTCCAGGCGCGGCATGCGCCCCAATGCCTTTGGCCATTGCGTGATCCGGCATGCACGGCAGCTGGTGGCCGACCTGGGCGCCATGTGCGAGGAGGTGGCGGGCATCCGCGCCGGCAGCGGCGGGCGGGTGGCCATCGGCGTGATCATGGGCGCGGTGCCGGAGGTACTGGTGCCGGCGCTGGCGCAGCTGCGCCAGGCGCAGCCGGAACTGGCGCTGGAGATCATCGAGGACACCAGCCTGCGCCTGCTGGGGCTGCTCGATGACGGCCACCTCGACCTGGTGATCGGCCGCTCGCTGGTCAGCGATGAACCGGCCCGGTATCACTACCACCCGCTGGGCGACGAGCGGGTCGCCGTCGTGGTGGGCCATTCGCACCCTGCGCCGCGCGCGCGTGCGATGGGGTTTGCCGACCTGGCGGGCTATCGCTGGATCACCTATGCCGGCCATATGCCGATGCACGCGCTGCTGCAGCGCGAGCTGGATCTGGCCGGCATGAGCGTCCCGGCCAATGCGATTTCGACCTCGTCAGCCTTGGTCACGGTGGCCATGCTGCAGGGCGACCCCGGGCTGGTGTCGCTGCTGCCGACCGGCGTGGCGGCGACGTTCGCGCGCCAGAAGATGCTGCGCATCCTGCCGGTGTCGCTGCAGTCCCGGCAGCAGACCTTTGGCATCGTGACGCGGCGCGGCGGCGCCCTGTCCGCGGCGGCGCGGCAGCTGGTGGCGATCCTGAAGGCCTTGCCGCGCGCCACGGAACAGACCCTAGGTATAACTCCAGGTGATCGCCAGTTCAAAAAACGTCAGTAGTGGCGAATCGCTGATGCTCCTATAGTCTGGCCATCCGCGCCGCAGAGCCGGACCGCAAAACCACGGAGACAGTAATGAAGACATGGATCGCCTGCGCACTCGCCGGCCTGGCCACGGTGGCGGCAACCGGCACCGCATGGGCCCAGGACACGCGGCCGCTGCGGCTGATGGTGGGCGCGGCGCCCGGCGGCGGCACCGACGTGATGGCGCGCATCGTCTCCGACAAGCTCTCCGCGCAACTGAAGCAGCCCGTGGTGGTGGACAACCGTCCCGGTGCTTCCAACACCATTGCGGCGGACATCACCGCCAAGGCGGCGCCGGATGGCAATACGCTGCTGATGGGCGTGGTCACCTCGCAGGCGATTGCGCCGCACCTGCTCAAGCTGCAGTTCGATCCGCTCAAGGACCTGGTGCCGGTGGCGCTGGTGTCGTCGGTGCCCAATGTGCTGGTGGTCAACACCCAGGTGCAGGCGCGCGACGTCAAGGCGCTGGTGGCGCAGATCCAGGCCAGCCCGGACAAGTTCCGCTACAGCTCGTCCGGGGTCGGCAGCACCCAGCACCTGGCCGGCGCGGCCTTTGCGCGCCAGATCCAGGGCAAGCTGCTGCACGTGCCGTACAAGAGCAGCAGCAGCGCGCTGGTGGACCTGATGGGCGGGCAGGTGGACATGAGCTTCGAGACCATGCCGTCGGTCATCAGCCATATCAAGGCCGGCAAGCTGCGCGCGCTGGCGGTCACCGCGGACCAGCGCTCGGCGCTGCTGCCCAACGTGCCCACGCTGGCTGAAGCGGGCGTGCCCGGCATCCAGATGAGCGCGTGGTACGGTGTCTATGCGCCGGCCGGCACGCCGCCGGCGACGCTGCAAAAGCTGGGCGCCGCGCTGGCCACGGTGATCAGGGACCCTGACACGGTACGCCGGCTGGGCGATGTGGGCGCGGTGCCCGGCACGCTGACCGCGGCGCAGTTCGATGCCTTTTCGCGTGCCGAGTATGCGCGCTATGGCAAGCTGATCGCTGAACTGGGCGTCAGGCTCGACCAATAATTTCCCGGAAGTCTCATGCATTCCCGTCCAAGAATCGCCATGGTGCTGGGCGACCCCGCCGGCATCGGCCCTGAACTGATCGCCAGGCTGCTGGCCGATCCCGCAACCGCCGCGCAGGCCGACATCCTGCTGATCGCCGACCGCGACGAATGGCGCCACGGCATGCAGGTCGCAGGCGCCGGCCTGGCGCTGGCCGAGACCGATGTGCCCGCCTTTGCCGATGACGGCAAGCCGCGCCTGTACCACTGGCAGCTGCCGGAGCGCCCGGCCTATGCGCGCGGCCAGGCCAGCGCCGAGGGCGGGCGCTACAGCCTGGGCACGCTGGCGCAGGCGCTGGGACTGGCGCAGGCGGGCCAGGCCGACGCCATCCTGTTCGGGCCGCTGAACAAGAGCTCGCTGCACGCCGCCGGCATGACACACAGCGATGAACTGCACTGGTTTGCCGAGCGGCTTGGCTATCACGGCAACTTCTGCGAGTTCAACGTGCTGGACGGGTTATGGACTTCGCGCGTGACCTCGCACGTGGCGCTCAAGGACGTGCCGGCGATGATCACGCACGAACGCGTGGGCGGCGCCATCGACCTGATCGACCAGGCCCTGCGCCGTGCCGGCATGGCGCGCCCGCGCATCGCGGTGTGCGGCCTGAACCCGCACAACGGCGACAACGGCGCCTTCGGCCGCGAAGAGATCGATGTGATCGCCCCGGCGGTGGCCGCGGCGCGCGAGCGCGGCGTGGCTGCCGACGGTCCGTTCCCGGCCGACACCATCTTCCTGAAAGTGCAGGGCGGGCCGTCGCAGCGGCAGTTCGATGCCATCGTCACCATGTATCACGACCAGGGCCAGATCGGCATCAAGCTGATGGGCTTCTCGCGCGGCGTGACGGTGCAGGGCGGGCTGCCGGTGCCGATCACCACGCCCGCGCACGGCACCGCTTTCGACATCACGCAGCAGGGCCGCGCCGATGCGGGCGCCACGCAGCAGGCGTTCCAGATTGCCTGCCGCATGGGTGCGCAACGGCGCGCCGTGGCCTAGCCACCCGCTTCACCACACCAACAGCAGCATGACCGCCCCCGGCGCGGCCGGGGAGCGTTCGCGCCAACGCATCGCCATCAGGAGCTGAACATGAAGATCACCAACGTCCGTGCCCGCGTCTTTGAATGGAAGGGCAAGACCGTGCCGCCGCAGGCGCATTTCTGCACCAACGCCACCGACATCCTGTTCGAGCGCGGCGACGCCATGGGCTCGTTCCGCTTCCATGGCTGGATGGTGGTGGAAGTGGAAACCGATACCGGCCTGGTCGGCATCGGCAACTGCGCGCTGGCGCCGCGCGTGGCCAAGGAGATCGTCGACCAGTATCTGGCGCCGGTGGTGATCGGCCAGGACCCGTTCGACAACGAATACCTGTGGCAGAAGATGTACCGCCGTACCCATGCGTGGGGCCGCAAGGGCATCGGCATGGCGGCGATCTCGGCGGTGGATATCGCGCTGTGGGACCTGATGGGCAAGGCGGTCGGCAAGCCGGTGTTCAAGCTGCTGGGCGGGCGCACCAAGGAAAAGATCTGGTGCTATGCCTCCAAGCTCTACAACAACGACGACCGCGACGCTTTCCTGGCCGAAGCACAGCGCTATCTCGACCAGGGCTTCACCGCGATGAAGATGCGCTTCGGCTACGGCCCCAAGGACGGCCCCGCCGGCATGCTGAAGAACCTCGAGCAGGTGCGCCTGCTGCGCGAGCTGGTCGGCGACGGCGTCGACATCATGCTGGAGTGCTACATGGGCTGGACCCTGGAGTACGCGCGCCGCATGCTGCCGCGCATGGCCGAGTTCAACCCGCGCTGGCTGGAAGAGCCGGTGATTGCCGACGATATCGAAGGCTATGCCGAACTGAAGAAGGCGAGCCCGTTCCCGATCTCTGGCGGCGAGCACGAGTTCACTTCATACGGCTTCAAGGACCTGCTCGAGCGCCGCGCGGTGGACGTGATCCAGTACGACACCAACCGCGTCGGCGGCATCACCGCGGCGCAGAAGATCAACGCCATGGCCGAGGCCTGGTCGGTGCCCGTGATCCCCCACGCCGGGCAGATGCACAACTACCACCTGACCATGGCGTCGACCGCTTCGCCGATGGCCGAGTACTTCCCGGTGCACGACGTCGAAGTCGGCAATGAGCTGTTCTACTACATCTTCAAGGGCGATCCCGCGCCGGACAACGGCTACCTGCAGCTGGACGACAACCTGCCGGGGCTGGGGCTGGAGCTGAACGAGGACTACTTCAGCCAGTTCGATATCATCGGCTGAAGCAGGCGGCAGGCGCCGGTTCAGCCCGGCGCCTGTCCCCCATAGATGGCCTGCCCGATTTCGCGCAGCGCATCGGCCACCAGCAGCGCGCCCGGCGACATCAGCCTGTCAGTCGGCGTGATCAGGCCGAAGTCGTCCATATGGCAGGGCATCGTCATCGGCAGGATCTCGACCATGCCGAACGCGGCGTAGTACTGTGCCACATCGGCGGTCAGCACCGCGATCATGTCCGATTGCGTCACCATGCGCGTCAGGAACAGCAGTGCGGCGGTCTCCACCACATTGACCGGCGGCGCCAGGCTGGCGCGCTGGAACATCAGCTCGAAGCGGTGGCGCAGCACCGTGCCCGCCGGCGGGATCAGCCACGCGGCCTCGGTGGTATCGGCCAGCGACAGGCCCTGTGCCGACAGCATCGGATGGCCCGGCCTGACCACCGCGCACACCGGCTCTTCCGACAGCGGCGCATAGCGCAGCCGCCCCTTGTCGTGTTCGGGAAACAGCCGCGCGACCACCATGTCCAGCTTTTCCTGCCCCAGGCGGTCGAGCAGCACGTTGCTGTTGTCGATCTCCACCGACACCCGCAGGCCCGGGTAGCGCGCCTTGATCTGCGCGATCGCCGGCGGCAGCAGCCGCACGCCCGGCGACGTGATGGCGCCGATCGCCACATGGCCGAGCCGGCCCGCCTTCAGGGCCAGCACTTCCTCACGCGCCTGGTTCAGGCTGCCAATCACCGCGCGCGCATGCCGGATCATCGCCCGCCCGTAGTCAGTCGGCTCCATGCCGCGCGGCAGGCGCTCGAACAGCGGCACCGACAGCATCTCTTCCAGTTCACGCAGCAGTTTCGACGCGGCCGGCTGCGTCATCGCCAGCCGCTCGGCGGCGCGATGGATGCTGCCTTCGTCGGCGACCGCCAGCAGCAGCAACAGTTGCCGGGTCTTGAGGCGGGTGTGGGTTTGCCAGAGCGGCGCGGTGTTCGGGGCAGGGGGAGGGACGGGGGCTTGCATAAATATCAGGGTTAATACCAATGCCGGAATCGATATGGCAATGGCCGAACTCTTCATTAGTAGCATATCGGCAAGCTGCATACACTCCGTCCGACAAAAGAAAAACGACCGGAGACAGCGTGGCGCCGCGCGGCCCTGACGCAACGCCGCTGGATCCGTCGTCCCTGCCATTCCGGCCGCCAGCCATGGCGGCCATCGCATCAGGAACAACATGTCGGATTCCAAGGACAAGCAACGCAAGCCGCTGCGCTCGACGGCGTGGTTCGGCAGCGCGGACAAGAACGGCTTCATGTACCGCAGCTGGATGAAGAACCAGGGCATCCCCGACCACGCCTTCGACGGCCGCCCCGTGATCGGCATCTGCAATACGTGGTCGGAACTGACGCCGTGCAACGCACACTTCCGCAAGCTGGCCGAGCACGTCAAGCGCGGGGTGTATGAAGCCGGCGGCTTCCCGGTCGAGTTCCCGGTCTTCTCCAACGGCGAGTCCAACTTGCGCCCGACCGCGATGCTGACGCGCAACCTGGCCGCGATGGATGTCGAGGAAGCGATCCGTGGCAATCCCATCGACGCGGTGGTGCTGCTGACCGGCTGCGACAAGACCACGCCGGCGCTGCTGATGGGCGCGGCCAGCTGCGACGTTCCGGCCATCGTCGTCACTGGCGGGCCGATGCTCAATGGCAAGCTCGACGGCAAGGACATCGGCTCGGGCACCGCGGTGTGGCAACTCCATGAATCGCTCAAGGCGGGCGAGATCAACCTGCACCAGTTCCTGTCGGCGGAGGCCGGCATGTCGCGCTCGGCCGGCACCTGCAACACCATGGGCACGGCCTCGACCATGGCCTGCATGGCCGAGGCGCTGGGCACCTCGCTGCCGCACAATGCGGCGATTCCCGCGGTGGACTCGCGCCGCTACGTGCTGGCCCACATGTCCGGCATCCGCATCGTCGAGATGGCGCGCGAGGACCTGACGCTGTCGAAGATCCTGACGCGCCAGGCCTTCGAGAACGCCATTCGCGTCAACGCCGCGATCGGCGGCTCCACCAACGCGGTGATCCACCTGAAGGCCATCGCGGGCCGCATCGGCGTGCCGCTGGAACTGGAAGACTGGAGCAAGGTGGGGCGCGACACGCCGACCATCGTCGACCTGATGCCGTCTGGCCGCTTCCTGATGGAAGAGTTTTACTACGCTGGCGGCCTGCCCGCGGTGCTGCGCCGCATGGGCGAAGCGGGCCTGCTGCCGCATCCTGATGCGCTGACCGTCAACGGCAAGGCGATCTGGGACAACGTCAGGGACGCGCCGATCACCAGCGATGAAGTGATCCGCCCGCTGGACCAGCCGCTGATCCGCGACGGCAGCATCCGCATCCTGCGCGGCAACCTGTCGCCGCGCGGGGCGGTGCTCAAGCCTTCGGCCGCCACGCCCAGGCTGCTGCGCCATCGCGGCCGCGCCGTGGTGTTCGAGAACCTGGAGCATTACAAGGAACGCATCGTCGATGAAGCGCTCGACGTCGACGAGAACTCGGTGCTGGTGCTCAAGCGCTGCGGCCCGCGTGGCTACCCGGGCATGGCCGAGGTCGGCAACATGGGCCTGCCGCCCAAGCTGTTGCGCCAGGGCGTCAAGGACATGGTGCGCATCTCCGATGCGCGCATGAGCGGCACCGCCTACGGCACGGTGGTGCTGCACGTGGCGCCGGAAGCCGCGGCGGGCGGCCCGCTGGCGATCGTGCGCGATGGCGACTGGATCGAACTCGACTGCGAGGCCGGGCGTCTGCACCTCGATATCGATGAAGCCGAGTTCGCGCGCCGCATGGCCGACGTGCAGCCGCTGGAAGCCCCGGCCGACGGCGGCTATCGCAAGCTTTACGTCAACCACGTACTGCAGGCGGACGAGGGCTGCGACCTCGACTTCCTGGTGGGCTGCCGCGGCCGCGAGGTGCCGCGCCACTCGCACTGAACCACGGCGCCGGCTGCCGCCGCGCAGCCGGCGCGATCCTGCCTGCCACAATAAGAGGAGACTTGCCATGCACGGCACCCAGACCGCGCCGATCGAGCGCGCCGCCCCGGGCGAACATTCACAAGCGATGGAGGAAAGCCGCATCATCGGCATGCTGGTGCGCCGGCTGATCCCGTTCCTGGCGCTGATCTACGTGGTCGCGTATATCGACCGCTCCGTGGTCGGCTTCGCCAAGCTGCACATGAACGCGGCCGTCGGCATCAGCGATGCGGCCTATGGCCTGGGCGCCGGCCTGTTCTTCGTCGGCTACTTCCTTTGCGAAGTGCCTAGCAACCTGGCGCTGGAGCGCTTCGGCGCACGCCGCTGGTTTGCGCGCATCCTGCTCACGTGGGGCATCATCACCATGGCGATGGCGCTGACCAGCGGCCCCCACAGCTTCTATGCCCTGCGCTTCCTGCTGGGCGCGGCCGAAGCGGGCCTCTACCCCGGCATCCTCTACTTCCTGACCAAGTGGTTCCCGATGCGGCACCGCGCACGCATCATCGGACTGCTGGTGCTGGCGCAGCCGATCGCACTGATCATCACGGGTCCGCTGGCGGGGCTGGTGCTGTCGACCCATGGCCTGTTCGGCATGGACAACTGGCAGACGCTGTTCGTGCTGAGCGGCCTGCCCGCGGTGCTATTGTGCCTGCCCACGCTGAAGCTGCTGCCCGAGTCCCCGGCCAGCGCGGCGTGGCTCGCGCCGGGCGACCGCGCCTGGATCGAGCGTGAACTGGCTGCCGACCAGGCCGCCTACGCGCTGAAATCCCACGGCAATCCGCTGCAGGCGCTCCGGGACAAGCGCGTACTGCTGCTGTCGCTGCTGTTTCTGCCGTTCCCGCTGAGCATCTACGGGCTGTCGCTGTGGCTGCCGACCATCATCAAGCAATTCGGCGTTACCGATGCAATGACCGGGCTGCTGTCGGCCGTGCCCTACCTGTTTGCCGTGGTCGGGCTTTACCTGGTGCCGCGCCATTCGGACCGCAAGCGCGAGCGCTACGGCCATATCGTGGTGGTGTCCGGCATGGCGGCGGTGACCATGGCGCTGAGCGCATGGGTCCAGTCGCCGGCGCTGCAGTTCCTGTTTATCTGTCTGACGGCTTTCTCGATCTATTCGATCCAGGCGGTGGTGTGGGCGCTGCCGGGTGAGTTCCTGACCGGCGCCAGCGCCGCGGTGGGCATCGCCACGATCAACTCGCTGGCCAACCTCGGCGGCTACTTCGGGCCGTATGGCATCGGCGTGATCAAGGACGCCACCGGCAGCCTTGCCGCCGGCCTGTATTTCCTGGCAGTGATGCTGCTGTTTGCGGTGCTGATGGCCTTCGTCGTGCGCGCCGCGCTGCGGCCCGCAGCTGGGCCGGCATGAGGGTGGAAGGCGGCCAAAGGGGGCCTCACGGCCGCCGCTTCTTCCACTCATAATCCGGTGGCGGATCCGCCGCACCTGCCCGGCCCACCGAGTTGGGATTCTCCGAGCACAGCGTGACAAAGCTCACCGGCTCGCCCGCGTGCTGGCGCTGGCGCAGCGCTTCGGTAAAGCGCAGCGCCTCGCGCATGGCATCGCTGGGGAATGACTGCGCGTGGGGCCGTAGCCCGGTGCCGTCGGCTTCGGACCAGTAGACCATATACATTGGGCTTCCTCCTGGTTGCGCCGGACCATTGTGCCGGGTCCTGCAACCTTCGTTCCCGGCGCTGGGATTATTGCACGGTGGCCACCGCGTGCTGGACAAGGCGTGCGGTGCCGAGGCCGAAGGCGCGCCGCAGCTCTGAGGCAGGCGCTGGCGCGGGCTGCCGAGCGCCGGTCCGGCGCTTGCGCATCATGCAAAGTCCGGCTTGCTGACCATCAGCCAGAACACTGCCAGCAGTGCCGTGAATGCCGGAACGCCAAGCCAGAACCAGAGGCGCGCATAGGCCCAGTACCGGGCAGGAAGCGGCGTGCCGCTGGCATCGGCCGCCCGGGCGAGATCGCGCATGCGTAGCTGGAGCCAGACCACCGGCAGCCAGCAGGCCCCGGCAAGCAGGTACAGGCAGCTTGCATAGGCGATCCATCCGCCAAGCATCGGGTAGCCGGCGTAGTACGCCATGGCGAAGCCTGTCACCGGCTGCACGATGACGGCCGGCGTGGTGAAGATCCAGTCGGCAAGCACGGTACGCTCGGTGGTGATGCGGATTGCCCGCACATCCGCGCTGCGGTCTGCCATCCATTTAAAGAAGGCGATGCCAATGCCCGTGCCAAACAGTGCCGTGGAACTCAGGACATGCAGCCACTTGATCAGCAGGTAGCCGCTCATGCCTGAACCTCCCGCACGTCGAATCCCTGCAGGGCAGCCAGGTATTCCTCTACCGACAGGATGCCGACGCAGGGGGTGGCGCCGCAGGGTGGCTGCTCTCCCCGCGCCAGCCTTGTTGCCAGCGCAATGGAGGCGCCACAGGGAATATGCGGCCCGTGATTCCGGGCCGCAACCAGATGCCAGTCGATCCGAAGCGGTGCGCCGTCATGAGCCAGCCCCTCCATCGAAACGAACATGCCGCCCTTGTCGCTGACCAGGGGCTCCAGCCATTGGCTGATGCGATGCAGCGGACGGACCAGCGGGGTGAGCCTGGGAATCAGGCGCAGCCGGACCAGTTGTGAGGCGGCCCAGACGAACAAGTGACCGGCGGCACTGGCGAAGCCCGCGTGGAACGTCACGGTTTGCACCGTCGGATAGCGCCGCGGGAACAGCACCAGGTCCGGCACGTCGCAACTGCCGAGCAAGCGGGGGCCGACTGGCGCGGGAAAGCGATGGCGCCGGAGGTCCAGCCAGCCGTGGGTGGATTGCCATCGGCCGTTCTCCAGCCTGGAAAATGCCTTGCCACAGTAGCCGAACACCCCTCGCATGGTGGCCACGCCGGGTGATCGCGCGCCGGAGCCGATGCCGTGGCGAATTGACTCGAGCCGGCCGAACTGCTTCAGGTATCGATCGACCACCGCCGACGAAAGCGCGGGCAATGAGCTTGCCCCGCTGGTCACAAACACCCCCTGGTCCCGGGCGGCCTGATCGAGGCACCCAATGCCGTTGACGAAGTCGCGGCCATCCGCCAGATCGATATAGTTTGCCCCGGCGGAAATGGCAGCTCTTGCCACCGCGTAGTCCTGCCCCTGGAAGGGGCCGGCTGTATGAACGACGGTATCGACGTCCAGTTCTCCCAAGCGCTGCGCGAGCGACGGGGCGCGCGCATCGAGGGCAAGGCCTTGCTCCGCCGCAAGTCCAAGTCCATGGGCGAATTCACGCGCACGCTGGCCGTCGCGTCCGGCAATCAGCAAGCGGATTTGATGATTTTGCGCCAGCGCCTGGCTGATGCGCGCGCCAAAAAAGCCATAACCGCCCAGGACAAGTACCGTATGCATATTCCAGCCATGCGATCGTAGTGACGATTCCTGAGCCGGATTGTAGGGAATCGAGCAGCCAGGTGGCGCAAATACAGGCCAAGGGGGGTGGGGGCCAAGAAAAAACCCGCGAACTTCGCGGGTTCAAGTCCCTGCCCGCAGGATCGGGCTTGGAGGAGACAACCACAGGAAAACAGTTCGTGCCTGGTCAGCCCAGGCTGTACTTGACGACCTGTTCCTCGACGCCGACAAAGCGCACCAGCTGACGCAGGCCGCTGGCGTATTCCTTGACATGGTGCCCGTCAGGCGTATCGGGCAGACGGTAGTAGATTGGCGCCTTGTCGCGCATTGGCGTCAGGAAGCTGAGCGGGCGCTCGCCAGCGTCGGCTTCCCAGGCCACGTCGCGATCTTCGGCAAGCAGGGTTTTTCCGGTCATGGACACACTCCAGGGTTGCTGCGTGGTGCGGCCGGGGGTGGATTGTGTTGCTCGCACTGGTTTCAATGTATGGAATGTATGGCATGCGGGGCAAAAATGCCATTCAGCGTTTTTTAATTCTGGTTGCGAGGAAATTTCGAAACTGGCAAATTTGATGAATCAATGGTTTGAGCGCCATGCCAGGGAAGGCAAGGACCGAGGCGGCGGCTACGCGGCGCCAGGCCGGCATTGCGCTACCATAGCGCCAGTTTTTTGCAGTCCGGCCGCCGGCGCGCATGCGTGCCATACCCGCCGCCAACCCTACCCGCCCCAAAACCATAACCGCCCCCGCGGGCCCCGCCCAGACGCATGTCGACCCAGCACGCCTTGTTGATCTCCCTGATCGAAAAGCCATCGTCCGGCTACGACCTGGCGCGGCGCTTTGACCGTTCCATCGGCTATTTCTGGCATGCCACGCACCAGCAGATCTACCGCGAGCTGGGACGCATGGCGGACAACGGCTGGATTGCCGCCGACGAGAGCGATGCTGAAGGCGAGGGCTCCGCGGACCGCAGGAACCGCAAGAAGGTCTACCGGGTGCTGCCGGCCGGCCGCGGCGAACTGGCGCGCTGGGTGCTGGCGCCGGGCGCCGGACTGGACCAGCGTGAGGAGATCCTGGTCAAGCTGCGCGCCGATGCAGTGATCGGGCCGCTAGGCCTCGGTGAAGAGATGCGGCGGCTGATCGCGCTGCACCGGGGGCGGCTGGAGACTTACCTTGCCATCGAGCGGCGCGATTTCTCGGCGCCGGACATGGACCGCGCGCAGCGGTTGCGCTATGCGCTGCTGCAGCGCGGTATCCGCTTCGAGAACGACTGGGTGGCCTGGGGCGAGGAACTGCTGCCCCTGCTGTAGCCGCACCGCGCATGGGCGGGCGGCTACAGGCTGCTAGGGGAAATGACTGGCTGCGTCAGGCCAGGTCGACGGCACGCGTGCCGGCCTGCTTCGCTTCGCCCAGGCCCAGGCGGCGGCGCGCCAGCGCATATTCCTCGGCGAAGCGGCGCACCAGCTCGCCCGCGGGCACCACGCGCTTGATCGCGCCCACGCCCTGGCCGGCGCCCCAGATGTCCTTCCACGCCTTGACGCTGGTGGAGCCGAAATTCATCTTCGACGGATCGGATTCGGGCAGCGCGTTCGGGTCCAGCCCGGCGCGCTCGATGCTGCCGCGCAAGTAGTTGCCGTGCACGCCGGTGAACAGGTTGGAATAGACGATGTCGTTGGCGCTGCTGTCGACGATCATTTGCTTGTAGCCGTCCTGCGCATTGGCTTCCTGCGTGGCGATAAAGGCCGAGCCGATATAGGCCAGGTCGGCGCCGGCGGCCTGCGCGGCCAGGATGGCGTCGCCGCTGGAGATCGCGCCCGACAGCAGCAGCGGGCCGTCGAACCATTCGCGGATCTCGTGCAGCAGCGCGAACGGCGACAGCGTGCCAGCATGGCCGCCGGCACCGGCGGCAACCGCCACCAGCCCGTCCGCACCCTTCTCGATGGCCTTGCGCGCGAAGGCGTTGTTGATCACGTCATGGAGCACGATGCCGCCGTAGGAGTGCACCGCGTCATTGACTTCCTTGCGCGCGCCCAGCGAGGTGATCACGATGGGCACCTTGTAGCGCACGCACAGCTCCAGGTCATGCTCCAGGCGGTCGTTGGACTTGTGCACGATCTGGTTGACGGCGAACGGCGCCGACGGGCGGTCGGGGTGCTTCGCGTCGTGCTCGGCCAGCTCGGTCGTGATGCGGTCCAGCCATTCCTCCAGCTTGGGCGCCGGGCGCGCATTCAGCGCGGGGAACGAACCCACCACGCCGGCCTTGCACTGGGCGATGACCAGGTCGGGGTTGGAGATGATGAACAGCGGCGAGCAGACCACCGGCAGCGACAGCCGGTTCTGGAGTTGGGCGGGAAGGGCCATGGGTGAAGTCTCCTGGGTAATTCGGGGTAGTCCGGTGAAGCGAATGCGATGCGAAGCGGGCCTCAGGCCGCGCCGGTCAGCACGTCCTTCTGGCTGGCCAGGCGCGCGCCCATGGCGGCGGCCAGCGCCTCCAGGCCGGAGCGCGGGCGCACCATGACTTCGAACTCGGCAATACGGCCGGCGTCGTCGAAGCGGATCATGTCGATGCCCTTGAGGGCCTTGCCATCCACCGCGGCGCTGAATTCCAGCACCACGCTATGGCCGTCGTCGCTGACAAAGCTGCGGTGATAGCGGAAGTCCTGGAACACCTGGTTCACCGTGGTCAGCACCAGCGCGATCGCGGCGCGGCCGGGATATGGCGTGTGCGCGACCGGCGAGCGGAACACCACCTCATCGGCCACGATGGCATCGAGCCCGGCCATGGAATGCGTGGCGATCATGTGGTGCCAGGCGTCGAGCGACGCCTGGGCGGCGGGAATCAGGTTGGCGGTGGTGGTCACGGGGTCTCCTGGGCGGGCGTCGGTGCGCGGGCGTCTGGTCTGGTTATCTCGAATCTTTCGTATCTCGCTCTATGCAACCAGTTGCATAATGAGTCGAAAGGTAGCACGCTCCGCGGCACCATGCAAGGCATGCCCGCTCCCACCTGCCGCGCAGTGACGCGTTGTCTACAATAGGCGGGATTGCCCCCCGGGGCCGCCGGCCCAACGCAGGAGAGTCAGTGATCACTAAGCCCAGCGCCGCCCATCTTGAACAGGCGGCCTTGTTCGATGCCGACCTGGCCGCCTGGCGCGACCACCCGGAGCGCGCGTTCGACGGCTGGCTGGCGCAGCATGGCTTTCGCCACGGCACCAGCGTGGTCTACCGCGCCATGTGGGGCAAGCTGCTGCGCTGGTCGGCCGAACGCGGCCTGCCGCCGCTGAGCTGGTCGGCCGAGCAGATCGGCGAGTTCCTGGACGCGCAGCAGCTGCACAAATCGCACCGCTATCGCTATACGCGGCTGATCGAACGGGTCTTCCACCACCTTTCCCGGCTGCGCGAGGGCATGCACAACCCCGGCAGCCAGGCGGTGCGCGCCCACCTGGCCGAGGGCGAGAACGATCCCACCGCGTTCCTGCTGCCCGGCGAGCGTGACCTGCTGGTGGCACGCATCCTCGGCCCCGCCGGTCTGCCGGCGGGGGCTGCGGGCGGCGCGGCGTCGCCCACGCAATGGAAGCGCGCGCGCGACGCGGCGTTGCTGGCCGTGCTGCTGGGCGGCGGGGTGAAGGTCGCGGAAGCCCGGGCACTGCGGGTCGATGTGATCGAGGACGGCGCTCCCGGCCGGATGGCACTGCGCATGGTGCGCACGGACAACGGCCGGGCCTACACCGTGCCGCTGTTCCCGCTGGCCCATGCGCCGCTGCGAGCCTGGCTGGCGCTGCGCGAAGCGTCGGGCACGCTTGGCAGCCTGGTGTTCCCGGCAATGCCGGCGGGGCGGCCGATGCATGCCGCGTCGGTCTACCGGCGCGTGGAGATCCTGCTGGACGAGGCCGGCGTGCTGGCCGGGCGCAGCGAGCGGGCGTCACCGCAGACGCTGCGCAATACCTGCGCCGCCATGCATTTCGATGCCGGCACGGCACCGGCCGAGGTGGCCCAGTGCTTGGGCATGCGCGACCTGGAATCGGGCTGGCGGCTGCGCGCCGCCTATGAAGCCTGGCAGCAGCGGGCGGGGCTGGTGGCCGAGGCGGTGGCCGTGCGCCCCTGACGCCACACGTGCCATCTGGCCGGCCGCTGCGGCACATCGTGGATAATAGGCAGCTCCGCGCGGCCGGCGGGGCGGCAAGAGGTGTTTACACTGTTTGCCGAAACCGAACCGGCCGGGCCCCGCCCTTTAATCGCTGAACCGAATCCACGACGCCTTCTTTCATGCCTGAAACCTTGCTCCTGACCGGTGCCACCGGCTATATCGCTTCGCATACCTGGGTTGCGCTGCTCAATGCCGGCTATCACGTGATCGGCCTGGATAATCTGTGCAACAGCAGTCCGGCGGTGGTCGACCGGCTGGCCACCATTACCGGCCAGGCCCCGCATTTTGTGCAAGGCGACGTGCGCGACCGCGCGCTGCTCGACCGGCTCTTTACCGAGCACCGCATCAGTGCGGTGATTCATTTTGCCGCACTCAAGGCCGTGGGCGAATCCGTGAGCCAGCCGCTGGCGTATTACAGCAACAACCTGGATGGCTTGCTGACGGTCTGCGCGGCAATGGGCGCGGCCGGGGTGAAACAACTGGTGTTCAGTTCCTCGGCCACGGTTTATGGCAATCCGCATACCGTGCCGATCCTGGAGGATTTCCCGTTGTCGGCCACCAATCCGTATGGCCAGACCAAGCTGATGGGCGAGCAAATCCTGCGCGACCTGGAAAAATCGGATCCGGAATGGCGTATTGCCTACCTGCGTTATTTCAATCCGGTCGGCGCGCATGAGAGCGGGCTGATCGGCGAAGATCCGCGCGGTATTCCCAACAACCTGATGCCGTATGTGGCGCAGGTGGCGGGCGGGCGCCGCGAAAAACTGATGGTTTTTGGCGGCGACTACCCGACGGTGGACGGTACCGGCGTGCGCGACTATATCCATGTCTGCGACCTGGCCGACGGCCACCTGGCGGCGCTGGACTATCTGCGCGAGCAGGGCCGGGGCCTGACCGTGAACCTGGGCACGGGCCGTGGCTACAGCGTGCTGGAAGTGATACAGGCCTACCAGCGTGCCAGCGGCAGGCCGGTGCCGCATGAAATCGTGGCGCGGCGCCCGGGCGATATCGCCGCCTGCTATGCCGATCCGGCGCTGGCCAACCAGCTGCTGGGCTGGCGCGCGCAATATGATATCGAGCGCATGTGCCAGGACTCGTGGCGCTGGCAGTCGATGAATCCGCAGGGGTTTGAGGCCTGACGGCCGGGCTCACCGGTACCGCAAATGAAAAACGCCACAGATGCATTCCGTGGCGTTTTGCCGTTTACCGGATCGCGCGCTTCAGCGGATCAGGAAGTCCTCGACCGATTTACCCTGGGCCAGGGCCTGGGTCAGCCAGCCCGGACGCTTGCCACGGCCGGTCCAGGTATTGCCGGCGCTGTCGCGATAGCGCACCGGCACCTTGCGATTGGCGGCCTTCTTGCCGGCCGGTACCTTGGCACCAAAACCGAGGTCTTCCGCGGTCAGGCCATATTGCTCGATTTTCTCACGAATATCCGCGATCACGGCGGATTGTTCACGCGCCTTGATTTCCTCGGCTTGCTTCTGCAGTTCGCTGATTTTCTGAACGATTTCCTGATACGTCGCCATTGCGTCCTCGGTTTCCGGTGGGTGAATTGCGCAGGGGTGCGCTGATATGCGGGGGTGAAAATGCTGAAAACAATTATAACGAGGTCGCGGCCCGCTGCAAATCCTGGCGGCGTTATCCGGACCAGTTTTTGCGAAAATTCTTGGATCCGGTAATTGTGTGAACTTTTGGTGTCGCCTCCGGTCGCCGGCGGATTTGGCGGCGGTCGGGGCTGGCCGGCTACAACAGGCGGCAGGCCCATAATTGGTGCGGACTTACTCAAACCAGCGGTGCCGTCGATGCTGTTGCCCGGAAATCGAATCGCATAATCGGCACGGCTAATCGGTAAAAGGGTTTCCCCTCATACCATGGTGCGCGCGTGGCGTATATCCGACATGGCGGCTGTCGCCGGTTAATTTGTGGCGCCCGCCGTTGCGGTTGCTCAAGGAAGAGGGTGACGCGCCGTTATCCGGGCAGGGCGGGTCATGTCGGTGCTGATCCTGCCGGACCGGGGCAAGGGGTGTGTCCCGCGGATTGCCAAAGTCTTCTTTCATATGTCCTTGCACAACAACATGCAGATCAAGACCCTGTTACGGGGTGCCATGGGATTGCTGTCGCTGCTGCTGCTGCTGGTCGGCGGCGCCGGCCTGTACGGCATCTCGCAGAGCAATGACGCACTCAAGGAGACCTACGCCAACCAGCTTGCCTCCACCGTTGCACTCAGCGACGCGATGCTGGCCACCACGCGCATGCGCCTGGCGCTGGACCGCAATGTGATGCAGGGCGAGCAGGAAGATCCCAAGGTCAGCGTGGACCGTTCCAAGGTGTTTGTGGAGGCCTCGGAGGTTGCGTGGAAGCGCTATATGAGCCTGCCGCAGAATGCCGAGGAACAGGCGCTCGCCACGGAACTGGGCAAGCAGCGCCAGGCCTTCATGGAGCGGGGCGTGTTGCCGTTGCAGGCGGCCTCGCTGGCGGGCAACCAGGAAGAGGCCGTGCGGGTGGCGAAGACGGTGCTGCCTGACTTGCAGCGCAGCATGTCGAGTGCGCACGAGAAGTTGCAGAACTTCCAGATGACGGCCGCGCAGGCCAACTTCGATGCTTCGCAGGCCGGCTTCGCCCGCACCCGCATGCTGTCGATCGCGCTGATCGCGCTGGGCCTGGCGGTCGCCGCGCTGTGTACGTTCATGCTGAGCCGCGCCATCGTCACGCCGGTGCAGGAGGCACTGGCCGTCTTTGAGCGCATCGCCCGCGGCGACCTGACCTCGCGCATCACCAGCATCTCGAAGAACGAGATCGGCCGCATGATGCAGGCGCTGGCCGCGATGCAGTCGAGCCTGGCGGGCATCGTTGCCGAAGTGCGCACCGGTGCCGAGTCGATGGCGTCGGCCACGCAGCAGATTTCGACCGGCAACCTGGACTTGTCGCAGCGTACCGAGGAACAGGCCTCGTCGCTGGAGCAGACCGCCGCCAGCATGGAAGAGCTGACCACGGTGGTGCGCCAGAACGCGGACAACGCGCGCCAGGCCGGCGTGCTGGCGAGCGAGGCCTCGCAGATCGCGCTCAAGGGCGGCGACGTGGTGGGCCGCGTGGTCGATACCATGAACGAGATCAACGGCGCCTCGCGCAAGGTGGTGGAAATCATCAGCGTGATCGAGGGCATTGCCTTCCAGACCAATATCCTGGCGCTCAATGCCGCGGTGGAAGCCGCGCGCGCCGGCGAGCAGGGGCGCGGCTTTGCCGTGGTGGCGGGCGAGGTGCGCAGCCTCGCGCAGCGCTCGGCCTCGGCCGCCAAGGAGATCGAGGCGCTGATCAGCGAGTCGGGCCAGCGCGTGGAGAGCGGCACCCGGCTGGTGGCCGAAGCCGGCCAGACCATGGGCGAGATCGTCCAGGCCGTGCGCCGCGTGACGGACATCATGAACGAGATCGGCGCCGCGTCGCAGGAGCAGACCAGCGGCATCGAGCAGGTCAACCAGGCCGTGACCCAGATGGACGAGGTGACGCAGCAGAACGCCGCCCTGGTCGAAGAGGCTGCCGCCGCTGCCGGTGCGCTGGAAGAACAGGCGCAGAAGCTCAAGAACGTGGTCTCGGTGTTTACCGTCGGCTCGGGCGTGGGAGCCGTTCCGGCGATGGCGGCAACCGTGGTGGCAACTGCGGCACCGGCCAGGACCGCCGCCGCGGTCGCTGGCCGCGCAGCTCGCGCCATGCCGGTGCGCAGCCCGGTGAAGGCGGCCGTCGTGCCGTTGCCCGCGGCCCCCGCCGCACCGCGTGCCGGCAGGGTTCGCCCAGCCGCAGCGGGGTCGGCAACCAGGCAGGCGCTCCGTCCGGCACTGGCCGCAGCCGGGGCCGATGACGACTGGAGCGCGTTCTAACCCAACGTTCGAGTCATTGTCTTGTTCACACGGCGACTGCAAGATGCCATGATGCGGGGTTTGTCCTGCGTCCTGACCTTCTTCGCGCATCCTTTTCATCATCGCGCAGCCTAATGATTGCCCTGAGTCCCGTCCTGTTGCTGCTGGCTGCCCTGCTGGGCGTGGCCGCCGCCCTCGGCATTCGCGCCGGGCGCGCGGACCAGTCAGCCGGCGGCCGCGCGCTGCGTGTACTGACCTGGTCAGCCGCGCTGCTGTCGCAACTGACAATCGGCCTCCCTGTGCTGGTGGTGGCGCTGTCGGGCGGCGTGCCGGCCGTCAACGACTCGGCAGAGCTGGTGGCGAGCTTTGCCGCCGCGGCGGCGGCCACCACGGCGGCCAAGCTGCTGGTGCAGTGGCTGCGCCAGGGCACGCGGCTGTGGCGCGGCGCGGCGATCACGGCGGTCGTGGCCGGCGCCGGGCTGGTGGCCGCCGCCGGCACCCATCTGGGCCGGTCGTGCGGTCCCGGCACGGTCAGCGCGCGCGATTGCCTCAATGCCGCCGGCCTGCCGCACCCTGCCTGGCTGGCGGGTGGGCTGACCGCGCTGTGCGCGTTGCTGTTCGCCGTCCACCGCGCGCAGTCGCGCGGCTGGCTGCCGGCGCGCGCCGACTCCGGCCTGGCCGACGACTTTACCGACGAGCTGCCCGGCCAGCACCGCACCGCCGAGCCGCGGCTGCCGCGGCGCGGCGCCCGCATCCCCGGCCGCCCGGGCCGCCTGACCGTGCGCGCCGCCGCGCGCGGGCAGGGCACGGTCGGCGAGTACAGCGTGGCGACGGTGATGCCTGACCGCGTGGCGTTCGGCCGCTGGCTGGACCAGGCGATGGCGCAGGCACGGCTGGCCGAGACCGGCTGCGCCGTGCTGCTGATCCATATTGCCGATTACCGCGAGGTCGACGAGGTCTTCGAGATCCGCGCCGACGACATCCTGGCCCAGGACGCCGGCGCACTGGCGCAGGCCGTGCTGGAGCCGCACGACTTCCTGGCGCGGCTGGCGCGCGACGAGTTTGCCGTGGGCGTGCCCGAACTGGTCCACCATGGCCGGGCGCAGGAGCTGGGTTCGCGCATGCTGGGCTCGCTGGCGGAATTCATTGCCGCGCGCGGCCTGCAGATGCAGATCGGCGTGAATATCGGCATCGCCATCTATCCGCGCGACGCGCAGACCTCGGAAGCCCTGATGCAGGCCGCCCGCGTCAGCCTGGCCGAAGCCCGCGAGAGCGGCTCGAACCAGGTGCGCCTGTTCAACAGCGCCGCCGGCGAACGCGCGCGCCGTACCCGCGTGATCCGGCGCGACCTGTGGCTGGCCATCCAGGACGATACGCTGTCGCTGCAGTTCCAGCCCAAGTACGACGCACGCCGCCGCACCGTGGTTGGCGCCGAGGCGCTATGCCGCTGGCGCCATCCCGCGCTGGGCCAGGTCAGCCCCGCCGAGTTCATCGCCGTGGCCGAGCAGTCGGGCCAGATCGACAAGCTCGACGACTGGGTGCTGACCAGCGTCTGCCGCCAGGTGCGCCAGTGGCGCGACGCCGGCGTGCCGACCGTGCCGGTGGCGATCAATGTCTCGGGGCTGCGCTTTGCCAGCCGCAATTTCCCGCAATACCTGCTGGAGCAGATCCACCAGCACGACATCCCGCCGTCGGCGATCACGCTGGAGATCACCGAGACCGCGGCGATGAAGGACATCGGCAAGTCGCTGGAGACGCTGGCCGAGCTGCAGTCGCTCGGCATCCAGGTGGCGCTGGACGATTTCGGCAGCGGCTATTCCAGCCTGGGCTACCTCAAGCGCCTGCGCGTGGGCACGCTCAAGATCGACCGCACGCTGATCGGCGGGCTCGATACCGATGCGCAGGGCCGCGCCATCGTCGGTTCGATGGTGGCCCTGGCGCATGAGCTGCGCATGAAGGTGGTGGCCGAGGGCGTGGAGTCGGCTTCGCAGTTGGAGATCCTTAATGAAATGGGGTGTGATGAGGTGCAGGGCTATCTGCTGTCGCTGCCGTTGGATGCTGTGAGTTTTGCTGAGGCATTGGGGGAGCGGGGGGAGGGGTGATGGCTTGGGTATTTCGGTCGGGTTTGATGTTGTCGTAGGTTTTGCCGCCTGGTTCCGCCCTGCTGGGCGGGTCACTTTTTGTCCGAGCGACAAAAAGTAACCAAAAAACGCGTCGCCTCAGGCGGCTGGCCACCAATTCCACGGTGTTGGTGGTTCGAGCGGCGGTGATTTCCAGTCGATGGGGTTGGTGGTTCGACCCTGCTACGCACCCTGTCTGTGCCTGCTTCCACGGACTATTGGACGAACCCGACTTTAGGCTATTGGCAGCCTCCTAACCACGGCGTCGGTCGGACGCCTTCGGCTGCGCTGCGCGCACGTCCTAACGTGGCAGAACCAGCGGCCACGTCCTGATTTTTTCCTTTGGCCCGGCATCATCCGCGACAACGCCGTGCGAGCGCAGCGACGCACTCCGTGCCCGAGCCCCCGACCTGCGATACTGAGTGCGCGCAGCGCAGCCGTAGGCGTCCTACCGATAACCTCGTTAGCAGGCTGCCAACGGCCTAAAGTCGGGTTCGTCCAATAGTCCCTGGACGCAAGGCACATCCCGGGAGCGTAGCAGGCCTGAACTACCTACTCCACCGAACGGAAATCACCACCGCTCGAACCACCAACACCGTGGAATTGGTGGCCAGCCGCCAGAGGCGACGCGTTTTTTGGTTACTTTTTGTCGCTCGGACAAAAAGTGACCCGCCCAGCAGGGCGGAACCAGGCGGTTAAACCTACGACAACATCAAACCCGACCGACACAACCTCCAACCCTCACCCCCCGTTTCCCCCCATAAAGTCTCCCCCAACCCTGCCGATAACCCCCTCTGGCAGCCCGCCCGCACAGCCGTCGCAGCCCCGCGCCGCCCTGTCCGTCGCCGGCCGCGCCACCCATGCTGTCCATCTCCCAGGCGGACCAACCAAGTTCCTGCAAACCGGAGGCGCCCATGTCATCGCCCAGCATCCTCGTTGTCGACGATTCCCCCTCGCTACGCCGCATGATCGGCGCCTGCCTGCGCGCGGGAGGGTTCGAAGTGACCGAGGCCGCCGACGGCGACCAGGCGCACGCGCTGGCCGCCGGCTCCAGCTTCGGCATGCTGGTGACGGACCAGGTCATGCCCGGCATGGATGGCCTCACGCTGATCCGCAGCCTGCGCGCCAACGAGCGCTATGCGCGCATTCCCATCCTGATGCTGACCACCGAGCAGGACGGCAGCATCCGCGAACAGGCCCGCGCGGCGGGCGCGTCGGGCTTCCTGCCCAAGCCTTTCGATCCGGACGAGCTGATGCAGGCCGTGACCGCGCTGCTGCCGCCGGCGCCCCCTACCTCGGAAGGGTAGGCAGGGCCCGGCGTCGCCCTTCAGTCACGCCAATTCCTGCCGTAAACACTGGTGGGCGAGGTCATGCCCCGGTGCCAGCCAGCGGCCCTCGGCCGCTGCAGCGCCAGCAAATCAGCATGAGCCAAATTTGGGGGGCTAGACGATGAAGCACATCGACAAGGCAGACGGCACGGTAGAGGAGTTCCTGGCCTTTACGCTGGGCCGGGAGGAATACGGCGTCGATATCCTGAAGGTGCAGGAGATCCGCGGCTACGAGTCGGTCACCCAGATTGCCAACGCACCGGACTACATCAAGGGCGTGATCAACCTGCGCGGCATCATCGTCCCGATCATCGACCTGCGCATCAAGTTCCGCCAGCCGAATGTCAGCTACGACCAGTACACGGTCGTGATCATCGTCGACCTGAACGACCGCACCACCGGCATCGTGGTGGACGGCGTCTCCGACGTGCTGACGCTGACCGCCGCGCAGATCAAGCCCACGCCGCACTTCACAGGCGAGGTGGCGACGGACTATATCCGCGGGCTGGGCTCGGTCGAGCAACGCATGCTGATCCTGGTCGACATCGAGAAGCTGCTCAACACCGAAGAACTGGCCGCGCTGGAAGCGGTGTCCTGATTCCGCGGCCACGCCAACACCGTCCGGTGGGCGCACCATGCCTGCCGGACCGAACCCCGCCCGGGTGCCGCGCACATTGCCGCGCCACGGGCACGCAGTATTGTCATTGATGCGAAACAACCAACCCGTTACGCAGCGCGAGTACAAGCTCTCCCCATCGGATTACCTGATCTCGCGCACGGACCTCAAGGGCCGTATCACCTTTGCCAACCGCGCCTTTATCGAGGCCAGCGGCTTTGCGGCCGAGGAACTGCTGGGCGCGCCGCATAACCTGGTGCGCCACCCCGACATGCCGCCCGAAGCGTTTGCCGACCTGTGGCAGGACCTGCAGGCCGGCCGCACCTGGATGGGCCTGGTCAAGAACCGCCGCAAGGACGGCGACTTCTACTGGGTCAGTGCGACTGTGACGCCAACGCGCGTCGATGGCCGCGTGGTCGGCTATACCTCGGTGCGCTCGATGGCGACGCGCGAGCAGGTGGAAGCCGCCGGCGCGGCCTATGCACGATTCCGGGCCGGCCGCGCCGACGGGCTGGCGATCCGCCACGGCGCCGTGGTGCGCACCGGGCTGCGCGGCCTGGTGCAGGGCCTGCTGCGCCTGAACCTGAAGCGCCGCATCCTGTGGGCGCAGGCTGGCGGGCTGGTGTGGTTCCTGGCCGCGCTCGTGGCGGTGGAAGCACTGGGCGGAGCAGGCGCGGCCGCGCTGCGCCCGTGGCTGTGGGGTGGCTTTGCGCTGGCGCTGGCCTCGTCGTTCACGGCCGGCACCCTGCTGCTGGCGCGCGTGAACCGGCCGGTGGGCGACATGCTGGACTTTGCGCTGCGCATGGGCGCGGGCGACCTGACCACGCGCTTCGAGCACCGCAGCGCGGACGAGATCGGTGCGCTGGCGCAGGCCATGCAGACCATGCAGCGCAGCCTGCTGTCGGTGGTGCATGAGATCCAGGAAGGTATGGCCAGCATTTCGACGGCAACGCACCAGGTGGCCGCGGGCAACAACGACCTGTCGCAGCGCACGGAGCAGCAGGCGGCGTCGCTGGAGCAGACCGCTTCGAGCATGGAGGAGCTGACCAGCACGGTGCGCCAGAACGCGGACAACGCGCGCCAGGCCAGCGGGCTGGCGGCGAACGCGTCGGAGACGGCGCTGCGCGGCGGCGAAGTGGTGGGCCGCGTGGTGCAGACCATGGACGAGATCAACGATGCGTCGAAGAAGATTGTCGACATCATCGGCGTGATCGAAGGGATTGCGTTCCAGACCAACATCCTGGCGCTGAACGCGGCGGTGGAAGCGGCGCGCGCCGGCGAGCAGGGCCGGGGCTTCGCGGTGGTGGCGGGCGAGGTGCGCAGCCTGGCGCAGCGCAGCGCCAATGCGGCCAAGGAGATCAAGGGCCTGATCGGCGACACGGTGGAGCGCGTGGACAACGGCTCGGCGCTGGTGGGCCAGGCGGGCAAGACCATGGACGAGATCGTGCAGGCGGTCAAGCACGTGACCGACATCATGGGCGAGATCAGCGCGGCATCGGCCGAGCAGAGCTCGGGCATCGAGCAGGTCAACCAGGCCGTGGCGCAGATGGACGAGGTCACGCAGCAGAACGCGGCGCTGGTGGAAGAGGCCGCGGCCGCCGCGGGCTCGCTGGAAGAGCAGGCGATGCGGCTGCGCGATGCCATCGCCACCTTCCGCGTCAGCATGCAGGCCGAGGTGCGGCCGCAGCGCCAGCCCGCGCACGTGCGCGGCGATGCCGTGCGGCCGCTGGCACGGGCCTAGTGTCCTGTTCCGCAAATACCTTGCCATGAAATCGCCCAGTTGGCCGCCATGCGTCGTTGCTCGTCGTTGCCATAGCTACGGCTATGGCGCCTCCTCGCGCCTAGCCTGACGACCAACTGGACGATTTCATTTTGGCAAGCTATCTACGGAACAGGACACTAGGCCGCGGCATCAGGCCAATTCGAATCAGAAGGCGAAGGCAGGCGCGGAGCACCGCCCTGCATGCGTACAGAAGGGTGCGGCATGCCGCGCCCGAGGCTTCAGTTACAAGGGGGAGTTGCTATGCATTGGTTCAATCAATTGCGCGTCACGACCAGGCTGGTTGCCGGATTCCTGGTCGTTGCCGTGATCGGCGCCGTGATGGGGCTGCTGGGCGTCGTCAACATGGGGCGCATGGCGGACTGGACCGGCAAGATCTACAACGATGACCTGCAGGCGCTGAAGGCCGTGCAGGACGCCAACATCAACCTGGTCTATGCCAGCCGCGCGCAGATCGGGCTGCTGTCGGCATCGACCATGGGCGAGCGGTCGGCCGAGAAGGACCAGATCGTGAAGTCGCTCGGCACCATGGACGAGCGCATCCGCCAGGTGGCGGGCGCGTTCGAGCAGCCGGAGGGCAAGGCCCTGGTCAAGCAGTACCAGGAACTGTCGCCGGCCTTCCGCGCGCGCATGGAGAAGTACGTCGAGCTGGTCGGCAAGCAGCCGCTGGATACCTCGCAGTTCGAAAGCCAGGTGTTCTCCGAGAGCGCCGAGCTGCTCAAGGACAGCCATACGCTGGAAGCGTTGATGTCCCGGATGGTCAAGCGCCGCGACGATCGTGCCCGCAGCAACATGGAAGAAGCGCGCAGCGTTTACGACGCATCGCGCCTGTGGATGCTGGGCCTGGTGCTGGGCGGGCTGGCGCTGTCGGTGCTGCTGGGCGTGCTGCTGGCGCGTGCGCTGTCGCGCCAGCTTGGCGGCGAGCCCGGCTACGCGGTGGCGATCGCCGCACGCATTGCCGAGGGCGATTTCTCGTCGCCGGTGAAGACGCGCGCGGGCGACAAGCGCAGCCTGGTCTTTGCTATGCAGCAGATGCAGCAGCAGCTGTCGCGCATGGTGCGCGATTTCAAGGCGTCGGCCGAATCGATCGGCAGCGCTTCGCGTGAAATTGCCGCGGGCAACAACGACCTGTCGCAGCGCACGGAGCAGCAGGCGGCGTCGCTGGAGCAGACCGCTTCGAGCATGGAGGAGCTGACCAGCACGGTGCGCCAGAACGCGGACAACGCGCGCCAGGCCAGCGGGCTGGCGGCGAACGCGTCGGAGACGGCGCTGCGCGGCGGCGAAGTGGTGGGCCGCGTGGTGCAGACCATGGACGAGATCAACGATGCGTCGAAGAAGATTGTCGACATCATCGGCGTGATCGAAGGGATTGCGTTCCAGACCAACATCCTGGCGCTGAACGCGGCGGTGGAAGCGGCGCGCGCCGGCGAGCAGGGCCGGGGCTTCGCGGTGGTGGCGGGCGAGGTGCGCAGCCTGGCGCAGCGCAGCGCCAATGCGGCCAAGGAGATCAAGGGCCTGATCGGCGACACGGTGGAGCGCGTGGACAACGGCTCGGCGCTGGTGGGCCAGGCGGGCAAGACCATGGACGAGATCGTGCAGGCGGTCAAGCGCGTGACCGACATCATGGGCGAGATCAGCGCGGCATCGGCCGAGCAGAGCTCGGGCATCGAGCAGGTCAACCAGGCCGTGGCGCAGATGGACGAGGTCACGCAGCAGAACGCGGCGCTGGTGGAAGAGGCCGCTGCCGCCGCGGGCGCGCTGGAAGAGCAGGCCGGCCGCCTGCAGTCCGCCGTGGCAACGTTCCGCCTGGCGGCCGAGGATGCGCGCGCGGAGCGCTTCGACGTATTGCCGGCGGCCGTTGCGGCGCCGGTGCCGGCCAAGGTCGCCCGCACGGCAGGCGCGGTGCGTGCCATCGCGTCGGCCAAGCCTGCCGCCAAGGCATTGCCGGCGGCCCGGGCAGCGGACCCCGAAGCCCCGCGCGATGCGGCCGAGCCCGCCGCCGAGCGGCCGGCGCGGCTGACGCCGGCCAGGACGCCGCGGCCCGCGCTCGCAGCCGCCGACAACGGCGACTGGAGCGCGTTCTGACCCCAATGCCATGACGACCGATATCACCCTGGCGCTGCCGCAAGACGATGCGGCCAGGCTGCGCAAGGAGTTCGACCAGTTCATCGGGGTCTCGACCGGCCTGGACCGCGAGTTCCTGCCGCCTGACTTCAACGACTTCCTGCGCGCGCGGCTGCTGCAGCATGACAGCCCGCTCACTGAGCGCGCGGTCTCGCGGCTGCTGTCCGGGGGCGAATACGGCTGGGCGCGCCGCGTGTTCGACAAGCAGTTGCCCAACGCGCTGGCGGCGCTGATGCGCGACGCCCAGCGCTTTGGCTTCGGGCTGGCGGTCCAGCCTGGCTGGACCGCCGAGCAGCGCGCGGCCCATGCGCGCGAATGGGCCGCGCAGGTGCTGGCCGAGTGCGGCGCCGATACGGCCTTTACCGATGCCCTGGCCACGCAGGTGGCGGCATCGGCCGAAGACATGCGCGTGCTGGAAGAGCGCATGCGCACGCCGGCATGGCGCCTGGCCGAAAGCCTGCGCCAGCGGTCCTATGACCTGATGTACGCGCTGCAGACCGAGGACGACGACGCCACCGGCCGCGCGCGCGTGGGCGAGCTGCGCGGCATGCTGGGGCTGGCGCTGGAGTACGGATCGGTGCTGCCGGAAGAGGCGTCGCGCGTGCTGGAGCAAGTGGAGCGCGTCCGCCCGGCCTTGTTTCGCGAAGCGCCTGACGATGTGTTCGCCCGGCTGGCGGCATGGCTGCGGCGGATGTTCGGACATTGAGTCATGGAGGGCCGCTGCGGCGCTGGACCAGGCGCTGATGTGCGCGCCGGATTTCGTACCCCTCCTGGTGCGCGTGTGTGCAGCAAGCACTACGCGCGGCCCTCGTCAATAGAGGAATCCAGCAAGCTACCAGAAGTGACTGCTGCGCGTTGGACGCAAATGACGTTTGCTGAACTGCTTTGAGCAAGATCAAACGTCAGGAGTGTGAATTGTTACAAAATGCGCAAAGTCATGTATGTTTCAAGCGACATTTGTTTGCCCCCCGCGTAAGTAGGGATTGGCAGTCCGGGTCGATTGCCGATATAAACGTAACAGTCCTACTTACACTCTGTAACACTTGTAACGGAGTGGATTACAGTCGGGCACGGGCGTAGTTCCTTAGTCGTACGTTGTACCCGCCCAGCCGCACATCAACGATCTGGTCGCCGGGCCCGCGAGGGCAACGGTAAGCGCCGGACAAGCGGCCACGGTGGGTTTTTGGTAGCGGGGAAAAATTGGAAAGCAGTGAAGTTCTCCAGGAGATCAGGGAGGTTAACCTCGCCTATCTGCTGCTCGCGCAACGCCTGGTGCGCGAAAACCAGGTCGAAGCCATGTTCCGGCTCGGGGTCAGCAAGGAAATTGCGGACATTCTTGCAAAGCTGACTTCCGCGCAACTCGTCAAACTGGCGGCATCCAACATGGTGCTGTGCAGGTTCCGCTTCGACGACCATGCGCTTCTGTCCACTCTCACTCACACGGCCAAGAGCCATGACATGCAGCAGATCCACGCCGCGATCCTGCTTGCACGTCAGCCTGTGGAGTCGCTCAATTGACCGCGCTCCTGCAGGCCGATCCAATCCGGAGTTACACGGCCACCTCCGTTCCCAGCCGCAAGAGCGTGCTCCAGGACGCCAACCAGACCCAGCTCGCCATCGAGCTGATCGGCCTGGGCGCGCGCCTGCAGGTGCTTGAAGCCGAAACCACGCTGTCGCGTGACCGGCTCATCCGCCTGTACAAGGAGCTGCGCGGCGTCTCGCCCCCCAAGGGCATGCTCCCCTTCTCGACGGACTGGTTCACCACCTGGCTGCCGAATATCCACTCGTCGCTGTTCTTCTCTGCCTACCAGTTCATGGTGCAGGAAAGCGAGACCGTGGGCATTCGCGCGGTGGTGGCTGCCTACCGCCTGTACCTTGAACATGTTTCGCTGCTTGGCGGCGAAATTGTCTTAAGTTTCACGCGGGCCTGGACGTTAGTACGGTTCTTCGAGAGCAACATGCTGCAACTGTCCCGGTGCACGTGTTGCGGCGGACAGTTTGTCACGCACGCGTATGAGCCGCACGCGAATTTTGTGTGCAGCCTGTGCCGTCCGCCGTCACGCGCAGGGAAGGTGAAGAAGCTCTCGAAAGACGCCGCCGCCGTGCAGACCAACGCCTGATCCTGGTCAAGGTCCGCCGGCTGGCAAGCTTGCTGCGCTGGCGGACGGATTCTCTCCGTGCGCCCGTGCAACGGGCAAATGAGCGTGGCTGACGCGCGTTTTTAGACGGGGATCCGATCGTGCTAGTAGTTCTTGGCTATGTCGTCGTGGTAGCGGCGGTGCTTGGCGGTTACGCCATGACCGGCGGCCATATGGGCGCGCTTTATCAACCTGCGGAAGTGGTGATCATCGCGGGCGCCGCCATCGGCGCCTTTATCGCCACCAATACCGGCAAGGCCATCAAGGCTACCGCACGCGCGCTGCCGGGCCTGTTCAAGGGTTCCAAGTACAAAAAGGAGCTGTACCTGGACGTCATGTCGCTGCTGTACGTGCTGCTGTCCAAGGCACGGCGCGAGGGCATCCTGTTCCTGGAAAAGGAAATCGCGGATCCCGCCTCCAGCAGCGTCTTCAGCCAGTACCCGCGCATCCTGACCGATCCGGTGGTGATGGAATTCCTCACCGACTACCTGCGCATGATGGTCAACGGCAACATGAACGCCTTCGAGATCGAGGCCCTGATGGACCACGAGATCGAGACCTTCCGTCACGAGGCCGAGATTCCCGCTCACGCGCTGGCGCGCATGGGTGACGGCCTGCCGGCCTTCGGCATCGTGGCCGCGGTGATGGGCGTGGTGCATGCGCTGGGCTCGGCCGACCTGCCGCCGGCTGAACTGGGCGCGCTGATCGCGCACGCCATGGTCGGCACCTTCCTGGGCATCCTGCTGGCCTATGGCTTTGTCTCGCCGCTGGCCGCGCGCGTCGAGCTGCAGGTGTCCGAGAACGTCAAGGTCTACGAATGCATCAAGGTTGTGCTGCTGGCCTCGCTCAATGGCTACGCGCCGCTGGTGGCGGTGGAATTCGGCCGCAAGGTGCTGTACTCCACGGTGCGGCCGTCGTTCCTCGAACTCGACGACCACGTGCGTGAAGTGAAGAGCCTGAACTGACGGGCAGCAAAGGAGGGCACCGCCATGGGCAGCGCACATGACATGCGTCCGATCATCGTCCGCCGGGCGAAATCGCACGCCAGGCCGCACGGCAACCACAGCTGGAAGATCGCCTACGCTGACTTCATGACGGCGATGATGGCGCTGTTCCTGGTGCTGTGGCTGCTGTCCAGCGCCAACAAGAAGACGCTGGAAGGCATTGCCGAGTACTTCCGCATGCCGCTCAGGGTCGCTGTCGTCGGCGGCGAAAAGAGCAGCCAGACGCCCAGCGTGATCCCGGGCGGCGGCATGGATGCGATGCGCAAGGACGGCGAGGTCACGCGCGCCCGCGACAACGATCCCAGCGACGAGCAGCGCCGCAATGAACAGCAGGAAGCGCAGCGCCTGCGCGCGCTCAAGCAGCGGCTCGAGCAGATCATCGAGAACAACCCGGTGCTGCGCCAGTTCCGGCCGCAGCTGCTGCTGGACATCACCAGCGAAGGCCTGCGCATCCAGATCCTGGATACCCAGAACCGGCCGATGTTCCGCACCGGCAGCGCCGCGGTCGAAAGCTATATGCGCACCATCCTGCGCGAGATCGGCCCGGTGCTGAACGAGCTGCCCAACAAGGTCAGCCTGTCGGGCCATACCGACGCGGCCAACTATTCCAACGGCGAGCGCACCTACAGCAACTGGGAACTGTCCGCCGACCGTGCCAACGCCTCGCGCCGCGAGCTGATCGCGGGCGGCATGCAGGAGGGCAAGGTGCTGCGCGTGCTGGGCCTGGCCGCGACCATGCCGCTGGACAAGGAAGACCTGCTGGCGCCGGTGAACCGCCGCATCAGCATCGTGGTGCTCAACCACAAGGCGCAGGCGCGCTTCGAGGCCGAGAACGCCAGCGCCGCCGAGGTCACGGTGGCGGCGCAGGCCGGCAAGGCCGCGCAGGAAATGCAGGCAGGACTGGCGGCAGCCTCGGCACCGGCGGCCGCGGGCCGCAAACCATGACGCGCGGCCGCGCCGACGGCGCGCCCAGTGCAGTAACCACGTGACTCAGGACGCCATGTCTGTCGATATCGATATCACTCAGTTTTACCAGACCTTCTTCGAGGAAGCGGAAGAGCTGCTCGTCGAAATGGAGCAACTGCTGCTCGGCCTGGACATCGAGTCGCCCGATCCCGAACATCTGAACGCGATCTTCCGGGCGGCGCACTCGATCAAGGGCGGGGCCGCCACCTTCGGCTTCGCGGCGCTGACCGAGACCACCCATATCTTCGAGAACTTGCTGGACCGCACGCGCCGGCAGGAACTGGCGTTGACCAGGACCATCATCGACACTTTTCTGGAAACCAAGGACGTGTTGCAAGACCAGCTCAACGCCTACCGCAACGGTACCGAACCCGATCCGGAAACGCTGGCGCGCATCTGTGCCGTGCTGCAGCAGCTGGCGCAGGAAGCCGCCGGCCATGCCGGGGCGCCCGCCCCCGCCGCGGCACCGGCCCCCGCGCCGGTCGCGGCCGCGGCCCCCGCAGCCGCACCCGCCGGCGGCGGCCTGAAGATCCGCCTGATCAAGGTCTCGGCCGCCGACCAGGCGCTGCTGCGCGAAGAGCTGGCCAACCTGGGCGAGATCACCGGGCAGGAGGAGGTGAACGGCGAGCTGGTGGTGTGGCTCAACACGCAATGCAGCGCCGACGACATCATCGCGGTGTGCTGCTTCGTGATCGACATGGACCAGATCGTGATCGAAGCCGTGGCCGATGCTCCGGCCGCCGCACCGGCCGTGGTCGAGGTTCCCGCCCCGGCGCCCGCCCCGGCGCCCGCCCCGGTGGTGACGGCTGCCGCCGCGGCACCGGCCGCGCCCGCCGCCGCGCGCGAGAAGGCCAGGCCCGCGCCGGCCGCCGCGCACGCGCAGGGCGAAGGCTCGATCCGCGTGCCCACGGAAAAGGTCGACCAGATCATCAACCTGGTGGGCGAACTGGTGATCACGCAGTCGATGCTGGCGCAGACCGCCTCGTCGCTGGACCCGGTGCTGTTCGACCGCCTGTTCTCCGGCATGGGCCAGCTCGAACGCAATGCGCGCGACCTGCAGGAAGCGGTGATGTCGATCCGCATGATGCCGATGGACTATGTGTTCTCGCGCTTCCCGCGCCTGGTGCGCGACCTGGCCAGCAAGCTCGGCAAGCAGATCGACCTGGTCACCTTCGGCAAGGCCACCGAGCTGGACAAGAGCCTGATCGAACGCATCATCGATCCGCTCACGCACCTGGTGCGCAACAGCCTGGACCACGGCATCGAGACCCCCGACAAGCGCGTGGCCGCCGGCAAGGACGCGACCGGCCAGCTGATCCTGTCCGCGCAGCACCACGGCGGCAATATCGTCATCGAAGTCAGCGACGACGGCGGCGGCCTGAACCGCGAGCGTATCCTGGCCAAGGCCATCCAGAACGGCCTGCCGGTGTCCGAGACCATCACCGACGAGGAGGTCTGGCAACTGATCTTCGCGCCGGGCTTTTCCACTGCCGAGGTCATTACCGACGTGTCCGGCCGCGGCGTGGGCATGGACGTGGTCAAGCGCAACATCCAGGAAATGGGCGGCCATGTCGAGATCAGCTCGCGCCCGGGCCTGGGCACCACCATCCGCATCGTGCTGCCGCTGACGCTGGCAATCCTGGACGGCATGTCGGTCAAGGTGGGCGAAGAGACCTTCATCCTGCCGCTGAACTGCGTGATGGAGTCGCTGCAGCCCAAGGCCGAGGATGTCCACACCGCCGCCAACTCGGACCGCGTCATGCATGTGCGCGGCGAATACCTGCCGCTGCTGGAAATGCACCGCGTGTTCAACGTGGCCGGCGCGCTGCAGGAGCCCACGCAAGGCATCGCCGTGATCCTGCAGGCCGAAGGCAAGCGCTTCGCGCTGCTGGTGGACCAGCTGATCGGCCAGCACCAGGTGGTGCTGAAGAACCTGGAAACCAACTACCGCAAGGTGCCGTGCATTTCCGCGGCGACCATCCTGGGCGACGGCAGCGTGGCGCTGATCGTCGATGTCGGCGCGCTGCAGCGCACCGGCGTGCGCCGGCAGGAACCGGCGCTGGCGCAGTAAGCGGCCAGCCACCATCGTCCAATCACAGGAGAACTAGACATCATGGCCGGCATCGGACACATCGATCCCCCCGGAAGCGACGCTTCGGGCCAGGAGTTCCTGGTCTTCACGCTGGGTTCGGAGGAATACGGCATCGACATCCTCAAGGTGCAGGAAATCCGCAGCTACGAGACCGTGACCCGCATCTCCAGCGCACCGGATTTCATCAAGGGCGTGACCAACCTGCGCGGCGTGATCGTGCCGATCGTCGACCTGCGCCTGAAGTTCCGCCTGGGCAACGTGCGCTACGACCACCAGACCGTGGTCATCATCCTGAACGTGGCCGGCCGTGTGGTTGGCATCGTGGTGGATGGCGTGTCGGACGTGCTGACCCTGACGGGCGACGCGATCAAGCCGGCGCCCGAGTTCGGCGTGTCGATCTCGACCGAGCACCTGACGGGGCTGGGCACGATCGACGGCCGCATGCTGGTGCTGATCGACATCGAGCGCCTGATGACCAGCCCCGAGATGGCACTGGTCGAGGCCGAGTACGCCTGACCTGGCATCGCTGAAGCAACCCATGACGCCGTACCGCACTGCCGCCAGCGTACCCGGTCAAGCCGGGCAGGTTCCCGCGCCGGCCGCCCTCTTGCGGCGCGACGAGGCACGCGACTTCCTGCTGACCGAGCGCGACTTCGAAAAAATCCGCGCGCTGATCCACCGCCGCGCGGGGATTTCGCTGGGCAGCCACAAGCGCGAGATGGTGTACAGCCGGCTGGCGCGCCGGCTGCGCACGCTGCAGTTGTCGGACTTTGCCTCGTACCTGGCGCTGCTGGACGCGGATGACCGGTCGCCGGAGTGGGAGTTCTTCACCAACGCGCTGACGACCAACCTGACGTCGTTCTTCCGCGAGTCGCACCACTTCCCGCTACTGGCCGAGCATGCAAAGAAGACCGGGCGCCCCTACAGCGTCTGGTGTTCGGCGGCATCCACCGGCGAAGAGCCGTACTCGATCGCCATCACGCTGGCCGAGGCCCTGGGCGACCGCGCCGGCACGGTGCTGGCCACAGATATCGACACCCAGGTGCTGGCCAAGGCCCGCAGCGGCGTCTATTCGGCCGACCAGGCCGCGCGGCTGTCGCCGGAGCGGCTCAAGCGCTTCTTCCTGAAGGGCACGGGGCCGCGCACCGGCTCGGTCAAGGTCAAGCCGGAGCTGGCCGCCACCATCGCGTTCGAGCCGCTGAACCTGCTTGCGCCCGACTGGGGCATTCGCGAGCAGTTCGACGCCATCTTCTGCCGCAACGTGATGATCTACTTCGACAAGCCGACCCAGGGACGCATCCTGGAGCGCTTTGTGCCGCTGCTCAAGCCGCACGGGCTGCTGTTCGCCGGCCATTCGGAGAACTTCTCCTATGTCACGCGCGCTTTCCAGCTGCGCGGGCAGACCGTCTATGAACTGGCGCCGGATGCGGCCAGGTCGGGAAGACCGTGATGCACACGCCCCATCTGCCCGAAGCCCTCGCCACGCGCACGTACTTCGACCGCGAGTTCGGCAAGCAGGCGATCAAGCTGCTGCCCAACGAGTATTACGTGACCCGCGAGGACGTGGTGCTGACCACCGTGCTGGGCTCGTGCGTGGCCGCCTGTATCCGCGACGAGACCGCCGGCGTGGGCGGCATGAACCATTTCATGCTGCCCGATGACGACGGCAGCGCCGACCGCATGTTGTCGGCGTCGATGCGCTACGGCAGCTATGCGCTGGAAGTCCTGATCAACGAACTGCTGAAGATGGGCGCGCGTCGCGAACGGCTGGAGGCCAAGGTCTTTGGCGGCGGCGCGGTGCTGGCCAATATGACCACGCTGAATATCGGCGACCGCAATGCGGATTTCGTGCTGCGCTACCTGAAGACCGAAGAGGTCCGGGTCGCGGCGCAGGACTTGCGCGGCCCGCATGCGCGCCGGGTCAGCTACTTCCCCGTCGGCGGGCTGGCGCTGGTGCGCCGCCTGACGCGGCAGGACGACCAGGTCTCGGTGGCACGCGACGAACGCGCGCTGGCGCGGGCCATTGCCACCTCGGCACGCGAGCCGGCGCGCACGCCAGAACTGTTTGCGCGCCAGCCTTACCCGCGCCAGTTTCCCTGAACCCATTACAAGCACGACCAATCATGACTGCCGCCAAGATCAAGGTGCTCTGCGTGGACGACTCCGCGCTGATCCGCAGCCTGATGACGGAGATCATCAACAGCCAGCCCGACATGGAAGTGGTGGGCACCGCGCCGGACCCGCTGGTGGCGCGCGACCTGATCAAGCGCCTGAACCCGGACGTGCTGACGCTGGACGTAGAAATGCCGCGCATGGACGGCCTGGACTTCCTGGAGCGGCTGATGCGCCTGCGGCCGATGCCGGTGCTGATGGTGTCGTCGCTGACCGAGCGCGGCTCGGAGATCACCATGCGCGCGCTGGAACTGGGCGCGGTGGACTTTGTCACCAAGCCCAAGCTGGGCATCCGCGACGGGCTGCTGGAGTACACCGACACCATCGCCGACAAGCTGCGCGCCGCCTCGCGCGCCCGCGTGCGCGCGGCGGCGCAGCCGGCCACGCCATCCGCCACCGGTACCGCGCTAGTGCCGATGCTGCGCAGCCCGCTGCTGTCGACCGAGAAGCTGATCATCCTGGGCGCCTCCACCGGCGGCACCGAGGCCATCAAGGAATTCCTGATGCCGCTGCCGCCCGACAGCCCCGCGGTGATGATCGTCCAGCATATGCCGGCCGGCTTCACGCGTTCGTTCGCGCAGCGGCTGGACGGGCTGTGCCGCATCACCGTCAAGGAGGCCGTGCACGGTGAGCGCGTATTGCCGGGCCACGCGTATATCGCGCCGGGCGACTCGCATCTGCTGCTGGCGCGCAGCGGCGCCAACTATGTGGCTCACCTGTCGCAGGAAGCGCCGGTCAACCGCCACCGGCCCTCGGTCGACGTGCTGTTCGATTCCGCCGCGCAGCATGGCGGCAAGAACGTGATCGGCGTGATCCTGACCGGCATGGGCCGAGACGGCGCGCGCGGCATGCTGCGCATGCGCGAGGCCGGCGCCTACAACCTGGCCCAGGACGAGCACACATGCATCGTGTTTGGCATGCCGAAGGAGGCGATTGCCGCCGGCGGCGTGCATGAAGTCGTGCCCTTGCCGGCGATGACCCAGCGCGTGATGGCGCGCCTGGCCACGTACGGCACGCGCGCGCAGCGGGTGTAAACAAATCGGGCCGAGCGCCGCGCGCATGCCTGCGCGCGGCGCTGGACCCGGCAACAAGCCATAACTGCATTAACTGGAGCCGTCAAAGTGGACAAGAGCATCAAGATCCTGGTCGTGGATGATTTCCCGACCATGCGCCGGATCATCCGCAACCTGCTCAAGGAGCTGGGTTTCGCCAACGTCGAGGAAGCCGAGGACGGCGCCGCCGGCCTGGAGAAGGCAAAGGACGGCAGCTTCCATTTCGTGATCTCGGACTGGAACATGCCCAATATGGACGGCCTGACGATGCTGCAGGCGATCCGCGCCGACGCCAATATCGGCAAGGTCCCGGTGCTGATGGTGACCGCCGAGGCCAAGAAGGAGAACATCATCGCGGCCGCCCAGGCCGGCGCCAACGGCTACGTGGTCAAGCCGTTCACGGCCGCAACGCTGGACGAGAAGATCACCAAGATCTTCGAGAAGCTCGGCGGCTGAGGCGGAGGCGCGTTTGTCATGACCCCGACCCTGAGCAACGATTCCGCCGAGCAACTGATCATCCGCATCGGCAACCTGACGCGGATGCTGCGCGACAACATGCGCGAGCTTGGCCTGGACAAGGAGATCGAGCGCGCCGCGCAGGCCATCCCGGATGCGCGCGACCGGCTGAACTACATCGCCGCGATGACCGAGCAGGCCGCCGAGCGCACGCTGAACGCGGTCGAACTGGCGCAGCCGATCCAGTCCGATATCGAACAGCAGGCCGAAACCCTGGAAAAGCGCTGGGGGGCCTGGTTCGAGACGCCGGTGGAACTGGCCGACGCCCGTTCGCTGGTGCTCGATACCCGCGCCTTCCTGACCGAGGTGCCCGGCCAGGCCCGCGCCACCAACAGCCACCTGCTCGACATCATGATGGCGCAGGACTTCCAGGACCTGACCGGCCAGGTCATCAAGAAGATGATGGACATGATCCGCGCGCTGGAGCAGGAACTGCTGCAGGTGCTGATCGACAACGTGCCGTCCGAGCGCCGGGTGGAGGCACCGGCACCGTCGACGCTGATGAACGGGCCGCAGGTGAATCCGGAGGGCAAGCCGGATGTGGTGTCGGACCAGGCGCAGGTGGATGATTTGCTGGCTAGTCTGGGGTTCTGAGGTTTCGGTTGGGCTCGCTTTTTAAGAGTTCGCCCATACTTGCGCTTGCTGCCTCTCTTCATACTGGGTTCGTCGCTGCGTCGTGGCGACCGGGTTTAGCAGCCCGATGGAGTAGGGCCGAACGACTGCCGTCAGGCGGTATCCTTACGTTCGCCGTGCCTGAGCATGCCCCTTCAATGGGTGGGCCATGGCAGGGGAGCCTCCGGGCTCGCCGGCTCCTATTCCCCGGTCTGCTAACCCTGCCTTGCGCCCGCCCACCCCGATCAGCACCCCGGGGAGCGGGACTGAACCTGTATGGATAGGGGGGCATTCCCATGCTTAAGTTCTTACTTGCCCATTCTGGGCGATTAGCAATCTCCAGTACCTTCACAATGCAGCAGCGCGCGCGAACCGCGTATGCGGAGGTGCGTCATGTATAGCCATAGTCATCACGGTATTACAGCGGAACACAATGGTGCGGACATGCTCGTGACCGCCCACAGTCCAGGCGAGAATCCGCTGAGCCTTGCTGTGCAACGCGCGGCACAGCTTCATGGCCTCTTGCTTATGGCGAGTGATCACGGGGCGTCGAGTCTGGAACCGGTGGGTCTGGAGCAGGGAACGTGGGAGAGCCTGCTTTCTCTTGCGGCCTGGCTGGCGCATGAGACGCAGGTGTTGAGTGAGCTGGCTGTGGTGCAGGGGCAGGCGTTGCAGGCTGGCTGACGTTGGGGGGGCAGCCGTGCAATCGGATGCCGCCCCATTCTGGGAGCAAGGTCGATTTGATCTTGGGCCAGACGCCGACGGGCGACTTGTTGACGAGGCTGGGGTTCTGAGGCCTATCCGGCCGGAACGATAACAGGTGAGCGCCCATAGGAAAGATCGCTGTCACGGGCACGTTTGCTGGTGGGCGCCAGATGGGAAAACGGAGGCCGGTTATTGCCAGCCGTCCTGGCTATTCTCCCGAAGAAGGAAGTTCATCGCCGATCTGTGGGGGGAATGAGGGTCGCAGAACGACCCGGATCGGTCACTCGAAAGGTCCCGGCCAATGACCGCTTCGCGTTGCTAATGTTGCTATTCGCCATGTCGAACTTCGGCCTTGGCGGCCGCTTCTGTAGGCTCTTGCAGTGTTAGCTCGGATGCGATGGCCGTTCCCTCGAAGAGGTGCTTGATCAGCTCCGCTAATCGAGGGGAAGCTGCGTCGTTAGCAATAGTTCTGCATGCTTCGACGAAGCGTTCGGTGGCCGTTCCAAAGTGCGGGTCATAGACTTCCCGTTGAAGCCTCATTTCTATCATGCGACGCATGAAATGCCGCAGCTTGTCGAGATCCATATCGCGGATAGCCATCTCGAAATCGGCCGCAGTCGCCCGTTTCATGGCTACCTCTTGCATTGTTCCCCACCCGCTATTCTCGATAACGTGCATGCACGCTTCCAAGACAGTAGTTCGAGCTTGGGCGTCGGCATTGATCGCGGCAAACTCAGCCTTGATTGCGGGATGAAGCGGCTGGTTGAACGGGTTCTCATCGCTCACTTCCTCGAGCTTCTCAGCCCGGAATGCAGCAATCCATCCGTCGATGATTTCGTTCCCGATAGCAGCGCCGCCAGGCAGCTTTGTCAGCGCCGAATCCAGCGCCGTGGCCGTGAACGGATCCACCAATCCAGCGATCTTCGGAAGCTCAGCGGCTTCGGTAACCAACTGTGCGTCGCTAACACGGTGATCCCAGAAGACTTTGGTCAGGAATCGCTTAGCTGTCTCCCGGGCTTCCAAATTCTGCTTCTCGGCGATGTAGCCGTCTACTATCCCAGCGATCTTGCCGGCGTCGAACAGCCCAGACTCCAAGAATTCGACCAATACCACTTCGAATTCATCGCAGCCATTGATGCCTAGATCTCGCATGAGCAGTCGCCAACGGTCCGTACGTTTGTCCTCTTCGCTGGGCTCCCTGTTTTTCTCCCTTGCGAAGCCCGACCAGTCCGTGGATCCAACATTCAAAGCGAACTGAAAGTCCGGACCGTCCACCAAGCCGCAGTAATGTATTGCCGAGAACAACACTATTGATGGAATAACTCGAGCGATGATTGCCTCGTCCAGTTCCCGTTTTTCCAAGATGCGATTGGCGGCCTTGATGATCTTTCCAAGGATCCGAATGTTGGTCAACTCGCATGAAATTGACGCCAGTTTGAGCGCATCTGCGTATGGCGATGGCGTCAACTTGCTTGCGATGGCGAATGCCTCCTCCGGCGTCGTGATTAGCTTGAGTTCCTGATCGATGACCTTCTCTCGCAACGTCTTCCACAACTCTTGATTGGCAAGCTGATCGTCGTTGAGAACTAGGACGAACCGGCAGCTATACTGATTCGCGTACTCGTCTATGAATCCAAGCACCTCGTCAATGCCAAGGTTGTTATGCTTTCGCTCGATGTCGTCGAGGACAATGACAGAGTTTCGCAGCATCACGGGTGCCATCAACAGCAAATTCAGGTCGTTGAGTGCGGCCAATGCCTTGTAGTGCTCAGAGCCAACCTTTACTCCGATCCGAAAAAGCTGCTTCAAAGAGTCGAAAACACCGCTATGCGACTCAACGACAGGGATAGCTGACTCGATGAGTTTTCTTTTTACTTGGTCAATGCTGGATTGACCAAATAGCGACACATAGAGCGCCTTCTTGACCTTACCGTCGGGCGATTCGCTCTTGACTTCGTTCCAGAGATGAGTTTTGCCAGTGCCCCACTTTCCCGACAACGCGATAACACTGTTGTCGGCTTCACCGAGCAATCGCACTAGGTGTTCCTTTGTCGTCTTGAGTGACATGCCACCCCCTTGAATTTTGTCTTTCCTTCTGATCAGAAGAGGCATTCTCCTAGTTCTGCGGCCGAATGAACAGGAGGTCGACAAGCGATGTGTCGAACCATCGGTCTCGTTGTTGGCAAGTCTGTTGGCGTGGACGACTACTGATGGGCGGTAAGCGGGCATTCGGTAAACATGCTTGAACTTCCGCAGCCGATCGCGACCCTTCGGCAGGCCCGCCAGCGGCCGCCTGATGGTGCAGCTTCCTGGACTGGGCGGTGACGAATATACTTCGCAAGGGCCAAACTTTTGCCCAACAAGGTCCTGGCACTCCCTGCGCCGTATGCTAACGTAGCGTCTATCTGCGTCCCGGAGTGCCGCTCATGGCCGACCTCGCCGCCGCCCCCAAACTACCTACTGCGCCTCCGCCTCGCTGGGGCGATGACGCGCTCACCGACTATTTCCGACAGGCCGCACATAACGGCTATGCGAGTTTCGTCCAGCCGGCGACGCGCCCTTGGTTCGACAAGCTACTTGCGATCGACCTCGCGTTCCTGGATGCCATTGGCTTGATGAACGCCACGCCCGATCACTTCGGTGAGCCACTCATGCTCGTGAACGCCCACGCGGCTTTTCGCGCGGCCGCCGAACTGGCTCTGCAAACCCGCACGTGCGAAGCCTACCCACTGATGCGCCGGTGCCTTGAGTGTGCGCTGTACGCGGTCCATTTCCACCGCCAACCGGGTATGTTCGAACTCTGGGCACGCCGTGGCGAGGGACAGAAGCAGAGACGGGCTGTCCGTAACGCTTTCCAGACGAGAGGCCTCCTCGACGGCGTCCGGGCTTTGAACCAAGCGATCGGCGCACGCGCCGAGCGCCTGTATGAGTTGTCGATCGACATGGGGGCGCATCCGAACGAGACTGGCATCTTTGGCCGCCTAGAGCTGCGGCAACAAGAAGGCGGTCAGCGTGAACTGCGCACGAAGTATCTCAATGACGATCTCGTCGCATTAATCGCGACCCTGAAAATCGCCGCACAGACGGGCGTATGCACCCTCGAATGCTTTTGGCTGCTGTTTCGGGAGCGCTTCGCGATTATGGGCCTGCAGGAAACCATCGACGCTTTGAAGCGCGGGCTATGAACGCGAAACTGACTGACACGACGCAGACAAGAGACGGCACGCAAGGGACCAACCAGCCAGCACCCACGGCCAGGGACTCGGGGGGTCTTTCGATCAACGCCGCGGGCGAAGCCGAGCGCCGCACACGTGGGAAGCTCGAAAATGAACGCTAGCGAGTTGTCAGTGCTCAAAGATCGTGTTCATGCGGCTCAGGAGGAGCTTGACATGGCGGTGCTATTCCACACTTCGTGGAAGCCCGCCGCATACGACGAAGACCTCCACAAACGCATGGGCAGCTCTTATGCGACGCACACATTCAACATCATCCGCATGGCGTTGCGACGCGAGATGTTGATGGCGCTCATGCGCATATGGGACTACACCGATGAATCAGTGCAGATTCGAACGGTGATCGACGGCATCAAATGTCCTGAGATCATAGATGCTCTGGTGGCAGAGAGACTTAGTGGGCTGTCGAAACAGAGCAACATGCTGACGTCTAGTTTGGAGTTCTTGCAAAGTCAGTAGGAGCCTGGCGCAAGCGGGAGATGGGCCCCGACAGACCGGCATCCGTGCTCGCTTTTGAGAGTCGCCCCAAACTTGCACCTGCTGCCCCTTTTCCTACCAGGGCTGTCGCTACCCTCGTGGCGAAGGGGCTTAGCAGCCTGAGCGAAATGGACGGGACGACCGCAAACCTCGCATGCGGAGGTGCGCCATGTATAGCCATAGCCATCACGGCATCACAGCAGAACACAATGGTGCCGACATGCTAGTGACCGCCCACAGTCCGGGCGAGAATCCGCTGAGCCTGGCTGTACAACGCGCGGCGCAGCTTCATGGCCTCTTGCTTATGGCGAGTGATCACGGGGCGTCGAGTCTGGAACCGGTGGGTCTGGAGCAGGGAACGTGGGAGAGCCTGCTTTCTCTTGCGGCCTGGCTGGCGCATGAGACGCAGGTGTTGAGTGAGCTGGCTGTGGTGCAGGGGCAGGCGTTGCAGGTTGATTGAAGGTTGAGTGGGGTGGGCAGTAGCGGAATCGGCTGCCGCCCCATTCTGGGAGCATGGGCGATTTGGTCTGCGACCAAGGGTCGAGAATGACTCATAAAGGCCATCCGGCCGTCTGCAACGATAGCGTTGCCTTATCACGACCCCTCAGAAGCCGCCGCGCAACCTCAAATACATGCGCGCCCTCGCTGAAACATGGCCGGACGTCGAATTTGTGCAGCAGCCTGCTGCACAATTACCGTGGTTTCACCTCTGCACCTTGCTGGACAAGGTGAAGAATACGGCGCTGCGCGAATGGTATGCCGCTCAAGCGCTCGCCCACGGTTGGTCCCGCAACGTGTTGGTGATGCAGATAGAGTCCCGATTGCATGAGCGCCAAGGTCAGGCCGTAAGCAATTTCGCCGAGCGCCTGCCGCCGGTACATTCCGACCTGGCGCGCGATGCCCTGAAGGACCCCTACATCTTCGACTTTCTGGGCCTATCCGCTGATGCGCAGGAACGCCAGGTCGAACGGGCCCTCATTCAGCATATCACTCGATTCCTCCTTGAACTTGGCGCTGGCTTTGCGTTCGTCGGCCGGCAATACCGGCTGGAGGTGGGCGACGACGAATTCCTCATAGACCTGCTGTTCTATCATTTGAAGCTGCGCTGTTACGTCGTGGTTGAACTGAAAACCACGCCGTTTCGTCCTGAATATGCAGGGCAGCTGAACTTCTATTAGTCGGCAATCGATTCCCAAGTGAAGGCAGAGGGCGACGGTCCGTCGATCGGGCTGCTGCTGTGTAAGGAAAATAACCGTCTAGTTGCGGAATACGCGCTGCGAGGCATGGCAAAGCCGATGGGAGTTGCGGAATACCAGCTCATGCGAGAAGTTCCTCCCCCCCTGACACCTGCACTCCCCACGATCGCGGAGATCGAAGCTGTGCTGGGGGACGATACGAGCGAAGCTCAAGCAGACAAATCGCGGCCTGATTGATCGCATGAAGGTCGCGGCCGGTCTCGGTCGGATGGATGCCCACCGCGAATCTGCGGCCGCCTCTGACCGACCCGTTTCGACCTTCCGGTGAAGGTTGGTGAGTGTCTCAAGTTCGGCGTAGGACCGGACGCTGGAGACCGTTACCTGCTTGAGCCATTGCGTGAGATTGGGCAAGAACAAGTGAGCGCGGTGGGCGTATCGACTGATCTCTGCTACTGCGACAATACCTCCTACTCCGATCGATCCTCCCGGAATTGCGTAGGCGACATGCCAGTCCATCGCTTGAACGCACGAGCGAAATTGCTGGTGCTGGTAAAGCCAAGCAGGAAAGTGATTTCGGTGACGGAGCGTGTTCGCTGTTGCATGTAATTGCAAGCCAGTTCCCTGCGTGTGTCGTCCATCAATTGCAGGAAACTGGTGCCGCGCTTCGCCAGCCGCACCTGCAAAGTAGCCGGACTCATGCACGACGCTTCGGCGACCTTCTCCCTGCTGCAGTCACCGGAGGGCAGCAATTCGATGATCTTCTGCGTGACGCCGGTCACCACGTCGGTCTTGTCCAGCCGCGCGAGATACTGATTCGCGATGTTGTCGTTGACTTGCGCCAATTCCGGGCAGGCTCCGCTGAGCGACTGCATCAACTCATGCCTGTCGAAAGTCAGCGTCGTGGCCTGATTCGAAAAACTGACCGGTGCGCGCATGAAGGCGCGGTACGGCTCGTCACCTTCACGCGGCATCGGACGATGGAATTCCACCGACAGTGGGTTGAAGCCCGGTTTGTACAACATGCGCATCGTCAGCACCAGGAAACCGACGAACGCGTCTTCAGTTTCGCCGCTGACCTCGATATTGAAGTCGGTGGCGTGCAGGGCAATCCTGTCGCCCGCCTCAATGACACGGAGGGTCGCCGCCTGCGACACCAGCCGGAAGTGCCGCTCCAGTCGGCGACAGAAGTCGAGCAGCGTGCTGCTGGCGGCGAGCGCGTAGCCGAGCGCATGCAAATTGGAAATATGCATGTGCCGGGCGACCGACAGGCCGAAATACGGATTGTTGGTGGCCTCCACACAGGCGCGATATAGCCTGGTCAGGGTAGCGGCGGGCAGCCGGACCATCGGACCGTTCGCCATGTGGGGTTGCACGCCCACGGAGCGGAAAATGCGCTCGCTGTCCATGCCGCTTGCGTCCAAAGTCCTGGCGATCGCCGTGCAGTACCCCCCTATGGTCGTCGCTACCTGCGCTGCCGCGAGGGGGGAGTGGTGGTCGGATCTCATGGCGCGGCAATGTTGACAGATGGGGGGCCGCTGATTTTACACCGCCCTTGATCCGGGCAAAGTGCGCTCAAGACGGCTGCCTTGAGCCTTGCCAGAACAGCAACCCTTCTTCCGGTTCTCCGCCCGCTTGCGCGTTCCACGGGCAAGCGCCCCGGATCGCTTTGCGGAATGCATTTTTCGCTCCAAAGAGCCGCGCGGTCGTTCCCCCCTTTCTATGATGCCTTCCAACAGCGGACAGGTTTGCGCCGTCCGCCACAACAAAAATCACGGCCATCCAGGAGACACCATGAGCGAAGAGGTATTGCTGTTTGAAGTAGCCGGCGCAGTCGCGCGCTTGACGCTGAATCGTCCCAAGGCGATGAACGCGATGAATATGGCGCTGCTGGCCGAGCTGGACCGCCGGCTGGCACTGATCGCCGCCGGTGATGCGATTCGCGTGCTGGTGGTAACCGGCACCGGTCCCGCATTCTGCGCCGGCGCGGATTTGAAGGAAGTGCTGGCAAGTCAGAAGGCGGAGCCCGGCGAAGCCGACTTCCTCGACCGTGCCGACGCCACGCTTGCGCGCCTGCGCAATTTCCCCAAACCGGTGATCGCCGCACTCAACGGCGTAACCATGGCTGGGGGGCTGGAGATGGCCATGTGCGCCGACATCGTCATCGCTTCCGAAAGCGCAGTCATCGGAGACGCCCATGCCAACTTTGGCGTCTATCCCGGCGCTGGCGGCGCAGCGGTTTTGCCGCGCCTCATTCCTCAGAACGTCGCCATGTATCTGCTGTTCACCGGCAAGACGCTTTCGGCGGCTGAAATGAAGGCTTATGGCTTCGTATCTGAAGTGCATCCCGACGGCGAACTGGCCGAGGCCGCGATGAAGCTGGCCGGCCAGATTGCCGGAAAGAGCCCTATCGTACTGCGGCGCATGAAGGAAGTCGCGCGCACCTCCGCCGACAAGGGGCGGGACGACGCCTTGCTGCATGAGCAAGTCATGTTGCGCCGCCATCTGCGCAGCTTCGACCTGCAGGAAGGCTTGCAGGCATTCGCCGAAAAGCGTGCGCCGCAATTCCAGGGCCGTTAAGCCCGTTCGATTTCTTCACCCCGCTTTTCTCATTCCTCTTTCGGGAATTACATGAACGATATCTATGTTGCCGGTGTCGGCATGACGCCGTTCGGACGCTTGCTTGAGCGGAGCGTATACGACATGGTCGGCGAGGCCGTCACCCTGGCTTTGAAAGACGCCGGCGCAGAGGCTGCCGACATCGGGTCGGCATTCTATGCAACCCTGACCAATGGCCTGTTTCAGGGGCAGACCGCGATTCCTGGGCCGATCGCCATGCGCCGCGTCGGCATCGAAAGCATCCCGGTGTTCACCGTCGAAAACGCCTGTGCTTCCGGCTCTTCGGCATTCAACCTGGCTGTGCAGGCGCTGCGGGCCGGGACCTGCGACGTGGCGCTGGCTGTCGGCGCGGAAAAGATGAACATCGCCGACAAGGCCAGGATGTTTGCCGCGTTCGACGGCGGCTGGGACGTCTCCACTGTCGAGGAAAACAAGAAGACGTTGCTGGCATTAGGCGAAGGCGTGGAGCCCCCACCCGGCACCATGTCCGACCGTCCCTACAGCGTGTTCATGGATGTCTATGCGGCCATCGCTCGCAACCATATGAAGCGCTACGGCACCACGCAGCGCCAGATCGCCGCAGTCGCGGCCAAGAACCACCAGCACTCGGTGCATAACCCGCTGGCGCAATTCCAGCAGCCAATGACGATCGAGCAGGTGCTGGCTTCGCCGCCGATCACCTACCCGCTGACGACGACCATGTGCTCGCCGATCAGCGACGGCGCCGCCGCCGCCGTGCTGTGCACCGCCGCCGGCCTGAAGCGCCTGCAGGGCGGGGCTGGCCGCGCAGTGCGCGTGCTGGCCAGCGTCATTCAGACCGGTACGACGCGCAGTCTCGACGAGCCGCAAAAGATCATCGCGCACCTCGCGGCGAAGAAGGCCTACGAACAGGCCGGCGTCGCGCCTCAGGACGTTGACGTTGCCGAAGTGCACGATGCCTCGGCGATCGGCGAGATCCTCAACGCCGAATCGCTGATGCTGGTGCCGTTCGGCGAAGGCGGCCCTGCGGCCGAGCGCGGCGACTTTACGGTCGGCGGACGCATCCCGATCAACCCGTCCGGCGGACTCGAATCGAAGGGTCATCCGATCGGCGCTACCGGTCTCGGCCAGATTCACGAGCTGGTAACGCAGTTGCGCTACGAAGCCGGACAGCGCCAGGTCCAAGGCGCACGCATCGCAATCCAGGAAAACGGCGGCGGCCTGTACGGCATCGAAGAAGCCGTGGTCGGCGTCAACATTCTGGCAAGGCAATAAGGAGGCCACCATGGGACACGTATTCCGCACTGAAGAGCAGCAGGCTGCCGTCGATGGACTGAAACGCTTCCTCGACGCCGAGATCGATCCGATCTTCAGCAAGCAATACCGCGACAAGTTCGTGCCGCGCGACAAGATGGCCGACATCATGCGCCGGCTGACGGAATTCGGGCTGGTGTCGGGCATCGCGAGCGAAGCCAACGGTGGCATGGGCCTGGATTGGCTGACTTCGCTGATGCTGTTCGAGGAGGTGGCCACCACCTCGGCCGACCTGTCGGTGCCGGTGCTGATCAACTCGTTTGGCGTAGTGCTGCTCGAGAAGGTCGCGCCCCCGCATTTGCGTGAACGCTATCTGCCCGGCCTGTTGCGCGGAGACAGTTTCGTCTCGATGGGCATTTCCGAACCCGACGTCGGCTCCAACGTGTTGGAGATCAAAACCCGTGCGCGCCGCGATGGCGACCATTTCATCATCAACGGCGAAAAGACCTGGATCAGCAATGGCGAGTACTCGGACTTCCTGATCTGCACCTGCCGGACCAGCGATGACCCGCGCAAGGGGCTGACCCATTTCCTGCTCGACCGCAAGGAACATCCTTACGAAGTACGCGGCATCCATAAGATCGGCTTCAACAGCCAGTCCACCGCACAGATCTTCCTGACCGATGTGCGCGTGCCGGCCTCCAACATGATCGGCAACGAAGGCGAAGGGCTGCGCAACACGCTCTCGCTGTTCGAAAGGTCGCGCGTATTCGTCGCCGCCCAGGGACTGGGCATTGCCCGCCGCGCGCTCGAAGAAGCGGTGCGTTATGCGAAGGAGCGCCGCCAGCACGGCAAGGTCATCGCGGGTCACCAGTTGATCGCGGCGATGTTGGCCGAAATGGCGACCAATGTGGACGCTGCACGCCTTTTGACCTACCGCGCAGCGTCGATGATCGAAGCCGGCGTGCCGGCCGAGATGGAAGCGGCGATGGCCAAGTATTTCGCCTGCGAAGCCGCCGTGAAAATCGCCCGCCAGGCCGTGCAGATCCACGGGGGTAACGGCGTCACGACCGAATTCCTCGTCGAGAAGCTCGCGCGCGAGGCGATCATCGCGCCGATTCCGGAAGGCACGACTCAGATCCAGCAACTCATTATCGGCCGCGCGTTGACTGGCGTACCCGCGTTCTAAGCCATAGCCACAGGAGACATCATGCGTATTGAAGGAAAAGTTATCGTCATTACCGGCGGCGCATCGGGCCTCGGCCTGGCCGCAGGGCGCTACCTGGTACAGGAAAAAGGCGCGCGCGTCGTCATCTTTGATCTGAACGCCGAGGCCGGCGCCAAGGCGGTCGAGGATATCGGGGCCGAACACGCCATGTTCGTGCAAACCGACGTCAGCAACGAGGAATCGGTGCAGAACGCGGTGGCTGCCGTGACTGAGCGCTTCGGCGCGATTCACGTCTGCATCAATTGCGCCGCGCTGCCCACGCCGTGCAAGGTGCTGGGCAAGGAAGGCAAGGCCACACCGCTGGCAAAGTTCGCGCAGGTGACGTCGGTCAACGTCAATGGCGTGTTCAACGTCATGTCCAAATGCGCCGAGCAGATGGTCAGGAACGAACCGGAAGCCGGCGAGGAGCGCGGTGTGGTCATCAACATCTCGTCGGGTGCCGCCTACGAGGCACAGATCGGTCAAGTCGCCTACGCCGCCTCCAAGGCGGCGCTGCTCGGCATGAACATGCCGGCTGCGCGCGAACTCGGCGACGTCGGTATCCGTGTCAACGCCATTGCGCCCGGCCTGTTCCTGACGCCGATGGTGCAGACGCTCGACGAAAAGATCATCACTGCGTTGAAGTCGCAGATCGAGGCCCCGAAGCGCCTCGGCGACATGCGCGAGTTCGCGCATTGCTGCGCCTTCATCATCGAGAACGCCTACCTCAACGCGCACACCATTCGCCTGGACGCTGCATCACGCCTGCGCGCGCGCTAAACGCGCTTCGCCGGCGCCAGGGTGCCCTTCCTCCAACGAAGAGGGAGGGCAAAAGAACAAAGGAGACCATGCCATGAAAATGAACTTTTGCCGCGTCATGCGCCTGATGACGCTGCGCTTTCGCGACCGGCAAGCGATCGTCAATGTGGAGCGTGGCCGCAGCTACAGCTACCACGATTACCACCTGTTGACCAACCGCATCGCCGATGCGTTGCGCAATGCGCTCGGGGTTGGCAAGGGCGACAAGTTCCTGCTCATCCTGGAAAACGACAACCTGAGCCTGATGATGCTGCCGACTGTCCTCAAGCAGGAAGGCACGGTGGTCATGACCAACCTGCGCGACGCGCCGGAAGAGCATGCGCGTCAGGTCGAACTGGTCAAGCCGAAGGTCGTATTCATTGAAACTCGCCTGCTCGACGGCTACTACGCAATGTTGCGCGCGGCCAGGTGCGAGATCGTCGTCATGGACGATCCGACGCCGGAACAGGCTGCGCGCCCAGGCGTGCACGCATTCTGGAGCCTGGTCGACGCTGCCTCCGAACTCGACGTCGACGTGGAGCTGGACGACGACGAGCACATCTGCATGTTGCGCTTCACCGGCGGCACGACTGGCCAGGGCAAATGCGCGATGTACTCGATCGACAATCTGATGGCTTGCCGCGATGGCGGATTCGGCAACCCGGATTTCGGCTTCAACGACCGCACACGCATGTTGCACGTGGCGCCGCTCTCGCATGGCACGCTGATCGCTTTCATACCGACCTTCTATGCCGGCGGCGCCAACATTACGCTCAATCAGCTCGATCTCGAGCAATGGCGGAAAACAGTCGAACAGCGGCGCGTTACCCATTCCTTCCTGGTGCCAACCGTTCTGTACCGTCTGCTCGAATTGCAGCGCGCCAACCCACGCGATTTTTCTTCGCTGAACACCGTGATCTACGGCGCCGCCCCGATGAGTCCCGCCAAGCTCGAAGACCTGATCACGTGCTTCGGCCCCATCTTCGCGCAAGGCTACGCCGCCACCGAAGTTCCAATGTTTGTGTCGGCGCTCGACAAGGCCGAGCACGAGACGGCGCATACGACTGGCGGCGGCATCAAGCGCCTGTCGTCGGCTGGCCGGCCGACACCGGGCGTCGAAGTCTATGTAACCGACGAGCAGGGCAAACCGCTGCCAACCGGCCAATGCGGCGAAATCCGCATCCGCAGCCGAGCCATCATCAAGGGCTATTACAACAATGCGGAAACGACGGCCGCCGAGTTTGCCGACGGGGCGTGGAAGTCGGGCGACCTAGGCTACATCGACGAGGACGGCTATCTGTACATCGTCGACCGTTTGAAAGACATGATCATCAGCGGCGGCTTCAACGTCTATGCGGTTGAAGTCGAAGCGGCGCTGGCCTCCCACCCAGCCGTCATGATGTCCGCTGTGGTCGGCATTCCGCATCCGGAGTGGGGTGAGGCCGTGCATGCGGAAGTGGTGCTGCGTCCCGGCGCGTCGGTCGAGGCCGCCGAACTGATCGCGCACGCCAAGGAAAAGCTCGGCAGCTACAAGGCCCCGAAGTCGATCGCGTTCGTCGAGCAATTGCCGACCTCGGTGGTCGGCAAGGTGTTGCGGCGCGCGGTCAAGGAAAAGTACTGGCAAAACATGCAGCGCAAGGTCAGCTAGGCAGCTCCATTTGAGATGCAAGCGGGAGCCCACTCATGGCCATACCATCCGCCCTACCCGGTCCGCCAAGATTTACCTGGCAGGGATGGTGGTATCGGTGTTCACATCGTTTGGTTTGTCCAGCACCGGCCGCTTCAATGTTTCCTCTCGTCGCGCACGCGCGAGAAGGTTTACCGCGATGGTGACGTGGAGGCCGGCATCGTTTCGCTGGGGCCGGCAGGCGGCTTTGCCGACGGCATTCATCCGGCGGGATGGATCGTGGAGCGGCTGATGGGCGAGGCTGTGGAAGCCACTCGATCGCTTGGGCATTGTCTCGTGCAAGGCGGTCCCGGCAGCTAATCCCGCAGCGTTGACTTGCGAGAGTCATCGTCAAGCAAGCGGCGGCAGATACGGAATCAGAAGCGCGATGATGGGCCAGGCGCAAGTGGATGATCTGCTGGCCAGCCTGGGGTTCTGAGGTCCCTTGATCCCCCAGGCTTATCCGCCTCAACCCTGAAGATGATCCTTCATCTTCGCCAGCACGATGGCCAGCGCAGCCCCGCCCAGCGTCTTCACCAGCGTCGGGTGCTGCGCATAGAAATTACCGAGCTGGTCGATCACGCCCGGGTGCGACTGCTCTGCGTGCGCGGCGATCTGCTGGACCTGCTCGGGTGTGAGCTGGCTGGCCTGCTCGCCCGTGACCTGGCTGGCGCCAGGTGTCAGCACGTTGCCCAGTGCCCCGCCCGCTGCCTGCGTCAGCGCGCCCGACCCGACCGTCGCCAGCAATTGGTTCAGCATGGTTGCGCGTTGTTCCGGCGTCGAGTTGGCGAACAGCTGCGCGACCATCTGGGCAAACGGCGGCGTCTGGTCCGATTTGAAGGCGTCGGCAAGCCCCTTGCCCACGACGTCTGCCGGCGCCTGCTGCGCGACCTGTTCGAAATGCTGCTCCGGGTTCGAGCCCAGCATGCCCGCGGCCTGCTGCAAAAGATCCATCAGTCCCATGGTTGTCGCTCCGTTAGCCCTTCTGTCTGGTGACGAGGTGGTAGGCCACCAGCAGGATCGCGGCGCCTACCACCGCGCCGATAAATCCCGCCGACTGGCCCTTGTGATACCAGCCCAGCATCTGGCCGAGGTAGGTTGCCGCAAGTGAACCGCCGATACCGAGCGCAGCGGTCAGGAAGAAGCCCGACGGGCCGCGCCCGGGGGTGAGGAATTTGGCCACGAGTCCGGCCACAAAGCCGATAAGGATGGTCCAGATCAGGTGCATGACAAGTTCGCCTTGTACGGTGATGCTCAGGTTGGTGCGCTACAAGTCTGGGGGCAAACGCAGGCGAGGGCCCCAACCGGCGCCCTCGCCATGGTCCGCCCGCCAGGTCCGGTGCTTAGCTGCAGGCCTTGCCGTGGTCGGCGTGGAAACCCTGTGATTTGGCTTGTGCCTCCGGCATGTACTCGCCATTCTTGGTGGTCCCGTACCATTTTGATCCTGAGCAATGGTAGGTCTTGGAGGACTTGTTTACCCAGACCTGGCCAGGACCGCCGCCGGGAGCGGGTGTGGCCGCTGTCTTCTTGGGCGCAGGGGTAGCCGCAGGCGCAGGCGTCGTGGTCGCGGGAGCGCTCGCCTTGGCCGGAGGCGCGGTCGGTGTGGCAGGCGCGGCCGCAGCCGGCATCGGTGCGCTGGCGGCTGTCTGCGTGGCGGCAGGTTTTCCGGCCCATTCCTTCACGCCGCCATGGCCGGAGCAGGCGCCTTGCTTGCTGGCGCCGGAATAGGTGGTTCCATCCTTGCAGGTTGCGGTCGGGGCTGGCTGTGCCACGGCCGCCAGGGAGGTCAGCAGTCCGGCGGTGAGAACGACGAGAAAGCGCTTCATGGAGAACTCCTGCATTGACAGTTGGGGAATGACTGCGACAGCATTAACGCCTAACTTGACAACAATCTTCGCGATTTCTGCCCCATCGTGCCTGTAATGACGGCAATCGGCCGCCATTGCCAGCCCTCTGGTGCTGGCTCCTACAACGGGCCCTGGATCGCCGGCGTTGACGGTAGCTGCGGGCAGGTTTGTAACAATGTTGCGGCGTCCAGCTGGGCCAGGTCGGTGCGCTGGCCCTCAAGTCGCTCCCGCCCGCGCCGTTAATTCTCACCCCGCTGCTCATTGCCCAAACAGCAGCGAAATCCCCCGCCTTTTCCGCCTAATGCCCACCGGGTCCTGCTTCGATAATCCCTGCTGACGAATAGCGGCCTGCCGCTTCGCACGGAGCGTGGATGTCCGAAGAAAGCGATCTCGAGAAAACCGAACCCGCCTCACCCCGGCGCCTGGAAAAGGCGCGCGAGGAGGGGCAGGTAGTGCGTTCGCGCGAGCTGGCCACGTTCGTCATGCTGATCGCCGGCGTCACCGGCCTGTGGACGCTGGGCGGCCAGCTGGGCCGCAGCCTGAACCAGGTGATGCAGGGCGCGCTGCGCTTCGAGCCGGCGACGGCATTCGATACCTCGCGCATGCTGTCGCGCTTCGGCCTGATGGTGTGGGACAGCCTGCTGGCCTTCCTGCCCCTGCTGCTGCTGTTCGGTGTGGCCGCGCTGGCCGCGCCGCTGCTGCTGGGCGGCTGGGTGTTCTCGACCAAGTCGTTCGCGCCGCAGTTCTCGCGCCTGTCGCCGCTGGCGGGGCTGGGCCGGATGTTCTCCGCGCATTCGCTGGTGGAGCTGCTCAAGGCCGTGGCCAAGTCGCTGCTGGTGGGCAGCGTGGGCGCCTGGGTATTGTGGAAGCGCCTGCCCGAGGCCATCGCGCTGATGAATGCGCCGGTGCAGGAAGCGCTGCTGCATATGATCGACCTGGTGCTGCACTGCTGCCTGGTGGTGTCGCTGTCGCTGCTCGTGGTGGCGGCCATCGACGTGCCGTGGCAGTACTGGGAGTTCTTCAAGAAGCTGCGCATGACCAAGGAAGAGGTCAAGCAGGAGTTCAAGGAGAGCGAGGGCGACCCCCATATCAAGAACCGCATCCGCCAGCAGCAGCGCGCCATGGCGCGCCGCCGCATGATGACCGAGGTGCCCAAGGCCGACGTGGTGGTGACCAACCCCACCCACTTTGCCGTGGCGCTGCGCTATGAGGAAGGGCGCATGGGCGCGCCGCGCGTGGTGGCCAAGGGCACCGGCGATGTTGCCGCCCGCATCCGCGCGCTGGCCGCCGAGCACCGCGTGCCGCTGATGTCGGCGCCGCCGCTGGCGCGCGCGCTGCACCGCCATGTGGAGCTGGGCCAGGAAATCCCCGCCGGACTGTATACCGCCGTGGCCGAAGTGCTGGCCTGGGTCTATCAACTGAAGCACTGGCACTACTCGCAGGGCCCGCAACCGCAGGCGCCCGCCGACCTGCCGGTGCCCGATGAACTCGCCGTACCGGAAATGCGCGAATGAACGCTCTGAGCAACCTGTTCAACCTGCCCGGCCTGCGCGCCGCCGGCCAGATGAAGGCCATGACCGGGCCGCTGCTGATCATCATGATCCTCGGGATGATGATCCTGCCGCTGCCGGCTTTTGTGCTGGACCTGCTGTTCACCTTCAATATCGCGCTGGCGATCATGGTGCTGCTGGTCAGCATGTACACGCAGAAGGCGCTGGACTTTGCCGCCTTCCCGGCGGTGCTGCTGTTCACCACGCTGCTGCGCCTGTCGCTCAACGTCGCGTCCACGCGCGTGGTGCTGCTCGAAGGCCATACCGGCCCGGATGCCGCGGGCAAGGTGGTGGAGGCCTTCGGCCACTTCCTGGTGGGCGGCAACTTCGCCGTGGGCATCGTGGTGTTCGCGATCCTGGTGGTGATCAACTTCATGGTGATTACCAAAGGTGCCGGCCGTATTGCCGAAGTCGGCGCGCGTTTCATGCTGGACTCGATGCCCGGCAAGCAGATGGCGATCGATGCCGACCTGAACGCGGGCCTGATCAACGAAGAGGGCGCCAAGAAGCGCCGCGCCGAAGTGGCGCAGGAATCCGACTTCTACGGCGCCATGGACGGTGCCAGCAAGTTCGTGCGCGGCGATGCCGTGGCGGGCCTGCTGATCATGTTCATCAACGTCGCCGCCGGCATGGTGGTGGGCATGGTGCAGCACGACCTGGACTTCGGCACCGCCGTGCACAACTACACGCTGCTGACCATCGGCGACGGCCTGGTGGCGCAGATCCCGGCGCTGGTGATCTCCACCGCCGCGGGCGTGATCGTGTCGCGCGTGTCGAACGAGCAGGACGTTGGCGAGCAGCTCACCGGCCAGCTCTTCGCCAACCCGCGCGTGCTGTACCTGACCGCGGGCATCATTGGCCTGATGGGCATCATCCCGGGCATGCCGCACTTTGCCTTCCTGCTGCTGGCCGGCGTGCTGGTGTGGATGGGCCGCTATATGTCGCGCCGCGCGGCCACGCAGGCGCAAGTCAGGCAGCGCGAGGAGCGCACCCCGGCGGTGGCGCCGGAATCCACCGAAGCCAGCTGGGACGATGTCACGCTGGTCGACCCGCTCGGCATGGAAGTGGGCTACCGCCTGATCACGCTGGTGGACCGCGCGCAGGACGGCGAGCTGCTGGGCCGTATCAAGAGCATCCGCAAGAAGGTGGCGCAGGAGATCGGCTTCCTGGTGCCGGTGGTGCATATCCGCGACAACCTGGAACTCAAGCCCAACGCCTACCGCATCACGCTCAAGGGTGTGGAGATCGGCCGCGGCGAGGCCATGCCGGGCCAGTGGATGGCAATCAACCCCGGCCAGGTCAGCGGCACGCTGCCGGGCGCGGCCACGCGCGATCCCGCCTTCGGCCTGCCGGCGGTGTGGATCGATGCGGGCATCAAGGAGCAGGCGCAGGCCTTCGGCTATACCGTGGTCGATGCCAGCACGGTGGTGGCCACGCACCTGAACCACGTGATCCACATGCACGCGGCCGAGCTGCTGGGCCGCCAGGAAGTACAGGCGCTGCTGGACCGCATCGCCAAGGACTCGCCCAAGCTGACCGAGGACCTGGTGCCGAAGACCATTTCGCTGACCGCGCTGCAGAAGATCCTGCAGAACCTGCTGGACGAAGGCGTGCCCATCCGCGACATGCGCACCATCCTGGATGTGGTGGCCGAGCATGCGCCCAAGATCAGCGACCCGAACGAGCTGACCGCGATGGTGCGCGTGGCGCTGGGCCGCGCGATCACGCAGCAGCTGTTCCCGAACAACGCCGACCTGCAGGTGATTGGCCTCGATGCCGGCCTGGAGCGCGTGCTGTCGCAGGCGCTGACCAACGGCGGCGGGATCGAGCCGGGCCTGGCCGACGCCTTGCTGCAACAGACCCAGGGCGCAGTCACGCGCCAGGAGCAGATGGGCATGGACCCGGTGCTGCTGGTGCCGTCGCAGCTGCGCCCGCTGATGGCGCGCTTCCTGCGGCGCACCATGCCGCAGCTGAGGGTGCTGTCGCATGCCGAAGTCCCGGACAACCGCAATATCCGCGTCACCGCCATGATCGGCGCGTGAGGAGTCAAAGATGAGCGTAGCCAAGTTTGTCGCGGCCAACGGCCGCGAAGCCATGCGCCAGGTGCGCGAAGCGATGGGCCCGGACGCTGTGGTGCTGTCCAACCGCACCGTCGAGGGCGGCGTGGAGATCGTCGCCATGCGCGATACGGATCTGGGCAGCGTGCAGGCCACGGCGCAGGTCTACGTGCCGCCCGCGCCGGCGGTCGATCCCGCCGCCATCGGCGACCTGCGCGGCGAGCTGCAATCGATGCGCGCGATGATCGAGCGCCAGCTGGCCGGGATCAATCCTGCCCCTGGCGTGGTTGCCAGCGCGGCAGCGCACGGCGTAGCCGCCAGCGACCCGCTGCGCGAATCGCTGTTTGAATGGATGGTCGGCGCGGGCTTTTCCGGACAGCTGGCGCGCACGCTGCTGGCGCGGTTGCCGCTGGGCTACGACCGCCCCGCGGCCATGGGCTGGATCCGCGCCGAGCTGGCCAGCAAGCTGCCGGTGCTGGGCGACGAGGACAGCCTCTTTGCGCAAGGCGGTGTGCTGGCGCTGGTGGGCCCCACCGGCGTGGGCAAGACCACCACCACGGCCAAGCTGGCGGCGCGCTTCGTGCTGCGCCACGGCGCTGACAAGCTGGCGCTGCTGACCACCGACAGCTTCCGTATCGGCGCCCATGAGCAGCTGCGCATCTACGGCGACATCCTGGGTGTGCCGGTGCATGCGGTGAAGGACGCCGCCGACCTGCGCTTCGCGCTGGCGGCGATGAAGGACAAGCACCTGGTGATCATCGACACCGTTGGCATGAGCCAGCGCGACCGCAGCCTGTCGGAACAGATCGCCATGCTCGCCGGCGTGCCCGCGCCGGTGCAGCGCGTGCTGCTGCTCAACGGCGCCAGCCACGGCGATACCCTCAATGAAGTGGTGCACGCCTACCGCCATGACGCCGCGCCTGACGGCGGCGGCATCGACGGCTGCATCATCAGCAAGCTGGATGAAGCCACCCACCTGGGCTCGGTGCTGGACGTGGTGATCCGCCACCGCCTGCCGGTGTTCTACGCCTCCACCGGCCAGCGCGTGCCCGAGCATCTTGAGCTGGCCAACGGCACCACGCTGGTCGAGCGCGCCTTCCTGACGCCGCGCCGCGGTTCGGTGTTTGCCGATGCCGACGCCGCGCGCCGGCGCACCGCCGGCGCAGATGACGAGGCGCCCACGCGAGGCGGCGCCGACGAGGTGCTGCGCTCGCTGACCGACAGCGCCGACGCGCTGAGCCAGTGCGTGGCCGAATTGAATGGCGCGGGCCTGGGTTTCGATCTGGCCCGCTCGCTGTGGCAACAGCGCAGCGCCGGCGCCCCGGCCCTGCGCGCCATGTCGCAGCAGGTGCGTGAAGCGGTCTGCCGCGACGTGACCGGCCAGTGCGAGCAGTACGTGCTGGCCGCCGCCGCCACGCTGCAGGTGGCCGTGCCCGGCCGCCGCGCGCCGCAGCCGATGCAGCATACGCTGTGGCTCGCCGACCGCAACGGCATGCCGCTGGCCGCTACCGTGACGCCGACCGGCCGGGGGCACGGTGCCGGCCAGCCGCTGGGCGAAGCCGAGTCCGATGCCGCCAACCTGCGCGCCGCCATGAGCGCCGCGCGCAAGGTGGTCAACCTGCTTGACGCCGTGCCCGCCGCCGCCACGCTGGCGCGCTGGCAGCAGGCCGGCGAGCGCTGGGTAGCCGGCGCGCGCAAGACCGCGCGCGTGGTCGGCGCCGGCGCCGCCTGGAAGCTCGATGCACTGGCCGATACGCTGACCTTCCACGCCGTCGGCGAGGACACCGTGCGCGAGCGTGACGCCGTGCGCTGGCTGGCCAGTGTCGACGTGCGCGTGCCGGACAGCCCGGTGCGCGGCAAGGGCACGCCCGAAGGCGGCATCGACGCCTGCCTGGTGGTGGCCCGCCTGGCCGACCGCGCCACCGGTGAACTGCTCGATACCCGCTACCTGCTGTGCGATCCGGCGCTGGCGCAGGATGCCGCGCAGGTGGCGCGCTGGGCCTTGTGGACCGACGCGGCCGATGCGCGCCTGCGCACGTTGCGCCACGCCATCGACCACTTCGCCCAGGACGCCGAAAGCGGCCACGCCGCCGGCGCCGCCGTGGCCGCGCTGCAGCTCGGATTGTCGGTGCTGCGCCTGGAACACGCGCCGACCGCGGCCGCGCCCGCCTTCCTCGCGCGCCTGGCCGGCCGCACGGTGCGCGAGGGCGTGCCGGTGCCGGGCCCGGTGCTCAACGAGGGCATGGGCCGCGTGCTGGCGCTGCTCGACGTGCTGGAAAACTATCCGGGCCGCGGCGCTGCCGTGCCGGCTGCAGCGATGGAGGTGCTGCCGTGAGCGGCCTCGCCATGGACCAGGCCGAGAGCCTGCGCCGGATGCTGGCGCCGCGCACGACACGCCGTATCGCGGTGGTCGCCAGCGAATGCGGTGCCGGCGCCACTACCGTGGCCCTGGGTTTGTCGCACGCGCTGGCCATGCAGGGCGAGCGCGTGCTGCTGGTCGATGAAGACGCCGCCGCGGCGCGCGCCACGCGGCTGTCCGGCGCCAGGCCGGCCGGCACGCTGGCCGATGTCAACGCAGGCCGCCTGTCGCTGGAAGCTGCTGCCGGCACTGGCCCGGGCGGCGTGCTGTCGGTGCTGCCGGCAGGCCGGCCCGTGCCGGGAAACACCTTGCCGGCCGCAGGTGGCTTTCGCAGCGTGGTGGTGGATGCCGCCATCGATGCCGACGGCGTGCTGTCGCCGCTCGCGGGCGGTGCGCACAACGTGCTGGTGGTGATGCGGCCGGAGCTGGCGTCGATCACGGATGCCTACGCCTGCATCAAGCGCCTGCACCACCTGTATGCCTGGCGCCAGTTCCACCTGATCGTCAACATGGCGGCAAGCGAGGCCACGGTGCAGGCCATCCTGCGCAACCTGGCGCGTACCGCCAGCCAGTATCTCGGCGTCGAGGTGCTGTGCGCGGGCTGGCTGCCGTCCGACCCGCTGGTGGCGCGCGGCGTGCAGCTGGGCCGCTGCGTGGTCGAGGCGTTTCCGGCGGCGCCGGCCACCACGGCACTGCGCCGTACCGCCGGCGGCATCGGCGCCTGGCCGCTGCGTGCAGACGCCGCTGCGCCTGCCGCAACCCCCGCGATGGCCTGAGCCTGCCAGCCATGCCAACTTACCGAACTGCACCCTGAGCCAGCCGGCCGCCGCAAGGCGTGCCGGACCAGCAATCCAGCATTCACGAGAATTGCACCATGTACACGATCCAGGGAAAGCTCGAACAGGCCGACGTGGTCAAGGCGCACGCGCAACTGGTGCGCCGCATCGCGCTGCAACTGGCCGCCAGGCTGCCCGCCAGCGTACAGATCGACGACCTGATCCAGGCCGGCATGATCGGCCTGCTCGACGCCGCCAAACGCTATGAAGATACCCATGGCGCGCGCTTCGAGACCTACGCCAGCCAGCGCATCCGTGGCGCCATGCTCGACGAGGTGCGTGCCAACGACTGGCAGTCGCGCAGCCTGCGCCAGTTCACCCGCCGCATCGAACGCACGCAGCGCAACCTGGAGCAGAAGCTAGGGCGCACGCCGATCGATTCCGAGGTGGCCGAGGCCATGGAGATGCCGCTGGACGAATACCAGCTGCTGCTCAACGAGGTCTATGGCTGCCAGCTGCTGCACTACGAGGATTTCGAGCGCTCCGGCGAAGAGGACTTCCTGGACCGCCACCTCGGCGGCAGCGATGACGGTAACCCGCTGACCGTGCTGATGGAAAGCGGCATGCGCCAGGCGCTGGTCCGCGCCATCGAGCGGCTGCCCGAGCGCGAGAAGCTGGTGCTGTCGCTGTGCTACGACCAGGAGCTGAACCTGCGCGAGATCGGCGCGGTGCTCGAAGTGACCGAGTCGCGCGTGTGCCAGATCCGCGGCCAGGCGATTACCCGGCTGCGCAACCAGTTGCGCGGCTTGTTGTGATGCGCGGGGCGGACCGCGCCGCACGGGGCGCCTGCTGGATGTTGCTTGCCGTATCGGCCTGCGCCTGGGCGGCGTTCGACGCCGGCACACGCCATGCGTGGACCGGCTCGGTCAACGGTCCAGCCCTCTACGGCCGCGGCCAGCGCGCGGTGTCGCCGCCGATCCTGCCCACCGGCGTCCTGCCGCAGTCGGAAGGGGTGATTACCTCGGTGCGCTGGCGCTACAGCTTCGTCAGGACCCCACCGGTGGAGCTGCAAGCTTATCTCTGCAATGCCCAGCGCTGCGTGCTGCTGCCCGAGGCCGAAGGCAAGACCGACGCGTTCGTTGGGGATGACGCCACCAAGGGCTTTGTGTTCGCGTTCCGGGTGCCGGGGCAGGGTAGCCTGGTGCCGGTGCTGCAGGGGCGCAGCAATGAGGTGGTGGTGGGGTTCAGGTAGGAATGAATGTTCCGTTTTTTCGTCACTTCTGAATAAGTGACGAAAAAACGGAACATCAGCAGAGAGCTTCAACCCGCCGCCAGGCTCACCCCACCCACCCCGGCCGCCGCCTTCCCATCCTTCCCATACAACCCGGCATCGCCGCCGCTATGCTGGCGCAGCGCCTGGATAGCTTCGCGGGTGAAATCGAGGTGGGCGTTGACGACGGCGCCATTCAGGGCGTTGCCGTCGCGTGCGGTGCGGGCCGCGAAGATCAGCTGGCGCCAGGCGTCCGCCACGGCCGGGTCGACCTGGCGGCCAAGCAGCTGGCCCTCGGGGCCGGCGCGCAGGCCGAGCGCGCCCATCTGGGCTTCGCGGGCCTTGAGTTGGCGGGACAGGGCCTGGCCCAGTTCAACCTTGCGCGTCAGCAGTCCGCTCAGGGACTGGAAGTCGCCCCGCTTGAGGGCGTCGCGCTCTTCGGCGAGGAGTTGGCCGAAGGCCTGGATGCCTTCGGTTTCGCGCTGCAGGGACTGGATCAGGCTCTGGCTCATGATGGCTATTTGGGGTCGGCCTGGCCAAGCTCGCGCAGGGTGGCGATCAGGCCGTCGGCAATCTTGCCCGGGTCGATCCTGATCTTGCCTTCGGCGATGGCCTGGCGGATCTCTTCGACCTTGGCGGTATCGATATCGTCGTCAGTGGGCTGGGACAGGCGGGCGCTGATGTCGCGCACCTGGGCGGCCAGCGGGCTGACGCTCAGGCCGGCGGACGGCGCCGCGGCGCTGGCCGGCGCGGCCTGGGGCCGTGCCGCGGCATCGCCCCCGGGGGCGTCGGCGGGCCGGGACGAGGTGGAGTGGTTGATCTTCACGGGGCGTTCCTTGCTGGTTTCCTATGGCATTACGGACGCGCCGGCGAATTCTTTAGGGCCCCTGGCCCGGATTCGCCACGCGGCGGCGTTGGCGGCATTTTCGCATGCCGGTTGCCCCGGATTTCCAGTCTTGTTGGCCACGATTACAGCACTTGGCGCAGGACTATTGCAGCACGACGGTGTCGCCGCTGCGCACCAGTCCGTTGACCACCTGGCCGCTGCGCAGGCGCACCTGCACGGTATTGCCGGTGGCGGCGTCGGCCAGCACCTTGCCTTCGCTGGTGATCTGGAAGGCCTCGCCTTCCACGGCCACGGTGACGGTCTGGCCCTGGCGCACGGCGATGGCCTTGCGCAGCAGGTCGCTGCGCAGCGGCGAGCCTGCGGCGATGCGGTTGGCGGCGACCGCGCCGGCAAGCTGGGCCGGGTCGGTGATCACCGCGCGCGGCAGCGTGCCCAGGTCGCCCTGGCGGACTTCGATATCGGCCTGGCTGACCGGCTCGCCTGGGCCCAGTGCGCGCGCGGCCACGTAATAGTCGGTCAGCACCGCTACGCGCGCCTGCATGTAGCGCACCCACGGCCGCTCGCCGCCGCAGCGCACGCCGACCGAAACGCGCCCCCATGGCGAAGCGCCGGCGGGCAGGAAGGGGTCGGGCGCGACGCATTCCGGCGCGCGGCCGCCCGACGGCGGCGCCACCTGCACGCTGACCTTGCCCGGCAAGCCGGCGGTCTGCTGCAGCAGGAAGCGCTCGACGGCCACGCGCGCGGGGTCTTCGGCAAAGGGGCTGGCGGCGGCAGCGGGGTTGGCAATGGGGTTGGCAACATAAGCCGTCTGCTGCTGGCCGTGCGCGGCCGGCGCCTGCATGGCGACGGGCGTGACCTGCGCCGGCGCGGCACCGGCGCCGGCCGGGCCAAGCAGGCAGGCTGCCAGCAGGGCGTGCGCCAGGCTGCGGGCGTTGCGGCGATTCTGATTCATCTGGACTTCCCGGCAAGGACGGCACGGCATGCAAGGCATGCCTGGCGCACCGCCCCGTGACTGGCCGCGCGCCCCGTTTACATCTGTCATCGGGGTCCCATTGTAGGCAGGCCCTCGCGCGAGGGCGGGCCGAAATGCATGGATTTCCCGTCCTTATTCATCCGATTGGCGTGACAGGTCCCCCCCTAAGATGGCAACCCTGAAGAAGGTCGTCCGCTCCGTTTTCGTGAGCGGTTCCTTGAGCGTTTTCGTGGGCAGGGAGATGCCAGATGATTGACAGACTCGACGCGGCGCTACGTTTCCAGCAGGAAGCGTTGAGCCTGCGCAACCAGCGGCAGTCGGTGATTGCCTCCAACATCGCGCACGCGGACACGCCCGGCTACAAGGCGCGCGACTTTGATTTCTCCAGCACGCTGGCGCAGAGCGTCGAGCGCGGCCATCGCAATGAAGGCATGTCGCTGTCCACCACCTCGGTGCGCCACATGCCCGCGCAGGCGCCGGGCCGCGAGGAATTCGACCTGGCCTACCGCATCCCGCTCCAGTCCAGCGTGGATGGCAACACCGTGGAAATGAATACCGAGCGCGTGGCCTTTGCCGACAACACGGTGCACTTCGAATCCGGTCTTGCGGTGATGAGCGCCAAGATCAAGACCATGCTGGCCGCGATCCAGCAGTGAGGCCAGCATGCCAGCCATGAATATCTTCGACGTTGCCGGTTCCGCCATGGCGGCGCAGTCGCAGCGCATGAACGTGACCGCGTCCAACCTGGCCAACGCGGACAGCATCGTGAGCCCCAACGGGCAGGCCTACCGCGCCAAGCAGGTGATCTTCGGCATGGCGCCCACGCCCGGCCAGAGCGATGTGGGCGGCGTGCAGGTCGAAGGCGTGATGGAAGACCCGTCGCCACCGCGCATGGTGCACAACCCCACGCATCCGCTGGCCAATGCCGAAGGCTACGTGATGATGCCCAACGTGAATCCGGTGGAAGAGATGGTCAACATGATCTCGGCCTCGCGTTCGTACCAGGCCAATGTGGAGGTGCTCAACACCGCCAAGACCATGATGCTCAAGACGCTGACGATCGGTCAGTGACGACGTCAACCAGGACAAACCGAACCGGATCGCGACATGACGACCACCACCGCAGTCAGCAGCAATACCCAGAGTACCCAGGGCATCAATGATGCCCTCAAGAGCGGCAGCGCCAGTGCCGCCGACCTGCAGAACAACTTCCTCAAGATGCTTGTGACGCAGATGAACAACCAGGATCCGCTCAACCCGATGGACAACTCCCAGCTCACTTCGCAGCTGGCGCAGATCAGCACGGTGAGCAGCATGCAGACCATGAACACCACGCTGAACCAGCTGCTGAGCCAGGTGAGCGCAAGCCGCGCGATGGATTCCGCCGCGCTGATCGGCCGCACGGTGATGGTGCCGGGTTCGCAAGTCACGGTGAAGGACGGCGTGCCCGGCCAGTTCGGCCTGGACCTGCCTTCGACCGCCGATGCGGTCACGGTCAGCGTGGTGGACAAGGATGGCACCGTGGTGCGCAACATCGACATGAAGGGCCAGGTAGCCGGCGTGCACGACATTGCCTGGGACGGCAAGAGCGACGCCGGCGTGGCGGTTGCCGACGGTGACTACACCTTCAAGGTCAACGCTACCGCCAACGGCACCTCGGTACAGCCGGTTGCGCTGGTCTACGGCAAGGTGCAGAGCATCAGCGGCGATACGAACGGCGTGCTGGTCGATATCGGCAACGGCCAGAGCGCGGGCGTCGACGACGTCCGCCGCATTCTCTAACTACGCGGCCGGCTGACTTGGTGCCGGGCAGCAATCGGAATACTGGAAAAGAGGAAAAATCATGGGTTTCGGTCAAGGATTGAGCGGCCTCGATGCCGCGTCGCAGAATCTGGACGTGATCGGCAACAACATCGCCAACGCCAACACGGTTGGCTTCAAGCAATCCACCGTGCAGTTCGCCGACGTCTTCGCCGGCGCACAAGTCGGCCTGGGTACGCGCGTCAGCAAGGTGGTGCAGTCGTTCAACCAGGGCAATATCGAGTCGACCGGGCGCTCACTGGACGTGGCGATCACCAACGGCAATGGCTTCTTTCGCCTTCAGGACGCTGCCGGCCAGGTGTACTACTCCCGCAATGGCCAGTTCCTGCGTACCGACGATGGCCACCTGACCAATGCCCAGGGCCTGCTGCTGACGGGCTATCCGCAGGGTGTAACCGCCGGCGCCGGCGTGCAGCCGCAACCGCTGGTGGTTTCCAATGCGCAGATGGCGCCCAAGGCCACCACCAGCCTGTCGATCCAGCTCAACCTGGACTCGGGCACGAACGTGATCGCCCCCGCCACGTTCCCTGCCGGCAATGGCGTTCCGCCCGCATCGAGCTTCAACTACGCCAGCACGGTGCAGGTGTTCGACTCGCTGGGCAACCCGCAGCAGCTTACCGCTTATTTCGTGAAGCAGGGCGCGGTCGCAGGCCCGCCCCCGAGCTCGCCGTGGATGATGTCCGTGCGCGACGCGGCCGGCAACGAAGTCGCCAACAACATCGTGTCGTTCGATGCGACCGGCAAGCTGATTCCGGCAGCCGGCGCGAATGCCCCGGCGCTGGCGAACGCGATTACCATTCCCGCCACCGGCGCGGGCGGCCTGAACAACGGCGCGGCAGCCCTGAGCGCCACGATTGACCTGAGCGGCTCCACCCAGTACAGCGGCCCCAACGACCCCAAATCCGTCGCGCAGAATGGCTACTCCACTGGCAGCCTGCTGGGCTTTGCGGTCCAGTCGGACGGCACGGTCCTCGCCAGCTACTCCAACCAGCAGACGCAGGCGCTGGGGCAGATCGCACTGGCCGGCTTCGGCAACGCCGAAGGCTTGAAGTCCGCGGGCGACAACGTCTGGACCGCCACCGGCGCGTCCGGCACGGCGCTGCTCAATGCGCCGGGTGGCAGCCTCGGCCAGCTCAAGTCGAATGCGGTGGAAAGTTCCAACGTGAACCTGTCGAGCGAACTGGTCAACCTGATCGTCGCGCAGCGCAACTACCAGGCGAATGCGCAGACCATCAAGGCGCAGGATCAGGTCATGCAGACGCTTATGAACATCTAGTGATGCACGGCACCTACCGCGCAGGCGTAGCAAAGGAAAGCGCATGGACCGCATGATCTACACCGCCCTGTCGGGCGCCAAGCAGATACTCGACCAGCAAGCGGCGGTATCGAACAACCTCGCCAATGTGTCGACGCCGGGTTTCCGCGCGCAGATCAACCTGTACCGCGCGGTGCCGGTGACCGGCCAGGAGACGCCCACGCGCGCCTTCACGCTGGCGTCCACGCCGGGCGCGGACATGCGCGCGGGCCCGCTGACCTACACCGGCCGCGCGCTGGATGTGGCCCTGCAGGGCAATGGCTGGCTGGTGGTGCAGGCGCCGGACGGCAGCGAAGCCTATACCCGGGCCGGCGCCTTGCAGGTGGCGCAGGACGGGCAGGTGCAGACCCTCTCCGGCCTGCCGGTGATGGGCGATGGCGGTCCGCTCTCGGTGCCGCCGGGCGCGCAGGTGACCATCGGCAGCGACGGCACCATCACCGCGCGCGGCCCGGGTGAAGCCTCCGCCGGCCTGGCCCAGGTGGGCAAGCTGCGCGTGGTGAATCCGCCCAACGACGCCATCGCGCGCGGGGATGACGGCCTGTTCCGGCTGCGCCCCGGCGCGCAGCCGCTGGGCGCCGATCCCACCGTTCGCGTGGTCTCGGGGGCGCTGGAAGGCAGCAACGTCAATCCGACCGAAGCCATGGTCGACATGATCGCCAATGCCCGCCGCTTCGAGATGCAGATGAAGATGATCCAGGGCACGGACGGCAACGAGCAGCGCGCCAACCAGCTGCTCTCGACCAACTGACCCGACTGTACGAACGAACTAGCAAGGACCCCATGATCCGCTCACTCTGGATTGCCAAGACCGGCCTCGATGCGCAGCAGACGCAGATGGACGTGATCTCGAACAACCTCGCCAACGTCTCCACCAACGGCTTCAAGCGTGGACGCGCGGTGTTCGAGGACCTGATGTACCAGACCATCCGCCAGCCCGGCGCGCTGTCGTCGGACCAGACCACGCTGCCGTCAGGCATGCAGCTGGGCACCGGCGTGCGCCCGGTCGCGACCGAGCGTATCCACACGCAAGGCAATCCGCAGCAGACCGGCAACTCGAAGGACGTGGCCATCCTTGGCCAGGGCTTCTTCCAGGTGGCGCTGCCTGACGGCACCACCGCCTACACGCGCGACGGCTCCTTCCAGGTGGACCAGAACGGCCAGCTGGTCACGTCGAGCGGCTTCGTGGTCCAGCCCGCCGTCACCATCCCCGCCAATACGCTGTCGCTGACCATCGCCCGCGACGGCACGGTGTCGGTGACGCAACCCGGTTCCAGCAACAATGTGCAGGTCGGACAGCTCCAGCTTGCCACCTTCATGAACCCGGCCGGCCTGCAAAGCATGGGCGAGAACCTGTACGTGCAGACCGATGCCTCGGGCGCGCCCAATACCACGGTGCCCGGCCTGAACGGCGCCGGCACGCTGCAGCAGAACTATGTGGAAGCGTCCAATGTGAACGTGGTGGAAGAGCTGGTGAGCATGATCCAGACCCAGCGCGCCTACGAAATCAACAGCAAGGCAGTGCAGACCTCCGACCAGATGCTGCAGCGCCTGTCGCAGATGGGATGAACGAAGTGAACATGGCCGCCTCGCTGTCGCGCTTCGGGGCGCTCGCGCTGCATTGCCTGGCTAGCCTTGCCGTGCTGGCCATCGGCGGCTGCGCGCTGGTGCCGCGCGAGCCGCTGGTGCAATTGCCCACCACCGCGCGCGCGGAGCCGCGGCCGATGGGGCCCGCGTCGGGCTCGATCTACCAGTCGTCGTACGCCGGCAACCCGCTGTTCGAGGACCGGCGTCCGCGCAATGTGGGCGATATCCTGACGATCCTGATCACCGAGAACGTCAACGCCACCAAGAATTCCGGCACCAATACCAGCCGCACCGGCAACGCCGCGCTGGCGTTCGACGCCGTGCCGCGCGCGCTCGGTGGCCTGTTCGGCAGCAGCCAGAATGCCAACATCAACGGCGCCAACACCATGAAGGCCAGCGGCGGCGCCAGCGCGGCCAATACCTTCAACGGCACCATCACCGTCACGGTGCTGGAGGTGCTGGCCAACGGCAACCTGGTGGTCTCCGGCGAAAAGCAGATGGCCATCAACCAGGGTGCCGAGTTCATCCGCTTCTCCGGCGTGGTCAACCCGCGCACGATTACCGGCGACAACGCCGTGCTGTCGACGCAGGTGGCCGACGCGCGCATCGAATACACGGCCAAGGGCGTGATCGACGAAGCGCAGAACATGGGCTGGCTGCAGCGCTTCTTCCTCAACGTTTCTCCGTTCTGACCGCGCCATGTCTGCTCCCATGCTCGCCCGTTTCATGTCCCGCCTGCTGCGCCTGAGCGTGATCAGCCTGGCGCTTGGCGTGGCCTTTGGCGCCTTTGCCACCGTCGCCAAGGCCGAGCGCCTGAAGAACCTGGCCACCTTCCAGGGCGTGCGCGACAACCCGCTGGTGGGCTACGGCCTGGTGGTGGGCCTGGACAACACCGGCGACCAGACCATGCAGACGCCGTTCACCACGCAGAGCCTGACCAACATGCTCTCGCAGCTGGGGATCACGCTGCCGGCCGGCAAGAACATGCAGCTCAAGAACGTGGCGGCGGTGATGGTGACCGCTTCGCTGCCCGCGTTCGCGCAGCCGGGCAGCCAGCTCGACATCGTGGTGTCGTCGATGGGCAATGCCAAGAGCCTGCGCGGCGGCACGCTGCTGATGACCCCGCTCAAGGGGGCCGATGGCCAGGTCTATGCCATCGCACAGGGCAATATGCTGGTGGGCGGCGCGGGCGCATCGGCCAACGGCAGCAAGGTGCAGATCAACCAGCTGGCGGTGGGCCGCATCGCCAATGGCGCCATCGTGGAGCGCGCGGTGGCGCCGTTCCAGCCCGAAGGCGGTGTGCTCAACCTGGAACTGAAGGACACGGATTTCGGCACCGCCGAGCGCGTGGTGGAGGCCATCAACCGCTCCATGGGCGGCGGTGTCGCCGCGGCGCTGGATGGCCGCGTGGTGCAGGTGCGCGCGCCGGTGTCGGCGGCGGCGCGGGTGGGCTTCCTGGCCCGCATCGAGAACATCGACGTGACCCCGGCCAAGGCCGCCGCCAAGGTGATCCTGAACGCCCGCACCGGCTCCATCGTGATGAACCAGGCCGTGACCGTGGAAGACTGCGCGGTGGCGCACGGCAGCCTGTCGGTGGTGATCAACACGCAACCCGTGATCAGCCAGCCGGCACCGTTCAGCGGCGGGCAGACCGTGGTGGCGCCGGTGTCGCAGATCGACATGAAGCAACAGGGCGGCTCGCTGCAGATCGTCAAGGCGGGCGCCTCGCTCGCCGCCGTGGTCAAGGGGCTGAATGCGCTGGGCGCCACCCCGGCCGACCTGCAGACCATCCTGGAAGCCATGCGCGCCGCCGGGGCGCTGCGCGCCGAGCTGGAAGTGATCTGACCATGAACGCCGCACTGCCGCCACAAGGCGCCGACCTGACCCAGCGCTTTGCGCTGGACACGCAGGGCTTCGAGGCGCTCAAGCACAGCGCGCGCGCCGGTGCCGACGCCAAGACGCTGCAGGCCGCCGCCAGGCAGTTCGAGGCGGTGTTCACGCAGATGGTGCTCAAGAGCATGCGCGACGCCACGCCGCAGGACGGCCTGTTCGACAGCGAGCAGAGCAAGCTCTACATGTCGATGATGGACCAGCAGCTCGCGCAGCAGATGTCATCGCGCGGGATCGGCCTGGCCGACGTGATGGTGCGCCAGCTGGCACGCGCCACCGGCACGGCGATGCCGGCCGGCATGGACGCCATGAGCCCGGCCGAGTCCGGCAAGGCGGCGGATGCCGAGATGGCAAGGCTGCTCGACAGCCGTCGTGGCGGGGCCGTGCCGGCGGACGCCGGCGAGCTGGCCGACCTGCCGGCCATCGGCACCGTGGTGCCCGGGCAGAGCTGGAACCCCACTGCCGGCCTGCGGCAGTACCAGCCGCAGTCGTACGCGGACCGCAGCCAGGGAGACGACCGGATGGGACGGCTGCCGGACGACGCACCGGCCCACGTCAGCGCCTTTGTCGCGCGCATGGCCGGCCCCGCTGAAGCCGCCGCGCGTGCCAGCGGCGTGCCGGCCCGGCTGATCGTCGGGCAGGCCGCGCTGGAGTCCGGCTGGGGCCAGCGCGAGATCACGCACGCGGACGGCTCCACCACGTTCAACGTCTTCGGCATCAAGGCCGGCCCGAACTGGAAGGGCCGCGTCGCGGAGATCACCACCACCGAATACATCGACGGACAGCCGCAGAAGGTGCGGGCGAAGTTCCGCGCCTATGGCTCGTATGACGAAGCCTGTGCCGACTATGCCCGCTTGCTGACGACCAACCCGCGCTACGCGGGCGTGGTCAGCGCGGCGTCGGCGGAAGAAGCGGCGCACGGCCTGCAGCGCGCGGGTTATGCGACCGATCCGGCGTACGGGCACAAGCTGGTGAGGATCATGAAGAAGGTGGCGGCCTGAGGGCAGGGGTGTAGCCCTGGCGCCAGCTGTAGCTGACACTGCATGAACCAGGCTCCCCTCTCCCGCGAGCGGGAGAGGGGAGCAAATCTGCAGGATCTGGAAAACGCCGCTTCCACGCCTAAAGTCCTGCCCCCAACCAGCCGATATCTTCCACATCCACACCGCCGGCCCACGCCGCGGCAGTCCTACAAATCCGGGGTCAGAGCACCATGTCTCTCTTCAGTATTGGCCTTTCCGGCCTGAACACCGCGCAGAACGCGCTGACGACGACGGGCCACAACTTAGCCAACTCGGCGACCGAAGGCTATTCGCGCCAGAACACCATTGTGGCGTCGGCCGGCGGCCAGTACACCAGCCAGGGCTTCTTTGGCTACGGCTCGAACACGACCACGGTGATCCGCGTCTATGACGAGTTCCTGACCGGCCAGCTGCGTGGCGCTACCTCGGCCAGCTCGGCGCTGTCGACGTACTCCGACCAGATCAGCCAGATCGACAACCTGCTGGCCGACCAGAAGGGCGGGCTGGCGCCGCTGATGCAGAAGTTCTTTGCCGCGGTGCAGGCGGTTGCCGATACCCCGGCCGACCCGGCAGCCCGCCAGGGCATGCTTTCCGCCGGACAGGCGCTGGTGGGCCAGGTCCGTTCGGCCAGCAACTACTTCAAGCAACTGCAGTCGGGCGTCAATGACCAGGTCAGCACGGCTGTCACCCAGGTCAATGCCTATACCAAGCAGATCGCCAACCTGAACCAGGAAATCACCAAGCTCAAGGCCTCGTCGGGCGGCCAGCCACCCAATGACCTGCTGGACCAGCGCGACCAGGCCGTGGCCGAGCTGACCAAGCTGGTGGGCGCCAAGGTGGTGGTGCAGGACGGCGGCACCTACAATGTGTTCGTCGGCAACGGCCAGCCGCTGGTGATGGGCAACAGCGCGTATGACCTGAAGGCCGTGCCCTCGGCTGCCGACCCGAACCGCACCGCGGTTGCCTACACGCTGGCGAATGGCAGCGTCTACGAGAGCGATCCGGGTGCCATCACGGGCGGCTCGCTCGGCGGCCTGATCCAGTTCCGCTCCGAGACCCTCGACGCGGCGCAAAGCGCGATCGGCCGGCTCTCGCTGGCGATCGGGCAGAGCTTCAACGACCAGCACAAGCTGGGCGTGGACCTGAACGGCGCCATCGGCACCGACATGTTCCAGCTGGGCACCGCGACCGTGCTGCCCAATGCCAACAACAGCGTCAAGACCACGGTTGCCACCGCCAGCATCACCAATACGTCGGCGCTGACCACCAGCGACTATTCACTGCACTTCGACGGCACCAACTACACGCTGACGCGCCTGTCCGACAACCAGCAGGTCACCGCCGCCGTGCCGGCCGCGGGCGCCACCTATCCGCTGAGCTTCAGCGCGGACGGCTTCAGCGTGCAGATCAATGCCGCCATGGGCGCCAACGACTCGTTCATGATCCAGCCGACGCGCAATGCCGCGACCGGCTTCGACATGGCGATCACAGATCCGGCCAAGGTGGCGGCGGCTTCGCCGGCGCGCGCCGATGCCGCGGCGTCCAACACCGGCACCGGCACGGCATCGCTCAGCAACGTCGCGCCAGGCTTCAGCCTGCCGGTCGGGAAGATCACGGCCAAGTACAGCGGCGCCGGGTACGTCTTCACCGACGCGAGCAACAACCCGATCACGCCGAGCAGCACTGTCGTCAACGGCGCCAACACCGACTACACCATCAACGGCCTGACGTTCAGCTTTGGTGGCACGCCCAATGCGGGCGACTCGTTCACGCTGTCAAACAATGCCGGCGCGGTCTCCAACAACGGCAATGCGCTGGCGCTGGCCAAGCTGCAGACGGCCAAGACCATCGGTGGCGTGTCAAGCTACAGCGACGCCTATGCCCAGCTGGTAAACGATGTCGGCACGCGCGCCAAGTCGCTCAAGATCGCCTCGTCCTCGCAGGACAGCATCACCACGCAGATCAAGACCGCCCAGCAGTCGGTATCGGGCGTGAACATGGATGAGGAAACGGTCTCCATGCTGAAGTTCCAGCAGCTCTACCAGGCCAATGCCCGCGTCATCCAGACCGCCACCACGCTGTTCGACACGATCATCGGCATCGGCAGGTAAGCGCCGTCAGCCAACAGAACCGAGAGGGAATACGAAATGCGCGTCGCAAGCTCAACCCTGTACCAGCAAGGCCTGGCCTCGATGAACTTGCAGCAGGGCTCCCTGCTGCATATCCAGCAACAGCTCGGCACCGGCCGCAGCATACTGACCCCTTCCGACGACCCGGTCGCCGCCACGCGCGCGCTGGGCGTCTCGCAGGCGCAGGCTGTCAATGGCCAGTACGCCACGTCGCGCAAGCAGACCAACAATGCGCTGTCCGCCGAAGAAAACGCGCTGCAGTCCGTGACCACCGTCACGCAGAATATCCAGACGCTGCTGGTCCAGGCCGGCAACGGCACCATGAGCGACAGCGACCGTGCCTCGGTCGCCACCGCCCTGCAGGGCCTGTACAACCAGCTGCTGGGCCAGGCCAACTCCGACGACGGCAACGGCCAGTACCTGTTCGGCGGCACGCAGACCGGTTCGGCGCCGTTCTCGGAGAACGCGGGCGGTGTGTCTTACCTGGGCGATACCGGCCACCAGATGATGCAGGTGGACGTGTCGCGGCAGATGGCCGGCGGCGACAACGGCCGTGACATATTCCAGAGCGTGCAGAGCTCCTCGGGCTACGTGCTCAAGGGCAGCAGCACCAACACCGGCACCGCCACCTACGGTCAGGTATCGACGACCGATCCGTCCGATCCGCTCTATGGCAAGCCGCTGAAGCTGACATTCCAGGCCAATGGTGCCGGTACCATGCAGTACACCATCACCGACCAGAGCACCAATCCGCCAACCCCGGTCGGCGGTCCAGTCAACTTTGGCTCGCCATCGCAGGTCCAGGTCGCGGGCGTCAGCTTTACGGTGAGCGGCACGCCCCAGAACGGCGACACCATCAGCGTCGAGCCGGCAAAGCAGGCCGGCACCGACATGTTCACCAACCTGAAGTCGGTCATCAACGCACTCAATGCCCCGCTTGCCACCGACACCGATCGCGCCAACCTGAGCAACACCGTCGCCACCGGCATCCGCCAGTTCGCCAATTCGCTGGACAACGTGCTGACGGTACGCGCATCGGTCGGCTCGCGCATGCAGGAACTGGATGCGCTCAATACCGTCGGCACCAACCGTGACCTGACGTACTCGCAGACGCTTTCGGGCCTGCAGGACCTGGATTACGCCTCCGCGATCACCGAGTACTACCAGCGGCAGACGGCGCTGCAGGGAGCGCAGCAATCGTTTATGCAGATTCAGGGGATGAATTTGTTTAAGTACCTGTAGGGCGATTTGGTGCCCGTTGCGGTCGCACCTGTGAGCGAACAATAAAGTCGTGGAAACTGCGCCAATAGCTGCATGCCGGTTGCTATCGAGGCAGCGCGTAAGGTCGCAGGAGCCGAAAATGTGAATGCAAACGCGGACCCGATTCTCGCATCGGAAGATTTCGGCGCCTTTCTGCAAGAGGTCCCCGGCGTATTCGTGTTCATCGGAAACGGCGCTACGGGAACTCCCGGCGGCACCCCTTTGCACAACTGCGCATACGACTTCAATGATGAGCTCTTACCCATCGGTGCGAAGTATTTCGCTGAGGTGGCTAAAGTAGCCTAGGGAAAGACTGATTTAATCAGCGCGGCAGTCATCGTTGACTGGCGTGCAAGCGTTGTCATGTGCATGCCCACGATATGAGTCGGAGATGAAGCGACAGATCAGTTTTGCGGAAGCCGAGAGCCACGGCAAGAAGCGGGTGACGCGACGCGAGCGCTTCCTGACGGAGATGGAGAGTTTGGTGCCGTGGTCGCGCCTGATTGAGGCGGTCGAGCCGTACTACCCCAAGGGAAAACGTGGACGGCCGCCGATCGGTCTGGAGCGGATGCTGCGCATCTACTTCCTCCAGCAGTGGTACGGGCTGTCGGACGAGGCGCTGGAAGACGCGCTGTACGACAGCATGGCGATGCGGGCATTTGCCGGGATCGACTTGGCGGTCGAAGCGGTGCCAGACGCGACCACGCTGCTGAAGTTTCGCCGCCTGCTCGTCGAGCATGAACTGACGCGAAAGCTGTTTGACGAGATCGGCATCATGCTGTGCGAGCGGGGGCTGATGATGAAGGAAGGCACGATTGTGGATGCCACCATCATCGAGGCGCCACCATCGACCAAGAACAAGGAGAAGAGCCGCGACCCGGAGATGCACCAGACCAAGAAGGGTAATGAATGGCACTTTGGCATGAAGGCGCATCTCGGCGTGGATGCGACTTCGGGGCTGGTGCACAGCGTGGTGGGCACGGCGGCCAACGAGTCGGATGTGTCGCAGGCGCATGCCTTGCTGCATGGCTACGAAGAGCACGCGTTTGGCGACGCGGGCTACACGGGCGTGGACAAGCGCAAGGAGATGCAAGGCAAGTCCGTGAAGTGGCACGTGGCCGTCAAGCGCGGCAAGATTAAGGCAATGCGTGACGGTGCGGTCAAGGACTTGCTGATCGCTGTCGAGCGGGCCAAGGCCCAGATTCGGGCGCGGGTCGAGCATCCGTTCCACGTCATCAAGAATCTGTTTGGTCATCGCAAGGTTCGCTACAAGGGCCTGGTCAAGAACACGGCACAGTTGTTCAGCCTGTTTGGTCTGGCGAATCTGGTGCTCGGCAGGAAGCTGTTGTTGGCCTCACAGGGGAGCAATCCGTCCTGAGCGCGCAAAGCGCGCCAGAAATGGTGCCAAACGAGAGAAAAATGGCTTGAATCGGCCCATCTCTCCCGCGTTGCGAAAACCGAAATCCTTGGCTTGTGCAACATCAAGCGCAAACCTCATTGATCAGCGATTCCCTAGTCGGTGTAGCTTCGCCTCACATATCTCTTTCCAGTGCGCAATAGGCAGTCGGAATGACTATGCGTCGGGAGAGTACGGATGAGAAGCTTCGACGCGTTGCAGGTTTGCTAAGGGCGTCCGAGGAGAAGAACCCCGGACGCTTTTCTAGTCGCCCGCCCTTGCGGGCGGGGCAGCATCAACAATATCAACGCACCAGAAAGCCTGCACCGACCGGATCGTTGCGGTCGATTAGCCAACGGGCGGTGCCTAGGATGCTGGCCGTGCCCTTGACGGTCGGGCGCACCGCCCGGGTGCCATTCAGGCTTACCTCGCCGAGCAGGCAGCCCTCGAACGTGCCGCTGCCCAGCAGACCCTCGGACAAGATGGGCTGGTTCATGCCGAGCATTCCGCGTGCCTCGAACATCGCCATCATCGCGCTGGTGCCCGTACCCCCAGGCGAACGGTCGAGCTGTCCGGCGCTGAATACATGCACGTTCTTGTAGAAAGCGCCTTCGATCGTGGGCTGGTGCCAGAAGGTCACGAAATTGAGGTTGTTGATGTGCTGTTCAGTCGGGTGCTGGATCCGCAGTTTTTCCTTGATCTGCTCGCGCACCTGGATGCCCAGGCGCGACAGTTCGGTGCCATTGTCCGGCGAGATGCGCAGCGCGCACGGCGACAGGTCAACGATGCCGAAGTAGTTGCCGCCCCAGACCAGGTCTGCTTTGAGGTCGCCGTAGCCTGGCAGGTGCACGGGGATGTCCTGCGCGGCGACGTAAGCCGGCACGTTCTCGAAGCGCGTCCACAGCACCTTGTCGCCGTCCGAAGCAACCTCGGACACCACCAGCCCGGCGGTTGTCTCGAAGCGGATGCGGGTGATGCCGCCCTCTCCGCGGCGCACGAGGCCCAGCGCCACCATGGCCATGCTCACGGCGATGGTGCCGTGTCCACACATATGAGAGTACTCGGTGCCGTCAATATAGATCAGGCCTGCGTCATACTCGGGGCTCGACGGCGGCGTGAGGAACACGCCGAACATGTCTTTGTGGCCGCGGGGTTCACGCATCAGCGCCTTGCGCAGCCAGTCATAGTGCTCTTCCAGGAAGGCGCGCTTTTCCAGGATTGTGGATCCCGCGGGATACGGGATGCCGCTGTGGACGATGCAAAGGGGTTCCCCTTCGGTATGGGTGTAGATAACGTCGAACGCGTCCTGCTTGCGCATGGCTATGGCTCCTTGCAGTGAGGTTTTGCCGATTGGGAATTACTTGCGGTCGGACAGCATGTCCAGACCGATGGTCAGATCCAGGATGGTGATGGCGATGACGGCCACCACGATGGTCGCGCCCGACACCGCGGCGATGGTTGGGTCGATGGTGTATTGCACGTAGTTGAAGAGCTTCACCGGTATCGTGTTGAGATCCGCGGTGGTGTTGAAGATCGACAACTCGACATTGATCCAGGAGGAGATGAAGGCAAAGATCGATCCCGTCACGATGCCGGCGCGGATCTGCGGCAGCGTGACCAGGAAGAACGTGGTCCACGCGTTGGCGCCGAGGTCGCCGGACGCTTCTTCCAGGGCCTTCTGCTCGGGTGTCATCAGCGCCAGCGTGGCGCGCAGCACGAACGGCGCGACAATCACGGTGTGCCCGATCAGCAGCGAGGTGAAGCTGCGCGTCAGGCCGAAGTAGCCGCCGAATTGCAACAGCGCCGCGCCCAGCACGATATGCGGCAGTACCAGCGGCGACATCAGCACCGACGTCAGCGCGCGCTTGCCCGGGAAGTCGTAGCGGGCCACCGCCAGCGCGGCCGGCACGGTCAGCACCAGCGCCGCCGCGGTTGCCGCCAGCGCCAGCGCCGTGCTGGTGGTGAAGGCGGCGACGTAGTCAGGCTCGGCCAGCATCTGGTGGTACCAGCGCAGCGTCAGGCCTTCTGGCGGGAAGGCGAGGAAGGCGGACGCGGTCAGCGAACTGCCCAAAATCACCACCAGCGGGAGCGCCAGGTAGGCCAGCACCGTCCACGAGACGAGGCGAATGAGCATGGCAGCGATCATCGCGCAATCCCCCGGTGTTCGCCGACACGGCCCGCCATGGCCACCATCGCCAACGTGAAGACCAGCAGCACGATGCTGAGTGAGCCGCCGTAGTGGACATCGAAGACGGTGCTGTACTGCTGGAAGATCAGCATCGACAGCACCGAGATCCGGCCGCCCGACAGCAGTGCCGGCGTGACGTAGGCGCTGACTGCCAGTGTGAACACCATAATCGCGCCTGCCACCACCCCCGGCAGGGTCAGCGGGAAGATGACATGGCGAAAGGTGGCAAGCGGGCTCGCACCGAGGTCGGCCGAGGCCTGCTCGCAAGCCGGGTCGACCCGTGCCAGCGCATTGCCGACGGCCAGCACCACGAACGGCAGCAGCACATAGACCATGCCGATCAGAATGCCGGTCTCCGTGCCGAGGAAGCGCACCGGCCGCTCGGCAAGCCCGGTTTCGACGAGCGTATGGTTGACGAGCCCGTTGCGACCCAAGAGCACCATCCAGCCGAACGAGCGCACGATGTTGCTGGTAAACATCGGCACCACCAGCAGGATCACGCAGACGCGCCGCCACGCGGGCCAGCGCACTACGCGCACCAGATACCACGCGAGCGGGTAGCCCAGCAGCAGGCATGCCAGCGTGGTCAGGCAGGCGATGCGGAAGGTCACCAGGATGACGTCCCAGTGATAGCGGTCCGCCAGCACACGTACATAGCTGGACAGCGTCAGCGCGGGCGGTTGGCCGCCGGTGACGCTGGCGATCAGCACCACTGCCAGCGGGGCGAGAAAGAACGCCGCGAAGAACACCAGCGGCGGCGCCAGCATCAGTGCCGGCGTAATCTGCAGCCGCTTCATGCCGGCTCTCCAATGAGGTGCAGGTTGGCCGGGTCGAACGCGAGCCGGATCGGCTTGCCGCGCTCCAGCCCCACATCAGGCAGCCCCATGGTGCGCGCCACCAGCGTCTGTCCGCCGACGTTGGCGTGCAGCAGCGTATGGCTGCCCAGGCTGACGACGTCGACCAGCGTGCCAAGCAGACTGCCTGGCGCATCGGCGCGGGCCACGCACAGGTGTTCCGGGCGCAGTACCGCCAGCCCGCGCGCATTGCCGTCGGCGGCGGCTACTGGCAGGTGCGCGTCCTGCATCGCCAGGCGGATATGGCCAGCGCCGGCGGCTTCCCACGGCAGCAGGTTGGCGTCGCCGATGAATTCGGCCACAAAGCGGCTGGCGGGGGCGCGGTAGATCTCGGTGCCGGCGCCGCTCTGCTCGATGCGGCCGGCGTTCATCACCACGATGCGGTCTGCCATGGCCATCGCCTCTTCCTGGTCGTGCGTGACGAACACGAACGCGATGCCGAGCTGTTGCTGCAGGTGCTTCAGTTCGAGCTGCATGCGCTTGCGCAGCTTCATGTCCAGCGCCGACAGCGGCTCGTCGAGCAGCAACAGGCGCGGACGGTTGACGATGGCGCGCGCCAGCGCCACCCGCTGCTGCTGCCCGCCCGACATCTCGCGCGGATAGCGCTCGCCGAGCGCGGCCAGGCCGACCATGTCGAGCGCTTCGAGCGCGCGGCGCCTGGCCTCATCGCGGCTGGCGCCCTGGCGCCGCGGCCCGTAGGCTACGTTCTCAAGCACGGTCATGTGCGGGAACAGCGCATAGTTCTGGAACACGGTGTTGAGCGGCCGTTTGTTCGGCGGCAGCGCGGTGACGTCTTGGCCATCGATGGCGATGCGGCCGCTGTCCGGCTCCAGGAAGCCGGCAATTGCCCGCAGCAATGTGGTTTTGCCGCAGCCACTGGGCCCGAGCAGCGCGATGAATTCAGCGTGGCCGATCTCCAGCGAGACCCGGTCCAGCGCCCGGTATGAGCCGAATGCCTTGCACAGCGTATCGATGGTCAAGAGGGCAGTCATGATGGTCTCCTGAATTCAGCGCTTGCGGACAACCTGGCGATTCCAAGCGTCGGCGATCTCGGTGCGCCGGGCGTTGATCGTGCTCCAGTCGAACAGGGTCAGGCTGTCCACCGAGCCGTTGGCGCCCCACGGCAGCTTGCGCGCCACGTCCTTCGGCACCTGCACGCCTTGCACGGCAGGCCCCAGGTACAGTCGGGTGGCGAGGCAGGTGGCGGCCTCCGGCGTCAGCGCGGTATTGATGAACTTTTCCGCGGCGGCCTTGTTGCGTGCGCCCTTGACCAGGTGCAGGCGGGCATCGGTGGCCCATGCGCCTTCCTTCGGCACCACGAAGCCGATAGTCGCGCCCTTGTCGATCAGATCCCAGGCGCCGACGTTGAAGTGCGCGCCGATCACGGCTTCGCCGCTCTGGAAGGCATTAGTGGCAGCACCCGAGCTGTCGAAAAACAGCGCCGTGTCCAGCGCCGCCAGCTTCTGGAACACAGGCGCGAGGTTGGCCGGGTCGGTGCCCCACACGCGGGCCATGAATACGACGAAGGGCACACCCGAGGAATTGGCGGGCGAGGGCACCGTCACCGCGCCGGCATATTCGCGTTTCCACAGGTCCTTCCAGCTGGTCGGCGGCTGCTTGACCTCACGTGTGTTGTAGGTCAGACCGAGCGAGTAGTAGCCGGTGCCGACCGCGTAGTTGGTCGCGCCCTGGCGATAGAGCGCCTTGCTGATGACGTTCTTCAGGTTGGGAATGGCCGCGCCGTCTAGGTTGTCCACCACGCCGGCCTGCAACGCCAGTTCGCTGATGCCGCCATCCATCCAGGCCACGTCGATGGTCGGCGCAGCCTTCTGCTGCTGCAGCTTGGCCAGCGTGGTGGTGGAGGTGCCGATCTCGGGCGTCACAGCAATACCAGTGGCCTTGGTGAAGGGCTCCACCACACAGCTGCGGAAGGCGTCGCCCCAGTTACCGCCATACATGGCGACGGTCAGCTTGCCGCTCTGCGCTTGCGCGGTGGTGGTGAAAGTCACGGCCAGCAGTGCGGCGCCGGCGAGGGTGAGGGTGCGTGTCTCCAGTCCCATTTGCTGCTCCCCTTGAAGTGGAATTCTGTTGCTCAGGCTGTGACGGCATTGTGGGCGCAATGGGGGGGCGCCTCTTGCAAGCCATCGACAAAAAATTGAATAATTGCGTCATGCTGATGGCCTCCCCGGATACCCCAAAGGTCGGCGCGGGTAAACCCGAGCTGAGCGTCGGTTTTGTGCTGCTGAACCAGTTCACCCTGGCCGCATTTGCCGGCCTGGTCGACGTTCTGCGCCTGTCCGCTGACCATGGCGGACGCAGCCGGCAGATCCACACGGCGTGGCGGGTGATGAGCATGGACGGGCTGCCGCGCACGTCGAGTGCGGGCTTTGCGATCGAGGTCGCGGGCGCCTTGCCCGATGACCCGACCGGCTTCGACTACATCGCGGTGTGCGGCGGCAACGACTACCCCAACACCTATATGCCGCCGGCGCTGCGCGACTGGCTGCGGCAGACCGCGGCCAGCGGCGTGCGCATGCTTGGCATCTGCACCGGCACTTTTGCGCTGGCACAGGCGGGCATCATCGGCTCGCGCACGGTCTGCGTGCACTGGAACGTGCTTGACGCTTTCCGCGCGCGCTTTCCGCAGTTGCGCGCCGTGGTGGACCACCTGTTCGTTGACGAGGGCGACCTGATCACCTGCGCGGGCTCGACCGCCGCCATCGATCTCGGCCTATACCTGGTGGCGCGGCATTGCGGACGCGAAAAGGCGCAGCAGGCGGTGCGCCACATGATGCTGCAGGGGATGCGGCCCGCGAAGCTTCCACAGGCCCATTTCTATGCCGACCTGACCCACATCCAGGATGCGCGCGTGCGCCAGGCTGCGCACTTCATCGAGCAGCGCATCGACAACCCTCCGTCGCTCGACGCCATTGCGCGCTATGTGGGGTTGGGGCGTCGTCAGCTTGAGCGCGCTTTTCACGAAGCCCTGGCCATGTCGCCGATGAGCTTTCAGCGTGGGCTGCGGCTGGAGTACGGCAGCTGGCTGCTGCAGAACGGCCACAGCAACATCACGCAGATCGCGCTGGACTGCGGGTTCTCCGACGGCGCGCATTTCTCGCGCGATTTCCGAGCGCGTTTCGGCATGACGCCGCGGGAGTTCAAGCGGCGCGGCAGCGCGGAGGGTGGGGCAACGCCGTCCGGCGCAGTGGCCTCAGGAGCAGTGGAGCGATAGCTCGGAAAATCTTGTAAGGGAGCTTACCTCCCGACACTCTTGGTCCTGGATGCCCGACCGCGTAGCGGTCTATTTGCGCAGGGGAGACGAAAAGGGGAGCAATCGCGCAGGGGGAAAAGGAAAGGGCGGCCCTCCCGTCGGGCGGCTCCGTGCTTGGCCGACGTGTGGCAATAGAGCATATCGCCGCACGCGTCACCGGCTTTGCCTGATTTGCTATACCAAGTCCTCATTTCGTGAGGAACAAATAGAAGCGTTAATGCAGCATGTCACAGTGGACCTGCAATATGTTTAGAACGTAGGTGCAATGCTGCTGACGGTGCATTCACGCAATCCTGAAATGGTCGGCGGACTGGCCAGCACGAAGCACTTACTTGGTTCCGGCTAGCTCCATAATCATCCGCGACAGCAGGTAGAGCCGAGGCACCACGCTCTCGACCTCAGCGTATTCCTCCGGCGTATGAATGCCGCCACCAACGATGCCGAAACCATCGAGCGTGGGTGTGCCGACGCCAGCGGACAGGCTCGAATCGGCGGCGCCTCCGCTACCCTCGAGGGTGAGTTTGCGTCCAATTTCGCTGTAGATGGCTTGCGCCTTGGTCGCTAGCTGGTCCGACGCTGCATTGCGCGGCATCGGAGGGAAGCTGCGCACCAGCGAGGTCTTCACTTCCGTATCGGGGATCAGCTTGTTGGCCGACACGCGCGCCAGGTCGCGCTCCACGCGGTCGAATTCCTCCGGTACTGCCACGCGCAAGTCTGCGTAGGCGGTAGCATGATCGGGGATGACGTTGGTGGCATCACCTGCCTTGAGCACGGTGATGTTGAAGGTCGTCTGCTTGGCGCTGTCCCCCAGCTTGCCTAGCTGCAGCACCTGGTGCGCCAGTTCGGTGGCGGCGTTGCGGCCCGATTCGGGTGCGACGCCCGCATGTGCCGCCTTGCCCTTCACGTCGATCTCCGCCGTGCCACTGCCCTTGCGCCATACGACAAGCCCGTCGGCGGGCCGACCCGGCTCCAGGTTGAGGGTGACGTCATGCTGCCTGGCCTCGCGTTCAATCAGGGCACGCGTGCCCTTGGAGCCGGTTTCCTCATTGGTGTTGAGCAGCAGCGTGACCTGCCCGTACTGCTTGAAGTCGAGCTGCTGCAGAATCTTCATCGCGTACAACCCTGCGACGATACCGCCCTTGTCATCCATCACACCGGGGCCGTAGGCGCGCTTGTCCTTGATGTAGAACGGCTTGGCGCGAGCGGTGCCGTCCTTGAAGACGGTGTCCATGTGGGCCATCAACAGGATGCGCGCCTTCCCGGTGCCCTTCCACGTGGCGAGGATGTTGTTGCCCACAGCAGGCGTTGCGGAAACCGTTTCCACCTTGGCTCCGGTCTTGCGCAGTTCGTCGGCGACGATGGTGCCGATCTGGCTGAGCCCGGCCTCATTGCCGGTGCCCGAGTCGATGTTGACCAGGCGCTCAAGCAGATGCAGCGCCTCGCCACGATAGCCCTCGGCGGCGGACAGGACCTTGGGGTTTGCGTCAGCGGCGCAGGACAGACGTGCGGCGCACAACAACAGCGCTGCAAGGGCGGGGCGGGACGGTTTCATGCGGGACCTTGGTAGTGGAGCGGCACAGCAGATTTTATACACCCTGGCCCCGGATTTCCTACAACTTGCGGTGCACCCCCATTGCACGATGGCGCTGATATTCGCTATGCTGCGCGGATTCCGGCAATGGTGCCGGTAGTTCTGCGACGGGAGCCACATGGCAACGAAGAAGACGGCCGCCACGAAGACGGCGGCAAAGAAACCGGCAGCGCCGGCGAAGAAGGCCGCACCCGCGGCAAAGAAGGCTGCAGCAGCGCCTGTAGCAAAGCCGCTGAAGGACACGTTCAACAAGTCGAGCCTGCTCGCCCACCTGGTCGCCCAGACTGAGCTGGACAAGAAGACGGTGCAGACTGTCCTATCTCACCTCGAGAACACCATCGTGAGTGCCATCCACAAGAAGGGCGCGGGCGAGTTCACGCTTCCGGGCCTGTTCAAGGTGGCCGCTATCCAGGTTCCTGCCACGAAGAAGCGCTTCGGTAAGAATCCGTTTACGGGGCAAGACCAGTGGTTTGCCGCCAAGCCGGCGTCGGTCAAGGTGAAGGTGCGCCCGCTGAAGAAGCTGAAGGACGCCGCACTGTAAGATCCGCGGCAGCAACGGCGGAAGAAGGGGAGCTGCGGCTCCCTTTTGTGTTTTCTGGTCGCTCGCGTGGGCGAATCAACGTCCTTGTGCCTTTGGGAAGGTTCTCCTCAGCGATCTCGAACAATCCGGGTTTTAGGCCCAGTGCCTTCAGGCTCTCCTTGCCATACCGCACCTTGCGGTCAGCCAGCGCGTCTGGTTCCAGGCGATTTGCAGCGTTCGCTGCGTGAGCCAGGTCGGTCCACCCTAAGCAGGTTCCCATGCCCGGCCCAGTGACCGGATGCACTCATCCACGCTCAGTTCATGCAGGGACTCGCGCGGCAGCGTCTCGCTGGCCGCGCGTGTCAGCACAGCCAGCACCGGTGGCTTAAGGCGCACCAGCAGCAGGCGCTGGCCCTTGGCGGCCACCTCGGACGCGAACGTATGCAGCGCCTCGATCGTCGAGCCATCGATGTCGGGCGTCTCTTCCAGGCTGAAAACAAGCGTATGGAGCGCCGGCCCGGCCGCCTCGCGCAGGTGGCGCGCCCTGGCCAGCATGCGTTCTGCATTGGCGAAGAACATCGGTGCTTCCGGTCGTACGATCAACACGCCCGACAGAGTCCGGGCCTCAGGGTGAGCCGCGATGTCAACGTAGTCGTGGCTGGAGCCAAGGCGCCCCAGTTCGCTGACTCTTGGCTCGGAGAAATTACGCAGTGTCAGCATCAGGCTGATCCCGATTGCCGCCAGCAGTCCGTCGAGCACGCCAAGCAGGAGCACGGCGACACATGCCGCGACCACCAGCAAGCGGTCGCGGCGCCATGCCCAGTAGGGCCTGAATGCATCGAGACGCAAGGTGTGGCTCACGGCGTGTATCACGATGGCCGCGAGCACGGGCTCGGGCGTGCGTGCAAGCTGCGGCAGCAGCGCGGCTACAATCAGCGCGATGACTGCTGCGGCGCACCAACCCGCCAGGCGAGACTGCGCCCCTGCAGCTTCATTGGCAGACGTGGCGGAGTAGCCTGCCCCGACTGCCATGCCATGCAGCAAACCGGAGCCGATATTGGCCAGACCCAGTGCGACCAGGTCGCGGTTGGGTGAGGTCACATCACCGTACTTGAGTGCAAAGCTGCGGATCGAGCCATACGACTCGGCATACAGGATCAGCACCAGCGCGAAGGCGAGCTCGCCAACGCGCAACCACTGTACGCGCTGCAGGTCGGGCAGGCCGATGGTGACGTTTGCCAGATCGATCGCGCCGACTTCGGCAATGCCGTAGTGCGTCAGATCGGTGGCATAGGCGGCTGCGATGCCCAGCACGATCACCAGCAGCGGCCCGGGCACCCGCCGCAAGCGCGCCAGCGCGATCAGCAAGGCCAGCGCCGCCAGGCACGCGGCGAGCGCATTGAGGTTCCATGCCGCCGATTCGTGCAGGAACTGGTAAGCGAAACGTGGCAGGTCGCCATGCGTCGGGTGGATGCCGGCTACGCCCGCAATCTGCTTGAGAATGATGGTGGCGGCCAGGCCGAACGTGAAGCCGCGCAGCACCGGCTTGGCGATGAAGTCGGTAATGCCGCCCAAACGCGCCATGCCCGCCAGCACCAGGAAGACACCGGCCAGCGTCACGAACCCGGCGGCGAGCGCCAGCCGAAGCGCGGCATTGGCACCGCTCGTCGACAGCGTGGCCGCGGCCAGCACCGCGGCGGAAGATGAGGTGGCCGACACCACCGCGAAGCGGCTCGTGCCCGCAATGCCGTAGATCACCAGCCCGACTAGCAGGCCGATCAGGCCAGCTTGCGCAGGCAGATTGGCGATGCCGGCGTATGCAACGGCTTCCGGCAGAAGCAGACCGGCAATAGAGCAGCCGGCGACCACATCTCGCCCGAGACGCTGGCTTCGCGTCAGCGCCACGCCATTGGCCCTGGCGGAATCCGGCGGGGTGGACGAACCGGGGGCATCAGACGCAGGACACATAGTCAGTGTAGTTGGGGCGGTCGGCGGTCCGCCTATTCTGCCACTGATGGATGCCATCAGAATGATTTCCGCGCCGTGTGCTCGGATCTCCCTTATGACGAAACCCCGGCGCATCCGCCGCAGGCCAGGCTGGCAGGCGATGTTGCAGCGGTCCGCCGCTTGATATTGCGCAAGCGCGCGCCCCTTATGCCTTGCTTTGAGCGGTGGGACGGATAGAGTTTTGAAGGAAGCGCCAGATGGTCGCTTGTCCAGGAAACCTCTGCCATGACCTTCGCAAGCTGCCAGTATTGATGCGGTGATACCGACCCGGCCGTTCCGCGCGCTTGCCTTAACTTCGCTTACTTGGCCTTTGCGTCGGGCGAAGGACACGTCTTCACCCTCAGAACGCTATAGGCAGGGCAGACGCGCACGATGCCGGTGACGAGTGGCAAGACGCCAATCCATCCCCAAGGTCCAATGCGCCCTGCCGCCGCGAGACCAATCAAAGCCAGTCCAATCGCAATCCGAAGGAACCGGTCAACGCTTCCAACATTTGCTTGCATGAAAGACTCCTTCTCCGGATTTTTAGGAAAACATTACGCGCCGACAGGGCATAGCTGGCTGATCCAGCGCAATACGCTGTGAATTGGCCCAGGGACTGTCAATGCACCTGCTTGAACCCTTGCACTTCACTCGCGATTTCCTTGCGCAGGCTCGCGAAACGTTCTTGTGCATTTGCCCCGAAGAGCGGATCGGAGCTCTCTGGAACAGTGGCGGTAACAGCCGTCCAATCCTCTGGTGTCAGCAACTGAGCGGCGCGCGGCATTACATGTCGCTCCTCGGTGGAGAGATGATTTCGATAGTACACAAGGTACATGGCCGCGGCTGCCTCAAGCGCCGCGCGTGAACTCATGACATCTCCTTCGGCTTCATTAAGGCGGCTTAGAAGCGCTTCGCCCACGTTGGCAATCACACGATGCTCCTGTAGCAGTCGATTCACCACGACTTGCATGCCGGGATCTCGCTCAACGAGACGTGCGTACGCCACATCCTCGCGAGGATGGTGAACGCGATCACCGAAATTTCGCATGTAATAGATGATAGTGCTCATCAAATTGTAATTGGGCAGCTCTCCCCGATGAAAAATGCTCACCTGCTCTTCCAGAAGGTCGAGTAGCTGAGCGAAATGGATGTGATCGGTGTGCCAACCGGCAAGTGGGTCGATCATGGCGCGCTCCACGGAAACGGGGTCAAGTTCAGAGTCGGGTTCGAAGCCATATCGAACCCAAGCCTCCTTACAAACAAAATAGTATTCAGTGGGCAGACAGAGCTGATCTAGATCAATAGATAGGCAAGGAGAAGCGTCTTCGCGGTTCATGGCATTTCACACCATTCTGGCCTTGCCGCGGGCGATGGCGCTCATGCACCCGGAATACCTGGCCGAGCCGGATACGCAACTGCTGCTGGCGCGCATGCTGCATGCGCTTCTGACGAATGCTGAATGAACCCGCATGGGCAGGACACTGCCCGGCAAGCCCCCTCCTGGCAGCGGGCGCAAGCCCTAGCGATCGCGTCCGCCCTGCGATAGCACCCACAGCATTACCCCCACGGCTTCCGCCTGGGATCGCGTGTGGGTCTTGTCGAAGATCGCCCGCAGTTGCGTGCGTACCGTGGCGAGCGAAACGCTGGCGCTGGCGGCGTACTCGTCGGGGCTCTTGCCGCAAATCAATGCTTCGGCCACAGCCGCTTCGGCCGCTGACAGCCTGAAAGCCCCCTGCAACTGTCTTGCATTCACCAGCGGCGCCGCGCCGCGCCGCCTGGCGGTAACGAGGAGGGTTGCATCGCCGAACGCCGGGCGTGCGACCAGGCCGGGAACACCGGCGATATTAAGGAAGATCTCGGGCGGCGCCCCCGCTGCGGCCCGCAGTGCCAGGCTTTCGCCCTTGCGCGTCTTCCCCACGCGCGCCATGGCCGCCTGCAGGCCATCGTTGTCGGCCGCGGTGGTCGACGCCAGGCGCCCATGCTCCAGCTTCAGGCAGGTGGTTGCGCGCAGCATCGCTTCGGCAGCGCGGTTGGCAAAGACCAGCCGAAAGCCTCGGTCCAGTGCGAACACCGCAAGGCCCAGTTGCTCCATCAGTTCATTGCCAAGCGCGGCGTCGCGATGCAGGATCCTGGCGTCCTGCCAGAGGTTGATGGAACGCTGCAGGTGCCCGACCAGGCCCGCTGCCGCGGCGCGATCTTCCAGTGTGTAGGGCGGCCTGTCTTTCATCCGCAGCAAGCCCAGCAGGATGTCGTCACTGCCGGCGCGAGCCAGGCGTACACCCATCAGATAGCGCAACCCTGACGGTAGCTGGTAGTCCTGGAAAAACTCGCTACGCGCGATGTCCTGTTCGGAGAGGTGATCCTGGCAGCAGACAAAGTTGCCGATGGCCGCGGTTTCGACAAAGCTGCGCCGCGGATCCAGCGCGCCATAGTACTGATCGTAGCGCTCGATGGTGGCATCCCAGTTCATATCGGGCGTGTAGATCGACAGGTGGGGAGCGTTGCGCAGTGCATTCCAGCTGAACATGTGGAATACATTGGCGCCCAATGATTCGGCGACGGTCTGAAACACCTCCAGAAAGCCGTCCTCGCGGACGGCGGCCTCATAGAGGTCCCCGATGAGATGATCCCTTGGCACTTCCTCTCCCAGAATCTGGCAATTCAGTATTCGCTTAATTGCCACAATGCTGACGGCCTCTTTCGGACCTGACTAGCTTGCACAAGGTATCAGAAGATTAATTCCCCTCGCATTGGGGGTATCTGCTGATTTCCTTTAAAAGAAGGGGTGGAACTGGCCGCCTGCTATGCGCCGCCCGAGGGGCCGTTTCTAGCGGACACCCATGCCGGGCTCGGCTTTCGGCACGCCGGTGATGCGGGCAACGCCAAGATCGACCAGCCAGACCAGCAGCAACGTCACGCCCGTCATGGGAAAGACCAACCCCAGCAACCCCAGTCCCGCCACCCAGGCACGCATCGGAGGCAACGCGGCAGGGTGTGACGGGGCACCCAGGGCGCGGGTGGGCTTGCGCCGGATCCACATGATGAAGCCGGTCGCTGCGAGCCCCATCAGCCCAAGCGAAATTGCCGCGCAAAGGATCTGATTGGCAATGCCGAAATAGCGGCCCATATGCAGCGAGGTGCCATACGAAATCGCCTTGGCCACGGGGCAGTAGTCGACGTACCGGATGTCCTTGACGACTGCGCCGTTGTACTGGTCGATATGCAACGTGCGCTCGCCCCTGGGATCGCTGGGGAAGCATGACACCGTAAAGACCGCTGCGACGCCGGACAGCAGCAAGCGCGGCCACCACATGGCAAGGCCCGCAGCTTTCGTGGGGCAAGCATATCGCGCCATGACCCCGGGGGCCGTGCGACCAAATGACGCGTCGGCGACAGGGCTGCCGCCCGACCTCAGCCCGGCTGTTCGCGGTGTACGGAATGCTTCCTGGTTGGTCCCGACAGCCAAGGCGGCCTGACTACGGTTGCGTCGCCGTGTCACATGGCATCGTAGTCAGACGGCGTTTATCCTCACGGCCAAACCAAAAACATGGAATCGTGCCAGCACCCTTGGTGCAGATTCACAACCATAAGAAATGAAACGAGCCAAACCTTGGCGCCGCGCAGCGGTGCTTCCTGCCGCTGCCCTGTCCGGCGTTGCCCTGGCGCAGGCTTTGCCTGCGGCCGATACTGAAGTCCCCACGCTGCCAACCATCACCGCCCGAGCCAATGCCGAAGGCTCGCTGACGGCGCCAGGCTTGGCGCGGCAACGACAATCGCTGTTTCAGTCAGCGGGTTCTGTCGGCTTTGTCGACGCTGGTTCCTACAGCAACACCTACGCGTTCGACTTGCGTGATGTGCTGAAGGACTCGCCTGGTGTCTATGTCCAGGAGCGCTACGGGCAGGAGCTTCGGCTGTCGGTCCGTGGATCCGGGATCGCGCGCGGTTATCACACGCGTGGCATCGAAATCCTGCAGGACGGCGTGCCGACGAACTTTGCCGACGGCAGCGGCGACTTCTACCAGATCGATCCGCTTGGGCTGGCTGCGGCTGAGGTCTACAAGGGCGGCAACGGGCTGGCCTACGGCAGCACCACGCTCGGCGGCGCGATCAATTTCACCACGCCCACAGCGCTGACAGCCGAGTCCCCTGACCTGGTGCGGCTTGACGGCGGCAGCTTCGGCACCGTGCGGGGCAGCGGCCAGGTATCGCGCCAGATCGGCGCATGGGATTTTCTTGTCAATGGCACGCTCAGCCACTCGGAGGGCTATCGCAATCACGAGCGCGGCCAGTATGAACAGATCAATGCCAATGTCGGCTACCGTTTCAGCCCCGCGGTTGAGACGCGCTTTTACTTCGGCGCCTATATTGTCGACCAGTTGCTGCCTGGCGCGCTGTCTCTCAATGCTGCATTGAACACCCCGCGCATGGCGTCGGCCAGTGCGCTTGCCGGCGACCAGGCGCGCAACACGCGGACCGAGCGCGTGGCCAATGTCACCAGCGTCAGGCTGGAGAACGGGCAGATCGACTTCACCACCTGGGGCATCCACAAGAGCCTGTACCACCCGATCTTCCAGGTGATCGACCAGGATAGCTGGACCTATGGCGTTGCGCCGCGCTACACGGGCCAGTTCACCGTTGCCGGCCTGCGCAACCAGGTGATCGCCGGGCTGCGCTTCTTTGGTGGCAACAACGACGCACGCCAATACGTCAACATCAATGGCGGTCGCGGCGCGCAAACGCTCAATTCAAGGCAGGATGCCTACAACTACGAGGCATACCTGGAAGACCGGCTCTATGTGTCACCCACCGTGGCCCTGATGGCTGGTGCGAAGGCGTACCGGAACCGGCGCGAGTATACGGACTACGGCGGGTTGCCGGCAAATCCGACGCCAAAGGCCGATGCCACCACCTACAGCGGTGTGAATCCGAAATTCGGCATGATCTGGGAGCCAAGGAAGGAGGTCCAGGCCTTTATCGACATTACCCGCAGTGCGGACGTGCCTGACTTCTCCGACCTGAACCAGACCATCGGCACCACGCAGCGCTTCGTGCCGCTTGCCGCGCAACATGGCTGGACGATCGAGGCGGGCACCCGTGGCCAACACGATCGTTTCGGCTGGGACCTTACCGTCTATCGCTCGCTGCTGCGTGACCAGTTGCTGCAGTTCACGGTCAGTCCCGATGTGCCTGCGTCGACGTTCAATGCCAACAAGACCATCCTGCAGGGGGTTGAGTTGGGCGCCAGCGCCGACGTGCTGCGCGACGTGATCGGCAAGGGCGACAAGATCACCGTGTCGCAACTGTGGAACTACAGCGATTTCCGCTTCGATAACGATCCGGTCTACGGCAACAATCGCATTGCCGGCGTGCCGAAACATGTATTGCGCACGACGCTGGCCTACAGCCGCGGATCGCGGCTGCGTGTGGCGGGCACGATCGACTGGGTGCCGACCGGTGCCTACGTGGACTACGCCAACACGCTGAAAACGCCGTCCTATGTGCTGTTCGGGATCGAAGCCAGCTACGAGTTCGACCGCGGTGTGACACTGTTCCTTGACGCCCGCAACCTGGCCGACAAGCGCTACATCAGCGACTTCAGCACTGTCACCGATGCGCGTACGGCAAATACCGCGGTGTTCTATCCAGGTGTTGGCCGGGCCTTCTATGCTGGCGTGAGGTATAAGTTCTGATGACCCGGCACGAGGCAGGTGGCACGCCTGTCTCGCAGATCCTTCGGTGACGCGTACTTCTCCGCAGAATTAGCCTGACCAGTCACGAGCGCGGCATGTTGCAGCCGGTTGCGGAGTGAACGGTCCGCAACCGCCCGGCAAAGTCAGGGAAATACCGGCGCAGGCCACGTGATAAAATTCGCGTGCGAACTAAAAGACATCCTATACCGGTCCCAGACATGGAGCATCGTCTCGTCTATCTATTGAACGTCGGCCAGCGCCGGCTGCAGCGGTGGTCACAGGCACGCACGGCCGCGGGTGGCGTGACCGCGGCGCAGGCCGGGCTGCTTTTTTTCCTGGGCACGAACGACGGCGCGCTGATGAGCGAGGCTGCCGCGGCACTGGATCTGGGCGCGCCCGGGATGAGCGGTCTGGCAGACCGGACTGAAAGAGCGGGCCTGATCGAGCGCCGGTCGGACGAGTTCGATGGCCGTGTATCCCGCCTTTGGCTGACCGAGGCAGGGCGCTCGGCGCGCCAGCGCTCCAAGACCGGCATGAAGGCATTGAATGCCAGGCTGACCGAAGGTTTCACCGCGGCCGAGATCGACGTGGTGGCGCGCTGGCTGACCAGCCTGCAGACGAAGTTTCCGGGCGCCGACGAGGGCGACGCGTAACCTGGCCCGCGGCTGGACAGTGCGGCCCCGGCTTACTGCCGGGCGGCCTTGCTGAAGTCAGGCTTGCGCTTCTCGGCGAAGGCCAGGAATGCTTCCCTGGCCTCGGCGCTTGCCAGTCGCTGCTCGAAATGGGCGCTTTCGCTGGTCATTTGGGAGACCAGTTTCTCCGCGTCGCGCATGAGCTTCTTCATTGCGCTCAGGGAACCGGCGGGTTTGGCGGCAATCTTCTCCGCCATCCGGCGCGCGTCCGCCCGCAGTTGATCGTTGGCGCAAACCTTGTTCGCGATGCCCCATGCCATGGCGGTCTGCGCGTCAAGCGGCTCGCCCAGCGCGAACAGCTCGAAGGCCCTGACGTGCCCGATGCGCAGGGGCAGCAGGTAGCTCGAAGCCGCCTCGGGAACCAGGGCGAGGTTGACGAAAGGCGTGATCAGTTGCGCATCCTGCGCGAGCACGACATAGTCGCAATGCAGCAGCATGGTGGTGCCGACGCCGACGGCCTTGCCGTTGACCGCGGCGACAATCGGCACCGTCGCGTTCGCAAGGGCGTGCAGAAAGCGGTGCACCTGGCGTTCGCCGGGGCCCTTTCCCGCCGCGATCGCGGCGAACTCTCCCACATCATTGCCCGCCGTAAAGCTGTCCCCGTCCCCCTGCAGCAGCAGTACCCGGATATTGCTGTCGTGCTGCGCCTGCTCGATGGTGTCGGCGAGTGCGCCGTACATCTCGTTCGTCAACGCGTTCTTCTTGTCCGGCCGGGCAAGCGTAATCGTCATCACGCCGCCGGTCAGGTCGGTACGAATTTCCGGGATCATGGTCGGTCTCCAGGTGGGCTGTGGGATGCCGTGCAGGCATTGGATCAGGTTCGCATGCGAAGTATATAGATAATTCGCACGCGAAGTAAACCGACGGTACGGTATCAGCGCTGAGTGCTCGGGAAAGGAAGTGAACAGGCCACCTGCGCAGGCTCCGACTCCGCCGCGCCAGAGGTCTGCGGACGTTCCTGCTGAACTTCCGGGCTTTCCGGCTCTCCGTTCCTTGCTGTCAAATCTGTTGGCCACCGGAGACGCCTCACGCTGGAATTTGTTCGCAAGAGGCGGAGTGCTTGCGCCGGGCGGCATGGCTACAGTGATTCCAATCGCTACCCGCAGCGAAACCAATGAGGATGTCATCATGCAACTGCGTCTCAGCCATCTCGCGTCGCCGCTGGGCGACATACTGCTCGTTACCGACGCCGGGGAGACGATCCGCGCGCTCGATTTCGCCGATCACAGGGCACATCTGCATCGGCTGCTGCGCGAGCACTATGGCAGCACGAACCTTGTCGACTCACAGGCGCCCTGGCGAATCGCCGACGGACTGGCGCGCTACTTCTCGGGCGAGCTGGACGCGCTTGCGGCGCTGCCGACGGCGACTGCCGGTTCGGACCTGCAGCAACGGGTATGGGCGGCGCTGGCCCGTATTCCGGTGGGCACGGCCACGGCCTACGGCAAGCTGGCCCGTGAACTGGGCTTCACGGACCCGCGCGCCGCCATCGATATCGGCGCGGCAATCGGCGCCAATCCCATCGCTATCGTGGTGCCATGCCATCGTGTCATCGCCAGCAATGGCGACCTCAAGGGCTATGCATGGGGCCTGCACCGGAAGCGCTGGCTGCTGGAGCACGAGAAGGCCCTCCGGCCTCAGTCGGCGGCCCCGCGAACGGCAACGCTCCCTGGGTTCTGAGACCAGAAGGCGCTCAACATGAGCCACGCCAGGACCTGGATGCTGATCGGGCCGGACGGCAAGGCGTATGCAAGCCCGGTGCCGGGCACGCTGGGCGCCCATCGGGGCGCGAAGATCTATGGCCGCCTCGATTGCCGCGCCGCGCGCCAGGCAATCGCCCGCGGCGGCTATGTCAGGCACCGGGTGTTTTTTCTCGACGAGACCACGGCCATCGCGGCCGGATACCGGCCTTGCGCCGTCTGCATGCCCGAGCCGTACGCCGAATGGAAGAAACGGCTGCACAGGTAGCCGCCTCCGGCGGTTGATTTCTCCAGCACTAGATGGGCAGGCTTGCCGCCTTGAACCGCTTCCAGCGGCGGCGCAGCGGCTGCCTGTCGGCGCTGACGCACCCTGCGATATAGCCGCGCGCATAGCCGCAGCCGACGGCCAGTTCCTGTCGCTCGGTTCCCAGGCGCAGCAACAGCTTCTCGGCAACCGCCATATCGTTGCGCCAGCCCAGGTCATCCTGCAGGCGCGCCAGGTGCCGGCGGTAGCGGCGCACTTTCTTGTCGGCAAACAGGGATCCAAAGAACTCGGTGGCGTAACGCAGCTTCTTTGCGGCAATACGCGCACGATGGCGCCGTTGCTCGTCGATCCTTGCCATGTCCCGCCCACGCTTGAGCAACCTGCGTTGCCGCTGGCGCAACGTGGTCAGCGCGAAAGCGCTGGCGGGGCCGGTGAGCGCCGCGCGCTGTGCCTCGTCAAGGCCGTGGCGCCAGTCCGCGCTGCCCAGCCAGTGATTCAGTGTCAGGATCAGGCGCGTGTAGCGGTCAGCGTTCACGGCCTGTGCGGCGCGCTGGCGGAAATCGGCCGCAGCCGCCATTGCCGCGGCGAGCACCGCATCCGCCCTCGTATCTTCCGGTGCCCCCTCGAACGCGGCGCGCAAGGTGGTGTTGGCGAGCACTTCCCAGTCACGCGCGGGGCCGAGTTGATCGGCAATCCATTTGAGTTCCGATTGCAGTGCGGGCGGGCAGGCAATCAACGGTGCGAAGATATCGAGCGCGGAGCGCAGGCGACGCAGCCCGATTCGCATCTGGTGCACGCTTTCCGGATCTGTGCCGTTGACGACGCCGCGTTCGTTCTGCGAGATATGCGCCATGCAGTTCCGCGCAATGCACTGAAACGCGGCTTCGGCCGAACCGGCTTCGGCCAGTTCGAGGGGCTCTGCCCGCGCCGCCTGGCTGGCCTCGCCAGCGACCAGCGCATAACCACGATCGCCCTTGCTGAGGCGGCACAGGCGCATGGGCACGGCATCGAGCAATTGCAGGGCAAACGCCGACAGATGGGCCGGCTCCCCGGCCTGGATCTCCATCTCAAGCTCGCGGATCGGCTCGGTGATATCGTTGGCGCGGACATTGCCACGATCGACGGCCAGTTCGACCTCATCCCCCTGCGGCAAACGCAACAGCAGGACCGTGCGCCGGACATCGGTGACGAAGATCGGCTTGAGGCGCTCTGCCAGTTCGCCTTCCCGGAGCAGTGTCCCTAACGCCGTGCCCTCGGGCAATTTGTCGCGAAGCGCATCAAGATCGGGCACATTGCCGGGGATGGCCGACTCAAACTCTTCCCGCTCGTAAAGTGCCCCATGCTGCGTACCGCAGGTCTTCAGCGTCTGCACAAAATGGTCGCCCGCCTGCCGCACGCGCAGCGATGCGTGCACACGCCGGAACGAAAGGTCCGGTGTATCGAAATACGTGCTCACCAGCCTGTCTTCGTGTGGCGGCTCCACGCTGCAGGAACACAGCAGGGGCAAGCCGACCAGCCCTTCGGCCTGGTCCTGCAGCAATTCGAGCTTGAGTTCGCGTTCCATCTGGTGTCCTGTTCCGTAGATAGCTTGCCAGGATTTCATGGCAAGGTATTTGCGGAACAGGACACTAGCCTGGCATCGCGGTGCCCTCGAATTGCGCGAATACCCGCGCCTGGACTGCGTTCATGACGGCAAGGACCTCGTCGCTGGCCGGACCGCTGACGGTCACGCCGGTGGCGTCCTTCGGCTTCGAGCCGGGCGGGTCGAAGACAAAGAGCGTATCGAACTTGCCAGCCGATTCCTTCTTCAGGCGCCGGTTAAGTGCCTTGAGGTATCGCTTCTTGTCAGCTTTTGACATAGGTTCCAGGGTTATCTGCGATGTTGGTCAAATGACGCCCACTGCAGCGGCGCCGGAATGGTTTTGTGCCGTGGCGTTATTGCCAGTTCGGCAAGCCAGCGGCAAGATTATCTGGATTATCTGCTTAATAAACTGATTTGCCCCCGGATCTCGCCGCCAGGCCGCGCTGTCAATGCGACTGGTTTGCATTAGGCTCTCTGTCTGCGAAGGGTGTTTCGCGCTCCCGCAGGCGCTGCAGCGATCTGGTCAGCCTGGCGCCGTAGGTGCGATCCGCGGCCAGCAGCAGGGTTTCTATGCTCTGCTCCAGTCCTGCGAGCTCACTGTCGCCGGCTTGCCGGCTCGCCTTCATGTCCTGGAATTCGTTGGCAATGCGCTTGCCCAGCTTGCGCACAAACTCCGGGTCGAGGTGGCCATGCGCCGCCGCACCCCCGATATGCTCGATCAGGCCCTTCAGACCCTCCGGGGTGGTCTCGGTGGCAGGTGGTATATCGTGGGACATTGAAAACTCCGGTGGGCAGGTCAGATTATTCTAGGCATCGGATGCCCGTGCCGTGCTACGTATTTCTTGGCGGCGGTGCAATCAATTTCGCCTCGATATGCGTGATGCGCCAGCTAGAATCTGGAAGGATTCTCCCCGCACGCACTCAAATCATGAAACACGACTCCGATCCCATGCAGAACGCGTCACCGACCGCCTTGGAGAAGCGGCGCCTCGATACCCTGGTGGATCCGGATGGTTTGTCGAACGGCAACGAGCTCTATATCAACCGCGAACTCAGCCAGCTGGCGTTCTTTGGACGCGTGCTGGAGCAGGCCGCCGATGCCGCGGTGCCACTGCTGGAGCGCCTGCGTGCCCTGTGCACCTTCAGCAGCAATCTGGATGAGTTCTACGAGATCCGCGTGGCGGGCCTGAAGGAACAGTGCCTGCTCCAGTCTCCGGTTGCCGGCCCGGACGGGCTGACGCCGCAGGTAATTTATGCCATGGTCAATCAGCGGGTCCGGGAGCTGGTCGATCAGCAGTATCGCCTCTTCAATGACGTGCTGATCCCGGCCATGGCCGAGCAGCAGATCTGCTTCCTGCGCCGGCCGTCGTGGAACCCCGCGCAGGCGGCATGGATCCGGGAGTTCTTCTTCGCCGAACTGATGCCGGTCCTGACGCCGATCGGGTTGGACCCGGCGCATCCGTTTCCACGGGTTCTTAACAAGAGCCTGAACTTCGCGGTTGAACTCGAGGGCAAGGATGCGTTCGGGCGCAACTCCGGCTATGCAATCGTGCAGGCGCCACGCGCGTTGCCACGCGTCATCGCACTGCCAGCGGATATCGCCGGATGCGAGCACGGCTTTGTTTTCCTCTCCTCCATCCTGCACGCCCACGTCGGCGAACTGTTCAGTGGCATGGCAATACGCGGCTGCTACCAGTTCCGCGTGACCCGCAACAGCGAGCTGTTTGTGGACGAGGAAGAGATCAAGAACCTGCGCGAGGCACTGCAGGGCGAGCTGCCGCACCGGCATCTTGGCGATGCGGTCCGGCTGGAGGTGGCGGACAACTGCACGCCGGCCATGACGGCGTTCCTGCAGGAACAGTTCGGCCTGGCGCCTGGCGAGGTGTTCTCGGTCAACGGACCGGTCAACCTGGTTCGCCTGATGCAGGTGCCGGATCACGTGGACCGGCCGGAGCTGAAATACCTGCCTTTCAGGCCTGGCCTGCCAAAGGCCCTGCACGATTGCGCCGATATCTTCCGCGCCATCCGCGATGGCGACATCCTGCTGCATCATCCGTTCCAGTCCTTTGCACCGGTAGTGGATTTTGTCAGGCAGGCGGCACGGGATCCCGATGTGGTAGCAATCAGCCAGACGGTATATCGCGCCGGGCACGACTCGGTCCTGCTCTCGGCACTCATCGAGGCTGCGCGCAACGGCAAGGAGGTCACCGTGGTGGTGGAACTGCTGGCCCGCTTCGACGAGGAGGCCAACCTGGGTTGGGCCGCGCAACTGGAGGAAGTCGGCGCGCATGTGATCTACGGCGTGGTAGGTTTCAAGGCACACGCCAAGATGGTCATGGTATTGCGGCGCGAAGGCGGGAAGCTGCGGCGCTATGTGCATCTCGGCACCGGGAATTATCACAGCCAGACTACGCGCACCTATACGGATTTTGGCTTGCTGACCGCCAATGAGTCGCTGACGCAGGACGTGGCGCAAGTGTTCAGCCAGCTGACCGGGCGCGGCCAGACCCATGGCATGACCCATCTCTGGCAATCGCCTTTCACCATGAAGAAGGAGCTGCTTGCAGCGATCCGGCGCGAAGCCGGGAACGCCAGGGCCGGCCGCAAGGGATGGATCATTGCCAAGATGAACGCACTGCTTGAGCCGGAACTGATCCAGGCGCTGTACGATGCCTCGCGTGACGGCGTCCGTATCGATCTGATCATCAGAGGTGCATGTGCGCTGCGCCCCGGCGTTGCCGGTCTGTCTGAGAACATTCAGGTCAAATCGGTCATGGGCCGGTTTCTCGAGCACTCGCGCATCTTCTATTTTCACGATGACGGGGCGGAAAGGGTCATGCTGTCCAGCGGTGAATGGATGGAACGAAGCCTGTCGCGGCGGATCGAGATCTGCTTCCCTATTCTCGATGCCAGCTTGAAAGAGCGCGTCATGGCGGAAGGGCTCAGACCGTACCTGACAGACCGCTGCGACGCCTGGCAGATGGCGCCGGATGGAAGTTACGTGCGCCAGCCCTCACGTGAGGGTGAGGCTGCGCAAAATGTGCTGCTGTCAGCGTTGACGTGAGGCGTCGTCGTCCGGTATCGCGCAATCAACAGATGACATAAACATGACTGTCATCATCGCCCGGCAGCAGCCGTAGAGGCATGGTGCGGGCGGGTAGCGCCCCTTTTCGTCGCCAGAGACAAGGTGGCCGTCCAGAGTGGGACGGCCTTTTTGTTGCCGGTGGCAGAAGACGTGGACCGTTCTGTCCTGTCCTCATAGGGCAGCAATCTGCTAGCCTGAAATGCGCAGGTGCCTGAAAGGGTAGTCGTCGGACAAGGGAAGAACAATCATGAAGCCAATGCACGATTGCCGGTTGTGCTTTCTTCACGCCTTGGGACGGCAAGCGGCAATCCTGCTGCTGTTGCTGGGCGCGGTCGCGATGGCACACGCCGGGGATATCTCGGGAGCGGGCTCAACCTTTGTCTACCCGCTGATGTCGAAATGGGCGGCGACTTACTACGCCCGCACCGGGAAGCAAGTCAACTATCAGCCCACCGGATCGGGCAACGGCATTCGCCAGATCCGCTCCGCCAGCGTGACCTTCGGCGCCACGGACATGCCGCTCAAGCCCGAAGACCTGCGCGCGGCGGGCCTGATGCAGTTTCCAATCGTGGTCGGTGGCGTTGTGCCGGTGCTGAACCTGGACGGCGTGGGTCCGGGCCAGCTACGCATGACTGGCGCGCTGCTGACGGACATTTACCAGGGCAAGATCGTCAACTGGAATGACCCGGCCATTGCGGCGGCTAATCCAGGCATGGCGTTCCCCGACCAGAAGATCGTGGTCGTCCATCGCAGCGACAGTTCGGGGACCACGTTCAACTGGACCGACTACCTCGCGAAGGTCAGCCCGCAATGGGGCGCAACCGTTGGCGCCGGCACGACCGTGAAATGGCCGGTGGGTGTGGGCGCAAGCGGAAACGAGGGGGTTGCCGCCTATATTCGCAATGTGAAGGGGGCCATTGGCTATGTCGAGCTGACTTACGCATTGCAGCGCAAGCTGTCCTATGCCGCCGTCAGGAATCGCGACGGTGTCTTCGTGCAGCCAACGCGCGAAAGCTTCAGCGCCGCGGTCACCGGGGCAGATTGGAATCCGCAGGCCGATTTCTACCAGGTACTGACGAATGCAGCCGGCCCGCAAGCCTGGCCGATTACCGGTGCCGTCTTTGTCCTGATCTCCAGGACGCGTGGCAACGCCACTGAGACCCGGGATGCGATCGCATTCTTCAACTGGGCGCTTTCCGAGGGGCAGGCCGACGCGGCCGCCGAGTACTATGTCGCGCTCCCCGCCGGTCTTGTCAGGCACGTCGAGGCGTACTGGAAGACAGCGCTGCCATGACGGGGACGACACCCGGCGAGTCGACTTGAATGCACCGTGCCGGGGGAAGTTCAGGTGCAACCACCAGACGGCAGCTTGCGCGGTTCCACTCTTCTCCTATCTGTACTACAGTGGTTCGGCATCGGTTCGTGCAGCAAGGCGGGTTCACGTGTAGCCGGACCTCCGCAGATCTGATGGGATGCGTGGACTAAACCTTGCTTATTCCCGAGGCTGCCAATGGCGACACCATCTCATTTCATGCAGTGCTATTCGCGCGCACCGGAGTATGTCGTCGATGCCGGCGCGCTTTCCTGCCCGCTCTGTAACGAACGCTTTGCTGCCGGCGCACGCTATGCGGATCAGTATGGCGTCGGCGTTGCGCTGTATTGCCAGCATCATTCGCAACTGCTGGTCGCACGGCCAATGTGGGACAACCAGGTCGAACTGACGATAGCGGGCCCGCTGACGGAAAGCGCGGCCATGGAGATTGTCTCGAAGGCCAACGCGGAGCAGCAGCACCTTACCTATGGCCTTGACCCGACGCATTGATGCAAGGCCAGGCGCGGTGGCCGGGCTGACACCTATCTAGTGTCCTGAATCGCAAGTTCGTTGCATAAGTCTGCCGATAAGCTGCACGATCCGTCGTCGCGAATGCTCGCAAGGCTTCAGCCTTGCTGCGCTTCGCTCCTAGGCTCGCGCACCTTCTCGACAGACTTATTTCTGCAACGAACTTCCGACTCAGGACACTAGGCCAGCAGCAGCGCCCCCGCATGGAGCAGCACGCCCACGGCGCCACCGACGAAGGTGCCGTTGATGCGGATGAACTGGAGGTCGGGGCCGATCTCGGCTTCGATCTTCCGGCTGACTTCGTCGGCGTTCCAGCTCTGCACGACCTCGGTGATCAGCGTGGCAATCTGGCGCCCGTAGCGAAGCATCACGGTGCGCACGAGATCCAGCCACCATGCGTTGAGCTTCTCCTGTATGCCTCGATCGTCCGCAACGGATTTGCCGATGGCGGCCAGTGCGGCGGCCATCGTGCGGCGGCTCACTGACCGCTCGCTGCCGATATCGGCGCTCAGGCGCGCGCGCGCACGCTCCCACAGGGTCCGGTAATAGTCCTGCCGCCTGAGATACCGGATGCAGTCCCGCATCCATGCCTTGCCGACGCGCCGGTAGTCGTCGGAGGCATGCAGCTTGCTGATCTGTTCCTGCACGGCGGCGTCGAACTGCTGGCGCAGTTCGTGGTCGGGACTGGCCACCACTTCATGCAACAGGGCAATGATGCCTTCCACGAACCGGTTGACGATGTAGGCATCGAGCAGCGCCGGCGTGTACCGCGATGCCTCGCCGAACTTTGCCTTGACCACGTCCGAGTTGGCGGCAAGCCAGCGCTCCAGCGCCCGCAGCCCGTGATCGAGCAGCGGTTGATGGCGATCGCCCTCGGTCAGGATGGTCAGGACATTGCCGGCAAGGCGGGAAACGTCAAGCGTGCGCAGTTGCGGCACGACCGTGCGTTCGAAGAAGCGTGCGACTTCCTTGTCGTCGAAGCTGCCCAGCAGGGCGGGGACCGAGTCAGCAATCGAATCGGCAATGATCCGGCTGTGGTCCGGCCGGGCCAGCCAGGCGGCCACGGCTGCGGCCGTGTTCTGGCCGCGGAGCCTGTCGGCAACAATCTCCGGGGTCAGGAAATTCTGTTCGACGAAGCTGCCCAGGCCACTGGCAATCCGCTCCTGGTTGCGCGGGATGATGGCCGTGTGCGGGACCGGAATGCCGAACGGATGGCGAAACAGCGCCACCACCGCGTACCAGTCGGCGATGGCGCCGACGGTGCCCGCCTCGGCGAAGGCGCGCAGCCATGCCAGCGCGGGATAGTCGCGCTGGAACACGATGCTCACGACCAGCAGGCCGATCATGGCGGCCAGCAAGCATGTCGCGGTGACCCGCATGCGGGTCAGCCGCTCCTGCTTGCGCCATTCAGGCGTCATGGCCGCAGCCGTGCGCCTGCCTGTCCTGCTGCCGGTCAGATAGCTCAGCACGATGCTTGTCGAAGGAACTTCCGGATCACGGGTGCGACATCTCCCGCGCGTGCAATCAGGAACAAATGGCCATCATCGATCACGTGCAGCTTCGCCTTTGGAATGCGCGCGGCCAGTATCCTGGCGTTGGTGAGCGGCACGATGGGGTCGTCATTGCCATGCATGACCAGGGTGCACTGGCGTAGTGTACCGAGCCAGGGCAGGCTGCTCCACCCCCAGGCGGCCAGCAGCTGATAGACGTAGCCGCGCCCGCGTGGCGGCTGGAGGTGCCGGGCATGCTCGGTCAGCAGATGGGCGTTGGTGCGGTACGCGCCCCCGTAGATCTGCGCGCCGATCTTCTCCAGGTAGGCCGGGTCCGTATAGCGGCGCGGCATGACCAGCTTCGACAGGACCGAGAGCTTGCCCGGCACCATGATCACGCCGGGCGAAGTCGCCGCCAGGATCAGCCGGCGGCACCGCGTCGGATACAGGTGCGCAAACTGCTGGGCGAGCGCACCGCCCCACGACACACCCAGCACGTCCACCGGCCCGTGGTGGCCGAGCCGCGTGAGCAGCTTGTCGGCCATCACCGCCAGGTTCGAGAAGCGATAGGGCACCAGCGGCACCGGCGAGCCGCCGACGCCTGGCACATCGAAGATGATGACCCCGACGTCTCCCAGGGCCTGGGCGAATGGCTCGACCAGTTCGAGGTTGGCGCCGATGCCATTGAAGACCAGCAGCGGCGGCGATGCGTCGCTGCCGGGGCGCATGCCCACGCGCAGCGCCTGGCCATCCAGGTCGATGGTCTGGATCTGCAAGGCGCTGGCCGCCTCGGGGATGATGTTGTCGTCATGCATTGAGGTGGCTTTCCGTATGGGGCACCGCGTTTGGGGACCGGCGTCCGGCGTGCCGGCGCCGGGTCACTTGGCGGGTTGCAGGCGTGCCTTGAGCTCCTCCACGTTCTCCGTCACGCGCTTGCTGATGGCCGCGAAGCAGTCCGCCTGGGTCTTGTAGAGAGTATCGGCCAGATCCTGCATGTTCGTCACCGCCTTGCGCAGGCTCTGCTGAACGACCTCGCCGGCGCTCCCGGACGCCTTCGCATCGGCTGCGGTGCGTTGTACGATCAGCGACTGCGCGTCGGCCATGGCTGCGCGCAGGATGTCGGCCTGCTTCTGGCCAAGCGCCTGCATGCCGGTCAGGGCGGTGCTGTTGGCGGCCAGCAGCGCTTCAATGTCCTTGCGGCGCGATTCCAGGACCGCACTGAGGTCGAGGCCCGGCAGCCTGAACTGCTTGATCATGCTCGTGTACTGGGTGAACAGGTTGTTCGGGGTGATGGATTCCATGATGAAGATCTCCGGATAGAGAGGGTTGCGAAAAACGTGAGTCATGCGCGCAGCGTGCCTGCTTACTCGGCGACATAGGTCCCGGGCGCGGCGGCAAGCGGCGGGTGGCGTTCATTGCCGGGCGCGGCCGGCGCCGGGCGCAGGTTACCGGAACGCTCGGCCAGCCACTGGCACCAGTTGCCCCACCACGAGTCCGCCTCGGGCCTGGCGCCCAGCAGCCAGTCGTCCGGGCTCTCAGGCAGATCCGGGTTGAGGAAGAACCTGGCCTTGGGGTTGCCCGGCGGGTTGATCAGGCTCTGGATATGGCCGCTCGAACTCAGCGCGAAGCGGGTATTGCCGCCAAAGGTGCGCGCGGTGTTGTACACGCCTTTCCACGGCGTGATGTGATCCGTGATGCCGGCTACCACGTACTTGTCGCACGACACTTCGGACAGGTCGATCGGCGTGCCGAGCACGGTCAGCGCGCGCGGCCTGGCGAACAGGTTGCCGGCAAAGATGTCGAGCAACTGGCCATGGAACTTCGCCGGCAGGCGCGTGGTGTCGTTGTTCCAGTACAGGATGTCGAAGACCGGCGGCGCGTTGCCCAGCAGGTAGTTGTTGACCCAGTAGTTCCATACCAGGTCATTGGGCCGCATCCAGGCGAACACGCGCCCCATGTCCTCGCCTTCCAGCACGCCCTTCAGGATGCTGGCCTGCTTGGCCGCCGAGATGCTCTCCGGCGTGGCAAACAGACCGATCTGCGAATCGGCGGTGCTGTCGAGCACGGCCACCATCAGCGTGGACGCGTTGACGAGCTTTTCCTTGCGGGCCTCCAGGTGGCCGAGCAGCGCCGCCATCGTCATCGCGCCGGAGCAGGCGCCGTGCAGGTTCACGTCATCGCTGCCGGTGATATCGCGAATCGCGGCGATGGCTTTAATCAGCGCGCCGACATAGGTATCCATGTCCCAGTCGCAATGTTCGATGGTCGGATTGCGCCAGCTCACCACGAACACCTGGAACTGGTTCCGCAGCATGTAGTCGACAATGCTCTTGCCTTCGGAAAGGTCGAAGACATAGAACTTGTTGATCTGCGGTGGCACGATCAGTTGCGGGCGCGCATACACATCGGGCGTGGCCGGCGTGTACTGGATCAGTTCGAGCACCTCATTGCGGAACACCACCGCGCCGGGCGAGGTGCCGAGGTTCCTGCCGACTGCGAACGCGCTCTTGTCCACCTGGGACGGCATGCCCTGGTTCGTCAGCGCGTCGGTGACGATATTGCGCAGTCCGGCAATCAGGCTGGCGCCGCCTGACTCGATGACCTTCCTCAGCGCAGCCGGATTGCCGAGCAGCGTGTTGGTCGGCGACAGCGCATCGGTCATCAGCGACAGCACGAACTGCGCGCGCTCCTTGCTCTGCTCATCCAGCGCCGAGCGCTCGACGAAACCTGACAGCGCATGGCACCAGGCCAGGTAGCCTTGCATCGACATGCGGTACAGCGGATTGTCGTGCCATGCCGGGTCCGAGAACCGCCGGTCGCCCTTTTGCGGCGCGGTCGTCGATTTGCCGGCCAGCACCGACACCAGCTCGCGCGCCAGCGCGGCTTCCTGCTCCAGCAGCTGCACGGGGTGGCGCACCGCCTGTACGCCAATCTGCTGTGCGCTGGCCATGATGTCGCGCGCGCGCATGCCGATGAACGGGTTGGGCCCGCGCCGGCGTGGCCTGGGTTGCGTCGCGCTTGCGTGCGCTGTGCTGCCGCTCTCGCGCTTTTCGGTTGCTGCCGTCATTGCTGTCTCCTCATGCCTCGAGTCTTGCCCTGGTGCTGGCCGGTGTGTCATGCCACCAGCAGCGCCAATGTCTCCGCGAGCAACGCCGGCTTGCTTTCGCCGTCGATCTGCAGTTCGTTCGCCATCTTCACCATGTAGCGGCCGTTGCCCTTGTCCTCGACGGACAGCAGGGTCACGCGGCCGCGCACCCGTGAACCGGCCTTGACCGGCGCCATGAAGCGCACCTTGTCCAGGCCGTAGTTCAGTCCTGACGAAGCGTCGCCGGGGATGAGCCCGATCTCGATCGCCAGCGAGGCCAGCAACGACAGCGTCAGGTAGCCGTGCGCGATGGTTCCGCCGAACGGGCTTTCGCGCTTTGCGCGCTCCACGTCAACATGGATCCATTGCCTGTCGCCGGTGCACTGCGCGAAGGCGTCGATGCGTGCCTGGTCGACCAGGACCCAGTCCGATGTGCCCAGTTCGCGGCCGGCAAACTCGCCCAGCGTGGCCATGCTGTATCCGGGGATGCTCATGGTGGTGTTTCCTTGATATCAATCGATCGGTCGGGAAGGATCAGGCGAACTGCTCGCGCATCAGCTTCTTGTTCAGCTTGCCGATGCTGGTCTTTTCCAGTGCGGGGACGATCCTGACGACCTGGGGCACGGCATATTTCGAGATGCGGCCGGACTCGCTGTAGCTGAGCACGTGCCGCTTGATGTCATCCTCGCTGGCCGGGGCCGCGGCGTCCGGCTTGAGCACGACCAGTGCAGCGGGCCGTTCGCCCCATTTCTCGTCCTTGATGCCGATCACCGCTACCTCCGCCACCGCGGGGTGCATGGAGATCAGGCTCTCGATCTCGAGCGACGACACCCATTCGCCGCCGGACTTGATCACGTCCTTGATGCGGTCCGTGATCTGCACGTAGCCATCCGGGTCGATGTTGGCAATGTCCTGCGTATGCAGGTAGCCGCCTTCCCAGAGCTGCCCGGATGCCTGCGGATTCTTCAGGTAGCCCTGGGTCAGCCACGGCGCCCGCACCACGATCTCGCCGCAGGCCTTGCCGTCGTGCGGCACGTCATCCATGTCCGGGTCGACGATGCGCAGGTCGACGAGCGGCACCGGCACGCCGGTCTTGCAGCGCAGCCGGACCTCGTCGTCGGTGTTGCCCGGCGCCGCGTCGGGAGCGAGCTGCGCCAGGGTCAGCAACGGGCCGGTCTCCGACATGCCGTAGCCGGAGAACACATCGATGCCGCGGTCAAGCGCGGCGCGGGCCAGGCCGTGGGGCAGGGCGCCGCCGCCGATCACCATCTTCCAGCGGCTCAGGTCGACGCTCTTCGCCTCGGCGCAGCCCAGCAGCATGTGCAGGATGGTGCCGACGCAGTGCGAGAAGGTCACGCCTTCATCGCGCACCAGCCGCATGATCTGGTCGGGTGCGTAGCGGCCGGGGTAGACCTGCTTCACGCCGAGCACCGTCGCCACATAGGGCATGCCCCAGGCATGCACGTGGAACATCGGCGTCAGTGGCATGTACACGTCGCCGCGGTGGAAGCGCTGTCCGGCTTCCGGGCTGGCCAGTGCCGCCATCAGCGTGATGGTGTGCAGCACCAGCTGGCGATGGGAGAAATAAACGCCCTTCGGCAGCCCGGTGGTGCCAGTGGTGTAGAACGTCGTTGCCCGTGTGTTCTCGTCGAAATCAGGGAAGTCGTAGTCGACCGGGCTGGCGGCGAGCAGGGTCTCGTAGTCGGCGCAGAAGGGGATCGCATGCGCGGGGGCGGCACCGCCCTCATCGTCGATGCTGACGAAGACCCGGACGGTCTCGAGCTTGTCGCGGATCGACTCGACCACGGGCAGGAAATCCGTGTGCACAAACAGCACTTCCGCGCCGGCATGGTTGATCGTGTAGGCGATCTCTTCCGGCGAAAGGCGGACGTTCACGGTCTGGAGCACGGCACCCATCATCGGCACCGCGAAATAGCATTCGAGGTAGCGGTGGCTGTCCCAGTCCATCACGGCCACGGTGGTGCCGTGAGCGGTGCCGAGCCGGCTCAGGCCGTTGGCCAGCCGCCCGATGCGCTCGCGCAGGGTGGCGTAGGTCTGGCGGTGCTTGCCACGATAAACGATCTCCTGATCGGCAGCGTGGGCAAGCGGCGTATTCAGCAACTGCTTGATCAACAGCGGATACGCATATGCCGCGGGAGTCATCCCCATCACCTGGTCCTGCATTCTGTTCTCCTGAAATACGGAATCTGTGGCGCGCCCAAGACACTCAAGCCATTACGCGGTTGCGGTACGGCGGCGTTTTGTGCCTGGGTCTATCGTCGCTGCGGTGCAGCAACGCAACCATCCCCCGAAAAGGGGAGCGGCGATGGGGGAGGCGATGGGGAAGGGAACGCGCGCGGACGGGCGACGCGAAGCGGTGGACCGCGCTGGGTGCGGCGTCAGCGCCGCATCAATGCGGGCGAACCAGTCCCAGGGATTGCGCGCGTGCGACGGCGTGGGCGCGCTTGTCGACGGACAGCTTGATGAAGATGCTCTTGACGTGTGATTTCACCGTCTCCGGCGCAATCCCGAGGGAGCGGGCGATTTCCTTGTTCGATTGCCCTTCGGCGATCAGGCCGAGAATATTGCGTTCGCGGCCGCTCAGCGATTCGCGTGCCGTCCCGGAGAGCGCGCTGTCCTCGGGTTGATAGCGCGCCCGCCATCCTTCCAGCAGGCGCTCGACATAGGCGAGCAAGGCATTGGTCTGCGCCGTGGCGGGCGTGTCTTCGCGAACCGCGCGCAGTAGCGCACCGGTCTCCGGCCCCTGGTCGAGGATGGTCCGGAACACGCCGGCGGCCGCGGCGGCTTCCAGGATTTCTCGGAACACGCCCACGGCCTGCTGGCGTTCATTGGCACGCAGGAAAGCGATGGCCAGCGTGCAGCGCAGGCGCAGCGCCAGGTAGTCGCGATGCTTGCGCCCGGCGCTGTCCAGCAGCGTGTTCAGCAATGCCACGGCATCCTGCGTGCGGTCCTGCGCCATCGCCAGGTAGGCAGCGCCAAGCGCGCGATAGTTTTCGATCTGCCTGGCGATGGAGCACTGGGGATCGACGGAAGGCTGCGCCAGTGCGTCGAGCCGGGCCACACACGCAGCGGCTTCGCTGACGCTGCCCTCCGCAAGCAGCAGACGGATGCGTTCGATCAGGGCGGCGGCGCTCAGCCGGTTCCATCCGCGCGCATGGCCAAGGCCCTGCGCCTGGTCGAGCAAGGCGTAGGCCTGGTCGGTGTCGGCACGTGCCACGGCGATGCGCGCCAGCACCAGGTGAGCGACCAGCACGCTGTCGAGCATGACCGCGGCATTGATGACCGGGAGGCGGTCGGCGATCAGCGCATGCGCCTCGTCGAGCCGGTCCTGTTCATAGCGTATCTGCGCGATCAGGGGCGCGCACACCGCGGCGGAGGTGGACTGCGGTCCGACGTGATGCTCGGCCAGGCGCATGGATTTCATGAGATGCCGCTCGGCCTGGGCGAAATGCATCTGCTGCAGCTCGGCCAGCCCGAGCAGGCAGAAGTAATAGACGGACGAGAACACATTGCGCTGGTCGTCCTCGTCCGAATAGGGAATCCATGGGGTCGCATGGAAGCGATCGAGATCGCCGGCCTTCCAGTGGGCAAAGCGGACCACGTTCGACACCACGTTGGTGGACCAGGCATGGCTGGCCGGCCGGTCGAGGCAGGCCTGGGCAATGGCCAGCGCACGCCGGGGATCGTCCTGCAGCGCGGCGGCGACGGCGCGTACCGCCTGGCATTCCCAGCGGACGTTGTCCCGTTCGGGGAGCACGCCGGCCGCCATGTCGTCCTCGATCGACGCCAGCATCGCTGCGGATTCGTCAAACCGCATGGCCAGGGCCATGCCCCACGCAATCGCCAGCCGGACCTCGTCCTGGCCACGCATCAGGTCGGCGGGGAACTGGCGTTGCCAGCCCAGCAGGGTGAGCAGGTCACCCTTCCTGACCAGGGCCATGGCGCAGTTGCCGAGCAGGCTGATGGCCGTTTCGTTGTCGTGCGCGGCGATCGCATGCCGTACCGCATCGGTCCAGAGCTGGCGTGCCGCATACCATCGGCAGGCGCGCAGATGCAGGGCCGCGACCTCCTCCGGTGCGCCGGCTTCAAGCCGCTGGCGCAGGAACTCCCGCAGCAGGTGATGGTAGCGAAACCAGTGGCCGTGCGCGTCCATCGGTTCCAGCAACAGCTGCCGCGTCGCGATACGTTCGAGCATGGACTGGCTGGCATCGAGCCCGGTGACCGCCTGGCACAGCGATGCGGTCAGGCCATCGAGAATGGACGTGTCGAGCATGAACCGGACCATCTCGTCGGGCAGCTGCCAGAGCATGTCCTCGATGTAGGCGGCGATCGGGCGTGCCGTGCCGGACGGCACGACGATCTCCCAGCCGTTGCCGCCGGGTTTCTCCCGCAGCAGCGTCGAGGCCGAGATACGCAGCGCGGCCGCCCAGCCTTCGGTGGTCGCGTGCAGGGTGCTGACGTCGGGCTCCGGCAGTTTGCCGGCGCATGCGTGCTCGAGGAAGCGCTGCGTTTCATCCAGGCTGAACCGCAGCATCGAGGCCTCGATCTCGAGCAGTTCGTTCTGCGCCCTGAGGCGCGCCAGCGGCAGCGGCGGGTCGGAGCGTGTGCCGATGATCAGGTGGAAGTTCGACGGCGCATGCGCGAGCATGAACGCCACCGCGTCATGGATCACCGGAAGATTGATCACGTGATAGTCGTCGAGGAACAGGCAAACCTCTTCGTCGACCTCGGCGAGCTCGTTGATCAGGGTTGCGATAATGGTTTGCGGCGGAACGAGCGAGGTCTCGGCGGTCAGGCCGACGGCTGATGCGCCGACGCCGCTGCACGCCTGCCGCAGCGCCTTGGCGAGATGGTGGAGGAAGCGGGCCGGTTCATCGTCGGCGCCGTCCAGCGACAGCCAGGCTGTGCGGGTGCCGCCCGCGCGCAAGCGCGCGAGCCACGCGGTCGCCAGCGAAGTCTTGCCGAACCCGGCCGGCGCCTTGATCACGCTGAGGCGCCTGGCCGCGGCCGATTCCATCAGGCCAAGCAGGCGTGGCCGGTCGATCAGTCCTGCCGGCAGGCGCGGCGGAATCAGTTTGGTGGCAAGCAGGAGGGGCAGCTTTTCGGTGGCCATCTGTGGTCAATTGGCCTGGGCCGCCTGAAACCTGGTGAGCCCATGTCGGTGGCGTGGAACATCGCGTCGCCGGGACGTCCTGAAAACTGAGTCTAGGCTCTCGGCATGAGAATTCAAAAGAGGAATCACGGGAGGGGCCGCCCATGGACGATGCCGCTGAACACGCGCATATCCGGCCACGCCTTGCAATCAAGGCGCCCCGAAACGCGCCGCGAACTCCCGGTCGCGGAACGCATCGACGACGAAATCGATAAAGACGCGGGTCTTGGGGGGCAGCAGCTTCTTGCTTGAGTAGTACACCGACACGGGTCCGTTGTCGGCCTGCCATGCTGGCAGCAGGCGCATCAGCGCGCCGGTTTCCAGCCACTTTGCTGCATGCGTGGTTGGCAGCAGTGCGACGCCGTAGCCGAGCATCGCCGCATGTGCCATCGCCTCCGGGTCGTCGAAAACCATGCGCGTGCGTTGCGCCGCCGGCGCCTCGTCGCCGGCCTGGTTGCGCAGCGTATAGGCGCGCAACCGGCCGGTCGGGCCCGATCGCCGCACGATGCCGTCAAGGACGGCAAGGTCAGCGGGGTGCGCCGGAACCGGCCTGCCTTGCATATAGGCGGGCGATGCCGTCGCGATGATGCGGGTCTGGACGAGTTCTCGCGCCACCACGCCCTCGGTCAGCTCGATGCCGCCGCCGATCGCGGCATCGAAGCCGTCCTGGATCAGGTCCACCGGCCGGTTATCGAAGTGCCAGTCCGGCACGATGGCGGGATAGCGTGCCAGGAACTCGCCCAGCAGCGGCACCAGGTACTCCCTGCCGAAGGCAAGCGCCAGGCTGACCTTGAGCACGCCCGCGGGTTTGCCTGCGTCCTGCGAGACGCTGGCAAAGGCATCGCGCAAGGTCGAGAACGGACCTGACACCTGCTGGAAGAACTGCTCGCCGCTGTCGGTCAGGGTGAGCTGGCGCGTGCTGCGCTGGAACAGCCGCACGCCGAGGTGTGATTCCAGCCGCGCGACATTCTTGCTGACCGCCGCCGGGGTGAGGCCAAGGCGGCGTGCCGCCGCCGAGAAACTGCCGGCTTCAGCACTCCGCACAAAGGATTCGAGAAGGTTCAGGGCTTCCATGCCACCAGCTTATACCAATGGTTGAAGAAGTTGATGCTGACTTATCGCTACCGGCGACGCAATGCACAGACCATACTGACTTCACCAACCTTTCTTGCTCAGGAGCACTTCATGACCACCCTTTCCGGAAAAATTGCCTTTGTCACCGGTGGCGCCCGCGGCATTGGCGCTGCCATCGTCCGCCGCCTGGCGCGCGAAGGCGCAAGCGTTGCCTTTACCTACCAGCAGTCCGCCGCAACCGCCAATGCACTGGCCGCCGAGGTCGAAGCGGCAGGCGGCCGCGCACTGGCGATCCAGGCAGATGCGGCCGATTCCGCTGCGCTCACCGGCGCGATCAATGATGCCGCGCGGCAGTTCGGCAGGATCGATATTCTCGTGAACAACGCCGGCGTGCTGCGGCTGGGCCCGGTCGAGACCCTCTCGCTGGAGGACTTCGACCAGACGCTGGCCGTCAATGTGCGCGCGGTCTTTGTCGCCGCCAAGGCCGCGCTCGCGCACATGGGGCAGGGCGGCCGCATCATCAATATCGGCAGCACCAATGCCTACCGGATGCCGTTCCCTGGCGGCAGCGCGTATGCCATGAGCAAGTCCGCGCTGCTGGGGCTGGTGCAAGGCATGGCCCGCGACCTGGGGCCGCGCGGCATCACCGTCAACAACGTCCAGCCGGGTCCGACCGACACCGATATGAATCCTGAAGCCGGCGAGTTTGGCGCCACCATGCATGGCCTCATGGCCTTGCAGCGCCACGCGTCGCCGGACGAGATCGCGGCGATGGTGGCCTACGTCGCCGGTCCGGAAGCCGGATTCGTGACGGGCGCCAGTCTGACGATCGATGGCGGATTCAGCGCCTGATCCAGCTCCCGCTCGCCGGGCAGGCGGGCGGGCCACCCATGCATTGGAGGCGATCGATGGATCCGGGCTGTGGCGCGCCGGGGGCAGAGTTGCAAACGCATGTATCCAGCGGGCGTGCGGATACATAGCCATACAAAGAAGCCAGGCGCCGGTCCGTCAGCCGGGATATCTTGCAAGCAAACGGCGGCCGGAGCGCCGGGCACCGTATTGCGTTACCCTTTCGATGCCCGGCGCCGCGCCTGGTGGTTTTCAATCAATATGCCAAGGTAACGCCGATGGACGCCCACACCGACCACATCCTGATCGTGGATGACGACCGCGAAATCCGCGAACTCGTCTCCACCTATCTCACCAAGAACGGCTTGCGCGTCACCGTGGTGCCGGACGGGCGGCACATGCGCTCGTTCCTGGATGTCAACAGCGTCGACCTGATCGTGCTCGATGTGATGATGCCGGGCGACGATGGCCTGGTGCTGTGCCGTGAGCTGCGGGCGGGCAAGCACAAGGCCACCCCGGTGCTGATGCTGACCGCGCGCAGCGACGAGACCGACCGCATCATCGGCCTCGAAATGGGCGCCGACGACTATCTTGCCAAGCCGTTTGCCGCGCGCGAGCTGCTGGCCCGCATCAAGGCGGTGCTGCGCCGGACCCGGATGCTGCCGCCCAACCTGCAGATCTCCGAGGCCGGGCAGCTGCTTGCCTTTGGCGACTGGCAGCTGGACACCACCGCGCGCCACCTGATTGACCAGGATGGCGTCATCGTTGCGCTGAGCGGCGCCGAATACCGCCTGCTGCGCGTCTTTGTCGACCATCCGCAGCGCGTGCTCAACCGCGACCAGCTGCTCAGCCTCACGCAGGGCCGCGAAGCCGAAATGTTCGAACGCTCGATCGACCTGCTGGTCAGCCGCTTGCGCCAGCACCTCAGGGACGATGCACGCGAGCCCCGCTACATCAAGACCGTGCGCAGCGAGGGCTATGTCTTCTCGACGCCGGTGGAGATCCGGGAGGCACGCCAGTGAATCTCCGTGCCTTGCCCTGGCCCCGTACCATGGGCTCGCGGCTGTTCCTGATCCTGCTGGCGGGCCTTATCGTCGCCCATGGCCTGTCGTTTGGCGTACTGTTTGCGGAGCGCTACATCACCGCGCGCCAGGTCATGCTCGGCACCCTGGAGACCGACGTCTCCACGTCGATCGCCATCCTGGACCGCCTGCCGGCGGCGGAGCGCCCGCAGTGGCTGCGGTACGTGAATCGCGGCACCTACCAGTACATACTCGGGCCCGGGCTGCCGGGCGTGCCGGAGATGTCCCCCCAGGCCAAGGAAGTCGCCGACCGGATCATGGAAGCGAGCGGTGGCCGTTTCCCGGTCAGGGTGGAGTCCATCCCCGGGCAAGGCAAGCGCATGCAGGCGCACCTGACCCTCAGCGATGGCAGCCCGCTGACCATCGACGTGCATCCGAAGCCGACCCCGGTCGCGCAATGGCTGCCCTATGTGCTGGTGATCCAGTTGCTGCTGCTGGTCCTGTGCTGCTGGCTTGCCGTGCGGCTGGCGATCCGCCCGCTGGTGGCGCTGGCCAATGCCGCCGACGCGCTCGACCCGAATGCCAGGAGCCAGCCGCTGGGCGAGACCGGGCCCACTGAACTGGTACGTGCCGCGCGCGCATTCAATGCCATGCGCGAGCGCATTGCCCGCTTTGTCGAAGAGCGCGTGCAGATCCTGGCCGCTATCTCCCACGACCTGCAGACGCCGATCACGCGGATGAAGCTGCGCGCCGAACTGGCGGAAGACTCCGAGGACAAGCGCAAGCTGGTGCACGACCTCACCGAGATCGAGACGCTGGTGAAGGAGGGACTGGCCTACGCGCGCGCCACCCATGGCGATGGCGAGAAGCCGTCGCGGATCGACATCGGATCATTCGTCGAGAGCCTGGTCTACGACTACCAGGATACCGGCAGGGCCGTCACCATCGTGCAGAGCGCCGGCGGCGCGGTCGAGACGCGCCCGCACGCCTTGCGCCGCATCCTGACCAACCTGACCGACAACGCCATCAAGTTCGGCGGGGCGGCGGAGCTGGCCGTGCAGCGCGAGGACAGCGGCGCGGTGATCATCCGTGTGCTCGACCGCGGGCCCGGCATCCCGGCAGAAATGCTCGAGTCCGTGCTGCAGCCGTTTGTCCGGCTCGAGGCATCGCGCAACCGGGAGACCGGCGGCACCGGCCTGGGCCTGGCGATCGCTCACCAGCTTGCGCTGGCGATCGGCGGCTCGCTGACGCTGCGCAATCGCGAGGGCGGCGGCCTGGAGGCGCTGCTCAGGGTGGGTTGAGCCGCCGCCCGCTGCATTACCAGCCGCCTCCCAGCGCGCGGAACGTGGCCACCGCCGCGCGGGCATTGTCGGCCCCCACGCGCGCCTGCTGGTCGCGCGCGGCCAGCAGCAGGCGGTCTTCCTCCAGCACTTCGAACAGGCTGACCGCGCCGCCCTTGTAGGCATCCTCGGCGGCGCCGCGCGCGCGGGCCTGGGCATCCACTTCCACGGTCAGCTCCTTGTCCTGCAGCTCCAGCTGGGTCAGCGTAATGATCGCGTTCTCCACGTCCTCCGTGGCGCGCAGCATGGCCTTGCGGTAGGTGGCCAGGGCTTCGGCGTTGGCGCCTTTGGCCTGCGCCACTTCCGCGTCCACCCTGCCGAAGTCGAACAGCCGCCAGCGCAGCCCTGCGATTGCGGCGGGCTGGAATGCGGACGCCGTGAACAGCTTGCCGGCGGAGAGGCTCTCGAAGCCGAGCAGCGCTGACAGCGAAAGCTTGGGGTAGTACTCGGCGGTGGCCACGCCGATGCGCGCGCTGGACGCCGCCAGCCGGCGCTCCGCGGCAATCACGTCGGGGCGGCGTTGCAGCAGGTTGGCCGGACCTTGCGCCACGGTGATCCGCGGCACGGCGGTGCGCCCGGCAGGGGCCACGAGTTCGGCGGCATAGGTGCCGGGGTGCGCGCCCATCAACACATCGAGGCGGTTCAGCTGCGTTTCCAGTTCGATCTGCAGCGGCGGGATGGTCACGCGGGTCTGTGCGAGCTGTGCTTCGGCCTGGGCGCGTTCCCGCTCGGCGCCGATGCCATCGGCCAGGCGCAGCTGCACCAGCTCGAGCAGCTTGGCATTGGTCAGCACCTGCTGTTGCGCGATCGCGATGCGCTGCTGCGCGCCGCGCACGCGGAAGTAGGCGTCGGCCGCTTCTGCGACCACCAGCACGCGCACGCCCATGTGCTCGGCTTCCGCGGCCTGGGCCTCGGCGCTGGCCGCCTCGGCGCCGCGCCGCAGCCCGCCGGCCACGTCGATCTCCCAGCTTGCCCCCACCCCCGCGCTGTACAGCGTCGTGTTGCGGTCAAAGCCCGGCGCGTGCTTGCCGAGGCTGCCCAGGGGCGCTTCCAGCGACTGGTGCTCCTTGCTCACGCTGCCGGAAAACGATGCCTGCGGCAGCAGTTCGGCGCCGGCGTGGCGGGCGGCGGCGCGGGCCTGGTCGACCCGCGCAATGGCCGCCGCCAGGTCGAGATTCTGCGCCAGCGCGCGCTGGATGACCCGCGTCAGCGCGGGGTCGTCAAAGCCCAGCCACCAGCTGTCCAGTGACGGCGCCGGCTGCGTGGCTTCGCGGGCGTCCAGTGCCGCGGCATGCGGGTAGGCCGCCGGCATGTCCGGGGCTGGCGTGTGGTAATCGGGGCCGGCCGCGCAGGCGGCCAGGCTGGCCGCGACGCCAGCCGCAAACAGGGTGGGCAGGAGACGGGCGATACCAGAGCGGGTGCGCTGGAGCGGGTGACGGGAGGGACTCTGCGGCATGACGGACACCTTTCACAAGCAACGAAGACAACACAAAGTAAAAACTAACTTGCATGATGATAGTGACTACTCTAGACTAACTTTCAAGTTGATAGCAACTACATTTTCAGAGGAAGCCAATCATGCAGAGAAAGCCGCTTGATGAAGCCCCGTGCCCGATCACCCGCACCGCCATCCGTGTGGCCGACAGCTGGAGCGTGCTGATCCTGCGCGAAGCGTTCTACGGCGTCACGCGCTTCGATGCGTTCCAGCAGAACCTGGATATCGCGCCGAACATGCTTACCCGCCGCCTGAACTCGCTGGTGGACGAGGGCATGCTGGAGCGGCGCCAGTACTCTGACCGGCCGCCGCGTTCGGAATACCTCCTGACCGAGCGCGGGCGCGACTTCCGCCAGGTGCTGCTGGCCATGCTGGCCTGGGGCAACAAGCATCTCGCGCCCGAGGGCGAGAGCCTGCAGCTGGCCAACCGGCACACCGGCGCGCGCGTCGAGCCGGTGCTGGTCGATGCCGCCAGCGGCCGCCCCGTCACCGACCCCGACTTCCACATCGTTCCCGGCCCGGCGGCCTGCGAAGGTGTGCGGCGGCGGCTGGACCACTCGGCCGAAGCCTGACCCGAACCATTCCCAACCCTACCGAACCCTCCACCGATACCGCCTCGCAGGCGGGGTAAGTCCGAAAGCAGAAAGGAAGTGCCATGAGCAGTAATACGCTGACTGAACGGGCGGGTACCGAACCCGTTCCCGTGTCGAAATCCAAGGCCAGCCCCAAGCGGCTGCTGGCGACCGGCGCGCTGGTTGTCGCCGGACTGGCCGGGATCGGCTACGGCTACCACTGGTGGACTTCGGCCCGCTACCAGGAGAGTACCGACGACGCTTACGTCGGCGCCGATGTCACGGTGATCGGCGCCAAGGTCGGCGGCTACATCGCTGAAGTCGCGGTGACGGACAACCAGACGGTTCATGCCGGCGACTTGCTGGTGCGCATCGACGATCGCGACTACCGCGCCGCACTGGCCAAGGCCGAGGGCGCCGTGGCCGCGCAACAGGCACTGCTGGCAAACCTGGATGCCACCGCGCGCCTGCAGGAGGCGGTCATTGCCCAGGCCAGGGCCGGCATCGCGGCTACCAACGCCGACACCGTACGGGCGCGCGACGACCAGGTGCGCTACGCCAGCCTGGTGGCCAAGGCGGCGGTTTCCATCCAGAGCTCGCAGAAGGCTGACTCGGACTACAAGCAGGCACAGGCCAACGGCGAGAAGGCACAGGCCTCGCTGCTGGCCGCGCAGCGCCAGCTGGAAGTGATCGGCACGCAAAAGCAGCAGGCGCAGGCGGCGCTGGCGCAGGCGACTGCCGAGCGCGACATCGCGAAACTGAACCTTGGCTATACGGAACTGCGCGCGCCGGTGGACGGTACCGTGGGCAACCGGCGCGCCCGCGTCGGCGCTTTTGCCGGTGCCGGCAGCCAGCTGCTGTCCGTCGTGCCGGCCAGCGGGCTGTGGGTGGACGCTAACTTCAAGGAAGGGCAGCTGGCGCACATGCGCGCCGGCATGCCGGTCGAGATTGAAGCCGATGTCCTGCCGGGGCGGGTCTTCCATGGCCACGTGGCCAGCCTGGCGCCCGCCACCGGTGCGCAGTTCAGCGTGTTGCCGCCGGAGAATGCCACCGGCAACTTCACCAAGATCGTCCAGCGCGTACCGGTGCGGATCCGCCTGGATGAGCAGGATGCCCGGCTTGGCGTCCTGCGTCCGGGCCTGTCGGTCATGGCCCAGGTCAATACCCGGCCCGGCAAGCAGGTGCAGTGATGACGACGACCAGCCTGACCAGCCCTGCGCCCGCCGTGGTGGTGCCCACCGCGCCCGACGAGATGTCCACCGCCGCCAAGGTGTTCGCCTTCAGCACGATGTGCGTGGGCATGTTTATCGCCTTGCTGGATATCCAGATCGTTTCCGCGTCGTTGCGTGATATCGGCGGCGCGCTCTCGGCCGGCGCCGATGAAACCGTCTGGGTGCAGACCAGCTACCTGATCGCCGAGATCATCGTCATTCCCTTGTCCGGCTGGCTGTCGCGCGTGATGTCGACGCGCTGGCTGTTCGCCGCCTCGGCGGCGGGCTTCACGCTGACCAGCCTGCTGTGCGGCGTGGCGTGGGACATCAACAGCATGATCGTGTTCCGGGCGCTGCAGGGTTTCCTGGGCGGCTCCATGATCCCGATGGTGTTCACCACCGCCTTTGCCTTTTTCTCCGGCCCCAAGCGCGTCATCGCCGCCGCCACGGTCGGCGCGCTGGCCTCGCTGGCGCCGACGCTGGGGCCAACCATCGGCGGCTGGATCACCGACAATTTTTCCTGGCACTGGCTGTTCTTCATCAACCTGGTGCCGGGCATCTTCGTCACCATCGCGGTGCCGCTGCTGGTCAAGGTCGACCGGCCCAACTGGTCGCTGGTTCGTGGCGCCGATTACCTCGGCATGGCCTTGATGGCGCTGTGCCTGGGCTGCCTCGAATACACGCTGGAAGAAGGCCCGCGCTGGGACTGGTTCGGCGACGACGTGATCCTGGCCACCGCCTGGATCGCCGGCCTGTCGGGCGTGGCCTTTATCTGGCGCTCGCTGGCCTATGCCAACCCGGTGGTGGACCTGCGCGCGCTCAAGGACCGCAACTTCGCGCTCGGCTGCTTCTTCTCCTTCGTCACCGGCATCGGCATCTTTGCCACCATCTACCTGACCCCGCTGTTCCTGGGGCGCGTGCGCGGCTTCAGCGCGCTGGATATCGGGCTGGCGGTATTTTCCACCGGCGTGTTCCAGATGGCGTCGATCCCGTTCTATGCCTTCCTGGCGAACCGGGTCGACCTGCGCTGGCTGATGATGGTCGGACTGGGGCTGTTCGCGGTGTCGATGTGGTACTTCGCCCCCATCACGCACGACTGGGGCGCGGCGCAACTGCTGCTGCCGCAGGCGCTGCGTGGCATGGGACAGCAGTTTGCGGTCGCGCCCACGGTGACCCTGACCCTGGGCAGCCTGCCGCCGGAGCGGCTCAAGCTGGCGTCCGGCCTGTTCAACCTGATGCGCAACCTGGGCGGGGCCATCGGCATCGCGGCCTGCGCGACCGTGCTCAACGACCGCGGCAACATGCACTTCCTGCGCGAGGCTGAGCACCTGAACATCCGCAATGAAGCCATGGGCAGCCTGCTGCAGGGCGTCAGCGACCAGTTCGTGGCGATCGGACACGATGCCCTCGATGCGCAGACCGCGGCGCTCAGGCAATTGTGGGCGCTGGCCTGGCGCGAGGCGCAGACCCAGACCTTTGGCGACATCTTCCTGCTGATCCTGGTCTGCTTTGCGATCGCCACCGCGATGGTGCCGCTGATGCGCAAGGTTGCAGCGCCGAAGGGACCGTCGGCGGACGCGCATTGAATGGGGGGCAAATCATGAAATCCACTCTGTACAAGCGGTTACTCGCTATCGCGCTGGTCGCGGGCGGCGCCACCGCGGCGTTCGCGGGGGAACGCCCGCGCGATACCGGTGTTGGATGCCACCGCGCCGCCAATGCCTATTGCAGGCTTTCCGACGAGGGCAGCAAGCCCATGCTGCAAGGCGTGCTGCCTGCGGCAAGCCTGTTTTGTATCAACGTATCTTGCGCTGGAGCGCCGATACACAGCGATACAAAATCCCCCGAAGTCCGACACATGCCGCTTGCGATGGCCTCCTAGACTCACGTTCACATTGATCACCCACACAGGAGCAGCAGATGTCGAACAAAGTCGATTTGCCTCGTCGAGGCTTTCTGGGTGCCGCGGCAGTGACACTGGCCGCGGCCCCGTTCGGGTTGCCGCAGGCCGCCCGCGCACAAGCCGGCGGGTCGAAGGCGGCGCCGCTGCCCTCGACCACGGCGGGCACCCATACCAGCTTCGCGCCGATCAGGCACGTCAACGCCGGCGTGCTCAATATCGGCTATGCCGAGGCCGGCCCGGCCACAGGGCCCGTGGCGCTGCTGCTGCACGGCTGGCCCTACGACATCCACAGCTTTGTCGACGTCGCGCCCCTGCTGGCGGCGCGCGGCTATCGGGTGATCATTCCCCACCTGCGTGGCTTTGGCTCGACCACCTTCCTGTCAGCCGACACCATGCGCAACGGCCAGCCCGTGGCCATCGCCGCCGACATGATCGCGCTGATGGACGCGCTCAATATCCGGAACGCCGTGGTGGCCGGCTTTGACTGGGGCGCGCGCACCGCCGACATCATGGCGGCGATCTGGCCGGACCGTTGCAGGGGGCTGGTCTCGGTCAGCGGCTACCTGATCGGCAACCAGGCCGCCGGCAAGCTGCCGCTGCCACCCGAAGCCGAGCTGCAATGGTGGTACCAGTTCTACTTCGCCACGGACCGGGGCCGCGCCGGCTACCAGAAGTACACGCACCAGTTCGCCAGGCTGATCTGGAAACTGGCGTCGCCGAAATGGAACTTCGACGATGCCACCTTCGACCGCAGCGCCGCCGCCCTGGACAACCCGGACCACGTGGAAATCACCATTCACAACTACCGCTGGCGGCAGGGGCTGGCCGCCGGCGAAGCCAGGTTCGACGACTTCGAGAAGCGGCTCGCCACCGCGCCCACCATCGGCGTGCCCACCATCACCCTGGAAGGCGATGCCAATGGCGCGCCGCACCCTGAGCCCAGCACCTATGCCAGCAAGTTCACGGGCCGGTACGAGCACCGGGAACTGACGGGCGGGATCGGCCACAATCCGCCACAGGAAGCGCCCGCGGCGTTTGCGCAGGCGGTGCTCGATGTCGACGTGCGCTGAGGAACGAGGTGAGGTAATGCTGCAAAGGGCGCTATCGCATACGTGATATTTGCCGGCCCCGGCATCTTCACGGCCCCGCATATGGCAAATTGGACAGCACTCCGCGAGTACCGCGCGATGGCTGCCAGTGAGGCATATCGAAATCAAGGGTCGTTTGGGGGAGCTGGATGTCAACTGTTCGCCATGGGCGCAGGCTTGCGTTGGTGCTTGCCGTCATTGCCATGACCGTATCCGCACCGGGTTGGACGCAGGGCGAAAGCTGGCCGGCGCGTCCGATCCGGATGCTGGTGCCGTTTCCGCCCGGTGGTGCCGCCGACATGATGGCGCGCTATCTCGGCAACGGGCTGGCAAAGCGCCTGAACCAGGCGGTGGTGGTGGAGAACGTGCCGGGCATGGGGGGCGTGCTCTCGTTGCGGCGCCTCGCGCATGCGCCGGCAGACGGCTATACGATCGGGCTTGCACACGTCGGGGTGCTGGCCATCAGCCCCCATCTCTACGCGAGTGTTGGCTACGATCCGCTCAAGGATTTCGCACCGATTGCGCAGATCAGTGAGTACGAGAATGTCCTGGTGGTCAACAGCAAGTCTCCCTTTCGGTCCCTGGGCGACTTGCTGGCCGCCGCGCGCGCGCAACCTGGCGTCGTCAGCTATGGCTCGGCGGGCAACGGCTCATCCAATCATCTCACCGCGGCCATGCTGTCGAGCATGGGCGGGATGAGCTTCAACCACATCCCTTACAAGGGCAGCGCTGCCGCGCTGCTTGGCGTGATGGCGGGCAATGTGGATTTCATGTTCGATGTCATGAACACCTCGCGCGAGCCCATCCGTGCGGGCAAGCTCAGGGCACTGGCCATGACGGGAAAGCAGCGGTCACCGGAATACCCGGACGTGCCCACGGTGGCGGAGACGATTCCCGGCTTTGCCTTCGAGGGATGGAGCGCCATTGTGGCCCCGGCTGGTACGCCGCGAGACATCGTTCAGCGCGTCAGCACGGCCTTCCAGGCGATCATCCAGTCCCCGGACGGCAGCGAGCACCTGCGGGCGCAAGGCGCAACGCCCAGGTATGGCGCTCCGGAAGTGGTGGACGCGTTGATTCGCCGCGACCTGCGGAAGTTCGGCGAGGTTGTCAAACAGAGCCACGTCCGGATCGACTGACCGGCCGCGCCCCGATCCTGATCACTGACGGAAGAGACATGCACAAGCCTGAAGAAGACGGCAAGCCAAGCGAAACACTGGGAGCGCTCTTCGAGCCGGGGTCGGTTGCCATCATCGGGGCCTCCGACGACAGCGGCCGGATTGGCGGACGCCCGCTGCGCTTTTTGCTGGAGGCCGGCTTTGCGGGCGGCATCTATCCGGTCAATCCCAACCGGGACCAGGTCCAGGGCATACCAGCGTATCCGGATATCCGCGCGATTCCCGTGCAAGTGGACCTGGCGATCATCGCGCTGCCGGCCGACCAGGTGCTGTCCGTACTGCCCTCTTGCGCCGAGAAAGGCGTCAAGGCCGCCATCATCTTCTCGGCGGGATTCGCCGAGACCGATGCGGCTGGCGCGTTGCTGCAGGCCGAGGTGCTGGCGATGGCGCGGCGCCTCGGCCTTCGAGTCCTGGGGCCCAACTGCCTTGGCGCATTCAACGCGCATGCCGGCTTCATGGGCACCTTCACCCAGGCGTTGAAGCATGGCTTCCTGTCACCCGGCGGCGTCGCGATCGCCAGCCAGAGCGGCGCGTGCGGCGGGCACCTGGCCTACCTTTGCAGGCAGCGCGGAATCGGCGTCGGCTACTGGATCACCACCGGCAACGAGGCGGACATCGGCTTGCCTGAATGCATGCTGTGGCTCGCACAACATCCGACCGTGCGCGTGATCGTGGCCTATGCCGAGGCGATCCGCGATGGCGAGGGCTTCGTCAGGGCATTGAAGCTGGCGCGCTCGCGCGGCAAGGCCGTGGTCGTGCTGAAGGTCGGGCGCTCCGCCGCGGGCGCACGCGCCGCCGCGTCGCATACCGGGGCGCTGGCGGGCGAGGATGCGGTCTACGATGCGGTGTTCAGACAGTACGGGGTCTATCGCGCCGGCAGCGTCGAGGAACTCCTTGATATCGCCTATGCCTGCGCACACGGCGTGTTTCCGCCGGATCGCAGCCTGGGCATCGTGACCGTCTCGGGCGGGGTCGGCGTACAGATGGCCGACGCCGCGGCCGAGTACGGCTTGGAAACGCCGCTGCTTCCAGACGATGCCCAGGCCAGCATCAAGGCGATGATCCCGTTCGCGGGCGTGACCAATCCGATCGATGTGACCGCGCAGGCCGCCAACGACAAGAGCCTGCTTGGCCGCTGCCTGGAAGTCGTGATGACCGAGGGCAGCTTCGGTGCGGTCGTGCTCTTTGTCACCAGCGCGCCGGCCGATCCCGACTTCGCGCAGCGGCTGCTGGCCGCGCTAGGTGAGATGCGCAAGCGCCATCCGGGGCGGCTGGTGGTGCTGTCCTTTGTGGCGCCGCAGGCGGTGGTGAGGGAGTTCGAGGCAGCGGGGTTCCTTGTGTTCGAGGATTCGAACCGGGCGGTGCGTGCGATTGGCGCGTTGGCCGGGTTCGCGCGCAGTTTCCAGCGCGCGGCGAGTACCCCGGGCGATCCTCCGGCCCCGGCCGAAACGACATACGCGCTGACGCGGGGCGACATCGACGGGTTGAACGAGCAAGGCGCCAAGGCGCTGCTGGCGGCTGCCGGTATTCCCGTGCTGGAGGAATTTCTTGCCGTCAGTGCCGAAGCGGCCGGAGAGGCCGCCGCGCGCATCGGCTGCCCGGTTGCCTTGAAGGTGGTGTCGCCGGACATCCAGCACAAGACCGAGGTGGGTGGCGTCGTGCTGGATGTCCCCACACCGGCACTGGCCGTGGCAGCCGCGCGCGACATGCTGGCGCGGGTGCGCGGCCTCCTGCCCGCGGCGCGCATGGACGGCGTGCTGGTTTCGCCCATGCGCCGGGGCGGTACAGAGACGCTCTGCGGTGTGTTCCGTGATCCGGTGTTCGGGCCGGTGCTCATGTTTGGCCTGGGCGGCGTGCACGTGGAGGTGCTGAAGGATGTCACGATGCGCCTGGTGCCGCTGGATCGCGATGAGGCACGTTCGATGGTGCGGGAACTCCGTGGCAAGGCCATCTTCGACGGCGTACGCGGTGCCCCGCCGGCCGATGTGGAAGCCCTGGTTGACGTGCTGGTGCGCCTGTCCGCCTTCGCCGACAGCCAGCGCGATGTGGTTGGCGAGGTGGATATCAACCCGCTGCTGTTGATGCCGCAAGGGCACGGTGCGATCGCGCTGGATGCGCTGGTACTGCCGGTTTCCGCACCGATCTCCGAATAAGGGGACAGATCCTGTATGCTCGCAACACAGGATTTGCGCCAGACAGGAGGCAGGCAGATGGAGCGCGGCATGGTGAAGTCGGCGACCCGGGTCTTTGATTTGCTCGAGCTCTTTGAAAAGGAGCGCCGGCCGCTGCGGGCCGTCGAGATCGTCGACATGCTGCGGCTGCCGCAATCGAGCGTATCCATGCTGCTGCAGACGCTGGTCGCGCGCGGCTACATGGAGTTCGACGCCGAAACACGCGAGTACTGTCCGTCCGTGCGCGTCTCTTTCCTCAACGAATGGGCCACGCGCAGGCAGGGCCCGGGCAACACAGTGCGCGATGCCATGCGGCGCCTGTCCGGCGAAACCGGCGAGACCGTGTTGCTGGGGCGGCGCAGCGGCATCATGCTGCAGTACCTCTCCGTGGTCGAGTCGCAGTACGCGCTGCGGCTGTCGGTGTCATCCGGCACGGTCCGGCCGATGCACCGGGCTGCCATCGGCATCATGCTGCTGAGCAAGATGGAAGATGACGACATCGGCCGCCTGCTGCGCCGCTACAACGCCGAGCACGCCAGGGACGGGACGCCGTCGGCAAAGCCTGCCGACGTCATGCGCGCGGTGGAGTCGGCTCGCGAGCGGGGCTACTATGAATCGGCCAGTCTTGCTACTGCCGGGGCTGGCGTGATCGCCACGCTGCTGGCGACGCCGATCCGCGGCCAGTGGATGGGCATTGGCGTCGGCGGGCCGGTGGCCCGCCTGCATGAGCGGCGCAAGAAGCTGGTGGCGGCGGTGCTGGCGGTCGGCAAGGACCACTGATTGCCTGCTGGTGCTATGCGGCGCGCGATGCGTTGCGCGCCTGGATGGCGTCGTGCAGCGCCAGCAGGCGCGTGGCCTGCTCCAGGTGCAGCCGCTCGACCATGCGGCCGTTCAGGTTGATCACACCCGCGCCAGCATGCTCCGGTGCTGCAAAGGCCCCCACGATCTGCCTGGCGTCTTCCACCGCGGCTGCCGACGGGGCGAAGGCCTGGTTGGCCGGTTCCACCTGCGACGGGTGGATCAGCGTCTTGCCGTCAAAGGCCATCTTCACGGACTGTTCCACTTCCCGGGCGAAGCCCGCCTGGTCGGCGAAGTCGTTCCACACGCCATCCAGGATGGCAACGCCATGGCGCCTGGCCGCCAGCACGACCGACATCAACCACGGCAGCAGGTACTGGCGCTGGTCGCCCGGGAAGACGCCGGTTTCCTTGGCCAGGTCGTTGGTGCCGATCACCAGGCAATCCAGTGCAGGCCCTGCGGCGCTGCCGGCGCGGAGGATCTCGTCGATATGGTGGATCGCGTCAGCCGTCTCGATCATGGCCCACAGGCCGCAAGCGCGAGTCCATGTGTGCGCGCCGTACGCCGTGCGCAGACGCTCCAGGTCCGCGCCGCGGTTGACCTTGGGCAGCAATACCGCATCCGGTCCGCAACCGGCGGCCACTTCCAGGTCGGCGGCGAAGTCCTGGGTATCCAGGCCGTTGACGCGAATCACGGCCTCCTGACCCGCGAACGCTCCGGCGGCGAACGCTTCAATCAGGTTGCGCCGGGCCGCGTCCTTCGTGGCGGGCGCCACGGCGTCCTCCAGGTCGAACACGATGGCGTCGCACGGCAGGCTGCGCGCCTTGACGAGGGCGCGCGCATTGCTGGCCGGAACATAGAGGACGGAACGGCGTGGTGGTCTCAGGTTCTCTGTCATGGCATCTGATGGGTGGGTGGAGGCATTCAGCGCGGCGTTCGGCACGGCGCTCGGCACGACGACTACGCAGCGCACATCAGCAGTCTCCACCGCCCACGTCCTCATGTAAATCACATATGTGATGGATCCGTCGTGCCCGGAACAATCACATATGTGATGCCGTGCCCGGGAAGCCTGCCCGATACTTGGTTCACCGGAACCGAGGACCGCCGGGGAAAACCAGGCGGAAAACCGAGTGGAAAACAGGAATCAGGGTGGGAGTGAGGCCGCCGGCTTCACGCAATTGCTGGCGCAGTGGATTAGTACGTTGGACGACGAAGCCATCGGTCCGGATGCCTTCGTGTGGGCCAGGCACGCCATGCTCGATTGGATCTCAGTCAGCCTGGCCGCGGCAAACGAGCCGCTGGTGGAGATGCTGGCGGCGGAGTATGCCGGCTCGCGCGACTTGCCCTGCAGCCTGCTGGGCAGGACGGCGCGTGCGAATCCGCTCGAGGCTGCGCTGATCAACGGCTCGGCCGGTCATGCGCTGGACTTCGATGACGTTGCCTCGTCCATGTACGGACACCCGACTGTGCCGGTGGCGCCGGCTGCGCTGGCCCAGGCGCAAGCGCAGAACGCCAGCGGACGCGCGTTGCTGCGCGCGCTGATCGTCGGCCATGAGATTGAAAGCCGGGTCGGCGAAGTGCTTGGCGCCAGCCACTACCAGCAGGGATTTCACGTCACCGGCACGGTCGGCACGCTCGGCGCCGCCGCGGCATGCGCGGTGCTGCGCCAGCTCGACGCCACCGCGACTTCGCATGCGCTGGGTCTTGCGGCCACGCAGGCGGCTGGCCTGAAATGCATGTTCGGCACCATGGCCAAGCCGCTGCACGCCGGCAAGGCGGCCATGAACGGGCTGATGGCGGCCCAGCTTGCGGCGCGCGGCTTCACGGCGCACGCGGACGCCATCGAATGCGAGCAAGGGTTTGCGCGCACGCAGGCCCCGGCGCCCAATGCATTTCCCGCCTTCCTGGACACCGGGCGCGGCATGGCGATCGAGCGCACCCTCTTCAAGTACCACGCCTCCTGCTATCTCACGCATTCGACCATCGAGGCGATCGGCCAGGCTCGCCGCAACCACGGCGTCGGTCTCGACGACATGGCTTCGGTGACGATCGTCGTGTCGGGCCATCACCGCGGCGTCTGCGACAACCCGAACCCGCAAACCGGGCTGGCCGTGAAGTTTGCCGTGCAGCACCTTGCGGCGCTCGCGCTCGACGGTGCGGCGACTTCATCGCTTGAACTCTATGCCGACAGCACCGCGCAGGACCCGCGCTACGTGCGTGCGCGCCAGCGCATCGCGTTGGTGGTCGAAGCGGGCGGGGACCGCAATGCCGCCACGGTGACCATTCGCACCCGCGACGGGCGCGAGCTTCGCGAGCAGGCCAATGTGGCCATCCCGGCCACGGATCTCGGCGCGCAATGGGAGCGGCTGGTGGCCAAGTCGCGCGCCATCGTCACGCCGGTGATCGGCCCGGTCCGTTTCGGAAAACTCGTGGCGGCGGTGCAAGCGCTGGACCGTTCGCCCTCCGTCAATTCCTTGTTCGAGGCAATGCAATGACATCAGACGCCATGATCGTTGCCCGGCTCAAGTCCGAGGCAAAGCTGCGCGCGCGCGGCCACCGCTTCGAGGACTTCGAGGCCGGGCAGTCGTACACCCACCACTGGGGACGCACCGTGACCGCGGCGGACAACACGCTGTTCTGCGTGCTCACGCTGCACTACAACCCGCAGTACACCAACGCGGCGCTGGCCAGAGCGCAGGGGCACCCGGACACGCCGGTCAATCCGCTGCTGGTCTTCAACACGGTCTTCGGGCTGTCGGTCGAGGACCTGTCGGAAGGCGGCGGCCCGTTCCTCGGCGTGGATGAGCTGACCTACCTGAAGCCGGTCTATCCGGGCGACACGCTGTACGCAAGCTCGGTCGTGGTGTCGGCCAGGCCGGCCACCAACCGGGCCGGCTACGGCATCGTCACGTGGCATACGCGCGGCACCAACCAGCAGGGAGCAGAGGTGATCACGTTCAAGCGCTCGAACCTGGTCAGGACCAGGAACCAGTAACAGAGACCAAACAAGGGGACAAGCATGTCGCAAGACGGACTGGGATACATGACGGAGGAGCGGCGCATGATTCGCGACGCTGCGCGCGAGTTCACGATGAAGGAAGTGCTGCCGGTCGCCAATGCGCTCGATGGCCCGGACGGCGAGATCCCGATGGCGCTGCGCGAGAAGCTGGCCGAGATGGGCTACTTCGGCATCACCATCCCCGAGGCCTACGGCGGTCTGGGGCTGGGCATCTTTGAGTACTGCCTGATCTGCGAACAGCTTTCGCGCGGCTGGATGTCGGTGGCCTCGATCGTTGCGCGCGCGCAGGGCGGGTGGATCCAGAAGTCGATGCCCGAGGAGATGCGCAGGGAATACCTGCCAAGGGTCGTGCGCGGCGAGTTTCTCGGCGCCAGCGCGCTGTCCGAGCCCGATACCGGCTCGGACCTGGCGTCGATCTCGTGCCGCGCCGTGCTGGATGGCGATGAATGGGTGCTGACCGGAAACAAGTACTGGTGCACGTTCGCCGACGGCGCGGACTACCTGACCGTGTTCGCGCGCACCTCGGCGCCGCCCAGCCCGGACAAGCGCTGGCAGGGGATCTCCTGCTTCCTGATCGAGAAGGAACGGGGCAAGTTTCCGGCGGGGATGGCCGGCAAGCCGATTCCGAAGATCGGCTACTTCGGCTGGAAGACCTTCGAGCTGGCGCTGGACGGCGTGCGGGTGCCCAGGCGCAACCTGATGGGCGATGAGGGCAAGGCCTTCCTGCTGATGAGCAAGGGCCTGGAAGGTGCACGCGCGCATACCGCGGCCCGTGCCATCGGCCTGGCGCAGGGCGCGCTGGAAGACGCGATCGCCTATGCCACGGAGCGCAAGCAGTTCGGCATGCCCATCGCCGAATACCAGGCCATCCGCTTCAAGATCGCGACCATGGCCACCGAGATCGAGGCGGCGCGGCAGTTGCTCTACTACGTGTGCAACGAGATCGACAGCGGCCGGCGCTGCGACAAGGAAGCGTCGATGGTCAAGTACTTTGCCTCGGAGATGGCCGAGCGCGTGACCTCCACCGCGCTGCAGATCTTCGGCGGCGCGGGCTATACCACCTTGTTCCCGATCGAACGCTACTGGCGCGATGCGCGGCTGACCAAGATTTTCGAGGGTACCTCCGAGATCCAGCAGCGTGTCATTGCCACCAGCCTGCTGGGCCGTTCCGAGGTGGAAGCGATGATCGCCGAGCGGGCCTTTGCCGGCCAGGCGGGCAAGCAACGGGAGGCGGCATGACTACCGGCACCGACATCGCCACGCTGACCAGCCCGGACGGGTACTTCGAGGACTTCGAGGTCGGCATGCTGATCCGCCACGCGCGCGGCAAGACCGTGACGGAAATGGACAACGTGCTGATCACCAACATGGTGATGAACACGGCGGAGGGTCATTTCAACGAGGACGTGATGCGGCAGAGCCCAGGTGGCATCTTCTCGCAACGCGTGGTCTTTGGCGGCATCAACCTGTCGATGGTGCTCGGACTGGCCGCGCAGGACACGGCCGAGCAGTGCCTGCGCGAACTGACGCTGGACAAGATCCGCCTGTCCCATCCCGTCTTTCACGGCGACACGCTGTATGCCTACACCGAGGTGCTGGAGAAGCGCGACGCGGACCAGGTCGACGCCGGCATCGTCTGCTTCCGGCACTACGGGCTGAACCAGGACGACAAGCTGTGCGTGCAGGCCGAGCGCACCGCGCTGATCCGCCGCCGGCCGAAGCGGAGCACACCATGAGTTCAACGGAGCGCGTGGCGGGTGCGCTCGACGGCCTGGTCGTGCTGGATCTCACGCAGATGCTGGCGGGACCCTACACGTCGATGATGCTGGCGGACCAGGGCGCGCGCGTCATCAAGATCGAACCGCCGGGCGGCGACCAGACGCGGCGCACCGGGCCGCACCTGGACGGCTCGGTGAAGATGGCCGAGGGCGGCTTTGGTGGCTACTTCGGCTCGATCAACCGCAACAAGGAGTCCGTGGTACTGGACCTGAAGCAGCCCGCCGGCCGTGCCGTGCTGCTGCGCCTGGTGCAGGGGGCGGACGTGCTGGTGGAGAACTACCGCGCCGGCGTCATGGACCGGCTCGGGCTTGGCTACGAGACCCTGGCGGCCGAGAACCCGCGGCTGGTGTATGCGGCGCTGCGCGGGTTTGGTGATCCGCGCAGCGGCGAGAGCCCCTATGCGTCCTGGCCCGCCTACGATCCCGTCGCGCAGGCGATGGGCGGCATCATGGGGATCACCGGCGGCAGCCGGGGCGGCCCGCCGACCAAGATCGGGCCGGGCGTGGGCGATATCGTGCCGGCCATGTTCCTGGCCTACGGCGTTGCGGCCGCGTGCTGGCAGGCGCAGCGGACCGGCCGCGGCCAGTTTGTCGACGTAGCCATGGTCGATGCCATCCTGGCCGTCTGCGAGCGCGTGGTGTTTCAGTACAGCGCCACGGCGCAGGTGCCGGGCACCGAAGGCAACGGCCATCCGCTGCTGTGCCCGTTCGGCCTGTTCCCGGCCCGCGACGGCTTTGTCAGCCTGGGGGTACCCAACGACCGCTTCTGGCGCTTGCTGGTGGCACAGATGGGCGACCCGGCCCTGGCGGCCGATCCGCGGTTTGCCACCAACGAGGCGCGGGTCGCGCATCGCGGCGAAGTCGAAGCCGCGGTGGGTGCCTGGACCGCGCGCCATACCAAGCGCGAGCTGGCCGCGATGCTTGGCGGCGAGATCCCGTTTGGCCCGGTCTTCGGGGCCGACGAGATCTTCAGCGACGCCCACTTCCGCGTCAGGGAAATGCTGGTCGATGTCGACCAGCCGGGCGCCGGCCGCCCCCTGACCATCGCCGGCAGCCCGGTGCGCATGAGCGACACCCCGGGCGGCGTGCGGCGCCGCGCGCCGATGACCGGAGAGCATACCGACAGCACGCTTGCCGATTTCGGCTTTGACGAGCGCGAGATCGCGGCGCTGCGCATCGATTGCGTCATTCAGTAGCTACAGCCAATCCCAGGAGGAGATCCCGATCATGCAAGAACGAGTGAAGAGACTGCGCCGTTGCCAGCTTTCCGTGCCTGGCTCCAGCGAGAAGATGATGGCGAAGGCCGCCGCCATGGACGTGGACTTCGTGTTCCTCGATCTTGAGGATGCCGTCGCCCCGGCCGAGAAGCGGCCGGCACGCCGCAAGATCATCGAGGCGCTGAACGGTCATGACTGGGGCAGGACCACGCGTTGCGTACGCATCAACGACCTGACCACCGAATACGCCTACGAAGACATTATCGAGGTGGTCGAAGGCGCCGGCGCCAACCTTGACGTGATCATGCTGCCGAAGGCCATGAGCGCCGCCGATGTGCTGTTCGTCGACAAGCTGCTGAGCATGATGGAGAAGAAGCTTGGCCTGCGCCGGCGCATCGGCATCGACGTGCTGATCGAGGAAGTCGAGGCGATGATGCATGTCGAGGAGATCGCCGCTTCCACGCCGCGGCTGGAATGCCTGATCTTCGGCATGGGCGACTACTCCGCCAGCCAGGGGGTATCGATCCGGGACATCGGCGGAACCGGTGGCTATCCGGGCGACATCTGGAACTACCAGCGCCACCGGCTGACCATTGCCGCGCGCGCCAACCGGCTTGATGCCGTGGACGGGCCGTTCGCCGATTTCCGCAATCCGCAGGCGTACGCGGAGGAGGCCCGCCGCGCGATGATCCTGGGCATGGTGGGCAAATGGGCGATCCATCCCGCGCAGGTCGAGCTTGCGCAACAGACCTTCTCGCCGGCCGCGGCCGACGTCGCGCAGGCGCGGGAGATGATCCGTGCCTACGATGAAGCGCTGGCGCAAGGGCTTGGTGCCGTGCAGTACAACGGCAAGATGATCGACATCGCCTCGGTCCGCATTGTCAGGAACCTGGTCGAGCGCGCCACGCAGATCGGCATGTAAGACGTTGGAAGGCGGGCAATGCCGCAGCGGGACAACTGCCCGGCACACCTCTCACAAGCGCGCCCGCCGCTGCAATCCACAGGGCGCCGACACGGCTGGAGACGCCATCATGGATACACCGCAGCAATCCCATCTCGCTCACGTCGACCCACGCCGCCGCCGCCTGCTGGCGGCCGGCGCCGGCCTGGCCGCGCTGCCCTGGCTGCCCGGGGCAGCGCGCGCGTCCGCATGGCCGGACCGCCCGATCCGCATCGTCGCGGCGCAGGCGCCCGGCTCTTCCAATGACTCCACCGCGCGTGCGCTGGCCGAGTACTTTACCGGCAAGCTGAACGTCGCGGTGGTGGTGGAGAACAAGCCCGGCGGCGTGGGCATGATCGCAGCCGAAACCGTGGCCCGCTCCGCGCCCGACGGCTACACGCTGCTGTTCACCCTGCAAAGCCAGCTGGCGCAGGCGCCGGTCCTGCTCAGGAAGCCCCCCATCGCGCCCTCGCGGGACCTGGTGCCGATCGCGGCAACCAGTACCGGCGTCGGCGTGATGGTGGCCACCAAGGGCCTGCCCGCGCGCAGCTTCAAGGAACTGCTGGCCCTGGCGCGCAAGCGGCCCGTCAGCGTGGGCAACTACGGCATCGGGTCGGGCTGGCAGCTGATGGTGACGCAGCTGGCCCGGGACACCGGCGCGCAGTTCGACATCATCAACTACAAGGGCACGGGTGCCATGGTTGGCGACCTGCTGGCCGGCCATATCGATATCGGTGCAGGTTCGCTGCTGGGGCTGGCGGGCGGCATTGCCAGCGGCGGGCTGCGGCCGCTGCTGGTGATCAATGGCGTGCGTTCGGCCAAGCTGCCCGGCATCCCGACCTGGGCCGAGGAAGGCATCAAGGGCCCGGCCTTCGAAGACCTGACCGAGTGCAATATGCTGCTCGGCCCCGCCGGCCTGCCTGCGCCGATCGTCTCGCTGCTGGCCACGCTGGTGACGGAATCGGTGTCGCAGTCGGAACGTGTGCGGACGGTGCGTGACCAGCTTGGCAGCGAGGACGTGCCGCTGACGGGCGCCGCGCTGCAGAGTTTTATCAATCGGACCTGGCCCACCTTTCAGGCCATGACCCGCTCGATCGGGCTGACGGTGGAGTGATCTGCCGTCGTCAGACCGGCGTGACGGATGCGGCCGGCTGGCCGGCTGGCTTGCGCCCGCCAGCCGGCCGGGTTGCCTTACTCCGCCTTCACACCAGACGTCTCGATCAGGTGCCTGACTACGGGTTCGGTCTTTTCGAATTCCTGCCGGAACTGCGCAGAGGTGCCGCCGACCGGTTCTGACGAAGAAAGCTGGAGGCGTTTCTTCATTGGCGCCGAGTAGGCCGCGGCGCGCGCCTCCTGCTCCAGCCGGCTGAGCAGGGTTGCCGGCGTACCGGAACGGACCAGCAGCCCGATCCAGCCGGCGGGGCGGTATGCCGGATCGTCCAGTCCGGACTCGGCCATGGTGGGCACGTCGGGCATGGCCTGCGCGCGGCGGTCGCCGAATACGGCCAGCGCCCTTAGCCGCCCGCTCTCGATCTGCGGCTTGAGCGTGCCGAGCGAGATCACGCCCCAGGCGATATTGCCGGCGAGCACGTCCTGGGCCACCTGGGCCTCGCCCTTGTAGGCGACGTGAACCATGTCGAGCCCGCGCGTCTTGTTGAGCTGGATGCCCACCAGGTGCCCGAAAGTGCCGACCCCATAGGAGCCGTAGCTGACCTTGCCCTTGTTCCGCGCCGCCCATGCCAGGAACTCCTTCATGTTCCTGGCCGGCACGTTCCGGCTGACCGCCAGCATGACCGGCCCGACCGCAACCTGCGACACGAATGCGAGGTCGCGGCGCACGTCATACGGCACCTTCGGCAGCAGGTAGGGGGTATTGATGATCGGCGCGGCATGCGTCACCAGCACGGTGTAGCCATCGGGGGCGGCGCGCGTGACGGCTTGCACGGCCAGGATCCCGGCCGCGCCAGGCTTGTTGTCTACAACGATCGGCTGTCCCAGCCGCTTGCCCATCTCTTCGGCGAGGGTGCGGGAGAGGGTGTCCAGCGCGCCGCCCGGCGGTGCCGGGACGACAAAGGTAATGGGCCGCGCCGGGTATGCCTGGGCGAAACACAAGGCATGGCTGGCGAGCGCGGCGATGGCAATCAGGCTTCGGGTAAGCATGAAGATGGCCTCTTCTGGTATGGGGCGGCACCCGGCCGGCGGGCCGGGCGGCCTGCTTATTGCGGTGCGCCGGACACGGCGATGATCTGGCCGGTGATGTAGTTCGACTCGGGCGAGCAGAACAGGTAGACCCCGCCGGCGGCTTCGGCAGTGGTGCCGCCGCGCCCAAGCGGATTGCGCTGGGCGACAGTCCTGAGCCGCTCCGGGTTCAGGCCGACGCGGATGTCGCGGCCTTCGATGCTGATGGTGGCGCCGGCGTGCGCGTCGGCAGCCGTCATGCGGGTATGGATCAGGCCGAATGCGACGCAGTTCACATTGACATTGAAGCGGCCCCATTCGCGGCTCAGCGCGCGCGTCATGCCGATCACGCCCGCCTTTGCCGACGAGTAGTTCACCTGGCCCGCGTTGCCGTTCAGTCCCGATGTGGACGAGATATTGACGATCTTGCGATACACCTCGCGCCCGGCCTCCACATCCGCCTGGTGCAGCGCCTTGATATGCGGGTGGGCGGCGCGCAGGATGCGGAAGGGCGCGGTCATATGGCAATCGACGATGGCGTGCCATTGCTCGTCGGTCATCTTGTGGATGACATCGTCCCAGGTATAGCCGGCGTTGTTGACGATGATGTCGATGCCCTTGAAGGTGTTCATCGCCGTGCCGATGAAGCGCTCGGCAAAGTCGGGCGCGGTCACGTTGCCGATGCAGGCGACGGCCTCGGTCCCTTCCTTTCTCAGCAGTTCCACCGTCTCATGCGCAGGTTCGGCATCGAGGTCGTTGATGACCAGCCGCGCGCCTTCGCTGGCGAGTTTCATTGCGATGGCCTGGCCGATGCCCCGGCCCGAGCCGGTTACCAGGGCAACCTTGCCGTCAAGCTTTCCCATGTCTTGCTCCGTGGATGTCATTGGGTTCAGAACGCGACCACAGCGTCGCCAAGGACCCTGGTTTCGCCATACTGGTTTGCGCTGAGGACTTCCAGGGCGATGCGCTGCTCGCTGTCCTGCTCATACTTGCGGACCACCCGGCCGCTGCAGGTGATCTGGTGCCCGAGATGCGTAATGCCGGCAAAGCGCACGCCGAACTGGCGCAATTGGCGCTGGTCGACCCACTGGGTCAGCAGGCGGCCCAGCCAGGCCATCGACAGCATGCCGTGCGCAAACACGTCGGGCATGCCCGCGCGGCGCGCGTAGTCCAGGTCGATATGGATCGCGTTGTGATCGCCGGAGGCACCGGCGAACAGGGCGAGAGTGGTGCGGTTGACCGGTGCCAGCGTCAGGGGCGGCAGGGTCTGGCCAATCTCGATGTCACGGAAGTTCAGTGGGTGCATGCTGGTTCCCTCTTGCTCAGTTGCGATGCACCAGCACGCCGCGCAGGTCAGCGACGTGCTCGCCACGCTGGTTGGTCACGCGCGTCTCGCGCACCACGAAATCCAGCGCGCCGTTCTTGCGCGCATAGATATCGGCGATGCGGCTTTCGAAGCGCAGCACGTCGCCGGCGTAAGCCATGCGGTGGTAGGTGAAGGATTGCTCGCCGTGCAGCACCCGCGCTGGCTGGATCCCGATCTCGGCACGCCAGCTCCTGGCGGGCTGCTGGATCTCGAGCGAGAACAGGAAGGTGGGCGGCAGCGGGATGCCGGGATGGCCGGCGGCAAGCGCCGCGGCTTCGTCGAAGTAGACAGGGTTGCTCTCGCCGGTCGCCTTGGCGAAGAAGCGCAGCTGCCCCGCCTCCGCCGTGGCCTGGAACGCGGGAAGCGTCATGCCGATGTATTTCTTGTCGATCATGTCTGTGTCCGGTGTCTGGGTGTGCCGTCAGGCGCTGGCCCCGGCTCAGGCCGCCTGGTAGATGGTCACCACGCACGCGCCACCCAGGCCGACGTTGTGCGCCAGCGCAACCCTGGCGCCGTCGACCTGGCGCTGCGCCGCGGTGCCGCGCAACTGCTGGGTCAGCTCGTAGCACTGCGCCAGGCCGGTCGCGCCCAGCGGATGCCCCTTGGACAACAAGCCGCCCGACGGGTTGACCACCCACTTGCCGCCGTAGGTGTTGTCGCCGTCGTTGACCAGTTTCTCGGCGCCGCCTTCCTCGCACAGGCCCAGGCCCTCGTAGCTCAGCAGCTCGTTCTGCGCGAAGCAGTCGTGCAGCTCGATCACATCCACGTCGGTGGGGCCGACGCCTGCCTGCTCGTAGGCCTGGGCCGCCGCGGCACGGGTCATGTCGAAGCCCACCACGCGGATCATGTCCCGGGTCTCGAAGCTGCTCGGCGTGTCGGTGGTGACGGACTGCCCGGCAATCAGCACGTCGGTGCGCACCCCGTGCTTGCGCGCGAAGCGCTCGGACACCACGATCGCGGCGGCGGCGCCGCAGGTGGGCGGGCAGGCCATCAGGCGGGTCATCACGCCCTCCCACAACATCGGCGCGGCCATCACATCCTCGGTGGTGAGCACGTTGCGGAACACCGCCAGCGGGTTGTTGGCGGCGTGGCGGCTCGCCTTGGCACGGATGCTGGCGAAGGTCTCCAGCCGGGTGCCGTACTTCTGCATATGGGCCTGGCCGGCGCCGGCAAACTGGCGGATCGCGCCGGGCAGGTCGGGGCGGCCGATCAGTTCGTTGGCAAGCTTGCCGGCGCGCTCGGTGGCGCGCGGCCGGTCGGTCCACACCGACTTCAGCGCGCCCGCGCCCATCTCCTCGAAGCCCACGGCCAGCGCACAGTCCACGGCGCCGCTCTGCACCGCCTGGCGCGCCAGGAACAGCGCCGACGAGCCGGTGGCGCAGTTGTTGTTGACGTTGATGACCGGGATGCCGGTCATGCCGACGTGGTACAGGGCCTTCTGGCCGCAGGTGGAATCGCCGTACACGTAGCCCGCGTAGGCCTGCTGCACCTCGGCGTAGTCCAGGCCGGCATCGGCCAGCGCCTGCCCGACTGCCTGGGCGCCCATCACGTCGTAATGCTCGCTGGTGCCTGGCTTGCGGAACGGGATCATGCCGACGCCGGCAACGAAGACGCGACTTGTCATGTCAGTTTTCCTTGTTGAAGTGGAGATGAAGTTGGGGAGTCAGATGGGCGCCCCGGCGCATGCGCGCACGGTGCGCCAGGCCGCATCAGAGCTTGCGAGAGATCAGGTCGCGCATCACTTCGCTGGTGCCGCCGTAGATCCGTGACACGCGTGAGTCCGCAAAGGCGCGCGCCACGGGGTATTCCAGCATGTAGCCGTAGCCGCCATGCAGCTGCACCATCTCGTCGAGCGCCTTGCCCAGCGTCTCGGTGGCGAAGAGCTTGGCGACCGCGGCCTCTTCCAGCGTGAGGCGGCGGCGCATGTGCTCGCCGAGGTAGTAGTCGATCATCAGCCGCACCGCGATGGCCTGCGCCTTGATGTCGGCCAGCTTGAACCTGGTGTTCTGGAAGTCCCACACGGTCTGGTTGAAGGCCTTGCGCTCCTTCACGTACTTCAGCGTGTGCTCCAGGCAGACCTCCAGCTTGGCGGCGGCCGTGACCGCGATGGCAAAGCGTTCCTGCGGCAGCTCGCCCATCAGGTAGGAGAAGCCCATGCCTTCCTCGCCGAGGCGGTTGACGACCGGCACGCGCACGTCGTCGAAGAACAGCTCCGAGGTGTCCTGTGCCGGGCACCCGACCTTGTCCAGGTTGCGCCCGCGGCGGAAGCCCGCGCGGTCGCCTTCCACCACGATCAGGCTCACGCCCTTGGCACCGGCGCCGGGGTCGGTCTTGCAGACCACGATGATCAGGTCGGCGTTCAGGCCGTTGCTGATGAAGGTCTTGCTGCCGTTGATGACGTACTCGTCGCCTTCGCGCATGGCCGTGGTGCGGATGGCCTTCAGGTCGCTGCCGGTGCCGGGCTCGGTCATGGCAATCGCCAGGATGTACTCGCCGGAGCAGACCTTGGGCAGCCAGCGCTGCTTCTGCTCCTCGTTGCCGATCCGGTTGATGTATGGCGCGATGATGTCCGAGTGGACCCGGAAGCCCGGGCCGCTGACGCCGGTGCGGGCGAACTCCTCGGCAAAGACGGCCGCATGGCCGAAGTCGCCGCCGCCGCCGCCGTAGCGGGTCGGCAGGGTGACGCAGAGCAGGCCCTCGCGGCCGGCCTTGAGCCAGGTCTCGCGGTCGACCTTGCCGGCCTTGTCCCATTCGGCCTGCTTGTGGACGCATTCACGCTCCAGGAAGCGCCGTACCGTGGTGCGGTACATCTCGTGATCGTCGCGAAAGATGCTGCGGGGGATTTGCATGGAAGGCTCCGGATTGGATGGGGTCTGTTCCTGTGTGACGTCGGCAGCGAGCGCCGCATGCTGTCAAAGGTAGCCATCCGATGCGCGCGTCGAGCCACCCGCGGCGGGTGGCGCTGTCCCGGTGGCCGACCCGGCGTGGGGGGCGCTACCCGAGACGGGTGGCGTCTGCGCCCACCGGTGGCTGCTTTACTTCAGTCAGACGACACTGGCACCCGGAGCGCGGCAGGCGCCGGCCAGGACGATGCCGATAACAAGCAGACCAGGAGGTAGACAATGCAGTCAGGTTTCCCGACGAACGCCGGCGTGGTCGAACGGCCGCAGAGCCCGCTCAGGCTCGACAGGCAATATGCCCGCAACGGCGTGCCCGAGTGCCTGCACGTGCCGCAGACGACCCTGTTCGACAACCTCGAGATGTCGGCCCGGCGCTTTCCCGACAAGACGGCGATCCATTTCTACGACGCGTCCGTCAGCTATGCCGCCCTGCTGCATGACGTGGAGCGCATGGCGGGCTACCTGCAGCGCACCTGCGGCGTGCTGCGCGGCGACCGCGTGCTCCTGTTCAGCCAGAACTGCCCGCAGTTCATTGCCGCCTATTTCGCCATCCTGCGTGCTGATGCGGTGGTAGTGCCGGTCAATGCCATGCTGCTGCGCGAGGAAGTGCGGCATATCGCAACGGACAGCGGCGCGGTGGCGGCCTTCTGCGCGCATGAACTGGTTGGGGAGATCGCGCCGCTGGTCGGCGAGACCGCGCTCAGGCACCTGATCGTGCACGCCTATGGCGATGCGCTGCCGGACCAAGCCGGGGGCTTCAACATTCCCGACGCCGTGCGCGAACGCCTGCCGGCCGCGGGCATCTTGCCCGGCACGCGCTGGCACGACGCGCTGGCACAGGGGCAAGCGCCGGACGCGCCGCAGGCGCAGCCGGACGACCTGTGTCTGCTGCCCTATACCTCCGGCACGACCGGGGCGCCGAAGGCGTGCATGCACACCCACCGGACGGTCATGTCCTCGGTGGCGGGTTCGCGCCTGTGGCGGCACATCAATGCCGAATCGACCGCGCTGGCTTCCGCGCCATTCTTTCACCTGCTCGGACTGCAAGGGAGCATCAACGGCGTGTTCTACGCCGGCGGCACGGTCGTCATCCTGCCCCGCTGGGACAAGGTGGCTGCCGCGCAGCTGATTGAGCGCTACCGCGTGACGATGTTCGGCGGGCCGCCGCCGATGATTGTCGATTTCTTCTCGCAACCGGACCTGGCGCAGCGCGACCTGAGCAGCCTGACCCTGGTGGCCGGCGGCGGCGCGGCCATGCCGGAGGGCACGGCCCGGCTGATGCGCGAGCAGTACGGCCTGGAGTATGCGGAGGGCTATGGCCTGACCGAGACCGCGGCGTTCCTGCTGGCCAACCCCTTGCACCGGCTCAAGCCTGGCTGCCTGGGCGTGCGCACCTTCGGCGTGGACGCCCGCATTGTCGATCCCGCCACGCTGCAAGTGCTGCCGCAGGGCGAGACCGGCGAGATCGTCGCCCATGGCGCGCAGATCATGCTGGGCTACTGGAACAAGCCGCGCGCCAACGAAGAGAGCTTCGTGGTGATTGACGGCAAGCGCTTCTTCCGCACCGGCGACCTGGCCTATGTCGATGAAGACGGCTATTTCGTCATGCGCGACCGGCTCAAACGCATGATCAACGCGTCCGGCTACAAGGTCTGGCCCGCCGAGGTCGAAGCCATGCTGCACGGTCACCCGGCCATCCGCGAAGCCTGCGTGATCGCCAGCCGCGACGAACGCCGGGGCGAAACCGTCAAGGCCGTGATCGTGCTGATGCCGGCCATGCGCGACACCACCGCGGCCGACATCCTGGCCTGGTGCCGCGAGCGGATGGCCACCTACAAGGCACCGCGCATGGTCGAGATCGTCGACGCGCTGCCGCGCACGGCGACCGGGAAGATCGCCTGGCGCGAGCTGCAGGAGCTGGAGCTGCGGAAGTAGCGCGGCCCTGCATCGCCGCGCCTGCGTGATACGCATTCACACGGCAGCCGGTCGTCATGGCCTGCCTGCCGGCAATTCATCAATCATGAGGAGACATCAAGGTGACCAGCAAGACTATGGAAGGGAAGGTCGTCGTCGTAACCGGCGCGGGCCGCGGCATCGGCCGCGCGATTGCCATGCTGATGGCGGCGCATGGCGCCAGCGTGGTCGTCAATGATGCCGGCGTGTCGGTCAACGGCGAAGCCGGTGCGGAGAACCCCGCCGACGAGGTCGTCGGCCTGATCCGCGAGGCCGGCGGCGAAGCCGTGGCCAATGGCGACAGCGTGGCGCAAGCGGACAGTGCCCGGCGCATCGTCGAGGCGGCGGTGGACACCTTCGGCCGCATCGACTGCGTCATCAACAACGCCGGCATCCTGCGCGACCGCATCTTTCACCAGATGACCGGGGACGACTGGGAATCGGTGCTCAAGGTGCACCTGTTCGGCAGCTTCTACATGAGCCGCGCCGCGGCCGACCACTTCAAGGAGCAGAAGGGCGGCAGCTTCGTGCACATGACCTCCACCTCCGGGCTGGTGGGCAATTTCGGCCAGGCCAACTATGCCGCGGCAAAGATGGGCATCCTGGGCCTGTCCAAATCCATCGCGCTCGACATGGCCCGCTACAACGTGCGCTCGAACTGTATCTCGCCGTTTGCCTGGAGCCGCATGGTCGGCAGCATCCCGAATACCGGCGACCAGGAGAAGCGGCTGGAGAAGGCGCAGAAGCTGTCACCGGAGACCATCGCCCCGGTCGCGGTGTTCCTGGCCAGCGATGCGGCGCGCGACGTGACCGGGCAGATCTTCGCGGTGCGGCGCAATGAAGTGTTCCTGATCAACCATCCGCGGCCGGTGCGCTCCATGCACCGCGGCGAGGGCTGGACGCCGGAGACGCTGGCGGACCACATGCTGCCCGCGCTGAAGGCCTCGCTTGCGCCGCTGGACCGCTCGTCCGACGTTTTCTCCTGGGATCCGGTCTGACCTTCGGAAGCCGACATGATGAATACTGAACTGCAGGAAGAGGCGCTGGTGATTGCCGACTCGCTGATCCGCTTTATCGATCGCGAGGTGCTGCCGCTCGAACGCGAGCACAAGGAACTGCTGGCCAGCGAACGCACCATCTACGGTGCCGACGGCCGCTTCACCGCGCCCGTGGTGGCGCTGCGCCGGCAGGTGCGCATGCGCTCGGCGGAGCTGGGCTTCTACAACCTGTTCGCGCCGGAGGAACTCGGCGGTGGCGGGCTTGGTGCCCAGGCCGCGCTGGCGATCCAGGAGGCGGTGAATGCCAGATACGGGCCGGCGCGCACGCTGATCCAGAACGTGATCCTGCCATCTTCGTTCACCAACGGGTTGTCGCCGGTGCTGCGCCATCTCGACCCCGCGGTACTGGAGCGGTATCGCGACGGCCTGGCGCGGGGTGAGCAGACCATGTGCTTCGGGCTGAGCGAGCCGGACGCGGGCTCGGACGTCTTCGCCATGAAGACGCGCGCCGTGCGCGACGGCGACCACTGGGAGGTGACGGGGACCAAGCAATGGATCACCAACGCGCCCTATGCCGACCTGGCCATGGTCTTCGCGGTCACCGACGAGGCCCTGGCGCGCGAGCGCAAGGGCGGCATCTCCGGCTTCCTGGTGCCGACCAGCACGCCCGGCTTCAGCGTGCCAAGCGTGATCCCGACCATGGGCCACCTGGGCGCCGAGATCGGCATCGTCACGCTGGACAAGGTGCGTGTGCCCGACAGTCATCGCCTGGGCGAAGTGGGCAAGGGCCTGGCCGTGGCGCTGGGAGGCGTCAGCGTGGGCCGCTTGTCGATGGCCGGGACCTGCGTCGGGCTGGCGCGCTGGGCGCTGGACCAGGCGCTTGAGTATGCCAAGGTGCGCAAGACCTTCGGGCGCCCGATCGCGGACCACCAGGCGATCCAGTTCATGCTGGCGGAATCGGCCATGGATATCTACGCGGCCAAATGCATGGCGCAGAACTGCGCGGCCCGTGTGGACGCGGGCGAGCCTGCCACCAAGGAGGTCTCGATGACCAAGGCCTTCGCTACCGAGATGCTCAACCGCGTGATGGACCGCTGCATCCAGGTCCATGGTGCCATGGGGCTGACCAATGAGCTGAGGCTGGAAGCAGGCTTCCGGCTGGCGCGGACCATGCGCATTCCGGATGGCACGGCGGAGATCCAGCGCCGCACGGTGGCTGGCCGGCTGCTCGCCGGCGATACCGCGATCTGAGTCGGCGTTGCGGCACACACGGGAGGAACTGCTCAATGAGCATCAAGCGACGTGCCTGCATCGCAGGCGCATTCGAACACCCGACCCGCAAGGCGCCGGACAAGACCGTAGCCCAGCTGCACGCCGAATGCGCCAGGGGCGCGCTCGCGGATGCCGGCCTGACCTTGCAGGACGTGGACGGCTATTTCTGCGCGGGCGACGCGCCAGGCCTGGGCGTGCTCAATATGGTCGACTATCTCGGCCTGGGCGTGCGGCATGTCGATTCCAGCGAGACCGGCGGGTCTTCCTACCTGATCCACGTCGCGCATGCGGCGCAGGCGATCGCGGCGGGCAAGTGCAATGTCGCGCTGATCACGCTCGCTGGCCGGCCAAGGAGCGAAGGCTCCAGCGGACTGGTCCCGCGCGCTGCCAGCACGGCCACGCCGGACCTTGCCTTCGAACGGCCGTACGGCCCGCTGACCGTCAATATGTACGCGCTGGCCGCGGCACGGCATATGCATGAGTTCGGCACCACCAGCGAACAGCTGGCCTGGATCAAGGTCGCCGCCGCCGCGCATGCCCAGCACAACGCCAATGCCATGCTGCGCGAGCCGGTGACCGTCAGCGATGTGCTGGAGTCGCCCATGGTGTCCGACCCGCTGCACCGCCTTGACTGCTGCGTGGTCAGCGATGGCGGCGGAGCCCTGCTGGTGGTGCGCCCGGAGATCGCCCGCTCGCTCGGGCGCCCGGTCGTCAACATCCTGGGCGCGGGCGAGACCGTCAAGGGGCAGAGCAATGGCCAGGTGGACCTGAGCTATTCCGGCGCGGCGGTGTCCGGGCCGCTGGCCTTTGCCGAAGCGGGCGTGACGCCGGCAGATATCCAGTACGCGTCCATCTACGACAGCTTCACGATCACCGTGCTGATGCAGCTCGAGGACCTGGGCTTCTGCAAGAAGGGCGAAGGCGGGCGCTTCGTTGCCGACGGCAACCTGATTTCAGGCATCGGCAAACTGCCTTTCAATACCGACGGGGGCGGGCTCTGCAACAACCATCCGGCCAACCGGGGCGGTATCACCAAGGTCATCGAGGCAGTCAGGCAGCTGCGTGGCGAGGCGCACCCGAAAGTGCAGGTGCCGGACTGCCGCCTTGCCCTGGCGCAGGGCACCGGCGGGCTGCTGGGGTCGCGGCATGGCAGCGCGACGCTGATCCTGGAACGGGAGGCTTAAGACATGACCACGATCTATCAGGCGCGTCCGCTCGGGGCGCCCATCATCGACGCCGCCAACGAGCCGTTCTGGCGCGCGGCCGCGCAAGGCAGCCTGCTGATCGGGCATTGTCCCGCCTGCGGCAAGAGCCACTGGTATCCCCGCCCGCTTTGCCCCTATTGCCTGAGCGACACCGAATGGCGGCAGGCCAGCGGCCACGGCACGGTCTACAGCGTCAGCGTGACGCGCAAGGCCGGCCCGGTTGCTTATGCGATTGCCTATGTCCGGCTGGAAGAGGGCGTGACGATGCTGACCAATATCGTCGATACCGACCTGGATGCCGTGCGCATCGGCGACCGGGTCAGGGTTTGCTTCAAGCCCGCCGAGGGTGGCCACATGGTTCCCATGTTCACGCCGGCCTGACGGCAGCGCCCGGGGCCGGCGCTCCGGGCACGCGGCTACGGCTACGACTGCGGTGCGCCTGCCGGCGAGCCGAGGTCCAGCTCCAGGTTGCGTGCGCGCGCCACCGCTTCATCGCGCGTGGTGACGCCCAGCTTGCCGTAGATCTTCTTCAGGTGCCACTTCACCGTCTCCGGCGACAGGCCGAGCGCGCGCGCGATTTTCTTGTTCGGCATCGTTTGCGCCAGCAGCCGCAGCACATCGGCCTCGCGCTCGCTCAGGTCCAGCGCCGGCAGGCGCAGCGGACCCTGCCCGTCACCGACGGTGGCCAGGGCGGCTGAGCTGGCCTGCAGCGCCGCCTGCAGGCGCGCCACATAGAAACTGAGAATCGGGTCGGGCTGCCCCTGCGACAGGTCTGGCAAGAGCCTGGCGATCAGTGGCATGGCCGCCTGGTCGGCATCGAGCAGGCTGCGTACCAGGCCAAGCCGATGGCCCAGGCGCAGCGCGGCCAGGACCTCTGCGCGCGCCGCATCGGGGCGTTCGCGGCGGCTCTCGACCAGGGCATTCTGCAAGCGCAGCTGCGCCACCTGGCGCTGCCAGCCGCGGGCCTCGCAGCGGGCAATCAGGGACGTCAGCCGGATATGCGCGCCGTGGAAGTCCTCATGCGCGATGCAGCGGCGGATATGGGCCTGCTGCGTGACCGCTCGGATCTCGTCCAGCGCACTGGGTCCGGGCTGGTCGTAGCGCGCATCGATGGCGTCCAGCCGCGCCAGGCAGGCGTCGGCCGCATCCAGCTCGCCGCCTGACAGATGGCGCGTGACCCGCGCGGCCAGCGCATGGGCGAGCAGCCGGTCCAGGCCCAGCTGCGTCGCATAGTCTTCCAGGCGATCGAGATAGGCGAACGCGTCCAGCGGGTGGCCCAAGACCCAGTGCGCGGCCGACAAGGTCAGCAGGACCTTCAGCACGGAGTCGGGGATCGACACGCGCTCGAGCATGTCGACGCGCTCTTCGAGCAGCCGGATGGCGCCTGCTGCGTCGTTGTGCTCATACAAGACGTCGGCGAGCAGCGCGGCCGAGAAGTAGGCGGCCTCCGAGCACAGGTTGCTTTGCTGTTCGGCTTCGCGCAGCACCTCGCGGCTGATGCGCTCGACCTGCAGCATCTGGCCTTCCAGTGCATAGCTGAAGCCCATCAGGCTGCGTCCGCTCAGGCTGCCGGCGGTGGAGCCGGTCAGCGGCGTACCGTCGAGCAGCAAGGGTGGCCCGTCGCACTGGAAGCTGCGCGCGCGTTCGTATTCGCCCCGGTGCATATAGAGCCATGACAGCAGCACGCGACGCGTGCCGGTGACGATGGCATCGTCGTGCGAGGACGCCTGCAGCAGCTCGGGCAGGACCGACATGGCGGCGTCCGTGTCGTCGCGTTGCAGTGCCAGCACGCCACGCAGCACGGTCAGCGTGACCCGCGACGTGGTGTCGTCGGGCGGGATATCGGCCTGCAGGCGATCCATCGCGGCGGCGGCCGCATCGAATTCGCGGGCATAGAGCTGCATGCGCAGCTTCCAGAACCGCAGGCCGATGCGGGCCTGGATCTGCTCGGGCGGCAACAGCCGCACCAGCCGCACCACCCGGCGCAGCTCACCCCGGCTGAACAGGCTCCGGGCACTTTGCAAGACCAGGTCGGCGGCAGCGTCGGCCTCGCCGCCCAGCACCGCGTGGCGCACGGCTTCCTCGATATGGCCATGCGTGCGGAACCATCGCCAGGCGGCGACATGCACCTGCCGCTGCAGGATCTCGCTCCATCCGTGGAAACGCTCGAGCAGGGTCTCGCGCAGCAAGGGATGGAGCCGGTACCACGAACCGGGCTCGGCGCCCTCGATCGGCACGATGAACAGGTTGTCGCATTCCAGGCGCGCCAGCAGTGCCGCCACCTCGGCCAGCGGCTGGGCTGGCTCGGTCAGCGCCGCGCACAGCGCGGTGCAGAAGCGGTCGCTGCTCGCCACCCGGATCAGCAGCGCGGTCTCGCTCGGCGACAGGCGCGACAGCACCTCGCGTTCAAAATACTCGGTGAACGCGCCCGCGTTCTGCACATGCGCGCGCACCATGCTGTCAGCCAGCGAGGCCGTGCCGGTGGCTTGCTTCCTGCGCTTCCAGTGCGCGGCGAAGAGATGCAGGCCTGCCACCCAGCCATCGGTCAGTTCATGCAGGGTACGGGCGTCGCGCGGGCTGATTTGGTCGAGCTGGGCGTTCAGGAACTGCTCTGATTCCGGCAACGTGAAGCGCAGGTCGCGCTGGTCCAGTTCCAGCACCAGTCCCTGGTCGCGCAGGCGGGCCAGGGACAGCGGCACCGCGGCACGGGACAGCAGCACGAGGTGGAAATTGGGCGGGGCGTAGTCCAGCAGCCATTGCAAGGCTTCGCGGATACGGGCGCCTGTCAGGTGGTGGAAATCGTCCAGGATCAGCGTCACATCGCGCTGATGGACGGCAATGCCGTGCAGCAGCGAAATCACCGCGCATTCCACGGCCTCGGTATTGGTGGCCCGTCCGGCCAGCAGGGCCGCTTCGCGCGTGATGGCGGGATCGGTCTGTTCCAGGCTGCCCAGCAGGCTCTCAAGCCAGCGCCCGGGCTCATTGTCGTCCTCGGTGAGGGTCAGCCAGGCGACGTCGAAATTCAGCGCCAGCAGCGCCTGCCGCCAGGCCACCAGCGTGGTGCTCTTGCCGCATCCCGCGGGGCCCTGCAGTACCAGGCAACGCTTGTGCCGAGCCTCGAACAGCTGGGTCAGCAGCCGTTCACGCGCGAGAACGCGGGCCGGGCCGCGCGGCGGCAGAAACTTGTTGACTGCATCCGGGTCCGGCGCAGTGCTGTGGTGTAGACCTTGCAGCATATTGGACACATACCTTGTAGCCGGGATCGGGCAGGTCCGGACCGATGGCGCGGTGTACCGAAGTGAGCCTTGATTGTACGGGAAACCTCCTTCTCGTAGCGCGGGAAAGGGCCGGCGCCCGTTACCAGCGGCAGCCATGGTCGAACGGCTGTCGACGCCTGGTTCTATCCTGCCCGTCGAAGCGGCGGCTATTTGCCAGAAGGGTGCGGCGCTACGCCGGCCGGGAGTGCGCGTGCCACGGGCACCGCGGCCAGCGTCTGGCGAATCCCCTCGACATAGCTCGTCTTCCGGATCGGCCCGATCAGCCGCTGCAGCGCCGAGTCGTCCATGATCAGCGGCTCCGTCATCAGGTAGTGCATCTCCACCAGTTCGCGCATGAACGGGTTGAACAGGCCCAGCAGGCGCAGCATCGCCTTGCCGGCGACGCGCAGCTTCAGCGCGCGTCCGGTCTGTCGCTCCATTTCCGAGACCAGCGCGCGCTGCGTCGTGACACCGGCGCCCGCCAGGTGCCAGATCTTGCCGAATGCCGCCGGCGTGTCGATCAGCCGGGCCACCACCGGGCCCACGTCGGGCACATAGATGAACTCGTGTGACTGGTCGACGGGCCCGACCATGTCGGCCGTGCCGCCATGCACCGCTGCCTGCGCGGCGCGGTGCAGCAGGCTGGCCTGCACGCCCGGGCCATAGAAGTCAGGCAGCCGCAGCACCGTGGCGCGAATGCGCCCGCTGGCGCTGGCCTGCATCAGCAGGTCCTCCTGGGCCTTGCGCATGCGGCCCTTGAAGGTATGGGGCTCGCGCGGATGGTCTTCGCGGACCGGGTTGCCGGTCCGCACCCGGCCGTAGGGATAGACGGTGCCGATCAGGATGACGTTCTTCACGCCCGCGGCCACGGCTCCGTCCAGCGTCTTGCGCATCAGTTCGGGGTGCAGCTGGAACTGCCAGTAGTCAACGCCGACCATGTAGACCAGCGTCTCGATGCCGCTGGCGGCGGCCTGCACCGACTCGGGCGAATCGGGGTTCCAGGTGACGAGCTCGGCCAGCGGATCCGTCCCGAACGCCGCGCGCAGGCTGCCTTCGTTGCGGCCGACCACGCGGTAGGGCTGGCCCTTGCTGCGCAGCGCGGCGGCCACGCTTTGACCGATGGCCCCGGCTGCGCCGAAGAGTGCGACCTTGGACATGGGGAATCTCCTTTTGAGTTGGCACCTTTGGCTGAAACCGGCTTCAGTCTGCGATCCCTGCGGCTAAAAGGAAATTGCCTATAATCGCTTGGCGGCTATATAAAAATGCATAGCAATGCTAAAAAGCGAACCGAACTGGGAGTGGTACCGGAGCTTCCTTCATGTGCTGGAGACCGGCTCGCTGTCCGCGGCGGGACGGGCAATGGGCCTGACGCAGCCGACCGTCGGCCGGCATGTCGACAGCCTGGAGGCCGCCCTGGGGCTGAAGTTGTTCACCCGCTCGTTCGACGGCTTCGCGCCGACCGACGCGGCGCACGAGCTCAAGCCCTACGCCGCCGGCCTTGCCGCGACGGCTGCGGCGATGCGACGCGTCGCCAGCGGCCACGGCACGGGCGTGCGCGGCACCGTCCGCCTGTCGGCGAGCGAAGTGATCGGCGTCGAAGTCTTGCCGCCGATCCTGACGGCGCTGCGCAACGAGCATCCGGCACTGGAAATCGAACTGGTGCTGTCGAACCAGGCAGACGACCTGCTGCGCCGCGAAGCGGATATCGCGGTGCGGATGTTCCGCCCGGAGCAGGAAGCGCTGGTGGCCACGCGCGTTGGCGCGATCGAACTGGGCCTGCATGCCCACGACAGCTATCTGGCCGCCCATGGCGTGCCAAAGTCGCTGGCGGAGCTGCCCCGTTTTGCGCTGATCGGCTTCGACCAGGAGAACGCCTTTATCCGTCGGCTGCAGGCAAGGTTCAAAGCGTTGTCGCGCGACGCCTTCTCCTTCCGCGCGAACAGCGACCTGGCCCAGCTGGGCGCGATACGCGCGGGATTAGGCATCGGCGTATGCCAGTCGGCGCTGGCGGCGCAGGATCCGCGGCTGGTCAGGATCCTGCACAAGCAGTTCTCGCTGACCCTGGATACCTGGGTCGCGATGCACGAAGACCTGCGCGGGAGCGCGCGCTGCGCGGTGACGTTTGCCGCGCTGGCCGCGGGGCTGCGCGCCTACGCCGAAGGGGCGTAGCATTGGCAAGCTCAGCCCGCAGCGCTCTCCTGCGCCGCGTCGTATTGCCCCAGGCAGGCCATGCCATTCAGCCGCGAGCGCTGCAGCAGTGCCCGTTGCGCTTGCGCCGCGTTGGCGGCGTCGCCGCGCCAGGCCTTCAGGGGCGGCTCCTGCAAGGCGCGCCCGTAAGAGAAGGACAGCCGCCAGGGCAGCGGGGCCAGCCGGTTCATGGCGTCGAGATTGACGGTGGCCTCGGTGGGCGTCTGGCCGCCGGACAGGAAGAAGATGCCCGGCACCGCCGCCGGCACCGTGCGCCTGAGCACCTGCACGGTCTGCATGGCAACCTCGGCCGGCGCCGCGTGCCCGGCCTCCTTGCCGGGCAGCACCATGCTGGGCTTGAGCAGCATGTGCTCGAGCACCACCGCATGCCGGTGCAAGGCGTGAAACACTTCATGCAGCACGGCCTCGGTGACCTCGGCGCAACGCGCCATGGTGTGTGCGCCATCCATCAGCACCTCGGGCTCGACAATGGGCACCACGCCCGATTCCTGGCAGATGGCGGCATAGCGTGCCAGAGCCTCCGCATTGGCCTGGATGGCTGCCCAGCCCGGCAGTCGGTCAGACACGTTGTAGACCGCACGCCACTTGGCAAAGCGCGCACCTTGCTGGCGATAACCGGCAAGCCGCCTGGCCAGCCCGTCGAGACCCTCGGTGACCTCGTCCCCGGGGGCCAGGGCAAGCGCGATCTTGCCCTTGTCCACCTTGATGCCGGGCACGATGCCCTGGCGCGCGGCCAGTTCCGGCAGCGGCGTGCCGTCGTCGGCGCGCTGGCCCAGCGTTTCCTCGTACAGGATCACGCCGCTGATGAACTCACCAAGGCCTGGTGCCGACAAGAGCAGGTTGCGCCACGCGCGGCGGTTTTCCTCGCTCGATTCCACCCCGATGCGCTCGAACCGCTTGGCGATCGTCGGCCCGCTCTCGTCGGCCGCCAGCAGCCCTTTGCCCGCTTGTGCCAGGGCGTCGACGGTGGCTTGCAGTTCGCTTCTTGTGTCCATGATCAGGCTCCGCGCAGGTGACATAGGAACAAGCATTTGCCCGAAAGTCCATTCGCGCAAGGGAGCTGAGGGCGTGTGGCCCGTCCCCATGGTGCCCGCCCGAACATTTCGCGCAGCCTGCCCGGAGGCTGCCGGAGCCCTGGGCTGATGGCCTGCCCGGGCGGGGGTGTGGGATAATTGCCGCTTTGCCCAGGGCGCAGCTCAAGAGGTTGCTCGCACGGGCGCGCAAGGGCCCTTATTCCCGTGGCCCGCTTCCTTTCTGCGATATTTCTTCAGCAATAAGATGCCCACATACCGTTCCAAAACCTCCACCGCCGGCCGCAACATGGCGGGGGCGCGCTCCCTGTGGCGCGCCACCGGCATGAAAGACGAAGACTTCTCCAAGCCCATCATTGCGGTGGTCAATTCCTTCACCCAGTTCGTGCCCGGGCACGTGCACCTGAAGGACCTGGGCCAGCTGGTCGCGCGCGAGATCGAGGCCGCGGGCGGCGTGGCCAAGGAATTCAACACCATCGCGGTCGATGACGGCATCGCCATGGGCCACGACGGCATGCTGTATTCGCTGCCCAGCCGCGACATCATCGCGGACTCGGTGGAATACATGGTCAATGCGCACTGCGCCGACGCCATGGTGTGCATCTCCAACTGCGACAAGATCACCCCCGGCATGCTGATGGCCGCCATGCGGCTCAACATCCCGGTGATCTTCGTCTCCGGCGGCCCCATGGAAGCCGGCAAGACGCGCCTGGCCAATCCCGTCACCAAGGCTATGGAGTTCAAGAAGCTCGACCTGGTGGACGCCATGGTGATCGCGGCCGACAGCGCCTATTCCGACGCCGACGTGGCCGAGGTGGAGCGCTCCGCCTGCCCGACCTGCGGCTCGTGCTCGGGCATGTTCACCGCCAATTCCATGAACTGCCTGACCGAGGCGCTGGGCCTGTCGCTGCCCGGCAACGGCACCGTGGTGGCCACGCACGCCGACCGCGAACAGCTGTTCAAGCGCGCCGGCAGCCGCATCGTGGAACTGGCCCGCCAGTACTACGAGCAGGAAGACGCGCGCATCCTGCCGCGCGCGGTGGGTTTCAAGGCGTTCGAAAACGCCATGACGCTGGATATCGCCATGGGCGGCTCGACCAACACCATCCTGCACCTGCTGGCGATCGCGCGCGAGGCGGAAATCGACTTCGACATGACCGACATCGACCGCCTGTCGCGCGTCGTGCCGCAGCTGTGCAAGGTGGCGCCCAACACCAACAAGTACCACATCGAAGACGTGCACCGCGCGGGCGGCATCATGGCCATCCTGGGCGAACTGGAGCGCGCCGGCAAGCTGCATACCGACGTGCCCACGGTGCACGCCCCCACGCTCAGGGACGCGCTGGAGCAGTGGGACATCAGCCGCACCCGGGACGAAGCCGTCAGGAACTTCTACCTGGCCGGCCCGGCGGGCATCCCCACCCAGGTGGCGTTCAGCCAGAACACGCGCTGGCCCAGCCTGGACCTGGACCGCGCCGAGGGCTGCATCCGCTCCTACGAGCATGCCTTCTCCAAGGAAGGCGGCCTGGCGGTGCTGACCGGCAATATCGCGCTCGACGGCTGCGTGGTGAAGACTGCCGGCGTGGACGAGAGCATCCTCGTGTTCGAGGGCACGGCCCACGTCACCGAGTCGCAGGACGAGGCGGTGGAGAACATCCTCAACGACAAGGTCAAGGCCGGCGATGTGGTGATCGTGCGCTACGAAGGCCCCAAGGGCGGCCCCGGCATGCAGGAGATGCTCTATCCCACCAGCTATATCAAGTCCAAGGGCCTGGGCAAGGCCTGCGCGCTGCTGACGGACGGCCGCTTCTCCGGCGGTACCTCGGGTTTGTCCATCGGCCACTGCTCGCCCGAAGCGGCAGCCGGCGGCGCCATCGGCCTGGTGCGTGACGGCGACAAGATCCGCATCGATATTCCCAACCGCACGATCAACGTGCTGCTGTCCGATGAGGAACTGGCGAGCCGCCGCGAGGAACAGAACGCCAAGGGGTGGAAGCCGGTCAAGCAGCGTCCGCGCAAGGTTTCCGCTGCACTGAAGGCTTATGCCAAGCTGGTGATGTCGGCGGATAAGGGGGCGGTGCGGGACTTGTCGTTGCTGGACGATTGAGTCTGCGGCGAAGCGCTGGTCCGTTTGCCGGGAAGGCCGCTCTGCTGAGCGGCTTTTTCTTTGGTTCTCTTCGCCGATCTGCGGGATGGGGGAGGGTCGCAAAGCGACTCCTCACGGTCATTCGCACACTGATGTGCAAACGGCCGAGGCTCATAAGTCTCAATCGGTAGCGATCTCTACAACATTGCAGTAGTCCGTACGGCACCCTATGCTGCCGTCATGACTCCCAAGACCAACTCCTGGCTCCTTCTGATCGTCAGCCTGCCAACTGCGGGCGCGACCGCGCGCATGCGCATCTGGCGTGCGGTCAAGGCGCTCGGCTGCGCTGCCTTGCGCGACGGTGCCTATCTTCTGCCTGAGAATGCCGAGCAAGCGGCGCCATTTCGCGAGCTTGCCGACGAGACACAGCAGGAAGACGGCAAGGCATGGCTACTACGCGTCGAGGCCCTGGGGGTGGACGACGTGGCCGCCTACCAGGCCTTGTTCGACCGCACCGCAGACTACACCGAGTGGCTGACCGGATTGTCAGAAGCACGCAAGACGTTGACCGGGCTTGGCACGCCCGAGCTCAATCGGCTGTATCGCCGCCATAGCCGAGCCTATGAGGCCATTCGGAAGATCGATTTCTTCCCCAATGAGGCGTCCATCCGCGCGGAAGCGCAATGGCGAGACTTTTCCGGTGCGATCGAGGCCATTTTGTCGCCTGGCGAACCGCGCGCCGCCGCCGGCAGCATTCCCCGGCGCGACCCCGCCCAATATCAAGGCCGCCTCTGGGCGACCCGCCGCCACTTATGGGTCGACCGCGTTGCCTGTGCGTGGCTGATCCAGCGGTTCATCGACCCGCACGCCCGTTTTCTGTGGCTGGAAAGCCTGACGGACTGCCCACCCGATGCCCTTGGCTTCGACTTCGACGGCGCAACCTTCACGCATGTCGACGGCCGCGTGTCGTTCGAGGTGCTGCTCGCGAGCTTTGGACTCGACGATAACCACGGACTGGCCCGGCTCGGCGCGATGGTGCACGCGCTGGACGTCGGCGGCTCGACGGTGCCCGAGGCTGGCGGATTCGAAGCCGTTCTCGCCGGCGCGCGTAAGCGGTTGGCCGATGACGATGCGCTCCTCGATGAGATCGGGGGCGTCCTGGATTCCCTCTACGCGCATTTCTCCAGCGGTCGGAAGTCAAGTTAACTCAATCGAAAAAGCCAATGAACTCGCCCCAGCAAATTGACACTGCACCGCCGCCTTCATCCCACGAACGCCCGGCCTACACGCTGTGGCAAATCGTCGTGTACTTCCTGCGGCTAGGCACCTTCGGCTTCGGTGGCCCGGTGGCACTGGCCGGCTATATGCATCGCGACCTGGTCGAGGCGCGGCGCTGGATCACCGACGGCGACTACAAGGAAGGCCTCGCGCTCGCGCAACTGGCGCCCGGGCCGCTGGCGGCGCAACTGGCCATCTATCTCGGCTACGTGCATTACCGCATCCTCGGCGCAACGCTCGTCGGCATCGCCTTTGTGCTGCCGTCGTTCCTGATGGTGGTGGCACTCGGTTGGGCCTATGTACGCTTCGGTGGACTGACCTGGATGCAGTCGGTGTTCTACGGCGTGGGTGCCGCCGTGATCGGCATCATTGCGATCAGCGCCTACAAGCTCACTAACAAGAGCGTGGGCAAAGACAAGCTGCTTTGGTTCGTCTATCTGGTCCTCGCTGCCGTGACAGTGATCACCGAGTCGGAAGTGGCGTGGCTGTTCCTTGCAGGCGGTGTCCTGGTGTGGTTCTGGCGCGCGCCACCCAAATGGCTACGCCAGGGCAAGGTGAATGCACTGGCGGCAACACCTCTGCCGGCGGCAAGCGGCATGCTGAGCACGATTGACTGGCCGCTGCTGGCACAGATCGGCGTCTTCTTCGCCAAGGCCGGTGCCTTTGTATTCGGCTCGGGCCTGGCCATCGTTCCCTTCCTCTACGGTGGCGTGGTGACCGAACACCATTGGTTGAACGACAAGCAGTTTGTCGATGCGGTCGCTGTCGCCATGATCACGCCGGGGCCGGTGGTCATCACCGTCGGATTCATCGGCTACCTGGTCGCCGGTCTGCCTGGTGCCTGCGTGGCAGCGGCCGGTACCTTCCTGCCGTGCTACCTGTTCACCATCCTGCCGGCGCCGTACTTCAAGAAGTACGGCAAGTTGCCCGCGATCCTGGCCTTCGTGGATGGCGTTACGGCCGCCGCGGTCGGCGCCATCACCGGTGCGGTCATCGTGCTGGCCAAGCGCTCGATCGTCGATATTCCTACGGCCCTGCTGGCGCTGGTCACCGTCGCACTGCTGCTGAAGTTCAAGAAGCTGTCGGAGCCCGTGATCGTTGTCGGTGCCGCCTTGATCGGGCTGGCCGCGTATCCGCTGTTGCACCATTGAGCTGCGAAAGGAGAACCCATGACCTATCAAATGAAGCCGCTGGCATGCGATCCGGCCAACTTGCCAGGTTTGTCCGAGAAGCTGATCGTCAGCCACTACGAGAACAACTATGGCGGTGCGGTGAAGCGCCTGAATGCGATCGCGGCGGACATTGCCGCCCTGGATGTGGCAGCCGCCCCCATTTTTCTTCTAAACGGCTTGAAGCGTGAGGAGCTGATCGCCACGAATTCCATGATCCTGCATGAGGTGTACTTCGATAGCCTCGGCGATGGCGGGCCGCTCGAGGGCAACCTGAGGGATGCCATCGAACGCGACTTCGGCTCGGTCGCGCGCTGGCAGGCCGAGTTCACGGCGATGGGCAAGGCGCTTGGCGGTGGCTCGGGGTGGGTGTTGCTCGCCTACTCGCCGCGCGACCGGCGCCTCGTCAACCAATGGGCTGCGGATCATGCCCATACGCTTGCCGGAGGCACACCGATCCTGGCGCTCGATATGTACGAGCACGCCTATCACATGGACTATGGCGCCAAGGCAGCGGCCTACGTCGACGCGTTCATGAATAACGTCCATTGGCGACAAGTCTGCGCTCGTTTCGAGACGGCGGCGCAGCGATAGGGCGGAGGTGCCAGGACATGCCCAAGCCAATTTCCCCGAGTGAGCTTGCCGCGACGATGCAAGGTCCGGTCCCTGTGCAGTTGATCGATGTGCGACGCCCGGAAGCCTTCGAGGCCAGTGCAAAGATCCTGATCGGCGCCTTCTGGCACGATCCCGCGGACATTGAAAGCTGGATCACGGCCATCGACGCCTCCCGACCTGTTGTCGTCTATTGCGTCCGCGGCCATCAGGTAAGCCAGGACTGTGCCACGCGGCTTGAGCAGGCGGGACACAGCGTCACGTATCTCGACGGTGGTATCGAACAGTGGGTCGCGGATAGTCACCCCACGGCCAGCAAACCATCACGGAGCGAATCATGAAATGGATTACGCGCGAGCGCCCCAAGATCGACCGAATCGCTTGCCCATGGCTGATTGCCCGGTTCGTCGATGAGCGGCCGGAGTTCCTGTACGTGCCCCCTGGCGATGTCTTGCGCATTGCCGGCGAGACCGGTGCGATTCCATATGACATCCCCGGCGTCGAGCTGTCGCATGTCGGCGAGTTGTGCAGCTTCGATGCCTTCCTCGGCAAGTACGATCTTGGTGGCGACGCTGCCCTGCAGCAGGTGGCCGGCATCGTGCGCGGCGCGGATACCTCACGATTGGATCTGACCCCTCAGTCAAGTGGGCTTTACGCGATCTCTCTCGGCTTGTCCCAAGTCTTCGCCGATGACCATGAAATGCTCGAACATGGCATGGTGATGTACGACGCGTTGTATGCGTGGTGTCAAAGCTGTCAGGCGGAAACGCATCAGTGGCCACCCAGGATGCCCGGATGAACGCAAAACCGCCATCATGGGCATACCGCACTTCATCGCGATGGGCCCTTGCATTCGTAGCGATGGTGTTCGGCTTGGTTGTCCACACCCATGCCGCACAGCCAGGCCCGGTGGATACGATACCGCTGCAACATGTAGGCGACTATTCGTTGCCGGGCACCACAACGCGATGGGATTACCTTAGCCTGGACCCGGCCACGTCGCGACTATTCATTGCGCACCTTGGCGATAGTGCGGTTGTCGTGATGGACACCAGGACCAAAGGCATCGTGGGCACGATCAACGGTGTTGGCCACGTCCACGGTACGCTTGCCGTTCCGGAGCTTGGTCGTGTGTATGCCTCAGCGACCGCGACGAACGAGATCGTGGCAATCGACGCGAATACGCTAAAGACCGTCGCCCGCATCCCCGGTGGCGTTTATCCCGACGGCATTGCTTATGCGCCGGATGTCGGCAAGCTATATGTCTCCAATGAAACTGGCAACACGGAATCCGTGATCGACGTCCGCTCGAACCAGCGGATCGCTACCATTGAGCTGGGCGGCACCGTAGGCAACACCCAGTACGATCCCGTTTCGAAGCATATTTTTGTCAATGTCCAGGGACGCCGGACCCTGGTTGAGATCGATCCACGCACAGACAAAGTCGTCGATCACATCCCGCTGCCCGGTGCCGACGGAAACCATGGGTTGCTCATCGCGCCACAGCAGAGACTGGCGTTCATCGCCTGCGAAGGGAATAGTCGCTTGCTCGTCCTGGATCTGAAAGGCAAGCGGCTCGTCGCGACCTTCCCAGTTGGCCGGAGCCCTGACGTTGTGGCTTACGATCGGGATCTCGCGCAGGTTTATGTGGCCAGTGAGTCGGGCGTGCTGTCGATTTTCAAGGTCACGGCTACCGGCGTAACGAAGGTCAAGGAGGGCTTTGCCGGACCGAATGCGCACAGCTTGGCGGTCGATCCCGTTACGCACGAGATATATCTTCCCTTGAAGGACGTTGACCATCGCTCTGTGATGCGCGTAATGAAGCCTTGAGGCTTGTCATCGCTCAGGATCGGCGGCCAAGAGCGCTTCGGTCCGTCGGTGTGCTCCCCTACGGCGCCTTGGAGTTGCCGAACGAGCTGGCGTGACGATTGTGGTCGTTGGCCGTTGGTAGCGTGGGACTGCACGCCGAACTCGCCCGGATGCGAGACAATAACGGGTGTGCTCCTGCAAGCGACAGTCGACATGTCAGTCCGATCCGCTGCCCCTGCCTTGGCTGCTGCGCTGCTGTTCGGCGCAAGCACACCCTTGGCCAAGACGTTGACCGGTGCGATTTCACCGATTCTTCTCGCTGGCCTCCTGTACTTGGGAAGTGGTCTTGGCTTGACGGCCGTGCTGCTCGCCAGGAGGCTGATAGCGAGAGCGGGAGATTCCGCTCCCGCAGTCTCGTCAATCCCGCGACGCGAAATCCCTTGGCTGCTTGGCGCGATCCTTGTCGGTGGCGTGGCCGGTCCAGCACTTTTAATGACTGGCCTCGCAACGACGGGTGCGGCGGCAGCCTCGCTCCTGTTGAATGTCGAAGGCGTGTTCACGGCGCTCATCGCCTGGGTCGTGTTCAAGGAGAATGCCGACCGACAGATTGTGCTCGGCATGGTCGCCATTGTTGCAGGGGGCGCACTACTTTCCTGGCAACCCAACGCAGCAGCATTGTCCTTGGGGGCATTGCTGATTGTGGCTGCTTGCGCATGCTGGGCAATCGACAATAATCTGACCCGAAAGGTGTCGTCAAATGATGCGGTAATGATTGCCTGCCTGAAGGGCCTGGTCGCCGGGACATGCAATACAGGGCTTGCAATAGCGGCAGGCAATACGCTGCCCGCCGCACTGCCATTGATCTGGGCAATGGTGGTCGGCTTTGTTGGCTACGGTGTCAGCCTGGCGCTCTTTGTGATTGCGCTTCGTCATCTCGGCACGGCACGAACAGGAGCGTATTTCTCCGTGGCGCCACTCTTTGGCGTAGTGATTTCTCTCGCCCTGTGGCCCGAGATGCCGAGCATTCTGTTCTGGCTCGCCGCGGTACTAATGGCGCTTGGCGTTTGGCTGCACCTGCGCGAGCGGCACGATCACGTGCATACGCATGAGGCGATGGAGCACACGCATCCACACCGTCACGACGAGCATCATCAACACACACATGATTTCCCTTGGGATGGCAAGGAGCCACATGTCCATGCCCACGTGCACGAAACCCTTGTTCACAAGCACCCGCACTACCCGGACATTCACCACAGGCATTCGCACTAGCCCGGGACTCTGGCGCGGTCGTGATCATTTTTCTCAATTGAGTTGGCTTTGAGGTCAATGAACCTCCCGTAGTGGCGACGAGTGGTAGTCTGAGGAGTGACTGTCGATCGACCGGGCATGTTCAGGGGCGCACGCTTCCTGGATCAACGCAGCGCACGATGTCAGCCCTGCTCCCAGGCGCTGCACCATCCCTTCGCTGCGACATCCTTGTCGCCAAACAACACGCAGCCGCCGGCAGCGCTGCCCTCGTCACCCTGATAGAGCTGACAGTTGGCGCAGGTCTGGGAGAGCTTGTGGCTGGGGTATTTCTGCGGATCGACCTTGGAAGAGTCGGCCTTGTAGCCTAGCTTGAGCGCCTGCGGCTCCTGGTCGCCCAGCATGGCCGCGGCGCGGGCCTGCCGACTGCCGAGGACCGCTGTGGCCACCAGTCCGGTGGTCAGCGCGAACGGAAGGTAGCCAAGGAATTGTCGTCTGCGCGGCATGGTGGGGCTCCTCTGTGTTGGGGGGCGGGCATGTGCCAGCCGTACGGGACAGAGGTTACAGGTTTGTCTACGCGCTGAGTAGACACAAGGCCATCATGGCGAACCATGGCGCGCCGCCGTTCCCTTCGCCGTCGTGAACAGCTGAAAGGTCATACCCTGGCCGCTCGCCGGCAAGGCGAGCAGCCAGGGTCGGCAAGGATCATCGGAGCGCGCGGTTCAGGAAATCGCGGGTTCGACCGTTGGCCAGGGCCGCGGCGGCGGCATCGTAATGAGCGCCATTGTTGCGAGAGAACGCGTGGCGCTGGCCGGGGTAACTGTAGACCGCGGCATCCGGCTTGCCGGCGAGAGCCGCCTTGATCGCCTGTTGAGCTGGCCCGGGGATGAACTCGTCTTCCTCTCCCAGGTGCATCAACAGCGGCGCATGCAGGCTGCCCACCTCATCAAGGTACCTTTCGGTGTCGCTGCCATGGTAGGCCACGGCGGCGTCAACCTCGGAGCGGACTGCTGTCAGGAAGGCCATCAGGCCGCCAAGGCAATAGCCCAGGACGGCGACTTTTCCGGTGCACTCGGGTAGTTCGGCCGTGGTCTTGACAGTATCCTTGACGTCCTTCACGCCGGCGTCCCGATCGTAAGCCAGGTACAGACGCAGCCCATGCTGCCAGTCAGGTTCCGAACTGACGTCGAGGTCGACGCCAGGCTCTTGTCGCCAGAACAGATCGGGCGCCACCGCAATGAAGCCCAACCCGGCCAACTCATCGCAGTGCTTGCGGATATCGGCGTTCACCCCGAACACTTCCTGCAGGACGACGACAGCCGGCGCGGGCAGATCGGCCGGCCGCGCAATATAGGCGCCGAAGGCGCCGTCCTGGCCCTCGATGACGATACGATTTCCCATCGTTTTCTCCTTCGGTGACTACAGTTCCCGGATTTCCGCCGATATCGTTCCGGACCGCCTATCCCTGCCTGGCGGCGACCGCGGCGCAGGCCTTGCGGATCACGTCGAGCACCGTATGCGGCTGCGAGAGCATCGGGACGTGGCTGGTGTTGAGCTCGACGGTGGGTGGCGCCCATGCGCCTGGCGGCGAAGCGTTCCAGGTCCGGATGGACGGTTCTGTCCTCTGTGGCCACGATCGACCAACTCGGCCTCGTACGCCAGGCGATCCCCTCGAGCTTCTGGATAGGAGGTCAGCTGGGCACCTGCCAAATATTGCATGCGCTGCAAGGGGGCGGTTGACCGCTATCCGGGCGCAGCCGCCGCTTGGCTGGTGCCGTCCATTGGCCGTAGAGAATCGGCGCCGATTGCGGGAGGTGAATGCATTCCTCATCACTGAAGGGCTGCCGCACAACCGCATTCCGCGTAAGATGTAGAGGATCAGCCACAATGCCCCCGCCAAGCGTGTCAAAGCGAATCGCAGACGCATGGCGCAGCGGTTACTGCCATCCACCGGGAGCGCGATGAACACGACCACCTTCAATCCGCAGGAAATCGTGACGAGCATCATTGTCCACGAGGTCGCGCCCGACGACGCCGAGCAGTACGAAACGTGGCTCGCGGACATCCGGGCCGCGTGCTCCAGGTTTGCCGGCTACCTGAGCACCGATGTGGTCCGTCCGGTCGGCGCGAGCCGCGAGTACGCGACCATCGTCCGCTTCGCCGACTTCAAAAGCCTCAGCGCCTGGATGGAATCCGATGTGCGTCGCCAACATATTGAGAGCATGCGGCCGTCTCTGCGGCAAGGCGACCGATACGAGATCAGGACCGGCCTCGATTTCTGGTTCACACCAAAGAGCGCACCGGTCAAGGTTCCAACCGCGTGGAAGCAGTGGCTCATCACGTGGAGCGCCATTCTGCCGATCAGCATCGTCGTGCCATGGGGCGTCGTGCCTGCGCTTACGCGCCTGGGCTTCGCCCATGACTCGTTCATCGACAAGGCAGCCGTGACGGCGGCAATCGTGTTCCTGATGGTTTACGTTGTGATGCCGCGCTATACACGGCTCGTTGCACACTGGCTGTTCAAGTGACCAGCATGTACCTGGCGCGCTGCAGCGGCGCTCAAGCCGCGCAGCGTGCGTTTGCGCGCGTCATCATGCGGGGTCCGGAGCATGGGGCCGAGTTGCATTCCAGTCGCCGGCTAGTTGTTCCTGCGCGGCGATGATCCGGGTCAGCTTTCATTGTGCGGGACGGTGATGCGGCGACGGGTGCGGGCCTCAACGTCGTACGTGTTGAAGTCATTCATCGTTCTGCCATAGATGTGCAGACTGACCGCGCGGGACCGCCCAGCTGGAACGCCGGTAACGTGAATGTGATCGGGATTGGGTACGAAGCTGGTCACGGATCCGCTCCGTAGCAGGACGATGCCCCCACGCACCAGGTCTATCCCTTCGTCGGCGCCGCGATCCGGTGACACCCTCACATAGGCACGTTCCTCCAGAACGCCCTCGACCACGCCGACGACACCCCAACTTCCGTGGTCGTGTACCGGTGTCCATTGGCCTGGAAGCCAAACGAGCGCGTACAGCGAGAGCCCTTTGTCCGGGGCCTCATAAATGAGGTTACGGGTATAGCCCGCGTCGCTGCTCCGATAGTGATGTGGCTGCAGAAACGTGCCAGCATGCTCGATTAGATTGAGCATCAGCGGAGCGAGCGCCAGCACGCTGTCGGCCGGCTCCGACTGTAGTTGGCTTCGGGCGGTGGCCTGGTTGATGAAGCTGTCGAGAACGTGTGAGGTCATGGGCAATTTGTGCCTCCGGCCGGCTCGCGGACGATCCGCGAAGCCAGTCGTTCCGACACTGTTGAACTGGCGAGCCGAGGGATTGTAGTTCAAGTCAGAACACTACACTAGGCGGGGCTTTTTTGCGCTTCAATGGGATGGGATTTTCTGCGCAGATAGCGGGTCATGGGGGCCTCGAATTTCAAGTAAAAGATATAGCCAAAGAGCACGGCAATTGAAATCGCCCCAATCCAGATCATGTCACCATAGACGATTCGTGCGCGGTCCAGTTTAGTCAGGACTCGACCGATGAGGGGCAGTACAAAGATATGAGTGAGATAGAGTGAATAGGAACTGTCGCCGAGCAGGCGCAACATTTTTGGCCAGCGGGTGCCGCCGCTACGCTCGATGAGCGCGGTGCCAGCCACTATCAAGGCTGCCGGCAGCCCCCATGCGAGAACGCGCCAGTGCAGGTCAATATCCTCTCGAATTGATGCTGTCGCAAGTGCGCCGCCCAGGGCAAGTACAACAAGGACGGCGCGTCTGGATACCGGAGGCGCCTGCTGGTAGATCCGACCGGCAATGCATCCGAAGACAAATTCTGTCGTGATGGGATCTGTGAGAAATGCCAGAAACCCTTGCTGTTGCATGGCGAAGCCCGCGGTTGCGGTAGCCCCAAAAATAAAAATCAGGCCTGGGATGCGGACTTCCCGTCTTAGGAGAAGCATTGCTGCGAAGACCAGATAAAACAGCATCTCGTATGAGAGGGTCCATCCAACATAAAGGATAGGGTAGGTAATGCCTGCGGCCCTATCCAGGGTCGGTATGAACAGGCAGGACGCCAAGGTAATAACCCAGTCGAAATGGGCAGTGTTGAATACGGATGGTGCTGCGGCGAGCGCCAGCGTCATCAATCCGGTCAGCACCCAATAGACTGGTGCGATTCGTATGATGCGATCGAGCATGAATTTGCATGCGGCGTCAATCCCGCGCGGTCTGTCGCCTGCGGTGACCACCATCACAAAGCCGGAGATGACGAAGAAGATGTCGACACCGATCCGCCCCCAATGGTCGAGCAGATTGGCCAGATGGACGGTCCAGCCATTTCTCTGAACAAGTAGCGCCGCATGGAAGCAAACCACGAGCAGAGCCGCTACCCCGCGAAGCGATTGGATGCCGGAAAGAGTTGTTTGGCGCACGTTTTTTTGAAACGGAAAATTATCGATAGCTCGCGATTTTCGACGGCAACGGCGACCACTGCGGGAAGCATTGCCAGAACGTCCGGTAATCCCGTACCGGATAATCGTGCAGCGCAGCGAAATTGTGGAAGAATTGGCCGGTGTGTGCCTGGAGGACCGCGGTAAATGCGGTCATTTGCGATGCAGCAGCGCGCTCGGGCGTGCTGCTATAAACGGGAACGCGCACCATGGTCGCGCTGGGGCAGGGCGACGCGTCGAAGAGGTAAAAGCGATCCATCCGATCCTCCACTGAGACCGGTGCACACCGTTCGAAGCAACGGCGTGTTCTGATGATCCAGACTAGTGGCTCGCCATTTCTTTCTCGGTGCGAAATCGCACGAACTATTCCCGAAAGTTCCTCCTGGAATGGTGTGGGCGAATCCACGAGATCCTGATGCGGACCCTGGGGCGGCACGTTTCGATCGGCGACGACCAGGAAGCGTGAGGGGCTACATATCGAGGCCGGAGCGCTGAAGCATCAGGCGCGAAGCGGGCAACCCTGACCGAGGCGCGCTTCAAGGTCTTGACGCAGCGCTTTTAGCTCGACGATGCGCAGGTCGACCATCTGCAATTTTGCCCTCAGCAACGCTTCCAGTTCTCGTTCGGGGTCAACTGCCGCCTTGACACGTGCACCATGCGTGCGAATCTCGTTGAGGGTGAAGCCGAGCGTTTGAGCGGTTCGCACGTACTGAAGCCAGGCAAGGACTTCCGGCCCATAGTCACGATAGCCGTTGGTCCGCCTGCGGGCTTCGAGCAGACCTTCTTTCTCATAGAAGCGGAGCGCATCTCGCGACAGCCCGGACAACTCCGCCAGTTCACCTATTCGCATAGTGCTCCGAGAAAATTGATGCGCGGCGGCATGTATTCCCCTTGACGTTGGTGTGCACTCCAGGGTTGAGACTATAGACGCTAACACCGGAGAGCGCTATGTCTTACCCAAACCGATATCTGAAAATTGTCCGAGCCAGCGCCTGGTACGACGTTATTGCCACCGCCGCCTTCACGACGCCCTGGACATTTGAAGTTTTCTGGCGCGTCATGAATCAGATCGCTGCCAACCTGGCGCTCGCGCCGATGCCGGTTTTCGATCCCATACACGTGCTGTTTGCTAACCTGCTTGGCTCTGTTGTCCTGGTTTGGGCAGCAGTACGCCTATGGCGGACAACGCCAGGCTACGGCGTCTTCGACGGGATTGCCCGGGCATTGTTCGCGATGTGGCAAGCGGTGGCCCTTCACCAGGGCGCGAGCCCCCTGATCTGGCCATTCCTGGCCGCAGAGTTGGCCTTCGGCGCGGCGCAGTTGCTTCCGCTCCTGCGCGGCCCGTGGAGAACGCGACTGTTCGGCGCCTCGACTTGACGTGTGAATGGTCATGGTTATCCCGCAGGTTCTGCGGGATACATTACGTCAGGGCCCAGGCCCTAGTTTTGGTGGCAAACCACTTCAATGTTGTGCCCGTCCGGACCAATGACGAACGCTGCATAGTAGTTCGCGTGGTAGTGCGGGCGCAGACCAGGCGCGCCATTGTCTTTGCCACCCGCCTCCAGAGCCGCGCGATAGAAGGCTTCGACCTGCTGGCGATTCTCGGCCGTGAACGCCAGGTGAAGATGCGCCGGCTTCTCCTCGGTCTGGTACAGGCACAATGACGCCTTACCCTTTGGGCTAAGTTCGACACCGTACGTCGGCGGCCCCTCCGATGCAATCGCTACGCCGAGCGGTTCGAGTGCCTTGAGGAAGAACGCCTTGCTCGCTGCATAGTCGCTGACTCCGAATTTGACATGGTCAAACATGAGTGCTCCGGAAGTGTGTGTGGGCCTGCGCGCGCATCCTAACCCTTCCATCAAGGGGACGTCCACAAGCGGGCCTGGCCCACCGGCGGCCGCCCCCGCATGTCAAGCTTTCCGTGAGGGGTTTGTCATCGCTTCGTCGAGTTTCTCCATAAGAAACTCGGCGAAGACCGTTACCGCGGGCGGTACCGGTGGGCGGCTCGTGTAGACCAGCTGCAGGCCGAGGCCGGTGCTCGTGCGCCGATAGGTCGGCAGCACGCGCACCAGTTTCCCCTGCGCGATGACCGGCTCGACGATTAGCTGCGGCACCAATGCAATACCCAGTCCGGCTGTACAAGCCTGCGCCAGCACTCGCATGTCGTTGACCGCGAACCGGCTGTTGATCGACAACTCCTGAGTGCCGCGTGGACCCTGCAGACGCCACGCGCCTCGACCCCGGCGATTGGAAATCGTCAGACAGTCGTGCTCGGATCGACGACCTGCTATGGTGGACCAAAGCGCTGCAGACCGCGCGGGCAAGCTGACGATAACGCCGACTGGCAGTCAGGGCACGTTCATCGGCAGCAGCACCATCTGTTTGCCCCGCAAGTGCAGGCGCGCCTGCAGTTCTACCGGGGTCTGATTGTGCAACCATGCGGTCAGGAAATTGACCTGCTGAAAGATGAGTTTGCTGGCAAAGCAGACGCTGTTTGGATATTCCTCCAGCACGGCTTCGGCAAGCTTCATGAATTCGCGTACCGGGTCTGTGCCGAATGCCACCCGGGAATCCGCTGCAAGGCCGTGGCGGTGACAATGGCCGACGTAGTAGCGTAACGACGCGCCAATCGCATTCTGCAGGCGATGGAGGGCTTCTTGTCCTTCATAACTATGGGCATCGACCTCGCCCACCGCCAGGAAGATCACATTCTTGAAATGGCCGGGGAATAGCCGCTCGACCCACAGCAAGGCATGCATGCTGACGCCGCGATGCTTGCCCACCAGCAAGACGGCCGTGGGTTGGGCCGGATCGAGCGGCCGGATCCGGCTGGCATCGACCGACGGCGGATTGCCCGCAAAGAGCTCATCTTCGCGCGCGAGCTCGGCGCGCGTCTCGGTGTAGTGGCGCTTGATAAGGAAGCACACGCCAACGACGGCGCTTGTGACCAGCACGGTCAGCCAGCCGCCGGCGGTAAATTTTTCGACCAGGGTAATGACAAGTACGGTCGCGGTGACGGTGAAGCCCAGCACCGAGAGGGCGAACCGGATGATCCATTGGCCGCCCTCATGGCGGTGGCGCCACCAATAGATGCACAAGCCAAACAGCGACAGGCTGAAGGTCAGGAATACGTTGATGCTGTAGAGGACCACCAGCACCGCGACCTGGCCGTGTGTCCACAGCAGGATCAGAAGACTGGCGAGCCCCATCACGATGACGCCGTTTTGCCGGACCAGCCGGGTCGAGAGGTCGCGAAAGTGCCGGGGGACCCAGTAATCCCCCGCCATATTGGACAGCACCGCGGGCCCGTCCAGGAAGCCGGTCTGGGCCCCGACCAGCAGGAGCCCCGCTTCGAATGCGAGCACGGAGGCCAGCAGCGCATGGCGGGCAAAATCCGACCCCAGCCCAAGGTTGTCGATGATGTTGGCGAATACGACGGCGTTCAGTGTCTGCCCTTCGGCTGGCTTGGCGTTCCAGAGCATGTAGAGGAGGATGATGCCCCCTGCCGTGAAGGCGAGCGAGGTTGCCATGTAAAACATCGTCCACTTTCCATTGGGGACGCGGGGCTCGGCCAGCATATTGACATTGTTCGACACGGCCTCCAGGCCGGTATAAGTGCCGCCACCCAGCGAGAATGCACGCATCAGGATAGCGGCTACCGCCATGGGCCCGACGACTTGCGAAAGCTTCGACGCTTCGCCCACGGCGTCCGGTACCACGGCAACGAGATGATCGGCGTGGGCGACGATGCCATAGGAAATCAACCCCAGGTGCAGCACGACGAAGCCAAGAAAGATCGGCATCAGGATCAGGATCGACTCCTTCATCCCGCGAAAGTTGAGGCCGGTCATTAGTGCCACCAGCACCAGCTCCGTCGCCAGCTTGAACGCCTGCGCCCCGACCGGCAGCAGGCTGAAGAAGGCATCGACGCCGCTGGCCAGCGAGGTGGCCACGGTCAGCACATAGTCCACCAGCAAGGCCGCGCCGGACACCAGCCCGGGACGCGGACCGAGCAGTGCCGTGGCCACTCGATAGCCACCGCCCCCGGTAGGGAAGAGTTCGATGACCTGGTTGTACCCGACCGCAATAATGAAGACCGTCGCCGCCGTGGCGAACGCGAGGAACACTGCCAGCGGAGTGTGCGCGCCGAGCGCGAGGAAGGCTTCCTCCGGGCCGTAGCAAGACGAGGAGAGACCGTCCGCGCCGAGTCCGACCCAGGCAAGAACCGGCGCGACAGCGATCGCGTGACGGGTCCCTGGGTCGAGCGGATCGAGCGGCTTGCCGGCCAGGACCTTCCACCACCTTGATAATTCCGCCATTTTCGCCACCCGGCACGCTAATGCAACGCAGCACGCGAGGCGCCGCGCTCGGACTCAGGGCTGGCGGCGTCGCGGCGCGGGTGCCAGCGGAAGGGGTTGATAGCCCTTTGGGAATAATGTAGGCGCAACGGCGGCAGGCACCCAAGCTCGCAACGGCCGGCTGCAGGGGCTTCCCAACGCTTCAGGCGCTCGGCGCTCAGTCCATATCGCTCGGCGGCAAGCGGGGCCTCCGTGGAGCGCGCCGAGCCGGCAGGCCCTGAGGGTGGCTCTCAGTGGGCAAGCCTGTCAACGCATCGAGGCACGGATGCAGACGGATAGACGACAAGCGCAGGGTGTGCATGACTGGTGCGTGGCCGGTGCACCGTGAACTCGGATGGGACCTGTGCGTGCGGGGGGGCATTGACCAGCGTGACGGGAACGCGGGAGCGTCGCATGACCTTGGCCGGCGTACCGGCGCCTGCCAGGGCCAGGACCCGCGCCCAGGCTGACAGGCCCAACACGATACCGTCGCATTGGCACGCCTGTGCGGCATTCAATATCGTGTTCGCGGGCGCACCGATGCCGATCTGCGCCACGTAATCCACGCCGGAATCGTCAAGGATTTCGCCTGCACGTGCCAGTGCGGCTTCCCCTTCCCTGCGTTCTCGCTCTCGCAGCTCGGCGAGGGAGTGGTAGGCACTGGCCCTTCCATGCTCAATCGGCGCTTGCGCGTTGAGCAGCACGACCTGCACGACGCTGCCCTCTCGGTAGAGGAACGCTGCATGCCGGACGGCCCATAACGAACTATCTGAGCCGTCAACAGCGACGAGGAGCTTGATCATGGCGGTTCAACACTGGTAGCGGCAAATCCTATGCAACCAGCGTATGCAAGGACGCGTTTACCGTGCATCAATAAATGGCGGCAGTGCATAAAGATCTGATAAAGAAGCATTGGTCGGCCGGGCGGTTCCTGACCCGATGCCCTCGGGCGGCAAGCCAGGTGCCTTGTCGCGGGCAGCTCTGGCATCACCTCCGAGCCGATATCAGGGGGCAAGCCGGCACTAAAGTGCCTTTGTTCTCGCTTGCCGCACCCGCTTCCCACCATCTTTATGCGTTCTTTATACGCACCGGCCACCTTTCTACCCTGTTTTTACTACCCCGTCGCTAAGCTGCAAACCGGAAATCACGCAAGGGTGTTTAGTCATGGACGGGATCTTTCTGATCGTATTAATCGGCTTCGCCGTGCTTAGCGCAGCCCTGCTGGGGCTTTGCGCCGTGCTGGCCCCGCAATCTTCGGCGGGCACCGGGCAGGGCGGTCCGCATCACCAGGTGCTGGGAAAGAACAGCGCGTCGGACAGGGGGCAGTGATGAGCTGGACCGATCTGCTGAGCGGCGCGCTGGCCGCAGCCATTTTTGTTTACCTCCTTGTTGCGCTGTTCCGGCCGGAGAAATTCTGATGTCCTCCCAATTCGTGGGCCTGCTGATCCTGTATCTCGCAATCCTCCTGGCTTGCGCGCCATTCCTCGGCCGCTATCTGCGGCGGGCCGTGGAGGATGGCCGCTACGCGCTGACCGCGTGGGGCCGCCCCCTGGAGCGATTGCTGTATCGCCTGGGCGGCGTGCGCGCCGATGCCGAGATGGGGTGGAAGCAGTACACCGTCGCGGTGCTTGCCTTCAACCTGCTTGGCGTGGTGGCGGTCTACGCGCTGCAGCGTCTGCAGGGCCTGTTGCCGCTGAATCCGCAGGGCTTTGGTGCGGTCACGCCCGACTCGGCCTTCAACACCGCCATCAGTTTTGTCACGAACACCAACTGGCAAGGCTATTCCGGTGAGTCGACCATGGGCTATCTGACCCAGATGCTCGCGCTCACGGTGCAGAACTTCCTGTCGGCCGCAACCGGCATCGCGGTGGTGTTCGCGCTGATTCGCGGCTTCGCGCGCCAGAGTGCGGCCACCATCGGCAACTTCTGGGTCGACATGACCCGGACCACCCTGTATGTACTGGCGCCGATTGCCACGGTGATCGCGCTGGCCTTTGTCAGCCAGGGCGTGATCCAGAATTTCGATGCCTACAAGGAAGTCAGCCTTGTGACGGCGGTCGAATACAGCCAGCCCAAGGTCGATGGCGCCGGCCAGCCGGTGCTCGATGCACAGGGCAAGCCGGTCATGGAGGCCATGAAGACGGACAAGCAGACCCTGGCAATGGGGCCGGTCGCCTCGCAAGAGGCCATCAAGATGCTTGGCACCAATGGCGGCGGCTTCTTCAACGCCAACTCGGCGCATCCGTTCGAGAATCCGAATGCCCTGGCCAACTTCATCCAGATGCTGGCAATCTTCCTGATCCCCGCGGCGCTTTGTTTCACATTTGGCGAGATGGTGGGAGACAGGCGGCAGGGGGTGGCCGTGCTGGCCTCCATGACGGTGATCTTTGTCGCCATGGCTTGCGTTGCCGCGATGTCCGAACAAATGACCAATGCTGCGTTGTCCGGCTTGCCGGTCGACCATGCCAGATCCCTGTTGCAGGCCGGCGGCAATATGGAGGGCAAGGAGACGCGCTTCGGCATGGCGGCGTCGGCGCTGTTCGCCACCATCACGACCGCGGCTTCGTGCGGCGCCGTCAATGCCATGCACGACTCCTTCACCGCCATCGGCGGGCTGGTGCCGATGCTGCTGATTCAACTGGGCGAAGTGGTGTTCGGCGGCGTCGGTTCGGGGCTGTACGGCATGCTCGTCTATGCGGTGCTTGCCGTGTTCATCGCCGGCCTGATGATCGGCCGCACGCCGGAGTACCTGGGCAAGAAGATCGAAACCTATGAAATGAAGATGACCGCCGTCGCGATCCTGGTCACGCCGCTGCTGGTGCTGCTCGGCACGTCCGTGGCGGTAATGGCCGAAGCGGGGCGCGCGGGCGTATTCAATCCGGGTACGCACGGCTTCTCGGAGATCCTTTACGCGCTTTCGTCGGCGGCCAACAACAACGGCAGTGCGTTCGCCGGCCTCTCCGCCAACACGCCGTTCTACAACACGCTGCTGGCGGCGGCCATGTGGTTCGGGCGCTTCTGGATCATCATCCCGGTGCTCGCGCTGGCAGGCTCGCTCGCGGCCAAGAAGCGCGTGCCGCCCAGCGGCGGCACGATGCCCACGCACGGTCCCCTGTTCGTTGTCCTGCTGGTGGGGACGGTGCTGATGGTGGGCGCGCTGACCTACGTGCCGGCCCTGGCGCTCGGACCGGTTGCCGAGCAGCTCCAGGGCGCGGTGACGGCCACCGCGGCGAAGTAAGACGACCACTGACGAAGACATATCGAGCATTCCGACACGTCTGGTACCGCGCTGCGATGCAGCGGCGGGTGCCGGGTGTCTCCAGCGGATTGCGGAGAAACCATGCAACATGATTCGATGGCCCCGGCGGCCAAGCGCAGCGGCACGACGCCCGACGCTTCTACTTCCGACACGCTCCAGGCGAAGGGCGCGCCGGTGTCCGGGCTGCAACGCGATGCCTACCCTCCCCACCATCATCGCCCGGCACCGCGCAGCATGTTCGCGCCGGAACTGGTCAAGCCTGCGCTCGCCGCGGCCTTCCGGAAGTTGTCGCCGAGGGACCAGTTGCGCAACCCGGTGATGTTCGTCGTCTATGTGGGCAGCATCCTGACGACCATCCTCTTCTTCCGGGGGCTGTTTGCGCCGGCGGCGGCGCCTGGCGGAGAAAGCGCGGGCTTTATCCTGGCGGTGTCGGTCTGGCTGTGGTTCACGGTACTGTTCGCCAATTTTGCCGAGGCGATGGCAGAAGGGCGGAGCAAGCAGCAGGCCGAGGCGCTGCGCGGCCTCAAGACCACGGTCACCGCGCGTGTGCTGAAGGAAGGCAGCCGCGGCGGCGCCACCGAGGCCCGTCCAGCGACGGCGCTGCGGCGCGGCGACATCGTGCTGGTGCAGGCCGGCGAGATGATCCCCGGCGACGGCGAAGTGATCGAGGGCGTGGCCTCGGTTGACGAGAGCGCCATCACCGGCGAATCCGCGCCGGTCATCCGTGAATCAGGCGGCGACTTCTCCTCGGTGACCGGCGGCACGCGCGTGCTGTCTGACTGGATCGTGGCGCGCATTACGACCAACCCGGGCGAGAGCTTCATCGACCGCATGATCACGATGGTCGAAGGCGCCAAGCGGCAGAAGACACCGAATGAGCTGGCCCTGACCATCCTGCTGGTCGGCCTGACCCTCGTGCTGCTGCTGGCCACGGCCACGCTGCAGCCGTTCTCGCTCTACAGCGTCCTGGTGACAAAGGCCGGCATGCCGGTGACAATCACCGTACTGGTGGCGCTGCTGGTCTGCCTGATCCCCACCACCATCGGCGGATTGCTGTCGGCCATCGGTGTTGCCGGCATGAGCCGGATGATGGAAGCGAACGTGATCGCCACGTCGGGCCGTGCGGTCGAAGCCGCCGGTGACGTGGACGTGCTGCTGCTGGACAAGACCGGCACGATTACCCATGGCAACCGGCAGGCATCGCGCTTTATCCCGGCGCCGGGCGTGTCGCTGCTGCAGCTCGCGGAAGCGGCGTGGCTGTCGTCGCTGGCCGACGAGACCCCGGAAGGCCGCAGCATCATCACGCTGGCGCGCCAGCAGCCGGGGCTGACGGCGCCGGCGATGGCAAGCCTGAAGCCGGAGTTCGTGCCGTTCAGTGCCCAGACCCGCATGAGCGGTGTCGATCTGAGCGATGGTGGCAGCGAGCGTAACGTGCGCAAGGGCGCAGCCGATGCCGTGCGCCGGTACGTGACGGATCGCGCCGGCAAGTTCCCCGATGCGGTCTTGCAGGCCGTTGATGAGGTCGCCCGTGTCGGCAGCACGCCGCTGGTGGTAGCGGACGGCAACGGCGCTACAGTGCGCGTGCTTGGCGTGATTGAACTGAAGGACATCGTCAAGACCGGCATTCGCGAGCGCTTCAGCGAACTGCGCAAGATGGGCATCAGGACCGTCATGATCACCGGCGACAACCGCCTGACAGCGGCCTCGATCGCCGCCGAAGCCGGCGTTGATGACTTCCTGGCGGAAGCCACGCCCGAAGCCAAGCTCAAGCTGATCCGGCAGTACCAGGCCGAAGGGCGGCTGGTTGCGATGACCGGTGACGGCACCAACGATGCGCCGGCACTCGCCCAGGCCGACGTCGCCGTGGCGATGAACAGCGGCACGCAGGCGGCCAAGGAAGCCGGGAACATGGTGGACCTGGACAGCAACCCGACCAAGCTGATCGAGATTGTCGAGATCGGCAAGCAGATGCTGATGACGCGCGGCTCGCTGACGACCTTCAGCGTCGCCAACGACATCGCCAAGTACTTCGCGATCATCCCGGCGGCGTTTGCCACCACGTATCCGCAGCTTAACCTGCTGAATGTGATGGGGCTCGCCACGCCGGCATCTGCCATCATGTCGGCAGTGATCTTCAATGCGCTGATCATCGTCGTGCTGATTCCGCTTGCGCTGAAGGGCGTGGTCTACCGGCCGCTGGGCGCCGCGGTATTGCTGCGCCGCAACCTGCTGATCTACGGTCTTGGCGGCATACTAGTGCCGTTTGCGGGTATCAAGTTGATCGACATGATCCTTGCCCTGTTTGGCTGGGTCTGATTTCCCTCGGAGCTTTCATGAATACGCAAGCGCAGTCCCCGCAGGCATCCTCGCCTCCCGAGCAGGCGGGCCTTGTCCGGCCGATGGTGGCGGTGTTTATCGCGCTGTCGCTGATTACCGGCCTGTTGTACCCCGGCGTGATTACCGCCATCTCCAAAGCCGTGTTTCCGCATCAGGCAGGCGGCTCGCTGATCGAGAAGGACGGCAGGGCCGTCGGATCGGAACTGATCGGCCAGCCGTTCTCCGACCCGAAGTACTTCTGGGGCCGGTTGTCGGCGACCGCGCCGATGCCGTATAACCCCGCGGCTTCGGGCGGTTCGAACCTGGGTCCCACCAATCCGGCGCTGACCGACGCGGCGCGTGCGCGCATCGACGCGCTGCACACCGCTGACCCCGACAACCAGGCGCCGGTGCCGGTGGACCTGGTCACGGCATCCGGAAGCGGGCTGGATCCGCATATCAGTCCTGCCGCGGCCGGGTACCAGGCCGCGCGCGTTGCCCGGCTCCGGGGGATTCCCGTCGAACAGGTGAGGCAGCTGATCGCCGCGAGCACCGAAGCGCCGTTGCTGCCGGTACTGGGCGACCCGGGCGTCAATGTCCTGAAGCTGAACCTTGCACTGGACGGCGTTGCACCAAGGCGATGAAGATCCTGAAGATCGGGCGATCCTTGGGGGACTGCACGCCCCCCACAGCGGCAGAGGCCCCCGGATATGAGGCTGGCCGGGACTGCCTGTGCCAGGGTCAAGGGTGAGCCTTCCCATGCCTGACATCGAATCCCGCGATGCCGGCGCACGGCCCGACCCCGACGCGCTGCTGCAGTTGGTGCAGGCCGAAGGTGAGCGGGCAGCGCGCGGCAAGCTCAGGGTCTATTTCGGCGCTTCGGCCGGCGTAGGCAAGACCTTTGCCATGCTTACCGCGGCGCGGGTGGCGTCCGCGCAGGGCACGGATGTCGTCATTGGCATCGTGGAGACCCACGGCCGCGCGGAGACCGAAGCGCTGATTGCCGGTATCGAGCGGCTGCCGATGAAGGATGTGCCGTACCGCGAGCGGGTGCTCAGGGAGTTTGACCTTGACGCGGCCCTGGCCCGGCAACCAGCGCTGATCCTGGTGGACGAGCTGGCGCATTCCAATGCGCCGGGAAGCCGCCATCCCAAGCGCTGGCAGGACATACAGGAACTGCAGGCCGCCGGCATCGACGTCTGGACCACGGTCAACGTGCAGCACCTCGACAGCCTGAACGAGGCTGTGGGTGGCATCACGGGTATCCGTGTGTGGGAAACCGTGCCCGACATCGTCTTCGACAGCGCAGACGAAGTGGTGCTGGTCGACCTGCCCGCCGATGAACTGTTGCGCCGGCTGAAGGAAGGCAAGGTCTACCTGCCCGAGCAGGCCCGGCATGCGGCGCGCAACTTCTTCAGGAAAGGCAACCTGATCGCCCTGCGCGAACTGGCGCTGCGCCGCACCGCCGATCGCGTCGACGACGATGTCCGTGCCTGGCGCCAGTCCGAAGCCGTGCAATCGGTCTGGCGGACCCGCGAGGCAGTGCTCGCCTGCATCGGCAGCGGCGACGATGCCGAGCAGGTCGTCAAGAGTGCCCGCAGGCTTGCCGGCCAGCTTGATTGCGACTGGCATGTGGTGACGATCGCCACGCCGAGGCTGGCGCCGCCGTCCAATGCCGCCAGGGTCCGCCTGCAGACGGCCATGCGCCTTGCCGAGGAGCTGGGCGCGCGCACCGAGACACTGGCCGGCAACGACATGGTCCAGGCCATTGTCGGCTATGTCCGGCGCCACAACCTGACCAAGGTGGTGATCGGGCGGGCGCCGGCAGACTGGCGCCGGGGCGGGGCCTCGCTCGCGGAACGGGCGCGGTCGCTGCTTGGCCTGGCCTTGTCGCCCTTTGTGAATGCGCCAGCCTGGTTGTTCGGACGCCGCAGCTTTGCCGATGCGCTGGCGCTCGGGTGCCCGGAGATCGATATCATCCGCGTGGCGGCCGACACGACCCGTGCCGACATTCGCCCGCGCCACGGCGCCGACGAGCCGGAAGCCCCCGAGGCTGCCGACGGGGCCACACGCAAGGACTACCTCTGGGCCGCCGTATGGTGCGCGGGGGCCACGGCACTGTCGGCGCTGGCGTATCCCTGGTTCGATATCGTCAATATCGCCATGCTGTTCCTGGCGGCGGTGGTCGGGGTCGCGCTTCGTCATGGCCGCGGACCGGCCGCGCTGGCCTCGGTACTGGCCGTGGCGGCTTTCGATTTCTTCTTCGTGCCGCCGCGGCTGTCATTTGCCGTGAGCGATGTGCAATACCTGCTGACTTTCCTGGTGCTGCTTTCCGTCGGCCTGGTCATTGGGCAACTGACTGCCGGCTTGCGTGAACAGGCGCAACTTGCCGTGCAGCGGGAAGAAGACGCACGCACGCTGTACGAACTGGCGCGCGAGCTGTCGGCCGCGCTCATGCCGGACCAGATCGTTTCGATCGGCAGCCGCTTCCTGCGCGCCGCATTCGATGCCAACTCGGCCTTCTTCCTGGTTTCGCCGGAGGGGCGCCTGCTGTCGCCGGTAACCGATGCCGGCCAGCAAGACACCCGTGCGCGCACCGACTCGATCGACCGTGTGCTGGCGGAGTGGGTATTCCATCACGGCCAGCCGGCCGGCACTGGCACGCATACGTTGCCGGGCAGCACCGTGCTGTATCTGCCGCTGAAGGCGCCGATGCAGACCCGGGGCGTGCTGGCGGTGGAACCCGCGGTCACGCGCGCCTTTGCGCAACCCGCGCTGCGGCGCCAGGTCGACGTCTTCTGCACCCTGATCGCCATTGCGATTGAACGGTTGCACTACGTCGAGGTCGCGCAGCAGGCCTTGCTGTCGATGGAGTCCGAGCGTTTGCGCAGCTCGTTGCTGGCCGCCGTGTCCCATGATCTGCGCACCCCGCTGACCAGCCTGATCGGCATGGCAGAAACCATGCAGCGCAGCGAACCCGCGCTGGCGCCGCCACTGGACGAAACGGTAGCCGCCATGCTTGAGCAGGCAAAGCGGATGCGGACGATGGTGGTGAACCTGCTCGACATGGCGAAGCTGCAGAGCCGCGATGTCCGCACGAACAAGGAATGGCAGTCGGTGGAGGAACTCGTTGGCGCCAGCCTTGCCGCCATGCGCGATGCCCTCGGACGCCATCGCGTCATCGTCGCCGACTTGTCCGGGGTACCTCTGGTCGAATGCGATGCCGTGCTGATTGAACGCGTGCTGTGCAACCTGCTGGAGAACGCCGCCAAGTACACACCGGCGGGCACCGAGATCCGGCTGTCTGCCGCACAGGTCGACGATGAAATCAGGATCGCCGTCGAGGACGACGGCCCCGGCGTCCCCAAAGGCAAGGAGCGGCAGATCTTCGAGAAATTCACGCGTGGCGAGCGCGAGTCTGCCACTGCGGGTGTCGGCCTGGGCCTTGCCGTGTGCGAGGCCATCATGCAAGCGCATGGCGGGCGCATCTGGGTGGAACCGGCGCAGCGGCCGGACTTGCCCGGCGGGCAGGCGGGCGCGCGCTTTGTGTTCGCATTGCAGCGCGGCATTCCGCCGGCAGTGGAGCCGGAGCCGGTCGATGCCGGGTAAGCCGCCACACACACAACGGAGGGGGCTCATGCCATTTGATTTTTCCCCAACGATTCTGTTCGTTGAGGACGAGCCACACATCCGGCGCTTTGTCCGCTCGGCACTGGAGTCCGAAGGCTGCACCGTGCATGAGGCGGAGTCGCTCAAGCGCGGATTGATTGAGGCGGGCACCAGGCAGCCTGATCTTGTCATACTCGACCTGGGGCTGCCGGACGGCGATGGGGTGCAATTGATTCGCGAGATGCGTACGTGGACCGAAGTGCCGGTCCTTGTCCTGTCCGCACGCAGCGGGGAAGCCGACAAGATCGGCGCGCTCGATGCAGGCGCGGACGACTATCTGACCAAGCCCTTCGGCGTCGGGGAACTGATCGCGCGCCTGCGCGTTCTGCTGCGTCGGCATGCCAGGGCCAACCCGCAAGGCTCCCACCAGATCACGTTCGGCGACGTCCACATCGATCTTGCCAACCGGCTGGTCACCCGTGCCGGACAGGACGTGCATCTGACCCCGATCGAGTATCGGCTGCTGGCGGTCCTGATCGCCCATCGCGGCAAAGTCATGACGCACCGGGAATTACTGCGAGAGGTCTGGGGGCCTTCACAGGCGGAAAGCAGCCAGTACCTGCGCGTCTACATGGGACATCTGCGTCATAAGCTTGAAGCGGACCCGGCACAGCCTGCCCACCTGCTGACGGAAGTGGGGCTGGGCTACCGGTTTGCCGGATAGCATCGGACCCCCCGCATCTTTATTGAATCTGCACGCAGGCATTGCCGCTTTTGATACATTTTTTAGGTGTCAGGCCATATCGTGACGAGGCTCCCGGCGACCGGGATTTTCTCAACTTCTGTCACAAGAAAAATGACTGACCTGCGCCATACCGCGGCTGCGCTGCTTGCGTGTTCCGTACCTTCCATCATCCTGTTCGCCGCCATGCCCGCCATGGCGCAATCCCAGCCAGACGCCGCGACGTCCGCAGCGGCTCCGGCATCGCCGCATACGTTCACGGCCAACGTCTCGCTGGTCTCGGACTACCGCTACCGCGGTATCAGCCAGACCAACCTGCGCCCGGCCATCCAGGGCGGTTTTGACTACGCGCATGAGAGCGGCTTTTACGTGGGCAACTGGAACTCGAGCATCAGCTGGCTCGAAGATGCCAACCCGTCGGTGTCAGCGCCGGTCGAAATGGATTTCTACGGCGGCTTCAAGAACACGCTCAAGGTATCTGACCTCGAACTCAACTATGACCTGGGCGTGCTCGAGTACTACTACCCGGGCGGCTACAACAACCCGCGTCCGTACACCACGGAGCTGTACGCAGGCATCGGCTGGGGCCCGGTGTTCCTGAAGTACTCGCATGCCGTGACAAACCTGTTCGGCTTCAACGACAGCAAGAACAGCTACTACGTCGACCTGAGCGCCAACGTGCCGCTGAATTTCTGGGACCTGACGCTGAATGCGCATGTGGGTTACCAGGGCGTGACGCACAACAGCGACGCCTCGTACACCGACTGGAAGATCGGCCTGACCAAGGACCTGGGCAAGGGCTTTGCGCTGGCGGTGGCCTACGTGGACACCAACGCCAGGGAATCGGTCTACACCAGCGTGAACCGCGGCCGCTACTTGGGCAAGGCCGCGGCCTGGGCTTCGCTGACGAAGACGTTCTGAGCGTATGAGCTTTGCCGGCGCTGCTTATCTTGATGCCGATTTAACGCGTGACCCGCATATCCTTGCATCAAATTTAGGCGGCGCTGGCTAGCATAAAGCCATGTCCAACACGCGACCCGCTACCGCGAGGGTCCACCGAATCATGCGACAGTCAAGCCTGGCCGTTGACACCGTTCCCCGACGTATCGCCTTGCGTCGTGGCGAAGGCACCGTTGCCGCACTGCGGGCGCTCCCGCTGCAGGCGCCATGCCGGATCCGGCTGCGCCTTGCCGTGGCCGCCATCGATGTGCTTGCGCTGCGGCAGACCCTCCACCGGGCACTGGGCGAGCTTGCCCGCGCTTATGTGGTTGAGGTGGACTACCGGCACGGGCAAACCACGATGCATGTGGATCTGGCCCGCGGCGACCGCGACGCCGCCATGCACGCCATCATGATGGCCTTGCCGGCTGCGGAGTTCGGCACCACCACAGCCTTGGGAGCGTGAGCATGTGGCGCACTGATGAGGAGAGCTTCTGCGGCCCGGCCGTGCGCGCCTGCGCTGGCATCGATGCCGTTCCCCGGACATCGCCGTGGGGCATCTGGGTGCCGATGATCACGCCGATGCGCGCCGGCGCGCTCGACCTGCCGGCAGCCGCCAGGCTGGCCGAGCGCTATGTCAAGGCAGGCGTGAACGGGCTGGTCATCCTCGGCACGACCGGGGAGGGAAGCCTGCTGACGAGCCGTGAGCGGCAAGTCTTCACGGCAGCCGTGCTCGAGGCCGTTCATGGCGAGCTGCCGGTGATGGCTGGCGTAGGCGCGGTGGATACGCGCGCAGTATGCGCGCAGGTCGCCGAACTCGACGCCTTTGACCTGGCGGGCTATCTGGTGCCGGCTCCCTACTACCTGCGGCCGTCCGATCAGGGCATCAGCTGGCATTTCAACGAGGTGGCACGTGTCAGCGGCCGCCCCCTGATGCTGTACAACGTCCCGAAGCGCACGGGTTGCGGGATGTCGCCCGCGCTGATCCGATCCCTGCTGGCACATCCGCGGATCACCGCAGTGAAAGAGTGCGACAGCGGCAATCTCGCCGCGCTTTGCGCCGGTTCGCAAGCTTCCGTGCTGTGCGGCGAGGACACTGCCATGCTGGCGCACCTGCTTGGCGGTGGAGCGGGCGCCATTGCGGCGTCGTCGCATATCCGCCCCGATCTCTTCATACGCCTGCTGCATCTGTCGCAGACCGGCCATTCAGGCGCTGCCCGTGCCTTGTTCACCCGGCTCGAGCCACTGATTGCCCTGATGTTCTCAGAGCCGAATCCCGCGCCGGTGAAAGCGGCGCTGGCGCTCTCAGGCGAGGTTTCGCCGGAGACACGGCTGCCATTGCAATCGGCCAGTTTCGCGCTGGTCCAGCGCCTGGAAGAGGCCATGGCTCTGCTTCCGCCTCCATACAAGGAGCGAGACAGCAATCTTGCGGCGTGAAAGCCGGCCGCGAGGGTCGTGACACTACGCTGTCTGGCAGCCGGCACGCCTGCAGCTAGCGGGTCTTTATGCGTTGTTGATGCTGTGTACCAGGGTATTTACACCAGCTTTGCGCTTGTGTTTGTACATTGGAATCAGGTCCGGAAGCCCGGACTTCAGCCCACTCGGCCTTACGCGGAGGACGGGCTGTTGCCGGACCGGCAGCTTTTGTGTCGAGGCGAAAATGAAACCTCCTGTGCCCATCTTCATTACCTGCGCGTCGTGCGGCTATGTGCATTCGGAGACCCTTCAGGATATGGTCTCCGGAAAGTTGCCCCAGCCATTGACCTGCCCTGCTTGCCATCATGAGCTTGGCGTCGACTGGGGCTGGATTGCAGACCAGGCCGAGCTCATCGGGCTCACGCAAACCGAGCGATAGCGCGCCGCAAGCGCAGCCGAATGCTTCAGCATGCCGGCAAATCGGGTGATCGAAAGCGGCATGCAGATCCACCTGCAGGCCCGAGAACGAGCCTCTTGCCGGAACAGGGAACCGCGGACCATAGTCGCCCTATTGGCTCTCAATCCACTGGATGGCGAAGCGCATCAACTCCTTGCCGTTGGCAACGCCCAGTTTTTCCTTGATGTTGGCCTGATGCGCCTCGATCGTCTTGATGCTCCGATTCAGCTTACCGGCAATCTCGCGGGTGCTGAAGCCGAGTCCGATCAGGTGCAGGACCTCGAACTCCCGTTCTGAAAGGCTCGCGATCGAGCCCGTTGGGGTTTTCCTGGGAACTACCAGGGCCCTGGCCAGCTTCTCATGCATGGCCGCGCTCAGGTAGATATTGCCGGCCAGCACCTCGCGGATGGCGTTCACAATATGTTCCGTGGCCTCGAGTTTCATCAGGTACCCGTTTGCGCCTGCCCGAAGCGCACGTTCGGCAAACAGGGCTTCATCGTGCATGCTGAGAACGAGGATGGCCAACTCGGGGTAGTGTTGCCGGAGCGCCTTGACAAGGTCCAGCCCGGAGGTCGATTGCAGGCTCAGGTCAACAATGGCCATACCCGGCCGGCAGGCCATCGCCACCAGGGCTTCTTCGGCATTGCCGGCCACGCAGCAGACATGCAGATCGCCATGCAGATTCAGCAACTGGCTTAATCCGTCCCGGACGATCGGATGGTCATCCACGATCAGGATCTGCGTCGCGCGGCCCGGACTAGACGGCTTGCCTTTCATGGCCCGGACTCTCTGGTATGGGATAGCTGATGGCAACCGTGGTGCCACCCAAGGCATTGCGGGTGACCGTGCAAGCGCCGCCCATCAGGCTGGCCCGGTGACGCAGGCTGTGGAGTCCCAGTCCCGACGCACGCTCCATTTGTTCCGCGTCGACGCCCACGCCGTCGTCAGTGACGGAAAGCCTCTGCATGCCGCCTTCGCGCTCGAGGCTGATCCAGATGTGGCGGCCGTGGCTGTATTTCAGCGCGTTATTGACGGCCTCCTGTGCCGCACGGTAAAGATTGATCTGCATCGGCGGATCCAGCAGGTCCACATCTGCGTCGATGTGCAGCGCGCAGTCGATGCCGTTCAGTGCGCGGGTGCTCTCTGCCAGCCCTTGCAAGGCCACGCCAAGGCCACCGGATTCCATGGCGACCGGGTCCAGGCCATGGGCGATCTTGCGCGTCATCAGGGACGCCTGCCCGACCAGCCTGGCGATGGTGGCCGCCTCCGCGGCGGCCGGGTGGTTGTGCTTCTGCAGTTCCTGGTTCAGGGTGGCACAGTAGAAGCCCAGGCTGGTGAGGTGCTGCCCGAGGCCGTCATGCAGTTCCCTGCCAATGAGCCTCTGCTGCTGATCGCTGATGCGGATCAGCTCCGCTTCCAGCAGGCGGCGTCGCGCCATCTCCTGCTTCAGCTCATGGTTTGTCCGATTCAGGTCCCGGGTTCGCGCCTGCACGCGCTGTTCCAGTTCGAGGTGGGATGCCAGCAGGAGATCATGGACGTGTTTCTCCTGGGAGCGTGCAGCTACCAGCAGCAATCCGGTCACTGCCACGACGTTCGCGAAGGTGCACCATCTCACGAGGCTGTCCACCGGAGATTCGACGGCAAAGGGGCCGGTGCCGTGGGTGGTGCCCCAGATGGCCACGATTGAGACCAGCAAGGTCGCCAGGCTGGTGCCCACGTGATCGAAGCGCAGAGCGGCCCAGATAATGAAGGGGAAAATCGCCAGGGCTGCCGGATAGTAGCTGTGCCCGGCAAGTTCGGTGGCGCCGAAGATGAGGTAACTGATCCAGAAGAGGGCAGCGGTCAGTCCACACGCTTCCGTTGCCCGCCTGGCGGAGCGGACGGGACTCGGATACGTGAGCAAGCCGAGCAGCGCCGGGGCCACCACGAGCACCCCCATCATGTCACCGAGCCACCATTCCAGCAGGGCGGCGCCGTACTCTGCGGCTGACACCATGCCTCCTTCCAGGAGGGCGGTGGCACCAATCAGCGCGCCCACTACGGTGCTGGCCGTCGCAGCCAGGATGATGAACGCCAGCACGTCCCTGATCCGGTCCAGGCTGACCTGGAAGCGCGCTACCCGCGTCAGCAGCAATGTCGCAGTCAAGGCTGCAGCCGTTGCGCCGAGTCCAATCATCGCAGCCACCGGCAGCGGTACGCCTGCCGACATATTGGCTAACGCGGAGCCAATGGCAATTCCCGGTGCAACAGCGAAGCCCAGTACCAGCAACGCAACCAGGGCGATGCCGCTGGAAGGCCACACCAGGGACACCGCACCGCCTACTACCGCATACCCCAGCCCCAGCTTCGCACCTGCGTAATACGCCAAGGCGACAAGGCCGACGTCAGCGAAACGGGCGAGCCAAGTCTTGCGCGGAATAATGACCATGGTTCGTCTCAGATACGGGGACTGCCCCTGGCACATCAAGTCATTTTGTCGTTAGCCGCGATGCCATTACTCTTGCGCAAGCTAGCGTCCGATACACCTGTAGTGAATTACGCGTTTGCGGTGAATTCGCGCCAGGCCAGATGTTGCGAAACCATGGTGCCGTAACACATATCAATCTATGCCAGAACTCCCTTGTGCGGAAAGCGCAGCCAGATGGAATTGATCAGCGCCAGCCTATGCCGCGCGGGTGCGATGCCGGGTTCTGTATGCGCGCAGGGCGAAGTCCGCACGACTCAGCGAATCGGGCAATCCCCTAGCCTCTTTTCGGAGCAGGGCCTTATTCATACGCCTGCCCTTAGAGCATACATTGCATTCGTATGAAACTGCGGTGTAAAAAGCCGGCGCGAAATGAGTTCGCTGCGGTGTTCTTGCAACCAACTGAAATGGAGGTATAAGAAATGTTAAAAACACTCTTGCTGCTCGCGGCGGCGCTTGGCGCCGGCGTGGCCTATGCCGGCAACGGACCGCGTGACGTGTACACCGATGGCGCCAGCATGATGGGGACCCGAGACCCCTATACAGATGGGGGAAGGAGCATAAAGTTTGACGTCTATTCAGATGGTGCGAGAGTCACGGACAGAAGAGACGTGTTCACCGATGGCGCGAGAATCACCAATCGCGATGGACTGGTTGAGGACATGTAAGGTAAGGCCGAACTGTCCGCACCAGAGAATGTCGCAGGCGCACAGCGTCTACGGCCGCGAACCAGACATGTCCCCCGAGCAACAGCCTCGGGGGATTCTTTTTGAGCGGCGTGGCTTCTGTCCGGAGACGGTTCCTGCGATCTTGCCCTGCCGGGCGAAGCCGCCACAGCGTTCGCTGCGTGCCGGTTCCGCCGGTTTCCGAACCAGTCTGTTGCAGTCCTGAAACCGAAAGGTACTGACGCAGCGGCCGGAAGCCGCGAGCGCTATTGCCACTTCGATCCCAGTGCGCCTAGTCCGGCCTTCCTGAGATCCTCCGGCGTCATCACCACGCGAAACTCGCAATCGGCATTGAACATCAGAAACCAGGGTTCCGCGAAGGCAGGAATCTGCGATGGATCAGCGAGGTCGACCACGAGAATCGCACCACGTGCGCCGTTCTGTTCCGTAAAGTAGGCCGCCTCCGGCTTCAATTCGGCCAGGACCTTCTCCATCACGTCACCGATCGTGCCATTGCGCACCAAAGTATTGAATGGCTCATGAGGTATCCGAATATTAAGAAGCATTCGCATGTTCAGTCTCCTGGGTTGGGCGCTGGATCTCTTCCGGAGACGCTGTGCGCAAGCAGTGCGGCACGCGGACAGGAAGCAGACCAGGGCTTTCAACCTAGTCGATGGTCGCCGTGCACCCCAGGTATGCGTTGCAGTGCGCGTGCGGTAAGACACGTACCGCTGCATCTTCCTGGCTGCGCGCGTGCCAGGAGCGCTACCTCCGCAGTTGAGGCGCTGGCCGTGTTGCCGGCGGGCAAGCCGCGACTCGCCATCGGGCGACAAGTCGATCCGGGCGCATGACCCGTACAACGAACGCAAGACCATCCGGACCGGCATCTCGGATTGGTAAGATACGAACCAGGTGAAATGACGGGCCATGCCCAGCCGTGCCGACGCAACGTTGGACGCGGCTGAACACGGCGCTTCCGAGAATTCCTTGGTTCAGATCGACAGGCAAGTGCAAGCAGGTGTCATGCAAAACAAGAGTAAGGCAACGCTCATCGGGCTCATCGCAATTTTGTTATGGAGCTCGATTGTCGGCCTGATTCGCGGCGTCAGCGAGCACCTCGGGGCGACTGGCGGGGCGGCGATGATCTATACCGTCGCATCGGCCCTGCTCTTGCTGACAGTCGGCTTTGCCAGGATGCATGCGTTTCCCAGGCGCTATCTCGTTTGGGGAAGCGTTCTGTTCGTTTCGTACGAGTTGTGCCTTTCTCTGTCCATCGGCTACGCGAACAGCGGCAGGCAGGCCATCGAGGTGGGCATGGTCAATTACTTGTGGCCGAGCTTCACCATGTTGTCTGCCATCGCCTTCAACAGGCAGAAGGCCAGCTTCCTGATCTTTCCCGGCTTCCTGATCGCCATTCTCGGGATCTGCTGGGTCCTGGGCGGCGATCAAGGGTTGGACTTCGCCGGGATGGCCGCGAACATTAAAGACAATCCGCTCAGCTACGGGCTGGCCTTCCTTGGTGCCTTGATCTGGGCGGCATACTGCACCGTGACCAGCAGGATTGCTGAAGGTAAGAATGGCATCACGCTGTTCTTCATGCTTACCGCACTGGCGCTGTGGATCAAGTATTTCGCCACGGAGAGCGGAACGATGGCGTTCAGCTATCAGGCAATGATCTATCTTGCCCTGGCCGCTTCCTCGATGGGGTTCGGCTATGCGGCCTGGAATGTTGGCATCCTGCATGGCAATGTCACCGTCCTTGCCGGCGCTTCCTACTTCATTCCGGTTCTTTCCGCTGCCCTGGCGGCCATGCTCTTGCGTACACCGCTGTCGATCGCCTTCTGGAAGGGGGCATCCATGGTTTGTGCGGGGTCGATCCTGTGCTGGATGGCAACGCGAGGGCGACGCTCCAGGCCACCCCCGTCGCCAGCATTGCCGCGGTCGCATGAACGTGTCCAGGAGCCGTGAGTCCCTGCGTCCGCGCTGCCTGATCGTCAATGCCCCGACCCCCGGACCGAATCGGGCGAAAAATATGCTTCGCTGAACTGCGGACTGTTGTTCAGGCGTACCGGCTTTCCTTCATTGGTCAGCCGGTCCGCCAGATAGGAGCCGGCGGTGAGGTCATGATAGAACGCCGCTGCCGGGTAGTAGCGCCGTGCATCGTAGGCGTAGAGCGACGCTTGCATATTGGTTCGCCACAACTGGCCGCGGGCATCGTAGTTGTCGGCAAGCACGGCCATCCAGGTGTCCTCGTCCAGGTACAGGACGCGCTTGGCATACTGATGCCGGAAGCCTTGCTTCAGCCTGGCTTCCAGCACCCAGACGCGGTGCAGTTCGTAGCGGATGAAGTCGGGTGCCGGATGGTTGGGGCCCAGCAGCTCGGCGTACTTGACTGCGGGATTCATCAGCTTGTAGTTGTGGTAGGGAATATAGATTTCCCGCTTGCCGACAATCTTCCAGTCGTAGCGTTCGCCGGAGCCATTGAACAGGCGATCGTCGTCCACGGTGCGGAAGCCGCCCGGCCCCAGCGGCTGGTCGAAGCCGAACTCGGGTGCCTGCCGCACGCGGCGGGTGCCGGGATTGTATTGCCAGGTCCTGGCCGTATCCGAACCTTCGCGATCCCAGTAATTGTGGGAGACGATGATATTGCCGCGTTCGCGTAAAGGCAGTTCGGTTTCAACGCGTGCGAAGGTGCGGTTGATCAGGGGCGAGCCGCTTGCAAACGCGGTGCCGTTGACCGGCGACCAGATGTCGTATTTCCATTTGCCCCACGCGATCTTGCCGTCGCGATACACGACCGCCTGGTCGTAGACGGCTGCCTCTTCGGCAATAGCGGAAGAGAAGCGCAGGTTCCACATCAGCTCCAGGCCACTCTTGGGGACGGGAAAGGGCGCGGTGGGCGGATAGTCCTTGAGGCCGTTCGCGTCCGCCGTCAGCTGCGTCCTGGGAGCGTGTTGCTGGATCGCCTTGTAGACGGCATCGCCATAGCGGAAATCGCGATGGCTGGGATAGATCGCCATCTTGAAGGTTGCCGGGTACAGCCTGAACATGGCAAGCTGCCCGTCGCTCAGGTGAGCACGGTACTGCTCCAGGTTCTGGGCCGTGACGGTTGCCAGTGGTTGTTCCGACGCGTAGGGATCGGGATACGCATCTCCCGGCCGGAATGCCACGCCCGCGGGCGCGGCCTGCCACTTGCCGCTCCACGCGGGGATGCTGCCATCCTTGTTGGCGGACCGTTCGGCACCCATGGGCGTGAGCGGGCCGTCCAGGCGCCTGACTTCATCAGGCGTCATCGCGGCCAGGGAAGGTGCGTTGATCTGTGAGGCGGTCAGCACCGCACCGGCTATCGTGTACAGCAGGAAGGCCTTGCGCTTCATTGTGTCTCCTCCGATTTCAATGGTGTGATGGGCGTGCGCCGGCATTGGCTTGCTCGGCGATATGCAGCACCAGCTTGCTTGCCGCCTTGCCCGACTGGACCAGGTCGAGCGCGCGTGCAGCCTGTTCCAGCGGCAGGCACTCGATGCGAGGCGGTCGCAAGCGTGCGCTGCCGAGCAATGCCGCGATCTCGCGCAGCCGCGCGCCGCTGGGCATCTTGCTGAACGCCAGGGCGGCGCGGACGCCGCGCCGCGCGGCTTCGGCGGGATCCGGACCGTTGTCGCCACTGACCAGCGTCAGGATGGCGACAAGGATGCCGCCGGGCCTGAGCAGGTCCATCCCGTCGGGCAAGGTGCCGCAGCCAACCGCATCCAATACCAGGTCGACGCCGGCCGGCGCCCATGCCTGCATGGCGGCGGCGATGTTGCCGCCGCGGTAGTCGATGGCCAGGTCACACCCGAGCGCCATCAGTTCGTCGCGGCGTGCCGCGCTGCAGGTGGCGGCGACGGTTGCCCCCGCGGCCTTTGCCAGTTGCACGGCAAACGTGCCGACTGCGCCGGCACCGCCATGCACCAGTACCGTCTGACCTGGCCTGAGTCCGCCTTCGTCGAAGAGTCCCGTCCAGGCGGCCAGCGCCGGGGTCGGGACTGCCGCGGCTTCGGCAAATCCCAGGTTGTCGGGAATCGGCACCACGCAATCCTGGCTGACCGCAACGTACTCGGCATAGGAACCCCACTTGCCTGCGCCGACCCCGGTTTGCGCGAACACGCGCTGTTCCGGGGCGAAGTCGTTGACGCCGGCTCCCACCGCGGCCACGACGCCGCTGGCATCGAAGCCGATCACGAACGGGAAGCTGTATTGCATGAAGTGGCTCAGATAGCCTTCACGGCATTTCCAGTCCGCCGGATTCACGCCGGCACAGGCCACGCGGATCAGGACTTCGCCGGCAGCGGGTTCCGGCCTCGGCAGGTCGCCAAGCCTGAGTACCTCAGGTCCGCCGGTACGATCAATGACGACAGCGCGCATGTTCCGCTCCATGGGGCTCACCTCGCGCACAGTTCTTGGTTCAAAGCAGGATGGGCCCAGGACGGGATCACGGGCGGCGCCAGCATGCCCTGGCCGTCAAGCGTGCGGACGTTCAGGCCCTGCGCCAGCGGGAAGTGCAGGCTATGAGCGACGTGACCGGTGCGCAGGCGGGCGGGCACGCTGCAGAGCGCAAGCGCGGTTTCCACCAGGTACTCCACTGGCTCGGTTGGATAGCCATCCGGGATATAGCGCTCGCTGCCTGGCGTGCGGATCGCCGTGCTTGGCGCCACGGAATTGACCGCGATATTGTCGGCCTCCAGTTCCGCTGCGAGGCCCTCGGTGAAGCGGTTGATGGCGGCCTTGACCGCGGCATACGCCGTGACCCCGCCAGCCCGGTCAAAGTCCTGATACGGGCGCGCGGGCGGCAGGGCGGTGACTGAGCCCAGGTTCAGGATCCACCCCGCGCCGCGCGTGCGCATCAGCGGGATCGCGGCACGGCTGAGCACGAAGGGGATGCGCAGGTAGTGCTCGACCGTCTTGTCGAAGATTTCCAGCGGCATCGATTCGACGCGGCCGTATTCCGCCATGCCGGCATTGTTGACCAGGATGTCGAGTCCGCCCGCTGCCTTTGCCGCTTGCGTCACCAGGTCGTCGCGCTGCGCCGGGTTCTCCAGGTCCGCCGCCAGCGCGATGGCACTGCCCCCTTGCCGCCTGATCAGGCTGACGGTCTCGGCCAGCGTGCCAGGTTCGTCGTCGTGCTGGCCTGCGCGCCGTGCCGTGGCAACCACCAGCGCGCCTTCCGCCGCGAAGCGCTGCGCGATGGCACGGCCGATACCGCGGCTGGCGCCGGTTACCAGCGCAATCTTTCCTGTCAGTGTTTCGTGTGCGGTCATGGCGCGTATTCCTCCTTGCGGTTCTGGTTGGCAATCAGGCTGGTCGTGAGCGGGCAGAAGGCATGCGAGATCGCATCGACTGTCCATTCGGGAAACTCGGGGTCGAACCATCGGTCGACGCGGCCCCAATGGAAGGGGTGCATCAGGTATTCGCCCAGCAGGTCGTCCACGCTGGCGAACTCCTGCTGCCAGACATGGGTCCATGTGCCGGGCGACAGGACGCGGGCCAGCCGCCAGTTGAGGATGCCGGGCATGTATTCGGGCATTCTCAACAGGTCCTGCTCAAGGCCGCGGACCTGCCAGTGCGGCGCTTGGGGCCGGACCCGCAACATCAGCGTGCGCCAGATCCCGTCGCGCAGCCGAGGGGCGCGCAGTCCACCCGAGATCGGGCTATAGGCCACGCTATCCACCTCTGCCATGCCGCTGAGCGCGGCAGCCAGGCCCACGTCGTGAGCGGGCGACTCGGGCCAGCCTGGCGCGAATTGCAGGTCGAGCGTGTAGTCGCCGGCGCCCCAGCTTCCCGGCAGGTTGCGGCCGATTGCCACGTGGCGCACGCCTGGCAGCGTTTCGATCCGGGCAAGCAGGGCTTGCTCAGGTGTGGATGTCCCGCCGCAGATGCCGGCATGCAATCGGACCTGCGCAGTCTCAAGCCGCATTGCATTGCTCCTTGCGCTGGGGCAGCGCATGTGCCGCATCGGCCATCACATGGCGGCGGCGGGCTTCACACAGCGTGTCGACGGACGACCAGAAGGCCAGGGCCGGGGCGTCGATGCTGGCGCGCATGGTGTAGTAAGCCGGCGCATCCGGCACTTGCCACAGCAGCCACAGCGTATTGGGTGCATCTTCCAGCGCCACCGGCGGCGACACCCAGCGCTGCAGCAGCGCCAGGCCCCTGGCGGCGCTGCCGGGCAGGTACTGGTCTTCCAGCAGGGTCAACACAGTGGGCAAGTGCCCGGGCGCGAGCACGATTTCATCGAGTATGTGGATCATGGCTGTGTCTCGTGCGACGCAGGCAGGGCGCAGCAAGGCCGCGGTGCCGGAGCCGGAGGATTGCGGGAGGGAAGCGCGGTCATGGGTGGTCCCGTGGGTTGTCCCGTATGGGCATGGCGTTGATGGCATGGCAACCTCCATGGCCCAGGCCTTGCGCAAGCTGTTGCGCGGGTGGAGGTGCCGGGACGATTATGGGAGGCCTGCCCGCACCGAATCCCTACCCGGACGATCAACAACCGCTACCGAAGCAATCACGACGAGTGCCCATGACCGCCCACATACCGGGGAATCCCGTACCTGTTCCGCACGGCATGGTGCAGCGCCTGCTGGATGAACTGAAGCGTCAGGGCGTCGAGGTTCCGCCTGCCGCGGGCACATCCGGCGCATCCGGGCCTGCGCCGCCCGCCCGGTTCACCGCGCTCTATCGCGCCGCGATCGAACGGCTGGAAGCCCTGGTTGCCAAAGGCAACGGCCACGCCCCGATGTGCAAGCAGGAAGTGGACTTGTTGTGCCGCTGTGTATTGAGCAGCCAGACGCTGAGAGAGGCGATCCACTGCGCGGCCGACTTCTGCGCGATGCTGTATCCGCGCGCCGGTGCGCTCAGCCTCGCGCAAGGCGCAGGCCAGGCGGTGTTCCGCATGGATTCGCTGCGGCGTGCGAAGACCTCCGCGGCTTGCCTGGTGGACCTGACCGGACTCTTCTTCTACATGCTCCTGTTCGGCTGGCTGGTCGGGCAGCCGTTACGCCCGACCCATGTCTACCTGGCGCATCCCCGGCGCGAGGACGCCATGCCTTTCCTGGGCCTGTTCCATGCCGCCGTGACCGCCGGCGCGCAGACCTACGGATTTGAGTTCGACGAGGCACTGCTAGACCGGCCGGTCGTGCGCCAGGCCGCGGAGCTCGATGCCTTCCTGGACGACTTTCCTTACCGGCTGATCGGTGCGCCGGTCGAGGTCGTATCGCTGAGCCAGCAGGTGCGCGGCATCCTGCATGCGGCGCTGGTGCATGGCGCGCGGCTGCCGACCCTGGCCGAGCTGGCCACGCGCTTCGATGTGAGCGAACCGACCCTGCGCCGCCATCTTGCCGCCGACGGCAGCAGTTACCGCGTACTGCGCGAACACAGCCTGCAGGAGTACGCCGAGCAATGCCTGTGTACGACCAACTGGTCGGTAGGCAGGATCGCGGAGCAGCTTGGCTTTGCCAGCGAGGAAGCGTTTCGCCGGGCGTTCCAGCGCTGGACCGGGCATGCGCCGACGCGGTTCAGGCGGGAAAGCCGGGGGTAAGGCCGCCGCCAAGCGTGAGCTGTCGCACCATGTAGCCGGTCGTGGCGCCTTTGCATTGCCGATCCGCACCTAGTATTCAGGGTGGCCTGAAATCTTTCCGAGCTCTTGGGGGCGGTGGAAGGCATGGTCGGAAATGGCAAGCCCTTGCGGGCCGCGCCCATCTTCAGGCGTTGTGCCCTGGCTCTCAACCCTTACCTGAGGAACTCTGCCATGAAGCTGCTTCGCATTGCCATCCTGGCGCTTGTACTCTCGGGCTGTGCCATGAACCAGGGCACACCAGGCAGCGCGCAGGCGTCGCGCACAGAAAGCTGCAAGGTAACGTCAGAGCCGGAAATCGCGGCGCTGTTTGATCGATGGAACCAGTCTCTGCAGACCGGCGATCCAAACAAGGTGGTGGCCAACTATGCCGAACGGTCGATCCTTCTTGCTACGGTATCCAACAAGCCTCGCCTGACCGTCGCGGAGAAACAGGACTATTTCAAATACTTCCTGCAGGACCGCCCCTTCGGGAAAATTGACTTCCGCAGCATTGAACTGGGCTGCAATTCTGCCGTGGATGCCGGGCTCTACACTTTCACCTTTGCGCGCACAGGCGCAGTCGTCAAGGCCCGCTATACCTACACTTATCGCTGGAATGGTACGCAATGGCTGATCACGAGTCATCACTCGTCGGCCATGCCGGAGAAGATGTAGCTGCGGCCGGCCAGCTCGTGCCGGGCTGAAAACAGAGCCAGAGAAGCCACCCATCGGCGCCATGTGCCATGCGCACGCCCGAGCCCGTTCGCAGTCACCGCATGCGCCACAGCGATGCGCGCGTGGATGGGTCTGGACGCCGCTGGCGTATGGCCCTGGTCGTCACGGCCTTGCTGATGAGTTACGCTGCCGTCGATATATTCCTGCCGCTCGGTCGTGACCTGACCCGGTTTGATCCTGCCGCGGTCGGCGAGCTGGAAGCGAAGATGTGGCGCGCTTACTATGAGCGCCAGCCCGTCACGCTGTTCCTCGAACTGGCGCAAACCTTGCGCACCCAGTATCGCTTCCCCTTGCTTCGCTCGTACGTCGGCGCCTACTACGGGGCATCGGCGGCATTTGTGTTCAAGGAAGGCAGCGAGCGCAGCGATTACGAGAAGGCATTGCCAACGCTGCGCACTTACTTTGGCATGATCCGGAATACGGGAAGGATCGATTTCGATGTTGGACGCGCCACCACGTTGGAGCTGGAGTGGTGGATCGTGCATCGGGAGCACGAGCGCTATCCATCCGACGCCTTGGGACACGCGTGCGCCGAAGCCGCGGCGGCGCTCTACAGGGTGCCGGCGGCCTCAACACTCGAGCATGGCCGCTTGCGCGCACAGGCCATGCTCTTGCGTGATGCACGCGCCGAGGCCGGTGGTGTCACGGAACCAGAGTGGGCGACCATCGAACTGCTGTTGCAGCAGAGCTATCGCGCGCTTCGCGGTGCGGTGGCGTCGGCATCCGGAACTTCCGGCAACCTTGACTCAGGCAAGGAACCCTGACGAGCTTCGGCGCCGTGCGTGCACGTAGTCCGGACGGCGCTGGCCGGCATGCGGTGCCACGCCCCTCAATCCAGCACAAGCCCCGCGTGCGCCAGCAACTGGCGAAACACAAGCAGGCGTGCGTCGCCGGTCTGCGCCAGCCGGTCGCAGACATAGAGGTATTCGGGCATATCGCTGTGCCCGCGCAGCGCATCCTTGCACTCGCGCTCGGAGATCTCCAGGTGGACGCCGGTGAGCACCGCGCGGCCCTTGCCCACGCGTGCACTGACGATGGCGGGCGGCGTGCCGTCGATGCCCGCATAGACGGCCAGGACCTGCGTGTCGGGGCCGGGTGCGTCGCCAAGGTCGAAGCGGCAGCCACCGTGGTAATGCGTGTAGAGCGACAGCGGGACATCGGTCAGGCTGTCCGTGGTCTGCAGTTCCACCGCGGCCGTGGTACGCGGTGTGCCGTCATAGAGCAAGCCGCCGGTCAGTTCGGGCAGCGAGCCCACTGCCACGGCATCGACAAAGCGCAGTTCGCGCGGGCCGCAGATCGCCCCCCTGGTGCCGGCATGAAAAGCCAGTTCCCGGCACGCGTAGTAGGCGCCCGCGCAAATCCCGAGGTAGACGCCGCCCTGCTCGACAAAATGCCGGATGCGCGCGTTCGGGGCGCCGTTCAGCAAGGCGCAATAGGGAAGGTCGGCGCCGCCCGGCATGACAAACAGCACCGCATCGTCGAACAGCGTGGCGTCGTGCCGGATCTCGTCAGCCATCACCGCGCGGATCTCGTAGGCGCCGGCATGTAGCTGGTGCCCGATGGTCCGCATCAGGCATGCGGTCCACTCGGACGCACCGGCGTCGACGTAAGTAAGGATCTGGGGCCTTGGCATGTCGGCATCCGCTTCTTGTAGTTTCCGACTTTAGCCGTTCCGGACCGAAAACTCCAAGCCGGGATCCGCGGCCGTGCTGGCCCGGGCCGCAGGCACCGCCCCGCCGGTCAGGGCTTCTGCGGCTGCCCCAAAGCCGGAGGCGCCGGTGGCGGCAGAGGCGCCGCCACGGGTTCCAGCCCCGTGCTGCTGACAATTGCAGCCGCCGCCGGCGAGGCCAGGAACCTGACGAAGCGGGAAGATGCCGGGGTCTGTCGGCCTGCGATCGTTCCCGCGGAAAAGAACACCCTCTGCTGTAGTTCAGCTGGCAACGGGCCGACGTAATCCAGTTCCTTGAAGGGCAGCAGCTCGCTGACCTGCTGGAAGCCGATTTCGGCATCGCCTCGCGCCACCACGGTGCCGACACGCTCGCTGTAGATCTTGCGGGCCTTGTCCTTGATCTTGTCCGCGACACCGAGCCGGGCGAACAGTTCGTTGGAAAGATACGTCCCGCTGGCGCTGGCGGAATACGCAATGGATTTGGCGTTGAGCAGGGTCTGCGTCAGCGCCTCGGTCGTGCTGATATCCGGCTTCGGCGTGCCCTTGCGCACGGACATGCCGATCAGCGAGCGGGCCAGGTCGACCCGGCTGCCGGCGGCCACCTTGCCTTCCGCTACCAGCTTCTCAAGGCCTGAGTCCGCCAGGATCACCACGTCGAAGGTCTCGCCCCGCGCCAGCCGGCTGGGGATGGAATCGGGGGCATTGCCCATCGACGCACCGTAGGCGGTGATGACATGGTCCTGCGTGGCGGCCTCGTACAGTGGCACCAGCTGCTGGTAGGCGGCCGTAAAACCGCCCGAGGTGATCACGCGGATCTCGTCTGCCCGGGCCGGGGCGGCCAGCCAGAGCATAAGAACCAGCAGGGCAGGCCTGGCGGCCTGGAGGTTCAGCTTCATGTCGTCTCCTGTTATTCACTGCTGCGGGCGGCGGCGCCCGTCAGTCTTCTTTCCTATTGGCTGCGCGCGCGATCGGGCCGAGGCGAGCCTTTTCGCGTGAACTGCGAATATCAGGACGAGTCGCCGGGATCGATCTTTTTGTGCGCTTTTCGGCACGGCACAACGTCCCGATCAGGCATTGCAAGCGTATCGACGCAAGACTATTCTGTGAATTGCAATGTTCTGATGATTCAATGCATGCCACGCATTAATTTTGCCCTGGAAGACCTGCAGGCTTTTGTCGCAACGGCCGAAAAAGGAAGTTTCCGCATGGCGGCGGAAACCCTTCATATTTCACAGCCAGCGCTCAGCCGGCGCATCGAAAAGCTGGAAAAGACGCTCGGCTCCCGCTTGCTGGACCGGACCACGCGCCGGGTGGAAACGACGCATATCGGCAGGCAGTTCCTGGAAGAAGCCCGCGCCGCGCTCGATATCCTGGATAACGCCGTGTTCCGGCTCGGGGACGAGGCCACGCTGCAACGCGGACAGGTGACAGTGGCCGCGATACCGTCTGCCGCGCTGCATTTCCTGCCTCATGCAATCCACGTGTTTGCCAGCCGGCATCCTGGCGTGCGCGTGCGCGTGATCGACGAAAACGCCAGCACGGTACTGGCCAGCGTCATGTCGGGAGAGTCGGATTTCGGGCTCAATTTCATGGGCGCGCAGGAACCCAACATCGAGTTCCGCGCCATCCGCGCCGAGCGCTACCAACTGGCAATGCGGCGCGACCACGCATGGTCCGCGCGAGGGTGCGTGGACTGGGAGGAGCTGGCGGGGCAACGCATGGTCAGCGTGTCCAGGCAAAGCGGCAATCGCGCCCTGATCGAAAATGCCATCGCCCACCTTGAGCGACGCCCCACCATTCACTACGAAGCCAACCACGTCGTCGGCGTGCTGGCGCTGGTGGAAGCGGGTCTTGGCATGGCCGTGCTGCCTGCCATGTCGATGCCGCGGGATCATCCCCGGCTCTGCGCAATCCCCCTGGTCGAGCCTGTCGTAGACCGCGTCCTGGCGTTGATACGCCGTCGCGACCGGCCATTGCAGCCTGCCGCGCAGGCGTTGTACGAGACCATCACATTGGAAATGGCGGGCAATTAGGGGGAAGCCAGTCGCGGGCTTCTTGTTGCCTGTCCGCCTGCGCGATACCGGACCGGTGCGGCTAACCTTCGATTTCGCTGCGGACCAGGAGCACTGGCTTGCTGGTCTTGGCAAGCACGCCTTCCGACACGCTGCCCATCAGCAGGCGCCTGACGCCGCGGCGGCCGTGGGTGCCAAGCACGATCAGGTCGGCATTCCACGCATCGGCTTCGGTGACGATGGTCAGCGAGATCCGGCCGGGCGAGACCGGCTTTTCATCCAGTTGCACTGAATGCCGCACGCCCGCCTCGCTGAGCCTGGCCGAGGCCGCATCCAGTGCCTTGCGGCCGTGCGCGATGATGTTGTCGACCAGTTCCTTGGGGTTGAAGTAACCGGCCTCGAAGAAGACATCGCTGTCGTCCACCACGAACAACGCCTTCACCTCGGCCCCGGTTGCCCTGGCGATGATGATCGCCTGGCTCAGTGCCAGGTCCGAAGAGCGGCTGCCATCGACGGCAAGCAGGATGCGCTGGTACATGATGGGTCTCCTGAGGGCAAGGATGCGCGAGGTCGATGCTGGGATCGATTGCAATCAGCGTAGACGCCGGCGTCGATACGCGCTTGATATGCATCAACCCGAAGCGGCAGGCGTGGCGAGTTCCTGATCGCAACCGGAACCGGAGTGATGACCACAAGACTTGAGGGCCCGGCCGTGCCAACGGAGCGATACGTGTGCCGCGTCGCCGCAGGGCAGGCTCGTTGATCCGGGTCAAGCGCCGTTCGGCCTGGCTGCCTAGACTGGTTTGAACCTGAGCCAAAGGGCGGTCATGGCTTGCGACAGCATCCTGGTTCACCTGGACCGCAATCCCCAGGCAGCAAAGGCAAACCAAAGAACGGAATCACGTCATGGACTTCAGAACCATCCTTGTCGACCTCAGCGAAGATGCTGCACGGTCCGCGCGCATTGAAACGGCGGCACGGCTTGCCACAGCGTTAGGCGGCAGCGTGGTCGGACTGACTGCAACAGGAACACACCTGGAGCCGTATCGCGGGGCAGGCAAGGAGGCCGGGCAATATGCCGCGCTTGCCGCGAGCCATCTGCACAAACTGGCCGCCGATCACAAGAGGACACTCGACACCCTGACCAGGCAGGTGTCGCCGGCCATTCCCACCCGGCACATCGTTGTCGACGCCGAGTCCGGCTGGGCGCTTGCCGACGCCGGCCGCTACGCCGATCTCATCCTGCCCGCACCGCCCTCGGCACAGGCCGATGTGCCGGCGCTGCTGGCCGGGGTTGCGGAGTATGCGATGCTCAATGCCGGCCGACCCATTCTGCTGGTGCCCGGCGCGACCGTCCCGCGAACTGGTGGCCATGTCGCCATCGCATGGAACGGCGGCCGGGAGGCCGCGCGGGCGGTAGCGGACGCACTGCCGTGGCTTGCACATGCCAGCGCGGTTTCCGTCCTGGTGGTCAGCGCAGGCAGGCGCGGCGGCGCCGCTGAGCAAGAGGCCTACCGTGACAGCGCGGATCGGCTGGCAGCCTGGCTGGCCAGCCATGGCATCCGCGCCAATCTGCTGGTCGGAGAGGGCGACCCCGACCACGTTCTGCCGCAACTTGCGGATAAGGCGCAAGCCGACCTGCTGGTCGCCGGCGGCTATGGCCACTCCCGCCTGAGAGAGCTTGTGCTCGGTGGCACCACCCGCGCCCTGCTGCGCCAGTCAGGCTTGCCGGTGTTCATGTCGCACTGAGGTGTGACTTCTGCTCCCATCGTCAGCTGACCAATTGCGGCCGGGAGCGGCCGGTCGCCGCGGTGTCTGGCCGCCTTCGTCCAAGCCCGGGATGGAGTCCTATGGTAAGGTTGGCGGGATGAGTTCACGGACTTCAACTGGTGACGCATGGGCCTCACCAATGTCGTGCTGGGAGAGTGAGGCATCGTGAGTGATGCGAAGCAGGAAACGCGGCGCACGCGGCGGACCGAGAGAGTTTCAATCAGCAGGGACTTGCGCCTGAGCGTGCCGCCAGAGGCCAGGCCTGCGCCGGTCAACGGGAAAGACTGGCTCCGGCAGAGGAAAGAGCAGCTGCAGGCTGCGCGTGCCGCTGCCAGGCAAAGGCGCGATCTGCTAAGAGCTGAGATCATGTCAGCCGTGCAAGAAGTTGCCCGAGAGGAACGCACTGCGGCGCGGCTGGAAGCTGAACGCCTGAAGGCGGAAGCCAGGACCGCGCGGACCCACGCGCGGGAGGACGCACGCGCCGCCGCCAAGTTCGAGCGTGCCCAACCAACCCGCCCGGCTTCCAAACGAAAGACGCTTGCTAATGAGAAAAGCAAGCTGGTCTCTTACGTTGATCTGTTGCGGATGCGTGGGTGATCTGACGGAAGTTCGACAAGCGGACTACCGATCGATTTCGTGGAAAGCGGCGTCGGTCTCGTGATCCGGTTCGAAGCGTTGTCGGCGCAGGCAAAGCGCCGATGACAGAGTCAGGCGGGCACAAGCCTGGCCTGCCACTGCTCTCGGCATAGCGCGGCTAGCAAGAGCACGGGCAGCAAGACACACCAGAAGCTAATGGCAGCGAATGCCAATGCACCCAGCACGGCTCCGGCAGCAAAGCCCGCCAGAGCCGGCAGCATCTTGCGCAGGCGCGCGCGGATCGCGCCTGCTTGCTCGGGCCCGGCTGTCAAGAGGTCAACCAAGTCAATCACGATCTGGGTAGTGTTGCCGGTCATGATCGTGGTGGGTCCCAGGTCGGCCAGTGCGGTACGGGACAGAGCGTTCTGGATGCCCATCGCCACGACAGCCAGCATGCCGGCCAGCGTTGTCAGCGAAGAGCCGGCAGTGAGGCCCGACCGGGCGGCCGTTGCCAGCAAGCCAGTGCCCACGAACAGCAACAGGAATACGCATTCGATGGCAAGCAGCACGGCCACGGCCGGACGCTGGCGCTGCACCAGCCACGACTCCAGCAGCCGCGTTGTCGCAACCGCTGCTGCAAAAGCGGGCAAGGCAAGGAGCTTGGTCGCCAGGCCCTCGGAGCTGCCTGTCAGTTCCACCCCGATCATGATGAAGTTGCCCGTGACGTGAGCCGTGAACAGCCCGAACAGGGAGATGAAGCCGACCACGTCGACAAAGCCCGCAACATACGACAGGACGCAGCCATGCACGCTGTGGTTGATGTGCTTGTGGCTGTCCGGAATCGATGTTTTCCCGTCGGCCTTCATGGGCTTATCCCTGCTCGCGTCTGTACTACGGCTCCCCGTCAACGCGAGACATCGTCCCGCTCGACGGAGCCGTTGCCCTGGGTGCCTTCGAGTTCCGCCACAATCTTGGGCGGCGCGCCTGAGATCTTGGGCACGCATTCCGTGCGGAACCAGGCCACGGTGACCGGCTCACCGGCTATGACGCGTTTGACCGTCGGCACGACCTGCTCGCCGATCAGCATGCCAAGCAGACCGAGCAGCGCGATTGCCGGTGGCGCGGGTGAACGCACTTGCAGCACGGCATAGATGATCCCAACGAGGATCCCCGCGCCGAACGACACGAGATAGAGCTTCATTTCAGTCTCCCTGTTCCGATGCCGCCCGGCCGGGACGGCGCAGGTCGTGCCAGGCGACCAGCACGAAGCCACCCGCCAGCCCGATGTGCTCGAAGAAGGCGTTCTCCACCATGATCCGGCCGGGCATCGGCACATTCCAGAACGCGTTGGCCAGGAACGACGCCATCAAGGTGAACGCCGCCAGCGCCAGCGCCCCGACCCAGCGCCAGAAACCTGTCAGGATCATCGCCGAGGCGCCGAGTTCCAGCACGATGACCAGCGCCGCCAGGGGAGCGGCCGGCGCCAGGCCGAAATGCTGCATTTCGGCGATGGCGGCCGGGAAGTCCAGCGCCTTGGTGAGCCCGCCCTGCAGGTAGGCGGCGCACAGTGCCAGCAGTGCCAGCCACCGGATCGCTGGCGTGGCCGCGCGGGCCAGCCCTGCGCCCGGCGCTGCATGGGGGTGGGTAATATGCTCAGGCATCGTTGCCTCCGTCTGCACAGTCAGAACGCCCAGCAGGAACAGCCGAGCGCACCCCAGAATTGCCGCACGTCGGCAACCGGCACCTGCGCGGCCCAGGCCGCCGCATGCGCATGGCCATGGACGCCGCAGCGGTGCGCGCAGCCGCATGCCACGCTGAGCGCGGCGGCGGACTGGCTGCCCTGGCGGCGCGCCTGATAACCTCCATATGTCCGCACCGGCGACCAATCCGGCATGGCAGGCGGGATGTCGGGAGCCAGTGTGCCGAACTCGCCGTCGCCATAGACCACCTTGCCACCCAGCATCGTCAGTACCGAGGTGATGTCCTGGATCTCATCGCCGGGGACGGTGAAGTAGTCGCTCGACAGCACCGCCAGGTCTGCAAGCTGGCCAACGGCAATCCGGCCTTTCTTGCCTTCCTCGTTGGAGAACCAGGTGTTTGCTTCGGTCCAGAGCCGGAGCGCGGTCTCCCGATCCAGCAGGTTGGCCTGCGGATACAGCGACAGGCCGCCGAGCGTCTTGCCCGTGGTCAACCACGATAGCGACACCCATGGGTTGTACGAGGCCACGCGCGTGGCGTCCGTGCCTGCGCCAACCTTGATGCCGCGCTCGAGCATCTGCTTCACCGGCGGCGTCCGCTCGGCCGGCTTCGCGCCGTAGCGCTCGACAAAGTACTCGCCCTGGTAGGCCATGCGGTGCTGCACCGCAATGCCGCCGCCCAACGCTGCAATGCGGTCCATATTGCGGTCGGTGATCGTCTCGGCATGATCGAAGAACCAGTGCAGGCCGTCGAAGGGCATATCGCGGGCCACCTTCTCGTAGACGTCCAGCGCGCGCGAGATGGTCTCGTCGTAGGTGGCATGCAGCCGCCATGGCCAGCGGTTTTCCACCAGCAGGCGGATCACGGGTTCAAGGTCGGCCTCCATCGACGGTGGCATCTCCGGGCGCTCGACGCGGAAGTCCTCGAAGTCGGCCGCGGTATAGACCAGCATTTCGCCCGCACCGTTGTGGTGATAGAGGTCATCGCCCTGGCCTGGCTTGACCTTGCCGGCCCAGGTGCGGAAGTCGTTGAGTTCGTCCTTCGGCTTCTGCGTGAACAGGTTATAGGCAAGCCGCACCGTGAGCTGGCCTTCCTGGTGGAGTTCCTCGATCACTGCGTAGTCATCGGGATAGTTCTGGTAACCGCCGCCGGCGTCGATCACGCCGGTGACGCCGAGCCGGTTCACTTCGCGCATGAAATGCCGCGTTGAGTTCTTCTGGTACTCGGGCGGCAGCTTGGGCCCCCTGGCCAGCGTGGCGTAGAGGATGGTCGCGTTGGGCTGGGCCAGCAGCAGCCCGGTGGGGTTCCCGTGGGCGTCACGCACAATCTCGCCGCCCGGTGGTTCCGGCGTGTCCTTGTTGTAACCCACGGCGCGCAGCGCGGCGCCGTTCAGGAGGGCGCGGTCGTACAGATGCAGGACGAACACGGGCGTATCGGGCGCCACCGCATTCAGCTCGTCGATGGTCGGCAGGCGCTTCTCGGCGAACTGGTGTTCGGTAAAGCCACCCACCACGCGCACCCATTGCGGCGCTGGTGTGCGCGCTACCTGTTCCTTCAACATGCGCATGGCGTCCGCCAACGAGCGCACGCCGTCCCAGCGCAGTTCCATGTTGTAGTTCAGGCCACCGCGGATGATGTGCATGTGGCTGTCAATCAATCCCGGGATCGCGCGCCGCCCTCCGAGGTCGATGACCGGCACGGTGCTGTCGCCGAGGGGCATGATGTCCTGCTTGCTGCCGACGGCCATGAACTTGCCGCCGCGGATAGCCACGGCGTCCGCTTGGGGCCGTTGCGGATTCAGCGTGGTGAAGCGGCCATTCGCCAGGATCAGGTCGGGCTTGTCTGAGGAAGGCATCGCAACTGCTCCTCCCGGCCGGCGGCATCTTGCCGCGCGGCCCGGGTCTGGGTGTCGAATATGGGTGGAAGGCCGCCGATTACCTGGCTGGCACCGCAGGCACGATCTCGTGGGTACCCGTGGCTCGCTGTGGCGCCTTGTGCACCATGGTGTAGGCGTAGTCCACGCCCATCCCGTACGCGCCAGAGTGTTCCCTGACCAGCGCCATTACCGCGTCATACGTATCGCGGTGCGCCCAGTCGCGCTGCCATTCGAGCAACACCTGCTGCCACGTCACGGGCACCACGCCGGCCTGGATCATGCGCTGCATGGCATAGTCATGCGCTTCCTTCGATGTGCCACCCGAGGCGTCGGCCACCATATAGATTTCGTACCTACCTTCATCCATCGCGCATAGCGCGAAAGTGTTGTTGCAGACCTCGGTCCACAGGCCGGAGACGACCACCTTCTTGCGGCCATTGGCAGCCAGCGCGTCACGCACCTTCTGGTCGTCCCATGAGTTCATCGAAGTGCGTTCGAGCAGTTTCTGGCCGGGAAAGACGTCAAGCAGCTCGGGATAGGTGAAGCCCGAGAAGCTCTCGGTCTCCACGGTAGTGATGGTGGTCGGGATATTGAAGATCCTGGCGGCCTTGGCCAGGCCAACCACATTGTTCTTCAGCGCTTGCCGGTCCATTGACTGGACGCCGAATGCCATCTGCGGCTGGTGGTCGATGAAGATCAGTTGACAATTCTGCGGAGTCAGCACTTGAAGTTTTGGATCGCTCATGATGGTCTCCAGAATGACGAAGCGGAGGAGTGCAAGCGACCGTCCCGCGCCGGCCGGCGGACGGGGATGAGGACGGGGACGGGGACGGGCATCAGCAAATTCGAAAGAAGGCGTCGGCCAGGCGACGCTTCACTACTATAGGAATTCACGCGCCTGGCGGGCTTGCTTTTTTTGCGACCTGCAACAGACCTTCGCCTTGCCCCACTTGTATGATTGCAAGATCAAAAAACGTTCGGCGAGGTGGGCGGATCACCAGCCCCCGTGGCGTCAATGGCAAGCATGTTCAGACGACTCGAGGTGAAAGATGGCAAACATCGGCATGTGGCGCGCGATTGTTCCGCTGGCGGTGGCGACTTCCTGCCTTGCCGGGGAGGCCAGCGCCCAGTCGTCGGTCGTGATCTATGGTCGCCTGAATACCGCGCTGGAGTATTCCAACGCCAGCACAGCAACGGACGGCACGCGGCTCGGCGGCACCGGCCGCCTGACCAACAATCGTAGCGTCTTCGGCCTGCGCGGCGACGAGACGCTCGGCTACGGGCTGAAGGCAATCTGGCAGATCGAGAGTACGTTATCGCTCGATACCGGCGCCGGGCAGATTGCCGCGCGCGACACGCGCCTTGGCCTGGGGAGCCCCTACGGTACGGTCTTCATGGGCAACTGGGACACCGCGTATACCAGCGCAACCAAGGGCTACGATCCGTATTACCCGACCACCGCGGGCTATATGGCTCTGATGGGCAATGGTGCGGCCGCCACCAGCGACAATGTACAGAACACCAGCGCCTTCGATCGGCGCCAGCAGAACTCGCTGCACTATCAGTCGCCGCTGTGGCACGGATTGAGCGGTGCCATGACGTGGGGCCTGCCCGAGGAAAAGACCAGTGTGCCTCGCAATCCGGCGCTGTATTCGTTTGCCGGTTCCTATGACAATGGTCCGCTCAATGTGGCGTTGGCCTATGAAATCCACCAGCACTACCACACGGCAGGCCGCAATGACGATGGCATGAAGGTAGGGGTGTCGTACCGGTTTCCCACCACAACGATTGCGCTGGTGTACGAGCGGCTGCATTACCGCACGGCTACCGGCGACCTGACGCGCAGTGGCTACTACACGTCGCTGGTGCAGAAGCTGGGCCCCGGCAGCGTAAAGATCGGCTTTGCGCTTGCCAGCAGCGGTGCGGGCAATGCAACGGAAACCATCGGCTCTTTCCGCAGCGGCGCGGATACCGGCGCCACGCAAATCACTGTGGGCTACGACTATCCGCTATCCAAGCGGACGTCGATCTATACGTACTACAGCCGCATCAACAACCGGAAGAACGCGATTTACGACTTTGCCATCAATGGGCTGGGCGTAAAAGCCGGTGCCGACCCGCAGACCTTTGCGCTGGCGATGCGCCACTACTTCTGAAGCGCCAGCGTGCGGGCCCGGTGCGAAAGCTATGCAGTATCAATAGCCAGCCGATGTGGAAGGGCCGGCATGTTCGCCAGATGCGCCCCGGTCCAGCCTTAAACACGGCGTCGTGGGTGAGGCCGGCTCAGGGTTCTCCCGCTTCCGCGGGGCACGCGCTGTTCGCTACACTGATCCGCCGCACACGCCGCCGACAAGACGCCACAAAAAGGGGGCACACCCCGACAGAATCACCTGCGTCTCTTCCGGGGTGATGTGTGGTGCACAAGTCCAGCGGCCCCCATGCATCCGAACAAACCGCCTCCCGCCGACCAGCCCGCCAACGCATCCGCGCCGCGTGTGCTGCGCCATGTCATTGCCGACGAGGCGCAGGCCGCGGCGGCCGAGCTGAACGGCTGGCAGCAGCGCTATCAGCAGCTGACGCCGGGCGTGTTCCGCGCCGAGGTCTCGCAGGTGACTTACGGCGATGTCCACGTGTTCCGCGAACAGACTACGCAGGCACTGCTGGAGGAGGGTGAGGCGGCACGCGGCTATGTCTCGCTGGCGCTGCCGCACATGCAATGCGATGACGGCTGGTTCCACGGCTATCGCATGCATGGCCACGCGCTGCTGTGCGCGGGCAATGGCCAGGCACTGGCGATGCGCACCCCGCGCGAACTGGACCTGGCCGGACTGACCATGCCGCTGCCGGCGCTGGAACGCGCCGTGACGCTGGCCGCCGGCGAGCCGCGCCCGCTCGGCGCCATGGCCAGGGTGCGCCAGCTGCGGCCGGCGGTCGGCAACGAGTTGCGCGCCGCGCTGCTGTCGGTGCTGGCCACCGCGGCGATCGACGCTGAAGTGTTCAGCAACCGCTTTGTGGAAGGCGCGATTCGCGATGCCTTGCTGCTGGCCGCCGCGACCGCGCTGATCGATGACGGCGCCCGGTCGCGCGAGCCGTTGCCCACCGCCGGCGCCCGTCGTCAGCTGGTGGCCGACGCCTATGCGCTGGTGCGCGCCACGCCCGACCACGGCTGGAGCATCCTGGCCCTGTGCGAGCAGCTGGGCGTATCGCGCCGCACGCTGCAGTACAGCTTCAACGAAGTCACCGGGCTCGCACCGCTGGATTTCGTGCGCGCGGTGCGCATGAACGGCGTACGCCAGACGCTGCGCGCCGGCCTGGCGGAGCCGGTCGGGACCGTGGCGGCACGCTTCGGCTTTCATCACCTGCCGCGCTTCGCGGCGCAGTACCGTGTCTTCTTCGGCGAGCTGCCGTCGCAGACCCTGGCACGGCGCCGCAATAGCGGCTAGGCAACTAGTGTCCTGTTCCGCAAATACCTTGCCATGAAATCGCCCAGTTGGCCGCCATGCGTTGTTGCTCGTCGTTGCCATAGCTACGGCTATGGCGCCTCCTCGCGCCTAGCCTGACGACCAACTGGACGATTTCATTTTGGCAAGCTATCCACGGAACTGGACACTAGGCCATCATCGCACGCGGCAGGTGGCGCCCCACCCAGTCGCGCTCCTGCTCGTAGGCACGTGCCAGGCGCAGCACGCCAAGGTCGTCATGCGGGCGGCCGACCAGTTGCATGCCCATCGGCAGCCCGTCGCGGCTGAAGCCCACCGGCACGCTGATGACCGGGCAGCCCGACAGCGTCCACGGGAACACCACTTCCATCCAGCGGTGATAGGTATCCATCTGCCTGCCGGCGATGGCCTTGGGCCACGGCTCGCGTACGTCGAACGGGAACACCTGCGCGGTCGGCACCGCGATGAAGTCATGGTTGGCAAAGACCTGCTGCAGTGCCTGCGCCCAGGCGCTGCGGTCCGCACTGGCGGCATAGATGTCGCCGGCGCTGAGCTTGAGCGCGCCTTCGATCTCCCACACGGCCTCGGGCTTGAGCAGCGCGCGCTTGGCCGGGTCGCGGTAGAAGGGCAGCATGCCGTTGCCGACCAGGAAGTGGCGGTGCACCAGCCAGGTCTTCCACAGGCGCTCCGGCGCGAACGGCGGCTTGATCGCCTCGACCGACACGCCGAAGGCCGGGAAGGCCTGCAGCGCCTGCTCGCACAGCGCCAGGATGCCATCTTCCATCGGCAGGTAGCCGTCCCAGTTGCCGAGCCACGCCACGCGCTTGCCCTTCAGGTTGGCGGCAAGCGCTGCCATCACGTTGTCCGGCGTGAGCCCGGCCAGCACCGGGTCGCGCTCCAGCGCCAGCGGCGTGCGCGGATCGGGGCCCGCCTGCGTGGCCAGCAGCAGCGCGACGTCGGCCACGGTGCGGCCCATCGGGCCCTCGTAGCCCAGTTGCTGGATGAAGACCTCGGGCGTGGGGCCATAGGGCACGCGGCCCATCGACGGACGGAAGCCATACACATTGCAATACCCGGCCGGGTTGCGCAGCGAGCCGCCGAAATCGCTGCCGTCGGCCACCGGCAGCATGCGCATGGCCAGCGCCGCGGCCGCGCCGCCGCTGCTGCCGCCGGCGCAGCGGGTGGTGTCGTAGGGGTTGCGGGTGGCGCCGTAGACCGGGTTGAAGGTCTGGGAGCCGAGCCCGAACTCCGGCGTATTGGTCTTGCCGATCAGGATGGCGCCGGCCTTGCGCACGCGTTCGACGATGATGGCGTCGGTGGTCGGCACGTTGTCCTTGAAGATCGGCGAGCCGAAGGTGGTGCGGATGCCGCGCGTCAGCGCCAGGTCCTTGGGCGCCTGCGGCATGCCGTGCATCCAGCCGGCCGATCTGCCGCCGGCGAGCGCCTGGTCGGCGGCGGCGGCTTCCTGCAGCAGCACGTCGCGTTCGCGCAGCGCGACGATGGCGTTGGTGGCGGGGTTGACGCGCTCGATATGCGCCAGGTAGGCCGTCATGACCTCGCGGCACGAGACCCGGCGCGCATGGATCTCGCGCGACAACTGCCAGGACGGCATCATCACGATCGGGTCCGGCGCGCCGTCGGCAGCCCCGCCGGCAGGATTGCCGCCCGCGCTGGCAGGCGCGGCGGCAGCCGGGCGCGAGATGGCGGAAGCGGTGGCGCCGGCGGCAGCCGTGGTCAGTGCGGCGCCGGCCAGCCGGCCCAGCCACTGGCGGCGGGCGGGCTGCGGCAGGGGGGCGGTGGGGGCCGTGGTGGCGGTGGCGGGGATGGAGGGATTCGTCTTCATGGTCGCTCTCGTCGGAACAAGGAATGCGCTGCGCTCAGACAGCGATCATCACCGACTTGGTCTCGGTATAGTGGTCGAACACCGCCCGGCCCATCTCGCGGCCGAGCCCCGACTGCTTGAAGCCGCCGAACGGCATGGCGTTGTCTAGCAGGTTATGGCAGTTGACCCAGACCGTGCCGGCCTTGATGCGCGGCACCAGCCGGTGCACCCGCGACAGGTCGTTCGACCACACCGACGCCGCCAGCCCGAACGGCGTGCCGTTGGCGCGGCCGACCACCTCATCGATCTCATCGTAGGGCAGTGCGACGACCACCGGCCCGAAGATCTCTTCCTGCACCACGCTGGCGCTCTCGGGCGCCCCGGCCAGCACCGTCGGACGGAAGAAATGCCCGCGCGGCATCTCTGCCGGGCCGCCGCAGACCAGTTGCGCGCCGTCCTGTACGCCTGCCTGCACATAGTGCGCAACGCGCTGGCGCTGGCGCGCGGAGACCAGCGGCCCCATGGTCGTGTCCGGCTCGATGCCGGCGCCGAGCCGGAAGCCGTTGGCGATGCCCGCGAGCGCCTCGACCGTGGCATCGAAATGCTTGCGCGGCAGGTACAGCCGCGAGCCTGCCGTGCATACCTGGCCCTGGTTGAAGAAGATCGCCTGCGCGGCGCCTGCTGCCGCCGCCGCGGGCGACATGTCGTCGAGCATGATCACCGGCGATTTGCCGCCCAGCTCCAGCGTCACCCGCGCCAGCCGCTGCATGGCCACGCCGCCGACCAGCTTGCCGATCTCGGTGGAGCCGGTGAAGGCGATCTTGTCCACGCCCGGATGCGCGGCCAGCGCCGCGCCGCAATGCGCGCCGTCGCCGGTGACGATATTGACCACGCCGGCCGGGTAGCCGGCTTCCATGACCAGCTCGCCCAGGCGCAGCGCCGACAGCGGCGTTTCCTCGGCCGGCTTGAGCACCACCGTGCAGCCGCAGGCCAGCGCCGGTCCCAGCTTCCATGCGGCCATCAGCAGCGGGAAGTTCCACGGGATGATGGCGCCGACCACGCCCACCGCCTCTTGCCGCGTAAAGGCCACGAACTCGCGCTCGCGCACCAGCGGCACCGATACGTCCAGGCTCTCGCCATGCAGCTTGGTGGCCCAGCCGGCCATGTAGCGCAGGAAACCGGCGGCGCCGGCCACGTCGACCGCGCGCGCCATGGCGGCAGGCTTGCCGTTGTCGAGTGCCTCGATCTGGGCCAGCTCATCGGCGTTGGCCTCGACCAGGTCGGCCAGGCGCAACAGCAGGCGCTCGCGGTCGGACGGGCGCATCGCGGCCCAGGCGCCGTGCTCGAAGGCGCGGCGTGCCGCCTGTACCGCGGCGTCGACATCGGCGGCCTTGCCCGCGGCTACCTCGGCCAGTGTGGTCTGCGCGGCGGGGTCTTCGGTGGCGAAGACCCCGCCGTCGGCGGCGGCCAGCCACTGGCCGTCGATCAGCATGCGTTTGGGGCGTTGCAGGAAGGCGCGGGTGGCGGCCAGAAGCAGGTCGGTGCGGGTGTCCATGGGTCTCCTCGGTTTGTCGGTTTGTCGGTTTGTCGGTGTATCAGGATGTCGGTTCAGCGGCCCGACAGGATGGCGGCGCGGTGCGCGGCCACGTCGTCGAGCCGGTCATTGCGGTAGCGGGTCACTTCCTGCGTCGTGTACGGGGCAACGTCGCGCTGGCCGGTCAACGCCGGCAGCATCCAGTTCATCAGCTCGGCGATCTGCGCGTCGGTCAGGGCCGATCCGGATGTGCCCGGCACCTGCACCAGGAACGCGCGGCCCGCGGGCGTGCGCAGCAGCTGCGGTATGGTGATGCGCATGTCGGGAATGCCGGCCGCGGGTTTGCCGGAGGCGTCGGGCAGGTGGCAGCCGGAGCAATGCAGCATGTAGCTGGCCTGGCCGTGCTGCAGCCTGCCTTCGGCGTGGGCCGCGCCGACAGCGAGGCTGGCCGTCATGCAAGCCGCCATGCAGGCCAATACGTGGCGCAGAACGGCGCGTGCCATGTCAGCGTGCCTCGCGCAGCTTGCGCACCGCGCCAGGCGTCTTGCGCTCGGCGCGGGCCTTGGCCAGCAGTTCGGCGCCGTCGGCGGCGGCAGCTTGCCCGTTCTGCGTGTTGAGCCATGCCATCACCGCCAGCAATGAAGCATCCGGCAGCGCGGCAAACGGCGGCATCACGCCATTGAAGGACTGGCCCTGCGATTCGATCGGGCCGGCCAGCCCGTGCACCAGCACATTGGCCAGGTAGGCCTGGCCGGCGGACGAGCCCAGCCGCTCGCGCAGCGCATTGGCCAGCGGCGGCGCGACCCCGGTGATGCCGGAGGCATCCGTGTTGTGGCAGGCCGCGCAGTTGGCGGCGAACAGGTCCTTGCCTTGCGCCGCCAGGTCGGCCGCGGTGGCGGGCATGGTGCCCAGCAGCGCCGCACTGGCGGCGAGGAAACCGAGGCGCTTCATTCTTGCACTCCCAGAATGATCGAGGTGGTGCAATGGAACATGGTGCTGCTGTTGCTCATGCACCAGTTGACGTCGTTATGGACGCCGAGCTTGTAGCCCGGGCGCTCGCGCTCGTTGGTGTTGCATTCGCAGCGGCCGCACGTGGTTTTGCCGCAGCAGTCGTTGTAGCTGACCATGTAGTCCTTGCCGTCCGCGGGGTTGCGGCAGGTGCCGACCCACGACACCTTCGACGGCTCGGTGCCGGGCGGGCAGGTGGTGGAACTGCCGCCGCAGCACGAGCACAGGAAGCCGTCGACCGCGCAGTACTTCCAGTAGTCGCATGAGGTTTCATCAGCCGGCTTGCCGGTGCGCGCGCCGTGCGCGGCCGCGGCATGCGCGCTGCGGTCGAAGGGCAGCACCGGCAGCGCCAGGCCGCCTACCATGGCCTTGCCCAGCGTGGCCAGCACGCTGCGGCGGCCGACGCGCTGTGCGGCCCGGCGCGTCTGGCGCTCGAAGAGGTTGTCGAACCACATAATGTTTTCCTCCGTGCGCTCAGGCGTGGGTTTCCAGGAACTGCTGCACCGAGGCCACGTTCAGCTCCATGGCGGTGAACAGGCTTTCCAGCTGCTCGCGCGAATTGACCAGGCCCTTGGCGCGCAGCGTGCCTTGCTGGTCGAGCAGCACGCCATAAGGCAGCTTGCCGATCTGCAGGTGCATGCCGAGCTCTTTCGACAGCACGTACTCGAACTCGCCCAGGCCGGCCTGGCGCAGGAAGGCGAGGTGCTCGGGCTGTTCGCCGTCCGAGGCCAGCACGACGCGCAGCCAGTTGCGCTCGCTGGCGCGGATCGACTTCAGCACCGGGATCAGCTTCTTGCAGACGGGGCAGGTGGGCGACAGGAAGAACAGCAGCGTGGCGGCAGCCTGCCGGCCGCCCACGGCGACATCGCCGCCGCGCACGTCCTGCAGCGCGAAGGGCTGCAGCGGCTGGCCGACGCGCGGGCCGGCGTCGATCACCAGCGCGCCCATCGGGGCCACGCGTTCATAAAGGATGCCGACCTGGCGCGCCAGCGCATACAGGCCAAGCAGGAGCGCGAGCACGGCGATCCAGAGCACGATATTGGCAATCACAAGAGCAGTCATGACGGTCTCGGTCAGAAGAATGGAAAAGGTGTTCAGGCGCGGGCACGGGCGCGTCCCGCATTGGCCAGCAATTGCGTGGCCGCGAGCCACATCAGCAGCAGGGCCAGCGCGCAGAAGCCGGCGCCGGCAAAGTCGAGCGGCGCCAGCGCGCGTGCCGGGGCGGTCGCGGCGGATGCCGCCGCCGTGGCCAGCACGGCGAGCAATGCGAGATTGCGCATCACCAGGCCAGCGGACAGCGGCATGCTGTCGGCATCGCTGCCGCAGCCGCAGCGGATATCGCGCCGGCCGCGTGCCAGGTTGATGCACACCGCGGCGGTGGCAAGCCCCACGACGGCAAAGCCGGCGACGGCGGACGTCGCCTGCAGCGGTTGCGCGACCAGCAGCAGCGCGGCACCGGCTTCGGCTGCGACGAAGGCCACCGCCGCGGCACGGCTCCACGCGGCGGGCAGCAACCGGTACGCATCGAAGGCAGCGTGGAAGCGTTCGAATGCGCGCAGCTTGGGCATCACCGACAGCAGCAGCACCAGCGCCGCGGCCGCGCTGCAAGCGGCAGTGACCATGGGGTCAGCGATCAGCGTGGCGGCGTTCATTGGTGGGCCTCCACCTGCACCGCGTTCTCGCTGACGCCATCCAGCCGCGCCACCGGCTTCAGGCGGTTGGCGGGGTCGAGCGCGACCACGCCGGCCTTGGCGGCATCGAGCGCATACAGCGTGGGCGTGGCGCCTTGCGTGATGGTCAGCGCCAGCGCGTTCTGTCCCGGCGCGCGCGCCACGCGCGTGCGGCTGGCCAGGTCGATGGTCCAGATCTCGGCCGCGGGGGTCTTGTGCGAGCCTTCGCGGCTCTTCGGATGCATGCCGACGTAGAGCCGCTGCGTCGCGGCGTGCAGCGCGAACAGCTGGTAGCCACCCGGCTTCCACCCGGCCTTGGCATCGGCGGCGCTGACGATGGGCCAGGGCTTGCCGAAGGACGGGGTCTCGCCCGACACGTCGGCGGTATAGACGTTGCCGTTGAAGGAGACGAAGTAGAGCGTGTTGCCGATGCGCTCCGAATGCAGGAAGACCGGATCCTCCTGCGGATCGAACATGCGCGCGCTGCGCTTCTGGCCGGCAGGCTGCCCGTTGGCATCATGCGTGACAGTCAGCATGGCGCCGTCGCTGCACAGGGTCTGAAAGCGCTGGCTGGAAGCCGCGCTGGCAAAGATGCCCCAGCAGCCGGGTGTCTGCACCTCGGACGCGAGCTTGTTTTCCTTCAGGTCGACGATGCTGACCGAAGTGGCCGGCGTGGCGTTCTGCACATACAGGAAGCGACCGTCCGCCGAGGTGGCGATGATGCCGCGGTAATTCAGCGACTGCGCGTGGCGCGGCGGAATCACGATCTCGCTGCGGTAGGCCAGCGTGTCGGCATCGTACAGGCTGACCACGTCGGTGCGCTCGCCGCGCGACAGGCGCGGGTAGAAGGTCGAGACCACGTAGATGGTGCGCTTGTCCGGCGACAGCAGCGACTGCCCGCCGAAGCCGGTCGGCACCAGCCCCAGGTACTTCATCCGCTTGCCGTCCACCACGTGCAGGCGGCCGTCGACCATGTGGTGGAAGGCTACGTCGGAGATATAGAGGCGGTTCTCGTCGGCCGGCGCCAGCTTCGCCATGGCGAGCGTTTCCGGCGGCAGGTCTGCGGCGCTTGCGGCACTCGCGGCCATGGCCAGCGACAGGCCAAGGAAGGCGGCGAGGGTGGCGGATCTGGCAAGCCGCCGCGTACTGACGGCGCGGCTTGCCCTCCTGCTTGTGTGCTTCACGACTGTCTCCTGTCGATACCGGAATGCAGGCAGTCTATGAAGCGGATCCACCGGGGCGTTAGCCGGAATCGGCAATCGCCACACCGGGGAATGTACCTAACCGCAAGGCCCTTGCTCCGGCCTTGCAGGGGCATAGGGCGAGGACGCGCGGGCACGCGGCTGGGCAGTCGTGCGGGCGGCCCTTCGGCGGGGCCGGTATGTACCAGCGCGGATATCCGTTTTTGGCAACAGTGGGCCGTCAGCGGCAGTGCAGTTCGGCCCGGCGCTTGCAGAAAGACCGGCTTCTTGCTGAAAGCCCGGAGCCCCCATTCGCCGTGACAGGCGCCCATGCAGTCAAAAAAAGCTGCGACTCCTGGCCGACACCAATGCTGTTGGCTGATATGACTCCCCGTGTCAATCGAGATTGGTTTGATTTAGTTTCACAGTTGGATGTTGTTCCTCCATTCAATTTCCTGAGGGCGACGTAGCAGTAAGTCTCGACGGTGGATCACGCTGATATCCGCGGGTTGGTTACCGCATTACAGAGGTCCGCCCAATGAGCCTGCCGCTATCTAGTGCCGCAAGTCGGATCAAATCCATTGCTTAGCCATCGCGCGGGTTGCTCGTGTGCCGGGCTACGCCGCCTTCAGGAAACTGGCTTCTACCGTAGGTGTCAGATAGGTTGATATCGGGCGCTGGGTTAGGTTGTCTGCGCCTGATTCGGTACGGCAAGCGACATGGCGAGCTGGCTGATGTCCCAGATGAACCCGCTGAGTTCGCGGGCCACCGCAACCACCGCAATGTTCGGGTTCTTGCCGCGCGCGGCAAGTTTCCGATAGCGCCGGCACAGTCGAACCTGGGCGTCCCAGGACCGGTCAACGATGGCCTTGGGAATGCCTTCGTGCCGGCGCTGAATCTCGGGGCTCACCCGTGCCGGGTGCCGGTAACTCCAGGCGGCTTCGATCAGCAGCTTTCTTGCATAGCTATTGCCGTTCTTGGTGATGCTGCCTTGGCGCCGCTTGTCCCCCGATGAGTGTTCGGAGGGTGCGACGCCAAGCCAGGCCATCAGTTGGCGCGGATGCGCGAAGCGCGAGAGATCGCCCAATTCGGCGAGCATGCCTATCGCGGTGGTGAACTGCACGCCGCGCATGGCCTGCAAGCCGAGTACGGCCGGATAGAAGCGCCAGTTGACCACGGCTTCGCGCAAGGCCGCCTCGAGACGGCTGCATTGCGCGAGCCGATCCTCGATGGCACGTCGATATTCGTCAAAGGCAAGTTGTTGCCACACGGCATCGAAGGCAAAGGCACTAATCCAGCGGCGGTGCGCTGGTCCCCAGTCGGCTCTGCCGGTGTAGCGGACACCGTGCGAGAGCAGAAAGGCCTTTAGCCTTTGTCGGGCCCGCTTCAGATCGTCCTTGGCGCTGACCCACGCGCGGGACAGATCCCGGAATGCTTCGTCTTCGACGCTGGGCACGTACACGGCCGAGAGGTCACCGGCGCGCAGCGATCGCACCAGTTTGACCGCATCGCGCCGATCGGTCTTGACGCGCTCGCCGGGCTTCCTCGGGATCAGCGACGGCGCGCACACCATGCACTCAAATCCCTTCCCTGCAAGCTGTCGGTAAAGGCCATAGCCGCAGGGGCCGGCCTCGTAGACGATGCGGATCCGGCGCGCTTTGGACTGCAGGCGCTTGCACAGGCGGTCTATATCGGCCTTCGAGGTACCGATCTTGCCAAGCAGCTCGACCTCACCCATGCCGAGTGCATAGGCGACCGTGATCGAGTCCTTATGGACATCCAACCCGACATACAAAGTGATATCGTGTTCCATGCTGGCCTCCGTGCTGGAAATCGCCGGGTGTGGCACTGTCCACACCATGCGGCTCTGGCAGTGATGCTAACCCGCGTTAGATTCCTCGCGGCGGGCCAGCCCTCTTGCCCTCCAGGGGAGTCATATTGACTAGTTCAACGTCTATGCTCTCAATGTCGGGAGGATGAAGGTGCCGGGGTGCTACGCAGACCGCTTTTGCGGTGGCTACGGCCAGGCAGACACTGGGTTGGCAGGCGACCGCAGCGGCGACCTCGTTTGCGGTGCAGCAAGAGCCGGATCGGCGCTTGAGGGGTCAAGGATATCGAGGAGCAGCGGTGGATTCCTATGCCATTACCGGTGAAACGCCGGGCGACACGCACCTGCAGCAATCCCGCGCAGCCCTCACGCTTGCTGCCCTGGGCGTCGTCTATGGCGATATCGGCACGAGCCCCCTCTATGCAGTCAAGGAAACCTTCAATCCAGGCCACGGAATTCCCCTCGTCACCGAGAACATACTTGGCGGCATCTCCGCGATCCTCTGGGCGCTGATGGTTGTCGTTTCGCTCAAATACGTGATCCTCATCATGCGGGCCAACAACAGGGGGGAGGGCGGCATCATGGCACTGCTCGCGCTTGCCTTGTCGTCAGTGAAAAAGGTTGGTCGCTCCCCGACGCTGATCCTGCTCGTAGGGCTGTTCGGCGCGTCGCTCTTCTATGGTGATGCCGTGCTGACGCCCGCGATGTCGGTACTCTCGGCGCTCGAAGGCATCGAGGTGGGCACTACCGCGCTGCAGCCTTACATCCTGCCGGTATCCGTAGGTGTGCTGATCGCGCTGTTCCTGTTCCAGCGGCATGGCACCGCCGCCATCGGCGCGCTGTTCGGGCCGGTCATGATCGTGTGGTTTCTCGCCCTTGCCGCCGCGGGCATCCAAGGCATCGCCCGGTACCCCGCTGTCCTGGGCGCGCTTAGCCCGCTGCATGCCCTCGGTTTCGTTACGCAGCACGGGTTCGCCTCGTTCGCGGTGCTTGGGGCGGTGTTGCTCGCGTTCACCGGTGCCGAAGCGCTCTACGCAGACATGGGGCATTTCGGCAGCGCCCCGATTCGCCTGGCCTGGTTCGGCCTGGTATTCCCGGCGCTGGCGCTCAACTACCTGGGGCAGGGTGCGCTGATCATTGTCAATGCAAAGGCAATCGAAAACCCCTTTTACCTGCTCTTTCCGTCGTGGGCCCTGTATCCGATGGTTGCCCTTGCAACCGCCGCAACCGTGATCGCGTCTCAGGCGACGATTTCGGGTGCCTACTCGCTGACGAAGCAGGGAATCCAGCTGGGTTATCTGCCACGCATGAACGTGGTGCACACCTCAGAGCGAGCGATCGGTCAGATCTACATACCGACGCTCAACGGGATCTTGCTGGTCGCGGTCCTGGCTGCCGTGCTCGGGTTCGGATCTTCGTCCAATCTCGCTTCGGCATACGGTGTCGCGGTCACCGGAACGATGTTGGCTACAACGCTTCTCACCTTCTTTGTGATCCACTACGGTTGGCGCTACAACCTGCTGCTAAGCCTGTTCGCAACCGGCTTCTTTATCGCGGTGGATATGGCTTTCGTCTCCTCCAGCCTGTTGAAGGTTGCCGAAGGTGGCTGGTTCCCGCTCGTTGTCGGGGCCGCGATGTTCGTCGTGATGCTGACATGGGTTCGCGGCCGGAAAGCCCTGCTGGAGCGGCTCCAGAGCACCGACGTACCGCTTAAGTCGTTCCTGGATTCGCTGTTTCTCTCACCACCGCCGCGTGTGCCGGGCACGGCGGTGTTCCTTACCCCGACACCGGATGTGGTGCCGCATGCGTTGATGCATAACCTCAACCACAACAGGGTGCTGCACGAGCGCGTCGTGTTTCTTACCGTGAAGATGAAGGATGTGCCATCGGTGCCGGTAACCGATTGCGCGGCCGTCGAAGCGCTCGGACACGCCTGCTACCGGATCACGCTGCGCTTCGGCTTCATGAACCGGCCCGATGTTGCGCAGGCGCTCGCTGCGCTGCCTCCGGCGGCTGGCCTGGCGTTTGACATCATGGATACCTCGTTCTTCCTGAGCCGCGAGACCATCGTCCCTGTGGCCAGCGTCCCCAGTGGCATGGCGTCATGGCGCGAACGCCTGTTTGCCACGATGACCAGGAACGCTGGCAATGCTGCCGATTACTTCAACATTCCGGCAAATCGCGCGATCGAGATTGGCACGCAGGTCCAGTTATAGATCTTTTCGTAACCAGAGAATTATCGGGCACACGCCTGCACCGGGCGTGGACGCCCGCTTCCGAAAACGGTGAAAGGGGCACTCGCAATTCAACCGCTGCCCTTACAGCGGCGCGGGCGATCGGACCAAAAAAATGGTCTCGTGCTCCGACATGGATTCTCCCGCTTCAGAATAGTTGCCGCCATTCGGGGAATACGATCACCGCTCTGCTCGCCCACGGCTCATGCCGGCACTCACCTGTCGCCAAGCCGCTACAATCGAATCGGCGGATTGATCGATGTCTTGCTGGGTCGTCGCCCAGGAAATGACGGAGAAGCGCATCACGAGGCGGTCGTGCCAGACGGCCTCACCAAGGTAGCAGACACCCGCGGCCTGAATGCTTTCGACGACGGCCTTTGTCAGTTGATCGCGGCGCTCAGGCGATTCCCCGCTACCGAACTGCACAACAAACTGGTTCAGTTCTACTTGATTAAGGATCTCCACGCCAGGCTCGGACGTAAGTCGTTCCGCCATGCGCCGGGCCAAACGACAGTGTTGCTCGATCATCGCCGCGATGCCGCTCCGCCCGAGTGCGCGGATCAGGGCCCAGGTCGCGAACCCACGCGCGCGTCTCGACAGTTCGGGCACATAGTGGAACGGTTCCCGACATGCTTCGCCGCCGGGGGGAAGGTAGCTTGCTTCAAACGCCATGGCCTGCCGATGGGCTTGTGCGTCCCGGACGATTGCGTAACCACAGTCGTGCGGGACTTGCAGCCACTTGTGACCATCGACCGCCCACGAATCCGCATACTCGGCGCCGGCCGTCAAATGGATCAACGCGGGGCTCACTCGTGCCCACAAACCAAAGGCACCATCGATGTGAAGCCATCCGCCGTGGCTATGTACGACGTCCGCGATCTCGTTGATTGGGTCGAACGCGCCGGTGTTGATCTGGCCTGCTTGCGCGATCACGATAAGCGGCCCCTCACAAGACGCCAACGCGCTGGACAGCGCGGCGACCCGCATGCGCCCCGCGTCATCCGTGGGGATACGAATGACACGATTGTGACCAAGCCCAAGGTAGCGCAAAGCGGTAAAGATAGTGGCATGCGCATCGTCGCCGATACATACGTTGATCGCGGGCGCGCCAAACAGACCGTCAGCATCAGCATTCCAACCCTCCTGGCGTAATACCTTACCTCTCGCTGCGGCGAGACACACGAAACTTGCCATGGTCGCGCCGGTGGTGAAGCCAATTGAGCAGTCCGCCGGTAACGACAGGAGGTCAAGCAGCCATCGCGCAGCGACTTGCTCGGTCACTGCGTTGGCGGGAGACCCGAGGTAGCTCCCGCCGTTTTGTCCCCATATGCTCGTCAGCCAGTCGGCTGCAACGCCGACCGGGTGGGAGCCGCCCGTCACCTTGGCGAAGGAGCGTGGTCCCGCCGCCCCCATAAGGCCCGCGTCTGCCCCCTCGGCTAGCTGCCGGATGACTTCGTGGGCAACCATTCCGTCTTCAGGTGTCGCTCCGTCCAGCGCCGCCCACAATTCATCGAAGCTGGCAGTCGCGCCCGGCCTTCGGCTCGCACGTGAGTCGTGGAATGCCAACGCCAAGGCACTTGCCTGCTCGAGCGCCACGCGGTATTCGTCAGACATGACAGCCCCTGTCGGAAAGATTCTTCATTTATAGACGTAGAAGAGGGCCATCCGCGCTTAGGTGTCGTCTCCTGCCGCAAAGATCTCGCGCAGCCATTGCGCAAAGACCCGAACCCGCGACGAGAGCTGGCGATTCTGCGAATACAGGACAGAGACAGGCATCGGCGGGCACGGGAAGTCCGGCAGGACAATTCTCAAGCGACCCGACGCCAGTTCCGCTGCCACCCGGTAGCGGGGCACCTGCACCAGCCCCAGCCCGGCTACCGCCGCTCCGGTGTAGAGATCGGCGCCGGTTACCGAAACGACCGCGGGGAGCTGAACCGGCGTCACCTGGCCGTTCATGGTGAATTCGAGCGGGATTGCGTTGCCGGTCGCGCTGGAGACATAGTTCACCGCCCGATGCGCCGCCAGTGCCAGCAAGTCGGCGGGCTCGCCAAATTTCGCGAGATAGCCGGGGCTGGCGACGGTCACCTGCTCCAGCAGGGCGATCTGCCTGCCTACCATCGATGAGTCCTGCAGCGTGCCTGCGCGCAAGACACAATCGACGCCTTCGCGCACCAGGTCCACCAGGCGGTCGTCTTCGCCGATCTGCAGTTCGATCTGCGGGTACTGGGCCAGGAAATCCGGCAGCGCCGGCACTACGAAATGGCGGGCCAGCGTCCCTTGCAGATTCACACGTAGCAGCCCTTTGGGCGCCGTGTTCCGGAACGACCCCTCGGCTTCTTCCAGATCGGCGATCAGCCGCACGCAGCGGCGGTAGTACGCCTCGCCGTCATGTGTCAGCCGCACCGTGCGGGTGGTGCGCTCCAGCAGCCGCGTGCCGAGCCGCTGTTCCAGCCGTTTGATCAGGTTGGTGACGGTCGCACGAGGTATCTGCAAGTCGTCGGACGCCTGCGTAAAGCTCTGCCGCTCGGCAATACGCACGAAGGCCTGCATTTCCTGGAAGCGATCCATCAGGCACTCTCTTGGGATCTATTGTTAAAGCGAACGGAAATATGTTACCAGCTTGATTGCAATTATCTTTTGAACGGAATGATCCACCATTCGTTTCACCACCAACCCCAAGTGAGGAAACGATCATGAATCAAGCCAACAACGCCGAAGTCGCCATCGTGACCGGTGCATCGCGCGGTATCGGCGCCGCTGTCGCGCAGCGGTTGGCACAGGACGGCTTCGCCGTGGCGGTCAACTACGCTTCAAGCCCCGCCCAGGCGGATGCGCTCGTCGCCAGCCTGCAGGCGGGTGGCGCCAGGGCCATCGCCGTCAAGGCCGATGTCTCGGACGCCGGTGAAGTGCGGCGCATGTTCGAAATCGTCGAACAGCAACTCGGCAAGGTCGATGTGCTGGTGAACAACGCCGGCGTGCTGAAGACGGTGCCCCTGGCCGACACCAGCGACGCGCTCTTTGAACAGACCTTCGGCATCAATGTGCGCGGCACCTTCAACACGCTGCGCGAAGCCGCCGCGCGCCTCAACGACGGCGGGCGCATCGTCAATTTCTCCAGCACCACGCTGGCCCTGAATATGCCCGGCTATGCGGTCTACAACGCGACCAAGGCAGCGGTCGAGTCGTTCACGCACGTGTTCGCCAAGGAATTGCGCGGCCGCAACATCACTGTGAACGCGGTGGCGCCGGGGCCGATCGCAACGTCGCTGTTCCTCGATGGCAAGACTGCAGAACAGATCCAGGCGTTCGCAAAGATGCCGCCGCTGCAGCGCCTGGGCCAGCCCGACGACATTGCCGGCGTGGTGTCGTTCCTCGCCGGCCCGGATGCGGGCTGGGTGAACGGCCAGATCCTGCGTGCCAATGGCGGCGTCGCCTGACCGGGCGCACCCTCCAATCCCTCCATCGTCACTGAACAGGAGTTCGATCATGCAACAAGTTGTCCTGGTAACTGGCGCCGGCAGCGGCATTGGCAAGCTGTCCGCACAAACGCTGGCCCTGGCTGGCCACGTGGTGTACGCATCGATGCGCGACATCGATGGCCGCAACAAAGGCCGCGCGGACGAAGTCCGGCAATGGGCCGCCGAACGCGGCGTGACCCTGCACCCGCTTGAGCTCGATGTGCTGTCGCAGGAATCGGCCGACGCCGCGGCTGCGGCGATTGTCCGCGAGCACGGCCGCATCGACGTGGTGATGCAGAACGCCGGCCATCTGGTGGTGGGGCCCACCGAAGCGTTCACGCCCGAGGAAATGATGCGGGTCTTCGATACCAACCTGTTCGGCGCGCAACGCGTGAACCGCGCGGTGCTGCCGTACATGAGGGAGCGTGAGGCTGGCCTGATGCTGTGGATCAGCAGCACCACAACCAAGGGCGGTTTCCCGCCGTTCATGGGCCCGTATGGCGCGGCCAAGGCGGCAATGGATTCCCTCGCGGTCACGCTGGCCTACGAGATCGCGCGCTTCGGCATCGAGACTTCGATCGTGGTCCCCGGCGCGTTCACCAGGGGCACGTCGCATTTTCCTACCGCGGGCAAGCCGGCCGATGCAGCAAGGGCCGCAACTTACAGCCGCTATGACGGCGTCATGGACCAGATCGGCGAACGCCTGACCGCGTTGACGCCCGACGACGCCGACCCGCAGGCCGTGGCCGACGAGATCGTGCGGATCGTGGGCATGTCGCCGGGGTCCCGCCCCATGCGCGCGTTGATCGATTTCGTCGGTGATGGAGCCCGGGAAGTCCTGGAAGTGTCTGAGCGCGTACGGATCGACTTCGCCAGGCGGATCGGCATGGGCGACCTGCTCGACGCCAGGGTCAGCCGGTAGGCAAATGCAGCGCGGGCCTGTCAGGGCCCGTGCCTGCCTTCTGGAGATGACCATGAAGCGATGGATCTGCCTTGCGTCCGCAGCATTGCTGCCGGCGCTGATCAGCGCATGCGATGCGCAGCCAACGCGGCGCGACGATGCCGCCGCCACACAGGGGAAACCCATGAAAGCCTCGATCACCTACCTGCACCTGTTGCGCAAGACACCGTTCTTCACCAGCTTGTCGACGCCGCAGTTGCGCTTGACGGTCAGCCACTCGCGCGAGTGGGAGGCCGAAGCCGGTACCGTCATCGCGCAATGCCAGGATGACCCTGTCACCTCCCCGGATCTCTGGATTTTGCTTGACGGAGGATGGCGGCTCGAGCATGACGGCCACAGTTACCCGGCAGGCCATGCGGACGCAGGAAAGTGGTTCAGCGCGCGTCAGGTGACCGGAGGTTGCCGCCTGGTCACCACGGAACACAGTTACGTCATGCAGATCACGCGCGCCGATTTCGACGACATGCTTGCGCAGGGCTTTGCTTTTGACCAGCACCTGGCCGAGGGCTATCGCTACTATCGCGAGATCTTTGCCGACGTACCAGCCGCGACAAGGCCTGGCAGCAGCCGGGATCGTGACCAGGCCGGACTGGATGCGCGATAGCCTTGGGAAGGGCGAGGGAACACCGTGGGGCAGATCGGGGGGCGATTTTGCCTGCGCCCCCCGATCCCGCTCCCGGCGTCCCGGTCTCCGGTTACCTGTACCCGAACGGGCCGACGAGGTTGATCGCCTTGGTCTCGATATAGCTGAGCATTTCCTCGATACCTTCCTCACGGCCCACTCCGAAACTCTTGTAGCCGCCATACGGCATGCCCTTGTGCCGCCGCCCTCGCACGGCCGATTCCAAACTTCGCGGCCGGCCGAACCGTTTCGGCCGTTCGATAGCATTGGATTGGGCGGTCGGCCTGGCCTATTGTCGCCAGCCGCGATGTACTGCGGCAGATCCAACGCGCGGTGTGATTGCCAATTTACTTGGCGTCCCGCAAGGCTTTCTCCCAAGTAGGGGCATCCTCGGCGAGTTCGCGATAGCAATCGAGATTCGCCAGTTGTCGGCCACTTGCGATGTCAACTAGCCTGCACGCCATGTTGAAGTGCAACGATCCAGTCTCATAGGCGACCTGTTTTCCGTTTTCCCAAAACATCCATCTCCACACAAATGGATCTCCTTGGATTCGACGGATAACATGCCTCCGCTGGGCGATAACCAAGGTGGCGGGGTAGCTCTGACCGCCCGCCAAGGGATAGCTCACTGTCCAACCTTCAAGGCCCTTCGGCCCCGCCCGATGCGCTGATTCGACGGGATTGTCTGCCCGCGATGCCTGAGCCAATGCAGCGCCCGCCAACAGGAGCATGCCGATCATGGCCAGCCTTCTGCCTGTGCATTGCATGATTGATGAGAGCGGTTTGGGGTAGCTCAGTCTAGCTGACGTTCAGTCGGTGGACGCAACTAGAGGGATTCCGGACCGGCCGCTTCTGGCCGGACTGGGACCTTCGTCGAAGGGAGACCAGCAGTTACCTGCCGGAATGAGCCGCCAAGTATGGCCGGCCTGTTAGATCATGAGCGGCGTCTAAACCATCCCGTGAGCGACATGCGGTCGCGCGTCGCAGGCAATACTTCGTGCAGCATGTCGGCGGATAGAAACACTGCGATCCGGCTGCCGACTGGCAAGATGTCCTGCGTGCCCAAGCCCTCTGGATGTAGCCGTAATGCACCGCCGTGCTCAGGCAGCCAGTCCGCATTCAGATAGACGATGACGGACACCGTGCGGCTATCGTCATCGCGAAATTGATCGCGGTGTCGCAGATACGAAGCGCCCGGGGCGTAGTATGCGAAGTGGCTTTCGTATTCTTCGAGTCCCAGAAAGAGCCCGCGATTCAACGCAATACGTAGCTTTTCCATGATCGCCAGATACCGGTCGCGGGCTTCGGACTGGCCCGCCTCCAACCACTGAATCCGGTCGCCGCGCACATGGCGCTGCAGCGAACGCGCCGCGCCATGGCCGACACGCGCCATCGTGAGCGTCGCGGCCGCCGCAAGCGCTGCACATTCCGACGCCAGCGCGAGCGTCAAATCCGGTGGAAGAAAATTGTCCTGTTCCGACCAGCCATGGTCATGAATGGCATCCACGATACGTCGATGATATTCATCTCCGGGGGCTTCGAAACGCGCGGGGGGGTGTGATCGGGTCACTGCCTGTTCCTTCGAACGAAGGTGCTGGGTGGAAATTCGAACGGGCATCCGAGGCGGGTATCGGCAAGGGGGGGCTGATCTGAACGAAGGATAGTAACACCGACTTCTTACGGGTCCTGTGGCCGGCTCTCCGTGTGGTCGCCGCATGGGTCCGGCAGTTGGGTCTCGCACCGGTTAGCGCTTATGCCCGCCCGGGCCACGCAGCCATTGCGGCGTCGGCTAGAGCGGCCAGCTTCTTGCGGCTGGCTCCGTCACGTGCCTGGGTGGACATGCCCTGAAGGATGGCAAGATAAAAGCTCGCCAGCGCGGCGCCGTCCGTGTGCACAGGGAGTTCGCCGTCACCGATGCCGCGCTCGATTCGCTCGCGCAGGGCATTTTCCACCAAGCCGCGCAAGGCGATCACGGCTTCCTGCACCTCGCCTTCGGCGGGTGAGCCGACCGCCGCGCTCATCAGCATGCAGCCGCGTGGCAGGCCCTTGCGGGTCTGCTCGACCGTCGCGCTGTCGAGCAGGCGTCGAATCGCTTCCCGCGCCGATGGGGCGGCAGGCAGGAACTGCTGCACGTCGAGCCCAGGGCGGGTCAGATAACGCGATACCGCCTCCAGGAACAGCCGCTTCTTGTCGCCGAAGGCGGTGTAGAGGCTCGGCGGGGTGATCCCCATTGCGGCGGTGAGATCGCTGATCGACGCTGCCTCGTAGCCATTGCGCCAGAACAGCAACATCGCGGCCTCCAGGGCAGCATCACGATCGAAGGACAAAGGGCGCCCCGTCTTGGGGCGGCGGCTGGCAGGAGTAACTTTCATAGTGATCGATACTAAAGTATTTGACACCCTGACGGCAATCCCCTACTCTATTTTTCATGGCGATCACTATGAAAGTGGTTGATCATTCTTGAATCTTGAAACGGAGTTTGTCGATGATCGAAGCCGACGTACGGGCGCGCAACAGGGAAATCGTGTCCGAGGTGATGAAGGCTGTTTTCGTGGACCGCGAACCGCTTCGCGTGATGCATCTCTTCTCGGAGCATTACATCCAGCACAATCCCCTCATTCCCAACGGCAGGGAGGCCATACCGGCCATGATCGCGGGTCTGCCCGAGGACTTCAGTTATCAGCCCGGCATGCTGGTTGCCGACGGTGATCTGGTCATGATCCACGGTCGCTACGTCGGCTGGACGGCCAAGCCGGTGGTCGCAGTCGATATCTTCCGGCTAGAGGATGGCAAGCTGGTCGAGCACTGGGACGTACTGCAAGAGGAAGTGCCGGCACAGCAAGCCGCCAACGGTAATGCGATGTTTCCTTAGGGCGTGCTTGAGGTAAGGCGCCATGTCGCTGGAAGGCTACATGGATGGCACACTGCCCAACTACAGCAAGGCGTCGGAAACGTCGATGGCCGCATCCTGGCGATAAAACTGGCCGACAGCGCAGACACTTCGCCCCAGTAAGGCGAACAGAGCCACTTTGCCGCCGTCAAACCCAGGAGTTACTGCGCAGTCAAATCCCGACGTCAAACCCGGCACCACGTCCCTTGCATGGGACACCATTGCGCTCTAAGTTGGAGACGTCCGCCCCTGTGATGGCAGGGCCGGAGTGTGCAACCGGAGACAATAATGACAACCCCGATTTCTGTCGTGAAAACAGCCTATGAGGCCTATGGCCGCGGCGACGTCAATGCCATCCTCGATCTGGTGGCTGACCAGGTCGACTGGAAGATGGTAGGGCCACCCCAGATCCCCTACACCGGGCAGCGCAACAACAAGGCCGAAGTCGCCAGCTTCTTTGCACAGCTCGCACAGGCGGATAACACGGAAATCTTCGAACCACGCGAGTTTATCGAGGCAGGTGAGCATGTGGTTGTACTCGGCTACCTACGGGGGACCACGCGTCCTGAAGGTAAGCCGATTGAAACCGAATGGCTGCACATCTTCACGGTCGTCGACGGCAAGATTCGGCGCTGGAAGGGCTTTGCTGATACGTCGGTCCGCTTTCTATAAGGTAAGACCGGCAGCCGATCAGGCGAGCAGGTCGGCATCCGCAGGGTGCAGGCGCGCACCCGGCAAGCTGTGTCCATTCGCCAACGTCGCCTAATCTTATGTCTTGGCGATCAGCGAGTGGAAAACTCGCCTGAAGTCGCAACGCGTACATTTTTGAGCCGGGGCTGGCGGAAGGAGTCATCATCATGCGACTCTCACTGATAGTCAGCGGCGCCATGCTGGCGCTTTTGGCATGTACATCGGATCCGGCCGGAACAGGCGCCTTTACTGTCATGGGGCCGGCCAGCTTCGATCGCACCTTCACCGCGGCGGCCGGGGCAATGCGCGACCAGGGCCTGGCGATCAGGGTCGAGGACCCGGTCAATGGCGTGGTCGTCGGCAGTCTGGATACCAGGACGGTGATGGCCAGTGTTCACCAGCAGGCAGACGGCCACGTGCGGGTGGAATTCGACAGCATGGCTGCAGACGATCCAGCGTTGATGGCGCGCATTTCGCGCAACTACAATCGCCGCATGGGCCGCTGAATCGCGGCAGAGGTCAAGCGATTGCTTGCACCTTCGATCATGTGCGGCTTGCTTCACGAGCTGAAGCTGCCATTGGTACGTCATGAAACAGGAAGCACCAGCACCTGACAATGGCATGCTGCGGACGGCGCTAAGGCGCCGCCGCTGATGCCTTTCATCAGGTAAGTATTCGCGCAATCACGGTTGCAACGGTTCCGCTTGCCAAACATAAGCCTACCCATCCTGCCAGGACATACACGCTATCTCGCAAGTTCATCTTGCACTCCAATTCAGATTCCTCCAGGCCGAAGAAGAGAGTTAAGGAAAATCCTCTCACCTCGGCTCCGTTCGAAATCATCGTCACGCGTTCTCGTCCTCGATGAAGACTTCGAGCCCTCCCCAAGTCCTCTCATCGCCGCATATCGCTACGCGACCGGGTTCTCGCTGCTGTGTGCCGGCGGTGCCGACGGACCGGTTTGATCCCAGCCGGCAAGTGTGTGGACGGATTCCGCGGACGGGCCAGCCTGCGTGCCGGGAGCCGCCTCGGCGCCAGAGTCCGGCCCGCGATCGGGCGATGCCGATACTCCGCTAAGGTCGCGTCCCGCGACGATCCGCGCGCTGTTGGCAAATGGGTCAGCGTTGGTGCGGCGTGTGCCGTCTTTGGCCTCCGCAGCCTGGGCGAGGCCAGCTGCCAGGGCAGCGGCAAAAGACCCGGCGATCAGCAGCGTCTTCAAAGGGTGCAGTTTGTTCATGATGCTATCCAGCTTTCCAGTGATTGTGGACACGATCGGAAACTGACGATCGTGCGTCCGCCGCACGCGCGTGCGGTTCATGTCGGGCACTCGTTCAGCCTCCGCCATACAGCGTGTTCAAGCGCTCCATCGTGCCATCCTTCTGTGCACGGATCAGCTCCTGGCGAACCTCTTCGCGGGTCTTCCCCATCGGGGCCGGGCGGGCCGTCGTCGGCATCGGGGCCTGTCCCGCGGCCGGGGCCGCCTGCGATACCGTGGTGCCGTTTTCGTCGGGTCCGGCGGCGACGTTCATGTCTGCGGCATATACGTGCGCTGCCGCCATTGCTAGGGTAGCGGCAGCAATCAGACTGGGATATTTCATGACAATCTCCAATGCAGTGCAATCAGGAATCCAAAGTCCGACCTGGCAAGTGTGGCGCTTTGGTACGTCGCGTCGCACGCGTTGCAGGGGTCTCTTCGATCCTTGCCAACCGTCCGGCGTACACCAGTCAAACCACAGCGGCGTCCGGCTTATTCCCGATGCGAACGTATCGCGCTGCGCCGGCGGCGTGCGCTGATCTACGTCTTGACATCGGTGGTTGGTGAGCGTGGCGCGGAGGGCGTAGTCAGGCCCGAGGCATCTGCGCCGCCCTGTACAGCACACGGACGGGCACCGGGTCATCGCGTCCGCGCAGGCGTGCAGCCAGCTGCGGCAGGGCTGCCGCTGAGATGCCGGCTGTCTGGAAGACCTGCTCTGAAACGATCGCCTCGCAGGCGATCTCCTTGGTCAACTGCTCAAGTCTCGAGGCCACGTTCAACGGGTCGCCAATCGCGGTGAACGTGACATGCTCGCGAAAGCCAATCTCACCCATGACCGCCGGGCCGCAATGCAATCCAATGCCAAACCGGATTCTCGTTTGCAATTGCTGCTCGAGCGCGGCGTTGAGTTCCTCGATATTGGCTGCCACCAGCGGCACCGCGCTGAGCGCCTGACGACAGGCGGCGGACGGCTGGCTGCCCAGGCCAAAGATCGCGAGCACTGCGTCCCCCAGAAACTGGTTTGGCAGGCCGCCCGCCTGGACTACCGCGGCGCAGACCGAACTCAGGAAGCGACTGACCACGAACAGGCTGTCGAACGGCAATTGTGCCGCCGCAAGCTTGGTGGAATTGCGCATATCCACGAACATGAATGCCGCGAATCGTTCTTGCGGCATGACGTCGCGCTGGCGCCGTTGCAAGAAGGCCGCGGATGCCGCCGGCGGCACCAGCGGCCACACGGAGAGATCATGGGTCGGCCGCAACTGGCAGGCGAGGCGCACGGTTTGCGAATCAGCGCCCAGCCGCTCCAGGACACGGCGCTCCGCCTCGGCCGGGGCGGGCAGTGGCACATCGCTGAGCACGCGCACGCGGCACAGCGTGCATCGGGCGCGGCCACCGCAGGTGCTGGCATGGGGAACGCCGGCCATGCGGCTAGCCTCGAGCACCGAAAATCCGAGCGGTGCGAATACCTTTCGGCCGTCCGGATACAGGACGCAGAGCCGCCCGACCCGGCGCTCCCGCACCGTGCGCGCCAGCCGCGCTGCGAACACCAGCAGCAGCGCGCCACCATCGAAGAGCAAAAAGTCATTGCGCAGCCCGGCGAGCCAGAGATTCTGCGCATCCGTTCCCATGATCGACGGCCGGGTCGCTGCGGCGCGCCAGACCGGGTCCTGCGCGAGCGCGATCACTTCCCGTCCGCCCTGCAAGAAGCCTAGCAGGGCGAGCACCGGGAGCAGCACGGCGAAGCTCAGCAGCACGCTTCGCCACGCGCCAAACCATGGTTTCAGCCGCAACCAGAACCAGATGCCGTAACACCCATGCAGCCAGGCGACCACCAACAGCAGCAGTTGAATACGGCCGAAGAACGGTGAAGCGATCGAGAACCCATACAGCAACTGCGCGTAACCCTTGTCGAGGCCGAAAGCGGCAAAGGCAACCCGCGTGTTCACCACATGGTTGACCAGCAGCGGGGGGATGCACAAGCCGAGGACGAGTTGCGCCACCTCGCCCGGAGTCCAATGCAACGAGCGCCGTTCGTACAGCGCCCACAGGCCCAGGAAGAAGTGGGTCACCAGCGCGCTGTACAGCACGACCGTTCCGAGCCATCCCTGCCAGATGAACTTCTGCACAAGCAGGTCGCGCTCCAGCCATGCGAGCGAGATATTCCCCAGCGAGTGATTCAGCAGGTGCGTGCCTACGTAGGTGAACAGCACCAGTCCGGCCGCCAGCCGGACCGATCGCACACCGGCCGGCCGCAGCCTTTGAAGATAGGGAAAGAGTGACATGCGCGACTCTCCACGCTCTCGATGCGCCAGCGCTTGCCCACCGGCGTCGGGACGCAGCCGAACTCGTATCTTACCGTCGCCGGCGTGGAAGGGGCTGGTGTGAGAGACCTGGGATGCGCAACGCATCCTGTCGGCCAGGATGGTCTTTGCGTCCGACGTCATTCCCGTGTTGAGGAAGGCGTCGGACGAGGCATCGCTTCAGGCGCCGTCGGTATAAGGATCGCGCCGATCCGTGACTTTCGCACCCTCTGAATAGACATCGAATTTGCTTGCCTTGGCGCCATCGGTGTAGGGATCGCGCGGTCCGTTGATATGGGTTCTGCTGTCGGGGGTCGCGGAATCGGTGGGCATGCCGGATGCATGGGCCAGGGCTGCGAACGATGCCAGAGCCGCGACAGCGGCCGAAATCAGGATTTTCATGACGATCTCCAAGTGCAGTACGGATAGCTTCCAAAGCGCATCGCCGAGAAGGCTGCGCTTGGGCACGCGACTCGCTTCCGGCTGCCGTGATATCGATCAATCCAGAGAACTGGTTCGCCGTGCACCTGTAGAACTGCCCGGCCACCAGGTTTATTCGCACCGGAGTGCCGCAGGGATGAAATACCGCGACTACCAATGCCGGCGAAGCTGACCCGGACGGCTTCATGGCGGACCTGCGTGCGCATCCGGCTTCCCAGCCTGCGCAGCGCGGTGCTCGAGTTGGAATAAAACGGACGGCCCGGCAGTCTTCCTCGTGAATCCAGTCGGGAGGCCCGCCGGATCGTCCGGCGATCTACCTCTCGATCCTTACTCGTGAGGGCACTATGTCATCAGATCTTCCATCCAATCCGTCGCGCCGTGACGCGTTGAAGTGTCTCGCTTTCGGTGGTGCGGGCACGGTCTTTGTCCTGGCCGGCGGTGTTCTCACGCCGGTGGAGCTTGCCCTTTCCGCCTCCGGGAAGGGGCGCGCGGCTGACGCCGGCGTTCCCCTTTTCCTGCAGATCAGCGACACGCATATTGGCTTCAACAAGGAAGCCAATCCCGACGTCGCCGGTACGCTCAGGCAGACGATCGACTTCGTCAATGCCATGCCGGTCAAGCCGGCGCTGACGATTCACACGGGCGATATTACGCATCTTTCCAAGGCGGAAGAGTTCGACCACGCGGCCCAGTTGATGTCGGGGCTGAATATCACCGAGTTGCATACCGTGCCCGGCGAGCATGACGTCACCGATGGGCCAGGGACGGAATACTTCAAGCGCTTCGGTCAAGCCTCCGACAATAAGGGCTACTACAGCTTCGACCACAGCGGCGTCCATTTCATCGGCCTGGTCAACGTGATGCATTTCAAGCCGAACGGCCTGGGGGGGCTGGGCGACGACCAGCTTGCCTGGCTGAAAGCCGATCTGAAGGGCCGCTCGTCCAGCACGCCGGTCGTGGTGTTCGCGCATATGCCAATGTGGACGATCTACCAACCGTGGGGTTGGGGCACCGGCGATGCCGGCGAAGCGATGAGCTATCTGCAGCGCTTCGGTTCGGTCACGGTCCTGAACGGACATATCCACCAGATCGTCTCGAAGGTGGAGGGCAATATCACCTTCCACACGGCGCGCTCGACGGCCTATCCCCAACCGACTGCAGGCAATGGGCCCGGACCCATGCCGCTGACTGTACCGGGCGATCAGCTGCCCAGGATGCTTGGCGTGACCAGCATCAAGATCATGCGCCACCCGCTCCAGGCGACGCTTGCCGACACGACGCTCGCCTGAACGCCCTACACGCCTTACCAACCAGAGCCAAAATCATGCTAACGACTATCCTTCGCCGCGCCTTCGTCATCCCCTTCGGGGTCGCGATGCTCGTGGCCGTATCGGTTTCCGGGTTCTCCGCCGCGCAAGCGCAGGAGAACAATGTCGTCGTGGTGAAGAATTTCATGTTCTCGCCGATGTCGCTCACGATCAAGGCTGGTTCGACCGTGACCTGGAAAAATCTTGATGGCGAACCGCACTCGGTTGTCAACGACGCCGGCCTGTTCCGCTCCAGCGCGCTCGATCAGAATGACACCTTCAATTTCAAGTTCGATAAGCCGGGGGTCTACAAGATCTTCTGCGGCATACACCCTAATATGAAGGCGACAGTCACCGTCCAGTAGGTGCGCGCTACAGGCGTTGGCGCCGCCAGCCGATGTGAGGTATCCGGCCCCCGCAGCGCCTCGCGCGAGGCGTGGCGCTGCAACGCGACGTGCGACGTTCCGCCGCACGTCGGTGGCGGCGCCGATCTGCACCTGGCGGTGGGATAATCCCCGCAAATTCGGGGCATCCGGCCAACTGCAGTGGCGCCAATTCAACATTTTCATGATGTGACTGACTCCTGGCCCGGGTAACCGGGCCTGGATCTGGTCGGCGGAACTGCAAGTGGGCGCTGCCAGCCCATCTACTTCACCATCGCGCATCGCGGGACAGCGCTCATTCATCGCATCAGCATGGCATCCAGCCTCCTTTCACGCCTCCTGCTTGCTTCCACGGCCGCGGCGCCAATCGCCGCGCAAGCATGCGCGACCTGTGGCTGCTCGCTCAGCGCCGATGCCGCCATGGGCTACTCATCGATGCCGGGCTGGCGCATCAGCCTCGACTACAGCTTCATCCCTCAGAACCAGCTGCGCCACGGGACTGGCGCAGTCCCCGCCTCGCGGCTAGCCGCCATCAACGATGCCGGGGGCACCCAGGAGGTGGAGAAACAGACGATCAACCGCTACTACAACCTGGGCCTGAGCTACAGCCCGAACAGTAGCTGGAACTTCAGCACCATCGTCCCCATCATCGACCGCAGCCACACCACCTATGGCAACGCGACCTCTGACCAGCTCACGCCGGACAACGTCAGCGGTGTGACCGCCAGCGGCCTGGGCGATATCAAGCTCATCGGCACCTACCAGGGCTTCCTGCCCACTCGCAACCTCGGTGTGCAACTGGGGGTGAAGTTGCCCACGGGCGCCTACGGCGGCCAGAATGTAGTCACCGGCGCCACCGTGGGCCGCCCGGTGTTCTTCTCGTCAGGCCCGAATGCGGCCGCGGGCCAGGCGCTCGACGCCAGCCTGCAACCCGGCACCGGCAGCACGGACCTGATCCTCGGGGCGTACTACTACCAGCCGGTCAGCCAGAATTTCGACGCCTTCGTCAACGGCCAGTTCCAGGCAGCGGTGATGCAACGGCTGCGCGACGTGAATGCGGACTATCGCCCCGGCAATCTCCTGACCGTGAGCAGCGGCGTGCGCTACGTCGCCGACCCGAAGATCGTCCCTCAGTTGCAGTTCAATTTCACCCGCAAAAGCACGGACCAGGGCGCACTCGCCGATACCATCAGCACGGGAGGCAGCGTGCTTTACCTGAGCCCCGGCGTCACCGTTGCCGTAGGCGAACACGTGCATATGTACGCCTTCGTGCAGCGGGCAATCTATAGCAACCTCAAGGGGTATCAACTTTTCCCGCGCTGGACCGGCAACGTGGGGGTGAGCTATGCATTCTGATGTGTCGTCCCGGCGCGACTGGATACGAACGGCCGCCGCCCTGGCCTGCGCCCCCGCGGTTGGCGGCTGGCACACACCGGCCCGCGCGGAAAGCCTGGCGGTGGGTCGGCCTGCGCCGCCGCTGACACTGCGCACGCTCGACGGACGCACCGTCGATACGCGAGACCTGCGCGGCCAGGTCGTGGTGCTCACGTTCTGGGCAACATGGTGCGGCCCGTGCCACACCGAGCTTCCGGTCCTGTCCGCCTATGCGGCGGCACACGCGGGCGAAGGGCTGAGCGTGCTTGGCTTCAGCCTGGACACGCCGGACTCCATCGCTGACGTGCGCAAGATGGCTGCCGGCCTCGCCTTTCCGGTCGGGCTGCTGGGGAGTGCCTACGCCGGTGGCTACGGCCGGATCTGGCGCCTGCCCGTGAACTTCACCATCGATCGCGCGGGGATGCTCGCCGAAAACGGCTGGGACGATGCCAATCCGGCGTGGACAGCCGAGAGGCTGGAGCAGGTCGTCACGCCGTTGCTCAAGCGGTAACCGGAGGGCTTCACTCGAATCGCCCACCGGCTTGCCTCATCAACGGCGTTGCGACTACGACAGCTTGCGGCCGAGCGTCTCCGGCACCATGGTCAACCCGAGCAGCGAGACCAGGCCACAGCCGATCAGGTAGAAAGCCGGCGCATTGGGGCTGCCCGTCAGGTGGATCAGCAAAGTCGAGAACAGCTGGGCAAAGCCGCCGAATACCGCAATGGCCACATAGTAGGTCACGGACATGCCGGTGGCCCGCAGGCGCTGTGGCAGTACCTCGCTCACCAGCACCAGCGTGGCGGGTGAAGTCATTGCCATGGGAATGGCCAGGCAACCGACCACCACCAGCAGGCAAGTCAGCGACGGAAAGGCATTGAGCAGGAAAAAGGCCGGATAGGCCATCAGCAGCAGCACCACACGCGACCACCACACCATGGTGCGGCGCCCGACGCGGTCGCACATCCAGCCCGCGATCGGACCGAACACCACCATCATGGCCGCGGCCACGAAGCCGGCCCAGACGGCGTCCCCGCGCGGGATATGCAGCTGGAAGGTGGCGTAGTTCGGCAGGTAGTAAGCGATCAGGTGCACGGCCGCGGCGAGGCCCGTCATCAGGAGCACGCTGGCTACCAGCTCACGCCAGTGCTGGCGCATCAGCTGCCATCCGCCGGCAGCCGCCTTCTTGCGCGGCGGCGGCACCAGCGTTTCCTCGAGGCGCCGGCGGATCAGCTGGCCGATGGGGATCACCAGGATGCCGAGCAGGAAGGCCGCGCGCCAGCCCCAATGCTCGAGGGCATCGGCGCTGAGCGTATGGCTGAGCGCAAGCGCCACCAGCGCGGCGAAGACGGCGGCAATGCCCTGGCTGGCCGTCTGCCAGCTGGTGTAGAAGCCGCGTGAGCGTTCGTCCGCATACTCCAGCAGCATGGCGCTGGCCGAGCCCATTTCACCGCCGATGGCAAAGCCCTGGATCAGGCGTGCCAGGATCATCAGGACCGGGGCAGCGTAGCCGATCTGCGCATGGGTCGGCGTCACCACGAGGATCAGGGCGCTGAAAGCCATCAGCCACATCGACAGCAGCACCGCGGGCTTGCGGCCGCGGCGGTCGGCGTAGGCGCCGATCACCAATCCACCCAGGGGGCGCATCAGGTAGCCCGCGCCGAAGGTGCCGAAGGACAGCAGCAACTGGCCGAGCGGATTGCCAATGGGAAAGTAGAGGGGAATGATCAGGGTGGCGAAGAAGTTGTACACCCCCGAGTCATACAGCTCCAGGGCGCCGCCGATGGTGATGGCGGTGATGGCGGACACCCTGGACATGGCTCTGGGGTTGTCCTCGGCCGGAGTGGGCGTGGCTACTGGGGAAGCCATGGTGGTGGGATCGAGGGGCAAGGCTGTCTCCTGGTGCCGCGGCATGATGCCGCCGCGCGCTGTTGTTGGTCGGAAGCGCTGGCTGGCGTGGGGCGGCCCGGCTGGCTGGCTTAGCCAGGGCGGTGCTGCCTTGATCCAGCCGGAATCCGGTCTGCTTGATGGCTGCAGTCTCTGGTTTATGCCGCTTCAGTAGCCCTGCCTTGTCCCGGCACGACGTCCCCCTGCTGCCATTGCGCCATCAGCCGCTCCCAGCGCGTGCGGGCGGCCGCCAGGTTGCGCGCCTTGACGTGGCCGTAGCCGCGGATCTCCTGCGGCAGCCGGGCAATCTCCAGCGCCAGGTCGAGGTTGTGCGCGGCAAGTGCCGGCAGCATGGCTTCCACGCTGCGCCGGTATGCACCGATCAGGGCCCGCTCCTCCTTGCGCTCCTGGGTGTAGCCGAAGGGATCGAATGCCGTGCCGCGCAGGCCCTTGAAACGGGCCAGTACGCCGAACGCAGTGCGCATCCACGGGCCATAGGTGCCCTTGACCAGTTCGCCGGCCTGGTTCTTCCGCGCAAACAGGGGCGGGGCCAGGTGATGGACCAGCCGGACCTTGCCTTCGAACATCGATGCGATCTGCTGGCGGAATGCGGCCCCGGTATGCAGGCGAGCCACCTCATACTCATCTTTATAGGCCATCAGCCTGAACAGCGAGCGGGCCACGGCTTCGGTCAGCCGGGTCCCGCCGAGGACCGATTCCGCTGCCTTCACGCGACCGACAAAGGCCTCGTATTGCGCCGCGTAGGCCCGGTTCTGGTAACCGGTCAGGAACTCGGCATGCTTTGCCACCAGTTCCTCGACCGGCACCTTGCGCACGAACTGGATCACCTGCGAGCCAGCCGGCTGCGCGGGCAGCTTCGACATATCGTGCGCGCACAGCCGGCCCCATTCGAAGGCCGCCTTGTTGCTGTCGACCTGCACGCCGTTGAGCTCGATGGCGCGCATCAGGGCCGCATGCGACAGCGGCACCTTGCCTTTCTGCCAGGCATAGCCGAGCAGCAGCAGATTGGCGTAGATTGACTGGCCGAGCACCTGCTTCGCCACCTGTTCGGCGTCGAAGCTGGCGAGCTGGCCTTCGCCGACGGACTGCGCGATCCGCGCCACGGCCTCGCCGGCCTGCGGATCCCAGTCCGGGTTGCGGACAAAGGCCGCGGTCGGGGTGAGATGGCTGTTCAGCACCACATAGGTCCGCGCCGGCGACATCGCGGCCAGCGAGGCCTTGCTGGCCGCGACCACGGTATCGCAGGCGATCACCAGGTCGGCCATGGCCATGTCGACGCGGCTCGCATGCAGGGCGTCCGGGCTGGCGGCGATCTGGATATGGCTCCAGGTAGCCCCGCCCATCTGCGCCATGCCAGTCGCGTCCTGGGTGATCACGCCCTTGCCTTCAAGGTGGGCGGCCATGCCCAGCACGCCGCCGATGGTGACGATGCCGGTGCCGCCGATGCCCGCCACCACGATGCGTTGCGGCTTGCCGGCGTCCGGCAGCCTGGGCATCGGAATGGCCGGCGGCGCGGCGCGGCCGCCCGTCGTGGGGGCGGGGGTCTTCAGCTTGCCGCCTTCGACCGTGACAAAGCTCGGGCAGAAGCCCTTGGTGCAGGAGAAGTCCTTGTTGCAGGTGTCCTGGTTGATCTTGCGCTTGCGCCCGAAGTCGGTTTCCACCGGCTGCACCGCCAGGCAGTTGCTCTGCACGGAGCAGTCGCCGCAGCCTTCGCACACCAGCTCGTTGATGACCACGCGCTTCGCCGGATCGACCATGGTGCCGCGCTTGCGCTCGCGGCGCTTCTTGGTGGCGCAGGCCTGGTCGTAGATGATCACGGTCACCCCGGACACTTCGCGCAGCTCGCGCTGCACGGTATCGAGCTCGTCGCGGTGGCGCACGGTGACACCGGCGGCGAGATTGCCGGCGCCCTTGTACTTCCCGGGTTCGTCGGTCACCACCACGATCTGCCGCGCGCCCTCGGCGGCCAGTTCGCGCGTCATCGCCGGGACGTCGAGCTGGCCGTCCACCGGCTGCCCGCCGGTCATGGCCACGGCGCTGTTGAACAGGATCTTGTAGGTCAGGTTGACGCCCGCATGGATCGACTGGCGCACCGCCAGCAGCCCGGAGTGGTTGTAGGTGCCGTCGCCCAGGTTGGCGAACATGTGGGTGCGCTTGCTGAACGGTGCCTGGCCCATCCAGTGCACGCCTTCTCCGCCCATCTGCGACCATGAAGTGGTCGAACGGTCCATCCACACCACCATGCCGTGGCAGCCGATGCCGGCGGTTGCGACCGAGCCTTCCGGCACGCGCGTGCTGGTGTTGTGCGGGCAGCCCGGGCAGAACCAGGGCAGGCGGTCGGTGGCGCGCGCGTCGCCCTGGCAGGTGGCGCGTTCCCTGGCATCGATCTCCCGCAGGCGCACATCCATGCGCGCCGCCACGTCGGCCGGCACGCCCAGCGCCCGGAGCCGCTGCGCGATGGCCTTGGCCACCAGCGCGGGCGACAGGTCGGCCTTGGCGCGCAGCAGCCAGTCCTCGGCGGGCTTGCGGTGACTCCATTCGCCGCCGGCGCCGTCGGCGTGGTGGTACTTGCCGAAGACGGCCGGGCGGGTATCGGGCGGGTAGTGGTACAGCTCGTCCTTGAGCTGCTGCTCGATCACGGGACGCTTTTCCTCGACCACCAGGATCTCGCGCAGCCCGCGCGCAAAGTCGCGCACGCTGTCGGGCTCCAGCGGCCATACCACGCTGACCTTGTGCAGCCGGATGCCGAGCGCGCGGCAGGTGGCGTCATCCAGCCCGAGGTCGAGCAGGGCCTGGCGCGTGTCGCTGTAGGCCTTGCCGCTGGCGATGATGCCGAAGCGGTCGCCGGATCCCTCGATCACGTTGCGGTTCAGGCGGTTGGCGCGCACGTAGGCGAGCGCGGCCGGCCACTTGAACTCCATCATGCGCGCTTCGGCCCCGAGCGGATCGTCGGGCCAGCGGATATGCAGGCCCCCGTCGGGCATGGCGAAGTCGTCCGGCAGCACGATCCGCACGCGATCCGAGTCGGTGATCACCGAAGCGCCCGATTCCACCACCTCCTGCACGGTCTTCATGCCGGCCCACAGCCCGCTGAAGCGGCTCATGGCCAGGGCATGCACGCCGAGGTCGAGGATGTCCTGCACGTTGGCCGGAAAGAACACCGGCAGCCCGCAAGCCATGAAGGTGTGGTCGCTCTGGTGGGCCAGCGTGCTGCTCTTGGAGACGTGGTCATCGCCGGCAAGCGCGATCACGCCGCCCAGCGGCGAGGTGCCCGCGAGGTTGGCATGCTTGAGCGCGTCGCCGCTGCGGTCGACGCCCGGGCCCTTGCCGTACCAGATGCCGAACACGCCGTCGTAGCGCCTGCTGGCGGCATCGAACTCCAGTTGCTGCGAGCCCCAGACCGCGGTGACGCCGAGTTCCTCATTGACGCCGGGTTTGAAGACCACGTGGTTCTCGGCAAGATGCTTCTTTGCCTGCCACAGTGCCTGGTCATAGCTGCCAAGCGGCGAGCCGCGGTAGCCGGAAATAAAGGCGGCGGTGTTGTGGCCGGCAGCGGCGTCGCGCCTGCGCTGCAGCAGCGGCAGGCGCACCAGCGCCTGCACACCGCTCATGTAGGCACGGCCGGAGTCCAGCGCGTACTTGTCGTCGATCGACACGGCTTGCAAGGCCTGCCGGGCCGCTTCGGGGAGTGTGGGAGCGTTCATCGTGGCGGTTTTCAGGCAAACAGGGTTGAACGGGGCCTGCCGGCGTGCGTCTGCACCCGGATCTCTGGCAATACTGGTGACGAAAGCGGCGCTAGCCGGGGAGGGGGATGCCGAGTTCCCGGCCTAGCGTATCCAGCGCCCGCACGACGGCGTCGGGCAGGGTGATGCCTTGCGTGCGGCCTTCGCGCTCGAGCGTATCGCCGCGGTGTCCCGGAAGCCGGGCGTTGGCGCCGCCGGCAGCAAGATAGTTGCCGGTCCACTGCGCCATGTATTCGGCGAACAGCTCCTTGCCGGCAAAGGCGTCCGGCTTGACCAGCCAGACAAAACCGCCCTGGCGGCCGACCGCGCCGCTGCCGGCGACGGTGTTGCGCGCGGGAGCGAGCGAGTCGGCGGTGGCGGCCATGGCGCCGGCCAGGCACTCCACCATCATGGCGATGCCAATGCCCTTGTGCCCGCCGGTGGGCAGCAGCGAGCCTTCCAGCGCGCGTTGCGCATCGGTGGTCGGGTGGCCGTCGGCGTCGAGCGCCCAGCCTTCGGGAATCGGCTTGCCTTCACGGGCGGCCAGCAGGATATGGCCGCGCGCGGCGACACTGCAGGCCACGTCGAAGACGATGGGCGCCGCGCCCGGCAGCGGGCAGCCGAAGGCGATGGGGTTGTGCCCGATGGCGGCGCGGGCAAAGCCTTCCATGCCGAGTACGGGTGGCGTGCGCTGGCCGACCATGCAGAAGGCGCCGGCCTCGGCGGCCAGCAACGCCGGGATGCCGAGCGCGCCGAGATGGCCGCACGATTGCACGGCAACCAGCACGGATGCGCTCGACCGCAGCGCCTCCAGCCCGAGTTGCACGGCGCGCGGGGCCGCGATCTGGCCCATGGCGCCGTCGGCATCCAGCACGATGCCGCCCGGGAAGGCCTTGTGCGACATCTCGGGGCGCGGGTTGAAATCGCCCGCACGCAGGCGTTCGACGTAGGACGGAACCCGCGTCAGGCCATGCGTCTTGTAGCCGCGCAGTTCGCTGCGCACCAGCGCGGCGGCGGCTTCGGTCGCCTGGTCCGGCGCCACGCCGCACGACTCGAACACGGCGGCGGCCCAGCGCGCGAGCTGGTCGGTGTTCCAGCGGTTACTCATGTCGATTTCTCCCGCACGATCATCAGGCGCTCCGCGAACGGGGCGGCATAGACCGACTGGTAGTAGAGCGGCTGGTCGCGCAGCGTGTAGCCACGCAACTCCATGATGAATGCCGGCGCTTCGGGATCCAGGCCAAGTTCCTGCGCGGCCGCGGCCGGGGCCTGGCCGAAGCGGATCCACTGGTCCACGCGCAACGTCGGCAGCGACAGGCGCTGGCCGATCAGCTCGCGCAGGTTCTTCTCCAGCGCATCACGGTCCAGCCCGCCGAGCTGCGCGAAGTCTTCCTCGCGCAGCCAGAACTCGCTGTACAGGTCGAAGCGGCCGCCGACGCTGATCACGCGCTCGATGCGTACATAGCCTTCACCGGCAAGGAACTCCGACCACGGTCCCTTGCGCTTGATCCGCTTCACCGAGCGCGCGTGGACGTAGGATGGCAGCTCGTTGCCCTGTTCGTCGCGGAAACGCAGATAGCGGACGTCGGCCGGCGCCACGCGTGTCCCGGAGACAAAGGTGCCCCGTCCCTGTTCGCGTGTGATCAGTCCGGAGTGCGTGAGCCGTGCCAATGCCTTCTGGACCGTGCCGACGCTGACCCCATGGAAGCTGGCGAGCTCGCCTTCGGAGGGCAGGCGGTCGCCCTCGCGCAGTGCGCCGGATTCGATGGAGCGGATGATCGCGTCGGAGACGCTGCTAAGTTTGGTCATGGTTGTTCAGAGGCTCAGTGCGAATCGACTGACCGCGGTCTCCCGGATATCGAGCACCTCGCTGGTCAGCCGCGTGCCGGATGCGACGTCCATCGCATAGCCAAACAGCTGCTCGCCGAGGTCGGAGATCTTGTCCCCGTTCTGCAGGACTCCGCTGACGTCGAAGTCAATGTTGTCGGCCATGGTGTGCAGGGTATTGACGTTGCCACACACCTTGACGGTCGGTGCGACCATGCTGCCGATCGGATTGCCCACCCCCGTGCCGAAAAAGGTGAGCTGGCATCCGCCGGCAGCCAGCGCAGTGAGATTTTCCACTGCCGCGGCCGGCGCGTCCATGAAATGCAGCCCCTTCTTCTGCGGCGCCTCGCCGTAGCGCAACACGCCCACCAGCGGGCTGGTGCCGGCCTTGGCCATGGCGCCCAGCGCCTTTTCCTCGACCGTGGTCAGGCCGCCGCGCTTGTTGTCGGGCGAAGGCTGGTCATCGCGCATGTCGACGCCGCGCGAGATCGCCAGGTTTTCCATATTGCGTACCGCCGTGACGAAGGCCTCGCGCACCCGCCCATCGACCGCGCGCTCGGCGAACAGGTGCTCGGCGCCGATGAATTCCGAGGTCTCGGAAATGATCACGGTGCCGCCACCGGCGACCACCATGTCCGCCATGCGGCCGATCACCGGGTTGCAGCTGAGCCCGGAGGTGGTGTCCGAACCGCCGCACTCGACGCCGATCACCAGCGATGACACCGGGCACGGCACGCGGCGCGCCTTCGACGCGGCCAGCGACAGCCGGCTGGCCTTGCGCGTGCCTTCGGCAATGCACGCGACCGTGCCGTCGGGCTGCAGGTGCACGCGTTCAACCGGCTTGCCGGTGGCGCGGATGCGGCGTGCGACCTCTTCTGTCGACGACTCTTCCAGGCCTACCAGCAGCACCGCGGCGATATTGGGATTGCGGCCCAGGCCGGCCAGCGACTCGAACGCGAAATCCAGGTCGGCGCCGAATTGTCCGCGCACGAACAGCGTCGTGACCGGAATGCAGCCGCCCACGGTGCGGGCAATGGTGCGGGTGACCGGATTGCAGTTGTCCATCACGGAAACCACCGCGACCCAGTTGCGTACACCGACCGCGCCGTTCTCGCGCGGGTATCCGAGGAAGGTTGTTGTCATCTGCATTACCCCTTTTTCAGGTCGCCGCGGGCACGCGCCGACTCGATGTTGTGAACGTGCATGTGTTCGCCGGCCCGGACCGCGCGGCTGGCGCGGCCGATGACCTGGCCGTACTTCAGGATGGTTTCTCCCTCGATCGTGTCGGCGATGCAGATCTTGTGGCCGAACGGCACGTCTTGCAGCAGCACCAGGCGGCCTTGTCGCTCGCCTTCCAGCGCGCAGGCGTCGCCAGCCTGGCCGGCGTCCAGCAGGGTGGCCACGTTGTCGGCCGGGTTCAGTACGATGGCTCGGGGCATTGACAAACTCCTGTATAGGTATTGGGATCCAATGTAGAGAGTCGGCCGCCATATAGTCAAGGATAAATGGGTTGACTCAGCGAAAACCACTACTCCTGCGGTAGAAGTCCTATATAGAAGTTTATTGACATCGGCCCGGCCGCTGTCTATCGTCATGACAACGGCGATGTTGTCTGCGCCGGAGCATCGACGCAGTGAATCAACGGAGAAGGCAGACATGAACGTCATGTCACACAAGGAAAAAATCACGAAGCTGCAGGCCCTGCGCGCACGCCTCGATCCGCTCGAGGATTTCGGCCTGTGGTTCTGGGCAGGCATGACCGCCGGCACCCATGCCGTCAATGCAGCACTGCACATGGCGGGCGTCACGCTGGACGACGACCGGTTCCCGACGCAGCCAGGCGTCTACCTGGTGCCGCAGCCCGATGGCGGCCTGAGGCCGGCGTTCCGGCCGCTGGGCGACGTATTGCATGTGGGCCGCCCGAAAGTGGAGGGGCCGGTGCCTGCCGATATCGCCGAGATGATGGAAGCGATGGAGCACATCGAGCATTACCGCGATCCCTGCCTGCGCGAGGGGCTGGCACCAACGGCCGAGATTGCGCGGGGGTGCGACGCCGCGCTGCGTCGCTGCCTGGACTTGCTGGAAGCCCGCCTGGAGGGAGACCGGCATGGACATTGAACAGCACATGGCGATGGCGCGCAGCATCGAGGCCTCGGTGCGCAAGTGCACCGGGGCTGACTATGAGATGACCATCGAAGGCGCGATGCTGGCAGGCACGCACTGGCTGAACGCGCTGCTGCACAAGCACGGCGCGACGTCGCCGCAGGCTGACGTGTTCCACACCTACCTGCTGACGGTCAATGAATTCCGGCGGCTGGCGGTGGCGGCGGAGCAGCCACTGCACGCGCTGGCCGCCATCGAGGACACGCGGGCGCCATTTGTACGCGGCAACCATCCGGGTGGGGAAGCTGCCGCCGAACGGGCGCTGGAGCTGCTGTCGCTGATCCGTGCGACGGCGCTGGGCAGCGCGTAGACCAGGTATTTGCAACAGACACGGCAAGAGACACGTCGAGAGACAGGAAAAGGAGACAGCAGTGAAGGCAGTCCGCGTAGTGCCGGGCCCCGAGGGCGGCAAGGTCGAAGTGCAGGATATTCCCGTGCCGGCGGCGGCAGCGGGGCAGGTGCTGGTGAGGGTGCGCGCTGCCGGCCTGAACCGTGGCGAGATCAACCAGGCCGCCGAACTGCGCTCGGGCAACACGATTACCACCGGCGTTGAATTTGCCGGTGAGATCGCGGAAGTCGGCGAGGGCGTAAGCGGCTGGCGCAAGGGCGACCGCGTGATGGGCCATGGCCGCGGCTGCCAGGCCGAGTACGTGGTGGCCGACCCGATGGCGCTGATCCCGGTGCCGGACGGCCTGTCGTGGATCGATGCCGCGGCGTTCCCCAATGTCTTTATCACCGCGCATGACGCACTGGTCACCAACGGCCGGCTGGTGGCGGGCGAGTCGGTGCTGGTCAATGGCGCTTCGGGCGGCGTGGCGATGGCGGCGATCCAGATCGCCTCGCTGATGGGCGCCCGGCCCGTGATCGCGTCGTCGCGCTCGGCGGCCAAGCTGGACAAGATCAGCCAGTTCGGCGTGGATGTCGGCATCGACGCCTCGCGGGACGACCAGGTCGAGGCGGTCATGCGTGCCACCGACAACAAGGGTGTCGACATCATCATCGATACCGTCGGTGGCCCGGTGTTCGAGGCCAATATGAAAAGCCTGGCAATCAAGGGCCGCCTGGTGAACATCGCGCGGCTGGGTTCGGCGACCGCCCAGATCGACCTGGCGCAGCTCTGGCTCAAGCGCCTGCAGCTCATCGGCGTGACCTTCCGCACCCGCACGGAACAGGAGCGGCTGGAGTGCATCCAGGCCTGCGCGCGCGACATGCTGCCGTTCTTGCGCGCGGGTCGCGTGCGCCTGCCGATCGACCGGACCTTTGCCATGACCGACATCGGCGCCGCGCATGCGTACATGAAGCAAGACCAGCACGTCGGCAAGATCGTGTTGCTGGTCGACTGAATGCATGGATAAGGCATAGAAAAGAGGAGACATGATGACAATCCAGATCAAGCCGCTGACCGGCTCCGTGGCTGCAGCCGTGACCGGTGTCGACCTGAACCAGCCGCTCGACGACGCCAGCTTCGAGATCCTGCACCGGGCCTTCCTGGCGCATGGCGTGCTGGTGTTCCGCGGCCAGCATCTGCAGCCGGCCGCGCAGGTTGCGTTTGCCCGGCGCTGGGGCAAGCCGGTGCAGGGCAACCCGCTGCTCAAGGGCCTGACCGAGTTCCCGGAACTGGCGCAGGTCACCAGGATCCCCAAGGAAACCGCCTCGACCGAGGCCTGGCATTCGGACTCGATCTATACCGAGGTGCCACCGAAGATATCGATCCTCTCGGCGGTCACCATCCCCATTGGCGGCGACACCATGTGGTGCAACCAGTACGTCTCCTACGACCGCCTGTCGCCGGCGATGCAGCGCATGATCGAGGGGCTGCGGGCGCGTTTCTCGGGCGCGCGGCTGGCCAGGATGACCGGTTCGGACAAAGTGCCGACGGCCGTGCATCCGATCGTGCGCACGCACCCTGAGACCGGACGCAAGGCGCTTTATGTCGGCCACCCCGACACCGCGCAGTGCATCGAAGGCATGACCGAAGCTGAGAGCCGCCCGCTGCTCGACTTCCTGTATGCGCACTCGGTGTCGCCGGACAACGTCTACCGCCATATGTGGCAGGAGGGCGATGTGGTGATGTGGGATAACCGCTGCACCATGCACTACGCCGTGCACGATTACGGCAATGCCGAGCGGGTACTGAACCGCGTCACGCTGGAAGGGGAAGTACCCCGCTGAGTGGTACCGCCACTACCGGTGCCCCTTGCCGTTGATCCGGCATGGGGCGCCCGGCACCAAGGATGCCCGTCCGGATTGCGCACGGGACCAAACGGAGATTGCAATGCAGATAGGGATCCCGACTGAGACGCGGGCGGGGGAGGCGCGCGTCGCCGCAACGCCGGAGACCGTGAAGAAATACGTGGCCCAAGGCCACCAGGTCATATTGCAGAGTGGCGCCGGCCTGCGTGCCAGCCAGACCGACAGCGCGTATGAGGCGGTCGGCGCCACCATCGCCAGCGCCGCCGAGGCATTCGGTGCGCAACTGGTGCTCAAGGTGCGCGCACCGGACGCCACCGAACTCGCGCAGATGAAGCCAGGCACCGTACTGGTCGGCATGCTCAATCCCTTCGATGCCGAGAACAACGCGCGCATGTCCGCAGCGAACATTACCGCCTTCGCGCTCGAAGCCGCGCCGCGCACCACGCGCGCGCAGAGCATGGACGTGCTGTCGTCGCAGGCCAACATCGCCGGCTACAAGGCCGTGCTGGTGGCCGCGCACCACTACCAGCGCTTCATGCCGATGCTGATGACCGCCGCCGGCACCGTCAAGGCTGCGCGCGTGCTGATCCTGGGCGCGGGCGTGGCGGGCCTGCAGGCCATTGCCACGGCCAAGCGGCTGGGCGCGGTGATCGAAGCCTCCGACGTGCGCCCCGCGGTCAAGGAGCAGATCGAATCGCTGGGCGGCAAGTTCCTCGACGTGCCGTTCCTCACCGACGAAGAGCGCGAGATCGCCCAGGGCGTGGGCGGCTATGCCCGCCCGATGCCGCCGGACTGGATGAAGCGCCAGGCCGAGCTGGTGCACCAGCGCGCGACCCAGGCCGACATCGTCATCACGACCGCGCTGATCCCGGGCCGCAAGGCGCCGGTGCTGCTGCAGGAAGCGACCGTGGCGCAGATGAAGCCGGGCTCGGTGGTGGTGGACCTGGCCGCAGCGCAGGGCGGCAACTGCCCGCTGACGGTGGCCGACGAGGTGGTCAACCACAACGGCGTCATCATCATCGGGCACACCAACCTGGCCAGCATGGTCGCGGCCGACGCCTCGGCACTCTACGCCCGCAACGTGCTGGATTTCCTCAAGCTGGTCGTCGACAAGGACGGCCAGTTCGCGCTGAACCTTGAAGACGACATCGTCGCGGCCTGCCTGATGACGCGGCGCGAGGAACTGGCGTTGGCGAGCTGAGCGGGCAATCAAGGAGATATCGATGGAAATGGTTAACCACACGGTGATCAACCTGATCATCTTCGTACTGGCGATCTACGTGGGCTACCACGTGGTCTGGACGGTCACCCCCGCGCTGCATACGCCGCTGATGGCGGTGACCAATGCGATCTCGGCCATCATCATCGTCGGCGCCATGCTCGCCGCTGGCCTGACCGAAGGTAGCGTCGGGCGCGTGATGGGCACGCTGGCGGTGGCGCTGGCCGCGGTCAATGTGTTCGGCGGCTTCCTGGTCACCCAGCGCATGCTGGAGATGTTCAGGAAGAAGGCGCCCAAGGCGCAGCCCGAAGCCAAGGGGCAGCCCGGCGGCAAACTGGCGGAGGTGGCGTAATGAACGGCCTGTCCATGAATATGGTGACGCTGTCCTACCTGGGCGCGTCGGTGTGCTTTATCCAGGCGCTCAAGGGGCTGTCACACCCGACTACGGCGCGGCGCGGCAACACCTTCGGCATGGCCGGCATGCTGGTGGCGACGCTTACGACGGTGGCGCTGATCTTCAAGCTGAAGAACGAACTGCTTTCCGGCGGCGCGGACTCGTCCGCGCCAGGCACCGGCGTGGCACTGATCCTGGCCGCACTGGTGGTGGGTGGCGGTATCGGCGCCTATGTGGCGAAAAAGGTCGAGATGACCAAGATGCCGGAACTGGTGGCGGCGATGCACTCGCTGATCGGCCTCGCGGCGGTGTTCATCGCAGTGGCCGCGGTGGCCGAGCCGGCTGCCTTCGGCATCACGCCGGCAGGCTCGCACCTGATCCCGCTGGGCAACCGCATCGAGCTCTTTATCGGCTGCTTTGTCGGCGCCATCACCTTCTCGGGCTCGGTGATCGCCTTCGGCAAGCTGGCCGGGCGCTACAAGTTCCGCCTGTTCCAGGGCGCACCGGTGGTGTTCGCCGGCCAGCACTGGCTGAACCTGCTGCTGGCGGTGGCGATGGTGGGTTTCGGCGTCATCTTCTTCCTGTCGCAGGACTGGCTGCCGTTCCTGATCATGCTGGCGATCGCCTTCGTGCTGGGCGTGCTGATCATCGTCCCGATCGGCGGCGCCGACATGCCGGTGGTGGTGTCGATGCTGAACTCGTACTCGGGCTGGGCGGCGGCGGGCATCGGCTTCTCGCTGAACAACCCGATGCTGATCATCGCGGGCTCGCTGGTGGGTTCGTCCGGTGCCATCCTCTCGTACATCATGTGCCGCGCGATGAACCGCTCGTTCTTCAACGTGATCCTGGGCGGCTTCGGCAGCGACGCCGCGGCCGCGGCCGGGCCGGCAGGGCAGGCGCAGCGCAACGTGAAAGCGGGTTCGGCCGATGACGCCGCCTTCCTGATGGGCAATGCCGAGACCGTGATCATCGTCCCGGGCTACGGCCTGGCGGTGGCGCGCGCCCAACACGCACTCAAGGAACTGACCGAAGCGCTCACGGAAAAGGGCGTGACCGTGAAATACGCGATCCACCCGGTGGCGGGCCGCATGCCCGGCCATATGAACGTGCTGCTGGCCGAGGCCGAGGTGCCATACGACCAGGTCTTCGAGATGGAAGACATCAACAGCGAGTTCGGCCAGGCGGACGTGGTGCTGGTGCTGGGCGCCAACGATGTGGTCAACCCGGCGGCCAAGACCGACCCCAAGTCGCCGATCGCCGGCATGCCGATCCTGGAGGCCTACAAGGCCAAGACCATCATCGTCAACAAGCGTTCGATGGCCGCCGGCTACGCCGGGCTGGACAACGAGCTGTTCTACCTGGACAAGACCATGATGGTGTTCGGCGACGCCAAGAAAGTGGTCGAAGACATGCTCAAGGCCGCCTGAGCCGCACCGTCCGCAGCACGACAGAGGAGACAAGCAATGAAGCAGCAAGAACGCCACCCCGGCCTGTTTGCGGATCTGGAGGGCAAGGTAGCGCTGGTGACCGGGGCTTTTGGCGGCCTGGGCCTGCATTTTGCGCAAACGCTGGCGCGCGCCGGCTGCAAGGTGGCACTGGCGGGGCGGCGCGTGGCTGAAGGTGAGGCCGTGCTGGCGGCACTGCGCACACAGGGTAGGCAAGGCTGCGTCGTTGCGCTCGACGTGAGGGACCCCGCGTCGGTCGGTGCCGCGTTCGAGGCAGTGCGGCGGCAACTCGGGCCGGTCCAGGTCGTCGTCAACAGCGCCGGCATCGCCACCACCGGGCCAGCCATGGAGGTAGAGGAAGCCGCCTGGCAAGGCGTGATCGACACCAACCTGAACGGCGCCTGGCGCGTGGCGCAGTGCGCGGCGCGGATGATGCGCGAGGCCGGCAGCGGCGGCAGCATCGTCAATATCGCATCGATTCTCGGCCTGCGCGTGGCGCAGCAGGTTCCTGCCTACACCGCGGCGAAGGCGGGCCTGATCCACCTGACACGCTCGCTGGCGCTGGAATGGGCGCGGCACGGGATCCGCGTCAACGCGCTGGCGCCGGGCTACTTCGAGACCGACATCAACCGCAGCTTTTTCGAGACCGAGAGCGGCCGGGCCATGATCGGGCGCATTCCGCAGCGCCGGCTTGGCAAGCCTGGACAGCTCGATGGCGCGCTGCTGCTGCTGGCCTCGGATGCGTCCGACTACATGACCGGTACGGTACTGCCCGTGGACGGCGGCCACGCGGTCAGCTCGCTCTGAGCCGGCCCACAACCGAGGAGAGCGATCCGATGCCATCAGACCTTGCAGTCCCCACCGCTTCGGCCTTCGACAGCGCCGCCCTTGCAGCGCTGCTGCACGCGGAAGGCCTGATCGATCGGCCAGAACTGACTCTGGAGCGCCTGGCCGGCGGCCAGTCCAATCCCACTTACCGCCTGGCCTGCGGCGCGCAGCAATACGTGCTGCGCACCAAGCCGCCGGGGCAATTGCTGTCGTCTGCCCATGCCATCGACCGCGAGTACCACGTCATGCACGCACTGCGCGACAGCGAGGTGCCAGTGCCCCCGGTCTACCTGTACAGCGAGGACACCGCGATCCTTGGCACCCCCTTCTATCTGATGGGGTTCCTGCAGGGCCGCGTCATCTATGACCAGGCCCTGCCGGACCAGTCCCCGCAGCAGCGCACCGCGATCTACCGCGAGATGAACCGGGTGATCGGCGCCTTGCACTGCGTGGACTACCGCGCCGCCGGCCTGGCGGACTATGGCAGGAGCGGCGGCTACGTGGCGCGCCAGGTAGCCCGCTGGACTGGCCAGTGCCGCGACGCCGGCATGGACGACAACCGGGCGCTGGCGGCGCTGGCCGAATGGCTGCCGCAGCACGTCCCGGACTCGGAGCAGACCAGCGTGGTGCATGGCGACTACCGCATGGACAACCTTGTCTTTCATCCCACCGAACCGCGCGTGATCGGCGTGCTCGACTGGGAACTGTCCACGCTTGGCCACCCGCTCGCGGACCTGGCCTACCACTGCATGAGCTGGCATATTCCGGCCAGCCTGTGGCGCGGCATCGGCGGGCTCGACCTGCAGGCGCTGGGCATTCCGGACGAGGCGACCTATCTGCGCTGGTACGGCGAGACCAGGCGCGGGCATGCGCTCGATCACTGGGACTTTTATCTCGCTTACAACTTCTTCCGGCTGGCTGCGATCATGCATGGCATTGGGCAGCGTGCCAGGAGCGGCAACGCTGCCGCGGCGGATGCCATGGAAACCGGCAGGAAGGCGCTGCCCCTGGCCGAGATAGGGTGGCGTTTTGCCATGCGCTACCGTGCGGCAGCGCGCTAGCGCCGGCGCGCGATCCGGCATCAGCCGGACCTGCGGACGGCAACACTCATGCGCGCGGCCGGGCAGCTGACTTACTCCGTCGTGCTCGGGCTCCAGAAGGCCTGGCCGATTGCGTCGGATTCGGCCAGTTGCGCCACGATGGTGTCGAGCTGATCGCCATCGACGGACGTCGACATCAGCACCGCCTCGATTTCAACGTCCTGATCGCCGAAGGCATGGACGACCAGATCGCGGGTCGGATGGTTGCCCGCCTCCAGGGCATCCTCCAGCAACCGCAACGCTTCTTTCTGGCGTAGCCGCGGTGCAATGACGTACACGGTATTGGTGACTTCCACCGCGGGCGTATCGATGGGCTGCTGGTTGATGCGGTTGACCAGCGGACGCAGCAGCGTGTTGGACGCCAGCACGAACAGGCAGCCGAGCGTAGCCTCCAGGATCAGGTCTGCGCCGGCGCTGGCGCCTACCGCGGCCGAGCCCCACAGCGTGGCCGCGGTGTTGAGCCCCCGCACGTTGCCTTCTTCCCGCATGATCACACCGGCGCCGAGAAAGCCGATCCCCGAAACCACATACGCCACCACGCGCACGGCGCCATCGTGGCCCGCCAGCCGGTTGGCCATGTCCACGAAGATGGCCGCGCCCACCGCCACCAGGACGTTGGTCCGCAGGCCAGCGGTGCGCTGCCGGTATTGCCGCTCGTAACCGATCACCGCACCCAGCACGAATGCCGTGGTCAGGCTGATGCCGGTATCGAGCAACGAAACGAGATTGATGTTCTGGAAGGCTTGAAGGGTCATAGCTGATATGGGGCGGGACCAGAACGGCCCCTTTTACCTGCCAACAATGGCACGATTGTGTCACGCAGCGGTCATGACGCCCGGCCGCGCGACCGAGTGCCGATCCGACCGCAGGTACGGCTTACTGCCAGCCGAAACGGCGGATGTAGACCCGCTTCATCGCCGTGGTCAGCAACGCATAGCCCAGCACGATGCCGGCCATCCAGGGGAAGTACGTGAGCGGCAGGGCCTGCAGCTTGAAGTACCCGGCCAGCGCTCCCATCGGCAGGAACACCCCGATGGCCATGACCAGGCCGGTCATCACGAGCAGCGGCGCGGCCGCGCGGCTTTCGACAAAGGGCAGCTTGGGGGTGCGGATCATATGCACGATCAGCGTCTGCGTCAGCAAGCCCACCACGAACCAGCCGGACTGGAACAAGGACTGCTTGCCCACGGTATCGGCGCCAAATGCGAACCACATGACCAGAAAGGTGGTGATATCGAAGATCGAGCTGATCGGGCCGAAGAAGACCATGAAGCGCCCGATATCGCCGGGATTCCACTTGAGCGGCTTCGCCACCAGTTCATCGTCGACGCTGTCGAAAGGAATCGCGATCTGCGAGATGTCATACAGCAGGTTCTGCACCAGCAGTTGCAGCGGCAGCATCGGCAGGAACGGCAGGAAGGCGCTCGCCACCAGCACGGAGAAGACGTTGCCGAAGTTGGAGCTGGCCGTCATGCGGATGTACTTGAGCATGTTGCAGAAGGTGCGCCGCCCTTCGATCACGCCTTGCTCCAGCACCATCAGGCTCTTTTCCAGCAGGATGATGTCGGCCGCTTCCTTGGCGATGTCCACCGCACTGTCCACCGAGATGCCGATGTCGGCCGCGCGCAGCGCGGGGGCGTCGTTGATGCCGTCGCCCATGAAGCCGACAATGTGGCCGTTGGCGCGCAGGGCGTGCACCAGGCGCTCCTTGTGCAGCGGCGACAGGCGCGCGAACACGTTGTGCGTCTCGACCGCCTGCGCGAGCGCGGCGGCATCCAACTTCTCGACCTCAGGCCCCAGCAGCACGCCGTCGATGGCCAGCCCGACCTCCCGGCAGATCTTCGCGGTCACCAGTTCATTGTCCCCGGTGAGGACCTTGACCGTGACGCCGTGCGTCGCCAGCGCCTGCAAGGCGGGGGCGGTGGATTCCTTGGGCGGATCGAGAAAGGCGATGTAGCCGACCAGGGTCAGGTCGCTCTCGTCGGCCACGCCGTAAGTGGCCAGCCCTGGCGGCGTTTCCTTCATGGCCACAGCCACCACGCGCAGGCCCTCCTCATTGAGGTCGTGCGTCACCTGCCGCACCTGCGCCAGCAGCGCATCGTCGAGCGGCAAGACCTCGCCCTTGACCTGCACGCGCGTGCAGGCACTCAGGATTTCCTCGACGGCGCCCTTGCAGATCAGCTCGTTGTGGTCTTCCCGTTCGGACACCACCACCGACATGCGGCGGCGCTGGAAGTCGAACGGGATCTCGTCCACCTTGCGGTAGTCCCGCACCGGCATCAGCTCTTTCTGCAGCTCGGCATGCTCCAGCACCGCGCGGTCCAGCAGGTTCTTGAGGCCGGTCTGGAAATAGCTGTTCAGGTAGGCATGCTTGAGCACGTCGTCGGAGCCATGGCCAAGTACATCGGTGTGGCGCTCCAGCACGATCTTGTCCTGCGTCAGCGTGCCGGTCTTGTCAGTGCACAGCACGTTCATGGCGCCGAAGTTCTGGATCGCGTCCAGCCGCTTGACGATGACCTTGCGGCGCGACAGCAGCACCGCGCCCTTGGCCAGCGTCGAGGTAACGATCATCGGCAGCATTTCCGGGGTCAGGCCCACGGCCACGGACAAGGCAAAGAGGAAGGCCTCCATCCAGTCGTGCTTGGTGAAGCCGTTGACCAGCAGTACGATCGGGACCATCACCAGGGCGAAGCGGATCAGCAGCCAGCTCACCTGGTTCACGCCCGCCTGAAACGCGGTGACCGCGGGCCCGGCGGCCGTCACCCGGGCCGCCAGCGTGCCGAAATACGTCCGGTTGCCGGTCTCCAGCACCACCGCGGTGGCTGCGCCGGACACCACGTTGGTGCCCATGAAGGCGATATTGGTGAGATCCAGCGGGCTTTCGGTATGGCCGCGCCGCTCGGCGAACTTCTCCACCGGCAGCGATTCACCCGTCATGGCCGCCTGGCTGACGAACAGATCCTTGGCGGAGAGGATGCGGCAATCGGCGGGGATCATGTCGCCAGCCGACAGCGCCACGATTTCGCCTGGCACCAGGTCGCGCAGCGGTACTTCCATCTTGGCCGGTGGCCTGGAGTGCAATTGCACATTGAAGTATTGCGCGCTGGTTTCCGCAACCGCGGCCGCCAGGTCGCGCCGCACCACGGTGGCCGTGGTGCTGACCATGGCCTTCAGGGCGTCGGCGGCCTGGTTCGAGCGGCGCTCCTGCACGAAGCGGATCAGGGTCGACAGGATCACCATCGTGCCGATGACGAGGGTAGCCTTGATGTCTTCCGTGAGGTAGGAAATCACGGCCAGAACCGTCAGCAGCAGATTGAAGGGGTTCCGGTACGAATGCCACAGGTGCAGCCACGCCGGCAGCGGCTTTTCGTGATCGACCTCGTTGGGGCCAAAGCGCTTCAGGCGCTCTTCCGCCTCGGGGCTGGTCAGGCCGTCTTCGTGCGAATGCAGGCGCACCAGCACGGCGGCCACGTCGTCCCTGGCCGCCCGCTTCAGGTCGTGCGTCAGGTGCTCGGGCATGGCCCGCGACGGGCCGGGCTCGCCCAGCGATTCGAACAGCGCCAGGCGGCGGAAATGGTGGGCGACCCGGCGCGAGCGCAGGAAGCCCCCAAAAAAGGTCGTCAGGAATTGAAAGTTCATGACCAATCTCCGAGATCGGTTCAGGTGTTGCCGCTGCGCACGAGTGTACGGCAGCGAGAGAGTGCATTCATTGGGGCGCCTTGAAAGGCGGGGCAGGCTTCTGGTGCCGCGGTCTAGAATTCCGCGTGAAAACGTATGCCGTAGAATTTCACCGGTCCGCGATCGCGGTTGTAGCCTGGGTTCTGTATGTATTGGAAGTCGGGGCTGATCCACAGGTGCTTGACCGGCTGAAAGCTGTAAAACACTTCCAGGATGCGCTCCTGCCCGTAGTTCAGCGCGCCGTCGCCCAGGAAGGCGCCGAGGCCGCCGGCGGCGAGATAATCCCGGTGCGCGCTGCCCAGCATGTTGACCGCCAGACCGACGCCCAGTGCATCCTGGGGACGGCCCCAGCACTGACCGCTCAGGATGCCGCCGAACGAAAAGCTGCGGCCGACCTCCGTGAAGGCATAGGTCTCGGTCTTGTCGTCCGCCCAGTCCGCGCGGGCGAACAGGCCAAGATCCTCGCCAACCTTCTGCTCAAAGCTCAGGCCGACGCCGACCTTGGCGTGCTCGCGGCGTACATCGGCGACGTCCGGTGTGGTGCCGTTGACGTTACCAAACGCGATGGCATCGCGGAAGGCGCCCATCCTGGCCTTGTTGCGCCAGAATAGCAGCCGGGCCTTGCCCTCCTGCCCGGCCAGCTTATAGCGCCTTTCCAGTTCGATCATGTCACCGTAGTGCTCCAGGAAGCGGGTGTCGAGCGCCAGGCCGTTCGATTCGATCGGCTGCAGGAACCGGCCGGCGCGCACTGCCCAGTCGTCGTAGTAGTACTCCAGCGCGATCCCCCAGTTGTAGCCGCGGGCGTCGGCCGGGTAGTCGAATGAGCCGTGCGTCATGAACGACCAGTTGAGGAATTGCGTGCGCGGATCGTGCGCGTATTCGACTGCGTTGAAGATGTCGAGCACCGGCACGTTACCTGCGGTCAGCACCACCCGGCGCTTGTTGGCGGTGGTGGCGAACTGGTTGAAGTCCGCCTCCACCTGCTCCTCGCCACCGCCCAGGCCCCAGGTCTGGCGCAGGAAGGCGCGGGCGCGGAACACGGTAGGATTGGGCCCCGACACTTTGGCCAGTTCGCCGTTGGACAGGCCGCCAAGGCCGTGCAGGCCGGAAAACGGAACGCCCTGGACCACTTCCGGATTGAAATGGAACTCGGCCCCTTGCCACAGCCGCACCCCCAGGTCCAGCGTGGCCGTCCACGAATAGCTCTTGTCGCGCCGTGGGCCCAGGCTGTTGTCGCCCGAGTAGGCGGCGCCAAATGCCGGCTTGCGCTGCCAGACGTAGGTGGTCTGGCCATGGATCGCGAAGCGGTCCGGTTCGCCCGCCAGGGCTTGGCCGGCATCAGCGGCTGGCGCGGTGGCGGGGAGATTTCTGCTGGCGTCCTGCGCACGTGCCGGCCCGAAGCCGAGGGTGAGGAACAGGGCAAGCAGCGATGCCAAGGCGCGGCGCGACCCCAGGATGCCCTTCAGGAGGGGCAGCATCGAAACAAAAAACGAAAAGCACGAAACGAACGTCATGGGACCTCCCTCGCGCGCTTCTATGGCGCGCGTAGGCACGGGCGACCGGCGGTAAAGGGTCTGAGCGCGGACGAAAGCCGCCCACCGCTACCCTCGCGGCGCAGGTCGCAAACACAAAATCGGGAGATGGCACGCGGAGAACCCGCGTGGATGCCACTACCCGCCGTTATCGGCTAGGCAGTGGCGAGACGTCGCCTTGACTGACTAGCCGTTCAGAGTTCGGCCCGGGGCCGATCAGAACAACTGTCCATGGGAAAAACCCGTAGTGATGACGGGGCGAAGCATAGCAAAAGGCCGGCGCAGCGAGCAAATGATTTTCGCGGCGAACGGGGCTAGCGCGGGGCCTTTTTTCCACACCTCACTACTTCCGGCACTTCCCGCCGTGCAATTGCGCTAGGGTCCAGTCGTTTTGCCCTCCTGTGGCCCAGTCTCCGGGTGCTCCTGTCCCTGCTTGCGCTGCTCGGCCCGCTCTTTTCTCCGCTCCCGCTTCCGGCCTTCATACGGTTCGGCGGGCTTGGGACTTTGCGCGCGGGGTGCCTCGGCGTCGGAAGCCGCGGCGCTCACAGTGGCTGGCCAGATGAGTGTGGCGAGTGCCACCAGGGCAAGGCCTCTTGAGAAATAGTGCATTTCAGGGCATCTCGCAAAGGAAGGCGCCTGCCGAGGTGGACGCCCGCCGGCCGGAAAATGGGGTCATGCCTGATGGGTTGCCGAGGCCTGCGCCGCTGCCATATCTGTTACGTCCGACTCGCTTCGACGGGCCTGATGTGGCGTTGGCTTGCTGTCGCGGTGACGCCGGTGATAGGTGCCGACGCGGGCGTACAAGGTTGCATTGGGGTCGCCATTACCTCGCAAACCCTGGACGACACGGTCGGACCGGATGGCCGAACGGTCCGGCCCGATCAATGGAGCCTGCATGAGCCCGACAACGCCGACGGTGGTCAGCAACACGGCAAGGAGGGGTTGGCGCAGATTCATGGTACCTCCACAGCAAAGCGGGCAGACACCGCCGATGGCGCGCCGGGGCGAGGCCGCCAGCGCGGCCACGAGCGGCCCTTTCTCAATGCACATTAGCAGGTCTGCGCCGTGCTGCGTAGTGGAACGCCTGGCGCGCCTGCCGCCAGTCGGAGGGCGGCGGCAGACGCTAAATCGCCCCGAGCGCAGAAAGATCGTCACCGCTCCCCATGCGGCGTTTCAGGTCTGAATCAATCTTCTTTTTGGGTCATCCGCGCTGCATTCCGTCATCTGGTCGGTACCTATTCTGCTGCGGCGTGTACAGAATCCAGGTACGACGCCAACGCTCAGGTCAGCCCCATCCTCGAATTACCAGGGGCGAACCAGGACCGACCCTGCACTGGCTTGATGGTTGAAGTCCGGTCGTGGCCGACCAGCGTATTCCCGGGCCGCCAGCGCATGGCCCGGAGGTCCTGAACGCTTACCTGTCTCGGAGCCTTCCATGCAACTAGTCATGAAATTCCTGCACCGCGAAACCGACGCCGAACCGCGCCGCCTGAGCCAGGTTGCCCCGCGCCAGCAGGGGCAGATCGCCCACGCCCTCGACGGCCGCTCGGTGCCCTTCGCGTTATTCCTCGGCGTGCTTTGCGCGGTGCCGGCTGTATTGGCTGGCGTTCTGCTGATCGTGATCCGAGCGTAGACCCACCGCCCACACAGCATTTCATGTGTTGCATCGCGGGTTGATGCCGCAGCCGATCCCGGCCGGCCAGCGGCAGGTCTCGGAACGTCAAATCTCGTTTTTTCGCCTACGCTAACAGTAACCAGGCTTACAGGCGGCCGCTCGGGCGGTTCTCGGGAAGCCGGTGCCGCGCATCCCCCGAAACCGCTCGCGTGCCAGGACCTCACGCCATGTCCGGTAGTTGTCGCAGGTCGAAATCCCAGTCTTCCCGTTAAGCCACGAAAATGCTGGCCGCTCCTGGTCGTCATGGTTCCGAGGGCAGTGACCGAACCCTGCTGTATTTCGGCTTGCTGACCCTGTTCATCGCTCTGGCAACGCCGGCCGGCTACCTGGTTGATATCCAGACGTCGTACATACTCAAGAACCAGTTGCATGCGACGGCGACGCAGATCTCGACATTCCGCCTGCTCACGGGCATACCCGTGTATGTCGCGTTCGCTTTTGGCCTGGCGCGCGACCAATGGAACCCGCTGGGATTGCGCGACCGCGGCTTCTTCCTGATTTTCGCTCCGGCGACCGCGGTGGCAATCATCTGGATGGCGTTCTCGGGCTTCTCATACGCGGGACTGCTCATCGGGATGCTGCTGGCAATGCTGTCGTCCCGATTTATCGCCGCAGCCTATCAGGGGTTGATCGCCCTGGTGGGCCAGGAGAAGTTCATGTCAGGGCGCCTGAGCGCTCTGCTGAATGTGGTCGGCTCCGTCCCCGTCGTTGCGGGAGCGTTCGCCTCCGGGTACATCTCCGATCATCTTGCCGCGAAGGAAGCCTTCCTCCTGGTGGCGATGGCCGCTTTATCGATTGCCGTGCTGGCGCTCTGGAAGCCCGTTTCCGTGTTCGGCCAAATCTACGAGAAGCCGCAGGCCCGGGGCGCGGATCTCGTGGGCAATGTCAGGCGGCTGGTGAAGCACAAGGCCGTTTATCCAGCGGTTCTCATCTGCTTTCTTTGGAACTTTGCGCCAGGATCGGCCACGCCGCTGCAGTTCTACCTGACCAATGAGCTGCATGCATCGGATGCCGTTTATTCGTACTACAACGGAATCTTTGCCGCCGCGTTCATCCCGACATTCTTGCTGTATGGCTTTCTGTGCAAGAAAGTCGCGCTGAACAAGTTGCTGTGGTGGGGAACGATCATCGCCGTGCCGCAGATGATTCCGCTGGCATTCATTCACTCGGCCAATCTCGCGCTTGTCCTGGCGGTACCCATCGGGCTGATGGGCGGTGTCGCCACGGCAGCATACTTCGATCTCGCGATGCGGGCCTGTCCGCCCGGTCTGCAAGGAACCCTGATGATGCTGGTGGATGGCGTTCTCGCGCTCTCGGCGCGTGCCGGCGATCTCCTGGGGTCATGGATCTATAACAGCAGCCCGACGTACGGCTTCACATACTGTGTGATCGCGACGACCGCGGTGTACGCACTGATCCTGCCCTTGATCCCGCTGACGCCGAAGGCATTGATTGCCACCACGGACGGCGAACCCAATCCTGAGGTCCAGGCCGAGGTGCCGGACCAGATCCGGGGAGCTGAGCGTACATAGTCTCCCCTGACCTGGGCGCAAGCCAGCGCGGCTTACGCGAGCACGTGGAACGGACGCCGGAAGGCTGCGGGCCCGGTGTATTGTTCGGGCGGGGTTTCCGCAGGGGGCGGAAGGCCCAGCAGCGCGCGCACGTCCCGTTCGATCGTTGCGAGCGATGCGGACCTGGACAGGGAGCGCGCAAAGCGGCCGTCGAGGCCTGGCGGCAGGCGCTGCCACATATTGTCCGAGACCAGCAGCAGGCGTCTTGGCTTCAGCACCAGGCTGGCCAGGCGCAGCAAATGCCAGCCGTCGGCAAGATCCGGCGGCATGCCGAATACGAGCAACGCCGGCGCCGGCAGGCTCGCATTGCGTGCCGCCAGCGCGTCCGGCTCCACCAGCTCCACCCGGCCAATGCCCGGCATTTTGCCTAGGAGTTCGTCGGAGTTGAGGTGAAGCGTGATTCAAAACATCAGGTCGTGACGGGGTTCGCTTCGGTTGGCGGGCTCATCGCAGTCGTGATACGCGATGAAGGTATTTGAGAGTGGATGAGGAAGGCAATCGGGTGCTTTTTGACCGCACAAGAAGCCCGCTGATCGGCCCTATGCACCCCGTAATACGTTCATCCGCTTGATGTTCCACGCGAGCGCCACCAGCGACCATTCCGCCGCGACGTTGGACAGTCCGCGCAGCGAGAACTGCCGGAATCCCATCACTCGCTTGATGATGCCGAACACCGGCTCGACCGTGCTCTTGCGCAGCCCGTACAGTGCTCGCCCCGCCTTCGTTTTGTGTCGGTGTGTCATCCTGACGATTGGATCGGTGCTCTCAGGCGGCGCCGGATCGTCGGCGAAGCGTTCCATCAGCGGCAGATGATGGGCGTCGCGCTGGATCGCAATCAGCGGGGTGATGTCCGCCGCCTCGCAGGTGACGACGTTGGCCGCACTGAAGTAGCCCGCATCCGCCAGCAAAATCTCAGGCTGGCCCAATGGCTCGGGCAGCGCCCCCAGCACGTCGATCATCGGTGCGACCTGGCGCTTGTCGTTGCTTTGCTGGGTCACTGAGGTGCCCACGATCAACATCGTCTCGACATCCACCGCTGCCTGCGCGTTGTAGCCTTGCTCGAAGCCGCCGCTGGACACCGGCATGATGCGCGACTCTTCGTCCGTCAGGTTGATCTGGTCGCGTTCCTTGGCACCGCCTTGCGGCGGCTCCGGGTCCTTGCCCCGCGGCTTCTTGCCGTCTTTGCGCTGCGCCTCGCGACGCGCCACCTTGGCTTCATACTCCTGCTGCTCTTGCTCGAACCGTTCCTGCGCCCGTGCCTCGATCTTCGCCTTCGCTTCGGCCAACGCCTTCAGTCGCGCTTCGCGCCGTGCGATCTCCGCCGGTACATCCATCCCATCTGGCAGACTCTCTCGATCGGCGGTCTCGGCCATCGCCATCAACTGCTGCACTTCTTCATGCAACTGCGCTTCGATCCGGCCGATATACCCGTGCGACAGCGCGCGGTGCCTGCTCGCATTCGCCTTCACCTTGGTGCCATCCAGCGCAATCCGGCCCAGCTTGACCAGCTTCATCTCCTTCGCGATCAGCAGCACCTGCACGAACAGCTTCTCTAACTGGCTCGCAAACCGCTTGCGAAAGGTGGCCAGCGTGTCATGGTCCGGATGCGTGTTCGCCGCAATGTAGCGGAACGCCACCGAGTCATAGGTCGCTCTCTCAATCTTGCGGCTCGAAGACACTCCGGTCGCATACCCGTACACCAGCAAGCCAAGCAGCACCTCGGGGTGATGCGCCGCCATGCCGCGACCCGCGTACGCCCCACTCAGCTCCGACAGGTCCATCTGCTCGATGACTTCCACTACGAACCGCGCCAGATGACCTTCCGGCAACCAGTCCTCCACTGACGGTGGCAACAGATAGTCGGTCTGACGATCAACGGGCACGAAACGACTCATCTATGGGCTCACTCAGCGAACTGTGAATTTATCAACGCCCAACCCGTCCCGCCGGACGACTGGAGATCCCGAAAATCCGACAAACTCCTAGCAGGTGCATGACTCCGTGCCGGTAAACTGGCATGTCATCGATCACCACGGCATGCGCCTCGCGGCTGCGCCCCAGGACCTGCTCCCAGGCGGCCGCTCCACGGTTCGTCCAGTTCATCCTTGTTTCCCCCGGTTTGCCGGCGCTGGCTTCGTGGCCCGCGCCTTGCACCAGAACCAGCAAGGGGAATGCCAGCGCCGGCAAGGCCGTCCCGTGCCCTCGCGCGCAAGCGCGGGAGCCAGGCCTGCCGCGGGTTTCCGGGAGGTTGACGCGAACCAGTCCGGCCTTTGCGGGCGACTGCCAGCTGCGGGGAGGTGTTACGTGTAACGTAACGTGTTCCGCGACCGACCCGGGCCGGAAGTTCGAAGGCTATCGCGCAACATGGCCTGTCCGATCGAGGTGGGTGCTTCATGCGGCTCATTTTGTCAGTGACACCGCTATCCGGACGCCGCCCGGTGGAGGGTGACGCTGGCATCTTCGAGCGACACGGCCAGCGCCGCGCGGACATCCGGCCCGACGACAAGGTCGAGACATGTCCAGCCGGAAATCGCCTTGCCATGATGCGAAGCACACCAGTGGCCCGCGCCGGGCAGCAAATCGCCTTCGGTCGTATAGGTGCTCGGCTCGCCGGAGAGTCCCATGCCGAGCGCCTTCAGCAACGCTTCCTTTCGGGTCCAGATGCTGAGCAGGGTTGCTGCCGCATCGGGTCGCGCCTGGTCAAGCGCCTCCTGTTCGACCAGAGAGAAGATCCCGCGTCCAACGCCCCCAAGGTCCAGGCCGTCAACGCGCCGCTCCACGTCCACGCCGATGCGGCAATTCCAGGCGAAGGCGATCAGCGTCATCCCGTCAGTGTGGGAAACATTGAAAGCGATCCTTGCCGCGTGCGGCCACTGCACGACTGGCTTGCCGAACGGCGTAACACTAAAGCGCAGGGATTCGGGTTTGCAGTTCAGATAGCAGCCGATCAGCCAGCGGAGCAGGCTCCGCCGGGCAATGAAGCCGTTGCGGTGCCTTTCGAGCCGGTAGGCTTGGGCACGCTGCCGCTCATCCGGGGAAAGCGTGCGGGCGAGCGTCGAACAGACTGGTTCGACCAGGGCGTCATCCAGTACCCACACATGCACGGCGCCTTGCGGCAGCGAGCAGCGGCTCGGTTCAGGCAGAAAAAGCGACAGGGTACGACGCGCGTTCCGTGCGGTGACAAAATCCTGCTGCATGGCGTCCGACCCCCCGCTCACGCCTTGCGGCGCCTCTTGAAACACGCCAGCCGGGTCACGCGTTTGCCAGGCCGTCGTCCAGCACCGCCGCGACAACCTGCAGATTCGGCTCGAGGAGCATATCGATATGGCTGCTGGGCACTTCGGCGATCATCAAGCCGCCGCGTGCGACACGCCGCCACAGCGGTATCGGGTCGCCGCGATGCTCCTGCCGGATCGCCGCGCGCACATAGGCAATCGGGCCGGCGTGATACGGCCGCGGCCGATAGGCCGTCATGGCGAGTCCCATCGTCTCACGCACGCGCCGAAGCGCAGGCGGCAACGATTCGGTGAAGGCGTCTGGCCGGGACGTCATGCGCGCGGATCGTATCCCCACGCGACCGGCCGCCTTCCCGAGCATGTGCCTCTGGTAAGCGAAGAGCTGCGACGCAGGCACCGCGCGCAGCTTGCGCCACTGCCATCCCAGATAGCTGCAGCAGTACCGCATCCAGGCACCCCATGGCAGGAAATGCTCGCCCACATAGGTATCGAGCAGGCACAGGAATTCGACGTGCTCGCCGGCGCGCGTCAGCTGTTGCGCCATTTCGAATGCGACCAGTCCGCCGAACGAGTAGCCGGCCAGCGCGTACGGTCCGCACGGCTGCACGGTGCGCGCCTGTTCGATGTAGCTGGCCGCCATATCTTCGACGCGCAGCTGTGTCGGCTCGCCATCAAGGCCCTGTGCCTGCAGTCCATAGACCGGGCGCGAACTGCGCAGCGCGTACACCATCCCCCAGCATTCCATCACCGAGCCGCTCGCGCCATGCACGATGAACAGCGGTGTCCCGGCGCCGGCGCGCACGGGCACGAGGCTCGGCGACTGCGGCGTCGCGGCCTCGTCGATCGCCGCGGCAAGGCGCGCGATCGTTGGCGCGACCAGCAGCGTCGCGAGTGGAATCGTGCGCCCGGTCGACTGATGCACGTCGGCGAGCAACCGCGCGGCGAGCAACGAATGACCACCCAGCTCGAAGAAGTTGTCGTCGCGGCCGATCGGTGCGAAATCGAACAGTTTCTCCCACAGCCCTTGCAAATGACGTTCCAGTTGTTCGCGGGACTCGCCGGCGAATGGCAATTCGCGCGCCGCCAGGTTCAGTGCCGGATGGTTCCGGATCAAGTCTAGGCACCCGGGATTGCGCAACGCCGCGGCGTTGCCGACCGGCAGGCCGTTGACCGCATCGCGCGCGGCCGCTTCGGACAGCTTGCCGTTATGCGTGACGGGCAACTCATCGACGGCGATGATCCGGTCGGGCACGTGGGTTGGCGACGCGCGACGGGCGAGCTCGCGGCGCACCCGGGCGGCCAGCGCACCAGTCAGCGCGACGCCATCCTGCAAGACCAATAGCAGCACGATACGCTGGTCGTACCTTTGCGCGTGCGCGCGGTCAGGCGGCCCGGTGCGTGAGCGCTGCTCGACCACCAGTGCCTCGCGAATGTCCGGGATATCGCGCAGCACACGATAGATTTCGCCGGGACCAACGTTGACGCCGCGAATATTGAGCACGCCATCGGAACGGCCATGCAGCCGCGCAGTGCCTTCCGGCGAAAATTCGATGCGGTCGCCATGCGTCCAGACCCCCGGGTTGCTGCTGAAATAGGCAGCGTGAAATCCCTTGCCGTCCGTGTCGCCAAAAAAGCCCAGCGGACGTGACGGAAACGGGTTCGCGCAGACCAGCTCGCCGATTCCGCTGGTGCGGGCACCCTGTTCCCACGCCTGAACATCGAGCGCAAGGCTTTTGCATTGGGCTTCCCCGGCATAGACCGGCAGGTTCGGATTTCCCAGCACAAAGCAGCCGAGAATGTCCGTGCCGCCGGAGATCGACTGCAGGGGCAGCGGCTTCACGTGATCTCGCACCCATTCGAACTGCGCGTCGAACAGCACCGCACCGGTCGACATCATCGCGCGCAGTGCGCCGAGATCGAACCGCTGCCCCGGCACCAGGCCCGCGTCCTCGCACATCTTCAGGTAAGCGGGGCTTGTGCCGAACACGGTGACGCGCTCGTCGGCAACGAGGCGCCACAACCCATCGACCGTCGGGATCGGGCCGTCATACGTTACGATCTCGACCCCGGATGCAAGCGCCGACAACTGCCAGTTCCACATCATCCACGCGCAGGTGGTGTGAAAGTACAAGCGATCGCCGGGGCGCAGGTCGCAGTGCAGCCGATGCTCCTTCAGATGCTCAAGCAGGCTGCCGCCGGCGCCGTGCACGATGCACTTCGGCTTGCCGGTAGTGCCCGACGAGAACATGACGAAAAGCGGATGGTTGAACGGGAAGTGCCGCCACACGAAGCGCCCGGCATCGCCACTGTCGATCAGCTCGCCAAGCGCATAGACCGGCGGCCTGACAGTGTCCGGCAAGGTTCCGTCGTCGAGCCGGACGACGCCCTGCAGCGACGGCAACGCAGCAACCAGATCGGCGACGTTGTCCGCCAGCGCCATGCCCTTGTCGAACGCCCGCTGCGCAGTGTGCGCGAACAGCAGCCGCGGCGCCAGCGGCGCGAAGCGATCGAGTATCGTCTCGACGCTCATCTCGGCCGCGGCGGTCGAGAGCGTTGCACCGAGCGCGGTGACGGCCAGCGCGGCAACGACTGCATCGGCGTCGTTGCGCATCACACCAGCCACGTGGTCCCCTGCGCGCAGCCCCAACGCCGACAGCGCATGCGCGAGACGCGCTACCCGATTGCGCAGTTCGCCGCGGGTCAGGCGTACACGCCGGCCATCTGCGTAACAGGCGGTCAGCGCGGGCGTGTCAGGCGTGGCTACCGCGAGGCCAAGCAGGTTGTCCGCGTAGTTCAGCCGGACCTGCGGGAAGAAGCATGCATGCTCGCACTCGTCGCCGACGCAGACCGGCTCGGTGCTGCCGGTCCACGCGAGTCCCTGCGACCACTGCAGGAAGCATTGCCAGAACGTCCGGTACTCCCGTACCGAGAATTCGTGCAGCGCAGCGTAATTGTGGAAGAACTGGCCGGTGTGTGCCTGCAGGACCGCGGTAAATGCGGTCATTTGCGATGCTGCGGCGCGCTCGGGCGTGCGGCTATAAATGGGAGCGCGTCCCGTGATCCCGCTTGGGCAGAACGACGCGTCTAACAGATAAAAACGATCCATCCGATCCTCCACGGAGACCGGTACGCCCGCTCGAGGAAGCGGCGAGTTTTGATGACCCAGACTAATGGCCGGCGATGGTTTGCTCTGTGCGTGATCGAACGCATTATTACAAATCATTAGCAAGGACTGGCCAGCTGGCATAGATATGGCTGGGGCTTCTGGTATTCCGCTTATCCTGTTCTGTGCCATGGCTGACGGCGAATTGCGGGCCGGGGCAAGCTGACCCCAGTCCGGCACTGCCGCCAAAGCATCGAATTGATTTGCGCAGCAAGAATCGGAGTGTTGGACGACGCACGGATGCCTATTCTGGTGCTCAGGTCATCGAATGGTTTCGATGATCCTTCCGAAACCAACTGTGAGGACGTTTCAAATGAGCAAGGAAGAGAGCAACAAGGCCGTCGTCGGCCGCTGGTTCACGGAGTTTTGGGGCAAGCATGTCAATCTCGCAGTCATCGACGAGATTGCCGCGCCGAACATGCTGCTCAAGTATTCGCTGCACGAGCCCCGCCGCGGCCGCGAGGACATCAAGGCGTTCATGACCGACTTCCGTGCCGCGTTCCCCGATCTCAACTTCTGGGGCACGGCTGACCTGATCGCCGACGGCGACTACGTCGTCGGTCAGTGGGAAGGTGGCGGCACGCATACGGGTCCGGCTCACGATGACTTCCTGATCGGCGGTCTGCCCGCCGCGACTGGTCGCAAGATGCATTTCACCGGCACCACGGTGCTGAAGGTGATCGACGGCAAGATCGTGGAAGAAATCGGCCTGGACGACGGTGTGACTGCGCTGACCCAACTCGGCATGATCAAGGCGACTGCAGTCGATGGCGACGCCTGATTCTCCTGAATCAATGAAGAAGGCCCGCATTTCCGATGTGGGCCTTCACGATGATGCGCCACATCAACGGTGTTGCAATGGCGCCGCGGGGGCTTGAAGCACGTCAGTGAATTCAGCATTATGGGCGCCTGGCATGCGCAATCAGGAGCCCCGCTTATGCAACATCGTCTTGTGCCGGGCCTGGCCCATCGGCATGGCCTGCGTCAGCTGATGTACGCTGCGGTCTGCGCGGCGTTGCTGACGGGCGTCCACCCTGAAGCCCACGCCCAGGAGTTCTATGTGCTTGGCGGCCTGCAGCAAACACCGTCGCTGGGAGAGAAGACCTATGGCTACACTTACGAGTACGCCCATAACCTGACCGACAACGTCTACGCCTCCTTCTCTTATCTGAACGAGGGGCACGTCACCAACCACCATCGCGACGGCCACAGCGCGCAGTTGTGGGGGCGGTTGCTGTCGGCGGACCGGCGCTTTGCCTTTTCGCTTGGCGTCGGTCCGTACCGCTATTTCGATACCACCGTGAGGACAGCCGAAGGCGGCGCGAATGACCAGCACGGGTGGGGCATCCTGATCAGCGCGGCAGGTACCTGGTATATCAATGGCGGTCCGTGGATCCTGCAGGCGCGATACAACCGCGCGCAGGCATTCGGCAGCATCGACACCAACACCTTCCTGATCGGCGTGGGCTACCAGCTTGACCGGGGGGGCAGGGATGGCCCGGTCGTGCCTGCGACTTCGTACAACAGCCTGACGACCCGCAATGAGCTCACCGTGTTCGGCGGCACGACTATTGTCAATAACTTTGACTCACCCAGCGGCGTCGCCTACGCGGCCGAGTACCGGCGCGGCATCCTGCCGTACGTAGACCTCACGGCCACCTATCTGAACGAGGGCGATGCCCGGGTCGTGCGCCGGCAGGGTCTGGCAGCGCAAGCCTGGCTGGTGCGGCCATTCTTCAATGACCATCTGACGCTTGGCATCGGCTTTGGTCCCTATTTCGCTCGGGACCATGACGATGGTGGCGGCGTCACGCGTACGCTTGGCCTGTTTACCATGTCGGCGAGCTATCGCCTCAGTCCGTCCTGGACTACGCGCTTTTCGTGGCATCGCACGGTCACGACCAATAGCCGGGATACCGATGTGATGGTGCTGGGCCTGGGGTATCGGTTTTAGCCTGCCGCAGACACCGATCGAGTCCGGCCGGAAATGCTCTGTGCGGCGAAATGAGCGTCATCCATGGCGGAGCGCATGTGCATCATGACCTGATGTCTTGCCGTGCCATCTGGCGTTGGGGCCATATCGGGACATACCCCTAAGCCATGACCGTTGAAAGCCAGCTGAAAGATTGGCTTTCTAACGTTCGATCCATCGCTTCGGGTATGCGCCTGCATGTCCGGAACACTCTGCGCCTGAGGCTGCGCGCAGTGCGGCGTCGCATTTCCTGGATTGTGAGGAGAATCGCTTTGCGCATACGCAGCCAACAGGACTTTGCCTCCGGCCTGATGTTCATTCTGGTCGGTCTGGGCTTTTCCTGGGTCGCACGCGGCTATTCCATGGGAACCGCCGCCAAGATGGGCCCGGGGTATTTCCCCTTTCTGCTCGGCCTGGTACTCGCCGTCCTCGGTGCGCTGGTGCTGATCGGCTCGCTGTCGAGCAAGGGCGAGGAAGACCACCTGTCCCGCTGGGACCTGAAAACCCTGTTGTGGATCCTGGGATCGGTGGTGCTGTTCGGCCTGCTGCTCAAGCCGCTCGGCATGGTGCTGTCGGTCTTCGTGCTGGTACTGGTCTCCTCAATGGCCAGCCACGAATTCAGCTGGAAGGGTGCGCTGCTCAACAGCGTGGTGCTGGTGCTGATCAGCATGGGCGCCTTCGTGTACGGCATCAATCTGCAGATGCCGGTATGGCCGGCATTCATTACGGGTTAAGGAGACGGCCAAAAAATGGAACTGTTCGAACACCTGGCCCTTGGATTCTCCACGGCGCTGACGCTGCAGAACCTTGCCTACTGCTTCCTCGGCTGCGTGCTCGGTACGCTGATCGGCGTGCTGCCGGGCATCGGGCCGCTCGCCACCATCGCGATGCTGCTGCCGGTGACCTACACGCTGCCGCCGGTGGCCGCGCTGATCATGCTGGCCGGTATTTACTACGGCGCACAGTACGGCGGCTCCACCACCGCCATCCTGGTCAACCTGCCGGGTGAATCGTCATCGGTGGTCACCACTATCGACGGCTATCAGATGGCGCGGCGAGGACGAGCGGGGGTGGCGCTGGCCACGGCCGGCATCGGCTCCTTCTTTGCTGGCTGCGTGTCCACGCTGATCCTGGCCGCGTTCGCCACGCCGCTGTCGGAACTGGCGTTCAAGTTCGGTCCCGCCGAATACTTCTCGCTGATGTGCCTGGGCCTGATCGGCGCTGTGGTGCTGGCCTCGGGCTCGCTGCCCAAGGCGGTCGCGATGATCGTGCTGGGGCTGCTGCTGGGGCTGGTCGGTACCGACGTGAACTCGGGGGCCGCGCGCTTCAACTTCGATGTGCCGGAGTTGACCGATGGCGTCGATTTCGTCGCGCTGGCCATGGGCATGTTCGGGTTCGCGGAAATCATCGCCAACCTCGAACAGAAAGAAAATCGCGAAACCTTCACCGATCACGTCACCAACCTATGGCCCTCCAGGGCGGACTTCAGGCGCATGGCGCCAGCCGTGCTGCGCGGTACCGCGCTAGGCTCCATTCTGGGCATCCTGCCCGGCGGTGGCGCGGCGCTCGCTTCATTCGCAGCGTACTCGCTGGAAAAGAAGACCTCCAAGTACTCGCATGAGTTCGGCAAGGGTGCGATCGAAGGCGTGGCGGGTCCGGAATCGGCCAACAACGCCGCGGCGCAGACCTCTTTCATCCCGTTGCTGACGCTTGGCATCCCGCCCAACGCGGTGATGGCGCTGATGGTGGGTGCGATGACCATCCACAACATCCAGCCCGGCCCGCAGGTGATGACCAGCAACCCGGCGCTGTTCTGGGGCCTGATCGCCTCAATGTGGATTGGCAACCTGATGCTGATCATCCTGAACCTGCCGCTGATCGGGATCTGGGTCAAGCTGCTGCAGGTACCTTACCGCTTCCTGTATCCGGCCATCCTGGTGTTCTGCTGCATCGGCGTCTTCTCCGTCAACAACCAGACCTTCGATGTCTTTACCGCCGCTGGCTTCGGTGTGATCGGCTACCTGTTCATCAAGCTTAAGTGCGAGCCGGCACCGCTGCTGCTGGGCTTCGTGCTCGGGCCGATGATGGAGGAGAACTTCCGCCGGGCGCTGTTGCTGTCGAGGGGTAACTTCACCGTGTTCGTGACCCGTCCGCTGTCGCTCGGCCTGCTGATCGCCGCGGCTGTGCTGGTGGCCGTGGTGGCGCTGCCGTCGATCAAGGCCAAGCGCGAGGAAGCGTTCCAGGAAGAGTAGTGCCCAAGCACTAAGGACGTATCTGTCCGGCCTGTTTCAGGTCTGAAATTCAATTTCCTTTATATCTGATATAAAAGAAATATTAAGTCGATCAATGGACAGGCCATTGAATCGCAAAGGATTGCCGATCCCACGGATCGCGCGATGTGCCTGCACTCAAGGTGGTGGGACAATGCGGTGAGACACCCCACCGAAGCGGGGAGTGATCAACTCTCCCTGGCCCCTATAACTAAAAGTCAAACAAAAGCAAAGCCCAGGCACGGGGAAAGCCAACATTGCTGGCTAGCTGGAAATGGAAGACCCACGTACTGCACCTTAAAGCGGATCCTGGCTGTTCGCGGACCTGCTACTAAGAACAAGTCGATTTGATCGCGATAAAAGGGGGCACGATGCGTTTGACCCGGCGAAAGGGGCTTATTGGAGTTTTTGCCTGTTGCGCGCTGACTACTGGCGCTTTCGTGCAACCCATGTCTGTAGGCCGCGGCCAGTTGCTGGATCAGACAATTACGCTACGCATCAGCGCGGGCGCGTTGGAAAACCTGCTGACTTCCACCGATACGGGCCGGCAACTTATGCAGGTGGCCGGAACTCCGGCTTGCGACCTGGAGGTGATGTACTTCCGTTATGGCACGATTGGCGGCGCCAACGAGCGCACCAACGCCAGCGCCGCCTTAATGATTCCTGGCGGCGGCCCGGGCTGCAGCGGGCCACGCCCGACCATGCTGTATGCGCATGGGACTACCACCTATCGCAATTTCAATATTGCCGATCTGACGCAAGCGGACAAGAACAACGGCGACGGTGCCGCAGAGGGCCTGGCCATCGCAGCCATGTACGCGGCGCAGGGCTATATCGTGGTGGCGAGCAACTACGCGGGATATTCCGGCTCGGGTCTTCCTTATCACCCTTACCTGAATGCTGCGCAGCAGTCGGCTGACATGATCGACTCGCTCACGGCAGGGCGGGTCGCCATGGGGGGAACGAACGCAGGAAAACTGACTTGGCCGAATGGCAAGCTCTTTGTGACTGGCTATTCGCAGGGCGGCTACGTTGCCATGGCCACGCAACGCGCGCTGCAAGCGGCGGGCGTCAACGTGACGGCTGCCTCGATGGGGTCTGGCCCCTATGCCCTGGGGGCCATGGGCGATGCACTGATTGCGGGCGAAGTGGATATCGGCTCGACCGTGTTCACGACGCTGGCGGCGACGAGCTACCAGCATGCCTACGGGAATCTCTACGGGAGTCCAGGCGATCTCTATGAGCCGGCCTACGCGCCTGGCATCGAACAGTTGCTGCCGAGCGTGACGTCGATTGACGTCTTGATTGGCAAGGGAAAACTCCCCGCTACCGCGCTCTTCAGTCTTGCCCCTCCCGCCCCGCAGTTTGCGTCACTGACACCGCCGGCCTCGCCGCCGCTTGTACCCGCGGCGCTGACGCCGGTATTTGCCGCTGGGTTCGGCAATGGGCACCTCTTGCGCAATGCATATCGACTCAGCATGCTGCAAGATGCACTGGTGAATCCAGATGGCGCGTTCCCGAATACAACGGCCGCGATGGCACCGGCGGCCAACCCGGCCACCCCCCTGCGTCAGGCATTCAAACGAAACGACATGCGCAACTGGACGCCCGGCTCCCCGGTCCAGCTCTGCGGCGGATATGCGGACCCCACTGTCTTTTTCTTCAACGCGACCATCCAGCAGGCCTATTGGAAAAATGCCAGAGTGCCGGCAAAGCTGACCACGGTGCTGGATGTCGATGCCGCCATCGCCGGGGCTAAAGATCCTTATGCCGCCATCAAGCAAGGCTTTGCCGACGCAAAGGCCGCGCTGGCCGCGCAGGCAGTTGCCGGAGGTGCCACGGATGGCGGGGCCTCCGCTGTTATCGAGGCTTACCATAGTGAACTGGTAGCGCCGTTTTGCATGGCTGCAGCGCGCACGTTCTTCGGGAACTTCTGAGCATCGTGGGACCGCCGCGCCAGATCCTCCGGCGGATCGATCTGGCGGCGGCAGCGGAAAATAATCAGCCGGGCCCCATGCACGCGCCAAGTTCGCTCAGCAGATGAGCAAGCCTGGCCTGGGTACCGGTAGCGGTCTTGTTGAAGATCGCCTTGAGCTGGCTGCGGGCGGTCTCATGGCGGATGCCGAGCCGGGCGCAGGCTTCGGGCAGCCCGATGCCCGCGGTGAGCACGGTCGCGAGCCGGATCTCGGATGCGGTCAGGCCATATAGTTGGCGCAGCACGCCCGCCAGCATGGCCGGCGCAGCGCCGGCCTCGCGGATTGCGACCAGGGCGGCAGGGCGCTGCCATTGCCTGGCCAGGCGATGGGCCGGCGGCAGCGGCAGCACGATGACGCTTGCGCTGTGCCCGCTGCTGTCGCAGGCATGCGCGGCCTGGGCCGGCGTGGCTCCTTCAGGGCTGCAGGCCGCAGCCAGCATCTCCCGGAACGGCCGGCTCAGGCACCAGTCGTCCGGGCGCGCCCGGCCTGCGGGCTCGCCTTGCTTGCCCGGCAACAGCCGCCTTACCCAGGGTTCGCCACGGGCATTGCTGAGCAGCACCTTGCTGTCAGGCGCGACGACGATCAGGCCAAAGGGGAGTCGCTCCAGCACCTGCGCGGACAGTTCGCCGAGCATGGCGACGTCCAGCGTGCGCTCGCGCAGGCTCAGTGCCTGTCGCAGGTGGGGCATCGCCCAGCCCAGCCGGCGCGCGTCATCGGCGTGGTAGGGCTGTTGTCCGAGGGGCTTTTGCAGCGAAAAATAGATCTCGCGGTGCGGCTTGCGCTCGACCAGGCAGCCCATCACGGAGCTCAGCCTGAACCCGTGCATGAACTCGCGGTAAAAGGGCAGCCGGCTCATATCCGCCTGACCTAGGTCGCGCGAATCGACATACCAGTCTCCCTCCGCCATCTGGCGTGTGTAGGTCCGCGCCGGGTCCTCGGCCTGGTAGTGGTCGTTGTAGGCGTCGACCAGTTCCTGGTTCAGGTCATGGATCTCGCTGACCCGAAACCGCTGGCTGGGAGCGTCGAACTCGACCAGCGCGGCGTGCATGCTTTCGCTGGCATCGCGCAGCAGGGCCAGGCTGGACTGCCAGGCGGCTTCGTCAAGGATGCCCTCGTACAGACCTCGTATGGTCTGATGCATGATTTCTTCTTTCATTGCCTTTCCCCCCCGGACGCCTCTGCCGCGCACCTGCCGGGGGCTTGCCCCCGCGCGGCCGGATTGCCCGCCTTGCCCTGTCTGGTTTATCCCCCATTCAGGGGAATGCAAAGACAATAGGGGATCCGCCACGCCCGCAGTTGCGGTTTCTTGCGAATAATTTGCGGGGGCAGGCTTGTGCGTCGGCAGTCAGCTCAGGCTTGCCTGGCCTGCACATGCGCGTTGCGGCGGAAATCGCTTGGCGATGCCCGGTTGAACTTGCGGAAGGCAGCGAAGAATTGTGTGTAGGAATCGAACCCGCTGGCGGCCGCCACATCGGACAGGGGCATATCGGGGTGTCGCCGTATCAGCTTGCGCGCATATTCGACGCGGCACATCAGCACGTATTGCCAAAGACTGACCTGGCGCGTCTTGCGGAACATCCGGCACAGGTGGAAGGGGCTGATATGGACCGCGGCGGCGATCGCGTCGATGGTGAGCGGCTGGGACAGGTGGGCGAGGATGAAATCGTCCAGCCGCGCCAGAACGTGCCTGGACAAAAGGCCCCGCTGCTGGGCTGCCAGGGCGGTTGCGTCCTGCCCCCTGCCGCCATAGAGCAGGGCCACGCGCAGGCTGATGGCCAGCAGCAAGGATTGGTCGAGCAGGCTGCCGCCCACGCTGCCGCCCTGGACATGGGCGTCCAGCGCCAGCACCAGTCGCACCAGGCCGTTGTCGGCGCCGCCGGCGAAGTCCGAGCTCAGGTCGGGCACGCTGCGGTCGTGCGTCTGTTCATGAGCCAGGACAACGGCATCGGGGCGCACGGAAAAATAGATGGCATCCAGCGGGGCCAACCACGTGCTGGAAAGCGCATCGCCCGCGGCGCGGAAATAGACCTGGTTTGGCGCCATCGCCCCGTCCAGGCGCCGCCCGTTGACGTGCCAGCGGATCGCGACGGGATCCCTGCCGATCGGGATGGCCAGGCAGTGCACGGGCATGACCGTGGTGTCCAGGGCGCCGGCGGGCAGCAGGTGGCGCTCCAGCACAAAGCCGTCCCAGTGAGAGGTCGCGCTGCCATAGCGCGGCGTGGTAGGGATAGCCGGCACGGGGCCGCCGGCCGTCGTCGCCAGCAACTGGGTGCGTGGAGGAGCCTGGCCCATAGTTGGCGCGAGTCAACCCGCTCCCGACATCGCGGCCAAGGCTAGATATACGGTATTGTTCATTTTCTTGTGCCGTCACCTTGCGCGACTGCCTCTGCGGCAGGTCGTGCGCTATGTGTGGGGGGAGTATACATAGCTTGTGGTCGCTTCAGGGGGGCGGCGGGGCTAGCGAACTGCCGCTTCCGGACCCTTTGGCGCCGCTCGGATCTCCGTGACGGCAAAGTCCGCTTTCATGGCCTAGCTGCCGTTCAAGCGGGGGGCGCGTTAGTGGATGCGGCGGAACTCTGCTCTTACCCTGTTTAAAGCGCGCCAGCAGGCTGGGCAGGTGCGTGCTGGTAGAAATGGTGACCTTCGGCGGTCAGCGTCACGCCTTGCGGCAGGCACTCGAACAGGCGCACCGCCAGATGCTGCTCGAGTGCCAGCACCGCATTGGAGATGGCCGATTGCGACACTTGCTCGGTGGTGGCCGCCTTCGAAAACTGCCTGGTCTCGGCGGCTGCGGCGAAGTAGCGGAACTGTCGCAGTGTAGTCTCGTCGGCGATCGTTTCCGGTGCCTCGCGAGACTTGGCCATGTCCATCCCTCCGCTATTTGTTTTATGGATATCAGGTTTTGGAATTTTTGATTTTACGATGGCGCGGGCGCTTCCTACACTCCTCCGGACAAAAGAAGCATGCGGAGACAGACATCGTGAATGCCCCACTATCGCCAACCTGCGCGAATCCCTGGCCGCGGCCAGCCTGGACGACAAGGACACCCTCAAAAGAGGCCGCGTCTACATGAGCGGCACCCAGGCGGTGGTGCGACTGCCACTGCGGCAATAGGCCCGCGACCGGGCCGCGGGATTGAATACTGCCGGCTTTATTCCGGGTACCGGAGCTCGCCGCTGGGCGGGCTCCATGACGGTCGTCTGCTGGCGCGGCTGAAGGGCTTGCGCGACATCGCCTTCGATATATTCGGCAGGCCTACCGAACGGCGTGCAGAGCGGCAACTGATTGTCGAGCATCTCGCCACGGTGGAGGAGCTTGCGCAGTCCCTGAGCGACGGCAAACTGGACACTGCTGTCGCACTGGCTTCACTACCAGACAATATTTGCAGTTTCGGCCATGTGAAGGAGGTCAATATGCAGAAGGCGGCGCAGCGGCGGACGGCATTGCTGGCCCAATTTCGCAGTGGCGCGCTGAGTGCTGCTGCCTGACTCCGGCCGCAGCAGAACAGTTTCCTGTGGCAGGATCGAGCGCGTCCGGCTTGGCGGTGGTGGGGCTTGCGAAGGCGCGCCGCTCTTTGGCAAGTAGCACTCCCCCCTTGCAAGACACCCGCCCAGACGACACTACCGCGGCGGCCAGGGCCATATGGCCCAACATCCTCGGAACACTGAAAAATGAGTACGGAAAATCAACTGCATTTCGTTGTAGAGCCTCGCCCGGGGCCCACCCCCGCCGATGAGATTGCTGCCAAGTTGGCAAATCCGACGTTCGGACGCATTTTCACAGATCACATGGTCACGATCCGTTGGACCGACGGTCGCGGCTGGCATGACGCCAAGGTCGAAGCACGCCGTCCTTTCCAAATCGATCCCGCCTGCGCGGTACTGCACTACGCGCAGGAAATCTTCGAGGGCATGAAGGCATACCGTGGCGAGGACGGCAAGATCTCGCTGTTCCGCCCACAGGAGAACGCAAGGCGTTTTCGCGCCTCTGCTGCCCGCATGTCGATGGCCGACCTGCCCGAGGCCACATTTCTGCAAGCCGTGGAAGCGCTCGTCGATATTGACCGCGCCTGGATTCCAGGTGGCGATGGTAGCCTCTACCTGCGCCCATTCATGTTCGCCTCAGAAAATTTTCTAGGCGTGCGTGCGTCGGCCGAATTTGTATTTTGCGTGATTGCTTGCCCGGTCGGCCCGTATTTCAAGGCCGGCAAGCCGGCGGTGACCGTATGGGTTTCGGATCGCTACACCCGAGCGGCCCCTGGCGGCACCGGCGCGGCCAAGTGCGGCGGCAACTACGCGGCCAGCCTGATCGCGCAGACCGAGGGCTCGGCCAATGGCTGCGACCAGGTGGTGTTCCTTGATGCTGCGGAGCACCGCTGGATCGAGGAGCTCGGGGGCATGAATGTTTTTTTCGTGATGGATGACGGCTCTCTGCGCACACCCCCATTAACAGGGACAATCCTGCCGGGCATTACGCGCGCTTCGATCATCGAACTGGCCAGGCACGAGGGTATTCCGGTCAATGAAACACCATACGACTTCGAGACGTGGCGCACGGATGCAGCCAATGGCCGGGTTAAGGAAACCTTTGCCTGTGGCACGGCCGCGGTCGTCACCGCCATCGGGCAGGTACGTCACGCTGGTGGGGAGTTCACGATCGGCAATGGGGGGGAAGGCGAAGTTACGCAACGCCTCCGTTCGTTGTTGACCGGCATCCAGCGCGGCAAGATCGCCGACCCGTTCGGATGGGTTCATCACGTCGATTGAGACCGGCGTGTTTGACATGAGCGGCGTGCACGGAATCGGAGGGCCGCGCACGCCGGGTTGATTCGGTTTGATGTCTGTCCCCGTGGCCTGGGCGGTCCGGGTAATTCCAACAAATGCCGGGACCGGTGCGCGACCTGCGTGCCGGCAAGCCGTGCCGCCGACCCCGGCAGCACGCTGCCCGGATGCCTTCGCGCCCGCATGACTCGTCGCCATCTCCGGCGCCGGCCCGTGCGATCGCTCGGCAGCACATGCAGGAGACACCTATATGAGCTTGTTCCGAACCAAAGACATTGACGCCATGCTGGCGGAAAGACACGTTGGCAGCCTGAAGAAGGTGCTGGGTCCGGTGGACCTCGTGCTGATGGGCATCGGCGCCATCATCGGCACCGGCATCTTCGTGCTGACCGGCACCGGCGCTTTGACCGCCGGCCCGGCGCTGACCGTGTCTTTCGTCATCGCGGCCATGGCCTGCGGCTTCGCCGCGCTGTGCTATGCCGAGTTCGCCTCCGCCATCCCGGTGTCGGGATCGATCTATACCTATAGCTACGCGACTCTGGGCGAGATCATCGCCTGGATGATCGGCTGGGACCTTCTGCTCGAATACGGCCTGGCTACCTCGGCGGTGTCGGTGGGCTGGTCGGGATACTTCCAGTCGCTGGCGGCGGGTTTCGGTCTGCATTTGCCGACGGCGCTGACGGCAGCTCCGGGGGCTGTGCCGGGCGTGCACACCTTGTTCAACCTGCCGGCCTTCCTAATCATGCTGATCACCACTTGGGTGGTGTCGTGCGGCGTGCGCGAGTCGGCCCGTCTCAACAACCTGATGGTGGCGATCAAGATTTCGGTGGTGGTGCTGTTCATCGCAGTCGGCGTCTGGCATGTCAAGCCGGCCAACTGGCAGCCATTCGCACCGTTCGGGGTATCCGGCATCTTCAATGCGGCGGCGCTGGTGTTCTTCGCCTTTATCGGCTTCGATGCGGTGACCTCAGCCGCCGAGGAAGTGCGCAATCCGCACCGCGACCTGCCGGTCGGCATCATCGGCTCGCTGACGGTCTGCACGGTGCTATACGTGATAGTCGCGGCCATCATGACCGGCGTCGTTCCCTTCGCCAAGTTCGCCGGCATCGACCATCCCGTGTCGCTGGTGTTGCAGTACGCAGGACAGGACTGGGTGGCTGGCTTTGTCGACCTGGGCGCCATTCTCGGCATGACCACGGTGATCCTGGTAATGACCTTTGGCCAGACTCGCGTCATCTTTGCCATGTCTCGCGACGGCTTGCTGCCCGCCAAGCTGTCGTCGGTCCACCCGGTGCACGCCACGCCATTCTTTGCCACCTGGACTGTCGGCATCGTGTTCGCGATGATCGCCGCGTTCGTGCCGCTCAATGTGCTGGCCGAGTTGATCAATATCGGCACGCTCTCCGCCTTCACGCTGATCTCGATCGCGGTGCTGGTGCTGCGCCGGACCCGCCCCGAGCTGCCGAGAGCTTTCCGCTGTCCCGGCGTGCCGGTGGTTCCGCTGCTATCGGTGGGCTTCTGCCTGTTCCTGATGGCGCACCTTCAAGCGCTGACCTGGATCGCCTTCCTCACTTGGCTGGGGATCGGGCTGTCGGTCTACTTTCTGTACGCGCGCGGCAACGCGGTGCTGCACGGTGGCACCAGGTAGCACGCGGTGCCTAAGCGGATGTGGAAGCCGACCTTGGAGTAAGCGAAAACCCCAGCCCCGCCCGCACCCTGAAACTGGGTAAGATGCCAACCCGGCGACGGCGCGACAAGATCGCCCGAAGCCGAACGCGATTGGGGCTTCCCGCCCCATCAAAGCCGCACCGCACTGCAACCCAGGCGGTGTGTCAAGGAAGGCAGAGCTACAGCTTTGCATTCCGCACGTCATGGAGAAGAAGTTGAACGACCGTACCCACGCGGCGGCCGCTGTCCGCCTGTTCGGCACCGGCGAAGGCCTGTCCCACGAGCGCGTGACGCTCGCCACCGATCCGGAATCCGGCCTGCAGGCCATCATCGCCATCTACAACACCAGACTGGGCCCCGCCTTCGGTGGCTGCCGGTACTGGACCTATACCGCCGAAGCCGACGCGCTGTCCGATGCGCTGCGCCTGTCACAGGGCATGGCCTACAAGAACGCCCTCGCCGGGCTGCCGTTCGGTGGCGGCAAGGCGGTGATCCTGCGTTCCCCGGCGCAGCCCGACCGCCAGCAACTCTTCCGCGCCTTCGGCCGCATGGTCGAGTCGCTGCAAGGCAGCTATATTACGGCCGAGGACGTCGGCACGACGGTGGACGACATGCGTGCCGTCCAGGCCGAGACCCGCTACGTCAGCGGCATGCCGCGCGACGGCGGCTTCGGCGGCAATCCCTCGCCGTGGACGGCATACGGCGTGTTCGTCGGTATCGAGGCGGCGGCGCTGTATCGCCTGGACCGCAAGTCGCTCGCCGGCTTGTCCGTGGCCGTCCAGGGTCTGGGTTCGGTGGGCTGGGAGCTTTGCCGCCGTCTCCATGAAGCGGGCGCCACCCTGACCGTGGCCGATATCGACGCCGGCCGCACGACGCAGGCGCAACAGCAGTTTGGCGCCAGCGTCGTATCGCCGGAAGCCATCACGGCCGTCGACGCCGACGTATTCGCGCCTTGCGCGCTGGGTGCCGTCATCACCCCGGCCGTGGCCGAAAGTTGCCGCTTCCGGGTCATCGCCGGCGGGGCAAACAATCAACTTTCTTCGCTCGCCGAAGGCGACACCCTGTACCAGCGCGGGATCTTCTATGCGCCCGACTTCCTCATCAATGCCGGCGGCATCGTGAGTTGCGCCCGGGAATACCTTGGCGGTGTCGACGAATCGGCCCTGCGCGACGAAGTGGCAGGCATCCGCGAACGGGTGCTCAGGCTGGCGCAACGCGTGGAGTCGACCGGCCAGGCGCCGGCGCGCGCGGCGGTGACATGGGCGCACGAGGTGTTGTCGCGTGGCATCGGGCCGAACTGAGCGTCACGTCGACCAGGAGGAAGCCGATGAACGAATTCCCGAAGCCCCACAATTCGACCAGCGCCAGCGACAAGCTCGTCATCCTTGATACCACCCTGCGCGATGGCGAACAGTCGCCTGGCGCGGCAATGACCGTCAGGCAGAAGATCGCGGTCGCGGAACATCTCGATACCCTGAACGTCGATGTCATCGAAGCTGGCTTTGCAGCCAGCTCGGATGGGGACCATGACGCCATCCGGGAGATTTCCCGGCAAGTGAAGGGCAGCGTGATTTGCTCGCTCGCCCGTGCCAATGAGCGCGATATCGAGCGAGCCGCCAATGCGTTGAGGCGCGCGAGAAGATCCCGCATCCACACCTTCATCGCGACGTCGGCGTTGCACATGGAGAAGAAGCTGCGCATGACCCCGGAGGAGGTGTATCTGCGGGCGTGCACTGCCGTCCGCTTCGCGCGCCAGTTTACGGACGACGTGGAATTCAGCCCCGAGGATGGGAGTCGATCGGACGCCGATTTCCTCTGTCGCGTGATCGAAGGGGTCATCAAGGAAGGGGCGACCACGATCAACGTCCCCGATACCGTTGGCTATGCCATGCCCGTCGAATTTGCCGAGGGACTCCGGAGGCTTCGCGAGCGCATTCCCAACTCCGACAAGGCCATATGGTCGGTGCATTGCCACAATGACCTCGGCCTGGCGGTTGCCAATTCGCTGGCGGCCGTCAGGTACGGTGGCGCCCGGCAGATCGAATGCACCATCAACGGGCTTGGCGAACGCGCAGGCAACGCGTCCCTGGAAGAGGTCGTCATGGCGGTAAAGACCAGGCGTGACCTGTTCGGACTTGACGTTGGCGTGAACACCACGCATCTGGTCGCTGCCTCCAGGGCCGTTGCCGAGGCCACGGGATTCAGCGTTCCGGCGAACAAGGCAGTGGTCGGTGCCAATGCCTTTGCGCATGCGTCAGGCATCCATCAGGATGGCATCCTGAAAGCCCGTGAGACCTATGAAATCATGCGGCCGGAAGATGTTGGATGGGACAAGGGCGCGCTCGTGCTCGGCAAGCTTTCCGGCCGGAATGCCTTCAAGCACCGGGTTCAGGAACTCGGGATGCATTTTCCCGATGACGAAGGGCTGTCCGCTGCCTTCGCCCGCTTCAAGCAACTGGCGGATACGAAGGCCGTGATTACCGATGACGATCTGAGGCACATTGCCCTCGGCGTGGCGGAATCCAGTATGGTCAGCGCTTCATAAGCGCTCCCGGCCACGCCGCCGGGAGCTACCGCAGGCGGCGCTCAAGACAGCGCCGTCTGCTCAGCTTCCCGAACGTCGGGATAAGCCGACGCCAAAGGTCCGGTACCCGCGCGAGGCGCGCAGCATGAATGACCACCAGCAGCGCCGTCGCCACCGTCCTGCCCGGACTGGTGATGACATGGGCGACGTCCGCGCCATAGCGGGCGGTCTACCCATGTTTCAGCCTCTCTTCTTCCCCGCCTGACCGCACCGTCATTGACCCTGACTGGACCGAGAGGTGCTCGGGTTACCCCAGAGGGTCCCATGCCCGCTTCCGATACCGCCCTCCACGACCTGCTATCGGCGCTGCCGCGCCCGGGTGAGATCCAGTGTGCGCCTCTGGCAGTGGTCGCTGACCGACCCCATCTCGGCCATTCAATCCGTCGCCGTCCCAACGGCAGCTTCCAAACTACAACGGTCAATTGGAAAATCGGCCGCAGAGTGCTCGGCCGCTGGCGAGGCAATCAGAGCATCATGAGCGCGAACGTCATTGGCTGGGAGGACCTCGCGTGGGTCGGCCGCTATTACCCATGCGCTGCAGAGCATAATCGAGAATCCCGGCCGACCCTCGGATGGTTCTTTGCCCTTGGCGAGAAGGCTCAAGACGGGCCGCAGCGCGACAGCGTGTCGCATGGAGCGAGACCTGACGGCCGGGCCGCACCCTGGGTGTGGGTTGGGCTGGTTGGGAAAAGTGAGCGCGGGGCGGATCGCGAGTGGTTTCGTTCTGCACCGCCCGGCTCGGGATGGCTGGCGTCGGGAGGCGCATTAGGCTAGGCTCAATGCAACACATCGTCTAGAGGAGGGCCGACCATGTCACAACGCAGACTGCCGCGCCTACGCGTCCTGTTGCCCGTGTTTCTCGCGGCGCTGGTGGGGGGCTGCTTGTCGCGCCAGACGCACCACCTGCTGCCGCCGGCCCCAGAGCCGCCGAGAATGCCGCCGCAGGCTACCGACACCCAGGAGACCACGACTCCGGTGGCTTTGCCGGCGAGGCCGGCGGCCAAGGCCCCGGCCCCCTGACGGCACCGGCCGGCAAGAGGGCCGGCCTCAACAGCTTCACCCCCAAGGCATTGGCCTTCGTATGGGTCGCGACCTTCATCTCCCCGATGTCTGGCAACGGCTGTCCAGGCGGATTACCAAACCAAAGAAACGAATCGAAATCCAGATCCGGTTTCACCACGATCCAGAGGATGCAGCCGCTTGGCTTTTTCATGAGATTGAGGCTGGCGGTCACACTGGCCCGCTTCCCGCCGGCCACGCTTACTTTGAGCTGTAGCCACTGGTAAATCGCGTGCAGATTTCCCTTGTTGGTAAAGCCATCACGCACGCGACCGTGCGCGAAGCCTCGTAATGCCGGTCCCTGTCTCGGATTGCCCGCCTGCTGTCAGGCCATTTCACACGCAGCTTCGCCAGCCAGCGCGACTCTTGTCTCGTCGGTCACCGTGCTTTCCGCTATCGCGTTGTCGTCTTCGGAAACCATGTCGCCCAGACCGATGACGACCGTGATATTCGGCGTCCAGTTCTTGCGGTCGGTGCTGACCTCGGCAAACGTGGTCACCGTTGCGGTGTAGCCCTGCGCTCTGAGGTCGTTGGCTAGCCGTTGCGCGCGCGGTTCCAGCGCTGCTTGCGGATTGTCTTCGTTGATGTCGAGTACCAGGCTGGTCTCGAATTCTTCCTTGCCCCTCTGGATTGCCGTTTGCATTGCCTTGAGTTGCTTGTTCGCGAGCGCGACGAGCTTGCTGTACCTGGACTCTTCCTGGCTGGCGCGCAGTGCCTTGGCGGCGTTGATGATTTCGGTGCGGTGCACGAACATGATTGCCTTTCGAGGTGGGGAGAGAAAGCGCAGGCGCCGCACGGGCTTGACTTCAGGAGCCAGCTGTTCCGGGATGCGACGACAACTGTATAAATATACAGTGTTCGCCGGCTAACCGGCAAGGAGTAAAGGATGAAAGTCCCTGGCAGCAGAAGATCTGGCGAATCACGCTACGGTTGACGCGTCTATAAGGCGAAAAATTAATTCCGGGTCCAACGGTCGTCCGCCTCCATGGTCGCTGCGGCATTGCGAGGCGATGCGGCACCTTAATTGACTTGGGGCTAAGCGCAAAAAACCCCTCGCACAAGTCGAGGGGCCAAAAGCCAGGCCAAGGGGAAGCCCCTTGGCGAGAGGCTCAACAGCTTAGGGACGGTCGATACTCAGGCTGTAGAAGTTTTGAGCGGCATTGGCGCTGATCGATGCGGCAAGGCCGGCAGCGGGGATTCTCAGGCCGATTGCTTCGTTGACGTTCGTGGCAGCGGCCCGATGGCGCAGGCCAACGACGGGATTGTCGAGAGTCCAGGTATCTACGCGCCCATCCTCGATACGCGTCCGGGTATAGGAATTCGCGGTGGTGTCAACCGAGTCGATCCTGGTACTGTAAGCCGAGAAGGCGCTCATTGTGCCTGTCGTAAAGAGCGTCGAGTCCCAATACGCACTCGTCGTGCCAACGGTCGGCAGAGTCATGGTGTAGGCCCTGCTGGCGACCGTGAAGCCACCAGGACGGGTCAGGAACATGGAGACGCGGCCATCGGTGCCGACGAAAGTGACCGCATACCCGATGCCACCGTTGGAAGGTGTGCTCGCCAGGCCGTCTGCCCCTTCGGTGAAGACAGGGAAATCAGCGTCCGTCCAGACGTAGCATGGCTTGCCAGGGAAGCAACGGCCGCCAGCCGTGACCTTGCCGTCGGCGCCGATCGTCATGTTGACGCGACTCGGCATCAGATTGCCTGCGCTGTCGGGAGTGGTAGCGTAGGTAAGACCCACCCAATCCCCCGCCTTTTGGTCGGTGGCGACCTTTTGCGCCGGTACCAGGAGCCTGGCGGACGTGGAGGAGCCACGGACATCGCGCAGGAGTGCGATGCCGCCCTTGCCGACGACCATGTCATAGCCATACAGACTATCCGGATTGAGGAAGCGGCACGCCTGACTGGAATCAGCAGTAAGCGTATCGACGGCGCCATCGCTCTGATAAGTTACGGTCAGCTTTGCGGCGTCCACCGTCACCGGCTCGATCATGTTGTCGGCCGTATTGACACTGAAGTACTTGCCGCTGCGGAAGCTGGCGCAGGACGCCGCCGCAGGTTGCAGGATGGTTTGAATCGGGCCAGTCGAATTGCCACCGGGGTTCGCCGCGACTGCCGTGGACAGATCCACCAGGGTCGTGCCGGACGAGGTCATCGCGGCAGCGAGTTTGTCGATCGCCTTGTCCATGGCGTTGCCGGCCGCGCTGCCAGTTGCTGCGACAAGCGTGTCCGAAACGGGATTCACTCCGCCCAGATCAACAATGCCGCTAAGCGTGAGGCTGACTGCCGAGACCGCGCTGCGGACACCATCGGAGGTCAGCTTGCCTTGCGCGGCCGCATCAAAGGCAGTGAAGAAATCAGTCGTGCTACCGCCTGCGATGGCCGCCGTCACGAGCTCGGTCAGAGGCGTGATATTCGCCACCGCAGCGGTGCCAGAACCCGCATCGACGATCGAGTGCATCACCGGCCCGTTCGGAACCTGGACGCTGAGCACGCACGGACGCACGGCGTTCGGAATACCAATGGTGAAAGTGCCATCCGCGGCAGTCGTGGCCGACCCGGACCCCGTCGCGCATTTGGCCTGGACGGTTGCTCCCGCCAAAGCCGCGCCGGTTGCGGCAGTGCCACTGATCTTCGTCGTCGGCGTAGCAGGCGTAGTCGTTGTCCCCCCAGTCGTGGAGTTATCGCCCCCACCACCACAAGCACTCACGGTGGCTGCAGCTACGGCGACAGCAAGCAGTTTTGCTTTCATTTTTCTGACTCCCTAAGGTTGCAGGCGCGCGAGTCCGATGTCCCGCTACACCTTCCCGTCCGCTGTTTTCGGTCTTGGCGTGCGCTGTAATACAACCAGCACGCCGTAGCAAGTATGTAAGGGAAGACATGATCGCCGCATCATCAATATTGATGATGAAACAGCAGGTGTGTTTCACGATCTGAAGCGGCCCTGTGTGCGGAGCGGATTGCTCAAGGGCGGCTTTCACGGCTAGGAACGCCATAAGCCGATCGGCATCGGCTAGCGTTCAGCACTGGGGGACTTTTGCCAACAACTATGAAGCGGGGCCATTACGGGCCGTCGCACCCGCGCCAGTCAATCCGGCTTCTTCTGCGAGAGTATCGATAACATGGTACTCACGGCTTTGACTTGCGATCGGGAGTTGGTCTTTGCGAGAACGGCCCGCACCTGGTATCGAACCGTGTTGGATGAGACCCCTTTGGTGTTCGCATAATCCTCCGGGGACGTGCCTGCTATCAGGGCCTCCGCCACGGCCGCTTCCGCCGGCGTCAAGCCAAAAGCCTGATGCAACTGCCGGGCGGTGACAGGGGGGGAATTTCCACGCGTCCTTGCCGTAACCAGGACCGATGCGGAGCCGAAAGCGGTCAGCGTCAGCCCCGGAATGCCGGCGATGCTCATGAACAGGTCGTGTGTGGCTCCGGTGGCGTTTCGCAGCGCCAGGCTTTCTCCGCGCCTGGATCGCACAACCCGAAGGATCGCAGCATGGAGCGCGTCATTGTCCGGAGCGTGGGGCGCTGCCAGTCGACCGTGCCTGAGCCTGAGCGCTGTCCCGGCGCTAAGCAGCGCCTCCCCAGCCTTGTTGGAAAAGACGACGTGTCCCTCCTTGTCCAGAGCGAAGACAGCAAGGCCGAGTTGCTCCATCAGTTCGGTCCCCAGCGCGGCGTCCCGGTGCAGATCCCTGGCGTCCTGCCAAAGGTTGATGGCGCGATGGAGATGCGGGATCAGACCAGCTGCGGCCTTTCTTTCCGCGTCGGTATAAGGCTTTCTTCCTTTGTTGCGAAGGAGCCCCAGGAGGGTGTCGCTCCCCCCGGGCTGGGGAAGGCGCGCGCCCATCAGATAACGATGCCCGGAAGTCGGGAGCTGGAAGTCCTGGTAGAACTCGCTCCGAGCCACGTCTTGGTCGGTAATGTAGTCTTGGCAGGCAACGAGCGCTCCTGCGGGCGCACGCTGGACCAGTTCGCGCCGCGGATCCAGTGCGCCATAGTAAGCCTCGTAGATCGCGACAACAGAATCGAGCTGAGAGGCTGGCGTATACACCGAGAAGCGCGGACTGTTGTTTGCCGGGTCCCAGCTGAACATATGAAAGACGTTCGCGCCGACCGCCTCCGCGGTGCGTTGCAGGACTTCCAGGAAATCGTCTTGTCGAATGGCGGCCTCGTAAAGGTCCCCAATCAGATGGTCTCTCAGCATGTCCGCTCCCCAATCGATTAGCGAGCAGAGCCTGTCAGGCGGCTCTTTTGGTCGAGGCTCTTGGATCTACCGGCTAAATACGATATCGAACTCTTGATGGTGTTTACTTCCCCTCCAAGGAGGGGTATTGCGATTTTGGGGGAGTTCACATTTTGCATTGGCTCCCGGCCGGCCTCCGGCTGTCGCCAGGTCGACGCCGGCACGGGTCCGTCCTTGAACCTGCTTGCTGCTGAGCGCCTGATCCACAACGACGCTGTTGTGGCATCCTTCCATTCGCATAAGAAAAAGAAGGGTAGGGATCAACATTTATAAGAGCTTGCTGGTAGTCGCGGTCGCCGCGGCCGCCTTTATCTATTACAAAACTCATGCGCCTTTGGTAAATGCCGTTGCCCAGACCGAACCACAGGCGATCGAGGTCTCGGCCGTGGCAGCAACGGCGGAACCGGTTTTCCGCTGCGAGGGCAAACAGCACTGCAGCCAGATGGCTTCCTGCGCGGAAGCGCGCTTCTATTTAAAGAACTGCCCGGGGGTAAAGATGGATGGGGACGGCGACGGTATTCCATGCGAGACGCCGCCTCTCCAGTGTATGTTTTGACGCGCTGACCGGCAGGCCACGCACTGCTGTCCGCTTCCGAGCGGCGACCTACCTCACGAAGGCGAGGGCCACGTCAGTCGTCGAATCATGGCCGAACTCAGGCCGGGCAACGGCTGAACCGTTGCTCGATGACCTTGGTTCCCCATTGCGCCCCCTCCGATTCCTCCACCAGCTGAAAGCCAAATGACTCGTATAGATGCCGTGCCGCATCCAGCCCCTTGAATGTCCAGAGGTAGGTCTCGCTATATCGCTTGTCGACAAATTTCATCGCTTGTGACATTAGTTGCCGTCCGACACCGGAGCCACGCAATGAGTCATCCACAATGAACCAGCGCAAATGGGCGATGCCCGTTTCATCATCCCCGTCGATGGCGAGCGAGGCGAGCGACCGGCCGTTTTCGACGTAGAGCCACAGCGCCTTGTCAACGGCCGGCAGCTTGCCGACAAACTCGGCAAGCTCGGTCGCTACTTTCTTTTCGAAGAACGCGCCGAAGCCCCAATGTTCCGAGTAAAACCGGGCGTGCAAGCTTGCGATGTCACCGATGCAGCCGGGTTGGTAGCCTTCCAGAATCCGCGCGGACGCGGCATCTCCGGGGGCTGCTTGCATCGCGTTGTCTTGCGTGAGTGCGTCGGCGTACAGCGCGAGAGAGCGGACCAAGGCCTGCTGGTCAGCGGGAACCATCCGTCGCAGCGCGTTGGACACCTGATCGGTTGCGAAGCGGTCGATTTTTTTTCGAAGTTTCTGTCCTGCCTCGGTCAGGTACAGCTCGGACGAACGGGCGTCTTCATCCGCGATCCTGCGCTCCAGGAGTCCGCCGGCCTCCAGCCTTGCAACCTGCCTGCTTGTGTTCGATTTGTCCAGGCGCAGGATGTTGCCCAGATCCTTTGCGCTGATCCCTGGCTTGGCCCCGATCTCGATGATCGCGTGAACCGCCGACGGGGCAAGGTCACTATCGGCCAGGGTGGCCCGCATGAAGCCAAGTTCGCGGACAAGTCTTCGCGAGAAGTCGCGAAGCTCAAGAATCGTCGCTTCTCTTGATTTGGCTGGAAGGTCGACAAGGTCCACGGACGGCCTCACATAGGTTGCGCTGCGCAACCAATATAGTTGCGAAGCGCAACTTGATCAAGTCCGGTTTTGCTGAGATGTCGCAGGTCGGCGGTGCGGGTGCGGCGCCCGGGTCCCACAGTCGGCACAGGCGAGGTCATTCGCCGCCGATCCCCGCTGGTCGGAACCTAGCGCAACTCCGATTCCGACCGTGGATCCGCCCAACGTCCGCCGTAGGGTTCCCGATACAGGCCAGCTTGAAGCGGATTCCACTCAGATACCGCTTCAGCCAGCCATTGGGCAGAATGGTGTTGAGATGGAAATTCATGACAAAATAGGGCGCCACGGTGACCATTTCGTCGGCCCGGTAGACTGCGAAATAGCCGAAACGAAATCCCTCGATTCCGGCAGCCTGGAAGGCCCGGTAGAAATCTCCGCCCTCCGGCGCTTCTTGCAGGAATCCCTCTGGCGGTGTTGCCAGATCCTCGATGCGAAGCATCGCTCCCCCTAACCCGTTGTTGTTTATTCTTGGGCCGAACTGCGGTCCGGCCGAATACCGATCACGTTGAAGTCGACGTGCTCGGAGCATTCCATTAAAACGTCTTCTACATTCATCCTACCGCAACATTGTTTGCAGCCTACGACAAAGACCCCTCTTTCGTAGGATGGATGGCTCTTATTTCAATTCCCAATTCCGGTTACATTACTCTGCCTCTCCGCATTTTCCCGCTTGCCATACCGATCAGGCGGGCAGAAGGCGGTCAAATGAGCGGGAGGGGAAACTCAAGTAATGAAACATCGCTGAAATATGGCAGCTCTAGTCCTCATCAGAAGAATGGCGCTCCGGGTCTCGCTGGCCGCTGTGCTGTTACTGCCAATGGTTTCCTGCTTTGCGATCGAGGCTGCCGACCTCTATGAGAAGCGCTCCCCAAGTATCTGGCTGGTCAGCGTCCACGATGCTCAAGGGCAGCGCATCAAAATGGGGAGCGCTGTCGTGACAGGCCACGAGGAGCTGGTCACCAATTGCCACGTTCTGACCCAGGGACGGTCGATCACCATCAAGCACGAAAATACCGCGCACGCGGCTCAGCTCGCGCACGCTGACGTAGAGCGCGACCTGTGCATCATTCGTGCGAAAGGTCTTGTCGCACCTGCCGTGAAGATTGCTCCGGTGTCGACGCTGAAGGTGGGGCAGAAGGTCTACGTTATTGGGGCCCCGCGAGGGATGGAACTCACCTTGAGCGACGGGCTCCTATCCGGGCTGAATCACGACAAGGATGGCAACCTTACCCGGATCCAGATCAGCGCCCCGATTTCTCCGGGTTCCAGTGGCGGCGGCGTGTTCGATACTGACGGCCGCCTGATCGGCATCGCCTACCTGACGATCAGGGATGCGCAGAACCTGAACTTTGCCGTCCCGGCTGACTGGATAGCGCAAGTTCCTGCGCGTGCAAAAGTGGCGCTGGAAAAATTTCGCGCCGAGAATCCACCCCAGCCAGCCAAACTGGCAAAAGCACCGGAACCGGCAGGTGGTCAGCCCGGCTTGTCCGTACCCTACCTTGGGGAGAAAGGCCAGGAGCGCTTTCGCGATTTTCTGACAAGGCCATTCCCGCGAGCTTTTGCGATTTCGGATACAGGCTATTCCGTCGCAACCTGGGGCAGCAGGCCCAAAGATCCGACCAGGCCGGTCGACACAAAGGAAAGAGCATTGCAGATATGCAAGGAAGCGGCGGGGAAGGACTGCATGCTCTATATGGTCGACAGTGACATTGTATTCTCCAGATAAGACCAATGCGTATTTGCTCGAAGCTCCTTCCGATGACGCCTGCTTGCCTGACTGCCGCTTTCCGTATTATGGCAAGACCTCCCGTGTCGGCGGTGATGGCACTCGCGCTAGGCGCCTGCGCGGCCCCGACTGCCGTGACCACCAATCGGGCGCTGGATTACGATGGACGGCCGACCCGGCTGTATGTCATCTCGGGTGCCGGCATGGGATGGGGCCCTGATTTTTCTGGCGCATTTCGCGCAAAGTTCCGGGAGATCGCCCGGCGTTGCGGAGCTACCACCGGATTTGAAGAAATCTCTGGTCTCGAACTGGATCAAAACGGGCCCGCGGCCAGGGCCGCTGCGTTCGGCGCGGACACCATCCTGACCATTACGCACGGCGGCGGGGTGGTCAGCGGCAGCACCGGCAATCGTCTCTCGATCAGCTATGGTGCCACGCTGAGCGACGTCAGCCAGCACCGAGCCGTGTGGCGGGGCAACTTTGCCTTCAATCGTGGCGGCACCGTAATTCCCATTGCGGAACGGGGCTCGGTACTGGCGATCGATATCACAAACGGCCTGAAGAAGGACGGCATCCTGCAAGGGTGCAGCCAGATCGTACTGGGACAAGGCGGGCGGCTGGACCCGTCCGCGGTTGCCAAGCCGCGCCCGGAGGATGCAAAACCGCCCACCCTGTCGGCACGTCCATCCGGTGCGGCGCCTGGAACACCCAGCCTGAAGGATCTGCAGGGCCTGCTGCCTTCCCAGTGAAACGCAGGCCACGGCTGGGGCTGGCGCCCCGGTCAGATTATGATGTCCGTGCGATGACAAGGACCCGTCCGCGACCACTGCCACGGCCAAGCGCTTGCGTCAGCGCAGCAGGATGTTCACGGCTTGCTCGGTTGCCGCACTGGCGCTCGCGAACATCTGGCCTGGATGGAATATGCTGGCCATGACTCCAATGCTGCTGTTGCGGTGGCGCAGGCAGCGCTGAATCTGCAGTACATGGCGGTGCTGCGGGGGGCGGCCTGGTAAGACAGCACGGGAATCGGCGACAACGGGTGGGCCCGATGGGCTGGTGGATTACCTGTCCCCGGCGGACGGCTTGCCTTGATCCGGCGCTGCCGGTTTCCTTCCGGTCACCATGGACAGGATCAGGTTCTCCTTGTGCAACCGACTCATCAGAATCGCCGCGGCAACATGCACGCACACCAGCGCCAACAGCAAATCGGCGAGGACGCCATGGAGGTCCTTGGGCCAGTCTTCGCCCCAGAACATATCCAGCCGCGACAACCAGCCGGTAGCGGCAAGCGCAAGGATGAGGATCCACAGCGCTAGCATCATCAGCGCGCCAAGCGGATTGTGGCCAAGGTAGCGGGGCGGATGCCCGGCAAAGGCGGCCTTGACATACGCAACAACGCTGCTGCTGCCGGGGAGCCATTCGCGGAAATTCCCGGCGCCGCTTCCCACCACGCCCCAGGCGACGCGGACCAGCACCAGGCACGCGGCCGCGTAGCCAAGGGTGCGGTGCAGCGGCCCGCCGGAATCCTCGTACAGGTTCCACAGCACCAGTGCCGCCACGCCCCAGTGCGTGATACGCACGATGGGATCCCAGACCTGGACGGATGGGCGCGAAGGCTTCATGACGCGGCGGCGGGGGGCGGCGTTATTTCTGGATTTCCGCCTTGACTATGTCCAGCGTCTTGGTATCGAAGTAGATTTCCGCCTTTTTCCCCTCCTTGGTCGTGCCGTAGATCTCGTAGCAGTTCCCGTCGGTCTTGAACTTCTTGATGTTGTAGCCCTGCGCTTCAATCCTGGCGCGGGCATCGCTTTCCTTCATCCATTCGCTCTTGGGGTGCGCGGGACATTTCGCGCTGGCCAGCGCGGAACCGGACACCAGGATCATTGCCATCAGCGCGCCAATTCTAAGCATGAACACCTCCGTATCGTGGGAGGCATCAGCATAGTGCACTCAATAATGCTTCGCAATCATGGCGGTGCCTTGCGTGCACTTTGCATTGATCCCGGCGATCGCCTGACGCCTGCCTCCGGGCAGGCGCTTTGGCTTCGCTGATGACGGGTATCAGCCGGGGCCGCTTCCTTAGCGTTGAATTCGGGATCACACTACAGCTTCAATCTCGCGGACCTGTCAGCGGCTCAGCAGCACGGGCGGGCTGATCCACGCGAGCGAACCGATCAGGCAACAAGGAGAAGAAAGTGATTACCAGTGCGCGCAACCAGTTTTCGGGTGAAGTTTCGGCGGCCAGGCATGGCGCGGTCAACGACGAAGTCATCCTGCGCCTTGCCGGTGGCCAGGAGATTGTTGCCACCGTGACCAGCGAGAGCGCCGCACGCCTTGGACTGACGCAAGGCAAGAAGGCGGTCGCCATGGTCAAGGCAACCTCGGTGATCGTCATGGTGGATGTCGATGTCAGCAAGGTGTCGGCGCGCAACGCGGTCAGCGGCAAAGTGACCGACCTCAAGAAGGGCGCGGTCAATGCGGATGTCACCATTACCGACGATTCCGGTCTGGCGATTTCGGCAATCATCACCAACAGCAGCGTTGACCGGCTCGGCCTGGCGGTAGGCAAGCCGGCGGCGGCAGTGTTCAAGGCATCGAGCGTGATCGTGGGCGTGGATGGCTGAGCAAGCCCTGGGCAGGCGGCGGCACGCCAGGGTGGCCGCCGCAGTCAGAGATTCTTTGAAGGCACCGGCCCGGGCAGAACATTCTGGTTCAGACGAAAGAAGTTGGTGGGGTCGTATTTGTTCTTGAGCTCGACCAGCCTTTGGTAGTTCTCCCCATAGGCGGCTCGTACCCTGTCCTCTCCCTCCTCGCCAAGATTATTTGCATAAACCCCGCCCGTCGAGAACGGCCGGATAGCGTCCCAGGTTTCACGCGCCCACCGTACATTCGCTTCATCGTCTGCCGGATCGTCCCAGATCGAGATGGGGAAGCAGTCATAGAGCGCATCGCGGTTGACGTAGGCTGTCTCCGTGCGCGGGACCCGGGCGATCGCGCCTCCAACCTGCTGCAAAACCAGCAGCGGCATGCCGCCGCGCGCGTTCGCGTAGGCACTGAGCAGCGTATCGATGGCCGGATCCGTGAGTTCACGCAGGAACTGTGCCTTCCAGTAGTAGCGGCGCCCGCGGGGAAAGATGGCATCGCCGGCGCACTGGATCTGCAGGTAGGGGGTCGCCTCAAACCGGCACTCGGCCGGGGTTCCATGGTCCCTGAGCGGCGCGAGCACTCGCTCACCTTCCGTGATGGGTCCGGCATAGCATGCCGAGAGGCTCAGGAAGCGCTCGCCAGACGGCATGGTCACAAGGGCCGCGTCGACGCTGAGTTCGTCCGGCGCCTGGCTCGCAAATGCATGGTAGAACCGCAAGGCGTCCCGCGCCTGGTCGTAGCGATGCAGCACGGATCCGGTCAGAAGCATCGGCCCGACAGGATGAAGCCGGTACTCGAATGCCGTCACAATGCCGAAGTTCCCGCCGCCGCCGCGAAGGCCCCATAACAGGTCCGCGTTCTCGGTGGCACTGGCTCTGAGCATGCGGCCATCGGCCAGCACGATCTCGGCCGCGATCAGGTTATCGCATGCCAGGCCATGCTTGCGGCCCAGCCTGCCGAAGCCGCCGCCAAGCGTCAGTCCGGCGATGCCTGTGTCGCTGTTGACCCCCATCGTCGTCGCCAGCCCGTGCGACTGGGTTGCGCTGTCGAATTCGCCCAGGCTCAGGCCGGCACCCGCGCGCGCAATGCGCTGCACCGGATCGATTTCGATCCGCTTCAGGCGCGCCAGGTCGATCACGATGCCGTCGTCGCAGACGGACAAGCCGGCGACATTGTGGCCGCCGCTGCGTACCGCCACCAGATAGCCGCCTGACCGGGCAAACGTCACGGCGCGGCTGACATCGGCGGCATCGGCGCAATAGACGATCATCGCCGGCCGCTTGTCGATGGCGCCGTTCCAGACCTGGCGTGCCCTGTCATATCCGCTTTCTCCGCGCAGGATCGCTTCGCCATTCAGGCCTTGGCGGAATCGCTCCATGCTCAGGCCGACGTGCTCCGGCCCGCTTCCGGCACTCCCGGAGATGAGATGCGCATCCATGCTGCCCCCTTTCCATGTCCGGCACAGCAACCTCTGCACCGCAGGTTCCGGATACATGCTTGACGCAAGCAGGAAACGAAGCAAGCTCGAAGAACTCAGCTGGCAGATGAGTTCTGCTCACCTACACTCAGTGCATGCGCAAACTGCCACCGCTACGTTCGCTGCGCGCATTCGAGGCCGCGGCCAGGCTCAAGAGCTTCAAGGCTGCTGCGGCGGAGCTCGGTGTGACGCCGACTGCCATCAGCCATCAGATCCGGTTGCTGGAGGAAACCTGCGGCCAGAAGCTGTTCCAGCGGCGCCCCCGCCCGCTGACCCTGACTGGCGCGGGCGCGCAGCTGTTTCCGGCGCTGCGCAATGGCTTCGATGCGCTGGCGAGCGCCGTGGCATCGATCGCGGCGACCGACCACCAACGCCCGCTGCGCGTGACGAGCTCGAACGCGTTCGCGAGCCGGTGGCTGGTTCCCCGGCTACCCGAGTGGCGCGCATTGCACCCCGGGATCGCATTGGAAATCATCGGCACCGATGCTGTCCTGGACTTGCGGGCAGGCGACTCCGATATCGCGATCCGCTACGCGCGAACTTCGCCGGCCGATCATGTCGTGCAGGAGATCTGCCGGGACGCCTTCTTTCCCGTCTGCCGGCCGGAATTGCTTGGCACGGATGGCCGGCCCGTTCAGCGCGCCGCAGACCTGCTGCGCTTTCCGCTGATCCATTTCGACTGGATGAACCGGGATCCGGACGCCCCCACGTGGCACAAATGGCTGGCTACCGCGGGCATGATCGACCCCATGATGATGAACCTCAGCGTGAAGTGTGGCCTGAGCTTCCGCGAGGAACTGCATGCCATTGACGCAGTGGTTGCCGGACAGGGAATCGCAATATGCAGTGATGTGGTGGTCGGCAATGAACTGCGCACGGGGACCTTGGTCAAGGCACATCCCCTTGCCTTGCCAGGCTATGGCTTCTACCTGGTGGCAACCGCCAATCATCCGAGGCAGGCGTCCATTGATGCCTTTGCGGGCTGGATCCGGTCGACGGCGTTGAAGACCGGGCCGATGTAGCGCGGATCCGCACTGCTGAACGATCTCTGGCTTGCTCCTTCAGCGGCCCTTGGCCCCGCCCAAGCCAGTTCCGGGCAAGCAATCCCATCAGGTGCCGGTCGCCGGCGAGCCATGCTACGGCCTCGCGATGCGGGTCCATCGCACCATCCTGACCAGGCTCAATCACTTTGGCTTGCCTAGGGAGTGAGCCCCTATGTTTCGTCTAAGTCAGTCGAGTCAGACTGCATCTCACCATCAAACCTGAGTACTTCGAACGGGAGCTGCACATGAACGCTGTGTCGCCTGCAGACGCCACTGGCTGGCTCAACAAGGTCCCCACCATCACGCTTTCGTTCTGGATCATCAAGGTCATGTCCACGACCGTGGGGGAGACCGGCGCCGACTACCTGGCCGTCAATGCTGGCTGGGGGCAAGGCATGACGCGGGCCGTCATGGGGGGGCTGCTCGTCGCGGCCTTGATCGCGCAGTTGCATACGCGCCGCTATACACCGTGGATTTACTGGCTCACGGTGGTCCTGGTCAGCATCGTTGGCACCCAGATTACAGACCTGCTGACGGATGGCCTTGGCGTCAGCCTGTATCTCAGTACGGCGGTATTCGCCGTAGGTCTCGCGGCCATATTCCTGGTCTGGTTTCGCGTCGAGCGGACCCTGTCGATTCATACCATTGTCACGCGTCGTCGCGAACTGTTCTATTGGGCGGCCATTCTCTGCACGTTCGCGCTGGGAACCGCCGCCGGCGACTTGACGACCGAAGCGTTGGGACTGGGCTTTGTGCGCGGCGCGGTGGTATTCGGCGCAGCCATTGGAGCCACCTATGCGGCGTGGCGGATTGGCACCAACGCTGTCTTGACCTTCTGGGTTGGCTACATCCTGACTCGCCCCTTCGGCGCTGCTCTCGGCGATTGGCTATCCCAATCCACTACCTACGGTGGGCTCGGCATGGGTGCGATGTGGACCAGCGCGCTATTCCTCGCCGTGATCGTCTTCCTCGTCGGCCTCGCTCAGTACGGCATGCCTGACCGGCGTATGCCTCAGGCTATCGAATAGCCTTCCCCAATTCAGGAGAAATGCCATGCGCTCAATCCTCTCACGCCTGCCTGTGGTGACATCCACCGCTGCATTAGTCGGGCTCAGCCTCCTGGCAACCGGCTGTTCCAGGTCCGCCGAGAAGCCGGTTGCCGAACCGGCAGCTGTGTCAAGCACGCAAAGTCTTCCTGAACAACCGGCGCAAAAGACTTCCGCGCTTGGAGACCTGAGTGCGTTTCGCAGCATTGCAACTCAGGTTGCGACCATCGTCGACCAGGGCGATCTGCCCGGTGCGAAGGCTCGCATCAAGGATCTGGAGGTCGCATGGGATGCGGCGGAAGCAGGCTTGAAGCCACGCGCAGCCAATGATTGGCACGTGCTCGACAAGTCCATTGACCGGGCCCTGGCTGCCTTGCGTGCCGACTCGCCAGGTCAGCGGGATTGCAAGGCCGCCATGGCGGAACTGCTCCGGACGTTCGATGTGCTGCAGGGCAAAGGTTGACCGACTGAATTCTGTGCGCTGCGACAGGGGTGGCACAGACGATCTCGAAGATGTGCGGGGTGCATCTGGCTCAATCCCCATGCCCCAAGCCCCATACCGTCAGGATTCGTGGGTCTTGTTGCCAAGCAGATATTTTTCAATGCGGGAATCAGGAGCGAACCATACCCCAGCCATCAAGGTCAGTATGAAAAACGAAGCTGCGCTGCTGAAAAAACTGGCCAGGATCGCCAATGCGTAGATTGGGAGGGAGAGCTTCCCCTTGAGGTCGTTTCCGATGGCCTGTCTGAGTGCGGAATGTTCGCCGTCGTGGTTCATGATGAGTCTTGTGAGCAGCGAGTAGGACACGGAGCACATGAACAGGACAAAGGCATAGATTGCCGTCGGCGCTTCCGCGAAGCCGGATTTGCCGGTCCAGGTGGTGGTGAATGGAATCATGCTTAGCCAGAATAGCAAGTGGAGATTCGCCCACATGATTCTTCCGTTAATGCCGCGGGTAACCTGGAACAGGTGATGATGGTTGTTCCAGTAGATTCCGACGTAAACAAAGCTTAAGACATAGCCGAAAAAATTAGTGGCATTGTTCAGGATATCCCTGAGGGTAAAGCCTTCGGGAACCTGCAATTGAAACAGCATGAGTGTCAAGCTTACAGAAATGACCCCATCGCTAAATGATTCAAGCCTGTTCTTGCTGATGATCATGCTGTCGCTCACTCATCTGAATTGGTTGCGAAATGCCAGGCGCGCCATGTATGCGATGGGAAGAATAAACGGGAAGACACTCCAGAATCCGATCGTCACATAGAGGGATGCACCCAGGAAAGCACCGATCACAAAACCGACGACAACACTTGCGCTTTTGAGAAGCGCCTGGAAATTGGCGCGTGTCCTGGCGCGCAAGTAATTTGACAGATCGATACCCAGTTGTGTGGTGTTCCCGGTCATCATGGTGCTGGGACTGATGTACTTGATCAGTGTCTTGCTGGCAGTATTTCGGACGGCAAGCGCGACCAGGCCAAGGCCTCCGGTCAAAGCCAGGCCCGCGCCATCCGGATCCTGGAACGGTTCGAGATACAGGCCGGCGACCATGAAGCCAAGCAGGAAGACTGCTTCAGCAACAAACAGCCAACCCAGGGTCCGGTGGCTCTGCTGGTTGCGGTCAATCAGCATCTTGCTGACGATGACCGTGGCAATAAAGAGTGGTATGGCGCCAAGCTTGATCCATAGGCCGGCCCCGCCTTTGACGAGCGCCGCTCCCGCGAGCACCAGGTTTCCGGTGACGTGCGCAGTGAAGAATCCCAGCAGCGCAATAAAGCCAATGGTGTCGATGGCGCCGCCCACAATGGTAAGAAGGACTGGCGCCTTGCACATTTCCCAGAGGCTGAGACTTTCGCTCGTCTCTGTATTGTTTGATGCGTTGACGTTTGCGCTCATGGTTGAGATCCATCCGGTATATGGGGGCAGCGGCCGCTTGCACTCGCCCAACTCCGGGCGCTCGCCCGTAGCATTGTCGCCGCTTGCTGGTCTCGCAGGGGCAGGCCCGCGGGGGAGGGTTTCCCCCGGGGGGGCAATCAGGCGATCAGCGTCCTGGCGACGATCGCTGCCGCCGCCACGCTGGAGGCGCTGATGGCCAGCCAGCTTCCCAGCAGGAGGGCGCTGTTGGCCGCGCTTCGACCTGGAATCATCTTATGCGCTCCCAGGGATGACTGGCGGCGGACTTGCATCAGCGCTCGATGACCGGCGCGTGGACGGGAGCCAGCGATTCGTGCGTGGTTGCCGTGCGTTGCGCGGCCTTGTGGACCATCGTATAGGCATAGTCGATCCCCATGCCATAGGCGCCCGAGTGTTCCTTGGCCACGGCCATCACCTCGTCGTACGTTTCGCGGTTCTTCCAGTCGCGTTGCCATTCCAGCATGACCTGTTGCCAGGTCACGGGCACCACGCCTGCCTGGACCATGCGCTGCATGGCGTAGTCATGCGCTTCCTTGGTCGTGCCGCCCGAGGCGTCGGCCACCATATAGATCTCGTAGTCGCCTTCGAGCATCGCGCACAGCGCGAAGGTGGTGTTGCAGACCTCGGTCCAGAGGCCGGCGACGATCACCTTCTTGCGGCCATTGGCGGCCAGCGCGTCGCGCACCTTCTGGTCGTCCCAGGAGTTCATCGAAGTGCGCTCCAGGGTTTGCTTGCCCGGGAACACATCGAGCAGTTCCGGATAGGTATAGCCGGAGAACGATTCGCTTTCGACGGTGGTGATCGTGGTCGGCACGTCGAAGACCTTCGCGGCCTTGGCCAGGCCCACGACGTTGTTCTTCATCGTCTGGCGGTCCATCGACTGCACGCCGAAGGCCATCTGCGGCTGGTGGTCGATGATGATGAGCTGGCTGTTGCGGGGGGTCAGGACTTCAAGCTTGGCGTTCGACATGGTGTTCTCCGGTGGACGTAGATTCAATTATTTTGAGGATCTGTCTGGCGGCGCTGTTTTCGCTGTTTTGCGTTGTCGCGCCGTCCATGTGCAGAACTATAGCGAGGGAGAATGCACGAACAGCCAATCAGGATTGTTTATGTTGTTCAAAAAATTTGATCATCCTGAGACCATACCAAAGGTTGATTGGTGTATCAGGCGCTTTGCGAAGATACTCAACGCAAGCCAGTTCATCCGGCATCCCACATCGTCGTGCAGAGGAGCAGGGACCATGACACACGGCACCGCACGGATTGGATCGACGCCCTATCGCACGGACATCGTCGTATCCGGCCACGCAATCACGTCCGATGAACCCCGCGCTCTCGGCGGGCAAGGGGCCGGACCGGCCCCCTACGATCTGTTGCTGGCAAGCCTTGGCGCGTGTACAGCGATCACGCTCAGGATGTATGCCGAACGCAAGGGTTGGGCCCTTGAGTCGCTCGATGTTTCCCTCCGGCTGGTCGGGACGGACGAGCGGCGAATCGAGCGGACGCTGGTGATCCAGGGCCTGGAGGACAGCCAGAAAGCGCGTCTGGCGGAGATTGCCGAGCATACGCCCGTCACGAAGACGTTGAGATCCGGCTTGCCGATCGAAACCCGCCTCGCGTGACGCAGATCTGGTTCACACAAACCACCTCCAGACTTTCCGAAGCTGACGGCTCCTGGCAGTGAATCCACCGGACACCGCTCTCTGGGGGAGAACGCTCATAGGATCCAGCAGCACGCAGACGGTGCCGGAGAGCGCAGGCACCAGATATTCCGAGACCAGCATGCCGGGAGTCTTTGCAATCGGCGATGTCCGGGCTGGCTCGACCAAGCGGGTTGCCGCCGCAGTCGGCGACGGAGCCGCTGCCATCGCCCAGATCCACAGTTACCTCAGCAAGCTGACAAAGGAGGTGGCATGAAGACTTGTGACCATACGGATTCGATCCGTGATGTCGTGCCAAGCGCTCTGGGTTGCGAAGAATGCCTCAAGGTGCGCAGCCCGTGGGTGCATCTTCGGTTGTGCCGAACCTGCGGTCACGTCGGCTGTTGCGATAACTCTCCCCTCAGGCATGCCCGCGCGCATTTCGAGCAGACCGGACATCCCATCATTGAGGGATATGACCCCCCTGAGGGTTGGGGTGGTGCTATATCGATCGGGAAGAGGTCGCGCTCCCGGACCAGACGCCGCAGCGAGGGCCCATCCCACGGTTCGTCCGATGAAGCGCGTCGTGACCGGTATCGACAATTCAATCTAGCTCGCCCCCTTCGTGACAAGCACCGCATCCTTCCGATAGACCTCCGGGAACATCGCCTTCAGGTTGACGATCTTCGGCAGGTCGTTGATCACGATGTACGGATAAGTGGGATTCCTGACCAGGAAGTCCTGGTGATAGTCCTCGGCGGCATAGAAACCCTTGTAGTCTTCGATGCGGGTCACGATGGGCACCCGATATGACCTGGCGCCATCGAGCTGGGCGATATACGCCTGGGCAATTGACCGCTGCTCCGGCGTCAGCGGGAAGATCGCCGAGCGATACTGGGTACCGTGGTCGGGACCCTGGTAGTTCAGTTGAGTAGGATCGTGCGCGACCGAAAAGAAGATCTGCAGCAGCTTGCCGTAGCTGATCTGCGCGGGGTCGTAGCGGATCTCGACCGATTCGGCGTGACCGGTCAAGCCGGTGCCCACCCGTTCATATTGCGCGGTGCTCGCCGCGCCGCCGGCGTAGCCGGATGTCACGCGCGTCACGCCGCGTACATGCTCGAACACCCCTTGCACGCCCCAAAAGCAGCCGCCCGCGAAGACCGCGGTCTGGCTGTGGCTGGCGCCCGGCTTTTCGTCGACGCTTGCGGCGGGGATCTTCACCGCGGCTTCGGCGGATAGCACTGGCCTGGCGACGCCGGCAACCAGTGCCGCCAGCATCCCCAGGCCCGCAAGCCTGGCGGCGGTGGGGAGGGTCCAGCGTTGCAGCATTGCAATGACTTTCATGGTCAGCCTCTCTGGCATGTGTTTGATTCAGCCGAACGTAAAGGCATAGGCCTGCACGCCGGGATCGAGGAATTCGATGCTAAAGGTCCGGTCGCGGATGTCGCCGCCCTGGCGGACCAGCTGATAGAGGCGTTGCGCCGTCACCGTGCCGCTGCCATCGGCAGCCACGTCGGTGCCGTGCGAGGTGCCCGGGGCCTTGCCGTCGATCGCCACACGAAACCGCACTGGCTTGCCATCCGGCGACGGGCCGAGCACGAGGTGCAGGTCGCGTGCGTGGAAGCGAAAAACGATGCGGCCACTGGGGCGCTCCAGGGTTGCTTCTTCCTCGCCGACCTTCCAGTTGCCGGCCAGGCCCCATTGATTGAGTGCAAGCTCGGCGGGCGTACTGTAATCCTTCGACTGATCCTGCGTGGCGCCGCCGGCGGAAACGAAATTCTCGGCGCGCGCATAGCCGACATAGGTTTCCGGCGAACGCATGGCGTCCTTGTCGGCGGCCATTTCCACGCCTTGCGCCGTCACCGTCTGCCGGATGGCATTGGCATCCGGGGTGCTTTCGGGCATCGCCACCTTGGCCACCTGCGGGTGCCCGGCTTCCGCCAGCAACTGGCGGATCACGGCTTCCGATTTTTCGTACTCGCCTTCGCCGAAGTGATGGAAACGCACGCGTCCCTGCGCGTCGATAAAATAGTGCGCCGGCCAGTAATTGTTGCCGAACGCGCGCCAGATCGCGAAGTTGTTGTCGATGGCGATCGGGTAGGTCACGCCGAGGTCGCGCGCCGCCTTGCGGACGTTGTCGATATTGCGCTCGAAGGCGAACTCAGGCGCATGCACGCCGACCACGACCAGGCCCTGGTCGCGATACTTCTCGGCCCAGGCCTTCACATAGGGCAGGGTGCGCAGGCAGTTGATGCACGAGTAGGTCCAGAAATCGACCAGCACGACCTTCCCACGCAGCGCTTCGGCACTGAGCGGTGGCGAGTTGAGCCATTGCACCGCGCCGTCGAGGCCCGGGAAGCGGCCTTCCACCGGCAGGGCGGCGGGGTGGTCCGCAGTGCGCATCATCATCGGGTCATCCTGCGCAGGCTTTCCGGACATGGTGGCCGGTTCCGCCTGCGTGGCGATGGTGCCGCCTTCGCCCCTGGGGGAAAGCTGGTCGACCAGCCGCTGTTCGAGGCCGCCCGTGGCCACCGTCGAGATCCGCGTCAGCACGCCGGTATCCAGTCCCAGCGCAATCGCGCCGACGCCGGCCAGCATCGCCGCGCCGATGCCGCGCCGTATCCATTCGCCGGCACCGAGCGAGCGCTTCATGGCGGCAAACACGCGCCCCCCGACCAGCAGGGCAATGGCCAGCGAGGTTGCCGCACCGGCTGCATACGCCAGCAGCAGCAGGGTGGTGCCGAAGCTCGCGCCCTGCAGCGCCGCGCCGGTCAGCACCAGGCCCAGGATCGGGCCGGCGCACGGGGCCCACAGCAAGCCCGTGGCGATGCCAAGCAGGAAGGACGACGCGGGGCGGCTGGTGCGGCTGTCGGCCTGGGCGAAGTTCGACAGGCGGCTGCCCGCGTCGACCAGCGGGCGTGTCAGCCGCTCGGCCAGCCCTGGCAGCAGCAGTGTCAGGCCGAACACGGCCAGCAGCGCGATCGCCAGCCAGCGTCCGTACTGGTTGGCCTGGGCGACCCAGCTGCCGCCCACGGCGGCCAGTGTGGCCACGCCGGCGAAGGTGACGCCCATCCCGGCCAGGAGCGGCAGGCCACTGCGCACGAAGGGCTGGTCGGCGCGCGCGAAGACAAAGGGCAGGACCGGCAGGATGCAGGGGCTCAGGATCGTGAGCGCACCCCCAAGGTAGGAAAGTATCAGGAGCAGCATGGCGATGGGTCCGGGTAGTGGGTCCGATCAGGCAGAAGCCGGGCGGAAGGTCATGGCCACGCCGTTCATGCAGTAGCGCAGGCCGGTCGGCTTGGGGCCATCGTCGAACACATGGCCCAGGTGGCCGCCGCAGCGGTGGCAATGCACAGCGACGCGCAGCATGCCGAATGAGCGGTCGTTGGTGGTGCCCACGGCATTGGCCAGTGGCGCCCAGAAGCTTGGCCAGCCGGTGCCGCTGTCGAACTTGGTGGTCGACGAAAACAGCGCAAGCTGGCACCCGGCGCACGAAAAGATGCCCTTGCGATGCTCGTCGTTGAGCGGACTGCTGAAGGGCCGTTCCGTGCCTTCCTGGCGCAACACGGCATACTGGCTCGGGCTGAGCTTTTTGCGCCATTCGGCGTCTGTCAGCGTGTACTCGAAGGTTTCGGGTGGCTTCGCCGTGGTTTTGCCGTCTTCGCCGGCCAGGGACGCGGCGTTCAGCAGCCGCCAGCCGCCCACGGCGGCCAGCGCCGCGGTCAGCGTGCCGCCGGATAGCAGGAAGCGTCTCGTGATGCGCATGGTGAACCCCAGACTGGAAGTGGTAACCGGATGGTAGGCGCCTGCCTGTATCGGAGTCCTCGCCAAACCTTAAACAATTCGTGATAACTGCGCTGGCAGATTTCTGCACAATAGAGCCAACTCCGAGCCACCACTGCGCCATGGACCGCCCCAAACGCATCCTTCTCGTCGAGGACGACGTCGGCATTGCCAACGTCCTCGCCATGCATCTGCGCGATGAGCGCTACGAGGTCGTCCATAGCGCGGACGGCGCGGAAGGACTGCGGCTGCTGGAGCAGGGCGGCTGGGATGCCCTGGTGCTGGATCTGATGCTGCCCGGCGTGGACGGCCTGGAGATCTGCCGGCGCGCGCGCGCCATGACGCGCTACACGCCCATCATCATCACCAGTGCGCGTTCCAGCGAGGTCCATCGCGTGCTTGGGCTCGAACTCGGCGCCGACGACTACCTTGCCAAGCCGTTTTCCATGCTGGAACTGGTGGCGCGGGTCAAGGCGCTGCTGCGCCGCGCCGACGCGATGGCGCGCGACGTGCGGGCCGATGTCGGCAGCCTCGAACTGGCGGGCCTGAGCGTCGATCCGCTCGCCCGCGAGGCCGTGGTCGATGGCAGGCGGCTCGACCTTACCCCGCGCGAGTTCGACCTGCTGTACTTCTTTGCGCGCAATCCCGGCAAGGTGTTCTCGCGCATGGACCTGCTCAACGCGGTCTGGGGCTACCAGCACGAAGGCTACGAGCACACCGTCAACACGCATATCAACCGGCTGCGCACCAAGATCGAGGCCGATCCCGCCCAGCCCCGGCGCATCCTGACAGTCTGGCGCCGCGGCTATCGCTTCGTCGCCGATCCTCACGCCGGCGAGGCTGCCGACACCGGAGCGGCATCGTGAACCTTTCCCTGACCCAGAAGCTGGCGGCCGTCTTCGCGGCCTTGTTGCTGGCCTGCTGCGGCGCCTCGGCGTGGCTGCAGGTGCGTGCCAATGCGATGCACGAGAAAGAGGTGGTCCAGGATATCTCGCGTGGACTGGCCGCCTACGTCGCGCGCACGGCATTGCGCGAAGACCAGAGCGCGCTCGAACCGGTGGCGCTGCGCAGGCTGTTTGGCGAGCTGATGGTGGTCAATCCAAGCGTCGAGGTCTATTTGCTCGATGACCAGGGGCGTATCCACGGCCATGACGCGCCGGCCGGCCATCTGGTGCGGGACCGTGTCGACCTGGCGCCCGTGAAGACACTGATCGGCGGTGGCGCATTGCCGATCCTCGGTGACGATCCGCGCAGCGCTACGGCGCGCAAGGTATTCAGTGCCGCGCCGTTGCGGCAGGGGGGCTACATCTACGTGGTGCTGCAGGGCGAGGCGCATGACAAGCTGGCCGCGCAGGCGTCGCGCAATGCAGTGATGCGGACGACGCTATGGTCGATGGCGCTGGTGGCTGCGCTCGGCCTGGCCGCCGGACTTGCCGCGTTTGCCCTGATCACACGCCCGCTAAAGCGCCTGACGCTGCGGATCAGCCAGTTCGACTCGGGCGGTGGGCACGTGGTCCGCGCCGAACGTCCGCCGGAGCCCACGTCACGCGACGAAATTGCCGCCCTGGATGCCGCTTTCTCCCAGATGGCCGGCCGCATCGACACGCAGTGGCGCGCGCTCGCGCAGCAGGACCAGGAGCGGCGCGACATGGTTGCCAATATCTCGCACGACCTGCGTACGCCGCTGACCTCACTGCACGGCTATCTGGAAACGTTGTCGCTCAAGGCCGACGTGCTCAGCCGAGAGGATCGCCAGCGCTATCTGGATATTGCCCTGGCCCAGAGCGCTAAAGTCGGCAGGCTGGCACAGGCGCTGTTTGAACTTGCGCGCCTCGAACACGGCATGGTGCAGGCGACGCCGGAGGACTTTTCGATGGTGGACCTGGCCCAGGACGTGCTCGAGAAATTCGCCTTGCCGGCCGAGGCCAAGCAGCTTCAGTTGCGCGCCGGGGTGCCGCCGGCCTTGCCCGCTGTCAGGGCCGATCTCGGGATGATCGAGCGCGTGCTGACCAATCTGCTCGACAATGCCATCCGCCATACGCCGGCCGGCGGCACCGTGGAGGTGGACCTGGCCGCTCAGGACGGCAAAGTGGCAGTCACCGTCAGCGATACCGGCCCTGGCATACCGCCGGCCTTGCGCGAGTCGATCTTCCAGCGTCCGTTCCCGTCGGGTGGCGCCCATCGTGGCGGGGGCCTCGGACTCCTGATCGTGCAGCGCATGCTGCAACTCAATGGCAGCCAGGTGCGACTGGTCGACAGCCCGGTGGGAACCACGCTTCGCTTCGTCCTGCCGGCCGCATCCAAAGTCTCGGGGTTTGCGCTTCGTGCCGCTAACCAGTGAGGCATGACCCATGCGCGGGCAGCCGACCGCGGAACAGGCAATAGTCGCGACCGCGAACCGGTCTGGACTTTATAGGCGCTTTTTCCCACGGTTTCTCAAGGCACGCTGATGCGCGCCGCTTAATGAAACGGTCTGACGCCAGTCAGCCAGCCGTGCAACAGGAGAGCAAAAAGCGCCCAGGCGGCAAGTCCGGCGACCAGCGCGATGATGTCGCCCCGCAGCGTTCCGGCACTGGCACCCGCCGTCGCCGCGTCGCCACGGCGCAGCGCCGACACGAAGTCCGCGGCCGCCCAGATTAGGAAGGCACCGAAGAGCACCAGATCCGCCAGCGTGCCGTTAGCCAGCAGGTGTGCGATGGCCCAAACCAGCACGCCGGCAACCATGGGATGGCGCACTACCGTGCGGATGCGACTGGGCGGCGCGTACGCCGCCGCCACCAGGACAAAGGCCAGCGCGGTCAGCAGGCCCGCCGCGTGAGGCGCCCATGCCGGCGGCGTCCACAATTCCACGGCCTGCGCGCGCGCCAGGCCGTAGCCGTGAATGACCAGCACCAGACCGACAAGCGACGCCAGCGCGTACAGGCCTTTCCAGCGCCGCTCCCCGTGGCGGGCGATCTGTGCCTCACGCCACGGCGCCGCAATGATACGGACCGAGTGCGCGCCCAGGAAAATCAGCAATCCCAACAACAATACGGTCATCCTGATGCCTCCGATGTTGCCTTCCTCATGCATGAGCCCATACCCTGGCCCTAGCTCTTGTGTACGACCTCGAACGAGTATCCGTCCGGGTCGAATACATCGGCCGCGTAGTACCCGGGATAGTATTCAAGCCGTGCGCGAGGCGGGATGTTCTCCCGTGCACCGGCGGTGATTGCGGCGTGGTGGAATGCGTCGACCGTGGCGTTGCTATGCGCCGCAAAGCCCCAGTGAATCGCTTCGGGATTCGGATTCCCCTGCTTCAGCCAGAAGACGGCCTTCTCGCCATCGCCGAAACCCCACAGGTCAGGATGCCCATTTTCCCCTTTGTACGGCAGGAAAAACTTAATCCCTATGGGCTTCAAGGCAGCTTCGTAAAAAGCCAGCGAGCGCTCGATATCGCTGACGGTCAGGATCATGTGATCAAGCATACCTTCCTCCTCATAGTGCAAGTGGTTCGATGACTCGCTCGCCGTTCGCGACGGCATCTGGAGCGAGCGTCGGAATATTCATGGCTTCCGCACGAACCGTCTGGACATCTGAGATCCCAATGAAGCCAGGGATCTGGCGAAGGTACGACTCTACAAAATCCCACGGGCCTTTGCGGCGGCGGCCAGAACGTCCTCAGTTCGAAGGCCAACCTGCGAACAGAGGCCTGCGATGTCGAAAAGGAGTTTCTCGCCTTGCATCTTTCCGTCGACGAATGGCACGACGTTATGGAAGGCGCACGTGAAACTACGTCCGGTTGGCGCGAGGCCAAGCCATGCCCCGATGAACGTCCCATGTACGGTGCCCCAGGTCACGAACACGTCGTCCCCATAGGCGAATCCCTCCGACGTCGGCGAAAGATCGCGAAACGCGCCAAACAGGGCTTCGTAGGATTGACGAACCGCCATCCTGCCTTCGGTACGCAAGCCTAGCGCTACGTTCTCCAGAAAGCAGTTGTCGGCGAACGTGGCGATGACTGCGTCCAGGTCCCTGGCTTCTTCGAACTTCCGGTGCTCCTCGTACGCGTGCTTCATCTGGATTGGCGTCATCATTCAAGAACCCTCCAAGAAACCCCGTCTCGCGGGCGCGCGTGCATTCACGGCAACGGCTCGACATAGGGCGCAGTTTGACCGCATGGGTGCCTGGATTCTAGTCAGGGATCGATCAATTGACAGGGGAGTTTGCGGGCTGGCAGCGAACCCGACTCGGGGTAAAACAACCACACAACGTTTCAGCCTACGCCAGTCCCCGGGGTCAAGTAGGCCTCCAGGTCATGCGAGACCGTAGAAAAGCGCTCTATCAGAAAGTCGAGGAGCGCCCGGACGCGCGGTGCCATGTACCGGCTACGTTGATACAGGGCATGCACCGGGACATCTTGAGACTGCCACTCGGGCATCAGAATAATCAGTCTTCCCGCGCGCAGATCCGCCTCTATGTCCCATACCGATTTCATCGCTATCCCGTAACCCGCCACTGCCCACTCACGAGCGAGCGCGCCGTCATTCGTCTCTCGGGAACTTGCCAATGGCAAGGTATAGCTCTCGGCCGTGCCGCCGCGCGTGAATCGCCAGTCAGTCGCCAGTCCAACTGCGGTCCCCAGGACGATGCAATCGAAGCGCGCCAGATCCCGCGGGTGCTCGGGCGCCCCGTGCGTCGCCACATACGCCGGCGACGCACAAAGCACACGTCGATTAGACGCGAGGCGCCGCGCGACAAGGGAGCTATCGGGGGGGCACGCCAAACCGGATGGCAAGGTCAATGTCGTCGAGCAACAGGTTCGACAACGAATCGGACAGCACCAGGGCGAACGTCACCTCCGGATATTGCGCGTTGAATTCGTCAAGCCAGCCCTTGAGGACGTGACGGCCAAAATCGGAGGTCGCCGAAATCCGCACCTTTCCGCGCACGACGCTCCGGCCGGCCTGTAGTGCGGCATGGGCATCTTCCAGGGCCTGAAGCGCCTGCTGGCAATGTAGCAGGTAGATTCGCCCCTCCTCCGTGAGCCGCAACTGGCGCGTCGTGCGCTCAAAAAGCCGCGTCTTCAGGGTCGCCTCCAGCTTGACAAGACGTGCGCTCGCCGCGGCGGGAGAAAGCCCCAGCTTCCGTCCCGCGGCCGATAGCCCGCCCAGGTTTGCCGCTTCAACAAAAAGCCGGATGTCGCCGAGGTTCTCCACGATATTTCCGTTCCTTTTGAAGATGATTCAAATGGTAGGCCAATTATCAAAACCCGGCGGACTTTGCACAATGTGCCACATCAGCAATCGGCCAACGACTCCCCTCGGATGGGATCGAACAGCGTTCCCTGCCAACTCGCCGAGGTACCGCTTGCGAACGAACGCCAACGCATCATTTCGCTGGCTCCCGGTGCCGTCGTCGAATTCGTAGCCCGGTCAGGCAGTTCCATTTCAACCATCGTCAACTCACTCCGGAGATCCGCAATCATGTCGACAAGCGTCTCGCCGCTTTTCACGCCGACCGTTCTCGCCGGCCACACGCTGGCTCATCGCGTCGTCATGGCGCCCATGACGCGTGCGCGCAGCACCCAGCCCGGTGACGTACCCAACGCGATGAACGCCCGCTACTACGCTCAGCGGGCCGGCGCCGCGCTGATCGTGACTGAGGCCACCCAGGTCTCGCCCCAAGGCAAGGGCTATTCATTCACGCCCGGGATCTACAGCCCCGAACAGGTCGCCGGATGGCGACTGGTGACCGACGCGGTCCACGCCGCGGGCGGTCGGATCTTCCTGCAACTCTGGCACGTGGGCCGCATGTCCCATCCGGATTTTCACAACGGGGAATTGCCGGTGGCGCCCTCGGCAGTCCCATTCGACGGCCAGATCTGGAAGGTCGACCCGGCCACGGGCGTTGGCACCATGGTCGCCAGCCCGACCCCGCGCGCACTGACGCGCGGCGAGATCAGCGGCGTCGTGGCGGAGTTCCGCCAGGCCGCACGCCATGCCATGGATGCGGGCTTCGACGGTGTCGAGATCCACGGCGCCAACGGCTACCTGATCGACCAGTTCCTGCGTACGACGTCGAACGTCCGCACCGACGAATACGGCGGTACGCGTGAGAACCGCCTGCGCTTTCTCAAGGAAGTCGTCAACGCCGTGGCGGACGAGGCCGGAGCCGATCGCACCGCCATCCGCCTCGCCCCGTTCCTGACCGCGCGTGGCATGGCCTGTCCCGACATCCTGCCGACCATTCTCGACGCGGCCGAATTCTTGCAGGCACGCGGCATTGCCTATCTGCATCTGGTCGAGGCGGACTGGGACGATGCTCCGCAATTCACCGAGGCATTCCGCCAGGCCATCCGCGCGCGGTTCAAGCGGCCGGTCATCGTCGCAGGGAACTACGACAAGGCGCGTGCCGAGTGGGTTCTGTCCAAAGGCTACGCCGACCTGGTTGCCTTCGGCCGGCCGTTTGTGGCCAATCCGGACTTACCGCGCCGCCTTGCCGATGGCCTGCCGCTGGCGACCTTCGACGGCAGCACGTTGTTCGGCGGCGGCGAGCGAGGCTACACCGACCATCCCGCTTTGCCGGGGGCGGATGTCTCCGGCCTGGCTCTGGACGTCGCCAGCGTTGCGTGAGTGCCGCCGGCCGCAATGTGATCAGTCATCCGGGGCGGGTTCAAACCATCCGCGCGCCAATGCAAGTTCATCTCGACACAAGGAAGAGGAAATGTTTGATTATCGCGGCTCGACCGCTCTGATTACAGGCGCGTCAAAAGGACTAGGGAAGGTCTTCGCGGAGACCCTTGCGGCACGAGGCATGAACCTGGTGCTGGTGGCCCGGTCTGGTGACGCCTTGCGTGCCATGGCGCAAGAGCTTGGCGACAAATACGGTGTGCAGTGTCTCCCGCTCAACGCGGACCTGGCCAATCCCGAGGCCGCCATCCGGATCGGCGAGGAACTCGAGCGCAGCGGCATCCAGGTAGACCTGCTGGTCAACAATGCGGGGCTTGGTCTGACCGGCAGCTTTCTCTCGCAGGATTTCACCAGGGTGCAGTCGGAGATCCAGGTGAACGTCAATGCGCTGGTTGCGCTTACCCACCTGCTTGGCCGCGGAATGACGCAGCGAGGGCGAGGCGGCATCATCAACCTCGCGTCCAACGCAAGCTTTCAGCCGCTCCCCTATATGGCCACCTACGCGGCAACCAAGGCATTCGTCCTCTTCTTCAGCGAGGCGCTGCAGTATGAGCTCGCTGGTACGGGCGTTCATGTGACGGCAGCTTGCCCGGGGCCAACGGCAACAAGCTTCTTTGACGGCGTGTCGACCGACGTGTCGCCCAGGGACATGGACAGCTCCGAATCGGTTGTTCAAAAAACACTTAAAGCCTTCGACCGAAGGAAGGCGGTCGCCTATCCGGGGCGGCCAAGTGTGCGAGCGGCTACATGGCTGTCGCGATTGTTTCCGCGAACGCTCGTTGTGCGCCTCGCAGCAATGGCCACGGGAAAGATGGGGCTTCAAGGCTGAATGCACCCGGAGATTCGCGCAGCCGCTCGATCATCTTGCGTGGGTTATCGCCGGCTACACGGCTGCATGAAGCAGGGTCCACGCAACCATACGCCGGCTTCGGACGGTGGCATTAACTCTCAGACCAATAGGATACGGACATGAAATATCAGGAAAGAACGCCGACGCGCCAAGGAGAAACGCAATGAAGATTCTCGTGACCGGAGCGACCGGCTATATCGGTGGCGCCGCCGCCAAGGCGCTCGTCAAACGCGGACATGAGGTCTTCGGCCTCGCACGATCGGAAGGATCCGCCGAGCGGCTTCGCCGCGCTGGGATCACCCCGGTTGCCGGCGATTTCGCCGACAGCGCGAGCCTGATCAGGGCAGCCAGCGAAGTCGACACGATCGTCAGCACCGCAAGCATCGGCTCCCTGGCGGGCAGCGCTGAAACATTCGCGCAGGATCGGGATGCAATTCGCGCCATGCTCGGCGCCGCAAAGGGATCGGGCAAGACCCTTATCTTCACCAGCGGCTCGGCGGTCCTTGGCATCTTCAATGACGGTGAGGCGACGCGAGACGTTTTCGATGAAAATGTGAGCCTGCCTTTGCCACCCTCGGTCTTCGCCCCCGCATCGGCAAATGTGCCGCCCGAGCTGATCGACATGTTCGGCGCCGCGATGGGCGCGCGCGTCGAGACGGAGAAAGAAGTCGCCAACGCCTCGGGTGTCCGCGGCATCGTGATGCGTCCGGGCCTTGTCTATGGAAACGGCGGCAGCTACGACTTGCCCGCACTCATCCGGATGGCCCGCGCTAAAGGCGTGGCTCCCCACCTGGGGTCAGGCGGCACGCTGCAGGGATATGTTCATGTGGATGATCTGGCCGAACTGTATTGTCTCGCCGTCGAGGGGGCGCCCGCTGGCGCGGTGCTGCATGGCGTGGCCGGTGAAGTGAGCCAGCGCGAGCTTGCCGCGGCGGTCAGCCGCATGATTGGAGCCGGCGATCACACGGCAAGTTTCCGGCTCGAGGAGATGTACGCCGCTGGCGGCCCGGTCGGCGTGAGTCTCTCGTTGAACAAGCGCATGTCGTCAGAGATGACGCGGCGTTTGCTGGGCTGGTCGCCAACCCGCACGGACATCCTTGACGATATCGAACTCGGGTCGTACGCCGCCTGAATTCGTTGCGGTCGCGCCGGGGGGCAACGCTTGATGCAATCGCGGCCTCCCTGGACGCGGAAGATGCTGATCAGTACGCCGTAAAGCTCCAGGACTTGTTGATCGCCACACCATTTCGTGCACCGGCGAAAGTCGCTGTGTAGGTGCCGGCAGCGATGGGCTGCGTCGGGAGCAGAAATACCACGCCGCGATACAGGCTCGCGTCCTCGATCGCAGAAGCAACCGAACCGGCCTTGGATTCGGCAGGCACCAGGATGCGAGCGGGCACGGAGCTGCCGCCTGGTCCCGTCAGGATGAAGTTCGACACCGTCAGCACGTCCGATGGCTTTTCCACGTTGACGCGGAACATGATCGGGGTACCGGCGCTGGCCAGATCCGGCGCCGGGTTCGGGATCTCGTCCCCGGGAATGAACAAGCCGAGGACGTTGGCATTGGCGGCCGGGTAGTGGGCGCCAGTGCCGGGGGGCAGTTGCTGGCCGCCCCATTGGGCGAGGCCATAGCCGCCGGTTCCGGCTGCGGTCATCACACCGAAGTTCGCCACGCAGTAGTTGTCGTGCATGGCCAGGCCGATGGTTTCCTGGTTGCTGGTAATCCCTTGCAGGTGGTAAACCGAGTTCACCATCGCACCAAGGCAGCGGGCAATCTCGCCGCTATAAGCATTCTGCCCGACCCATTGCCGATGCGAGCCGCCGACAGCAAGCACTTGCTGGTACGGATCGACGCTGGTGAAACCAGGATTCCCCGGGATCTCCGTATGGCTCATCACCGCATTGAACCTCATATACTCAAGGTGGTTCTCAGCCGCGGCGTCCAGGGCGGCGTCCTGCCGCAACGCGCCTACACCCATGGCAACGCGCAGGGAGTTGAGCGCATTGAAGAACTCGAGGCGCGGGTCGATCCTGGCGTAGGTGGACCTGGGCGCGATCGCGGTGGGACCAGAAGAAGACGGATCCTTCCTGATGGTCGGCGTGCGTGGCGTGATCGAGGCGAGCGTTGGAGGGGTGGCACCAGCGTTACCAATGCTGGCGCAGACCGCGACGAGGGCAGACGTCGCGGCCACTGCGAAAAGGCACTTTTTCACGTTTTCCGGTTATTTCAGATCTGTACGAGCGGAGCCAGCGATCTGCGGCTGACCCTGGCAATTCCGCTTCCGGAGGCATAACGCGATATTGTGAGGATTGGTGGACAGGACCTTGGCGCGAGTCTGAAAGATTGCGCTGATGGCGCCGCGGCCTGCTTGTCACAGGCCGCACCTCTTGTTTGACGTTACGCGCCTTACATCTCCGCCGCGATCGCGTTCAGCCCGGCCACGTCGAGAATCAGCAAATGCGAATAGGTGATGCGAATCATCCCCTCGCGTTCCAGCTGCTTGAGCTCCCGATTGACGATGGGTCGGGATCGGCCAACCATGTCGGCGAACTCGTCCTGTGACAGCTTCAGTGAGATCGCCACCCCGTCGGTGCGTGGCATGCCGTATGGATCGACGAGATGGAGCAGCGTGCGCGCGCAACGGGCGCGGAGCGTCGACAGGGAACTCTCGGCAAGGTTCAGGTACGTGAGGCGCGCGCACAGACAAAGCAGCCGCATGAAGGCCAGCGCCAGTTCCGGCTCACTGGCCAGGGTCTGCCGGACCAGTGCCTTGCTCAGCAGCAGGACGACAGTGTCCGCATGCGCCACGGCATCGTGGATCGCGCCTTGCTCATCCAGCACCGGGATCAGGTTCATCAACTGCCCGGGCTCCAGGTAGCGCACCACGTGCCGCTTGCCGGTCGACGTCGTGGCGCTGACCTCCAGCACGCCATCGACGATCAGGCAGAGCTGCTCCACCGGCTCTCCGCGCCGGGTCATGATTTCCCCACGCTTGAGCCAGCGCACCTGTCCTTCCTGCAGCAGGGTTTCCAGTGTTTCCGGCTTGCAGGTGCTGAACCAGGCTGTCCGCTTGAGTACAGCGGACGCCAGGGAACGGTGGGAGGGCCGGGCGGATTCTGTCATTTTCTTTACAGATTTGCGGGACACGCCTTCTTAGAATCGCCGGCACATCAACGGAAAGCCAGGAGACAGCAATGGCCGACGATCATAGCATCGGCGCATCCGCCTATCTTGCTGCATTGCAGCGGGCGGGTGTCAGTCACTTTGTCACGGTGCCGGACTTCGTCCAGCTTGCACTGCATCAGGCCGTGGAGCGCGGCGAAGGCGGCGTGGAACTGGTCCGCACCTGCAACGAAGATCAGGCCGTCTGCGTGGCAGCGGGCCTGACGGTTGCCGGGAAGCGGCCGCTCGTGGTGATCCAGAACCAGGGCCTCTACGCGTGCGTCAATACCATCCGTGCCGTGGCGCTCGATGCGCGCATTCCTACTGTCTTCCTGATCGGCCAGTTCGGTCGCGAAGCCGAGAACTTCAGCCAGCCGAGCACGCAGTCGCGCCGGCGCGTGGTGAACCTGCTGGAGCCGCTGCTCGACACGCTCGATGTGCCGTACTGGCAACTGGAAGAGGCCTCCGACCTGGAAGCCGTGCCCGCGGCCTATGACGCCGCGCTGACCCGCCGGGGCGCGGCGGCGCTGATTGTCGGACGCCCCGTGGCGTGGAACTGAGGGAGAGCATCATGCGAATTGTGGAAGCCTGCAAGGCGATCGCCCAGGCGCGCGGCGAGCGCGTGATCGTGGCAACGATGGGGGCGATGTTCGCCTTCGATGTACTTGGCGTGACGGAATGCCGGCTGAGCTCGGTGCCGCTCATGGGCGGCGCTGCGAGCCTCGGTCTTGGTTTGGCGCTGGCGCGGCCCGACCACGGCGTGATCGTCGTCGATGGCGACGCGAGCCTGCTGATGCAGCTCGGTGGCCTGGTCACTGTCGCCGACGGCCGTGCATCGAATCTGATCCATTTCGTCGTGCAGAACGGTGCCCAGTTCACGGGCGCGTCCAACCTGCCGGTGCCGGGCGGCCGTGACGTGGACTTCTGCGCCATGGCGCTGGCCGCCGGCTATGCGAGTGCGCACAGCTTCGACAGCGCCCCCGCGCTTGGCCAGGCATTGCCCGCGCTGCTCGATGCCCGGGGTCCGGTGTTTGTCGCGCTGAAGGTCGAGCCGGAGGCCCCGCAGTTCGGCCCCGCGAAGCCACAACCGGAAATGCCGGATCGGCAATTTCAGCGCATGGGCGCCGAGGCGGAACAACTCGGCGTCTGGTACGCCGCGCATTGAAGGGGACATGCCGTGAATTCCCAAACCGCAGATACATACGACTACATCGTGGTGGGCGCCGGCTCGTCCGGCGCAACGCTGGCGACTCGCCTTGCCGAGCGCGGCAAGGGCAAGGTGCTCTTGCTGGAAGCCGGCGCCCCGCGCGACAAGGACTTCTGGGTCACCGTGCCGCTGGGAGTCGCCAAGCTGCTGCTCAATCCCGACTACGTCTGGCCCTTCCAGACCGAGGCCCAGCCCCAGCTTGCCGGGCAGAAGATTTACTGGCCGCGTGGCCGCCTGCCCGGCGGCTCGAGTTCGGTCAACGGCATGATCTTCGTGCGTGGCGAGCCCGCCGAGTTCGATCACTGGGCCGCGCTCGGCAACCAGGGTTGGGACTACGCATCGCTGCTGCCGTATTTCATGCGCCTGGAAAGGACCGAGTGCGGCCAGGACGAAGTGCGAGGCCGCAGCGGACCGATCAGCGTGTCGTCGGTGTCGACAGTCCATCCGAACCCGCTCAGCGATGCGTTCGTGCAAGCCTGCCAGCAGGCCGGCATTCCGGCGGCCAGCGACTACAACGGCGGCGTCTACGAGGGCGTGAGCTACCTGCAACTGTCCACTGGCGGTGGCAGGCGCTGCAGTACGGCGGTTGGCTACCTGCGCGGCAGGCCGCAGGCCAATCTGGTGCTGGCAACCGAGGCGCTCGGCACGCGCGTGCTGTTCGATGGCCAGCGCGCCGTTGGCGTGGAGTACGAGCAAGGGGGCATTCGGCGCCGCGCGATGGCGGCGCACGAGGTCATCCTCAGCGCGGGCCCGATCAAATCGCCGCAACTGCTCGAACTCTCAGGCATCGGCGACGGGGCGCGTCTGCAGGCACTCGGCATCCCTGTGCTTCAGCACCTGCCCGGCGTTGGGGAGAACCTTATCGACCATTTGCAGTCGCGTATCACCTTTGAATGCACCAGGCCGATCACGCTCAACGAGATCGTGCGCAGCCCGATCCGGCAAGGCTGGATGGGCATGCGTTACCTGATGACCCGGCGCGGCATCATGGCCACGCCGTCGGCTACCGTCCACGCACTGGCGCGCACGTCCGGGTTGCCCGGGCGCCCGGCGGTCAAGATTCAGCTTCACCACCTCACCGGCGCGGATCGCTACGCCGGAAGGGGCTTCGGCCTCGATCCGTTCCCCGGCTTCGCGGTAGGCTTCTTCCAGTTGCGACCGGATTCGCGCGGTCACCTGCATATCCGCAACACCGACCCGCATGAAGCGCCCGTGATTGAGCCGCGCTATCTCAATACCGAGAGCGACCGGCACGCGATGCTGGAAGCGCTGCGCCTCTCGCGCAACGTCGCGCAGCAGCGAGGGCTGTCCGGCTACGTGGCACGCGAAACCCGGCCAGGCGCGGACGTGCAGGATGACGCCGGCCTGCTGGAATACATCAAGACGTCGGGGCAGACGTCGTGGCACCCGATCGGGACCTGCAAGATGGGCAGTGATCCGATGGCCGTCGTGGACAGCCAGCTACGTGTGCATGGCATGGCCAGCTTGCGCGTGGTGGACTCTTCCATCATGCCGACCATGTGCTCGTCGAACACCAACGCCGCGTCGATCATGATCGGAGAGAAGGCGGCCGACATGATCCTCGGTGCCGCGCGCGGCTGAGCGGAACTGACACCGCGCAGGCATACCCCACCTCTACGCCATGCGATCTGGCGCGTACTCGGCGATGACAGGCCGCGCCAAGACGGCCACGGCATCCCAACACAATATCTCGGAGACAACATGAGCCCTATCTACGAACCCGCCAAGGCGTGGCGAATGGCGGTCCTGCTGTTCCTGTTCATGGTGGTGAATTTCCTGGACAAGATCGTCATCGGCCTGCTGGCCGTGCCGATGATGGAGTCACTGCACTTGACACCATCGCAGTTCGGGTTGGTGGCAAGCAGCTTCTTCTGGCTGTTTGCGATCGCCGGCGTGGCGGGCGGTTTCATGGCCAACCGGGTCGCCACCACCACGATGCTGCTGGTGATGTCGCTGACATGGTCGGTGTTTCAGATTCCCCTGGCAATGTCCTCGAGTCTGGCGGTGCTCATACTGTCGCGGGTGCTGCTTGGTATTGCGGAAGGTCCGGCGTTTCCGATCGCCGTGCACGCGGCCTACAAATGGTTTCCCGACGACAGGCGCAATGTGCCGGTCGCGTTTTTCTCGCAGGGCGGTAGTGTCGGCCTGCTGATCGCGGGCATCGTGATTCCGCAGATCACGCAGCATTGGGGCTGGCGGGCGAACTTCTATGTGCTTTCCGCCGTCGGCCTGATCTGGGCCCTGCTGTGGATGGCGCTTGGCCGCGAGGGGCGTATCGATGCAAGGCATTCCGGGGTGACCACCGTCGGAACCGATGACCGGCTGCCCTATGCGAGGCTGCTCTCGGATCCAACCGTGCTTGCCTGCTTCCTTCTGCATTTCGTTGCCTACTGGGCGCTCGCGCTGACGCTGACGTGGCTGCCAGCCTATCTGGAGCGCGGGCTCGGCTATTCTGGCATCCAGGCCGGCCGTCTCTATGCGGTCATCGTCGCGATCAGCATGCCGACGGTGATTGGCTGCTGCTGGCTCGCCCAACGGATGCTGAAGCGTGGCGCGACTTCGCGTGCAGCCCGCGGCATCTTCTCCGCAGCGACGCTGCTGCTTGCAGGGGGAGCGTTCATTGCCGTGTGGGCGACGGATCTTGCGCCGATCTGGCGCGTGGCACTGATCGGTGTGGCCGTGGGCGTTTCCCCGACGATCTACTCGCTGGGCCCGGCCATGCTGGCGGAAGTGACTCCGGGCGCGCAGCGTGGCGCCATCCTCGCCATCGACAATTCCATCGCTTCTGTCGCGGGCGTGTTGGCACCATTGGTATCCGCGTTGTTCATTGAAGGGATTGGCGGCGCGAAGGGCTACCAGGCGGGCTTTGCCTTTTGTGGCGCCATCATGGTTGTCGGCGGGGTGCTCGGCGGGTTGATGATCAATCCCGAGAAGTCGCGGCGCACCGTGTCACGCTATCTCGCGACACGCACGGCGAGCGGGGCGACTGGTCCGCAGTCCGTGGCGGGATAAGCAGGGATGGAGCCGGGAGCCGATGCCATTGAAGCATCGTTCAAGCGGCGGAGACCGGTTCACCTGCCTCCGCCGACTGCCGATGCCTTCCGTGGCACCACGGACCTGGCGCTGCCGTGTCGGAAATCAGCTTTACGCTGAAAAACCTTGACTGACCACCTCAGGGCGTGACTCGGCCTCTCGATTCTTCGCCTCTTCAATGTCAGCTTCCAAGGTACTACGGCCTCCCGGCGAACTATGTCGGCCGGCGGGTCTTTCGGATGCGTTCTGTGCCTCCCGTCTTGGCGGCGATTGGACGGGTTCGGCACACTGACTCCAGGGGTGGCGTTCGGGAAGATCATCGCTCGCGCCTGGGGCGAGAAGGGCAAGCCTCTGTCTGACTTGCCGGATCGATGAAGTCTGATCGTATATGCCGCAATGATCCCATGATGCGATCAGGTGGTGATGCCGCTCCGCAGCCGTCGACTTCCCCGGACAGAACGCGGCACCGGCCTTGAGCAGGGCATCCACATAGCCTGCCTGCGGGGAACCCGACATGGTGTGCGCCAGATCAGGCGCCGCTGCCGCCAGCGGGTCGAGAGACTTCGCCAGCGCCATGGCATCGTCGGCAAGTCGGGGGAGCGGGAAGCGCCCGCCCGGCGCAAGGGTGACTACTGTCACAAAAGAGACAGTCCAGTGCGTTCGGTTCTCGCATTGGTCTCCGGCGCCGTCGATCATATATCGAGTGTCACCCGACAAAGAAAGCTGAGTCAACGTGGTTTGGCAATTGTCGGTGCGACTGCTCAACGATTTTTCCCTGGGATGGTTTCCACAAATGCTCAAACTGCACGGGCGCGCTCTTGCGGTACGAGGCGCTGACGCGGGCCGCCAAGCTGGCGGCTGTGACGCATTCCTGCTCCGTCGAGTGGGCGTACGACGCTCCCCGACCGCAGAAGAATCGTGCCTGAATGGCGAGATGTTGCATTGGCGAGGCAGCCCTGAAATTCTATGACGACAACGCAGACGTGTATGAATGCAAACCAAATCAGCGTGAGCTTGCAAGGCAAGGTCGCAGTCATTACCGGTGCCGGACGAGGCATTGGCCGCGCAGTCGCAATTGCCTATGCGGCAGCCGGAGCAGCGATCGTCTGCGGCGCCCGGTCCAAGAGTGAGATTGATGAAACGGTCGAGTTGGTTTCCAGACAGGGAGGACGAGCGGCCGCCGTGACGATGGATGTGACAAATTACGCCACCGTGGAGGCTATGTACGCCAAGGCCGCTGCGGAGTTTGGCGGCGTTGACATTGTCGTAATCAATGCGGGTGCCGCGATGGAACGGAGCACAATTGAGGAGTCTGATCCAGAGTTGTGGCGAAAGACGATCGACGTGAACCTGACGGGCGCCTTCAATACGGCTAACGCCGCGATTCCTCATCTGCGTCGGCGTGGAGCGGGAAAAATGATCATAGTTGGATCTGGAATGCGGGGTCGGCCCAATAAGGGTGTGTCGGCTTATGCCTGCTCCAAGGCGGGCTTGTGGATGCTGACACAGAGCCTGGCGTCGGAATTGAACGAAGCCAGGATCTCTGTGAACGAGTTGATTCCAGGACCAGTTCGGACCGCCATTACGGGCTTCGGCGAAAAGTTCATCACTTCCGGGGAGGAATGGCTGAAGGATCCCGAGGATGTAGTGCCGATGGCGCTGTTTTTGGCGGGCCAACCAGATTCCGGGCCATCAGGTCAGAGCTACAGCCTGATGCGCCGGGTAGGCTGAAAAGAGTTCTTCACCGATCTTCGGGGACGGCCGCCCGGAGCTTGAGGAGGGAGCAGCGGGCATCCCGGAAGTCATAGTTCATGTGCTTGATCACTTTGATCCGGTTCTTGATGCCTTCTGCCATATTGGTACCCAAAGGCACAGTACGAAGATGATCAGCAGCGTGAATGGGACCACCCCCTTCAGCTTGAGGTGGCCTGCTCCAAGCACCGTCCTGGCCACAGCCGTCTGTATATCCTGAACCGCCGAGCGCAGGTCCAGCCCGCGAATGTCGACGTACACCCGACCGGACATGCGGGCGTTTTCGCTGCGCAGCATCGGTGGACACTGCACCACCTGAAAGCGAGCCACGTCGGATAGCAGCATCGCCGCGATCGCAATGGTCGTCTTCGACCCGGTCAGCACCCTTGCGGGGCGAGCCATATGGGCGCCGCCTTCCCGAAACGCTACTTCGACGCCTTTGCGCTGGTCTCGTCGCAGCGCACTCGGCGGCGCTTGCAGTCTTGTTCGTAAATCGCTGTATGCGGAACCGTACGTACGGTGTGTGAGAGCGCCGGGGGATGATCCCTCAGCCTACACGATGGTTCTTCCCCAAGATCCGGAGAAGGCAAGGCCTTTGAATCCTGGCGACAATGAATTTGTAATGGAAACAATATGTACATTTCGCTGCATGACCTGCTCGCCTCACCACTAGCCGTTCCCTAGGAGTTCGTCGGAGTTGAGGTGAAGCGTGATTCAAAACATCAGGTCGTGACGGGGTTCGCTTCGGTTGGCGGGCTCATCGCAGTCGTGATACGCGATGAAGGTATTTGAGAGTGGATGAGGAAGGCAATCGGGTGCTTTTTGACCGCACAAGAAGCCCGCTGATCGGCCCTATGCACCCCGTAATACGTTCATCCGCTTGATGTTCCACGCGAGCGCCACCAGCGACCATTCCGCCGCGACGTTGGACAGTCCGCGCAGCGAGAACTGCCGGAATCCCATCACTCGCTTGATGATGCCGAACACCGGCTCGACCGTGCTCTTGCGCAGCCCGTACAGTGCTCGCCCCGCCTTCGTTTTGTGTCGGTGTGTCATCCTGACGATTGGATCGGTGCTCTCAGGCGGCGCCGGATCGTCGGCGAAGCGTTCCATCAGCGGCAGATGATGGGCGTCGCGCTGGATCGCAATCAGCGGGGTGATGTCCGCCGCCTCGCAGGTGACGACGTTGGCCGCACTGAAGTAGCCCGCATCCGCCAGCAAAATCTCAGGCTGGCCCAATGGCTCGGGCAGCGCCCCCAGCACGTCGATCATCGGTGCGACCTGGCGCTTGTCGTTGCTTTGCTGGGTCACTGAGGTGCCCACGATCAACATCGTCTCGACATCCACCGCTGCCTGCGCGTTGTAGCCTTGCTCGAAGCCGCCGCTGGACACCGGCATGATGCGCGACTCTTCGTCCGTCAGGTTGATCTGGTCGCGTTCCTTGGCACCGCCTTGCGGCGGCTCCGGGTCCTTGCCCCGCGGCTTCTTGCCGTCTTTGCGCTGCGCCTCGCGACGCGCCACCTTGGCTTCATACTCCTGCTGCTCTTGCTCGAACCGTTCCTGCGCCCGTGCCTCGATCTTCGCCTTCGCTTCGGCCAACGCCTTCAGTCGCGCTTCGCGCCGTGCGATCTCCGCCGGTACATCCATCCCATCTGGCAGACTCTCTCGATCGGCGGTCTCGGCCATCGCCATCAACTGCTGCACTTCTTCATGCAACTGCGCTTCGATCCGGCCGATATACCCGTGCGACAGCGCGCGGTGCCTGCTCGCATTCGCCTTCACCTTGGTGCCATCCAGCGCAATCCGGCCCAGCTTGACCAGCTTCATCTCCTTCGCGATCAGCAGCACCTGCACGAACAGCTTCTCTAACTGGCTCGCAAACCGCTTGCGAAAGGTGGCCAGCGTGTCATGGTCCGGATGCGTGTTCGCCGCAATGTAGCGGAACGCCACCGAGTCATAGGTCGCTCTCTCAATCTTGCGGCTCGAAGACACTCCGGTCGCATACCCGTACACCAGCAAGCCAAGCAGCACCTCGGGGTGATGCGCCGCCATGCCGCGACCCGCGTACGCCCCACTCAGCTCCGACAGGTCCATCTGCTCGATGACTTCCACTACGAACCGCGCCAGATGACCTTCCGGCAACCAGTCCTCCACTGACGGTGGCAACAGATAGTCGGTCTGACGATCAACGGGCACGAAACGACTCATCTATGGGCTCACTCAGCGAACTGTGAATTTATCAACGCCCAACCCGTCCCGCCGGACGACTGGAGATCCCGAAAATCCGACAAACTCCTAGCATCAGCAATGCCCCCGTCAATTGCTGGCTCGCGTCCATTTCAGAAGTTTCCCCGGAAGACTGTGCGTCGCTGAAGGCGGGGCGCACTTCAGGCTTCTGCGCAATTGCGCTTTCTCGGTGCGGAGATCGCCCGCTGGTCAATGGCAAATGTCGTGCCACGCGTCTATCTGGCATGGCGGCATGCCGTCGTGGCATGAATTGGGTGCGATGGGAGACGCCGGATTTCGCGGCCTTCTCCCAGGGGCGGCGGCCGAAGAGCCCGATGTCGTAATGGTTGTGCCCTGGAAACAATGAACTGAAAGCTATAAGCCAAGGAGGATGGGAGTTGATGAAAAGAATGATCTCTGCCGCGGTCACCGTTCTGGCATGCGGTGCAGCACAGGCGCAATCCAGCGTGACGCTATACGGTGTGGCCGACGTCAATGTCGAATATGTCAATCATGTCGGCACCGTGCCGCAGGCAAGCAATGGATTCAATTCCGGCGTGGCCCACTCGGTGGTTCGTGAGAACTCCGGCGGATACTCCGGCTCGCGTTGGGGTCTTCGCGGTACAGAGGACCTTGGTGGCGGCTTGAAGTCTATCTTCGTGCTGGAAACCGGCTTCAATGTCGATACCGGTACCCTGCAGCAGGGCGGGCGCCTCTTTGGTCGCCAGGCTTACGTTGGTCTCGACACGCAGTTTGGCCAGTTCACGTTTGGCCGGCAGTACCAATCGCTGTTTGCCGCGCTTGCCAACTTCGTGCCGGCGCGATATGCCACGCAGTATGAGGCGGTAAGTGTCATCGCCGGTTCCAACTTCCGCCAGGACAACGTGGCGAAGTACACCGGGACCTTTGGTCCCATCACGGCACAGGCGCACTGGTCGTTCGGTGTCGGGGTTTCACCTTCGCAGGTCAACCCCGGCGTTCCGGCTGCGGGCGGCAACGGTGAAATTCCGGGGCAGTTCCGCCGTGACTCCGCCTACGGTGCAGGGGTGAACTACATGTCAGGACCAATCGGGTTGGGGATCGGCTATGACCAGTGGAATCCCACTATCGGCACCGGCAATGGTACATACAAGAAAGCCGCAGTCATGGCTCGCTACGCGTTCAATGGTACGGCAGTGCTGATGGGCGGTTACCGCTGGGCGCAGAACAGGGACCAGACTGGTCGGCTGCTTCAGCGCGATGACTTCTACTGGATTGGCGGTCAGTATCGAGTGTCGCCGACGCTGGATTTCACGCTCGAGTATGACTACCAGAACGTGAAGAGTCTGGGCGGAAGCACCCAGGTTCCCAACCCCTGGCAAATTCTCCTGATCGCGGACTATTCGTTTTCCAAGCGTACCGACATCTACCTGACCACGGCCTATAGCCGGAACGCCGGCCTGGCCATGGACTCGGCGGCCAGCGGCTTCTCCGCCAGCCTGGCGAGTGGCAATGTCTACGCGCTGGCCACCGGGCAGAAGTCCAGTTTCGGTGCCGCCATCGGTATCCGTCACGTGTTCTGACGACAAGCCTGGCGATCCCGCGGACTGGCGGCTATGTGCGCAGCACGCTTCAGGATCAAGCGGCTGCGGATGATTGGCCAGTGTCGAAAACTTCATCCCCGATACCGCACGCCTGGCAGAATGACACTTTCCTCGGTATCTGGACTTTAATGGTTCCACAGGCATCGCCTGTGGAACCCTTTTCCATGCTGGTAGCTTGGCCCAGGCACGCCATCTGCACGCGGCCATCCTTGTCCGGGCCGAGATTTGTACTGGGTTGCTGCAATCGACGCGCCGGCCCCGGATCGCGCTGGAGCCAGAGGGCGACAGCTTCATTGTCGATCCGTCCGGTGCCTCCACACGGATGCCTTGAGCCGTCATGGATAACGACGTGTGGCGGTTTTTCCCTATAGGCGGTTCCGAATCGTACGAGGGACAATCCATGGGCTATGAGCCGCGTCCTCACCAAACTTTCCATTACACAGTCGGAATTGTTCTCCGGTTGGCCCGGCGAAGCCGTCGAAAGACTGATCGCGGCGGCTGATGTCGTGAGCTACGATGCCAATGCCTGTGTGCATCGTTCAGGAGATGTCGCCGATTTCCTTTATCTCGTGGTCACGGGATCCATGCAACTGTCGCGTCGCGTGTCCGATCGCGAATTCACGGCATGGCTGTATTTCGCGGGTGATTGTCACGGCATCGGGCCGGTCATTACCAACTCGCCCTTCACCTATACAGCGACCTGCAAGGAACCCACGATGCTGGTACGGATTCCTGCCGCGCTGCTGCGCGACATGGTCCGCGCCGACGGAAGTCTGGCAATCAGCTTGTTCGCCGCCCTGGACCACCGCTATCGCAACGCCTTGAGCCTGTATGAAAGCGCCTCGACATTTTCAACACGTGAACGCATTGCAGCGCTCCTGCTGTCCTTTGTTGCCAGGAACATCCGATGCCGTGAGGCGTCGGAAGTGAACCTGTCCCAGGACGAAATCGCGACCATGCTGGGAACGCGCCGGCAGGTGGTGAACCGTGCGCTGCGCGAGATGGAGCTTGCCGACATCGTCCGGGTGCAGTACGGGCGCATTGCCATTGTCGACAAGGCCAGGCTGTCGGCGATGGCCGAAGGCACCGGGTGACGCTGCACTGACTCGGTCGGCGCAGCGCATTCCTTGCTTCAAAGGTCGAGCACCAGTTCCTCGGAGCTGGCGCGCGAACAGCAAATCAGCATGGTCTTGCCGCAGGCCTGCTCCTGGGGGGAGAGGGCAAGATCGCGATGATCGGGCGTGCCGGAGATGACCGCGGTCTCGCACGCCCGACACACGCCGGCCATGCACGAATATGGCACATCGATACCGGCATTCAGCACCGCATCCAGGATGCTGGTTTTCGGTTCGATCACGATCGTCTTCTGTGTCTTTGAAAGAACGACCCTGAATTCGCCATCTGCATCGGCCCTGGCAGACTGCGCGGGCGCAAAGTACTCGCGGTGGATGGTCGAAGGGTCGCGTCCGGAACAGGCCACTTCAAATGCCTGCAGCATCGGCACCGGGCCGCAGCAGTATACGTGCGCATCGTCGGCGCACGTGCCGACGAGTGCGCGGATATCCAGCATTCTGTCGTTGATCCCGCCGTCAAAAGTCAGCCGCACCTTGTTGCCCGTGCGAACCGCAAGGGTGACGAGCTCATCGACGAACGCGGCGTTGTCCTGGTTGCGCGCGGAGTAATGGAATTCCCACGAGCGGCCGAGTTCGGACAATCGGTGCGCCATGCTCCACAGCGGTGTGACGCCGATGCCGCCCGCGATGAACACCGAGTGACCGGCAGATTCGATCAGCGGAAACGAGTTCCGCGGCGGGGAAACCTGCAGGATCTGGCCTACCCGCAGTACCTCATGGAGGTAGCTTGACCCGCCACGACTGGCCGGGTCCCGGTTGACGCCGATCAGGAATCGATTGTCCTCGCCTGGCCGATTGGTAAGGGAGTAGCTGCGCATGACCCCGTTCGGCAGTACCACATCGATATGCGATCCGGCGATAGCCGTAGGCCAGGTCTCACCGTCGGCCGGCCGAAAATCGAATTCATGAATGCCCTGGGCGAGCCAGGTAATCGAATGCAGGCGGGCTTTAAGGTATTGCATAGTCTCTCCGACCCCCCGCCGGACAGGCCGGAGCGCCTTGGCTGGCTCTGCTGCGGTCTTGGGAGTTGATTGGTTGCGCTGTCGACCGGAGTGAACCGGGCGCGTTGTTGCCGCAGTGCGCGACCTTCGTATGGTGCGGCGGCCGCTTGGCGGAAGCTGGTCCTATTCTGGTAAGTCGGCCCGGTGGCAACAAGTGCGATGGGGATCCGATTGTCCGCAATGTTTCAATCCCGCGGGGGCTCAACGGGCTGGCGCCTGGCGGCCACCTTCTGGTGGGCGGGCTGCGCGGGCTGCGCGGCGCTGGAGTGCGGATCGCTCGAACGAAACAAAAAATACAATCTGGCCGCGCCGTGATTCGACCTCCAAAGTTGTCCGGGCCACAATCAACCTACCAACTACCCAGGTACAGGAGACGGACGAATGTCGGACACTTCAATCAAGATCGGTCGGTTCCAGAGCGGTGACCGCATCTTTATCGGCCGCATGGACAGCGACATGATCGGCTTGCTGGAAGATGGCGATGTGCTCTCCGACGTGCTCGCCAACGGGGCGGCAGCCATGCCCGTCAAGCAGCGCATTTCGGCGCAAGAGGCGGTGCTGCTGCCCCCCGTTGACCCAACCGCGCGGATTTTCGCGGTTGCCATCAACTACCAGGCGCACGGCGTCGAATCCAGCGCCAAGCCGCCTGAGCGCCCGCTGATCTTCTACAAGGCGCCGTCCAATTTCGTCGCCCATGGCGGCGTTCTGGACGCCAACGCGTCTGTCACCTCCCAACTGGACTACGAAGGCGAGATTGCCGTCGTCATCGGCAAGCGCTGCAAGGCGGCGACGGCTGAAACCGCCCTGGACTATGTCGCGGGCATCTGCGCACTGAATGATGGTTCTGCACGCGATCTGGTGAAGCTCGCGGCCGGCGCAGGCTTCTGGCCGGACTGGACGGCGGCGAAAGGCCTCGATGGCGCGTCCGCGCTCGGCCCCACGATCACCTGCGGCCCATCGGTGATCAATGCCCTGCGCGAGCGCACTTTGTCGCTGACCACCCGCCTCAATGGCGAAGTCGTGCAGCAGGGGCACATCTCGGAAATGATCTTCTCGACCGAGCAGATCATCACCACGCTTTCGTCCTACATGACGCTGTTGCCCGGCGACGTGATTGCAACCGGTACGCCGTCAGGCGTCGGTGCATCGCGAAACCGCTTCCTGGCAGGCGGTGATGAGCTTGAAGTCGAGATTGCCGGCTTTGACAAACTGCGTGTAAAGGTGGGCTGAACATGGCACAGGTAAAGAGTAAAGTCTCGGAGCAGCAGGTCGAACGACTGAGGCAGTTGACCGAAGTGGAAAGCGGAACGCCAATGGGCGATCTTCTGCGGCGGTTCTGGCACCCTATTGCGGTCTCGCGGGAAGTCGTCAATGGCAAGGGCAAGGCGGTACGTCTTCTCGGCGAAGACCTTGCGCTATACCGCGGCGAAAGCGGGGAACCGCACTTGGTCGCCGGGCGTTGCGCTCACCGGCTGACATTGCTGCACACCGGATGGATCGAAGGCGAGGAAATCCGGTGCATGTACCACGGCTGGAAGTACGACGCGAGCGGCAAGTGCGTGGAGCGCCCCGCGGAACGCAATTGCCGCGAGTCGAATATCCGCATCTCGGCGTACCCGGTGCGCGAGTATTGCGGCCTGATCTTCGCGTACATGGGGGAAGGGGAGCCGCCGGAGTTCGATCTGCCGCGCAAGGAGGCGTTCGAGAAGGACGGCATGCTGGTGTTCGCGCGCAAGGAGATCTGGCCTTGCCACTGGCTGCAAAATGTCGAGAACTCGCTGGACGCGGTGCATGTCAGCTTTGCGCATCAGATCGGCAAGGTCGGCGTGTTTGGCGAGGCCATCACGACGGATGTGCCGGAGGTCAGGTATCAGGAAACCGAAGCCGGCATTTGCCAGACGGCCTTGCGCGAGGGTTCAGAGCGCGTCAGCGACTGGACCTTTCCCTACGGTAATTACGTCGCGATCCCGGGCCTCAATGTCGATGATCCGTGGACGGAAGTTTCCCACTGGATGGTGCCTGTCGATACCGGGCACACGCTGAAGATTGCCGTGTTCGCGACGCCCTCCACCACGCCGGAGGCCGACCAGGAGCGGATCGATTACTTTGCGGGCTGCGAGGACTACAACTCGGCAGACTTCCATGACGAACTGTTTACCGGACAATATCCCTCGGATCCCCTGATCCGCCTGACGAGCGCGCAGGACTATGTTGCCCTCATCGGCCAAGGCGTGATCGCTGACCGGGTCAACGAGTGCCTGGGCGCATCGGATGTCGGCATTGCCATGCTGCGCAGGATTCTGTGGCGCGAAATGGATGCCCTGCGGGCGGGAGCGCCTGTCAAGGCCTGGCGACGGCTCGAGCGGCCATCGATGCTGTTCACAAGGAAAGATAAAGCAATCGTATAGGCTGCCGCTGGTGCCTGCCAACGACGACGTGGCGGCACCTGCCGAAATTTTAGGAGACAGGATCTTGAACAGACGAATGGTTCTGGGTGCTGCGGGCGCCCTGTTGCTCGCTTGGGGTGGATGGTGGCACGGGATGAGCTATGCGCAGTCGTACCCGGTCAGGCCCATCACACTGGTGGCGCCGGTGGCTGCCGGAAGCAGCGCGGATATCCTGGCGCGCGTGCTTGCAGAGCGGGTTGGTGCGGCGCTCGGCCAATCGGTCGTCGTGGAAAACCGCGCCGGGGCGGGTGGCGTCGGGGCCATCAAGTACGTGGCAAGTGCCAGCCCGGACGGGTACACGCTGGTTCTGATTGGCAGTGGCAATGCGCTGAGCCAGTCACTGTTCAAGACGCCACCTTATGACATCCTGAAAGACCTTGCGATGGTGTCCGACATCGCCAGGACGGACATCGTGGTACTGGCCGGGAAGCACTCCCGGTTCAAGAGCATGAAGGACTTTGTGCAGGGTGCGAGTGACCGTACCAGCCATGTGAAGGTTGGCACGACGCTCATCGGTACCACGCAGCAGATGACTGCGGAACTGCTCAAGGCCTCCATAAAAGCCGACTTCGACGTGATTCCGTTCAAGACGTCATCGAATCTGTATTCGGGTCTGCAAAACGGGGACATCGATGTCGCCTTCGATCTCGCGCCCGCCGTGCTGGCCCAGGTCCGCAATGGCGAAATGCGGGCACTGGCGACGGGTGGCGGACAGCGGTCCGGCCTCTTGCCGGATGTGCCGACGCTCAAGGAGCTCGGCCTCGTCAAGTATGAAATCGTTTCCTCCATGCTGATCGCGGCACCGGCGCGTACACCGGCGCCGATCATCGAGCGGGTCAACAGTGAGCTGCAGCGGGCGCTTCGGCAGCCGGGCGTTCAGCAGCGCATCAAGGATCTTGGCTTCACGGCGACGGGAAGCTCGCCTTCGCAAGCCCGCTTGCTAGCGGAAAAAGAGATGGAGAAATGGCGCAACGTTGTTCACTCCACGAATATTGAGCTGCAATAGATGAGCGTCTGACGGGGTTTCCTTGTCGGTCTCAAGCAACTGAGCGCCGGCATTGGCAGCCGCAAGCGTCTGCTTTGTGGCTGACCTGCGGCGCATCTCTGCAAGGCGCCGGTGCCCTCTGCGCAAACGCGCCGTAGCAGGGTCATCGAATCGGCAGAAGCCCATGCCGATCCCCTGCACGGTTTGCAGGAAGGGCGGCAGGCTGCTTGTGTGGCTCCAGTTTCCGCTCGCGCCCCATGCATCGCAAAGGCATGGCTGGTCGGCTCTCGTCCCATGCCTGGACTATTCCATCCGGATCACCTATGAATACCGCACTCGTTCGAGCTGGCACGAAACTCAATGACAAATACCAGATCCAGGAAGGCTGGGTCTACATGACCGGCATGCAAGCGCTGGTAAGGTTGCCGATCCAGCAACGTTTACGCGATCTGGCGATGGGCTGGAATACGGGAGGGTACATTTCCGGCTACCGGGGCTCTCCCATGGGCCGTTACGACGCGGAACTGTGGGGCGCTCAGGATTTCCTCAGTCAGCACAACATTCAGTTCCGGCCCGGCCTGAACGAGGATCTTGCGGCGACCGCGATCTGGGGCTCGCAATATGTGGGAAGCTTTCCGGGGGCCACGGTCGATGGGGTGTTCGGCTTCTGGTATGGCAAGGGGCCGGGCGTCGACCGGTCTGGCGATGTGCTGCGCCATGCCAACCTGGCAGGCACTTCGCCCAAGGGTGGGGTGGTCTGCCTGGCCGGCGATGATCACGGCGCCAAGTCTTCGACCGTGGCAAATTTCTCCGACCAGATCTTCATGGCGGTCGGCATGCCAGTGCTCTACCCGTCCAACACGCAGGAATTGCTCGACTACGGCTTGCACGGGATCGCCATGTCCCGCTCCAGCGGCTGCTGGGTAGGGATGAAAGTGGTGACAGACGTTGTAGAAGGCGGTGGTTCGGTCTACGTGTCGCAGGATTCGCCACGCATCAGCTTGCCTCAGTCATTGCCAGCGCAACCGGAAGGGGCGGGCAATGAACTCAGCATTCGCAGCATCGATGGACCGCTGCCGCAGGAGGATCGTCTCTATCACCACAAGCTCCAGGCGGTGATGGCATATGCACGCGCCAACGGTCTCAATAGCATCACGACAAATCCCGATAACGCCAGAATCGGCATCGTTTCGGCGGGAAAATCCTGGCAGGATGTGCTGCAGGCGCTGGCGGGCCTGAACCTGAGCGAGGAGCGCCTGGGACAATTGGGTGTTCGCATGCTCAAGATCGGCATGATCTGGCCGCTCGATCCGGTGATCTTGCAGGATTTTGCGAAAGGTCTGGAGACCATCATCGTCGTCGAGGAAAAGCGGCCTATCCTCGAGGAGCAGCTCCGCTCGGCCCTCTACGGCGGTTCAGCAATGCCGCGCATCATCGGCAAGCACTCGGGTGGCGGCGTGTTCGACCCGGCGCGAGGTCCGATGGTTTTCCCGAGCTCCGGAGAGCTGAGCCCCCTGCAGATTGCGGCGGTCATCGCTGACACGCTGCAACTGTCGAATCCGACGTGCAGCTTGCACGAGGCCATGCCGGGTCCCGCGAAAGGCGGGGCAGGCGCACCCATGCGCCTGCCGGGGTTCTGCTCCGGCTGCCCACACAACCGCTCGACCAGGTTGCCGGAAGGCAGCCGGGCGCTGGCGGGCATCGGTTGTCATACGATCGCCATGCTAAACAATCCGGCCCAGACGACCACGGTCTCCCAGATGGGCGGAGAGGGGGTCATGTGGCTGGGCCAGCATGCCTTTACCGAAGAGCGCCACGTCTTTGCCAACCTTGGTGATGGGACCTTCGCCCACTCCGGCTTCCTGGCCGTGCGCCAGGCCGTTGCGGCGGCTGTGCCGATTACCTACAAGGTCCTTTATAACGGCTTCGTGTCGATGACCGGCGGTCAGCCAGTCGAAACCGGGCAATCGCCCGCTCAGATCCTGCATGCGCTGTCGGCTGAAGGCGTGATGAAGATGGCGGTGGTCACCGACGAGCCGGGGAAGTATGAAGGCGTTGGCTTGCCACCGGGTACGGTTGTACATCACCGCAGTGAAATGGAGGCCGTGCAGCGCGATTTCCGCGAATACCTGGGCGTCTCAGTCATCCTGTACGACCAGGTTTGCGCGACGGAGCGACGCCGGCTCAGGAAGCGGGGCAAGCTGCCCGATCCCGACAAGCGCGCCTTTATCAATCCGGCGGTCTGCGAAGGCTGCGGCGATTGCGGCAAGGTCTCCAACTGCATGTCGATCGAACCACTGGAAACCGAACTGGGTCGCAAGCGGCGAATCAACCAGAGCAGTTGCAACAAGGACTATTCCTGCGTGGACGGCTTCTGCCCGAGCTTCGTCACGGTACACGGCGGGAAGGTACGCAGGCCGGGTGCGAACAGCAAGGGCGCAAAGCTGCCCGAGTGGCCGTACGAGCTTCCCGAGCCGGCGATTCCGCTTCTGACCGAGGTCTCCAGCATCCTGATAGTGGGTATCGGCGGCACGGGGGTGGTGACCATCGGACAGACCCTGGCGGTGGCTGCCCACCTGCAGGGCTACTACAGTTCGAACCTCGATATTACCGGTGTGAGCCAGAAATACGGGGCGGTCAGCTCGCACGTGCGCATCGCGCCCAAGCCGGACATGCTGCATGCAACCCGTATCGCCGCGGAAGAATGCAGCACATTGATCGGATGCGATCTCATCGTCGCGGCCGGCGACGAATCGATGTCCAAGCTAAAGGACGGCGTCAGCCAGGGCGTGATCTGCACGGACCTGATTCCCACGGCTGAATTCGCTCGCAATGCCGACTGGCAGATCGACGCCGATGCCTTGGCAAACCAGCTCCGGCAGCGGCTGGGGGAGGGGGCATTGATGCTGGAGGCGCAACGCCTGGCCAGGGAACTGCTGGGCGATGCGATTGCCGCCAACATGTTCCTGCTCGGCGCTGCCTGGCAGCGGGGCCTTGTGCCGGTATCGCTTGAGGCAATACAAGAGGCCATCGAACTCAATGGCGTTTCGGTGCCGATGAACAAGGAGGCTTTTACCTGGGGCCGCCGGGCCGCGCACGACCTGCAGGCCGTGGAGCGGCTGAGCATCGAGAAGGCTCGCCAGTCCGCCCAGGTGATCCAGTTCGTGCCGCGTGCCAAGCGCAGTGTTCCGGACATGGTCCGGCATCGTGCCCAGTTGCTGCGCGAGCACAGTGGGGAAGCCCTTGCCCGGCGATATGAGGAGCGGGTGCGGAGCATCAGTTCCGCCGAGGAGCGGCTGGGTCTCGGCGACGCACTCGGCCGCGCGGTGGCGGAGAATTATTTCAGGCTACTGGCGGTAAAAGACGAATGGGAAGTCGCGCGTCTTTTCAGTCATCGTGATTTCACGGATGCCTTGCAGCGGGAGTTCGAGGGTGAGTACAAGCTGCACTTTCACATTGGCGCCTGGCCGTTTTCCAGGCGGGACCATGCCGGCAACCTCGTCAAGGCTGAAGTGGGACCGTGGTTCATGAAGGCGTTGCGCGCGATGGCGCGCCTGCGGCTCCTGCGCGGTACGATCCTGGACCCGTTCCGGAACAACGCCGAACGACAACTGGACCGTCGCCTGGTCGCTCAGTATGAGGCGGACCTGGAGGAGTTGCTCAAGGCGTTGAACGGAAAGACGCATGCCGTTGCAGTCAGCATCGCCAGAGTTCCGGAAACGGTACGGGGCTACGGCCACGTCAGGGAATCTGCCGCAGCAAAAGCCGACCAGGCGCGTACGGGCCTGCTCAATGATCTGAAGGCCGTGGCAGAAGACGCGGCGCCTCAAGTCATCAATGCGAAAGGCTAGTGTCCTGTCCAGCATGTAACTGGCATTGATCGATACTCGCCCGGCTCCAATCGATCTTGTCATGTTCGCGCAATCGGATCAGCAGAGCCAAGTGCAGGCGTTCCCACCATCACGGGTCGAACCGGCGTAGGTCTTGTGCTGGAGCGGAGCCGACCCTTGAATGTCCACGTGATGAGTAGCGTGGACTGACTGGAGTTGGCCGGGACCTGAAATCCAGGCTCTCGCAAGGGCTTGCAATTCCTGTTCAATCGCGACCACGCGGGCTGAACGTTCGGGGAAATATCACCGGCGCATTGCGGTCGACCAGTCGGAATCCCTTCGCCGGGCGATTGGATTCGCCCTCTGCATATCCAGTCTCCTCAAGGAATCGGGCGGAAAGCATCCGCGTGCGGAACCCGCTCTTGTCGACCGGCCGCCCAAGCACAACCTCGTACGCGTGCTGCAGCTGAGAGAGCGTAAATGGCTCCGGCAGAAGGAACGCCGGTAGCGATGTGTATTCGACCTTGCTGCGTAACCGCTCGACCGCGACTTGCAGGATATCGCGGTGGTCGAACGCGAGTTGGAACTCGCGCAGGACCTTGTCGGCCGGGAACCACGCGACGTCGGCGGCGTTTGCCCCCTTGGCGAGCGCCACGTTGTTGCCCGCAATCAAGGCAAAGTAGACATGGGTGGCTGACCATCCGCGAGGGTCACGCGTGGCACTCCCCCAACTCCCCAGTTGCTCCAGATAAGGACTCCTGACCCCGGTCTTGTCCTCGAGCTTGCGACGCGCGCAGTCCTCGATGGTGCTATCGACCACCGTATCGATAAAGCCGCCAGGCAAGGCCCAGCTGCCGGGAAAGGGTTCGTCACCATCGCCCGGCCGTTGCACGAGCAAGACCTGCAGGGTGTCATCAAGTACCGTAAAGATCACAACATCGACCGACGCATAGGGCGTGGGGAACGCCGGACTACGGCGGGGACGCTGGGGGGAAGGCTGTTTGGCGCTCATCGTCATTCACAAAAGGGCTTGACCGACCCCAGTGTAAGTTGTACTGTGCAACTCATACAAGTTGTACAGTGCAACTTAATGGGGGTTGCAAATGTTCGGCGTTCGTTTCATCAAGTCCCAGCCCACGGTCCACCTGATGCAGTTCCGCGCCGGCAAGGTGGTGCGCGAGGGGTCGGGCCTGTCCTTCTACTACTATGCCCCGACCACCACGCTGGTGGCCGTCCCGATGGCCAGCCAGGACCGCGCGTTCATCCTCGAGCTGGTGACGGCGGACTTCCAGAGCGTCACGGTGCAGGGCCAGGTGACCTACCGTGTCGGCGATCCGCGCCGCACGGCGGCGATGATGGATTTCTCGCTCGCGCGCAATGGCCAGACCTATGTTTCGGAAGACCCCACGCGGCTTGGCGACCGTGTGGCCATGCAGGTCGAAGTGATCGTGCAGCAGGCGGTGCAGGCGCTGGAGTTGAAGCAGGCGCTGCGTTCTTCCGCGCTGCTCGCCCGCACTGCGCAGCAGGAGTTGGCCACGCGGCCCGAAGTGATCGCGCTCGGGCTGGATATCCTCGGCGTATCGATCATGGCGGTAAAGCCGACGCCCGACATCGCGCGAGCACTGGAAGCCGAGGCGCGCGAGTCCAACCTCAAGATGGCCGACGACGCGATCTACCTGCGACGCATGGCGGCGGTGGAAAACGAGCGTGCAATCCGCCAGAACGAGCTGGATACGGATATTGCCGTCGAGCAGAAGAAGCGCCAGATCCAGGAAGCCCAGATGGAGGCCAAGGCTACGCGGATGCGCAAGGAAAATGACCTGCGCAATGAGCAGATGGCGTCCGATATCGAGCTGGATGAGAAGCGCAAGGCCCTGGTCGCCAGCCAGGCAAGCAACAGCCGCACCCTGGCGGAGTCGGAGGCGTACCGGGTGGCCGCCGTGATGCAGGCACTGGACAAGGCGGATCCCCGCATTGTCAGCGCGCTGGCAGCGGCCGGCATGCAGCCTGGCCAACTGATCGCCCAGGCCTTTGGCGGCATCGCGGAACGCGCCGAGCGCATTGGCCAGCTCAATGTTTCGCCGGAACTGCTCCAGGGCATTCTGAGCGCGAACGCCAGGGTGGCATCATGAAAAATGACCATCGCAAGGTTGTATTGGTGACTCGCCGCACCCGGCTCGAGGAGTTGCTGGCCCGGCATCACACGCTGGCGCAAGCCAGGTTCTACCTGGAACATCTGGGCGCCGATTTCTCGGACTATCTCGTGGAAAACGCCGCATATGCCCGCGGCCTCGAAACCGCGGTGCGCACGCTCGAAGCCTGGGGACGCTACCAGGTGGTCGACAGGGCCTACCTGCCGAATTTCATCTTCGCGCCCGGCGATATCGTCGTGGCGCTCGGACAGGATGGGCTGGTGGCGAACGCCATGAAGTACCTGGACGGACAGCCGCTGATCGGTCTCAATCCGGAGCCGAGCCGCTGGGAAGGCATCCTGCTGCCGTTCGAGCCGGGGGACCTGGGCGCTCTGCTGCCAGAGGTTGCACGTGATCACCGGCCCGTGAAGGCGGTAACGATGGCGCAGGCCAGGCTCTCGGACGGGCAAGTGCTTCGCGCCGTCAATGACCTCTTCATCGGGCCGCGCACGCATACCTCTGCCTTGTATGACATTCAGTTTGGCAAGACGCATGAATCGCAGTCGTCCTCCGGCATCATCGTCTCCACGGGATTGGGCTCTACCGCGTGGCTCAAGAGCATCGTCACCGGCTCTCTCGGCATTGCCCGGGCAATGCGCGCGGTGACCGCCGAGATCCGCTACAAGTCCCAGCCCTGGGACAGTCCGCAACTGACCTTTACGGTTCGGGAACCGTTTCCGAGCCGGACGTCATCGGCGCAGCTTGTCTTCGGACGCATCAGCGCGCGCGAGCCACTGCAGCTGCGCTCGCGCATGCCAGAGAACGGCGTCATCTTTTCCGACGGGATGGAGGCGGACTACCTCAGATTTGTAGCCGGAATGGAAGCTACCATCACCGTTGCCGAGAGCCAGGGGCGTCTTGTCGTGTAGCAGGATGCCCGGCCAATCAATGTTGCCCGTTCCTGGCCGCCAGCCGCTCCGCGCCCCGACATAGCGCGAGATTGGTTCGCAAACCTTGCAGTCCTATGCAATGACCCAATCCTGGCCAGCAATCGGACCACCGGCTTGCTGCATGCGTCCGCCCGACACCAGGCCGCCAAGATCCACTGGCGCGTAGCCAAAATCGTTGACGAGTCCGATCACCGCCGCCTTTGCGTCCTTGTCGTCACCGGAGACGAAGATGACGCGCTTTCCTTCATGAAACTTCGGGCCCTTGTCGTAGTGCTCCATGCGGATCGCATTGAACGCCTTGACGACGCGAGCCCCTGGCGCGTGTCCCGCGACGATCTCGCTGGCGCCCGTGCCCCCCAGGTCCGCCAGAACGAGCTCAGGCTCGAGTTGCGTAAAAGGGTTGGTGGTATCCACCAAAATGCGACCTGCCCAATCGGGCAGCCCGGCCAGGGCCAACGGGACTTGAAGCCATGGAACGGTGAGCATGACCAGCTCGAGCCGGGCCACTCCCTGGACCGTATCCGCGGACGCCTTCGGACCGAGTCCGGCCACGATATCGCCCAAAGCCTGCGGCCCACGGCGAGCGCTCAGGACAACCTCATGTCCTGCTTGAATGGCGCTCCTGGCGGTGGACTGAGCGACAGCACCGGCTCCAATAAAACCAATTTTCATCAGATTTGCTCCGAGAAACCTCGCCATTCATGGCGGGGAGTGAAAGGAGTGCCGCCGCGAGGCGGCATTCCCACGTTAGAATTGGCGGCATGATTCTTGTCTACCGCTACCGGGTGAAGTCGCTCACCGGTCTGCTCCACAAGCAGAGCCGAGCGGTGAACTACGTCTGGAACTTCTGCAATGACACGCAGAAGCACGCGCTCAAATGGGGTAAGAAGTGGCCGAGCGGGTTCGATCTGAACGTGCTGACCACCGGCAGCAGCAAGGAACTCGGCATCCATTCCGGCACGGTCAACGCGACGTGCGAGCAGTACGCGAAATCGCGCAGCCAGCATCGTCGTCCTTACCTGCGATACCGCGGCAGGAAGTGCCTTGGATGGGTGCCCCTGAAGGGCCGCGATCTGAAGCGAGAGGGCGAGGCGTTTCGCTTTGCCGGGAGTATCTTCCGCGTGTTCAACAGCCGCCCGTTGCCCGAAGGTAAGATCAAGGACGGCACAAACTTCGCGCAGGATTCGCGCGGAAACTGGTTTCTCAACATCGTGATAGAGGTTGCTGAGGTGCCGGCACGCCCGATTCAAGCTGGCGTTGGCATCGACCTTGGCTTGAAGGACTTCGCAACGCTCTCGACCGGCGAGAAACTTCCCAATGACCGGTTTGGTCGGCATGCCGCCGAAAGACTCGCGAAAGCGCAGCGTGCACGAAAGCACAAGCGGCATATTGCCAAGCTGCATGCCAAGGTGGCGAATGCCCGCGCCGACTTCCAGCATAAGCTCGCGCTCGATCTCGTCCGGCGCTTCGACTACATCGCAGTCGGCAACGTGTCGGCTTTGAAACTCGCCAAGACCAGGATGGCAAAGAGCGTCTACGACGCATCCTGGTCGTCCTTCCGGGACAAGCTCCGCTACAAAGCGATTGCGCACGGGGCCACGTTTGAGGAAGTGAACGAAAGCGGTTCTACCCAGTCCTGTTCGGCGTGCGGTTCGAAAGACAGCACGACGCGGCCGAGAGGTATCGCAGGACTGCGAATAAGAGAGTGGATCTGTAGTAGCTGTGGTGTCGTGCATGACCGTGATACCAATGCTGCCCTGAACATTCTCCGATGCGGACGTGCATCGCCAGGTGTGGGAATCCCCTGCCTTTAGGCAGGGGAGATGGAATGAACACCGCCCGTCAGTAACGCTAGCGGGGCTTCCACGAGGAGGGGCTCTCGCTTGACCGACGGCATCGATGTGCCAAAGTGAAGATCCGAACCATCACTTGAGGTAAGGAGAGCCCAAATGAATGCTACGACATATGGGCTGGATCTTGCAAAGTCGATCTTCCAACTCTACTGGGTCGACCCAGAGACGGGCGAGACGCACAGCCGGCGCCTCAGCAACACCCAACTGATTTCCTTTCTAAGCAATCGCACCCCCGGCAAGTTCGTACTGGAGGCGTGTGGCGGCGCGCACTGGTGGGCAAGAAAGATTATCAGCCTGGGCCATGAAGCCATCCTGCTCCACCCAAAGTACGTGCGACCGTTCGTGCGGACCAACAAGACCGATGCGGCCGACGCGCGCGCGATCTGGACAGCCGCGCAGCAACCCGGGATGCGACCGATACCGGTAAAGACTGAGGCACAGCAAGCCATACTTGGATTGCACCGAATTCGCTCGGAACTAGTCGACAGCCGCACGCGGCAAGTGAATCAGATTCGCGGCTTGCTGGGCGAATACGGCCTGCACTTCGTGCTTGGTCGCAAGGCCGCCATGGCGCAATTTGTCACCCGACTGAGCGAGATCGAGCAAACCATCCCGGCTCCCTTGTGGCGACTGTTGTCGCGCCAGTTACAGCGACTCAGGCAGTTGGACGCTGAAATCCTCGCGGCCGAGCAAGAGATCGCTGCATGGCTAAAAACCGAGCCTGCCGCCCAATGTGTGGATGTGATTCCGGGAATTGGCCCTATCACTGCCACGGCCCTGGTTGCCACCATGGGATCTCCCCAGGCTTACCGCTCAGGCAGAGCCTTCGCGGCCAGCCTGGGCCTGGTACCCACCCAGAGTGGCACCGGCGGCAAGGTTCACCTCGGCCATATCAGCAAACGTGGCGATCCCTATTTGCGCAAACTGCTGATCCATGGTGCACGCATCGTGCTGACCCGCTCGAAGCGGCGCCCGTGCTGGGCTGAGGCCCTGCTGGCTAGGCGCCCGACCAATGTGGCCGTCGTCGCCCTAGCCAACAAGATGGCGCGCACCGCCTGGGCTATGCTTGCCCATCGCCGCGTCTATGAACCCGGCTATGTCAGCACACGGCCAGTGTAGCGAAAGCACGACCACAGCAAGGCACAAACGAATACCTTCAGGGTTGCACAGGGTAAGGAGAGTGATGGCAAACTAGGGAATCGCTGATCAATGAGGTTTGCGCTTGATGTTGCACAAGCCAAGGATTTCGGTTTTCGCAACGCGGGAGAGATGGGCCGATTCAAGCCATTTTTCTCTCGTTTGGCACCATTTCTGGCGCGCTTTGCGCGCTCAGGACGGATTGCTCCCCTGTGAGGCCAACAACAGCTTCCTGCCGAGCACCAGATTCGCCAGACCAAACAGGCTGAACAACTGTGCCGTGTTCTTGACCAGGCCCTTGTAGCGAACCTTGCGATGACCAAACAGATTCTTGATGACGTGGAACGGATGCTCGACCCGCGCCCGAATCTGGGCCTTGGCCCGCTCGACAGCGATCAGCAAGTCCTTGACCGCACCGTCACGCATTGCCTTAATCTTGCCGCGCTTGACGGCCACGTGCCACTTCACGGACTTGCCTTGCATCTCCTTGCGCTTGTCCACGCCCGTGTAGCCCGCGTCGCCAAACGCGTGCTCTTCGTAGCCATGCAGCAAGGCATGCGCCTGCGACACATCCGACTCGTTGGCCGCCGTGCCCACCACGCTGTGCACCAGCCCCGAAGTCGCATCCACGCCGAGATGCGCCTTCATGCCAAAGTGCCATTCATTACCCTTCTTGGTCTGGTGCATCTCCGGGTCGCGGCTCTTCTCCTTGTTCTTGGTCGATGGTGGCGCCTCGATGATGGTGGCATCCACAATCGTGCCTTCCTTCATCATCAGCCCCCGCTCGCACAGCATGATGCCGATCTCGTCAAACAGCTTTCGCGTCAGTTCATGCTCGACGAGCAGGCGGCGAAACTTCAGCAGCGTGGTCGCGTCTGGCACCGCTTCGACCGCCAAGTCGATCCCGGCAAATGCCCGCATCGCCATGCTGTCGTACAGCGCGTCTTCCAGCGCCTCGTCCGACAGCCCGTACCACTGCTGGAGGAAGTAGATGCGCAGCATCCGCTCCAGACCGATCGGCGGCCGTCCACGTTTTCCCTTGGGGTAGTACGGCTCGACCGCCTCAATCAGGCGCGACCACGGCACCAAACTCTCCATCTCCGTCAGGAAGCGCTCGCGTCGCGTCACCCGCTTCTTGCCGTGGCTCTCGGCTTCCGCAAAACTGATCTGTCGCTTCATCTCCGACTCATATCGTGGGCATGCACATGACAACGCTTGCACGCCAGTCAACGATGACTGCCGCGCTGATTAAATCAGTCTTTCCCTAGGTCGGACCGCGGGAACGCAAACCCGATGACGTCCAAGCGGCTTATAGCCCGTCGTGGGAGATGGGGACGTTCCCGGCTGATTCCATCAAGGCCCGCAGGCACGTTCCTGCAGCAAGGTCGGATATAAGACAGCAACCCATACCTACAAGCCAAAGCCCTTCAATTTACCTTGGCATCCGGGCGGTGTTCATATAAGGACGTCAATTCGACACCTCAGTGGTCAACGTAAGTCAACGAAGCCATGCTCAGTCAGGAGCAGGGCACTTGGGAGAACAGCCTGGTCAGTTCGATGCGCGCAAGTCGAGCAGCACCTTGCCACCCTTGATTGCGTGAGCCACGGCCTGTTGGTAGTCGGCAAGCGGATACGCGGCAGCCACGGGCAGGTCAAGCTCACCGCGAGCCATCAGTTCGGCAGATTCCTTGATTGCATCTGTGATGTACGGCTGGTATTCGGGAAGGTCGATGTAGATGCCGCGTACGACGATGCCGCGCAGATGCAGGTCCACGGCCTTGAGCGGCGTGACCAGCTCGCCGCTCGTGAACGCATAGCTCACCAGCGTACCGTTCTGCGACAGCACGTCGACCAGACGCGCCGCAGCCGAACCGCTCAGGCCGTCGATGGCCAGACGGACGTTGCCCGCACCGACCGCGGCCCTGGCTTTGTCGATGGCGCCCGGCTCATCGACGAGAACGACGTCCCCGCCAGCTTCCTCCAGTTCCCTGACCAGTTCCGGACGACGTACGAAGTTGATGGACCGCAGGCCGCGCTTCTTCGCCAGCGCGATCACCGTGCGGCCGATGCCGGAATTGGCCGCGTTCTGCACGATCCAGTCGCCTTCCTTGAGATCAACGAAGCGCCCGAGCAGCAGTACGGCCGTGGGCGGATTGATGCGCAGCATGGCCAGTTGGCGTGGATCGACGTTGACAGGCAGCGCCATCAGCCCCTTGGCGGGAATCACCAGGCGCTCGCGCCAGGTCAACGCATAAAGCGGGGGCAACACGCGGTCGCCGACCTTCACGTTGGAGACATTCGAGCCCGCCTGCAGAACTCGCCCGACACCCTCGTTGCCCACGATCGAGGGCAGTGGCGTCGAGTAGGCGAAGCGATTGGTGATGACGGCCAGGTCATTGCCGTTGATGGGGGCATACTCCATCGCGATCAGGACCTCATCCGGGCCGGGGCTGGCCGGCTCCGGAAGGTCAACGAGTTTCAGTGTCTCGACAGGGTCGCCGAAAGCGGTGTTCTGGATAGCACGCATGGCTTAGGTCCTTTCATAAGATGCCTGGCTGGAAGGCCGAGAGGCAATGCTTCGGCACTCCGGGCGCATTTCGAGATCGTGCAGGAAGCGTAGCGCTAGAAGGCGAGCAGCACTGTGCCGGTCCTTCCCCTGCGGTACGCATGTTCGAGCGCTCCCAGGTAGTCGCTCGCCTGATATCGTTCCGCGACGCGGAAGAGGTTCGGGAAGTTGCGTGCAAGCTCGAGCGCCTTGGCCACATCTGCATCGCGCACCGCCGCAGGTTCGAATTGCCAGCTGAACAACGACACGCCCTTGATGGTCAGCGCTCGCGGGGCGATGGATCGAATGTCCGTCGTAGCGCCGCCCAGGGAGCCGTAGCTGACGATCGTTCCGCCGCGCGCGAGGAAGCTCGCTACCTCGGGCAACAGCGCGCCGCCGACGCCATCGAACGCCACGTACACGGGCTTGTTCGCCAGCGCATCGCGAAGCTTGTCCTGCCAGCCCTGGTTCTCCGTGACGATGACAGGAAGGTTGGGGCGAGCGGCTTTAAGCGCTTGCGCGCTCGCCCCGGAGCCGACAAGCAGGATCGGATTGACGCCCGCTTCGACGAGCAGATGCGTGAGCAGCTTGCCGACGGCGGAATTGGCAGCCGTCTGAATAACCGTGACATCTTCGCGCTTGTCTTCGGGCAACGCGCTGTGACCAGCCCGCATCGCAAGGCGTGCAGTCAATGTGTTGACCAGCATCTGCGCCGCAACCTCGTCGCTCACGTCATCGGGCACGGGGATCAGCGAACCGACAGGCGCGGCAATCCTGGCACTCCAGGTGCCGTTGACGGGAAAGAAGGCCACGCGTGTGCCGACCTGAATCTGGTGCGAAGGGTCAATGTCAGCGGCCAGCGCTTCCACCACCCCTACACCTTCGACTCCGGGCACCCGACCTCCGCGCGGGATGGGGGGAGCGGCCCCGAAGGCGGGGGAAGCGGAGACGCCCAGCAAGTCGCCAGGGTGAACCGGTGCGGCTGACACGCGCACGACAGCTGTTCCGCGCACAAGAGCGGGTGCATCGGAAAGCGCTTCCAGCCTGAGTACGTCGGCGGGCTCGCCGTGATTGCTGTGGACGATTCGCTGCATCGCAGACTCCTTCTGCAGGATGATTATTGGAGCGATCGCTCCGTTATGGCAGAATAGGTTTGCCACCACAGCCTGTCAATGATTTTTGGAGCCATGACTACAAAAAAAGATGCACAGCCCCGGCGCAGCCGCGGCAGACCCTCGACCTTTGATCGTGCGGAAGCTCTGGACCGGGCCATGAAGCTCTTCTGGGAGCAGGGATACGAAGGAACCTCCTTCGACCGGTTGATCCAGGCCATGGGCATCAACCCCTCGAGCTTCTATAACTCGTTCGGCAGCAAGGAGCGGCTCTACAAGGAAGCGACTGACGCATACCTGAGCATGTCCGAAGTCTGGTTCGCTGGCAGACTGTTCGGCACGGCCGACACGCGAGAAGCATTCAAGAACCTTCTCGATGCTACCGTCGCTGCATTCACCCGAAACAGCCTCCCACCGGGCTGCATGATCTCTCTGGCCGGCACGCACCTGGCGCCGGAGCTCACTTCTATTCGCGAGACGATGGCCAGGCACCGGGCAAACGCTGAAGAGGTGATGGCGCAGCGGTTGCACAAGGGCGTGGAAGACGGCGACTTGCCGCCCGATACCGACGTGCCCGCACTGGCTGCCTTCTACAGCGCCGTGACCCGCGGAATGGCCGTCCAGGCACGAGACGGAGGCGGCCCGCAAAAGCTGAAGGCGATCGCAGACATCGCCATGCAAGCATGGCCAGCCCGCCGCCTCGGTGCGCGTGCCCCCTGAAAGTAGGGTAAACAATGCCTGGGTCAGGCCGTTACCGAGTCAGAAGGGAGCGCGCAGCGGGTTTCATCCCGGTACCTGGCGGGATCCCCTGCTTAGATGTTGTAAAGCATATTGCTTGATGAAATGATATTTGCAATCAAGCTCTTATGAGTAATGTAATTATTAATTACATTGTTCGACGAGATTGTCAGCCATAGCTGGCACACAACAAGATCCTCCTGACAGAGATCGTTGAGTCTGCCGCTTCTTGCTCCGTCAATCACCAAAGCCCCGAACGCTGTTCATTTGAGACGTCCTCTCTCGTATGCTCCGATCCATTCGCTCAAGGATTCAGGTCATTTCCACCGGCATCGTTGTGACCGCACTGGCGCTGACCGCCGGTACGACGTATGTCATCGTCCGTCACAGCAATCTCGAAACGATTCAGCAGAATCTCGATGCCATCGCGACCGGCCATGCACTTGCCCTCGACGAGTGGGTGGCGGCAAAAGCCACGATGGTGGCTGCCGCTGCCGACCAGATTGCGCCTGGCGACCCGCAGGGAATCGTCCGCCAACTGCAAAGAGCCGGCGCATTTCCGGTTACCACGGCAGGGTGGAAGGACAGGTCCTTTGTCGCCAGCAAGGAGCACATGCCGGAAGGCTTTGATCCGACCGCCCGCCCCTGGTACAAGGAAACCGTGGCGGCAGCCCGGCAAATTGTCACCGCGCCCTACGCCGATGCTGCAAGCGGCAAGCCCTTTGTATCGTTTGCCGCGCCAATCATGCGCAATGGCGCGTTGGAGGGCGTGGTATCCGCAGTCGTGTCCCTGGAGGGGGTTCGCGACGTCGTTGCCGCCGTGCATCCGACACCGGCAAGCCTGGGATTTGTGGTTGGCAAGGATGGCAATATCCTGGCACACCCCCAGGAGAAGTACCTGCGGAAACCTGCGATCGAGCTGTCGTCGGCTTTGACGCCGGCAACGCTGGCCGCACTGGCGGGGGAGACGAAGCCGCTTGAGGTGGAACTGGATGGCGCCGCAAAGCTGCTGCGTGCCAAGCCTGTTCACGGCACCGACTGGCAGCTGGTAGTGGCGCTCGACAAGGCCGAAGCCACCGCGGCCCTGAACGACGTGATCAAGGCATCGGCCATCGCCATCGTGCTGCTGGCAGCCGCCGCAGCGGCGCTGAGCGGCGTGCTTACCGCGCAAGCCTTCCGCCGGCTTTCCGGCGTGCGTGACGCGATGCATGAGATCGGATCCGGCGACGGAGATCTGACTCAGCGCCTGCCGGCCATCGGCAGTGACGAAGTGACGCAGATTGCGACGTCCTTCAATACTTTTGTCGAGAAGCTTGGCGGGGTGTTGTTGCGGATTCGCCATGGCAGCGAGTCCATCAAGATTGCGACCAGGGATATCGAGGCCGGTAATCATGACCTGTCGCGCCGCACCGAAATGGCGGCCGGCAATCTGGAGGAGACTGCTGCCGCGCTGTCGGAATTGACCGGCTCGGTGAGCCGGTCGGCCGAAGCGACGGTACAGGCCACGCGCCTTGCAACGTCCGCCAGTGAGGCAGCAACGAGGGGTGGCAAGGTGGTTGCCGATGTGGTGACGACGATGGACGACATCGCGCAGTCTTCCGCAAGGATTGTGGAGATCATTGGCGTCATCGATGGCATCGCCTTTCAGACCAATATCCTCGCACTCAATGCAGCAGTTGAAGCGGCGCGAGCCGGCGAGCATGGGAAGGGCTTCGCGGTGGTGGCGAGCGAAGTGCGTAGCCTGGCCCATCGATGTGCCACCGCGGCCAGGGAGATCAAGGCGCTGATCGAGACTTCTGAAGTCAGCGTCAAGTCCGGGGCTGAACGGGTTCAGGTAGCGGGCGAGGCCATGAGCGAAATCGTTGACGGAATCCGTCGAGTGACTTCGATCATCGCGGAAATCAGCACGTCCATGGGCGAGCAAGCCACCGGCATCACTCAAATCAATCAGGCTGTCGAGGAAATGGGGCAGGCAACGCAGCAGAACGCCGCGTTGGTGGAGCAGGCTGCGGCGGCTTCCTCACTCCTGAACGAGCAGGCTTTCACGCTGGCGGATGCCGTAGCCGAGTTCAGGCTCGGCGCGCAGGCGAGGGGCACGTAACCAGCCACCATCGCGAGCGCCCCCGGCCAGAGTGCCATTCAAGGCTCCCGCAAGGTCAGAAGCCGCACGCTTTCAGGTCTCGTTTGTTCGAGTGCCACTGCGTCAGGAAGCAGCGGGACGCACAGACGGGTCAGGACGTTGCCCGGTGGCATCTCCACAGCGAGCCGCATGTCGCAGGCTCGCGCCAGCAGCATGGTCTCGTGCCAGCGTACCGGCAGCGCCATGTTGCGGGCCAGATCCTCCGTGATGCGCGACGGCTCCCTCAGTTCCCTGGCCGCGCTGGAGCTGAAGTAGCGCAGCAGAGGACACCGCACGATGACGCCTGCGAAGGCCCGCGCGAGAGCCTCGGCCGGGTCATTGAGCAGGGCGCAATGCGAGGGGACGGAAATCGCTACCCGCCTGGCTTCCCGCGCGCCGGCCGCCTTCGACAGCTCGGCAACGCGAGCCATCGCGGCGTCTGCACCGGCGATCACGAACTGCATCTCGGCATTGTGGTTGGCGAGATAAGCCGGCGACGCGGGGCCGTGGACGGCTGCAACAATGGCCTCCAGCGGGCCGCGTTCGAGGCCGAGGATTGCCGTCATGCCATATCCGCCGGGATAGGCGTCTTCCATGAGCTTGCCGCGCAGGGCGACCAGCCGCACTGCCTCGCCAAACGGCAACACGCCGGCCACTACCGCTGCCGCGTAGGCGCCGATGGACAGCCCGGCCACGGCGTTGGCGCGCGCACCGTCATCGAGCAGGCAGCGCGCGCTTGCGACGCCAGCGGTCAGCAGGCACAACTGTACTGCCACGGTCGAAGCCAGGCGTGGCGCGTCATCGAGCGACAGAACGTCGTAGCCCAGGACTTCGCTCGCTTCGGCCAGTGTCCGCGCGACGGACGGATGCGCCGGCAATGCATGCAGCATGCCGGGGCGTTGCGCGCCCTGTCCCGGAAACGTCAGCAGCACGCCCATGGCGATTGCCAGGGATCGGCGCACAGGACCGGCCCTGCGTCCGTCTTGAGCAGTACGCGGCCCCCGGTGCGCAGCCGCTCGCGCAGTGCGAAGGCGCCGTAGGGGGTGGCGACCTGGATATCGAGGCGGGCTTCCTCGCTTGCCTCCAGCAGGGCGCCGAGTGCCTGCATCTCGGCCTGTGCCAGGGGCCGGGCCGATACGAGCAACAGATCGACGTCGCTGTCGGCGTGGAGCACATCGATGCCGCAAGCCAGGGCGAAGCCAACGGCGCCCGTTACGCCCCATTGACAACTCAGCGTATCGAGCCGGGGCGCCAGCCGTGCCAGCGTACGGAGCGCGGGGATTTCCGCGCGGCGCGGATGCAGGCGCCAGCGCGCCTGGCTGGCGATATCCATGGGCGTGACGATCTTCGCGCACTGTGCGGCGGGAAGCCAGGCGGCATGGCGCTGCGGCCGGAGCCTGCCGCGCAGCCCGATGGGGATGCGGCCGTCGGGCGCGCGATCGCGGCGCACGACCACCGGCGCCCGCGCCAGCCATGCGGCGCTGGCCCAGTCCGGCAGCGCGGCCTGCGCGGCGAACACCTCGGGGTCGCTCAGCCAGATCAGGTCATGTGGCTGGGGTGCGCGCATGGCATCAGTCCCGCCATTGGCGGGCAAGCACTTCCCGCGCGCGGCGCGTGGCACCGCGGTTCTCGCCGTGCAGGCGGCCACGCAGGCCGCGGTGTGGGTCATCCTCGATATCGGCTAGCGCATCCGCGAGTGCGGCCCTTACGATGCCGAGATCGGCGGCATCCGGTGCCGACGGATTCGATACCCGCACGGTGCGCCAGAGCAGGCCGAGCGTCGCGTAGGCGCCGATGTCGTAGGCCATCGGCGGCACGGTTGCGGCGAAGGCCTCAAGATCTTCCACGCTGCGCATCGTGATGCGGGCGGCGGCGTCCTTGCCCATGGCGTGGACTTGCACACCAGCGTCGTCCAGCGCCACGATCCGGTTTGCCTGATAGCCATGGGCGAGGAACGCGCCGGACATTGCCTTGCCGACCAGCAGCGCGATGACCGGGTGTCCTTCCAGACGTGCCGTGGCATAGGCCCCCGCCGCGCCGGCCAGCGCCTGGTGGATGCCGAATGCTTCTTCACGGCGGCCATAAGCCTGGCTGGGGGTGTCGACGATAGCGACGATCGCGCGCTTGACCGATGCGCCGCGGTCAGCCGCGACGGCTTCCTGCACGGCGCGGGCCAGCGACCAGCCCTCCAGCAGGCCGACCTCGCCGTGGCGTGCGCGCGGGAACGGGCTGGCGGCGTCGGGAACGACCGCGATCAGCCGGGCGCGGCGGCCGTCGGTTTCGACGTCGGCCACCTGGACCGAAGGCGGATAGCCTGGCAGCCGTGGCGCATTGCCGCCAAGGCCGGCGAGCCAGGCTTCGCCCCGGCCGGGCGTCTTTGCTTCATCATTCATTGCTGGTCTCCCGCGTAGAGTCGGCGCACGGTGGCAGGGTCCGCCTGGGCGGCGGGATCATAGGCGGCGAGGCGCCGCAGGTAATCGTCGTGCCGGTCGCTGCGATGCACCGCTGCCGGCGGCTGCGCGACCAGCCCGGCTACCGTGGCGCGGATCGCGGCGCTGTCATCGTCGACGAAGCGGTCCGTCAGCCCGGTGACAAACCGTTGCTCGCCGCCGGTAAAGCTCCAGATGAAGGGGCGGTCGCGTGAATCGTATTCGGCAATGCCGGCCTCCTGCTCGATCACCGCCGGCCCGTTCAGGCCCAGCCGGGCCTCGCGCGTCACCACGAGCGCGCTGCACAGGCCCGCGGCGATCGACATGCCGCCGAAGCAGCCCACCTGCCCGGCGGTCACACCGATCACGGGCTGGTAGCGGCGCAGGTCAACAATCGCCGCGTGGATCTCCGCAATCGCCGCCAGCCCGAGATTGGCTTCCTGCAGCCGCACGCCACCTGTCTCGAACAGGATGACGGCACGCACCGGGATGCCTTGCCGGTTGTCTTCGGCGGCCAGCTCCAGCGCGCCGGCGATCTTGGCGCCGCCGACCTCGCCCAGGCTGCCGCCCTGGAACGCCCCCTCGATGGCGAGCACCACGGCGGGGTGCCCGTCGATGGTGCCTTTGGCAACGATGACGCCGTCATCGCCCTGGGGCACCACGCCCTGGCGTTCGAGCCAGGGCGACGTCAGGCCGTCGAACGGCCCGGCCAGCTCGCGGAAGGTACCGGTGTCCAGCAGCGCGCGCGCACGCGCACGCGCGCCCAGTTCGACAAAGCTCTCGCGAGCCAGCAGCGCGGCGCGGTTCATGCGTCCTCCTTGCCATCCACGGCATTGTCGAGGGCTTCGAAGGCTTCGGCCAGCCGCATGCCGACCACCCCCGGGGTCGCGCCGAAGTCGTGGATGCGGATGCGCATCGCGGCGCGCGGCTCGGCGCTGAACACGCGGTTGAGCTGCGCATCCCAGACCCGCCCGTAGCCGTCTATCGACGTCGTCACATGGATCGTGGTCCTGCCGGGCTCGCCGGGTTCGATCATGACTTCCAGGTCGCCGGAGCCCACCACGCCCACCAGCACCTGCCGGCGGGCCGGTGCGCCGGCCTCATATTCAAAACGGAGCTGTTCCATCATTGCTCTCCTTGCTGATCGTGATGGGCGGCAGGCAGCCGGTCGAGGAATAAGGTTGCGGCCAGCAGGTCTGCCGCCCCGCCGGGCGATGCATTGCGCGCCTGCATCGCTGCCTCCAGTTCGCGCAGCCGGCGGCGGCCAGGCAGCGTGCCAACGCCGCCGGCCCCGAGCACCGCCGCTGCGCCAGTCTGCATACCGGCCAGTCCTTCGCGGCCCGCCCGCACCAGCACACAGGTATCGTCAAGCCGCGCCATGATGGCGAGCAGGGCGTTGACCCTTGCACTGGATTCCGCATCGCCGCGGGCCCGGCTCGCTTGCAGCGCCGGCAGGCCGACACCGACGACATGCGGGAAGCCAGCCTCGGCCTGCGCCCGCGCACCGCCCACGCCGTACGCGCTGCACGCCAGTTCGCCCTTGTTGCCGGTATGGGCGGGACGATGCCGGTCCGGCAGCCGCGCGATGGCGCCGGCCGCCGATGCGACGCTGGCGGCATCGACCGCCTTGCCCAGCCACCCGGCCGCACCCGCCAGCAATCCGAGACACCAGATTGCGCCCCGGTGCGTATTGACGCCACCGGTGGCGCGCAGCATGGAGGCTTCGGCCTCGCGCCCGAGCGCGCCCAGGCGCTCGCGCAAGCCATGGTCGATGTGCGCGGCACGCTGGCCGGCCAGCGCCATGGCTGCGAAGGCCCCCCGCAGGCTGCGCGCGGAATGGATCATCAGGCCAAGCGACATGTCCTTGTGCGCGCCGCTGCCGCGTGCATCGACAAGGCCTGGCTTAGGTGTCAGCGAGGCTTCCTCGACCAGCACGTCCACGGCCAGGTCCCCGATGGCATGGGCAGTGGCCGGTACGACCTGTGCGGCCGCTGCCCGTGCAAGGTTTGCAGGGATCGCCATTACCAGCTCCTGAAGCGTGCCGGCGGCGCATACAGCCCGCCGGACCACTCGACCAGATCGGCCATGCTCTTCGCCGCCAGCAGCGAGCGCGTGGCATCGGCGCGATGCACGCCGAGATCCTCGGGCAGCGCAATCAGGCCGTCGCTGCGCATGCGCCGCGTGGTCGCCGGGTCGTGGCGCATGCCGATCGGCGTGACGCCGGCCACCGCGGCGATCATCGCGCGGCGTTCCTCCAGCGAGCGCGCCTTGTAGAGGTAGGCAATGCCTTCCTCGGTCAGCACGTGGGTCACGTCGTCGCCGTAGATCATGACCGGCGCGAGCGGCATGCCGCTGTCCCTGGCGACCTGCACCGCGTCCATCGATTCAACGAAGGTGGGCTTGCCTCCCGCCTGGAAGGTCTCCACCATCTGCACTACCAGCTTGCGGCCGCGCGCGAGCGGGTCGTCGGTCTCGATCAGGTCCAGCCACGCCGGTGTGGCGTGACGCCTGCCGCCCGGGTTGTGTCCCATGTTCGGGGCCCCGCCGAAGCCGGACAGGCGCCCGCGCGTGACGGTGGAGGAATGGCCGTCACCGTCGATCTGCAGGGTCGAACCGATGAACAGGTCCACCGCGTACTGTCCCGCAAGCTGGCAGAAGGCGCGGTTGGAACGCATGGCGCCATCGGCTCCCGTAAAGAAGATGTCGGGACGGGCCGCGACGTAGTCCTCCATGCCGAGTTCGCTGCCAAAGCTGTGCACGCTCTCGACCCAGCCGGATTCGATGGCGGGGATCAACGTCGGATGCGGGTTCAGTGTCCAGTACTTGCAGATCTTGCCCCGCAGGCCGAGCGATTCGCCGTAGGTCGGCAGGATCAGCTCGATGGCCGCGGTGTTGAAGCCGATCCCGTGGTTCAGCGACTGCACCTGGTGGCGCTCGTAGATGCCACGGATGGCCATCATCGCCATCAGGATATGAACGGGTTTGATCAGGCGCGGATCACGCGTGAACAGCGGTTCGCAGAAGAAGGGCTTGTCCGACTGCACCACATAATCGATCCATGAGCCGGGGATGTCGACTCGGGGCAGGCCGGCCGCGTCGTCGACGATCTCATTGACTTGCGCAATGACGATGCCGTCGCGGAAGGCCGCGGCCTCGACCAGCGCCGGGGTGTCTTCGGTACTGGCGCCGGTATAGAGATTGCCGTCGCGATCGGCCTTGTAGCCGGCAACCAGCACGATCTGCGGTGTCAGGTCCACATACAGCCGTGCATAGAGCTCGATATAGGTGTGGATCGCGCCCACCTCCAGCTGCCCGTCCTCCAGGAACTGGGAGATCCGCACGCTCTGCGTGCCGGCGTAAGCGAAGTCCAGCTTGCGGGCGATGCCGCGCTCGAACAGGTCCAGGTGCTCCACGCGGCTCACGCTGGGGATGATCATGTGCAGATCGTGAACGCGGGCAGGGTCGGCGTCGGCCAGTGCGCGGGACAGGAAATCGGCCTGCTTCTGGTTGTTTCCCTCTAGCACCACGCGGTCGCCGGGCGCGGTGATGGTTTCGAGAAAGGGCACGATGTCCGTCGTCGGGATCACCTTGCCGGTGGCGATCCTGGCGCCGAGGGCCTGGCGGCGCCGTTTTTCGGCGCGGCGGGTGTCCCACTGTCGTTCCGGCATGGGCTTGGGCATTGCATCTCCGGTGTGCTGCGATCGATGCAGGAAAGATAGGGCCGCAGGCACAGCCGAACAATGAACCCCGATGTCGGATCGTTACGCCAAGGGTAAATGATCGTCCGCCCACGATTAGCCTGAGCGTAACGATCTCCCTGTGCGGTTGATTGATGCGGGCGCAGGGCTTTCCTAGAGTCTGCTCATGCCGTGCATGGATCGGGCACGGACATCAACAAAAAACGCAGGCTGCCTGCATTGCCCCGGGGGCGGATGCCGTCAGCCGCACAGGAGACACATCGATGATCATCTATGGAACTGCATTACTGGCGCTCTGCCATCTGATCGGCTTGTTCCTCGGGGACTTGCTCGGCGCCGCAATTGGCGTCAAGGCCAATGTCGGGGGAGTGGGCATCGCCATGCTGCTGCTGATTACCATCCGGCTCTATCTGCACGACCATGACCTGCTACCCAAGGAGACCGAGGCTGGCGTCGGCTTCTGGGGCGCGATGTACATTCCCGTCGTGGTGGCGATGGCGGCACAGCAGAACGTCGTCGCAGCCCTGCGCGGCGGGCCCGTTGCACTGCTCGCGGCCGTGCTGGCGGTGCTGGCGTGCGCCTGCTGTATCGCTGTGCTGAGTCGCACCGGTGAGCATGAGCCGCTGCCGCCATTGCCTGCCGATGGGCAGGGTGGCTCTGGCACCGCCCGCGTAACGGCCACGCGCTGAGGAGACGGCCATGACAAACTCACTGGCGCATATGCTTCAGGAAGTGCTGCTGCACAACGGCCTGGTCACCGCCTTCGCCACCGTCGGTATCGTGATGTGGATTTCGTCGCAGCTGTCGCGGCGGCTGACCGCCGGGCGCGTGCATGCCTCCGCCATTGCCATCCTGATCGGCCTCGGGCTGGCTTACTACGGCGGCGTGGTCACCGGCAAGGAAAAAGGACTGGCTGACTTCGCGCTCTTCTCCGGCATCGGCCTGATGGGCGGTGCCATGCTGCGTGACTTCGCCATCGTGGCGACGGCCTTCGAGGTTCAGGTCAGGGAAGCGCGCAAGGCAGGCCTGGTCGGCGCTGTGTCGCTGCTGCTTGGCACGGTGATTCCGTTTGTCGTCGGGGCGATCGTCGCACGCGCCTTCGGCTACAGCGATGCCGTCAGCATGACCACCATCGGCGCGGGTGCCGTGACCTATATCGTCGGCCCGGTGACCGGCGCGGCGCTGGGCGCCAGTTCCGACGTGATCGCCCTGTCTATTGCGACGGGCCTGGTCAAGGCGATCATCGTGATGGTTGGCACCCCGTTTGCGGCCGGCTTCCTGGGCCTGAACAATCCGCGGGCGGCAATGGTCTTCGGCGGCCTGGCTGGCACGGTGAGCGGTGTCTCGGCGGGGCTGGCCGCAACCGACCGGCGGCTCGTGCCCTACGGGGCCCTGGTGGCTACGTTCCACACCGGCCTGGGTTGCCTGTTGGGGCCATCCGTCCTGTACCTGGCCACCAAGGCGCTGGTTGGCTGAGTTCAGCAGCCCTTGCCGCCGGCGGCGGGGGTGAGCATGCGGCAGACGGCGGCAAGCGCGAGGAGGTTGGGATCGCGCTCGCGCCGCCGCAGGAAACTGAGCCCGATGGTCTGCTTCAAGCCGTACTCGGGCGTCAACGGGATGAAGGCCACATTGCTGGCGAACACGTCGCGCACCCGGCCCGGAAGCAGCGAGTAGCCGATGCCGCCGCCGACGAGGTTCATCAGCGAGAAGATATCGCCTACCTTCATCACCACGTTGGGCGTGAAATCGGCAATCCGGAATGCCTCCGCGAAACCGCTGGATGTCACGAAGCCGTCGCCGAGCGAGACAAAAGGCTCGTCCCGGCACAGGCGCAGGTCCACGGCGTCCAGCCGGGCGTAGTGCGAATTCTCTGGCGCGGCAAAGAAGATGTCGTCCTCGAACATCGGTATCGACTCGATGTCCGCGCTGGGCTGCGGCAATCCCATCAGCGTCGCATCAATGGTGCCTTGCCGCAGCTTGTCAAGCAGATCCGCGTTGGAGCCCAGCACAAGCTCGGTCTGCAGGCTTGGCCGTCGCACCTTGATGCCGATGACTACCTGCGGCACGGTTCGGATGGTCAGTGAGTAGAGCGAGCCGATCTTGAGCTGATCCGCCGAATAGCCTGCCGCCTCGCGGGTCATACGGATGCCGTCGGACATGGTCTTCAGCACCTCGCGCGCAACGTCGGCCAGCACCTGCGCCGCTTCGGTCGGCAGCAGGTTGCGGCCTTCATGCCGGAACAGCGCACAACGCAGACCCTCCTCCAGGGAGTGAAGGGCCCGGTGCACGCTGACCGTGCTGACATCCAGCGCCTCGGCCGCCTTTGCAAGGTTGCCCGTGTCCATGAAGGCCAGGAGCGCCTCCAGTTTCCGGAACGTGATGTCTTCGCTGATGCGGTCTGGCATGGCGTGGCAGGGAGATGTTCAGGCAGGGATCATCGCACGACGCGCGGTCGGCTGTCATGATGGCGGGGAGCGGGCGCCCCCGCCATCATGACATCTGCTTCGCCCGCGTGCCAGACGGGCGGCGCGATGACGCTAGCTCAAGGTCGAATCGTCGTCCAGGAAGCCGTCGTCGCTCAGGCCTGCATCGAGATTGCCGTTATCCGAATCCCAATTGCGCGCAGCGACCGACGCCTGGTCATCGTTCCCGTAGTAGTTGTTGACGATGTTCGTTTCCGTTCCTGGCGAGTTCATGCCGGACTGCCCCAGGAACCCGTTCTTGCTGCTGTGGCCGAACAGGTTCTCGATACCCTGGAACAGGAAGGCACCGCCGGCTACGCCGGCGGCCGTCGTTGCGATAGTGCCCAGCGTGCTGCCGAACCCGCCGCTCAGGAAGCCCGGGCGGGGTGACTGCGGCGGGGCGGGCTGCAGCGCGGGTGACGCGGTCTGAGCGGGCGCAGGCACGGGCGCCGGGGCAGCAGGGTTCGCACTGGCGCCCCACGCATACTGCTGGTCGATAAAGCTGCGCGAGCCGTTGGCCTGCGCGGCCTGCAACTGGCCCTGCAATGCAGCGATCTGCGCCTTTGCCGTCGACAAGGCATGATCGAGCACCATGGCTCGCTGGACCAGCAAATAGGCGGCGTCCGGCTGTATCGCGACCGCCTGGGCGATCAGTGCCTCCGCCTGCGGGTCCTTCGCGCCGGCGCGGGCCTGGGTTAACTGAGTCAGGAAGACTTCGAGTGCTTGCGTATCCTGCGGGGTCATGGTGTCTCTATCCCGGTTGTTGGTACGCCGTCACTCTATGAGAAAAGACTTAAGGGAGACTTAAAGGCAGGGACATCCGCGCGCAGCAAGCGGCTTTTGGCGGCAGCCCGCGCTCCGGAATGTGCTTCGGCCCTTGCCCTGGCTAGTCGAAAGAGAGAGGCTCTCCGTTCTGTAGCGATGAGCCTTCGACTCAGGGAACATCATCTATGCAAGAGATCGCGACGCTGGTCGTCTCTCTCATATCTGCAGAATGATTTTCTGCAGCAGGGCAGTTAGATCTCGACGCTGATCCATGATCAAGTGCACATAAATGGTGTCGCCCCTGACTTCATAGATAATTCGATTCTTTCCGCAATGCACTTCGCGGAATCTGTTCGCAGTCAGCCCACTGAGTTCATCGACCATGTGGCCGCATTCTGGGAACTCCCGGATGCGAGTGATGGCCGCCTGGATCTGGGCATATGAGTCTTCCCAGACGGCCATGCCAAATGCATCCACAACGTAGCGGCGCACCCGCTTCAGTTCGGTTTTACCGCTGTCGAGAAGCTTCGCCTTCAGCAACTTGGAGGCCATCAGCGCCGCTTCTCTTGCCGATCCAGTTCGTCCAGTTCTGCGAACACATCTTCGATGTCGGAAAATTTTTCCTGCTCGATCTGCTTTTGCCCAAGCGCCAGAATCTTCAGCAGGGCCAATGTCTGCCGGTCGGATTCGTAGCTGCGTACGTCCTGGACAACGAGCTTGGCTTCGCCGTTTTGGGTGATGATCAATGGTTCACCGGATTCAGCGAGGTCCTTGACGATCTGCGCGGCTTCACTCTTGAGATAACTGATCGGCTTGACGTGACCGGCGATCCGCATCGGCGGCTCCTGTGAATGGCATGGGTGGACTGAATATAGTCCGTTAACAGTCTTTCGTCAACGTTGCCCGACCGCACTCCGCCGCGGCTGAGGGCGATCACATTCTCCGAAGGCGACTGCGCGCGCATGGCGGTCCGCAGGGGGTTATCCAGTCATTGCTGCAACCCCTGGCGCCGGAGGTTGGGAGGGGATACAGACGGCGGTTTCGTCTACCGAGATAGTGCCGATTGCGGCGCCAGATGTACAAGCCTCAACATCGCATCTGCACAAATTAGCACAGCACGCGATAGGTCGACTGCACCAGGCCGGACGGAAAGTGCCGGCTCGATTCGAGCGCCAGACTGACGTCGCGCGGCAGGGCGCCGAACAATGGCCTGCCTGCCCCGATCAGCACTGGCACGGTGGTGACCACCAGATCGGCGATCAATCCGTCGCGCAGAAACGACTGAACCAACTGACCGCCGTCGACGTACACGCGACGCGCGCCTGCAGCCTCCAGTTGCTTCATCGCATCCGTGGGCGTGCTGTCCGAGAATCGCACCTTTCCCTGCAGCTTCTCCGGCACTGGCTTGCCGGCCAATTGCCGGGACAACACCAGAACGGGCTTGTCGTAAGCCCATTCGCCCAGCGTAAGGACTTTCTCGTAGCAGCCTCGGCCCATGACGATCGCGTCCTTGTCGGCGATGAAGGCCGGATAGCCATGGTCTTCTGCCGGCTCATCCCGTTTCAGAAGCCAGTCGATGTCCCCATCGGGTCGGGCGATAAAGCCGTCAAGGCTGGTGGCAATAAAGACGTGTCCTGTGATCATTGTCAATCTGCTGTTCTGTCGGATCGCGTTCAAGCTTTAACCGGCGCCTCGGCCCCGCAGGCGCAGGCTCTTCGGTCCCGCCAGACACAATCCATGGGGTTTGCGACGCCAGAACGGCCATTATCGCTGAAGGCAGGGGTTGGCTATGCGTTGCCAAATGGCACCTGTTGGCGCTTCTGGCCGGCGATAGGCCGCTACGCGGCCCTTCGCGCGCCGAAGGACCACGCTGTCAGGTCCGCTCTGGCGTTTCACGGGCATATCTGCCAAGATTGCGGCCCCTCACTGACCAGCGGCGAACCAGCGCAACTCCATCATGGCCTCACGCAACGCGCACCACGCCACCGGATGGGCGGCGGCCGTCATCTTCGCCGCTGTTGTCGCGAAGCGCGGTGATGGCGGCTGGCACTGGGCCAGCGTGGCTGGCTTCGTGGCGGCGCTGCTCGGCAGCACCGCTCCCGACTGGCTGGAAGTAGCCTGGTGGTCCAGGTCGCGCCGCCTGTGGATTACCCATCGCACCTTGACGCACTGGGGCATCGCCTGGGTCGGCCTCCTGGTGGGGGCATACCGTGCACTGGGAACGCATGCGCTGGCTACGCCGGCATTCGGCTTTGCCTGCGGCGGCGTCATGCACTTGCTGGCCGACTGGCCAAATCCGCTGGGTGTGCCCTGGATCGCCGGCCGCCACTCCCTGAACTGGTGGAACAGCGGGCGCTGCGACCTTGTCATCGTCACAGCGTCATGGCTGATTGCCCTGGCTGTTTCCGATGACCTCTGGTTTCATGGGCGACATAGCCTCGAGTTCATCCATCATCTGCGCCTTGGGCCGGTTCTGTTCTGGTGATGGAGTCGTGCCTTGCACGCCCGTGATCACGCCTGGCCAGGCTCAGACCTGGTGGAAAGACGTCCGAAACTGACCAGACTTCAGTCAACCGACGAAAGGAGTGCCGGTCGACTCGTCCGGCCGGGCTGCAGAACTATGGCCATATTCGAGGCGGGGTAGTCGTGCCCGTCGCCCGATCGCATCAGTAGTGAATGTCGCCGGGCATCCCACCTCCGACCGGTATGGCATCGCCGTTGATAGCGACACTCAGCGGCGAGGCGAGGAAGGTTACGACGCTCGCCACCTCACTGGCATCGACAATGCGCCCGAGCGTATTCCGCGATGCGACGCGTGCTTCGGTCGCAGCGTCCGTTACTTCCGTACGAGTGGCACCCGGATGGAGCGCGGTGACATTGATGCCTTTCGGTCCCAGTTCGTCGGCCATGTTCTTGGTGATGGCCGCGACGCCCACGTTGCGCAGGGTTGCCACCGGGCGACCAGTGCGATAGATGGCGAGACCGCCGACGTTGATGATCCGGCCCCAACCATTGGCAATCAGGTGCGGCGCGAGCGCGCGTGCGGCGCGCAGATAGCCGATGACCTTGATATTGATGTCTTCCAGCGCCTCCGCATCGACGATCTGCTCCAGGGCCGTCGCAGGCGAGATGCCGCCAGGCAGCGCTGCCGCATTCACCAGGATATCGATGCCGCCCAAGGTACCGATTGCCTGTTCCACCATGGTGTCGACGGACGCCTGGCTGGCGGTGTTAACAGTCAGGGTTACTACGCGGCGTCCCGTCTCGGCCGCAATTTCGGCTGCTGTTGCCTCCAGAGCCGCCTTCCCCCGTGCAGCTAGCACAAGGTCCACTCCCTCCTGGGCGAGCTGGCGTGCAATTGCCTTGCCGATACCGCGGCTGCCGCCGGTGACGATGGCGCGCTTACCTGTCAGCCTGAGATCCACGATTCCTCCTTGAGGCGATATGACGTCAGCGATATTGAGCCCAACCCATGCGGCCCTGAACTCGGGGCCTGGTTTTGGCTCTTTCTATTCTCGGATCGCATCATGTCAACGTGCTTGTCCGATTACGACAAGCTGTTGCCGATTCGCGCAAACCGGGGAAATCCATGGCCCTCCGACGGCGACTGGCTTTGGACGTGCTGAAGAAGCTTCCACCAGAGCAAAGCGAGCCAACTGCTCCGCCCCTTTCCGCCGGAGCAGCGAATACGCCGGCCTGCGGCTCCCTACTTTGGTATGGAAACGCTACATTCAAGCTTGGCCTCGAATGTGTCGATAACCTCGCTAGTGTCCTGAGTCGGAAGTTCGTTGCAGAAATAAGTCTGTCGAGAAGGTGCGCGAGCCTAGGAGCGAAGCGCAGCAAGGCTGGAGCCTTGCGAGCATTCGCGACGACGGATCGTGCAGCTTATCGGCAGACTTATGCAACGAACTTGCGATTCAGGACACTAGTTGTCAGAACAATAATCGGCTCGTACTCATGGCACTCATCATTGCCAGCAATACCCTGGCTCTCAGCGCATCCCTGCAAGCGGGGAGGGCAAGCAACGCGGTTGGAGATTCCATTCGGCGCCTTTCCTCGGGACTGCGGATCAACTCCGCGCGCGACGATGCAGCTGGATTGGCCATTGCCAACCGCATGCGGGCGCAAGTCAGCGGGCTGAACCAGGCGCGTCGCAATGCGAGCGACGGGCAGTCCCTGCTCGAAACCGCCGGCGGCGCGCTGGACTCCCTGAGCGCGCGTCTTCAGCGCATTCGTGAACTGAGCGTCCAGGGCCTCAACGGCACGCTTTCGCTCACGGATACCGATGCGGTCCAGGCCGAAATCAATGCAAACCTGAAGGAAATCGACCGGCTCACGCAACAGTCCACGTTCAATGGCTTGCGGCTGCTGGACGGCAGCGCCGGCAACCTCAATCTGCAGGTAGGCGCCAACGACTCGGACAAGCTGTCCGTCAACCTGGGTGGCTCCGGCTTCGGCGTCAATGCCCTGGGGCTGAAGGATTTCACGATCGCGGGCATCCCGGGCACCGTCAGCGGCCTGAACGTGCTGCAGGGCCGCAGCACCAATGTCATGATCGACAGCCCCACCACCACCGTCCACTGGCCGGCTGGCAGCACGAGTCCCAACCTCGTGCGGGACGCCGGCGGCATCATCTATGTGCAGGACGTGGACAGCGCAGGCAAGCCAACCTATCAGCAAGTGGGATACCTGCCCACGACCGATACGGCAACGGGCCTTAGCGACGTAGGGCTTTACCCGACCGGTTCGCCGGTGTTTCACAGTCCGGCGGCGGTTGCCTCGCGCGCAATCGGTACCCCAAGCCTGCTCGATGATACGAACACGCCGATTGCCGGCGCCTCGCTGGTCCAGGCCGACGACGGTCGCTACTTCATCCAGAAGGCCGGCAACTACTATCAGGCCAGCCTGCGCTTTGGCGCGTCCGGAACCGTCACCGCGACAGCCGCCGACATGACGTCGCCACTGACCGCCGGGGATTTCGCGACGCTGCCGGCAACCGTCACCCAGACGCCGCCCGTTGACCCCGCCACCGACACCGTCGCGTTCCAGGATGCCAGCGGCGCCGTGATCAACGCGTCGTCCTCGCGCCTGCTCCAGCGCAACAACGGCACGTACGTCATCGAGGTGGATACGGGCGGCGGCAATCTCCACTATTACGATGCCGCGCTGACAATGACCGACGACGGCGCCACGCGAACCCTGACCGCCAGGGCCGTGAGCACCGCCTATCAATCGTTCACGGACCTGCCTTCGGTCGGTGGCAATTCGACAGTGACGATCGACCCGGCAAAGGTGACGGTCAATTACACCGATCGGAATGGCGTGACCTACGGCAACGTGCTCGGTCTCGACGCCAGCGGCAACTATGTATTCAATCTCCCGCAGTCGGCCAAGACCGGCACGCTGGTAACCGCGCAGGATGGCTCCCAGTACATCCGCACCGTCAACGGCAGCCAGGATGTTCTCATCTTCTACCCGCTGACATTCACCGCGCTCACCGATGCCTCCACCAATCAGACGGTGCTCAACGTGGTGGAAGCTGGCGAGGGGATCCGGCTCAAGCAGCCCCTTGATCCCTTGGCAACGCTCGACCGGGCCCTCGCCGCCGTCGACAGCCAGCGCAGTTTGCTGGGCGCGGCACAGAATCGGCTCGATTCGATCACCAATGCCCAACAAACCGCTGCCACCAACCTGGATATGGCACGCTCGCGGATCGAGGACGCCGACTATGCGGTGGAGGTCTCGAAGATGACGGCCTCCCAGATAGTCAGCCAGGCTGCCACCGCGATGCTGACCCAGGCCAACCAGCAGTCTCAGTCGGTGCTTGCGCTGCTGGGACGCAACTGATCGCGGGCGGGCGGTCGCATACCGGCCGCACCGTGCCCGGCCTCGGCCAGTATTTCATCCATGTGCCGATTGGGCGCTGGACTCGTCGCCCCACGTCGGGCCACCAGAAGAGTCAATCCACCCGATTTTCGCCAGATGACTCAATGACGTTAGGGTGTCCGTCACACACCAAGCGAGGCTCCAGCATGCGGTGCAGCATGAGTCCGATGGCTGCTCCTGCGCATTGAGCCAGCACAAAACCCGGTACGCTGCCCGGTGCAATGCCAGCGAAGCTGTCACTGAACATGCGCCCAAACGCCGCCGCCGGATTGGCGAACGACGTGGAGGCGGTGAACCAGTATGCCGCGCCGATATAGGCCGCGACCATGGCCGAGGCCCGGCCGTTCGGGGCGCGCAGGATGACCAGAAGCAGACCAGCGGTTGCCACCGTCTCCGCAATCCATTGCCCCGGACCGCTGCGCACCTTGGCGGAGAACTGCAGGATAGTCATGTCGAACATGGCATGTGCCAGCCAGGCTCCCAGTACCGCGCCGACAAGTTGTGCGGCGATATATGGGACCAGTGCCGCGCCAGGCAATTCGCGTTGCGCCACCATGACCGCACTGACCACCGGATTGAAATGGGCGCCGCTGATCGGGCCGAAGACCTCGATCAGGATGTAAAGGCCGCCGACGGTGGCCGCCGTATTGGCCAGGAGCGCTACGGCGACATTGCCGCCGGCAAGCCGCTCTGCCATGATCCCCGAGCCGATGACGATCGCCAGCAGCAAGGCTGTCCCAAGCGTTTCGGCCGCCAACCTGTTCCGCAAGTCGACCATGGCGCTCAGCTCTTCAAGATATGGTCGAGCTGTTGCTGCAACTCGGCATTGCTCATTGAGTCCAGCGGCAGCATCAGAAGTTGCAGCATCCGGTAACCGATGGCCTGCCGCGTCAGCTCGAAGGCTTGGCGCTTCCCTTCGTCACCGCCGGGCGCGTTGGAGGGATCGACATACCCCCAATGCACTTTGACCGGGCTGCCCGGCCAGTACGGGCATTGCTCGGCCGCCGCGCTGTCACAGACAGTGATGACGATGCGCATCTCGGGGGCATCGTTCGCAGCGAATTCATCCCAGCTCTTGCTGCGAAAGCCTGAGATGTCAATCCCAGCATTGCCAAGCGCTTCGAGGGCAAAGGGGTTGATCCGACCGCTCGGTGCACTGCCGGCGCTGTAGGCGCGCACATCCTTGTCAAGCTTCTGCGCCCAGTCATTCAACATGCCTTCACTCAGGACGCTACGCGCGGAGTTGTGGGTACAGAGGATCAGTACGTTGGTAGTCATGAGATGAGGTGAGGTAAAAGGCGCTGCTCTTGCCCAGGTCGTCAACGTGGATGTGAACGTGGAATTTTCATGAGATCTCCATCAGCATCGGCAAGTCGTTGTGCTGACTTCCAGGCAGGCTTGCTGTCCCTGGCAACAGTTGGCGGTCAAGAAGCCAAGCACCGCGTTCATGTGATCGAATGCGGCCCGATAGATCAGATTGCGGCCGTCGCGCTGCTGCGTCACCAGTTCGGCATGCATCAGTTCCTTGAGATGGAACGACAGGGTTGCACCTGGCACGTCAAGCTGCTCGGCAATCGCACCGGGCGTCAGCCCGGCTGGCCCTGCGACCACCAGCATCCGGAACACCTGAAGGCGCAGGCCATGGGCCAGCGCCGCGAGAGAGCGGATAACGTCATTTTCTTCCATAATTCCAATATATTGGAATTATGGAAGAAAGGCAATTGGTCGTACACGCCGATTAGGGCACTTGACCTTGCCTCGGAGGGAAGGTCAACACTGAGATTGGGCGCACTTGCCGGGTCATCGACGCGCCATAGCGCGGGCTTTCTGAAGGAGCGCGCAGATGAACGAATCACCCATTTGTTCCTTGAGCGAAGCCATTCTCGCGGCCTTTACGTTAGCTTTGAGGGATCAAAACATGAGCGCGGCCGATCATCTGCTGCGCGCCTTAGAAGTGCTGGCCGCCCAGCAAGGTGATGTAGCGCTACTGGATAATGCCTACCTGCTGTTCTTGAGATCGACGCCGGGACACCGACAGTGATTGCTTCCGACAGCGACGCAATGACAAGTGACGGGCAAAGGCGGCGGGGCACAGGCCTTTCTCGATGATCTGGTACCGTCTCGGTCTGGCAAGCCTGGGCTGTGCCACGAGCGAATCACCACATAACGTTTATCGCACCTATCCAACATCGCATGACCACCCTTCACATCATCATCCTGGCTTGTGTCCAGGGCCTTGCTGAGTTGCTGCCGGTTTCCAGTTCGGCCCATGTCATCCTGGCCGAGAAATGGCTGGGACTGGACCCGACCTCGCCCGACATGACGTTGATGCTGGTCATGTTGCACACGGGCACAATGTTCGCGGTCATCGCCTATTTCTGGCGCTCGTGGCGGCAGACGTATTTCTCGTCGACCAAGGCGTTGTGGAACAACGGTGTCCTGCTGGCGGTGGCCACGGTAGCCACGGGCGTCGTCGGGCTGGCCCTGCTGTACGTCATCAAGCATGCCGTGATGGGCGGCGCCGACAGCTTCGAGGTGGAACACCTCTTTGGCAATACCAAGCTGATGGCGGTCAGTCTGGCCGTGGCCGGCGTGCTGATCATCGTGTCGTCCAGGCGCGCCAACACGGCCACCGAAGACCTGACTGGCCGGCGTGCCCTCTGGATTGGGGCCGTGCAGGGGCTGTGCCTGCCGTTTCGCGGACTGTCGCGTTCTGGCGCGACGATCTCCAGCGGCATGCTGCTGGGTGTGCAGCGCCGCCGCGCCGAGGAGTTCAGCTTCGCGCTCGCCGTGGTGTTGACGCCAGCCGTCATCGCCAAGGAGGGTTATCGCTTCTTCAAGGCGCATGCGGGCGCGACCGACGGCCTGCTGCACATGCTGGCGCCGAGCCTGCTGGGCATGGTGTTCAGCTTTATCGCCGGCTTGCTGGCCTTGCGCTGGCTGTCGCGCTGGCTGGAGCAGGGGCGGTGGTACCTGTTCGGCTGTTACTGCCTGGTCGCGTCGGTCGTCGTGTGGACGTTCGCCGGGTGAAGCTGCGCTTGCGTCAATCGCGCCGCAGACGGCCACGCAGTCCAGTAAAGTCGTTTTTGCCAGGCGAGGGGACTCATGGGCGGCGTCGAGGCGACTTCGTCAAGGCGCGCGCCTTCCCTCGATCGGCCATGATGCTCGTGAGCTCAACGGCGGCAGGCGAACTCAATCGTGTGGAAAGGTCACCACAGTTGCATCGAGCCCGGTCAGCTCGCCCGCGGCGTCGATGGCCTGTTCGATGGCCTCGAACGGGAAGCTTCTCACGCGGATCGTGTCCAGCGAAAGCTGTCGGGCGCGAACCATTGCCACCAGCGCACGGTAGTCGGAGGACGAGTACATGAAATGGCCGATCAGTTCCCAGCCATTGCGCAGCATCTCGCCATAGGGCAGCGGCAGCGGCACGCTCATGCTGCCCATCAGCACCATGCGGCCGCGCCGCTTCAGGCTGAGCAGCGCTGCGAGCGTGCTGTCTGGCTCGCTGGCCTGACCCACCATGTCAAATGCCAGGTCGACGCCGCCCGGCGCTGCATTCCGGATTGCTGCGCAGTCGATGGCGGCATCGCCGCTCAGCACCACCGGCACCACGCGGCCATCGCCCAGCCGGGCCAGCGACTCGAGCGGGCCCGCACGGCGCCCCAAGGCGAACACCGTCGATGCGCCCATTGCCAGCGCCGCTAGCACGGCAGCCGAGCCGAACGCACCAGTTGCCCCGTTGACCGCGACCGTCTCGCCCGCAACCAGCCGACCGCGGCGCAGACCGCCAAACGGAATTGCGAACTTGGACAGCGTGGCCAACCGGTCCGACGGAATGTGATCCAGCCCGTCAAGGGAAATGAGTGTCGAAGACGGGAACTCGACGATTTCGCGCAGCGTGCCGTGCGGGAAATCGCTAAGCAGCGGGCCGCTATCGGCGCTGATGCCGGTCAGCCCGATCAGGATTTCCGCCGGCGCATCGACGCTTTCCGTGCTGGTCAGGTAGGGATTGACGGCCACACGCTGCCCGATCCGGAAATGGTGGACACCCGCTCCAGTCTCGATGATCGTGCCAGTGCCGTTGGTACCGGGCGTGAACGGGAAGGGCGGGTAGGCGTAAGGCAGCGCGCCGTTCAGGTAGTCGCGCGTGTAGCTGAGCAGCGGCACCGCTTCCATGCGCACGAGCACGGTGCCGGGTCGAGCGTGGGGCATGTCGATTTCGCGCAGGGCAAGCGGTTGACCAGGGTGGTCGAGCATCCAGGCTTTCATGATGGGTCCTCAATGATGGGGCGGTGTGCCTTGCACTGTAGGTGTCCCGGACATATCTTTGAAATCGATGGAAGGTATGCGAGGTATAACCATGATCGATTTCAAAGGGGTGGACCTGAACTTGCTGGTCACCCTGGATGCTTTGCTGGACGAACGTAACGTCACGCATGCGGCGGAACGGCTCGGGCTATCGCAGCCCGCCGTTTCGGCCCAGTTGGCGCGCCTGCGGCGCATTTTCGGTGATCCATTGCTGATGCCGGCCGACACGGGGCGCGGCATGATCGCGAGCGCCCGGGCCCTGGCGTTGCTGGAGCCGCTCCACGCCGCGCTCAAGGACCTGGAGTCGGTTGTGCGCCGGCGGCCTGAATTCGATCCGATGGCCGATGCACGCCGCTTCGTCATTGCCGCGAGCGACAACGCCACCTCCACGCTCGGCATGTCCTTGCTGGAACGACTGCCGGCGGTTGCCGGGGACGGGGTGCGCGTGGCCTTCGTGCACGCGCGGCAACCCGATATTGCCGCGCAACTCGAATCCGGCGACGTCGACATGCTGATTGGCTCCGAACGCATGATTCCGCTGACCATGCGGGCCCGCAAACTGGTCGACGAGACGTTCGTGATGGCTCAGCGCAAGTCTCATCCAAGGGGGATGCGCAGGGTCACGCTCGATGCCTACTGCAAATTGCGTCACGTGCTGGTTTCCACGAGCGGCGGCAGCTTCTTCGGCTTTGTCGACGAGCAGCTCCAGTTGCTGGCGCGGTCGCGCGAGGTCGCCGTATCCGTTCAGGCGTTCACGGTGGTGCCGGATTTGCTGTGCCGTAGCGACTACGTCTGCACGATGCCGGCGCGGCTGGTAGCCCGCTACGCTGATCGGCTGGATGCTTTCGCGCTGCCGTTCGATCTGCCGGGGTTCTCGCTCAGCGCGGCATGGCATCCGCGCAATCACGCGGACCCCGCGATTGCGTGGCTGAGGAAGATGCTGAGTGAGGTGGCCGGCGAGACGAGGCCGGCTGCACAGCGTTCCAGGGGGACTGGCCGGCCGGATTGACGTGGGAACCTGTTACGTCCAGGCGGTCCGCGTCCTTCTCGCACAGCTATCTCTTCAACGCAGGCGCAATCCGCGAGTCGGTGAGCAGTCGGCGGGCGATGGCGCACATTCCGCGGGGCTGTTAAATGGTCTAATCTGAATGGCGAACTCACACCGGCCGTCAGCGATCGCTGACTGTCGTCAGGTGAGGGCAGGTACGGACGCGTGGCATGTGAACCCATTGATAGTTGTCATATGTTGCGACTAGCGCACTCAAGTTCTCGTGCCAGCCTGATGCCGCACCGATCCGCCCTGACATCCGTTACGGCATTTCTATCGCATCGCGGGCTCCTGGCGGCTGGCATGCACGTCGCGAGGATCTTCGGTGTGTTTGCACTCGTTGTCTGCGGCGTCGCGTTTGCGCAGGAAGCGTCAGAGGTTGGCGACTTTGAGGCACGGCAGGAAGACAGCCCGACGGCAGGGTTGGAACAGCAAGCCGCACTTCCCGATCCAACCGACGATCAGCCACAGAGTCGCTGCGTTCTCTACCACAAGCGGGGGCTCGCCAATTTGCGGCTAGGGCGTTATCAGCGCGCCATCGCGGACCTTAAACAGGCATACGCCTTGACCCAGCCTGCGGAGAATTCGCATGCCGGCATGATGGGGCACCAAAGACGCCGCTTCCGATCGACCACCAATCCCTCTGCTCCGCCACTCCCGCAGTCTGGCTCCGCCGCCAAGGGCGAGTGGTGCCATAGATGGCGTGTGGAATCTCATTTGGCAAAAGCCTACGAGGGAATCGGCGACCAGTTTGCCGCGATCGAACTGCTGCAAACGGCGGCGCCAGAGTGGCAAAAGACCCATGTGCGTGCGTATTTCTATACGCAGTTGGAACTGACCGGCCCGTATCTCGCGTTGGGCATGCTGAAGGAGGCAGACGAAGCGTTTGATCGCGCCATCGCAGCCTTGCCTGAGCTCAAGACGCGCCGTGACTGGGAGACCATTCAGAACAACGTCAACGATGTCTCCAGTTCCATCGCGTCGAGACTGCAGGGGCTGCACGGTAACTATGGCGAGGCGGAGAAGTTGAGGCGGGCGAGCCTGGCCTATGCGCAACGATATCTTGAGGATCGCGAGAAATTGCCCAATCCGGTGGGCGTGAGAATCGCGAAGGAGAACGTCATTCGTCGCACGGTCGCCTTGTCCAGAATTCTCTCGATTCAAGGCAAGTTCGGTGAGGCAGAATATTTTGCGTACGAAGGATTAAGCCAGACGCTGTCCATGTACGCGTTCGGAACCGTCGAAACAAGCCGTGCCCTGAAGACGCTTGCCTCGATCAAGCTGCAGCGGGGCGAGATTGGCGATGCGGCTCACTATGAGGAAATCGCCCTGGATGCGCTCATGGCCACCGATATGGCGCCCTATGCCGCTGAATTGGCCAGTCAACGCGCCACGCTGGGATTGATCCGCAACATGCAAGGCCGTTGGGACGATGCCGTGCATTTGTTCGGGCTGCGCAAGCAAGGACTGGCAAGCAATTCCGAGCAGTGGAAAGTATTGGGCGGAGGCCATATTGAGTGGGCCATGGCGTTGGTGAAGACCGGACGAGCGGACAGGGCAGTCGAGATGTTGCAAAGAGTCCTGAATTCCGAGCTGAAACGTCCGTTTTATCCTCCGCTCAGAATAGCCTGGGCGCAGGCCTATCTTGGCGTTGCGCTGGCTGAGCGTGGTGACGATGGTGAGGCACTGACATATTTCCAACGTGCACTGCCGGTGCTGCTCCGGCAGACACAAGACGGTGTCGATGACGAGGATCGCGGACAAGTCCAGTTATACCGTCTGCGGGTGATTGCCGATTCCTACCTCGAATTGCTGGGCAGGCTGCACAGCAGTTCGAAGCAAGGTCAGGACTGGGTGACGGAGGCGTTCAAGATTGCCGAGATCGCGCGTAATTCGTCGGTTCAACAAGCGGTGGTGGTCAGTGCTGCGCGCGCGCAACTGCCCGACGCCGGCTTGGCCGAGCTGGCGCGGCGTGAGCAAGATGACACCAGCCGGATTCAGGCGCTGAGCACGCTCCTGGACAACGCCGTGTCCGGCGAACAGCGCTCGAATCAGGCGATTGCTTCGCTGCAGCAGCAGATTGTCAGTCTCAGGACGCAGCAGGAGTCATTGCGCAACGAGATTGCGCAGCGCTTCCCAGCCTACGCCAGCCTGGTCCGTCCGCGGCCGGTGACACCGGCCGACGTCCAGCGCGTACTGCAGCCGGGCGAAGCGATGGTTTCCATCTATAGTGGCGACCGTCAGAGCTATGTCTGGACAATCACGCCGACAAGCGTGGGCTGGCGTACCGTTGGTCTTTCCCGCGATCAGGCCGGGAAGGTCGTGGCAGGCCTGCGCGATGCGTTGGACCTGGAAGATGGCCGGCTGAAAGCGTTCGATGGGGCAGCCTCTTATGGTCTTTACGCCAGCCTGCTTGCGCCCGATGCGAAAATGTGGGCCAACGCCTCCGTGCTCATTATCGTCCCGCACGGCGCGTTGGGTGCGCTGCCATTCTCCGTGCTGCTGACCGCGCCGACACGCCCGGCAGCCGCAACAGATGGAGCTGCCTACGCAGCGATGCCATGGCTGATTGATCGAGTCGCGATCGTTCAGCAGTCTTCGGCCAGCAGTCTGGTCGCGCAGCGGCGTGTACGCTCTCCAGACATTGCACGCTCGCCATTCATCGGTTTTGGCGACCCGCTCTTCGCTGTCAGGACCGAAGGCGGTGGCCCGGCAGGCATTCACGTGCGCCAGTTGCGGGTGCCGGCGACCGGGGACGTGCTGCAGCCGCTGGTCAATCAGGCGCAGCACTCAAACCGGCCTGTCGGACTGGCTTCGCGGCCAGATCTTCCGACCCTGGCACAGGCGTTCTCGCTGTTGCCGGCATTGCCGGATACTGCAAATGAGCTGGCCGAGATTGCACGTACCTTAGGCGCTAGTTCGCAATCAGACCTGTACCTGGGTGCGCGGGCCAGCAAGGCTAACGTCAAGCGCATCGATCTTTCGCGCTATCGCGTGATCGCGTTCGCGACGCACGGATTGAAGGCGGGTGAACTGGCCGGGCTCGATCAACCGGCGCTCGCACTTGCCAATCCGGCGCTGACCCATGAGTCGGGTGACGACGGTTTCCTCAAGCTGGAAGACGTGTTCGGCCTGAGTCTGAATGCAGACTGGGTGATTCTTTCAGCGTGTAATACCGCCAGCCCGGATGGCAGCCGCAGCGAGGCAGTGTCCGGGCTCGGGCGAGGCTTCTTCTACGCCGGCGCGCGCAGCGTACTGGTGTCGAACTGGGCAGTGGAATCAAAGTCGGCGCGCCTGTTGACAACCGGGCTGTTCCGCGAGCAGCAGGGTCACCCGGGTATGGTGCGCTCGGAGGCCCTGCGCCGCTCGATGCTGGATCTGAAGGAGCGGCATCCTGGCGAGTACGGACACCCGGCATTCTGGGCGCCGTTCAGCCTGGCTGGTGAAGATCGATGATGAGGACGAAGGGAGACTTCACCGCCATCGCGCGCGACATAGCATTTGACTGGTGCGCCGCAATGCCGGACACGTCGTCCATTTCCGACGGTAACCAACCCGGCGCGACAAAAAGCGGTGCCCTTGCCTTGCTTGGTCACCTAATATGAATTCAGCGGGCAGCACTTTCCGCTGGAGCATCCCAAATGGCAAAACGAACCGTTGGCTCTTTTTGTGGGCGCTGGGTGAGCGCCTTGTGCTTTGTGGCGCTTGGCATCGCGGCCAACGGGCCTGCCGCGCAGGCCGGTGAGGTCATCCTCAAAGAGCAGGATATCAACGAGCAATCGATTACCGATGCGCTGATGCCGCAAGACGCCGACGAGAGCAATGTCACCCGCGGGATCAGGTTCAGGGATGCCGTGGCAGAACAACACCCCGCGAGCCCGGCTCGAAGTGCATCGGTGCACTTGCTGATTACGTTCAGGACCAACTCATCAAGGCTGACCGAAGGCGCTCGTGCCGCGCTCGACAAGGTCGCTCATGGACTGCAGTCAAACAAGCTCTCCGACTTCAAGTTCAAGATTGAAGGGCATGCGGACCCGCGCGGTTCGGCCATCACGAACCAGAAGCTATCAGAAGCGCGGGCCTCCGCCGTGGTGCAGTACCTCGCTCACCAGGGTGGTATTGCTGCCGATCGCCTTGCGCCGGTGGGGAAGGGCTCCACGGAACCGCTAAATCGACATAATCCGGCCGCCCCGGAAAATCGCCGCGTCACAATCGTCGCTGTGAAAAGTTAGCGCGTTTCCTTGAACTCAACCGCCCGGTTTGACACCGGCAAGCTGCGCGCCCCGGCGTAGAGGCATCCCCGGCCCTAGCCGAATACGGCTTCGACGCCGCTACCGTCCGGATTGGCGGCATTGCACACCGGCAATACTACCGAGTCTGCGCTGAGCGTCAGTCCAGGGATGTCCTCCGGTTCCAGGAAGCCGTCGTCACCTCGGCGCCGCTTCACGAACGCCAGCCAACCCTCATGATCGCGCTGGCCGTGTCGACCACGGCCGCCAGCACAAGCATGGCGATGATCACCGTGCAAGCCTGGTGCAGATGGAACAGGGACAGCTCGAAATACAGCATCTGCCCCAGCCCGCCGGCGCCGACAAAGCCAAGGATTGCCGCTGCGCGGATATTCGTTTCCCAGCGGTACAGGATGTAGGCCAGGTACTGGGGCCATACGCAGGGCAGCGTCCCATACAAGAAGACCAGTGCGGCAGGGGTGCCCCCTTCCATCAGCGCGCGGGCGGGTGCGCGCGGCGCATTCTCCAGCGCCTCGGCGAACAGGCGACCGAGCACGCCCGCGGTATGCAGTGCCAGGGCGAGGGTGCCGGCAAACGGTCCAAGGCCGACTGCCAGCACGGTCAGGGCTGCCCATACCAGCTCGGGAATCGAGCGCAGCAGGTTCAGCAGCAAGCGCGACAACGTGCGCAGCGCATCGCCGAAGAGCCCGGAAGCCGGTAGTGCCAGGGCAAAGCCCAGCACCGCCGCACACAGCGTGCCCACGGCGGAAACCGCAAGCGTTTCGAGCATGCTGCCAGCGGTTCTGGCCAGAAAAGCGGACGACAGCTCCGGCGGGAAGAACGTCAGCAGGAAGCGCACCATCCCGGCTGCGGCGTCCGCGGAAAAGAGCTGGCCCAGATCGAGCGACAGATACGCGAAGCTGCCCGACACCGCGGCGGCCACCGCGATCAGGGTGAGCAGGCAGCGCATGCAGAATTGAGCGGCCTTGACCTTGTGCGTCATGATTCAGTCGAGCAGCTTGCGCAGGCGCGCGCTGAGCGCGTCCGCCAGCAGAACCAGCAGCAGGAACACCAGCAGGATGGTCGCGGCTTCTCCGCCATTGAGCAGTTTCATGGCCTGGTCCATCAACTGCCCAAGCCCGCCGGCGCCGACGAAACCCATGACCACGGAAGCCCGGATGGCACATTCCCAGCGGTAGACGGTGTAGGAGACCAGCTCCTGCGCGGCATGGGGAAGCAGCCCGTAGAACAATGCCGCCAGGCGCCCGCTCCCGCTGCCAAACAAGGCATCCACGGCGCGTCTGTCGCTGGATTCGAGGATTTCCGCATAGACCTTTGCCAGCATGCCGCCATAGGTGATGGCCAGAGCGAGCACGCCCGCCGCCGCCCCCAGGCCGAGGGCACGCACGAAGACCAGCGCCCACACCAGCTCCGGCACCCCGCGCAGCAGCAGCACCAGGGCGCGCACGCCAGCGCGTACTGCCATGCGCGGCTTGCGTCCCTGGCCGGGGCCGATGCGCGACACCGACAGGCTGCCCGTCATGGCCACGGCCAGAGGTGCTGCGATCACAAAGGCGAGCGCAATGCCTGCAGTGGCGATCGCCAGCGTTTCCAGCGTGGCCTTGACCACAAGCCCGAGGAATCCCGCGGAAACCTCGGGAGGAAGGAAGTTGCGCACGAAGGCGCCCATTACCTTGAGGTTTCCGGTGTCGAACAAGGCTGAAGGGCTGAACCGGGACAGCCGCAGCAATGGCCACAGCAGCAGCAGCGCGAGCGCCAGGCCGCTTGCGCGCCGCAGCGCCTGGGGATCGCGCGGGTGCGCGGTCATCGGCACGCCGACCTGGGTGGGGTACCGCCACCGAAGGCGGCGCTGGCACCTGCCGCGATGCTCATCAGGGCCTGGCTGCCTTGTACCGGTGGTGATGTGCTTTCGGAGGCATAGAGTTCGCGCAGCATGGCGTCGGTCACCCGCCCGGCCGGCAGGTCGAAGGCGATCTCGCCCGCCTTCAGGCCGACGATGCGGGGAAACCAGCGTAGCGCCAGATCCACGGCGTGCAGGCTGGCGACCAGGGGCACAGCGCGTGTATCCGCTTCCTTGCGCAGCTCGCCCAAGGTGAGGTTGGCCAGCACCGGGTCCATCGCCGAGACTGGTTCGTCCGCCAGGATCAATTCCGGGCGCTGGTAAAGCACGCGGGCGACGCCCACGCGCTGCAGTTGGCCGCCCGAGAGCTGGTCGCACCGGTCGAACAGGCGGTCGGCCAGCTCAAGGCGGGCGAGCTGTTCGCCGGCACCATCGATGTCTGCCGGATAGACCAGCGACAGCAAGGATTTCCAGCCGGGCCAGATGCCCAGGCGGCCGGCAAGGATGGCGGTGACCACGCGCTGGCGCGGCGGCATCGGCGGCGCCTGGTGCACCATGCCGATGCGGCAGCGCAATTGCCGCAGGCGTGCGGCGGACACCGCCCAGGGGCTTTGCTCCAGCACCTCCACACGGCCTTCGCTTGGCCGCAGCGACGTTGCCAGCAAGCGCAGCAAGGAGGTCTTGCCGGCTCCCGACGGACCGATGACAGCGATGGGCTCGCCGCGGCTGGCTGCCAGCGTGATCTGGCTGAGCGCACGCTGTCCGTTGCCGTAACTGATGCTGGCGGCGTCCAGGCGAAAGCTCATGGGACCTGCATCACTGGATGAGGCCCGCGGCGCGGGCTGCGGCCTCGATGCCGGCGTAGTTTTCCGGCCGGGTGGGAATGTACCTGGCGGTCCGCTGCAACGCCATGATCTCCCGCTGCTCGGGATTGGCCGGGTCAAGTCGCAGGAACGCTTCGGTCAGCTTCTTGCGCAAGGCCGGATCGAGCCCGCCGCGCACGGTCCAGTTGTAGTCGTAGTAGGGCGGTGTGACGGCAAATACCCTGACCTTGCCGGGATCCACCTTATGCTGCTCCACCAGCTTGTCCCACACCGAGGCATTGAGCACGCCGGCGTCGGCCCTGCCGGCCTGCACGAAAGCCACCGTCGCATCGTGGGCGCCCGAATAGGCGACTGTCTTGAAGTCCTTGTCCGGGTCGATGCCGGCCTGCAGCAGGAAGTGCCGTGGCATCAGGTGGCCGGAGGTCGAGGACGGCGCGCCGAAGACGAAGGTATGGCCTTTGAGGTCGGCCAGCGACTTGATCGCGCTGTTGGCGGTGATGAACTTGCTGGTGAAGGCGGCATCTTCCTGGCGCTGGACGATGGGGATGGTGGCTCCCTTTGTCCGGATCTTGCTCTGCACGTAGGTAAAGCCGCCCAGCCATGCCATGTCGATCTTGCCGGTGGCCAGCGCTTCGACCACCGCAGCGTAGTCCGTGACGGGCACGAACTGCACCTTCATGCCGGTTTCCTTCTCCAGGTAGCTGCCGAGCGGCGCGAACTTGCGCTGCAGTTCGGTGGGGGACTCGTCGGGAATGGCCGAGACCTTCAGGACGGCCTGGGCACTGGCGAGGCCGGCAAAGCCCAGCAGGGTCAGCGCGGCGAGGCGCTTAAGCAACGGCAACACGGGCGGCTCCTTCCGTCATTTCGCCAATCACCGCAGCGTCCGCGAAGCCTTCCCGGCGAAAGATCTCCAGGATCTCGTCCACGGCTTCCGGTGCGCACGACACCAGCAAGCCGCCGCTGGTCTGGGGATCGGTCAGCAGCGCCTGCTGGCTTGGCGTGACCGACGTGGACAGGTCCACCTCGCTGCCGTAGCTGGCCCAGTTGCGCCCCGATGCGCCGGTCACCAGCCCTTCGGCGGCCATGCGCTCGACACGCGGCAGCAGCGGAATCCGCCCCATGTCCAGCCGGGCGCCGAGGTCCGCGCCACGGCACAGTTCCAGCAGGTGGCCGAGCAGGCCGAAACCTGTCACGTCGGTCAGCGCGTGGACACCGGGCACTTCGGCCAGCAGCCGGCCGGGGGTGTTGAGTCTGGTGGTGCAGGCAATCAGCTCTTGATAGCCGGCCGCGTCGAGCTTGTCCTTCTTTACCGCGGCGGACAGCACGCCCACGCCCAACGGCTTGCCGAGGATCAGCTTGTCGCCCGCCTCGGCGCCGCTGTTCTTCTTGACCCGATCCGGGTGCACCAGGCCAAGGACCACCAGCCCGTAGATCGGCTCAAGGGAATCGATGGTATGGCCGCCCGCGACCGGGATGCCCGCCTGGGCGCAGACCGATTCGCCGCCTTCGAGGATCTTGCCGATGACTTCAGGCGGCAGCTTCTCGATGGGCATGCCGACCAGCGCCAGCGCCATGATCGGGGTTCCGCCCATGGCATAGACGTCGGAGATGGCGTTGGTGGCGGCGATACGCCCGAAATCGTACGGATCGTCCACCACCGGCATGAAGAAGTCCGTGGTGGCGATCAGGGCCTGGCTGTCATTGAGCTGGTAGACCGCCGCGTCGTCGCTGGTTTCCTTGCCGACCAGCAGTGCGGCCGGAGCGGGGAAGCCGACCGAATTCCTGAGGATTTCAGAAAGCACACCGGGGGCGATCTTGCACCCGCATCCGCCGCCGTGGGAGAAGGCGGTGAGCTTGATTTTTGCGTTGTCTGGCTGGTCCACTGCGGGCTCCGGGTTATTCTGGTTTCAGGGCGTCGGCGACAAGTTTACTCACTTCCGCCCGTTCCCGGGCCGGCGCAAACAGCGGAGCCCGAAGTGCGCATTGCTGCCGCAGGCGGTTCAGGAACCCGGCATCCCGGCTGGCGCGTTCCAGCACCAGCGCCAATTGCGCGGGGTCACCCAACGGAAAATAACCTTCGTAGTCACGGCCCAGCATGCCGACGTTGCCCGGGATGCGGCTGGCCAGCACCGGCACGCCGCTGGCGACGGCTTCGATGATCACGTTGGCGCCGCCTTCCATGGCGCTGGAGATCACCATGGCCTGTGCTTGCCGGATGTGCTGCCGGGTTTCGTCATGGGGCAGGTTTCTGAGCCAGACATAGCGCCGCACGCCGGGCCAGGCTTGTGTTTCCAATGCCAGGGCCGCCTGCTGATAGGCGTCATCCAGCGCGCCACCGATGTGGATCAGGCGCACGCGCGATTCGTCGGGAAGCAGCGAGAGGGCGCGCATGGGCGTCAGCGGGTCTTTTTCCGCCCGCATGTGGCCGACCAGCACGACGTCGAAGTGATCCTGGCTGAGCGCCGCCGGCGCGCATGCCGGGGCGGATTGGTAGATCACCCGGCATTTGGCGCGATGCGCGGCGGCCAGTTCGGCGAGCCCTTCGTCCTGCAGCACCACCAGGCGGGTGGCGAGTTCGAGCGAGCGCCGGGCTGATGCATCGGTGCGGATGTCGCGGTACAGATCGGTGCCGGTCAGCACGACGATCAGCGGACGATCCGGGCAGACCTCGGCGAACCTGGCGATGGACTCGGCCGAGCGCCGGGCGTGCAGGGCGATCAGGCAGTCGGGCAGGGCGCCGCCCTGGCTGGCCGTCGGCCATTCAGCGGCCAGTGTGACATGGTAGTCCCCCTGCAGGAACCGGGACCAGCGATTGGCGGTCTGCCAGTTGCCATTGTTGGCTTTGCGCAGCGCCGGGCTGATAATCGCGACGGTGGCCTTGGGAGGACGCATGAGGACAGGTTCTGAGGGGGCGGCAGCAAGAAGGATAAACAAGTTCGGGCTGGATGCGGCGTTTGCCGATGCGCACCGGCGCACGTGGGGCCTGCTTCAGGACCTATCGCCGTCCCAATGGCAGGTTCCTTACGATGCGGGAATCAATCCGCCCTTGTGGGAGTATGCCCATATCGCCTGGTTCACGGAGCAATGGGTGCTGCGGGAGCCGCGTGCCGGTCAGGACGGCCGCTGGGTGGCCGGCCTTCCGTCCATGCTGCCGGACGCCGACCGCCTCTTCGATTCCATGCGCGTCGCCCACCGGGATCGATGGCATCTTGCGCTGCCCCGGCTCCCCGAGATTCGCGACTATGCAGCCGCCGTGCTGGCCCACGTTCGCGCCAGGCTCGCCGCATCGGACGATACTGACGCGGCGCTCTATTTTTTCCGGCTCGCCTTATTCCACGAAGACATGCATGCGGAGGCGCTGACCTATATGCGCCAGACGCTCGATTATCCGCTGCATGCCCCGCCCGGCATGCCTTCGATTGCGCCAGGCGCCGGGTCGGCGGCCGCAGGCGGCGACACGTTCCTGATGGGGTCGCCCAGCGGGGGCGACGGGTTCGTCTTCGACAACGAGAAGTGGACCCACCCGGTCCACATCGCCCCTTTCCGCATCGATCGCTCCTGCGTCAGCAATGCCGCATTTGCGGAATTCGTGGCCGCCGGCGGCTACCGCGACCGTCAATGGTGGTCCGACGACGGACGCGCATGGCTGCAACAGAGCGGGCTGGCGCATCCGGTGCGCTGGCGCCGGACGGCCGGCGGCATCCCGGGGCAATGGGCGTTGCGCTGGTTCGGGCAGTGGGTGCCGCTGCCGCCCGAACAGCCGGTGTGTCATATCAATGCCTACGAGGCGGAGGCCTATTGCCGCTGGGCCGGCAAGCGCCTGCCCACGGAAGCCGAATGGGAGTATGCGGCAACGCATGACCTGATCCGCTGGGGTAGTGCAGTGTGGGAATGGACGGCTGATCCTTTCGTGCCCTATGCAGGCTTCTCGCCCGACCCCTACCGGGAATATTCCGCGCCGTGGTTTCACACGCATCGCTCGGTTCGCGGCGGATCGTTCGCCACCCATGCCCGCATGCAGCATCCTCGCTACCGGAACTTCTACCTGCCGCACCGCGGCGACCTCTTCGTCGGATTCCGCTGCTGCGCTTGAGTCTTCGGCGCTTGCATTTGCGAACGCCGCCCACTGCAAGCAACGGACGTTGGCCCTGTCGTCGCAAACGGCTGCCCGTCGCGCAGGCGGCTGGTGTCCGGGCGAATGCTTGTGAATCCCATCCAACACACCTAACATTGTGTTGTACGAGGCTTTTTTTTACGCCCCGACTCAGGATCCAGTCTGTTGATCGATTCGACATGACGGTCAGGAGGGCGCCATGACAGCACCGAGTCGCATCCACTTCAGTCGTCGCACTGTCCTCAAGGGGGCCGCCGCCGCCGCCGCCTTGCAACTGGCGCCTCCCTTCCTCATCAAGGCGCGCGGCGAGACCCCACTCCGAATCGGCATGGTCGATCCCCTGACCGGCGTTTATGCCGCGGTTGCACAGAATGAAGTGACGGGTGCAAGACTTGCGGTCCGGCAGATCAATGACAAGGGTGGCATTCTCGGGCGACCCGTCGAGCTTCTGGTAGAGGACTCGGCGAACGACGTCGGCACCGGCGTGCAGAAGGCGCGCAAGCTGATCGAGCGTGATCAGGTCGCCTTTCTCATCGGGGACGTGAATTCCGGCATCGCCCAGGCCATCGCCCAGGTCAGCAACGAGAAGAAGGTATTGCACATCGTTTCAGGCGGCCACACTGACACGATCACGGGCAGCGACTGCAAGTGGAACGTCTATCGCGTCTGCAACACCACGAGCATGGAGGCCAACTCGGTGGCCAACCTGCTGTTCACCAAGTATGGCAAGAAGTGGCATTTCATTACGCCGGACTACGCCTTTGGCCACACCTTGCAGAAGGCCGCGGCGGCCGACTTGCAAAAGCTCGGCGGCACCATCACCGGCAACGAGCTCACGCCGCTTGGCACCACGGACTTCTCCGCCTACCTGATCAAGGCGCGCGCGGCCAATCCGGACGTTCTGCTGGTGCTGCCGCAGGGTTCCGACATGGTCAATTGCCTGAAGCAGATCGCGCAGTTCGGCATCGGCAAGCAGATGCATATTGCGGGGCTGCAGCAGGAACTCGAATCGCTCGAGGCGATGCCGCCCGAGGCCCGCGTCGGCATCTGGATGTTCGAGTGGTACTGGAAGCAGCCGGGTGTCCCGGGCGTCGAGAAGTTCGTCGCCGAGATCCGCAAGGTGAACGGCGGCAAGGTTCCCACCGCGCGTCACTGGTTCGGCTATACCTCGGTCCATACCCTCGCCGCCGTAGCCAACCGGGAAAAGAGCCTGGATGCGAGGAAGCTCGCCGAAGCGCTCGGCGGGTTCGAACTGGCGGACGATATCAAGCTGCAGCCCAACAAGTGCTACTACCGCAAAGGGGATCACCAGCTCATGACCTCGTCCTTCGTAGGCGAGGCGCAGTCCAGGCCGGCCGGCGATCCCGAGGACCTGTTCCGCGTCGATAGCGTCATTCCGGGTGACAAGACCGCGCCTCCCGAGAGCGCGACCGGCTGCACGATACGGTGGCCGGCCTGAGCCGGCGGACAACGGCCGAGCGGTGACATCGTGCGTTGTTCCCATGATCAGAACGGCAATGCCTGCCAGCGCCGCCGCGCGTGCCGGTCATCCGGACCCAGGCAGGGCGTGCGTCGGGACATCACGACGTGAGCCCCGGCGATGACGCAACTTGTCCTCTTCAACGTCACCAACGGGCTGATCATCGGTGCGTTCTATGTGCTGATGGCACTTGGGCTGTCACTTATCCTGAATCTGAGCAATGTGATCAACTTCGCCCATGGCGGCTTTCTTGTCATCGGCGGCTATATCGCCTATACGATCACGCCTCTGGTTGGCTTCTGGGGCGCGCTGCTGATCGCGCCGCCGCTTACCGCCATCATCGGCCTCGTGCTGGAACGGGTGCTCATCCGTCGGGTTTACGGGCGCGATCCGCTCTACAGCCTGCTGCTGACGTTTGGCCTGGCCTTCATCATCGAGGACGGTACCCGCTTTATCTGGGGCGCGCAGGGCAAGCCGGTGACAATTCCCGCTGCCCTGGCGCAGCCGTTGAGCAATGCGTTCTTCTTCATCACCGGCTATCGCCTGTTCATGGTTGGCACCGTGGCCGTCACGGTGGCGCTGCTCTTCCTGCTATTGCGTTATACCCGCCTTGGCATCCGTATACGTGCCGGCACCCTCGATCTTGAAACCGTCGCGGCGCTCGGCATCAACGTGGGCAGGCTGCGGACGCTGAATTTCGCTGTCGGCATCTACCTGGCCGGCCTGAGCGGGGTGCTGGCCGCAGGCCAACTCGGGCTGGAGCCCACCATGGGAACGGGGCTGCTGATGCCCAGCTTCATCGCCATCATCGTCGGCGGCGTCGGCAGCCTCCCGGGCACGCTGCTTGGCGGCCTGCTGATCGGTGTCGCCTCGGGCATCACCGCGGTGTTTCTTCCCGCGGCGAGCGAGGCCATCATGTACGTCCTGATGGCTGTGGTGCTGCTGATCCGGCCGCGCGGCCTGCTCGGCGAGGAAGGCATGCTGACATGAGCGATCGGGCGCAGACGCGGCTGGTGGCGCCCCTGGCGATCTGGGCGGCGCTGCTGCTCGCGCCGTACTGGATGCCGCCGCTGGGCGGCTATACCGCGCTCGGCACGCGCGTTCTCGTCCTCGGGCTGGCCGCCATGTCGGTGAACTTCCTGCTCGGCTTCACCGGTGTTCTTTCCTTTGGCCACGCAGCGTACTTCGGGCTAGGCGCCTATGGCGCCGGCTTCGCGCTGAAGTTCCTGGCGCCAAGCACGCCGCTGGCGTTGCTGTGCGGCACGCTGCTGGGCGGGATTGCGGGCGCGCTGCTGGGCGCGCTCAGCGTGCGGCGGCGCGGCGTCTATTTCGCCATGGTCACTATCGCCTTTGGCCAGGTCTTCTACTACATCGCCTTCCAATGGAGCTCGGTGACCGGCGGCGACGACGGATTGCGTGGGTTTGCGCGCCAGCCGCTCAGCCTCGGCGTCGCAACGTTCGATATCCTGTCGAACGCCGATGCGTTCTACTACTTTGTGCTGTTCTGCCTGGTGCTGGCGACCGGCTTGATGGGCTTCATCCTGCGCTCCCCCTTCGGGCACACCATGATCGCCATCCGCGAGAATGAGCGGCGTGCCCGCTTTCTCGGCATTCCCGTGGATCGCCATATCTGGATTGCCTTCACGCTGTCCTGCTTCTTCATGGGGTTTGCCGGCGCGCTCTATGCGCTGCTGAACAACTTCGCCGATCCGCGCGGGCTGCATTACAGCCAGTCGGGCGACTTCGTGATGATGGCGGTCATGGGCGGCATGCGCAGGTTCTGGGGGCCGCTCCTGGGCGCCGCGGTGTTCGTCGTGCTGCAGGATTACCTGTCGAGCATCACCATCAACTGGATGTCATTCGTCGGCATGCTGTTCGTTGCGATCGTGCTGTTCTTCCCGCGTGGCCTGCTCGGCTTCATTCGGCAAAAGGGCGACTCATGAGCGTGCTGGAGGTCAAGCGAGTCAGCAAGCGCTTCGGCAGCCTTGCCGCGGTGCGTGATGTGTCGCTGGCGGTTGAGCAGGGCGAGTTGCGCGCCATCATCGGGCCGAACGGCGCCGGCAAGACCACCTTCTTCAATCTGATCAGTGGCTTCTTCGCGCCGACCAGTGGAGCGATCCTGTTCGGCGGACGCGATATCACGGCACTCCCTGCGCATCAGCGCGTCGCCGCCGGCATTGCCCGCACATTCCAGATCACCGAGATTTTTCCGGAGCTCACCGTGTTCGAAAATGTGCGCATCAGCACCGAAGTGACAGAGGGCTTGCGCCTGCGCCCGTGGATCAGCCAGACCAAAAAGGCCCGGGTCCGCCGCCACACCGAGGAGATGCTGGAGCTCACCGGCCTTCGTGCCAAATCCGACCGGCTGGTCGGGGAGCTTTCACCTGGCGACCAGCGTGCGGCCGAGATTGCCATGGCGCTGGCACTGCGGCCGCGTCTGCTGTTGCTCGATGAGCCGACCGCCGGGATGGGCGACCAGGAGACCAGCGAGATCATGCAGCTTATCCGGCGCCTGCATCGGGAAAGCCATTTCACCATCATGCTGATCGAGCACGACATGCGCGTGGTCTTCCATCTTGCCGATCGGGTCACGGTGCTCGACCAGGGCACCCTCCTCGCCGAAGGCACGCCTGGGGAGATTGCCGCCAATGAAGCGGTGCAGGCCGCCTACCTGGGGAACGCGGCATGAGTGCAGCGCTGACCGCCGAAGGCCTCCATACCTACTACGGCAAGAGCCATATCCTGCATGGCGTCAGCCTGGAGGTGGCGGCAGGCAGCATCACGACATTGCTGGGCCGCAACGGGGCCGGCAAGACCACGACGCTGCGTACCCTGATGGGCCTGACACCCGCGCGCCATGGGTGCGTGACAATCCTGGGGGTGGATACCACGCATTTGCCGACATTCCGGATCGCCTCGCTTGGCGTCGGCTATGTTCCGGAAGGACGAAGGATCTTTGCCAATCTCAGTGTGGAAGAAAACCTGAAGGTGCCACTGGAGCGCCGCGGCCCATGGACGATCGCTCGGATCTATGCGCTTTTTCCGCGCCTGGCCGAGCGCAAGCTCAGCCGCGGGCGCCAACTCTCCGGCGGCGAACAGGAGATGCTGTCCATCGGCCGGGCGCTCCTGCTCAATCCCCGGCTGCTTGTTCTCGATGAGCCATCGCAGGGCCTGGCCCCCCTGATCGTGCGGGAGGTGTTCCGCGTCGTGTCGCAGATGCGCAATGAGGGAATTTCGGTACTGCTGGTGGAGCAGAACGCGCGCATGAGTCTTGAAATTGCCGATCATGCTTACGTGCTGGACGATGGCGGCATTGTCTATTCGGGCAACGCACGCGAGCTTGCCGCGGACGAGAGCCGGGTCCGGGCGCTGACCGGCGCTAGCGCGGCGGAGTGAGGGCGATCCTTGCCGCCTGGCCAGTCATTCGTGTTAACGCCGAACCCCGGTGCATTCGCTGCGAGCATCAGATGAATGACCGAACCGGGTATGGTGATAAGGCGCGATAACGGTCCCTGCTGGATGTATTGAAAAGCAGTGAACCAGCACGCAGCCGGAAAATCTTGCGTTACAAGTTCATTGCGCGCGCCGTCATCTTGGCCGATCCAGGTGCCGTTATTGGGTCATGTTCGGCGACCAGCGCCGGGCACCCACAACCAAGGGGAGCGTGAAATGATGACGAAGAAAATTCTGGGTGGTGCAGCGATCGCGATCTTCGCGGCAAGCCTTGCCAGCGCGGCCATGGCGAACGATAAGGACAGCCGCTGGGAGCGCAACCACCCCCGTCGTGAGCAGGTCAATGAACGGCTTGCCAACCAGAGCCGGCGCATCAACCACGAACTGAAGGAAGGCGAGATCTCGAAGGCCCAGGCCGCCAGGCTGCACCAGCAAGATGGGCAGATTCGCCGGGAAGAGCGCATGATGGCCAGCCAGAACGGCAGCCATATCACGCGCCAGGAGCAGCGCACGCTGAACCAGCAGGAAAACGCTGTCAGCCACCGGATCGGTCAGTAGGGCTGGCGAACCAGGGCGAGGGACCTGTTGGCGCGCGCTCGCCAGCCTGGCCTTTAGTCAGGGGCTGTCCTTGCGCTAAAGCGGATGGGACTTATCCGGCATGTTGGCGGAGAGCGGGCTGCACCGCGGGTTAACCTCGGGGTGAGAGCGCTGAGGAAGAGGCGGGCGAGCAGCGAAGCGGGCTGAGCGTGCAGTTTCCGTCCGCCGAATCTGACGACGCCCCCCTCGAGCCTAATGCCGTTCAGTTAAGAGCTGAACGGCATTTTTGTATGTAGCGTCAGAGGAAGTTGTAAACGCTGCGCCGAAGTGTTAACTTTCGGGCGCGATGCTTTCCAGTCACCTGACCTTCCTGCTCGAAGCGCAACAGCCGGCCGACTTGAGTCGGCTCGCCGAGCATCTTCCGTACGAGTGGATCGAGCGCGCGGTAGACGCGACGGGAACGGCAAGTATCCGTCGCCGTCGATTGCCCGCTGAACAGGTGGTCTGGCTGGTGATTGCGCTGGCGATGTACCGCCATTGGTCGATCAGCGAAGTGCTCGACAATCTGGAACTGGCCCTGCCTGATGAGGTGGCGCCATTCGTCAGCAAGAGCGCGGCGGCGCAAGCCCGCCAGCGCGTTGGCGAGGCGCCGCTGGCCTGGCTGTTCGAACGAACAGCGCGCGCCTGGAGTCTGCAGGACGCCAGCGACTACGCCCTCAAGGGACTCAGCCTGTGGGCGATGGATGGCACGACGCTACGCACGGCCGACAGTCCTGCCAACCGCGAGCACTTTGGCGCCCAAGCTTACGCTCGCAGGGTCGCCAGCTATCCGCAGGTGCGCATGGTGACGCTGACTGCGATCCCCACGCACCTGGTGGCAGGCGCCAGCTTCGGTCGCTATGACAGCAATGAGATGGTGTACGCCAAAGGCTTGTTGCCCCAGATACCGGATGACTCGCTGACGGTATTCGACAAAGGCTTTCTGGCCGCCGAGATCCTGTGCGGCTTGACGATGGGCGGGCACAACCGCCACTTCCTGATTCCGGCCAAATCCAACACGCGCTGGGAGGTGACGGCCGGCACGGCCGAAGACGCCACGGTACGCATGCGTGTCTCGCCGCAGGCACGCAAGAAGTGCCCGGCGCTGCCGGAGTTCTGGCAGGCGCGGGCAATCCGAACGATCGATGCCCGCGGACGTAGCCGAATTCTGCTGACGTCGCTGCTCGATCGCCGACGCTTCAAACCTGCTGACATCGTCGCCAGTTACGAGCGGCGCTGGCAGATCGAAACGAGCTACCGGGAACTGAAGCAGTCGATGCTCGGCATGGAGCTGACCCTGCGTAGCCGAACCGTCGATGGGGTATGCCAGGAAATCTGGGGCGCCTTGATCGCCTACAACCTGATTCGTCGCGAGATGGCCAGCGCCGCCCGAGAAGCGAAGCTCGCGCCGACTGACATGAGCTTCGTGCGTGCCTTCCATGTCATCCAGCACGAGATGATGTGGGCAGCTGTCACGCCAGCCTACGCGAAATTGCCCGCCTGCCTGCAGCGCCTACGCGAGCGCCTAAAGTCGCTGCCCAATGTGAAACGACCCGGTCGCTCATGCGACCGGGTCGTCAAGTCCCGCCCTTCACGCTATGCCGTTCGCTTCCTCAATAGGGACCTTAACTGAACGGCATTACCCCCTCGAGCCAGGCTTACTCGGTCCAGACGGCGTCGACGTCCCGCAGCAGGTGCCCGGCCAGGATGTAGTCGCCAACCTTCATGGCCTTTGCCTCCAGGGCAGCCAACTCGTTGGCTGCCAACTGGTCCAATGCAAACTGGCAGTAAAGGTTCCGCTGGCGGAAGGACACCTTCGGCCGACTGAGGCCAGCAATGAGCGCCGCGTGGGACTTCACGGCAATGCTCTCGTGTCCGCGATACTCCACCCGTATCCCCACCTTGTTGCCAAGGCGCCCGAGCTCAATCGCATCTTGCCAACCTGACTCATAGTCGAGCTCGACTAGCGCGACCCCCTCTGCCTCCAGGAGCCTGATGGCTTCCCCTTTGGTTCCAGCCCGAGCCGTTGTCATTTTTTCCTCCCCCTTGCACCCCCGGCACACAGGTCGCCGGTCTGCTTCAACGTACTACTGAAGTCAACTCAACGTTGCCCTGCTCACCTTGAACCCTGGCTGCAGATTTGGAGCCAAGATCCTGCTTAATTCTGACGTAAGAAAAATCTAAGTCAATATAGAATCGCCCTGAAGTCTTGCTACCACCCGCGTAATTGCTCCGGCGACGCGGGTTTTTTTTGACACAGAGCGCTTCGTTCTCATTCAGCCTGAAGCCCGATGCCCTCCCTCAGCAACCACATATCCTTGGCGGATCTCGGCGTTGGTGCTAATGCAAGCCGTCCGGCCGGTCGGCGAATGGATGCTTTGGAACTCGGATGCATATCATGTCGTGATATTCCGTTGAGCTGCCCGGCGCACGTTTTGGCGACGGAGAAGATACCGGGAATTGCGGCACACATGCCTTCGAATCACATTGAACACAACCTGGTGAGCAGCTAAGATGAACATTTCGGGTGCGAGAACAAGCACCCGCCAGCCAGAACCTCGCGTCCGAGAGGAAATAAGCGGTCTGTACAAACCAGGCCAGCTGTCACGGACGGTAGTGAAGTCCCGTAGCAAAAATAGACTAGAGCTTGGGAGACGACTGTGCTGAGTCATCATGAATTCGCCACGCTGATGCTGGTCAACGACAGCTCTGACCCAACAGAGCTGGACCGCTCTGATATGGACACGCTGCTCGCGCATCAGCTGGTTACGCTTGAGCGCCTTGGGCCAAGCCACAGCCGCCCTCACGTGACAATCCAGGGCTACGCCTTTCTGAAAGCCTTCGGGCGAACTCCCGCAAGGGAATGCCGGGCTCGCCAGGCCTCCTTGTAAGCGTATTGTTTTAGCTTGTAGCGACTGCCGGCGTCGGCGCTATTGCGTCCGATCGGCGTGGCCTGCCAGGGTCACAATGTTGTAATCGTTATCCACTCGATTCCCGACCCGTCGGAGCTCTCATCGGATAGCTCAGGTGGCGGGTCGCACTTAGGAGACGCAAGATGACTCAGTGGTCCCCCGAGCAATTCCTTAAGGTCCAAATGGCAGGCATTGAAACCTTGACCGGGCTGACCGGCAAGGCCTTTGAGGGCTTCGAAAAACTGCTGGAGTTGAATCTGCAAACGATGAAGACGGCGCTGGCTGAGACACGAGAAGGCGCAAAGAAGGCGCTCTCAGTCAAGGACCCGCAAGAATTGGTCGAATTGCAAATCGAATTACTTCAGCCAGCAGCCGACAATGTATTAGCGTATCGCCGTCAACTGTACGATATCTTCGCCGCCACTCGGGCGGAGTTCGAGAAGGTCGCCGAGGTCCAATACGCGGCAGGCAAGCAGGGTTTGCACGACTTCCTTGGAAGCGTGGTGAACAAAACGCCAGCCGGCCCGGCGGCACCGTTGGCTGCTTGGCAGGAGGCCGTGAACGCGACCACTACGCTTTATGAGTCGATGCAAACGACGGCAAAGCAGGCCATGCAAGTGGCCGAGAGCAGCTTCAATACTGCTGCGGAGGCGGCCTCGAAAGGCCTGCAACGTCGTGCAGCACAGGCCTCAAAGGTGGCTGCAAAGTAAGTCGGTTTTGGCTCCCCGTTATGCGGCTTCACGGTGCCGAGGGTCAGCCAGATTCGTGGGGGATATCGGGGGCTCGGTGAGCAGGGCGGGGCGCCGCGTCATCCAGGCGTACCGATGCTTTAGGCATTGGATTTCGTCTGCCTGGAGCTAAGGGCAGCAGACCAATCAACCCTGTACCGGCCTCCAAATAATAACCGCAGCCGAAGCTGCGGTTATTTCACCCTGCCAGCGCGACCGCCCCGGCAGCATCAAGGCCCTCACTTACTCCCCCGGACGAAGCTCCCCCGCCGTTTGCTCAAGCTTCGCCTTGATCATCCCCACCAGGCACCGGATACCATGGCAAGCCTCCGAACATTCGCTTTCCACTTCCAGCAGCGCCATAACCCTGTCCAGTCCGGCACTGACGCAATCCAGCGATTCCCGACATGCTTCCGGAATGGCAGCTAAGACGGTTTGTTGTTTCGACGCGATTTGTTCCTGCATTGCGAGCTCCTATCAAAGTTGGATAACCCGCCTGGTACCTGCATTTGAAGGGTGGCGGGCCTGACAGCGGGGGTACCAATACCGGCTCATTAACAGGGTAATCCGGCCAGCCTTGCGGCTGCCCCGCCCGGCCCGCCATTAAGCTGAGGGATGTGGACGTGCGACTTTGGCCGTATCAGACGGCCACCTGTAATGAAATCCGGGTTGGTACACCCGATCACCGTTGTTTCGGTGATGGCTCTAGTGTCCCCATCTCCGCTGGCCATGGCGATCAGACGATTCGCAATCTGCCGGGGGGCTCGCCGGGTAGTTAGCGAATCCTGTCGAACCCACCGGCGGCCCAACGCTCGGCACTGTCGCGCGTCAGCCGAAAGTCAGGCCGCACCTTGACAGTCGCCAGCACATCACCAAAGGGATCCTCGGCGGTAAGCGTGCCAAAGGGCTCGAATTCATCAGGCGTGATGACGAGCTTCACGATCACAGTGCCGGATTCAGACTCGATACTGACCTGCTTATTGAGCTGCGCATGCAGTTGCTGTTCGTGCCGCCGGATAACCTCCGAAGCCGTCTTGACCAGCGTCTGGTGCGCAGTAGCATCCAGCGGCTTGGGATCAACCTTGTTCCGCCCCATGGTCCAGGGCCCGACCAGCGCGGGCTCGGCTCTGCCGTCGCGGATCATCTCGACCGCCCAGCCGTCGCCATCCTCGTTCTTGATGACCCGGGCGGTCCAGCCCTTGTCGCGCCAGAGGCGGGGCTCGTGGATGGCTGTGGATTCGTGCTCAGGAAGGGCGTCGTCGGTGTGGTGCATCAATCTCGTGGTACGGGTCTGGGGAACCCGCGAGGATACTATAGGGGCCGGCAGGCCGCGATCGGCCGTGCGCGTGGGCGTTCAGGGGCGTCTGCGCTCAGGCCCCTGACGGTCGGCAGTGCAGGGGCCGGGTTGGACGGCCAGCACCTGCTATTGCGCCTCAGGCCATTTCCCCTTGCGGGGAAAGCGCATGTCGAACTCGGTGAACACGTGCTCCTCGGATCGGCAGCTGATGCTGGCCCCCCAGCTGTTCAGCACCTTCTGGCAGAACGCCAGCCCGATGCCGGTGCCGCGATGCGCCGGGTAGGAGAAGAAGGGCTGGAACATCCGCGCCAGCACTTGCGGGGGCACGCCCGTGGCGGTGTCGCGGAACACCACGTGGACGGCGTCGGGCTCGACCTCGCAGCGGATATGGATGGTGCCCTTGCCGGCCCGCTTGGTCGCTTCCAGCGCGTTCTTCAGCAAGTTGGTCGTGACCAGCCCGAACAACTGCGGGTTGCCCATCACGTAGGCGGGGCCAGGCAGGTCGATGGTGACCAGTTCCAGGTCGGCCTGCTCGAACGGAAACCGGCCAATGGCGTCGCGGATCACGCAGCCCAGTTCGAACAGCTCCTGCGTGGCGTTGTCAGGGTTCTTGGAGTTGGCGACCAGCAGTTCAATGCTGTTGCTGATATGGGCCAGGTCCGACTCCATCCGGTCCACGGCCTGCATCATGCCGTCGCGCAGCGGCGTGTCCTGGTCCAGCGCGGTCGGGAGGCGGGCCTTGAGGCCCCTGGCGGTCATGGCCAGGCTGGTCAGCGGCGTGCGCAATTCGTGCGCGACGGTGGCCAGCGCGGCGGCCATCCCGCGCCGCTTCTGTTCGGCCAGCAGCTGGCGGTCCATCTTGATCACCACCAGCACCGCGATGACAAAGCCGATCACCGGCAGCTGCAGCAGTACCGGCTCCCACGGGATGCCGACCATGGAGTTGCCGGTCAGCACGAACAGCGCGATCGCCGCCGCTGCGCCAGAGAACAAGGCGATGGTCGCGAACGCGGTGTTGAAGTGATACAGGATCACCACCGCGATGATGACGGATTCGGCCCAGACCATGGCGCCGCCATTCTCCAGGTAGAAGAAGATGAAGGCGAACGGCAGGCCTACGGTAATGGCAAAGAGTGCATAGGGCGGCAGCCAGCGCCGGTCCGAGAAGGCGGAGGCGAACAGCAGCGGCACGAACAGCGCGGTGCAGACCAGGCGCAGCCAGAGGTTTTCATAGGGCTGGGGGAAGATATAGGACCAGATCACGTAGTACAGCGGGTGTCCGATCACGCCCAGCGCACCCACCATCTGGATCCGGCGCAGCCGGATAACGCTTTCCTCGTCCAGCAGGGTGGCCCGCGCGGCGGTCTCGAACACGGTCTGCCACGCCTGGCGGGCAAGGCCGGCAAGGCTGGTGCGGCCGTCTTCCGCTTGCGCTACCTTTGCATCCATCTCCAGGACTACTCCTCGCGGGAGCCTGCCAGCGGCCCGCTTGTGGGATTTTGGGACTTGCGCCGGGCCCGGCGCGTCGAGGACCACTGATCCAGCCGGACTTCGTCACGGATGCTGGCGAGCACGCCGATCAGGCGGTCGATTTCATTGGCGCCAAGTTTCGCATGCAGCGTAAGTCGCATCAATGCCCGGTTCTTCGGGGTTGCCGGCGAACAGAATACCGCGCCGAAGATCCCGCGGCGCTGCAGCGCGTCGCGCAGCACCTTGACTTGCGGCTCGGTCCCCGCCTCCAGGCCGATGATCTGCTCGGAGCCCTCGCTGATGTTGTAGCCCAAGCCGGCAATCGCGGCCCGGGTGTCGCGGGTGATGGCGTGCAGGCGCGCACGGCGCTCATCCGCCCCGGCGACGAAATCCGTCACGGCGTCGAACCACGCAATCTCATGGCGCAGCAGCCCTGAGCTGAAAATGGCCGGCCGGGACTCAACCGCGAAAAAGTCCTTGAAGTCGGTCGAACAGGCAACATAGCCGGCGCGGCCGGCGAACGCCTTGGCCAGCGAGGCCGTGCGGAAGTGTACGCGGTCGGACAGCCCCAGCGCGCGCACCAGGCCGCCGCCAGACGGCCCATGGGTGCCGAGCGAGTGCGACTCGTCCACGACCAGCACGCTGCCCGACGCCTCCGCCAGGTCGGCATAGTCCACAAGCGGCGCCACGCTGCCGGTGGTGCTGTAGACCGAGTCCACCATGATCACGCCCGGACCGAAGCGCTCAAGCTGCCGGCGCACATGCTCGCAATCGTTGTGGCGCACCGGCACGGCCTGCGCGCCCGCGGCGATGATGCCCTCCCACAACGAGGCATGCCCGTTCATGTCGATATAGACCGGAATGCCGGGCCCGGCGATGCACTGCACCAGGCCTACGTTGGCGGCCCAGCCCGACTGGGCGATCAGCCCGTCCTCGGCCTGCATCAGGTTTGCGATCTTGCGCTCGACCCGCCGCTGCGGGGTGTCGCCGTGCTGGAACACCGACGACATCAGCAGCTCCGGCTCTTCTTCCAGGAAGGCGCGCGCCTGCGCCTGGACCAGTGAGGATTCCCCGAGCAGGCAGAGATAGTCGTTGCTGCTCAGGTGCAGCGCATCGGGCCCGGGCACGAGCCCGTGAAGCAGGTGATCGCCGCCCCAGAGCTTGCCCATCCGCTCATCGAAATGTTGCGCCATCCGAGCCGTGATCCATGGCGGCAGGGTGGGCGCTTTGGCGCGGGGGGCGTGGTGCATTGAATGCGGTGTCTCGGCTTCGGAGAACATCGGCTTTCCTTCTACAGGTACAGGTCGGGTAAAAAGCGGGATCGGTGGCAAGGCTCGGCCTGGCGGTTGCGGCGATGGACGCCGTGCGCGCGCGGCGGGGCCGCACCCGGTCCTTCCGGTGAGGCGCCATTGCCGACAGGCCGGGGAAGTCCTTTTTTGTAGCGACCACTGTGCCAGCCTTAATCAGCAATTGTGACCGGACTTCCACCAATGCAACGCCCGTTTGGAGAAGGGTTGTCGGGTTGAGGCAGCTGCGCCATGGCCAGATCATCCGCTGGACGATGGGCGAGCACGCTATAAAAATGCTTTTATAGGCACTTGTATGATCTACGCGCTATCTCTTGCGCTGGGCCCTTGAGGCCCGGACCGGGCATGGCTTGCGCTGGGCAGGACCTTGTCAGGCGCGGGACTGCCGAATGCTCATCATCAGTCTTGGCGATTAACGCCCTTTTTGCACGCCCTGGTTTCCAGGCAGGCGGCTTTGGCACGGTGCCATGGCACGAAGGGGGCAGCATGGGGCGTGCACCAAGGGAGGGAAACAATGGGGGCTGCGTGGTACGCCGGCCGCGGCGGGCAGGGTGTGAGGGAGGGGATGACAGGGCTTCGGAGAGGGGGCCGCCGCCCATGGCGCATCCAGGCTGGTGCCTTCAATCACTTGCTGTGTAGATCCCGTACTCCGGCGGCAACCCTGCCAGCGTGGCGAAGGCGACGCCTTGCGGTAGCACCAGCACCGCGCCAAGCAGCCCGGCCATCAGGTCCGCGCGCAGGGTGGCAGTGCTGATGCGATGGCACCAGGCTGGCAACAGGCCAGCGCCGTTTGCGTGGAGGCGGCGCAGAAGGCTGGTCATGGGGTGTGCCCCGCATGGGCCGGGTCCAGCAGTTGGTCCACCAGTTCAATCCAGTGCCGGACCGGTGTATCGGTGCCGTCCATGCGAAGCAGCATCGACTGTTGCGAAGACGCCGCTGGCTGGCTTGCGACGGCGCTACCGGACATAGCGGATCCCTGCCTTTGCCTTCGGATAAGTTGGCATGTCTTTCTTCTCTTGCGGTATGCGTGAAGGTGTCGCGCCCAGGCCCGGCGGCGTGGCCGCACAGGCAAGGCGCGCAGCGCGAGGACGGAGACCTCAGGTGTTGGCGTCAGTCAGCGAGCGCTGCGCGCGGCTCCGTTGCCGCCGGCTTCCGTGCGGGGCAACGCGCGGCGAAGCGGCGCTTGCTTGCCTCGGGATTGATCACGCAGAAGCCGATCACGCTCGCGATGACCGACAGCACGCCGGCCAGGACAAAGCCGTTGTCGTAGCCGATGCCCGGCGTCGAGGCGCCCTGGATCAGCTTGCCCATCAGCGCCGGCGCGACCAGGCCGCCGGTGGTGGCCAGCGCGCTGTTGATCGACATCATCCCCGAGCGCTGGCTGTCCGGGATGATCTCCGCGACGATAGTGGAACTGAGGACGAACGTGATCTGCGGCAGGTTGCATCCCAGGGCCAGCAGGATGACCTTCAGCAGGGGCTGCTGCACGCCATAGACCGACACGCAGATCAGTACGCCGCCGGCCAGCGCGAAGGCGCAGGTCAGCCAGGCACGTGCTCGCACCGAGGCCACGCCGCGCTTGAGCATGTGCTCCGACAGCCATGAGCCGCCCAGCACGATCGGGATGTTGAAAGCGGTGAAGAGCATGAACATCCAGCCGGTGGCGGTGGCGTCATAGTGCATCACCGTGCCGAGATAGGACGGTACCCACGTAAACATCACCGAGAAGATCCAGTACGTGGTCCAGTACAGCAGCATGTTGGCCAGGAAGGTGCGGTCGGTCAGCAAACTTGCATACGAGACATGCACTGCCGGGTGCTGCGCGCCAGCACCCTTGTCATCGCTGCTGACGTGGCCCTCCGAGCCGATGAACATCCACAGCACCATCCACACCAGGCTGGCGATGCCCAGCGTCATGAACGCGGCGTGCCAGCTCCAGCGCACCAATACGTAAGTCAGCAGCGGGCCGGAGATCAGCAGGCCGGCGGTGACGCCCTGGAATATGATCGCGGACGGCAGGTTGCGGCGGTCATTGCGGAACCACTTATAGCAGGCATGCAGCGCCAGCGGGTAGGCCGGCCCCTCTCCCGCCCCGAGCAGGATGCGCGAGAAGAACAGCAGCGGCACCGACGCGGTAAAGGCGAGCGGGAATTGCGAGATCCCCCAGATGGCGGCGCACACGAGCAATAGCGCCTTGGACGACACACGATTGGCGACAAAGCCGAAGCCGATCGCCGAAATCGAGAACAGCAGGAAGAAGCTGCTGGCGATCATGCCGAATTCGGACGGCGAGATATGCAACTCCGCCATCAGCGGCTTGGCCACGATGCCGAGAATGGCCTTGTCCATGAAGTTGATGACCATGAACAGCGCGAGCATGATGGTGATGACCCAGCCGCGTAGGTTGGGGTTCTTGATGCGTGACATAGTGTCTACCTCCGGTATCGGTGGGCCTTCTGACTCTTCTCTGTGATGGCTTAGTTCAGGCCCGCCCGCGTGCCGTCTGCTTCTTTGGCTTCTCTTCAAATCTTAGTGGTTCGGCACAATGCGGGCGGTGTCGTGGGCAAGCGTCAGTCAAACACGATGGCGGCGCCCGGGGGCGGGCTGAAGCCGAGGTCGCCGCGCTGGATCACAAACTCGCGACCACCATTGGCTTCGAGCAGTTCAGCCTGGCGCTGCCTCACCTTGTGATCCACCGCGACCGGGTCGCAGATGGCAAGCAGGCGCTGGTGGCAATCCTTGAGAACGGCGGCGTAGGCGGGCTCCTGCGCAAGGTCACGCAACTCTTCCGGATCGGCAGCAAGGTCGAACAATTGCGGCGGATAGTCCACGTAGCAGACGTACTTGTACTGCTTGTGGCGGATCATGAAGGCGCCGGTGGCCGAGCCCATGCCGTGGTATTCCACCATCACGTTGCGCGAGGGCTTTTCGCCGTCGGCCAGGTCGTTCAGCGATACCCCGGGAAAGCCGTCGCGCAGCGCGGGTTCGTCCACGCCCACGGATTCCAGGATGAAGGGGTAGGCATCGACGTGGCTGGCAGGCGTGTCGATGACCTTGCCGACGGGGATGTCCGGACCGGCCATGATCAGCGGCACGCCGGCGGCCTCTTCGAACATGGTGGACTTGCCCCACATGCCGCGGCTGCCGAGGTTGTCGCCATGGTCGCTGGTGTAGAGCACGCGGGTGTCGTCGGCCAGCCCGGATTCATTGAGCGCCTGCAGGACCTTGCCGATGTTCTCGTCCAGGAAGGAGCACAGGCCGTAGTAACCAGCCAGTGCCTTCTTCAGCTTGGCCTCGTCGAAATACTCGTCATAGTTGAAGCTGCTGCGATAGTCGACGAGGTAAGGATGGTCGGGGCGCTCGTGACGCGCGTACAGCTTGGGCAGCGGCAGGTCGCGGTCGTAGTACTTGTAGAAGTGCTCGGGCGGCGCGGTCAGCGGGAAGTGCGGGGCGACGAAGGAGACGAACAGCACCCACGGCTTGTCCTGGTGCTTCGCCGCCTGCTCGCGCAGCCACACCTGGGCGCGCGCGGCGATCTCCCGGTCATAGAAGGTGTACTGGCTCTCGCCGGGGCCGGCCAGGTTGGCCATCTTGTAGGCACCCTTGCGCACCGGCAGGTCGCTGCGCACCAGCCCCATCAGGTCACCCTTGCCCTCGATGATATGCATGGGGATGATCTCCTCGGAGAAGCCGTGATCCTCGCCTTCTTCGCGGAAATGCAGCTTGCCGATCGACACCACGCGGTGGCCGCGCTCGCGCAGCTTATGGTGCCAGCTGGGGATCACGCCGTCATAGGCGTCGGCATTGTCGGCGTATCCCATCTGGTGGATGTACTTGCCCACCGCGAAGGACGCGCGCGCCGGTATGCACACCGGGCTGGTGCAATAGGCCGAGCTGAAGCGCACCCCGCCGGCGGCAAGCCGGTCAAGGTTGGGGGTTTCGACGATGGGATGCCCGGCGCAACCCAGCATCTTGGGGTTGTGCTCGTCGGACATGATGATCAGCAGGTTCTTGGCGGTCTTGGCCATGGCTTACCTCTTTACTATGGAGCTATATAGTTTTTGAATCCGAAAAAAATTTTGCGGCTTGCGCCGGCGGGCTGGGCTTGCGCCGCCCGCCGGCCAGACGTCAGCGGCGGCCGCCCACCGCTTCGTCGGGAATGCACAGGGTTCGCGTGGTTGGGGGGATAAAGAACTCCTGGTAATACACGCAGGCTTCGCGTCCCATTTGCGCCACCGCCTGCAGGAAGATGCCGGTTGCCGGAGGCTTCAGCTCAAGGACCGAAACGATCTTTTCGTCGAACTGCATGGCGCGCACGAAATGCCCGACGCGAGTGATCGGCACATTCGATTCGCGGGCGATCAGCCGCTTGAAGTTGACCCCGCTCAGCTTCGCCAGCGGCGTGTCCCACAAGGCGGGCAGCAGCCGGCGGTCGGTATAGAACTGCGTGAAGACATTGAACTCATTGTTCACGTTGATCACGCGGTCGATCCGTATCACGTTGTCGAAAGCCTGCGGGAAGTGCGCGGACCATGCGCCTCTGCCCTTGACCGCTTCGCGCTTCAGGGCCTTGGAGTAGATCGGCAGGTAGCTTTCCCCATCGTCATCGAGAAAGCGGCAGTGCCAGGGGTCTTCCAGGCGCAGGTCGGTTTCTGCAACGAAGCTCCCTAATCCGTGCTGCCGCACCACGATGCCCTGTTCCGACAGGTTGCGCAGCGCACGCTGCACGGTGCCGAGGCTGAACGGGGTCAGCTCCGCCAGTTCCTCTTCAGTAGGCAGCTTGTCGCCGGGTTTCCAGTAGCCGGAGGTGATGGCTTCCACCAGTGCGTCGGTCAGCCGCACGTACTTTGGCTGGCCGCCTTTGCTCGGGCGCCGCAACTGCTCGAAAATCCCTGCGTGGTCGGTGGGCTCTGCCATGATTGTTGCCTCAGAAAGCGTTGTGTTCGTCGCGGCATCGGCCCCGTCCTGGCTGGGGATGCCGGCAGTTCCGGGCCGGCGCTGGCATGGCCAGGCGGGGGCCGGGTACCTTCAAGCCGCTAAATATATCCTAACGCTTCTCGCCTCCAGGGTGCCCTCCGGCGCCGACCTCAGGCTTGCACCGCCGGGCCTGGCGCGGCGGTACGCTCGGCCTGCGCGGCTGGCACTGTCAGCAGCGCGGGCAATGTATCTCCCCGGCCCGGACCGGCATCCTCCAGGATCATGTCGGCGGCCTTTTCTCCGATCATGATCGCCGGGGCGTTGGTATTGCCCGACACCAGCGTGGGCATGATCGAGGCATCGGCCACGCGCAGCCGGCGCACGCCGCGCACGCGCAGGCGCTCATCGAGCACCGCGCCGGCGTCGTTGCCCATCCGGCAAGTGCCTACCGGGTGGAAGATGCTGGAGCCGTAGGCGCGGATGAACGCCAGGATCTCGTCATCGCTCTGCACGCCGGCGCCGGGCAGGTATTCGTCAAGGATGTACGGCGACAGGCTGCGGGTTTGCGCCAGCGCGCGCGCTACCTTCACGCCGGCGATCATGACGGACCGGTCATGCGCGGTGGCCAGGTAGTTCGGCGTCATTGTGGGCGGCACAGAGGGATCGCGCGAGGTGATGCGAAGCGAGCCGCGGCTGGTCGGCCGCAATTGGCACATCGACATCGTGAATCCCGAAAACGCATGCGGCTTGCCTGCGGTGCTGTCTGCGCTGATGGTGCCGAAATGGAACTGGATGTCCGGCGTGCCGGCATCCTTGAGCGCGCGCGTGAACAAGCCACCCAACTGGATGCCGATGGCCAGCGGCCCTTTGCGGAACAGCATCCATTTCAGGCCGATCTTCATCCGGCGCCACAGGCTCTGCAGGTCGTCGTTGGTGGTGATCGGCCTGGCGCACTTGTACATCAGGCGGACTTGCAGGTGGTCCTGCAGGTTCTCGCCGACACCGGCGGAGTCGGCCACCACCGGAATGCCATGGCTGCGCAGCAGCGCCGCGGGCCCGACGCCGGACAGCTGCAGCAGCTGCGGCGACTGGATCGCGCCGGCACAGAGTATGACTTCACGCGTGGCACGCGCAGTGCGTTCGCGCCCGTGCTGGCGGAAGCTGACGCCGACGGCCGTGGTGCCTTCGAACAGCACGCGCGAAGTCTGGGCATCGGTTTCCACCACCAGGTTCGGGCGGCTGCGCGCGGGCTTCAGGTAGGCCTTGGCGCTGGAACAGCGCCAGCCGTTGCGGGAGGTGAGCTGGTAGTAGCCGGCACCTTCCTGGCTGGCACCGTTGAAATCGTCGGTGCGCGGAATGCCGAGTTCGCCCGCCGCGCCGATGAAGGCCTCGACCAGTTCGTGCTTTTCGCGGATCGGCGACACCTGCAGCGGGCCGCTCTTGCCATGGTAGGCGCCGCCAAGGCTGTGGTTGGTCTCCGACTTGATGAAGTACGGCAGCACGTCCTTCCAGGCCCAGCCTGCGTTACCCAGCGACGCCCAGTGGTCATAGTCCTGCGCTTGCCCGCGCACATAGACCAGGCCGTTGATCGAGCTGGACCCGCCCAGCGTGCGCCCGCGCGGCCAGTAGACCTTGCGCTGGTTCAGGTGTGGCTGGGCTTCGGTATAGAACCGCCAGTTGTACCTGGCGTCGAACATGGTCTTGCCGTAGCCGATCGGGATGTGGATCCAGATATTCTTGTCGGCGGGGCCCGCCTCCAGCAGCAGCACGGAATAGCGTCCGTCCTCGCTCAGCCGGCCGGCCAGCGCGCAGCCGGCGGAACCAGCACCTACGATGACGTAGTCGTACGTGCGCTCAGTCATGCCTGTCTCCTCTTTGTCTTGATGGTCTGCCGTGCCTGCAGGACACTAGATGTCCAGCACCAGCAGCTCGGAACTTGAGCGCGAGCAGCACACTGTCAGGTACTGGCTGCGCTCTTCGTCGCTGAGAATGAAGTCGCAATGCTCGGGTGTTCCTTCCAGGTAGCGCGTGCGGCAGGTGCCGCAGACACCGGCCTCGCACGAGGTCTCGCAGGCAATGCCTGCCTCGCGCAGGGCCTGTGCGATGGACTTGTCCGCGGGCACCGCCAGCGTCTGGCCGGTGCTGGCGATGCGCACCTCGAAGGCACCGTCGCTGACCGGGTTCCCGGCACGTGGCCATGCCGCCGGCGGCGCCGCGAAGTACTCGCAGTGCACGGTGCCCTGCGGCCAGTGCGCCGTGGCCTTGGCCACGGCCGCCATCCATCCCGGCGGGCCGCAGTAGTACACGTGCGTGCCGAGCTCCGGATGGCGCAGCAGGTCGGCCAGCGACAGGCCTTGCGCGGGATCGCCATGGTCATAGTGGTGGATGGCCTTGCCGGCTTCCACCAGCGGCGCCAGCTGCTCCCGGAACGCGGTGCGCTCGGGCGTTCGGGTGCAGTAGTGCAGCCTGTACTCCGCGCCGGCTGCGCGCAGGTGCGCCACCATCGCCATCATCGGCGTGATGCCGATGCCGCCGGCCAGCAGCAGGTGGCGCCTGGCGTCGGGCTCCAGCGGGAAGTGGTTGCGCGGCGCGGAGACCCGGATCAGGTCGCCTGCGCCCACCGAGGCATGCAGCGCCTTTGAGCCGCCGCGCCCATCCCCGACATTGAGCACGCCGATGACATAGCGCTTGCGCTCCAGGGGATCGTTGCTCAGGGAATACTGGCGCACGAAGCCGCCGGGAATATGCACGTCGATATGGGCGCCGGCCGTGAAGGCCGGCAGGTCGGCGCCGGCCGGATCAACGAGTTCGTAGGCATTGATGCCGACGGCTTCGTTGGTAATGGATCGGACACGGAGTTCTAGCATGATGGTTCTCGGTTACCGCGGCGCCTGTTGCCGCTCAGGCATCGGTGCCGGTCAGTAGCGCCGTGGCACCGCCTTCCAGCCCGCCATCGATGTCGTCCAGGCGCCGGCGCACATGCGCGTCGCGCTCGCCGCTGGGCAGGGCATCGGCTTCCTTCAGGATCGCCAGGACCTGCTTGCCGACCTTGGCCATCAGCGCGCGGTCGTCGGCGGCCTTGGGAACGCACAGCACCGAGTCCTGGGCATACATGGGCAGCGTGTCGCCCGCGGCAATGGCTGCGGCGCGCGTCGTGTCAGCCGGCAGCTGGCCGCGTGCGCCTTCGCGCAGCAGCTTGCGGCACATGTAGACGCCGATGTCGGAGCGCCCCGGGTTTTCCACCGCGTGGACCGCGATCGGACGCTGGCTTACCAGGGCTTCCCAGTCGCCCGGCGCGCGCTGGCCTGCTTCATAGGTGCGGTTGCCGGTCTGCCCGACCAGGAAGTCGATCTTGTCGACGCCGCAGTCCGCTTCGTTGCCAAGGTGGTCGGGGTCGACCTCATCGTTGAAATGGCGCCAGCCAAAGATGATCATGTTGGTGTCGTCAACGGGCACCTGCCAGCGCGTCATGGCCGTGGTGGCGTGGCGTTCGCGCGCTGCAGTCGGGACCAGCGAGCCGATCTGCAGGCAATTGGGGAACAGCATCTCGGTGATGCGCACCCAGATCTTGTCTTCCGGCAAGCGGCGTGAGGCAATGAAGATCATGCCGTTGCCACCACGCGTGGCTTCCCATTGCATCACCGGCATGTCGCCGAAGCCTTCCAGCGAGACGCCGGCCGAGGTCTCGGCATCGACGCCTTCGACCGTCATATGGTTGTGCAGCACCGCGGTGTGCATGTGGTCCATGATGTTCTCAAACACCTGCAGCCAGTTGCACGGATAGATATTCGAGAAGGGCACCAGCCGCGTGCCTTTGGGCTGCGTGTAGGCGTCGAAGACCGGAAACTCAGGCTTGGCATCCGGCGCGCCCATGTAGGCGAAGACCAGGCCATCGCGCTCGAAAGCCGGATAGGCGCCGTGGCATACGGTCTCCTTCAGGCGGCTTTCGGCGGGTTCGCAAGGCGTTTCCAGCAAGGTGCCATCGAGCCCGTAGTGCCAGCCGTGATAGCAGCAGCGGATGCCGTCTTCGGTGATGATGCCGTACTCCAGCGATGCACCGCGGTGGCTGCAGTGGCGGTGCAGCACGCCGACGCGTCCGCGCTTGTCGCGGAACGCGACCAGGTCTTCGCCCAGGATGCGGATGGCCTTGGGCAGGTCGGCCAGCTGCTCGGACAGGCACACGGGCTGCCAGAAGCGGCGCATGTATTCGCCCATGGGCGTGCCCGGCCCGGTGTGCGTCAGTTCGGTATCCGGTCCCGGCACGTCGCGTTTGTAGTAGCCGCCGAAGGGCATGTGCTTGAGGACGTGTTCTTGCTTGGACTGGCTCATTGCTTGTCTCCTTTCCGGGATGGCGATGTGAGGGGGCAGGCCGCGCTTACAGGGGGCAGGCCTGGCTGACGTACTTGGTATGCAGATAGGCATCCAGCCCTTCCGGGCCGCCTTCGTAGCCGACCCCGCTCTGCTTGAGGCCGCCGATCGGCGCGTCTGCAAGAGAGGGGGTGAAGCCGTTGATGCCGATCCAGCCTGCCTCGAAGGCCTCAGTCAGGTGCGAGGCGGTGCGGATCGAGCCGGTGAACGCGTAGGCGGCAAGGCCGAAATCGACGTCGTTGGCTTGCGCCACGGCCTCGTCCAGGGTGGCAAACGGCATCACCGGCACCACCGGGCAGAAGGGCTCCTCATGCAAGATGGAGGCTTGGGGTTCCAGCTCTGCCAGTACCGTTGGCGCGTAGAAGTAACCACGCTTGCCTAGGCGGTGACCGCCGGTCAGCACGCGCGCTTGGCGGCTGTGCGCATCGGCAACGAAGGCTTCCGCCGCGGCCAGCCGGCGCGCATTGTTCAGCGGCCCCATCTGCGTGGCCGGGTCCAGGCCGTCGCCGACGCGGATCTCCTGGGCGGCGCGCACGAACTCCGCGACGAACTGGTCGTAGATGCGCTCATGCACGAAGAAGCGGTTGGGTGACAGGCAGACCTGGCCGGCATTGCGGAACTTGAAGCCCACGCAGGCCTTCACCACGCGCTGGACCTCGACATCGTCGAACACCAGCACCGGCGAGTGGCCGCCCAGTTCCATGGTCACGGCCTTCAGCTGCTCGCCTGCCATGCCGCAGAGCAGCCTGCCCACCGGCACCGAGCCAGTGAAGGAAACCTTGCGGATCACCAGCGATTCGATCAGTCGCCGGGAAACATGTGCCGGAACGCCGAAGACCAGTCCGATCACGCCGGCCGGCACCCCGGCGTCCTGAAACGCGCGTACCACTTCGATGCAGGCGGCGGGCGTTTCCTCGGCGGGCTTCACCACCACCGAGCAGCCGGCTGCCAGCGCCGCCGCCAGCTTGCGCGTGACCAGGAATGCCGGGAAGTTCCAGGGCGCGAACGCCGCAACCGGGCCGACAGGCCGCTTGATCGTGCTTTCACTGACGCCCGCTGCGCGCGGTGCCATCACCCGGCCGTAGACGCGCTTGCCTTCCTCCGCGCACCACACAATGGTCTCGATGACGCGATCCAGCTCCCCCAGCGCATCCCCCAGGGGTTTGCCGTTCTCCAGCGTCAACATGCGTGCGATGTCCGGCTTGCGCGCCGCGATCAGGTCAGCGGCCTTGAGCATGATCCTGGCGCGCTCCCAGGGCGATACGGCGCTCCAGGCGGCGAAGCCCCGCTGCGCGGCGGCCAGCGCGGCATCCAGGTCGGCGTCGGTGGCCAGTGGCAATTGGGCCAGCACGTCTTCCGTAGCGGGATTGACCACCGGCCGGGTCTCGCGGCCAGCGCCGGAATGCCATTCGCCGTCGATCAGCATGCCGAGTTGCTGCGGATAGGCGGGACTCATGCCATCCCCCGCGCCTGCGATTGTGTATGGATCGTCTTCATGTGGGCCTCGTTCAGCAAAGTCGAATCGTCGTTGTCTTGGCGAAACTATAGTCCTATATAGTTTCTCGTCCAAGAAAAAAATAGTGCCCTAGGGTTTTTGCGGATCTACCGGGGATCGTCGGCGCCAGGTGACAATTAGCGCACGTGGGCAACCTGCAGTACATGGGGGCGTACCAAAGAAAAACGCGCTGAAGCACATCCAAATGCTTCAGCGCGTGCGCTGCAGGGCTTTCGTCGCAAATCCGTTGGGACGCCTTACGCCTGGCCTGCCTCGTCGGTCAGCGCGGAAACGTCGACGATATACATCTGCCGCTCGGCGTCTTGGATCGAATCGATGCAGACTTGCTGCCCGTCGCGGCTCCAGGCCTCAGTGTGGTGTCTGCTGCTCGATGTATTGGCGGATGATCTCGATGGGTGCACCGCCGCAGCATCCGGCAAAGTATGACGCGCCCGCCAGCGGTAGAACTCAAGCCGCGCCGCCGCCCTCCAACGCCGCCCCCCGCGCCTCCATCGTCCTGCGCGCGATATTGAGTTGGTGGATCTGCGTCGTCCCTTCATACAGCCTGAACAGCCGCACATCGCGATAGAAGCGCTCAGCCACGGTGCGCGCCATATAGCCGCTGCCACCAAATATCTGCACCGCGCGGTCGGCGACGCGGCCGGCCATTTCGGAGGCGAACAGCTTGCACATCGACGCCTCCATGGTCACGTCCTCGCCGGCGTCGCGCTTGCGCGCGGTGTCCAGGACCAGCGCGCGGGCGGCGTGCAGTTCGGTATTGCTGTCGGCAATCATCTGCTGCACCAGCTGGTAGTCCGCGATCGGCTTGCCGAACTGCCGGCGCTGCGCCGCGTAGCGGACCATCTCGTCGACCAGCCGGATGGCGGGCCCCACGCACAGGCCAGCCAGGTTGATGCGCTGCTTGTTCAATGCCTTCATCGCCGTCTTGAAGCCGACGTTGGGTTTGCCGCCGACGATGGCGCTGGCCGGCACGCGGCAGTCCTTCAGGTAGACATCGCCCACGGGCGAGCCGTGCTGTCCCATCTTGCGTTCCGGTTCGCTGGTGCTGAGGCCGGGCGTGCCGCGTTCGATCAGGAAGGCGCTGATGCCGTGCGCGCCGGGTGTGTCGGGGTCGGTGCGGGCGAATACGGTGAACAGGTCGGCGATCGGGGCATTGGTGATGAAGCACTTGGCGCCGTTCAGCACGTAGTGATCGCCGTCCCGCCGTGCGGTGGTTTGCAGCGACGTCGCGTCGGAGCCGGCTTCCGGCTCGGTCAGCGCAAAGCAGCCGGTCACCTTGCCGGAGGCCAGCAGCGGCAGGTAGCGCTGCCGCTGCGCCTCGGTGCCGTCGGCGACCAGCGATTCCGAGGCGATGCCGGTGTTGCCGCCGAAGCGGGCACGGAACACCGTGGCGGCCTGCGAGACTTCGATATTCACCAGCGCCAGTTCTTCGGTGGTCAGCCCTGCGCCGCCGTACGCTTCGGGGATGCTGTGGCCGAACAGGCCGAGGCGGCGCATCTGCTCGACCACGGGCTCGGGGATGACATCGGTACGGTCGATCTCCGCTTCCAGCGGGATGCAGGTGTCGAGCACGAAGCGGCGGATATCGGCAAGCAGCGCTTGCTGGCGGGCGGAGTCGCGGATCATGGAAGGGTTCCGGTTGGTTGGATGAGCGCGTGCGTGCGCGGCTACTGTGCCGTGATGCCGGCGGTTTTCAGCACGCCGGTCCACTTTTTGGTTTCGGTGTCCAGGAAGCGGTCGAACGCGGTGGTGGATTGCGGTGCCAGGTCCATGCCGAGCTCAGCCAGGTGGCGTGCCGTGGCGGCGTCCGATGTGGACTGCGCGGCGGCGTCCGCCAGCTTGCGTACCACGGCGTCGGGCGTGCCCTGCGGCGCGACCAGTCCGAACCACCCACCCATTTCATAGCCGGGCAGGCGCGCGGCCTCGGCCACGGTGGGCACATCGGGCATCACGGCTGAGCGCTTGGCCGAGGTCACCGCCAGCGCGCGCAGCTTGCCGCTTTGCACCTGCTGGCGGGCAATGGCCGCGGTCAGCGCCATCATCGAGACGCGCGCGCCCAGCAGGTCGCTCATGGCCTCGGGCTGGCCCTTGTAGGGCACGTGGGTGAGCTTCACGTGCGTCATCTGCGCCAGCAGTTCCGCCGAGAGATGGTTCGACGTGCCCACACCCGCGCTGGCGTACGTCAGCGTGCCGGGCTGTCTGCGCGCCGCGTCGAGCAGCTCGGGCAGCGTGCGCAGCGGCGACGAGGCCGGCACCACGATCACGTTGGGCACCGCGCCGATGCCCGCCACGGCACGGAAGTCCTTGCTGCCGCTCTTGCCCTGGATCGACGGGTTGAGCAGCGGCCCGACCACATAGCTGGGGCTGACCGCCAGCAGCGTATAGCCGTCCGCGGGCGACCTGGCGACGAAGTCCGCGCCGATGGCGCCGCCGGCGCCGGTCTTGTTCTCGACGATGACGGGCTGCTTCAGCACCTTCGCCATATTCTCGGCGGTGATGCGGGTGACGGAGTCGACCACGCCCCCAGCCGAAAACGGCACGATGATCCGTATCGGGCGGTCCGGGAAGCGTGCCGCATTGTCGGGGGTGGCCAGCGCTGGCAGCGGCATCAGCACGGTGCAGGCCAGCATGCCGGCAGCGAGCCGGCGCAACGGTTGGATGGCATCCATCTTGTCTCCTTGGGTTGCCTGCGCCAGGGGACTTCCCGCGGCGCGGTTTCATGCAGGCCTCTGGCGGGCCGCTTGTCATTGCCCTGCCGGCGACATCGCCGGCAGGCTGCATTGCCATGCCGTATCGGCTAGCGCGCGCAGCTCAGTTCGATCTGCCGCACCGCCTCGCGCAGCCTTGGCGCCACCTCGCGCTCCAGCATGTTGTCGCGGTTGCGCGAAGCGGCAATCGTGCAGTTCAGCGCGAACGCGTCTTCGTGCAGCGACTGGCGCAACGGGGCCGCGATCGCGTGGATCTCGGGCCGCCACTCGCCGCGGCTCAGGCAGTAGCCGTGCGCGCGGAAGTGCTTCTGGTCGTCTGCCCACATCTGGCGCTCAACATTGAAGCGCTCCGGGTCGTCCACGCGCAGCCGGTTCAGCAGCGCCGTGCGCTCGTCGGCGCTGCAGGCCAGCAAGACCGCGCGGCCGATCGCGCTGACCAGCAGCGGGCGGCTGCTGCCGATGTCCGGCTGGTAGAGGTTGCCGGGATCCAGCCGGCAACTGTCCACGTACACCACCGACAGGCGCTCGCGCATGCCCAGGTTCACGGTGCAGCCGGTCTCGCGCGCAATTGCCTCCATATAAGGCCGTACCACCTGGCGGATCGCCAGCCCGGCCAGCATCGGGTAGGCCAGCGCCAGCACGCCCGCGCCCAGCCGGTACTTCTGGTTGCCGGGCACGCGGCTCAGGAAGCCGAGCAGCCCCAGCGTGTAGGTCAGCCGCGACACCGTGGCCTTGGGCAGTCCGGTGCGTGCCACGATGTCCTGGTTGCCCAGCACCGGGCTGGACGGCGTAAAGGCGCGCAGCACCTCCAGCCCGCGCGCAAGATTGGTGGCGAACTGGCGGTCGGTGGCCAGTGCGTCCTCGCTGGCCAGGCCTGGCAGGGGTTCCGGGTGGCGATCCATGCTGTGCGGTGGTTGCTTGGGTTCCATGCTGGGATCCGGGAATGGGGGCGTCAATGTTGTAGCACGACCGTTCCGCACAGCGAAACCATACTTGCATCCGGTCCAGCCACCTGCCACTTTGCTGAAGACGCCAATGCCGCCGGAGAGCCGCCATGCAAGACAACATCGCACACCCTGTATCGTCAGACGCACACGGCACCGGTCCGCTGGGCGGACTGCGTATCCTCGACATGGCCACCGTGGTGGCAGGCCCGTTCTCTGCCACGCTGTGTGCCGACATGGGCGCCGATGTGGTCAAGCTGGAGCTGCCCGACGGCAGCGATCCGCTACGCGGACTGGAGCCGGTCACGGAGGATCACGCCCTGTACTGGAAGGTGACCAACCGCGGCAAGCGCGGCATCTCGCTCGACGTGCGCACGCAGCGGGGGCGCGAGATCTTCCTGCGGTTGCTGCCCGGCTTCGACGTCCTGGTCGAAAACTTCCGCACTGGCACGCTGGCGCGCTGGGGACTGGATCTGGAGACCCTGCACGCGGCCAACCCGAAGCTGATCGTGCTGCGGCTGACCGGCTTCGGCCAGACCGGGCCCGATGCGGCGCGGCCGGGCTTTGCCCGCATCTTCGAAGCCAGGAGCGGCTTCACCAACCTGGCGGGCACGGCGCAAAGCGGGCCGATGCATATGAACTACCCGGTCGGCGACATGATTGCCGGCCTGTTCGGCGCCTTTGCAATTGCCACTGCGGTAGCCGAGCAACGCGCCAGGCCTGGCCAGCCGGGCCGCGAGATCGACCTGGCCGCCACCGAGGCGCTGTTCCGCCTGCTGGACCCGCTGGCCATCGAGTATGAGCAACTGGGCCATGTGCGCCAGCGCGCCGGCAACCGCACTACCTACGCGGCGCCGTCCAATATGTACCGCACCGCGGACGATGTCTGGGTCACGGTGGTGGCCTCGTCCGACGCCACCTTCCGCCGGCTGGCCGAGGCCATGGGCGTGCCGCAGCTGGCGCAGGCGCCGGAATACGCCACCAACGCCGGGCGCGTGCGCCATATCGAAGCGCTGGACGGCAGCATTGCCGAGTGGTTTGCCGCGCAGCCTTATGCCGCGGTGGCGGCACGGCTGGAACAGTGCCAGGTGCCGTTCAGCAAGGTGTTCAGCATCGCCGATATCGTCGACGATCCGCAGATGGCCGCGCGCCAGGCCATCGTCCGGCTGCCCGATCCGGACCTGGGCTCGGTGCCGGCGCCTTGCGTGGTGCCGCGCTTCTCGGGCTATGCGCCGCCGTCACCGCGCACCGGGCCGGATGTGGGCGAGCACAATGCCGAGGTCTATGGGCAGCTTGGGATCGGGGATGAGGAGCTGGCCCGGCTGCGTGCTGACGGCGTGGTGTGATACACCGGGACGCTCACTCCCCCGTCATCAGCGCCGAAAAGTCCGCCACGATCTGCCGCAGCAGCCGTGCCGCCGGCGGCGACAACACCCGGCCCTGGCGCGACACGGTCTGGATCTCCCCCTGTTGGAGCAGGGGGTTTTTCATCGGCAGCGACACCACGCGCGCCTCGTTCAGCTGGTTCCACAAAGCGAGGCGCGTGCACAGGACATAGCCAAGCCCGGCCACCACGAAATGCCCCAGCGCATTGAATGACGAGGTGGTCAGCAGCGACTGCAGGCGCACGCCCTCGCTGATCTCGGCGGCCTCGATGTGCTGGCGCACGCCGAACGTCCGGTGCAGCGTGGCGCCGGGGTAGGGCAGCAGGTCCTGCAGGTCCAGCGGCCGGCCCAGTTGTGCCAGCGGATGCGAGGCCAGCACCTGGGCCTGGATCGGCATCGGATGGGCGTGGTGGCAGCGCAGCCGCGCGTCCTTGGGCGGCTGGAACACCAGCCCGATATGGGCGCTGCCATCGACAATGCGCTGCACGATGTCGTCGGTGCTGCCGACCGACAGGTCCACCGTGATGCCCGGGTGCGCCAGCATGAAGGTGCGCAGGCTATGGCGCATCAACCATTCCACGAAGCCTTCACCGGCGACGATGTCGATATGGCCGCGCGCCACCTTCTGGATGCTGTCGAGTTCGGCCAGCAACTGCTGCTTCTGGCTGTTCTGGTGGCGCACGTAGGCGGCCAGCAACTCGCCCGCCTCGGTGGCGACCACGCCGCGGCCATGCCGCTCCAGCAGGCGCGTGCCGCAGTCTTTCTCCAGTATGGCGATGGCCCGGCTCACTGCCGAAGGGTCCATGTCGAGGACTTCGGCGGCGCCGCGGACCGAGCCGCTGTCGAGCACCTGCATGAAGTAGCGCACGCGCCGCGTGTCCAGTTTGTCGTCCATCGAAAGCACGGGTCACTCCGCTGAGCGTTGCATTGAATGCAACAAGTTTCCCATATCACGATCATTGATGAAACGCTCAGCCACCGGAATACTGGCGTGATCCTTCTGGTCAGCGGTCAGGACGAACCGGAATGCCGAAGGAAGCACATTGGTGCTGCATAAGCAGGCTACCCCGGAGACACCTGATGACGAACCCCATTGCCCAGCCGGCGGTTGTGTCGGCCGATTCCCCGCTTGCCGCCGTTACCGGCAGCGGCAAGGTACGACTGGCCGTCGTCACGCTGGCCGTGGTGGCCATTGCCGAGACCATCGGCGCGGTGCAGTTCAAGCTGGGGCCCGGCAAGGTGGTGCTGATGCCGATGCTGTGGGCGCTGCTGATGGCCGCGGCGTGGGGCATCGCGGCCAGGAACCTGCCGCGCGCGGTGCGCATCGACGCGCCGCTGCAATCGCTGGCCACCGGCCTGCTCAATGCCGGGCTGTTGCTGTTCGTGGTGAAGCTCGGCCTGACCGTGGGCGGCGCGCTGCCGCAGCTCAAGGGCGCCGGCTGGGCGCTGTTGTTCCAGGAGTTCGGGCACGCGCTCGGCACGCTGGCGCTGGGCCTGCCGCTGGCCTTGCTGCTGGGCATCAAGCGCGAGGCCGTTGGCGCCACCTTTTCGGTCGGGCGCGAGGGCAATATCGTCATCATCGGCGAGAAATACGGCATGGCGTCGCCGGAAGGCCGCGGCGTGCTGGCCGAGTACATCACCGGCACCGTGCTGGGCGCGCTCTTTATCGCGGTGCTGTCGGGGTTTGTCAGCAGCCTGGGGATCTTCGATCCGCGCTCGCTCGCCATGGGTGCCGGCGTGGGCTCGGGCAGCCTGATGGCGGCGGCCGTCGGCGCCATCGTCGCGCAGCACCCGGGGCAGGCTTCCGAGATCATGGCCATTGCCGCCGCGTCGAACCTGCTGACCTCGGTGGCGGGCTTCTACTTCACGCTGTTCCTGTCGCTGCCGCTGTGTTCGTGGCTGTACGGCAAGCTGGAGCCGGTGCTGGGCCGCTTCTCGCGCCGCGACCCCATGCGCGAGGTGCAGGACGTCAGGCTCGATGGCGCGCTGGCGCACGGCACCTCGGCGCGGGATGCCGCGCTTGGCTGGTTCCTGGTCGGCGCCGGGGTGCTGATCGGCAACAAGCTCTCGTACCACGTGCCACTGTGGGAATCGCTCAAGGGCATCCTGGTGGCGATTGCCATCGTGGCGGCCTGCGACCTGCTCAAGCGCGTATTCCCGCGCGTGCCGCTGCTGCTGACGATGTCGGTGGTGGTCACGCTGATCGGCGTGCCGGGGATGCTGCCGTTCTCCGATGCCGTCATCGCCATGACGGAAAAACTCAACTTCATGACCTTCACCACGCCGGTGCTGGCGCTGGCGGGCTTCTCGGTGGCCAAGGACCTGCCGGTGTTCCGGCTGCTCGGCTGGCGCATCGTGGTGGTATCGCTGACGGCCACGGCCGGCACCTTCCTCGGCGCCACGCTGATTGCCGAGTTCTTCCACTGAATCTCACCAGCACCAGAGACCTGACATGTACCGCGACCCCGATATTGCCGACGACATCCGCCAGAACATGCTTGGCTGGCGCCGCGACATCCACGCCGTTCCGGAAACCGCTTTCGAAGAGCACCGCACCGCCGGCATCGTGGCCCAGGCGCTCGGTCTGATGGACATCGAAGTGCAGCGGGGGCTGGCGACGACGGGCGTGGTCGGCACCCTGCGCAACGGCGACGGCCCCAGCATTGCGCTGCGCGCGGACCTGGATGCGCTGAACATGCAGGAGTTGGGCAAGCCGGCGCATGCATCCACCTGCGCGGGCAAGATGCACGCCTGCGGCCACGATGGCCATACCGCCATGCTGCTGGGTGCGGCTGCGCACCTGTCGCGCAACCGCGATGCGTTCCGCGGCACGGTGCATTTCGTGTTCCAGCCCGCCGAGGAGAATGAAGGCGGCGGCCGCGTGATGGTGGAAGAGGGCCTGTTCGACCAGTTCCCGGCCGATGCCGTCTATGGCATGCACAACTTCCCCCAGCTGCCGCGCGGCAAGTTCGCCATCCGCGCCGGCACCATGACCGCGTTCCTGGACAACTTCGAGATCGTCATCACCGGCAAGGGCGCGCATGGCGCGCAGCCGCACCACGGCATCGATTCGGTGGTCGTGTCCGCGCACCTGATCACCGCGCTGCAGACCATCGCCAGCCGCCGCACCGATCCCACCGATTCGGTCGTGGTCAGCATCACCCAGATTCACGGCGGCGATACCTGGAATGTGCTGCCTGAATCGGTGGTGTTGCGCGGTACTATCCGCACGCTGCACCCGGCGGTCCGGGACCGCACGCAGAACGAGATGCGGCAGATCTGCGAGGGCGTGGGCACGACCCACGGCGCGCGGATCGCGATCGACTACCGCCCCGGCTACCCCGGCGTGGTCAACACGCCCGCCGAGACCGATGCCGCCATTGCCGCCGCCGCGCAACTGGTGGGCGCCGACAACGTGAAGACCGATATCAAGCCGGCCATGGGCTCGGAAGACTTCGCCTTCATGCTGGAAAAGCGCCCCGGCGCCTATATCGGCATCGGCGCCGGCGAAAGCGCCGAGGACCCACCTCTGCACAATCCCTACTACGACTTCAACGACAAGATCCTGCCGCTGGGCGCGGCGTACTGGGTGGCACTGGTCGCGCAGCAATTGCCGGCCGAGTGACCCGCGCCCGTCAGGCCATGCGGGCCGCTTGCGCGAACACGTTCAGGAATGCTTGTGCGGGCTGCGCGCTGGTGTGCGCTTCGATAGCCGCAGCCAGCACCGGCGCCGGCAGCCAGGGATAGGGCAACGCCGCCTGCAAGGCCGCCAGCGTGACCGCGCCGGGATCGGCGATTGTGTCCATGCGTTCGATATGGATATGCAGGCTGGCGATACGGTAGGTGCCGTCATCGCCGGCGGCAAAGCCCCAGCGGTAATAGCCCTTGCCGACGCGCAAGGCGCTGGCCGCCGTTTCCCGCATCACCACCAGCCATGGGATCGTCATGGCGTTGCCGGCCAGCGCGGCGGCAACGTCGCCGATGTAGTAGGTCCGGCAGCGGTCGAACGTCTTCGCAAACTCGCTGACCAGTGTCGTGGCAATGGCATCCGCGCCTTCGGCCCTGGGCGGGAAGCTGATGGCGTCGGTATCGATCGAGAAGGTCAGCGACGCATCCGCGGCAAAGGTCTCGTGGATCAGCGCCGGGCGGTTGTTGTCCTTGGCCTCGACGTACTGGGCCAGCCGGGTTTGGGCAGTGGCAAGCGGGATCGTGTTCATGCTGGACTCGGGAGTGTGGTTTGAAGGGGGCGGGGTGTTGCAGGGAGTTTGATAGAATTTGGCACAAAGCTTGCATCAAAAGCTAAGTGGACATTCCGCCGATGGCAACGACTCCTGCAAACAAGAACCTGACCGTTACGCATCCGGCCTGCCTGGTTGACGGCTCGGACCGTGAGTTCCGGCACCTGGTGAATGGCCTGCTTCCGTTTGCCGCGCGCCTGCTGTCCGTGCGCGACGGGTTTGGCAGCCTGATCGGCCTGACCGGGGTCCAGTACTCGCTGATCCGATCGATCCTGCACCTGTCGCAGCAGGGCGAGGTGACGGTCAACCAGCTCGCCGACCACCTGCACCTGAGCGGCCCCTTCATCACCATCGAGACCGGCAAGCTCAAGAAGCTGGGACTGATCGACAAGAAGGCCCATCCCGACGACAAGCGCAAGATGCGGCTCACCATCACTGCCGCCGGAACTCGCCTGCTCAATGAGCTGCTGCCGGTGCAGCAGCAGATCAACGACGTATTGTTCGATGGCGTTTCCCGCACCGAATTCAAGGTGCTGTGCTCGGTGGTGGACCGGCTGGTCGCCAACGGCGATCGCGCCGCGCTGGATCTTGAGCACCTGCAGGCGCGCCGTCAGAAAGGCTAGTGCGCGGCCCACTGCACCGTGCCGACATCAATGCCTTCCTGGTGCATCTCCCATAGCGGGCTTAGCTCGCGCAGACGGGTGACCGTGTCGCTGACCTGGCGGATGACTTCATCTACTTCCGCCTCGGTGGTGTAGCGCCCCAGCGTGAAGCGGATCGAGCTATGCGCCAGCTCGTCGCTGCGTCCCAGCGCGCGCAGCACGAACGAGGGCTCCAGCGAGGCCGAGGTGCAGGCCGACCCCGACGACACCGCCACGTCCTTGATGCCCATGATCAGCGACTCGCCTTCGACATAGTTGAAGCTGATGTTCAGGTTGTGCGGGATACGCTGGTCCAGGCTGCCATTCACGTAAACCTCGTCAAGTCCCGACAGCCCCGCCAGCAGCCGGTCGCGCAATGCGCCCACGCGGCGCGCTTCCTCCGCAAGTTCCAGCTTTGCCAGCCTGAAGGCCTCGCCCATGCCCACGATCTGGTGCGTCGGCAGGGTGCCTGAGCGCATGCCCCGCTCATGCCCGCCGCCGTGGATCTGCGCTTCGATGCGGATGCGCGGCTTGCGCCGCACATAGAGTGCGCCGATGCCCTTGGGACCATAGACCTTGTGCGCCGTTACGGTGAGCAGGTCGATCTTCAGGGCTTGCAGGTCGATGGCGATCTTGCCGGCGGCCTGTACCGCATCGCAATGGAACACCACCCCCGCCGCACGGCAGAGCTCGCCGATCTGCGCGACCGGCTGGATCACCCCGATCTCATTGTTGACCATCATCACCGACACCAGGATGGTGTCTGGCCGCATGGCGGCGCGCAGCGCGTCAAGGTCGACCAGGCCATCGGTGCCGACGTCGAGATAGGTCACCTCGAAGCCCTGCCGCTCCAGCTCGCGGCAGGTATCGAGCACGGCCTTGTGTTCGGTCTTGACGGTGATGACGTGGTTGCCCTTGCCGCGATAGAAATGCGCCGCGCCCTTGATCGCCAGGTTGTTGCCCTCGGTCGCGCCGGAGGTCCAGATGATCTCGCGCGGGTCCGCATTCAGCAGTGCCGCCACATGCGCGCGCGCGGCCTCGACCGCGTCTTCCGCCTGCCAGCCGTAGTAGTGGCTGCGCGATGCGGGGTTACCGAACTGCTGGTGCAGGTAGGGAACCATCTTCTCGACGACCCGGGTATCGACCGGTGTCGTCGCGCTGTAGTCCATATAGATCGGAAGGGTCTTCGGCTCTTGCATGGCGCTCATTCCTGGAGGCGGATGGGGGGACGACCGTGGGCAAGGCGTACCCGCTGGTCAAGGAAAGTGGGGCCGAGTCTAGCACCGGGTGGCGGCCGTTCGCGGCTGCGCCATGCTGCCGGTAGGGTTGCTTGACGCGCGGACAAGCGCAATGCCGGCCACCTGGCGCTACCTGTCACCGAACCGTAAACCCTTGTCCTGCAAGGGTTTACGGATTCCATCGAGCTTCCGCAGAGTGTCTTCAGTTGCGCGCGCTAGGGTTTTCACCAACTTGAATAGCGTTGTTTTCTAGCATTCAATAAAAGCTAAGTTACAAAGGTAAATAAACAAATTAACTGGTTTGGTGAGAACACTTGCGTAGGAGTCGTGATGGCTGAGTCATCTGTCGGTCAGGGCGTCAACGTGGACGCCGAAGCGCAACGCCGCTTCAGGAATGCGTTGGCGATGTTTGCAACGGGCGTCGCCGTGATTACCGCGCCGCGCGAAGAAGGGGTGCCGGTCGGCATCACGGTGGCGTCGTTCAACTCGGTATCGCTGGACCCGCCGCTGGTGCTGTTTTCGGTGGACCGCCGCTGCCTGAGCCTGGGCGACCTGCGCACCGCGCGGCGCTATGCGGTCAACGTGCTGGCCGAAGCGCAGCAGGATATCTCGAACCGCTTCGCCAGGGCGAACTCCGGCAAGTGGGAAGGCATCGGTTTCGGTAGTCGCGAAGAGGACAGCCATGTGCTGCTGCCCGATGCGCTGGCCACCTTCGAATGCGAACCCTATGCCCAGCACGACGGCGGCGACCACGTGATCTTTATCGGGCGGGTGCTCCGCCACCAGGCCCGCCAGGACGGCCGGCCCCTCATCTTCTTTGGCGGCAAGTACCGGGCTCTGGACGACAGCCCGGCCGCCGCCTGAATCCACAAGAACAGACAGTCAGCACAGGAGAACGACATGATCAAGACCGGTAACCAGCACATCGCCATGTTGCGCGATGGCCGCGAGGTGTACCTGGACGGCAAGCGGGTGACGGACGTCACCAGCCATCCGGCCTTCCGCAACTCGATCCGCAGCTACGCCAACCTCTACGACTTCCAGGCGCAGCCCGGCAATGTCGACAAGATGACTTTCCAGCCGGCGGGCACCGACCGGCGCGTCAGCCGGATCTGGGAGTTGCCGGCCAGCTACAACGAACTGGTCGAACGCCGCCAGATGCTGGAAGCCTGGACCGAACTGCATTACGGCTTCATGGGCCGCTCGCCCGACCACGTGGCTTCCTGCATCTCGGGCATGTACATGGGCATCGATGTCTTCGAGCAGGCCGATCCGGCACGTGCCGGCGCGCTGCGCGACTACTACCGCTATGCCCGCGACAACGACCTGTTCCTCACCTATGTGATTGTCAACCCGCAGGCCAACCAGTCCAGGTCCGCGCACGAGCAGGAAGACAAGTATCTGGCGGTGGGCATCGTCGACCAGGACGCGGAGGGCATCACCGTGCGCGGCGCCAAGATGCTGGCCACCAGCGGCATCATGGCCAATGAAGTCTTCTGCAGCTGCATCCAGCCGCTGCGCGAGGGCGACGAGATGTATGCGCTGTCGTTCGCGGTGCCGATGAACACCAAGGGGCTGAAGGTGATGTCGCGCAAGTCGTACGAAGCCAACGCCACCTCGGTATTCGACAACCCGCTGGCGAGCCGCTTCGACGAGAACGACGCGGTGCTCTACTTCGACGACGTCAAGGTGCCGTGGGAGCGCATCTTCGTCGCGGGCGACGTGGGCCTGTGCGCAAAGCAGTTCCACGCCACGCCGGCGCACGTCTACCAGAACTACCAGTGCCAGGTGCGGCTGATGGTGAAGCTGCGCTTCCTGGTGGGCCTGGCGCACCGCATCACCGAGATCAACGGCACCAACAGCTTCCCGCAGGTCAGGGAAATGCTGGGCCAGCTGGCCGCCGAGGCAGGCATGGTCGAGGCCTGGGTCTACGGCATGGAGGCCAAGGGCCAGGTCGGCAAGCACGGCTACTTCGTGCCGGACCGCAGCATGCTGTACGGCTCGCAGGTGGTGACCCAGCAGCTCTACGGCAAGGTGCTGGCCACGCTGCGCGAGCTGGCCGGCGGCGGCATGATCATGCTGCCGTCGAGCATCGAGGATTTCGCCAATCCGTCGCTTGCCGGGATCATCGCCAGGACGCAGAAGTCGCCGGTGTGCAGCCCGGAAGAGCGCGTCAAGTTCTTCAAGCTCGCCTGGGACGCGGTCGGCTCCGAATTTGCGTCGCGCCACAACCAGTACGAGATGTTCTACGCCGGCGCCACCTTCGTCACCAAGGGGCATGCCTACCGCACCTATGACTGGCAGAACGCATCCGGCCTGGTCGACAACATGCTCGGCAGCTATTCCCTTGAAAGCGAACTGGCCAAGCTGCCGCAGGCGGCCTGAGTTCCCGCACCTTCCCCAATGCCCGCATCGACTACGGAGATCGACATGGCAATCACCAAGCTTCACGATGAGTTCCACACCCTGGACCTGGAGTCCGGCTGGGAGGTCCCCCACGGCTATCCCTCGGGTATCCAGCAGAAGATCCTGTCCGGCTCGCTGGACGAGGGCGGCCGCAGCGGCAGCCGTACGCGCCTGCTGCGCTTCCAGCCCGGCGTGTTCACCACCTCGCCCTTCGTGCACGAGTACTGGGAAGAGGTCTACCTGCTCAGCGGCGACCTGACCGTGGGCAACGACGCCAATGGCAAGGGCGGCGAAGCCTTCGTCCCCAACACCTACGCCTGCCGCCCGCCCGGCGCCTTCCACGGCCCGTTCAAGTCCAACGGCGGCTGCATGCTGCTGGAGATCCACTACTACGACCCGGCCTGATCATGGAAGCGACCATCGCAACCGCACAGCGCCAGCTTGCCGCGGGCAGCGCCAACGCGCAGTCCCTGCTGGCGGCGTGCGTCGAACGTATCTGCAACCCCAGCGGCGAGGGCGCGCGCGTGTTCCCGCATGGTGTCAGCATGGCCGCGCGCAGGCAGGCCCAGGCCTGCGACATGCTGCGCGAGCAAGGCGTGGCTGGCCCGCTGGCGGGCGTGCCGGTGTCCGTCAAGGACCTGTTCGATGTGCAGGGCGACGTGACCCGCGCTGGCGCCCGGGTGCTGCCTGAGCGTGCCGCCAGTGCCGACGCGCCGGCCATTGCGCGCTTGCGTGCGGCGGGGGCAGTGTTTGTCGGGCGCACCAATATGACCGAGTTCGCCTACTCGGGTGTTGGCATCAATCCGCACTACGGCACGCCGCGCAATCCCTATGACCGGCAAGCCGGGCGCATTCCTGGTGGTTCGTCGTCAGGCGCTGCGGTCTCGGTGACGGACGGCATGGCGCTGGCCGCGATCGGCTCCGACACCGGCGGCTCGTGCCGGATTCCCGCGGCGTTGTGCGGCATCGCGGGCTTCAAGCCCACGGCGCGCCGCGTGCCGCTGCAGGGCACGGTGCCGCTGTCGCCCAGCTATGACTCGGTGGGCTGCCTGGCCAATACCTTGGCGTGCTGCGCCGCCATCGACGCCGTGATGGCGGGCGAGGCGCCGCCCGCCGGGCCGGTGCCGCTGGCCGGGCTGCGCCTGGCGGTGCCCACCGGCCTGGTGCTGGACGGCATGTCGGACGAGGTGGCCGAGGTCTTCAGCCGCACGCTGCGCCGGCTGTCGGCGGCGGGCGCGCTGCTGCGGGACGTGAGCTTCGACAGCTGGAACCAGCTGGCCGGCATCGGCACCAACGGCGGCCTGGTCGCCGCGGAAGCCAGTGCCTGGCACGGCAGCCTGCTGGCTGATCAGTCCGATCGCTATGACCCGCGCGTGCTGTCGCGCATCCGGCTGGCAGAAGGGCAGCGCGCCGCCGACTACCTGCGCATGCTGCAGCGCCGGGGCGAGCTGTGCCGGCAGGCCGATGCCGAGCTGGCCGGCTTTGACGCCGTGGTCCTGCCCACCGTGCCGGTCGTGGCGCCGCGCATTGCCGACCTGGACGACGACGAAGCCTTCTTCAGCACCAATCGGCTGCTGCTGCGCAACCCGGCCATTGCCAACATGCTCGACCTGTGCGCGCTGTCGGTGCCGTGCCATCGCCCGGGCGACGCGCCGGTGGGACTGATGCTGTTCGGGCGCCACTTGTCCGACCGCAGGCTGCTGGCCATCGGCATGGGCATTGAGGCGGCATTGCGGCACGAACGGGGCTGAGCACGCGCAGCAGTACAGAAGTACCCATAACTACAGTGGAGACAACAATGCCTGATATCCGTACCGGCGCCGCCGTACTGGCCTGCGCCACCCTGTTCGCGGCGACGGCTGCCGCGGCCGACCCGGCCCCCATCCCGGCCTCCATCAGCGACGGCGTGGTCAGGATCGGTGTGCTGACCGATATGTCGTCGATCTTTTCCGACATCGGCGGCAAGGGCTCGGTGGTGGCCGCGCAGATGGCGGTGGACGACTTTGGCGGCAAGGTGCTGGGTGCCCCCATCCAGGTGGTCAGCGCGGACCACCAGAACAAGACCGACGTCGCCGCCACGCTGGCGCGCGGCTGGTTCGACAACCAGAAGGTCGACGTGATCCAGGACGCGCTGCCGTCTTCGGTCGCGCTGGCCGTTTCCAACCTGGGCAAGCTCAAGCACAAGATCGTCATCGCCAGCGGGGCCGGCACCACGCGCCTGAGCAATGAAGACTGCTCGCCCTACACCATCCAGTACTCGTACGACACGTACGCCTTCGCCGCCAACACGGTCAAGGCGCTGGCCCGGCGCGGCGACAACAGCTGGTACTTCCTGACGGTCGACTACGCTCTGGGCGCATCGCTGGAGAAGGACGGTACCGAGGCCTTGTCCAGTGTCGGCGGCACCCTGAAGGGGAAGGCAAAGCATCCGATCAACTCGGCCGACCTGTCGTCCTACCTGCTGCAGGGGCAGGCCTCGGGCGCGAAGGTGATCGGGCTGGCCAATGCCGGTGCCGACACGGTCAATGCAATCAAGACCGCCGCGGACTTCGGCATCAACACCGCGGGCAAGCAGAAGCTGGCCGGGCTGCACATGTTCATCAGCGATATCCACAGCCTGGGACTGCAGGCCGCCCAGGGCATGACGCTGACGACATCGTTCTACTGGGACCGCGACGACGCCACGCGCGCCTGGTCGCAACGCTTCTTCGAGAAGACCGGGCGCATGCCGACCCTGGTGCATGCCGGCGTGTACTCGTCGACCACGCACTACCTGAAGGCGATCCAGGCCGCGCGCACCGACGACAGCGATGCCGTGCTGGCCCGCATGCGCGCAACCCCGGTCAATGACTTCTTTGCCAGGAACGGCACGATCCGCGCCGACGGCCTGATGGTGCACGACATGTACCTGGTCGAAGTGAAGCGGCCGCAGGAGTCCAGGCGCCCGTGGGACTACTACAAGATCAAGAGCGTGATTCCCGCGAGCGAAGCGTTCCGCCCGCTCAGCGCAAGCACTTGCCCGCTGGTCAGGAAGTAGGCCCACATCCCTCACGGAGGCCGGCATGCCAGCCGGCACTCGCCCCCCATTGCAGAGAGCAACCGATCATGAAGACCCTTACCTTTGAACTCGACAGCCGCCAGGGCAAATCGCAGCGCACCGTCACCATCCACCAGCTCATCGTGGCGGGCTGGACCGGCCGCGATGTCGAAGCCATGGAAGCCCATATCCGTGAACTGGAAGAACTGGGCGTGAAGCGCCCGCCCTATACGCCGGTGTTCTACCGCGTCGCCGCGCAACGCCTGGGCCCGGCCCCGGAAATCCAGGTCAGCGGCGAGGCCAGCAGCGGCGAAGCCGAGTTCCTGCTGGTCAGGGACGGCGATGAAATCCTGGTGGGTATTGCCTCGGACCATACCGACCGCGAAGCCGAGACCTACGGCATCACCGTGTCCAAGCAGATGTGCGAGAAGCCCTGTGCTTCGGCCTTGTGGCGCCTTGCCGAGGTGGAAGGCCACTGGGATCAGCTGGTGCTGCGCTCCTACGCCACCATCGACGGCGAACGCGTGCTGTATCAGCAGGGCCCGGTGACCGCCATGCGCTCGCCGGCGGACCTGCTGGAGCGCTTCAGCGGCCATGGCGGCGACTTTGGCGAAGGCTCGGCGATGCTGTGCGGCACGCTGCCCGCCATCGGCGGCATCCGCCCGGCCGAGCGCTTCGAGATCGAGCTGGAAGACCCGGTGCTGGGGCGCACGTTGCGCCACGCCTACGCGGTCGCGGCGCTGCCCGTCGCGGGCTGAGCATGCCGCGCCATCCCAACCGAACAGGCAGCGCCACGGAGTCACGTCCATGCACCACGACCTGATACTAGAGACCCGCAACCTCGGCAAGGCCTTCCGTGGCTTTACCGCGGTGAGCGGCGTCAACCTGCGGGTGCGCCGTGGGTCGATCCATGCCTTGATCGGCCCCAACGGCGCCGGCAAGACGACCTGCTTCAACCTGCTCACCAAGTTCCTGGAGCCGACCACCGGCACCATCCTTTTCAATGGCATCGATATCACCCGCGACAAGCCCGCGCAGATCGCGCGGCGCGGCGTGATCCGCTCGTTCCAGATCTCGGCGGTGTTCCCGCACATGACGGTGATGGAGAACGTGCGCATCGGGCTGCAGCGGCAACTCGGTACGGCATACCAGTTCTGGCGCAGCGAGCGCTCGCTCGAGGTGCTCAACGAGCGCGCCATGGAGCTGCTCGAACAGGTCGGCCTGACCGAGTTCGCGCACACGCTGACGGTGAACCTGCCGTACGGGCGCAAGCGCGCGCTGGAGATCGCCACCACGCTGGCGATGGAGCCCGAGCTGATGCTGCTCGACGAACCCACCCAGGGCATGGGCCACGAGGACGTGGACCGCGTCACGCAGCTGATCAGGAAGGTCTCGGCGGGCCGCACCATCCTGATGGTGGAGCACAACATGAGCGTGGTGTCGTCGATCGCCGACAAGATCACGGTGCTGCAGCGTGGCGCGATCCTGGCCGAAGGCCCGTATGCGGAAGTGTCGAAGGACCCGCGCGTGATGGAGGCCTACATGGGCACCGCCGACGCGGAACTGCAGGGCGCGCACTGAGCCAGGGACGACACGATGAGCACATCCAATACTCCCGCGCTGGAAATCAAGGACCTGCACGCCTGGTACGGCGAATCGCACATCCTGCACGGCGTGGACCTGACCGTGAACCGCGGCGAAGTGGTCACGCTGCTGGGCCGCAACGGCGCCGGGCGCACCACCACGCTGCGCGCGATCATGGGCCTGACCGGCGCGCGCAAGGGCTCGATCAGGGTCAATGGCCAGGAGACCATCAGCCTGCCGACGCACAAGATCGCGCACTACGGCATCGGCTATTGCCCCGAAGAGCGGGCCATCTTCTCCAGCCTCTCATGCGAAGAGAACCTGATGCTGCCGCCGGTGCTCAAGGGCGCCGACACCAGCAAGGGCATGAGCGAGGCCGACATCTACGAGATGTTTCCCAACCTGAAGGAGCGCCGCCAGAGCCAGGGCACGCGCCTGTCGGGCGGCGAGCAGCAGATGCTGGCGGTCGGGCGCATCCTGCGCACCGGCGCCAACCTGCTGCTGCTCGATGAAATCTCGGAAGGATTGGCACCGGTGATCGTGCAGGCGCTGGCGCGCATGATCCTGATGCTCAAGCAGAAGGGGTACACGGTGGTGATGGTGGAGCAGAACTTCCGCTTCGCCGCGCCACTGGCGGACCGCTTCTACGTGATGGAGCACGGCAGCATCGTCGAACGCTTCGCGGCCAGCGAGCTGCAGGCCAGGATGCCGGTGCTGCATGAATTGCTGGGCGTATGAGGAGCACCCATGACCTTGTTTGAAATCCCGTTCCCGGCGCTGCTGTCGCAGTTGCTGCTGGGGCTAGTCAACGGCGCCTTCTACGCCATGCTGAGCCTGGGCCTGGCGGTCATCTTCGGGCTGCTGAACGTCATCAACTTTGCGCACGGCGCGCTCTTCATGCTGGGCGCGGTGCTGGCCTGGGCCGGCATGGCCTATGCGGGGCTCAGCTACTGGGCGATGCTGCTGCTGTCGCCGCTGGTGGTGGCCGCGCTGGGTGTGGGGATCGAGAAGACCATGCTGCGCTGGATCTACAAGCTCGACCCTATCTACGGCCTGCTGCTGACGCTCGGCATCACGCTGGTGGTCGAAGGCATCTTCCGCTCGGTCTATGGCGTGTCCGGGCTGCCTTATTCTCCGCCCGAAGCGCTGCAGGGCGCTTCCGATCTCGGCTTCATGCGCTTGCCCAATTACCGCGTGTGGGTGGTTGGGGCATCGCTGGCGGTCTGCCTGTCGACCTGGTACGTGATCGAGAAGACCAGGCTGGGCGCCTACCTGCGCGCCGGCACCGAGAACCCCAAGGTGGTCGAGGCCTTCGGCGTCAACGTGCCGTTGATGGTGACGCTGACCTACGGCTTCGGCGTGGCGCTGGCTGCGTTTGCCGGGGTGCTGGCGGCACCCGTCATGCAGGTATCGCCGCTGATGGGGCAGAACCTGATCATCGTCGTGTTTGCGGTGGTGGTGATCGGCGGCATGGGCTCGATCATGGGAGCGATCCTGACCGGCCTGGGGCTGGGCGTGATCGAAGGGCTGACCAAGGTGTTGTACCCGGAAGCATCGTCCACCGTGGTCTTCGTCATCATGGTGGTGGTGCTGTGGTTGCGCCCGGCAGGGCTGTTCGGAAAGGAGAAGTGATGAGCGGACAATCTATCGCCGCAATCGGCGTGCGGCAGCAGCAGGTGGCGGGGCGCCTGCCAGGGCAGGTGATGTACGGCGTGGTGCTGGCGTGCCTGCTGGCCGCGCCGCTGGCCGGTGCGTATCCGGTATTCGTGCTCAAGGTGCTGTGTTTCGCGCTGTTTGCGTGCGCCTTCAACCTGCTGATCGGCTATACCGGGCTGCTCTCGTTCGGCCATGCGGCCTTCTTCGGCGGTGCCGGCTATGCGGCCGGCCATGCGATGAAGGTCTGGGGCGTGACGCCCGAGATCGGCCTGGTCCTGGGCACCGGCACGGGCGCGCTGATCGGCTACGTGGTGGGCTCGCTGGCCATCCGCCGCCAGGGCATCTACTTCTCGATGATCACGCTGGCGCTGGCGCAGATGCTGTTCTTCATCTGCCTGCAGGCGCCCTTTACCGGCGGCGAGGACGGCCTGCAGGGCATTCCGCGCGGCAAGCTCTTTGGCGTGCTGCCGCTGTCGGACGACCTGACGCTGTACTACGTGGCGCTGGTGATCATCGTGGCCGCCTTCGCGCTGATCGTGCGCACGGTGCATTCGCCGTTCGGCCAGATCCTGAAGGCGATCAAGGAGAACGAGCCGCGCGCGGTGTCGCTGGGCTATGACGTCGACCGCTTCAAGCTGACCGCCTTCGTGCTGTCGGCGGCGCTGTCGGGGCTGGCCGGTTCGGTCAAGGCGCTGGTGCTGGGCTTCGAGACGCTCAGCGACGTGCACTGGTCGATGTCCGGCATGGTCATCCTGATGACGCTGCTGGGCGGGCTCGGCACGCTCACCGGCCCGATCGTCGGCGCCTTCGTGGTGGTGGCGCTGGAGAACAAGCTTGGGGAGCTGGGCAGCTACCTCGGGTCAGCGACGGGCATCGAGTGGTTCAACGGGCTCGGTGAATCGGTGTCGATGGTAACCGGCATCATCTTCATCGTGTGCGTGCTGGCGTTCCGCAAGGGGATTGTGGGCAGTCTGGGGCGACGCCCTGGATGAGGCAAAACCCGCTTACGCCACTGGTTTTCTCCCCTCTCCCATAAATGGGAGAGGGGAGAAAACATCCGCGACCTCAGGCTCAGGCCTTCGCCAATGCCAGCGCCGCACCCGGCGCGACCGCCACCTTGGCGCCAAGATGCTGGTCCACCACCCCCGCCACCATATCCGCCGTCACCGCCGACAAGGTCCACCCGAGGTGCCCGTGCCCGGTGTTATAGAAGATGCAGGCCGCACGCCCGCGCCCCACGCGCGGCAGCATGTCCGGCATCATCGGCCGCAGCCCGGCCCACGGCACCACGCTGCGCGTGCTGACGCCGGGGAAGCACTGCTGCACCCATTCCACCAGCGGGCGGATGCGGTCGGCGCGGATATCGCGGTTGTAGCCGTTGAACTCGGCGGTGCCGGCCACGCGGAAGCGGTCGTCGCCCAGGCGGCTGGTGACCAGCTTGGTTTCATCGTCGAGCAGGCTCACCACCGGTGCGGCGGCGCGGCTGGCCGCGTCGGTCAGGTTGACCGTGATCGAGTAGCCCTTGACCGGATAGATGTTGACGCGGTCGCCCAGTCCCGCGGCCAGCGCGCGGCTGGCTGTGCCGGCGCAGATCACGGCGCCGTCGAAGCTGGAGCTGGCCGTAGCGGCGCCGTCTTGCACGGTCACGGTGGCGCGCCTGCCGTCGGTCTTCACCGCGCGCACATCCTGGCCATAGCGGCAGCGCACGCCCAGCCGGTCGATGGCCGCGGCCAGGCCGCTGGTGAACTTGTGGATGTCCCCGGTCGAATCGCTCTCGGTGAAGTAGCCGCCGTAGTACGACCCCGCCAGCGTCGGCTCGATCGCGCGCATCTCCTCGGGCGTCACGGCGCGCCGTTCCAGCCCGCCCTGCGCCAGCAGCGCCGAGACCCGGCCGGCATGCTCGAAACCGGCCTTGTCGCGGTAGATATGGAGAATGCCTTCTTTCTTCAGGTCGAAGTCGATGCCTTCCTGCGCCGCCCAGGCGAACAGATGCTCACGCGCGGCGATGGCCAGGCGCGCGGTCTCGACGGTGTTGCGGCGGTAGTGGGGGATCGAAGCGATGAACTCGGCGAACCACGACAGCTTGTGCCAGCTCGGCCGGGGATTGACCAGCAGCGGGGCATCGTTGCGCAGCATCCATTTCATGCCCTTGACGATGGTGGACCAGTGGGTCCAGACCTCGGCGTTGGAGGCCGACAGCTGCCCGCCGTTGGCGAACGAGGTCTCCATGGCGGCATAGCGGTGCCGTTCGAACAGCGTGACGGAAAATCCGCGCTTGGCCAACGCGTAGGCCGTGGTGACACCCGTGATGCCACCGCCGATGACAGCGATTGATTTCATGATCTGCAGGTTCCAGGAACGTCGATGGTGGGAGCCCGGACGCAATATGCGTGACGGACGCCCCCTCTGTTCTGGACCTGAGAGATTCACGACACCCGGCCGCGAGGGCGGGGCGCGCTTGCTCCTTCGGTATGCCGGCGGACGATAGCGTCCGGCATTCTTCAGAGTGCACTGACTGGTGATGCCGGTCCTTTTGCCTGAGAGTTTCCGGGGCGGTTGCTCCTTCGGCGCTGTCCGCGGCGGGCGCCGCGGCAGTCTCTCCCTGCATCACATTGGCTTGACGCCAATCCGGGCAATGTAGTGACATGGCCTGGCATTGGATATACGGGTAAACGCTAGGGTGACGTGCTGCCCGCGTCGCTATGTCGCATCGGCCCGCGCCGCCATGCCCCATAAAATGTCAGCGCTCGCTCTCGGGGAGAAGCGCCTGATGCTTCGCACAGGCGGAGCAAGCCAAAAAAAGACGACAACAAGGTTTTCCAGTGAAGAAGAATCGTATTGCACTCGCCGTCTCGGCGGTGCTGATGGGCCCAGCCGTTGCCGCCGCCCAGGCGGTGGACGCGCCCGAGCCGCTGCAGGAGGTGGTGGTCTCGGCCAAGTCAGAACGCGGCGAGACGCCGGCCGTACCGCCCAACACGCCCTCGCCAGCCTACGGCATCAGCGGCACCCGCATGGCCGACTTCAATGTGGTCAATACGGAAGACGCCCTCAAATACGCGCCCAACCTCGCCGTACGCAAGCGCTTTATCGGCGATATGAACTCGATCATCTCGGTGCGCAGCACCAGCTCGCGCCAGTCGGCGCGGGGGCTGGTCTATGCCGATGGCCTGCTGCTGTCCAACCTGCTGGGCTCGGACTTCAGCTTCCCGCCGCGCTGGTCGCTGGTCAATGCCGCCGAGATCGAGCGCATGGACGTGCTGTACGGCCCGTATTCGGCCCTGTATCCCGGCAACTCGCTCGGCGCGACGGTGCTGATCACCACGCGCACGCCGCAGAAGTTCGAGGGTGACGCCAGCGTGCAGCTTTTCACGCAGCGCTTCAGCCTGTACGGCACGCACGACAACTTCAACGGGGTCCACGCCAACGCCTATGTGGGCGACCGCGTCGGCCCGTTCTCGTGGCTGGTCAGCGTCGACCGGCAGGACAGCAAGAGCCAGCCGCTGAGCTTCTATACCGCGCCGCGCTCGACCAGTCGCGCGGGCGCCGGGGCAACGCCGGTCACCGGTGCCTATTTCGATCAGGACCAGACCGGCCGCGACCGCGTGGTGATGGGCGTGAACAGCGAGGGTGTCACGCACACGGTGCAGGACCAGCTCAAGCTCAAGCTCGGCTACGACATCACCAACACGCTGCAGGCCCAGTTCACCGCGGCCTACTGGCAGCAGGACCGCTCCAGCGCCACCGGCAGCTACCTGCGCGATGCCAATGGCAACGTGGTGTCGAGCGGTCCCGTGAATATCGGCGGCTATCAGTATTCGATTCCCGCCAACGCGTTCGCCCCGAGCAATGGCGAGGACGCGCGCTGGCTCTACGGGCTGTCGCTGCGCACGCGCAACGAGACCGGCTGGAATTTCTCGGGCGTGGCGTCGCTGTTCGATGTCAGCAAGGACATCAGCCGCAGCGCCAGCACCGTCGGCAGCGGGCCGGGCACCGTGACCTATGGCGACGGCACCGGCTGGCGCACGCTTGACCTCAAGGCCGACTACCGCCCGCAGCAGTTGCAGGGCGGGCACTGGATCACGTTCGGCTACCACTATGACAACTACCGGCTGACCAACACCACCTACAACACCTCGGACTGGCAGGCGGCCACCATCACCGCCTTCAACAACGCATTTGCCGGCAAGACCGAGACCCAGGCGCTCTACGCGCAGGACGCCTGGTACTTCGCCGGGGACTGGAAGCTGATCCCCGGCGTGCGCTACGAACACTGGCGCGCCTATGACGGCAGCCGCAGCCAGCCCGGCGTGGATATCGGCTACCCGGTGCGCAGCGAATCCAACTGGTCGCCCAAGCTGGCGCTGGAGAAGGCCTTGGGGCAGGAATGGCTGGGCCGGCTGTCGCTGGGCAAGGCCTATCGCTACCCGACCGTCAGCGAGCTGTTCCAGGGCCGCATCACCGGGACCTCGCTGATCAACAACGATCCGAACCTGCGGCCGGAGCGATCGTTCTCGAAGGACCTGACCTTCGAGCGCACGGTGGATTCGTCGTTCTTCCGGGTCTCGGTGTATGAGGACGATATCCGCGATGCCCTGGTCAGCCAGACCAACACCACGGTATTCCCGACCGTCACCAGCTTCCAGAACGTGGACCGCGTGCGTACCCGCGGCATCGAACTGGCCTATGACGCGCGCGATGTACTCGTCAGCGGTTTCGACCTGTCGGCCAGCGGCGCCTACAACCATTCGAAGACGCTGGAGAATGCCAACAACCCGGCCTCGGTGGGCAAGTACTTCTACCGCATCCCCAAGTGGCGCGCCAACCTCGTCGGCACTTATCGCATCACGCCGGCGTGGGCAGGCACGCTGGCGATGACCTATTCGGGCCGGCAGTACAATACGCTCGACAATTCCGACACCAATCCCGACACTTTCGGCGGCACCAGCAGCTTCCTGACCTTTGACGTCAAGGTGACGTACAAGCCCGCCAAGAACGTGCGCCTCGGGCTTGGCATCGACAACCTCACTGACCAGCGCTATTTCGTCTACCACCCGTATCCGGGCCGGACGTTCTACGCCGAGGCAAAACTTTCCTTCTGAGCAAGTGAACAGGCTGACCACAACCATGCAAGGCGTTCGCCCCGGTTTCCGTTTGATCGTTGCCGGGCTGATGGCCTGCGCCGCGCTGGCCGCGACCGCGCAAACGCACGGCGATCATGCCGGCCACGGCGGCCAGGCCAAGGCCGCGAAGATGAGCGAACTGGGCACCGGAGCCGCCTTCGACCGCGACGGCAAGCTTTGGGTGGCGTACAAGGACGGCCCCTATGTCGCGGTGCGTGCATCGGCCGACTATGGCCGCAGCTTCGGGCCCGCGCAGCATGTCAACAGCGTGCCGGAGCAGGTTGCGGCCGATCATGAAAGCCGGCCCAAGGTGGCCGCGGGGCGCGACGGCGAGATCTACGTTACCTGGACCCAGCCGCTGCCCAAGCCGTGGACCGGCTTTATCCGCTTTGCGCGTTCGACCGATGGCGGCAAGTCCTTTGGCGAACCGCTGACGGTACATGCCAACCGCGACCAGATCGCGCACCGCTTCGACGCCATCGCGGTGGACAACGCCGGGCACGTCTTTGTCAGCTGGATCGACAAGCGCGACGTGGTTGCCGCCGAGGCGCGCAAGCAGCCGTATGCCGGCGCCGCGATCTACTACGCGGTCTCGGCCGACCAAGGCAAGACTTTCCAGGGCGACTACAAGATTGCCGACCAGTCGTGCGAATGCTGCCGCATCGCCCTGGCGCCCACGCCCGACGGCAAGATGCTGGCGCTGTGGCGCCATGTGTTCCCGCCCAACGCGCGCGACCACGCGCTGGCGCTGCTGCGCACCGACGGCAAGGCCACGCCGATGCAGCGCGCCACTTTTGACGACTGGCGCATCGACGCGTGCCCGCACCACGGCCCCGGCGCCTCGGTGGCGCCCGACGGGACGGTGCATATGGTCTGGTTCAACGTGCGTGAAGGCAAGCCCACGGTCTCGGTCGGGCGCTGGAAGGACGGCAAGCTGCAGGCACAGCGTCCGCTGGATGACCCGCGCGCGCAGCATGCCGATATCGTCGCGCTGAACGATGACGAGATCGCCGTCACCTGGAAATCGTTCGACGGCCAGCAGACGCGCCTGTGGGCGATGCTGTCGCAGGACGGCGGCAAGACTTGGCAGACGCGCAAGCTGGCCGGCACGGAACGCGACTCGGACCAGCCGCACCTGCTGCAGCACGCCGGCCGGGCCTACGTGTTGTGGCGCACGGAAGCAGAGGGCTTCCAGGTCTTCGCGCTGGGCCAGGAGGGCGCATGATGCCATCGCGCCGCAAACTGCTCGCCGCTGCCGCCCTGACGCTGGCGCTCGCCACCGCCAATGCCGGCAATCAACCGGCCGACCGCGTCGCCGTGTTCGAATCGGCCAGTGCCACCCAACTGGCCGCCAGCCAGAAGGGCATGCCCTTTGTGCTGGTGGTGTGGTCGCTCGACTGCGTCTATTGCAAGCGCAACTTCGACGCCATCGGCAAGCTGCGCGCGCAGCATCCGGACCTGCGCGTGGTCACGCTGTCGATGGACAGCCCCGACGCCATGCCGCAGGTGCAGCAACTGCTCCAGCGCGTCAGGCTGACGCGCAACGCGTGGTTGTTCGGGTACGAGCCGCAGGAGCGGCTGCGCTATGCGGTCGATCCGGACTGGATGGGCGAGATGCCGCGCACCTATTTCTACCGCGCCGACGGGCAGCGCCAGGGCATCTCCGGCGTGATCAGCGACGCGGACTGGGGCAAGCATCTGCGCTGGGCTGGTATCGCGGGCTGACGCTGGACCGGGGCGATCCGGCCCTGCGGCTGTCCGCTTAGTCCGGCTTGATCCCCGCCCGCGCAATGATCGGCTTCCAGCGCTGTTGCTCCAGCGCGATAAAGCGCGCGAACTCCGCCGGCGTGTCGCCCACCACGATCGCCGCATCGGCGCTCAGGCGCTCGACCGACGACTTGCTTTTCACCGCTTTCACGGTGGCTTCCGCCAGCTTGTCGGTGGCCGCCTGGGGCAGCGATGCCGGCGCCAGCAGGCCATACCACTGTGTCATTTCGAAGCCGGGATAGCCTTGTTCGGCAACCGTCGGCACGTCAGGCAACTGGGGAATGCGCTGGGTCGTGCCGGTGGCGATGCAGCGCAGCTTGCCGGCCTTGATGAACTGGATGATCGCGGGCGCGCCGACCGCGGCCGCGTCCAGCCGCCCCGACAGCAGGTCGGTGATCTGCGGGCCGCTGCCGCGATAGGGCACGTGGGTGATGAAGGTGCCGGTCGCGGCCTTCAGGTATTCAAAGGCCAGGTGGCCGGCGCTGCCGTTGCCGGCCGAACCGTAGTTCAGCTTGCCGGGCTTGCTCTTGGCCAGCGCCACGAACTCCTTCAGGTTCTTCGCGGGCACGTCGGGGTGGACCACGTACAGGCTCGGCACCTTGGACAGCAACGAGATCGGGCGGAAGTCCTTGTTGGGGTCGTAGGGCAGCTTCGGGAAGATATAGGGATTGACCGCCAGCGTGCCGATATGGCCAAGGATCAGCGTGTGATTGTCATCGGCGCGCGCGACTTCGCCCATGGCGATATTGCCCGCTGCACCGGGCTTGTTCTCGACGAACACGGACACGCCGAGCAGCTTGGTCAGCTCCGCCGCGGTCGAGCGCGCCACGATCTCCGAGCTGCCGCCCGGCGCGAACGGCACCACCAGCCGGATCGGCTTGGCCGGCCAGGCCTGGGCGCGGGCGAGCGTGGGTGCCAGCGCGCAGGCGCCTAGTGCGGCGGAGGCCTTGAGCAGGTGGCGGCGAAGGGGATTGGTCGGGGTCATGCATTTCTCCTTGAAATTCTTTAGCCGGCCCGTGGCGGGCAGGGGCGGTGCCGACAGGTGCTATTCGGGCTTGATGTTGCCGTCCCGGATGACCTTGGCCCATAGCCGGGTCTGCCCGTCGATGAATTGCCGTGCCTGTGCGGGCGGTGCCGCCACGACCTCGCCGCCCAGCTCGGCCACGCGTTGCCTGATCTCGGGGCTGGTCATGACCTTCTGCAGCGCGTCAGCGAGCTTCGTGGCGACAGGCTCCGGCGTTGCCGCGGGCAGGAAGGCCGCGTTCCATTCATAGACCTCGTAGCTCGCCACGCCGGCCTCCTGCATGGTGGGCACGGATGGCAATGCCTGAGTGCGGGAATGGCTGGTCACCGCCAGCGGCTTGAGCTTGCCGGCCTTGATGTGCTGCAGGCTCGAGGCCACGTTGGCAAAGAACAGCGGCACCTGGCCGGCGATGACATCGGTCATGGCCGGGCCGCCGCCCTTGTAGGGCACGTGCAGAAGGTCGACCCCCGCGCGCTGCTCGAACAGCACGCCGGCCAGATGCTGCGCCGAGCCGTTGCCCGACGACGCAAAGGCGACCGAGCCCGGCTTCTGCCTGGCCATGGCCAGGACGTCGCTGACCTTGCTGGCGGGGAAGCTGGCCGTGGCCACCAGCACATTGGGATAGCGCGCCAGCACGCCGACCGGCCGGAAGGCCTTGTCCGGATCGTAGGGCAGGCGCGGGTAGAGGCTGGGATTCACCGCATAGGACGAGGCATCGACCATCATGGTGTAGCCGTCCGGTGCGGCCTTGGCGACATAGGCGGCACCGATCTGCCCGCCGGCACCCGGCCGGTTCTCCACGATGACGGTCTGGCCCAGCTCGCGCCCGAGACCCGGGGCGATCAGCCGTGCCATCAGGTCCGCACCGCCGCCCGGCGGATACGTCACCACGATCGTGATGGGGCGTGCCGGCCAGGCCGCGGCGGTGTCGGCGGCCTGTGCCAGCGTGGTGGTGGCGATCATGGCAACGATGGTGGTGGCGATCGCGTTGCGTGCGTGCATGGGTCTGTCTCCTCGGGCGCGGTCCGTCAGCGGACGTCCGCGGTATAGCGAAAGGCAAAGGCGTCGCCGCGCGTCAGCCGGTATTCGATGCAGTTGCCGCCCAGATCGAAGGCATGCCGGGTCACGACCGCGCACGGATGCGCATCCGGCAAGTCCAGCAACGCGGCCTCGTCGGCTGCCAGCGTGCGGAAGGCCACTTCATCCACGGCGCGATGGACCGTGATGCCGCAGGCGCTGCCCAGCAGCGGGTAGAGCAGGTCGCCCCACTGCGCCGGCGGGAGCTGCTGCAGGGCTTCGCAGCGCGGCAGCGGCAGCCAGATCGATTCCAGCAGCCGGGGCGTGTCTTCCAGCCAGCGGCGGCGCGAGATCGCCAGCCCGCGCGCGCCGGCCGGCAGGCCGAAGCGGGTGGCCATGGCCTTGTCCAGCCGGACAGCGCGGCACGACAGGATTTCCGAGCGCGGGACGGCCGGTGCATCGTCGGCGCGGCCGAAGCGGAAGAACCGCATCAGGCTGGCCCCGCTCAGTCCCTTGCGCACAAAAGTGCCCTTGCCCTGCACGCGCTCCAGCAGGCCCTGCTGGACCAGCACGGCGATGGCCTGCCGGATGGTGCCCAGCGCAATGCCGAACTCCCTGGCCAGTGCGCCTTCCGCGGGGATGGCGCTGCCGGGCGCCCACGCGCCGGAAACGATCCTTGCCTGCAGTTCCGCCGCGATCTGGCCGTAGCGGCTCAGGCCCGCGGCGGTGGTTGTAGTCTGGAGCAGCGCGTTGTCTGGCATGCCGAACCCGTGCTAAATTGATGTCAATGTCCTCTAGAGGACTAGAATACTGACGAGGGTTCGGATGCCATATCCGGATATACCCGCGCCACTGACCCGTGCCACTGAGGGGCTGACTGATGAGCAAGCGCGCTTTGCCGCTGGTGGATACCCACTTCCACGTCTTCGCTGCCGGAGCGGCCACGCCATCGGCCCGCTACCGGCCGCCCTATGCCGCCGACCTGCAGGACTGGCACGCCCGGCTTGCCGGGTTGGGGGACTTGTATGGCGTGGTGGTGCAGACCAGTTTTCTCGGCACCGACAATACGGCGCTGCTGGCCGCGCTGCAGGCCATGCCCGGGCGCTTGCGCGGCGTCGCGGTGGTCGGCCCTGCGGTAACGGACCAGGAGCTGACAACGTTGCACGCAGCCGGCGTGCGGGGCATCCGCCTGAACCTGTACGGCGATCCGGACTGGCAGCGCATCGCCACCGCGCCGTGGCGCGGGCTGTTCGCCAGGATCGCCGGGCTGGGCTGGCATGTCGAACTCCATACCGACAATGGCGACGGCGCCATGGTGCTGGCGCAGCTTGACGCGGCCCTTGGCGATGCCGGCGCGCCGGTCGTGCTTGACCACTTTGGCCGGCCTGGCACCGCGGGAACCGCGGATGCGATCTTCGAGGTTGCTTCTGCCGTGCGCGCGCGCCGCCAGGTCTGGGTGAAGATCAGCGCGCCATACCGGCTGGCATCACCTCAGGACTGGCCCGGCCTTGCGCAGCGATGGCGCGAAGTCGTGGGCGACGACCGCCTGCTGTGGGGCAGCGACTGGCCGTGGACCAATCACGAGGCGCCGGCTCGGATCGACGAGTGCCGGATGCTGGCCGCGTGGGCGGGGCAAGGGGCGCCCGATGACAGCGCGGCCTTGTCCGCTGCGTTCCGGTGGCGCAACGCCGCGGCGTTGTACGGGTTCGCGGTGAAAGGGTAGCGGGGATTTGCCTGCGGCGCTCGATCACCTGGAGCGCGGTGCCTTCGGCAAGGTGGTGGTGCGTTTGCGCTGAGGCGCGGGCGCTATTTGCGTGCCTTGCCGCGTACGCTCTTTCGGGCCGCGGCGCGGGCTGCTTCCTTCTCGGCCGCTGCCGCAGCGCCCAGTTGGTCCATCCAGGACATGGCCTCGACATAGGACAGGAAATGCCGCAGGTATTCCGGCGACGTCTCGCGCATCAGCGACAGCGAACGATGCACGAGATGGTCGGTATTGAGCGGCCCGGCATTCTCCGGTACCCGCTCCAGCGACAGGCGGAAGTGCTGCTCGACACTGACCCTGGCCCAGGTCTCGCGAAAGTAGTCGGCCAGGGCATCGACCAGTGGCGCGTCGGATTGGGGGGCGTGCGCGGGCTCTGGCGTACGCGGTCGGGCGTCGTTCGAAGCAACCGCGAGGGCGGGCCTGGCGCGGGCGGTGATGTCGTGGACCAGTGCGCCAAGCGCGCTGGTTGTTGGCGTGGACGGCGCGGCAACATCGGCGGCATCGCCACCATTGCCGGCATGCCCTTGCACGATGGCCGCATAAGCGGCCACCAGGCCGTGCAGGCGCTCATCCAGCAAGCGCCGCGCCGCGCCGCTGTGCCCGGCAGAGCGGCGGGCCAGCGCCTGCAGCATGCGGAAGCGCACGGGATCGGCCTGGTCGGCGCCGCTGGCCTGCCAGGCGTCCAGTTGCGCATGGAGATCCGCTGCCACGCCGAGGCTAGCCATGCGGCTTCACCGTGCCCGTGGTCACGCGCGGCACCGGCGAGATTTCCACGCGCCGGTTCTTCGCGCGGCCCTCGGCATCGGCATTGGGCGTCACAGGCTGCTGCGAACCGAAGGCGGCCGAGAATACCGACGAGGGCGGGATGCCCGCATCGATCAGCGTGCGGGTCACGGTCAGCGCGCGCTGCGCCGACAGTTCCCAGTTGTCGGCAAAGCGCCGGTTGCCCTCGCGCACCTGCTGGTCGTCGGTGAAGCCGCTGACCATCAGGATCTCGTCGCGGCTGCGCAGGTAGGCCGACAACGGCTGGGCCAGGCTCTTGAGCAGGTCGCGGCCTTCGGGCTGCAACTGGTCGGAATTGAGCGCAAACAGCACGCTGCCGCTGATGCCGATGCGCCCGTTCACCAGCGTCACGCGGCCCGCCGCCAGCGGTCCCGCCAGCGCCTTCTCCAGCGTCTCGCGGCGCTGTGCTTCTTCCTGGCGCTGCTTGACCTCGGCTTCCAGCCTGGCCGACAGTTCCATCTGCACGCCGATGACCCCCAGCACGATCAGCACGAACGCGCCCAGCAGCACCGACATCAGGTCGCCAAAGACCGCCCACGCGGGAACGGTCGGCTCAACGCCGGCGTCGAATTCCTCTCTCATGCCGCCTCTGCGCTGGACGCTTGCTGGCCGGCGCGCTGCTGCAGGTCTTCCAGGATCTGCTTCTGCGACAGCATGCTCAGGTCGACGACTTCGCGCGCCTGCGCCACGTAGTAGGCCAGTTGCTCGTCGCTGCGCGTCATCGACTTGTCCAGCGCGGCCTCGATGCGCTGCAGGTGGTCGATCAGCTTGCCGTTGGACTCGCTGAAGAGCTGCACCGCCACGCCGAAGGCTTCGCCCAGGCTGGCCACCTCGACCGCGCTGCCGGTGACCTGCGCGGCGACGTCGGTGAGCTTGCCGGTCTCGGACTCGACCTTGTCGGTAAAGCGGGTGCCGATGCGCTCGAGCAGGCCGGCCGTGGTGGCGACCAGCGCGTCGACCGCGGTGCGCTGCTCGGTGGAGGCGTGGTTCACGGCGTCAAGCAGCGTGCCCAGCGTTTCCATCATGCGGCTGCGTTCTTCCAGCATGGCGTGGTCGCGCGCCATGCCGTCGGTGAGCTTGTCGCGCAGTGCCGCGATGACCTCCGCGGCGGCCCTCGGCGCTTCGGACGCGGCCTGCATCAGGCGGGCGACTTCGGCGATGGTGCCGGTGGCTTGTGCCTCGGCCTGGGCCGCCATGTCACGCGCGGTGACGGCCAGCGTCTCGCAGATCTCCTGCTGGCGGCTGGCCGTATGCGCGCTGGCCTGTTCCCATTCCTGGCGCAGCGAGGCGGCCATGGCGCCGAGCGTATCGGTCCAGGCAGCCATGCGTTGCGCGTCCTGCGATGCCAGTTCCGCCTGCAGCGCGGTGGCGGCCTTGGGCGCTTCGGCCGCGGCCTGCACCAGGCGGTCGATTTCGGCGAGGGTGGTGCTGGCATGCGCCTGCGTCTCGGTCGAGATATCGCGCGCGGTCTGCGCCAGCGACTCGAAGATTTCCTGCTGGCGGGTGGCGGCATGCGTGCTGGCCTGTTCCCACTGCTGGCGCAGCGTGGCCGCGATGCCACCGAGCGTTTCGGTCCAGGTGGCAAAGCGTTGTTCGTCGCGCGACGCCAGTTCGGCCTGGAGTGCAACGGCCGCCTTCGGGGCGTCCGTTGCGGCTTGCACCAGGCGGTCGATCTCCGCAAGGGTGCGGCTGGCATGGTCCTGGGTCTGGGCGGAGATGTCGCGCACGCTCTGTGCGAGCGTAGTGCTGATCTCGTCCTGGCGGCTGACCGTGTGGGCGTTCAGTTGCTCCCACTGCTGGCGCAGCGCTGCGGTCATGTTGCCCAGCGTATCGGCCCAGGCGGCAAAGCGCTGTTCGTCGCGGGAAGCCAGTTCGGCCTGCAGCGCGACGGCCGCCTTCGGGGCGTCCGTCGCGGCTTGCACCAGGCGGTCGATCTCCGCGAGGGTGCGGCTGGCGTGGTCCTGGGTCTGGGCCGAGATATCGCGCACGCTCTGCGCGAGCGTAGTGCTGATCTCGTCCTGGCGGCTCACAGTGTGCGCGTTCAGTTGCTCCCACTGCTGGCGCAGCGCTGCGGTCATGCTGCCGAGTGTATCGGCCCAGGCGGCAAAGCGCTGTTCGTCGCGAGAAGCCAGTTCCGCCTGCAGCGCGACGGCCGCTTTCGGGGCGTCAGAGGCGGCCTGCACCAGGCGGTCGATCTCCGCGAGGGTCTGGCTGGCATGCGCCTGGGTCTGGGCCGAGATATCGCGCACGCTCTGCGCCAGCGTAGTGCTGATCTCGTCCTGGCGGCTCACAGTGTGAGCGTTCAGTTGCTCCAACTCCTCGCGCAACCCAGCCGTCATGGTGCCCAGCGTATCGCTCCAGGCCGACAGGCGCTGCGCGTCGTGCGTGGCCAGCTGCGTCTGCAGCCCGGCATGCGACTCGCCCACGGTGCGCACCAGTGCTGCCGCCTGTTCGCCGAAAGCGGCGGTAGCGGCCGCCAGTGCCTGCTGGTGGTCGCCGGCCAGCTTCTCGCCGGTGCGCTCCTGCCGGGACAGCGTCTCGCGCCAGGCGTCGGCAGCGCCGGCGGCCACGGCGTCGAGGCGGGCGGCGACACCGTCCAGCAGCCCGGCCGAGCGTTGTGCGAAGGTCTGGGTGAAGCCGTCCAGGGCGGCGCGCAGGTTCTCGGCCAGCGCCTCGCTTGTGCGTTGATGCCCGGCCAGCGCCTGGTTCCAGGTATCGGCAACGCCCGCGGTGGCGGTCTCGAAACGGCTCGATACCCCATCCAGATGCTGCTGCACCGCCTGCGTGACGGTGTCGCGCAAGGCCGTGGTCTCGTGCGCCAGGCCTGCCATGGTGGCGTCCACCGCAGGCTGGATCGCGGCGCGGGCGCTGTCGGCGATGCTGTCCTTCAGCGATTGCTCCACCGATGACGCCAGGCGGGTATACACCACTTCGGTCTTGCCGTGGAAAGCGTCCTGGCTGGCCGCCAGGCGTTCGGTCAGGGCCTCGTTCTGTTGCGCCATGGTGCGCATCATCGCCTGCATCTGTTCGACCAGCGCCGGCATCACGTCAGCCTGGCGCTGCAGCAGCCGGAAGGCCTCGTCGCGCTGGTGGCCGCGGGAGTACGGGCGCAGCGTGGTGGCGATGCGGGCGTCGAGCGCCTGCGCGGCCTGGATGCGCTCGCGCCGGCACAGCGCGGACAGCAACCCCAGCATGGCCGACGTGGCCACGCCCGCGACCGAGGTGCCGAAGGCAAAGCCCAGCCCCTTGACCGGCGCCGCCAGCGAGGCGCGGATGGCCTGCAGGTCGGTGGCGCCTTCCAGCGCGATGCCGGTGCCGCGCAGGGTGGCCACCATGCCCAGGAACGTGCCCAGCATGCCCAGCAGCACCAGCAGGCCGACCAGGTAGGGCGTGAGCGCGGGGCCGGGCAGGCCGACGCGCTCGCCTTCGACGCGCAGGCGCGCGCTGTCGCGCAGGCTGGGATGCAGCCGTTCCAGCCAGGCGCCAAGGCTGGCCGGCGTTTCGGACAGGCCGGCGAGCGCCTGTGCCAGCGTGGCCGTGGCCTGGCGGTAGCGGTAGAGCTCGAACGCGCCGGCCACGTAGAAGCCGCCGATCAGCAAGGTGACGGTGAGCGCCAGGAAATTCGTGCCGGCATAGCCGGCGGCGATCCAGCACACGACTGCCAGGCCCGCCAGGAAAGCAACAATATGGGTGAGGTATCGGGTCATGATGTCCTGGTTAGCTGTCTTGCAGCGCCGCCAGCAAGCCTTCAACGGGCTGCCAGCGGATTTCGAGTTCGGCGAGCAAAACGCTCTGCATATCCTTGCGGAACACCCCCAGCCATGCGCCGGGGCGGACCGCCGCGGGCTGCCCCGCGGCCAGCGCCGCCGCTTCGGCCTGGCGCAGGCGCTGGAAATGCGGCTCCAGCATGGAAGGCACTGTGCCCAGCAGGCTTTGCTCGCGCGCGCCCAGCACGCGCTCCATCACCGCATCGACCGTGGCCAGCTTGGCCATGCCGGGTCCACGGGCGGACAGTGCGACGCGCAGGCGGGCGCGCAAGTTGCCGATCGCGGTCTCCATGGTCTGTTGCAGCGTGAGATAGCGCTGGCGATAGACCGCGTAGTCGACCTGCGCATCGACGGGATCGGGTAGCGCAGACCGCCGCGACGGCCCGCGCCGCTTGCTGGCAAGCGAGGTGTCTTCCACGATGGCATCGGCCAGCGTGCCGCGCACGCGCGCGCATGCCTGCGCCTCGGTGCCGGCGGCGGCACTTGCCGCGGGTGGCATTGCCGGCGCATTGGCCTTCAGGGCCGACGACAGCGCGATTGCGTCCGCCCAGCCAAGCCATTGACTCAACTGGCTGGAAAGCGAGCTTGCGGGAGAGGGGGCATCGGCGTCGGTCAGGCGAGCCAGCAGGCGGACCAGGGTCGGGCCGCTGAAGCCTGTGCGCCGGGGCACTTGTAACATTCCGCCGGATTTGAAAAATCCAGCAGTTTACACGGGCCGGAGGGGCGAAGTCAGGAATCGGGGAGGATTACGAGACGGAGTTGACCCAAATGGACTCAGTGGACTAATATGGGCTTAGTCCACTAGGAGCAAAAATGCAGACGGTCAATATCCATGAAGCGAAGACCCATTTTTCGCGTTTGGTCGATGCCGCAGCCAGCGGCGAGGAGATTGTGATTGCCAAGGCAGGCAAACCGGCCGCGCGACTGGTGCCGATGGAACGGGCCAAGGTGGTGCGTCGGTTTGGTGGCCTGAAAGGCAAGGTGCGCATCGCCGAAGACTTCGATGCGCCGCTGCCCGATGACGTGATTGCCGCATTCGAGGGCCGGTGATGCGCCTGCTTCTCGATACCCACGTTTACCTATGGTCGGTCACGGACGACCGCAAGCTGACCAAAGCTGCCCGCAAGCTGATACTTGACGCCGATGATGTTTTCGTTAGCAGCGCGAGCATATGGGAAGCCTCGATCAAGGCCGGGCTTGGCAAGCTCGACGTGGATGTGAACCTGCTTGTCTCCGAGATTGAGGCGAGCGGCTTTTCGGAATTGCCGGTACGGGCGGTTCACGCGGCGATGGTGCGCGACCTGCCGGATATTCACCGTGATCCGTTCGACCGGCTCCTGGTCGCACAGGCTCTTTCGGAGCCCCTGCGTCTGGTGACTTCGGACGGCCATTTGTCGAAGTACACCAATCTGGTCATCACCGTGTAAGAGCCTCGATTCCAACTGCCTGCCAGAAGTCCATATACGGGTATGCAAGTACAATCCTCGGCAAACTGACACACAAATACTACGAGGGGACGACATCATGAATGGTGTGGTTTCAGGCCGCCTTGCGCCGGGGTGTCCTTGAATACTCGCTTTATCGAGGCCTTCATGTGGGTGGCGCGGCTTGGCAGTTTCCGCGCTGCGGCCGACCATCTGCACATCACGCAGGCCGCCATGTCAAACCGCATCGCCTCGCTCGAGCAGGAGATCGGCGCCCGCGTCTTTGAGCGCGAGGCCCGCGATCTGCGCCTGACGCCGGTTGGCCTGCGCTTGCTCGGCTACGGCGAGCGGATGCTCGAACTGCAACGCGAGATCATGGTGCTGGGCCGCTCGGACCAGCAACTGCTCGGGCTGGTGCGCATCGGCGCGATCGAGACCGTGGTGCATACCTGGCTGGTCGACTTCCTGCGCCACCTGAGTTCGACCTATCCCGGCATCGAGGTGCAGATCACCTCCGAGACGACCGAAGGGCTGCACAAAAGCCTGCGTGGCGGCGCCATCGATATCGCGCTGCAGACCGACACCGCCGTCGGCGAAGGCATCGCCAGCATGCCCTGCCTGCCGATGGCGATGGGCTGGGTTGGCCCGCCGGGCGAACCGCAGCCGGGCGAGGGCATGCTGGCGGGGCTGCTCCAGCATCCGACCATCACCATGAGCCGGGGCTCGCAGCCCCACGTTGCGCTCAAGGAGCTGTATCGCAAGGCCGGATTGCCGGTCGGCAAGGTGCATTGCGTGAGCTCGATCGCCGCCATTGTCAGGCTGGTCAAGGGCGGGTTCGGCAATGCCCTGATGCCGCTGGCACCGGTGCGCGAGCAGGTCGAGCGCGGCGAATTGCGCCTGCTTGCCTGCGATGTCCCGCTGCCACCGCAGCGTGTCGTGGTCAGCTATCACGACCACGGTGTTTCCGAGGCCATCCGCTTTGTTGCCGAACTGGCCTGCCGCGAATCGGATCAGTTCGTCCGGTCGCTGCCTGCACCATATTCGGGTGCCTAGGGCCTGTGCATAGGCCCTGGAGAGGCCATTGCGCCACCCTGGTGCGGTTTCCCGGCCGTATCCACAAGAAAAACTGATCGGAAGGACCAACAATTTCCCGTTTGTCCTGACTCGCTGCTGCAACGATCATCGACTCATCTGCCACGCCCGGCGATCACCCCGTCAGAGGAGATAGAGTTTGATGAGCAATCTTGCGGCCATTCCCCCACATGGCTTGTTGTTCGTCGCGTCCGATGTGGATGCGGCCGATGAAGCCGATTTCAACCTCTGGTACGACCGCGAACACGTAGAGGAGCGCGCGCGCGTTCCCGGCTTTATCTCGGCCGCGCGCTACCAGGCAGTGCACGGTGGCCCGAAGTACCTTGGCCTCTATCGCACCGAATCGCTGGCTGCGTTCACTTCGGCCGCCTACAAGCAGGCCTTCCGGCACCAGACCCCATGGTCAGTCACCAACCTCGGGCGCATGCGCAAGCCGATGCGCCGCGTGTGCTCGGTCGATGCTTCGGTGGGACAAGGCAGCGGCAGCTGGCTCGCGGTCCTGCCACTGCCGCGCGCCGACGATGCCGAGTCCCTCATTGACCGGGCCGCCGAGGTCGGAGATGAACTTTCGCTGCGCGCCGGGTTCGTCCGCTCCTATCTACTCGTCCCCGACGACGAGCTCAGCCAACCTTTGCCGAACGAGAGCCTGGCAGGCCGCGAACTGCTCCCCTTGTTCGTCGTGGAGAGCAGTGACGAACAGGCAAGCGAGCTTGCGCTGGGCCTCGCGGCACAGGGCCTGCACGCCGATCCCGCAGGTGCGACGCGCTACATCCTCAAGTGGAAGCTCTACGCAAAGGAACTGACGTCATGAGCGAAATGATTTCTCCGGTAGCCGACGCCGGCGCTGCAGCCGGCGCGCGCGATGCCAGCGCCAACGCGAAGATGCGCCGCCTGGCCGCGGCCAGCTCGATCGGGACCACGCTGGAGTGGTATGACTTTACCGTCTACAACCTGATGGCGGCGCTGGTCTTCAACGTCATCTTCTTTCCGTCGTTCGATCCGCTCACGGGCACGATCCTGGCGTTCTCCACGTATGCCGTCGGCTATCTGTCCCGGCCGCTCGGCGGCATGGTGTTCGGCCATCTTGGCGACAAGCTCGGCCGACGCTTTGTCCTGGTGACGACGCTGGTCCTGATGGGCGTAGCCACCGGTGTGATGGGGATGCTGCCGACCTATGCGTCGTTGGGCATCTGGAGCCCGCTGCTGCTGGTGGCGTTGCGCTTTGTGCAGGGCGCCGCCATCGGCGGCGAGTGGGCCGGCGCGGTGCTGCTGGCGATGGAGCACGGCAGGCAGGATCAGCGCGGGCGCAATGCGTCCTTTACGCAGGTGGGTCCGTCGGCCGGCACGCTGCTGGGCACTGGCTTCATTGCCCTGGTCTCGCTGTTCCTGAGCCCGGAGGACTTCCTGGCGTGGGGCTGGCGCATCCCGTTCGTTTCGAGCGTGGCGCTGGTGATCTTCGGCTTGTGGCTGCGGCGTGGCGTGGACGAAACGCCGGCGTTCAAGGAAATGGCTGCCCACAATACGCAAGCCAGGACCCCGGTCAAGGAAGTGTTTGTTTCGCACTGGCGGCGTTTGCTGGTGGCCGGCGGCGTGCGGATCGGCTCGGACGTGCTCTATGCCCTGGTCGTGGTATTTACGCTGACCTATGTGACCAGCGTGTTGCACCTGTCGCGACCGCTGGCACTGACCGCGACGATGCTGGGTGCGGCCGGCAATGCGCTGACGGTACCGCTGTTCGGTGCGCTGTCTGACAAGCTCGGCCGCCGGCCGGTCTACGTGACCGGCGCGCTGCTGGGAATCGTCTGGGCGTTCGTGTTCTTCGTGCTGATGGACAGCAGCCAGCCGTGGCAGATCTGTGTGGCCGTTGTGCTCGGGCTGCAGATCCACGCCGTCATGTATGGCCCGCAGGCCGCGTTCGTGACCGAGCAGTTCCCGACGCGGGTGCGCTATGCAGGGTCGTCACTGGCCTATACCCTGGCGGGCATCCTCGGCGGTGGCTTCGCTCCGCTCATCATCACGGGCCTGTACAAGGCCTACGGCACGACCGGCGCTGTGTCGCTCTATGTCTGCGCGGCATTGGTCGTGACGCTGATGGCGCTGCTGGTTGCCCGTGAGACGGCTCACAAGCCGCTTGAGCACTAGATCAGGCGTGGCCCGTCGGTGTCGGACGGGCCGAGCCTGCCGGCTGCATTCCGCTTGCAGCCCATTCTTCTCAACTACTAGTACCCCATGCCTACTCTGCAATTCCAGCTCGCCGGCGAGGGACCGCTGGCCCTGCATATCGACCGGCTCGTCATTGCCGGCTGGACCGGACGCGACGCCGAAGCCGTCAACCACCACATCCGGGAACTCGAACAGATCGGCGTGAAGCCGCCATCGACCGTTCCGTGCTTCTATCCGCTTGCCGCCTCGCTGCTGACCACCGCGCCGTTGCTGGAAGTGCCGCGGGAAGATTCATCGGGTGAGATCGAGTTCGTGCTGATGGCGGGCCCGGACGCGCTCTATGTCGGCGTGGGCTCGGACCATACGGATCGCAAGGTCGAGGCCTATGATGTTACCGTCTCCAAGCAGATGTGCGCCAAGCCGGTCGGTGGCGAGGTCTGGCGCTTTGACGATGTCGCGGCGCACTGGGACCGGCTCGAGATGCGCTGCTGGCGCACCCGGCATGGCGTGCGCGAGCTTTACCAGGAAGGACTGGTGACACGCCTGCTCGATCCGCGCGATCTGATCTGCCGTCTGCACGGCGAAGGCGCGTTGCCGCCCGGTACCGCGATGTTTTGCGGCACCCAGGCCGTGATCGGGGAACTGGGCGGAGGCGAGGCTTTTGAAGTCGAGCTGCACGATCCGGTATTGCGGCGTTCGATACGCCATGCGTACCGCGTGGCAAGCCTGGAGGTGGCCCCCTGATGCGCTCCGATCTTCCCACCATCGCCGAACTGGCCGCCAGCCTGAATGCCGGCCGTACTACGAGCGTCGCGCTGACCGAACAGGCGCTGGAGCGTATCGACAGTCATCGCACGGCGGGCGGCGCGGCCTTTATTGAGGTCGATGACAAGGGCGCCCTGGCGGCGGCCGCAGCGGCAGACCACGCGCGTGCTGCCGGCCATGTAGCGTCGCCACTGGCCGGCCTGCCGGTTTCGGTCAAGGACTTGTTCGATGTGCGCGGCCAGGTGACGCGGGCCGGCTCAAAGGCGCTGGACGGTGCCGCCGCGGCGGCGGACGCGCCGGCCGTGGCGCGCCTGCGCGCCGCGGGCGCGGTGCTGATCGGGCGCACGAACATGAGTGAGTTCGCCTTCTCCGGGCTCGGGCTGAATCCGCACTACGGTACGCCCCGTGCGCCGTTCGACGAAGCCTGCATCGCCGGCGGCTCGACCTCGGGCGGTGCCGTCAGCGTGGCGCTCGGCATGGCCGTAGCCGCGCTCGGTACCGACACGGGCGGTTCGATCCGCATCCCGAGCGCATTCTGCGGACTGACCGGCTTCAAGCCCAGCGCGCGGCGCGTGCCGCTGAAGGGCGCCGTGCCGTTGTCGACCTCGCTCGACTCGGCCGGTCCGCTGGCGCGTTCCGTGGCCTGCTGCGCGGCCTTCGATGCGGTCCTCAGTGGTGAGGCGCTTGACAGCCGTCCCACTGCGCTTGCCGGCCTGCGCCTGTACGTGACGCGCGACTTCGTCACGGAAGGTCTGGACAGCGAAGTCGCGCGCGCCTTCGACGCAGCGCTGGCCAGCCTGTCCGGGCTCGGTGCGCGCATCATCCCATTCGATTTCCCGGAGCTAAACCGCCTGCCGCAGATCAATGCCGGCGGCGGCCTGACCGCGGCCGAAGCGTGGCACTGGCATCGCGCGCTGCTGGAAGCGCGCGGCGCGGCCTACGATCCGCGCGTGGCGACACGGATACGCCGTGGCCTGCAACAGAGCGCCGCCGACTATCTGACCCTGCTCAAGGACCGCGAAGTCATGCGCCAGAGAGCGGCAGCGCTTCTGCGCGACGCCGATGCCTGGCTGATGCCATCGGTGGCCGTCCGGCCGCCGCGGCTCGACGCGCTCGACAGCGATGAAGCCTTCTTTTCGACCAACGGCCTTGTGCTGCGCAATCCCAGTGTGATTAATTTTCTCGATGGCTGCGCGGTATCCTTTCCGCTTTCCGCCGCCGCGCCGGGCATCGCGCTCAGCGTCTGTGGATTGAACGGTGCCGACGAGCGAATCCTGCAAGTTGCCGGTGGGATTGAAAAAGGCCTTCGCTGAACGCTACCCCTCCGACACCTCGCAAAACCGCAGCCGGTTTCCGAACGGATCGGCCACCTGCAGCATCCGTCCCCAGCCCACATCCTCCACGCCGGGCCTGGCGTACGGATAGTCCTTGGCGGACAGCTCCCGCTGCAGCGCATCGACATCCTCCACCGTGACGAACACCGTCGATCCCGGCGTGGCGTCGCCGTGGTGCTCGCTCAGGTGCAGCGTCAGGCCGCTGCGCCTGACCTGCGCGTACAGCGGAAACCCCTCTTCATACCGGTGCTCCCAGTCGAGCGAGAAGCCGAGGAAGTCGAGGTAGAACTCCTTGGCCTTGTCGACCGAGAAGATCCGGAGGATGGGAATGCCGGCGGACAGGGTCATGTTCTTCCGTTCGATAGTTGCGCGGGAAGGCCAGATGATAACGCCGGCCCGCAGTGATCCGCGCAATCTCCCCGGGGCGCAACGCGACCCCGGGGCACCCTGCATCAAACCACCCCCATCTCCGGATCGCTGACCGTATCCTCGCCGGTTTCCATCCGTCCTGCAAAGCGCCGCGCGAACGACGGGCTGGCCTCGCAGGTCACGACGAAGTCGTACCAGTTGCCGCTGTCGGCCACCGGCCAGTCTGTCAGGCTGGCGTAGCGTGGCCCACATCGTGTGCACACAGCGGCCATCAATGAATACGCAGGGCAGGGTAGAATCACGCCATCCCCGATCTCCGCGTGCCGCAGTCCATGTCCGAAGAAAAGAAGAGCCTGTCCGAAACCATCCGCGCCGCGATCGAGCAGGAGATTCTTTCCGGAAAGCTTCCCAGCGGGGCCCAGCTGGAAGAGCAGCAGCTGCTGGCGCGCTTTGGCGTGTCGCGCACGCCGGTGCGCGAGGCGCTGATCCAGCTGGAGTCGGCCGGCCTGGTGGACCTGGTGCCGCGCCAGGGCGCGATCGTGTCGTCCATCACGCTGCGCGAGTACGTGGCGATGAACGAGATCCTGGTACAGCTCGAGGCGCTGGCGGCGCGGCTGGCCGCACGCCGTATTTCGGCGGCGCAGCGCACGGCGATGCAGACGGCGTTCGACGACTGCCGCGCGGCCGCGGAGCGTGCCGATTCCGATGGCTACCGCGAGGCCAACGACACCTTCCATGAAGTCATCTACGCCGCCTGCTGCAATGACATCCTGTCGCGGCAGATCCGCACCATGCGCGCGCGCATGCGCGGCATGCGCGACCTGCGCTTCGAGAAGCCGGCCCGCATCCTGGCCTCGCTGGCCGAGCATGAGGCGGTGATGGGCGCGATCGTGCGCGGCAACGAGGATGACGCCGCGGCGGCGATGGTCCGGCATATCGCCACCGGCGGCGATGTCTACGCGGACATGATTGCGTCCATGCCCGGCGACGAAGCCGGCGGCAAGCGCGGCCGGCGCTAGTCCATGGCCGCCTTGTCAGTCCAGCTTGACGCCGGCCTGCTCGATCCGCGTCACGGCCGCCTTGCCGTCCGCCGCGGCCCACTTGCCGAACTCCGCGGGCGACGCCGAGGTGGAGACCTCGCTGCCGTTGGCGGCCAGCTTCGCGCGCAGCTGCGGATCGGCCATCACCCTGGCGGTAGCGGCAAAGAGCTTGTCGCGGATGGCATCGGGCAGTCCGGCCGGCCCGTATAGCCCGAACCAGAAGGTGAAGTCAAAGCCCGGCAGCCCCATCTCGGCCAGCGCCGGCAGGCCCGGCGCCACCGCCGAGGGCCTGGGCGTGGTCACGCCGATCATCTTCACCACGCCCTGCGTGCCCATCGGCAGCACCGACGCCGCGGTGCCGAACGACAACTCCACCTCGCCCGCGGCCACGGCCTGCAGCGCGGGCGCGCCGCCCTTGTAGGGCACGTGCGTCATCCGGACCCCGGTGGCCTTCTCGAACTGCAGCCCGGCGAGATGTGGCGAGCCGCCGATGCCGGACGACGAGTAGTTGAACTTGCCCGCCTGCGCGCGCGCCCTGGCCACCAGCGTTTTGATATCGCTGACGTTCAGGTTCTTGTTGACGGCCAGGATCAGCGGCGACACGGTCAGCCGCGTGACCGGGGTGAAGTCGCTCGCCTTGTAGCGGGCCTTGTAGAGCTGCTGGTCGATGCCGTACAGCGTGGACGTGGCCAGGCCCAGCGTGTAGCCGTCTGGGGCCGCCTGCGCCAGGGTCGCGGAGGCCAGCGTGCTGCCGGCGCCGGGCTTGTTGTCCACCAGCACGGTCTGGCCAAGCTCCTTCGACAGGGCCTCGCCGAACACGCGCGCGACATAGTCGGCAGCGCCGGCCGGGGTGTAGCCCACCAGCAGCCGGATCGGCCGGGTCGGGTAGTCCTGCGCACCGGCCATGCCGGGCAAGGCAGCCAGAGTGGCAAGGGCGGCGCCGACCGCGGCGCGCCCGAGGGTGTGTTTCATCGCTGTCTCCTTTTGTGTTCTCGTTGTCGCTATCGCGTGTCCTGGCCGCTGGGCGCTCAGGACGCCACGTTGGCGTCGCGCAGGGCCGCGACGCCGGCCTCGTCATAGCCAAGCCCGCGCAGGATCTCGTCGGTGTGCTCGCCGGGATCGGGCGCGGCGCGGGTAAAGCGCTCGGGGTGCGGCGCGGCCGACAGGTTGATCGGCGAACGCAGCAGTTCCAGTTGCCCCAGCACCGGGTGCCCGGCGGGACGGGTCATGCGCAGGTGGCGCACCTGCGCGTCCTCGAAGGCCTGGCCGATATCGAGCACCGGCCCGCACGGCACGCCGGCGGCATTCAGGCGCGAAGTCAGTTCGGCCGCGCTGAAAGCGGCGGTGCACTGGTTGATGGCCTGGTCCAGCCGGTGGCGGTCGGCGGCGCGGCCCGCGGCGCTCTGGAACGCGGGATCGTCCAGCAGCCAGCCGGCCTCGACGGTGCGGCAGAAGTTGGCCCACATGCGGTCGGTGCTGGCGGCGATATTGACCACGCCGTCGCGGCAGCGGTAGGTGCCCATCGGCACCAGCGTCGGGTGCGCATTGCCCTGCTGGGTCGGCACTTCGCCGTCGACGGTGTAGCGCGTGGCCTGGAAGTCCAGCTTGTTGAGCATGCCCTCGATCAGCGAGGTATGGACCCATTGCCCGCGCCCGGTGCGCGCACGGTGCAGCAGCGCCAGCAGGATGCCCTGGCCCAGGAACATGCCGGCGGTGGTGTCGGAGATAGCGATGCCCACGCGCAGCGGGCCTTTGCCGGGCTCGCCGGTGACCGAGCTCAGCCCCGACATGCCCTGCACGATCTGGTCCAGTCCCGGACGCTCGCAATAGGGCCCGTCCTGGCCGAAGCCAGAGATGCTGGCCAGGATCACGCGCGGGTTGATGGCGCTCAGGCGCTCATAGGTCAGGCCCAGCCGCTGCTTGACCACCGAGCGGAAGTTCTCCACCACCACGTCCGACTGGCGCACCAGGCGCGCCAGCACCTCGGCGCCCTGCGGCGTCTTCAGGTCCAGGCACAGGCTGCGCTTGTTCCGATGCAGGTTCTGTTCGTCCGAGCCGCGCCGCCGCCCGGTGACCGACCCGCGGTCCTGCGGCGGTGGCGGCTCCACCCGGATCACGTCGGCGCCCCAGTCCGACAGCAGGCGCACCGCCGCCGGGCCGGCGCGGGCGATGGACAGGTCCAGCACGGTGATGCCGGACAGCGGCAGGTCCGCGGGCGGGGCGCAGGACCCGGCGGCTTCGGGGCCGGGAAGCAAAGACGTCATGGCAGTTCCTTGGCAACAGATCGGCCTTGAGTATACAAATAACAACAATAAAAATACGTATACGGAGTTTCCATGATGCGGAGTACCGTGGAATGGCGTAGGCTGCGAGGGCCTTCATACAGGATTGCGTAATCTGCAGCGCGAGAAAATGCCATATCAGGCATGTGAAATAGGGCGGTCGGCGCCTCGTTATCGGCTTCCAACTGTGTCTGCGCCTGGCTGACGTCTAAGATTTGAGGATTTGTATGCTGACGGATGCTATCTGTATTAACAGGGTGGGAGGACCGGATGTGCTTGAGTCCTGCCAGGTTTCGGTGCCGCCACCCGGACCCGGCGAAGTGCAACTGCGCCAGTCGGCCATCGGCCTGAATTTCTCGGACATCTACCAGCGCAAGGGCGCACACGGCCCCCATGCGGCGGCGCCGTTCCCGGTCACGCTGGGCTCGGTCGGCGCCGGCACGGTGACCGCGGTTGGCCCCGGAGCAGAAGGGTTCGCGGTTGGCCAGCGTGTTGCCTGCATGCATCCGGGCGCCTATCAGGTGACGCGCAACGTGCCGGCAGGGCGGGTGGTGCCGCTGCCGGAGGCGATGCCCGAAGCGGTGGCCGGCGCCACGCTGCTGCGCGGGCTGACGGCCGAGTACCTGCTGCGCCGGCTCTACGCGGTGCAGCCGGGCGATGCCGTGCTGGTGCACGCCGCGGCCGGGGGCATGGGCGTGCTGCTGTCGCAATGGGCGCGCGCGCTGGGCGCGACCGTGATCGGCACCGTGGGCAGCGAGGCCAAGCGCGCGGTGGCGCTGGCACATGGATGCCACCATGTCATCAACTACCGCGAGGCCGACTTCGTTGCCGAAGTGCAGGCGCTGACCGGCGGCGAGGGCGTGGCCGTGGTCTATGACGCCGTCGGCAAGGACGTGTTCGTGCCGTCGCTGCAATGCCTGCGGCCATGCGGCATGGCGATCAACTACGGTACCGCGTCGGGCGATGTGAAAGCCTTCGACCTGCAGCTGCTGCACGCGCGCTCGCTGATCGTGTCGCGGCCCACGCTGCGCACCTATATCGCCAGCCCGCAGGCACTGGCGGATGCCGCGGCCGCGTTGTTCGCGGCGGTGGCGGCCGGGCAGCTGCGGCTGGAGGTCAAGCACCGCTACCCGCTGGCCGCCGTGCGCGACGCCCACCGCGACCTGGAGGGGCGGGCCACCACGGGCTCGGCCGTGCTGATTCCATGAACCCGGCGAGGGCAGCATGAAACTCTTCCATGGCTGGTTGTCGAGCGCTTCGCGCCGGGTGCGGCTGTGCCTGGCCGAGAAGGGTATCGGCTATGACAGCGTGCCGGTCGACATGGCGGCGCAAGAACACCATTCGCCTGCCTTCCTGGCGATGAACCCCAACGGCGTGGTGCCTGCGCTGGCGCTGGACGATGGCCGCTTCCTGTACGAGAGCGCCACCATCTGCGAATACCTTGACGAGATCCGGCCGTCGCCGCCGCTGCGACCCGACGACCCCTACCAGCGCGCGGTAATGCGCAACTTCGTGCGCTGGACCGACGAGAAGTCCTTGCCGAACCTGCTGATCCTGAACTGGAGCCTCGCGCTGCAGCCGGTGGCCGCGCAATGGAACGATGCCACGCTGGCCGAGCGGCTGGCGCGCATCCCGACCGCGGAGCGCCGCGAGGCGTGGCTGCGCATTGCGCGCAAGCCCTACACGGATGAAGAGAAGCGCAGCGCGCTCGACGCGCTGTTGTTGCTGGTACCGAAAATGGAAGCGATGCTGGCCGGCGGCGACTGGCTGTTCGGTGCGCGCTATACGCTGGCCGATATCGCCGCCGTGCCGTTTGTCGCGCGCATTGCCGAGCTGGCGCCCGAGGCGCTCAGCGCGGCGCCGGCGGTCGCCGGCTGGTGGCAGCGCGTGCAAGCCCGTCCCGCGTTTGCCCAGGCGCAGCTGGAGCGCTTCGACAGCGCGCTCGCGCGCCGGGGCGCGCAGCAGCCCGCCACCCAATGATCCCTACCTGGAGTAATCCCGATGCAGACTGATGGTTCCCTTCCTTCGCTCGATATTGCCGGCCATGTCGCCACGATCACGCTGCGCCGCCCGGAGGTGGCCAACCGCCTCGGGCCGGATGACCTGGCCGAGCTGCAGCGGCATGTCGATGCCGTGAACGGCAGCGACGTGCGCGTGCTGCGGCTGCGCGGCAGCGGCAAGTACTTCTGCAGCGGCTTCGATATCGGCAGGCTCGCGGCCGGGCAGCGGGGTGCCGGCTTCGAGCCGCTGGTCAACGCGGTGGAGGACTGCCGCGCGGTGACCATTGCCGAGATCCATGGCGGCGTCTATGGCGGCGGCACCGACCTGGCCCTGGCGTGCGATTTCCGGCTCGGCACCGCCGCGGTGGATATGTTCATGCCTGCGGCGCGGCTGGGGCTGCATTTTTACCAGCGCGGCATGGAACGCTATATCAGCCGGCTCGGGCTGAACCACGCCAAGCACCTGTTCCTGACCGCCGAGCGCATCGACGCCGACGAGATGTTCCGCCGCGGCTTCCTGACCGAGCTGCTGCCCGCCGAGCGCCTGCGCGAGCGCGTCGACCAGCTCAGCGACACCGTGGCCGGGCTGGCGCCGCTGGCGGTGCAAGGCATGAAGCGGCATCTGAACACGATCGGGCGCGGCGCGCTGGATAGCGCGGCGCTGGCCGCCGACATCAGCCGGGCCACGCAGTCGCAGGACATCCGCGAAGGCGCGCTGGCCTGGAAGGAAAAGCGCAAGCCGCAGTTCACCGGCACCTGACGCGGCTCACTGCCCCTGCCGCATCACCCACTCCACCGCCCGCGCCAGGAACGGTGAGGTGTCGCCTTCGCGGTAGCTCATGATCACCGGCGACACGAAGCCCGGCGCGTCGATCGGGCAGTAGCGCACGTCGTCGCGGTGCAGGCGCTGGATCGACGCCGGCACCAGGGTGATGCCGATGCCGGCCGCCACCAGGCCCAGCGCGGTCTGCAGCTCGTTGGCCTCCTGCGCCACGCGCAATTGCAGGCCCTGCGCGCGGAACAGCGACAGCAGGTGGTCGGCATAGCTGGGCCGCGGCCGGGCCGGGTAGAGAATGAACGGCTGCGCCGCCAGCGCCTGTGGCGTCAGCGCCTTGCGGCGCGGCGCGGGCAGGCGTGCCGGCAGCGCGGCTACCAGTGGCTCGGCCATCACCACCTGCTGGCGGATGGCGGGATCGTTCAGCGCGATGCGGCCGAAGCCCAGGTCGATACGGCCGGCCTTGAGCGCCTCGATCTGCTCCACGGTGATCATCTCGGCCAGTCCTACCTCGACCTGCTGGTCGTGCCGGTCGGATTCGCGCAGTTCGCGGATCAGTTCCGGCAGCACGCCATACAGCACCGACGGCACGAAGCCGATGCCGAACCAGCGCTTGTCCTGCCGCCCGATGCGGCGCGTGCCTTCGATGGTTTCTTCCAGCCGCTGCGTCAGCTGGGTGGTCTGCTCCAGCAGGAAGCGGCCCGCCTCGGTCAGCCGCAGCCCGCGGCCGACGCGGTCGAACAGCGCCACGCCCACTTCGTCTTCCAGTTGGCGGATCTGGCGCGACAGCGGCGGTTGCGCCATATGCAGCCGCTCGGCGGCGCGGGTGACGTTCAGTTCCTGTGCCACGACCTGGAAATAACGCAGGTGCCGGAGTTCCATGTGTGTCCTGTTTCCATACCTGTAGGGTATTGATCGAGACATCTTCGGTCTTGGACACCGCCAAAGTCAAGTCGCATACTTGGCCTCAACATCAATCCGCATCGACAAGGTATGACCACGACTATCACTTCGGTGGAAGCCATCCTGGTGGACCTGCCCACCATCCGGGCGCACCAGCTGGCCATGGCCACCATGCAGCAGCAGACGCTGGTCATCGTGCGGCTGCGCTGCAGCGACGGCGTGGAAGGCATCGGCGAGGCCACCACCATCGGCGGCCTGTCCTATGGCGACGAAAGCCCGGAAGGCATCAAGCTGACCATCGACACCTACCTGGCGCCGGCGCTGGCCGGCCAGGATGCCACCAACGTGCATGGCGCGATGGCGCGCCTGGGCAAGGTCGCGCGCGGCAACCGCTTTGCCAAGTCGGCGCTGGAGACCGCGCTGCTGGATGCCCAGGGCAAGCGCCTGGGCGTGCCGCTGGCCACGCTGCTCGGCGGCGCGGTGCGGGCCACGCTGCCGGTGCTGTGGACGCTTGCCAGCGGCGACACCGCCCGCGATATCGCCGAGGCCGAGCAGCTGCTGGCCGAGCGCCGCCACAATACCTTCAAGCTGAAGATCGGCCGGCGCAGCGTGCGCGACGACGTGGCCCACGTGGCCGCGATCAAGCGCGCGCTGGGCGACCGGGCACGCGTCACCGTCGACATCAACCAGGCCTGGAACGAGGCCGACGCCGCCACCGGCATCGCCATGCTGGAGGCCGCCGGCATCGACCTGATCGAGCAGCCCACCCCGCGCGAGCAGCGCATGGCGCTGGCGCGCCTGGCCGCGCGCTTTGTGGTGCCGATCATGGCCGATGAAGCGGTGTGCGGCCCGGAAGACGCGATGGAGCTGGCGCGCATCGGCGGCGCCGACGTGTTCGCGCTGAAGATCGCCAAGGCCGGCGGCATCTTCGGCATGCTGCGCACCGCCGCGGTCGGCGACGCCGCCGGCATCGCGCTGTACGGCGGCACCATGCTGGAGGGCAGCGTGGGCACCATCGCCGCGGCGCACGGCTTCTGCACGCTGCCGCAGCTGGCCTGGGGTACCGAGCTGTTCGGCCCGCTGCTGCTCAAGGACGATATCGTGCAGCAACGCCCCGAGTACCGCGACTTCAGCCTGCATCTGCCCGAAGGCCCCGGCCTGGGGCTGGCGCTGGACGAAGACAAGCTGGCGCACTACCGCCGCGGCTGATCTGGCAGGCAACTTCCCCGCATGGCACGCCACGTGCCAGGGGCGCATCACGCAGTGAGGAGACTATGAAGACGTTATTCCAGCGGCTGGCGAGCAGGGGCCGCGCAGGGGCGCTGGCACTGGTTGCCGGCCTGTCGTTCGCCGCACCGGCCGCGCACGCGGCCTATCCCGACCACCCGATCCGCTGGATCGTGCCATTCCCCGCGGGCGGCGCGATGGACAATATCGCCCGCACGCTGGGCGAAGACATGTCGCGCACGCTGGGCCAGGCCATCGTCGTCGAGAACCGTCCGGGCGCCGGCGGCAATATCGGCGCCGAGCTGGTGGCACGCGCGCCCGCCGACGGCTACACGCTGATCATCGTCGCCAACGGCATGGCCGTGAACCCGGCGCTGTACGGCCGCCTGAACTATGACCCGGTCAAGGACTTTGCGCCGGTGTCGCTGCTGGCGGTGGTGCCCAATGTGCTGGTGGCCAACAAGGCGCGGCGCAAGGAAAGCACCGTCAAGGAGGTGGTGGCCCAGGCCAAGGCGGCGCCGGGCAAGTACACCTATGCCTCCGCCGGCAACGGCACTTCGATCCACCTGGCGGGCGAGCTGTTCACCTCGATGGCCGGTGTCGACATGCTGCATATCCCCTACAAGGGCAGCGGCCCGGCCATGACGGATTTGCTGGGCGGCCAGGTCGACTACATGTTCGACAGCATCACCTCGGCCAAGCCGCATATCGAATCGGGCAAGCTGACGGCGATCGCGGTCACCACCAGCAAGCGCTCGAGCGCGCTGCCCAATGTGCCGACGGTGGCGGAAGCCGGCCTGCCGGGCTATGAACTGTCGCCGTGGTTCGCTGCCTTCGTGCCGGCGAAGACGCCGCAGCCGGTGATCGACACGCTCAACCGCGCCATGCTCGAGGCGCTGCACAAGCCCGCCGTGCAGAAGCGGCTGGCGCTGATCGGCGCCGAACCGATTGGCAGTTCGCCGGCGGCACTGCGCGAGCACCTGGCGAAGGAAACCGACAAGTGGGGGGCGCTGATCCGCCAGCGGGGGATTCGGGCGGATTGAGCGGCCCGGACCAACGCGGTTCATAGGGGGCTCCCCCGGGGATGCGCCCGGGGGCATGTCATGACCCCGCCCCCGTCTCCCTGGCACATAATGTGCGTAAGATGCCGGCCGAAAGGCACACTCGAGCGGATCATCCGCCGGCACTGAGGGGAGACAATGAGCAGTTCAACCGACAAGTTCTCGGCCACCATGCGCGATGGCCTGGCCGATCTTGCCCGCCGCCTGCGCTTTGCCATGGAGGAAGGCGCGATCTGGCTGGACGAGCAGCGCATGATCCTGATCCATACCGCCGCCCTGGGCGCCCTGCGCAAGGAACTGGTGGACACCCTGGGCATGGAGCGCGCGCGCGGCCTGTTCATGCGCATGGGCTTTCATTCGGGCATGCGCGACGCCGAGGTGGCCAGGAAGCTGCGCGCCGGCCACAGCGACTTCGGCCAGCTGGAGATCGGGCCCTGCCTGCATACCATCGAGGGGGTGGTACGGGTCACGCCGGTCAAGGTCGACATCGATATCGCCGCCGGCATCTACGATGGCGAATTCCTGTGGGAAGACTCCTTCGAGGGCGACGTCCACCGCCAGCTGTTCGGCATCGTCGACCAGCCTGCCTGCTGGATGCAGATTGGCTACGCCACCGGCTATACCTCCGCGCTGATGGGGCGGACCATCCTGTACCGCGAAGTGGAATGCATCGCCTGCGGGCACCCGCATTGCCGCATCGTCGGCAAGCCGGTGGAGGCCTGGGAAGACGGCGCACAGGCGCTGGCGCTGTACCAGCCCGATCCCGTGATCGAAACCATCATCGCCCTGCAGAGCGAGGTCGAGCACCTGCGCGCGCTGCAGGGCACCCCGGCCACGCCGGCCGACCTGGTCGGCACCTCGCCCGGCTTCCGCGCCGCCTGGGGCCTGCTGCAACGCGCCGCGGCCAGCAACGTGACCGTGCTGCTGCTGGGCGAGACCGGCGTGGGCAAGGAGCGTTTCGCACAGGCGCTGCACAGCGTGAGCGGGCGCGCCGACAAGCCCTTTATCGCCGTGAACTGCGCGGCGATTCCCGACGAGCTGATCGAGTCCGAGCTGTTCGGCGTGGAAAAGGGCGCCTTTACCGGCGCCAGCCAGTCGCGCCCCGGGCGCTTCGAGCGCGCGCACGGCGGCACCCTGTTCCTGGACGAGCTGGGCGAGCTGTCGGCCTCGGCCCAGTCCAAGCTGCTGCGCGTGCTGCAGGAAGGCGAAGTCGAGCGCGTGGGCGGCACCGGCACGCGCAAGGTGGACGTGCGGCTGGTGGCCGCCACCAATGTCGACCTGGCCGAAGCCGTGAAGCAGGGCACCTTCCGCAAGGACCTGTACTACCGCCTGAACGTCTACCCGGTCACGATCCCCCCGCTGCGCGAGCGCCTGGACGATATCCGGCCGCTGGCCGAGCGCTTCGTGGCCCGCTACGGCGCGCGCCACGGCAAGCGCATCGTCGGCATCACCGACCGCGCGCTGGCCGAACTGCGCCACTATGACTGGCCCGGCAACGTGCGCGAGCTGGAGAACGTGATCGAGCGCGGCGTGATCCTGGCCAGCCAGGGCGGCCAGATCACCGCCGACCACCTGTTCCTGCCGGGCACCGTGGCACCGGCGGTGGATACCGCGCCGCGCCTGGGCGCGGGTGGCACGCTGCCAGACCTGCGCGAAGCCGCGGTCCATGCACTGCTGGACCAGATGTCGGAGCAGCAACTGGCGCTGGGCGATGTCGAGACCGTGCTGATGGAGGCCGCGATGCAGCGCGCCGGCGGCAACATGAGCCAGGCGGCGCGGCTGCTGGGCATTACGCGGCCGCAGCTGGCGTACCGGTGGAAGATGCGCGGTGCGCGCGGCAACGGCCACGGCAACTGAGGCTGCTGCACGGTTCAAATGCTGAGGGTTTGCTCCCACTCCCGCTTGCGGGAGCGGGAGCGCACTGGTGGTCATCGATATCCATCGCGTCTTCCACGCGCCTTCAATCCCCGCTTCTTCCCCCTTGATCATTTGATGCAGTCCCTTCCGGCCGCGCATTCGCCCGCAGTTGCCTGATGCTGCACCGCGCCAGCAACATTTCCCTGTCGGATCAAGTCCTCTCGCCCATGTTGCCCACGCACGCTGCTGCACCGCGGGGCAACCGCATCCCCATCCGCCCGCTGCCCGCAAACGCCCGCCCGGCGCGGCTTTTGATCATTTGATCAAGGCTTGCGGGCAGCTTCATCAATTCATCGACAGTATTCGCGCGGACCTTTTCGGGTTAACGCGCACGCTCGCCACGGCTGATTCCCCGCAAGCCTTGTCCCACCGCGCTTTGCGCTCCCTGGCACGGTCTTCGCAGTAAGGCCTGCGTCCAGCCAACGCAATGGAGCGCGCCATGAACACCCCGTCGGTTCCCCTGTTCGAAGCCACGCCGCGCTACGTGCGGGTCGAGGGCCGCACGCCCGAAGGGTTTGTGCAGTTCGCCTTCAGCGTGGCCGACCCCGAGCTGAACGTCGAACTGATCATGCCGGCGCCGATGTTCGAAGCCTTCTGCTGCGTGAACCGCGTGCGCTTCCTGCCCCCGCTGGAAGCTTCGCCGCAGCCGGATGCCGACGACTGACGCCGCAGCCACCGCATCACAAAGAGAGAAGGGATACAGGAGACCAAGCGATGCAAGTCGATATCAAGACCCAGCAGATCCAGCCGCTGCGCCAGACCTACGGCCATGTCGCGCGCCGCTTCGGCGACAAGCCGGCGTCGCGCTACCAGGAGGCGACCTACGACGTGCAGTCGGAGGTGAACTTCCACTACCGCCCCACCTGGGACCCCGGCTTCGAGCTGTATGACAAGCGCCGCACGGCAATCGTGATGCAGGACTGGTACGCGCTGAAGGACCCGCGCCAGTTCTACTACGGCGCCTACGTCACCGCGCGCGGCCGCCAGCAGGATGCAACGGAGAAGAGCTTCGCCTTTGTCGAGAAGCGCGGCCTGCTGCAGGCGCTGCCCGCCGAATGGCAGGAACGCCTGGCCACCGGCCTGCTGCCGCTGCGCCATGTGGAATGGGGCGCCAACATGAACAACTTCTATTGCGCCGACTACGGCTGGGGCACCGCCATCACGCAGGCCTGCACCTACTGCGCGATGGACCGCCTGGGCATCGCCCAGTACCTGTCGCGCATCGGCATGCTGCTGGACGGCAATACCGGCGTGGCGCTGGAGCGCGCCAGGGTGGCCTGGCTGGAGAGCGCCACGTGGCAGCCGCTGCGCCGCTTTGTCGAGCACACCTTTGTCACCGAGGATTGGTTCGAGACCTTCGTGGCCCAGAACCTGGTGCTCGACGGGCTGCTCTATCCGCTGGTCTACCAGCATGCCGACGCGGTGATCGCGCGCGCCTGCGGCACCGGGCTGGCGGTGCTGACCGAGTTCATGAACGACTGGCGCGACGAGCACGCACGCTGGGTCGATGCGGTGATCCAGGCCGCCGCGGCCGAGTCAGACGCCAATCGCGTGCTGCTGTCCGGCTGGGCGCGCGCCGCCTGCGCCGAAGTGGCGCAGGCGCTGGTGCCGGTGGCCGACGCCCTCACGGGCGAGGACGGCGCGCAGATGGTGGCGCTGTGCCGCGAGCAGTTCGAAGTCCGCCTGGGCAAGCTCGGCCTGGCTGGCTGATCCGCCCGCAACGAACCCCACGGAGATACGCCATGTCAGCCACCGCCGCCAACGTCTACATCGCCCTGCAGCACAACGACGACACCCGACCCATCATCGACGCCATCACCGAGGCCAACCCGCATGCGGTGGTGTCGCAGTTCCCCGCCATGGTCAAGATCGACGCCCCCGGCCACCTGACCATCGTGCGCGAGCTGGTGGCCGGCAAGCTCGGCCGCGACTGGGACCTGCAGGAGATCCACCTGAACCTGATCTCGCTGTGCGGAAACATCGACGAAGACGAAGACGCCTTCACGCTGCGCTGGAACGCCTGACACCGCAGCGGCATAGAGAACATCACGGAGACATCATGGACGCACGCAAGAAGCTCAACCTGCGCGAGAAGTACGCCTCGATGACGCGGGACCTGGCCTGGGAAACGACCTACGAGCCGATGGACAAGGTCTTCCCGTTCGACAAGTACGAGGGCATCCGCATCCACGACTGGGACAAATGGGAAGACCCGTTCCGCATGACCATGGATGCCTACTGGAAATACCAGTCGGAGAAGGAGCGCAAGCTGTACGCGATCATCGATTCGTTCGTGCAGAACAACGGCCACCTGAACGTATCCGATCCGCGCTACCTGAACGCGCTGCGGCTGTTCCTGACCGGCGTGACGCCGCTGGAATATGCCGCCCACCGCGGCTACGCCCACCTGGGCCGGCATTTCCGCGGCGCCGGCGCGCGCGTGGCGGCGCAGATGCAGTCGATCGACGAGCTGCGCCATGCCCAGACCCAGTTGCACACGCTGTCGGTCTACAACAAGTACTTCCACGGCTTTGGCGAATGGCGCCACATGCACGACCGGGTCTGGTACCTGTCGGTGCCCAAGTCCTACTTCGAGGACGCGATGAGCGCGGGGCCGTTCGAGTTCATCACCGCGATCTCGTTCTCGTTCGAGTACGTGCTGACCAACCTGCTGTTCATGCCGTTCATGTCGGGCGCCGCCTACAACGGCGACATGGCCACGGTGACCTTCGGCTTCTCCGCGCAGTCCGACGAGTCGCGCCACATGACGCTGGGCCTGGAGGTGGTCAAGTTCCTGTGCGAGCAGGACGCCGGCAACATCCCGATCCTGCAGAAGTGGCTGGACAAGTGGTTCTGGCGCGGTTTCCGCCTGCTCACGCTGGTCGGCATGATGATGGACTACATGCTGCCCAAGCGCGTGATGTCGTGGGCCGAGGCCTGGGAGATGTACTTCGAGCAGGCGGGCGGGGCGCTGTTCAAGGACCTGGAGCGCTACGGCCTGCGCATGCCCAAGTACCACGAGGTCGCCACCAGGACCAAGGACCGCATCACGCACGAAGCCTGGGCCACCTTCTACAACTACGCGGGCGCAGCCGGCTTCCACACCTGGGTGCCCAAGGCCGACGAGATGGCATGGCTGGCCGAAAAGTACCCGCAGACCTTCGAGCGCTACTACAAGCCGCGCCTGGACCACTGGCAGGAGCGCCAGCAGGCCGGCGAGCGCTTCTACAACGCCACGCTGCCGATGCTGTGCCAGACCTGCCAGATCCCGATGGTGTTCTCGGAGCCCGACGACCCCACCCAGACCTGCTACCGCGAAAGCAGCTACCACGGCATGAAGTTCCATTTCTGCTCGAACGGCTGCAAGGACATCTTCGACGGCGAGCCCGCCAAGTACGCGCAGGCCTGGCTGCCGGTGCACCAGATCTACCAGGGCAACTGCGGCGGCGCCACGCTGGAGGACGTGCTCAAGTGGTACCGGCTGAACCCGGGCGCGGACAACCTGGATTTCGAGGGCTCGCAGGACCAGCGCAACTGGAACGCGTGGAAGGGCATCGGGCCCGCCGCGGACGCCGCCTGAAGCCGCCCCATCACAAGACAAGGAGACAACCATGCCCGTCGTATCCATCGGCGACTACGCCTTCGAGGCGGCCGACCGCGAGGCCGTGTTCCACGGCAACCGCCTGCTCTATATCGGCTGGGACGGCCACCTGCTGTTCTGCGCCCCGCATTGCTTCCCGTTCCCGCCGTCGATGCCGCTGTGCGACGTGGTGGACAAGGTGCTGCCCGGTGTCTACGGCTACCACCCCGACTTTGCCCGCATCGACTGGGGCCAGGTGCAGTGGCTGCGCGGCGGCCAGCCCTGGCAGCCGGACCTGGACCGCTCGCTGGAAGAGAACGGCCTGGGCCACAAGGACGTGATCCGCTTCCGCACGCCGGGGCTGGACGGCATCGGCGGCAGCCGCAGCTGAGGCACGCGGGCGAGCGCACCACCGCAAGGAGACCAAGATGTATTCGCTGACCATTGAACCGATCGGGCAGACCATCCCCATCGCTCCGGGGCAGACCGTGCTGGATGCCTGCCTGCGCAACGGCGTGTGGCTGCCCCATGCCTGTTGCCACGGCCTGTGCGCCACCTGCAAGGTGCAGGTGGTGGACGGCGAGGTCGACCAGGGCGAGGCGTCCAGCTTCGCGCTGATGGATTTCGAGCGCGACAACGGCCAGTGCCTGGCCTGCTGCGCGACCGCGCAGTCCGACCTGGTGATCGAGGCCGATATCGAGGAAGACGCCGATGCGCTGGGACTGCCGCTGGCCGACTACCGCGCCGAAGTGGTCGAGACGCGCGCCCTGACGCCCACCATCCTGGGCATCTGGCTGCGGGTCAAGGACGGCCGGCGCACGGCCTTCCAGGCCGGGCAGTACGTGAACCTGAACGTGCCGGGCTGCGACCAGCCGCGCGCTTTCTCGCTGGCCAACGCGCCGGGTGACGAACTGGTCGAACTGCACGTGCGGCGCGTGCCGGACGGGCAGGCCACCGGCTACCTGCACGACCGGCTGGCGGTGGGCGACGAATTGTCGTTCTCCGCGCCCTATGGCCGCTTCTTCGTGCGCAAGTCGGCGCGGGTGCCAATGCTGTTCCTGGCGGGCGGCTCCGGCCTGTCCAGCCCGCGCGCGATGATCCTGGACCTGCTGGCCGCCGGCGAGACCCTGCCGATCACGCTGGTGCAGGGCGCGCGCAACCGCGGCGAGCTGTACTACGACGCCGGGTTCCGGGCGCTGGCGCAGGCCCACCCCAACTTCCGCTACGTGCCGGCGCTGTCGGACGAACCCGCCGACAGCGGCTGGAGCGGCGCGCGCGGCTACGTCCACGATGTGCTGCACCAGCTCTACGCGCAGAACGGCAATGCCGACTTCAGCGGCCACAAGGCCTACCTGTGCGGGCCGCCGCCGATGATCGAGGCCTGCATCCGCACGCTGATGCAGGGCCGGCTGTTCGATGCGGACATCCACACCGAGAAGTTCCTGTCCGCGGCGGATGCGCAGAACAGCGCGCGCAGCCCGCTGTTCAAGATCTGAGGAGGCCGCAATGCATTCCGTCGAGATTGCCGGCAGCGGGCTGCGTTATCCCTGCGCGCCGGGGCAGAACCTGCTGCGCGGCATGGAAGTGCTGGGCCAGCGCGGCATCCCGGCCGGCTGCCGCGGCGGCGGCTGCGGCGTGTGCAAGGTCCGCATCGAGGCCGGCCACTACCACGCCGGCAAGATGAGCCGAGCCTGCCTGTCCGAAGCGGAGCAGCGCGACGGGCTGGTGCTGGCCTGCAAGACCTACCCGGACAGCGATATCAGGCTGCGGCCGGTGGCCCTGCTGCAGCGCTGCCTGGACAAGCAGCGCCAGCGCGAGCAGGGCCGGTAGCAAGCGAACGAAGCACAAGCAAAGAAGGTGGCACGCACACAGTGCCACCACCACACCAGGAGACCCATCATGGCATTGACAGGCGTATTGCGACCGGGGCACGTGGCCCTGCGCGTGCTGGAGCTGGAGCCGGCGCTGAAACACTACACCGAGGTACTCGGCTTGATCGAAACCGCGCGCGATGCGCAGGGCCGGGTGTTCCTGAAGGCATGGGACGAGCACGACCACCACAGCGTGGTGCTGCGCGAGGCCGACAGCCCGGGCATGGACTATATGGGCTTTCGCGTCGACAGCGGCCGCACGCTGGAGCGGCTGGCGCAGGAGGTGGAGCAATCCGGCCTGGCCACCGCTTGCCAGTGGATCGCCGCGGGCGAGCATCCGCACACCGGCGTGCGCTTTCGTTTCACCATCCCGACCGGCCATGCCATCGAGCTCTTTGCCGACAAGGACAAGCTGGGCTGCAAGACCGGCGACCTGAACCCAGACCCCTGGCCGGACGACCTGCGCGGCATGGCGCCCAGCCGCTTCGACCACTGCCTGCTGTATGGCGACGATGTCGACGGCACCGTCAGGCTGTTCCGCGACGTGCTGGGTTTCTCGCTGGCCGAGCAGGTCGTGGCCGGACCGGACGGCCAGATGCTGATCGGCGCCTTCCTGACCTGCTCGAACAAGGCGCATGACATCGCCTTTATCCGCCATCCGGAGAAGAACCGCTTCCACCATGCCTCGTTCCTGCTCGACAACTGGAGCGAGGTGCTGAAGGCAGCCGACATCATTTCCAAGAAGGATGTGTCGCTCGACATCGGCCCGACCCGCCACGGCATCACGCGCGGCGCGACGATCTACTTCTTCGATCCCTCGGGCAATCGCAACGAGGTGTTCTCAGGCGGCTATATCCACTACCCGGACAAGCCCACCATCACCTGGACCGACAACGAGCTCGGGCGGGCGATCTTCTATCACGACAGGAAGCTGAACGAGGCGTTTTTGAATGTGCTGACCTGAGCGCGATTGCATCTACACCAGAGAACCAACATGAAAGACTTCAAGAACTTCATCAACGGCGAGTGGGTCGGCACCGCGCGGACCTTCGAGAACCGCAACCCGGCCGACAACAGCCTGATCGGCCGCGTGCATGAGGCCGGGCAGGCCGAGGTCGATGCCGCCGTGCAGGCTGCGCGCCGCGCGCTGCAGGGGCCGTGGGGCCGCATGACGGTGGCGCAGCGGGTCGAACTGCTGCACGCGGTGGCCGACGGCATCAACCGCCGCTTCGACGACTTCGTGCAGGCCGAGATCGCCGATACCGGCAAGCCGCTCGGGCTGGCCAGCCATATCGACATCCCGCGCGGCGCGGCCAACTTCAAGGTCTTTGCCGACCTGATCCGCAACGTGCCGACCGAGAGCTTTGCCATGGACACGCCCGACGGCGGCAAGGCCATCAACTATGCGGTGCGCAGCCCGCGCGGCGTGATCGGCGTGGTGTGCCCGTGGAACCTGCCGCTGCTGCTGATGACCTGGAAGGTCGGGCCGGCGCTGGCCTGCGGCAATACGGTGGTGGTCAAGCCGTCGGAGGAAACCCCCGCCACCGCCACGCTGCTGGGCGAAGTGATGAACGAGGCCGGCGTGCCGCCGGGCGTCTACAACGTGGTGCATGGTTTCGGCCCGGATTCGGCCGGCGCTTTCCTGACCGCGCACCCGCAGGTCAACGGCATCACCTTCACCGGCGAGACCCGCACCGGCGAGGCCATCATGAAGGCAGCGGCCAATGGTGTGCGGCCGGTGTCGTTCGAGCTGGGCGGCAAGAACGCGGGCATCGTGTTTGCCGATGCGGATTTCGACAAGGCCGTGGCCGGCATCACGCGCTCGGCGTTCGAGAACAGCGGCCAGGTGTGCCTGGGCACCGAGCGCGTCTACGTGCAGCGGCCGATCTTCGAGCGCTTTGTCGCCGCGCTGAAGGCGAAGGCCGAGGGGCTGAAGCTGGGGCCACCCTCCGAGCCCGGCGTGAACATGGGGCCGCTGGTGTCGCATGAGCATCGCGACAAGGTGCTGTCCTGCTACCGCCAGGCCGCCGAGGCCGGCGCCACGGTGGTCACCGGCGGCGGTGTGCCGCAGATGCCCGGCGTGCTCGCGGAAGGCGCCTGGGTGCAGCCTACGATCTGGACCGGCCTGCCCGAAAGCGCCGCCGTGATCCGCGAGGAGATCTTCGGTCCCTGCTGCCATATCGCCCCGTTCGACACCGAAGAGGAGGTCATCGCGCTGGCCAACGACACCCCGTACGGCCTGGCCGCGACAGTCTGGACCGGCGACCTCGGCACCGCGCACCGCATGGGCAGCGCGCTGGAGGTTGGCATCTGCTGGATCAATGCCTGGTTTCTGCGCGACCTGCGCACCGCCTTCGGTGGCGCGAAGCAGTCCGGCATCGGCCGCGAGGGCGGTGTCCATTCGATCGAGTTCTATACCGAGCTGCGCAACGTCTGCGTGCGCCTGTGAGGTCCCATCATGCATAGCCAACTTATCCTTGAGATCGGCGCCGGCCTGCACCAGGCACTTGCCACCCGCCGCCCGGTGGCGCCGCTGACCGAATCCTGGCCGGACCTGACCATCGACGATGCCTACCGCATCCAGCTGGCGATGGTGCAGCACCGGCTTGACGCCGGCGAGCGTGTGGTCGGCAAGAAGATCGGCGTGACCAGCCGCGTGGTGATGGACATGCTCGACGTGCGCCAGCCCGACTTTGGCCACTTGCTGTCGGGCATGGTCTACCCCGACGGCGCGGCGATTCCCGCCGACACCCTGATCGCGCCCAAGGCCGAAGGCGAGATCGCCTTCGTGCTGAAGGACGACCTGGAAGGGCCGGGCGTGACCAATGCCGACGTGCTGCGCGCCACCGCCTGCGTGCTGCCTTGCTTCGAGATCGTCGACTCACGCATCCGCGACTGGAAGATCCGTATCCAGGACACCGTGGCGGACAACGCATCGTCAGGCGTGTTCGTGCTCGGCGACGCCGCGGTGGACCCGCGCAGCGTGGACCTGGGCACGGTCGGCATGACGCTGGAGAAGAACGGCGAGATCGTCGCCACCGGCGCCGGCGCGGCCGCGCTGGGGCACCCCGTCAACGCGGTGGCATGGCTGGCCAACACCCTTGGCAGGCTGGGCATCGGCCTGAAGCGTGGCGAGGTGATCCTGTCCGGCTCGCTTGCCGCCATGGTGCCCGTAACCGCCGGCGACCAGCTGCGCATCAGCCTGGGCGGCATCGGCTCGGCCGGCGTGCGCTTTGTTTGATCCCGATCTCTTCCCGAACCCTGCGCAGGACAAAGCCATGACCCTGACACAAGACACCATCGCCCGGCTCGCCGAGCACCTGGAGAACGCCGAGCTGCAGCGCGAGGCGGTGCGCAAGATCACCGACGAATACCCGGACATGGACTGGGACGACGCCTACGCCATCCAGGATGCCATCCGCGCGCGCAAGGAGGCGCGCGGCACCCGCATCGCCGGGCTCAAGATGGGCCTGACCTCGTTCGCCAAGATGCGCCAGATGGGCGTGAGCGACCCGGTGTACGGCTTCCTGACCGACTACGGCGCCTGCATGGACGGCGCCGCCATCGATACCGGCGCGCTGATCCACCCCAAGGTGGAGGCCGAGATCGCCTTCGTGCTGAAGGCCCCGCTCAGGGGGCCGGGCTGCCATATCGGCGACGTGCTGGCGGCGACCGACTTCGTGGTGCCGGCGGTGGAGGTGATCGACTCGCGCTACGAGAACTTCCGCTTCGACCTGAAGAGCGTGATTGCCGACAACACTTCGTCGGCGCGCTTCGTCGTGGGCGGCACGCACCGCGGCGCCGAGGGCCTGGACCTGAAGAACCTGGGCGTGGTGCTGGAAAAGAACGGCGAGGTGGTGGCCACCGCGGCCGGCGCGGCGGTGCTGGGGCACCCGGCCAACAGCGTCGCCATGCTGGCCAACATGCTGGGCGCGCGCGGGCGCGAGCTGCCGGCGGGCACCTTCATCATGACCGGCGGCGTGACCGAGGCCATCGCGGTGGCGGCCGGCGACAACATTACCGTGCGCTACCAGCACCTGGGCACGGTATCGATGCGCTTCACCTGAACCGCGTACCAAGGAGACACACCATGCCAATCATGCAGGTCTTCCTGATCGAAGGCCGTACCGAAGAACAGAAGGCGCGCCTGATCCGCGCGCTCACCGATGCCGCGGTCGAAGCGGTGGGTGCGCCGGTGGAAACCGTGCGCGTGATGATCACCGAAGTGCCGAAGGTGCAGTTCGGCATCGGCGGCAAGACTGCCAGGGAACTGGGCCGCTGACGCGTCAGGACTCAAGCGAAAAGGACAACGACATGGACATGAAAGCAAGCGGCCGGCACAAGGTGGCCATCATCGGCTCCGGCAATATCGGCACCGACCTGATGATCAAGGTGATGCGCCACGGCCGGAACCTGGAGATGGGCGCCATGGTGGGCATCGATGCGGCGTCGGACGGGCTGGCCCGTGCCGCGCGCCTGGGCGTGCCAACCACGGCCGAAGGCATCGAGGGGCTGGTCGGCATGCCGGGCTTCGGCGATATCCGCATCGCCTTCGATGCCACCTCGGCGGGCGCCCATGCGCACCACAACCGCGTGCTGCAGCAGCACGGCGTGCGTGTGATCGACCTGACACCGGCTTCGATCGGGCCGTACGTGGTGCCCGTGGTCAACCTGGACCAGCACCTGGACGCAGCCAACATCAACATGGTCACCTGCGGCGGCCAGGCCACTATCCCCATGGTGGCGGCCGTGTCGCGTGTGGCCAACGTGCACTACGCCGAGATCGTGGCGTCGATCTCCAGCAAATCGGCAGGGCCCGGCACGCGCGCCAATATCGACGAGTTCACCGAGACCACCAGTCAGGCACTGTGCTCGGTGGGGGGCGCGGCACGGGGCAAGGCCATCATCGTGCTCAACCCGGCGGAACCGCCGCTGATGATGCGCGACACGGTCTTCACCTTGTCGGAGGACGGCGATGAAGCGCAAATTGCGGCGAGCGTCGAAGCGATGGCGCAGGCAGTACAGGCTTACGTGCCGGGTTACCGGCTCAAGCAGCGCGTGCAGTTCGAGCGTATCGCCGCGTCGGCGCCATTGAATATCCCCGGCCTGGGACCCATGAGCGGGCTCAAGACCTCGATCTTCCTGGAGGTGGAGGGCGCCGCCCACTACCTGCCGGCCTATGCCGGCAACCTCGACATCATGACCAGCGCCGCGCTGGCCTGCGCCGAGCGCCTGGCCGAGACCCGGCTGTGCGCATGAGCCGCTTGTCACGCCATGAACGCACCGAAGGCAGGGAGACCAATATGACCGCACAACCCACCAAGAAGCTCTACATCTCCGACGTGACGCTGCGCGACGGCAGCCACGCCATCCGCCACCAGTACAGCCTGGACCAGGTACGCCGCATCGCCGCCGCGCTTGACGCCGCGCGCGTGGATTCGATCGAGGTCGCGCACGGCGACGGGCTGTCGGGCTCCAGCTTCAACTATGGCTTTGGCGCCCACACCGACCTGGAATGGATCGCCGCCGTGGCCGAGACCGTGCGCCATGCCCGCGTGGCCACGCTGCTGCTGCCGGGCGTGGGCACCGTGCACGACCTGCGCGCCGCCTATGACGCCGGCGCGCGCGTGGTGCGCGTGGCCACGCATTGCACCGAGGCCGACGTGTCGCGCCAGCACATCGAGTACGCGCGGGAGCTCGGCATGGACACCGTCGGCTTCCTGATGATGAGCCACATGACCACGCCCGCGGCGCTGGCGCAGCAAGCGAAGCTGATGGAAGGCTACGGCGCCCAGTGTGTGTACGTGGTTGATTCCGGCGGCGCGCTGGGCATGCAGGACGTGCGCGAGCGCTTTCGCGCCTTCAAGGACGTGCTTAAGCCGGAAACCCGGACAGGCATGCACGCCCACCACAACCTGAGCCTGGGCGTGGCCAACTCCATCGTCGCGGTGGAAGAGGGCTGCGACCGCATCGACGCCAGCCTGGCCGGCATGGGCGCCGGCGCCGGCAACGCCCCGCTGGAAGTCTTCATCGCCGCCGCCGAACGCCTGGGCTGGCAGCATGGGTGCGACCTGTACACGCTGATGGATGCCGCCGACGACATCGTGCGCCCGCTGCAGGACCGCCCGGTGCGCGTGGACCGCGAGACCCTGGCGCTGGGCTACGCCGGGGTCTATTCCAGCTTCCTGCGCCATGCCGAGGCCGCCGCGGCGCGCTACGGCCTGGGCACGGTCGACATCCTGGTCGAGCTGGGCAAGCGGCGCATGGTGGGCGGGCAGGAAGACATGATTGTGGACGTGGCGCTGGACCTGCTGGCGCGGCGCGGTGCGTTGGCGGGACAGGGGGCGGCGGCAGTGGCCTGACCGTCGGCGGGTGCGGGCAGGGGACGCCTACGTGCGCCTCCCGTTTCTTGTGCTCACTGCTGTACTCGCTGCCCGCTCCCGTTCCGTTTACCTCTCCCCCACTTCCGTAGGGATCAGTTCCCCCTTACCCAGACCGTTAGCAGCGCAACAACGAGCACGGATGCGCAGACAGTTGCCGGGGCCATGCACCCCTGCCGATCGCAAACACCGGGCCGACCAGCAGGAACGGGCGCGCAGTGGCATGCAGTCGTCGGGCATGCAATGGTTGGATCCATAACAATCGAAGCGCATACGTCTTCTTGGACGGTAAGGGGGTGATCATGAATTTCAGGAGTCTGTCTATCCGCACGCGGCTGCTGGCGGGGTTTGGCACGCTGGCGGGCATGGTGCTGGTGGTGTCGGCGTACTCGCTGCATGCGCTCGGGGATGCGACCACCGGATTCAACGACTACCTGAACGGGCTGAACGCCCGCGCGGACATGGCCGCGAAAGTGCGCAGGGCGGTGGACCGGCGTGCCGTCGCGGCGCGCAACATGGTGCTGGTGACCGATGCGGCCGAGCTGCAGAAGGAGAAGGCCGAGGCGTTGCGCGCGCACGAGGACGTGCAGACGCGGCTGGCGCGGCTCAATGAGATGGTGCGCCAGCCCGGCGTCAGCGACGAGGCGCGCAGGATGGTCGACGAGGTGGTGAAGGTCGAGGCGCAGTACGGCCCGGTCGCCACGGCCATCGTCGGCCTGGCGGCGGAGCGCAAGATCGACGAAGCGGTGTCCCGTATCGACAAGCAATGCCGCCCGCTGCTGGCGGCACTGATCAAGGCGACCAACGCCTATGCCGACTTCACCGCGGCGCGCCAGAAGGAGATGGAGCGCCAGCTCGAGGCGGACTATGTGCGCCAGCGCAACCTGCTGATCCTGATCTCGCTGGCATCGGCGGCGATCGCGGTCATCGGTGGCTTGCTGGTTACGCGTGCCATCACGCAGCCGATCCAGCGCGCCGTGGAGGTGGCCGACACCGTTGCCAGCGGCGACCTGGGCGCGCGCATCGAGGTGGATCGCCATGACGAGACCGGCCGCCTGCTGGCGGCGCTGCGCGACATGAACGAGCGCCTCACCGCCACGGTCACCCACGTGCGCGCAAGCAGCGGCAATATTGCCGTGAGCACCAGCGAGATCGCGCGCGGCAATGCCGACCTGAGCAGCCGCACCGAGGAGCAGGCGGCTTCGCTGGAGGAAACCGCGGCCAGCATGGAGGAACTGACCGAGACCGTGCGCCAGAACACCGAGAATGCCCGCCAGGCCAGCGCGCTGGCGCGCAACGCGGCGGATGTGGCGCAGCGCGGCAGCACCACGGTGCAGCGCGTGGTCGGGACGATGCAGGACATCAGCGCCAGTTCGGCCAAGATCGCGGAGATCACCGGCATTATCGAAGGCATTGCCTTCCAGACCAACATCCTGGCGCTGAATGCGGCGGTGGAAGCCGCGCGCGCCGGTGAGCAGGGTCGCGGCTTTGCTGTGGTGGCCAGCGAGGTGCGCGGCCTGGCCCAGCGCTCGTCGAGCGCGGCCAAGGAGATCAAGGAGCTGATCGAGGCCTCGGGGCGCCAGGTGCACGACGGCTCGTCGCTGGCGACCGAGGCCGGCCAGACCATGGCCGAGGTGACCCAGGCCGTGGCGCGCGTGACCGGCATCGTGGAAGAGATCGCCACGGCCTCGGCCGAGCAGACCCGCGGCATCGAGCAGGTCAACCAGGCCATCGTGCAGATCGACCAGGTGACGCAGCAGAACGCGTCGCTGGTGAGCGAGGCGGCCGACGCATCGCGCGCGCTGGAAGAGCAGGGGCGTGAACTCAGCGAGGTGGTGGCGTTCTTCCGCCTGCCGGGCGAGGGCGGCGGCTCGCACCTGGCAGCCGGTACGCCGGGCACGCAGCGGCGCACGGCTCACAGGCTGGCCGCGGCATAGCGCAGAGCCGGGACGGCGTAGCTGCAAGCTGGCCCCGGGACGGGTAAACTGGCCCGTCCCAGCTTCCTTGCCACTGCCATGACCGCCCTGCCTGTTTCCTTCGACGACGTCGCCGCCGCCCACGAACGCATCCGCGCGGCGGCCCACCGCACCCCGGTGCTGACCTCTTCCACCGCGGACGCGGCCACCGGTGCGCAGCTGTTTTTCAAGGCCGAGAACTTCCAGCGCATCGGCGCCTTCAAGTTCCGCGGCGCCTATAACGCCATCGCCCAGTTCACGCCGCAGCAGAAGGCCGGCGGCGTGCTGGCGTTCTCCTCCGGCAACCATGCGCAGGCGATCGCGCTGTCGGCCCGGCTGCTGGGCGTGCAGGCGGTGATCGTGATGCCGCAGGATGCCCCCGCGATCAAGATCGAGGCCACGCGGGGCTATGGTGCTGAAGTGGTGCTGTACGACCGCTACCAGGACGACCGCGAGGCGCTGGGCCGGCGCATCGCCGCCGAGCGCGGCATGACGCTGATTCCGCCCTACGACCACCCGCATGTGATGGCGGGGCAGGGCACGGCCGCCAAGGAACTGTTCGAGGAAACCGGCCCGCTGGACATGCTGGTGGTATGCCTGGGCGGCGGCGGGCTGCTGTCGGGCTGCGCGGTCGCCGCGCACGCGATGTCGCCCGGCTGCGCCGTGTACGGGGTCGAGCCCGAGGCCGGCAACGACGGCCAGCGCAGCCTGCGCAGCGGCGAGATCGTGCGCATCGATACCCCGCGCACCATCGCCGACGGCGCGCAGACGCCATTCCTGGGCAACCACACTTTCGCCGTGATCCGCGAGCTGGTGACGGATATCGCCACGGTGTCGGATGCAGAGCTGGTCGAAACCATGAAGTTCTTTGCCGGGCGCATGAAGATCGTGGTTGAGCCCACCGGCTGCCTGGCCGCCGCCGCGGTGCTGCACGGCAAGCTGGATGTGAAGGGCAAGCGCGTGGGGATCATCATCTCGGGCGGCAATGTCGACCTGGGCGCCTTTGGCAGCTTCCTGCTGGGTTAAGGCGGGGGAATTCTCGGCTGGTGTCGGCCGTCTAATGTGCAATCCGCGACGACACAGCCAGGGGCGGCCATGACGGACAAGCGCCACTACGACGTGCTGGACACCGGCGCCGGCAAGCCGGTCAAGCTGTGGACGCGCGGCGTCCCGGTGGAGGGCGCTGCCCGCCAGCAACTGGTGAACACCGCGCAGATGCCGTTTATCTTCCGCCATCTCGCGGTGATGCCGGATGTACATCTGGGCAAGGGCTCGACCATCGGCTCGGTGATCCCGACCGTGGGCGCGGTGATCCCCGCCGCGGTGGGCGTGGACATCGGCTGCGGCATGATGGCCGTGAAGACCTCGCTGACTGCCGCCGACCTGCCCGACAACCTCGGACCGCTGCGCAGCGCGATCGAACACGCCGTGCCGCACGGCCGCACCGCGCAGGGCGGGCGGCGCGACCAGGGCGCCTGGGGCTCGGCGCCGGCGCCGGTTGACGCGGCCTGGGCCGAAATGGCGCCGGGCTTTCGCCGCATCACCGACAAGTATCCGCACCTGGCGCGCACCAACCATCGCAATCACCTGGGCACGCTCGGCACCGGCAACCACTTTATCGAGGTGTGCCTGGACGAAGCCCAGTCAGTCTGGTTCATGCTGCACAGCGGCTCGCGCGGCGTCGGCAATGCCATCGGCACGACCTTCATTGCGCTGGCGCAGCAGGATATGCGCAAGCACCTGGCCAACCTGCCGGACCGCGACCTGGCCTACCTGGTCGAAGGCTCCGCGCACTACGAGGACTATATCTTCGCGGTGTCGTGGGCCCAGGCCTACGCGCGGCGCAACCGCGAACTGATGATGGAGGCGGTGCTGGCCGCGGCGCAGCGCGTGCTGCGCAAGCCTTTCAAGGCGCAGCTGGAGGCGGTCAATTGCCACCACAACTACGTGCAGAAGGAACACCACTTCGGCGCCGACGTGCTGGTCACGCGCAAGGGCGCGGTCAGCGCGCGCGTGGGCGAACTGGGCATCATCCCGGGTTCGATGGGCGCGCGCTCGTTCATTGTGCGCGGCAAGGGCAACCCGGAGTCGTTCTGCTCATGCAGCCACGGCGCGGGGCGCACCATGAGCCGCAGCGAGGCCAAGCGCCGCTTCACCGTGGCCGACCAGGTGCATGCGACCGAAGGCGTGGAATGCCGCAAGGACGCCGCCGTGATCGACGAGATCCCGATGGCCTACAAGGACATCGACGCGGTGATGGCGGCGCAGGCGGACCTGGTGGAGATCGTGCACACGTTGCGGCAGGTAGTGTGCGTGAAGGGGTGAGTGCGCCGCGGCGCGTGGCACAGACTCCGTTCCAGACCGGCTTGCCGCGTGCGGTACCTCTCACGCCTGGGTCGTGTCAGCGGCACAGGCGGCACATATACCGTTGATCGCTTCGCGCACCAGTGGCGCCGGGGCAAGGCCGCGGGCCTTCAATGCGATCCGCTCCAGTTCGATCAGTCTCCCGTCAACGACCTCGTCAAGGCGATGGCACCGGACGCAGAAGAGATGATGGTGATCGTTGTCCGCGAGTTCGTAGATATGTACCAGCTTGCTTCGGCCCGGATATACCGCAACGCTTGACAGGACTCCGGCGGCGCAGAGTTCGTAGATGGCCATCCGGAAGGTCGAGATGGCACAACGATGGCTTGAGCGAAGCATCTCGCCGCACAATGACTCAGTGGTCTGGTGACGGCTGGCGCATCCCGACAACACCCGGATCACGGTCTCGCGCGGGATGCTCAGGTCAATGCCATGCCTGGCCAGCCGCTGCGCCGGGCTTTCCGAAGTCAATGTGGATTCAGCCGCGGCGTCTCTGCGCGGCGTGAAGTCCCTTAGCGGGTGGGAGAGGCCTGCCATGACACCGGCGTTTGCGTGCGCGCGCCACTCAGGACGTTGAGTGTCGTCGTCGCCCGATGGCGAACGGCTTCATACGTGGCACCGCCGAATGTGCCCGGCGTGCGTTCCAGATGTACAACGTGCAGGATGTACTGGCCGCGCCAGGGGAGGGTGAAGCGTACCAGGCCGTCCTTGCCGCTGGTGGCCTCGCGCGTCCAGGCATTGGGCGCGATGATGCGCACATCGGTGCCCGCCAGCGGCGCGCCCTGGAACATCACGCGAAACTCGCCGGCCGCGCCGGTGGGCACGATATCCAGCGGCATCGTGTTCGCGGCCGGCGTGGCTTGCGTCGGCGTGGCACCGGCCAGGCGGGCATAGAACATGGGCTTGACGATGCCGATGCCTGCGCGCGTCCAGTCCTTCACCGCATAGCCACTTTCCGTGGCCACGACGTTGGCGTCGCGGGATGGCCGGGGGAACGCGAAGCCTCCCGGCTCGCGCGTGGCCCTGAGGGCCGTCGCCTGGCCATCGCGGTCCACGGCGCGAATCTCGGGTGCCGGCATCTCGTCGAGCCGGCCCGGCGATCGCTCGCGCAGCATTTCTTCGTATTCGCCGAAGTACAGGTGCCCGCCGGCCTTGTCCTGCTCCAGCCAGAGATAGTGTGCCTGCACGGGCGCGGCCAGCAGGGTGGCCGCGAAGGCCAGCGCCATGCCGGAGAACAGCGGGTGTCTTGTCATGGAGTTCCTCACTGGAATCGATAGCGGGCGGTCAGCATCGCGCTGCGTTTGTCGCCGGGCAGGGCGCCCGAGAACGTCGGCGAGACGTAGTAGGTCTTGTCGGTCAGGTTGCGCAGATTCAGGGTAACGTCCCAGCTCCTGCGGCGGTAATAGACCGCGGCATCGAGCACGACGTACGAAGGCACGCGATACAGGTTCAGGCTGTCCGCATAGCTGTCGCCCTTGTAGGTCAGGCCGAGGCCGACGCCGAAACCGTGCAGTGCCTGTTGCTGGAAGTCATAGGTGGTCCAGAGGCGGCCACCGGTGCGGGCCACCCCGGCCGGGCGCGTGCCGGCGATGCTGCGGTTGGTCACGCCCATGCTGGCGTTGGACGCCAGCGCGTTGGACTGGACTTCCACGTCCTGCAGCACGAAGTTCGCGAGCACGGTCCAGCCGGACAGCGGGCGCGCCGTCAGCTCGATCTCCATGCCGCGCGAACGGTCGCGGCCATCGGGCGTCGGGCTCAGGGCGCCGGGCAGCGTGATGTAGTAATTCTTGCGCTCGGTCTCGAACAGCGACAGGTTGGTTTCCAGCCGGCCGTCAAGGAAGGCGGCCTTCATGCCCACTTCCTTCTGCAGCGCGCTCTCGGGCTGGGTGCTTAGCGCGGCCGGTTCGGTGGAGACGTTGATGAACTTGCTGGTCGATACCCCGGCATACAGCGACAGAGTCTGCAGCGGCTGCCAGACCGCGCCCAGCGAACCGGAGGTGAGGTTTTGCGTGTCGCCGATATTGCGGAAGACACCACCTTGCGTGCCGGCATCGCTGAACTTGACGCGGTCCGAGCGCACCGCCGCCCGCACCTTGAATTGCTCGCCGAAGGCCAGCTGGTCCTGCAGGTAGACCCCCAAGTCCTGCTGCTTGAGGACACGGTTGAAGCCTTGCGCGACCACCGGTGCCAGGCCATGGAGCGTGGTCTCAGGCACGACGGGGGCGTTGATATTGGCGATGTTGGGCAGGTTGTAGCCGGTGCGCAGCGTGTTGATATGCGTGTCGGAATATTCCAGGCCGAACAAGACCGTATGGTCGACCGGGCCGGTGCGGGTCTTCCAGACCAGTTCGTTCTGGGTCAGCAGGAAATGCCCGTCGTCGACCTGGGTGCGGGCGCTACGGCCCGTCATCTGGTTGAGCGCGTTGCCGCCGTTGCCGCCGGCATTGCGGGTCATGTCCAGGCCGCGCTCGTCATAGATGAACGCGGTGCGCATCGTCAGCGCCGGGTCGATGCGCCAGTCGTGGCTCAGCGTCAGGCGGTCGATGGTCTGGCGCGTGTCGTTGAACGGGCTGTAGTAGCGCGCGTCGCGCGGGGCCGGGGCAACCTTGCCCTGGTTGTTGAAGACAATGCCGTAGTTGTCCGGGACGATGCGGATATCGCGATGGTCGTAGTCCACCGTCAGTGTCTTGTCGGTGTCATACGCCCAGCTGAACGACGGCGAGACTTCCTTGATGTCGCGCGACAGGCCGCGATAGCCGTCGCTCTTCTCGTAGTCGGCAATCAGCCGCGTGGAGACCTGCGAGCTGACGGGGCCGCCGACGTCCACATAGGTACCCCAGGTGCCGAAGCTGCCGCCAAATGCGCCAATCTCGGCGCCAAATTTGCTGAGTGGCGGCTTGGTCACGATGTTCACCGTGCCGCCGGGCTGGCCAGAGCCGTAGAGCGCCGAACCCGGGCCCTTGAGCACCTCGATGCGCTCCACGTCGTACATGGTGCGGTAGTAGCCATTCTGGCTGGGACCGTCGAGGTTGCCGTCACGCAGGAAGCGCATGGCCAGCCCACGGACCGTGTAGTTGTTGGCAAAGCCATAACCCCCTGCCAGCAGCGGCTGTACGCCGGCGGAGTTCTGCAGGGCGTAGTTCATGTCCACGGCACCCTGTTCACGCAACACCGTATCCGGGATGACGGTAATGGCGGCCGGAATGTCGCGCAGCGGCGTATCCGTCTTGGTACCGGTTGTCACCGTGTCACGCAGGCTGCCCGGTGTGACCTGGTTGGCGGAGGCGGTGACCGCGGGCAGGGTCTGTTCCGCCACCGCCGGCTGTGTCGATTGGGCTCGCGCTGCGGCGGGCAGGCCGGCAATCAGCGCGGAAGCGAGGGCGGCGATGGTGCGTGGACGGGTGGCTGGGCCAGGGCGGAATGCGGAAACGCGGGTCATGAGATGGTGAGTGACAGATAGCGGATCAGCGAAGGCTAATGCGAATCATTTTCAAACTCAATTCAGAATTCCCTGCCAGCCTGGGATTCCGGGACATGTGTCAGGCAGCCACCAGCCATTTGCCTGGGAACCCAAGGTCGAAAACCGGGGCATGGGACATATGTCCAGTACGTTAATGTGCTGCTGAATTCACCCCATGCGGTGCCGTACCCGCTTGAGAGTTGTTCTGCTTTTCATATAAACGAGAATCAGTTACATTCGCTTCCTCCATTTCCACGCAGTCCGAATCGAATCCGATGGGCGTCTTCCGCCGCCCTCTGTCCTCCCGATGCCGCCCAAGCTTTTGATCCTGCTCGCCTTCTTTCCCGCCTATCAGCTTTGGGATTTGTGGCAGTTGCATAGGACTGGCGGGGTCAACTACCACCTGATGACCGAAGTGGCAGCCACGATCGTGTTCCTGTGGATCCTGGCGGTGTTCCTGCGCGAGCGCCGGCGCGCGGCGAGCGAATTCGCTGAGCTGAAGAACTCGGCAGCCGCTGGCGAGCGTGCCATGGTCGAGCGTGACGCCGCAGTGCTGCAGTCGACCAGGACTTTCCTGAAGCAGATGCAGGATCAGTTCGATGCCTGGAAGCTGACTCCGGCGGAGAAGGATGTGGCGCTGCTGCTGGTGAAGGGGTTGTCGCTGGAGGAGATTGCCGGGCTGCGCGAGAGCGGGGCCAAGACGGTGCGCCAGCATGCGGCCAACATCTATGCCAAGGCCAGGCTTGAAGGGCGCCATCAGTTGGCAGCCTACTTTCTGGAAGACCTGATGGCGCCCGCCGCCGCGAACTGAAGCGTCAAGTCCGGAGCGTTCAGGCGGCTTGCCCGACCCCGGGAATGGCATTCCGGCCGACCATGGCTGCGCTTTGCACGACCCCGTGCAGGCGCCGCAGTTCAGGCTGCGGCGCCAGGCGCAGGTATTCGAGCATCTTCTCGATGAAGGCCGAGGTGGCGGTGCCGGGTGCGCGTGCGATCCAGGCCGCCGCGCCGGCATGGTCTCCGGCCAGCGCCAGCACACGGGCGTAGTTGAACTGCCCGCGGAAATCCCCGGCTTCTGCGGCGCGGCGGTAATAGTCGGCCGCGATGCGGGCATCGGCCAGGACTTCCCAGCCGTCCTCGAAGAAGCCGCCCACGATATTGAGCGATTTGGCGTGTCCCAGGTCCGCCGCCTTGCGGAACCAGGCAAACGCCGCAGGCCGGTCAGTCGGCAGGCCTCGGCCCAGGGCCAGCGAGGTGGCCAGGTTGTACATGCCCCAGTCCGATCCCCGTTCTGCCGCCACCGTGTACCAGTGGGCGGCGGCGGTCGCGCCGGCAGCGGTGCCCCAGCCGTTCTCGTAACAGCGCCCGACCAGGTTGGCCGCGCCCGCGTGGCCGGCATGCGCGGCATGCTTGAACCATGCAAAGGCCCGTGCCTCGTCCCGGGCGACGCCGCGTCCTTCCAGAAACCACTGTCCGAGCAGCGTCTGCGCCGCGAGCGTGCCGCCGGCGGCCGCGGCGCCAAGCCAGGCCAGCGCGGCCTGGGGCGGGCCGGCAAGCTTGTCGCGCAGGCCGGCGGGTCCGAGGTGATCGAGTTCACCCTGGGAGACGATAGGGAAGGGAATCAGGTCCATGGAAACACGCGGAGCCAGAACAGGTGCTCCGTAAAGGCCAGGCGGGAAGGGCTTCTATTGCGGAAGAAGGGCGACGGCGGCAGGCCCTCGCCCGGGGGATCGCGCGGCGGACGGCCCGTGCGGGCCGCCACGATCCGTCAGTAGCGGACGTTCAGGTTGAGCATTGCCCAGCGACCCGGGGCCATGGTCGCGTAGTGCGTCGGGTAAGCCTGGCTGTAATACGTCTTGTCGAACAGGTTCTGCACGTTCAGCTGCAGCGTGAGGGCCTTGTTGATCCTGTACGAGGCCATCGCGTCAAAGCGCCAGTACGCCGGGACCCACTTGTTGTTGACTTCGCTGCCCCAGACCTTCGACACGTAGTAGGCGCCGCCGCCGACCGTGAAGTTGGGGAACAGGCGATAGGTGGACCACAGGCTGAAGCTGTCCTCCGGCGTGTTCGGGAACGAGGTGCCGTTGCTCAGGCCGAACGCCGCGCCCGCGCCGCCGGCGTTGCGCAGTTCGCTCTTCAGGTGCGTGTAGCCGCCGAACACCGCCCAGTCGTCGGTCACGTTGCCCGAGAAGCCGAGCTCGAAGCCGTCGACGCGCTTGTTGCCAGCCATGGCGGCGGTGCCATCCTGCAGCGTAATGCGTGCGTTGGTGGTCTCGATGCGGAAGATCGCGGCCGTCAGCGCCAGGCGCTTGCGCAGCACATCCCACTTGGTGCCCAGTTCGAAGGCCCGGTTCTTTTCCGGGGCGAGTTGCGAGCCGGTGGTCAGCGGGTTGCTGTCGCTGCCTTGCGCCAGGAAGGCGCCCGCCGGCGTCGACGATGTGCCGTACGACACATAGACGCTCGCGTTATCGGCGGGCTTGTAGACCACGCCGAACTGGTAGTTGAAGAGATTGTCGTCGCGCGAGAAACTGGTGCGGAGGTTGGTGCCGGCGGCACGCGTCGACAGGAACTCCGTGGCGTAGCGGTCGAAGCGCAGGCCGGCGTTCACCATCCATTGCCTGCCCAGCTCCATGGAGTCGAACACATAGGCCGAAGTGGTATTCGTCTGCGAGTAGCTCGGGTTATTGGTGCGCGCGATGGAGCCCGCCCACGGATCACCGGGGTTTGGGTTGTAGAGGGTCGTGCAGTTGTAGCCGCCTGCCGCGCCGGGGCCAGCGGGGCAGCGATTGCTGCCGGTGGCCACGGTGTAGGTGTCGTTGTCGCTGGTCTCGCGCGAGAACTCGATGCCGGTGGCGTACTTGTGCCTGACCGGGCCGGTCACGAACTCGCCCGACAGGTCGGTCTGGTTCGACAGCGTCCTGGCGGTGCTGATGCGCGTATTGGCGCGCCGCCAGATCATGTCGTAGTAGAGGTTGCCCTGGCTGTCGTCCGGCTGGGTGTAGATGAAGTCCTGCGACGTGCGCGACATGCGCGTCTGGTTGCGGAACCTGAGCGCGTCGCTGAAATCGTGCTCGAAGCGGATGGTGCCCATGTCCGCCACATCCTTGCGGAAGTCGCGGTCGACGAGACCGTAGTACGTGTTGCGCGGTACGTTCACCGGCGAGCCGTCACCCGCGGTGCGCGTCCTCGCCCGGCCGTCGGTGCGGGCATTGAAGGTCGGGTTGTTGTACGGAATGCCGACATCGGGAATGTCGTCGGTCTGCATGTGGTAGTACGACATCGTCAGGCGCGTGGGCGTGCCCAGCCCGAACGTGACCGTGGGCGCCACACCCCAGCGGTTCTGGTGGGTCGCGTCGCGGCCCGCGACGCCGGAGTCGTGGTACATCGCATTCAGGCGGAAGGCCGCATGCTCGGCGAACTGCCAGTTGCCGTCGACGGTGGCCCGCTTGTAGTCGGCGTTGCCCACGCCCACATTGCCTTCGGCAAAGTTGCCGAGCTTCGCCGACTTGCTGGTGAGGTTGATGCTGCCACCCGCCGAACCACGGCCATCGTAGGCCCCGGCGGGGCCCTTGGTCACCTCGACCGATTCGATATTGAAGACTTCGCGGCTTTGCGAGCCGATGTCGCGAAAGCCGTCGAGGAACGTGCTTGCCTGGGCGTCGTAGCCGCGGATGAAGGGCCGGTCGCCGACCGGATTGCCACCTTCGCCGGCGCCGAAAGCGATGCCGGGCACCGTGCGCAGCACATCGGTAAGCGTGGTGGAGCCCGTGCTCTGAATCACTTCCTGGGGAATCACCGTAATCGAGCGCGGCGTGTCGAGCAGCGCCGCCGGGTTCTTGATCGACGATGAGTGGTCGACCTTGAACTCGCTCGCGCCCGAGACCGTAACCGTCGGGAGTTCGACCGTGCCCGGCGGCGCCTGGGACGCTGTCTGGGAGCCCGTCTGGGCGGTTGCGGGCGCGGCGGCGACAGCCACGCCAAGTGCGCCAGTCAGGTGCGGCAACATGCGCACGCCCTTGGTGATTGCGAGCACGGTTTCGCTCATCGCTAAGCCTCAATCTAAATGGTAGTACGAATGAGAAATATTATCATTTGTATTAAGGAAAGTTCCACTTGTTTTTACAACGACATATTGCGGGAAATGACATGCGTCAAAATATGACGCATAAAGCTCATATGCATCCAGCCAGATCGTGTCGCGGCCATTCCCCGGAACAGCGCGCACGCGGCCAACGCCTGGCGGTTGATGCCAGGACGCAGGCGCGAACGCGCTCTCACGGGGGCCGGCTTGCGCCCGTGTGGCAACGATGTCATGCGGGAAGTCGGGGGATCCGCCTGCTCCAGCCTGGCCGGTGCCCCAGGTGGTCAGTCGACGAGCAGGTTGATCTTCGTCGCGAATTTCTGCCAGCGATCGATGTCGGTGGCCACCAGCTTCTGGAATTCGGCCGGGGTGCTCGTGGTCGTGGCAAAGCCGAGCTGTGTCAGCGATGCCTTGATCTCGGGCTTGGCGATGGCCCTGGCGATTTCGGCATTCAGCTTCTGCACGATCTCGGGCGGCGTATGTGCCGGGGCGAGGATGCCGAACCACTGGTCGACGTCATAGCCGGTCACGCCAAGTTCGCCCACCGTGGGCACGTCGGGCAGGAACGGCGAGCGCGCCTTCGAGGTGACCGCCAGCGCGCGCAGCTTGTTGCTTTTCAGGTAGGGGATGGTGTTGGTCAGCGTGTTGACGCTGACATCGGCCTGGTTGCCAAGCACGTCGGCGATGGCGGGGGCACAACCCTTGTACGGCACATGCAGCATCTCCATCTTTGCCGAGACCTTCAGCAACTCGCCGGCCAGATGCTGCGGGGTGCCGTTGCCGCACGACGCATAGCTGGGGGGAGAGGCGCTCTTGCCCGCCGCCAGCAGGTCGCTGAAGGTGTGGATCTTCGATTGCGATGGCACGGCAATCACCGACGGCACCGAGGCGAAGGTGATCACGGCGCTGAAATCGGACTTGGGATTGAACTGCAGCTTCTTGAAGACGCTCGGGTTGATGGCAAAGCTGCTGTTGACGATAAGCAGCGTATAGCCGTCGGCGGGGCTCTTGGCGACGAACTCGGCACCGATATTGCCGCTCGCGCCGGGCCGGTTGTCGACGACCACCGGCTGCCCCAGCGACTTGCTGAGGTCATTCCCGATCAGGCGCGCAAGAGAATCGGTCCCCCCTCCGGCCGGGAACGTCACTACCACGCGGATCGGCTTTTGCGGGAAGGTACTGGCGATATTGGCTTCGGCGCGCCCGGGCAGGGTGCCCAGGCTGCCTGCGACAAACAGGAGCGATGCCAGACTGCTGACGACGGATAGGGGTCTCATGGATTTGCCTCGTCGGTTAGGGTGAAGGAAGTGGAAAAGCCGGTCAATCGGGGTCAATACGCACCGCATGGCTGCACTCGCCGCCAGCGCGCACCAGTGCCGCAGCCGCCTCAAGCGCTTGCGCGGAGCCCGCGTGGATGCGGTAGAGGGGTTGCCCCGGCGCTACCTTTGCACCGATCGCGCACAGCATGTCGACGCCTGCGCCGGCATCGCGCGGTGCCCCGGCGGCGCGCGCCACGCCGGAAATCTGCAAGCCATCGACGGCTGTCACCCGGCCCTGCGTGGCGGCAGGTACGACCTGCGTATGCGTACCCGGCGCCACCGGGTCGGGGCGGATGCCCTGCGCGGCGGCGATACGATCGAACGCAACCTTGGCCTTGCCGTCATCCAGCAGCGCCGCCGCAATTTGCATGCCGTGTTCGGGCGAGCCCACGCGGGGATCGAATGCGATGATTTCGCCGGCAAAGCGCAGAGCCTTGTCGCGCAGGTCAGCGGGCGCATCGGGGGCGTTGTCGAGCACGAGACGGACGTCGCGCACTTCCAGCGCGGGGCCGATGCCACGGCCGATCGGGTGGCTGCCGTCCGTGACCAGCGCACGCACGTGCAGGCCCAGTCCCTTGCCGACGTGTTCGAACAGCGCGCCCAGCGCCTCGGCTTCGGCGCGCGTTGCCAGCTTGGTCTGTGGCCCGTAGGGCAGGTCGACAATGACGTGGGTAGCGCCGGCGGTGTATTTCTTCGACAGGATCGAAGCCACCGACCAGCGCCGCGAATCCAGCCGCAGGGGCCGCGTGATGGCATTCATCACATCGTCGATCACGGAATGGTTCAGCCGCCCGTTCCACGCAATGCAGGCGCGCGCCTGCGCCACGCAGCGGCGCACGTCTTCTTGCGCCAGGTCGACGCGTGCGATGGTCTCCATGGCATCGGCGGTGCCGGCGGCGGAGGTGATCGCGCGCGACGATGTCTTGGGCATGGCCAGCCCGTAGGCCGCGACAATCGGCACCACGACCAGCGTGATGCGGCTGCCGGGAACGCCACCCATCGAATGCTTGTCGACGACAACGGGCTCGTCCCAGTCGATGCGGGGCGTGAAGGCGGTACGCGCGCGGGCCAGCGCCACCACTTCCTCGTCAGTCAGCGTGCGGGTTGCAGCAACCAGGAACTCGGTCAGCTCTGCCTCGGTGTACCGCCCGGCAATGGCGTCCTGCAGCACGGCGACGTATGCAGCCTCGTCGAGCGGCTCGCCGCGCAGCTTGGCCATCAGGTTGGTGCGGCTGGCCGGCCGTTCGATGGCGGATGCCATGGTGCCGTTGTGCAAGGCTTCGACAAAGCGTGCCGTGCCGGCTTCCAGCGTGCTGTCGTTCGAGACCGTGATGCACGGCACATGTGGCGGCACCGGAGCCCCTGCGCGCGCCACGCGGCTGGCGACCTGGTCGCCCGATTCCCGCCCGCGCGCGGCAATGCGCCGGGCAAGCACGTCATGCGGTGCTGTCACCAGGACCACCACGAAGCGCGGCAAGCGGGCCGCAAGTTCCGCGATGACGCTGCGCGAGCCATTGGCGACGACGTTGCGGCCGCGTTCGAGCTCGCGCATCAGGGAGGCCGGCAGTCCATAGCGCAGCTCGTGCGCGTCCCAGGTCACCAGGAATTCTCCGCTTCGCTGGCGCCGCGCGAACTCGGTCTCGGATACCCCCTCATGCGCTTCGCCGGCGGACCCGCCAGGACGCGTGATGACGCGCCGCGCAAAGACGTAGTCGTCATCGAGCGCGGCACGTGCACCGTCGATCAGCGAGTCCTTGCCAGCGCCACTGGGCCCCACAACAAAAAAGAATGTGCCGCTCGCCGTCATGGAAATTACCTTAGATGTCGAAGTTATGTGGTTATGCTAGCACCGGCCCGGGGGGTGTCAAGATAAGTTCGATGTCTAAGGTAATGCAAGCAGTGGGCCAGCGCCCGCAAATCAAGCGTGTACGCGGGATTCGCGGATTTCTAGGGGAAAACACGGGGGCAGGGTGCGCAGCGACGGTGCCCCATGCATGGCTTGAGGGCATGGTGCACTGATGGAGTGAGCGCTACATGGAGATGCCCTGGCCATCAGGCGTGGTGTCCGCGTGCGAGTGCCGGAGGCGTTATCATGTGCGCTGTCGCCGGCACCGCGCTCGTTCGGTGCCGCATGCATGCGTTTCACTTTCCCTCATGACTATGGCCACAAGAAAGCCGGATGCTCCGGTCCCGATCACGCCTGCGGATGAAGCCGATGAAGAACGGCTTGCCCACCTGGTGAAGGATGCCGCCCGCGCCTATATCCGGGCGCTGCAGCTGCGCCTGGCGGAGCATTCGGTTTCGTACGGCCACTGGACCATCCTGCGTATCCTGTGGCGCCATGACGGCCTGTCGCAGCGGGAGCTGAGCGAACGGGCCGGCGTGACCGAGCCGACGACGTTTGCGGCAGTCAAGGCGCTGGAGGCGCTGGGCTACGTGGAACGCACCCATCTTCCCGGCAACAAGAAGAAGGTGCATGTGTTCCTGAGCAAGACCGGACGCGCGCTGCGCCGCAAGCTCGAGCCGCTGGCTACCGAGGTGAACGAGCTCAGCGTGGCAGGGCTGAGCGAGGAAGATGTGCTGACCACCCGCCGCGTGCTGATCACGATCGCGAAGCGGCTGGTCGCCGACGAAGCCGCCTCGGCAGAGCATGGCCGGCGCGTTCCGTCTACGCAGGAGGTGGGGCGGCTGCTCTCGGATCTGTAGGCAGCCCGCCAACGAAAAGGCCCTCGCCGGGCGAGACCGGCAAGGGTGAATGCCTTGGGTAGAAGGCGTGAATCGGTCAGGGGGGCCTGGGCCCCGCGGCTGTCAGGCTTCGTCGAGCCCGATATCGACGGCAGGGGCGGACTGGGTGATCTTGCTGGTGGAGATGTAGTCCACGCCCGTTTCCGCCACGGCCCGGATCGTTTCCAGGCGGATGCCGCCCGAGGCCTCGACCTTGGTCCGGCCATTGACGATCTGCACGGCTTCCTTCATGTCGGGCACCGACATATTGTCCAGCATGATCACGTCGACACCGGCCGCCAGTGCCTCGTGCACCTGTTCCAGCCGGTCGCATTCCACTTCCAGCTTGGTCAGCACGGGCAACCTGCGGCGCACGCGCGCCACGGCCGCGGCAATGCTGCCGCACACGGCGATGTGGTTGTCCTTGATCATCACGCCGTTGTCCAGGCTGAGCCGGTGGTTCAGTCCGCCGCCGCAGGTCACCGCGTGCTTTTCCAGCGCGCGCAGGCCGGGTGTGGTCTTGCGGCTGTCGATCAGGCGCGCCCTGGTGTGGGCAATGGCCTGGGCATACGTTGCCGTATGGTTGGCGATGCCGCACAGCCGCTGCATGATGTTCAGCGCGGTGCGCTCGGCCGTCAGGACACTGCGTGCATTGCCGCTCACGTTAAGCAGCACCGCGCCTTTTTCCACCTTGTTGCCGTCGGCGACCCGCACATCGACAGACAGCGTCGGGTCGTAGCGCGCGAAGATGCGTGCCGCCACATCGATGCCGGCGATGAGCATGGGCTCGCGGGCGTTCATGCAGAAGGTGCCGGTCTCTCCCGGTTCAATCATGGTCTGGACGGTCAAGTCGCAGATGCCGATGTCTTCGGTCAGCCAGAGGTCGATCAGCTTGTCCGTGGCGAAAATGTCGTACATGAAGGGCTCCTGAACGGTGGTTGCGGTACCTGATAAATCTTAGAGATCGAAGTACATGGCGTAATACTAGCCCCTTCGTGCGCCATGTCAAGAGATATTCGAGATCTAAGATAAAGCGCAATCCTACCGCGCAAACTGCGCCAGCACCGTCCCCACCGCCTCCAGCCCCGCCTCGATCATGTGCTGCATGTAGACGCCCATCTGCGGCATCACCAGCATCAGCACCAGCAGCCCGCCCGACAGCGTGACCGGGAAGCCGACCGCAAAGATCGACAGTTGCGGCGAGGCGCGGTTCAGGATGCCCATCGCCAGGTTCAGCGTCAGCAGAGCGGCGATCATCGGCAGTGCCAGCAGCAGGCCGGACGAGAACACCATGCCGCCGGCGCGGGCCACGGCCATGGCGCCGCCGGCCGATAGCGGCGTGCCACCGATGGGCAGGCCGTTGAAGCTGTCGACCAGCGTGCCCAGCATCAGCAGGTGGCCGTCCAGCGCCAGGAACAGCAGCACCGCGATCAAGTTCAGGAAGCGCGACAGCACCATGGTCTGGCCACCGGCGGCGCGGTCGAAGAAGGACGCGAACGACAGGCCCATCTGCAGGCCGATGATTTCGCCGGCCTGCTGCACGGTGGCAAAGACCAGGCGCATGGCGAAGCCGGTGGCCAGGCCGACGCCGACTTCATTGAGGATGATGATCAGCCCGCCGAAGGAATACACCGGCACCACCGGCAGTTGCGCGATGGTGGGCGAGACCACCATCGCGATCACGGCGGACAGCGCGATCTTGACGCGGCGCGGGATGGTGGATTCACCGAACAGCGGCGCGGTGCTGATCAAGGCCAGGATGCGGAAAAACGGCCATAGAAACGCCGCGAGCCAGCTGTAGAGCTGGGCTGAGGTGAACTCGATCACGGCGGGGAGTCAGCGGGCAGGCAGGGCGAGGGGGGACGACGACGGCGAGTGCGGCTGCTGTCAGTGCGCCATCGCGGGAATGCTCTGGAACACCTCGCGCATGTAGTCGACCATCGAATTGATCATCCACGGCCCGGCCAGCACCATGGTGGCGAACAGCGCGATCAGCTTGGGGATAAAGCTCAGCGTCATCTCGTTGATCTGGGTCGCGGCCTGGAACAGGCTGACCAGCAGGCCGGCGGCCAGCGCCACCAGCAGCAGCGGGGCGGCCAGCAGCAGGGTCATCTTCATCGCCTGGGTGGCGATGGTCATTACGGTCTCGGGTGTCATGGCTAAGACTTGGCGGTGGGTGGCGGGCGCTGGCTGGCCGCCTCAGTTCATGAAGCTCTGCGCCAGTGAACCCAGCAGCAACTGCCAGCCGTCGACCAGCACGAACAGCATCAGCTTGAACGGCAGCGAGATAGTGGCCGGCGGCACCATCATCATGCCCATCGCCATCAGCACGCTGGCCACGACCAGGTCGATGATCAGGAACGGGATGAAGATGGTGAAGCCGATCTGGAACGCGGTCTTCAGCTCGCTGGTGACGAAGGCCGGCACCAGGATACTGATCGGCACTTCCTCCGGGCCCTGCATCTCCGGCGCCTTGGCCATCTGGGCAAACATGGCCAGGTCCTTCTCGCGGGTCTGGCGCAGCATGAAGCCCTTGAGCGGCTCGACGGCGCGGGCGGCGGCGGCTTCGAGGCTGATCTTGTTTTCCGACAGCGGCTTGTAGGCGTCGTTGTAGACGCGGTCGAACACCGGTGCCATCACGAAGAAAGTCAGGAACAGCGACAGGCCCACCAGCACCTGGTTGGGTGGCGAGGAGGCCGTACCCAGCGCGTTGCGCAGCAGGCCCAGCACGATGACGATGCGGGTGAAGCCGGTCATCATCAGCATTGCCGCCGGCAGGAACGACAGCGAGGTCAGCAGCACCAGCGTCTGCACCGGCAGCGACCAGATCTGGCCGCCGCCCGGGGCGGGTTTGCTGATCACGCCGGGCAGCGCCTGGGCCCAGGCCGGTGCGGGCGCGAAGGCCAGCGCGGCAATGGCTGCCATCAGCGCCAGCAGGGCAGGCATCGGGAAGCTGCGCGCGGCTGCAGCATTGCGCACAGCGCGGGCATGGCGCCGCAGCGCGGCACGCGGAGAATTCATGGCTTGAAGTGATCCTGCATCGAACGCAGCAGTTTTTCGGCAAAGGTGCCGCCGGTCCGCGGTTGCGACGAGCCGATGGCGCCGGGGGCCGCCGTCGGGCTGGCGGCCGTGGTGCCCGCGGTCATGGTGTGCAGCGGCCGGATTTCGCCGGGGCTGACGCCCAGCACCAGCCAGGTATCGCCCACCTCGACCAGCACCAGGCGCTGGCGTGCGCCGAGCATGGTGCTGCCGACCACCTTCATCGCGCCGCCGGTGGCATGGCGCACCAGGCCGGCACGCCGTGCCACCCAGGCCATGCCCAGGATCAGCGCGATGATGGCGAACAGCCCCAGCCCGGCCTGCGCCAGGCTGGCCGCGCCGCTGATGGCGGGCACGTGCGTGCCGTCGGCGGCCATGACGGCCCCCGGCAGCAGCGCAGGCACGGCCAGGCTGGCGCGCGTCGGCATGGTCATTTGTTCAGCTTCCGGATGCGTTCGGACGGCGTGATGATGTCCGTCAGGCGGATGCCGAACTTGTCGTTCACCACCACCACCTCGCCCTGCGCGATCAGGTAGCCGTTGACCAGCACGTCCATCGGCTCGCCGGCCAGGCCATCCAGTTCCACCACCGAGCCCTGCGCCAGTTGCAGCAGGTTCTTGATGGGTACCTTGGTGCGGCCCAGTTCCACGGTCAGCTGCACCGGGATATCGAGGATCATCTCGATATCGTTGCGGAAGCCGCTCGGCGCTTCCTTGGCCAGCGGCGGGAAGACCGTGGCAGCGGCCGGGGTGGCCGCAGGCGCGGCCGCCGGTGCGGTGGCTGCGGGGATCCCGGCGGATGTGGCGCTGGTCTGCTCGGCCAGCGCGCTGGCCCAGTCGTCCATCGGGTCGACCGGCTTGTCCTCGATGCCGTCACTCATAATCGGTGTCCTCGGTGTCCAGGTGGGAGTGGCCGTCCTGGTGATTGATCATTCGTTCTACCCGCAGCGCGTACTGGCCGTTCATGGTGCCGAAGCCGCATTGCATGACGGGCACGCCGTCCACCTTGCCGAAGATCTTCTCCGGCAGCTCGATCGGCAGCACGTCGCCGGCGCGCATCGCCAGCACTTCGGCCACGGTGCTCTGCAGGTGCGCGAATTCGGCCACCAGCTCCACCTCGGCCGCGCGCAGCTGCGTGGACAGTTGCGTGACCCAGCCCTTGTCGACGTCCTTCTCGTCCTGCAGCGGATTCATCAGCAGGTCCTTGAGCGGCTCGATCATCGCGTACGGCAGGCACACGTGGAGCTGGCCGCCGACCGCGCCCAGTTCGATATGGAAGGCGGTGGTCACCACGGCTTCGTTGTGCGTGGCGACGTTGGCAAACTTGGGGTGCATCTCCGAGCGGATGTACTCGGTCTCGATCGGGTGCACGGTGCGCCAGGCGTTGCCGTAGCTGGTCAGCGTCAGCTCCAGCATGCGCTGGATGATGCGCTGCTCGGTCTGGGTAAAGTCGCGGCCTTCCACGCGGGTGTGGAAGCGGCCGTCGCCGCCGAACAGGTTGTCCACCACCAGAAACACCAGGTTCGGGTCGTAGATGAACAGCGCCGTGCCGCGCAGCGGCTTCAGGTGGACCAGGTTCAGGTTGGTCGGCATCGGCAGGTTGCGCGCGAAATCGCCGAACTTCTCGATCCTCACGCCGCCCACCGAGATGTCCGCGCCGCGGCGGATGAAATTGAACAGCGCCGTGCGCATCGAGCGCGCAAAGCGCTCGTTGATGATTTCCAGCGTGTGCAGGCGGCCGCGGATGATGCGTTCCTGCGTCGCCAGGTTGTAGGGGCGCACCGCGCCTTCGTCGGGCGCAGGCTCGCTGGCCTTGGGCGTATCGGCTTCGCCGGATACGCCCTTGAGCAGCTCGTCTACCTCGTCTTGCGAGAGGAACTTGTCGTAGGCCATCTGGTGTCCTGCCCCTTGTGCGGCGTTATGGATGAATCCGGCTGCCCTGGCTTGCGCTTACTGCACCACGAACGAGGTGAAGAGCACATCGAGCACGCGCTGCGCCGGCAGGCCGCTGGCAAACGGCTTGCTGATGGTGTCGCGGATGTCGTCGGCCAGCTTGCGCTTGCCTTCGACGGTGGCCAGGTCGGCCGGATGCCTGGCCGACAGCAGCAGCAGGATGCGGCTGCGCGCTTCGGGCAGGTACTGGGCCAGGCGCGCCTGGGTCTCGGCATCGGCCACCTTCAGCGACAGGCCGGTGTGCAGGAAGCGGTCGCCGTCGTCGCTGCGCAGGTTGACGGTGAACGCATCCAGCGGCACGAAGATCGGCGGCGGTACGACCGGGGCGGCGGGCGCGGCGGCAGCCGCCGGCTGGCGGTTGCTCAGCACGCTACCCAGCACGAAGCCTCCGGCGCCCAGTGCCACAACCAGCACGCCGGCGCCAATCAGCAGCAGCCGGCCGCGCTTGCCTGTGTTGCCAGTCCGGGGAGGGGAAGCCGTGTTCGCCATGAGAAGCCTGTATCGGAATGCCTGCCATTCTTCCGGAATCGCAGGCCAGCAAAGGGCCGAAAAAAAGGGGGAAACCCTTTCAGCTTGGCCATTTGAGCGGAAAGGGGGCAGGCACGGCAAGCGTCCTGCTTCGTAGATAGGTTGTCGAAATGAAGTGGTTCGGTTGGTCGTCAGGCTAGGCGCGAGGAGGCGCCATAGCCGTAGCTATGGCAACGACGAGCAACGACGCATGGCGGCCAACCGGGCCATTTCATGACAAGCTATCTGCGAAGCAGGGCGCTACAGCGAGCGGGCGCTGCGGGAGACGCGCCTGCAGGCTGGTTAACGCTTCATGTCGTGTGAACTTGAGTGCCGGTGCGATTCGCGGCGAATCGCGGCCGGCCCGGCGGGGTGGGTTCGGGCAGCGCCGATGTGCATTCCCTACTACGCTAGTCGGGTAGTTTGTTATGTGGGCCTGCAAAACCATCAGTCCTTAACGCATTGATCTGCATGCATTTTTGCATTTTCACTCTTATATAAGATATAAGACATTTGACCGAGGAGCTGCTTCGGACTACAATCGCGACGTACCGAGATTTTCTAAACCTAATTACTCAGCAGGTTCCCATGCTTGAAAACTATCGCGCACATGTGGCCGAGCGCGCCGCGCTTGGCATCCCCCCTCTGCCCCTGACCGCCAAGCAGACAGCCGAGCTGATCGAACTGCTGAAGAACCCGCCCGCCGGTGAAGAGCAGAACCTGGTCGAGCTGATCACCTACCGCGTGCCGGCCGGTGTGGACGACGCCGCCAAGGTCAAGGCTTCGTACCTGGCCGCCGTGGCGCTGGGCAAGGAACAGTGCGCGCTGATCTCGCGTGCCAAGGCGACCGAGCTGCTGGGCACCATGCTGGGCGGCTACAACATCTCGCCGCTGATCGAGCTGCTGGACGATGCCGAAGTGGGCACCGTCGCCGCCGACGCGCTGAAGAAGACCCTGCTGATGTTCGACGCCTTCCACGACGTGAAGGACAAGGCCGACAAGGGCAACGCCAATGCCAAGGCCGTGCTGCAAAGCTGGGCCGATGCCGAGTGGTTCACCAGCCGTCCGGAAGTGCCGCAAAGCCTGACCATCACCGTGTTCAAGGTGCCGGGCGAAACCAACACCGACGACCTGTCGCCGGCCCCGGACGCAACCACCCGCCCGGACATCCCGATGCACGCGCTGGCCATGCTGAAGAACAAGCGCGAAGGCGCGGCGTTCCAGCCGGAAGAAGACGGCAAGCGCGGCCCGGTCAAGTTCATCGAGTCGCTGAAGGAAAAGGGCCACCTGGTTGCCTACGTGGGCGACGTGGTCGGTACCGGCTCGAGCCGCAAGTCGGCCACCAACTCGGTGCTGTGGTTCACCGGCGAAGACATCCCGTTCATCCCGAACAAGCGTTTCGGCGGCGTGTGCCTGGGCAACAAGATTGCCCCGATCTTCTACAACACCATGGAAGACGCCGGCGCGCTGCCGATCGAGCTGGATGTGTCGAAGATGGAAATGGGCGACGTGGTCGAGCTGCGCCCGTACGACGGCAAGGCCCTGAAGAACGGCGAAGTGATCGCCGAGTTCAAGGTCAAGTCCGACGTGCTGTTCGATGAAGTGCGCGCCGGCGGCCGCATTCCGCTGATCGTTGGCCGTGGCCTGACCGCCAAGGCACGCGAAGCGCTGGGCCTGGCCCCGTCGACGCTGTTCCGCCTGCCGCAGAACCCGGCCGACACGGGCAAGGGCTTCACCCTGGCCCAGAAGATGGTCGGCCGCGCCTGCGGCCTGCCCGAAGGCAAGGGCATCCGCCCGAATACCTACTGCGAACCGAAGATGACCTCGGTGGGCTCGCAGGACACCACCGGCCCGATGACCCGCGACGAGCTGAAGGACCTGGCCTGCCTGGGCTTCTCGGCCGACCTGGTGATGCAGTCGTTCTGCCACACCGCCGCCTATCCGAAGCCGGTCGACGTCAAGACCCACCACACGCTGCCTGAGTTCATCAGCACGCGCGGCGGCATTTCGCTGCGCCCGGGCGACGGCGTGATCCACTCGTGGCTGAACCGCATGCTGCTGCCCGACACCGTCGGCACCGGCGGCGACTCGCACACCCGCTTCCCGATCGGCATCAGCTTCCCGGCAGGTTCGGGCCTGGTGGCCTTTGCCGCCGCCACCGGCGTGATGCCGCTGGACATGCCGGAATCGGTGCTGGTCCGCTTCAAGGGCCAGATGCAGCCGGGCGTGACCCTGCGCGACCTGGTCAACGCGATTCCGCTGTACGCGATCAAGCAAGGCCTGCTGACCGTGGCCAAGCAAGGCAAGAAGAACATCTTCTCGGGCCGCATCCTGGAAATCGAAGGCCTGCCCGACCTGAAGGTCGAGCAAGCGTTCGAACTGTCGGATGCTTCCGCCGAGCGGTCGGCCGCCGGTTGCACGGTGCGCCTGAACAAGGACCCGATCATCGAATACATCAACAGCAACATCACGCTGCTGAAGTGGATGATCGCCCAGGGCTACCAGGACCCGCGCAGCCTGCAGCGCCGCATCAAGGCCATGGAAGCCTGGCTGGCCGATCCGAAGCTGCTGGAGCCGGACGCCGACGCCGAGTACGCCGCCGTGATCGAGATCGACCTGGCCGACGTGCATGAGCCGATCGTGGCCTGCCCGAACGACCCGGACGACGTGAAGACGCTGTCCGACGTGGCCGGCGCCAAGATCGACGAAGTGTTCATCGGTTCGTGCATGACCAACATCGGCCACTTCCGCGCAGCCTCCAAGCTGCTGGAAGGCAAGCGCGACATCCCGGTCAAGCTGTGGGTCGCCCCGCCGACCAAGATGGACCAGAAGCAACTGACCGAGGAAGGCCACTACGGCGTGTTCGGCACCGCCGGTGCCCGCACCGAAATGCCGGGCTGCTCGCTGTGCATGGGCAACCAGGCCCAAGTGCGCGAAGGCGCCACGGTGATGTCGACCAGCACGCGCAACTTCCCGAACCGCCTGGGCAAGAACACCAACGTGTACCTGGGTTCCGCCGAACTGGCCGCGATCTGCTCGCGCCTGGGCCGCATCCCGAGCAAGGACGAGTACATGGCCGACATGGGCGTGCTCAGCGCCAATGGCGACAAGATCTACAAGTACATGAACTTCGACCAGATCGAGGACTTCAAGGAAGTGGCCGACGGCGTGACGGTGTAAGCCGCGCAGTCAGGCTGGCATGAAGAAGGGGCCCCGCGTTGCGGGGCCCTTTTTGTTGTCGGCGCTTCGGTTTTGCCGGCTTGCCTGAACCTCAGTCCGGCGGCATCCCCTGCCGGCCGAGGTTGCCTCAGCGCGCACTGCAAGCCGGGCGGGGCCGGTTTATGATCTGGTTTTTCCGTTGTCCGGCGCCTCCCGCAATGCGCAAGCGCCCGAACCTGGAGCCAGTGTGCCCGATTTGTCCGCATTCCCCATCACCCGCAAATGGCCGGCGCAGCATCCCGACCGCATCCAGCTCTATTCCCTGCCCACGCCCAACGGCGTCAAGGTGTCGATCATGCTGGAGGAGACCGGCCTGGCGTATGAGCCGCACCTGGTGCGCTTCGATGCCAACGACCAGATGTCGCCGGAGTTCCTGTCGCTGAACCCGAACAACAAGATCCCCGCGATCCTTGATCCCGATGGCCCGGGCGGCAAGCCGCTGGCGCTGTTCGAATCGGGCGCGATCCTGCTGTACCTGGCCGACAAGTCGGGCAAGCTGATTCCCGCCGACCCGGCGCGCCGCTACGAAACCATCCAGTGGGTGATGTTCCAGATGGGTGGCATCGGGCCGATGTTCGGGCAGGTGGGCTTCTTCAACAAGTTCGCCGGCAAGGACTACGAGGACAAGCGCCCGCGCGACCGCTACGTGGCCGAAAGCCGCCGCCTGCTGAACGTGCTGAACCAGCGGCTGGAGGGGCGCGACTGGATCATGGGCGACGAATACACCATCGCCGACATCGCCACCTTCCCGTGGGTGCGCAACCTGATCGGCTTCTATGAGGCGGGCGACCTGGTCGGCATCCAGGACTTCTCGCATGTCAGGCGCGTGCTGGATGCGTTTGTCAGGCGTCCGGCCGTGGTGAAGGGGCTGGATACGCCGCACCGCGGCTGAGCAGCGAAGGCATGTTGATTGGCCGGCACGGGTCGTGGAACCGCCGGCCGCTGGCATGCTCGGGGCAACCCGTGGCGCGGGGTGCCCGACCGAGCGCCCTGGCGCTGTCGCCCGCCGGCGCTGTCTATACTTGGCTTGACCGGGTTCTTTACGGCGGAGGGTCACTGCGTCCGCACCAACCGCGCGCTTGCCGGCACCCTGGACATCGACGCCGAGGAGAGGGCATGGACCACACCGCAGATTCGTTTCGGGCCTTTGAGCTGGCCGGCTGGGAAGATCCCGAGGTCGTCAGCCAGTACGAGGAGCATCTGTCGCACGTGACCCGGCAATCGGTCGAGTCCCTGCTGGACGAGGCCCGTGTGGCCAGCGGGCAGCGCGTGCTGGACGTGGCCACCGGCTCCGGCCATGTCGCGGCGGGAGCCGCGCAACGCGGTGCCGAGTCCGTCGGCATCGACTTCTCGCTGGCGCAGGTGCAGCTGGCCCGCAAGCTCCATCCGGAGGCCCATTACGAACAGGCCGATGCGCAGGCGCTGCCGTTCGGCGATGCCAGCTTCGATGCCGTGGTCAATGGATTCGGCATGTGCCACCTGTCGGAGCCCGACGCCGCGCTGGCCGAAGCGTTCCGCGTGCTGCGCCCGGGCGGACGCATCGCGTTCACGGTGTGGGACACCCCCGAGCGCGCGGTCGGCTTCGGCGCGGTCTATGCCGCGATCCGCGCCTGCGGATCGATGGAGGTCGATATCCCGGTGGGGCCCAACTTCTTCCTGTTCAGCGATCCGGGACACTGCCGCACCGCCTTGCAGCAGGCCGGCTTTGTCTCGCCCACCTGCCGCAGCGTGCCGCAGGTATGGCGCTTCTCCACGCCCGACCAGCTGTTCGATGCGCTGGCCCAGGGCACCGTGCGTGCCGCCGCCACGCTGCGTGCGCAGACCCCCAGGGCCCGCGATGAAATCCGCGCCGTGCTGCGCGGCACCGTCGCCGCCTACATGCGCGGCAGCGGTTTCGAGGTGCCGATGCCGGCGGTGCTGGCGGCGGCGGTCAAGCCCTGAGGGCGGTGCGGCCGGCGAGGCGCGCAGCCGCCCGCTGAGGGTGTTGGGCACCGACCGACATCCCCAGGGTCGGCGTCGGTCCGGTCCCACCACTCCATCTCCGGAAAGTGCCGCAATCCAGGCCGCAGCCAGCGCTGCGGCGGTGGCACGGTCATTGCGCAATGGTCAGCGAGCGCGGCGCCGCGGCTCGTTGTGCCACCTGCCAGCAATGGCTTCCCGGAGAACCCCGATGAATACCCGACCCCAATGCCAGACAGGGCAGGCCGCGCCGCGCCCGCATGCAATCCGGCACCGCGCGCGCCGAGCCATGGTGCTGCTGCGTGTGCTGAGCTTGTGCATCAACAGCGTCGCCTGCGCGCAGGCCGAGGCGCCGCAGGCCGCGGCGTCTGCCGTGCAGGCCGTGACGCCGGAACAGAAATTCGCACCCGGATACCTTGAGGCCGCCGCCACCGGCTATGACAATGGCCAGGCCTTCCGGGAGCCGGAAGGCATCGCGCCGCTGAGGCCGCCGCGCGAGGTACGCAACGTGCCGGCGGCGCCGATGGTGGGCGCCGTGCCGGTGGCCATGCCAGAGGCGGCGCAGCCGCAGCCGTCGCGCTGATCCGGTGGCCCCCGGATCAGTGTGGGTCTCCGGCGTTCGATCTGTTTCCGTTCATCCGCCCCGCTGACATGAAGTTGCTCCGGGAAGGCGGCGGCCGTGACTTGAGTTTACCCCTGAGACAGCGCGGTCCAGTCTTCAAGGCGCAGGCCCGGATACGCGGCAAAGTCGCGGGTGTTGCGCGTGACCACCGTCAGGTCCTCGGCAATGGCATGCGCCGCAATCAGCTTGTCCAGGACATCCGCCTTGCGTTCGCGCGTGGCGGCGCGGACCGGGCCGTAAGCGCGCGCTGCCGCGGCATTCAGCGGTAGCACCGGCACGCGAGCGACCAGCGCTTCCAACGCGCGCCGCGCTGCCCGGGGATCGCCCGAGACGGTGACGCCGTATTCCAGCTCGGCCAGGGTGATAGCGGACAGCACCACATCGCCCTCGAAGCATTGAGCGAAGCGCTCGGCCACTTGCGGTGGCTGGTTCTTCATCAGGTAAATGCACATATTGGTGTCGAACATATACCTGGCCATCAGAACCCCTCCCGCTCGGCCTGCGTCTGGTCTTCGCGGCCTTGTGCCATGAAGTCGTCCGGGAACGCGGCAAAGGCGTCGAGCAGCCCGGTCAGGCGCCGCCGCGCAGGCCGAATGCGCAACTCATCGCCGATCCGCTCGATTTCCAGCGGCATGTCGGTATCCGGATAGGCCAGTTCCGCGGGAATTCGCACCGCCTGCGAGTTGCCGTTGCGGAAGATACGGGTGAAAGGCATTGTGATTTCCATGTACATCCTGTAGGTACAAGCATAGCATCATTGGATCAGAAGTACATCCGCGTGTGTACGTCCGTCATTCTCAATTTCGCTTGCCATTACCCACAATTCGTCACATTGGCCAAGCCCGTCGCCACCATGGACAACGTCACGGACACCGCCGTGACTGCACACATCAAGAGTCTGGAGGCGCAACTGAACTGGCGGCCGATCGCAAGCCTGTCCGCTCGCCGGTGGTAGGAAAAATCATCCGTTCCGACGAATCTCACAGGCGCCGCGCGGGGGACACTCACCCGGTCATTCTCAAAAACACCAGGAGACCCCGCCATGCAACGCCTGATCTTCGACGCCGAACACGACGCCTTCCGCGAATCCGCCAGCCGCTTCTACCAGCGCGAGGTCGGGCCGCACGGCGAGCGCTGGCGCGAACAGGGCTGCGTGGACCGCGAGGTGTTCCGCAAGGCCGGTGAGCAGGGCTACCTGCTGATGTGGGCCGACGAGAAATACGGCGGCGCCGGCGTGGAGGACTTCCGCTATGAGCAGATCCTGATCGAAGAAAACGCGCGTCACGGCGACTCGGGCTTCTTCGGCACGCTGCACTCGCGGCTGGTGGCGCCGTATATCGGCCGCATCGGCAACGAGGAGCAATGCCAGCGCCTGTTGCCGGCTGCGGCCCGTGGCGAGTCGATCTTCGCCATCGCCATGACCGAGCCGCAGGCGGGCTCGGACCTGGCCGGCATGCGCACGCGCGCCGAGGACCATGGCGATCATTGGGTGCTGAACGGCGCCAAGACCTATATCTCGAACGGCCAGCTGGCCGACTGCGTGGTGGTGGTCGCGCGCACCGATCCCGACCGCAGCCACGGCCTGGGCCTGTTTATCGTCGAGCGCGGCATGCCCGGCTTCGAGCGCGGGCGCAAGCTGCGCAAGATGGGCCTGCACTCGCAGGACACGTCCGAACTGTTCTTCGACAACGTCAGGGTGCCCAAGGCCAACGTGCTGGGCGAGCCCGGCCAGGGCTTCCGCTACCTGACGCGCCACCTGGCCGAAGAGCGGCTGATCGGCGCCTGCGGCTACATGGCGTCGGCGCAGGTGGCGTTCGACCTCACGCTGGACTACGTCAAGGAGCGCAAGGCCTTTGGCCGTGCCATCGGCACGTTCCAGAACTCGCGCTTCAAGCTGGCCGAGCTGCGCGCGCAGCTGGATGCGCTGCAGACCTTTGTCGACCAGTGTGTGCTGCAGCACAATGCCGGCACGCTGACGGTGGAGACTGCGGCCTCGGCCAAGCTGCTGACCTCTGAGCTGCAGGGGCGGATGGTCGACGAGGGCGTGCAGTTGCACGGCGGCGCCGGCTATATGGAGGAATACCGCATCTGCCGCATGTACGCCGACGCGCGTATTTCGCGGATCTATGCCGGCAGCAGCGAGATCATGAAAGAAATCATTGGCCGCGGGCTGGGGCTGGACGATCGCGCCAAGTCCTGACAGTGGTGCAAGCGTTGCGTGGACGCGACGCTTGAGGCACTTTCCAATATCGGGTTTTCCCGCGCTTTTTGGCAATTCGCCGCTTTTCCTTCATTTTGTTGGCAGGATGAAAGCAATTTGTAATGGAATTCGGTTTGAATGCGGGCGGGAGATCGTGCGGAGGTGCCGAATAGACGTAGTACAGATACTATCCGGGCCGGATCTGGCGTGAAAATTCGCCAATCTGGTGCACCATTCGGCAGGCACGGTCGTTTACCTCAGACCGTTTTCGAATCGAGCCTGACTGACCGTGCATTGTTCCTTTACCCGAGCCGCCATGGCGACCCTGCTCGCCGTTGTGGCGACCGCGGGGCGAGCCGCCTCCGCGCCGCTCCCGGCCGATGGCCCGTGCATCCCGCCGCCTGCGAAAGCCAGCCTGACGCTGGCCCAGGCGCGCCTTGACGCCATCCGCTGCAACCGCGACATCATCGCAGCCCGGCGCGGCGAGGAAGCCAGCCAGGCCGATATCCAGATTGCCTCGCAGCGCCCGAACCCGGTGCTGAGCCTGGGCGTGGCCAATATCAACCCGCATGCCGGCATCGGCTCGGGCAACCTGCGCAGCAAGACCGTGGACTCGACCGTGCGGGTCGACCAGCTGATCGAAACCGCCAACAAGGGCGGCCTGCGCCTGGATGCGGCGCGCAAGGCCAGCGTGGCCGCCGGCGAGGTGGTGCAGGCGGTGGTGACACAGCAGACCAGCGCCGTCGAGCAGTCCTTTTTCGATGCCGTGGTCAGCCAGGAGCGGGTCGAGGTGCTGACCGAGACGCTCGCGCTCTACCACCGCACGCAACAGGCCAATGAAGCCCGGCTCAAGGCGGGTGATGTTTCGCGTGCGGACGTGACCAAGCTCCAGCTTGACGGGCTGCGCGCGCAGAACGACCTGCGCCAGGCCATGGCCGACCATGCCCGCGACAAGGCGCAGCTTGCCCAGTCCATGGGCGTGCCGGGCACGCTGGCGGACAATCGGCTGGTCGCGGACTGGCCCGCACTGGAGGCACCTGCGCCGCAGGTCGACCCGGATACGCTGCAGCGCCGTCCCGATGTGACGGCTGCCGAAGCCCGTCTTGCCGCGGCCGCGTCCGCGCGCGACCTGGCCCGCGCCGGGCGCGTGCCCGATGTCACGGTGGGCGCGCAGGCCGAGCACTATCCAGTCTCGCCGACCAATACCAACGGCAGTGGCAACAGCTACGGCGTCTTTGTCTCGATTCCGCTGTTCGTGCGTCACAGCAACGGCGGCGAGGCGCGCCGCGCCGAAGTGGACTACTACGCCGCCCTGGACGACCGCAACCGGGTACTGCTGGAGGCCCAGAACGAGGTCGAGCGCCTGCGCAGCCAGCTCGAGGCCTCGCGCCTGTCCCTCAAGCAGATGCGCGAATCCGTCGTGCCTGCCGCCGAAAGCGTCGCCGGCAGCGCCGAGTTTGCCTACTCCAAGGGCGCCACCGGCGTGCTCGACCTGCTCGACGCGCGCCGCGCCCTGCGCCAGACCCGCCTCGATGCCGTCAATGCGCAGGGCGAGTACGCCAAGGCCGTGTCTGCCTATCGCGCCGCATTGCAGGCTTCCACCACTCCCGCCAGTTCCCTTCCGAATTCCCAGGTCCGTACCGATGCGCCGCGCCCCTAATCTGCTGTCCGAAGTGTTCCGTGTTTCCCGCGCCGGCGTGCCTGCGCGCGTTGCCGCGCTGTCCCTGTGCGCGCTGGCGCTGGCCGCCTGCGGCAAGTCCGAAGCCCCGAAGGCCGATGACGATCCCAAGGTCAGCGGCAATACCATCCAGTTCCCGGCCAGCGTGAAGGCGCTGCCGGGTATCGCCGGCGAGGCCGCCAGGACCGGCGGCGAACGCATGCTGACCCTGCCCGGCCGGCTGGTGTGGAACGAGGACAAGACCGTGCGCGTGTCGACGCCGTTTGCCGGGCGCGTCACCGAGGTCCTGGTGCAGCCCGGCACCACGGTCAAGGCCGGGCAGCCGCTGGCAAGCCTGACCTCGCCCGAGTTCGGCGTAGCCCAGGCCGATGCGCGCAAGGCCACCGCCGATAGCGCGGTCGCGGCCAAGGCGCTGGCGCGGCAGCGCGAGCTGTACGGTGCCGGCATCGTCGCGCAAAAGGAACTGGAGCAGGCGCAGGCCGATGCCGCGCGCGCCGCGGCCGACCTGCAGCGCACCCAGGCGGCGCTCAGCCAGTACGGCGCAGCCGCGGGCGGCGCCGGCGCCGTCAATCAGCGCTTTCCCCTGCGCAGCCCGATCGACGGCCTGGTGGTCGAGCGCAACATCAACCTCGGCATGGAGCTGCGCCCCGACCAGCCGCCCGCCGCACCGCTGTTCCTGGTGACCGATCCCACCACGCTGTGGGCGCAGGTCGACGCGGGCGAGGCTGACATGGGCCTGTTCAAGCCCGGCGTGACCGTGAAGCTGGTGAGTGCCGCCTATCCTGGTGAAACCTTTGATGGCACCGTCGTCAAGGTCGCCGATTACGTCGACCCGACCGCGCGCAGCATCAAGGTGCGCCTGAGCGTGCCCAATCCCGAGCGCCGCCTGAAGGCCGAGATGTTTGTCACCGCCAGGCTCAAGGCGGCCTCGTTCCCGGGCATCGCCGTGCCGTCCAAGGCTGTGTTCCTGGCCGAGAACCGCAACTACGTCTTTGTACGCACCGCTCCGAACACCTTCGTGCGCCGTGAAGTGAAGCTGGGCGTCACGCTGCCGGGCACCTCGGAAGTGCTCGATGGCCTCAAGGAAGGCGAGACGGTCATTACCGACGGCAACCTCTACCTGCAGGATATCCTGCGCGATGCCACCGCCGTCAATGCGGCGCGCGCGGGCGCCAAGCACTGAGGACGGCCGCCACATGATTTCGCGTATCGTCAGTTTTGCCCTGCATCAGAAGCTCTTTGTCTGGCTGGGCCTGCTCATCTTCGTCGGAGGCGGCCTGGCTGCCTTCAAGAACCTGCCGATCGAGGCCTTCCCCGATGTCTCGGACATCCAGGTCAACATCATCACGCTGTACCCGGGCCGCGCCGCGGAGGAAGTCGAGCGGCAGGTGACCATTCCGATCGAAACCGCCATGGCGGGGACGCCTAACTCGGTGCGGGTGTTCTCGCACACGCAGTTCGGCCTGTCCTTCATGATGGTGACCTTCAATGACCGCGCCACCGACGTGACGGCGCGCCAGCAGATCCTTGAGCGCCTGCGCAGTGTCGACCTGCCTGACGGTGTCCATCCGGACCTGGCGCCGCTGTCCACCGCCATCGGCGAGATCTTCCGCTTCCGCCTGACCGGCAAGGGCTACACGGCGCAGGAACTGCGCACCCTGCAGGACTGGGTGGTGGAGAAGAACATGCGCCAGGTGCCCGGCGTGGCCGACGTGGTCACCATCGGCGGCACCATCAAGCAGTACGAGGTGAACCCGAACCTCGGGCGCATGCGCGACGCCAAGATTTCGCTGTCGCAACTGTTCACCGCGCTGCAGCGCGCCAACTCCAACGCCGGCGGCGGCGCCGTGGCGCAGGGGCGCCAGCAGTTCCTGCTGCGCTCGCTGGGCAGCTTCCGTACCTCGGCCGACATTGCCAACGTGGTCGTGGCCGAGAACAACGGCACGCCGATCCTGGTCAAGGACATCGCGGAGGTGAGGATCGGCAGCGCGCCGCCGCAGGGTCTGATGGGCCAGGACCACGAGGACGACATCGTCTCGGGCATCGTGGTGATGCGCAAGGGCGAGAACCCGTCGCTGGTGCTGGAGGCGCTCAAGAAGAAGATCGACCTGCTGGACGACCAGATCCTGCCCAAGGGCGTGAAGATCGTGCCGTACTACGACCGATCCACGCTGATCGACAAGACCCTGCACACGGTGTTCGGCAACCTGGTCGAAGGCGCGCTGCTGGTGATGGCCGTGCTGTACCTGTTCCTGGCCAATGTGCGCGCCGCCGCCATCGTGGCGCTGATCATTCCGCTGGCACTGCTGTCGACCTTCATCGGACTGACGTGGGTGGGCATTCCGGCCAACCTGCTGTCTCTTGGCGCGATGGACTTCGGCATCATCGTCGACGGCGCGGTGATTGTGGTCGAGAACATCTTCAAGCGGCTGGGCGAGCTCAAGGAACAGCAGATCAAGGACAGCAAGGCGCGCCTGCATGCCATCCTGCAGGCCACCACGGAGGTGGGCCGCCCGACCGTGTTCTCGATGGTCATCATCATTGCGGCGCACATCCCGATCTTCACGCTGCAGCGGCACGAGGGCAAGATCTTCGCGCCGATGGCCTACACGGTGACCGGCGCGCTGATCGGTTCCCTGATCCTCTCGCTGACGCTGGTGCCGCTGCTGTGCCACCTGCTGCTCACGAAGAACATCGCGCACGACGACAACTTCCTTGTGCGCCACTGCAAGCGGCTCTATGAGCCGATGCTGGCCTGGGCGCTGGACCACAAGAAGATGGTGGTCGGCATCGCCCTGGGCATGCTGGTGGCGACGGTGGGCGTAGGCAAGTTCCTCGGCAGCGAGTTCCTGCCCGAACTGGACGAAGGCTCGATGTGGGTCAGCTTCGACCTGCCCGCGTCGGTGTCGACCGATGAAGCGCGCGACCAGGCGCGGCTGCTGCGCAGCGTGATCCGCAAGACCCCGGAGGTCAACACCACCATCTCCAAGGTGGGGCGCCCCGACGACGGCACCGACCCCAAGCTGATCAACACCGTCGAGATCCTGGTCGACCTGAAGCCCGAGAAGCAGTGGCGCGACGGCTTCAACAAGCGCAGCATCATCAACGAAATCAACGCCAACCTGCGCAAGCTGCCCGGCATCGAGCCCAATTTCTCGCAGCCGGTGCGCGACAACATCCTGGAGAGCATCTCGCAGATCAAGGGCCAGATCGTGATCAAGGTCCAGAGCGACAGCCTTGAGCACAACAAGCGGGTGGCCGACCAGATCCTGGCCAACGTGCAGTCGGTGCAGGGCGTGATGCGCGCCTTCATCGACCGCGACGGCGAGCTGCCGCAGTATGTGCTGGAGTTCGATCGCGCCCAGGCCGCGCGCTACGGCATCAATGTGGCCGATGTGCAGGACCTGATGGAAACCGCGCTGGCCGGCAAGGCCGCGACCGAGCTGTGGGAGGGCGAGAAGCACTTCAGCGTGGCCGTGCGCCTGAAGCCGCTGGAGCGCGAACTGCCGAGCCTGCCGAACATCTTCATGCAGACGGCTGACGGCGCGCAGGTGCCGCTGTCGCAGCTGGTGACCTTCCGTGCCGCTTCTGGTGCGATGAACATCAGCCGCGAGAACGGCCAGCGCACCACCTCGATCGGCATCTTCATCCACGACCGCGACATGGGCAGCGTGGTGAAGGACATGCAGGCGCTGGTGGCCAAGAACGTCAAGGCCGAGGACGTCAAGATCAGCTGGTCGGGCGAGTTCGAGAACCAGGAGCGCGCCATGGCGCGGCTGTCCATCGTGGTGCCGCTGTCGGTGCTGGTGATCTTCCTGCTGCTGTTCAATGCGTTCAAGTCGTTCAAGAGCGCCACGCTGATCATCTCGAACATCCCGTTCGCGCTGATCGGCGGCGTGTTCGCGCTGTTCCTGACCGGCATCCCGCTGTCGGTGTCGGCGGCGATCGGCTTTATCGCGCTGTTCGGCCAGGCGGTGCTTAACGGCGTGGTGATGGTGACCTACTTCAACCAGTTGCGCGATGAAGGCATGCCGGTGCGCCAGGCCGTGCTGACGGGCTCGATGGACCGGCTGCGCACGGTGCTGATGACCGCGCTGCTGGCCATGCTGGGCCTGTTCCCGATGGCCATCTCGCGCGCCATCGGCTCGGAAACGCAGCGTCCGCTGGCCATTGTCATCATCGGCGGGCTGATCACCGCCACCATGCTGACGCTGATCGTGCTGCCCACGCTGTACGAATGGATGGTGGGGCGCAACTGGCCGGACGAGGAGGGCGATGCGCCCGGCGAGAACCGCTTGACGCCGTCGATTGCAGAATGATCACGGGCGGCGGGGGCGTACCCCTCGCCGCCTGTCCGACATCGATCGCAGGCTTATCGCCTGATATGACGCCGCCCTTGCCGGGCGGCGTTTTCTTTCCTGCGGCGCATTTCACAAGCACCTGCGCGACCCGATGCATGCGCGTCGTGTGGCTCGCCCGAATCGTCATGTCGGAATCGTCCGACGCACCTTTCGGCGCCCCACGCCTGCTTCCCCAATCCTCCCGAGCCTACGCTGTACTTACGGCGTAGCCAGCAGCGCAGCCGCCGGCCTCGCATGCATACCCATACGCAATTCTTCGGAAAGGAGCTCGACATGATGAAGAAATGGCTGACCGCAGCAGCGTGTTCGATGATGATTGCCGCCCCGGCGGGTTTTGCCCTGGCACAGACGACTGCCGGATCCAAAGCGGACTATGAGGCCGCGCAGAAGCAGGCTGACGCGGACTACAAGGCTGCCTCCGCCAAGTGCGATGGCATGAAGGCCAATGCCAAGGATGTCTGCAAGGCCGAAGCCAAGCGCGACCGCGACGTCGCCAAGGCCCAGGCCGAAGCCCGCCGCGACGGCACGCAGAAGGCGATGGCCAAGGCCGAGAAGACCAAGGCCGACCGCGACTATGACGTCGCCAGGGAAATGTGCGAGGACAAGAAGGGCAACGACAAGGACGTCTGCAAGAAGGACGCCAAGGCCGCCCATGAAAAGGCCCTGACCGCTGCCAAGGTCGACAAGGCCGCGGCGACCGGTTCGCGTGCCGAGGTGGCGGAAGCCCGCGCCGATGCGAAGAAGGACACCATGGACGCCGCCTACAAGGCCGACAAGGAACGTTGCGACGCGATGTCCGGCGAGTCCAAAGAGAAGTGCCAGGCCGACGTGCGGGCCAAGTATGGCAAGTAAGCACCATCCCGCCGGCTGATGGCGGGTCATTCACCTTACCACCCGCAGGGGGTGCCGCTGATGGCCCCCCCTGCCACCGGATGAAGGAGCACGACATGAACTGGGATCAGATCGAAGGCAAGTGGGAACAAGCCAAGGGCAAGGTCAAGGAGAAGTGGGGCAAGCTGACCGACGACGACATCACGCGGATCAACGGCAAGCGTGACCAGCTCGCCGGCCGTATCCAGGAGCGCTATGGCTATACCAAGGAGCGCGCCGAGGAAGAAATGAAGGCGTGGGAACGGGATGCGCGGTGGTAGCAGAACAGCCGCTTTGAGGTCGCAGCGGGACACCTTCGGGTGTCCCGTTTTTCTTGCTGCACGCCTATGCCCTGAGGTTAACCCTAATAGTCTAGTTATGTAGACTTTTTATACTGTCCGCTACTGGACGCCGCCATGCCGGAGGCGCCTCGACGCGCCTCGGGACCGGGCGCCTTCCTCATGTCGGATCCTCTTTCCAGCGAACTCCTCGCGCGCAGCCGCCAGCCTGTCTACCTGCAACTGGCCACCATCTTCCGCCGCCAGATCGAAAGCGGCGCCTGGCGCCAGGGTGAGCGCATCCCGTCCCTGGACGAACTGTGCCGCCAGTACGGCGTGGCGCGCATGACCATGCACCATGCCTTGTCGATGCTCGATGAAGAAGGGCTGGTGGAGCGCTCGCGCGGGCGCGGCACCTTCGTCAAGGCGCCGTGCCAGGCGCGGCGGCAGGTGTCGCTGTCGACCAGCTGGGACGAGGCCGTGGCCGTGGGCGCGCAACTGGACACCGAAGCCATGGTCGAGTCGGCCGGCAACGTGCCGCTGCCCGACGACCTGGGCATGCCCTGCGCCGGCGAGCGCGCGGCCGATTACCACTTCCTGCGCCGGCTGCACGGAGTCGACGGACGGCCGTTCGCAGTGGGCGAGGTCTATATCGAGGCCAGCGTCTTTGCGCGCGACCCGGATGCCTTCCGCCAGGGCGCGTCGGTGCCGGTGCTGGACCGCTTTCCCGGCATGGCGGTCAGCACCGCGCGGCAGCGCCTGTCGATCGTCGCGGCCGGGGCCGAATCCGCCGCCGCGCTGGCGCTCGCCGTGGGCGCGCCGGTGGCTGAGTTGCGCCGCTTCGCCTGCGTCCCGGCCGGGAGCGGCGAGATGATCGTCTACTACGCCCGCATTGAATTCCCGACCGAGTTTGTCTGCCTCGATTTCGACCTGCTGGCGGCGCGCCCGCATCCGGCATGATGCTCCCGGCAACCCATCCCAACCCTGCAACCTCCGAACCGGACACATGGACAACTCCCAACCGATGAACGGCGCCGAGAGCCTGGTCAAGACCCTGCTCGCCAATGGCGTGGACACCTGCTTTGCCAACCCCGGGACCAGCGAGATGCACTTCGTCGCGGCGCTGGACCGCATCCCGGGCATGCACTGCGTGCTGGGCCTGTTCGAAGGCGTGGTCACCGGCGCGGCCGACGGCTATGCGCGCATGGCCGGCAAGCCCGCCGCCACGCTGCTGCATTGCGGCCCCGGCCTGGCCAACGGGCTGGCCAACCTGCACAATGCGCGCCGCGCGCAGACGCCGGTGGTCAACATCGTCGGCGACCAGGCCACTTACCACCGGCCGCTGGATGCGCCGCTCACCGCGGATACCGAAGGCTGGGCCCGGCCGGTCTCGGTATGGACGCGCACGGCCACGCAGGCCGCTTCCGTCGGTGCCGATGCCTCGGCCGCGGTGCAGGCCGCCTGCGCCGCGCCGGGCGGTGTCGCCAGCCTGATCCTGCCGTCCGACGTGTGCTGGGATGCGGGTGGCGTGGTGGCTGCGCCGCTGCCGCCGCTGGCGGTGCCCAAGGTCTCTCCCGATGCCGTGCAGCAGGCCGCGCGCGTGCTGCGCTCGGGCCAGCCGACACTGGTCGTACTGGGAGGCAGCGCGCTGCGCGAGGCGCCGCTGGCCGATGCGCACCGCATCGCCGCGGCGACCGGCGCCCGGCTGATCTCGCCCATGTCCAATGCGCGCGTGGCGCGCGGGCGCGGCCGCCTGGCGGTGGACCGCGTGCCATATTCGGGCGATGTCGCGCGCGACAAGCTGGCCGGCATCCGCAACGTAATCCTGGTCGGCGCGCCGCCGCCGGTGACGTTCTTCGCCTACCCGGGCAAGTCGCCGCGCCCGTATCCGGAAGATGCCGTGATCCATGTGCTGGCACGTCCGGAGGAAGACCTGGCCGAAGCGCTGGCGCGATTGGCCGACGAGCTGGGCGCACGCCAGGCGGCCCTGCCCGCGGCCGATGCCCATGCACCGGTGGAACCCGCGCGTGGCGCGGTCACCTCCGAAGCCGTGGCACGCACGCTGACCGCGCTGCTGCCCGAGCAGGCCATCGTGGTGGAAGAGAGCATCAGCTTCGGCCGCGCGTTCTATCCGGGCACGGTGCACGCGGCCCCGCACGACTGGCTGCAGCTGACCGGCGGCGCCATCGGCGAAGGGTTGCCACTGGCGGTTGGCGCGGCCGTCGCAGCGCCGGACCGGCGCGTGGTGGCGCTGCAGGCCGACGGCTCGGCCATGTACACGCTGCAGTCGCTATGGACCATGGCGCGCGAGCAGCTCGACGTCACCGTGGTGCTGCTGGCCAACCGCAAGTACGCCATCCTGCTGGGCGAACTGGCTGGCGTGGGCGCCAACCCGGGCAAGACCGCGCTGGACATGCTCGACATCGGCAACCCCGACCTGGATTGGGTCAAGCTGGCCAATGGCATGGGGGTGGAAGGGGCGCAGGCCCGCGACATGGAGCGTTTTGCCGACCTGTTCCGCTTGGCCAACGGGCGGAAGGGGCCGTTTTTGATTGAATTGGTGATTTGAGGGGAGGGGGGTGTTGGGGGATTTGGGGGCTGGTTCGATGTTGTCGTAGGTTTAACCGGCTGACCCGACCTACAAAACCAACCCAACAAGCAGGACCCCCCGCCAGCTAAACCAGCAAAACATCCAAGCCAGCCAACACCCCCAGCGACAACCCAATCCCCCTCAATCCATCAACCCCGGCCACCCCTGCTCCCCATCCTCCCCAGGCACCCGCTGCACCATATATTCATGCAGCCGCGACAGTTCCAGCGCAATGCCGTCCGGAAACCCCTGCCGCCCGCCGCGCTTGTCGATCAGCAGTTCGACCAGGAAAGCATGCAGCGCCCCGGGGTGGACGGAGAGCGCGGCCAGCTGGTTGCCGATGCGGGCATAGCGGCGGCACAGTTCCACGGGGCGCGCCTCGACCGGCAGCGACGCCAGCCACCGTATGGCGATGTCTGTAAGCACCATATCTTCCGGCGAGGGCGGGCGCCGCACGTCGCTCCAGTCAGGCTCGGCTTGCACCGGCGGCGCGCCGTCCAGTACCTTTTTTGCTTCCTCAACGGTGACGAATTCAAATGAGAGGGGTTCCATGCCGGCTCCGGGATCAGACCAACGCGCTGCGCTGCGCACTAACGCACATTCTAGCGATTACGGCGCCGCGCAGGCCAGCTTGATAGCCATGCCGTGATTGAGCCGGAAGTCCTGGCCTCTGGAAGGTTTCAGGACAGGTCGACGAGGGCAAGCCATGAAGCCGGCCAATACACGCGGGCTGCCGCTGGCGCGCAGCGAAATCGATCCAGATCCCGTCCGGTGTGCGCACGATATAGCCGTTGCCTTTGCGCATGGGGACGGCGGCTTTGTTCTCGTTGACCATCTCGGTCTGCGGCAGGTCGTTGGCGTATTGCGCTAACGGCGGCGCCTGCGCGGCGAACGGGTTGTCGGCCACCAGGTTCGGCAAAAGCTGCGACAAGCCCAGGCAGGCTCGTGCTTTTCCGGGCAACCCTTGCAGCACCTTATCTCTGCCCACTACTCATGTCGCTATGTGCTACCGGGCACATACCCCTAGCCGATTCTGCTTGTAATGTTTTGTAATATTTTGAGATTATTGTGGAAGAAAGTGCTTGTCGTTTCATCTCAGCGCGAGCGGCGGGTCCGGTACGCCCCGCGTTCGCGTCGCAAGATCCAGGAAAAGAGTGGAAAAAGTTTCGGGCCCTACCGCAGTTCGCCAGCCAGCCTGGCAGAAGTCAGTCATTCTCTGGACGCAATCCACAGCTTTTCAGACACCTTCTGCCGGCCGGGTCTTCGCCTTGGCCGTGCTTTGTCATGTGCTTCTATGGACGATCCTGCCAAGCGTGCTGCTGAAAAACGCGTCGCTCGACATTGTCGAGGCGCTGGCGTGGGGCCATGAGTGGCAGCTCGGCTACGAGAAGGATCCCCCGCTATGGCCCTGGATCACGGAGGCCGTCACGGCATGGTCCGGCAAGAGCCTGTGGACTTGCTATCTGGCCTCCCAGCTTTGCATCGGGATCGTATTCCTGGCGGTATGGCGGCTTGGGTGCCGCATTGCAAGCCGGCGCGAGGCACTGATCGGTGTCCTCCTGCTGGAGGGCATCTACTACTTCAACTATCCCACCCCCGAGTTCAACGATATCGTCCTGCAGATGCCGTTTGCCGCCGTATTTGGCTGGTTGCTGCATCGTGCGCTCACGGGGAATCGGCTTGTCGACTGGGGGTTGAGCGGATTGATTGCCGGACTGGGGCTATGGGCGCGTTACTCGATGGGCGCGTATATCGCTGCCATGGCCATCTTTGTGCTGTTGCACCCGCAGGCGCGCCGGCGGCTTGCCGGGCCGGGCCCCTGGCTGCTGGTGCTTGTCGCCTTTCTCGTCTTCCTGCCGCACCTGCACTGGATTGTCGAGAGCGGCTTTATTTCCATCGACTACGTGGGCAGGCGCGCGCCGGCAGCAGAGAGTGCGAGCTACTTTGCCAGGCTGCTTTCGTTCATCGGCGCGCAGATCGCAGCCTGGATTCCAATGCTGGCCCTGGCTGCCATGATCTGGCGCTGGCGCAGCGCCGAAGCCCCGGCGCCGTCGGATACTGGCAGATTTGATCAGGCCTACGTGGCTGCCCTGGCGTTCGGGCCCATTGCCTTTTCCGTGGCGTTGTCGGTCGTCACCCACCGGCCGCCGCGGGTCATGTGGGCGGCCCCGCTGATGTGTTTCGCGGGCCTCTTCATTGCCACCAGGATCCGGCCGGTCTGGACCGCCGCAAGGATGCGCGCGTTCGGCCGCGCCTGGCTGGCGGTCCTGCTGTTGCCCGCACTGATTTTTGTGCTGGAACAAGTCTGCAAGCCGATGATTACCGGCAACGAAGGCCGGGCGCATTTCCCCGGCGAGCAACTTGCCGCCGAGGTGACCAGCAGATGGCAGGCCGAGACCGGGCAGGCCCTGAAGTATGTGATCGGCGATACCTGGCATGCCGGCAATGCTGCGTTCTACTCTGATGACCGCCCGTCAGCCCTTTTCTCGCACGGCGGCTATCGCTTCAGCCCCTGGATCACTCACGAAAAGCTGAACGCGTCGGGCGCCGTGCTGATCTGGGATGCGCGGAAAGAGGGAGCCGGCATTCCGCAGAGCCTTGCCGCGCAATATCCGGATGCGGTACTACAGCCGGCGTTTGCACTAAGGCGGAACGTCTCGGTGTATCAGATCGGCGTAGCGTTCCTGTTCCCGGCCGGCGCGAGCGCGGCCGGGGCAGGCATTTAGAACCCATTTCATGATGAAACCGGTTCTTGGGCGCCTGGCCAGGAGAATTCCCCTGGTCAGGCGCCCCAGCCGCTGAACGTCTAGCCGCAGCTTGCGTCCGCCACGCATACGCCGCGCACTACCATCTCTCCCATGAAGTCCATCGCGGCCTGGTCCGCGATCGCTTCGCGCAGCGCTTCCAGTGCGGCGTCGTGGGGGTCGTTGGCGTTGCCGGCCTCCAGCGGCGTGTCATGCCAGCGCCGCGGCACGGCGGCGGGGTCGATGTCGACCCCGGCACCGGTTGCCAGCGCGTCCAGCACGGCGGACTCCGCCGCGGCCATGGCGTCGACGGTCAGGTCACTGGCACGCGACTGTCCGAAACTGTCGAACGCCTGGCTCGGCGGTCCGCCCAGGACTTTCCACAACGCCAGTTCGGTCAGCGGCGAGCAGTTCACGATGCGCCCGCCCAGTACCAGGCCGTGCAGCCGCTGGCGGTTCGGTTCGCCCTGCGCGAGCCCGCCCTCGCAGCGCACCATCAGCGCCCCGCCCGGCACGTCGGCCAGGCGGAATGCGCCTCTTGCATCGGTCGTTGCATTGCGCACTTGTCCTTGCGCATCGCGTAACTGCACGGTGGCGCCTGCCAGCGCGGCGCCAACGGCGGCCGTGCCGGTCACTTCCGGCGCATGGTCATTCCCGCATGCTGCAACCGCTGCGACCCCGCATGCGAGCACGAGGTGGCGCCAGGTTTGAGGGTGCTTGCCCATGGTGTCGGCGCTCAAGGGGCCAGCGTGGCCAGCTCGCGGTGCGAGCGGTTGAACAGGCCGCGCGCCAGCGGCGTCGGGCGGAAATCGACGTCAAGCGGCGAGATCGTGATGAACTTGGCCAGGAAGGCAGGTGTCTCTGCTATCCGCGCCAGCGCCGCCAGCTCGGTCTCTGGCGCACCCACGTCGATCGATACCGTGCTGTCGGCATTGCGCTTGTAGGCTGTCGTAAAGGAATCCACGGTGCCGGGCGTGGTCAGCCGCACTCCGGCAGGCGCTCCTCCCGCAACGATCGGGTAGTTGATGCTCAGCGGGTGGGCCACCGGCAGCAATGGCTGGCCGGCGGGGCGCGTGGCTTCCAGGCTGGCGATGACGCGGGCCAGGAAGGCACCGGCCTTGGGGAACGCTGCCAGGGTGCTGGCAAAGCCGGTGCGTGCTTCGGCAAAATCCACGCCCACGCTCAGCGCAATGCCCGGTACACCGCGGCGCGCGGCGAACAGCACGTTCATCACCGTGCCCGAGTGCGGGATCGAATCCGACAGGTTCTCGCCGAAATTGGCGCCGGAGACGACCAGGTCCGGCGTGAAGCTGCTCTCCGGTCCGACGATCTTCAGGCCCATGGCGGTGGCGTCCACCGGCGAGCCGCTGCCCAGGTAGTCCGCGTTGGTGGCGTTGAGCGCGCTGCCCGCGACAAAGGTGGTCTTGATCCGGTGCACGCAATAGGTGTCGTTGCTGCCGGCCAGCGGCTCCACGAACAGGCGGGTGCGGCCGTCGGGCACGGCATAGGCAGCGCCCGAGCCGCTCTGGTTGCTGGCCGGGCCTACCGTGATGACGCGGTGGCCGGCGTCCTGCAGGGCCTTGCGGACCGCGCTGATGCCGGGCGCGGCGCAGCCGTCGTCATTGGTCAGCAGGATATTGAGCGCGTGAGCGGGGCTGGCCACGGCGGCGAGTGCCGCGGCAGCGATAGCGAGGCTGGCGACCCGCGGGCGGGCACGAAGCTTAAGCATGGGACCTGTCTCCTTTCTTCTTTTTTGCGTGATAAAACCCGTGGCAAGCAGTGCCGGCCGCGCCGCGGCGCCGCCGGGCTGGATCGGACGCGGGGCGGCGCCCTCAAGGCACCAGCAGTCCCCGCTCGCGCGCCAGCGTGATCGCGGTATCCTCGATCATGTCCTCCTGGCCGCCCACCAGCCGCTGCCGGCCGAGTTCAACCAGGATCTCGCGCGCGGGGATGCGGTACTTGGCCTCGGCGCGCTTGGCGAACAGCAGGAAGGACGAATACACGCCGGCATAGCCCAGCGTGAGCGCGTCGCGGTCGATGCGGATGGGGTGGTCCATGATCGGCACCACCAGGTCCTCGGCCACGTCGGCAATGCGGAACACGTCGACGCCGGTCTCGATGCCCATGCGCTCGCACACGGCCACCAGCACTTCCATCGGCGTATTGCCGGCACCGGCGCCCAGTCCCGCGGCGGCGGCGTCGATGCGGCAGGCGCCGCAGGCGATCGCGGCGAGCGAGTTGGCCACGCCCATGGCGAGGTTGTGGTGGCCGTGGAAGCCCAGTTCGGTCTCGGGGCGCAGCGCCTGCCGCACCGCGGTCAGCTTCTCGGTGACATCGTGCGGCAGCATGTGGCCGGCGGAGTCGGTGATGTACAGGCAGTTGGCGCCGTAGCTTTCCATCAGCAGCGCCTGTTGCACCAGCGTCTGCACCGGTGCCATGTGCGCCATCATGAGAAAGCCCACGGTATCCATGCCGAGCTTGCGTGCCATGCCGATATGCTGTTCCGAGACATCGGCCTCGGTGCAGTGGGTGGCCACGCGGATGGTATGCACGCCGATCTCGTGCGCCATGCGCAGGTGATCGACGGTGCCGATGCCGGGCAGCAGCAGGGCGGAGACGCGCGCCTGCTTCAGTTCGCCCAGCACCGCGCGCAGGTATTCCTCGTCGCTGTGCGCGGGAAACCCGTAGTTGACCGAGGCGCCGCCCAGGCCATCGCCGTGGGTGACTTCGATCAGCGGCACGCCGGCGGCGTCAAGCCCCCGGGCGATGCCCTTCATCTGTTCCAGCGAGATCTGGTGGCGCTTCGGGTGCATGCCGTCGCGCAGGGTCATGTCGTGCAGGGTGATGCGTTGGACCATGGCTGGCTCCTCAGGCGGTGGCGTTGGCGATGGCCTGCGCGCTGTCGGCGCGCATGGCGGCGGCGATGCACTCGGCGGTGCGGGCCGCCGAGGCGGTCATGATGTCCAGGTTGCCGGCATATTTCGGCAGGTAGTCGCCCAGGCCCTCCACCTCCAGGAAGATCGAGACGCGCTTGCCGTCGAACACCGGGCCGTTCTTCAGCGTGTAGCCCGGCACGTACTTGCGCACCTCGGCAATCATGTCGTGCACCGACGCGGTAATCGCGGCCACATCGGGCGCATCGTCGGTCAGGCAGTGGATGGTGTCGCGCATGATCAGCGGCGGCTCGGCCGGGTTGATCACGATGATGGCCTTGCCCTGGCGCGCCCCGCCCACGGCCTCGATCGCGCCCGCCGTGGTGCGCGTGAACTCGTCGATATTGCGGCGCGTGCCGGGCCCGACCGAGCGCGACGACACCGTCGCCACGATCTCGCCATAGGCCACCGGCTGCACGCGCGACACGGCATACACCATGGGGATGGTGGCCTGCCCGCCGCACGTGACCATGTTGACGTTCATCTCGTTGCTGCCGATATGGGCTTCGAGGTTGACCGGCGGCACGCAGAACGGCCCGATCGCCGCCGGCGTGAGGTCGATCACGCGCACGCCGCGCGCGGTCAGCTTGGCCGAGTGTTCAGCGTGGACATAGGCCGATGTGGCATCGAAGGCGATGCGGATATCGTCGGCCTCCAGGTGAGGCAGCAGGCCGTCGATGCCGTCGCTGGTGGTTTTCAGCCCAAGCTCGCGCGCGCGCGCCAGGCCTTCGGAGGACGGCTCCACGCCGACCATCCAGACCGGTTCCAGGAGGTCGCTGCGGCGCAGCTTGTAGAGCAGGTCGGTGCCGATATTGCCGGGCCCGATCAGGGCACATCGGATCTTGTTCATGGTGTCTCGCGTCGCAAGGTCAGGAAGTCAGGAAAGTCGTGAAGTCAGCAGAACACGGCGGTGCACCCGCCGATGCCGGTGATGTGCATGGACAGCCGGTCGCCGGCCTGCACGGGAATCAGCGCCGCCAGCGAGCCCGACAGGATGGTCTCGCCGGCCAGCAGCGGAATGCCGAAGCTGCCGAGGGTGTTGGCCAGCCAGGCCACCGCGTCGGCGGGATGCCCCAGCGCGGCGCTGCCCAGGCCCGTGGCCACGCATTCACCGTTCTTCTCAAGCGTCATCGCGCACGCGCCGAGGTCCAGCGCGTGCGGGCTGACGCGTTCGTCGCCGAGCACATAGACGCCGCACGAGGCGTTGTCGGCAACGGTGTCCTCGATGCGGATGCGCCAGTCGCGGATGCGCGAATCCACGATCTCGAAGCAGGCCGCCACCGCTTCGGTGGCGTCGAGGACATCGTCGCGCGTGACGCCGGGGCCGCGCAGGTCGCGCCGCAGGAAGAAGGCAATCTCGCCCTCGGCGCGCGGCTGGATCAGCGACGCCGCGGGAATGGGCTGCCCGGCGGCGTAGTGCATGCTCTGCAGCAGGATGCCGAAGTCCGGCTGGTGCACGTCCAGCATCTGCTGCACGGCTTCGCTGGTCACGCCGATCTTCTTGCCGGTGACGCGGTCGCCGGCGGCAAGCCGGTGGGCAATGAAGCCCTGCTGGATGCGGTAGGCATCGCGCACATCCAGCTCCAGTCCGCGGCCGCTGAGCGGCGGCACCGGCGTGCGCGTGACGAGCGCGTGGTGGAGTTCGTTGCTGAGCGTGGTGATCAGGTCGGCATTCATGGCAGGGGGGCTTGTGCGGCACTGCCGCGGCGCCATCGCGCCGCGGCAGTCCGGGTCGGAACGAAGGTCAGAACGAGTACTTGGCGTTAAAGGCCACGTAGCTGCGGTCAGCCAGCGGACGGTTGGCGACGCTCGCCCCGCCGAGAAACGCGGCGTAGGTCAGGTTGAGCTCCAGGTTGTTCAGGTACTTGAAGGTCAGCCCCACGCTGGCGCGCTTGTCGCCATAGCCCATCAGCGTGCCGAAGGCGCCGGCCACCGCCGCCTGGCCGCTGAACTGCTGCGCATAGGTGAGCGGCACCGTCATGTCCCAGCCATCGAACACATTGTTGTAGGTCAGCGACCAGCCCACCTGGAACGCCGCCGAGTTGCGGGTGTTCGACAAGTTGCTGAAGCCCATTACCGGATCCACGCTCAGCACGTGCAGGTAGGCGACTTCGCCCAGCAGCGTCTGCGAGTTGGCCAGGAAGGTCGGGCCTACCGAGTAGATGGCGGAGAGCTGGCCCTGCAGCGCCTTGCCGCGCGTCGCGGTGGGCGAACCGGCCACGTCCACCAGCATCGGCACGCCGTCCTTGTAGCTGACTTCACCGGCGACGTTGGCACCCAGCACCTGCGTCGAGAAGCTGGCGCCGGTCAGGTTGATGCCGCCGAAGTACTTCTGCTGGTATTGCAGCGTGGGGAAGAGCGAGGTGACCACGCTCGGGTTCTTGTCGTGATAGCGCAGCTGGTAGAGCCCGACCTCGGTGCCGTCGAACACGCGGAAGCGGGTGCCAATGCCCCATTGCCCCCAGTCGGACGGGCGGATATCGGGGCCGCGCGGGATGCTGAAGCCGGGTCCGATGATGAACTGCGCGCCCGGCCCCACCACGTCGGTGGTGCTGAAATAGCTGCCAGGGGCGAAGATCTGGTTCGGCTTGTAGGTGAACTGGTAATAGCCCATCACGCTGAATGCCGGCGTGACCTGCAGCTGCAGCGACGCCTGCGGCACCGGCAGCAGGATGTCCTTGACCTCGGCACCCGGCACGAAGGCCTTGGTCGCATCGGCAGGCCCTTGCGCGCCGGCGATATTGGCGAAGAACAGGCTCTCGCCCCAGGCGACCACCTGGTTGCCCAGCTTGAAGCTCAGTTGCGAGTCGCCGATCGGCGTCGCGCCATAGACATAGGCATCGAGCAGCTGCGCGCGGTGCTCGTGATAGTCCCGCGCGGAACCGGTGAACTCGTTGAACTGGCCGCTGTGGTTGACCGTGAACGGCGCATTGTTCGAGTTGGTGCCGCTGTAGGCCCAGTCCTGGAACACGCTGCCGCGCACCAGTGCGCCAAATACATCGTGCTTGACATGGGCTTCGCCCAGCAGCGAGACGCGGTTGGCGATCATGTCGCCGCGCTTGAAGTTGCGGTTGCCGTCATCGCCGTTGATATTCACCGGGCTCAGCAGCGTGTTGCTCGGTTTGCCGGTGCGGACCGCCGCGCCGTAGCTGGCGGTAACGCTGTAGTCGAGCGTGGTGTCGTGGCCGAGGTCGATGGTGTCGCCGGCCCGGGCGGGCGGCGCGAGCAGCGCGGCCAGCGCTGCCGCGGCAGCGATTGGCCGCAGCCGGTTGCTGCGTTTCAGTGAGCCTGGTGTTGGTGTTTGCATGGTGGTCTCCCCGTGGTGTCGGTCTTGGTTCATTGCCTGGCACTTCGATTGGCGCTCGCCTGGCCGCAAGCGTAGAGAGGGGACGCCATGCACAAATCGGCAGAACGGACTAGGCGGTTTCCCTACTGCGGCCGTTCAGCCGGCGGCCGCTCAGCCGCGATTGACCGAGGCCGCGTCCAGGAAGGCCGGGCGCTCGCCGCCGCCATCGATCACGAGATTGGCGCCCGACACGTAAGACGCCTGCGGCGATGCCAGGAACAGGCACGCGCCGGCGATGTCGTCCGGGTGCGCGAGCCGGCCCAGCGGCACCGTTGCGGCCATGCTGCGCAATGCCTCCGGGTCGCCATAGTGCTGCTGCTGCGAGGAATCGGTCAGCACCATGCCCGGGCTGACCGCGGCGACGCGCACCTTGGGTGCCCACTCCACCGCGAGCGTGCGCACCGCGTTGAGGATGCCGGCCTTCGCGGCGCCGTAGGCCGCCGTGCCGGGCGAAGGACGCAGCGCGCTGACGCTGCCCACGAACAGCTGCGTGCCGCCGCCGGCCTGTTGCTGCATGCGGGCATTGGCGCGCTGCGCGAGCTGCAGTGGCGCGACCAGGTTGAGCCGGATCACCGATTCCAGCAGCCGCGGCGAGGCCTCGGCGACCAGCGCGAACGGCGAGCCGCCGGCGTTGTGCACCACCAGGTCAAGCGTGGGGCTGGCCTGCGCAATCCGGGCAAGCATGGCATCGACCTGCTCGATGTCGCGGATGTCCGCCGGGATGAAGCAGGCGCTGCGGCCTGCCGCGGCCGGCAGTTCGCTGTCGTCGGCGGGCGCGGTGCGTCCGCACACGAAGACCTGTGCGCCGGCGCGCAGGAAGGCCTTGCTGATGGCGCGGCCGATGCCGCGCATGCCGCCAGTCACCAGCACGGTCTGGCCGGTGTAGTCAAATCCTGTCATGGGCTCCCCCTGGATGCTTGGAGCGCCCATCGTAGGAGAAGTGGCCGTCCGGCTCGTAGTCCGAATGAACGATGCCCGGGGTGCCGGCGCTGCGCAATATGCTGGGCAAACCACGGGAGACGCCCTCATGTCCGCTACGTCACAGCACACGCCCTCCACGCCTTCATCACTGCACCCGAACCTGCCGGTGGGGCGCTTCACCACCACCTCCACGGGCCTGCGCCTGCACTGCCTGGACTCAGGCAGCGGCGAGCCGGTGGTCTTCATCCACGGCAGCGGTCCGGGCGCGAGCGGGCACAGCAACTTCCGCCATAACGTGCCGGCCTTCGCCGCGGCGGGCTTCCGTACCGTGGTGGTGGACCTGCCCGGCTATGGCCTGTCGTCCAAGCCGGACGATGTCGAATACACCCTGGACTTCTTTGTCGCCGCGCTGCGCGAGCAGCTGCTGGCACTGGAGCTGCCGCGCTGCGTGCTGGTGGGCAACTCGCTTGGCGGCGCCATCGCGCTGCAGTACGCGCTGGACTTCCCGGAGCATGTCAGCCGCCTGGTGATGATGGCGCCTGGCGGCGTGGAAGAGCGCGAGACCTACTTCCAGATGGCGGGCATCCAGCGCATGGTGTCGCTGTTTACCGGCGGCCATATGAACCCGGACACCATGCGGCAGCTGCTGCAACTGCTGGTGCACGACGCCAGCCTGGTGACCGACGCGCTGGTCGACGAGCGCATGGCGGTGTGCCGCGAGCAGCCGCGCGAGGTGCTGGCCACGATGAAGGTGCCGAACCTGACACCACGGCTGGGCGAGATCCGCTGCCCGGTGCTGGGCTTCTGGGGCACCGAGGACCAGTTCAATCCCGCGTCCGGCGCCGCGAAGTTCCTGAGCGGCTGCGCCGACGCGCGCTTTGTCATGATCAACCGCTGCGGCCACTGGGTGATGGTTGAGCACGCGGCCTACTTCAACCGCGAATGTCTCGGCTTCCTGGCGGATACCGCACAGGGCGGCGCGGCATAATTGGTGCCCACGCCTGCACAACAATATTTGGGAGACATCATGGAATACCCGTATAACCTGTTCGACCTGCGCGGCAAGGTGGCCGCCATCACCGGCGCGGCGCGCGGCATTGGCGCGGAAACCGCGCGCGTGCTGGCAGCCGCCGGCGCCAAGGTCGCCGTGCTCGACGTGCTGGAAGCCGACGGCAAGGCCACTGCCGAAGCCATCTGCGCCGAAGGCGGCGAGGCCGCGTTCTGGAAGCTCGACGTCACCAGCGAAAGCGAGGTGGCGCGCGTATTCGCGGAGATTGCCGCGCGCTTCGGCAGCCTCGGCATCGTGGTCAACAATGCCGGTATCGAAGGGCCCAACGCGCCGACCCACGAGCTGGCGCTGGAGCAATGGCAGCAGGTGATGGCGGTGAATGTGACCGGCACCTTCCTTTGCACCAAGCATGCGATCGCGCACATGGAGCGCGCCGGCGGCGGTGCCATCGTCAATGTGTCGTCGATGTACGGCATCGCGGGCGGGCCGGACGTGCCCCCGTATCACGCGTCCAAGGCCGCGGTGCGCATGATGGCCAAGACCGATGCGCTGCTCTACGCGGGCAAGGGCATCCGCGCCAATTCGATCCATCCCGGCTATATCCGCACGCCGATGCTCGAACACGTGGCCCAGGCCTCGGGGCAGGGCGAGGCACTGTTTGACTATCTGGGCGGACAGACGCCCGCGGGCAAGGTAGGCCAGCCGCGCGACATCGCGGCGGGCATCCTGTACCTCGTGTCCGACGCGGGGCGCTACGTCACGGGCGCCGAGCTGGTGATCGACGGCGGCTACACCGCACGCTGAATCGCAGGACAAGGAGACCCCCATGACCCAAGGTACCGATAGCGCCGCGATGAAGGCCACGCTGCTCGCCTATGTCGAGCGCTTCAATGCCGGCGACGCGCACGGCGTTGCCGCGCTCTATGCCGACGACGCCACTGTCGAGGACCCGGTCGGCGCGCAGCCGATCGCCGGCAAGCCCGCCATCCTGGCCTTCTACCAGCACACCACCGCGCTGGGCGCGCGCCTGGAAGTGGTGGCGCCGCCGCGCGGCTCGCACGGCGACGCCGCCGCGCTGACCTTCGCGGTGCACGCCCGCCTGGAAGGGCGGCCGGCCCGCATCGACGTGACCGACATCATGACGTTCGGCGCAGACGGCCGCATCCGCAGCATGCGCGCCCACTGGGGGCCGGACGACGTGCATTTCCTCTAAGCCCTTTGCGCCGATGGCCCGCCACACCCGCGAGGATGCCGCCGTCACGCGGGCGCGCATCCTGGCAAGCGCGCAGCAGCTGATCCGGCACCGCGGCCTGCATTGCGTCACGGTGGACGACGTGGCCCGCGCCATCGGCATGACGCGCGGGGCTGTCTACGGGCATTTCCGTTCCCGAACCGAACTGCTGGGCGCGCTGCTGTCATGCGCCGAGACCGACTTCGCCACGCGGCTCGCGCCGCTGGCACAGGGCCGCGCCGGCACCGGCCCGGGCGCGCTGGAGCATGCGCTCGCGGCCTTGCTCCACGGCGATGACCTCGCGCGCCATGTCAGCCTGCTGGCGGCGCTGCTGCAGCACAAGTGCGGCGACGCCTGCGAGCTCTGCCCTCTGCGCGCGCGCGTGCTGGTGGGCGTCGAGGCACTGCGCGGAACCCTGGCGGACCTGCTGCCGGCGCCCGGCCGGGCCAGCCTGCTGATGGCGCACCTGTGGGGCTTGCTGAGCGCGCATGCCATGCACCTGGCGCCATCTGGCCTGTCCGGCTGCGCCGCCGCGCTGGCCCGGCTGTATCAGGATCCTGATCTGCTGCCGCATCCGGTGCTGCCCGCTTCTCTCTCCTGTCGCCCTGACGCCACTTTCGATCCACCGCTGCTGCGGGATACCCCCTAGTCTGCTCGGACGAAGAGTTTCGTGCCGCTGTTGACTACGATGCTTTCAAAGGCATCAAAGCCCGGCACAGGGCACGGAGGAGACAGCGATGAAGCGGCTCGGATTTCGTTGGGCGGCAGGCCTGGTCGGGGCTGGCGCCGCAATGGGCGTGGCCTGGGCACTGGTTGTGGATGGCGGCCCTGCCGCGCTACGTGGCGAGGGCGCCGCTGACGGCATGGTCCCGGCCGCGGCGCAGGAGCACTGCGACGATGCCTGCGTGCGCAGCCGCGGCGTTGCCGCGCTGGTGGTGCTGAGCCAGCGTCCCCCGCAATGACCCGGCGATCGGCCGGTATGTCCGAGCCGATCGCTGGTCCACTATCTCGCGTCAGGGCCGGCCAGCCTGCCGCTGCGCATGCAGTGCTTCCGCGCGCGCCTTGACGTCGCGTGCCACCTGGTCGAATCCCTGCTTCACCCAGGCGCCGTGCTCGCGCATGATGGTCTCCGCATTCAGCCCCAGGAACAGGTCAGTGGTGAAGTAGCGGCTGCGCCCGGCACCGATGGCTTCCAAGTACTGGTCGCGCCGGGCGGCGTCCTTGTTCTCGTCAGTCGGGCGCTGCTCCCACGAGAGCAGGCGTTCCGGCTCCCACGCCACCAGGTACTCGTTGACCGGGATGACCTGGTCGGTGCCCGGGATGCGCACCTGCATGTACACCATGTCGCCGAGGCGACCGGTGGTCTCCAGACCCGGGCAGAACGTATTCCATTCCGCGTAGCGGGCAAAGTCGGTCAGCACTTCCCACACTAGCGATACGGGCGCGTCGATGTCCACGTGGATCGACGTCACGAGATTCTCGGCTTTGGCCATTGGTCCCTCCTTTATGAAAGTCATTGGGAAAGGACACACTAGGGCCGCGGACCGGGGGACGCATACCCCGATCGGACGAGTCCGGGTGGACGAAGGCGGTGCTGTCGAGGTGAGGAAAATTGATGCTCGCCCCGAGGGCGCGCTGTCAGGCTTGCTGGAACCCCAGGACTTCGCGAGTGCCCAGCTCCAGGCTCACGCGCAGGTCCCAGCGCTCTGCGCGCCAGCCAACCGTGGTACGGCGCCACTGGGCCCGGTACTCGCCGAGTGCTTCGTAGGTCAGGTCCGATCTCGCGCCGACGCCGCGGTGCGCAGCCCTCACGTAGATGCGGCTGCTTGCCTGGTTGCCCCGCACTTCGACGTCGGGGGTGCCAAGCAGGTGCTGGGTCGGGCCGCAGCCATCCAGGTGGGACCGGATCATCGCCACCAGGGCGGCGCGGCCGTCCGTGCGGAACTCGCCGCCACCGTAGTCGGCCTGCACACCCGCTGCGAAGATGGTGTCGAGCTGGTCCCAGTTGCGCTCGTCGAGCGCGCGCGCATAGCGGCTGTGCGCCGACTGGATCTCGCGGACCGCCAGAAGGATTTCAAGGTTCATGCAATGGCCCCGGGGTAGGTACTCCAATGGAAATGGGCCATGGCGGTGATTTGCCATGGCCCATGCCTTGCAGCGATCGCGGCGCCTTAGTTCCCCGCGCCGCGCAGCGCGTCAGGCGCGAAGTACGCTTCCACGAACTTGGGATCGCTGTTCAGCCGCGGCGGCTGGCCCTCGTTGGTCAGCCGGTCGGCCAGGTAGGCGCCGGAGTTCAGGTCATGGAAGAACACCACCGTCGGGTAGAAGCGGCGCGCATCGTAGGCATAGACATTGGCCTGGATGTTGGTGCGCCACAGCTGGCCGCGGCTGTCGTAGTTGTCGGCCAGCACGCCGTACCAGGAATCCTCGTCGATAAAGATCACGCGCTTGGCGTACTGGTGGCGGAACCCTTGCTTGAGCGTGGCTTCCAGCACCCAGACGCGATGCAGCTCGTAGCGCATCTGGGACGGATCGGCATGGCCCTTGGTCAGCATGTCCTTGTACTTGATCGACGGCGAACTGATGTGATAGTCGTTGTAGGGCACGTACAGTTCGCGCTTGCCGGCGATCTTCCAGTCGTAGCGCTCGGGCGAACCGTTGAAGAAGTGATCATCGTCCACGGTGCGGAAGCCGCCCGGGCCGAACGGCTGGTCGTAGCCGTACTCCGGCGCCTGGCGCACGCGGCGCGTGCCGGGGTTGTAGGACCAGGTCCGGTTGGTATCGGGCTCGCCGCTGTCGTACAGCGAGAACCCGGTGATGATCGAGCCGCGGTCGCGCAGCGGCAGCTCCGTGTACATCCGGAAGAACGTGCGGGAATTGAGCGCTGCCTTGACATCGAAATTCTGGTTGTCCTTGGGCGACCAGATCTCGTACTTGACCTTGCCCCACGCGATCTTGCCGTCGGCATAGACCACGGCCTGGTCATAGACTGCGCGCTCGCTCTCGATCGCCGACGAGAAACGCAGGTTCCACAGCAGCTCCAGGCCGGTCTTGGGAACCGGGTAAGGCAGCGTGGGCGGGCTGTTCTTGAGACCGTTGCCTTCGCCCAGCATCTCGATCTGCGGGGCGTAGGTGCGGATGGCCTTGTAGGTGGCGTCGTCGTAGCGGAAGTCGCGATGGGTCGGGTAGACCGGCATCTTGAAGGTGTCCGGGTACTTGCGGAACAGTGCCTTCAGGCCTTCGGTCAGGTGCTTCTCATACTGCGCCATGTTCTGCGCGGTGATGACAAAGAGCGGCTTCTCGTCGGCGTACGGGTCGGGGTAGCGCTCGCCCGCCTTGTAGGAGACGCCCGCCGGCGCGCCGAGCCACTTGCCGCTCCATGCCGGAATGGTACCGTCCTTGTTCGCCGCGCGCTCGGCGCCCAGCGGCGTGAGCGTACTGTCGAGTTGCTTGATGTCTTCCGGGCCGATCTTGGCCGTGGCCATGGTCACGGCCAGCATGCCGGCTGCCAGCACGCCGGCATGCTGCAGGATTTTAAGTGGTCGGGCTTGCACGTCTGTCTCCTGAATGGTTGTCATGCACGCTGCTGTTGCTCACCACGCCCGCAGCGTGGCTTCAATTTGCACTAACACGGCAGCGGGGGCCTCGTCTGGCCGGACTCGTCCGTTTGGAGTAGGTGACGGGCCGGGGCTCAGCCCATCCCCACCACGCTGGACAGCAGCATCTTCACCAGCACCGCCTGCCGCGTCGCGCCGGTCTTGGCAAAGATCCCGCGCAGGTGGGCGCGTGCCGTATTCTTCTTGACGCCAAGGCGCGCCGCGGCTTCATCCAGCGTCAGCCCGTCGACCATCAGCAGGGCCAGTTCGATCTCGGTCGGCGTCAGCTGGAACAGCTTGCGCAAGTTGGCGTGCGTGTTGCGCGGCGAGCCCGCCGGATCGCGGATAAAGACCGCCACGGCGGGCCGGCGCGCCTTGTCTTCGGTGCGGTAGCTGAGCGGGATGGGCCGCACCAGCACGCTCAGCGGCGTGGGCGCGGCGGGCCGGCTCAGCGTGGTGACTTCGCTGTGCGGCGCGGCCAGGGCGTGGGCCTGCGCGGCGCTTTCCAGGATCTTGCGGAACCTGCGGTTCTCCATCGGACAGTGCGCGTGCAGCGCGCCGTCTGCCAGGTAGAGGCCGTCGCGCGACTGCAGCAGGCGGCCGGCCACGTCGTTGGTCCTGATGGTCTTGCCGTGCTCGTCCAGGATCACGGTGCCGACTTGCAGCCGGTCCACGGCATCCGCGTAAAGGGACCGTTCAGAGGCAAGCACGTCGAGCGCGGCATGCAGGTCGACCGCGCGCTTCAGGTGTGGCAGCAGGCCATGCAGCAGTGCCTTGTCGGCGTCGCCGAAGTCCTGTCCCGCGTGGGCGCGGCTGATGAACAGTGCACATTCCACGCCGTCTGGCGTGACCAGGTTGGCCGCCAGGATATAGCGCAGGCCCAGCGGCGCCAGGTATTGCGTGTAGAAGGGGTGTGCCAGCCAGCCGGCTTCGCCGAACAGTTCGTCGGCGCTGAAGAGCCGGTCCGGATGCAGGTCCAGGAAGGGGCACAGCGCGTAGTACTGCTCGCTGTACGACGGCTCGCCGGGCAGGTGCGGGCCGTAGTCGGAGGCATTGACGATCAGGCCTGGCCGGTCGGTGGCCGGGTGGCGCAGCACCAGGGTGGCGAAGGCGGCGCGCAGGCGCTGGCGCACGCTTTCGAGGAAGCTGGCCCAGGGCACGGGTTCGGTCGGGCCCTGGTACAGCTGGGCGAGCAGGGCGCTCAGCTCGGCGGCCGGCAGGGGGTCTGGCAGCATGATGGCGGTCCGTCGATGCAGGGAAACAGGAAAGGCGGGCATCCCGCCTTTCCCATCGTACTGACCGGCGCTGCCGCCTCATCGTCCGTTTGGCCTAGGGTCTGTCCCGTAGCCACGCCACGATCCGCTCTGCCGCCTGCTCCGCGGCGTCGGCGGTGGTGTCGATGCGGATCTCAGGCCGCTCGGGTGGCTCGTACGGCGAATCGATGCCGGTGAAGTTCTTCAGCTCGCCGCGGCGCGCCTTGCGGTACAGGCCCTTGGGGTCACGTTGCTCGGCCACGGCCAGCGGCGTGTCGATGAAGACTTCGACGAAATCGCCGTCGCCGGTCAGCGCGCGGGCCATCTCGCGTTCCGAGCGGAAGGGCGAGATAAACGACACCAGCACGATCAGCCCCGCATCGAGCATCAGCCTTGCCACTTCGGCCACGCGCCGGATGTTCTCGACGCGGTCGGCCTCGGCGAAGCCCAGGTCCTTGTTCAGGCCGTGGCGCACGTTGTCGCCGTCGAGCAGGTAGGTGTGATGGCCCAGCGCGTGCAGGCGCTTTTCCACCAGGTTGGCGATGGTGGACTTGCCCGCGCCGGAGAGCCCGGTAAACCAGACGATGCGCGGCGACTGGTGCTTGAGCGCGGCATGGGCGTGGCGGTCCACGTCGATGGCCTGCCAGTGCACGTTTTGCGCCCGGCGCAGCGCAAAGTGCAGCATGCCGGCGCCGACGGTGTTGTTGCTGAGGCGGTCGATGATGACGAAGCCGCCCAGCTCGCGGTTGCGCGCGTAGGGATCGAAGGCCACCGGCTGGTCCAGGTGCAGGTTGCACACGCCGATCTCGTTCAGCTCCAGCGTGCGCGCCGCCAGGTGTTCGAGGGTGTTGACGTTGACCTTGTACTTGGGCTGCGCCATGGTCACGCCCACGGTGCGCGTGCCGAGCTTGAGCAGGTAGGGGCGCCCGGGCAGCATGGCGTCCTCGTTCATCCATACCAGCGTGGCCTCGAACTGGTCGGCTACCGCCGGCGGGTCTTCCGGGCACGCCAGCACGTCGCCGCGGCTGATATCGATCTCGTCCTCCAGCGTCAGTGTCACCGCCTGGCCGCGGATGGCGTGCGCGCATTCGCCGTTGGCGCCGACGATGCCGGCGACGCGGCTCTCGCGGCCCGAAGGCAGCGCGCGCACGCGGTCGCCGCGGCGGATTTCACCGGCACTGACGGTGCCGGCAAAGCCGCGGAAGTCCAGGTTGGGCCGGTTGACCCACTGCACCGGCAGCCGGAACGGTTCGCCTTGCACGGGCGTGTTGTCGATTGGCACGTTCTCCAGGTGGGCCATCAGCGTCGGGCCGTGGTACCACGGCGTATTCGCGCTGGGCTCGGTGATGTTGTCGCCGCGCAGCGCCGACATCGGGATGCAGGTGATATCGGTCAGGCCGATCTGCCGCGCAAACTCGCGGTACTCGGTCTCGATGCGCGTATGGACCTCGCGCGAGTAGCCGACCATGTCCAGCTTGTTGACGGCCAGCACCACGCGGCGGATGCCAAGCGTCGCCACCAGGTAGCTGTGGCGGCGCGTCTGGGTCTGCACGCCGCGGCGCGCATCCACCAGCAGGATGGCCAGGTCGGCGGTGGAGGCGCCGGTGACCATGTTGCGCGTGTATTGTTCATGGCCCGGCGTGTCGGCCACGATGAACTTGCGCTTGTCGGTGGCGAAGAAGCGGTACGCCACGTCGATGGTGATGCCCTGTTCGCGCTCGGCGGCCAGGCCATCAACGAGCAGGGCAAAGTCGAGGCCCTCGCCCTGCGTGCCCATCTTCTTCGAGTCGGCCTCGAGCTGGGCGAGCTGGTCTTCGAACAGCATCTTGGATTCGTAAAGCAGCCGCCCGATCAGCGTGCTCTTGCCGTCGTCGACGCTGCCGCAGGTGATGAAGCGCAGCAGGCTCTTGCTTTGCTGGGCGCGCAGATAGTGGGCGATCTCGCCTGGCGCGCCAGCGGATTGCGCCATGGCAGGCGCGTTTTCGATCAGGGTTTCCATCAGAAGTATCCCTCCTGCTTTTTCTTTTCCATCGAACCGGCCGAGTCGCTGTCGATCAGCCGTCCCTGGCGCTCAGACGTGGTCGCCAGCAGCATTTCCTGGATGATGCCGCCGAGGGTGTCGGCCTCGCTCTCGATCGCGCCGGTGAGCGGATAGCATCCCAGGGTACGGAAACGCACCTTGCGTAGTTGCGGCGTTTCTCCGGGGCGCAGCGGCAGGCGCTCGTCGTCGACCATGATCAGCGTGCCGTCGCGCTCGACCACCGGGCGCTCCCTGGCGTAGTAGAGCGGCACGATGGGGATGTTGTTGAGGTAGATGTATTGCCAGATGTCCAGCTCGGTCCAGTTGGACAGCGGGAACACGCGCAGGCTTTCGCCCTTGCGCTTGCGGGTGTTGTACTGGCGCCAGAGTTCGGGGCGCTGCATTTTCGGGTCCCAGCGGTGCTGCGCGGTGCGTACCGAGAACACACGCTCCTTGGCGCGCGACTTTTCCTCGTCGCGGCGCGCGCCGCCAAAGGCGGCGTCAAAGCCATAGTGGTCCAGCGCCTGCTTCAGGCCCTGGGTCTTCCACACGTCGGTATGGACGGCGGAGCCGTGCTCGTGCGGGCTGATGTTGCGCGCCAGCCCTTCGGGGTTGATATGCACGCGCAGGTCCAGCCCGAGCCGCGCGACGGTCTGGTCGCGGAACGCGATCATCTCGCGGAACTTCCAGGTGGTATCGACGTGCAGCAGCGGAAACGGCGGCCGCGCGGGATGGAAGGCCTTCATGGCAAGGTGCAGCATCACGGCGCTGTCCTTGCCGATGGAATAGAGCATGACGGGGTTTTCGCATTCCGCCACCACCTCCCGCATGATGTGGATGCTCTCCGCCTCCAGTTGCTCCAGGTGGGTCAACATCGGGATCTCCTCTCTTGGTTTGCCGGCGCCGTGCAGGGATGTCGCGGCGGTCTGGCATGGCTACAAGGTAGCGAGCCGGGGCCCTGCACCACTTCGTCCGGGCGGACTAAGAAATCGCGGGCCGCGGCGCGCATTTCCTAGTCCGCCTGGACGAGGAGGCGGTTGCCCCGCGCTGGGTATCGTTGCTTCGCCGACGAACCACGGGAGCAGGCAGATGGCGAACTCCGCCGAAGAACAATTGCTGGGCGGCCAGACCTGGGCCGAGTTTTGCGAGGTGCTCAAGCGCAGCGGACAGCAAATCCTGCGCCCGGAGGCCCCGTCGGACGCGCTCACGCGCGCCGAGGGCTTCCGCTACCTGAGCCGCTTGCTGCGCATTGCGCTGGAGATGCATGTGGAATTTGCCGATCCGGCGTTTCCCGGCTTTTTCTCGCCGTCGCACGAAACCGCGAAGATCGGCGCGGACAATCCGGACAACCTGTATCGCTATGCACGTCTCGACGGCAGTGCCGAGTACCGCATCCGCGGCCGGCGCGGCACCGTGGCCTACCTGAGCTTCGGCACGCAGAAGGGCGGCTATGAAACCGACGGGCGCATGGTCCAGACCGGCTTTCTCGACAGCAACGGGCTGGCAGTGCAAGCGGATGGCAGTTTCGAAATCGTCCTCAGCGCGCGCCGGCATGAAGGCAACTGGGTGCGCATGGAGCCGGGCACCAACGCGCTGGTGGTGCGGCAGACCTTTATGGACCGCAAGGCGGAGACCCCGGCCGAACTGCACATCGAGCGCCTCAACGGCGGCGACAAGCCGCCCGCGCTGGACGCCGAACGCCTGCATGGCGGGCTGCTGCGTGCCGCGGGCTTCGTCGAGAGCACCGCGCGCATCTTTGCCGACTGGGCCCGGGGCTATGGCGGCCATGTCAATGCATTGCCGCCCGCCGACCAGGCCGTCTGCCAGGCGGCCGGCGGCGACCCCAATATCTACTACTACCACTCGTGCTGGGCGCTGGCGGACGACGAAGCGCTGGTCGTTGAGGTGGATCAGGTGCCGCAGTGCGAGTTCTGGAACTTCCAGATCAACAACTACTGGATGGAATCGCTCGACTACCGCTACCACGACATCTGCCTGAACAAGCACGGCGCCCGGCTGGATGCCAACGGCGGCGTCACCGTCATCCTCAGCGCGCGCGATCCGGGCCTGCCCAACTGGCTGGAGACCGCCGGCCACCGCATCGGCACCATGTGCTGGCGTTGGGTAGGGGCGGCGCAGCCGGTGCATCCGCGCACGCGCGTGGTCAAGCTTGAATCGCTCAGGAAAGAGATCAGGGAGAACAACGCATGAACACCGTCGCATCCGACAACACCGCAGTGCTTGACGTGGAACGACTGCTGGCTCAGGCCAGCGAACAGGCCGGCGGACTGGCCGATTTCGGCCCGGGCGACTACCGCGAGGCACTGGAAGTGCTGTCCGACTCGCTCGCACGCGAAGCCGGGCTGTCGCCGCAGGGCGCACAGATGCTGCATGGCAAGCTGCAGGCGCAACTGGTGAACCGGCTGGTGATCCAGGACTACTGCCGGCGCCATCCCGAGATCCTGCAAGAGCGCGTCGACGACCCGCTGGTGATCGTCGGCCTGCCGCGCACCGGCACCACGCTGCTGCAGCGCATGCTGGCCACGGACGCGAGGTTTCACTCGGCGGCGTGGTGGGAAACGCGCTACCCGGCGCCGCTGCCCGGCGAGGACGTGCGCGACCCCGGCCGGCGCATCGCACTGGCGCGCGAGGAAGTCGCACAGATGATCCGCTTTATCCCGGACATCCTCGCCATCCATCCGCTCGACGCCATGGCGGCGGACGAGGAATTCATGCTGATGGAGCACTCGTTCCTGTGCGCGATGGATTCCTATGCCAATGTGCCGTCCTATACCGACTGGCTGGCGCGTCAGGACCGCACGCAGGTCTATGCCTACCTGAAGACCATGCTGCAGTTCCTGCAGTGGCAGAAGCGGCAGCGCGGCGAGGCACCGGCGCAGCGGTGGGTGCTGAAGACGCCGCAGCACCTGCATACGCTGGAAATCCTGTTCCGGGTCTTCCCCGGTGCGCAGGTCGTGCTGACCCATCGCGACCCCGCCCAGACCATTCCGTCCATGGCCAGCATGGCGCATACGCTGTGGAAGCTGTACGCCGATGCGCCTGATGCCGCGACGGTGGGGCGGCAATGGAGCGGCCAGATGCAGCGCGCCACCGCACATGCCATGGCGGTGCGCGACGGCCTGCCTGCCGATCGTTTCCTCGATGTGCGCTTCGAAGATACGGTGAGGGATCCCTTCGGCGTGGCGCAGGCGGTCTACCGCTTTGCCGGCATGCCGCTGACCGAATCCGCCCGTGCCGGCATGTGGGCATGGATGGAGGGCAACCCGCGCAACCAGCGCGCGGCGCACGCCTATACCCTGGAGCGGTTCGGCCTGAGCCAGGCACAGCTGGAACGCGATTTCGCCGGCTACCGCGCGCGGCACATCCTGCATCGCAACTAAGACAGCGCACCGCGCAACGAGGAGACCACACCATGCTGTTGAAGGACAAGATCGTCATCGTATCCGGTATCGGGCCCGGGCTGGGCGTCAAGCTCGCCGTGGAGGCCGCGCGCGAAGGCGCACGTGCCGTCGCCATTGCCGCGCGCACTGGGGCCAAGCTGGACGACGCCCAGGCCCGCATCGACGCACTGGGTGCCGACTGCGAGGTGCTCAAGGTGGTGACCGACATCACCGACCGGGCCCAGTCCCGGCACCTGGCCAGCGAGACCATGCGCCGCTTCGGCCGCATCGACGCGCTGGTCAACAGCGCCTTCCAGCACGGCAATTTCCCCGAACCGGTGGAAGCGGCCGACCTGGAGGTCTGGCGCCAGGTGTTCGACACCAATGTCTTCGGCACCATGACGCTGACGCAGGAAGTGGCGGCGCTGATGAAGCCGCAGGGCGGCGGCGCCATCGTCATGATCAACACCCAGGCCACGCGCAAGCCGATGCCCGGCGAATCGGGCTACGCGGCGTCCAAGGGCGCGCTGGCGGTGGCGGTCAAGTACCTGGCGCGCGAACTGGGCCCGCATGGCATCCGCGCCAACAGCATCTTCATGGGCTGGATGTGGGGCGAGCCGGTGCAGGGCTATGTGCGCCACGCCGCGGCCGAACATGGGGTGAGCGAGGACGCGGTGATCGCGCCGGTGGCCGCCCAGATTGCGCTGGGCCGCATGCCGACCGACGACGACTGCGCGCGCGCAGCGCTGTTTCTCGTGTCAGACTATGCCAGGGCCATCACCGGCGCCTCGCTCGACGCCAACGGCGGCGATTTCATGCCCTGAGTCAAGACCACCGTAAGCACCGCAAGCCTGCCATGACACGCTACTTTGCCTTCAACGGCGACGCCGACGGCCTGTGCGCCCTGCAGCAACTGCGCCTGGCGCATCCCGGCGACGCCACGCTGGTCACCGGCGTCAAGCGCGATATCCGCCTGCTCGAGCGCATCGACGCCGGGCCCGGCGACACCGTGACCGCGCTGGACATCTCGCTCGAGCAGAACCGCGACGGCCTGTTGCGGCTGCTCGGCGCCGGTGCGCGGGTGGACTACTTCGACCACCACCATGCCGGCGAACTCCCCGGGCATGCCGGCCTGCGTGCGCATATCGACGAAGGGCCCGAGGTCTGCACCAGCATCCTGGTCGACCGTTACCTGGACGGCTGCCACCGGCGCTGGGCAATCACCGCCGCGTTCGGCGACAACCTGGGTGGCGTGGCGCGTGCGCTTTGCGCGCAGGCGGGGCTGGGCGAGCGCGATACCGCGGTGCTGGAACAGCTGGGCACGTGCCTGAACTACAACGCCTATGGCGAGTGCGTGGCGGACCTGCATTTCGATCCCGCCGAGCTGGCGCGGCACATGCTGCCGTTTGCCGACCCGCTGGCCTTCGCGGCGCAATGCGGGGCCTATGCGGTGCTGTGCGACGGCTATGCGGACGACATGGCGCGCGCGCGCTGCCTGGCGCCCGCGCACGAAGTGCCCGGCGCCGCGCTGCTGGTGCTGCCTGACGCCCCGTGGGCGCGGCGCGCGATCGGCGTGCTGGCCAATGAACTGGTGCGCGGGCGGCCCGGCGACGCCATCGGCCTGCTGTCGCCGAAGTCGGGCGGCGGTTTTGCCGTCAGCGTACGCGTGCCCGCCGACAGCGCCACCGGTGCGGCCGACTTTTGCCGCGGCTTCGAGACCGGCGGCGGCCGGCGCCTGGCAGGCGGTATCAACCACCTGTCAGACGCCGATGTGGAGCGCTTTACGCGCAGCTTCGCCGACTGCTTCGGTCCCCGTTCCTGACCGGTCAGCAAGGCGGCACGAACTCGGTGACCTCCAGGTCGAAGCCGGTGACGGCGCGATACGGCACCGGGTGGCTGAGCAGGCGCAGCTTGTGCGCCCCCACATCGCGCAGGATCTGCGCCCCCACCCCCAGCGCGCGTTGCGCGAAGGCCGGCGCCGGCGTGGCGGCGGCCGGCGCTGCCAGCCGGTCCAGCCGCTGCTGCGGCGACTCGCGCTCATCCAGCAGCACCAGCACCCCGCAGCCTTCGGCGCCGATGCGCGCGAGCGAGCGCTCCAGGTTCCAGGCGGGCAGGGCCGGCGTGCCGAAGCCCAGCACGTCGCGCTGCATTTCCACCGCCTGCACCCGTGTCAGCACCGGCCGCTGCGGGTCGGGCTGGCCCAGCACCAGCGCCAGGTGGAGGGCGTCGACCGGCGCGTCGTGGTAGGCGTGCACGGTGAAGCAGCCGAAGGGCGTGGCCAGTTCGGTCGAGTGCGTGCGGCGTAGCGTGCCTTCGGTCAGCAGGCGGTGATGGATCAGCGCGCTGATCGAAACCGCCGGCAGGCCGTGGTGCCGCGCGAAGGCGAGCAGCGCGGGGCCGCGCAGCAGGTCGCCGTCGTCATCGAGCAGCATCGCATGGGCGCCGGCCGCGACGCGCCCGGCCAGCGCCGGCAGGTCGGAGCAGGCCTCGGCAAAGCCCGCGCGGCGCAGCACGCCATCGGGCTGTGCCACCACCGGGAAGATGTGGCCGGGCTGGACCAGGTCTTGCGGCTGCGCGCGTGCCGCTGCCGCCACGCGCAGCGTGAGCGCGCGGTCGGCGGCGGAGATGCCGGTGCTGACGCCGGTGGCCGCCTCGATCGACACCGTGTAGCGCTCGCGCTGGCGGTGGTTCGCGGCCATTGGCGGCAGCTGCAGCAGCGCGCGGCGCGCCTCGGTGATCGCCATGCAGACCAGGCCGCGCGCCTCGGCCGCCATGAAGTTGACATCGGCCTCGCTGGCGCGCTCGGCGGCAACCAGCACGCAGCCCGTGGCCTCGTCGGTCTCGTCCTCGATCACTACGACGCGCTGGCCCGCGGCCAGCGCCGCAAGCACGTCGGCCATCGGCGGCAGGGTGGTGGCGGGGCTCATGCTGCCTCCTGCCGGCTGGTACCACCGAAGGCCTGGCGCAGCGATGCGGCGGCCGCATCCAGCGCCTGGCTGGCGGCATCGATCATCCCTTGCATGCTGATAAAGCCGTGGAACTGGCCTGGCCAGCGGCGCACGGTGGCGCTGCCGCCCGCGCGCTGCAGGGCCTCGCCATAGGCCTCGCCCTGGTCGCGCAGCGGATCGAATTCGGCGGTGATGATGGTGGCCGGCGGCAGGCCATGCAGGTCGCGCTGGTGCAGCGGGCTGGCGCGCACATCGGTGGCGTCGGCGGGGCTGGGCAGGTACTGGGCGCGATACCAGTCGAGTTCCGCGGCGCCCAGGAAATAGCCCTGCGCGCATGCGCGGTAGCTGGCGCTGGCGGCCGCGGCGTCGCTGCAGTCCAGGTATGGGTAGAGCAGCAACTGGTGCCGCAGGGCGATGCCGCTGCCGCGCAGTTGCTGGCAGGCCACGGCGGCCAGGTTGCCGCCGGCACTGTCGCCGGCCACGGCCAGCCGGGCCGGGTCGGCGCCCAGTTGCGCCGCATGCGCGGCCGCCCAGCGCACCGCGGCGACGGCGTCGTCGGCGGCGGCCGGGAAGCGCGCCTCGGGCGCCAGCCGGTAATCGACGGACAGCACCAGCGCACCGCTGCGGCGCGCCAGGCTGCGGCAGATATTGTCGTGCGAATCGAGGCCGCAGAGCACAAAGCCGCCGCCGTGGAAATAGACCACGAGCGGCAATGCCGTGCTGTCGTCGGGGGCGGGCCGATAAAGGCGGGCCTTCAGCGGGCCTGCAGCGCCATCGATGGTGAGGTCTTGCTGCGCGGCGATGGTGTCGCCGGGCGCGAACGCGGGCATGGCCGCCAGCGCGGCACGGTAGTCGGCGGCGCGCAGGGTGGAAAAATCGGGGCTGGGCATCGCGGCCATGGCTTCAAGCACGGCGCGGGCCTGGGGATCGAGCGGCATGGGGTCTCCTGGATTGCGGTAGGGAAATCAGTGTCAGAGCGCGAACGCCGGCGGCGTGCCGGCGGCAATGCCTTGCGCGCGCGCCAGTGCCGCGTGCGCGGCCTGCTCGTGCGGCAGGATCCAGAACTGGCCGGCCGAGACGCCGTCCAGGATCACGCGCGCGGCTTCGTCCGGAGTCAGGCCGGAGGCAATGCCGGTGCGCAGCGCGCCGTTCATCTGGTTCACCTCGTGCGGCGCGGCGCCGTCCAGGCCCGCCGCGATGCCGGTGGCAACCGGGCCGGGGCAGACCACTGACACCTTGATCGGCATGCCCGCCGCCTGCAGTTCCAGCGCAAGTCCTTCGCTCAGCGCTACCACGCCCTGCTTGGACAGCGTGTAGGGCGCCAGCCACGGCCCGACGGCCAGGCCCGCCATCGACGCCACATTGACGATATGGCCTGAGCCTTGCGCCGCCATGCGCGGCACGAAGCAGCGCAGCGCGTGCAGCACGCTCCACAGGTTGACGCGCATGACGTGGTCGAACACCTCCGGCGGCAACTCCCAGCAGCGGCCGGTGGCCAGCACGCCGGCGTTGTTGACCAGCAGGTCGACGCGGCCAAGGTGCAGGAAGCTTTGCTCGCACAGGTGCGCGATCTGCCGCGCGTCGCTTACGTCGGTGGGTACGGCGACGACCGGCACTCCATCGGCGGCGAGCTCGGCGCGTGCCGCCTCGAGCGCATCCGCGTCGATATCGGCCAGCGCCAGGGCATAGCCTTGCGCTGCCAGTGCCTGCGCGAGCGCGCGGCCGATGCCGCCGGCCGCTCCGGTGATCACTGCGGCCTGCTGCCGCGGGTTTGCCGCCATGGTCTTGGTTCTCCGTGAAAGGAAGGCGGCGGGGATCGCCGCGCATGGCTGACTTGTAGCGGCAGCGCGGCGGCACGGCATCGTCTGTTTGGGTAGGACAGGGGCATCACATGGCGTCTAGGGGTTTGCCCTTGAACGGCCGGGAGGGGTCTGTCCTTAGTCTGTTTGGAGTATGTGTTCGGGCCGTCGGCGCGTGAGGATTCGCCTGTCCCGCAGGAGACTAGTCCGGCCAGTTTGAGCAGCCGGTCTTGCCTAGGGCAAACCATGAAGGCGGGGGCCAGCCGCGACCCCTTTGCCGTCCCTATAATCGGGGCACAAAAAAGGGCCATAGAGCCCGTAGCAGGCCCAGCCGCTTTGGCATGTCCGAAGCGCTGCGCACGCCACAATGGAGACAGAGGAAATGCTGATGGAGGTTAGCCAGAACCAGGCGGCCGCACACCTGTTCGCGCAGACGACGGTGTCGCTGTCGGAGTTCAGCACGTTGCTGGGCAACATCTACCAGGGCGCGATGGAGCAGGTACCCTGGGGCAAGGCGCTGGAACAGATCCGCCGGCAGCTGAACGCCAACTATGTCACGCTGATCCTGCGCTCGCCGGCCACGGACCGGCCCGGGCTGATGATCAATGCGTCGGAGCATGGCTCGACCCTGCCGGGCGAGACTTCCTACAACAACTACTACTACGCGCTCGACCCGTTCATCGGCCTGCCGTCGGACCGGGTGGTGACCATCGATGAGCACCTGGGGCCCGGTGTCTGGTGTCAGAGCGAGCTCTACCAGCAGTTCCTGAAGGACATCGGCATCCGCTATATCCTTGGCGCGGACCTGCGTACCGATGATGGCGTGGAATGCCGCTTCCGTGTTTGCCGCGAGCATGACGGACGCGATTTCTCGGCCGCGGACAAGGCGCTGTGCACGGCCTTGCTGCCGCACCTGAAGCGCGCGGTGGACCTGCATTCGCGCATCGACGTGGTCGAGTCGGAGCGCACCGTGTATGCCAGCGCCATCGACCGCATGCTGGTCGGCATGGTGATCCTGGATGAGTCCGGCACCATCATCAAGACCAATGCCGCCGCCGATGAAATCCTTGGCGCCAAGGATGGCATCCGTATCGCCAAGGGCGGGCTGGACGTGGAATACGGCCAGGAAAACCGCAAGTTCCAGCGCCTGCTGCGCCAGGCCATGATGGGCCACCTCGGCACCACGCCGGCGCTGATGGAAGCGATGTCGATCACGCGCCCGTCCGGCAGCGCCAGGCTGGGCGTGCTGATCCGCACCATCCCGCTCAGCGAGTGGTCCGAGGACAACCGCAAGCGCCCGGCCTGCGTGGTGTTCATCCGCGACCCGGAGCGGCGCTCGCAGGCCTCGCACGAGGTGGTGCGCCAGCTGTTCGACCTGACCCCGGCGGAGACGCAGCTGGCGCTGCAGCTGGCCAACGGCCTCACGCTCGATGAAGCCGCCGATGAACTCGGCATCAGCAAGAACACGGCGCGCGCGCACCTGCGCGCCATCTTCTCCAAGACCGGCGTGACCCGGCAGGCCACGCTGGTCCGCATGCTGCTGAGCAGCGTGATCTCGCTGGGCTGATTCAAGTCACGCAAGTCATGGCTTTGCGCTGAGCACCAGCGCAAAGCCTTCTGGCGTTTCCAGCACCGCGCGTGTCTCATGCGGCCCCTGCGCCGCGGGCACCGTCACGGCGGCACCGGCATCCACCAGCCGCGCAATCGCCGCGGCGATATCGCCACCCTCATCCACCCTGAAGGCCAGCGCGGGCTGGTCCACCAGGCGTTCCTCGCCGGCCACCAGCGCCAGCGTCAGCGCGCCCGCGTCGAGCGCGCAATAGCGGTCACCGTCGCGAAACCTGACGGGTAGTCCGAGTCCTTCCGTGAAAAACGGCAGCGCGGTGTCGATGTCCGCGACGGGGTAAAGCAGCAGCTTGGCTTGCATGGTGTCCTGGTCCTCTGTGTGAAAGCGGGCGTGATGCCCGTGGCCAATGATAGGGACGCTCCATGTCCTGCTCATAATCCAATCAGACGATGTTGCAACGCCTTGCGCCGACCACACTGCAATCACACAGGCCGCTTTGGGCCGGAGGCGCAGCAACGGGCGGCGCCCCGGCGGCGGTCCTGAACCATCAATGCTAGGGAAGGGGACTGCAATGCGTTTTTCACTGATCTATGAAGCCCAGACCGTCGATGCCTCGCGCGCCGGTGACCACAAGGTGTTCGATGAAATCATGGAACAGGTGGTGCTGGCCGAGGACATGGGCTTTGACGTGGTCTGGGCGGTCGAGCACACCGCGCTGACCAACTACGCCCACATGAGCGCACCGGAGACCTTCCTGGCCTTCGTCGCCGGGCGCACGCAGCGTATCGGCATCGGCCACGGCGTGGTCTGCCTGCCGCCGGCGATGAACCATCCGGTCAAGGTGGCCGAGCGCATCGCCACGCTGGACATCCTGTCCGGCGGCCGCGTGCACTTTGGCGTGGGCAAGGGCGGCACCCAGCAAGAGGCCGGCACCTTCGGCTACGACCTGAACAGCCTGCACCCGATGATCGACGAGTCGATGTACCTGATCCCGAAGATCCTCACGCAGGACGAGATCGAGCACGACGGCGAGTTCATCAAGATCCCGCGCCGTCCGATCCACCCCAAGCCGCGCCAGGACCCGCACCCGCTGATGTACCTGGCCTGCACCAATGCCGATACGCTGCAGCGCGCCGGCGCGCGCGGCATGGGGGCGCTGGTGCTGGGCTTCGGTGGCCCCGAGGATGTGGCCAAGAAGAACGAGATCTACCGCGCCGCGTGGGAAACGCGCAAGCCCGAGGACCAGGTGGGCTTCCGCCCGCACCAGCACCTGGCCGCGCTGTGCCCGACCATCGTGCTGGACGACGGCATGGCCGCGCGCAAGATCGGCATCAAGGGCCAGCGCTATTTCATGGAGTCGCTGTCGTACTGGTATGCCGGCGGCGAGCGCCCCGACCCGTCCACCTGGGACGACGAGCATGTCACCGCCACGGACGCGCAGGGCAAGGCCGTCATCAACACCAAGTTTGCCTCCGAGAAGGTCTCGGTGGACTTCAGCGACCCGTCGATGATGATGCTCAACCCCAACCATGCCTATGGCACGGTGCAGGACTGCATCGGCTATGTGCAGCGCCTGATCGATGCCGGCGCCGACGAGATCCTGTTCATCTGCCAGATGGGCACGGTGCCGCAGTGGGCGCAGCTGGAAACCATCCGCAATATCGGTGAGCACGTGATCCCGCATTTCCGCAAGCAGGGACGCAAGCTGCGCGCGCTGGCCTGACCAAGGCTACGCAAGCCCGCTGGTTTGCTCCCCTCTCCCGCCTGCGGGAGAGGGGCAGGGGGTGAGGGCAGGCGGTGGCATACCGCAGGCCTGACTTCGTAGGACACGCTGGCCCTCACCCCAACCCTCTCCCGCAAGCGGGAGAGGGAGCACACCGTCGGGAGTCGGGAGACGCGTCGCCAAAGTGTGGCGCGCCAGTTTCGGCAGGGCTAGTCCCAACAGACGATGGCACCCCGCACCACCGGTGCAAACATCGATGCCAGCCACAAAAACGAGGCAACAAGGAGACCGCGGTGCATCACGACAACAATCCCAAGGAACTGGCGGCACGGCTGATCGCGCGCGCCGAGCAGATGATCCCGGTACTGGCCGAGCGCGCAGAGCAGGCCGAGGCTGCAGGGCGCATTCCCGCCGAGACCATCGCCGAGATGCAGGCCGCGGGCTTCTTCAAGGTGCTGCAGCCCCGCCGCCACGGCGGCTACGAGCTGGATCCGCAGACCTTCTTCCGCATCCAGATGGCGCTGGCCAAAGGCTGCATGTCCACGGCCTGGGTCTACGGCGTGGTCGGCGTGCACAACTGGCAGCTGGCCCTGTTCGACGAGCGCGCGCAGCAGGAAGTGTGGGGCAGCAACCCCGCCACGCTGATCGCGTCGACCTATATGCCGGTGGGCAAGGTCACGCCGGTGGACGGCGGCTATCGCTTCTCCGGCCACTGGAAGTTCTCGAGCGGCAGCGAGCTGTGCGACTGGATCTTCCTGGGCGGGCTGGTGCCGCCGGCCGAGCCGGGCGGCGCCTACGACTACCGCACCTTCCTGCTGCCGCGCTCCGACTACAGGATCGTGCGCAACTGGGATGTGCTGGGCCTGCGCGCGACCGGCAGCCACGATATCGTGGTCGACGACGTGTTCGTGCCCGACTACCGCACCCACCGTGCCGTCGATGGCGCGATGGGCACCAGCCCGGGGCTGGCCGTCAATGACGCGCCGCTGTACCAGCTGCCGTTCGCGCAGATCTTCGTGCGCGCGGTGTGCACCGCCTGCATCGGCGCGCTCGAAGGCACGCTCGACGACTTTGTCGCGTACGCCGACGGCCGCGTCAGCAGCAATGGCGGCAGCAAGACCGCAGAAGACGGCGGCGCGCAGATGGCTTGCGCCAATGCACAGGTGGCCATCGACGAGATGCGGACCATCCTGGAGCGCAATTTCGACGAGCTGCTGGCCGTTGCGCGCGAGGGCGGCCAGGTGCCGACGCCGCGCCGCCTGCATTTCCGCTACCAGTCCGCGCAGGTGGCCGAGCGCTGCGCGCAGCTGGCCAACGGCCTGCTGCGCTATGCCGGCGGCAACGGCATCTACCGCAGCAACCCGATGGTGCGCCGCTTCCTCGACCTGCATGCGGCCCGCGCCCACTACGCCAACAACCTGGACCGCTTCGGCCAGAACCTGGGCGGCGTGATGATGGGGCGCGCCAACACTGACTTCTTCATCTGAGCCGCACCGGCACGGGGACCCAACATGAGCCAGAGCAGAGCGCGCATGCAGCCCAGCGAGTTTGACGTGGTGGTGGTTGGCTCGGGCGCCGGCGGCATGCTGGCCGCCTGCCGCGCCGCCGACCGCGGCCTGTCGGTGGTGGTGCTGGAGAAAAGCAGCCAGTACGGCGGCACCTCGGCGGTGTCCGGCGGCGGCATCTGGATTCCGCTGAACCACCATATCGCGCCGGCAGGCGGGCAGGACGACTACGCCACGGCCCTGGAATACGTGCTGGCCTGCACCGGCGAGCACGGCGATCCGCAGCGCGTGCGCGCCTACCTGGAGCAGGCGCCGCGCATGCTCCAGTACCTGGAGCAGCAGGCCGGCGTGCGGTACTACACGCTGCCGCGCTACGCGGACTACTTCCAGAAGCTTCCGGGGGCGATGCCCGGCTACCGCGCGCTCGACCCGATGCCGTTCGACGGCGCGCGCCTGCGCGAGGAATTCGCGCGGCTGCGGCCGCCCTCGCCGGGCACGCTGGTGGGCGGGCGCGTGGCCGTGACCTCGGCCGAGGCGCATGTGCTGCTGTGCCGCGGGCCCGGCTGGCTGGGCCTGGCGGTGCGCCAGTTCGCCCGCTACTGGCTCGATCTGGGCTGGCGCCGCAAGACCCGGCGCGACCGCCGGCTCACGCTCGGCAACAGCCTGGCCGGCGGGCTGCGGCGCGCCATGATGGACCGCGCGATTCCGCTGTGGCTCGATACCGCGCTGCAGGACCTGATTGTCGAAGACGGCACCGTCCGCGGCGTGCGCGCCGTGCAGGACGGGCGCGTGGTCGAGATCCGCGCGCTGCGCGGCGTGATCCTGGCCGCCGGCGGCTTCGAGCGCAACCAGGCGATGCGCGAACAATACCTGCCGCAACCGACCCGGGCCGCCTGGAGCGCGACGCCGCCCAACAACACCGGCGACGCCATCCGCGCCGCCCAGGCCGCAGGAGCCGGCGTGGCGCTGATGTCCCATGTCTGGGGCGCGCCCACCGTGCATGTGCAGGGTGAGGAAAAGCAGCGCGCGCTCTTTATCGAGCGCGCCATGCCGGGCTGCCTGGTGGTGAACGGGCAGGGCCGGCGCTTCGTCAACGAGGCCGCGCCGTATTCCGAGTTCGTGCCCGCCATGTACCGCGACCACGAAAAGACCGGCAACAGCGTGCCGGCGTGGATGGTGTTCGACGCCACCTTCCGCCACAAGTATCCGTGCGGGCCGATCCTGCCCGGTTCGGTCATGCCGGACCGCAGCATTCCCGCAAGCCTCGCCGGCATTCTGGTGCGCGCCGACACGCTGGCACAGCTGGCGCAGCAGATCGGTGTCGATGCCGCTGGCCTGGCCGAGAGCGTGGCGCGCATGAACGGCTACGCGGCCACCGGCGTGGACGAGGAGTTCGGCAAGGGCGACAACCTGTTCGATACCTACTACAGCGACCCTGCGGTGCGGCCCAATCCCTGCCTTGCGCCGATCGGCAAGGCGCCGTTCTACGCGGTGCGCATCGATGCCGGCGACATCGGTACCAAGGGCGGCCTCGCGACCGACGCCAGCGCGCGCGTGCTGCGCGACGACGGCTCAGCCATCGCCGGCCTCTTCGCCATCGGCAATACCAGTGCCTCGATGATGGGCACCAGCTATCCCGGCGCGGGCTCCACCCTGGGCCCGGCCATGACCTTCGGCTTTATCGCTGCCGACGTGCTCTCGCAGCACCCGCGCCAGCCTGCCGCCGCGCCCCACGCTCAAACTGTACAGGAGGCCCTATGAGCGCCAGTCCCGACACCAGCGCAGAAACCAGCACCGCGCTGCGCGAAGACATGCTGATGGCGATGCGCCGCATGGCGCGCTCGGTGGCGGTGATCAGCTGCCGCCATGGCGAGCGCCGCTATTCGATGTCCGTGACCGCGGTCGATTCGCTGTCCGCGGACCCGCCCTCGCTGCTGATCTGCATCAACCGGAATTCGTCGATCTACCCGCCGCTGGATGCCGGCGCGGACTTCTGCATCAACCTGCTCGCCGCGGACCACCGCGATATCGCGGTCGATTGCAGCGGCCGGCTCAAGGGAGAAGAGCGCTTCACCAGCGGCGAGTGGGAGGACGACCTGCTCGGCGTGCCGAGCCTGCGCAACGCCCAGGCCAACCTGTTCTGCCAGCAGGATGGCCGCTTCGACTATGGCACGCACGCGGTCTTCATCGGGCGGCTGCGCGAAGTGCGGCTGGCCGGCGAGGTGTCGCCGCTGGTCTATGTCGACGGTGCCTATACCACGTCCGCGCCGCTGGGTGCGCTGTGTTCGGCATAAACCCTGGAGCGCCGGCAGCATGCATCCCTTGCCCGATTCCGTCACGCCAGTCCACGCACCGCTGCGCCTGGACGATCCGGACGCGCACCCGTGGCAGACCACCTGCGACGCCGTGGTGGTGGGCTTCGGCGCCGCCGGGGCCTGTGCCGCGCTGGAAGCCGCGCACGGCGGCGCGCGCGTGATCATTGCGGAACGCTTCGAAGGCGGTGGTGCCAGTGCGAAGAGCGGCGGGGTGGTCTATGCCGGCGGCGGCACGGCCTACCAGTCCGCCGCTGGCTATGCCGATACGCCGCAGGCGATGGCCGGCTACCTGCGCCAGGAAACGGGCGGGGTCGTCAGCGAGGCCACGCTGCAGGACTTCTGCCAGCGCAGCCGCGAGATGATCGGATGGCTGGAAGGCCTGGGCGTGCAGTTTGCTGCCACCGTGCCGCCGCGCAAGACCTCGTATCCGGCGCAGCCCTACTACCTGTACTACTCCGGCAACGAAGCGGTGGCTGCGTATGCGCAGCATGCCGCGCCCGCGCCCCGTGGTCACCGCGTGAAAGGCCCCGGCATGTCCGGCCGCACGCTGTATGGCGTGATGCGCGCCGCCGTGCAGGCCCGGCCGGAAGTGACGGTGATGCGCCAGACCGCGGCGCGGCGGCTGATCCTTGACAAGAATGGGGCGGTCGTCGGTATCGAGCTGTGGCAAGTGCCACCGGGACGCCTCCAGAAGCGCCACGCCCGCCTCGCGCGCCTGGCCGAGCGCCTGCACAATGCCATGCCGGCGCTGGCCGACCTGCTGCGCGAGCGCGTGCTGCAGCTTGAACTGCGCCATGCGCGCCCGGTCGCGGTGCGCACCGGCGCGGTGGTGCTGGCCACCGGGGGCTTTATCTTCAACCGCGCCATGGTGGCGCGCCACGCGGGCAAGTACCTGCAGACCTGGCGCCTTGGCGCAACCGGCTGCGACGGCAGCGGCATCCGCCTCGGCGAGTCGGCCGGCGCGGCCACGCGGCACCTCGAGCGCGTGTCGGCCTGGCGCTTCATCAATCCGCCGTTCGACTGGGCACGCGGCTGCGTGGTCGATGCGCAGGGCGCGCGCATCGGCAACGAGGAAACCTATGGTGCCACCCTTGGCCACGCCATCTGCGAACGACACGGCGGGCGGGCCTGGCTGATCCTGAACCGCGAACTGGCGCGCACCGCCTTGCGCGAATGCCTGAGTGGCCGGCTGTGGGCCTTCCAGGCCTTGCCGGCGGCACTGCTGATGCTCGCGGGGGCGCGGCGCGCCGCCAGCCTCGAAGCGCTTGCCGGCAAGCTGGGCATGCCCGGCGCCGTGCTGCGGGCCACCGTCGATGCCTGTAACGCCGCGGCCCGCGGCGAGATTCCCGATCCGGCCGGCAAGTCGGCGGCCATGTGCGCGTCGCTTGAAACCGGACCCTGGCTTGCCATCGACATCTCGGCCAACAGCCGCGTTTTTCCGTGTCCGGCGATCACGCTGGGCGGCCTGTCGGTCGAAGAGTGCAGTGGCCGCGTGCTGGCCGCGGCCGGCGGGGCACCCATTCCAGGGCTCTATGCCGTAGGCCGCAATGCTGTCGGCATCGCATCCAATCATTACGTAAGCGGCCTGTCGCTTGCCGACTGCATCTGGTCGGGACGTAACGCAGGCCGCCATCTGACACGACAGCCCGCCGCTGACCGGGGGGCACACACCAACGAGGAGACAACGCATGAACCGACGTACTGAAGGAAAGATCGCCATTGTCACCGGGGCCGCCAGCGGCGTCGGCAAGGAAGACGCACTGCTGCTGGCGCGCGAAGGCGCGCGCGTGGTGCTGACCGACCTCAACGAGGAAGCCGGCCATGCGCTGGCGCGCGAGATCGGCGAGACCGCGCTGTTCGTGCCGCACGACATCGCCAGCGAAGCCGGCTGGCAGCAGGTGATGGCGCGCACTGAAAAGCAATTTGGCGCGCCCAGCGTGCTGGTCAACAATGCCGCCATCCTGATGCTGGGTTCGGTCGAGGACGCCACGCTGGAGCAATGGCAGCGTGTGATGCGCATCAACGCCGACGGCTACTTCCTCGGCTGCAAGTACGGCGTGGCCGCGATGAAGGCGGGCGGCGGCAGCATCGTCAATATGTCGTCGGTGGCGGCGCTGGGCGGCATGGGCGCGTTCTGCGCCTATAGCGCAAGCAAGGGCGCGGTGACCGCGCTGACGCGCGCGGTGGCGGGGCATTGCAAGCAGAGCGGCTACCGCATCCGCTGCAACTCCATCCACCCGGACGGCATCCTCACGCCGATGACCGCGGCCTTCCTGCCGGGCGGCGCCACGGCCCTGCCGGAAGAGGTGGGCGGCGCCGAGCCGATGCAGCGCATGTGCCACCCGCGCGACGTGGCCAATCTGGTGCTGTTCCTGGCCTCCGACGAATCGCGCTTTATCAACGGCGCGGAACTGCGCATCGACAACGCGCAGACCATCATGGGCGTGGCCTGAGCGCGCCCCAAGCAGAAGAAGGACATCATGGCGCCAGTGCAATTCCACCGGCTGCAGATCGCCGAAGTCGTCACGGAAACTGACCAGGCGCATTCGCTGGTATTCGCGCTGCCGGACGGCCTGCGCGACACGTTTTCCTACCGTCCGGGCCAGTTCCTGACCTTGCGCGTGCCTGTCGACGGCGTGCCGCTGCAGCGCTGCTATTCGCTGTCGAGCACGCCGGGTGTCGACGGCGCCTTGCGCGTGACGGTCAAGCGCGTGCAGAGCGGGCGCGTGTCCAACTGGATCTGCGACCACCTGGGCGCGGGCGATACGGTCGAGGTGATGCCGCCCGCCGGTGTCTTCACCCCGCCCGCGCTGCATGGCGATTTCCTGCTGCTGGCCGGCGGCAGCGGCATCACGCCGGTGCTGTCGATCGCCAAGGCGGCGCTGCGCCACGGGCGCGGCGCGGTCACGCTGGTCTATGCCAACCGCGACGAGCACTCCATCATCTTTCGCGAGGCGCTCGCGGAACTGGCGCGCAGCCATCCCGGACGGCTGCGCGTGATCCACTGGCTGGACAGCGTGCAGGGACCGCCCACGCAGCGCCAGATCGAGGAACTGGTGCGGCCGTGGAGCGTGGCGCAATGCTTTGTCTGCGGCCCCGGCCCGTTCATGGACGGCGCCCAGGCCGCGCTGCAGGCCCTGGGGGTACCGCGCGGGCAGCTGCATGTGGAGCGCTTCGTGTCCTTGCCCGATGCGCCGGCGATGAAGATGCCGGCAAGCGAGGCCGCCAGCGCGGGGGATCCCGCCCCGGCGTCTGCGGCGCCAGCGATGCGCGGTGCCGCGCTGACCGTGCAGCTGGACGGCGAGACCCACCACGTCGGCGTGGCGCCGGACGAAACCGTGCTCGATGCCCTTCAACGCGCCGGCGTGGCCGCGCCCAATTCCTGCCGTGCCGGGCTGTGCGGCGCCTGCATGTGCCAGGTGACGCAGGGCGACGTGACGCTCGGCGAGAACCATGTGCTCGACCGCGCCGACCTGGAGGCGGGCTGGACCCTGGCTTGCCAGGCCCGCCCGGCCAGCGGTGAAATCCACCTGAAGTTCCCGGATTGACATGACCCCATCTGACACCATCGACGCCCTTGTGGCACCGGCCGGCAACGAAGCCGCGGCAAACGACGACATTGCGGGGACCATTCCCGAACTGGTGCGGCGCGCCGCCAGGCGCCACGGCGAGCGTATCGCCATCCAGGAAGACGGGCTGCGCCTGACCTACGCCGCGCTCGATGCCAGCCGGATACAGGCGGCCCGGGCGCTGATGGCGCTGGGCGTGCAGCCGGGCGACCGCGTTGCCGTGTGGGCGCCGAACTACTCCGAATGGATCATCGCGGCGCTGGCCACGCACAGCGTGGGCGCTGCGCTGGTGCCGCTCAACACGCGCATGAAGGGGGCCGAAGCCGGTGCCGTGCTGGCCGACAGCGGCGCGCGCCTGCTGTTCTGCGTCGACGCCTTCCTCGGCGAAAGCTATCCGCTGATGCTGGCCCCGCACCGTCCCGCCACACTGGAGCGGCTGGTGATCCTGCGCCCCGGGCAGGGCAGGGTGCCCGGCCCCGACGAGCTGGCATGGGAAGCCTTCCTCGCGCTGGCGCCGCAGGCGGACATGGCGACGTTCGCAAAGCGCGAGGCCGGCGTGCGCGGCGACACGCTGATGGACATCATGTTCACCTCGGGCACGACCGGGCGGCCCAAGGGCGTGATGACCGCCCACGCGCAGAACCTGCGCGCCATCGACGGCTGGGCCGCCATCACGGGGGTGCGGCCGGGCGACCGCTACCTGATCGTCAATCCGTTCTTCCATACCTTCGGCTACAAGGCCGGATGGCTCGCCGCGCTGTCGCGCGGGGCCACGGTGCTGCCCCACCTGGTGTTCGACGCCGAGGCCGTGATGACGCGCGTGGAGAACGAAGGCATCACGGTGCTGCCCGGGCCGCCGACGCTGTACCAGACCCTGCTCAACGCGCCGCGCCTGCGCGAATTCGACCTGTCTTCGCTGCGCGTCGCGGTGACCGGCGCCTCGGCGATCGCGCCCGTTCTGATCCAGCGCATGCGCGACGAACTGGGCTTCGACACCATCATCACCGGTTACGGCCTGACCGAATCGTGCGGCTTTGCCACGCTGACCCGCGCCGGCGATGACGCCGAAACCGTCGCCGCCACGTCGGGCCGCGCCATGCCGGGCATCGAGATAGCTTGCGTCGACGCGCAGGGGCAGCCGGTCGCCACCGGCGAGCCGGGCGAGGTGCTGGTGCGCGGCTACAACGTGATGCGGGGCTACTTCGGCTTGCCCGAAGCCACGGCCGAGACCATCGACGGCGACGGCTGGCTGCATACCGGCGATGTCGGCACGCTCGATGCGCGCGGCTACCTGCGCATCACCGACCGCATCAAGGACATGTTTATCGTGGGCGGCTTCAACTGCTACCCGGCCGAGGTCGAAAAGCTGCTGGTGGCTCACCCGGCCGTGGCCCAGGTGGCCGTGGTGGGCATGCCGCACGAGCGGCTGGGCGAAGTGGGGCGCGCCTACGTGGTGCTGCGCCACGGCGCGCGCGTGGACGCCGACACCCTGATCGCCTGGGCGCGCCGGCACATGGCCAACTACAAGGTGCCGCGCGAGGTACTGTTCGTGACGTCGCTGCCGGTCAGCGCGGCAGGCAAGGTGCTGAAGTACCAGTTGCGCGAAGCCTGATGAGCGAGGCATCCACCATGACCGACATCGCCTCCATCGCCGGGCGCCTGGCGCGGCTGGAAGCCGCGGAGGCGATCCGCGCGCTCAAGCTGCGCTACCTGCGCGCGTGCGATGACAAGGATCCCGATGCCATGCGCGCCTGCTTCGTGCCGGACAGCGCGCATATCCACTATGACCGGATCGGCAGCTTCGCCGGGCGCGACGCGCTGGTGCAGTGCTTTGCCGAGCTGGCGTGCCGGCCCACGCTGCGGGAGATGCATTTCGCGGGGCAGGCGGATATCCGCGTGCTGGATGACAACACGGCGCGGGGTAGCTGGGACCTGGCGTACCTGGCGCTGGATGATGCCAGTGGTTCGCGTACGTTCCTGACGGGGCGCTATGCGGATGAGTATGCGCGGCTCGATGGGACGTGGCTGATCCGGTCGACGGTGTTTACGACGGGGTTGTTGTCGGAAGGCACGTAGGCAGACTCGCGGTTTGCTCCCCTCTCCCGCTTGCGGGAGAGGGGAGCGTATGCCAGAGGTGGCAGCCGGTTCGATCGCTATTCCACAATCGCCGGATGCACCGGCGGCGGCCCGCCCAGTGCCTGCCGGTACGACGGCGGCTGCACCCCTTCGGCATCGGCGATGCCATAGGCCAGCGCCGCCTCGGCGCCGATCAGCACCTGGCCGGATTTTTCCATCAACGCGGGATCGCGGTACAGCGCATCGATAATGCGGCCCGTGAATTCCGGCGTCTCCGCCACCGGCGCGAAGGCCGCGTACTTGTCCGGATGCTTCTCCCACACCCGCAGGGTGCGGGCCGTGCGCAGCGGGCCCATCCACAGCGATACCGCCGCCACGCCGTAGGGCCGCAGGTCCACCGCCATGTCGTGCGCGAACTTGTCGATGCCCGCCTTCTGGGCGCCGTAGGCCGGGCCGTGCATATAGCAGTTGGCGCCGAATGACGAAGTGAACACGATCAGCCCGCGGCCTTGCCCGGCCATGATGGGCGCGGCATGCCAGCTGGCCACATAGCCCGAGCGCAGGCCCACGTCGAGGATGCCGGCCATCTCCAGCGGCTTCTGCCAGAAGGGCCCCGGCATGATGAGCTCGTCGTGCAGGAAGGCCGCATTGTTCACCAGGATGTCGATCCGTCCGGATTCCTCGCGCACACGCCCGAACAGACGCGCCACCTGCGCATCGTCGCGATGGTCGCACGCGACCGCGATGCCGCGCCCGCCCAGGGCATCGATTTCGCGCGCCGTGGCGTGAATGGTGCCGGGCAGCGGCGCGCTGCCTTCCTGCTCCGTGCGTCCGGTCACGTACACCGTGGCGCCTGCCGCGCCGAGCGCCAGCGCGATGCCCTTGCCGGCACCGCGCGAGCCGCCCGTGACGACGGCGACGACGGCCTGTTCCGCCTGCTTCATGTCTGTCTCCTGTGTCAGTGATGCGCAGGCTCCGCCCGGGCCGCCCGCGTCCATCGAAGCTTGGGGCGGGCGCGGCGTCGCATCATCCTTCGTTCGGACTAAGCGGTACCCGCGGCGGCTACCCCACTCGGACGATGGCCCCCGGCGCAGCAAGGCCGACGATAGTCGCCATCCCAACGACCGCCCGCGCGGCGTAGCGCGGCACCGGCGGTCACAACAAGGAGTGAGACTGGCCATGTCCGAACTGGAGCACAAGCAAGCCATCCATGCCCTGACCTGCCGCTATGCGCAGGCGGTGGACCGGCGCGATTTTCCGAGCCTGGCGGAACTGTTTACACCGGATGCGCGGCTGACCGGGCCGGGCTTCCGCATGGACGGAGCGCAAGCCATCGCTGACGGCATGACAGCGCTCGGCCAGTACCGCGCCACGCAGCATCACGTGCACCAGCAGGTGGTCGAAGTCGACGGCGACACCGCGACCGGCGAGACCTATTGCGTGGCCAACCACCTGTACGAACAGGACGGCGTGCCGCGCAAGCTCGACTGGGGCATCCGCTACCAGGACCGCTTCGAGCGACGCGGCGGCCAGTGGCGCATTGCCGCGCGCGAGCTGCTGGTGGACTGGACGCAGGACCTGCCGCTGCGGGGGGCATGATGACGACCATTCGTGTACTCGGAGGCAAGACCGCGCTCGTTACCGGCGGCGCCGGCGGCATCGGTGCCGCCAGCGCGCTGGCGCTGCTGCGCGATGGCGCCGCCATCGTACTCATGGGACGGCGGCGCGAAGCGCTGGAAGCGGCACGGCGCAGGCTGTGCGCGGAGGTGGCTGGCGCCACCGTGGCAATCAGCGTCGGCGACGCGTGCCGCGAGGATGACGTCCAGGCTGCGCTGCAGCAGGCCTGGGAGCTGGAGCGACGCCTCGATATCGTCGTGGCGACGGTCGGCGGCGGCGGCTTCCGTCCCATGCTGATGCACGACACCGCATCGCTGATGGCGGAGCTGGAGTTGAACATCGCCAGCGCATTCCTGGCTGTGCGTCACGCGTCACCGCTGATGGCGCCGCATGGCGGCGCCATCGTCTGCATTTCGTCGAACGCGGCGCGCATGACCTGCCGCTGGCTGTCGGCGTACTGCGCCGCCAAGGCAGGCCTAGAGGCCTTCGTGCGCGCGGCGGCGGAGGAACTGGCCGGATGCGGCATCCGCGTCAATGCGGTGCGCCCGGGCCTCACCCGCTCCGGCGCGACCGGCCCGATGTTCGACAACCCGGCCATCCTCGACAAGTTCGTGGCGCAGATGCCGCTGGGCCGCGCCGGCGAGCCGAACGACATCGCCAGTGCGGTGCGTTACCTGGCCGGGCCGGAATCGGGCTGGGTGACGGGCCAGAGCATCGCCGTCGATGGCGGCAGCGAGCTGCGCGGTAATCCCATCCTCGATGAAACCGTGGCGGCGGTCTACGGCGAAGCCGCGTTGCGCGCGGTGCTGGCCGGCAGGATTCCCGACGCCGGCTGAAGCGGACCAACCAAGGAGAGAGAACAATGAATCAAGTCAAGGACAAGGTCGCGCTCATCACCGGCGCGGCCAGCGGGGTAGGCCGCGCCGACGCGCTGCTGCTGGCGGCCGAGGGCGCGCGCGTGGTGCTCAGCGATGTCAACGAGGAGGCCGGGCAGGCGCTGGCGCGCGAGATCGGCGATGCGGCGCTGTTCGTGCGCCACGACATTGCCAGCGAGGAGGACTGGCGCAAGGCCATGGCCGCCACGCAGGACCGCTTCGGCCGGCTCGACGTGCTGGTCAACAATGCGGCCATCTGTCCGCTGGGATCGATCGAGGAGACCTCGCTCGACACCTGGCGCCAGGTCATGCGGGTCAATGCCGACGGCTACTTCCTCGGCTGCAGGTTCGGCGTCGAGGCGATGAAGGGCAACCCGGCCGGCGGCTCCATCATCGTGATGTCGTCCGTGGCGGCCCTCGGCGGCCTGCCGATGATGTGCGCCTACAGCGGCGCCAAGGGTGCCGTGACCGCGCTGACCCGCAGCGTGGCCGTGCACTGCAAGCGCAACGGCTATCGCATCCGCTGCAATTCGATCCACCCCGATGGCATCTGGACGCCGATGACGCAGGCCTTGGTGCCGGACCTGGATGCGGCGGCGCTGGGCATCGGCACGGACCCGATGGCACGCATGTGCCAGCCGGAGGATGTGGCCAACCTGGTGCTGTTCCTGGCTTCGGACGCGTCGCGCTTCATCAACGGTGCGGAACTGCGCATCGACAACGCGCAACTGATCTCGGGGCTGTAGCACCTGCCGCGGCGGCCGGCTTGCGCGAGCCGCCGCGGTGGTGCCTTAGCTGTACTGCGCCACGATCTCGCTGACCGTGCGCAGGATGTCGCGGCGGCGATAGCCGAGCAGGGCGGTCTCGGCCGCATCGGGCTCATAGTAGAGCGTGTTGCCGCGGCCGAAGCAGATGGCCGAGTCCGGCAGCAACGGATGTTCCTGGTCAATCACAGGCGGCACCGGGCGGCCCGCATCGCGGAAGAACGCGCCAAAGTAGTCCTGGAAGGTCAGGTTCTCGTCGCCCACGAGGTAGGCCTTGCCGTTCTCGCCGCGCAGCAGTGCGCCTTCGATCGCTTCCGACAGCGACGTGGCCGAGATGAAATTGACGCCGCCGGGCGGCGCGAAATCCGGCATCGGGGCAAAGCCGCCGCGGGCGTAGTCGGTATAGGCCCTGAACATCGGCACCGTCAGGCCCGGCACCGTGCCCACGACGAACGGGGCATTGACGCTGCCGACGCGGAAGGCGTGCGTCGCCAGCGCGCGCACGCCTTCATCGGCCAGCTTGCGCGAGCGGATATACGCGTTGCCCTCGACCAGCGACGGCGCTGCCTGCGGATAGAAGCTGCCGACGTGGACGGCGACCCGGATGCCGGCATCGCGCGCCGCGCGGAAGAAGCGCGGCACGCCCTCGACGTTGGCGCGCTCCCAGTGTGCCGCCTCGTCGCCGCCAGGCGGCACGTGGCGCACATCGTTGCCGGCGGCGAAAACCAGCGCATCGAAGGCGCCGAGTTGCGCCGCGGGCAGGTCGTTGGCGATGTAGTCGCAGCGCAGGAAGTCCAGCCCGCCCAGCGGCGTGCCGGCGGCGGGGCGGTTGCGGCCCGCGATGGTGACATCGTGCCCGCGGCTGCGCAGGTGCAGGGCCGCGTGGCCCCCGATCATGCCAGTGCCACCGACGATCAGTATCTTCATGCTTGTCTCCTTGGTTGGGTGGTGTGGCCGCGTGGCGCGGCCATCAGAGGTTCATGCCGTTGCCGGCGACGACCGGCATGTTGGTCCACGCCCCGTTGGGGTCGCGGTACCAGCCGGCGGCGGCCAGGGCGCCGCCGTTGACATGCAGCGCGGTGCCGGTGATCCAGGCGGCGCGCGCGCTGGCCAGGAACAGGATGCCGTCGGCAATGTCCTGTGGCGTGCCGAAGCGGCCCAGCGGGATCCAGCGCGGGATATGGTGCTGGTGCTCCGGGGCAACCATCTGCGACACCGGCACCTGCGGCGTTTCGGTGGTCTCGGGAGCAATCAGGTTGACGCGGATGCCCGCCGGCGCCAGCTCCAGCGCCAGGCTCTGCGTGAAGCCTGTGAGGGCGGCCTTGAAGGCTCCGTAGACGCTGCAGTACGGAATGCCGCGGAAGCCTTCGATCGACGACACGCTGACGATGCTGCCGGCGGCGCTGTGCCGCAGCAGCGGCAGCATGGCGCGCGTGACGGTGAAGACGTGGCCGAGGTTGGCGGCGTAGAGGCCGGCGATCTCGTCGTCGGTGTAGTGCTCGAAGGGCTTGGCGATACGCAGGAAGTCGCCGACGTTGTTGACCAGCACGTCGAGCCGCCCGAACCGCTGTTCGGTCCGCGCGGCGAGTTCGCGTACGGTTCCGGCATCGGTAGCGTCACCCTGTACCACCAGCACATCGGCGCCGGACTTTGCCAGCAGCGTGTGGGCATGGTCGGCGCGCTGCGCGTCGATCTCGATGATCGCGACGCGCGCACCCTGTTGCAGGAAGGCTTGCGCGGTGGCGAGCCCGATGCCGGCGCCGCCGCCGGTGACCAGCACGGTCTTGTCGGTGAAATCCATCTGAGTTGCTCTCCTTGGGTTGCACTGCGGGGATGCCTGCATTGGATCGGCGCCAGACCGGACGGACATCGTCCGATTGCAGGTCAGGGAAAACACCGAGGGCCGCACGGCGGCGGGCGGTATCCCTATAATCGGCCCTGCCCCAGGGTGCCGCAGAGCGCCGGTGAGCACACATGTGGTGTGGAATCAGGAGACAGAGAATGTTGAAGGCGACCCTTGAGGCGCGGGAAATGGCGTCGCCTTTGCTCGCGCAGTCCGGCATGAGCGTGACGCAGTTCAGCGCGCTGCTGTCCGCGATCTATGAAGGGCCGATGGAACCCGTGCCCTGGGGGCACGCGCTGGAAATGCTGCGCCAGCAACTTGACGCCAGCTACGTGAGCCTGATCCTGCGCTCGCCCGCCAGCGACCGCAGCGGCCTGGCGGTGCATGCGTCGGAGCACGGCACCTCGCTGGAGGCGGAGGCGTCATACAACAGCTACTACTACGCCATCGATCCCTTCATCAACCTGCCCACCGACCGGGCCGTGACGGTAGACGAAGCGATGGGCGCCGGCAGCTGGTGCCGCAGCGAGATCTACCGGCAGTTCCTGCAGCCGCTCGGCGTCCGCTACCTGCTGGGCGCGGACATTCGCACGGACGACGGGGTCGAGTGCCGGCTGCGCGTTTGCCGCCAGCACGACGCGCAGGACTTCTCCGAGGTGGAGAAGGCGGCATGCGCCACCATCCTGCCGCACCTGAGGCGTGCGGTGCGGCTGCATTCCAGGCTGGATGTGGTCGAATCAGAGCGCAGCCTCTACGCGGGCGCGATCAACCGCATGCTGGTAGGCATGGTCATCCTTGACGCAGCCGGCACGATCCTGAAGAAGAATCCGGAAGCCGACGAGATCCTTGCGGAGAACGACGGCATCCGCCTCAACGGCGGCAACTTCGAGATCGCCTACGCACAGGAAAGCCGCAAGTTCCAGTACCTGCTGCGCCGCGCCCAGATGGGGCACCATGGCAGCGCGCCGGCGCTGGCCGAAGCCATGTCGATCACCCGCCCCTCGGGGCGCGGCAAGCTCGGCGTGCTGATCCGCACCATTCCGCTCAGCGAATGGTCGGAAGATCACCGGCATCGCCCGGCCTGCGCGGTCTTTATCCGCGATCCCGAGCGCAAGTCGCGCGCCTCGCACGAGGTGGTGCGCAAGCTGTTCGACCTTACGCCCGCCGAAACCGCGCTGGCGCTGGTGCTTGCCGACGGCATGACGCTTGACGAAGCCGCGGAGGCGCTGGGCACCAGCAAGAACACGGCGCGCGCCCACCTGCGCGCGATTTTCTCCAAGACCGGGGTCACGCGGCAGGCCACGCTGGTGCGCATGCTGCTGAGCAGTGTCGTGGCGCTCGGCTGAGCGCCAGGGCGTTATCCACGCGCGCGTGTTCCAAGGCACGCGTGGCTCCCTTCCCCATCGGTCCTCCTAGTCCGAATGGAGGATGAGACGCGCCATCCACTTCCCTATCCGACAGAGTGCTTCCCCGCCGCGGCTATGACCGACCCGCAGGCGTGCTTCGATGCCGCCGGCGACGAAGTCAAGTTCCGGCGCAGCCTGCAGGCCATGATCGGGAGCTGCCAGCGCTTCATTGACTTCGACAGGATCGACCTGGTCCCCGCCAGCCAGTACATCGTACGCCCGGCAGCGGCCTGACTATTGCGCCGGACCGGCTAGTCCCACTGGACGATGTGCCGGGCTGCAGCGCACGGAAGAATGGGCTCCATCAGCCAGCAGTGGCAACGAACCTGAGGAGACCGGCATGTTGGATATCCGTGCGCTTGGCTACATCGTGGTCGAGTCCACCGACGTGGGGCAATGGCGGCACTATGCCGAACAGGTGCTGGGCATGGCCTGTTCGGGCGCCCCCGGCGGTGCGCTGTACCTGAAGATGGATGAGCGCGACTACCGCTACCTGGTGGTGCCGGGTGCGCGCGACCGCTACCTGGCGTCGGGCTGGGAGCTGGCCGACGAGCCGGCCTACCGCCACGCGCTCGACACGCTGCGCCGGGCCAACGTGGAGGTCGTGCACGCCAGTGCCGCGGAGCTGACACAGCGCCGCGTGCAGGCCATGGCCTGGTTCGCCGATCCCTCGGGCAACCGCCATGAGATTTCCTGGGGCATGCGCTCGGACTTCCTGCGCTTTGTCTCGGCGGCCGGCGTGCCGCGCTTTATCACCGACCCGATGGGGGCGGGCCATGCCGTGCTGCCCGCGCCGGCCTTCGACCAGACCTATGCCTTCCTGTGCGAGGTGATGGGATTCGGCCTGTCCGACATCTTCCGCGTGCGCTTCACCAACGACCCGGCCGAGCCGGAGAAGCGCATCCACTTCCTGCATTGCGGCAACGGGCGTCACCACAGCCTGGCGATCTTCGAGATGCCGTCGGAAGCCGGCTGCATCCATGTGATGGCCGAGGTTCCCGACATGGCCGAGGTGGGCCGCGCGCTGGACCGCGTGCAGCAGCACGGCGTGAAGCTCTCCGCCACGCTGGGCCAGCACTGCAACGACCGCATGACTTCCTTCTACATGAAGACCCCCGGCGGCTTCGACCTGGAGTTCGGCCACGGCGGCCTGGTGGTGGACTGGAGCCACCACGCGGCCTACGAGGCCACGCGCGTCAGCCTGTGGGGACATGACTTCAGCATCGGATACCGCTAAACACACCATGACCAAGACAATCGACAAGACCATGAGCGCGGCCGACGTGGTCGGCCAGCTCGCCGATGGCATGACCATCGGCATCGGCGGCTGGGGCCCGCGCCGCAAGCCGATGGCGCTGGTGCGCGAGATCCTGCGCTCGCCATTGAAGGACCTGACCGTGGTGGCTTACGGCGGGCCCGAGGTAGGCATGCTGTGCGCCGCCGGCAAGGTGCGCCGGCTGGTGTTCGGCTTCGTCTCGCTCGATGTGATTCCGCTCGAGCCCTATTTCCGCCAGGCGCGCGAGCGCGGCTTGCTGGAGGTGACGGAGCTGGACGAGGGCATGCTGCAGCTGGGCCTGCGTGCGGCGGCTGCGCGGCTGCCGTTCCTGCCGACGCGCGCCGCGCTGGGCACCGACGTGCTGGATCGGAACCCCCAGCTCAAGACGGTGCGATCACCGTATGCCGACGGCGAAGTGCTGGTGGCGATGCCGGCCATCGAACTGGATGCCGCGCTGCTGCACGTGAATGAAAGCGATGTGCTCGGCAACACCCGCATCGACGGGCCCGATCCGTTCTTCGACGAATGGTTCGCGCGCGCCGCGCACCGCTGCTATGTGAGCTGCGAAACGCTGCACCCGCGCCTTGAAGACGAAGACCTGGCGCGCGCGCGCAACAACGCCTTCGAGCGCTCGCTGGTGAGCGGCGTGGTGCACGTGCCCGGCGGTGCCCATCCCACTTCCTGTGCGCCGGCCTACGGCTGGGACCTGCCCGCGCTGAAGGCCTACTGCGCCAGCGCCGAGGCCGACGACGGCTTCCGCGCCTACCGCGACGAGGTGGTGGGCGCGAGCGAAGCGGCCTACCTGGAGCGCGTCGGCGGCCTTGGCCACGTGCATGACCTGCCGCTGCCCGTCCTTTGAACAGCCGTTTGAACCCGCCAACCCAAGGAGCGACCGTGAGCGCCACTTATGAATTCACCCGCGCCGAGCTGATGATTGCCGCCGCCGCCCGCGCATGGCGCGACGATGGCGAGGTGCTGGCCACCGGCATCGGCACCGGCCCGCGCATCGCCGCCGGCCTGGCGCGGCTTGCGCACAACCCAGGCCTGCTGCTGACCGATGGCGAGGCCTACCTGGTGGAAACGCCGGTGCCGCTGGGCCCGCGCGAGCCTGGCTACAAGGTACGCGCCAGCGGCTGGATGGGCTATTCGCGCGTGTTCGACTGCCTCTGGGGCGGCCGGCGCCACGCGCTGGTGATGCCGACGCAGATCGACCGCTTCGGCCAGGCCAATATCTCCTGCCTGGGCGGCACCCATGCGCAGCCCAAGACCCAGCTGCTGGGCGCGCGCGGCTTTCCCGGCAACAGCATCCATCACGCCAATTCCTTCTTCGTGCCGGGGCACAGCACGCGCGCCTTCGTCGCCGGCGAAGTCGACATGGTCTGCAGCGCGGGCTACAACCCGGCCCGCCAGCTCGAAGGCATGCGCAGCTTCGTTGACCTGCGCGTGATCGTCACCGACCTGTGCGTGATGGACTTCGGCGGCGCCGGCCATGCCATCCGCGTGCGCTCCCTGCACCCTGGCGTGAGCCTGGAGCAGGTGCAGGCGGCCACGGGCTTTGCGCTGGCGAACACGCCCGGCGAGGCCTTGCCCGAGACGGCGCCGCCGACGCCGGAAGAACTGCGGCTGATCGCCCAGCTTGATCCGCACAACCTGCGCGCGGCCATCGTGCGCGGCAATCCTTCCGGACGCGTGTGAGGCCGACATGACAACGCCAGCTATCGAAGCCATCAGCCTTGGCCCCAATGCCGAGGTGCTCTACCAGGTCGCGGACGGCATTGCCACCGTGACCATGAACCGGCCGCAGTTCCACAACGCGCAGAACTCAAAGATGACCTACGCGCTGGACGAGGCCTACCGGCGCGCCGCCGCGGACGACGCGGTCAAGGTGATCGTGCTGCGCGGGGCCGGCAAGCATTTCTCGGCCGGGCACGACATCGGCACGCCGGGGCGCGATATCAACGAATCGTTCGAGCGCGCCTCGCTCTGGTATGACCACGTCAACAAGCCCGGCGGCGAGTTCCTCTATGCCCGCGAGCAGGAGGTCTACCTGGGCATGTGCCGCCGCTGGCGCGAGCTGCCCAAGCCGATCATCGCCATGGTGCACGGCGCCTGCATTGCCGGCGGGCTGATGCTGGCCTGGGTGTGCGACCTGATCGTGGCGTCGGACGATGCGTTCTTCGCCGATCCGGTGGTGCGCATGGGCATCCCGGGCGTGGAGTACTTCGCGCATGCCTACGAGCTGAATCCGCGCATCGCCAAGGAATTCCTGTTCCTGGGCGAGCGCATGAGTGCCGAACGCGCCGAGCGCATGGGCATGGTCAACCGCGTGGTGCCGCGCGACGCGCTGGAAGACACCGTCTACGGCATGGCCGCCAAGGTGGCGCAGATGCCGCGGCTGGGCCTGACGCTGACCAAGCAGGCGGTCAACCATGTGGAGGACCTGCAGGGCAAGCGCTCCGCGATGGATGCCGTTTTTGCCTGGCACCACTTCGCCCACGCGCACAACGAGTTGGTCAGCGGTGACAAGCTTGGCGGCTATGACGCGCGCGCCATGGCCGCGTCGCAACGCACCGGCGGCGAGGACCAGGCATGAGCGCCGCGAGCCTGCACACCGTGCTGTGCGACCTGCTGGGCTGCCGCTACCCCATCGTGCAGACGGCGATGGGCTGGGTGGCGGACGCGAAGCTGGTCGCGGCCAGCGGCAATGCCGGGGCCTTCGGCTTCCTCGCCGGCGCGACCATCCCGCCCGGCGAGGTCGAGCGCGAGATCCTGCGCGTAAAGGCCCTCAGCGACCGGCCCTTCGGCATCAACTTCCACATGTTCCAGCCCAACGCGGACGAAGTGATCGAGATGGCGATCCGCCACCGCTTGCGGGCCGTCAGCTACGGGCGCGGTCCCGACGCCAGGATGATCGGCAAGCTCAAGGCGGCCGGCGTGGTCTGCATGCCGACGGTCGGCGCGGCCAAGCACGCGGCCAAGGCCGTGGAACTGGGCGCAGACGTGGTCACGGTGCAGGGCGGCGAGGGCGGCGGCCATACCGGCGGCACGCCGACCACGCTGCTGCTGCCGCAGGTGCTGGACAGCGTCAGCGTGCCGGTGGTGGCGGCGGGCGGCTTCTACGACGGCCGCGGGCTGGCCGCGGCACTGGCCTACGGCGCGGCCGGCGTGGCCATGGGCACGCGCTTCCTGATGTCGGCCGAATCGCCGGTGCCGGCGCCAACGCTGGAGCGCTACGTCAAGGTGCGCGACCCGGCGCAGATCCGCGTGTCGCTGGCCATTGACGGCCTGCCGCAGCGAATGATCGATAACGACCTGCTGCTGGCGCTGGAGAAGGCCGGTCCGCTGCGGCGCACCTGGCTGGCGCTGGCGGCCGCGCGCAAATGGCAGGCACGTACCGGCATGCGCAGCGCGCAAATGCTGGCCACCGCCTGGCGCGCGATGCGCGAGCAGGACTACAGCGCCGCCCAGACCCTGATGGCCGCCAACGCGCCGGTGCTGATCCAGCGCGCGATGGTGGAGGGGTGCCCCGATGACGGCGTGCTGCCCAGTGGGCAGGCGGCCGCCGCGATCGGCGCCATCGAATCGTGCGAGCAGATCGTGGCCGGCATGGCCGCCCAGGCGCAGGCGCGGCTTGTGGCGCTGGCTGGCGCCGGACTGGCTGCCGCGGCCTGACCCACAGACAGAGGAAACCATGCAAATGAACCACAAGACCGCGCCGTTCCGCATCGACATCGCCGACGGCATCGCCGAGCTGGTGATCGACCATCCGCCCGTCAACGCGCTCGACAACGCCGGCTGGCATGCGCTGGCCGCGGCCATCGACCAATTGGGCACCGACGCCGCGGTGCGCGTGATCGTGCTGCGCGGCGAAGGCCGCGGCTTCTGCGCCGGCGTCGATATCAAGGAGCTGGCCGCGCACCCGCAGCGCATCGTCGATGTCAACGCCGGCAACTACGCCACCTTCCGCGCCGTGCACCGCAATCCCAAGCCGGTCATCGTGGCCGTGCACGGCTTCGTGCTGGGCGGCGGCATCGGCATCTGCGGCGCCGCCGACATCATCGTGGCGGCCGATTGCGCGCGCTTTGGCGTGCCCGAGATCGACCGCGGCGCCATGGGCGGCGGCGCGCACCTGCAGCGCATGTTCGGCGTGCAGAAGGTCAGGGCGATGTACTTCACCGGCGAGATGATCGATGCCGCCGAGGCATACCGCCTGGGCGCGGTCGAGCGCGTGGTGCCGCGCGCCGGCTTGCGCGACGCCGCCATGGCGCTGGCCCGCCAGATCGCCGCCAAGAGCCCGGCCATGCTGCAGCTGGCCAAGGAGGCGCTCAACGGCGTGGAAGACGGCAACCTCGAGGACAAGTACCGCTGGGAGCAGGGCTTCACGCTGCAGGCCTATATGAGCGCCGATTCCGGCGAGGCGCGCGCGGCCTTTGTCGAAGGCCGCGAAGCCCGCTTTGCACCAGGGGCGCGCGATGCAGCTTGAATACACCAGCGCCCAGCGCGCCTTCCGCGCCGAAGTGCGCGACTGGATGGCCGCACACGTGCCGCGCACGCCGCTGGCGAGCTTTGACACCGAGGAAGGCTTTGCCCAGCACCGCGCCTGGGAAGCCACGCTCAACCAGGGCCGCTGGAGCATGGTCACGTGGCCGGCCGAACTGGGCGGGCGCGGCTGCGACCTGATCGAGTGGCTGATCTTCGAGGAAGAGTACTGGCGTGCCGGCGCGCCCATGCGCGTCAACCAGAACGGCATCTTCCTGCTCGGGCCCACGCTGATGGAGTTCGGCACCGAGGCGCAGAAGGCGCGCTTCCTGCCGCGCATGGCCTCGGGCGAGCATATCTGGGCGCAGGGCTGGTCCGAGCCGAATGCAGGCTCCGACATGGCCGCGATCCGCTGCAGCGCGATCCGCCAGGGCGACGACTATGTCATCAACGGCCAGAAGATATGGTCGACGCGGGCGGTGTGGGCGGACTGGCTGTTTGGCCTGTTCCGCACCGACCCGGCCTCGACGCGCCACCATGGGCTGACCTTTGTCCTGGTGCCGCTGGACACGCCCGGCATCACCGTGCGCCCGATCCGCCAGCTCAACGGCCAGACCGGCTTTGCCGAGATCTTCTTCGACGACGTGTGCGTGCCGGTGGAAAACCGCCTGGCCGCCGAGGGCGCAGGCTGGCAGGTGGCCATGGCCACCGCCGGTTTCGAGCGCGGCCTGATGCTGCGCTCGCCGGCACGCTTCCAGGAAACCGCCCGCGCCCTGGTCAGGCTGTACCAGGCCAACCGCGAGGCGGCGGACCGCGACCCCTCGCTGCGCGAGGCGGTGCTGCGTGCCTGGATGGACGCCGAGGCCTACACGCTGTCCACCTACGCCACCGCGAGCCGCCTGGTGCGCGGCGGCCATATCGGCGCGGAGTCGAGCACGAACAAGGTGTTCTGGTCCGAGCTGGACATCCATATGCACGATACCGCGCTGGCCATCCTCGGCCAGGCCGCTGAAGTCGCGCCCGCCGGCCAGCCGCCGGGTTCGCTCGGCCACTGGCTCGACGGCTTCCTGTTCTCGCAGGCCGGGCCGATCTATGCCGGCACCAACGAGATCCAGCGCAACATCGTCGCCGAGCGCCTGCTCGGCATGCCGCGCGCATGACGGCCCCCGGGGAAAACACCATGGATTTCACATTGACCGAAGAGCAGGAGCAGTTCGCCGAGGCGATCCGGCGCTTCCTGATGACCGAGATGACGCCCGAGCTGACGCGCGAGCTGTGGGCCACCGAGTCCGGCCGCTCCGACGCGCTCTGGCGCCAGCTTGCCGACCAGGGGCTGACTGCCGTCACGGTGCCGCAAGAGCAGGGCGGACTGGGGCTGGGCGAGGTCGAATGGGCGCCGCTGGCGCAGGCCTGCGGCTACTTTGCGCTGCCCGAGCCCCTGCTCGACACCGCATTGGTCGCGGCGGGGCTGCTGCGCGACGCGCTTGCGGCGGCGCCGAACGTCTCGGTGCGCGAGCGCTGCGCAGCGCTGCTGGAGCGCATCGCCGCCGGCGATGCCCGCGTGGCGGTGGCGCATCCGCAGGAGCGGCTGGTGGCCGACGCCCATGTCGCCGATGCCATCCTGTGCGCGCATGAAGGCGCCGTGCACCTGCTGCGGCCGGACCAGGCCGCGCTGACGGCGCGCACCGGGCTCGATCCCTCGCGCCGCCTGTTCGAACTGGCATGGACGCCGGCTGCGGATACCGAGCTGATCGCTGCAGGCAGCGGCCTGTGGGACAGCGCGCTGAACCGTGGCGCACTCGGCGTGGCCGCGCAGCAGCTGGGCCTGACCCAGCGCATGCTGGACCTGGCGATCGACTACAGCGCGCAGCGCAAGCAGTTCGGCAAGGCCATCGGTGCCTACCAGGCGGTCAAGCACCTGCTGGCGGACGTGGCGATCCAGCTTGAATTCGCCCGGCCGGTGCTGCTGCGCGCGGCCGCCGCGCTGGCGCATGGCCTGCCCGATGCTGGCCTGCATGTGTCGCACGCCCGCGTGGCCGCCGCGCGCTGCGCGTGGAGCGCGGCGCGCCAGGCCATCCAGGTGCATGGCGCCATGGGCTACACCTGGGAGCTGGACCTGCAGATCTTCACCAAGCGCGCCTGGGCCCTGGCCGGAAGCTGGGGCGACCGGGCCTTCCACAAGGCGCGCCTAGGCACGCACATCCTGGACGGCGCGCATGACATCGGCGCCGGCGCCACTTTCGCCTGAATCCAAAGAGACCAATTTCCATGAAAGACGCCTATATCGTTGATGCCCTGCGCACGCCCACCGGGCGCCGCAAGGGTGGACTGTCGCACATCCATGGCGCCGACCTGGGCGGCTTCGTGCTGGCCGAGCTGGTGCGCCGCAACGGCATTCCCGCCGAGGACTATGACGACGTGGTGTTCGGCTGCGTCGACACCATCGGCCCGCTGGCCGGCAATATCGCGCGCAGCGCATGGCTGGCGGCTGGCCTGCCGCTGACGGTGCCGGGCGTGACCGTGGACCGCCAGTGCGGCTCCTCGCAGCAGGCCGTGCACTTCGCCGCGCAGGCGGTGATGAGCGGCACGCAGGATGTGGTGATCGCCGGCGGCGTGCAGACCATGACGCAGATCCCGATCTCGTCGGCCATGCTGGCGGGGCAGGCGCTGGGGTTTGCCGACCCGTTCTCGGGCAGCAAGGGCTGGCAGGCGCGCTTTGGCGATGCGCCGGTGTCGCAGTTCCATGCCGCGCAGCGCATCGCGGATCACTGGAAGCTGTCACGCGAGGCCATGGAGGCCTATGCGCTGGCCAGCCACCAGCGCGCCGCGGCGGCAAGGGAAGACGGCCGCTTCGCGCGGGAAATCGTGCCCTGCGAAGGCGTTGTCCATGACGAGACGCCGCGCCCCGACACCACGCTGGCCAGGATGGCCGCGCTGGAGCCGCTGATGCCCGGCAGTGCGCTGACTGCCGCGGTGTCCAGCCAGACCGCCGATGCCGCCGCCGCGCTGCTGATTGTTTCCGAGGATGCGCTCAAGCGCTATCAGCTCACGCCGCGTGCGCGCATCGCACACATGAGCGTGCTGGGCGATGACCCGCTGTGGATGCTGACCGCGCCGATCCCGGCCACCAGGCGCGCGCTGGAGCGCAGCGGCCTGCGCCTGGCCGATATCGACGTGGTCGAGATCAATGAAGCGTTCGCCTCGGTGGCGATGGCATGGCTGGCCGAGACCGGATACGCGCCGGAGCGCACCAACCCCAACGGCGGCGCCATCGCCCTGGGCCACCCGCTGGGTGCCACCGGCGCGCGCCTGATGACCACGCTGCTGCACGAACTGGAACGCACCGGCGGCCGCTACGGCCTGCAGACCATGTGCGAAGGCGGTGGCCTGGCCAACGTCACCATCATTGAACGCCTGTAAGGAGAGCGCCATGGGAATCTGCGACGCACGCACCGTCATCATCACCGGCGCCGGCGGCGGGCTGGGCCGCGCCTATGCGCTGGCCTTCGCCGCCGAGGGCGCCAACGTGGTCGTCAACGACATCCGGCGCGAGGCGGCCGAAGCCGTCTGCGCGGAGATCCGCGCGGCCGGCGGCAGTGCGCTGGCCAGCGACGACGACATCACGCAACTGGCTACCGCGCAGCGCATCGTCGATGCCGCGGTCGCGGCCTTCGGCGAGGTGCACGTGCTGGTCAACAATGCCGGCATCTGCCGCGACCGCATGTTCGTCAGCCTGACCGAAGCGGACTGGGACGACGTCATGCGCGTGCACCTGCGTGGCCACTTCTGCCTGGCCAACCTGCTGGCGCGGCGCTGGCGCGACGCCGCCAAGGCCGGCCGCGCCGTCGACGCACGCATCATCAACACCAGCTCCGGCGCGGGCCTGCAGGGTTCGGTCGGGCAGTCCAACTACGCCGCCGCCAAGGCCGGCATTGCCGCGCTCACGCTGGTGCAGGCCGCGGAACTGGGCCGCTACGGCATTACCGCCAATGCGCTGGCGCCGGCGGCGCGCACCGGCATGACCGAAGACGTGTTCGCCGACATGATGCGGGCGCCGGCCGGCGGCTTCGACTACTACGACCCGGCCAACGTCGCGCCGCTGGTGGTGTGGCTGGGCAGCGCCGCCTCCGCGCAGGTCAACGGGCGCATGTTTGAAGCGGCCGGCGGCATGGTGTCGCTGGCCGACGGCTGGCGCACCGGGCCGAAGGCCGACAAGGGCGCGCGCTGGCAGCCGGCCGAAGTGGGCGCCGCGGTGGCCGGACTGCTGGCACAGGCCCAGCCGCCCCAGCCGGTCTACGGCAGCTGAGCGCGACTGCCATGGACTTCTCCCTTAGCGTCGAACAGCAGATGATCCGCGACAGCGCGCGCGACTACCTCGCCACGCACAGCGATTCGGCGGCGGTGCGGCGCGTGACCGAGGCGGGTCCCGCGCACGATGAAGCGCTGTGGCGCGCGGTCGCGGGCGAACTCGGCTGGTGCGGCATCGCGCTGCCTGAAGCCGTCGGCGGTGCCGGACTGGGCGCGCCCGGGTTGGTGCTGCTGCAGGAGCAACTGGGCCAGCGCCTGGCCTGCGTGCCGTTCTGGTCCGCCATGTGCGTGGCCGCGCCGTGGCTGCAGGCCAGCCTGGGCCCGCGCGGCAGCACGCAGTGGCTGGAACGGCTGGCCTGTGGCGAGGCCCGCGCCGCCGCGGTGCTGCCGGACGACGGTGGCTGGCAGTACGACGGCGTCGCGATCGGCGCGCAGGCAGGCGCGGATGGCTTCGTGCTGCACGGCTGCGCCGCCCAGGTGGCCGATGCCGTCGGCGCCGACTGGCTGCTGCTGCCGGCCCGGCTCGATGACGGCGTGCCGGCGCTGTTCCTGCTGGAACCGGCGGCACTGGCGCAGGACGCCCGCTTCCGGCTCGAGCCGCTCGATACGCTCGACCGCACGCGGCCGCTGGCCGCGCTGCGGCTGGACCGGCTGCCCGTGCCCGCCAGTGCCTGCCTGGCGCGCGCGGACGCCGCGGCGCTGGGCCTGGCCCAGGCCTGGTGGCACGGCAAGCTGATGCTGGCGGCCGAGCAGCTTGGCGCGGCCCAGCAATGCCTGGACCTGACCGTTGCCTATGCGTCGGAACGGATCCAGTTCGGGCGCGCCATCGCCTCGTTCCAGGCGGTCAAGCACCGCTGCGCGCAGATGATGGTGCTGGTCGAGGCGGCGCGCTCGGCAGTGTATGGCGCGGCGCAGGCGTGGGAATCGGGCGAGGTCACGGAAGTGACCGGCATCCGCGTCGACATCGCCGCCGCGGCCGTGGCCGCGGACGACGCGCTGCGCTTCTGCGCGCAGGAGGCCATCCAGCTGCACGGCGGTGTCGGCTTCACCTGGGAGTATGACCCCCAGCTCTATTTCAAGCGCGCGCAGGCCGCCAGCCACTGGCTGGGCGGTGCCGGCGCGGCGCTGGCGTATCTCGCGGCAAACGGCCCCCACGCCTGGAGGACAGCATGACAGCGAATCAAGAGGCGGCATTCCGCGCCGAAGTCGCACAGTGGATGGACGCCAACCTGGCCGGCGAATTCGCCTGCCTGAAGCACCGCGGCGGTCCCGGCGACGAAGAGGCCTATCCCGAACTGCGCAAGGCGTGGGAGCGCCGGCTGGCCGAAGGCGGCTGGACCGGCCTGGGCTGGCCGCGCGCGCATGGCGGGCGCGAGCTGCCGGTCATGCAGCAGGTGATCTTCCATGAGGAATATGCGCGGGCCGGCGGCCCGGGCCGCATGGGCCATATCGGCGAAGGGCTGATCGGCCCGACCCTGATCGCCTTCGGCACCGAGGACCAGAAGGCACGCCTGCTGCCCGGCATTCTCCATGGCACCACGTTCTGGTGCCAGGGGTACTCGGAGCCCGGCGCGGGCTCGGACCTGGCCAATGTGCGCACGCGGGCGCAGCGCGATGCGGCCAGCGGCGACTGGCTGGTGAGCGGCCAGAAGGTGTGGACCTCGCTTGCGCACGATTCGGACTGGATCTTCGTGCTGGCGCGCTGCGAGCCCGGCTCGCGCGGCAGCAAGGGCCTGATCTTCCTGATGCTGCCGCTGGACCAGCCCGGCGTCGAGATCCGCCCGATCCGGCAGATGGGCGGCGGCGCCGAATTCAACGAGGTGTTCTTCGACGGCGCGCGTGCCGCCGCTGCCGACGTGCTGGGCGCGCCCGGCGATGGCTGGCGCATCGCCATGGCGCTGCTGGGCTTCGAGCGCGGCATCTCCACGCTGGGCCAGCAGATGCAGTTCACGCATGAGCTGGAATGGGTGGCGCAGGCCGCGCGCGACAACGGCAGCAGCCGCGACGCGCTGGTGCGCCAGCGCATTGCGCGGGCCTGGGCCGGCCTGCGCGTGATGCGCGCCAACGCGCTGCGCATGCTGGCGGGGGCCGCACAGGCGGGCCAGGACGGCGGTACCGCGCTGCAGCGCGAGGCCCTGATCTACAAGTACTACTGGTCCAACTGGCACCGCGACCTGGGGCAACTGGCGCTGGACGTGCTGGGCCCGCTGGCCAATGTGCTGGATGCCGGCGAGACGGGCGATGTGCGCCGCACGCGGCTACAGCAGATGGCATTGTTCTCGCGCGCCGACACCATCTACGCAGGCACCAACGAAATCCAGCTCAACATCATCGCCGAGCGCGGCCTCGGCATGCCGCGCCAAGCTCGAGGAACGTCATGACCCTGAATACCGAAATCCCCAGCGCCCCGGCCTATGTGCCGGGCCATCAACTGCTCGCCGGCAAGAGCGTGCTCATCACCGCCGCGGCCGGCGTCGGCATTGGCTTTGCGGCGGCGCGCCGCTGTGCGGAGGAGGGCTGCCGCGCGCTGATGATCTCCGACATCCACCAGAAGCGGCTGGACGAAGCCGTCGAGCGCCTGCGTGCGGAAACCGGCCTGCAGGCGGTCTACGGCCAGCTTTGCGATGTGTCGGATGAAGCGCAGGTGCGCGCACTTGTCGCCGCCGCCGAAGAAGCACTTGGCGGCACCGACGTGCTGATCAACAACGCCGGCCTGGGCGGCTCGCGCCGCCTAGTTGATATGGACGATGCCGAGTGGTCGCGCGTGATCGATATTTCCCTCACCGGGACCTTCCGCATGACGCGCGCGATGTTGCCGCACATGCAGGCGCGCCGGCGCGGCGCCATCGTCAACAACGCCTCGGTGCTGGGCTGGCGTGCGCAGAAGGAGCAGTCGCACTACGCCGCGGCCAAGGCCGGCGTGATGGCGCTGACGCGCTGCAGCGCGATGGAGGCCGCCGAGTTTGGCGTGCGCATCAATGCGGTGGCTCCCAGCATCGCGCTGCACGACTTCCTGAAGAAGTCGGCGCCGGCCGACCTGCTGCGCCAGCTCAGCGAGCGCGAAGCCTTCGGGCGCGCGGCCGAGGTGTGGGAGGTGGCCAATGTGATGGTGTTCCTGGCCAGCGACTATGCCTCGTACATGACGGGCGAAGTGCTGCCGGTGAGCAGCCAGCGGGCTTGAAGAGAAACAGTTGGAACCGGGAACAACGCAGGAACCAGACATGCCAAGAATCTTCCGTTCCGCCGAAGACATCCACGCCGCCGTCGGCCAGCGCCTTGGCGAAAGCGCCTGGACCCGCATCACCCAGGAGCAGGTCAACCAGTTCGCCAACGCCACCGGCGACCACCAGTGGCTGCACGTGGACCCGGAGCGCGCCGCGCAGGGCCCGTATGGCGCCTGCATCGCGCATGGCTACCTGACGCTGGCGCTGGTCAACCAGTTCCTGCCGGAGCTGGTCACGGTCGAGGGCATGAAATGGGGCGTCAACTACGGCTGCGACAAGGTGCGCTTCCCGGCGCCGGTGCGCGTAGGGGCGCGCGTGCGCGGCGTGGGTGAGCTGGTGCGGGCCGAGACCTTGCAGGGCGGCGTGCAGTCGGTGGTGCGCATGACCGTGGAAATCGAAGGCGGGGACAAGCCCGCCTGCGTGGCCGAGACCATCAGCCGCTATTACTTCTGAACAGGAATCCAGCATGAAAGAAGCAGTCATTGTCGCCGTCGCGCGCACTCCGATCGGCAAGGCCTTCCGCGGGGCCTTCAACGACACCGAGTCCCCCGTGCTGGGCGGCCATGTGGTGCGCAGCGTGGTCGAGCGCGCCGGCGTGGATCCGGCCGAGGTGGACGATGTGCTGATCGGCGCGGCTGCGCAGCAGGGCACCCAGGGCTACAACCTGGGCCGCCTGTGCGCGGTCGCTGCCGGCCTGCCGGACAGCGTGCCCGGCATGACCATGGACCGCATGTGCGGCTCGGGCCTGATGACGATCGCGGCGGGCGCCCGCGCCATCCAGTGCGGTGAGGCCGACATCATCGTGGCCGGCGGCGTGGAGTCGATCTCGCTGACGCAGAACAAGCACAAGAACAGCTACCGCGCCCAGTCAGAGGCGGTGCTGGCGCACCAGCCGGCGGCCTACATGGCGATGATCGAGACCGCCGAGGTGGTGGCGCGCCGCTACGGCATCAGCCGCGCCGAGCAGGACGCCTACGCCTGGCGCAGCCAGCAGCGCACCGCCGAGGCGCAGCGCCGCGGCGCCTTCGATGACGAGATCGTGCCGCTGGAAACGCGCCGCGCGCTGTTCGACAAGGCGGGTGCGCTGACCGGGCATGAGACCGTGCGGCTTGCGCACGACGAGTGCAACCGCCCCGACACCACCGCCAGCAGCCTGGAGGCCCTCAAGCCGGTCTGGAGCGGCGGGCAGGCGGTGGCCGCCGGCGAGCACATCACCGCGGGCAATGCCTCGCAGCTGTCGGACGGCGCCGCCGCGGTGCTGCTGATGAGCGCCGATGAGGCCCGCCGCCGCGGCCTGCGCCCGCTGGGCCGCTACCGCGGCATGGCGGTGGCGGGCTGCGCGCCGGACGAGATGGGGATCGGCCCGGTGTTCGCGGTGCCGAAGCTGCTGGCGCGCCATGGCATGACCGTGGCCGATGTAGGCCTGTGGGAGCTGAACGAGGCCTTCGCCTGCCAGGTGCTGTACTGCCAGCAGAAGCTGGGGATTCCGGATACGCGGCTGAACGTCAACGGCGGCGCGATCTCGATCGGCCATCCGTTCGGCATGTCGGGTGCGCGCATGACCGCGCATGCGCTGATCGAAGGCCGGCGCCGCGGCGTGCAGCAGGCCGTGGTGACCATGTGCATCGGCGGCGGCATGGGTGCCGCCGCGCTGTTCGACGTTCTGTAATCACAAGCAGCCCCTGCAGGAACCGGCCCGTAACGAGGCTGCCTGCCATCACTCCAACCGGAGGAGACATCATGAAACGACTGATCGGCGTCGCCATGTCGCTGGCCGTGCTGGCCACCGCGGTATGGGCTTTCGCGCCGCGCCCGCTGCCGCCGTTCGCGGCCACGACGCTGCACCCGGATGGCCTGCAGGTCAACGGCATTGCGCGCGCCGGCGAGCGCCTGGTGGCAGTCGGCGAGCGCGGCCAGATCCTGCTCAGCGATGACCAGGGCCGCAGCTGGCGCACGGCTGCCGTGGACCAGCCGCAAGGTGTCACGCTGACCCAGGTGGCCTTTGCCGACGGCCACCACGGCATGGCGGTCGGCCACGGCGGCTGGATCCTGCGCACTGAAGACGGCGGCACGCACTGGCAGCAGGCGGCCTTCGACGCGAGCTCGTCCGATCCGCTGCTGGGCGCCTGGGCACAGGCCGGCGGGCCGTGGTTCGCGGTTGGCAGCTTTGGCCGCTTCCTGGTCTCGCGCGATCAGGGCAGGCACTGGGAAGACGCGGCTGACAAGTCCATGCAGGACCGCCACCTCAACGGCATTGCCGGCGATGCGCAGGGACGCCTGATGCTGGTGGGCGAAGCCGGCCTGGTGCTGCGCTCGCCCGATGGCGGCGGCCGCTGGGAGGCGATGAAGTCTCCGTACGAGGGATCTCTCTATGGCGTGCTGCCGCTGCGCGACGGCGCCTGGCTGGCCTTCGGCATGCGCGGCAACGCCTTGCGCAGCGAGGACTTCGGCGCCACCTGGCAGGCCGCCGACACTGGCCGCAAGACCTCGTTCTTCGGCGGCGCCGAGCTGCCCGATGGCCGCATCGTGCTGGCCGGGCAGGGCGGCACGCTGGTGATGTCCGCCGATGGCGGGCGCCACTTCGCGGCATTGCCCGCCGGCAGCCCGCAGACGCTGGCCGCGCTGGCCCCTGCCGGCAAGGACACGCTGGCGCTGGGCGGCAATGGCGGCCTCGCGGCCGCCACGCTCGCTGCCAACACCCGCTGAACCTGCCTGACCCTGGCTTACCGAATGCGAGAACGATCATGAACCGCCCCCATTCTTCCGGCCGCCTGGGCCGCTTTGTCGATGCCTGCGCCAGCGTGCTGATGCAGCGGCGCCGGCTGCTGCTGGTGCTGTGCCTGGCCGTGACCGTGGCGCTGGGCGTCTCGGCCACGCGGCTGCGGCTCGATCCCGGCTTCAACAAGATGATCCCGCTGCAGCACCCGTACATGCAGGTGTTCACCAAGTACGCAAGCACCTTCTCCGGGGCCAATACCGTGCTGGTGAGCCTGCGCTGGAAGGGCGACGGCGACATCTACAACGCGCCGTTCATGGACAAGCTGCGCCGCGCCACCGATGAAGTCTTCTTCATCCCCGGCGTGGACCGTTCGCGCGTCTTCTCGCTGTTCACGCCCAATGTGCGCTACACCGAGGTGACCGAGGCGGGCTTTCGCGGCGACGTGGTAGTGCCGGGACGCTTCTCCGCGACGCCGGCCGAGCTCGACAAGGTGCGGCGCAACGTGGCGCGCTCCGGCCAGATCGGCCGCCTGGTCAGCAATGACCTCAGGTCCGCGCTGATCCGCGCGGAGCTGCGCGAGACCGACCCGGCCACCGGCAAGACCATCGACTACGGCTCGGTCGCGCGCCAGCTGGAGAAGATTCGCGGCGAGTTCAGCGGCACCGATGTTGAAGTCAATATCGTCGGCTTTGCCAAGCTGGTCGGCGATGTCGAAGCGGGCATCTCTGGCGTGATGGGCTTCTTCGCGCTGGCCTTCGCCGTGACCGCGCTGCTGCTGTGGCTGTACACGCGCTCGCTGCGCATCACGCTGCTGTCGCTGGTGGTGGCGCTGCTGCCCGTGGCCTGGCTGCTGGGCCTGCTGCCGCTGCTGGGCTACGGCATCGACCCGATGTCGATCCTGGTGCCGTTCCTGATCTTCTCGATCGGGGTCTCGCACGCGGTGCAGATGACCAATGCCTGGAAGCAGGAGGTGGTGCAGGGGCACAGCGCGCTGGACAGCGCCAGCGCGGCCTTCCGCAAGCTGTTCATTCCCGGCACGGTCGCGCTGCTGACCAACGCGCTGGGGTTCATGGTCATCATGCGGATCCAGATCGACATCGTGCGCGAGCTTGGCATCACGGCCTGCCTGGGCGTGCTGCTGATGATCGTGACCAACAAGGTGTTCCTGCCGATCCTGCTGTCGTACACGCGGCTGGAGCCCTCGGCGCTGGCGTCGGCGCAGGCCCGGCGCGCGCAAGGAACCGGCGGGCTGTGGCAGAAGTTCGGCGCACTGGCGCGCCCGGGTCCGGCGCTCGGGGTGTTCATGGCAGCGCTGGCGCTGCTGGCGGCCGGCGCCATCGAATCGCGCGGCCTGAAGATCGGCGATGTCGGCAGCGGCGCGCCTGAGCTGCGCGCGGATTCGCGCTATAACCGCGACAGCGCCAGCGTGGTGAGCCAGTACAACATCGGCTCGGATGCGCTTACCGTCGTGGTGGAACCCACGGGCTTCGATGACGGCTGCCTGCACTACCCGGTGATGAGTGCGGTGGAACGCTTCGAGATGCATATGCGCGGCGTGTCCGGCGTGCAGTCGGTGGTGAGCGTGTCGTCGCTGGCCAAGGTGGTGATCGGCGCCTACAACGAGGGCAACCCGCGCTGGGAGGCGCTGCCGCGCAGCAGCGAGGGCCTGAGCCAGGGCGCCAAGGCGTTCGACCCGGACAACGGCATGAATACCTCGAACTGCCAGGCCATCCAGGTGCTGATCTACACGGCCAACCACGAGGGCGCGACCATTGCCCACATCATCCGCGAGATCCGCCGCTTCACCGCCGCCGACAAGACGCCCAACGTGGCGTTCCGCCTGGCGGGGGGCAATATCGGCGTGATGGCGGCGACCAATGAGGCGGTGGAGGAGGCCGAGGTGACGATGCTGCTGTCGATCTTCGGCGCGATCACGCTGCTGTGCCTGCTGACGTTCCGCTCCTGGCGCGCGGTGCTGTGCATCATCGTGCCGCTGACGCTGGTGTCTGTGCTGTGCAATGCGCTGATGGCGCGCCTTGGCATCGGGCTGAAGGTGTCGACACTGCCGGTCATCACGCTTGGCGTGGGCGTTGGCGTGGACTACGGCATCTACCTGTACGAGCGCATCCAGCACCAGATCCGCGAGGAAGGGCAGGCCTTGCCGCAGGCCTTTGCCGAGGCCATGCGCCAGCGCGGCTCGGCGGCACTGTTCACGGCGCTGACGATGTGCATCGGCGTGGGCACCTGGGCCTTTGCCGCGCTCAAGTTCCAGGCCGACATGGGGATCCTGCTGGCCTTCATGTTCCTGGTGAACCTGTTCGGCGCGGTATCGCTGCTGCCGGCGCTGGCGGCGTGGCTGGGGGTGGAGGAAGAAGAGCGCGGGCGCGTGGCCGCCGGTGGTGCGGGTGGCGCAGGCAGCGCCGCGCGCGGCGAGACGGTGCCGCCGGCGCGCGCGTTGAAATCCGAAGTGGTGTAAGGCTGATGGCCCGGAGAGACAGCATGCACAATAGCCAGGCCTCCGCGGCGGCGGCATTCACACCGGTCCGCATCGGCCCGCTCACGCTGCGCAACCGCGTGATCAAGGCCGGCGCGAACGAGGGCATGACGCCGCAGGGCCTGCCGACGCAAGCGCTGGTCAGGCACCACCGCGAGCTTGCCGCGGGCGGGGTGGGCATGACCACGGTGGCTTATGCGGCGGTGGCTGACGACGGCCTGACCTTCTCGCACCAGCTCAGCATGCGCCCGGAACAGGTGGCGCCCCTGCGCGTGCTGACCGATGCCGTGCATCGCGAAGGCGCGGCGGCCTGCCTGCAGATCACCCATGCGGGCTCGTTCACCACCATGCGCCACGGCGGCAGCCGCGCGCCGGGCAGTGCTTCGTCGGGGCTCAATGCCTTCGGCATGCTGCATGGCATCTATTTCCAGCGCGCCATGCGCGAGGCGGACATGGCGCGCGTGGCCGGCCAGTTTGCCGCGGCGGCGCGGCTGGCGCGCGAAGCCGGCTTCGATGCGGTGGAAATCCACATGGGGCACGGCTACCTGCTCAACCAGTTCCTGTCGCCGCTGAGCAACCGGCGGCGCGATGCGTTCGGCGGCAGCGTGGAGAACCGCACCCGCTTTCCGGCCGCGGTGCTGCGCCAGGTGAAGGACGCGGTCGGTGCCGACCTGGCGGTCTGCTGCAAGCTGAGCGTCAGCGATGGCGTCCCGGGCGGCAACGAACCTGCGGATTCCGCCATGACCGCACGCATCCTGGAAGCGGAAGGGGCCGACCTGCTGACCCTCAGCGGCGGGCGCAATGTGGAAAGCCCGTGGGCGCTGTTCGGCAGCCCCATGCCCACGGCGCAGATGAAGGCCGCCGCGCCGACCGCGGTGGCCCGCTTCGGCATCACCATGCTGGAAAAACGCACGCCGCGCGAGCTGGCCTTTCGCGAGCTGTACTTCCTGGAGGCGTCGCGCGTGGTGCGGCGGGCGGTGCGCATGCCGCTGGCCTATATCGGCGGTGTCAAATCGATCGGCAACGTCGCCCAGCTGATGGAAGAGGGCTTCGACTGCGTCGCGCTGGCACGCGCGCTGATCCACGATCCCGCGCTGGTTGCCAACTGGCGCAGCGGCGCGGTGGCGCGTTCGGCCTGCGACAGCTGCAATGGCTGCGTGGCCAGGATCTACGACCCGGCCGGTGTCAGTTGCGTGCATGGCCCGGGCAATGATCCGGCGCTGACGCAAATTGCCGCGCTGCAGTAGTCCGATGAGACGATGAGCGGCCGGCCAGACGCTCTTATCTTGAAGGTCCCACGGGAATTCAAGGAGACAGACGCCATGACCGCTGACGGCAACCAGACTGGCTACAAGGCCGGCTACAAGATCGAATCACGCCCGCCCGAGGCCCGCTACGCGCGCGGCTGGCATTGCCTTGGCCTGGCCGATGCGTACCGCGACGGCAAGCCGCATACCCTGAATATCTTCGGACAGCGGCTGGCGGCCTTTGCCGACTCGACCGGCGCCATTCGCGTGATCGACGGCTATTGCCCGCACATGGGCGCCGACCTCAGTACCGGCACCGTGCAGGGCGACACCCTGGTGTGCCCGTTCCACGGCTGGCAGTGGGGCGGCGACGGCGGCTGCAAGTCCATCCCCTACTGCAAGCGCGTTCCCCCCAAGGCGCGTATCGGCGCCTGGCAGACCAGCGAGCAGAACCGGCTGCTCTTCATCTGGCACGATCCCGAAGGCCGTCCGGCACCCGCCGAGGTGGCGATTCCGCGCATCGAAGCCTGCTTCTCGCCGGAGTGGTCGGACTGGGCCATCGACGAGATGGTGATCAACACCAACTGCCGCGAGCTGGTCGACAACATCTCCGACATGGCGCATTTCGGCACGGTCCATGGCGCTCCGGTGGATTACTTTGCCAACCTGTTCGAAGACCACAAGGCCACGCAGCTGATGATCGGGCGCAGTGCCCGGCTCTCGGGCGATGCGCGCCTGACGGCGCTGTCGACGTATTTCGGGCCCGCGTACCACATCACCGACATGAGCGGCCAGATGGGTGACCAGCGCATCGAGTCGATCCTGCTCAACTGCCATGTGCCGATCGACCAGAACAGCTTCGTGCTGCGTTACGGCGTGCTGGTGAAGAAGATCCCGGGGCTGTCCGAGGAACAGAACCGTGCCATGGCGCAAGCCTACGTGGACCAGGCCCGCGGCGCCTTCTATGAGGACGTGGTGATCTGGGACAGCAAGATCCGCATCGACAACCCGCTGCTGTGCGAAGGCGACGGGCCCATGTACCAGATGCGTGACTGGTACCAGCAGTTTTATACGGACGTGGAGCAGGTGCGGCCGTCCAGCGTGGCGCGGCGCGTGGTCGAGCTGAACCCGGGCGGCATCGAGCCGCCGGCGCTGCGGCATGTGTTCGAGGCCTGACGGAAACCTTCACGGAACCCAAGCACATGAAAACCGTAGTCATTACCGGTGCCGCGTCGGGCATGGGCGCGGCCGTGCGCCAGCGCATGCTTGCCGACGGCTGCCGGGTCATCGGCATCGACCTGCGCGATGCCGACATCCTTGCCGACCTGTCCAGCCAGCCGGGCCGCGCTGCCGCGATCGACGCCGTGCTGTCGCGCTCGGGCGGCCGCATCGACCAGCTGGTCTGCTGCGCTGGCCTGGGTCCGCATGTCGAACCCGCCACGCTGGTGGCATCGGTCAACTACTTCGGCGTGGTGGCGCTGCTGGATGGTTTGTTCGAGGCACTGCGCCAGGGCTCGGAGCCGTGCGCCGTGGTGGTGTCGTCCAATTCAGCCACGCTTCAGTCCTGGGAGGGCAGCCCGCTGCGCGATGCCTACCTTGCCGGCGACGAGTCGGGCGTGCGCGCGATGGTGGACGCCGCCGCGGCGGCGGAAGCCACCCGCGACCAGGCTGGCTATATCGCCTATGCCAGCTCCAAGCATGCGGTGGCGGCGGCCGCGCGGCAACGCGCGGCGGCGTGGGGCCAGGCCGGTGTGCGCCTCAACGTGGTCGCGCCGGGCGCGGTGGAAACGCCGTTGCTGCAGGCCGGCCTGAAGGATCCGCGCTATGGCGACGCCATCCGTGATTTCCTGCCGCCGCTGGGGCGCCGTGCCCAGCCTGAAGAGGTGGCCGCGCTGATCGCCTTCCTGTGCGGGCCGCAGGCGGCCTACATCCATGGCAACGTGGTGTTCATCGACGGCGGCCTGGATGCCGCGCAGCGTCCGCTGGCCTTCTGAGCCACGCATCCGCAAGGGGACACGGCGGCTCAGGTTGCCGGCAATGCCTGCATGCTGCCGTGTTTCTCCCCCTAACCCGCTTTGAACCGCCTCCCGGAAGCCGGAGACAACTTCCGGGGGCCGTTCACTAGGCTTCCATCACTTCGCCGAAGCGCTGCAGGTGGTAGTCGCTGTCGCCCAGCAACTGGTCCAGCATGGTCAGGCGCTTGAAGTAGTCGCCCACCGACAGCTCATCGGTCATGCCCATGCCACCGTGCAGCTGCACGGCCTGCTGCCCGACAAAGCGCCCGGCGCGGGCCACCGTGACCTTGGCCGCGGACAGCATGCGGCGGCGGGCGGCGGGATCGGTCTCGTCCAGCGCCTGGGCGGCCACATAGGCCATCGACAGCGCCAGCTCCTTCTGCACCAGCATGTCGGCCATGCGGTGCTGCAGCGCCTGGAAGCTGGCCAGCGGCTTGCCGAACTGCTGGCGCGTGCCGAGATACTCGCCAGTGATCTGGATCAGCTTTTCCATCGCACCGGCGCCCTCGGCGCACAGCGCGGCGATGCCGTGTTCCAGGCCCACGCCCAGCGCAGCCAGGCCGTCGGCGGGCTGGCCCACCAGTGCGCTGGCCGGCACGGTGACGTTCTGCAGCGACAGGTCGGCGGCGCGCAGGCCGTCGATGGTGGGATAGGCGGTAACGCCCAGGCCCTTGCTGTCGCGCGGTACCAGGAACAGCGCGATCTCGTTGCTGCCCGCCACGCGCGCAGTGAGCAGATAGGCATCGGCGGCGGCGCCGTGCCAGACCACGCTCTTGGTGCCATTCAGCACATAGCCGTCGCCGCTGCGCTCGGCGCTGGCGCGGGCCGATTCCGGACGGTAGCGGGTGGTGGGCTCCAGGTAGGCCAGCGTGACGATGCGCTCGCCCGAGGCGATCGCGGGCAGCCATTCTTCCTTCTGCGCGGCGCTGCCATGGGCGGCGAGGATGGCGGCGGACATCACGCCGCTGGGCGTGACGGGCTCCAGCACCAGGCCGCGGCCCAGTTCACGCTGCACCACCAGCTGGCTGGCGGCGCCTTCGCCGAAGCCGCCGAAGTCGGCCGGCACGGTCAGGCCCAGCACGCCCATTTCGGCCAGCTTGTTCCACACGCCGCGATCCAGGCTTGCGCCCGCGCGCGCGCTCTTGCGGCGGGCCTCGAAGGTGTATTCGGTATCGATGAAGCGACGCAGGCTGTCTGCCAGCATCTGTTGCTCTTCGCTGTAGGTGAAGTCCATGTCAGCTATCCCTTCAGAAACCCAGGATCATCTTGGAGATGATGTTCTTCTGCACTTCGGTCGCGCCGCCGTAGATCGAGGTCTTGCGCATGTCGTAGTACGTGGAGGCGGCGGGCGCGGCCCAGTCGGGGCCTGCCACCGGCTGCGCCGCGCCGGGCTCCAGCCAGTCCGGCGAGTACGGCCAGGCGTTGGGGCCGGCCACTTCCATCATCAGCATGGCCAGGTCCTGCTGCACCTCGGAGCCACGGATCTTGACGATCGAGGCCTCGGGGCCAGGGGTGCCGGCGGCCTGCGTGGCGACGCGCAGCAACAGCATTTCCAGCGCCATGATGTCCATCTCGACGCGGGCAATCTTGTCGCGCATGCGCACGTCTTCAATCAGCGGGCGGCCGGCGCCGTCGGTGGCCTGGCTGGCGTAGTGCTTGAGCAGGCGCAGCTCGCGGTTGCAGTGGCCGATACCGGCAATGCCGGTGCGCTCATGGCCGAGCAGGTACTTGGCATAGGTCCAGGCGCGGTTTTCTTCGCCGACCAGGTTCCCGACCGGCACCTCCACGTCCTCGAACCAGGTCTCGTTGACGTCGTGGCCGCCGTCGAGCGTCTTGATCGGGCGTACCGTCACGCCCGGCGACTTCATGTCGATCAGCAGCATCGAGATGCCTTCCTGGGCCTTGGCCTCGGGATCGGTGCGCACCAGGCAGAAGATCCAGTCGGCAAAGTGGGCCATCGTGGTCCAGGTCTTCTGGCCGTTGACGATGTACTTGTCGCCCTTGCGCACCGCGCGGGTCTTCAGCGAGGCCAGGTCGGAGCCCGAGCCCGGCTCGGAATAGCCCTGGCACCAGAAGTCGTCGACATTGGGGATACGCGGCAGGAAGCGCTGCTGCATCTCGGGGCTGGCGTACTTCATCAGCACCGGGCCGATCATGGTCAGGCCGAACGGCAGCATGCGCGGCGCACCGGCGCGGAAGGTCTCGATCTCGAAGATCAGGCGCTGCAGCGCGGTCCAGCCGGTGCCGCCCCATTGCCTGGGCCAGGTCGGCGCGCCCCAGCCGTGCGCGTTCAGGATGCGGTGCCAGCGGACGTAGTCGTCCTTTTCCACGCGCTGGTGGCTGAACACCTTGTTGCGGATGTCTTCCGGCAGGTTGGCCTGCGCAAACGCGCGGACCTCCTCGCGGAAGGCCTGTTCCTCGGCGGTGAAACGCAAATCCATCTCAATGTCCCCTGTGGTACGCGGGCCGCGCGGCGCTTGCATGCAGCTGGATTGTGCAATGCGGCATTGCCGCGGCCCTCACTGTGCCGGCCGATTGTAGGGGCCGGGCGCGATTCCTTGCTTTATCAATGGTAAAGCCGTCCTTCGTGGAGGCGGAACCACCTGTGCCGGGTGGTGGCGCGGCGAACGGCAGTGGGGCCAGTGGCGTTGACGAATACGGCCTTAGTGAATTCCAAATGGCTCCGGCGCGGGGCTTGCCGCAAACTGATGCAGCCAGTTTCATGCGGATGGGTGCATTCCACCGCATATCCGACTCAGCCTGCATCGAGAGATCCACCAGCACCATGTCTTCTTTTCGCCCGCAATATATCCACGAGATCCCCCGCCACTGGGCCACGCAGACGCCGCAGGCCCCGTGCCTGTACGAGAACGGCGCCGTCATCAGCTACGGCGACCTGTGGCGGCGCATCGAAGCCGCCCGTGACTGGCTGGCGGCACAGGGCGTGGGCGAGGGCGACCGCGTCATGGTGGTTGGCGAGAACTGCAACGAGATGGTGGTCACGCTGTTCGCCAGCAGCCTGCTGCATGCCTGGCCGATCCAGGTCAATGCGCGCCTGTCCGCGCGCGAGATCGACAATATCCGCGATCATTCGCAGCCGGTGCTGGTGCTCTTCACCGGCCATGTCTCCGACGTGGCCGCGGCGCACGGCGAGCGGCTGGGCGCGCAGGCCACCGGCTGCACGGTGTTCGATGCCGGCATGCGCGTGGCGCGCGCGGCTACCGCGCCGCGGCGCGAGCCGGCCGAGCTGGCCCGCCGCGTCGCCACGCTGATCTATACCTCCGGCACCACCGGCGCGCCCAAGGGGGTGATGGTGCCGCATGCGGGCCTGACCCAGTTTGCGCGCATCTCTGCCACCTCGCGCGCCATGGGTCCGGCCGACGTGGCCTACGGCGCGCTGCCGATGTCGCATATCTTTGGCATCGCCACGGTGCTGATGGCCACGCTGTATGGCGGCGCCAGCCTGTTCCTGCGCCCGCGCTTTGACGCCAATGAAGTGTTCGAGGCGCTGGTGTCGCCCGGCGTCACCATCCTGCAGGGCGTGCCGACCATGTTCACGCGCATCATGGCCGTGGCGCCCGCGGTCGGGGTGAAGGCCGGCGCCTATCCGCGCCTGCGCTATCTCTACACCGGCGGCGCCCCGCTCGACCCCACGCTCAAGCGCGACGTGGAGACCCTGTTCGGCCAGCCGCTGCACCACGGCTACGGCATCACCGAGTACGCCGGCTCGCTCTTCATCACGCGCATGGACGCGCCGCGCGCCGACTGCTCGGCCGGCCATATCGTCGAAGGCGTGGAGATCGGGATCACCGATGCCGAAGGCAAGCCGCTGCCCGCCGGCGAGCGCGGCCAGATCCGCGTGCGCGGCCCGGGCGTGATGCTGGGCTACTACCGCAACCCGGAGCAGACCGCCGAGGCGCTGCTGCCCGGCGGCTGGCTCAATACCGGCGACCTCGGCTACCTGGATGCCGACGGCGCGTTGTTCATCTCCGGCCGCTCCAAGGACCTGATCATCCGCTCCGGCTTCAATGTCTACCCGATCGAAGTCGAATCGGTGATCAACGCTTTCCCCGGCGTGCGCCAGTCGGCCGTGGTCGGACGCACCACCGGCGACGGCAACGAGGAAGTGGTGGCCTTCATTGAAATGCAGGACGGCGCCGCACTCGACCGCAAGGCGCTGGACAGCTACCTGCGCGACAGCCTGGCCCCGTACAAGCGCCCGGCCGAGGTCCGCACCGTCGACGTGATTCCGACCACGGCGAGCGGCAAGCTGCTCAAGCAGCCGCTGCGCGCCATGCTCGACTAAACGCCCGGCGGGCCTGCCGGCCCCGGGGCACTACAGCCATACCTGGAGGAGACAACGATGAAGACATGGACGACACTGGCAGCGCTGACCACCACGCTGCTGCTGCAGGGCGCGGCATGGGCCGCGGACGCTTATCCGTCGCGGCCGGTCAAGCTGCTGGTGGGCTACGCGCCCGGCGGCCCGGTCGATACCGCGGCGCGCATCTATGCCGAGCAACTGGGCCGCGTGCTCAAGCAGCCGGTGGTGGTGGACAACCGCGCCGGCGCCAGCGGCGCGATCGCCGCCGACATGACGGCCAAGGCGACGCCGGACGGCTACACGCTGTACTTCGTCGCCAGCCCGACCATGACCATGACCCCGCTGATCCAGCACTCGGTCAACTTCAACCCGGTCAAGGACTTCACCTATATCGGCCTGATTACCGACTACACCAACGTGCTGCTGGTGAACAAGGATTTCCCGGCGAAGAACGTGGGCGAGCTGGTCGATTACGCGCGCAAGCATCCGGAAGGGGTCTCGTTCGGCTCCGCCGGCGTGGGGGCGTCCAATCACCTGTCCGCGGAACTGCTGGCGCAGATGAACAGCGTGAAGATGCTGCACGTGCCGTACAAGGGCAATGCGCCGGCCATGGCCGATGTGATGAGCGGCAAAGTCACGTTCATGTTCGATATCACCGGCACGGCCATCGGCCATATCAACGGCGGCAAGGTGCGCGCGTTGGCGGTCACGTCGAAGACCCGCAACCAGGCGCTGCCGAACGTGCCGACCATGATCGAGTCGGGGCAGAAGGACTATGACCTGACCGGCTGGTATGCGCTGGTGGGGCCGCAGAAGCTGCCGGCGGATGTGGTGGACAAGCTGGTCAAGGCGCAGAAGGCGGCGGGGGAGGATGCTGGTTTCCGGCAACGGATGGCGGCTGGGGGGTATGACGTCAATATCAGCACGCCCAAGGCGCTGGGGGATCGGATTCAGCGGGAACTGGCGTTGTGGGGTGGGGTGGTGAAGACGGCGAAGATTCAGGCGGATTGAGGGGGGAGGGGGCTGGGCTTCCTGCCCGTTAGCTTGGTTATGTCGGTCGGGTTCGATGTTGTCGTAGGTTTTACCGCCTGGTTCCGCCCTGCTGGGCGGGTCACTTTTTGTCCGAGCGACAAAAAGTAACCAAAAAACGCGTCGCCTCAGGCGGCTGGCCACCAATTCCTCGGCGTTGGTAGTTCCAGCGGCGGTGATTTCCGGTCGATGGGGTTGGTGGTTCGACCCTGCTACGCACCCTGTCTGTGCCCACATCAACGGACTATTGGACGAACCCGACTTTAGGCTATTGGCAGCCTGCTAAGCACGGCGTCGGTCGGACGCCTTCGGCTGCGCTACGCGCACGCCCTAACGTGGCAGAACCAGCGGCCACGTCCTGATTTTTTTCTTTGGCCCGGCATCATTGTCGACAACGACGTGCGAGCGCAGCGACGCACTCCGTGCCCGAGCCCCCGACCTGCGATACTGAGTGCGCGCAGCGCAGCCGTAGGCGTCCTACCGATAACCTCGTTAGAAGGCTGCCAACAGCCTAAAGTCGGGTTCGTCCAATAGTCCCTGGACGCAAGGCACATCCCGGGAGCGTAGCAGGCCTGAACCACCAACCCCACCGAACGGAAATCACCACCGCTCGAACCACCATCGCCGAGGAATTGGTGGCCAGCCGCCAGAGGCGACGCGTTTTTTGGTTACTTTTTGTCGCTCGGACAAAAAGTGACCCGCCCAGCAGGGCGGAACCAGGCGGTAAAACCTACGACAACATCGAACCCGACCGACATACCCAAGCAAGCCAACGAGCAGGAGCCCCGCCGCCTTCGCCAAGTCGTGGCCCGAGCCCGCAATAGTCCGCTACGTGGAGTTTGGCAGCATGGCCGAACTGGCGGCATGGATTGAGCAACACCACCTGAAACAGGCAGAGGCCGCCGAGATCCTGATGGTGTCTCGTCCGCGCGTGTCGGACGTAGTGAACCGAAAGACGGCCAAATTCACCATCGACACATTGGTTGAGATGTTGAGCCGCATTGGCAAGCCCGTGCGCCTGGCAATCGGCCGGTAAGCCAGGGGCACGCAGTAGCGGCGCGGCGCAACCCTGGCAAACGTATCCGCGGCCCTTACCTCTTACCCCTCCACCTCCGCCCACCCCTGCATCGCCTGCCCGCCCGCATCATCCCCCGTCCACAGCACCAGCCGCCCAGCCTGCGCCGGATCAGCCGCACCCCCGACGATGATAGTGTCCTGGTCAAACAGCGGCGCCAGCCCGCGGAAGCCGAAGCGGCGCACGCACGCCTGCGGTTGCTCGCGCGCCACCAGGTCCAGCATCAGCATGGCCTGCATCGGCCCGTGCACCACCAGGCCGGGGTAGCCCTCTACGTCGCGCGTGTACTGGCGGTCGTAGTGGATGCGATGCCCGTTGAAGGTCAGCGCCGAATAGCGAAACAGCATCACCGGGTCCGCCTGCAGCGTGCGCTGCCATTGCGCGGTCTGCTCCAGTCGGGGGCGCGGCGGCTGCGGTTTGGTCGGGTCGGGCATGGCGCGGTAGACGATATCGTGGCGCTCGTTGACCGCGGTCTTGCCGTTGACGGTCAGTTCGTGGTCGACGGCGACAAACCACAGTTCACCGGTGCGGCCGGTCTTGTACTGCACGTCCTTGATGGTGGAGGTGCGCGTGACGGTATCGCCGATATGCAGCGGATGGCTGAAGGTCAGCTCGCTGCCGGCCCACATGCGGCGCGGCAGCGGCACCGGCGGCATGAAGCCGCCGAGGGTGGGATGGCCGTCGCGGCCGATGTCGCGCTGGGGTGCGCGCGGCAGGAAGTAGAGCCAGTGCCACAGCGGCGGCAGCGGGCCGGCGGCAACTGCCTCGGGGTCGAGGTCGAAGGTGGCGGCGAGCCCGATGACCGGTTCCGGCGACAGCGTTTCGGTGCGCGATTCGCTGCGGCCGATCCAGCCGCGCAGGCGTTCGAGTTCAGCAGTGGCGTCAGTCATGACAGTAAGCCTTGTAGTGCGTGAAGGTTGTCGGACGGCGGGCTATTGCGCCAGCGCCAGCAGCCGGCGGGCCTGCTCGATCACGGGCCGGTCGACCATCTTGCCATCGACCTGCACCGCGTGGCTGCCGCCGGCGGTGGCGTCCAGCACGCGCCGGGCCCAGTCGAGCTGCTCGGGGCTGGGCAGGAAGCCTGCGCGGACCGCGCCCAGCTGCGCCGGGTGGATGCAGAGCTTGCCGGCAAAGCCGAGTTCGCGGGCATAGGCGACGTCGCTGGCCAGCACGGCTTCGTCTTTCAGTGCGGTGGTCACGCCGTCGACCGGCGGCGGCAGCCCGGCCACGCGCGAGGCCAGCACGATGCGCGCGCGCGCAAAGGCGAGCGCGTCGCGCGTGTGGCTGCAGCCCAGGTCGACCGCATAGTCGAGCGAGCCGAAGGCAAGGCGCGCGACGCCGGTGGCCGTGGCGACGCCGTCGATCTGGTGCAGGCCGAGCGCGGTCTCGATGATGGCGACCATTTCGCCCTGCGGGTTGATCGCGTGCAGGGCCTGCGCGATGGTGGCCAGTGCCACGGCATCCTCGGCCTTGGGCACCAGCAGGCCGGCCAGCGCGGTGCCGGGCGGCAGCGCGCGCAGCCAGGCCAGGTCGGCGGCAAAGGCGGGCGAGGCGCTGTCGTTGATACGGACAAAGGCGTTGGCGGCGGGCCGGCCGCCCAGCCACGCGGCGATGGCTTCGCGCGCGGCAGGCTTGGCCTCCGGATGGACCGCATCCTCCAGGTCCAGGATCAGCACATCCGGGCCCGCGGCCGCGGCTTTGTCAAAGCGTTCCGGCCGGTCGCCCGGCACGAACAGGTAGGTGACTGCAGTAGGCATGGCGGGATTCTCAGCGTGCTGCGGGCAGCCAGTCGTTGACATTCGGGGCCTGCTCCAGCGCCCAGACGCGCTGGATGATGGCGCGCATCTCGGCCTCGCTCGCGCCGTGGCGGAACGCGCCCAGCTGCAGCGCCTTGGCTTCCAGCTCCGGCCGAGACAGCGTGTTGTCGGGATCGCCCTTGGGCACGTCGACGCGCGCAGCCAGGGTGCGGCCGTCGTTGGTCTTCACGGTCACGCGGCCGATCCACTGGCGCGGGTAGGCGGCATTGATCTCGGCATCCAGTTCCATGTCGACCTTGCCGCGGAAGGCGGCCACCTTCGGGTCCTGCAGCGCATGCTGCTCGAACTCGCCCAGGCCCGCATGGCCGTGCACGGCCACCAGCCCCAGCACCGTGCCCATCGAGAACTTGGCCTGGTGGATGGTTGTGGGGTTGACCACGGGGCCAAGCACGTCGATGGCGCCCTGGTGCACGTGCGTGGTGACGCTGGCGACCTGGTCGGCGCTGATGCCTTCGCGCTGCATCAGCGCCTTGAGCGCGTCGGCGGCCGGGTGCGTATGGCGGCACGAGGCGAAGAACTTGAACGAGGTCTCGGCGGTGGCCCAGCGTGTGCCCAGGCCGTCGGTCAGGCAGGCGGGGTTGGCATCGCTCGACATGCCTGCGGCCATGCCCTGTGCGCCTTCCAGGATCTGCCTGGCGCCGGTGAAGCCGGCGCGCGCGAGCCAGGCCGACTGCAGGCCATCGGCCGCGGCCTTGGCGGTGTGCAGCTGCTTGGAGTCGGCGGCGTCGCGCAGGAATTCCCACAGGCCCGCGGCCTGCGTGCCGGCCGAGCCGAGCGCCTGGTTGATGCCTTCGGCATCCAGCCCGTAGAGTTTGGCCACGGCCGCGGCGGCGGCCAGCGTGCCGACCGTGCCGGTGGTGTGGAACACGCGGTAGTGCGAACGGCCCATGAACTCGCCGATGCGGATGCCGGCCTCATAGCCGGCGATCGAGGCCAGCAGCACTTCGGCGCCGGTCTTGCCTTCGGCTTGCGCGGCGGCCACCACGGCGGGGAACACCACCGCGGCCGGGTGCAGCACCGAGCCGTTGTGCACGTCGTCCTGCTCGACCACGTGCGAGGACGCACCGTTGATCAGCGCGGCAAAGTAGGGCGAGGTGCGGCGGCGGTCGACCAGGACTTCGGCATCGCCTTGCGCCGGGCCCATGGCCGCGGCGAATTCCTGCAGGCGGCGCACGGCCGGGGCGTCCTTGCCGGCGATGGCCGAGGCGATCCAGTCCAGGAACAGGTCCTTGGTGCGCTCGACCACGGGCGCGGGCACGTCGGCCAGCTTGAGGTTGGCCAGGAAATCGCAAAGCTGGCGGGTCGGGTAGGTGGTGTCTGCGGGTTGGCTCATGCCGGCTCCGGAGATTGAATAGGGACTTGCGGAAAGGAAAAGGCGCCCGGTCTTCATGGGCGCCGGCATTGGCTCAGATGGTCTGCTTGTCCGCCAGCGCGGCGATGTCGCTGTCGGCGTAGCCGAGCTCGGCCAGGATCTGGCGGCTGTGCGCGCCCAGCGCGGGCACGTCGCCCATCACCGGTTCCACGCCCGACAGGTTGGCCGGCGGCAGCAGCGCGCCGATGGTGCCGCCGGGCACCGCAACCTCGCGCCAGCGGTTGCGGGCGGCCAGTTGCGGGTGGTTCCAGACGGCCTCGATATCGTTCATCGGCGCGTTGGCGATCTGGGCGGCGTCCAGCAGCGCCTCGGCTTGCGATACGGTCATCGAGGCAAAGCGTTGCTCGATGATTTGGGTCATCGCAGGGCGGTTCCTGACCCGGCCGGAGTTGGTGGCGAAGCGCTCATCCTGGAGCAGTTCGGGCTGCTCCAGCACCTTCTCGCAGAAGGCACGCCATTCGCGCTCGTTCTGCAGCCCGAAGATCACGCTGCCGCCGTCGCCGGTGCGGTGCACGCCATACGGCGCGATGGCCGGGTGCGAGGCGCCGAAGCGCGCCGGCGGCGTGCCGCCGTAGTGGCCGAAGTAGAGCGCGTAGCCCATCCATTCGGACAGGGATTCGAGCATGGTGACCTCCACGCGCACGCCTTCGCCGGTGCGTCCGCGCTGCAGCAGCGCCGACAGGATGCCGGTATAGGCGTACATGCCGGCGGCGATGTCGGCAATCGAGATGCCCGCGCGCGAGGGCTCGTCCGGGCCGCCGGTGATGCCGATCAGGCCGGCCGCGGCCTGGATCAGCAGGTCGTAGGCCTTCTTGTCGCGATAGGGGCCGGCATCGCCATAGCCCGAGATATCGCACACGATCAGCTTGCCGTAGCGCGCGTGCAGGGTGTCGAAGTCCAGGCCCATGCGCGCGGCGGCGCCCGGGGCCAGGTTCTGCACCAGCACGTCGGCGTCGGCCAGCAGCTGGTGCAGCACCGTCTGCGCGGCTTCCTGCTTCAGGTCCAGCGTCAGGCTTTCCTTGCCGCGGTTGAGCCAGACGAAGTGCGAGGCCTGGCCGTGCACGGTCTCGTCATAGCCGCGGGCAAAGTCGCCCGCGCCGGGGCGCTCGACCTTGATCACGCGCGCGCCCAGGTCGGCCAGCTGGCGCGTGGCGAAGGGCGCGGCCACGGCGTGCTCGAGCGAGACCACGCGGATGCCGTCGAGCGGACGGATGCCTTTGGGGGAGAGGGACATGTAGGGTTCTCAGAACGAACGCGGCAGCTCAAGCACATGCTCGGCCACGTAGGACAGGATCAGGTTGGTCGAGATCGGCGCCACCTGGTACAGGCGCGTCTCGCGGAACTTGCGCTCGATGTCGTACTCGGCGGCAAAGCCGAAGCCGCCGTGCGTCTGCAGGCAGACGTTGGCCGCTTCCCAAGAGGCGTCGGCGGCCAGCAGCTTCGAGATATTGGCTTCCTTGCCGCACGGCTTGCCGGCGTCGAACAGCTGCGCGGCCTTGTAGCGCATCAGGCTGGCGGCCTCGACGTTGATATAGGAGCGTGCGATCGGGAACTGCACCGCCTGGTTCTGGCCGATGGGGCGGTCGAACACGATGCGGTCGCGCGCGTAGTTGCTGGCGCGCTCGACAAACCAGTAGCCGTCGCCGATGCATTCGGCGGCGATCAGGATGCGCTCGGCGTTGAGGCCGTCGAGGATGTACTTCAGGCCCTGGCCTTCCTCGCCGATCAGGTTTTCGGCGGGGACTTCAAGGTTGTCGAAGAACAGCTCGTTGGTCTCGTGATTGACCATGTTGCGGATCGGCTTGACCGTCAGGCCCTTGCCGATGGCATCGCGCAGGTCCACCACGAACACCGACAGGCCTTCCGACTTGCGCTTGACCTGGTCCAGCGGCGTGGTGCGCGCCAGCAGCAGCATCAGGTCCGAGTGCTGCACGCGCGAAATCCACACCTTCTGGCCATTGACGATGTACTTGTCGCCCTGGCGCACCGCGGTGGTCTTCAGCTTGGTGGTATCGGTGCCGGTGGTGGGCTCGGTCACGGCCATCGACTGCATGCGCAGGTCGCCCGAGGCGATGCCCGGCAGCCAGCGCTGCTTCTGCGCTTCGGAGCCGTGGCGCAGCAGGCAGCCCATCACGTACATCTGGCCGTGGCAGGCGCCGGAATTGCCGCCGCTGCGGTTGATTTCTTCCATGATGACCGAGGCCGCGGTCAGCGACAGGCCCGAGCCGCCATAGGCCTCCGGGATCAGCGCCGACAGCCAGCCCGCCTGGGTCAGCGCCTGGACAAAGGTTTCAGGGAATGCGTTCTGCTCTTCCACCCGTTGCCAGTATGCCGAATCGAAGCCGGCGCAGAGATCGCGCACCGCCTCGCGGATTTCGGGGTAGAGCTGGTCTGGATCCTGGTGTGCGTGCATGGGCTAGCCCCGGGTCAATTTGAACTGGGACCATTATTCCCGAGCCCCCGGCATGCTGAAATTCGGATTTGCAAAAGAGCGGCTTAGCTGGGCCGGAAGCGGGGAGACGAGGCCGCATGCGCCGGTCTGTGCGCTTGCCTACCAATATCTGCCATTTCCGACGGCAATGCGCGCCAGCGCACGCCGCCCGCGCGCGACGCGCCCTTATGCTGTGGCACGGGCTGCGCGGTGATCTAAAGGCGCAGCCGCGGCAGAGCAGGAGGAGGTTGGCATGACAGCATCGATCCGTGACGACGCGGCAATGGCCGCATTCGTGGGCCCGCGTTACGCGTACTACAGCGGCCGCTGGTCCCTGGCCGAGACCCGCGGCGGCATGTCTTGGAACTGGGCGGCCTGCCTGCTGGGCCCGTTCTGGATGGCCTACCGGCGCATGTACTGGCAGGTGGGAGTCTATGCGCTCATCGTCGGCGCCGAGCCGGTGCTGCATGCGCTGTTCGGGCTGAAGCTGCCGATGGCGGGCCGGCCGCTGCTGTATGCCATGGCGCTGCTGCTGGGCATGTATGGCAACGAGCTCTACCGGTGGCATGCCGAAGCCACCATCCGGCGCCTGCGCCAGTACCACTATTCGCCCGAACTGGTGAACGATTCGCTGGCCCGCTGCGGCCGCACCAGCTGGCCCGGCGTGTTCGCCATGGGCCTGCTGCTGCTGGCGCTGGTGGTGTCGCTGCACCCGCTGGCGGGGCTGTTGGCGCACGCCGGCGGGCTGGCTGGCGGCTGAGCCTCGCCGATCTCACTGATCTCGCTGAGCGCGCTTACACCGGCTCGCGCGCCGCGTCGACCAGGTACTGGATCAAGGTTTCCGCAAACTGGGGCAGTTCGCGCCCGGGCCGGCGGACCAGGCGCAGTTCGCGCTTGGCCCATTCGTCCTCCAGCTGGATAAAGCGCAGCACCTTGCGGCTGGCGTAGCGGCGCGCGCAGCTGTTGGGCACGATGGCGATGCCAGCGCCGGCTTCGACCATGCGGCATACCGCGTCGAAGCTGCCGACCTGGATGCGCAGGCTGATGCGCTTGCCCATGCCGCCAGCAATGCGGTCCAGGAACGACTGGATCGCGCTGAACTGGTTCAGGCCGACAAAGCGGCAGGTATCGAGCAGGTCGGCGAAATGCAGCCGCTTGAACGCCGGCAGCGGATGGTTGACGGGCGCGATCACGATCAGCTCGTCGCTGCACAGGTGCATCGCGTCCAGGTCCTGGGTGGCGACCTCGCCGGCGACGATGCCAAGGTCCGCGGCGCCGGCGCTGATGGCCGACACGATTTCCTGCGACAGGTGCTCTTCCAGCTCGATGTCCACGTCCGGGTTCTCGCTCAGGAAGCGCGATACCCCGGTGGCCAGGAAGGAGTTGGTGGCGGTGGTATTGGCCAGCAGCCGTACCCGGCCCTTGACCCCCTTGGCATAGGGCCGCAGGTCTGAGTGCAGGCATTCGAGCTCGCGGAAGACCTCGCGCGCGTGGCGCAGCAGCGCGTCGCCCGCCGGCGTGAGACGCACGCCCTTGACCTGCCGGATCAGCAATTGTGTCTGGAACGCCTCTTCCAGTTGCTTGATCCGCGTGCTGGCAGCGGGCAGCGACAGGAAGCTGCGCTCGGCCGCACGGGTCAGGTTCTCCGTCTCGCCGACATTCAGGAAAAGGCGGAGGTCGGTCAGGTCGTAATGCATGGGCTTCCGTCAGGCCAAAGGCCAGTTTTGTGATTCGTGAATTCCAAAGTCTTGGTCGTCAATTTATCGTATCCACTGCGGCGTGGACATCCGGATTGACCGCAGCGGCGGGCCATGGGCCCGCGGCGCAGGGGTGTTCACCGGGTTTGCGGTCGGTGACCGCACAAAAAGTATTCAGAGGAGCATCGCAATGAGCGGTTTGATGGCAGGCAAGGTCGCGCTGGTGACGGGCGCGGGTGGCGGGATCGGGCGCGGCATTGCGCTGGCAATGGCCGCCGCGGGCGCCAGGGTGGTGGTCAACGACCTGGGCGTGTCGATGACCGGCGAGGGCGGCGACGCCGGCCCCGCGCAGCGCGTGGTCGAGGAAATCCGTGCCGCCGGCGGCGAAGCCGTGGCCAATACCGACAGCGTGTCGACCTGGAACGGTGCCAATGCCATCGTGCAATGCGCGCTGGACAACTTCGGCCGCATCGACGCCGTGGTCAACAACGCCGGCAACCTGCGCGACCGCATGTTCTTCAAGATGAATGAAGAAGAGTGGCGCTCCGTGATCGACGTGCACCTGCACGGCACCTTCTTCGTCAGCCGCGCCGCGGCCAACTACTTCAAGGACCAGGAGAGCGGCGCCTTCGTGCACATGACCTCCACCTCGGGCCTGATCGGCAACCTGGGCCAGGCCAATTACTCGGCGGCCAAGCTGGGCATCGCCGCGTTGTCCAAGTCGATCGCGCTGGATATGCAGCGCTTCAACGTGCGCTCGAACTGCATCGCGCCGTTCGCCTGGAGCCGCATGACCAGCTCGATCCCGGCCGAAACCCCGGAAGAGAAGGCGCGCGTGGCCAAGCTGCAGAAGATGGAGGCCGGCAAGATCGGGCCGGTGGCGGTCTACCTGGCCAGCCCGGCTGCCAGCGAAGTCAACGGCCAGATCTTCGCGGTGCGCGCCAACGAGATCATCCTGATGAGCCAGCCGCGCCCGGTGCGCTCGGTCCATATGAGCGAGGGCTGGACGCCCGAGTCGGTGGCCGAGATCGCCATGCCGGCCATGCGCAACAGCTTCTTCAAGCTGGAGCGCTCGCCCGACGTGATCAGCTGGGACCCGATCTGATGGCGGGCGGCCAAGCCCCGGCGCGCGGCGCGCTGGCCGGCGTGCGGGTGCTGGACCTGTCGCGCATCCTGGCCGGTCCCTGGTGCGCGCAGAACCTGGCGGACCTGGGCGCCGAAGTCATCAAGGTGGAGCGGCCCGGCGCGGGCGACGACACCCGTTCGTGGGGGCCGCCCTGGCTGCCCGGCGCGGACGGGCAGCCGTCGCGCGACGCGACCTACTTTGCCGGCGCCAACCGCGGCAAGCAGTCGGTCACGCTGGATATCGCCAGCCCCGAGGGGCAGGAGCTCGTGCGCGAGCTGGCCGCGAAGTCGCAGATCGTGCTGGAGAACTACAAGGTCGGCGACCTGAAGCGCTACGGGCTGGACTATGACAGCCTCAAGGCGATCAACCCGTCCATCGTCTATTGCTCGATCACGGGCTATGGCCAGACCGGCCCGAACTCGCACAAGCCCGGCTATGACTTCATCTTCCAGGGCCTGGGCGGCCTGATGAGCGTCACCGGCGAGCGCGACGACCTGCCCGGCGGCGGGCCGCAGAAGGTGGGCGTGGCGGTGGTGGACATCTTCACCGGCATGTATGCCACCGTGGCGGTGCTGGCCGCGCTGCGCCATGCCGAACGCACCGGCGAGGGCCAGCATATCGACATGGCCCTGCTCGACGCGGTGGTGGCGGTCGGCGCCACGCCGATCATCGCCCAGCGCGTAACCGGCCAGGCCATGCCGCGCTTTGGCAACGCGCACGCCAACATGGTGCCCTACCATGTGTTCGCCACTGCAGACGGCCACATGATCGTGGCGGCAGGCAACGACGGGCAGTGGCAGGCCTACTGCCGCGGCGTCGAGCGTCCCGACCTGGCCGCCGACGAGCGCTTCGCCACCGGCCCCGGCCGCATCATCCACCGCGACACGCTGGTGCCGCTGCTCGAGGCGCATATGCGTACCCGGCCGACGGCGCACTGGGTGCAGGCGCTGGAAGCGCAGGGCATCCCGTGCGGGCCGATCAACGACTACGGCCAGGTGCTGGAAGACCCGCAGGTGCGGTATCGCGAGCTGCAGGTCGACCTGGTGCGCAAGGACGGCAGCCTGTGCCCGACGGTCAAGAGCCCGTTGCGGCTGTCGGCAACCCCGGTGCAGTACGACGCACCGCCGCCGCGGCTGGGCGAGCACACCCGGCAGGTGCTGGAATCGGTGCTGGGGCTGTCGGCCGGGCGCATCGCCAGGCTGCGCGAGCAAGGCGTGGTCTGACAGGTGGCGGGTGCCTGGCAGGCAACTGCCGGGCACCTGCTCGATCCGGCTGCACCGCGGGGCGTCTGCACAAAGTCCCCCCATCGCCTAGGCTGTCTGGGTAGCGGCCGCAAGCCGCTGTCCCCCGGAGACAGCCATGAACGAAGAGACCTTCAACCTCAGTATCCGCAAGTTCCTGAAGGTGGTCGGCGTCAGCTCCCAGCGCGAGATCGAGCAGGCGATTGCCAAGGCCCTGGCCGACGGCACGATCGCCGGCAACGAGCGATTTCCGGTGTCGGTGACGCTTGAACTGGCGGCGGTCAGGCTCCAGACGCGCTTCGATGGCGAAATCCAGCTGGAATAAGCGCTGCCCTAGGCAGCCGGCGCGGCCTCCGCGCGCATCCCCCGCATCCGGTATTCCCCTGGCGCCACGCCCGTCCATTTCTTGAATGCCCGGTGAAACGTGCTTGGCTCGGAGAAGCCGAGCCGCAGCGCCACGTCCTGCAGCGTCATGCCGGGGCGCTCCATCATGCCGATGGCCACATCGCGCCGCAGGCTGTCCTTGATGGCCTGGTAGCCGCGCCCCTCGTCGCGCAGGCGGCGGCGCAGGGTCTGGGGCGTGAGCCGCAGCAACTGTGCCATCTGCTCCAGCGAGGGCAGTTCGCCGTCCAGGTGCGAGCGCAGGTGCTGCCGGATGCGTTCGGCCAGGCAGCTGTTGTCGCGGTAGCGGACCAGCAGGTTGCGCGGGGTCTCGCGCAGGAATTCGCGCAGGCTGGCGGTGTCCTGCATCACCGGCAGGCGCAGGCTGGCGGCGTCGAAATGCAGCGCGGACAAGGGCTGGCCGTAATGCACGGCAGTCTTGAACACGCGCTCGGTCTCCGGGCCGCCCTGGGACAGGGCGGCGCTCAGGTCCACCCGCGCCAGCGGGATATGGCCGGCGACCAGCCAGCTGAGCAGCGCGTAGGCATGGAACACGAACGTCGATTCGGCAAAGCTGCGGCAGGCCGAGGCCGGCGCGCGCGGATGCAGGACCACGGTGGCGGCCTTGCCGTCGGCGCTGACATGCAGGCGCGGCGAGAAGGCGTCGATATGCAGGCGGTACAGGCGCAGCCCTGCGCGGATGGCGTCCTCCAGGGTCGCGCAGCGGACCAGGTCTCGGCATGCCTGGGCAAACACACCGGGGGGCACCGGCCGCTCCAGCAGCCCCCACAGTTCGTCGCGCATGACGCGGCGCAGCGTGCGGATCAGCGCGGCGTACTGGCCTTGCGTGACCCGGGCGCTGGGCGAGGCCAGCAGCGCCTGCGAAATCCCGGCGCGGCGCAGCAGTGCGGCCACGTCGTGGCCCAGCCGGCGCGGGCCCAGCAGGATGTGATCCACATGCTGGATCGCAATGGTATGGCGCGCCGAAGCCTGGGACGCGGCCTGGGCACGGCCGGAGGCAGGCGGGAGCCCGAGCGCGGGCGGCAGTGCGCCGCCGGCGAGGTGCGGCTTGCCCGGCACGGGCGGGCGCGGCGATGACAGGACAGCGGTGTGCATGGGTCTCCTCGTCACGGGTGACACGCCGGCGCCGGCACCGCGGAAAGGCTGGTTCCGCGGGCTTTCCCGGACGTTTCGCCACATCGTTTCGCCACCTTAGCAAGCTGCCACCGCGCCGCACAATCGGGATTTGCCAAAGCCTGCCTTCCGCCTGAGCGATTCGGCCAATCATTTTGGTTCGTCTGGTCATTGTCCACGCGCCGCAGCATCGCGCACTCTCCGGCTGAGACCTATACAAGGCCGGTACCCCGGCCCGGACGGGACCAGAAATCGGGGAAACACCCCCATCCCGCCTGACAAGAACACCAATGGAGACAACACATGCAGGCAAATCGTCGTAGTGCGTTGTGGCGCCTCGGGGCCGGGTTGCTGTCCGTGGCCGGGGGGCTGGGTGCGAGTGCCGCCTTCGCCCAGGGGCAATTCCCGTCGAAGACAGTCCGCCTGGTCGTGCCGTACCCGGCCGGCGGCGCCACCGACGTGCTGGCGCGTGCCATTGCCGACGGGCTCGGCAAGGCCTGGTCGCGCCCGGTGGTGGTGGAAAACCGTCCCGGCGCCAGCAGCATGATCGGCTCCGAGGCCGTGGCCCGCGCCGAGCCGGACGGCCATACCGCACTGCTGACGATCACCACGCTCGTGCAGGCGCCCAGCCTGTACGCGAAGCCGCCGGTGGACCCGGTCAGGGACTTGGCCCCCGTGTCCGAGCTGGGCACCACCAACCTGGTCTTTGCCGTGCACAACTCCGTGCCGGCCACCAGCCTGAAGGAATTCATCGAGCTGGTCCGCGCCAGGCCCAGGCAGTTCTCCTACGGCTCGTATGGCACCGGCTCCAGCGGCCACCTGTATGGCGAGATCTTCAAGGAGTCCGCCAGGCTGGACATGGTCCATGTCTCATACAAGGGTGAGGCACCGGAGCTGAACGACCTGCTGGGCGGGCAGGTGCCGTCCGCCATCATCTCGGTGATGGGTGCCAAGCCGCACAACGCCTCGGGCCGCCTGCGCGCGCTGGCGGTGACCGGCGGCAGCCGCTCGCCACAGTTGCCGGATGTGCCGACCTTTCGCGAGGCGGGCGTTGCCGGCATGGACGGGCTGGGATGGTTCGGCCTGTTCCTGCCCGCCGCCACGCCGCGGGCGATCGTCGACAAGTACTCGGCCGACGTCAATCGCATCCTGACCCAGCCAGAGATTCGCAAGCGCATGAACGAGATGGGCATCGTCCTGACCGGCAGCACGCCCGATGCGTTCGCGCAGACCGTCCAGGCCGACTACGTCCGCTGGGGCAAGGTCATCCGCACCAACAACATTCGCCTGGACTGAGTTTTTTCCCGACTGACCTGTATCGATTGCTGCAAATGAAGCCTGCTACCAGTACCAACCAGCCGTTCCGTTCCCCCGCGTGGCCGCCCGGCCTGCCGGCCACGCTGCATGCGCCGCGCACCAGCCTGTTCTACAACGTCGAGGCGGCGGCGCACCGCTATCCCGACAAGACCGCGATCCAGTATTTCGGCACCGCGATCACCTACCGGCAGCTGCAGGATGAAATCGAACGGATGGCGGGCTACCTGCAGCAGGCCTGCGGCATCCAGCCGGGCGACCGCGTGGTGCTGTTCAGCCAGAACTGCCCGCAGTTCATCATTGCCTACTACGCCATCCTGCGTGCCGAGGGCGTGGTGGTGCCGGCCAACCCGATGTGGCTGGAGGCCGAACTGGCCCATGTGGTGCAGGACAGCGGCGCGGTTGCCGCCTTTGCCGGCAGCGAGCTGTACCAGCGCGTGGCGCCGCTGCACGGCCCGGCGCTGCGCCACGTGATCCTGCATGACTATGGCGGCATGCTGCGCGACGACGGCGGCCTGCCTGTGCCGGCCTGGCTGCGCGAACCGGCGCCCGCGCCGCAGGCCGCGCCGTCCGGCGCCATGCCGGTGGCCTGGGACGCCGCCCGCGCGGCCGGGCACCGGCCGCTGCCACACCAGGCGGGCTACGACACGCTGTGCATGCTGGCCTATACCTCCGGCACCACCGGCAATCCCAAGGGCTGCATGCACACCCACGGCACGCTGATGACCGCGGCCGCGGGCTCGGTCATCTGGCGCGGCGCCACCCCTGAGTCGGTGGTGCTGGCGGTGGCGCCGATGTTCCACCTGCTGGGCATGCAGAACTGCATGAATTCGCCGCTCTACCTGGGCGCCACCGTGGTGCTGATGCCGCGCTGGGACCGCGCCCTGGCCGCGGACCTGATCGAGCGCTACCGCGTCTCGGTCTGGGGCGCGCCGCCGGCGATGATGGTCGACTTCTTCTCGCAGCCGGGCATCGACGCGCGCGACCTGTCGAGCCTGGCCTACGTGGGCGGCGGCGGCGCGGCCATGCCGGAGGCAGTGGCCAACATGCTGCAGGAGCGCTTTGGCCTGCCCTATGTCGAGGCCTACGGCATGACCGAGACCGCGGCCTTCATCCTGTCGAACCCGCGCAACCAGCCCAAGCGCGAATGCCTGGGCATCGCCACCTTCGGCGTGGATGCGCGCGTGGTCGATCCCGAGAACCTGCAGGAACTGCCCTGCGGCGAGACCGGCGAGATCGTGGTCCACGGCGGCCAGGTGATGCAGGGCTACTGGCACAACCCGGACGCCAACGCGGCCACTTTCATCGAGCTTGGCGGCAAGCGCTTCCTGCGCACCGGCGATCTCGGCTTCATGGACGAGGAAGGCTACTTCTTCATGCGCGACCGCCTCAAGCGCATGATCAACGCCTCCGGCTACAAGGTCTGGCCGGCCGAGGTGGAGAACCTGCTGTACGGCCATCCCGCCATCCATGAAGCCTGCGTGATCGCGGCGCGCGACCAGCGCCGCGGCGAGACCGTCAAGGCCGTGGTGGCGCTGCGCCCGAGTGCGCGCGGCACGGCCGAAGCCGACCCCGAGCGCATCATGGCCTGGTGCCGCGAGCATATGGCCGCGTACAAGGTGCCGCGCATCGTCGACGTGGTCGACGCGCTGCCCAAGTCGGCCACCGGCAAGATCCTGTGGCGCGCCCTGCAGGAGCGCGAAATGCAAGTGGACAACCCGCGCGCCTGACGCCAGCCGGGCCATCAAGAAAGAGAGAGACAGCATGCAGCAAAGCAGACGCAACTGGCTGGCACAGGCCAGCACCCTGGCCGGCGCGGCCATCCTCGGCGGCGCGGGCCAGGCTTTCGCCCAGCAGCCGTACCCCGGCAAGCCGATCCGCATGATCGTGCCGTACCCGGCCGGCGGCGGCACCGACACCGTGGGCCGCCTGATCGGCCAGCGCCTGGCCGAAAGCCTGGGCCAGGCCGTGGTGGTGGAAAACAAGCCCGGCGCCAGCGGCATGCTCGGCAACGACACCGTCGCCAAGGCGCCGGCCGACGGCTACACCCTCCTGCTGGCGATCACCGCGCTGATCCAGTCGCCGGCCCTGTACAAGCGCACACCGTACGACGTGGCCAAAGATTTCACGCCGGTCTCGCTGATCGCCAAGTCGTCCGACCTGTTTGTCGTGCCCAACCGGGTGCCGGCCAACAATATGCGCGAGTTCCTGGCGCTGGCCAAGGCCGGCAAGCTCAGCTATGGCTCCTACGGCAACGGCACCTCGTCGCACCTGCACGGCGAACTGCTCCGGCAGCAGGCCGGCATCGAGATCGCGCATATCCCTTACAAGGGCGCGGCGCCGCTGATGAGCGACCTGCTCGGCGGCCAGGTGGACAGCGCTTTTGTCGACGTGACCTCGGCCAATCCGTACCTGGGCAGCCAAAAGTTCAAGATCCTTGGCATCACCGGCACCCAGCGCTACAAGGCGCTGCCCAATGTGCCGACCTTTACCGAACTCGGCCTGCCGGGGTTCGAGCCCAACGGCTGGTTCGCGCTGTTCCTGCCGGCCAATGCGCCCAGGGATGTGACGGCAAAGCTGGCGGCCGAGACCGCGCGCATCGTGCGGCTGCCTGAAGTGACGCAGAAGCTGGCCGGCATGGGCCTGCAGCCGGTCGGGTCCGCGCCGCAGGAACTGGCGGCCGTGGTTGCCGGCGACACGCCCAAGTGGGCCAGGATCGTGCGCGACGCCAATATCCAGCTCGACTGAAACCGCCTGCTGGAGCCAACTGATGGAAACCATCCGCTTTGCCGTCGAGGACGGCGTCGCCACGCTGACGCTGGACTCGCCGGCGCGCAAGAACGCGCTGTCCCTGGCCATGCGCGACGAGATCGGCGAAGTGATTCGCCGGGTACGCGCCGACGACAGCGTGCGCGCCCTGATCCTGACCGCCGCCGGCACCGATTTCTCGTCGGGCGGCGACATCAGCTCGATGCAGGTCGAGATCCATGCCGAGCAGGGCCGCAAACGCCTGCAGAAGGTGCACGGCTGGCTGGAAGACCTGATCCAGCTCGACGTGCCGGTCATCGCCGCGGTGGACGGCGCGGCCTATGGCGCGGGCTTCAGCCTGGCGCTGACGGCCGACATCATCCTGGCCACGCCGCGCGCGCGCTTCGGGTTGCCGTTCCTGCGCATGGGGCTGGTCCCCGACTGCGGCGTGTTCTACACGCTGCCGCGCATGATCGGCCTGCAGCGGGCCAAGGCGCTGATGTTCTCGATGCGCGAGCTGAACGCCCAGGCCGCACAAGACCTTGGCATCGCCATGGAAATCGTGCCGGCGGACAGCCTGCAGGAACGCGCGCGGGCGCTGGCGCATGCCTTCACCGAGGCCTCGCCGGTGGCGGTGGGCCTGACCAAGCAGGCGCTGAACGCATCCCTGAACCAGGACCTGCACACCATGCTGGCGATGGAAGCGGACGGGCAGGGCATTGCCTTTTCCACCGCCTACCGCCGGGAGGCCGCCGACCGCTTCATGGCCAAGGAGCCGCTGCGCTACCGCTGGCCGGACTGAGCGGCCGGGCCGGCCATGCTGCTCCGCAGCATCGGTCGCAGCGGCCGATTCATTGTTTACCTATATAGGCAGGCGCCGGCAGCAGGTCGCCGCTTGCCTGCTTATTTTCACGTTTACCCTGATATCAACACCCTATGGGATCCCACGACCAGAACGCGGCGCCTGCCGCACGCCAGACCCCCTGGATGACCGAAGACCTGGAGATGTTCCAGGAAACCGTGCGCCGCTTCGTCGAGCGCGAACTAGCCCCCAACGAGGCCCGCTGGGCCGGGCAGGGCTATATCGACCGCGACATGTGGCGCCGCGCCGGCCAGATCGGCCTGCTGTGCGCCAGCATCCCCGAGGAATATGGCGGCGGCGGCGGCACCTTTGCCCACGAGGCCATCATCACCCAGGAAATGTCGCGGGCGGTCTGTACCAGCCTGGGCAACAACGTGCACAGCGGCATCGTGGCACATTACCTGCTCAACTACGGCACCGAGGCGCAGAAGCAGCAATGGCTGCCGCGGATGGCCAGCGGCGAACTGGTGGGCGCCATCGCCATGTCGGAACCTGGCGCCGGTTCCGACCTCAAAGCGATACGCACCCGCGCGGTGCGGGAAAAGACCGAGAACGGGGATTGCTATCGCATAAACGGTGCAAAGACCTTCATTACCAACGGATATCACGCCGACCTGATCTGCGTGGTGGTCAAGACCGATCCTGAAGCCGGTTCGCGCGGCGTGTCACTGGTCATGCTGGAGACGCGCGACCTGCCGGGCTTCCGTCGCGGCCGCATTCTGGAAAAGATCGGGCAGAAGGGCCAGGACACCGCCGAACTCTTCTTCGACGACGTGCTGGTGCCGTGCTCGAACCTGCTCGGCACGCAGGAAGGCCAGGGCTTCTACCAACTCATGCAGCAACTGCCGCAGGAGCGCATGATTATTGCGCTCGGGGTGGTGGCGACCATGCAGCGCGCCATCGAGCTGACCACCGAATACGTGCGCGAGCGCAAGGTGTTCGGCCAGCCGCTGGCCGACTTGCAGAACACACGCTTCAAGCTGGCGGAGTGCAAGACCGTGGCCACCATTGCCGCGACCTTCGTCGACGACTGCATGCTGCGTCTGATGGACGGCAAGCTCGACGCGGCCACCGCGGCCATGGCCAAATGGTGGTGCACCCAACAGAACTGCCAGGTCATCGACGAGTGCCTGCAGTTGCACGGCGGCTACGGCTACATGCTGGAATACCCGATCGCGCGCATGTACGCGAACGCACGCGTGAGCAAGATCTTCGGCGGCTCCAACGAGATCATGAAGGAACTGGTCGCGCGCACGCTCTGAGGGCTGCGAATCAGGGCTCCGCTATCAGCACTGTCCGCGTGCTAGTGCGAGCCAACGCGTAAGAAAATGCGGAAAACCGAAAGCCGGCACCAGTGCCGGCTTTCGTGCCGATGGTTACAAAACCGGTTGTGCACGGATGGCAGGAAAGGTGTAAGGTGTGTCACAAGCATGGTCAATGGCCCGTCGCGCGCGGGGGCGAAGCCGAGCCAAATCAGCCAAAAGCTGACAACGAAATCCGGCAGGAAATGCAGCGGGAAACAAGCGTTGCATCGATGCAAGATTCGTCAACTCGGACTCCACCATCGCCGTTATTTGACTATGATGAAGTAAAGACTTCGCAACATGACAGGTCGCCAGGCCGGGGTGGTGCACCGCGAACGTTGCGCGAAGCCTTTGGGGTAGCACTACCTACGCCTCGGACGTGAACTCTGACGGGAGTGAGGTATGGACATTTTTGGCCATTACGCTACGCGGTTCGAAGCTCGCAAGGAAGAGGAATTCAGCATCCAGGAATACCTGGAGATCTGCAAGAAGGATCCGACTGCCTACGCGACCGCTGCCGAACGCATGCTCGCCGCAATCGGCCAGCCTGAGCTGGTGGACACCCACCACGACCCCAGGCTGTCCCGCCTGTTTTTCAACAAGGTCATCCGCATCTATCCGGCCTTCCGCGATTTCTACGGCATGGAGGACACGATCGAGCAGATCGTCTCGTTCTTCAAGCACGCGGCGCAGGGACTGGAAGAGCGCAAGCAGATCCTGTATCTGCTCGGGCCTCCCGGCGGCGGCAAGTCCTCGCTCGCGGAGAAGCTCAAGGCGTTGATGGAGCAGATCCCCATCTACGCGCTCAAGGGTTCGCCAATCCACGAATCGCCCCTCGGCCTGTTCTCGCCGGAAGAAGACGGCAAGATCCTGGAAGAGGACTACGGTATTCCCCTGCGCTACGTGAATACCATCGCCTCGCCCTGGGCGGTCAAGCGCCTGCATGAGTTCAACGGCGACATCACCAAGTTCCGCGTGGTGAAGCTGCGCCCGTCGGTGCTGTCGCAGATTGCGATCTCCAAGACCGAACCGGGCGACGAGAACAACCAGGACATCTCGTCGCTGGTGGGCAAGGTCGACATCCGCAAGCTCGAGGACTTCCCGCAGGACGATCCTGACGCCTACTCGTATTCCGGCGGCCTGTGCCTGGCCAACCGCGGCCTGCTCGAGTTCGTCGAAATGTTCAAGGCGCCGATCAAGGTGCTGCACCCGCTGCTGACCGCGACGCAGGAAGGCAACTACAAGGGCACCGAAGGCTTTGGCGCGATCCCGTTCGATGGCGTGATCCTCGCGCACTCGAACGAGGCCGAGTGGGTGACCTTCAAGGCCGACAAGAACAACGAGGCTTTCCTCGACCGGATCTACATCGTCAAGGTGCCGTACTGCCTGCGCGTGTCGGACGAGGTGAAGATCTACGACAAGCTCCTGCGCAGCAGTTCGCTGTCGGCCGCGCCATGCGCGCCCAACACGCTGAAGATGATGGCGCAGTTCGCGGTGCTCACGCGCATCAAGGAGCCCGAGAACTCCAACGTCTTCTCGAAGATGCGCGTCTATGACGGTGAAAGCCTGAAGGACGTGGACCCGAAAGCGAAGTCGTACCAGGAATACCGCGACTACGCCGGCATTGACGAAGGCATGAACGGGCTGTCGACGCGCTTTGCGTTCAAGGTGCTGTCCAAGGTCTTCAACTTCGACAATACCGAGGTCGCGGCCAACCCGGTGCACCTGCTCTACGTGCTTGAGCAGCAGATCGAGCGTGAACAGTTTCCGCCGGAGCAGGAAGCGAAGCTGCTGTCCCATATCAAGGAGTACCTGACCACGCCGTTTGTGGAGTTCATCGGCAAGGAAATCCAGACCGCCTACCTGGAGTCTTACTCCGAGTACGGCCAGAACATCTTCGACCGCTATGTGGTGTTTGCCGACCTGTGGATCCAGGACCAGGAGTACCGCGATCCCAACACCGGCGAGATCCTCGACCGCAATGCGCTGAACGACGAGCTCGAGAAAGTGGAAAAACCCGCGGGTATCTCCAACCCGAAGGACTTCCGCAATGAGATCGTCAACTTCGTGCTGCGGGCGCGGGCCAACAACAACGGCAAGAATCCGGTCTGGACCAGCTATGAAAAGCTGCGGATGGTGATCGAGAAGCGCATGTTCTCCACCACGGAGGACCTGCTGCCGGTGATCTCGTTCAATGCCAAGTCTTCACGCGAAGACCAGGACAAGCACGAGAACTTCGTCAACCGCATGGTCGAGAAGGGGTACACGCCCAAGCAAGTGAGACTGTTGGTGGAGTGGTATCTGCGCGTAAGAAAGTCATCGTAACGGCGCCGCGGAACAGGTCTCTCAACGAGGGCAACATATGGCTACGGTCATCGATCGGCGCGAAAACGGCGGCAACAAGAGTGCCGTCAACCAGCAACGTTTCATCAAGCGCTACCGCGAGCAGATACGGCAAGCGGTGGCAAAGGCGGTGTCCGGCCGGAAGATCATGGACATCGAGCAGAGCGGCCAGGTGTCCATTCCGGTCAAGGACATCTCCGAACCGATCTTCCACCACGGCCCGGGCGGGCGGCGCGAGTGGATTCACCCTGGCAACAAGAAGTTCGTCAAGGGCGATTCCTTCGACCGCCAGCAGCAGGGCGGTGGCGGGAGCGGTTCGCGGGCCAGCGACAGCGGCGAAGGCGAGGACGATTTCGTCTTCACGCTGTCGCGCGAGGATTTCCTGAATTTCTTCTTCGAGGACATGGCGCTGCCGGACCTGGCCAAGCGCCACCTCGCCAAGATTGCCGAGGTGCGCAAGGTGCGCGCGGGCTATTCCATCGACGGCACGCCGGCCAACCTGTCGATCCTGCGCACCATGCGCAGCTCGCTGGGGCGGCGCATCGCCTTGTCCAGCCCTTACCAGAAGCGCCTGCGCGAGCTGGAGCTGGACTACAGCGAGGCGCTGGAGAAGGATGGCCCCTATGCCGAAAACACGCTGGAACTGATGGAGAAGATGCGGCACCTGCGTGCCTGCATCGACCGCGTGCCCTTTATCGAGAAGCTAGACCTGCGCTACAACAACCGCATCCTGAAAAAGCGCCCGCAGGCCCAGGCGGTGATGTTCTGCCTGATGGACGTGTCCGGCTCGATGGACGAAAGCCGCAAGGACCTGGCCAAGCGCTTCTTCATGCTGCTGTACCTGTTCCTGAAGCGCAACTACGAGCGCATCGACGTGGTGTTCATTCGCCATCACACGGTGGCCAAGGAGGTCGAAGAGGAAGACTTCTTCCACTCGCGCGAGTCCGGTGGTACCGTGGTGTCCAGTGCGCTGAAGCTGATGGTGGAAGTGATTCAGGACCGCTATCCGCCGAGCCAGTGGAACATCTATTGCGCGCAGGCCTCGGACGGCGATAACTGGGCCGGTGATTCCGAGTTGTGCGGACGCCTGCTGCGCGAGTCGATCCTGCCGCTGGTGCAGTACTTCGCCTATGTGGAAGTGGCGTCCGAGGAACCGCAGAACCTCTGGGAAGAGTACCTGACGGTCAAGGGCCAGTTCGATCATTTTGCGATGCAGCGCATCATTGGCGCGGACGAGATTTACCCGGTGCTGCACGACCTGTTCCAGAAGCGCGCAGCATAGGGCGGCACCGTCCGGGCCTTCCTTGCGGAAGGCTGCAGTGAAGGCAAATGGCGAGGCAATGCGGACCACGCGCGCGGCGATGCCGTGCGCGCCAGTAGGGTCTGGCGCCTTGACCGGGCAAAAGGGGCGAAGATGGCTTATCTCTCCACGGGTTCGGAATGGACCTTCGAGCTGATCAAACGGTATGACCGCGAGATCGCCCGCATCGCCGGCGAATTCGGGCTGGATACCTATCCCAACCAGATCGAGATCATCACCGCGGAGCAGATGCTCGACGCCTATGCGTCGGCGGGGTTGCCGGTCGGCTACAACCACTGGTCCTATGGCAAGCACTTCCTGGCGTCCGAGCGCAGCTACCAGCGCGGACACATGGGGCTGGCCTACGAGATCGTCATCAACTCCAACCCCTGCATCGCCTACCTGATGGAGGAGAACACCATGCCGATGCAGGCGCTGACGATCGCGCACGCCTGCTACGGCCACAACTCCTTCTTCAAGGGCAACTACCTGTTCCGCACCTGGACCAATGCGGACGCCATCGTCGACTACCTGCTGTTTGCGAAGAATTACGTGGCCGAGTGCGAGCAGCGCTACGGCGAACGGGAGGTGGAGCTGCTGCTGGACTCCTGCCACGCCTTGCAGAACTATGGCGTGGACCGCTACAAGCGGCCCAAGAAGCTGTCCATTACCGAAGAGAAGGCGCGCCAGGCCGATCGCGAGAACTATCTGCAGATGCAGGTCAACGACCTGTGGCGCACGCTGCCCAAGCACCGGCCGCACGCGCTGACGTCGGAAGACGAAACGTCGGAGCCGGATATCGTTTTCCCGCCGGAGCCGCAGGAGAACCTGCTGTACTTCATCGAGAAGAACGCGCCCAAGCTGGCGTCTTGGCAGCGCGAGATCGTGCGCATCGTGCGCAAGATCGCGCAGTACTTCTATCCGCAGCGCCAGACCAAGGTCATGAATGAAGGCTGGGCCACGTTCTGGCACTACACCATCATCAACCGGCTGTACGAGGAAAAGCTGGTCAACGACGCCTTCATGATGGAGCTGCTGCAGGCCCACACCAACGTGATCTACCAGCCGCCGTACCACAGTCCCTACTACAGCGGCATGAATCCCTACACGGTGGGCTTCCTGATGTTCCAGGACCTGCGCCGCATGTGCGAAAACCCGACCGATGAGGACTACCGCTGGGCACCGGAATTCGCCGGCACCGACTGGCACAAGACGCTGGACTTTGCCATGCGCAACTTCAAGGACGAGAGCTTCCTGCTGCAGTTCCTGTCGCCGCGCGTGATCCGCGAGCTGAAGCTGTTCTCGGTGCTCGACGACGACCGCGAAGGCAAGCTGCGCGTCACCGCGATCCATGACGACGAGGGCTACCGCGGCATTCGCCAGCTGATGGCGGCGCAGTACGACCTGTCCAGCATGGAGCCCAATATCCAGGTCACCAATGTCGACGTGGGTGGCGACCGCTCGCTGACGCTGCGCCACCTGCAGAATGACCGCCGGCCGCTGGCGCACAACTTCGACGAGGTGATCCGGCACGTGACCCGGCTGTGGGGCTTCACCGTGCGGCTCGAGGTGGCCTACGAAGACGGCCGCACCGAGCTCAAGTACGAATGCAAGCCTGAACGGCGCCACCGCCGCCCGCTCGGCGGCGGCCTCAGCCTGGCCGCCTGAGCCGGCAAGCGCGGGGTCAGGCCCCGCCGCTCAGGCGGCGGGCGCGGGCTCGCACCAGGCGCGCACCAGTTCCACCGCGTTGCGGCCGGGGCTGGTGCACACCGCCTCGCCCAGCAGGCGGCTCCACCAGCGCTCCGACCCGTCCGCCACGCGCCATGCATGCAGCCGGCGCGTATAGAGCTGCAGGTCGTACTCCTCCGTAATCCCGATGGCGCCGTGCACGGCGTGGGCGATGGCGGCCACCGGCGTGACCGCGTCGCTGGCGCGCAGCTTGCCGATGGCCGCGCGCAGCCGGTCGGGTGTACCGGTGCCGCTGTCGCAGGCCAGCTGTGCCGCCACGCGTGCCGCGGCGACATGCTCGGCCATCTCGCTGACCTGGTGCTGGATCGCCTGGAACTTGCCGATGGCGCGGCCGAACTGCTGGCGGTCGTTGGCGTACTGCAGCGTCATGTCGAGCACGTGCGACAGCGCGCCGGCCAGTTGCGCCGCGTGCAGGCAGGCGCCCTGCGTGCGCAGGGTGCCCACGGGCAATGCAAACGTCGCCGCGGCCGAAGCGTCGGGGCGCCCCACGCGCAGGGTCAGGTCGCTGTGCGCACCAGTGGCTTCGGCGCGGGCCTCGGCGGCAGGCAGCAGCAGGCAGCGTTCGCCGTCCTGCAGCAGGAACCACTGCGCATGGCGCGCATCGGCAACCAGCGCCGCGCTGGCGCCGTCTTCAAAGCCGGCAAGCGCAATCGGGCCGTCAGGCAGGGCGATGCCGTTGGTCTGCAGCAGTGCGCGCGCAAAAATGGTCTGCGCCAGCGGCAGTGGCAGGGCATGCCGGCCAGTGACAAACAGCACCGGCGCCAGGTCGCGCAGCGGCAGCGCGGCGCCGCCGGCGGATTCTGGCAGCAGGCAATCGGCAAAGCCGCTTTCCAGCAGTGCTTGCCACAGTGGCTGCGGATCGGCCTGCTGTTCCAGCGCACGCACGGTGGCGGGCGGGCAGCAGTCGCACAGCAGGGCGTCGAGGGCGTCGGAGTAGGCGTTATGCATGGGGAATCTCGTTCAGGATGGCTGTCGGCGCAGGTTCAACGCAGGCCAAGCCCGCGCGCGATCATGCCGCGCAGGATTTCACGGGTGCCGCCGCGCAGCGAGTACGACGGCGCGATCTGCGTGACGTAGGCCAGGGTGCGGTACAGGGCCCCATCGGCCGCCAGCGCGGGTTCGTCGCCGAGCGCGGCTTCCACCAGTGCCGGAATCGACTGCTCGAAGGTGGTGCCCAGGTCCTTCACCAGCGCGGCCTCCACCACCGGGCTTGCGCCGGCGGCCAGCCGCGACGTGACCGCCAGCGACATGGCGCGCAGCACCGCCAGGTGGCCGGCGAGCCGGCCCGCGGTCACCGTGTCGCGCCGCGCGGGCGGCAGCCGGCGCATGGCGTCGAGCCAGGTGTCGAGCAGCACCACGCTGGAATACAGGCGCTCCGGGCCGCTGCGCTCGAAGGCCAGCTCGGCGTTGACCTGCTCCCAGCCGCTGCCTTCCTGGCCGACCAGCGCATCCGGGGCCAGCGCCACGTCGTCGAAAGTGACTTCCGAGAAGTGCGCGTCGCCCGCCAGGTCATGGATCGGCCGCACCGTGACGCCGGGCGCTTGCAGGTCGACGATGAACTGCGACAGCCCGGCCTGCCGGTCCTGCGGCGTGCCCGAGGTGCGCACCAGCGCGATCATGTAGTGGCAGCGGTCGGCATTGGTGGTCCAGATCTTGCGGCCGTTCAGGCGCCAGCCGCCGTCGGGCTGGCGCACCGCGCGCGTGGCCACGCTGGCCAGGTCCGAGCCGGAGTTGGGCTCGCTCATGCCGATGCAGAAGAACGCCTCGCCGCGGCTGATCGCGGGCAGGTAGCGCGCCTTCTGCGCGTCGTTGCCGTAGCGCAGGATCAGCGGGCCGCTCTGGCGGTCGGCAATCCAGTGCGCCGACACCGGTGCGCCGCAGGCCAGCAGCTCTTCGACCAGCACGAAACGCGAAAACGGATCCAGCCCCGCGCCGCCGAACTGCGCCGGCAGCGTGATGCCGACCCAGCCGCGCGCGGCCAGCGCCCGGCTGAAGCCGGCATCGAATCCCATCCAAGAGCGGGCGCGCGTTTCGGGTGGCAGCACCGGCAGGTGTTCATCGAGAAAGGCCCGTACCTCGCCGCGGAATGCAACGGCGTGCGGCGGCAAGGAGGTCAGGCCAAAGGTGGAAAGCAATGCAGTCAAGGTGAAATCCTGTAGCGAGAAATTGCGATGCGTGAGTCCCGGCATGGCCAGCCCGGTGCCCTGGACATCGTCTGCAGGATGAAGCCGTCAATCAGCGGGCAGGTCAGCGCCGCCGGCGCCGTACTGTGGGCACAGGGTAGATCAGCGGGCGCTGCTGGTCTAATATTAGTTTTTTAGAAATCGATATCCACTGGATATTAGCGACACATGGACTTCCGCCAGCTGCAGCAGTTCGTCGCCCTGGCCGAGACGGGCAACTTCCACCGCGCCGCCGAACGCCTGCACATGGCGCAGCCGCCGCTCTCCATTTCCATCCGCAAGCTGGAGGACCAGCTCGGCACGGCGCTGTTCGTGCGCACCTCGCGCGGGGTGCGGCTGACGCAGGCGGGCGAGGCGGCGCTGCACGATGCGCGCCGCGCGCTGTTCCATGCGCAGCAGGCACGGGCCGCGGCGATTGCGGCCGGGCAGGGCGAGCGCGGTGCGCTGCGCATCGGATTTATCGGTTCGGCCACCTATGCGCTGCTGCCCAAGCTGATCCCGGCGTTTCGCGCGGCGCATCCCGGCATCGAGCTGATCCTGCATGAATCCACCACCGCCGCGATCCTGGACCGCCTGGAAAAGCACCAGATCGATGCAGGCCTGGTGCGCTTCCCGGTCCTGAGCAGCGGCGGCTATGCGCTGACGCCGCTGGAGAACGATGTCTTTGTGGCGGCGGTGCCGGCCGACAGCCCGCTGGCGCGCGAGGACGCCATCCCGCTGCGCGCGCTGGCGGACGAGCCCTTCATCCTGTATCCGGCGGCGCAGGTGCCCAACCTGCATGCGGTGGCGATGATGCTGTGCCAGCAGGCGGGCTTCGTGCCGCGCGTCACGCAGGAGGCGGTGCAGGTGCAGACCCAGGTCAGCCTGGTGGAAAGCGGCCTTGGCGTGGCGCTGGTGCCGAGCGTGGCGGCGCGCTACGCCAACCGGCGCGTGCGCTTCCTGCCGCTGTCGAGCCCGCGGCCGGCGGGGCGCATCGGGATTGCGCTGGCGGCGCGGCCCGATGACGGTGATCGGCAGGTGCAGCGCTTCCTGGCGGCTGCGCAGGCAGCGGTGAAGTGACCGGAGGCGGGAGCCGCCGCTTCAGGCGACGCGCGGGCGCCGTGCGCGCGGCTGGATCGCGGAGGTCACGCTGGCGCGCTCCAGGTTCACGCCCGGCAGCAGGTGCAGCAGCCGCACCAGCTCGGACTGGCGATGGGTGCCGGTCTTGCGCAGCGTGTCGCGGATATGCACGCGCACGGTGTGGGGCGACAGGAACTCGCGCGCGGCAATTTCGTTGAGGGTTTCGCCGGCGGCCAGGCGGATGGCGATGATGCTCTCCTTGCGCGACAGCCCGAACAGCGAGGTCAGCACGCTCGCATCCAGCACCGAGCGCGATTCCGAATTGCCCAGCAGCAGCATCGCCGCCGGCAGCTGCCACGGGCCTTCCACTGGCTGACGAGACACCAGCGGCGTGACGATGATCGGCACCGGCTGCCCGCCGGAGGTGATATGCATCCACGAGCCGGACGCGGCCTCGGCGCCGCGGCCCCGCATGGCGCCGTCGAGCAGCGTGCGCAGCACCGTCTGCAGCGTGTCGCTGTGGGCGCGCAGCACGCCATCCTGCAGCGACAGGTGGCTGTCGGCCTGCACCAGCGCCTCGGCCCAGCTGTTGGCATAGCGCACGCGCAGGTCGGCCTGCAGCACCATCACGCCGAAGTCCAGGGTATCGAGCCCGGCCAGGCCCAGGCTGGCCAGCCCGCTCAGTTCAAAGTTGCGCTGCTGCATGCGTGCGGCGCGCACCCAGTGCGGCATGACGTGGGCAAGGCGCCGCTCGCGCTGGCCCACGCTGAGATGGCCCGCGTTGGTGCCGCTCATCAGCACGCAGACTTCGGCGTTTTCGATCAGGCGGATGCCTTGTTCCAGATCGCTGCAGGCCAGCGCGGCCGTGGCCGCATCCGCGCTGCGGCCATCGTGTGCGGCCGCAAGCTCGGCCGCCACGCCGTCGCAGGACAGCACGGGCGCACTGCGGGGGGCACCGCAAGTGCCTGGGTGTGGGAGGTCGAGCGGTGCGGGAAGACAGTCGGGCAGGCTGGCGCCGCTGGTGAAGCAGCCGTGCGGGGTCACGCCAAGGCGGGCATGGCCGGCCAGCTTGTCCCAGATCAGGTAGCGCGGGCTGCCGGTGAAGGTGTACCGGGAAAAGAGGTCAAGGGCGGCGGGCATTGCCGCGACGTCCATGGCGGACTCATAGATAGAGTCGACCAGACGATGGAAGTCCTCGTCTGTGGTCGGGTGTTCGCCCATGTTCAGATCCCCCCGGTGGCAAACGCCTTTTGCTCTGTGCCACGGCAAGTGGCTACATCCCTTTGTGTTATCGGTTCCGTTCTGGCGTTCTGTAGATGCGCCGATACGGATTTTGTCAGCAGCGCGATTGTTCCATCACGTTTGCCGTCCCCAATCATGCCAAACAATGTTGTCTGATTTATCCCCCGCGTCGTGGGGGGAAATACCGATTGTGCGGCGTAACTCCCCGCCAGGCCTGGCCGGGCGGGCTTATGCCGCGGTGCGATGGCAATACGCTGGAGGAAAGCTTCAAGATTTTCAGCGCTGAAAATTGTGCGCGACGTTTCACATGTGCCATAGACAGTCGTGGCATGGAGAGGGGTAGTGCGATCACTGCTGTGCCTGGGTTGGTGTTACCTGTTCCACCCCCTCCAGTTTTGCCACCCCGCCATCCACCTGGATCGTCAGGCTCGGCGATGCCATGCGAATACCATTGGCGTCGAAATTGCGCTTGAGCCGGACGTTGAACGCGCGCGTGATTTCGGCCTGCGTGAGCGGGCGGGTCTTGAACTGCGCCATCACCACGGGCCCGTTCGGGTCGAAGCGGTCCAGGCCCAGAATGTCCAGCCCCGACATCAGGTTGCGCGCGTAGCGGTGCTCGCGCGACAGTTCGGCCCCGGTGGTGCGGATCAGTTCCAGCGCCCGGTCCAGGTCGCTCTGGTAGGTGATGCCGATATTGAACACCGCGTAGCCGTAGCCGCGCGACAGGTTCTTGACCGCCTTGATCTGGCTGTACGGCAGCGTGTGCAGCGCGCCGCGGCCGTCGCGCAGCTTGACGGTGCGGATGGTCATGGCTTCGACCACACCGGCGTGGTCGGGCAGTTCGATCGAATCGCCGATGGCGATGGAATCCTCGATCACGATGAACAGCCCGGTAATCAGGTCCTGCACCAGGCTTTGCGCGCCGAAGCCGATGGCCAGCCCGACCACGCCCGCGCCCGCCAGCAGCGGCGTCACGTTGACGCCCAGATTGGCCAGCACCGCGATCACGGTGATGACCAGCAGGCCGATGAACGAAGCGTTGCGCACCAGCGGCAGGATGGTCTTGGCCCGCAGGCTCGGCTGCGCGCCGCGCCCGTGCGCCGGCGACAGTGACTGCGTGATGGCCGTGTCGATCAGCAGCCAGACCAGCCAGGCGAGCAGCACGGTGCTGATGACGCTGAAGATGGTTTCGGTCAGGTGGCGGCCGGCGGCCGACGACTCGGCCAGCCGCACCAGCGAGGAGCCCCAGACGCGCATGACCATTTCCAGGAAGACCGCCCAGATCAGCACGCGCACCAGCGCCAGCGCAAAGCGCCCGAAGCGCTGCAGGTAGGCCGAGCGGCGGCGGTCGCGGATGCGCGGCGCGCGCGCGTTGGCCTTGGGTGAGTGCCGCGCCACCATCGTCAGCAGCAGCGCGGCGACGAACAGCGCCACCGATGCCACCGTGCGGCGCAGGAAGATATCGGCATGGCCGGTGGCCAGGACGGTGCCGATCACCGATGCCACCACCACCGCCAGCACCGGCAGGTGCCAGGCCTGGCCGGCCAGCCGCAGCAGGTCGGTCAGGGCGGGGTGCGCCTGGCGGAAGGCCAGCGGCCGCTGGCCGATCAGCTGGCCGATCTGGCGCCGGAAGCACAGCGCGAACGCGCCGATCCCCAGGGCCGCGGCAATGTTGGCCAGGGTGGCGATCAATGCGGACAGGTTGTTGCCGAGTACGGCAATCACGCGGCCGTCGGTGGCGCCGTCTCCCAGCGCCGCCAGTGCGCCGGTGCAGAACAGCAGCCATGGTGAGTGGGCCAGCAGTTGCCGCACCGCCAGTTGCCGGTGCGCGGTGCGGAACAGCGTGAAGATGACCTGGCAGACCGCGGCCGCGATCGCGCCTGCCACGATCGCGTAGGCCACCAGCACCGCGGCGACGCTGGCCGGCGATTGGGCGAAGTCCTGGCGGGCCATCAGCAAGGTCAGCCCGAACGCGACCACCCAGGGCCCGATATGGCGCAGCATGAAGACGCCGACGTCGACCCACGACGGCAGTTCGGGCAGCTTGCCGCGTTCGGCACGCGTGGGCTTGATGCCACGGCGGCGCCGGATGCGATGGCCGATCTCCCACAACGCGCCGCCGCTGGCTGCCCAGACCGCCAGCACCAGCGCGAATTCACGCAGCGAGGTCAGTTCCGTGCGCGTGCCGTTGCGGGTGAGCGCGGCGCGCCATTCCTCGCCCGCGAAGCGCATGCGCCAGCCCCAGTACCGCCACGGACCGCTGTCCTTGCGCAGTTGCGTATCGACCTGGTCCAGCACTTCAGCAACGGCACCGATCAGGCCGGGCGCGGAGGCGCCGCCGGGGGCCGCAGCGGCGGAGGCGGGCGCCGCCCCGGAAGCGCCCAGCCCCTGGCGCATGGCCTGCAGCTGGCCCACCAGGGCGCGCCGCGCGCGATCGTCCTGCAGCGTGGCGATAACCTGGTCCAGCGACTGCGCCAGCGGCACGCTGGCGGCTGGTGCGCTGGCCGGCGCGGCGGGCTTTTCCGCCTGGGTCAACAGCGCGGCGAGGGAGCCGGCCGGGGCGGCGCGCGCCGGGATGGCGCACAGCAGCGTCAGCAGGCCGGCCAGCAAGGCCAGTGCCGCTGCCAGGGCCGCATGCCGGCGGGGGGCGTCATATTCGGGTTTGCGCATGGCTGGTAATCGTCTGCCGGCGCCGGGTGGCGCCGGAATGGCCATTGATCGCGTCACTGTAGCGCATCGGTCGCGCGGGGTGCCGGAGTGCGCCGCTGGCCGCCTGCTGAGCGCCCCTGAGCGCATTCGTCGCTTCGGACGATGCGTTGCCAGCGCCGATCCCCGAATCTCGAACCCACTCCGGTACAGGCGTTTTTTGCGCCTGCCGGCTTCATCAAACCGCGGGGCCGCGCTGCACCGGCCCGGCCAGGAACAAGAGACAAAGGAAAGACGGCATGGAACTCAATGCATCGGTATCGGCAGTGGTGACGGGTGGCGCTTCGGGCCTGGGCGCGGCAACGGCGCGTGCGCTGGCGGCGCAGGGCGTGCGCGTGGCGCTGTTCGACCTGAACGTGGAAAAGGGCGAGGCGCTCGCGCGTGAACTGGGCGGCGTGTTCTGCCAGGTCAACGTCACCTCCGAGGCCGAGGTCGAGGCCGGCTTTGCCAAGGCGCGCGCCGCCATCGGCCAGGAACGCATCCTGGTCAACTGCGCCGGCACGGGCAACGCCATCAAGACCGCCTCGCGTTCCAAGGAGGCGCCGGACCAGATCAAGCATTTCCCGTCCGATGCCTTCGAGCGCATCATCCAGATCAACCTGATCGGCACCTTCCGCTGCATCGCGCGCTCGGCCGCGGGCATGCTGACGCTGGACACCGCCGGCGGCGAGCGCGGCGTGATCATCAACACCGCGTCGGTGGCGGCGCAGGACGGCCAGATGGGCCAGGCCGCGTACTCGGCATCGAAGGCCGGCGTGGTCGGCATGACGCTGCCGATCGCGCGCGACCTGGCGGGCGAAGGCATCCGCGTCAACACCATCCTGCCGGGCATCTTCAATACGCCGCTGCTGCAGGGCGCGGCCGAGAACGTCAAGGCCGCGCTGGCCGCCTCGGTGCCGTTCCCCAAGCGCCTGGGGCAGCCGGAAGAATTTGCCTCGCTGGCCGTCGAGATGTGCCGCAACGGCTATTTCAACGGCGAGTCGGTGCGCCTGGACGGCGCCATCCGCATGGCACCGCGCTGAACATCGCGAAGTCGTTCGCCGTGGCCGGACCCGCGCAATGCCGGTCCGGCCATCGTCAAATTTTCGGAGACTCGGATGGATTCCAGCTATCTGACGACGCTGCCTCACGCGGTGCGCCACTTCGCGCGGCTGCGGCCCGAGGCGGTGGCGTATTCGTTCGAAGGGCGGCAGACCACCTATGCCGGGTTCGAATACAACACCAATCGCGTGGCGCAGGCGCTGCTGGCCGAAGGCGCCGGCGCGGACGAGCGCATCGGCTACATCGGCAAGAACAGCGACCACTACTTTGAACTGCTGCTGGGCGCGGCCAAAACCGGCGCGGTGATCGCGCCGGCCAGCTGGCGCCTGGCACCGCCCGAGGTGGAGTTCATCCTCGGCCATTGCGACGCGGTGGTGCTCTTTGTCGGCGCGGAATCGGCGGCGATGGTCAGGAACCTGCTGCCGGCGCTGCCGCTGGTGCGCAAGGTGGTGGTGATGGAGCCGTGCGCGGACCAGGGCGACTGGCCGTGCTACACCGACTGGCGCGACGCGCATCCGGCCACGCCGCCCGCGCACGAACCGGCTGCGCATGACGTGGTGCTGCAGCTGTACACGTCCGGCACCACCGGCCGGCCCAAGGGGGCGATGCTGACGCACCGCAACCTGACCATCGGCACGGAAGTCAGCGAACGCGAGAACGTGCCGTGGTCGCACTGGGTGGCCGACGACGTCTCGCTGGTAGCCATGCCGGTGGCGCATATCGGCGGCTCCGGCTGGGGCTTGCGCAACCTGCTGTCCGGCGCCAGGGGCGTGGTCGCGCGCGAGTTCGATCCGCGCGCGGTGCTGGACTTCATCGAGCAGGAGCGCATCAGCAAGCTGTTCATGGTGCCAGCCGCGATGCAGATCGTGCTGCGCGATCCGCGCGCGCGCCAGGTGGATTATTCGCGCCTGAAGTACCTGCTGTACGGTGCCGCGCCGATTCCCGCGGCGCTGCTGCGCGAAGGCATCGAGGTGTTCGGCTGCGGCTTCGTGCAGCAGTACGGCATGACCGAGACCACCGGCACCATCGTGGCGCTGCCGCCCGAGGACCACACCACCGAAGACGTGCCGCGCATGCGCGCCGCGGGCAAGCCGCTGCCGGGCGTGGAGCTCAAGGTGGTGGACTACGAGGGACGCCAGCTCGCGCCCGGCGAGGTCGGCGAAATAGTGATCCGCTCGCAGCACAATATGGCCGGCTACTGGAAGCAGCCCGAGGAGACCGCGCGCACCATCGACGCCGACGGCTGGCTGCGCACCGGCGACGCGGGCTATATGGATGCCGAGGGCTACCTGTACATCCACGACCGCGTCAAGGACATGATCATCAGCGGCGGCGAGAACGTCTATCCGGCCGAGGTCGAAAGCGCGATCTACGGCCACCCGCAGGTGGCAGACGTGGCGGTGATCGGCGTGCCGGACGAGAAGTGGGGCGAGGCGGTCAAGGCCATCGTCGTGCTCAAGCCGGGGCAGGCGCCGGACCAGGCTGGCATCCTCGCCTGGACGCGCCAGCGGCTGGCGGGCTTCAAGGTGCCCAAGAGCATCGAGTTTGTCGACGCGCTGCCGCGCAACCCGTCGGGCAAGCTGCTGCGCCGCAAGCTGCGCGAGCCCTACTGGGAAGGGATGAACCGGCGCGTGAACTGACGCCGGTCGAGGGCGACCGCACCAAAGAAAAACCCGCCGTGGCGGGTTTTTCTTTTCTGGCTGGCGTTGCCGAGGCCTCAGTCAGCCTGGATGCCGAACTCCTTGACGACCTTGGTGTAGCGGGCCGTGTCGGCTGCAAGCAGCCGGGACAGCACCGCCGGCTCGCCGCCTGAAGGCGTGACCGCGATGGCGGCCATGCGCGCCACCACGTCGGGCATCTTCAGGATTTCATTGACGTGCGCGTTGAGCGTGCGCACCAGGTCGGCTGGCATGCCCTTGGGCCCGAGCAGGGCCTGCCAGGCACCGATTTCCACATCCTTGTAGCCCAGCTCGGCCAGCGTCGGCACATTGGGTGCGAACGGCGAGCGCTTCTGGTCCGCCACGGCCAGCGGCACCAGGCTGCCGTTGCTGACGTACTGCGAGATCGCGCCGTACGTGACGTAGGTCACCGGCACCTGCCCGCCGATCACGTCGACGATGGCGGGCGCCAGCCCGCGGTAGGGCACCTGGCTGATCTTGACGCCGGCGGACTTGTTGAACAGCTCGCCCATGATGTGCATCGGCGAGCCATTGCCCGGCGTGGCATAGGTTTCCACCTTGCCGGCCTTGGCGCGCGCCACCAGGTCGCTGACCCTGGTGATGCCGGTGCCCTTGTTGACGACCACGAACAGCGACTGCGTGCCGATCTGGCTGACGGGCGTGAAGTCGTGCTGCACGTCATAGCTGGCGCCGGTGCCGGCCTTGAGCACCAGCGGCGCAATGGCGACGGTGTTCGGCGCAAGCAGCAGGGTGTAGCCGTCCGGGTTGGCGCGCGCCACGTAGGCACTGCCGATGGTGCCGGCTGCGCCGGTGCGGTTTTCCACCACCACCGACTGCTTCAGGCGCGGCGCGAGCTTTTCCGCGAACAGGCGCGCCAGCACGTCGACGTCGCCGCCGGCCGGGTAGGCGACGACAATGGTGACGGGCTTGTTCGGGTATGCCCCCTGGGCCAGGGCGGTGCCGCCGGTGGTGGCGGCCAGCGCGGTCGCGGCGGCCAGCGTGGCGAGTACTTTGCGGCGTACTGACTTCATGATGTTCAGACCTCTGTAAGACATGGCGCCCGGACGGGCCGGGGGCCAGTGGCTGTGTCGGCGTCCGGCGCGTTGCAGGCGCCGGACGGTACCGCCGGGGGACGCGGAGAGATTCAGAAAATGTGCTTGATGCCGATCATCGAGCCCCACTGGTTCGCTCCCGGACGCGGGTTCGAGCCAGGCGAGCCGCCGCTGACCGACATGGCCAGCTGGCCGCCGTTGTTGATGAAGCCGGCGGTGGCGTACACCGAAGTGCGCTTGCTGAAGCTGTACGTCGCACGCAGCGCATAAAGCGTGGCCTGGTTGCTGCTGCCGTGGTAGTTCAGGTAGTAGACCTGGCCCGCCAGGTTCACCGCCGGGGTGATGTCGTAGGACGCGCCGGCGTAGTACAGGTCGCTGATCCGCGTGGCGCTGCCTTCGTTGTCGCGGCGGATCCAGCCGGCGCCGATCTTGGCGCGACTGAACAGCATGTAGCCGCCCAGCGACAGGCGGTCGTCGGTCAGGCCGCTGTTGGTCAGGCCGCCGAAGGCGCCCGGGCCGCCGCGCTGCGAGTCGTACGCGGCGGTGACGCCCCAGGTCTTGCTGTCATAGCCAAGCATGGCCGACCACTCGCGGCACGCCTTCTTGTCGGCGGCGTTCTCGCCGGCGCAGTTGGTGCCCGAGGGGCTGGGGCCGGCGTTGACCGCGTCGCGCCCGAAGCTGTACGTGGTTCCCACCACGAAGCCATTGAAGTTGGCCTTGTACGACACCGCGTTGTCGGCGCGCGTATTGGGCAGGTAGCTGTCGAGCGAGCCCGAGCCGTACACGTTGGGTCCCAGGATGTCGCTGTCGAGAATGGCCCAGAACAGCATCGTGTACTGGCGGCCAAACGACAGCTGCCCGTACTGGTTGGTCAGCCCTACCAGCGCCTGGCGCCCGAACAGGCGGCCGCCCTGGTTGGAGGTGCCAGAATCCGGCGAGAAGCCCGACTCCAGCACGAAGATGCTCTTCAGGCCGCCGCCCAGGTCTTCGGTGCCGCGGATGCCCCAGCGCGAGGGCACGGTGGCGGTCAGGTTGGGCATGCGCACCAGGCCACTGCCGTTGGCGCCGACATTGCTCACATACTCGACGCCCGTGTCGATGACCCCGTAGAGGGTGACCGAGGATTGTGCCGAGGCCAGCAGGGGGAAAGCCGCGGCCAGGCCTGCGGCATATCGTGCAAGTTTCATCTACCAGTTTCCTTCCGTTTTCCGTTTTGTCGTCTTGTCGTCCGCTGCCACTGCGGATGGCGGCTGCGAATGTTGTTTCGGTCTCTTTTGTGTTTTATATATGAAACATCAAACAACATAAGAAACGTCAGGCAAAATATAGCTGCGAGTTTCCACAAGATGTGAGGAGGGTTATCCCTAGTGAGGCGGCGCCACGACGGCTAACGCCCGCTCCGCGCGCAGGTTTTCAATCTTTCTATCGTTAACCCTCATCCCAACTGCGCCCCGACACGCCTATGCTTCAAAAGTTTTATTCTCAAACTTAGGTTTCATATATGGAACAAAATCAGCCTCGCAAGCCAGCCGAGCCAGACCGGCAGTTGCTGGAAGCCCTGGACAGCGGGTTTGCCCAGCGTGTGGTGCAAGTGGGCGCCGGCGGCGAACGCGTGGCCTACCGCTGCGGCGGCGGCACGGGCCCGGTGGTCGTGCTGCTGCACGGCATCAGTTCCGGGGCGGCGTCGTGGCTGCCCTGCGCGAGCCTGCTGGCCGCGCACGCGCGGGTGATCGCCTGGGATGCGCCGGGCTATGGCGACTCGTCGCCGCTGGCGCAGGCTCGCCCGCTGGCGTCGGACTATGCGCAGCGGCTGGACGGGCTGCTGCAGGCGCTGGGCGTGCAGCCGGCGCTGATCGTCGGGCATTCGCTGGGCGCGCTGATGGCGGCGGCCTATGTCGCCAATGCGCGTCAACTGCCGGCGCGCCTGCTGCTGTTAAGCGTGGCGCAGGGCTACGGCGGGCCCGGCAAGGAGGCGCAGGCGCAGGCAGTGGCGCGCCAGCGGCTGGAGGCGCTGGAATCCCTGGGCGTGGAAGGCCTGGCGCAACGCGGGCCAGCCCGGCTGCTGAGCGAAGAGGCCGATCCCGGCGCCCAGGCGTGGGTGCGCTGGAACATGCAGCGGCTGAACCCGGACGGCTACCGGCAGGCGGTGGCGATGCTGTGCGGCGACGACATTCACGCCTACCTGGCGCGGCGCCCCGACGCCTTGCCTGCGCAGATTGCCTGCGGCAGCCGCGATGTCGTCACCACGCCGCCCGCCTGCGGCACGCTGGCCGAACGCTTCGGCCTGCCGTTCTCAGTGATCCCCGATGCCGGCCATGCCTGCTATATCGACCAGGCCGCCGCCACCGCGCGGCTGATCCGCTCGGTGCTGCCAGCCGGCACCTGAACCCGCGGCGGCGGCGTCTGCTGCCGCATTCCGCGCGGTGGCGCGCACCGTGCGCCACCCCTCCAGATTTCACAGCTTGATCGCGGGTTAACCCCAGTCAATTTTTGCGGCCGCGTTGTCTATAGTCGTACCTGTGTTCAATATCTAAACCAGTGTTTCATTAGTAAAACGTAGCCAGGCGATCGGAAGACCGGTCGGCAAGGCGCGCGGAACACGGTCCCCCCGCTGCAAGACATGGAGCAAAGCGCAATGGAAAGCCTCTCGTACAACCCGAACCTGGTGCCCTGGGAGCGTCCGGCGCCGAACAACGTCGCAGGCAAGGGCCATATCGAGCAACCCGGCAAGGTCGCCAACATCGTCTGGCAGACCCGCGCCGCCGCAGCGACCGCCTACGAGAACGCCCTGGGCGATGCCCTTGAAGCCGCGTTCGAAGGCGGCGCGCAAAACCCGCAGGACATCGTGCGCGCCTTCAATGACGCCGGTTTCCTGGGCGTGGACGGCCAGCCCTGGACCGAAGAGCGCTTCCTGTCCGAAATGCGCCGGCTGGGCGCCTGAGCCCGCCCCAGTCCAAGTCCAGCCTCGAAGCGAGAAAACCATGGAATCGAACAAGCAAGCCCGCACCGAAGCCCGCCTGAATACCGGCCTGCGTAACTACTGGTACCCGGTCGCCGCCTCGTGGGCGGTGTCCCATGCCCCGATCGGCATCACCCGCCTGAGCCAGAACATCGTGCTGTGGCGCGACGGCGCCGGCCTGGTCCACGCCCTGGAAGACCGCTGCCCGCACCGCGGCGCGCGCCTGTCGATGGGCTGGAACCTGGGCGACCGCGTCGCCTGCTGGTACCACGGCGTCGAAGTCGGCGGCGACGGCCAGGTCAAGAGCGTGCCGGCAGTGGAAAGCTGCCCGCTGGAAGGCCGCACCTGCGTGCGCAGCTACCCGGTGCAGGAAAAGGCCGGCGCCATCTTCCTGTGGTTCGGCGACCAGGCCCCGCAAGGCGAGGGCAGCCCCGACGAGCTGCGCCTGCCGGAAGAACTGGTCAGCGAAGAGCACAGCCACTTCCTGTGCGTGGCGCACTGGGACTGCAACTACCGTTACGCCATCGACAACGTGATGGACCCGATGCACGGCGCCTACCTGCATGCGGTATCGCACTCGATGGCCAGCGGCGAGAAGTCCGCGGTGATGCAGGTGCGCGAGACCGAGCACGGCCTGGTGTTCGAGAAGACCGGCCAGCGCGGCGTCAACTTCGACTGGGTCGAATTCGGCGAGACCGGCACGCTGTGGCTGCGCCTGGCGATTCCGTATCGCGCCAAGGTCGGCCCGGGCGGCCCGTTCGGCATCGTCGGCATGGCCACGCCGGTGGATGAAGACCACTGCATGGTGTTCTTCTGGCGTACCCGCCACGTGCAAGGCTGGGAGCGCGACGTGTGGCGCTTCCTGTACCGCAACCGCCTGGAGCAGCTGCACTGGGACGTGCTGGAGCAGGACCGCGTGGTGCTGGAAATGATGGCCCCGAACGCGCGCGACCACGAGATGCTGTACCAGCACGATGCCGGCATCACCCGCGTGCGCCGCCTGCTCAAGCGCCGCGCCGAGCAGGAAGTGGCTGACGAGCCCGTGGCCATGCTGCAACCCGCCGGAGCCGCCAGCCATGCCTGAGGCCATCACCAACAACACGCTGCTGGCCGGGCGCAAGGTGCTGGTCACCGGCGCCGCGCGCGGCCTGGGCCTCGCCTTCGTCCAGTCGCTGGCTGAAGCCGGCGCCACGGTGGCGATGGCCGACATCCTGGCCGAGCGCCTGCAGCAGGAAGCCGACGCCCTGCGCGCCCGCGGCCTGAAGGTGGTGCCGGTCACGCTGGACCTGTCGGACCCGGCCTCGGTGCAGGCTTGCGCCGAGGCCGCGGTCAAGGCGCTGGGCGGACTCGACGGCCTGGTCAACAACGCTGCCGTGACCGATTCGGGTGGCCGTGACGCCGCCGCGATCGACATCGCCACCTGGGACCGCGTGATGAACGTCAACGTGCGCGGCACCTGGCTGATGACCACCGCCTGCCTGCCGGCGCTGCGCGCCAGCGGCCGCGGCGCCGTCGTCAACCTGGCGTCGGACACGCCGCTGTGGGGCGCGCCCAACCTGCTGGCCTATGTGGCGAGCAAGAGCGCCATCATCGGCATGACCCGCTCGCTGGCGCGTGAACTCGGCCGCGACCAGATCACGGTGAACGCGGTGGCCCCGGGCCTGACGCTGGTGGAAGCGACCGAATACGTGCCGCAGCACCGGCACGACCTGTACCGCGAGCAGCGCGCGATCTCGCGCGAGCAGCTGCCCGACGATGTTTGCGGCGCGGTGCTGTTTGCACTGTCCGACCTCGCCCGTTTCGTGACCGGCCAGACGCTGGCGGTCAACGGCGGCTTTGTCATGCACTGATGCACTGATCCACAGAAACCAAGAGGAATCCAAATGAGCGATCTTTCCCAACCAGCAGACATCAAGCGTTCGTGGGAGCAACCGGACGATGCCTCGTTCGACCAGTGGATGGAAAGCCGCGTGGCGCGCTTCTCCACGCGCAAGTACGACTGGGACGCGCTGAAGTTCCAGGCCGACTACGACCCCAAGTACCGCCGCGCGCAGATGCGCTACCTGGGTACCGGCGGCACCGGTGTGGCCGCCGACACCAATACCGTGCCGTCAGAGAACTTCACGTTCTCCACGATGATCATCCCGGCCGGCCATGAAGGCCCGTCGCATATCCACACCGACGTGGAAGAGGTGTTCTTCATCCTGCGCGGCAAGGTCAAGCTGATCCTGGAAAAGGACGGCGAGCGCTACGAGACCATCCTGACCGACCGCGACCTGGTCTCGGTGCCGCCGGGCGTCTACCGCGAGGAAATCAATATCGGCGAGGAAGACGCGCTGATGTGCGTGATGCTGGGCGCCAAGAAGCCGATCACGCCGACTTACCCGCCCGAGCATCCGCTGACCAAGATCAAGCGCTGATGCCGGCGAACACCGTCAGCGCACCGCTACCGAAGCCATGAGCATCAATCCCATCCGGGCCACGCCCGCCGCCAACGAGACCCCGGACAAGTACATCGTCCCGGGCCTGGAGCGCGGCCTGCGCCTGCTGAGCGAGTTCAGCAGCAAGGACCGCACCATGTCGGCCGCGGAACTGGCGCGCCGCCTGAAGGTGCCGCGCTCGACCGTGTTCCGCCTGCTGGCCACGCTGGAAATGCTGGGCTTTGTCGAGCGTGCCGATGGCGGCCGGGATTTCCGGCTGGGCATGGCCGTGCTGCGGCTGGGGTTTGAGTACCTGGCGTCGCTGGAGCTGACCGAACTCGGCCGCCCGCTGCTGGAGCGGCTGCGCGACGAGATCGGCTACCCCAGCAACCTGGTGGTGCGCGACGGGCGTTCGATCGTCTATGTGGCCAAGGCGGTGTCGCCGCGACCGTTTGCGAGTTCGGTCAACGTCGGCACGCGCCTGCCCGCGCATGCCACGGTGCTGGGGCGCGTGCTGCTGGAAGACCTGTCGCTGGACGAACTGCGCAGCCTGTATCCGGAGGCGCATCTGGAAGTGTTCTCCGAGAACACGCCGCGCACCGTCGACGCGTTGCACGAGATCGTCCAGCGCGACCGCGAGCGCGGCTACGTACTGCAGGAAGGCTTCTTCGAAGCCAGCATTTCGACCATTGCCGCACCGGTGCGCGACCGCACCGGCAAGGTGGTGGCGGCGCTGGGCGCCACCATCCCCGCCGCGCATATCGATCCGGCGCAGCTGGACGCGATGGTGGAGCGGGTCAGGGAAGCCGCGGGCGCGCTGTCGCGCCTGCTTGACTACCGCCCGTCGCTGAAGAGCAGCGGCGCCAAGGTGGTGAATCTGTACCGGGAGTGAGGACAATGTCCATGATTGAACTCGACGGCAAGGTTGCCGTCGTTACCGGCGGGTCCTCCGGCATCGGGCTGGCGACCGTCGAACTGTTGCTCGAAGCGGGCGCCGCCGTTGCCATGTGCGGCCGCGACGAGGCCCGCCTGCGCAGCGCCGAAGCGCAGCTGCGCGAGAAGTTCCCCGGGTGCCGGCTGCATGCCGCCACCTGCGACGTGCTCAGGCCGGAACAGGTCGCTGCCTTTGCCGCCAGCGTGCAGGCCACGCTGGGCAACGCCGACATGCTGGTCAACAACGCCGGCCAGGGGCGCGTCTCCACCTTCGCCAATACCGAAGACGCGGCCTGGATGGAAGAGCTGCAGCTCAAATTCTTCTCCGTGATTCACCCCACGCGCGCTTTCCTGCCGCAGCTTGAGCAATCGGGCCAGGGCGCCGTCGTCTGCGTCAATTCGCTGCTGGCGCAGCAGCCGGAGCCGCACATGGTGGCGACTTCCGCCGCGCGCGCCGGCGTGCTCAACCTGGTGCGCTCGATGGCGACCGAGTTCGCGCCCAGGGGTGTCCGCGTCAACGGTATCCTGATCGGGCTGGTCGAATCGGGCCAGTGGCGCCGCCGCTTCGAGGCGCGCCCCGAAGAAGACCGCCACCTGGACTGGGCCGCATGGACCGCGCGCCTGGCCCAGCAGAAACATATTCCCCTTGGCCGCCTGGGCCTGCCCGTCGAGGCAGCCCGCGCCATCCTGTTCCTTGCCTCGCCGTTGTCTTCGTACACCACGGGCAGCCATATCGATATCTCCGGAGGACACTCCCGTCATGCCTAATCAACCCCAGTACGAACAACAGCAGGTCACCGTCGGCTGCGCCATCGCGGCGTTCCTCGAGCAGTGCGGCGTCAAGGCCGCCTTCGGCGTGATCTCGATCCACAATATGCCGATCCTCGATGCCATGGGCGAGCGCGGCAAGATCCGCTTCGTGCCGGCGCGCGGCGAAGCAGGCGGCACCAATATGGCCGACGCCTATGCCCGCACCACCGGCGGCCTGGGCGTGTGCCTGACCAGCACCGGCACCGCCGCGGGCAACGCCGCCGGCGCCATGGTCGAAGCCCTGACCGCCGGCACGCCGATGCTGCACATCACCGGCCAGATCGAGACGCCGTACCTGGACCAGAGCCTGGCGTACATCCACGAGGCCCCGGACCAGCTGACCATGCTCAAGGCCGTGTCCAAGGCGGCCTTCCGCATCCGCAGCGCCGACACTGCCATCAGCACCATCAAGCTGGCCGTGCAGACCGCGCTGACGGCGCCGACCGGCCCGGTCAGCGTGGAGATCCCCATCGACATCCAGGCCGCGCTGATCGACATGCCGGCCGACCTGCAGCCGCTGCCGGTGCCGCAGCACGTGCCGTCGGCCCATGCGCTGGACGCGCTGGCCGAGCGCCTGGTCAAGGCCAGGCGCCCGATGTTGTGGCTGGGCGGCGGTGCGCGCCACGCCAGCAAGCAGGTGCAGCGCCTGCTGGACCTGGGCTTCGGCGTGGTCACCAGCACGCAGGGCCGCGGCATCGTGCCGGAAGACGATCCCCGAACGCTTGGCGCCTACAACCTGCACAAGCCGGTCGAGAACTTCTACCAGACCTGCGACGCGATGCTGGTGGTGGGCTCGCGCCTGCGCGGCAATGAAACCCTGAAGTACGAACTCAAGCTGCCGCGTCCGCTGCTGCGCATCGACGCCGACCCGGCCGCCGAAGGCCGCTGCTACCTGAGCGACTACTTTGTCAGCGGCGACGCCGCGCTGGCGCTGGACGCGCTGGCGGACCGGCTCGAAAAGCGCATGCAGATCGACCCGGCTTTCGCCGCCGACCTGCGCCGCGCCCACGACACCGCCGTCAACGGCCTGGTCGACGGCCTCGGCCCGTACTCGGCGCTGGTGCAGGCGCTGCAGGGCGCGGTCGGCCGCAGCTTCAACTGGGTCCGCGACGTGACCGTGTCGAACAGCACCTGGGGCAACCGCCATCTGCAGATTTTCGATTCGCGTGCCGGCGTGCATGCACTGGGCGGCGGCATCGGCCAGGGCCTGGCCATGGGTATCGGCGCTGCGATCGGTGCCGCGGCGACGGCGTCGGGCAAGAAGACCTTCACGCTGGCCGGCGACGGCGGCTTCATCCTGAACCTGGGTGAGCTGGCCACCGCGGTGCAGGAACGCGCCGACATGGTGATCGTGCTGATGAACGACAAGGGCTACGGCGTGATCAAGAACATCCAGGACGCGCAGTACGGCGGCCGCCGCCACTACGTGGACCTGCATACGCCGGACTACGCCACGCTGGCCAGGTCGCTGTCGCTGCGCCATGCCCGCGTGAGCAACCTGGCCGAGGTCGGCGCCGCGCTGCAAGCGGCCACGGCCGAGTCCGGCCCGTTCCTGCTGGAGATCGACATGCTGTCGATCGGCTCCTTCAAGACCGCGTTTGCCGGCCCCCCGGTGAACAAGGACAACGAAGAGCCGGCGCGCGAACAAACCACTGTCACCGCCTGAAGGAGACCGGAGATGCTGCATGTGTCCATGGTTGGCTGCGGCGCGATCGGCCGCGGCGTGATGGAATTGCTCAAGAGCGATCCTGACGTGGTGTTCGACGTGGTGATCGTGCCGGAGCACACGATGGACGAGGCCCGCGACGCGGTCTCCGCGCTGGCGCCGAGCGCCCGCGTGGCGACGCACCTGGACGAGCGCCGCCCCGACCTGCTGGTCGAGTGCGCCGGCCACCATGCGCTGGAAGAGCACATCGTGCCGGCGCTGGAACGCGGCATCCCGTGCATGGTGGTGTCGGTGGGCGCGCTGTCCGAGCCCGGCATGGCCGAGCGGCTGGAAGCGGCCGCACGCCGCGGCGGCACGCAGGTGCAGCTGCTCTCCGGCGCGATCGGCGCCATCGACGCGCTGGCCGCGGCCCGCGTCGGCGGCCTGGACGAAGTCATCTACACCGGCCGCAAGCCGGCGCGCGCCTGGACCGGCACACCGGCCGAGCAGCTGTTCGACCTGGATGCGCTGACCGAGCCGACCGTGATTTTCGAAGGCACTGCCCGCGACGCGGCACGCCTGTATCCCAAGAACGCCAACGTGGCCGCCACGGTCTCGCTGGCCGGTCTCGGCCTGGATCGCACCTCGGTGAAGCTGCTGGCCGATCCGCACGCCGTGGAAAACGTGCACCACGTGGAAGCGCGCGGCGCCTTCGGCGGTTTCGAGCTGACCATGCGCGGCAAGCCGCTCGCGGCCAACCCCAAGACTTCCGCGCTGACGGTGTTCAGCGTGGTGCGCGCGCTGGGCAACCGGGCGCACGCGGTATCGATCTAGCCCTGGCAGCCACGCCCCACAGACTTAGCAGGCAACGACTATGAAGACGCAAGAAGTACTCCCCATCTGCATCGCGGGCGAATGGCGCCTGGGGACCGGCGACCGCTACGGCACGCGCTACCCGGCCACCGGCGAAGTGGTGGCCGAACTCAACGCCGCCAGCCTGGCGGATGTGGAAGAAGCCGTGCAGGGCGCCCACCAGGCCTTTCTCACCAGCGGCTGGGCCCAGCGCAAGCCGCATGAGCGCGCCGTCGTGCTGTACCGCGTGGCCGAGCTGATCCGCGCCAAGGGCGAGCAGCTGGCGCAGCGCCAGCGCCTGGACAACGGCAAGCCGATCAGCGAGACGCGCGCCCTGGTGGCCAGCGCCGCCGGCACCTTCCAGTTCTTTGCGGCGGCCTGCGAGACACTGGAAGAGACCATCACGCCGCAGCGCGGCGACTGCCTGACCATGAGCGTGTACGAGCCCATGGGGGTGGTCGCGGCGATCACGCCGTGGAATTCGCCGATTGCCAGCGAGGCGCAGAAGATGGCGCCGGCGCTCGCCGCCGGCAACGCCGTGGTGGTCAAGCCCGCCGAGGTCACGCCGCTGATGGCGCTGGAACTGGCGCGCATCTGCGACGAGGCTGGCGTGCCCAAGGGCCTGATCAGCGTGTTGCCGGGCAAGGGCTCGGTGATCGGCGATGCCATCACCAAGCATCCGCTGGTGCGCCGCGTGTCGTTCACCGGCGGCACCACCACCGGCAAGCACATCGCCCATATCGCCGCCGACAAGATGATGCCGGTGTCGCTGGAGCTGGGCGGCAAGTCGCCGACCATGGTGTTCGACGATGCCGACCTGGACCATGCGGTCAACGGCGTGCTGTACGGCATCTTCAGTTCGTCGGGCGAGTCGTGCATCGCCGGTTCGCGGCTGTTCGTGGCGCGCTCGCAGTACGAGCCCTTCATCGAGCGCCTGGCCGCGGGCGCCGCGCACCTGCGCGTGGGCGATCCGTCGGACGAGCGCACCCAGATGGGCCCGCTGATCACCGACCGTCATCGCGACAGCATCGAGTCCTACGTCGCGGCGGGCGTGGAAGAGGGCGGCCAGCTGCGCACCGGCGGCCTGCGCCCCGACGTGGCCGGCCTGCCCAATGGCTACTTCTACACGCCGACCATCATCGAAGGGCTGGATAACAACGCCCGCATCTGCCAGGAAGAGATCTTCGGGCCGGTGCTGGTGGCGATCCCGTTCGACGACGAGGACGACCTGATCGCGCAGGCCAACGACAGCGTCTATGCGCTCGCCGCCGGCGTCTGGACGCGCGACTACAAGCGCGCCTGGCGCGTGGCGCGGGCCGTGCAGGCGGGCAATGTATGGATCAATACCTACAAGCAGTTCTCGATCTCGACGCCGTTCGGCGGCTGGCGCGACAGCGGCCTGGGGCGCGAGAAGGGACGGCTTGGCATCCTGCAGTACATGGAGCAGAAGAGCGTGTACTGGGGACTGAACGAACAACCGCTGCCGTGGGCCAACCACTGAACCCGGCAGGCTGGAGAGAGACAATGATCAAGGTATTGGGGATCGACGAGATCGTCTACGGCGCGGATGACTTTGACGCCTGCCGTGGCTTTTTCTCGGACTGGGGCCTGGCCATCAGGCGCGACGACGCGCACGGCCTGGATTTCGAAACGCTGAACGGCTGCCGCGTGCTGGTGCGCCGCATCGACGACGCGACGCTGCCGCCCGCCATCGAGGCCGGCCCGACGCTGCGCGAAGTGGTGTGGGGCGTGGCATCGCAGGCGTCGCTGGACCACATCGCCAGGGCGATCGCCGACGCGCCGGGCTTCGTGCGCCAGGGCGAGGGCGACACCCTGCGCATCGGCTGCACCGACCCGAACGGCCTGGCCGTGCGCTTCCAGGTCACGCGCAAGCATGACGTGCAGGTCGACTGCGCGTTGATGAATACGTGGAACGACAAACCGCGCCTGAACCAGCGCAGCCCGATCTACGACCACGCCACCCCGATCGAGGTGGGCCACGTGGTGTTCTTCGTCAAGGACGTCAAGGTCACGGAGCGCTTCTATGTCGAGAAGTTCGGCTTCGTGCCGTCGGACCGCTACCCGGACCGCGGCGCCTTCCTGCGCTGCACGCCCGAGGGCGGCCACCACGACCTGTTCCTGCTGCAGCTGCCGGAACCGAAGAGCGGCCTGAACCACGTCGCTTTCACGGTGCGTGACATCCATGAAGTGTTCGGCGGCGGCATGCATGTCTCGCGCAAGGGCTGGGACACCCAGCTCGGCCCGGGCCGGCACCCGATCTCGTCGGCCTACTTCTGGTACTTCAAGAACCCGGCCGGCGGCCTGATCGAGTACTACGCAGACGAAGACCAGCTCGACGAGCACTGGGAACCACGTGCCTTCGAGCCCGGCCCGACCATGTTCGCCGAGTGGGCGATCGAGGGCGGCATCGACGGCAATACCCGCCGCCAGAAGAATGCGGGCGGACCGGCAGGCAAGTTCCTGACCGAGAAGCGGTAAGTCAGCAGAGCAGCGCAATCGAAGGAAGCAGCAATGAGTGCCCACCAGTCCCTGACCCTGCGCGTCCAGGCCATGCGTTTTGAAGCGCGCGGCGTGGTCAGCATCGAACTGCAAGATCCCGAAGGGGAGACCCTGCCCGAGTTCAGCCCGGGCGCCCATATCGACCTGCACCTGGGCAACGGCCTGGTGCGCAGCTACTCGCTGTGCGGCGCGCCCGAAGCGCGCCAGCGCTATACGGTGGGCGTGCTGCTGGACCGCGGCAGCCGCGGCGGTTCGCGCTACGTACATGAGCAGCTGCGCGTGGGCACCACGCTGACCGTGGGCGCGCCGCGCAACAACTTTGCGCTGGACGAGAGCGCCGCGCACACCGTGCTGGTCGCCGGCGGCATCGGCGTCACGCCGATCGTCTGCATGGCGCGCCGGCTGGCCGAGCTGGGCAAGTCGTTCACGCTGATCTACTGTGCCCGCTCGCGCGCCGAGGCCGCGTTCGTCGAACAGCTGTCGGCCCATGGTGATGCCGTGCGCTTTCACTTCGACGACGAGGCCGGCGTGCCGCCGGACCTGAACGCGATGCTGGCCGGCCAGGATGCGCAGACGCACCTCTACTGCTGCGGCCCCGGCCCGATGCTGAAGGCGTTCGAGGCGGCCTGCGAAGCGCACGGCTACCCGAACGTGCACATCGAGCGCTTTGCCGCCGACCCCTCGACCGAGGCGGTGCAGGAGGGCGAGTACACCGTGTCGCTGTCGCGCACCGGCACCACCGTCAAGGTGCCGTCCGGCAAGTCGCTGCTGGACGCGCTGCTCGATGCCGGCGTGCAGATGGACTACAGCTGCCGCGAAGGCGTGTGCGGCTCGTGCGAGACGGCGGTGCTGGAAGGATGCCCCGACCACCGCGACAGCGTGCTCAGCAGCAGCGAGCGCGCCAGCAACAAGACCATGATGGTTTGCGTATCGGGGTGCAAGGGCAGCAAGCTGGTGCTGGACTTGTAATTTCGCGATTGTGTTCTCCCCTCTCCCGCGCGCGGGAGAGGGGCGGGGGAGAGGGGCAGCGCCGGCCGTAGCCAGCGCGCTGTCGAATCCCGATCTCCTCTTCCCAGGCCGCCGGGCAAGTCGCGGCATATGCCGTTAGCAAGCGCCTGCCCTCTCCCCCGGCCCCTCTCCCGCAAGCGGGAGAGGGGAGCAACCCCCGAAAAATTAAACCGAGAAGCCCCGTGTTGACTCAGAGACAAGACGCAGCGCCCCCCCGCGCACCGGTGGCCGCCACCGCAGGTATCGTGACCTCGGCCGACAGCGCCGGCCAGGGTGCAGCCGCCCGCAGCGGCACGCTCACGCGCGGCAATATCGTCGCCCGCATCGAGCGCATGCCGGGCAACGCCATGCACATCCGCGCCCGGCTGCTGATCGGCCTGGCCACTTTCTTCGACGGTTTCGACGTCATCGCCATTGCCGCCACGCTGCCGCTGCTGATCGCGCAGTGGTCGCTCACGCCGGGCCAGATCGGCTTCCTGATCGCGGCGCCGTCGGTCGGCCAGCTGGTCGGGGCGCTGCTGTTCCCGGGGCTGGCCGAGCGCTTTGGCCGGCTGCGCTCGATCGGATGGAGCGCGGGCATCATCGGCCTGATGAGCCTGGCCTGCGGCTTTGCTCCGTCGTTCGAGGTCTTCGCGCTGCTGCGCATCGTGCAGGGCCTGGGCCTGGGCGGCGAGCTGCCGGTGGCGGCCACCTATATCAACGAGGTCACGCGCGCGCATGGGCGCGGGCGCTTCGTGCTGCTGTACGAGGTGGTGTTCCCGATCGGGCTGATGGTGTCCAACGGCATCGGCGCCTGGCTGGTGCCGCACTACGGCTGGCAGGTGATGTACTTCCTCGGCGGCGTGCCGCTGGTGCTGTTCTTCATCCTGCGCCGCGTGATTCCCGAATCGCCGCGCTGGCTGGCCGAGAAGGGCCGCCTGGAAGACGCCGACGCCGCGCTGCAGGCATTCGAGGCGCGCGCCAGAATGCCGCTGCCGCCCCTGGGCGACACCAGCGCCTACGAACGCATGGCCCAGCATCCGCGCCGCCGCGTGCGCGACCTGGTCAGCAAGCCTTATATCGGCCGCACACTGGCGGTGTGGATGCTGTGGGCGACCTGCGGCTTTATCCAGTACGGGCTGTCGACGTGGCTGCCCACGGTCTACAAGACCGTCTACCACGCGCCGCTGCAGCTGGCGCTGAACCTCGCCGCCGGTGCGTCGGTGCTGGGCGTGGTCGGTTCGCTGGTGTGCGCGATGATCGTCGACAAGGTCGGGCGCAAGCCGGTGATCAATGTGTCGTTCCTGCTGTGCGCGCTGTCGCTGGTGCTGGCGGGAGTGTTCCACGCGTCGAACGTGTACGTGGTCGCGACGTTGTGCGCGCTGGCGATGGGGTTCCTGGCCAGTGGCTTCATTACCTCCTATGTCTATACGCCGGAGCTGTACCCGACCAGCGTGCGGGCAATGGGGTGCGGGCTGGGTGGCGCGTGGCTCAAGCTGGCGGCGATCTTTGCGCCGGGCCTGATCGCCAGCACCATCGGCAGCGGCGACCTCAGCATTGCCTTCTTTGCGCTGTCCGTGGTGCCGGCGCTGGCGGCTGTCACCGTGCATTTCCTTGGGATTGAGACCAAGGGGCGGGTGTTGGAGGAGTTGGAGGTTTGAGGGGGGGCTCTTTGGCTTGGTTATGTTGGTCGGGTTTGATGTTGTCGTAGGTTTTACGGCCTGGTTCCGCCCTGCTGGGCGGGTTACTTTTTGTCCGGAGCGACAAAAAGTAACCAAAAAACGCGTCGCCTCTGGCGGCTGGCCACCAATTCCTCGGTGTGGGTGGTGCGGGCGGCGGTGATTTCCGGTCGATGGGGTTGGTGGTTCGACCCTGCTACGCACCCTGTCTGTGCCCACATCAACGGACTATTGGACGAACCCGACTTTAGGCTGTTGGCAGCCTGCTAAGCACCGCGTCGGTGGGACGCCTTCGGCTGCGCTTCGCGCGCGTCCTAACGTGGCAGAACCAGTGGCCACGTCCTGATTTTTTCCTTTGGCCCGGCATCATCCGCGACAACGCCGTGCGAGCGCAGCGACGCACTCCGTGCCAGGGCCCATGACCTACGATACTGAGTGCGCGCAGCGCAGCCGTAGGCGTCCTACCGATGACCTGGTTAGAAGGCTGCCAACAGCCTAAAGTCGGGTTCGTCCAATAGTCCGTGGACGCAAGGCACATCCCGGGAGCGTAGCAGGCGTGAACCACCAACCACATCGAACGGAAATCACCACCGCTCGAACTACCATCGCCGAGGAATTGGTGGCCAGCCGCCAGAGGCGACGCGTTTTTTGGTTACTTATATGAACGCGCCCCGGTTTGCAAGGTAAAGCCAACATCAGGCTTGGACAGGATTGGCTGCAGACTTATATCCGGCCTTGCGGTGCAGGCCTGGCCTGCAGGCCCTGATGGATTTCGCCGGGAGTGTCCCTATCTTTTCGCCGTGCTTTGAGCACCAGTAACCAATTGGGCTTGCACTCCCGCGGTCCAACCTGTTTTGCCATCACGCTGACATTACCGCCGCAACCTGTGGACGGGTTCCTTCCTTGCTAGCTCTGCCTGCCGTTAGGCAGGCCTGACCGAGACGTAGTCTCGGTCATAGGTTCGGTCGTGGGCCAACAGGGCCCAGATGGTACGCACCGTCTTGTTAGCCAGGGCAACAGCCGCGACGTTTTTCGGCCGTCGCTGGGCGAGGGTTAAGCTCCAGCCGGGCTGATTCTTGCGTCGCAGATGAGTGAGGACCACCCGCGCGCCGTGAATCAGCAAGGTGCGCAGGTAGGGGTCGCCGCGTTTGCTGATGCCGCTCAGCCAGACCTTGCCGCCGGTGCCGGTCTGTTTGGGCACCAGGCCAAGATAAGCCGCCAGTTGGCGCCCGGACTTGAAGGTGTGCGCGTCGCCAATGGTGGCGACCATGGCCGTGGCGGTAAGCATGCCGATGCCGGGAATGGCCAAAATCGTTTTACAGGCCCGATTCTGCCGACCCCAGGCATCAATGCGTTGATCCAGGCGAGCTATCTCTTGATCGAGCCGTTCGATGCTTTGCAATTGTTCGCGCACGAACTCAAACAGCAAGGGCGGCACGTCCTGTTCGAGTTCGTCCATTCGTTGCACGATTTCCTGCAGGCCAGCCCGCAGCCCCGGACGGATCCGGATTCCGAACTCAAACAACGTGCCGCGCAATTGGTTGACCAGCATGGTGCGCATCTTCACGCGCAGCTGGCGCATGGCATGCAGGCTGAGCACGCACTGCTGCGGCTCGGTCTTCGGTGCCACGAATGGCATCCCGGGCTGCTGCGCCGCGGTCCAGATAGCCTTGGCATCGGCCGCATCGGTCTTGTTCGTCTGCACGAACGGTCGCACGTACCTGGCGTGCAACAGCACCGGCTCATGACCCAAGGCTTGCAGTTGGCGGGCCCACCAGTGCGCGCTGCCACATGCTTCGAGCGCGATACGCCCGGGCTCGCGATTCGAGAGGAACTCCAGCAGCTTGGGCCGGCTGAAGCGGCGGTTGGAACACTTGCCCGAAGGCTCGACCCAATAGAGCTGGAAGACAGTCTTTGCAATGTCCAGGCCGTAAGTCGTAGTATTCATCTCGGGTCCCTCCATCCTCGCGTGGTTGGTCACACTCCCACTCTGGCACATCGATGCCGTTTCGTGATGGGGGACCCGCCTACCCTGTCACGTTTCCCCGGATGCACAGCTGAACTACCGGCGCCTTTGATCGGAGGGCCGGGGTGCGTTCATTCCATCTTTTTGGCGCTCGGCCAAAAAGTGACCCGCCCAGCAGGGCGGAACCAGGCGGTCCAACCTACGACAACATCGAACCCGACCGACATACCCAAGCCAACGAGCAGAAGGCCAGCCGAGCCACACCGGCGAAACCAGCCCCCGCCCGCCAAGGGCGATAACCAACCGCGCGGAGTCAGACCGTAGCCCGCCCAGGCCAAGATTACTCCTGCCCCCTCAACAATTTCCTCAACCCCAGATAAACCGCTTCCCGCTCCTCCGGCGACAATTGCCGGATCACCTGCGCCTGCCCGCGCCGCGCCAGCGGCATCACCTGGTCGTGCAGCGCGGCGCCGGCTTCGCTGATCGCGCAGATCAGCTTCTTGCGCGGCGTGTTGCCGGCTGAGGTCAGCCGCACCAACCCCCGATCTTCCAGCAGCCGCAGGGTGCGGCTCACCAGCGCCTTGTCCGAGGTCGACTGCGTCACCAGCTCCGCAAACGGCAGCTCGCGCGCGTGCGCGAGCAGCGCCAGGATGCGCCACTCCGGCACGGTCAGGCCGAACTGTTCCGCATAGGGCTTGGTCACCGTGCTGCGCAGGGCAGTGACCAGCTGGCTCAGCATCGTGGTCAGGAAATTGTCGACGGTCAGTCCGCTGCCGGCCTCGTCGAGGTCGGTCCAGGGGCTGGCGTCTGTCGCGGGCTTGCCGTTGGCGGGCGCGGCGTCACGGGGCATGCGTTCCTCTTGATCGGGTCTGCCGGCCGCCATGCGGGGCCGGTTGGCGGGCCAGATTGTCTCACAGCCGCTCGCCAATTCCGCCATCGTGTGTCGCTTTCATGGCAGCGAAAATGTTAACGAGAAAATTTACATGTCAATTGGGGTTTAACGTAAGTTGAGTTGTCAATATTGGAGACATACGATGGTTGGTGTTCCTGAGATGAACATACGTTTCACTAATAAAACAACCGAAAGTGTTGTAACCCGAGCCAACCCTGTTTTCGCGGTGCGCACAACAGCCCACTCCAACCGCGAATGCGCCCCCACAGGAGCTGTTGATGAGACACGAACGCCCCCGCCGCCTTTTCCTTGCCGCCACTGCCTTGGCCGCGCTCGCGCTTGCCGCGGGCAGCGCACAGGCCACCGCCGCGTATCCGGCCAAGACCGTGACCATGGTCGTGGCCTATCCGCCTGGCGGCGACACCGACGCCATGGCCCGGCTCTATGCCGACAAGCTGTCGGCGCGCCTGAAGCAGCCGGTCATCGTCGAGAACCGCCCCGGCGCCGGCGGCGTGGTCGGCGCCAGCTTTGTCAGCCGCGCACCGGCCGACGGCTACACGCTGCTGTACACGCCCAACCCGTTCACACTGGCCCCGATGGTGCTCAAGCTGGCGCCGTCGGCCAGCTATGACCCGCTGCACGGATTCACGCCGGTGATCCAGACCGCCGTGCAGGCGGTGCTGCTGGTGGCCAATCCGCAGGCGGGCATCAGGACCGTCGGCGAGATGATTGCCGCGGCCAGGGGCGGCAAGACGCTGACGTATGGCAGCCCGGGCGCGGGCTCGCCGATGCATATCGCCGGCGAGATGCTGAACCGCGCCGCGGGCGTGCAGATCCAGCACGTGCCGTACAAGGGCGTGGCGCCGGCGGTCAATGACGTGGTGGCGGGGCATGTCAACTTTGCCTACGTCACGCTGGGCCCGGTGGCACAGTACATCAACACCGGCCGGCTGATCCCGCTGGCGATCACCGACGCGAAGCGCTCGCCGCTGCTGCCCAACGTGCCGACGCTGGCCGAGCTTGGCTACAAGGACGTGGTGGTTGGCGCATGGCACGGCGTGATGGCGCCCAAGGGCACGCCGCCCGAGGTGGTCAAGGTGCTGAACCAGCAGCTCAACGACGTGCTGCGCCTGCCCGACGTGACCGAGAAGATGGCAACCTTCGGCGCCAGCCCCGTGGGCGGCGCGCCGGCCGCGCTGGAAAAGGTCAATGCGGCCGATTACGAGCGGCTGGGCAAGGTGATCCGCGACCTGGCGATCACGGCGGAATGACCCGGGTCATCGCATCGCATTCATGCATCAAGACAAGCAGGAGGCCGGCATGAGCAAGGCCATCGTGGGAAGCGCCACGGCGCAGGTGACCGCGCGGGAAAAGGTCATGGGGCGCGCGCAGTATGCCGGCGACATCAAGTTGCCCGGCATGCTGCACGCCAAGGTGCTGCGCAGCCCGCACCCGCACGCGCGCATCGTGCGCATCGACACGACCGCGGCGCGCGCGCTGCCCGGCGTGAAGCTGGTGGCGACCGGGCAGGATGTGCCCACCCGCAACTGGGGCCCGCACCGCAAGGAGCAGCGCATCCTGGCCTGCGGCGTGGTGCGCCATGTCGGCGAGGAAGTGGCCGCGGTGGTGGCGGTGAGCGAGGAGATCGCGCGCGACGCGCTGGACCTGATCCGCATCGAGTACGAGGTGCTGCCCGCGCTGCTGACGCCGGCGGCGGCACTGGCCGAGGGCGCGCCGGAACTCCACGCCGGCACGCACAATATCGGCCACGAGATGCACATCGTGCGCGGCGACGTGGATGCCGCGTTTGAAGCCTGCGCGGCGGTGTACGAGGCCACCTACGACATGCACTCGCAGTACCCGGGCTACCTGGAGCCGATGGCCTCGGTCGCGGCGCAGGACGGCAACGGGCGGCTCACGCTGTGGGCCTCGACCCAGTCGGTGTTCCTGGCGCGCGCGCGGCTGGCCGAGGCGCTGGACCGGCCGGTCTCGACCATCCGCGTGGTGCAGGCCACCACCGGCGGCGGCTTCGGCGCCAAGATCGTCGAGGAGAACAACAGCCTGATCTGCGCCTACCTGGCCAGCCGGCTGGAGCGCCCGGTGCGGCTGGTCAACAACCGGCTGGAAGACTTCCAGGGCGCGCGCGCCAGCGTGCCGATGCAGGTCTGGCTGCGCATGGGGCTGTCGGCCGACGGCGTGATCCTGGCCAAGGACGTGCGCATCACGGCCGAATGCGGCGCCTACTCAGGGCTTGCCGGCGACGTGATGCACGTCACCGCCATGCGCAGCGACAACATGCACCGCGTGCAGAACGTGCGCTCGCATGCGGTGATGGCCTATACCAACAACCCGCCGCGCGGCGCCTTCCGCGGTTTTGGCGGACAGCAGATGCAGTTCCCGCTGAACTGCCACCTGACCGTGCTGGCCGGCATGCTCGGCATCGACCCGATCGAAGTGCACAAGCGCAATGCGATCGGCGCGGGCGAAACCAGCGTGCATGGCTGGAAGATCAGCAGCACCGGCATGGCCGAATGCCTGGACATGACGCGCCAGGCCATCGGCTGGGACGCGAAGCGCGCGGCGCCGCGCGGCACCGGCACGCGCCGCCGCGGCGTGGGCATCGCCGCGGCCATGCATGTCAGCGGCAACCGCACGCTGGGCAACTGGGATGGCTCGACCATCCTGCTCAAGGTCAACGAGGACGGCCGCGTGATGCTGCAGACCAGCGAGTGCGACATGGGGCAGGGCGCCAACACCATGCTCAGCCAGATCTGCGCGCAGGAGCTGGGCATCCCGCTGTCGCACGTCACCGTGATGGCGCCGGATACCGATACCGCACCGTTCTGCCTGGGCTCGCTGGCGTCGCGCGTGACCATCATCGCCGGCAACGCGGTGCTGCGCGCGGCGCGCGAGGCGCGCCAGAAGCTGCTGGCGCTTGCGGCGGAAAAGCTCGGCGCGGATGCGGCACAACTGGTGATTGCCGATGGCCGCATCGCCGCGCCAGGCCAGCCCGACAAGTCCGCCACGCTGGCCGAGATCGCGCGCCTGCATATCTTCCGCCACGGCGGCGAGGGCATCCACGTGCGTGCCACCTATGACGCCCCCACGGTGATGCACGACGCCAACTACTACGGCAACGTCGCGCCCGCGCATTCGTTCGCGGTGCAGGCCGTGGAGGTGGAGGTCGACACCAGCACCGGCCAGGTCACCGTGGTCGACAGCTTTGTCGCCGACGACTGCGGCAAGGCCATCAACCCGCTCGCGGTGCACGGCCAGACCCACGGCGCGACCGTGCAGGCGATCGGCTGGACCCTCTACGAGAACCTGCAATACGAGGATGGCCGCCTGATGAACGGCAACTTTGCCGACTACACCATGCCCACCGCCGACGCGGTGCCGATGCTGCGCACCGACGTGGTGGAATCGAACGACCCCAACGGCCCCTACGGCGCCAAGGGCGCCAGCGAAACCGCGATCCTGCCGGGCGCGGCGGCGATCGCCAATGCCGTGTTCGACGCCGTGGGCGTGCGCATCCAGTCGCTGCCGATCACGCCGGAAAAGGTGCTGGCCGGCCTGCGCGAACTGAAGGAGAAGGAGGACGCCCATGCGTGACTTTGCCTTCCTTGAGCCGGGCACCGTGGCCGAGGCCAGCCAGATGCTGGCCGACCTGGGCGACCGTTGCCGCATTTTTGCCGGCGGCACCGCGCTGATGCTCGGCATGCGCCAGCGCATGCTGACGCCAAGCCATCTGGTCTCGCTGGGCCGGCTCGATGCGCTGCGCGGCATCACCTTCGATGCGCGCGAGGGCCTGCGCATCGGCGCGCTGACCTTGCACGCCGAGGTGGCGCGCTCGCCGCTGGTACAGGCGCACTACCCGATGCTGGCCGGCATGGCCGCGCGCGTGGCCAATCCGCAGGTGCGCAACCAGGGCACCATCGGCGGCAACCTCTGCTATGCCGACCCCGCCACCGATCCGCCGGGCTGCCTGATGGCGCTGGGTGCGCGGATCGTGGTCAGCGGCCGCGGCGGCGAGCGCGTGATCGATATCGAAGACTTCCTGGTCGACTACTACGTCACGGCGCTGGCGCCGGATGAAATCGTCACGCAGATCCGCCTGCCCGCGCCGGGGGGCGGTGCCGACGGCCGCTATTCGCGCTTCCTGCGCACCGCCGCCGAACACCGGCCGCTGGCCAGCGTGGCGCTGGCGGTGCGGCGCGAGGGCGCGTTCTGCGTCGAGGCGCGGCTGGCGGTGGGCGCTTCCACGCCGATTCCGGCCCGGCTGCGCCGCGCCGAGGCCTTGCTGGCTGGCAAGACCGTGACGACGGAACTGGCTGCGGAAGCCGCCGCCATCGTCGCCGCGGACATCAACGCGGTCTCGGACATGCGCGGGTCCGAGGCGTACCGGCGCGAGATGGTGCGCGTGGTCGCACGCCGCACCATTGCCGAGCTGTTCGGCGTGGCCTCGGAGTAAGGAGTTCCCATGGACAAAATCAGCATCGAACTCACCGTCAACGGTGAAGAACACCAGGTCGAGGTGCCGGCGCGGCGCCTGCTGTCCGACCTGCTGCGCGACGACCTGAACCTGACCGGCACCAAGCGCGGCTGCGAGACCGGCATCTGCGGCGCCTGCTCCGTGCTGGTCGACGGCGAGGTGGTCAAGTCCTGCCTGATGCTCGCCGTGCAGGCGCGCGGGCGCCATGTGATGACCGTGGAAGGGCTGGCCGCCGACGGCCAGCTCCATCCGCTGCAGCAGTGCTTCATGGACAACGGCGGGCTGCAGTGCGGCTATTGCACGCCCGGCTTCCTGATGGCCTCGTGCGCGCTGCTCGCCAACAACCCCAACCCGACCGAAGACGAAGTCCGTCACGGCCTGAACGGCAACCTGTGCCGCTGCACCGGCTATGTCGGCATCGTTGAATCGGTCCTGTCCGCCGCGGAGAAAGTGCGTGGAAATTGAAAAGACCCTGGTCACCGCGGCGCCGCCGGCGCGCGTGTGGGAGCTGCTGCTCGACCCCAACGTGATGGGCGCTTGCGTGCCTGGCATGGAATCGATCGAAGTGCTGAGCGAGGTCGAGTACATCGCGCACATGGCAGTCAAGATCGCCTTTATCAACGCGCGCTTCCGGTTGCATACGAAGATCGTCGAGACGCGCGCGCCGCATTACCTGCGCACCGAGGGCACCGGCGAGGATGCTTCGGTGGCAAGCTCGCTGCGGCAGTCGAGCGAGCTGTTCCTGACCGCGCTGGACGATGGCGGCACGCAGCTGCGCATCAGGGTGCAGGTGGACGTGCTGGGCCGGCTGGGCACCTTCGGCCTGAGCGTGATGAAGACCAAGGCCGACCGCATGTGGGACGAGTTCGGTGCCAACCTGCTGGCGCGGCTGTCGCCGGGCGAGGCGCAGGCGCTGCCTGAACCGGCGACGACGGCTGCACCTGCAGTACCGGCGGCAGTCGTATCCGCTGCGGCGGTCAATGGCCATGCGGTGCCGCCGGCACAGTCCGCGCCGCCGGCACCCGCCGCGGGCGGGCTGTTCTCCCGGCTGTTCGGGCGTGGCGATGCCGCGCGCGGCCCGTTGTCGGACATCTGCGTCGAGCTGCGCCGCCGCAACGAGACCATCGTGGTGCGCTGGCCCGCGGCCCAGGGCGAGCAGTGCGCGGCCTGGCTGCGGGATTACCTGCGCCCGGGAGCCTAGGCGGCGCCCGGGGCGAGGGTCTGGCGGCAATACGGGTACCCTACGGGGTGCAGGCGTGATATATGAGAGCGTTACGCCAAGACCGAATATTGCAGAGACAGACCATGACGACCGATTCGCCGCAGGAAGACACGCAGGAAAGCGGCCAGGACAAATACATCGTGCCGGGGCTGGAACGCGGCCTGCGGCTGCTGGCCGAGTTCAGCAGCCGCGAGCGCACCTTGTCGGCGGCCGAGCTGGCGCGCCGGCTCAAGGTGCCCCGTTCGACCGTGTTCCGGCTGCTGGCCACGCTGGAGATGATGGGCTTCGTCGAGCGCACCGACGGCGGGCGCGAGTTCCGCCTGGGCATGGCGGTGCTGCGCCTGGGCTTTGACTACCTGGCCTCGCTGGAGCTGACCGAGCTGGGCCGCCCGCTGCTGGACCGGCTGCGCGACGAGATCCACTATCCGTGCAACCTGGTGGTGCGCGACGGGCGCTCCATCGTCTATGTGGCCAAGTCGGTGGCCTTGCGCCCGTTTGCCAGCACGGTCAATGTCGGCACCCGGCTGCCGGCGCACGCCACCGTGCTGGGCCGCGTGCTGCTGGAGGACCTGTCGCTGGCGGAGCTGCGCGCGCTGTATCCGGAAGCGCGCCTGGAAGTGTATTCCGAAAGCACGCCGCGCACCGTCGAAGAGCTGTATGAGATGGTCCAGCGCGACCGCGAGCGTGGCTATGTGCTGCACGAAGGCTTCTTCGAGGCCAGCATCTCCACCATCGCGGCGCCGGTGCGCGACCGCAGCGGCAAGGTGGTGGCGGCGCTGGGCGCGACCATCCCGGCCTCGCGCATCGACCCGGACCAGCTTGACAACGTGGTGGAACAGGTCAGGCGGGCGGCGGCCGAGCTGTCGCGCCTGCTCGACTACCGGCCGGAGGTGCCGCAGCCGTTCGCCTGATGGCGATGCGCGCCGCCTGCCATCCGAGGGGAAGCAATATGCAGGAACGCAAGATATACAAGCAGCCGCTACGCCGTCGCCAATGGCTGGCCGGCGCGGCGCTGTCCGCCGCGCTGGCGGCAAGCCTGCCATGGCAGGCCGCGCAGGCCGCGGGTTGCGCCAACGTGCGCATCGTGGTGCCGTTCCCCGCCGGCGGGCCGGCCGACCAGCTTGCGCGCACCCTGGCGCACGGGCTGCAGCAGCGGCGCGGCACGGCCTTCGTGGTCGACAACAAGCCTGGCGCCAATGGCAATATCGGCATCGACACGGTGCGGCGCGCACCGGGCGACGGCTGCACGCTGCTGGTGGCGCCCGCCGGCAACCTGACCATCAACCCGACGCTGATGCCCGCGCTGACCTACAACGTCGAGCGCGATTTCCGGCCGGTGTCGCTGCTGGCGGGCTCGCCCAACGTGCTGGCGGTGCATCCTTCCGTCAAGGCGAATTCCGTGCAAGACCTGGTCAGGCTGGCAAAGGAGGCCGAGCAGTCAGGCAAACCGCTGGGCTACGCCAGCCCGGGCGTCGGCAGCGGCCTGCACCTGGCCGGCGAACTGTTCCGCAACAAGGCCGGCATCATGCTGCTGCACGTGCCTTACAAGGGCACCACGCAGGCGCTCAACGATGTGGTGGGCGGGCAGGTGCCGGTGCTGTTCGGCACGTGGCCGACGCTGGCGCCATTCGTCCAGTCCGGCGCGCTGCGCGCGCTGGCGGTGACGCAGCAGAAGCGCTCGCCGGCCGCCCCGAACGTGCCGTCGCTGGCCGAGCAGGGCGTGCCCGGCATCGACGTCAGTTCCTGGTATGCGCTGCTGGTGCCGAAGGCCACGCCGCAGCCGGCGGCCGATGCGCTCGGCGCCGACGTGCGCGCGCTGCTGGCCACGCCCGCGGTGCGGGCCGACCTGCAGCGCCAGGGCATGGAGCCGGTGGGCAGCACGCCGCAGGCGCTCGACGCCCGCATCCGCGAGGAAACCGCGGCGTGGGCGAAACTGATCAAGGCATACGGGATTACCGCGGAGTAGCAGCGCAGCGGTATCCCATCAGCCCCGACAGGTCGCGCGCCGCCTGCCTGACCTCCTTTTCTACACGCTCACGCAGCGCGCCATCCGCTTCAAAGCGCTGCTGCGGCCCCACCACGCTGATGGCGGCGATCACGTCGCCGTCAGCGCCGCGCACCGGTGCCGCGCAGGAATCGATGCCCGGCTCATAGGCAGAAAAACTCCACGCACTGCCGCGTTCGCGGTCGGCGGCCAGGATATCGGCCAGCCGTGCGTGCGTGGCCGGGCTCTGGCCGGTGACCGTCGGCAGGGGCTCGGGCCCCAGCAGCTCGCGCAACGTCTCCGTCGGCAGCTCGGCAATCAGCATCCGGCCGGGCGTGGTCAGGTGCGCGGCGACGCGGCTGCCCACCTGGATATTGCTGACCAGCGAGGCCGCGGGCATCTGCCGCAGCAGGTAGAGCGCGTGGCCGCCATCGCGCACAGCCAGGTAGGCCGACAACTGCAGCGACGCGCTCAGCCGGGCCAGCACGCGCCCGGCGAAGCTGGTCAGGTCATTCGTGGCCAGCACGCGCGAGGCCAGCTTCAGGAAGTTGAAGCCAACCTGGTGCCCGCCTTGCGGCAGGCGTTCCACCATGCCCTCATGTTCCAGCGTGTCCAGCAGCCGCATCACGGTGACGCGGTTCACGTCGATGCGCCGGCCCACTTCGCTCAGGTTGGCGGTGGCGCCGCCCTCGGCGATGAAGCGCAGCAGTCGCAGGCCGCGGATCACGGGAGAGACCAGCTGGGCTTCGCGGGCGTCTTCGGGGTCTGCGCTGTCGTCGAGGTCAGGTTCGGTCGGCGGGCGGGACTTGGGCATCTTGGCGTAGGCAGTCAATCGAAAACGGCCGCGCAGGCGGCCGTGCTGGTGTGGACGTTGCCTGCGGTGTCAGCCGAGGGCGACGTTCCAGGCGTCGTAATCGTACACCCAGTCGGCATTGCCGCCTTCCTTCAGCCAGGCATTGCTGCGCGAGCCGATCTGGATGCGGCTGGTGCGCGCGTGCCGCGCAGCCTGGTAGCGGGCCAGCGCGGCGGGCACGCCTGCGGCGCCGTCGGGCGCGGCATTGGCAAGGCAGCGGGCCAGCACCACGCCGTCTTCAATCGCCATGCCGGCGCCCTGCGCCATGAACGGCATCATCGGATGGCAGGCGTCGCCCATCAGCGTGACCGGGCCGACCGACCACGCCGGCAGCGGATCGCGCACGTACAGCGCGGAGATCAGCACGTCGTCGCACGCATCCAGCAGCGCGCGCGCGTCGGGGTGGAAGCCTGCATAGGCGCTGCGCAGGTCTTCCACGCGGCCGGGCGTGGTCCAGGATTCATTGCGCCAGGCTTCCTGCGCGACGGTGGCGAAGACAAAGATGTCGCGGCCGCGGTTGAGGGGGAAGGTGACGATCTGCGTGGCTGGGTCCGAGCCCCACCACTTGGTGAAGGCGCCCAGGTTGGGCACCCCGGCGAGGCGCTCGGCCGGCACCACCGCGCGGTAGGCCACCACGCCGGTGAAGATCGGGCTTTCCTGCCCGAACAGCGCGGTGCGCACGGTGGAGTGGATGCCATCGGCACCGACCAGCACGTCGACACGCTCCTCCGCGCCATTGGCAAAGCGCAGCGTGGCGCCATCGGCATCCGGCGCGATCGCCACGGCCTTGTGGCCCAGGCGCACGCATTCGGCCGGCACCGCGGCTTCCAGCGCGGTCATCAGGTCGGCGCGGTGCATGGTCAACTGCGGCGCGCCGTAGCGGCGCTCGGCTTCCTCCTGCATCGGCAGGCACGAGGTTTCTTCGCCGGTGTCCCACATGCGGCTGATGCGATGGCTGGGGCGGGCGGCGGTTTCACGCAGGGCCTCGCCCACACCCAGCCCGTCCAGGGCGTGGACGGCGTTGGGGGTCAGGTTGATGTCGGCGCCCACGCGGGCGAAGCGGGGGGCTTGTTCATAGACCACAGCGTCCATGCCGAGCTTGCGCAGGGCGATGGCTGCGGCCAGGCCGCCGATGCCGGCGCCATTGATTCCGATTTTCAGGGGCATTTTTGTCTACCTGCTGGGAGTTGGGCTGGCAGATGTTTGGCTGCTAGGAGTTCGTCGGAGTTGAGGTGAAGCGTGATTCAAAACATCAGGTCGTGACGGGGTTCGCTTCGGTTGGCGGGCTCATCGCAGTCGTGATACGCGATGAAGGTATTTGAGAGTGGATGAGGAAGGCAATCGGGTGCTTTTTGACCGCACAAGAAGCCCGCTGATCGGCCCTATGCACCCCGTAATACGTTCATCCGCTTGATGTTCCACGCGAGCGCCACCAGCGACCATTCCGCCGCGACGTTGGACAGTCCGCGCAGCGAGAACTGCCGGAATCCCATCACTCGCTTGATGATGCCGAACACCGGCTCGACCGTGCTCTTGCGCAGCCCGTACAGTGCTCGCCCCGCCTTCGTTTTGTGTCGGTGTGTCATCCTGACGATTGGATCGGTGCTCTCAGGCGGCGCCGGATCGTCGGCGAAGCGTTCCATCAGCGGCAGATGATGGGCGTCGCGCTGGATCGCAATCAGCGGGGTGATGTCCGCCGCCTCGCAGGTGACGACGTTGGCCGCACTGAAGTAGCCCGCATCCGCCAGCAAAATCTCAGGCTGGCCCAATGGCTCGGGCAGCGCCCCCAGCACGTCGATCATCGGTGCGACCTGGCGCTTGTCGTTGCTTTGCTGGGTCACTGAGGTGCCCACGATCAACATCGTCTCGACATCCACCGCTGCCTGCGCGTTGTAGCCTTGCTCGAAGCCGCCGCTGGACACCGGCATGATGCGCGACTCTTCGTCCGTCAGGTTGATCTGGTCGCGTTCCTTGGCACCGCCTTGCGGCGGCTCCGGGTCCTTGCCCCGCGGCTTCTTGCCGTCTTTGCGCTGCGCCTCGCGACGCGCCACCTTGGCTTCATACTCCTGCTGCTCTTGCTCGAACCGTTCCTGCGCCCGTGCCTCGATCTTCGCCTTCGCTTCGGCCAACGCCTTCAGTCGCGCTTCGCGCCGTGCGATCTCCGCCGGTACATCCATCCCATCTGGCAGACTCTCTCGATCGGCGGTCTCGGCCATCGCCATCAACTGCTGCACTTCTTCATGCAACTGCGCTTCGATCCGGCCGATATACCCGTGCGACAGCGCGCGGTGCCTGCTCGCATTCGCCTTCACCTTGGTGCCATCCAGCGCAATCCGGCCCAGCTTGACCAGCTTCATCTCCTTCGCGATCAGCAGCACCTGCACGAACAGCTTCTCTAACTGGCTCGCAAACCGCTTGCGAAAGGTGGCCAGCGTGTCATGGTCCGGATGCGTGTTCGCCGCAATGTAGCGGAACGCCACCGAGTCATAGGTCGCTCTCTCAATCTTGCGGCTCGAAGACACTCCGGTCGCATACCCGTACACCAGCAAGCCAAGCAGCACCTCGGGGTGATGCGCCGCCATGCCGCGACCCGCGTACGCCCCACTCAGCTCCGACAGGTCCATCTGCTCGATGACTTCCACTACGAACCGCGCCAGATGACCTTCCGGCAACCAGTCCTCCACTGACGGTGGCAACAGATAGTCGGTCTGACGATCAACGGGCACGAAACGACTCATCTATGGGCTCACTCAGCGAACTGTGAATTTATCAACGCCCAACCCGTCCCGCCGGACGACTGGAGATCCCGAAAATCCGACAAACTCCTAGCGCTATGAGTGTTCAAAAATGAATGATATGTTCATAAAAGTCTATGGGCGCGAGGGGAGTGCGTCAACCAAGGGTGAACCCTAGGGGCGGTGGCACTTGTGAGCGGGGGGATGGGTCGTGGCAACGGCCTCGGGGCCGTTCGTGAAGTTGCAGGGGGCGCATCGCCGGCACTGCCACTGCCCCCCAGCTACCAGCCGGCGAACGAGTCAATGGCGAGAGAGCCAAAGATAGTTCGGGCCGGGTGTTGCCATCAGCAGCACCCGGCCCGGACGCCTTTCTCGTCAATCCTTCCGGATCTGGATGGCTGGTTGCAGAATCTTCTCCTGCGCCCAGCTCACCGCGGCGCGTGCCGGTGCTTCACCGCTCTTCTCGACGCGCTGCGCCAATTCGAACACGCGCTCGCGGATGCGTGCCACTTCGGCCAGCACCGCAGCCTCGTCGGCGCCGCCGAGGTATTCGCGCGCGCAGCTGATGATGCCGCCGGCGTTGATCAGGAAGTCGGGGGCATAGAAGATGCCGCGCCGCTGCAGGGTGTCGCCTTCCTCGAGGGAGGCCAGCTGGTTGTTGGCGCCACCGGCGACGACCCTGAACTGGCACTGTTGCGCCACGGCCGGCGAGATTACCGCACCCAGCGCGCAAGGGGCGAACACGTCGGCCGTCACGCCGGTGATGTCAGCGGATGGCACGGCTTGCGCGCCGAATTGCGCGCGTGCCTGTTCGACCCTGGCGCCGTTGATGTCGGCCACGATCAGTTGCGCGCCGGCCTCGTGCAGCCGGCGGCAAAGGTCCCAGCCCACCGAGCCCAGGCCTTGCACGGCAACTGAGATGCCTTTCAGACTGTTGCGGTCCAGCGCGTAGCGCACCGCGGCTTCGATGCCGACGAATACGCCATACGCGGTCTTGGGCGAGGGGTTGCCGCCAAAGCCGTCGGTGCGGGGCATGCCGCTGATGTAGCGGGTCTCGGCCTGCGCGGCACGCATGTCTTCGACCGTGGTGCCGACATCCTCGGCGGTGATATAACGGCCGCCGAGCGATTCGACCAGGCGGCCGAAGGCGCGGAACAGCCGGGTGCGGTCGGTCTGTGCCGGTGTGCGCAGGATCACTGCCTTGCCGCCGCCGAAGGGCAGGTCGGCCAGGGCGTTCTTGTACGCCATGCCTTGTGAAAGCCGCAGCGCATCGGTCAACGCATCGTTTTCGGCCGGGTAGGTCCAGTAGCGACAGCCGCCGAAGGCCGGGCCGAGGCTGGTGTTGTAGATGGCGATGATGGCCTGCAGGCCGGACTCGGGATCGGTGGCGAGCGTGATGCGCTCGTGGGACGGGCCTTCACCAGTGCCAAACAGGCGGCCGGCGGCCTCAAGGGAAATGCGGTCGGTCAAAACGTCTTCTCCATGACGAGGCGGAATGCAAAGGGGTAACCTTGCCTTCCTGGTACACCGCTTTGGGTTGCAAGGCGGTGCAGTGGCGATGGCGGCCGGGGCGGCTGCCATCGTGTTTCGGCCGGGCGGCAATTGTGTTGCAGCCGGGCCTCGTCTGCCCGGTTGCCCGGACAAACAACAGGTCCGCGCCATGGCGCGGACCCGGTGCCGAATCTTACCGGCAAATTGCCGCGGTCCCGACTAGGGTTTCTGTGGAGGGAGTCCGGCGCAGAGGCCGATGCGGTACGTCCGGCGGAATGAAAACAGCCGCACATGGCGGCTGCACTTGAGATATGACTGGTGCCGGCAGACCGGGACGCGTACGAAGGCGCTCCCCGAACTGCCTAAAGTCCCAACACAAGCTTGGCAATAATATTGCGCTGGATCTCGTTGGACCCCGCGTAGATCGACGCCTTGCGATAGTTGAAATAGCGCGGCGCCAGCACGGCCGCATCGTCCGGCCCGACGCGTGGCGCGGCCTCGCGTCCCTGCAGTTCCGCCCAGGTATCCTGCACGAACGGCAACGCCGCCGGCCCTGCGGCTTCCACGGCAAGCTCGCTGGCTGCCTGCAGCGCCTCGGTGCCCGTAAGCTTGAGCATGCTCGACGCGGCGCCGATCGAGGTGCCCGATTCCACGCTGGAAAACACCCGCAGCTCCACTGCCTCGAGCGCCGCGGTGCGCAGATGCAGCGCGGCCAGCTTGCGGCGGAACAGGGGATCGTCCAGCAGGCGGCCGCCGTCGTCGGCCGATTGTTCAGCGGCAATGTCCGCGATCTTCGACAACTGCTTGCGCAGCATCGGGCTGTAGACGCCGCCGCGCTCGAACTCCAGCAGGTACTTGGCGTAGGTCCAGCCCTTGCCTTCCTCGCCGATGCGGTTCGCCACCGGCACGCGCACGTTCTCGAAGAAGACCTGGTTGACTTCCTGCTGGCCGGGCACGGGGCCGTCCAGCGTCGGCAGCGCCGACACCGTGATGCCTGGCGTGCGCATGTCCAGCAGCAGGAACGAAATCCCTTCCTGACGCTTCGATTCGCGGCTGGTCCGTACCAGGCAGAACATCCAGTCGGCCCACTGCGCATGCGTGGTCCAGATCTTGGAGCCATTCAGGATGTAGTGCTCGCCGTCGCTGTCGGCGCCGTGGTCCGCGCGCATCTGCAGCGAGGCCAGGTCGGAGCCCGAGTTGGGCTCGGAGTAGCCCTGGCACCACCATTCGTCGGAGCTCAGGATCGGCGGCAGGAAGCGCTGCTTTTGCTCTGGCGTGCCGTATTTCATGATCACCGGCGCCACCATCTTCAGGCCCATCGGCGACACCGGCGGGCAGCCTGCGGCGCCCAGTTCCGACTGGAAGATAAAGCGCTGGGTCGGGGTCCAGCCCGGACCTCCGTATTCCCTGGCCCAGTTCGGCGCGGCCCAGCCGCGCGCGTGCAGTGCCTTCTGCCAGCGCACCTGGCCGGCCTTGTCGAGATAGCCGTTCTTGGACTGCGCCATCATCGCGCGCAATCCGGCGTCAAAGGCCTGGGCGATCCAGGCGCGCACTTCTTCTCGGAACTGCTGGTCTTGCGGGGAGAAATCGAGATGCATCGACGGGCCTCGCTGGGTAATCGTCTGTGTTCTGTGGGCGGTTTCAGGCCGCGGCGGGGTAGAGCAGGTCGGCGTAGCGGCGCAGGTGGTGCTCGGCCGATCCCATCTGCAGGTCGATCGCGGTGACGCGCTTGAAGTAGTGGCCCACCGCCAGTTCTTCGGTGACGCCCATGCCGCCGTGGATCTGCACCGCGGCCTGGCCGACGAAGGCGCCGGCCTGGCCGGCCTGGATCTTGGCCGCGCATGCCGCCTGCGCCCGCACTGGCGCGGCGCTGGCGGCCTGCATCGCCGCCATCTGGGTCAGCGCCACGGACTGCTCCAGCTGGATGTACATGTCCGCCATGCGGTGCTGCAGCACCTGGAAGGTGCCGATCGGCACCCCGAACTGCTTGCGCTGGCGTGCGTAGTCGATGGTGTCGGCCAGCATGCGGGCCATGGCGCCGTTGGCTTCGGCGCAGAGCGCGACCATGGCTTCGTCGCACAGTTGTTCGATCAGGGCCAACGCCTCGCCTTCCGTGCCGATGCGCTGGCTGGCCGGCACCTGCACGTTGTCGAGCAGCACCTCGGCGGCGCGCTGGCCGTCGAAGGTCGGATACTCGCGCAGCGTCACCCCTGGCGTGTCGCGTGCAATCCAGAACAGGCTGATGCCGTCCCGGTCGCGGTGCTCGCCGGATGTGCGCGCGCTGACGACCAGGTGGGTGGCGAACGGCGCGCCGACCACGGCCTGCTTGTGCCCCCTCAGCTTGTAGCCATCGCCCTGGCGCGTGGCACTGGCCCGCACGTCGTGGCGGCAATAGCGGCTGGCCGGTTCGGCATGGGCCCATGCGGCGGTGGCCTCCCCGCCGATGATGGCCGGCACCCACTGCGCGGCCAGCTCGGGGCTGCCGTGCACCAGCGCGCCGCCGCCCAGCACCACGGTGCCCAGGTAGGGCTCCAGTACCAGGTGGCGGCCCAGTTGCTCCATCACGATCATGTGCTCGGCCGCGCCGCCGCCCAGGCCGCCAAGCGGCTCGGGGAATGCTGCGCCCAGGATGCCGAGATCGCGCGCGAACGCGCGCCAGCAGTCCGGGCGCCAGCCCGCGGCGGACTGCACGGCAGTGCGGCGGGCCTCAAAATCATAGTGATCGGCCAGGTAACGCGCGAGCGTGTCGCGCAGCATCGACTGTTCTTCACTGAACTGGAAATCCACCTTGGCTCCTTCGGAATGGGGGATGCGGCGTGATTGCGGACGTCTGCCGGGCATCATCCGGCCCGGCGGGCCACTGGCGCATCGTCGCATCGGACGAAGCTGCGCCGGCTTCCGCGCACCGCAGCGGTTTTGCTGCGCTGCAGCAGGCGACGGCGATGCCGCTTCGTCGCTTCCGACGATTGTTGAACCGGCCGGGGTCCAGAGAATGCGGGATCAGCATCCGCCAACACACCCCGTTGAGGAGTTCCACGCCATGCATCCCCACATCCACGCACAGCGCACGCCCGACAAGCCGGCTGTCATCATGGCCAGCAACGGCGCAGCCGTTAGCTACCGCGAGCTTGACGAGCGCTCGAACCAGGTTGCGCACCTGTTCCGCAGCCAGGGACTGCGGCCCGGCGACCGCGTGGCACTGATGGTGGAGAATCATCCGCGCCTGTTCGAGCTGTGCTGGGGCGCGCAGCGCAGCGGCATTGTCTACATCTGCCTGAGCACGCGCCTGAACGTGGCCGACGCGGCCTACATCATCAACGACAGCGGTGCGACCATGCTGGTCACCACGCACGCGCAGGCAGAGATCGCCGCCGCGCTGGCCGGGCAGACGCCGGCGCTGCGCCGGCGTCTGATGCTGGACGGCACGGTGCCGGGCTATGACGCGTACGAGGCCGAACTGGCGCGCTGCCCGGCCACGCGCATCAGCGACGAAGAGACTGGCGGCGACATGCTGTACTCGTCCGGCACCACCGGCCGGCCCAAGGGCGTGTACGCGCCGCCCGCCAGCCCGGACATCGAGGCGCCGACCTCGCTGACCAGCCTGTGCCAGCGGCTCTATGGCATGGATACCGAGACCCGCTACCTGTCGCCCGCGCCGCTGTACCACGCCGCGCCGCTGCGCTACTGCATGAGCGTGCAGGCGCTGGGCGGCACCGCGGTGGTGATGGAGCACTTCGACGCCGAGGATTACCTGCGGCAGGTGCAGCGGCACCGCATCACGCACACGCAGCTGGTGCCGACCATGTTCTCGCGCATGCTCAAGCTGCCGGAGGCGCAGCGCATGGCCTATGACGTATCGTCGCTGCGGGTGGCGATCCACGCCGCCGCGCCGTGCCCGGTGCCGGTCAAGGAGACCATGATCGCGTGGTGGGGCCCCGTGATCTGGGAGTACTACGCCGGCACCGAGGGCAACGGCGTGACCGTGGTCAGCACGCCGGAGTGGCTGGAGCGCAAGGGCACGGTGGGGCGGGCCATGATCGGCAAGCTGCGCATCTGCGCACCGGACGGCGCGCAGATGCCGACGGGCGAGCCGGGCACGATCTACTTTGCCGAAGGCCGCGCGTTCTCGTACCACAACGACGACGCCAAGACCGCCGAGTCGCGCCATCCGCAGCACCCGGACTGGAGCACCATCGGCGACATCGGCTACGTGGACGCGGATGGCTACCTGTACCTGACCGGCCGCAAGGCCAACATGATTATCTCGGGCGGCGTCAATATCTACCCGCAGGAGGCCGAGAATCTGCTGATGACGCACCCCAGGGTGATGGACGTGGCGGTGATCGGCGTGCCCAACGAGGACTTCGGCGAAGAGGTCAAGGCGGTGGTGCAGCTGGCCGACATGGGCCTGGCCGGGCCCGAACTGGCGGCCGAGCTGATCGCGTTCTGCCGCGCCAACCTGTCCGCCATCAAGTGCCCGCGCTCGGTCGACTTCGAGGCCGAATTGCCGCGCCTGCCCACCGGCAAGCTAATCAAGCGGCTGCTGCGCGACCGCTATTGGGCCGGCCACGCCAACAAGCTGGTGTAAGCGCGCCGGCCGCCGCGCGCCGTTTCCGGCGGCGCGGCGGTTTACGTCATAATTCCCGGTTACATCACAGCCACGGCCGCCCGGCTGCACCAGCTGCGCGGGCGGGCGCATTGCGCTGCCTGGCAAGGCGGCGATGCGCGGGAGACGACAACAGCCAATGGCAAGTATCGAGGAGACCGGACGGCGCGCGCCGTCCTCCGCAGCGTCGCTGGCGGCCAAACTGCGTCCGCCGCTGCTGACCCCGTTCCAGGTCGAGCGCGCGGCGATCTGCGAGGCCGTGTGCGCGGCCGGCTTCGTCAAGCTTGTGCTGGTGCGCGCACCGGCAGGCTTCGGCAAGACCACGGCCATGCTCCAGTGCCGCGCGCGCCTGGTGGCCGCGGGCGGGCGCACCGCCTGGCTGACGCTGGACCGCTCGGACAACGACGCCTCGCGCTTTCTCGGCTCGGTCGAGGCCGCCATCGCGCAAGGCCTGAGCGGCGGCGCGCCGGACCGGCCGGCGCACGCCACGCTGGCGCAGGATCCCGGCGAGCAGGCGCTGGCCCTGATCGACCGCCTGGCCAGCCACCACGGTGCCTTCACGCTGTTCCTCGATGATTTCGAAGCCATCCAGAACGATGCCGTGGCCGGACTGGTCTGGCAGCTGGTGGACAGCCTGCCGCCCGGCTGCCGCGTGGTGATCGGCACGCGCTGGGTGCCCGAAACCGGCCTGGGCCGCCTGCGCGCGCGCGGCGAGCTGCTCGAGATCGAACCCGCGCAGCTGCGCTTTTCCGCCGGCGAAACCGCATCCTTCCTGCGCCAGGCGCGCGGCCTGAGGCTGGAGCCCGCGGCCATCAGCGCGCTGCACCGGCGCACCGAAGGCTGGGCCACCGCGCTGTGGCTGGCCTCGGTGGCGCTGGAGCGGCGCAGCCAGCCAGAGGGCTTTATCGCCGGGTTCTCCGGGTCCAACGCGGCGATTGCCGACTACCTGGTCGAGGACGTCTTCCTGCACCTGCCCGAGGCGGTGCGCGGCTTCCTGCTGCGCACCTCGATCCTCGACCAGCTGTGCGGGCCGCTGTGCGACGCCGTGTGCCAGCCCGCGGAGGCCGGCAGCAGCGACGAGATCCTCGCCTGGCTGGAGCGCGCCAACCTGTTCCTGCTGCCGCTGGAGAGCGAGCGCTACGGCGAGCGCGGCTCCGGCGCGGCGCCGGAGCAGTGGTACCGCTATCACAGCCTTTTTTCCGGCTTCCTGCGCGGGCAGCTGGCGCAGGCCATGCCCGAGGCCGTGCCGCGGCTGCACCTGTCGGCGTCGCGCTGGTATGAGTCGCAAGGGCGCCCGGTGCCCGCCATCGAACACGCGCTTGCTGCCGGTGCGCTCGCGCACGCCCTGGAGCTGCTGGACGGGGCCGCGGACGACCTGCTCGCGCAGGGCCGGATGCGGTTGCTGACGCGCTGGCTGGAGGCCGTGCCGGCCGGGGAGCTGGCACGCTGGCCGAAGCTGCAGATCGCGCGCGTCTGGTCCGTGTCGTTCACGCGCGGGCCGGCTGAGGCCATTGCGCTCTTGCAGGCGATCCCCACCGAGGGTGCAGCCGGCGACCTGCTGGCGCATATCCGTGCCCTGCGCCACATGCTGCTGAACATGATGGACCGCTTCGACGATGCGCGTGCCTTCGCCCGCAACGAGCTGCCGCCGTTGCCAATGGGCTATGCCTTCCCCGATGCCATCCTGGCCACCTCGATGGCGCGCCTGGCCGCGGTTGCCGGCGACTACCCCGAGGCGCGCCGGCTGCTGCAGGTGGCGCGGCACGCGGTGCGCGGCTCGGACAGCAACTTCAACAAGATTTTCTCGGAGTCGGTCGAAGGCCTGATCGACCTGCGCCAGGGTCGGCTGCAGCAGGCCATGGGGCGTTTTCGCATTGCCGCCAGCACGATGCTGCCCAACCGCTTCGGGCCCACCAACGGCAATGCCATGGCCGGCATCCTGCTGGCCGAGGGCCTGTACGAGAGCGGCGACAGCGAGCGCGCCGGCCGACTGCTCAACGTCTACCTGCCGCTGTCGCGCGACCTCGGGCTGCCCGACCAGATCATCACCGCGCATACGGTGCTGGCCCGCATTGCCTTCGAGCGCGGCGAAACCGACCAGGCGCATGAAAGGCTGGCACAGCTCGAAGCGCTGGGGCATCACCGCGGGCTGACGCGGATGGTGCTGGCGGCGATGCTGGAGCGCGCCCGCCTGGCGTTGCGCCAGGGCAATGCGCATGCCGCGCAGGAGGCCATCGAACGCGCCGCCGATCCGGCGCTGTGGCGCACGCGCCCCGGGGTCAGCTCCTTTGCCAGCGATGTCGAGGACATTACCCTCGGCCGGCTGCGGCTGGACGTGCATGCGCGGCCCGGCACGCCGGTGCGCGAGGCCATCGAGCGCGAACTGGCGGCCGCTTCCGGCAACCAGCTGATGCGCCGGGCCCTCAAGCTGCGCATCCTGCTGGCGCAGGCGTGCCAGCGCACCGGCGACGGCGCGCACGCGCTGGTGGTGATGGGCGAGGCGCTGCGTTTCGGCGCCGCCGAAGGCTTTGTCCGCATCTTTGCCGATGAGGGCGACGATGTGCGCCGGCTGGTGGCCGATGCTTACTCGCGCCAGTCGGCGAGCCTGCCGGCTCCGTATGTGGAAAAGCTGCTGCAGGCCTGCGGCCAGGGCAGCGGCGGGCAGGCGGACGCCGGCGCTGGCCGGCCCGCGCCTGCGGCGCTGGTGGAGCCGCTGACGCCCAAGGAGCAGAAGGTGCTGCACCTGCTGGCCGAGGGCTACTCCAACGTGGCCATGGCCGAGCGCCTGTTCGTGTCCGAGACCACGGTGCGCACGCACCTGCGCAATATCAGCGCCAAGCTGCACGCCAGCAACCGCACCCAGGCAGTGGCCATCGCGCGCCAGCTCGGGCTGCTCTGAGCCGGTGCGGGCGGCGTGGCGCGGATGCCGCGCCGCAGGCTCAAATGCCAATGAACTCCGTGAATTCCGCCAGCGGCGCGCGCGCTGCGCGCAACTGGTTGGCGGGCGCTTCGGCGTCCTCGTAGCCGATCGCCATGCCCGTGAACAGCATCCGCTCGGCCGGCAGCGACAGGAACTTGCCGATGGTCTCGGGGTACATCGCCCAGCATTCCTGCGCGCAGCTGTCCAGCCCTTCTTCACGCAGCAGCAGCATCACCGTCTGCAGGTACATGCCCAGGTCCGACCATTGCGGCGGGCCCATGCGGCGGTCCACCGTGCAGAACAGCGCCAGCGGCGCGCCGAAGAAGGTGAAGTTGCTGGCAAACTGCGCCAGCCGCCGCGCCTTGTCCTCGCGCGGGATGCCGAGGTAGTGGTAGAGCGCCTCGCCCACCTGGAAGCGGCGGTCGCGGTAGGGCGAGACCAGTTCGCGCGGGTAGATGTCGTACTCGCGCGTTTCGCCGGTGGGCGCCTGCGCGATGCGCTCGCGCATGATGCCGCGCAGGCGCTCCAGGGCCTCGCCGCCGATGACATGGATATGCCAGGGCTGCAGGTTGCCCCCGGAAGGGGCGCGCGCGGCGGCGTCGAGCACGCGCCGGATGGTGTCGGGCGCAACGGCCCGGGGCAGGAAGCCGCGGACGGACTTGCGGCTGGCGACAGCTTGGCTGACTTTCATGCGGACTCCGGAAAGATGGGTCGGCGGGCGCGCTTCAGATGAAGGGCGGCTCGCTGGTCCAGTCGAAGAAGTCCGGCATGTCGTGCGACACGGTCTCGGGGAATGCGGCGGGGCGCTTCTCCAGGAAGGCGCTGACGCCTTCCTTCACGTCGGCGGAGCGTCCGCGCGACTGGATCGCGCGGCTGTCCAGCTTGTGCGCTTCCATCGGGTGGCTGGCGCCGGCCATGCGCCAGATCAGCTGGCGCGAGATCGCCACCGAGACCGGCGCGGCATTGGCGGCGATCTCGCGGGCAATGGCCCGGGCGGCCGGCAGCAGGTCTTCAGGCGCGTGCAGCGAACGCACCAGGCCGCGCTCATGCGCTTCCTGGGCGGAGAACACGCGGCCGGTATAGCACCATTCCAGCGCCGTCGAGATCCCGACCACGCGCGACAGGAACCAGGACGACGCGGCCTCGGGCGTGATGCCACGGCGCGCAAAGACAAAGCCGAACTTGGCGTCAGTGGACGCCAGCCGGATATCCATCGGCAGCTGCATGGTCACGCCCACGCCGACCGCGGCGCCGTTGACCGCGGCGATCACCGGCTTGAGGCTGCGGAAGATGCGCAGCGACACGCGCCCGCCGCCGTCGCGGTGCGCGGTGTCGGGGCTGGCGCCGTAGCGCTTCTCGAAGTCGAAGGTGGAACCGCCGCCGGACAGGTCGGCGCCGGCGCAGAAGGCGCGCCCCGAACCGGTGACGATCACCGCGCGCACATTGTCATCCGCATCGGTGGCGTCGAAGGCGGCGATCAGCTCGTGCATCATCTGCGCGGTGAAGGCGTTGAGCTGGTCCGGGCGGTGCAGGGTGATGGTGGCGACACCGTCTTCAACGGCGTAGCGCAGGGTTTCGAACGAAGGCGTGGCTTGCATCATGGAGGGCTCCTGCTGGGAAAAGGGTAGGGATGCCGGGGCAGGGCGACGGCATGGGGGTCCGGCCAACACTAGTGCAGAATGCGCCGCCCGCAATCGTCGCTTCCGACGAGGCCGGGCATCGGCGCCTGGCCGTAGACTGACGTCGATCAAGCGGCAGGACCGGCACATCCCCACCGTATCACCGCGTGCCCTGCCGGCACGGACAGCAAAAGGATAACCATGAAGACACGAATCACCGAACTGCTTGGCATCCGCTACCCGATCATCCAGGGTGGCATGCAATGGGTTGGCTACGCCGAAATGGCCTCCGCCGTTTCCAACGCCGGCGGCCTGGGCGTCCTCACGGCGCTGACGCAGCCCACCCCCGAGGCGCTGGCCGACGAGATCCGCCGCTGCCGCGAGATGACCGACAAGCCGTTCGGCGTGAACCTGACCCTGCTGCCGTCGATCAACCCGCCGCCGTACGCGCGCTATCTCGACGTCATCATCGAAAGCGGGGTCAAGGTGCTGGAAACCGCCGGCAACAACCCCAGGGAACACATCGCGCGCGCCAAGGCCGCCGGCATCAAGGTGATCCACAAGTGCGTGGCGGTGCGTCATGCGCTGTCGGCCGAGCGCCTGGGCGTGGATGCGGTGTCGATCGACGGTTTCGAGTGCGCCGGCCACCCCGGCGAGGACGATGTGCCCGGCATGGTGCTGATCCCGCAGGCGGTGCGCAAGCTGTCGATCCCGGTGATCGCCTCGGGCGGCATCGCCGACGGGCGCGGCATGGCGGCGGCGCTGGTGCTGGGCGCCGAGGGCGTCAACATGGGCACCCGCTTCTGTGCCACGCGCGAGGCGCCGATCCACGACAACGTCAAGCAGGCACTGGTGCAGGCCAGCGAGCGCGACACCAACCTGATCTTCCGCACGCTGCACAACACCGCGCGCGTGCTCAAGAACGCGGTGTCGGACGAGGTGGTGAGCATTGAGCGCCGCCCGGGCGGCGCGCAGTTCGAGGACGTCAAGCACCTGGTCGCCGGCGTGCGCGGCAAGGCGGCGCTCAAGGCGGGCGAGACCGACGGCGGCATCATCAGCGCCGGCCAGTGCGTGGGCCTGATCGACGACGTGCCCAGCTGCGAAGAACTGATCACGCGCATGGTCGCCGATTGCCGCGAGCATCTCAGCGTGGCCTCGCGCTACTTCGCCTGACGCCATGGCCGAGGCCGAGATCGAGGCGGCAATGACCCGCGCCATGGCCGACCCGTCCGGGCCGGCGGGCGCGGAAGTGCCGGAAGGCTTCGTCGCGCTGCGCCGGATGAGCGGCTACATGGCGGGCTTCGGACAGCTCTACCTGCATGCCGAACGCCGCACGCTCGCGGTGCGCATCGACGAGGGTCACCTGAACAACCTGGGCATCCCGCACGGCGGCATGCTGGCGACACTGGCCGATACTGCCATCGGCATGATGATGTCGCTGGAAACCGGCCGTTCCAAAAGCGCAGTGACCGTGAACCTCAGCCTGGACTACCTCGATTCCGCGCGCCTGGGCGACTGGGTTGAGGCCCGCGTGGAGTTCGACAAGCTCGGCTCGCGCCTGCGCTACGGCACCTGCCGGCTGGTCAGCGGCGAGCGCTGCCTGCTGCGCGCGACCGCGATCTTCGCGGTGCTGGCGCCGCGCGCCTGAGGCGTGCGGCAACTTCGTCGCTTCCGACGACGCCCGAGTGCACCCGCGACGCAACAATAGTCCCTGACGCTGCCGGCACCAACGGCGGCTCCCCACACACCACAATGGCTGCCCCGGCGGCCTGCACCGAACCAAGGAGATCACATGGCAGAGGCATATATCGTCGCGGCGGTCCGTACCGCCGGCGGCCGCAAGGGCGGCAAGCTGTCGGGCTGGCATCCGGCCGACCTGGCCGCGCAGGTGCTCGACGCGCTGGTGGAGCGCACCGGCGCCGACCCGGCGCTGGTCGAAGACGTCATCATGGGTTGCGTGAGCCAGGTCGGCGAGCAGGCCGGCAACGTGGCGCGCAATGCCATCCTGGCCGCGCGCCTGCCTGAAAGCGTGCCGGGCACCTCGGTGGACCGCCAGTGCGGTTCGTCGCAGCAGGCGCTGCACTTTGCCGCGCAGGCGGTGATGTCGGGCGCGATGGATATCGTCATCGCCGCCGGCGTGGAAAGCATGACGCGCGTGCCGATGGGCCTGTCGTCGCAGCTGCCGGCCAAGAACGGCTTCGGCGTGCCCAAGAGCCCGGGTGTCGAGGCGCGCTACCCCGGCGTGCAGTTCAGCCAGTTCACCGGCGCCGAGATGATCGCGCGCAAGTACGACCTGTCGCGCGAACAGCTGGATGCCTATGCGCTGCAGAGCCACCACCGCGCCATCGCAGCCACCAGGGCGGGCCGTTTCACCGCCGAGATCCTGCCGGTCGAAGTGCGCACGGCCGACGGCGCCAACGGTGAAATGCATACCACCGACGAAGGCATCCGCTACGACGCCACGCTGGAAAGCATCGGCAGCGTCAAGCTGATCGCCGAAGGCGGCCGCGTGACCGCCGCTTCCGCCAGCCAGATCTGCGATGGTGCCGCGGGCCTGATGGTGGTCAACGAAGCCGGCCTGAAGAAACTGGGCGTCAAGCCGCTGGCGCGCGTGCACAGCATGACCGTGATCGGCCATGACCCGGTCGTGATGCTGGAAGCGCCGCTGCCGGCCACGGAAGTCGCGCTCAAGCGGGCCGGCCTGCGCATCGGCGACATCGACCTGTTCGAGGTCAATGAAGCCTTTGCCCCGGTGCCGCTGGCCTGGCTGAAGGCCACCGGCGCCGATCCGGAACGCCTGAACGTGCATGGCGGCGCGATCGCGCTGGGCCATCCGCTGGGCGGCTCGGGCGCCAAGCTGATGACCACGCTGGTGCATGCGCTGCACACGCATGGCAAGCGCTACGGCCTGCAGACGATGTGCGAAGGCGGCGGGCTGGCCAACGTGACCATCGTCGAGCGTCTGTAAAGCTGTCAGAGCCGCGGCGTGCCACGCAGGCGCGCTGCGCTGGAATTGCCGCAGCAACGAGTCATAAAGGGAGAAGGACCGGCGGCGCGGGCATGTCAAAGTGCCCGCGCCAGCAGCCGGACCATAGCGGGCCGCGATATCGCGGCCCTTCTTGTCTTCAGCGTGGCGCGTCAGGCGAAGGTCACCGCGCTGCGCCGGTCGGCGCGTTCCAGGTGCGGCACGTTGTTGAAGCTCAGCAGGCGCTGCACGCCGCGGCCCACGATGATCTCGCAGAACGCCGTATTGCGGAACTGCAGGTTCATCTCGATGGCGGCCTGGGCCGGCGCGCCCAGCAGGTCTGCGGTGGCGCGGCCGATGGCGCCGCCGGAACTCACCACCAGGATGGCATCCTCGCGCGTGGTGCCTTCGCTCGCGTGCGCCAGGGCGGCGGCAATGCGGGCGCCGAAGTCCGCCCAGCTTTCAGGCATGTCGGCCAGGCCGCCCTGGGTCCACGCGGCATAGGCCGCGCGGAAGGTGCGCCAGTAATCGTTGTAATCGCCGTTCTGGTGCGCGCGGTGGTCAGCACCACCGGTATGGCAGCGATACAGCGCCTCGCCGTCGTATTCGTTCAGGCCGGGGTGCGAAATGATCGCGGCCTGCGGCTGCCCCATGCCGGCCAGGATTTCCGTGGCGGTGTCCTGCTGGCGCACCAGCGTGCCCGCGACCACCCGGCTGAAGCTGACGCCGCGCTCGCGGAAGTACTCGCCCAGCCAGCGCGCCTGCTGGCGGCCGGTCGGCGACAGGCAATCGTAGTTGGCGGCGCCAAACGAGGCTTGTCCGTGCCGGACGAGGAAAAGCGTGGCCATGAGCGGTCCCGGTGAACGTTGAGGCGGATAGGGCTGCGCCGGGCACACGGCACGGCGTGCGCACATTCTAGGGAGTGCAGGCCCGCCAGCCAAGCAAGCGCTGCGCAATTCATAGCAGCCATGGCCTGGCTGCATTACCGCGGGTGGCGCTTGCCAGTGATGTGCTCAGGCCGGCTCTGCGCAGGTGACGCCGAGATAGCCGGCCAGCAGGCGGTTGAGTTCCGTGATCAGCCGCTCGTCGTCAAGGTGCAGCGGGCCGGATTCATTGAGCAAGGCATTGACCAGCACGCTGAACACCGCCTGCATGGCAAAGCGCACGCGCAGCTCGGCGGTGTCGGCCGGCAGGTCCAGGCGCGGCACCAGCAGCTGCACCATGCGCTCCACGATGGCTTCACCACTCTGGCGGTGAGGCAGCCATTCCTCCGGCCGCGTGGACGCATGCCGCAGCGAAGCCCGCATCACGCCACGGTTGGCCAGCGTGCCGAGCACCATGAAGCGCGCGGCCTTCTCCAGCAGCACCGGCGTCGGCACGTCCTCCCAGCGCTCCTGCGCCAGATAGCGGTCGATCGACGCAGAGGTTTCTTCCATCACCAGCGCGCGCAGCGCCTCGAAATAAGCCATCTTGTCGCGAAAGCGGCCATAGAAGGCGCCCACCGACACCTGGCATGCCGCGGCGATCTGCGCCACCGACACCGCGGCAAAGTCACGCGAGGCAAGCAGTTCGCGGCCCGCGCCAAGCAATGCCTGCTCGGTCTCGCGCGCGCGGCGCTGGCGCGGCGGCTGCAGGATCGAGGGGGTATCGATACGGGGAAAGGAGGCGTTGGCGGGGAAGCCGGATTGGGTCGCTGACATTGGCATTTTCCGTAATCGAATTCGGATTCTATTTTTGAAAATACCGGTACGCGCCGCAGCGCGTCAAGGGCTTTGTCGGGTGGTGGCCGGGCGCGGCGGGTGGGTGGGCCGCCGCGCGGGAGGTGGCGATGCGGCGCGCAAGCCGCGCCGCTGGCCGCCGCGCACCTTGCTAGCTGAAACGCGGGCCCAGGTCATCCCGCATCCATTCGATAAAGGCGCGCGTGCGTGCCGGCAACAGCCGCGCATGGGGATAGATCAGCGACAGCGGCCAGGCTGGTTGCTCGAATGCTTCCAGCACGATGCGCAGCTTGCGCTCCTGTACCAGTTGCGCGACCTGGTACGACAGGAAGTGGCCAAAGCCCGCGCCTTCAGCACAGGCGGCCACGGCGGGGGCGGTCTGGTTGAACTCCAGGTTGCCCGACACCGGCACATGGAACTCCCGTTCGCCTTCGTGGAAGGTCCACCAGTGCGCCTGGCTGCCGGTGAAGCGCACGCAGTTGGCATGGGCCAGTTCCTCGGGATGGCGCGGCACGCCGTGCTTGCGCAGGTAGGCGGGCGTGGCCACCACCACGCGTCGAATGCGGCCGATGGTCTGTGCCACCAGCGTGGAGTCGGCCAGCGGGCCGATGCGTACGCCCACATCCAGGTCTTCCTCAAGCAGGTTCACCACGCGGTCGGTGAATTCCAGGCGGCAGCGCACGCGCGGATAGCGCTGCACGAAACGCGTGACCGCAGGCGCCACGTACATCTGCCCGAACAGCACCGAGGCGGTCAGCGTGAGCTGGCCGCTGGGCTCGACATGGCTGGCGGTCAGGCCCGCCTCGACCTCGTCGATGGTGGCCAGGATGCGCCGGCAGCTGTCCAGGTAGCTGCGCCCCTCGGCAGTCAGCGACAGCCGCCGCGTGGTGCGGTTGAGCAGCCGCACCTGCAGCTCGGTTTCCAGCGCCGCGAGCGTGCGCACCACCGCCGGCAACGAGGTATGCAGCGTCGTGGCGGCCGCCGTCAGGCTGCCCTCGTCGACGATCCGCACAAAGGTCTGCATCGCGCGTAGCTTGTCCATGGCGACAGACATTACTCCATTTTCTGGAGTAGTCAAATATCAATAGGCCTATTTATTGCAGCGGCGTCGGCGTCCAGAATCCGCCTATCGCAACCGTTGAGGAGAGTGCCATGCAAGAGACGAACCGCCCCGCCAAGCCGGCCAAGCCGCTGGTGCTGTACCGCTCGCCGGTGTCCGGCCATGCGCACCGCGCCGAACTGTTCCTGGGCCTGCTGGGCCTGCCGCACCGCCTGGTCGACGTCGACCTGCGCGGCGGCGAGCAGCGCAGCGAGGCCTTCCTGCGCCTGAACCCGTTCGGCCAGGTGCCGGTGCTGGACGATGACGGCGTGGTCATCGGCGATTCCAATGCGATCCTGGTCTACCTGGCCACGCGCCATGACGACGGCCGCTGGCTGCCACGCGACCCGGTGGGCGCGGCGCGCGTGCAGCGCTGGCTGTCGGTGGCCGCCGGCGAGATCGCCTTCGGACCGGCGGCGGCGCGACTGGGCGTGCTGTTCGGGCGGCCGGTGCCGATGGAGGATGCCGTCGCCCGCGCGCAGCGGCTGTTCACGCTGATGGAGTCGCTGCTGGCCGGGCAGCCGTTCCTGGCCGCCGACCACGCCACCATTGCCGACGTGGCCGCCTACAGCTATATCGCCCGCGCCGAGGAAGGCAAGGTGCCGCTGGCGCCGTACCCGGCGCTGAATGCCTGGCTGCGCCGCATTGAAGCCTTGCCCGGCTTCGTGCCGATGCTGGTATCGGATGTCGGGGTGGCGGCGTAACGCCTGCAGGTTTCGCGCAGCGTTTCTATCCGTCCGACAAGCAGAGGGAGCCCATCATGGACCTGACTACATGGCCGCATGCCGGCTTGCCATTCCACGCCGGCGAACTGGCCGCGCAGGAGCGCGCCGGCAAGCGCGAACGCATGGCAGCGTCCGGCCCGCGGGTGATCCGTGGCGAAATGCCGGAGCAGCACCGCACCTTCTTTGCGCAACTGCCGTTCCTGCTGGTGGGCGCGGTCGACGCCGACGGGTTGCCCTGGGCCACGGTGCTGGCCGGGACGCCGGGGTTTGCGCATACGCCTGACGCCACGCACCTGCGCATCGACACCGTGCCGCTGCCGGCCGACCCGGCGGCACCGGCCCTGGCGCAGGGCGCGCGCATCGGCCTGCTTGGGATCGAACTGCCGACGCGCCGGCGCAACCGCATGAACGGGGTCATCGTGGCGCGCGACGAGGTCGGGTTGACGGTCGAGGTCAAGCAGAGCTTCGGCAACTGCCCGCGCTATATCCAGTTGCGCGACGTGACCGTTGCCGAGCCGGCGGCGACGCCCCCGGCCTGGCACGGCGACGCGCTCGACGAGCCGGCCATCGCCTGGCTGCGCGATGCCGATACGCTGTTCATTGCCACCAGCCACACCGCGTCGCCGCAGGACGAAGGCGAGCACACCGGCGGCGCCGATGTCTCGCACCGCGGCGGCAAGCCGGGCTTTATCCGCGTGGACGATGCCCATACGCTGACGTTCCCGGACTTCAACGGCAACAACTTCTTCAACACCGTCGGCAACCTGCTGGCCAATCCCCGTGCCGGGATCGTGGTCCCGGATTTTGCCAGGGGCTCGCTGCTGCATGTGGGCGGGCGCGCCGAGGTGATCTGGGAGGGCGAGGAACTCGCCTCATTCGCCGGCGCCGAGCGGCTGGTGCGGTTGCACGTCGAGCGCGTGGTGCGGCGTGCGGCGGTGCTGCCGCTGCGCTTCGGGTTTCGGGAATATTCGCCTGTACTGGCTGACACGGGTGCGTGGCCGGCGCACTGAGCCGAGGGTTTGAGCCCGGGGCCGTCACAATAGCCAGGTCCGCGCGCTCAGCCGCGCGCCCGGTACCTGAGCCCGGCGCAGCGGCCGACCAGCGTGGTGATGCAGCAGGCGTTGCCGCGCCACTCGCCACCGGTCACGATGCCGTCCGGGCCGGCCACCAGCTTGCGCTGGCATTGGCCCGGCACCGGCGTGCGCTCCATGCCGGCATCGCGCGGGCCGCTGCCCGGCGCCCGCGCGGCCGGCACCGTGTCGGTCCAGACGTAGGCCGTGCCATTGGGCAGGGCCTGCACCCCCACCGGCGGACCCCACTGGCGCTTCGCTTCGTCGACGGGGACATTCTTCCAGGAATCGACGATGTCCTGCATGGCGCTGGTCTCGATCCCGGCACAAGCGCCGGTCAGGGCTGCCACCCACAGGATGGCCAGGCGCGCGCGCTTGCTGGCGGCATGGGCAAGTCGGGCTGGATTGGCAGGCATGGTGACTCCGCGTCGGCGCAGCCGGTGGCAAGGGCCGGTGTGTGGAGACTAGCGGAGCCGTAACACCCGTTGCAAGCGCGTTCTGGGCGATGACGCACAGATTGTGAGTGGGTTCTTAGTCGGCGAACAAGCCCAGGGTTTGCAGGTCGGCTGCGGCGCCAGCCTTGCGCGCAGTCTGCTCCCTCGTATTGCGTGCCGGACGTGGGGCGTCGGTGGGCGCTTCGGTTGCGGTCAGCGTGAAGGCTCGCTGCACGGACAACGGTACCGCCTCCGGGGTCCATTGCGCCATGCGCGGCGCCAGGATCTGGTACGTGTCCAGGTCGAAATGCGCGGGCGCGGCAGCCAGCGCGTGCGCTTCCTCCAGCGTGGTGGCGCAGCCCAGGTAGCACCATTCGTCGGCAACATGCCACCAGGCGCGCGCGCCGTGTTGCTCGCGCCAGGCGACCGGACCGTCGAAGGGCCATGGCATCAGTGCGATCGGTGCCAGCGCGGCGGCAAGCCGGGCGCGGTGCTCGCGCGGCGATTCCGCGCCGACGCAGGCCCCGGCGCAGCGGTGGACCTGCCGTGCAAAGCAGGGGCTGCCACGGCGCGTGGTCTTCTCCAGCGACAGCGTTGCCATGCACAGGTCGTGCTCCTGCGCCAGCGCGCGCAAGCGTGCCTCGGCCGCGCCGCGGCTGCCGAATACGCCGAACAGGTCGCGATGCCGGCAGAAGTCGGTGTCGCGGTCGGTGCGCAGGCGCGGCACCGGGAGCTGCTGCGGCAACTCCCAGGCATAGAGCCGGGTATTCCGGCGCAGCAGCTGGTTGTGCACCGGCTGCATGGTTTTCACCAGTTGCGCCTCCAGCAGCAGCGCCCCGGTCTCGCCGCCGGTTTCCCGCCATTCGACACGACGCACCAGCCGGGCCAGCCGCATGTCCTTGCCATAGCGGTAGTCGCCGGAGAAATGGGCGCCGATCCGCTGGCGCAGGTGCACGCTCTTGCCGATATAGAGCGGCACGTCCTGGTCGCCATAGAAGATATAGACACCCGGCGTGGCCGGTACGTCTTCCAGCGCGGTTTCCTCCAGGCCGGCGGGCAGGCTCGCGCGCCGCACCAGCGTGCGCACGGCCGATTCCACCAGGTCGACGGAATAGGTGGCGTGGATCTTCTGCCAGAACTGCCACAGGAGTTCGGCATCGGCCAGCGCGCGGTGCCTGCCCTTGGGTGTCAGGCCAAAGCGCGCGATCAGCGCATCCAGGCCATGACGCTCGACCGAAGGGAAGAGCGAGCGCGACAGCCTTACCGTACACAGCACATCGGCACGGAAGGTCACGCCGGCGCGCCGGAACGCGTTCTTCAGGAAGCCGTAGTCGAAGCGCGCGTTGTGGGCGACGAACAGGCGACCCTGCAGGCGCTCGGCGAGCGACTCGGCCAGGGATTCGAAAGTCGGCTGCCCGCGCACCATGTCGTCGCTGATGCCGGTCATGCGCTGGATAAACGGCGGGATCGACATGCCGGGGTCGAGCAGGGTATCCCACTCAACGATACCGTCCGGGCCAACCTCGACCACGCCGATCTCGGTGATGCGGTCGCGCTGGGCATCCGCACCGGTGGTCTCCAGGTCGACAAAGACAATCGGGCGCGACAGCGCCGCGGCGAGAGACTGGGCGTCGAGCCAGCGGATTCCGTCCGCTGGCAGGCGCGACGGCATATAGGTAGGCAGGTCAGGCATTTGCCGATTTTAAAGGCGCGCTGATGGTGGCACGAAGAAGTTTTCAAAAACCCCTTGCCAACCCCGCTGCGCTCGCATATTATTCGCCCCCTCGCAACACAACGCAGCGCTGCAAAGCAGACGGGGCAAGGGTTGCGGGGTCAGCCGGAAGGCTGGCGCAGCGAAGTTTGCAGCGCCGGCCGCAGCAAAAAAAGATTGCTGAAACGGTTGACGAAACGAAGAAAGCTCTGCATAATTTCGTTTCTCTGCTGCAGACAACGCAGCGACGCAAACGGCAAAGCCGGTAGCGTAGTTCTTTAACAAACAAACAACCGATAAGTGTGGGCGCTGGGTAGCGGACGCCGCTGTCTTCGGACAGTGTTGCTTCACAAGTTATACAGTGCTCGCACAGCAAAACGTGACTGGGTCTTCGGATCTGGTCAGTCAGTTTTCTGAGAGTGAGCGACCGCTCGAAAGAGCGAGGGAGCCGCGAGGCTTCCACACAGAGATTGAACTGAAGAGTTTGATCCTGGCTCAGATTGAACGCTGGCGGCATGCCTTACACATGCAAGTCGAACGGCAGCACGGGCTTCGGCCTGGTGGCGAGTGGCGAACGGGTGAGTAATACATCGGAACGTGCCCTGTAGTGGGGGATAACTAGTCGAAAGATTAGCTAATACCGCATACGACCTGAGGGTGAAAGCGGGGGACCGCAAGGCCTCGCGCTACAGGAGCGGCCGATGTCTGATTAGCTAGTTGGTGGGGTAAAAGCCTACCAAGGCGACGATCAGTAGCTGGTCTGAGAGGACGATCAGCCACACTGGGACTGAGACACGGCCCAGACTCCTACGGGAGGCAGCAGTGGGGAATTTTGGACAATGGGGGCAACCCTGATCCAGCAATGCCGCGTGTGTGAAGAAGGCCTTCGGGTTGTAAAGCACTTTTGTCCGGAAAGAAATGGCTCTGGTTAATACCTGGGGTCGATGACGGTACCGGAAGAATAAGCACCGGCTAACTACGTGCCAGCAGCCGCGGTAATACGTAGGGTGCGAGCGTTAATCGGAATTACTGGGCGTAAAGCGTGCGCAGGCGGTTTTGTAAGACAGGCGTGAAATCCCCGAGCTCAACTTGGGAATGGCGCTTGTGACTGCAAGGCTAGAGTATGTCAGAGGGGGGTAGAATTCCACGTGTAGCAGTGAAATGCGTAGAGATGTGGAGGAATACCGATGGCGAAGGCAGCCCCCTGGGACGTCACTGACGCTCATGCACGAAAGCGTGGGGAGCAAACAGGATTAGATACCCTGGTAGTCCACGCCCTAAACGATGTCAACTAGTTGTTGGGGATTCATTTCTTCAGTAACGTAGCTAACGCGTGAAGTTGACCGCCTGGGGAGTACGGTCGCAAGATTAAAACTCAAAGGAATTGACGGGGACCCGCACAAGCGGTGGATGATGTGGATTAATTCGATGCAACGCGAAAAACCTTACCTACCCTTGACATGCCACTAACGAAGCAGAGATGCATTAGGTGCCCGAAAGGGAAAGTGGACACAGGTGCTGCATGGCTGTCGTCAGCTCGTGTCGTGAGATGTTGGGTTAAGTCCCGCAACGAGCGCAACCCTTGTCTCTAGTTGCTACGAAAGGGCACTCTAGAGAGACTGCCGGTGACAAACCGGAGGAAGGTGGGGATGACGTCAAGTCCTCATGGCCCTTATGGGTAGGGCTTCACACGTCATACAATGGTGCGTACAGAGGGTTGCCAACCCGCGAGGGGGAGCTAATCCCAGAAAACGCATCGTAGTCCGGATCGTAGTCTGCAACTCGACTACGTGAAGCTGGAATCGCTAGTAATCGCGGATCAGCATGCCGCGGTGAATACGTTCCCGGGTCTTGTACACACCGCCCGTCACACCATGGGAGTGGGTTTTGCCAGAAGTAGTTAGCCTAACCGCAAGGAGGGCGATTACCACGGCAGGGTTCATGACTGGGGTGAAGTCGTAACAAGGTAGCCGTATCGGAAGGTGCGGCTGGATCACCTCCTTTCTAGAGGCTTGTGTCTCAAGCCTAGCGTTCACACTTATCGGTTTGTTTGCTGTTACAGCCAAGGGTCTGTAGCTCAGGTGGTTAGAGCACCGTCTTGATAAGGCGGGGGTCGTAGGTTCAAGTCCTACCAGACCCACCAAGTTATCCGAAGGGGGATTAGCTCAGCTGGGAGAGCACCTGCTTTGCAAGCAGGGGGTCGTCGGTTCGATCCCGTCATCCTCCACCATCACTTACGAGTGAGCCTGGTACCTTGGATTGGTAGTCAAATGCAAGCGCTTAGCATTGAGCGTTTGCATTTGGCATTGCCAAGCGATCGCAAGATCGGCTGTTCTTTAAAAATATGGGATGTAGTAAAGGTGTCGCGGTGCTTTGATGAGAAGCACAGTAGTTAAACGCGATACCGGGTTGTGATTGTATCAACCAAAATGTATTTAAGTGATCGAAAGATGACTTGGAATACGGCACAAATGCGAGAACTCATCCTGTAGCGACTGTTTCGAGCGATCGAGACACACTCGTTATAGGGTCAAGCGAACAAGTGCATGTGGTGGATGCCTTGGCGATCACAGGCGATGAAGGACGCGGTAGCCTGCGAAAAGCTTCGGGGAGCTGGCAAACAAGCTTTGATCCGGAGATGTCCGAATGGGGAAACCCGGCCCGTATGGGTCATCCCTGACTGAATCCATAGGTCAGGGAAGCGAACGCGGCGAACTGAAACATCTAAGTAGCTGCAGGAACAGAAATCAACCGAGATTCCCAAAGTAGTGGCGAACGAAATGGGAAGAGCCTTGTACTCTTTAGCAGTGGTGTTAGCAGAACGGGATGGAAAGCCCGGCCATAGCAGGTGATAGCCCTGTATGCGAAAGCACGATTGTGGAACTAGGTGTACGACAAGTAGGGCGGGACACGTGAAATCCTGTCTGAAGATGGGGGGACCATCCTCCAAGGCTAAATACTCGTGATCGACCGATAGTGAACCAGTACCGTGAGGGAAAGGCGAAAAGAACCCCGGGAGGGGAGTGAAATAGATCCTGAAACCGCATGCATACAAACAGTCGGAGCCTGGAAACGGGTGACGGCGTACCTTTTGTATAATGGGTCAGCGACTTACATTCAGTGGCAAGCTTAACCGATTAGGGAAGGCGTAGCGAAAGCGAGTCCGAACAGGGCGTTGAGTCGCTGGGTGTAGACCCGAAACCAGATGATCTATCCATGGCCAGGTTGAAGGTGCGGTAACACGTACTGGAGGACCGAACCCACTAACGTTGAAAAGTTAGGGGATGAGCTGTGGATAGGGGTGAAAGGCTAAACAAATCTGGAAATAGCTGGTTCTCTCCGAAAACTATTTAGGTAGTGCCTCGTGTGTCACCTTCGGGGGTAGAGCACTGTCATGGTTGGGGGGTCTATTGCTGATTACCCCGCCATAGCAAACTCCGAATACCGAAGAGTGCAATCACGGGAGACAGACATCGGGTGCTAACGTCCGGTGTCAAGAGGGAAACAACCCAGACCGCCAGCTAAGGTCCCCAAGATTGGCTAAGTGGGAAACGAAGTGGGAAGGCTAAAACAGTCAGGAGGTTGGCTTAGAAGCAGCCACCCTTTAAAGAAAGCGTAATAGCTCACTGATCGAGTCGTCCTGCGCGGAAGATGTAACGGGGCTAAGCCAGTCACCGAAGCTGCGGACGCACAGTAATGTGCGTGGTAGGAGAGCGTTCTGTAAGCCTGTGAAGGTGTCTTGTAAAGGATGCTGGAGGTATCAGAAGTGCGAATGCTGACATGAGTAGCGATAAAGGGGGTGAAAGGCCCCCTCGCCGTAAGCCCAAGGTTTCCTACGCAACGTTCATCGGCGTAGGGTGAGTCGGCCCCTAAGGCGAGGCAGAGATGCGTAGCTGATGGGAAGCAGGTTAATATTCCTGCACCGTCGTATGATGCGATGGGGGGACGGATCGCGGAAGGTTGTCCGGGTGTTGGAAGTCCCGGTCCCTGCATTGGAGAAGGCGCTTTGGCAAATCCGGGCGCGGGATTCAAGGATGTGGGGCGAGCGGCCTAGTGCTGCGAAGCAATTGGAAGTGGTTCCAAGAAAAGCCTCTAAGCTTCAGTCATACGAGACCGTACCGCAAACCGACACAGGTGGGCGAGATGAGTATTCTAAGGCGCTTGAGAGAACTCGGGAGAAGGAACTCGGCAAATTGGTACCGTAACTTCGGGATAAGGTACGCCCTGGTAGCTTGACTGGCCTGCGCCAGAAGGGTGAAGGGGTTGCAATAAAATGGTGGCTGCGACTGTTTAATAAAAACACAGCACTCTGCAAACACGAAAGTGGACGTATAGGGTGTGACGCCTGCCCGGTGCCGGAAGATTAAATGATGGGGTGCAAGCTCTTGATTGAAGTCCCGGTAAACGGCGGCCGTAACTATAACGGTCCTAAGGTAGCGAAATTCCTTGTCGGGTAAGTTCCGACCTGCACGAATGGCGTAACGATGGCCACACTGTCTCCTCCCGAGACTCAGCGAAGTTGAAGTGTTTGTGATGATGCAATCTCCCCGCGGCTAGACGGAAAGACCCCATGAACCTTTACTGTAGCTTTGCATTGGACTTTGAACCGATCTGTGTAGGATAGGTGGGAGGCTTTGAAGCGTGGACGCTAGTTCACGTGGAGCCGTCCTTGAAATACCACCCTGGTTTGTTTGAGGTTCTAACCTTGACCCGTGAATCCGGGTCGGGGACAGTGCATGGTAGGCAGTTTGACTGGGGCGGTCTCCTCCCAAAGTGTAACGGAGGAGTTCGAAGGTACGCTTGGTACGGTCGGACATCGTACCTAAAGTGCAATGGCAAAAGCGTGCTTAACTGCGAGACCGACAAGTCGAGCAGGTGCGAAAGCAGGACATAGTGATCCGGTGGTTCTGAATGGAAGGGCCATCGCTCAACGGATAAAAGGTACTCTGGGGATAACAGGCTGATACCGCCCAAGAGTTCATATCGACGGCGGTGTTTGGCACCTCGATGTCGGCTCATCTCATCCTGGGGCTGTAGCCGGTCCCAAGGGTATGGCTGTTCGCCATTTAAAGAGGTACGTGAGCTGGGTTTAAAACGTCGTGAGACAGTTTGGTCCCTATCTGCCGTGGGCGTTGGAATCTTGACGGGGGCTGCTCCTAGTACGAGAGGACCGGAGTGGACGTACCGCTGGTGTACCTGTTGTCTCGCCAGAGGCATCGCAGGGTAGCTATGTACGGAAGAGATAACCGCTGAAAGCATCTAAGCGGGAAACTCGCCTGAAGATGAGGATTCCCTGGCGGCTTGACCGCCTTGAAGGGTCGTTCGAGACCAGGACGTTGATAGGCTGGGTGTGGAAGCGCAGTAATGCGTTAAGCTAACCAGTACTAATTGCCCGTAAGGCTTGATCCTATAACCAGTGTGTTTTGCCTGGTGTGTGTGATCGTGACTGTGCCGAAACAGTTGACACAAGACGCACAACCCCAACTACATCCCTATTCGCAGCGTTGACCTCAACCTCAGCGCTGCAACCCCTTATGCCTGGTGACCATAGCGAGTTGGAACCACCCCTTCCCATCCCGAACAGGTCCGTGAAACGACTCCGCGCCGATGATAGTGCGGATTACCCGTGTGAAAGTAGGTCATCGCCAGGCTCTTATCCCGCAGAACCCCCAGCCCAAAAGGCTGGGGGTTTTTGCTTTGGCGCGGCCAAATAATCAATCGGCCTCAATCTTCATCGACTTCAACAGCGGCTGCCACTTGTCGCTTTCAGCCTTCAGCATCGTATGCAGGCCTTCCGGCGTCTGCTTGTCGACCGGCACGATTTCCGCGCCCAGGCCATCCAGCTTCTTGACGACCATCGGGTCTTGCAGCCCCTTCTGCAGCGCCTTGGTCAGCCGCGCCACCGCAGCGGGCGGCGTGCCCTTGGGCGCGTAGATGCCGTGCCACACCCTGACGTCGAAGCCCTTGAGACCGCCTTCCTGCAGCGTTGGCGCACTGGGCAGCGCCTTGATCCGCGCGGGCGTGGTCACGCCGAACAGGCGCACACGGTCGGCCTGGATATGCGGCAGCGTGGCCGTGGTCTGGTCGCACAGCAGGTCGACCTGGCCGCCAAGCAGCGCGGTCAGCGCGGGGCCCGCGCCCTGGTAAGGGATCGAATTCAGCTTCACGTGGACCGATTGCTCGAACAGCACGCCGCATAGTTGCGATACGGCGCCGAGGCCGGCATTGGCCAGCGACACCTTGTCCTTGTTCTGCGTCACGTACTGAATCAGTTCCGGCACCGTCCTGGCCGGCAGGTCCTTGCGGCCCATCAGCGTCATCGGCACGTCCGCGACCTGACCGACGTACTCGAAGTCCTTCAGCGGCGCATAGGAGAGCTTCTTGTACAGCGCCGGCGCGGTCGCCATGCCGTTGTGGTGGATCAGCAGCGTGTAGCCGTCCGCCTGGGCGCGGGCGACAAAGGCCGCAGCAACGGTGCCGCCGGCGCCAGTGCGGTTTTCCACCACCACGCTCTGGCCGAGATCCTGGGACATGGCATGCGCCAGCGTGCGCGCGACGACATCGGTCGGGCCGCCGGCAGAGTAGGGGACGACCAGGGTGATCGGCTTGCCCGGATAGTTGTCGGCCGCTGCCGCGCCGTTGGCGCCTGCAAGTGCCGAAGCCGTCACCAGTACACCCGCCAGCCATCGCGGTCCGGCATGCAGATACTTCACATCCTTCATTGCTGTCTCCAGATTGGTGCCGCACCGTGAGTCCGGGGCGGCTTGTCGGGGTTGCGCGGCTAGCATGGGGGCATGCCGCGGCGACCGCAATCTGGTTCTCGTGAAGGGTGGCTAATGCATGGTGAAAGATCAGGCCGTTTCGGCCACGCGCACCTCCACCAGCAGCTTCTTCAGCTCCGGCACGCACGAGCCGCAGTTGCCGCCGGCCTTGACGCAGGCGGTGATCTCCGCGGGTGTCTTCAGGTCGTGCTTACGCACGGCATCGCAGATGGTGTTGCGGCCCACGCCGAAGCACGAGCACACCGTCGGGCCGGTGTCGGCGCCTTTCTCCATCGGCTGGCCGAGCAGCAGGCCGATGCGGTCGGCGTCTTCCAGGCGCTCACGGCCGAACAGGCCGGCGAGCCAGGCGCGCGATGGCAGCTCCGGCCGCGTCGACACGTAGACGCAGGCCTCGAGCCGGTCGTTGACGACATAGCCTGCATGGTAGATGCCGGCGGTGCGGTCCTCGTATTCGAGCCAGTCGGCGTCCGGATCGGTCACGCCGAGCAGCGCGCGCGCCCAGGCGGTGCGGTCAGCCACGGCGTCGCGGCCGGCGAATTCGTAGCGCTGGAACTGGCGGCCCTGCACGCGCGTCCAGTAGGTCAGCGCTTGCGCGGGCAGCGCGCCGCGGCTCAGCACAAAGCCGTGCCAGTTCACGCCGAACGGCTCCACGCGTACCGGCGTGTGCTTGAACTCGGGCTCGCCGGAAACGGGGTCCACCACCGGGTTGACCAGCGCGCCGACGCGCGCGTCGGAGCTGAACTGGCCGTTCCAGTGGATCGGCACGAACACGCTGCCGCGCGGGATGCCGCCGCCGTGCCGCACGCGAGCCACCATCGCGCCCCAGCGGGTGCTGACGCGCGCGAGCTTGCCTTCACCGACGCCGCACAGCAGCGCGTCCTGCGGGTGCATGTCGACGAAGGGCTCGGGCAGGTGGTCGGCCAGCTTGGCCGACTTGCCGGTGCGCGTCATGGTGTGCCACTGGTCGCGCACGCGGCCGGTGTTGAGGATCAGCGGGAAGTCGTCATCGGGGGCATGAGCCGGCGCGCGCGGCGGCGTGGCGACAAAGCGGGCGAGGCCATCGGCGTGGGCATAGCGGCCGTCGAGGAACAGGCGCCGGGAGTCAGTCGTCGCATGCGCGGGTACAGGCCATTGCACTGGTTCCAGGCCGTCATAGCGTTCCTTGTCCAGCCCGGCCAGTCCGCCGATATCGAACACGCGCGGCGCGTCGTCGTTGCGCCATGCGCTCAGGCGCGCATGCTCGTCGAAGATCTCGTGCGGCCCGGCGTAGTCGAAGCCGCTGAAGCCCATGCGGCGCGCGACGTCGCACAGGATGTCCCAGTCGGCACGCGCCTCGCCCGGCACGGCCAGGAAGGCACGCTGGCGCGAGATGCGCCGTTCCGAGTTGGTGACGGTGCCGTCCTTCTCGCCCCAGCCCAGTGCGGGCAGCAGCACGTGCGCAGCGGCGTTGGTGTCGGTGCGCTCGATGATATCGCTCGCGACCACCAGCTCGCATTTGGCCAGCGCGCGGCGCACCTGGTCGGCGTCGGGCAGGCTCACCACCGGGTTGGTGGCGATCACCCAGACCGCCTTGACACGGCCGGCTTCAATGGCCTCGAAGAGTTCAACTGCCTTGAGGCCCGGGCGGTCGGCGACCACCGGCGACTGCCAGAAGCTTTGCACGACGTCGCGATGCAGCGGGTTGGCCAGCTCCATGTGCGCGGCCAGCATATTGGCCAGGCCGCCGACCTCGCGTCCACCCATCGCATTGGGCTGGCCGGTCAGCGAGAACGGGCCCATGCCCGCTTGGCCAATGCGGCCAGTCAGCAGGTGGCAGTTGATGATGCTGTTGACCTTGTCGGTGCCGGCCGACGACTGGTTGACGCCTTGCGAGAAGGCCGTCACGGTCTTTTCAGTCTGCGCGAAGAGCTGGTAGAAGGCCAGCACGTCCTGCACGTTCAGCTTGCAGGCGCGTGCCACGGCAGCCGGATCGGCGCAGTCCGCGTCCGCGGCCTGCAGGGCCTCATTCAGCCCGGCGGTGCTGGCGGCGATGAAGGCGGCGTTAGAGCGGCCCTCGCGCGCCAGGTAGCTCAGCAGGCCATTGAACAGCCACACGTCGGTGCCCGGGCGGATCGCCAGGTGCAGGTCGGCCAGCTCGCAGGTGGCCGTGCGGCGCGGGTCGATCGCCACGATCTTCATGTCGGGGCGCGCTTCCTTGGCCTGGGACAGGCGCTGGAACAGGATCGGGTGGCACCACGCGGTGTTGGAGCCCACCAGCACCACCAGGTCGGCCAGTTCCAGGTCTTCGTAGTTGCCCGGCACCAGGTCTTCGCCGAAGGCGCGCTTGTGGCCGGCCACGGCCGACGACATGCACAGGCGCGAGTTGGTGTCGATATTGGCGCTGCCGATGAAGCCCTTCATCAGCTTGTTGGCGATGTAGTAGTCCTCGGTCAGCAGCTGGCCCGAGACATAGAGCGCGACCGAATCCGGGCCGTGGCGGCCCACGATGTCCGAAAAGCCCTGTGCCACGGTGTCCAGCGCACGGTCCCATGAGACTTGCTGCAGGGAGCCATCGGTGCCGCGCAGCTTGGGATGGAGCAGGCGGCCTTCGAGGTCCACGGTTTCACCCAGCGCCGAGCCCTTCACGCACAGCCGGCCAAAATTGGACGGATGCTGCGCGTCGCCCGCAATCTCGACCTGGCCGTCGGCACGCACGGTGGCGCGCACGCCGCAGCCGACGCCGCAATACGGGCACGTGGTGGCGGTGGTGGTGGTCAGGGTTGCCGAAACAACCGGGATGTCAGACAGGTTCACGCGTTCTCCGGGCGGGGCGTTCTAAGGCTTTACGGAATACCTACGCAGCAAGCGCTTCGCACTGCGCCTTGCCGAACAGCAGGCGCTGGCGCAGCGCGGCCACCGGCGTGCGTTGCTGGATCATGTCGAAGTACCACGCGCCGTCCTGCACGTCGCCGTACAGCACCGCGCCGACCAGGCAGCCGTCCTGCAGCACCAGCCGCTTGTAGACGCCGCGGCGCGCATCGCGCAGCACCAGGTCTTCGCTGTCTTCGCTGCCGATGAAGTCGCCGGCGGAGTACAGGTCGACGCCGGTCACTTTCAGTTTAGTCGCGGTGGCTTGCTGCACGTAGCGGCGATGGCCGGCGCCGGCGAGGTGCGCGGCGCACACGCGCGCCTGGTCCCAGATCGGCGCCACCAGGCCGAAAGTGGCCTGGCGATGCTGCACGCATTCGCCCACGGCGTAGATGCGCGGATCGTAGGTCTGCAGCGTGTCGTCGACGACGATGGCGCGCTCGCAGTGCAGGCCGGCGCCGGCGGCCAGTTCGATATTGGGGCGCACCCCCGCGGTCATCACCACCAGGTCGGCGGGGATCTCGCTGCCGTCCTTGAAGCGCACGCCGGTGGCGCGGTCGGTGCCGAGAATTTCCGCGGTCTGCGCGCCCAGCAGGAAGCGCAGGCCCTTGCGTTCGAGCGCGCACTGGAGCAGCGCCGCAGCTGGCTTGTCGAGCTGGCGCTCCATCAGGCTGTCAGGCAGGTGCACCACGGTTACGTCCATGCCCTGGCGCAGCAGCCCGTTGGCGGCTTCCAGGCCAAGCAGGCCGCCGCCAATCACCACCGCGTGGCGGTGGTTGCGCGCTGCATGCTGCATGGTCTCCACGTCCTGGATGTCGCGGAAGGCGATCACACCGTCGAGCTGGTGGCCGGGCACTGGCAGGATGAAAGGCTTGGAGCCGGTGGCCAGCAGCAGGCGGTCATAGCGCACCTCGCGCCCCGAGGCCGAGCGGACGATGCGGCGCGGGCGGTCGATTGCCACTACCGGGTCGCCGGCCAGCAACTCAATGCCGTTCTCGTCATACCACTCGCGCGTATTCAGCATGATGTCCGCCACCGTCTTTTCGCCGGCCAGCACTGGCGACAGCAGGATGCGGTTGTAGTTGCCGTGCGGCTCGGCCCCGAACACCGTAATGTCGTACAGGTCCGGGGCGAGCCTGAGCAGCTCCTCCACGGTGCGCATGCCGGCCATGCCGTTGCCGACGACGACCAGGCGCGATCGGGCTTGGGGGTTGGCGGAAGGCATCATGCCGGCATCTCCGTTGGCGTGGCTGGTGGACAGGGGGAGCATCGAATGTGCGCCGGTATCAGGCGGCGAGTTCTTCCTCGGCCTCTCGCATGAGCAAGTCGGCGGCGATCCAGACCTTGCCGTCATAGACGCGCGCGGCGTAGGCGTTGACCGAATGCTCGGGGGCTTCCAGGCATTCGCCGGTACGCAGGTCGAAGTGATGCTTGTAGATCGGCGAAGCCACCACCAGGCGCTCGCCCAGGTTGCCGACCAGCCCGCGCGACAGCACCGCCGCCTGCGAGTTGGGATCGAAGTTGTCGATGGCGAAGACCTCTTCGCCGCGGCCGATGCGGAACACGGCGACCTGCTTGTCATCGACCAGTGCGCACACACCAGTGTTGGGCACGATATCGCGCACGGTGCAGATGGCGGTCCAGGTTTCGGGATAGTGGGGATGGCTCATCACGTTCTCCTTGGGATCAGGCTGCTTTTGCGGGCACGGCAACCACGGGGATGTGGCTCAGGCGGGAGTGACGCAATTTCCGTTCCTCCGGCGTGGCCGGGCGGATCTGTCCGCGCTCTTCGATAAAGGCGACGTTGTCGTCGCGGCGGTCGCTGTTGACGAAGTGGCGGAAGCGCTTGCGCGTCTCGGGGTCGGTCACGGCCTTCTTCCACTCGTCTTCGTAGGTGTCGACCACGTGCTGCATCTCGGCTTCCAGGTCAGCGGCAAGGCCCAGCTTGTCGTCCAGCACCACGGCCTTGAGGTAGTCCAGGCCGCCTTCCAGGTTGTCGCGCCAGACGCTGGTGCGCTGCAGACGGTCCGCGGTGCGCACGTAGAACATCAGGAAGCGGTCGATGTAGCGCACCAGGGTGTCGTGGTCCAGGTCGCTCGCCAGCAGCTCGGCGTGACGCGGCTTCATGCCGCCGTTGCCGCACACGTACAGGTTCCAGCCGCGGTCGGTGGCGATCACGCCCACGTCCTTGCCTTGCGCCTCGGCGCATTCGCGGGTGCAGCCGGACACGCCGAACTTGATCTTGTGCGGCGCGCGCAGGCCTTTGTAGCGGTTCTCCAGTTCGATCGCCAGGCCCACCGAATCGCCCACGCCGTAGCGGCACCAGGTGGAGCCCACGCACGACTTCACCGTGCGCAGCGCCTTGCCGTAGGCATGGCCCGACTCAAAGCCGGCGGCGATCAGCTCTTCCCAGATGAAGGGCAGTTCCTCGGCGCGTGCACCAAAAAGGTCCACGCGCTGGCCGCCGGTGATCTTGGTGTACAGGCCGTACTTCTTGGCGACCTGGCCGACCGCGATCAGGCCCTCGGGCGTGACTTCGCCGCCCGGCATGCGCGGCACCACCGAATAGGTGCCGTCCTTCTGGATATTGGCCAGGTAGTAGTCGTTCGAGTCCTGCAGGCTGGCGTGCTCTTCCTTGAGCACGAACTCGTTCCAGCAGGAAGCCAGGATGCTGCCCACGGTGGGTTTGCAGATATCGCAGCCAAGCCCGTTGCCGTGCGCATGCAGCAGGTCTTCAAAGGTCTTGTGCTGGCCCACGCGCACCAGGTGATACAGCTCCTGGCGCGAGTACGGAAAGTGTTCGCAGAGGTGGTTGTTGACGGCCATGCCCTGCTTCTTCATCTCGGCCTTCATGATCTGCGTGACCAGCGGCACGCAGCCGCCGCAGGCAGTGCCGGCCTTGGTGCAGGTCTTGAGCGCGCCGATGCTGGTGGCGCCGTCGCACACGGCCGCGCAGATCTCGCCCTTGGACACGTTGTTGCACGAGCAGATCTGGGCGGTGTCGGGCAGGGCGTCGGCGCCCAGTGCCGGCTTGGCCTTGCCGCTGCTGTCGGGCAGGATCAGGAACTCGGGCGACTCGGGCAATTCAATCTTGTTCAGCATCATCTGCAGCAGCGTGCCGTACTCGCTGGCGTCGCCGATCAGGACGCCGCCCAGCAGGTACTTGCCGCAGTCAGACACCACCAGCTTCTTGTAGACCTCCTTGCGGTCGTCGCAGAACTGGTAGAAGCGCGCGCCCGGCACGGTGCCGTGCGGGTCGCCGATGCTGGCCACGTCCACGCCCATCAGCTTGAGCTTGGTGCTCATGTCGGCGCCGGCAAACTCGGCGGCTTCGCCCTGCAGGTGGCGCGCGGCGACGCGGGCCATGTCATAGCCCGGGGCCACCAGGCCGTAGATCTTGCCTTGCCACAGCGCGCATTCGCCGATGGCGTAGATGTCCGGGTCCGAGGTCAGGCATTGGTTGTCGACGACGATGCCGCCGCGCTCGCCCACCGCCAGGCCGCCGGCGCGGGCCAGTTCGTCGCGCGGGCGGATGCCGGCGGAGAACACGATCATGTCGGTGTCGAGGTGGGAGCCGTCGGCAAACACCATGCGGTGGGTGCCGTTTTCCCCATCGACGATTTCAACGGTGTTCTTGCCGGTGTGCGCGGTCACGCCCAGGCCCTGGATCTTCTGGCGCAGCATGCGGCCGCCGCCTTCGTCGACCTGCACCGCCATCAGGCGCGGCGCGAACTCCACCACGTGCGTCTCCAGGTCCATGTCGCGCAGCGCCTTGGCGCACTCCAGGCCGAGCAGGCCGCCGCCGACCACCACGCCGGTCTTCGAGCGGGCGCCGCATTCGCGCATGGCTTCCAGGTCTTCGATGGTGCGGTAGACGAAGCAGTCCTTGCGGTCCTTGCCCGGCACCGGCGGCACGAAGGGGTAGGAGCCGGTGGCCAGGATCAGCTTGTCATAGGACAGGGTTTCGCCGGTCGAGACCGTCACCGTGCGCGCGGCGCGGTTGATCTCGACCGCACGCGCGTTCAGGCGCAGCAGCATGTTGTTGTGCTGCTCGAAGAAGCCGGCGGGCACCAGCGACAGGTCCTCGGCCGACTTGCCGGCGAAGAACTCGGACAGGTGCACGCGATCGTAGGCGGGACGCGGTTCCTCGCACAGCACGGTTACTTCCACGTTCTGCGCGCCGGCTTCCGCCAGGCATTCGAGGAACTTGTGACCCACCATGCCGTGGCCGACGATGATCAGTTTCATGATGCTTTCCTTGTCCGTAGTCAGTCTGTGCTGCTTGTTGTGCTGTGGGGGCGATGCTTCAGGATCAGTTGGCCAGTGCGCTGTCGTACAGGGCCTGCTCGCGGGCCTTGTGCTCGGCGCTGAAGCGGATGGCGATGGCGCACAGCGCGGCGATGGTGGCCAGCACGCCCAGCACCGTCAGCGTCTGCTGCACGCTGCCCAGGCCCTTGAGCAGGAAGCCCGCGGCGACGGCACCGACGTTGCCGCCCGCGCCGATGATGCCGGCCACGCCGCCCAGCGCCTTGCGGTCGATAAAGGGCACCAGGGCATAGGTCGCGCCGCAGGCCATGTGGGTGAACAGGCCGAACAGCAGCATCGCGATCACGGCCAGGGTTACGCTGCCGGCCTGCGCGAACCACAGCAGGCCCAGGCCTTCGCCCATGATCAGCACGAACAGCAGCGTGGCGCGCGCATCCAGGCCACGGCGGCGCGCAGCCTTGTCCGACAGCCAGCCACCCAGGGCACGGGCAAACAGCGCCAGCAGGCCGAAGCTGGCGGCGGCCAGGCCGGCGGCCTTCAGGCTCAGGCCGAAGCGGTCCACGTAGTACGAGGCGGCGATGTTGTGGATGAAGATTTCCACGCCGAAGCAGGCGCCGTAGGTGATGAACAGCAGCCACACGCGATAGTTGGCGCTGGCGGCACGGAAGCTGGCCCAGCCGCCGCCCGCTTTTCCGCCCTTCGCACCGTCTTTACCGGTGATGGCGACGCCGCGGGCGCGCAGGTCCGAGTAGTTGCCTTCCGGGCAGTCCTGGGTGAAGCGCCAGTAGACGACGGCCATGATCAGCATCAGCACGCCCGGCACCAGCAGCGCCAGGCGCCAGCCCAGGGCGTGGTCGGCGCCCAGCATCAGCACGGCGGCCAGCAGCAGCGGCATGATGGCCTGCGCGGCGCCGCCGCCGGAATTGCCCCAGCCGGCCGAGGCGGCGTTGGCGGTGCCGACCACGTTGGGCGCGAACATCACCGAGGTGTGGTACTGCGTGATCACAAAGCTGGCGCCGACCGCGCCGATCAGCAGTCGGAAGATCAGGAAGGTCTCGTAGTTCTGCGCCAGCGCCACGCCAAGTACCGGCAGCGCGCCCAGCGCCAGCAGGCCGGTGTAGGTCTTGCGCGGGCCGAAGCGGTCGCACATCGGGCCGATTACCAGGCGCACCAGGATGGTCACTGCCACCGCCGCGATATTGATGTTGGCGATCTGGCCCGGGGTCAGGCCGAACTCGCCCTTGAGCACCGGCATCAGCGGCGCACAGGCAAACCACGCGAAGAAACAGACGAAGAACGCCATCCAGGTCAGGTGGAAGGCGCGCATCTGTGGGGTGCTCAAGCTGAACAGCTCGATGCGGGTGGCTTTGCCGGTCATCGTCCTTGGCTCCAAAAACAAATGGCGTCCCGCAAACCAGGCCGTTCAGGCCAGTTCAGGGGACGCCGTTGTCCTGACAGCCACTACATGGGATAGGGGCTGTGTATGTGGGGTGGGCCGGTCGCCGTTGACGGGCCCGCACCCTGTTACGCAAGGGGTGTGCCAGGCCGGTAAGTGACGGTGGATGGGGGTTTTTTGCGCGCAGGTGCGGCGGAGTGATGCCGGGATGCGCTGTGGTGGGGCGGCCGCCGGCCTGGCGGCACACTCATGGTGCAGTGCGGTGGGCTGCGCTGGTGCGATGCAGCACCGTGGGCGGTGTTATGGGTCCGAAGCCGGGGATTGGGCGTTGACGGGGATGATCCGCATATCGCGTGGCGATACTTCCGCGCCGTCCTCGTCGACCAGCGCTGCGCGCACCAGCTTGCCGCTGGCGCGCGAGCGGATCTGTACCGGCCCTTCGCCAGTGGGCGCCATGTGGCCGTCGCCCCACTGCATCAGGCCGACCAGCACCGGCAGCAGTTCCACCGCGGCGCGGGTGGGGCGGTATTCGAAGCGCTCGCGCTCGCCGGGCTCGCGGTAGCCGACCTTGCGCAGCAGGCCGGCGTCGGTCAGCGTCTTGAGCCGTGCGGACAGCACTGCTGGCGAGCATTCCAGCCGGCGCAGGAAGTCATCGAAGCGCGTCACGCCGTGGAAGACATCGCGCAGGATCAGGATCGTCCACTTCTCGCCGATCAGCGACAGCGTGGCGGCAATCGAGCAGTGGCGAAGGTCGGACGCAGTGAGGTTCATGATGCTGGCAAGCATAGCATGCTGACTTCATTTGCAAAAGTCAGGTTATCTCCTATACTCTGGCTACAAATAATGAATCTAGATGGTGCCAGGATGGATCTCCAAAGCGAAGCCCGCACAGGTGTGGCGGAAAGCTGGACGGTGGGGCGGGGCGTGCAGGTCACGCTGCGCAGCGCGCGGCCGCAGGATGGCGGGGCGCTGCGCGTACTGGTGGACGGGCTGTCGCGCGAGAGCCGCTACTTCCGCTTCCTGACGGGCGGGCGGGTGGTGGATGGCATTGTTGACGGGCTGGCGGCGCCCGGGCCGGGTGGCGTGGCGCTGGTGGTGGAGGCGCCCGACGAACATGGTGTATCAGCCATTGTCGCCAGTGCGGAATACGTGGTGTCCGGGCTGGTCGGGGAGTTCGCCGTGGTCGTTGCCGACGGCTGGCAAGGCCGGGGACTGGGGCGGCGCCTGATCGCCAGGCTGTGCGAACTGGCCCGCGCCGCCGGCCTGCGCGGGCTGCGCGGCGACGTGCTCAGCGAGAACCGCCGCATGCTGGCGATCCTGCGGGGCCTGGGCTTTGCCAGCCGCCGCAATCCCGAGGACAGCTACCTGCATGAAGTCACGCTGGCGCTTGCCCAGCCGGCGCGCAGCGCGCAGCGGCTGCCGGTGGACGGGTTCAGCGCGCTCTGATCAACCGGAACGTTCAGCTGACCTCGCGCTTGCCGCGCGCGGTCATGGTGCAGCCGATCGAGGCCGTGATGATGCTGCCGATCGCCAGCCACTGCACCGCGCTCAGTTGTTCATGCAGGAACACCAGCCCGGCCAGCGCGCCCATGGCCGGCTCCATGCTCAGCAGGATGCCGAAGGTGCGCCGGTGCAGGCGCTTGAGCGCCACCATCTCCAGCGAGTAGGGGATCGCGCTAGACAGGATGCCCACCGCCAGCCCGAACAGCAGCAGCGTCGGGCTGAACATCGCGGTGCCGGCATGCGCCAGCCCGAATGGCAGTACCACCAGCGCCGCCATGGTCAGTCCCAGCGAGGTGGCCTGTCCGCCGTGGGCGTTGCCCGCCATCTGCCCGAACACGATATACAGCGCCCAGCCCACCCCCGCAGCCAGTGCATAGCCGATGCCGACCGGATCGAGCGTGCCGGCGGCACCCCCTACCGGCAGCAACAGCAGCAGGCCGGTCACCGCAAAGGCAATCCACAGGAAATCGATCGCACGCCGCGATGACAGCACCGCGACCGCCAGCGGCCCGGTGAACTCGATGGCAATCGCCAGCCCGAGCGGGATGGTGCGCAGCGACATGTAGAACAGCAGGTTGGTCGCACCCAGCGCCGCGCCGTACAGCGCGATCGCGCGCGCATTGGCCCGGGTCAGCGGCATGCGCCACGGGCGCCAGACGCACAGCAGGATCAGCGCCGAGAAGCTCACCCGCAGCGCCGTGGTGCCCTGCGCCCCAAGTGCCGAGAACAGGCTCTTGGCGAACGAGGTGCCGATGCACAGCGACACCATCGAGCCGGTCAGGGCCAGTACGGCGATCAGGGTCGAGCGGCGGTGGACGGCGGCTTGCGGCAATTTGGGGATCCTGTTTGATGGCGTGGCCTGTGCAATGCTGCCGCATCATGCGGCAAGCAAGGCGCGGGCGCCATATACAGGTGCGGGCCAGTGGCTCAGTACAGTTGGCCGTGCCCGGAGCACGCCGCCGCTCAGCGGTCCCGGGCCGCCGCCCCGGCTCAGCGCGGCGTGGCCGCGACGGGTGCGGGCTGTCCCACCGCTGGAGATTGCGCTGGCGCCTGAGGTTGCGCTGCAGCCTGGGGCTGGGCAGCGGCCTGGGTCGGTGCCACGGCCTGCGTCTGCGCCACGGCCCGAGGCTGCGCGGCGGCCTGGGGTTGTACCGCCGCTTGCGGCCCTGCGGCGGGTGCCTGGCGTGCGCCGCCGTTGGCCGCGGGGGCGGCTTCGGTCAGCTCGCGCCACCCGCCGCCCAGCGCTTTGTACAGCGACACGCGGCTGGTCAGGCCGGCCAGCTTGTAGGTGATCAGCGCCTGCTGCGCGGTGTAGAGCTGGCGCTGCGCATCGAACACGCCGAAGTAGTCGTCGACGCCATTCTTGAAGCGCATCTCCGACAGCCGCCGGGTCTCGCTGCCTTCGCGCACGAGGGCCTCCTGGGCCTGCACCTGGCGCTCGTAGGTGGCGCGCGCCGCCATGCTGTCGGCCACTTCGCGGAACGCGGTCTGGATCGTCTTCTCGTAGTTGGCCACGTTGATGTCCTTGCGCACGTTGGCCACATCCAGCCCGGCGCGATTGCGGCCGGCGTCGAAGATCGGCACGGTCAGCTGCGGCGCGAACACCCACGCCATGCCGCCGGAGAACAGTCCCGCCAGGCTGCTGCTGGCCACGCCCAGCGCGCTGGTCAGCGAGATGCGCGGGAAGAAGGCCGCGCGCGCCGCGCCGATATTGGCGTTGGCCGCCTTGAGCCGGTGCTCGGCGTCGAGGATGTCTGGCCGGCGCACCAGCACGCTGGACGGCAAGCCTTCCGGGAACTCGCTCATCAGCATGCGCGCATCGAGCGGATCCTGCGCGGGGGCATTGGGGTTGGTGGCAGCGGTGCCGGCATCGGTCACGGACTTGGGCAACGGGCCGCCGATCAGCAGCGCCAGCGCATTCTCGTCCTGCGCCACCTGCCGCGTGTACTGCTCCACGCCCACCTGTGCGGTCTCCACCTGGGTTTGCGCGCGATGCTGGTCCAGTTGCGCCATCGCGCCTGCCTGTTTCCCGCGCCGTATCATCTCGGCCGCGTCTTGCTGGATTTTCAGCGTGTCCTGCGACAGCTTCAGCAGTTCGCGGTCGGCCCGCAGCGTCAGGTAGGCGTTGGCCACCTCCGCCACCAGGCTGATCTGCGCGCTGCGGCGCGCCTCTTCCGTGGCCATGTATTCCTCCAGCGCGGCATGCTTGAGGCTACGCACCCGGCCGAAGAAATCGAGCTCGAACGCCGTCAGGCCGATGCCCGCGTTGTAGGTGGTGATCTGCGCCGGCTGTCCCGCCGCACGCAGCCGTGGCGGCAGCCGCTGCGACACCATGCCGCCACTGCCCTCCACCGTGGGGAACTGCGCCGCGCGCTGGATCTGGTACAGCGCGCGCGATTCGTCGATGGCCAGCGTGGCCATGCGCAGGTCGCGGTTGTTGGCCAGCGCCAGCTCGATCAGCTGGCGCAGTTGCGGATCGATGAAGACATCGCGCCAGCCGAGGTCGGCGGCGGACGGACCGGCGGGCTGGGCAGGCTGGCCGGGCTGCGCGGCACCGCTTGCGGTCTTGGCCTGCGGGGTGCGGTAGGCCGCGCCCTCCGGCCAGGCTGACGGGACCGGTGCATCGGGCCGCTGGTATTTCGGCTCCATTGTGCAGGCGGCAAGGGCCAGCACAAGCGCGCAGGGCAGCAGCAGGCGTGGCGGGGGCAGGGTACGGGTGCTTCGCATGTATTGTTCCGGAGAGAGTGATTGGGAGCCGGCAGTGGTCAGCCCATCAGCGCGCGCCGCATGAAACGCGAGATCGCCAGCTTGGGCTGCCCCTGACGGGCGATGTTGTGTGCGGGATCGGTGAACAGCAGGCGGATCAGGGCGTGGCGCGCGGCCATGCTGGTATGCAGTGCGATGCCCAGCAACTGGCCGTCGCGGCGCGCCACGCGGCACGGTATCCAGCCGGTCTGCGCCAGCCACAGCGCGCCCTCGGCGCCGGGACGGAAGGCGGGCGCCAGCGGCGTGGTCACGGCCACGCCGTTGCAGGAAAGATCCCGGGTGGTGACGCGGTACTCGCGGCCATCCACGCGCAGCAGTGCCGCCGCGTGGTGCGGGAAGCGTTCTTCCTTGCGCGGGCGCGGCAGCTCCACGCACACCAGCAATGACGCGAGATACAGCATCAGCGCCACACCGGTCCAGATCGTGTTGAAGGCCAGCCCCTGCGCGTCCGGGTCCATGACCAGCGCGCGGCCCAGGCCCAGTGCGGAGAACCCCAGCAAGCCAGCGTAAAGCGCGGCAAACTTGCCGTGGATCACCAGCTTGGACCGGTCCAGCCCCTTGTTGGTGACCTTGAACGGCCTTCCGAACGGCTTGAACATGGCACTGACCAGCGACGCGCTGACCGCCAGCGCCGCGACGATCTGCGTGACTTCGGTAAAGATCGGCAGCGCGCGCTGCCCCGTCACCCAGATGCTGTACGCCCAGTACGCCACCAGCGCGGGCAGGCCGTAGGCCAGGAACTGCAGCGGCTCGCCGTAGAGCGTGGAGACGCCGAAATACCAGTACAGCAGCGGCCCGGCCAGCAGCATCAGCGTGAACGGCCGCGACAACCAGTGCAGCAGGCCGTGCACATAGTGCAGCCGCTGCATCCCGGTGTAGCCGCGCCCGCGCAGTGGCCCGTCGGCGGTCAGCGCCACCTGGATCGTGCCCAGCCCCCAGCGGCTGCGCTGGCTGATGTATTCGGGCAGGCCTTCGGCGGACAGGCCCACGCTCAGGCGCTCGTTGAGCCAGCGCGTGACAAAGCCGTGCGGCAGCAGCCGGTAGGTCAGGTGGATGTCCTCGGTCACCGTGCCGGTGGGGAAGCCCCCGATCAGGTCGATCAGGTCCCGCCGCACCACGAACGAGGTGCCGATGCAGAACGCCGCGCCCCACGCATCCTTGGCCGGCTGCATCACGTCGAAGAACGCGCGCTGCTCGTCGACCCAGCATTCGGTGGCGCGCAGGTTGTACTGGATGGGGTCGGCGTTGTAGTAGAACTGGGGCGTCTGCACCACGCCCACGCGCGGGTCGTTGAACAGGCCCACGGTGCGCAGCAGGATATTGCGATGGGGCGCGAAGTCGGCATCGAGCACCAGGATGTAGGGGGCCCCGCCGGCCGCCGCGCTGTGGCGCAGGCCGTTGTTGAGGTTGCCGGCCTTGGCGTGGGCATTGTCCGGGCGCGTCACGTAGTTGGCGCCCACGCGCTCGCAGAACTCGCGCAGCCAGTCGCGGCGGGTGTCGTCCAGCACCCAGACGCGGAAGTCGGGGTAGTCGATCGCCAGCGCGGAGACGATGGTCTTCTCCAGGATTTCCAGGCCTTCGTTGTAGGTGGCGATGAAGATGTCCACCGGCGGCACCTGCTTGGCGCGGCGCAGCGCGGCCTCGCCCGCGTCGGCATCGGGCGTGTGGTTGCTGGTGCGCGCCAGCACCACGATCGACAGCAGCGTATAGGCCAGCGTCATGCATTCGAACGCAAAGAACACATGGGCCCATACGCTGGTGAAGGTCATCTGCCACTCTGGCAGCGTTGCGCGGACGCGCCACGTCAGGTACACCCCCAGCAGCAGGGCGGTGACGCCGCCGAACAGGATACGGTCCGCCGGCCGCTCGTGCCGGCACAGCATCGAGAGCAACACCGTTGCCAGCAGCACGCCGCCGTTGATGACCAGCAGCGTCTGGTTTTCCAGGAAGAGGGCGAACATCGTCAGTCCTTGGTGGTGGTTGCATTGGCCGGCGCGGCGGCAATGGCCGGCGGCGGGCAGGACGGTTCCATGCACCCGCCCGGACGGAAAGGGTTCCAGCGCGCCGCGGCCAGCACGGCCCACGCGGTGGCGCCCAGGTGGGGCAGGTGGAAGTAGTTGAAGTCCTCCGTGGTCGAGGTGGGCCCGATCGACAGCCCGGTGCTGATGCGCGCGTCAGGCGTGGCGTAGAGCATTCCGGACGGCGCGCGCTGCGACAGCAGCAGTTGCCACAGCGGCTGCGCCTGCTGCGACTGCCCGGCGGCCTGCAGCACCAGCGCGGCCTGTCCGGTGCCCTCGGTCCAGATACCGTCGGGACCGCCCTTGAAGCCGTAGCCCGCGCCGGCGCGGTGCTTTGCCTCTACCCACGCCAGGCTGCGGCGCCAGTCCTGCGGCGGATCGGGGATCGCGATCAGCGGCCACAGCACCGCATCCAGCGCGGACGGGCCGGCATTGGGCGCGCGGCCATCGTCGCGCGTGCCGATGATGAAACGGCCCTCGCGCGGCTGCCACATGGCGCTGACAAAGCCGCGCGAGCGCGCCGCGCCGTCGCGCCAGCGCGGATCGTTGCGCTGGCTGGCGAGCCAGCTGAAAGCGGCATAGGTATCGACGTTGTGCTCGGTGGATTTCCAGCCCTGGTGCGTCTGCCTGGGCTCATGGCCGAAGAAGCCGCCGACGTAGCCGGCGGGCGCGCCCGCGTCGGGCACGGTGGCATGCACCCAGCCCATCAGCGCGGCGGCACCATCGAGGTAGCGCGCATCGCGCGTGGCCTCATGCACGGCCAGCAGCAGCAGCGCGGCCCAGGCCACGTTCCCGGTGGCGGTGCCGGCCTGGTAGGCATCTTCAAACCAGCGCTTGCTCGGTTCGTCCCACCAGCCCGGCAGCGGCACCGGTCCCGCCGGCACCGGCCCCGCGCGGTAGGCGTTGCGCAGGCGACCATCGCGGAAGTGGCGGTCCTGGCGGATCGCCTGCAGCATGGCGTCGGCAATGCGGCGCGCTTCGGCTGGGCGCTTGCACGCCACCAGCGCGATGCCGGCCAGCGCGTTGTCATAGACGAAGGCGGCATTGCGCAGCGCCGGCGCCAGCGGCTCTCCGCCTGGCGCGGGTTCATAGCTGGCGAGGAAGAGCGGGCCGTTGCCGCCTTCACGGCTGACGCGCTCGGCCAGGGTCTTGCAGCCATCGGCCAGCAGCGCCTGCTGGGCCGGTTCGGCAGGCTCGGCAGCGCGCGCCGCACATGGCGACAGCGCGAACACGGCGGGAAGCAGCGCGCCGGCAACCAGGCGGGGCAGGCGTGCAGTCGGGGTCGGCAATTGCATCCGGTTCTCCTTTGCCTGCGCAGGCGTTTACAGCGATGCCCGCAGCTGACCCAGCCAGCTCTGGTTCAGCGTCACGCGCGCCCAGCGGCCCATGCCGCAGTGGCCGGACTGGGTCGGCGCTGCCGCCGCGGCCGTACCGGCCGTTCCCGGCGTCGTCCCTGTTCCCTTGCCGGGCAGGTTGCCGAGCGGACGGTCGAGCTTGGCGATCACATAGATCTCGTTCTTCTCGATCGGCGGGAACGGCACGAAGTAGCGGGCCTGGTCGCCGTCCGGTGCGCGCGGCAGGACTTCGGCCACCGATGCCGGCAGCGCCGTGGGCATGCCGTCGACCTGCACGTTCAGGCGGGCACCGGGCAACAGGTTGTCACTCAGGCTGCGCGGGAACACCGCCACCACGCGCGTCTGCGCGCAGTTGCTGGCGCGCGCCAGCGTGGCCCCGGCGGCGACGCGCATGCCGGGCTGCGCAATCATGTCCTCGATGGTGCCGGGCTCGGGCGAGCGGATATCCAGGGTGGACAGGCGGTCGATGCGTTCCTGCTCGGTGGCGAGCATCTCGTCGACCGACTTGCCATAGGCTTCCAGTTGCTCCAGCTCGGCCGTCAGCTGCGCCGATTCCGCGCTCAGCACCTGGCGCCGCTGCGCCAGCGTGGCGCTGGGGCCGTCGGTGGACGACGTATAGACCTTGTTGCGCGAGGCCTGGCTCTCGCCGACGGCGTTATCCAGTTCGGCCTTGGCCGCAGCCTTGGAGTTGGACAGCATCGACAACTGGTAGCGCGAGGCATTGGTGTAGGCCTCGCTGACGGCCCCGGCCCACTGCATGTTCTGGTTGCGGTTGACCACTTCCGTTTGCTGGTCCTCCTGTGCCTTGGCCGATGCCAGGCGTGCCTCCAGGGCGCGCACGCGCGTGGCGTGTTCGCGCTGCGCGGCGCTGTTGTAGCGCTGCAGGTCCTGCTCGGTGGCGGCCATCAGCCTGCGGTTGCTTTCCAGCTTGGCCTTGGCCGAGTCGTAGCGCTGCTGGTTGTCGAGCTTCTTGCCGGTCAGGTCGACCAGCAGCGAACGGTCGACGTTCGGGTTCTGCACGATCATCAGCGCCTGGTTGGCCGTGAACGGCTGGCCCGCGGCCACCATCTGTTTCATCACCACGCCTTCGACCGGCGAAGTCACCAGGCTGACAGGGCTGTTTACGACGGCCCGTTCCGACGAGCGCGTAAACACATTTGGAAACATGATTGTCAGCACGGCCCAGATGATGAACAGCACGACGCCGTAACCGGCCATGCGCGGCACGATATGCCATAGCGGTACGGCCACGGGTTGCGGGCGGTGCACCAGCCCGTCGCCATGCGGCTGGCGCAGCGGTGCCGGTGTCAGCGGGTGTTGTAGGGGCGGATTGTGGCGCTGGTCGGCCATGGTGTTGTTCTCCGGCAAGCAAAATCAAAAAGCATCCCCGCCGGCTGCGCAAGGCGCCATCCGGACGAGCGTTCTTCCAGGCGAGCGAGTGGCGTTGCGCAAGTGCTGTCGCGCGATGCCGGGCTTGCCTAGTCCCCAATTCAGCTTGTTGTCTGCAGCACGCGCGATGTGGCTGAGCCGTATCGGCGCACTTTGCAATCGGGCCGACACACTGCATGCGGCGGCATGCGGCCCGTGGATTTGCCCGGCTTCATCCAGGCAGAGTTGAACAATGGCCAGTCAATGGCCAAGAAATGGCAGCCCGTTGAAGCAAAGATTCACGCACTCAGGCCGCCGCAGGTGAGTTAAGGCTAGTCAGTTACCCCCTCGCTTGCTGTAAAAATGTGTAAGGGGAGGCTATAGCACCGCTTAACACGGCATTAAGATGGCATGCGGTGCACGGCGAGTGCGACAGGCTTTGAGGGTAGCGCTGAGGATATGGAGAAGACGTGGATTGCCGGCTGATCGCGGAGGATTGCCCGATGTGATCGCGCTAGTCGTCGACCCCGAGCGGCGGTGCGATGTGTTCCAGCGGGCGGCGTTCGGCATCGATGCCGTAGCGCAGGGCCAGCAGTCCGGCGACGATCACCAGTGCCGCGCCGAAAGCATAGCCAGCTGCCACGGCTTCGCGGCTGCCGCTTTCGATCAGCGCGCCCAGCAGCAGCGGTGCGACGAAGCCGCCGGTGCCGGTGCCCACGGCGTAGAACACGGAGATCGCCAGCGCGCGCATTTCCAGCGGAAACACCTCGCTTGCGGTCAGGTAAGCCGAGCTGGCCGCGGCCGAGGCGAGAAAGAACACCGCTGACCAGCACAAGGCCTGCGTGCGCGCATCGAGCCAGCCTTCAACGAAGGCCCAGCCGGTCAGTGCCAGGCCGATGCCAGACAGCACGTAGGTGGCGGCAATCATGCGCCGGCGCCCGATGTGGTCGAACAGCGGGCCGAGCAGCAGCGGCCCGAGGGCGTTGCCCAGCGCGAACGGAAAGATATACAGCGCCACGCGCGCTTCCGGCACGGCATAGAAGCGTGACAGCACCAGCGCATACGTGAAGAAGATCGCGTTGTAGAAGAAGGCCTGCGCCACCATCAGCGCCAGCGTGATGACGCTGCGCTGGCGATAGCGCCGCAGCAGCAGGCGCATGACTTCGCCCACGCCCGGTGCGGTGCGCCGGCGCATGGCCACCGCGACACAATCGGGTGCCACCGGCGGCAGCGGGCCGTGGCGGGCGCGTACCTCGGCCTCGATCGCGGCGATGACGCGCTCGGCCTCTGCCAGGCGGCCGTGGGTGGCCAGCCAGCGCGGGCTCTCTGGCACGTGCCTGCGCACCAGCACGATTGCCACCGCCAGCACCGCGCCCAGCGCGAAGCAGGCACGCCAGCCCCATACCGGGCCGAGCACGCGCGCATCGAGCAGCACCAGGCTCAGTCCCGCGCCGAGCGCCGCGCCGAGCCAGAAGCTGCCGTTGATGGCCAGGTTGACGCGCCCGCGCACGCGCGCGGGGATCAGTTCGTCGATGGCGGAATTGATGGCCGCGTACTCGCCGCCGATGCCCAGGCCGGTGAAGAAGCGGCACGCGGCAAAGAAGGCGAAGCCGGGCGCGAATGCAGTCGCCAGCGTCGCCGCCATGTAGACCGCAAGGGTGGCCAGGAACAGCCGCTTGCGCCCGAGCCGGTCGGCCATGCGCCCGAACACCAACGCCCCGAGCACCGCGCCGGCGATATAGAGCGACCCCGACCAGCCCACCTGCGTCGCGCTCAGCCCCAGCGTATCGGGCCGCTCCAGCACGGCGCCGACGGAGCCGACCAGCGTGACTTCCAGGCCATCGAGCACCCAGGCGATGCCCAGCGCAATCGCCACGCGCCAGTGCCAGCGCGACCACGGCAGGCGGTCCAGCCGCCCGGGGATGTCGGTGCGGAATGCAGTGTCGACAGCAACGCTGGCGAGGGCGGTATCGGTTGGCATTGCCAACCAGTATAGGAAACAGCGGCATGCGGCTGACGCCGCGCCCGGCGGTCGTGGCAGGAACTTCGGCTCAGGCGCGGGCGATGCCGACGGTGAACTCGGCCTCCAGCAGCCCCGCTGCATCGGCGGCCTGGTGTACGCGCATCAGGTTCGGGCGAGAGCCCGCGATGGGATCCTGCGCCGTGGCGCGCGACGGCACGCCGTGCGCGCGATAAGCCGGATGCGTGCCCAGCACCTCGCGGTTCAGCGCATCGCTGAAGTACAGCTGGCTGGTCAGGGCCTCCGTGTGTCCGAGCAGCACCTTGAAGTGGATATGGATGGCGCGTGGCGCGTACCAGCCTGGATAGATCGACATGAACGTCGCCACGCCATCCTGGCCAGTGGGCTGGACGCCGCGCAGGAAGCGCGCCTGGCGGTTGCCGGTGCCCTCGCCGCTGTAGCTGCCGTCGGCATCGCAATGCCAGATGCTGACCAGCGCACCCGGCACCGGCGCGCAGCCGTGCTCTGCGTCCACCACCCGGACGCGCAGCCGCAAGGGCTGGCCGGGGCGGTCGTCGCGGATGTCGGCGCGTACCAGGGCGTCGTCCAGGTAGAAGGGGCCTTCGGTGGCGGAGGGCGTCAGCAGACACGCGGCGGGCGTGGCCGCTGCCGCTGCCGTGTCGGGCGCGATGCCGGCAGCGGCAAGCAGGCCGCCCAGGTCATGCAGGAAGCGGCGGCGCGCCGCATCGACATCTGCCGTGCAGTCGGCGCCAATGGGCGGACGCGCCGTCATCGTGGGCTCCGTGGTGTTGCGAGGGTGCCTTGCGGCGGGTGCTGCAGCGTTGGGCTGGGACCTCAGCGCCCCATTGCCTTGAGCATCGAGTAGCCGTGGCTGGTGATGCGCGGCTCCTGGCGGGAGCCGTGCAGGATTTCAAGTTTTACGAGTTGCTTTTCGACCAGTGCCTTCAGGTCGATGGGATCGATCTGGCGGGAATCGCTGAAATCGAGGGAATCCGGACCATCGCTCAGTAATAGCAGCGTGGCAAGTTCATGCGGGCTCAGCACGTTCGTCTCCTTGGCAAGAGGGGGGCGTTTGCTGGGAGTCTGCGCGGCGCAACTGCGCCAGGCGCTGGAAGACGTAAGCGATCGGGGCGACGATGCCGCACATGCCGGCTGCGCGTGCTGCGCTGCGGCGAAATGCTGCAGTGCGGCGCCTGTCTCCGGCGATCAGTTGGTTTGACGAGGCAGGCAGCGCGCGGTTCCGTGCAACGGCTGGCCGTTACATGTGATCGGGCGTCGCAGCGCCGTCATCGCCAATATTAACCACCTCCAGGTGACAAGGTGATGGCCATGCCGGCGCTGTGGAATTGGGGCGGCAGCCTACCGCCCCATACTGGCTTGCCCGGCCTACTGGCCCTGCCGCTCGCGCCAGGCCTCGTACAGGTCGATGCCCTCGGCGCGCGCTGGCACGTAGGCCAGCTTCAGCTCGCGCTGTTCCAGCGGACGGGCCAGCTCGATGTACCCGCGCTCCGCGGACAGGTCGTACGGCGCGCCGTCTTCGTTGGAGTAGGCGTAGTAGACCGCTTCGACGCCGGCCAGGTACATCGCCGACAGGCACATCGGACAGGGGTAGCCGCTGGCATAGACGGTGCAGCCGCTCAGGTCGGGTTTGCCCAGCGCGCGGCTGGCGGCGCGCACGGCCTGCATTTCGGCATGCGCGCTCGGGTCGCAGTTGGCATCCACCTCGTTCACGGCGCGCGCCAGCACCTTGTCTTCCCTGACGACCACGGCGCCGAAGGGCCAGGTATTGCGTTCGCGCACGTTCTCCATGGCGAGGCGGATGGAATCAAGCAGATAGGCTTCGGTCGTCGACACGCGTTGTCTCCATTGAGGCCTGGCCCGTGCAGGCGGATGTGGTGCGGGCCTGGGGACTATAGGTCAGCGTCCGTGCGCATGGTGGCGTCCGTTGTTATAGGGCGTATTTGGGCCGTGCGCGCGCTGCGCGGCAACAGGCGGCGCGCAGCCGCCTCCCTTTTCGCGTCAGCCCGGATGCACTACAACCAGTAGGGCGGTGGCAGTGGTTTTGCCGCCATTGGAGATCGCATGTACGACATCTGCCGCATAGCGCGCGGTCTCGCCGTGCCGCAGCTTCTTTTCATCGGCGCCCGCGCGCACCGTCATCGATCCGCTCAGCACCGACAGGTGTTCCTGCGTGCCGGCCTCGTGCGGCTCGGACGCCAGCACGCCGCCGGCCTGGATGGTCAGTTCATACCATTCGAAGCGCCCGGCCAGGTCGATCGGGCCCAGGATGCGCAGGTCGCAGCGGGTATCGGGACTTTTCAGCGACGGGATCGCGTGTGGCTGGACCACGGCGATGCCGCCGCCGGGGCGCTCGGCCGCGCCGCCCGCGAGGAAATCCGCCAGGTTCACGCCGAGCGCATTGGCCAGGCGCCACAGCACCGCCACGGTGGGGTTGGCCAGGTTGCGTTCGATCTGCGACAGCATCGACTTGGAAACCCCGGCACGGCGCGACAGTTCGTCGAGCGACAGGCGCTGCTGCTGGCGCAGTGCCTGCAGCGCCATGCCGACGGCGGGCGGCCCGTCGGTCTGCGGGGTCTGGGCGAGGGCTTGCGTCATGGAATAATGTTCGTTATATTGCGCAAAACGTTCGATATACAGAACGTGTTCGATTTATCGATCGAATCCTAGCATACCCCTCGCACACCAACGGGAGTCAAGCCATGCCGAATGCCGAGGCCTTCCATGCGTCCATCCGCGACGAACTGCAAGCCATCCGCGACGCCGGGCTGTACAAGAACGAGCGCGTGATCGCCACGCCGCAGGGCGCGCGCGTGCGCACCACCGATGGCCGCGAGGTCATCAACCTGTGCGCCAACAACTACCTGGGCCTGTCGTCGCACCCGCGGGTGATCGAGGCCGCGCACGAGGCGCTGCGCACGCATGGCTTCGGGCTGAGCTCGGTGCGCTTTATCTGCGGCACGCAGGACCTGCACAAGACGCTGGAGGCGCGGCTGTCGAACTACCTCGGCACCGAGGACACCATCCTCTACGGCTCGGCCTTCGATGCCAATGGCGGCTTGTTTGAAACGCTGCTGGGGGCGGAGGACGCGGTCATCAGCGATGCGCTCAACCATGCCTCGATCATCGACGGCATCCGCCTGTCCAAGGCGCGCCGCTATCGCTATGAGCACAACGACATGGACGACCTGCGCGCGCAGCTGGAGCAGGCGCGGGCCGATGGTGCGCGCTACGCGCTGGTGTTTTCCGACGGCGTGTTCTCGATGGACGGCACCGTGGCGCGGCTGGACCAGATGCGCGCGATCTGCGACGAGTACGGCGCGCTGCTGGGCATCGACGAGTGCCATGCCACCGGTTTCATGGGCCAGCGCGGGCGCGGCACGCATGAGGCGCGCGGCGTGTTCGGCAAGATCGACATCATCACCGGCACGCTGGGCAAGGCGCTGGGCGGCGCCTCGGGCGGCTTCACCAGCGCGCGCAAGGAGGTCGTGGCGCTGCTGCGCCAGCGCTCGCGGCCCTACCTGTTCTCCAACACGGTGGCGCCGGCCATCGTGGGCGCGTCGATCGCGGTGCTCGATATCCTGGAAGGCAGCACCGAGCTGCGCGATCGTCTGGAGCGCAACACCAGATTCTTCCGCGCCGGGCTGGACAAGCTGGGCTTCGACGTCAAGGCAGGCGACCACCCCATCATCCCGATCATGGTCTACGACGCCGACAAGGCGCAGCAGCTTGCGCAGCGGCTGCTGGAGCTGGGCGTGTACGTGGTGGGCTTCTTCTACCCGGTGGTGCCCAAGGGCCAGGCGCGTATCCGTGTGCAGATGAGCGCGCTGCATGACGAGGCCGCGTTGCAGGCGGCGCTCGATGCCTTCGGCCAGGCTGGCCGCGAACTGGGGCTGATCTGATGGAAGATGGCAAACCGAAGATCCTGATCGTCGGGGCCAACGGCCAGATCGGGTCCGAGCTGGCGCTGGCGCTGGCCGAGCGCTACGGGCGCACCAATGTGATCACCTCCGACGTGGTGCCCACGGGCCGCCACGTGCACCTGACGCACGAGATGCTCAACGCCACCGACCGGGGCGAGCTGGCCACCGTGGTCGAGCGCCATGGCATCACCCAGATCTACCTGCTGGCCGCGGCGCTGTCGGCTACCGGCGAGAAGGCGCCGCAGTGGGCCTGGAACCTCAATATGACCAGCCTGCTCAACGTGCTGGAGCTGGCGCGGCAGAGCGGGCTGGAGCGCGTGTTCTGGCCGAGCTCGATCGCGGCTTTCGGGCCCACGACGCCGTCGGACCAGACGCCGCAGAAGACCGTGATGGAGCCGACCACGGTCTACGGCATCTCCAAGCAGGCGGGCGAGGGCTGGTGCCGCTGGTATCACGCCAACCACGGCGTGGACGTGCGCAGCGTGCGCTATCCCGGCCTGATCTCGCACAAGACCCCGCCCGGCGGCGGCACCACCGACTATGCGGTCGATATCTTCCATGCGGCGGTGAAGGGCGAGCCTTATACCTGCTTCCTGAAGGAAGACGAGGCCCTGCCGATGATGTACATGCCCGATGCCATCCGCGCCACCATCGAACTGATGGAAGCGCCGGCGGACAAGCTCGGCGAGCGCGGCAGCTACAACATCGCTGGCATGAGCTTCACGCCCGCGCAGATCGCAGCGGCCATCCGCGAGCAGGTGCCGGGCTTCCAGATCCGCTATGAACCTGACTATCGCCAGGCGATTGCGCAGGGCTGGCCGGATTCGATCGACGATTCGGTGGCGCGCGCGGACTGGGGGTGGCGGGCGGAGTACGGCTTGAAGGAGATGGTGGCGGACATGCTGGCCAACCTGCAGGCGACGCTGGCTGCCTGAGGCAGTACGGCGCGATCGCGCGGGCGCCTGCCAGCAGTGTCATCTACTGATAGGTCACCACCACGAGGTACGCGTCCGGCGCACCGGGCCGGCCGGCATGGGCCGGTTCGATCTCAAGCCTGGCCGCGCCGATACGCGTCTGCCGGAGCAGCCGGGCCGGCGGCACGGCGACCGGGACCGAGACGATCTTTCCCGAAGGCTGCTGGCAGTTCGCCTGCACCAGTCCGGCTGACGGACTGAAGCCGCATGACGGGTACGAGATCCCCCCAATAAAGGTAATGGTGCCGGTATGCGCAGCCGCGGTGCCGGCCGCGGCCAGCAGATTTGCTGCGATCAGCCGGCCGGCAACGCCGGCGGCCTTCCTGCTCCGTTCAAGCGACATGTTTAACCCTCATTATTGTTAGCGTGGCGCCGATGCGGGCCGCCACGCAGATCGCGCTCAGTGCCGGCCCGCGGATCCCGCGTGGGCCTCTTTGATCATAGCGGCGCGATCAGAACTTTCTTAAGGGTTGAGACACTGCTGTGACAATTGCCTTGGAGCCGTTTTGGCGATGGCCGCTCGTGGCTACGCGGCTCCGCGCAGGATCAGCCGTGAGCGCGCAAAGCCAGCATGGTCCTGCAGCGCCTGCATCAGCTGGCCTGACGGTACGCGGTCGATGTCGGTGACCACATAGCCGGTGTGGCCGCGCGTCTGCAGGTGCTGGCCGGTGATATTCACGCCTTCCTGCGCCAGCAGCGTGTTCAGTGCCGCCAGCGCGCCCGGCGCGTTGCCGTGCACGTTGAGCAGGCGTGCCGGCGCGTGCAGCGGGCCCGGGTCGACCTCGGGGAAGTTGACGGCGCCGATGGTGCCGCCGGTGGCCAGGAAGTGCGCCAGCTTGGCGGCAACTTCGGTGCCGATGTTCTCCTGCGCTTCTTCCGTGCTGCCGCCGACGTGCGGGGTCAGCAGGACGTTGGGCAGGTTCTGCAGTTCGCTGGCGAAGGGGTCGTTGTTGGTCTTCGGCTCTTCCGGAAACACGTCGATGGCCGCGCCGGCCAGGCGCTTTTCACGCAGCGCCACGGCCAGCGCCGCGATATCCACCACGCTGCCGCGCGAGGCATTGATCAGGATCGCGCCCGGCTTGCAGGCGGCCAGGATGCGCGCATCGATCATATTGCGCGTGCGCGGCGTGGCTGGCACGTGCAGGGTCACCACTTCGGCCTGGGACACCGCTTCTTCCAGCGAGCCGGCGGCGCGCGCGGAACCGTGCGAGAGCCGCGCGAGCACATCGTAGTAGACCACGTGCATGCCCATCGATTCAGCCAGCACGCCTACCTGCGAGCCGATATTGCCGTAGCCGACGATGGCGATGGTCTTGCCGCGCGCCTCGAACGCGCCAGCGGCGCCCTTGGCCCATTTGCCGGCGTGCGCCAGCGCGTTCTTCTCCGGGATCCGGCGCAGCAGCATCACCGCCTCGGACACCACCAGTTCGGCCACCGAGCGGGTATTGGAGAAGGGCGCATTGAAAACGGGGATGCCGGCGGCGGTGGCGGCGTCCAGGTCGACCTGCGAGGTGCCGATGCAGAAACAGCCGATCGAGAGCAGCCCCGGGGCGCTGCGGATATCGTCCGCGCGCAGGTGGGTGGCAGAGCGGATGCCGACCACGTCATGGCTGGCCAGCACCTGGCGCAGTTCGGCACCGGCCAGCGCGCCGGTGCGGCGCTCGACCTGCAGGCCGGCTTCAGTCAGCCGGGCGTTGGCGCTCTGGTGGATGTTCTCGAGCAGGATCGCAGTGGTCACGTTCGTTTTCCGCATGGAGGGGTTGGCGGACATTGCCGCATCCCCACCATTCTGCGCGCAAAACCGTGCCCAGGCCGGGGAGTCCCTGCTGCCGGCATTGGCACCGGCCGCTGCGCCGGGTGCCGCGTCAGCGCGCGCGGCGCCTGTCGCCGCCGAGCGGATCGACGATGATCATGGTCTGGCGCAGCACGCCGGCGTCATCGAAGTAGCAGCTGAAATGCGCGGTCTGCAGGCCGTCCTTGTACATCCGCCATGACCAGGCCTCGCGCTTCATCAGCGGGTAGTACTGGACCGGCTCGCGCGGCAGGCCGAAGCGTTCCTGCACGTCCTGCTTGGTCCAGACCCCGACCTGGGCGCGATAGATCTCCGGCTCGGTCAGCATCTGGCGATAGCTGGTGAGCTTGCCGCCGGCATCGAAATCGGCCGCGTAGACCTCGTGGCCGAAGGGCTGGCGCGACCAGAGCCAGCGCGTGGTGCCGTCGGCCAGGCGGAAGGTCTCGGTGGGCTGGCCGAATGTATTGCGTACAGCACTTTCCGGGCTGCCGATCATTTGTCTGCCGGTCTGCTCGGGCTGCAGCGCTGCGCAGGCCCCGAGCGAGCCGAGCACGACAGCGGCAACGCACATCTTGCCGATAGATCTGATTGGCATGAGCCGGGATGACATGGTGCTCTCCTGCGGACGGGATGTCCGCATCCGCTATTGTCCCGCCACCGGGCTGGCCCACGCAACACTGGCTGACGCGGCCTGCCAGCGCTTAGCAGCGGCCCTTCTTGGCCTGGCCCGGCGGGCAGAAGGACTCGTTGCCGTAGGCGTCGACGCGGCAGTTACCCTTCTTGGCCTGCCCGGGAGGGCAGCCCTGGGGGCCGCCGCCGTAGTCGTCATAGGGTGGGGCTACCACGCAGCCGCCGAGCAGCGCGCTGCAGGCAATCAGAAAGGCCAGGGCGGATTTCATCGCTTTCTCCTTGTTGTGTCGGGGGAACCCGTTTGCGACAGGAGAATAGAGCGTGCCGGCGCGGTTGTCTGTAAGGAATCGTGAAGACGGCCGCGCCGGGTATGCCCGCCCAGCCCCGGGGCGGCTTTGCTTCAGTCGTTGTCGTCGTGCCGGGGCCGGCGCACGGCGCGCAGCTTGCCGCTGTTGCCGCCACCGCAGAAGAAGCGGTCGGCGCCGTCGGACTCCAGCCCGGACACCCCCGCGCCCGGCGGCATGGCGATGGCTTCCAGCACTGCGCCCGATTGCGGATCGATGCGCCGCAGTTCGCTCTGGTCGCCCTCCCAGGTGCCGTGCCAGAGTTCGGCATCGACCCAGGTAACGCCGGTGACGAAACGGTCGGAGTTGATGGTGCGCAGGACCGCGCCGGTCTGCGGATCGACCTGGTGGATCTTGCGCTCCCGGTACTGCCCGACCCACAACGTGCCCTCGGCCCAGGCCAGCCCTGAGTCGCCGCCACCGCCCGGCGCGGGGATCGTGGCCAGCACGCGCCCGCTCTGCGGATCGATCTTCTGGATGCGGTCCTCGGCGATCTGGAACAGGTGCTGGCCGTCGAAGGCCGTGCCCGCATGGGCCGGAACCTCCAGCGCGCGCAGCGTCCTGCCGCTGGCCGGGTCCAGCGCATTGAGCTTGTCGCCGCTGGCAAACCAGACCTGCCGGCCGTCAAAGGTGACGCCATGCACATGGTCGATGCCAGGAAAGGGGCCATATTCGCGAAGCACTTCGGCGCTTGATCGTTTCATGATTCATCCTCGTCGGTTAGTTGTTGCATGACCCATGCTAGTCAATCGGCAATGGCGAGGGGAGTAACAAGGCCGTCGTGAATCCGGGCAGCGGCGGCGTCATCCAGCGGCGCGCGCGCCCGTGGCCAAGCGACTGGATCTTGCCCGCGGCGGAGAGCGCCTCCAGTGCCCGTTGCACGGAGCGCTGGCTGGCGCCCAGGGCCAGCGCCAGGGCCGAGCTGGACCACGACTCGCCATCGGCAAGCAGGGCCAGCACCGCTGCGTGCTTTTCTTCGACTGGCCGCGCCAGCACCACCACCTCGCGGGCGCGGTGTGGCTCCAGGGCGAAGCCGCGCCCGGTTGCGCTGATGCCGGCCAGCGCGCGCAGCAGCGTGCGCAGCCGACCGATCTCGACCCGCAGCCGCGCGCGGTGCGAAGCATCGGCGTGCCGGGTGCGGAAGGCGTGCGCGATCAGCGTGTCCCTGGGCACGTCCTCCGGCCAGGCTTGTGCCAGTGCGCGTGCCAGCGAGAACAATACCGGTCGCGTAGCCAGCGAGACCACCGCGCCGGCGTTGCGCACCACATGGCGGCAAGCATCCACGACCAGCGCCTTCGAGGCCAGCAACGCTTCCACTTCGTCCAGCCGCAGCGGCCGCTCGTCGCCCCGCGCAATGCGCCGTGCCGCGGGGCTGCGCAGTGCCTGTGCCGCGTTTTCGACTTCGGCGCTCAGCGACGGAATCCCTGCGCGCCGCGCTGCGCGCCGGGCCTGGGCGATGGCGGCGGCGGCCGGCTTCGACTGCAGGCGGCGCATGGCGATGCCCGCGGCAACCAGCGCATGGGTGGCCTGGAGCACGGGCGGGAGGGTGGCGGGGTCGAGTCCGTCCAGCGCTTCTCCGGCGTCATCGATGCGGCCGGTCAGCAGCAGGTGCCGGGCCGTGAGATAGCTGGCATAGGCGGCGTTGACCCGGTCGCCGTGCGCGGCGAGGGTGGCGTGCGCGGTGTCCAGCGCCCCGGCCGGCCAGCCCAGGTCGCGCGAGACCAGCGCAATCTCGGCTTCGGCCACGACACACCTTGCGCGCGCAACCGCCTCGCGCGGGCCGAAGGCGCGCGCCGCGCTGCGCAGCAGGGTGCGGGCGCGAGCGAAGTCGCCGAGTTGCGCCATCGCGATGCCGCGCAGCGCCAGCGCGGGCGGGTCGTCGCGCAAGGCGACCCGGTTCAGCGCGCCGAGCGGGTCACCCGCAGCGAGCGCGAGCGCCGCGGCCGCTATGCGTGAGTCCATCCGAATCCCGCCAGAAATCCCGCCACACTTGTCGCTCCCACCGTTTGGTAGCCCGGGCTTAATCTAGCACACGGCCACTGGCCAACGGAGGGGTGGACGGGGACCACACGACTGCGCTTCGCACGCCCCCGATGACGGCGACATCCGGGCTACATCCTGAACACCACGCCCAGCCAGAAGCTGCGCGGCGCGCCCGGGGCCACGAAGAGCGCGCTGGCCGCATCGCCGGGGGCCACGTGCGGCCGCACCAGGCTGCCGCCGGGGAACACATCGTTCGCAATCTGGCCGTAGGTCTCATAGCGGCGGTCAAACAGGTTGGCCACGCGCGCATAGATCTCAACCTGCTTGCTTACCTTGTATGCCGCGCGCAGGTTGACGGTGGCGTAGCCAGGCGTATGCCAGTCCGCGGTCTTCGGCGCGGCGCCCGCCTGCGGGTCGCTGCGCAGGCCGTCTTCATTGCCGCTGGAAACGGTGCTGGACACTGCCACCAGGTCGGCGCCGAGCGTCAGGCCGGCCAGGGCCTGCCAGTCCACGCCCAGCTTGAGCGTATGGCGGGGCAGGCCGGCCATGCGCATGCCCGGGTGGATGTCGATGGTGCGTTCGCCGACGGCAAGCTGGCCGGCGGACTCGTAGGTGGCCTGCAGGTAGCTGTAGGCCAGCCGCAGCGTGACATCGCCCAGGCGCTGGCGGGCGCTGAGGTCGAGGCCCTGGTTGCGGGTGCGGTCGAAGTTGGCGAAGTAGCCGAGCTGGGTGTTCGGCGCGCGCAGGAAGAGGATGTCGTCGTGGTTGTCGATGCGGTAGAGCGAGGCGGTGACCTCGGTGTCCTTTTGCGGGAGCCAGCGCACGCCGGCCTCGTACGAGTGTGAGACCACCTGCTTGAGGTAGGGGTCGGCCTGCAGGCCGGCCGGCAGGCGGCATGGCTGCGCCGGGTCGGCGCAGCCGAGTTCGAGCACGGTAGGCACGCGGTTGTTCTGGGCGTAGCCGCCGAACACCGTGACGCCGCCGCCGAGCTTCTGCGCGAGCCCCAGTGCCGGGTTGAGGCGGCGGTAGGTGAAGCTCTCGCGCGGCTGTTCGCTGCCGTCGCTGTTGCGCAGCGTATTGCTGACCGTGACGTGGTTCCACCTGGCCGAGGCCGTCAGGAATGTGGTGGGCGTCAGCGACCAGGTGTCGGACAGGTACAGGCCGAGCATGCGCGCGGTGCCGCTGACGCCGGAGAACAGGGCGTTGGGTTCAGCGGGGTCGGCCACCACGCCGCGGTCGTCGGTAAAGGTGCCGGGCTGCGTGTATTGCGAATAGGTCAGGCGGCTGCGGTCGAGGGTCAGGCCGGCGTTGAGCAGGTGGCGATCGGTCTCCTTGGCCGCGCTGAGCGCCATGCCGACGGTCTGCTGCCACATATGGGTGGTGTTGAGCACGGCCGGATGCAGCGATGCGCCTTGCGCCCGGGTCATGCCGCAGCCTTCGCCGCGCGGGCTGCCGTCGGCGTTGAAGCCGTCCTCGCAGGCTTCGGCATAGGCCGCATAGTCCGGGTTCACGTCGCCGTTGGTGGTGTCGCGGCGGCTGGTGCGCACATAGGCCAGCGCGGCGGCGCTGGTCTTGTCGTCGAACCAGTGGCGGCCGTTGACCGTGGCCTGGGTTACCTGGTTGCGGGTCTGGTCGGGGTAGGTGTAGACGGCGCTCCGGTTGGCCTGGTAGAGATCGGGTAGCATGCCGCCGCCGCTGGCGCGGAAGCTGGGCACCAGGCCGTTGCCAGTCAGCGTGCTGCGTCCGTGCAGCACGGAGACGTCCCAGCTGTTGGTATCGCCCGTATAGCCGGCCTTGGCGAAGACATTGCCGAGCCGGCCGTCGGACTGGTCGCGCCAGCCGTTCTCCTGGAACAGGGTGCCGGCCGCGAACGCATGCCAGCCGCTGTCGCTGCGCACGCCGGCGGACAGGTCGGCGCGCTTGCGGGCATTGCTGCCGTAGGACAGGTCGGCGGTGAAGCCGGGCGAGTCCAGCCCGGAACGGGTGGTCATGGCGAGGGCCCCGCCCAGGGTGTTGAGGCCGTAGGCCGGGTTGGCGCTGGACACCAGCGACACGCTCGCCAGCGCCGCCTCCGGAATCATGTCCCAGCTGATGACGTCCCCGAAGGGCTCGTTGACGCGGATGCCGTCCAGGTACACCGACAGGCCCTGCGGCACGCCGGGGATCGACGATGCCCGGAAGCCGCGGTAGGTGATGTCGGTCTGGAACGGACTGCCCTGGATGTCGTTGACGTTGACGCCGGCCAGGTTGCGGTTCAGGTATTCGGCCAGGTTGCCTGCGCGCGAGCCGTCGAGGTCGTCGCCACGCACGGTCTGCACGGTGTAGGGCACCAGGTCGCTGGCCACGCCGATGCCCGGCAGCGGCGCGGCGGCCACTACCAGGACCTCCGGCAGCAAGTTGCTGTCCTCCTTTGGGACAGCAGTGTCCTGTTGCGCAACAGCGGGACGCTGGGTCAGCAGCGCGATGGCCACCGCCACCACGGCGGGGCGCGCGCGGGCGAGGCTGCCGCGGCGGGCCACGGCGTTGTATGGCGGCTGACCTTGCGGTGCAGGGCGCGGGTTGGCTGGCATGTTCCGTCTCCTCCGGAAGGGCGGCGCATACCTGCATTGGGTAGCGCCTGACCGGAGGCCCTCAGCAGGTTTCGTACCGTGCCTTGGGAGATCGGGTTCCGGCCGCGCGTCGACATTGCGGCCAAGCCACGGCGTTGGCTCGCACCTGTCACAAAACGGGACAGCCCGGGTAGCGGTCAGCGGGCGAGTGCTCCACCACGGGACAGTTGTGCTCGGCGCACCGCACAACGCGCGCCGGGATATGGCGCCCCGGCGGGGCGCCCAGCGGGGCGGCCAGCCCGGCCATGCAACGCCGCGCAAGGTGCGGGATCTCGTGCTGCGCTGCACATGGTATCGGCCTTGCTCTGTTCATCCGCATCAACACTCTGTCTGGTGCCCAGCCATGTTCCGCCGCCCTGGCCGCTGCCTTGCCTGCCTCCTGTCGTTGTGCCTCGGCCTGGTCCTTGCGGGCGCGGCGCGGGCCGACAGCGCACAGGCCTATCCGTCGCGCCCGATCACGCTGATCGTGCCGTGGCCCGCGGGCGGCGCCACGGATATGTCCATGCGCATCCTGGCGGAACTGGCCGGGCGCGAACTGGGGCAGCCCATCGTGGTGGAGAACCGGCCCGGCGCCGGCGGCACCCTGGTGGGCGGCCTGCTCGCCGCCGCGCGGCCGGATGGCTACACCATCGCGCAGTTGCCGCTGACGGTGTATCGCTTTCCGCATCAGCAGAAGACGGCCTGGCAGCCGCTGCGCGACATCCAGCCCGTGCTGATGATCTCGGGCTATACCTTCGGCATCGTGGTGCCCGCCGACAGCCCGCTGCGCTCGCTGCGCGACCTGATCGCCTGGGGGCGCGCGCACCCCGGCGAGCTGACCGTGGGGTCCACGGGCATTGGCACCACGGCCCACCTGGCGATGGAAGACGTGCTTGGCCGCAGCGGCGTGCGCTACGTCCACGTGCCATACCACGGCACCGCCGACCAGATGCTGGCGGTGGCCAATGGCTCGCTGATGGCGGGTGTCAATTCCACCGGCTTCGCGCCGTTTGTCGAGACCGGCAAGCTGCGCCTGCTGGCCGTGTTCAGCGCGCAGCGTTCACCGCGCTGGCCCGACGTGCCGACCGTGGCCGAGCTGGGCTTCGCCGATGCCATCCACAACTCGCCGTACGGGATCGGCGTGCCGCGCGGCACCGATCCGGCTATCGTCGCCCGCCTGCACGATGCGTTCCGCGCCGCCATGCTGCAGCCGCGCCACCTCGCGGAGCTGGCGCGGTACGACCAGGAACTGAGTTACCTGAATACTGTGCAGTACGACGCCTTCCTGCGCCATGCGTGGGAGACGGAGCGGATCTTTGCCGAGCGCGTGGGCACGGCGAGGCCCAGGGGGCAGCTATGACCGCAGCGCAATCCCAGGCGCCGCTGGCGCTGTGCTGCGACGCCGTGCGCAAGGCGTTCGGCGGCCGCATGGCGCTGGACGGGGTCTCGCTGCACGTGCGGCGCGGCGAGTTCGTGGCGCTGCTGGGGTCCAACGGCGCGGGCAAGACCACGCTGTTCCAGATCCTCAGCGGCCTGTTCGTGCCCGATGCGGGGCAGGTCACGGTGATGGGCAGCGACATGCGGCGCAATCCGGTGCGCGCGCTGGCGCATCTCGGCATCGTGTTCCAGCAGCCGGCCATCGACCTGGACCTGCCGGTGCTGGCCAACCTGCGCTTCCACGCGGACCTGCACGGCCTGCCGCGGCGCGTGGCGACGCAGCGCATCGCCCGGCTGCTGGAAGACTTTGGCCTGGCGGCGCGTGCGCGCGCTCCGGTGCGCGAGCTGTCGGGCGGCAACCGGCGCAAGGTCGAACTGGCGCGCGCGCTGCTGCATGAACCGGCGATGCTGCTGCTGGACGAGCCGACGGTGGGGCTGGACCCGGCCTCGCGCGCGCAACTGGTGGCCGATGCCCGGCGGCTGACGGTGCGGGCACAGGCCGGCGTGCTGTGGGCTACCCACCTGGTGCAGGAGGTGGAGCGGGCGGACCGCGTGATCGTGCTGGACCGAGGTGCCGTGCGGTTCGACGGCACGCCGGCCGCATTGCTTGGCGCCGCCGCCACCGACACACTGGAGCGCGCTTTCCTGGCCATGACGCCGTCGGTCCCGTCCACTGCCCTGACTGATATGAGGGTGCCCGCATGAACAAGATGCCATCCCCTGTCTGGTTCGGCTTCGCCTGGCTGCTGGCCACGGCGCTGCTGGTTGCCGCCGGCCTGGCCGAAGGCGCGCAGGGCGGCGCCGTGCCCTCCGCCGGCCAGGCTACCCACCAGGTCTTTGTATCGAGCGAAAAGGACGACTCGCTGGCCGTCTTCGATGCCCGCACCCGGCAGCAGGTGGCGGCATGGCGCCAGTGCAGGCGGCCGCGCCACCTGCAGCTGTCGCCCGACCGCGCGCGCCTGTACGTGGCTTGCAGCGACGACCACCGTGTCGACGTGGTCGACGTGGCCAGCCGCAAGACCCTCGCATCAATGCCGGTGGGGGAAGATCCGGAACTGTTCGACCTCAGCCAGGACGGCCGCACGCTCTATGTCTCGAACGAGGAGGACGGGCTGCTGTCGGCCTACGACACCGGCTCGGGCAAGCGCGTGTTCGCGGTCAGGGTGGGCGAGGAGCCGGAAGGCGTCAGGGTCAGCGCGGACGGCAGGCAGGTGTACGTGACCTCCGAGGTCGCCAACCTGGTCCATGTGATCGATGTGGCCTCGCGCAAGGTGGTGCGCAATATCCAGGTCGGCAACCGGCCGCGCCGGCTGCTGCTGGTGCGCGGCGGCAAGGAGCTGTGGGTGTCCAACGAGCTGTCGGCCAGCGTCAGCGTGATTCGTACCGATACGCTGGAGGTGGCCCAGACCATCGCCTTCGCGCCGCGGGGCTTCCGCGCCGAGGACGTGACCCCGGTCGGGATGGCGGCCGGCAGCGACGGCACGCGGGCCTATGTCGGGCTGGGCCGCGCCAACCATGTGGCGGTGGTCGAGGTGGCGTCGCGCCGGGTGCTGGACTATGTGCTGGTGGGCCGGCGCGCATGGGGGCTGGCGCTGAGCCGCGACAATGCCCGGCTCTACGTCGCCAACGGCCTGTCTGACGATGTCAGCGTGGTCGATACCGCCAGCCGCAAGGCGGTGGCCACGCTCAGGGCGGGCCGCGTGCCGCATTCGGTGGCGATCGATGACTGAGCGTTCGCGTGCAGGGCGCCGATGGTGGCGCCGCGGGCTTGCCGCCACGCTTGCCGTGTTGCCGGCCCTGCTGCAGGCCGCCGAGGTGCGCGTGGCTGTCGTGTCGCTGGCCGACGACGCCCGCCATGCGCCCCGGCGTCTCGCGCAGCGCTATCCCGACCAGCCGCAGGGCCCTGCGCTCGACGGTGCCCAGGTGGCGGCCGCGGAAGCGCGCTTCGCGCTGGAGGCCGCGGGCCAGTCGCTGAGAGTCGAAGGGCAGCAGGCCCGCACCGAAGCCGAGGTGGCGCCGATGGTGGCGGCGCTGGTGCGGCAGGGCACGCGCTATATCCTGCTTGACCTGCCGCCGGCCTCGGTCAGGGCGGCCACGGGCGCCGTCAGGCCGGGTGAGGCCCTGTTGTTCAACGTATCGTCTGACGACGACGCGCTGCGCGGCGCCGGCTGCGCGCCGGGTTTGCTGCATACGCTGCCCAGCCTGCGCATGCGTGCCGATGCGCTGATGCAGTACCTGGCGTCGCGCAAGTGGCGCCGCGCCTTGCTGCTGAGCGGCCCGTCCCCGGCCGACGCCGCGCAGCGCGAGGCACTGGTGAACGCGGCGCGGCGCTTCGGCATTGCCTGGTCGGCGCAGCGCAGCTTCCGGCTGTCCAACGACCCGCGCGAGCGCGACCAGGCCAACCTCAACCTGCTGACCGGCGGCGTGGACTACGACGTGGTGGTCGTCGCCGACGCCGACGGCGAGTTTGCCCGCGGCGTGCCCTACGCCACGCAGCTGCCTCGGCCGGTGGTGGGTGCCAGCGGTCTGGGCGCGCAGGCCTGGCACTGGGCTTGGGAGCGCAATGGGGGCCCGCAGCTCAACCGGCGCTTTGCCAAGGCCACGGGCCGGCCGATGACCGGCTATGACTGGGCCGCCTGGGTGGCGGTCAAGGCGATCGCCGAAAGCGTGGCGCGTCAGCCCCGGGCGGGCTTTGCCGCGCAGGCGCAGGCCCTTGCCACCGGGCAAGTGGTGGTGGACGGCTTCAAGGGCCCGCCGCTGTCGTTCCGGCGCTGGGACCGCCAGTTGCGCCAGCCGCTGATGCTGGCCCACCCGGACGGCGTGGTCGGCACGGCGCCGGTAGAAGGGGTCTTGCACCCGAAGAACAACCTCGATTCCCTGGGCGCCGATGAAGCCGACACAGCGTGCCGGGCAACCCCGTCTTGACTCCTCGACCATGGCCTTCCTCCTGATCCATCGCTGGCGCGCGTTGCGCGCGGTTTGCGGGCGCGAGCTGCGCAAGTACTTCCGCCAGCCAGGGCGGCTGCTGTCGTCGCTGGTGCGCCCGCTGCTGTGGCTGCTGGTATTCGCCGCCGGCTTCCAGAACGCGCTGGGCGTTGCCATCGCGCCGCCGTACGACACCTATATCGAATACAAGGTCTATGTGGCACCAGGTCTGCTTGGCATGATCGCGCTGTTCAACGGCATGCAGTCGTCGCTGGCCATGGTGTACGACCGCGAGATGGGCGTGATGCGGCTGCTGCTGACCGCGCCGCTGCCGCGCGGCTGGCTGCTGGGTTGCAAGCTGGCGGCGGGCACGGTGCTGTCGCTGCTGCAGATGGCCGCGTTCCTGCTGGTGGCGGCGGCCTTCGGCATCCGCTTCGCGCCCCTGCACCTGCTGGCCGGGGTGGGCGCCATGGCGCTGGCCGCCCTGATGCTGGGCGCGCTGGGTTTGCTGCTGTCGGTTCATGTGCGCCAGCTGGAGAACTTTGCCGGCACCATGAACTTCGTGATCTTCCCGATGTTCTTCATCAGCTCGGCGTTGTATCCGCTGTGGAAGCTGCAGGAATCCGGCGCGGAGCTGGTGTACCAGCTCGCGCGCTTCAACCCGTTCACGCACGCGGTCGAGGCGATCCGCTTCGCCCTGTATGGGCAGCTGGCGCCGCAGAGCCTGGCAATCGTGGCGGGCAGCGCCGCGGTGTTCTTTGTGCTGGCGCTGCAGGGCTACGACCCGCAGCGCGGCATGGCGCGCCGGGGGCGGCCAGCATGACGGGGCGCAGGCGGAGCATGGTCCTGCTCGGGGCGGCGTGGCTGGGACTTGCCAGCAAGGCTGCGCCTGGCGCAGCGGCCGCAAGTGCCGTTATCGGGCACGGCGATCCGCTGCAATCGCCGCAATGGGCGTGGATCCACAAGGAGCTGCTGCAGATGGGGCCGGTGGTGTTCGACAGCCGCGTCAGGGTGACCGGACCGGCCTTTGCGGAAGACCCCATGCGCGTGCCGATTGCCTTCGACGCCTCGGCGCTGGGGGAGGTGGACCGCATTGTGGTGGCGGTGGACCGCAACCCGATCCGCGAGGTGCTGGCGTTCGAGCCGCTGCGGGTGCGGCCGTCGCTGTCGTTCCGCTTCAAGCTGGAGCAGGCCTCGCCGGTACGCGTGGCGGCACGCACGCGCGACGGCACCTGGCATGTCGGCAGCGTATGGGTCGACGCCGGCGGCGGCGGCTGCACGGTGCCCGGCGCCACCCGCCGCGACGGCAGCTGGAGCCGCACGCTCAACCGGGTCGACGCGCGCGTGTTCCCGGGTCTGGGCGATGCCGGGGCACGCGTGCGGCTGCGCGTGATGCATCCGATGGATACCGGCCTGGTGGCGGGTATCCCGGCATTCCATATCGAGACGCTGGTCCTGGCCGATGCGGCCAGGCAGCCGCTGCTGCGCCTGGCGCTGCATGAGCCGGTTGCCGAGAACCCGATCTTCTCGTTCGACCTGCGCGATGCCGTGGTGCCGGGCATGACCGTGGCGGGCCAGGACAACAACGGCAACCGCATCGCGGCGCGGGTGTCGCCATGAAGCGGGTATTGCCGTGGTTGTTGCTATGCCTGGCGGGCCAGCCCCTGCAGCCGGCGCTTGCGCAGCCGGCCGCGCTGCAGCTCCCTGACTACCGCCTGGCCCCGCGCGAGATCGCCGCCGGCGTGTGGCTGCTGGAAGGAGCCAATGCCGACTTCGCTCCCGCCAACGGCTGCAACATCATCAACACGGCCTTCATCGACACCGGCGACGGCGTGGTGGTGATCAACACGGGTCCGTCGCGGCTGTATGGCGAGCAGCAGCGCCAGGCCATCGCATCGGTCACCGGCGCGCCGGTGCGGCTGGTGCTGAACCTGAACCAGCATCCCGACTACTTCTTCGGCAACCAGGCCTATGCCGACGTCGGCGGCAGCGCGCTGCCGGGCACCCTCGACGGCGCGCGGCGCGAAGGCGCGGCCTATGCCGACAACCTCTACCGCATGTGCGGCAACTGGATGCGCGGCACCGAGTCCGTGCCGCCCACCCACGCGCTGGCGCCGGGCGCGCTGACGATCGGACGCCATACCCTGGAACTGATCAGCCTGGATGGCCACACCGATGCGGACCTGGTGGTGCTGGACCGCGGCGCCGGCATTGTCTTTGCCGGCGGGCTGGTGTTCCGGCAACGCATCCCGACCACGCCGCACGCGGATATCGGGCGTTGGCTGGCCAGCCTTGAACGGCTGCAGGCGCTGCTGGACGAAAGCGGGGCTCGCGTGCTGATCCCCAGCCACGGGCCGGCACTCGGCGGCACGGATGCCATCGCCCAGACGCGCGGCTACCTGCAATGGCTCGATGCGCGCCTGCGCGATGCCGCTGCGCAGGGACGCGACCTCGCCGAGGTCATGGCCATGCCCGTGCCGGAGCCCTATGCGCACTGGGGCGCGATGCCCGCGGAGTACCTGCGCAACGTGACGCATCTCTACCCGGCGCGCGAGGAAGGCGCGCTCGGCCACTGAGCCTGGCGGCTGTTCAGTTCTGGAGCAGCTGCAACGCAGTGTTGCGCGCTGGCGCGGCCGCGGCCGCGCAGCCGGCCTGCGGAGCGCCAGTTTGCGCGGGCAGCCTACTGGCATGGGAATTGCCATTTGCGTGCTGGTGTGTGGCGCAGTGGCGCACCAGGGAAATCCAAGACAATAGAGGAGATGGCAATGAGGACGTTACGAGTAGTGATGGCGGCAGCGGCTGCCGCGGCAAGCCTTGCCGCGCAGGCAGCGGTGACCGATGCCATGATCGAAAACGACGCGAAGACCCCCGGCGACGTGTTGTCGTGGGGCATTGGCCCGCAAGGCCAGCGCTATTCCACGCTGGCGCGCATCAACACGAAGAACGTGGGCCAGCTGGTGCCGGCGTGGTCGTTCTCGTTCGGCGGCGAGAAGCAGCGCGGGCAGGAATCGCAGCCGCTGATCCACGACGGCAAGATGTTCGTGACGGCCTCGTATTCACGCATCTACGCGCTCGACGTGAAGACCGGGCGCAAGCTCTGGAAGTATGAGCACCGCCTGCCGGAAGGCATCATGCCGTGCTGCGACGTGGTGAACCGCGGCGCGGCGCTGTACGACAACCTGGTGATCTTCGGCACGCTCGATGCGCAACTGGTGGCGCTGGACCAGAAGAGCGGCAAGGTGGTGTGGAAGGAGAAGCTGGAAGACTATGCGGCCGGCTATTCGTACACGGCGGCGCCGCTGATCGTGAAGGGCATGGTGCTGACCGGCATCTCGGGCGGCGAGTTCGGCGTGGTTGGCCGCGTCGAGGCGCGCGATGCCAAGACGGGGCAGCTGGTGTGGTCGCGGCCGGTGGTGGAAGGCCACATGGGCTACAAGTACGACAAGGACGGCAACAAGACCGAAAACGGCGTGACCGGGACCCAGAATGCCAGCTGGCCCGGCGAGACCTGGAAGACCGGCGGCGCCGCCACGTGGCTGGGCGGCACCTATGATCCGGCAACCGGCCTGGTCTACTTTGGCACCGGCAACCCCGGCCCGTGGAACAGCCATATCCGCAAGGGCGACAACCTCTACTCCGCCTCCACGGTGGCGCTCGATCCCGCTACCGGCAAGATCGTCTGGCACTACCAGAACACGCCGAACGACGGCTGGGACTTCGACGGCGTCAATGAGTTCGTGACGTTCGACCTGGACGGCAAGCGCGTGGGCGGCAAGGCCGACCGCAATGGCTTCTTCTACGTCAACGACGCAACCAGCGGCAAGCTGGTCAATGCCTTCCCCTTCGTCAAGAAGATCACCTGGGCCACCGGCATCGACCTGAAGACCGGCCGTCCCAACTACATCGCCGAAGGCCGCCCCGGCGACCCTGCCACCAACAGCGATGAGAAGAAGGGCAAGTCCGTGTTTGCCGCACCGGGCTTTCTTGGCGGCAAGAACCAGCAGCCGATGGCCTACAGCCCGCAGACGGGTCTGTTTTACGTGCCGGCCAATGAATGGGGCATGGATATCTGGAATGAGCCCGTCAGCTACAAGAAGGGCGCTGCCTTCCTGGGAGCGGGCTTCACCATCCATCCGCTGAACGAGGACTACATCGGCGCGCTGCGCGCCATCAACCCCAAGACCGGCAAGATTGTCTGGGAGGTCAAGAACAACGCCCCGCTGTGGGGCGGTGCGATGACCACGGCGGGCGGGCTGGTGTTCTGGGGCACGCCGGAAGGCTATCTGAAGGCCGCGGATGCCAAGACCGGCAAGGAGCTCTGGCAGTTCCAGACCGGCAGCGGCGTGGTGGCGCCTCCGGTCACGTGGGAGGAGAACGGGGAGCAATACGTTGCCGTGGTCTCCGGCTGGGGCGGGGCCGTGCCGCTGTGGGGCGGGGAGGTGGCCAAGCGCGTGAACTTCCTGGAGCAGGGCGGTTCGGTGTGGGTGTTCAAGCTGCACAAGAGCTGAGTGGGACAGCGGTGACGCTGCCCGGCGCACGCCTGCATCGCATCAGGGGTGCGCCGCGTGCGCCGGGCGCGGTGGCAACAGGATCAATTGGGACACAGGTATGAAGAAAGAATGGATGGCGTTGGCGGCGGCTGCTGCGCTGCTGCCGGGCGCGGCACTGGCCGGCACGGCTGCCGACATGCAGGCCCTGGCTGACAAGAGCGGCTGCTTTTCCTGTCATGGGATGCAGTCGAAGCTGGTGGGGCCGGGGTTTGCCGAGGTGGCTGGCAAGTACAAGGGCGACAGCCAGGCGGCTGAGCGGCTGGCTAAGAAGATCCGGGAAGGCGGTAAGGGGGTGTGGGGAAGGATTCCTATGCCGCCGCATGGCAACCTTGGTGAGGACGATGCCAGGAAATTGGCGGAATGGGTGCTAAGTGTTGGGTGAAGGAAGGGGGGCTTGGCGCCATGCGATTGGTTGTCGCGCTTGGGGGGTCTTTTGCTCGTTGGCTTGCTTGGGTATGTCGGTCGGGTTCCCTGTTGTCGTAGGTTTTACCGCCTGGTTCCGCCCTGCTGGGCGGGTCACTTTTTGTCCGAGCGACAAAAAGTAACCAAAAAACGCGTCGTCTCTGGCGGCTGGCCACCAATTCCACGGTGTGGGTGGTTCCAGCGGCGGTGATTTCCGGTCGATGGGGTTGGTGGTTCGACCCTGCTACGCACCCTGTCTGTGCCCACATCAACGGACTATTGGACGAACCCGACTTTAGGCGATTGGCAGCCTGCTAACCAAGTCGTCGGTGGGACGCCTTCGGCTGCGCTTCGCGCGCGTCCTAACGTGGCAGAACCAGCGGCCACGTCCTGATTTTTTCCTTTGGCCCGGCATCATCCGCGATAGCGCCGAGCGAGCGCAGCGACGCACTCCGTGCCCGAGCAACCGACCTAAGATACTGAGTGCGCGCAGCGCAGCCGTAGGCGTCCTACCGATAACCTCGTTAGCAGGCTGCCAACAGCCTAAAGTCGGGTTCGTCCAATAGTCCCTGGACGCAAGGCACATCCCGGGAGCGTAGCAGGCCTGAACTACCTACCCCATCGAACGGAAATCACCACCGCCCGAACCACCCACACCGAGGAATTGGTGGCCAGCCGCCAGAGGCGACGCGTTTTTTGGTTACTTTTTGTCGCTCGGACAAAAAGTGACCCGCCCAGCAGGGCGGAACCAGGCGGTCCAACCTACGACAACAATGAACCCGACCGACATAACCAAGCCAACAAGCACGCTCCCCCCCAAGCGCCACAACCAACCGCATCGACGAGGTTACCTTCACCCCCGCCCCCCACTCAACCGCAACGAATTCCCATCACTACGAAACACCATCGGATATTCCCGCGCCTGCGCCGCAGCCAGCCGCCCTTCCAGCACGATCTCATGGATCCGCCCATGCGCCGGAGAGCGCTCGCAGACCGGATCCGTCGCCGCAGCATCACCCGTGACCAGGAAAGCCTGGCAACGACAGCCGCCAAGATCTTCCTCACTATGCTCGCACGACCGGCACGGTTCCGGCATCCATTGCGTGCCGCGAAACCGGCGGAATGCATCGCTGTCCTGCCAGATGTCGCGCAGCGTCTGTGTGAGGACGTTCGGCAACACCAGATCCGGCAGCATGCGCGCAGCATGGCATGGCAGCGCGGTACCATCCGGCGCCACCCCCAGGAACGTCGTGCCCCAGCCGTTCATGCACTTCTTGGGCTGCGCCTCGAAGTAATCCGGCACCACGAACAGGATCTGGCATTGCTTGCCGATGCGCGCGCGGTATTGCCGGACCACGGCCTCGGCCTCGCGCAGTTGTTCCTGGCTTGGCATCAGCGCCAGCCGGTTTTCCCAGGCCCAGCCGTAGTACTGCGTATTGGCCAGCTCCAGGTATTCGGCGCCCAGCTGCAGGGCCAGTTCGATGATGGTGCCGACATGCGGAAGGTTGTGCCGGTGCAGCACGCAGTTCATCACCATCGGGTAGCCGTGCGCCTTGATCAGCCGGGCCACGCGCTGTTTCAGCTCGAACGTGCGGGTGCTGGACAGGAAGTCGTTGAGTTCGCGGGTGGAGTCCTGGAACGATAGTTGGATATGGTCGAGGCCGGCTTCGCGCAGCGCGGCGAGGCGCGCGTCGGTCAGGCCCACGCCGGAGGTGATGAGGTTGGTGTAGAAGCCGAGGCCATGCGCATGCCGGACCAGCGTCTCCAGGTCCTTGCGCAGCAGCGGCTCGCCGCCGGACAGGCCCAGCTGCACGGCGCCCAGTGCCCGCGCCTGGCTGAAGACGTCGCACCACTGCGCGGTGTCCAGTTCGGCGGTATGCCGCGCGTAGTCCACCGGGTTCGAGCAGAAGGCGCAGTGCAGCGGGCAGCGGTAGGTCAGTTCCGCCAGCAGCCACAGCGGCGGGCCCGGCGGTGCCGGCGCGCGCTCAGACGAGCCAGCCGCGTTCGATTGCATGTTTGACAAAGGCATGGACCTCCGGGGCAATGCCCTGCACGCCAAATGCCGCCTGCAGGTCGTCGATCAGCATGTCCAGCGTATGGCTGCCGTCGCACCGCTGCAGGATGGCGGCGGCGCTGTCATTGAGGGTGACCATGCCTTCCGGATAGAGCAGCACCCAGCTTTGCTGGGATTCCTCCCATTGCAGGCGGAAGGTCCGGTGCAGGGTCGGCGTGGCGAGGTCTTGCGTGCTGGTGGTCATGGGTTGCTTAGCAGGATGGCATCGAGCATCGACCAGAGCACGTCGAGCTTGAACTGCAGGATGTCGAGAGCGCGTTGCTGTTGTGCAGCGGTGCGGAAGTAGTCCAGCGTCACACGCAGGCCGTGGTCGACATCGCGCTGCGCAAGCGGAATGCGCGAGCGGAAGTAATCCAGGCCGCCGGCTTCGATCCACGGGTAATGCGTGGGCCAGCCAGCCAGGCGCTCCTTGTGGATCTGCGGCGCGAACATCTCAGTCAGCGAGGAGCACACCGCTTCCTGCCACGGCGCCCGCCGCGCGAAATTGACATAGGCGTCGACGGCGAAGCGCACCCCGGGCAGCACGTGCTGTTGATTCAGCAGCGCCTCGCGTTCCAGGCCGACTGCCTCGCCCAGGCGCAGCCATGCCTCGATGCCGCCGGGCTGGGTGTCGGTGCCGTCGTGGTCCAGGATGCGCACCACCCATTCGCGCCGCGTGTCGCGGTCGGGGCAGTTGGAAAGGATGGCGGCATCTTTCAGCGGGATGTTCGCCTGGTAGTAGAAGCGGTTGGCCACCCACGCGCGGATCTGGTCGGGCGAGCATTCGCCCGCCGCCATGCGCCGGTTGAAAGGATGGTGGATGTGGTAGCCGCTTTCCCGGGCGCGCAGGCGGGCCTCGAACTCCGCCGGGCTCCATGCGATGGTGGTTGTCATAGCGCGATTTCCATGCCGTCGTAGGCCAGTTCGATGCCGTGCCGCGCCAGCTCGGCACGTTCCGGCGAGTCTTCCGCCAGCACCGGATTGGTATTGTTGATGTGGATAAGGATCTTGCGGCTGACGGGCAGCCGGTCCAGCACCTCGATCATCCCGCCCGGTCCGGACAGGGCCAGGTGTCCCATGTCTGCTGCGGTGCTGGCGGAGAAGCCAAGCGCCTGCATTTCGTCGTCACGCCAGAAGGTGCCGTCGACCAGCACGATGTCAGCGCTGCGCAGTTGTGCGAAGACGTGGTCGTCGATGTCGCCCAGGCCGGGCGCGTAGAACGCGCTGCGGCCGCTGCGGCAGTCTTCGATGCGCAGGCCGATGTTGTCGCCGGGGCGCGGCGCATGGCGGTTGGGCGAGTAGGGCGGGGCCTTGCTCTGCAGCGGTATCGCGGTCAGCGTCACGCCGTCCAGCGGCGGGACCCGGAACCCCGTGCCGTCGCAGGGCAGGGTATGTGTCCGCAGCCCGCAGTAGTGCGACAAGATGCGGGTCAGTGGGAAGGCCGCGCCCAGGTCGTCGAGCACGCTGGCGGTGGCATAGACCGGCAGCGCCTGGCGGTGTTCGCGCAGCATCAGCAGGCCGGTGACGTGGTCGATCTGCGCATCCATCAGCACCACCGCGGCAATGGCGGTGTCGCGCTGCGCGCGGGCGGGCTGCAGGGCGGGCGTCTGGCGCAGCTGCTGCAGGATGTCGGGTGAAGCATTGACCAGGATTGCGTCCGGTCCGTCGCCGGTCAGTGCGATGGACGATTGCGTACGCGGCGTGGCACGCACGGTGCCGCGGCGCACGCCGTCGCAGTTGTGGCAATTGCAGTTCCACTGCGGGAAGCCGCCGCCGGCGGCCGACCCCAGAACGCGGATGGTTGTCATGGCGCGAGCGCTTGATGGTGGATGATGGCTTGACTGCGGGCTTCACGACACAGGCGCCGGCACCGGCGCCTGCGTGCACGCACTGCGGCCCGCTCAGCGGTTGGCGATGTACATCGTGATTTCAAAGCCAAGCCGAAGCTCGGTGTAGGCGGGCGTGGTCCAGGTCATGTCTCTCTCCTTGGGTGGCATGGTTAGTGAATATCGTCCAGGCACGGCAGCGTGGCTGCCGCAACGTTCTCAAAGGCAACATCCATGCCCGACGTTTCCACGACCAGCGCTGGCTTTTACCTGCGCACCCCGGATGCACAGCGCCTGCATGTGCGGCTGAGCGGCCCGCCGGATGCGGAGCCCTGGCTCGTCCTGCATGGCGGGCCCGGCAGCGGCTGCTCGGCTTCGATGGCGGCATGGTTCGACCCGCAACGGCACCGCGTGGTGATGCCGGACCAGCGCGGCGCCGGACGGTCCAGGCCGGCCGGCAGCCTGCGCCGCAATAACGTCGGCGCGTTGCTGGCGGACCTCGAGCAACTGCGCGCGGCCCTGGGCATCCAACGCTGGGGCGTGGTGGGCGGATCATGGGGCGCGGCGCTGGCGCTGGCGTACGCGGCGCGATGTCCGGACGCCGTCGCGGCGCTGGTCTTGCGAGGCGCCTTCCTGACCGGGCGCGATGACGTGTTCGCGCTGTTCTCGCCGCGCCACAAGAATGGCCATATGCTGCGCCGCGTCAAGCCACGGGGAGAACGGGTGCCCGATGCGCGTGCCGGCCTGCTCACGGTGTCACGCGTGTTCCAAAGTGGAACAGCTGCTCAAAAACGGAACACTGCCGCAGCCTGGCGACAGCGCGAACTGGCCATGCTCGGCCTGGCTGCATCATCGCGGTCACGCTGCCAGTCACGTCGTGAGTGCCTGGCCACGGTGAACAAGTACCACATCCAGGCGCACTACCTGCGCAACCGCGCCGGGCTGGGCAAGCCGGCCTTGCTGCGGGCGGCGCGCGAGATCGCCACGCAGGGTCTGCCGGTGACGCTGCTGCATGGCCGCGCCGATGCAGTCTGCCGTCCCGCCAATGCGCGGCGCCTGCAGCACGTCATGCCGGGCGCGAGGCTGGTCTGGGTGGACGGCGGACACCTGGCGGCCGGCGCCATGCGCGACGCGCTGGCGCAGGCCATTCGCGCCGCGGGCTGGCAGCGGTGATGTCCATCTCGCGGCGCGGCTTTCTGGGCGCCACGCTGGCCACGGCCATGGACGCCTGGCAGCCGGCGGCCGCTGCCGGCGCACGGGTGACGCTGGATCCGCTGCAGCCAGGCGTCTACGTGGCCCGCGCCCACAATGCCGAGGTCACGCACGCCAACGCCGGCGAAGTGGTGCCGACCCTGGTCCATGTGACCGGCGCGGGCGTGCTGGTGGTGGATCCCGGGCCGCAGGCGGCGTGGGGCGGGGCGCTGCTCGGCGCTATCCGGGGGCTGACGCCGCAGCCGGTGCGCTGGGTGGTCAACACGCACGCCCATCCGGAGAACGTGCTGGCCAACGCCGCCTTGGCGCGGTTGCGGCCCCGGCCGGTGTTCCTGGCCTCTCCAGCCACGGCCGCGTTGATGCGGCAACGGTGCGCCGACTGCCTGGCCCGCCTGCAGGCGCAGCTTGGGCACGCTGCCATGCGCGGCACCACCATCGTCTTGCCGGAGCCGGCGCTGCAGGCCGGAGGTTGGCTGCATACCGGGGCGACCGCGTGGCAGGTGCAGGTCCACGACAATGCGCACAGCGCGTCGGATACCGTGCTCTATGCGCCGCGGCTGCGGCTGCTTTGTGCGGGCGGCCTGGCCTACCGGGAGCGCGTGCCCGAGATGCAGGAGGCTTTGCTGCAGGGATGGCGTCATGCGCTGCGGCAGCTGGCGGCGCTGCCGGCAGACACCGTGATCGCGACCGCGCCAGGCACGCCGGCCCAGACGCTGGTGCCGACGCTGGCGTATCTCGATGCGCTGGCCAGCGGGATCGGCGCCGCGCTGGCTGCGGGCCGTGACGCTTCGCAAGCCATGGACGCCGTGGCGGCGGCGCCGTTCCGGCACTGGCGCCAGTTTCATGCACGCCACCCGCTGAACGTGCAGCGCGCATGGCGCCAGCTGGAAGACCTGTGGATGCAGGGCGAGCCGCTGGCCTGAGCGGTCCTGCCCGGTGCGGGGCCGGGCTCAGCCGGCCTGATGCGGCAGCCCGCGCGTCTCCTCCATCTTCCGGTAGACCGTATTGCGCGAAATCCCCAGCGCCTTGGCCGCGGCCGAGATATTGCCATTGTGGGCCTTGACGGTGGCGACGATCGCCATCGCCTCGACATCCGCCAGCCGCGTGGGCTGCGCGCCCGGCGGCAAATGACCGGCGGGCGCGGCCGCATGGGCCAGCGGCTCGCGCAGGTCGTCGAGGAAGTCGTCGGGCAGGTGGTCCTCGGTGATCTCGGCTTCGCCTTCGGCCATCAGGCGTGCGGTGCGCAGCAGGTTGCCCATCTGGCGGATGTTGCCCGGCCAGTGGTAGCGGCGGAACAGCGCCATCACCGAGTCCTTGATGCGCGGCGGCTCATCCGCGGTACCGCTCCCCTGGTCCTGGCGCAGCAGCTTGCCGGCCACCACGTCGAGATCGCTGCGTTCGCGCAGGGCCGGCAGGCGTACCACCAGCCCGTTGAGGCGGTAGTACAGGTCTTCGCGGAACTGGCCGTTGGCGACCAGCTCGCGCAGGTTGCGGTTGGTGGCGCACACCACCGAGACGTCGATATGGATGACCTTGCTGCTGCCCAGCGGCGAGACCGCGCGCTCCTGCAGGGCGCGCAGCAGGCGGCCCTGCAGGTGCAGCGGCATGTCGCCGATTTCATCGAGGAACAGCGTGCCGCCGTTGGCCAGCAGCATCTTGCCGATGCCGCCCTTCTTGCGGGCGCCGGTAAAGGCGCCTTCCTCATAGCCAAACAGTTCGGACTCGATCAGGTTTTCCGGGATCGAGGCACAGTTCACCGCGATGAAGGGGCCTGCGTGGCGCGCGCTGTCGGCGTGGATCGCGCGTGCCATCAGCTCCTTGCCGGTGCCGGTCTCGCCCAGCACCATTACCGGAATGTCCTTGCCGATGACCTTGCGCAGCTTGCCGATGACCGCCCGGATCTGTGCGTCCCCGGTGTCCAGGTCGTCCAGCCCGGGTGAGCGGGCCGGGCCGGCAGCCAGGCTGCGCGGCGCCGCGGCGGCGCCGTGCGCGCTACCCTGGCTGGCCTCGGTGCCGCTGCCGGGGAGCGCCGCGGCGGGGGACTTCCATTCGACGCGCGCGCTGACCTTGACGCCGCTGGGCAACTGCAGCTGGACGATGCCCGCATGCGCCCCGCGCACCGCGTCAAACAACTGCGACATCGACAGCCCGAACAGCGAGGAGAAGGTGTGCGCCTGCAGCGCGCCGTTGGACAGGCCTAGCTGGAACTGCCCGCTGCGGTTGGCCGACAGGAAGCGCCCGCCGGGCGTGAACGAGACGATGCCCTCCACCAGCGTGCCCAGGAACTCCGCGCGCGAATGGAAGCGGATGCACACCATGTCGCGGAAGGCATTGCCGAACAGCTGGTTCTCGATCATCTGTGCCGACATCCGCACCAGCGCCATGGTGTGCTTGTGGAAGCCGCGCTGGTCGCCGGTCACGTCCAGGGCCCCGACGGTCTTGCCGTAAGGGTCGAGGATGGTCATGCACGAGCAGGTCAGGAACTGGTTGGCCTCGAGATAGTGGTCGGCGCCGTGTACCAGCGTGGCCCGGTTCTCGGCCAGCGCCGTGCCGATGGCGTTGGTGCCGCGGCGCGCTTCCGACCATTCCGCGCCAGGGCGCAGCGCGACCTTGTCGGCGCGGGCCAGGAAGTCGTCGTCGCCCATGGAGTGCAGGATCAGGCCGTCCGCGTCGGTCAGGATGACCATGCTCTGGGTGTTGACGATCTGGTCGTAGAGCGTCTCCATCACCGGCAGGGCATAGGCGAACAGCGACTGGCTGCGCTCGATGCGGGTCTTCAGCTCGCTCTGCAGCACCGGGCAGAAGTCGGGCGATTCATAGGGGCGCAGGCCGTAGGACTCGGAACGCTGGTGGGCCTGGGCAATCAGTTCGGTGCGCTCGGGCAGTCCCGCGTCACCCGGGGCGTGCGCGGTGGCGCGGGCCGGTTCCGGCTGGAAGGTCATTTGTCTGTCTCCTGTGGAAAGTCCGCCCGCGATCTTTGCGCGGGTCACTGTCTGGGCGCCTTCGCCGGGCGCGGGGCCGATAGTGTTGCGTCATGAAGCAAGACACTTGCCAGGGTGTGGCATTCCGGGACACCGGTACCGCGATGCTGCGTTGCACAGGCGGCCCAGGCCCGGTAAATCCGGTGTTCACGCCGTCCCACCGCCTTGGTATGGGTCTTGCGGAAATGGGGCAAACAAAGCAAGACCCATCCACTGTAGGAGACATCCATGAAAACGCAGCGCCGCCTGCTCGCCTTGCTCTCGCTTTGCGCGTCCCTGACCGCCTTCCCGGCCGGCTCCGTGCTGGCCCACGGCGATGTCACGCCCCAAGCCGTCGATACCAAGGCATTACCACAACTTGGCGATGAATGGCGCCCGGACAATCCCTACCGCACGGGCGATGCGCACAATGAAGCGCTCCGCATCGGCTCGTCGGCCTACAACCAGAACTGCGCACGCTGCCACGGACTGGAGGCAGTGTCCGGCGGCATTGCCCCCGACCTGCGCAAGCTTGACGACGATTGCGTCGCCCTGGCGGATGCAAAGAAGAAGCAGGCGTGCATGGGCGAGATCTCGCAGTACTTCACTACCACCGTGCGCAAGGGCCGCACGCGCGATGGCCGCGTGTACATGCCACCGTTTGACGGCGTGCTGAGCCAGGAGGCGGTGTGGGCGATCAAGACCTACCTCGAATCGCGCCACGAATGAGGCAGCGCGTCGCGGCATCACCATCCGATGGTCCAGTCCCGGCCCGCCATGGCCGGGCCCATTCCTTTTCCAGGAGAGATTCCATGCCTGCCTGCCCTGTCCGCGGCCCGAGGCTTTCCGTGTTTCCCCTGCCGGCGGCGCCGGCTCATGCCTTGCGCTGGCTGTGCGGGGCCCTGCTGGCGGGCGCCGCGCTGCTCGGCATGCAGCCGGCGCAGGCCGGCCTGGCCGAAATCCGCCAGGCTGGTACCTTGAAAGTGGCGCTGTACAAAGGCCTGGCGCCGTTTTCATCGACCACGGGGAGCCAGTACGCCGGCATCGACGTGGCCCTGGCGAAGGCGCTGGGCAAGGAACTGGGCTTGTCGGTGGCGCTGATGCCGTTCGATGCCGACGAAAACATGTCGGACGACTTGCGGGCCATGGTCTGGCGTGGCCATTACCTTGGCTACGGGCCGGCCGACGTGATGCTGCATGTGCCGGTTGACCGGGCCTTCATGCGCGAGAACGACAAGGCGCTGATCTTCGCGCCTTACTACCGCGAGACCTTCGTGCTGGTGCAGGACCGCGAGCGCGCGCCGGCCGTGCGCGGCCTGGAAGACCTCGCCGGCCAGCCGACCGGCGCGGCCGCGGGCTCGGCCGGCGCCAATGCACTGTTGTCCGGCGCGGGCGGTGCCCTGCGCGACAAGGTGAAGATCTACCCTGAGGCCGACGCGGCGCTGCAAGCGCTGTTCTCGGGCGAGATCGCCGCCGCGATGGTGACGCGCGCCCAGTACGAGAACGCGCTCAAGGCCGGCGCCCAATCCGCCGGCCGCTATGCCGCCACGGACATCAGCGCGCCGCTGCTGCCGGCGCGTGGATGGGCCGTCGGCATGGCGGTCAAGGCCGGCGAACGCGAACTGGCCGACGCGCTGGAGAAGGCTTTGAATGCGATCCGCGGCAATGGCGAACTGGCGCGCATCTTTGCCGGGTACGGGGTATCGATGCAGGCGCCATGACGACGCCGGTCCGTGCCCTTGCGGGCTCACCAGGGCGGGGCGCGGCGGTGGTCAGCCGCCGCCCAGCGCGACAGCGAACAGCGCCGCAATCAGCGGCCGCTCCTTGCGCACCTCCAGGCAGCACAGCGAATAATCGATCGACAACAGCGGCTCGTCGACCGGCACCACCTGCAGGCCCGGCAGCGGAATGCATTCGATCTGCGTGACGAAGCTGATGCCCATGCCGTTGGCCACCGCATGCAGGATGGCCTCGCGGCTGTTGATCTCCATCACGCAGTTCAGCGCGACGCCGTGCTGCGCACAGGCGTGTTCCACGCGGTGGCGCGTCTTCGAGCCGGGCTCGCGCAGGATCACGGCGTCGCCGGCGACCTCCTGCATCGTGACCGACGCCCGGCTGGCCAGCGGATGGCCGGCCGGCATCACGGCAACGATGCGCTCCTTGCGGTAGGGCGTGATGTGCAGGCCCTCGACCGGATCGGGCTCGGCCAGGATGCCGACGTCGATATCGAAATCCTGCAGCCCGCGCAGCACCGAGACTTCCGATCCGATGGTGACCGTCAGCTCCAGCGAGGCATGCGCGGAGCGGAAGCTGCGCGCCAGCCCCAGCGCGATCGGCGGTGACACCGCGCCCACGCGCACCAGCCCGGTCTTGAGCTTGTGCGCGCTCTGCAGGAACTGCATGGCCTCTTCTTCCTGCCCGAACAGTCCCTGGGTAATGGCATAGAGCCGCTCGCCGGTGTCGGTCAGGCGTACGGTGCGGCCCGCGCGCAGGAACAGCTCCACACCGAAGCGCGTTTCCAGCGCCTTGACCTGGTCGGTCACGGTCGGCTGCCCGATATGCAGGTATTGCGCCGCGGCGGTGAAGCCGCCCGTCCGGGCGACCGCATGGAAGCAGCGGATCGACTTGTAGTACTGGTGGAACATGGGGTCTCGATGGGGGCTGGCCGCCGTTCCGCGCGGGCTTGTGCGGCGTGTGCGGCGAGTCTCCCACAGACGCGTGCCGATGCGTACAGGGTTTCCCCGAGGCCGGCAGCGACCCGGCGATCTATCGGTTTTGGCGCACTCCGCTGTCAAAGATGCGATTGGACCGGGGGTTTGGTGTCTCCCACACTTCAGGCAACAAGGAACGCGGCCCACGCCGCCGCCCAGGCTACCCCAGAAAGAAGTGAGGAGACCCCCCATGACCCATGCTTACCACAACCCCGTGTCGATTCATTGCGGGGCTGGCAGCCTTGACCAGCTCCCGGCCTTGCTGCACGGCCGGCGCGTCGTCGTCGTGACCTTCCCCGAAGCGCGCGCGCTGGGACTGGTGGCGCGGCTTGAAGCCCTGCTGGGCGCAGACCTGGTCGGGCTGATTGAAGACGTGCAGCCGAACCCCGATGTCGCCCAGTTGTCCGGCCTCTATAACCGCTTCTGGGAACACGCCGACGCCTGCGACGCCATCGTTGCGGTCGGCGGCGGCAGCGCCATCGATACCGCCAAGGCGCTGATGGTCGGGACCCGGACGGGGCGCTTCGATTCGCTGATCAGCCTGCTGGCGACGGGCAAGGCATTCACGCCCGCGCAGGTCAAGCCGCTGATTGCGGTGCCGACCACGGCGGGCACGGGCAGCGAAGTCACGCCCTGGGCCACCATCTGGGATGCCGCGAACCAGAAGAAGTATTCGCTCCATCTGCAGGCAACCTGGCCCGAAGCGGCCATCGTGGATGCGGAACTGATGATGTCAGTGCCGCGCGGCACCACGATCTCGACCGGGCTTGACGCCCTGTCTCACGCGCTGGAATCGATCTGGAACGTCAACGCCAACCCGATTTCCGACACCTTCGCCATTTCGGCGGTGGAGGACATTTTCGACACCTTGCCGGAACTGGTGCGCAACCTGGACGACATCGCCTTGCGTGAGCGCATGGCGCTGGCTGCCCTCAAGGCCGGGTTGGCGTTCTCCAATACCAAGACGGCACTTGCGCACTCCATCTCCTACGAAATGACGCTGCGCCATGGCCTTGCGCACGGCATCGCGTGCTCGTTCACGCTGCCGATGGTGCTTGAGAAGGCCTGGGCACGCCGGCCCGACCGCGACCGCACGCTGCAACGGCTGTTCGGGCCGGTGCTGGACCACGGGCAGCAGCGGCTGCGCGCCTTCCTGCAGGGCCTGGGCGTGAAGACCGAGTTTGCCGACTACGGCGTCACCGACGACGAGGCCGGCGCCATGATCGCGCGTGCGCTGGACGGCGCGCGGGGCAAGAACTTCATCGGCGCTGTTTCTGCCTAGCTGCACCATCCCGGCCGGCGGTACAGCCGGCCAACATGAGCCCGCAATACGGGCCGACAATACAAGAGGAGACAAAGATGGAAACTGCCGATCGCATCCAGGCAGGGGCGTTCGTCGCCCCGGCCGAGCAATCGTTCCGGCGGGCCCAGTGGCGCATGCTGCTGGCCGCGATGTTCTGCTACTTCTTCTTCTACACGGGGCGGCAGACCTTTGGTTTCGCCATTCCCGGCATCCAGCGGGAATTCGGGCTTTCCAAGGAGGTGCTGGGCTGGGCCTCCACCTGCCTGCTGTGGTGCTATGCGGTCGGGCAGGCCATCAACGGCAACCTGGGCGACAAGTTCGGCGGCCGCCGCGTGATGACCGCAGGCGCGATCCTGTCATGCGCAGCCAACTGGGTGGTCAGTTTTGCCGTGGGCTTCAAGACCCTGGCGATTCCATGGGGCATCAACGGCTACTTCCAGGCGCTCGGCTGGGCGCCTGGCAGCCGGCTGCTGTCGAACTGGTGGGGTGCCGGCGAACGCGGCAAGGTCTATGGCTTCTATGTGTTTGCGGCCGGCTGCGCCTCGGTGCTGTCGTTCATCACCTCGATCGTGGTCGTGAACATCCTGCACCTGGACTGGCGCTGGATCTTCCGCCTGCCGGTGCTGCTGATGCTGGTGGGGGGCATCACCTTCTTCCTGATCGTGCGAGAACGCCCGGAAGACCTTGGCTTCAGGTCGCCCGACACCGGCGTGGCCAAGGGCGAAGATGCGGGTCACACCGCGGCTGCCGCCACCGACGCGCAGGAAAGCTCATGGTCGCGCTACAAGGCGGTGCTCAGCAACCCGCGCCTGCTGATCGCGGGCCTGTCGATCGGCTTCCAGAATGCCGCCCGCTATGGCCTGATCGTCTGGGTCCCGGTGCACTTCCTGGGCAAGGACTGGACGCATGCCGACACGCTGATCGACCCGGCCTGGATCTCGGTGGCGCTGCCGGTGGGCATGGCGTTCGGCGCGCTGACCAACGGCTGGATCTCCGACCGCCTGTTCGGCTCCAGCCGCAGCAAGGCCATCATGCTGTACATGGTCCTGGGGGCGGTGGCGTCGATGGTCATGTACAAGCTGCCCACGGGCATGGGCGCCATCGTCGCGCTGTTCCTTGCCGGCTTCTTCGTCTACGGCCCGGCCTCGTCGTTCTGGGCGCTGTGCCCGGACCTGGTGGGCGCCAGGCGGGCCGGCACCGCCACCGGCATCCTGAACTTCTTCTCCTACCTGCTCGCCGGCCTGGGCGAGCCCCTGATCGGCCGCATGCTGGATCACTCGGGCAATACCTCGCTGGTGTTCCCGATCGTGGCAACCAGCTGCATCATCAGCGCCGTGATCGCGGCATTCATCCGCCGCTGAGCAAGCCGGGCCGGCAAGGCGCCGGCCCGGCTGCGACGGCTGCCCCTTCTTTCACACACTGCTCAAGACCCGCGAGGGCAAGACCATGACCGCATTGCAAGCCATCCCCGAGATCCGCCACGAAGCCCTGCGCATTGCCGGGGAAAAGATCTACCGCGAAGACGTGATCGAGGTGACCTATCCGTACACGGGCGAAGTCATCGCCACCGTGCCGAAGGCCACGCTCGACGACGTGCGCCGCGCCTATCGTATCGCGCGCGACTATCAGCCCACGCTGACGCGCTATGAACGCTACAAGATCCTGATGCGCGCCGGCGAGATCATCGCCTCGCGCCTGGATGAGATCTCGCGCACCATCACGCTGGAATCCGGGCTGTGCCGCAAGGATTCGCTATACGAGGTGGGCCGTGCGTCAGACGTGCTGCTGTTCGCCGCCAACCAGGCGCTGGTCGACGACGGCCAGGTGTTCTCGTGCGATCTGACCCACCACGGCAAGAGCCGCAAGGTCTATACGCTGCGCGAGCCGCTGCTGGGCGTGATCACCGCGATTACGCCGTTCAACCACCCGCTCAACCAGGTGATCCACAAGGTGGCGCCGTCAGTCGCCACCAACAACCGCATGGTGCTCAAGCCCAGCGAGAAGACGCCGCTGGCGGCCTGCCTGCTGGCCGATATCCTGTATGAGGCCGGGCTGCCGCCTCAGATGCTGTCGGTCATCACCGGCGATCCGCGCGAGATTGCCGACGAGATGCTGACGCATCCGGAAGTGGACCTGGTGACCTTTACCGGCGGCGTGGCGATCGGCAAGTACATCGCCGCCACCGCCACCTACAAGCGCCAGGTGCTGGAGCTGGGCGGCAACGATCCCATCATCGTGATGGAAGACGCGGATCTGGAAGAGGCGGCGACGCTGGCCGCCAGCGGCTCGTACAAGAACTCCGGGCAGCGCTGCACGGCGATCAAGCGCATGCTGGTGCATGAGTCGGTGGCGGACCGGTTTGTCGAGTTGCTGGTGGCGAAGACTGAAGCACTCAGCTATGGCGATCCGATGGATCCGAAGGTGGATATGGGGACGGTCATCGATGAAGCGGCCGCGATTCAGTTCGAGACGGTGGTCAATGAGGCGATTGCAGCGGGGGCTACGCTGCGCTACGGCAATATCCGGCGTGGTGCGCTGTATTCGCCGACGGTGCTCGACCATGTTGATCCCGGCATGACGGTGGCGAAGCATGAGACTTTTGGGCCTGTGTCGCCGGTGATTCGATTCAAGGATATTGAGGATGCGATCCGCATCTCGAATGGCACTGCTTATGGGCTGTCGTCGTCGGTCTGTACCAATCGGCTGGACTACATTACGCGCTTTGTGCGGGAGTTGAAGGTTGGTAGTGTCAATGTGCGGGAGGTGCCGGGGTATCGGCTGGAGCTGACGCCGTTTGGCGGGATCAAGGATTCTGGGTTGGGGTATAAGGAAGGGGTGTTGGAGGCGATGAAGAGTTTTACTAATACCAAGACGTATTCGTTGCCCTGGTAGGGGGGCGATGTCGTGCGGGTGGTTGTCGTGCTTGGGGGGCTTTTTTGCTCGTTGGGTTGCTTGGGTATGTCGGTCGGGTTCCCTGTTGTCGTAGGCTTTACCGCCTGGTTCCGCCCTGCTGGGCGGAACCAGGCCGTAAAACCTACGACAACATTAAACCCGTCCTACATACTCAAGCAAGCCAACGAGCATGAGGCCAGCCGGTCCCCCCCCGCCAAGAACCCCAAACCGGCGACATAGCGACAATCCAATCCGCCTTCCCCCTGCTTACACCATCACGAACCAAGCAAGCGTTCCTGCGCATGCGGCGCGCCGGGGATGTCGTCGGCCAGGAACGGCGTGTCTTCAGCAAGCGCAATGCGCAGGGCACCAGGCATCCCCGCCGGCGCCGCGCAAAGCAGCGCATTCATCTGCGAAAGCTCACGCAGGATATCCAGATGCAAGGCGCTGGTCTCCACGCTGGCGGTGCGGCGCTGCGCCACGCGCGCAATATGGCGGGCGGTGAAGCGCTCGGCGCGCGCCTGGAAGTCGCTGGCGCAATCGAGCAGCAATGCCGAGGCCGCGCGGTCGCTGGCGACAAAGAGCGACATCCTGGTACGCAGGTTGGCCACCAGCATGTCGCAAAGCTCCAGCAGTTCCGCGCTGCCTTCATCCGAGAAGCGGAAGTTGCGGCTGAGCTTGCGCTGGTCCAGGTCGACCAGGATCCGTTCAACAATATCGCCCACATACTCCAGGTTGATATTGACCAGCATGATCTCGTCCCAGCGCGCGACATCCTCGCCGTCGAGGCTGCCGGCATCGACGTCGGTCAGGTACATCTTGACGGAGGAATAGAGTTCGTCGATGCGGTCGTCCAGCGCCCGGCAGCGGGCGTTCATGGCGCGGTCGTTGCCGACGATGGAGAGCTTCATGCCGTTCAGCATCTCTTCGATGACGTCGCCGATGCGCACGACTTCGCGCGTGGCGTTGCCCAGGGCGACGGACGGGTGCCGCAGGTCGCCCTGGCTCAGGTAGCGCGCGCCACCGGGCGCTGGGTCCTGGTGTGCATCGGGCAGCCATCGCGTGCAAAGAGACGCTACCGGGTTGACGAACCAGATCAGCGTAGCGGCCAGGGCCAGGTTGAACACCATGTGGAAGTCGATGGCCATGGTCCCGGCACTACTGCCCAGGCGAGCCAGCAGCGAGGGCATGGCATCCAGCAGCGGCAGGAATGCCAGTATCCCCACGAAGCGGAAGATCAGGTTCGCCAGCGATACCCGCCGGGCAGCTGGCGCGCTGCCGGAATTGGCCAGGCAGGCAATCAGGCCACTGCCAAGGTTGGCGCCAAGCACCAGCGGCAAGGCGGTGGCGGGGCCGATAACACCGCCCATGGCCAGCGTTGCGGTCAGCAATACCGCGGCCAGGCTGGAGTAGGCGAGCAGCGTCACGAGGGCGCCGATCACCAGGGCCAGCAATGCGTCATTGCCAAGCGAGGTGAAGATGGCGCGCACGATCTCCGCGTGCAGCAGCGGTGCGGCGTAAAGGCGGATCAGCTGCAAGGCCAGCGTGATCAGCCCCAGTCCCACCATGACTTCGCCAGTCTGCCCGCGCAGGCTGGCCTTGCCGGACAGGCGCAGGCCGATGCCGATGACCAGCAGCAGCGGCGAGAGCCACGAGATGTCGACCGACAGCAGGCGCGCCATCAGGCTGGTGCCGACGTCGGCGCCGAGCACGATCGGCAGTGCCGCCGGCAACGACACCAGGCCGCCTGCCACGAATGCGCTCGTCATCAGCGCCGTGGCGCTGCTGCTCTGGATCAGGGCGGTCACGCCAAGCCCGGCCAGGAACCCGCGCGCGGGGCTGGCCGTGCCCGCGGCCAGCGCCAGCCGCAAGCGCGGCCCCAATACCTCCAGCATGCCGTGGCGCGTTACGTGCGCGCCCCAGATCAGTAGTGCGACCCCGGACATCAGGGAAAGCAGGATTTGCATGGTGCCGCTCCCTGGTGGTGGCCGTCTTCGCGGCCACCTTTATCGGATTGCTGATGGAGCGTGCCAGCCTGGCCGGCACGTACCGGCTCTAATCCGCGTGGTTCAGCGCCAGCCGCAGGATGTCGAAGTTGCGCAGCCGCTGGCCCGCCGGAGCGCTGACCTTCCGGTTGAACAGCAGAGGCACCTTCTGCTCGGACAGGCCGCCGTGCGAGCGCAGCGGGGCATCCAGGCCGCTCAGGTCATGGCGTGCCGGCGTGGTGCCGAGCACGGTCAGGCGTTCGCTGACCACCACCAGGTCGCCGATGCGGTCGGGCGGCAGTTCGAAGCGTTCGCTGGCGGCGCGCTTGTCCAGCACCAGCTCGATGCCGGGCAGCGCGGCGATGGCCGCATGCACGGCGCGCTGGTCGGTGCCGGCGGGCAGGTACACGGTCGCGTAGGAGCCCAGCGCGCCATGGTGGGCCACGTAGGGGTCGGTGATGGGCAGCAGCACGCGGGTGGCACCGGTGCCGAAGCGCTCGTCCAGCACCTGCTGCAGGAACAGGATGTTGGCCTTGCCCAGCGAATCGGTCTTGGCATTCATGCCATGGTCGGCGGTGACGCCGATGACCGCGCCCAGCGCGTCCAGGCGCTGCAGGTAGCTGTCGATCATGGCGTAGAAGGCATTCGCCTGCGGCGTGCCCGGCGCGTGCTTGTGCTGGATGTAGTCGGTGGTGGACAGGTACATCAGGTCCGGCCGCACGGTCTCCAGCAAGGCCACGCCGGCGGCGAACACAAACTCGGACAGGTCGGCGCTGTAGACCGAGGGCAGCGGCATGCCGACCTTGCGCAGCACGTCGTCAATGCCGTTTTCCTCGATGGTGGCCTGGTCCGCTTTCTCCGCCGAAAAGCAGATGCCCTTGAGGCCGTGGCCCAGCAGCGCGCGCAACTTGTCCTTGGCGGTGACCACCGCCACCGAGGCGCCGGCCTGTGCTGCCGCGGCCAGCACGGTGGGCGCGCGCAGGTAGCGGGCGTCATTCATCAGCACCTCGGCGCCGGCTTCGGTGTCGTAGAAGAAGTTGCCGCAGATGCCGTGCACCGACGGCGGCACGCCGGTCACGATCGACAGGTTGTTGGGGTTGGTGAACGACGGGACCACGCAGTCGCCGGTCAGCACGGTACCGCGTTTGGCCAGGCTGGCGAAGAAGGGGGTGGCGCCCGCCTGCACGGCAAGGTTGATGTACTCCTGCTCGCAGCCATCGATGCAGACAATGACGGTGGGACGGGCGGGAAGCTGGTAAGGGTGGCCGTTGACCTGGATCTGGGTGCTCATGGCGTCTCTTGGGGAGGATTTGTCGATGGGATTTGCCCGAGACCCATGCTAAGTTAGGCGATAAACTCTCACAATCGAGTTTATTTTCCAGATCCTGTCAGGAAATCTCACAATGCCGCACAAGTTGCCTCCGCTCAACGCTTTGCGCATCTTCGAGGTTGCGGCCCGCGCCGGCAGCTATTCGGCGGCCGCGCGCGAGCTTCACCTGACCCATGGCGCGGTCAGCCGGCAGATCGAGATCCTGGAGCAATGGCTGGGGCAGCCGTTGTTTATCCGCCAGGGCCAGCGCATGGTGCCCACGGTCCACGCGCAGGCGTTCGCGCGCGAGATCAGCACGGCGTTCGACCAGATCAGCGCCTCGTCCGAGCGCTATGGCCGCATCGCCACGCGCAAGGTGGTGCGCGTCAATGCGCCGGCAACCTTTGCCATGCGCTGGCTGATTCCGCGACTGGATGATTTCCGGCGCCAGCAGCCCGAGGTCGACGTGCGTGTGTCGACCGCCTTCAGCAACGAGGCGGGATTCAATGGCACCTTTGATGTGGCGATACGGCGCACCCTGGAGCGCGGCGAGCAGTTCGAGTCAGTGCCGATCTTTTCGGAGTACCAGACGGTGATTGCCAGTCCGGCGATGCTGGAGCAGGTGCCGTTGCAAGGCGTCGAGGACCTGGTGGATGGCGTCTTCCTCTATACGGAAACCCGGCCGGGCAGTTGGGAATCGTGGCTGCAGCAGGCGGGACATGCGTCGCTGCTGCCGGTGCGCACGCTGCGCTTCGACCATTTCTTCGTCACGCTGCAGGCCGTGGCGGACAGCCTGGGCTTTGCCATCGGCACCTTTCCAACGCTGGAAGCAGACCGCGCGGGCGGGCGCATCGCGACGCCGTTCGCCGCCATCCGCGCACCGGGCAATACCTACCATGCGCTGGTGCCGCGCGATGCCGACAAGCCGCTGCATCTGCGTGCCTTCCTGGAATGGCTGCAGCAGCAGGGAGAGACGGCCGCGCAGAACTGAAGCGGGGCGCGGCCGGGAAGTGAGGTGAGTGTGGCGCGCGGCCCGCGCGATGCGGGCCTGCGTTGACGGGCGCTCAGGCGCCGTCGAGGAACGGGTTGCGTCGGCCCAGGCGCGTGCCCAGTGCATCGGGCGCCAGGCTCGCGCTGGCGGGGTCCATGGCCGAGGCGGGGTTGCTGGCCATGGTCGGGTCGGCGGCTGCCGGCGCCATGCCCGGCTGGGCCGCTTGTACAGGCGCCTGGGCATAGCTGCCGCCCGCTGCGGGTGCCATCTGGGCCGAGGGCGCTGCTGACGGCATGGCTTGCACTGGCTGTGCGGATTGCGCCGGCTGAGTGGATGGCATCGGCTGCATCGGCTGCGTCATCGGCATGGGCTGGCCCGGCTGCAGGGGCTGAGCCTGCTGGGCAAACAGCGGGCAGGACGCGATCATCGCGCCAGCCATGACCAGGGATTTCGCCAGATGTTGCTTCATTCGTGTACCTCCTAGAACGCCTACAGGCAAGGGAGAGACCACTGTAGCGCCGAGGCACCTGACATTCTGTTTGATTTTGCAACGGTCGTTAACCACCCTTGCCATCGGGGCCGGTGCAGGTTAGTTGCGCGCGCGGCCTGCAGACCGCGCGCGGCTGTCAACGTCTGGCCAGGCGCTTGAGCGCCGCCGGATCGAGCAGTTCGATCTGCCGGTACTCGCGGCGGATCAGGCCTGCGTCCTCCCACGCCTGCAGGTACTTGGCCACGGTCTGGCGCGAGCGGTTGACCATATCGCCAAGGTCCTCCGCGCTGATGCGCACGACGTGGTCGGTGCGGTCGGCCAGTTCCAGCAGCCGTGCCGCCATGCGTGCGTCGATGGGTGCCTGCGCCGCGCTTTGCGCATGGTCGAACGCCACGCGCAGGCGCGCGCAGATCTGCTGCACGATCAGTTGCATGCCTTCCGGATGCGCGGCCAGGATGCGGTGGAAATCGCGCTGGCTCAGCACCATCAGTTCGGTGTTGCCGACGGCGAAGGCGTCGTGCGTGCGCGGCTTGCCGTCCAGCAGCGAGATCTCGCCGAACCAGCGCCCGCGCCCGATCACCGAGTACACCGACTCGCGCCCGCCGGTGCTGACCCGGCTCATGCGCACACGTCCGGACAGCACCATGCAGAAGTAGGTGGGCGGGTCGCCGCGCGCGAAGATCATCTCGCCGTCGCCAAAGCGCTGGCGGCGTGCGGCATTCGACACGGCATCGAGCACGCCCGGCGGCGCGTTGCGCAGCCAGCCGCTGGCCAGCACGCTGCGCGGCAGCGTGCGCACTGGTTCCACCGCTTTCAAGGCACTCTTCACCTGACCCTTCACATCGCTCTCCTGCAGGAGCCGAGATTGTCCAATACTTAACAGACTTTGGCGCGGTGCGCCCGGAGAATACATCGGATCAATGACTCACATGCCCCCGGGAGGTACGCATATGGCGCAAATCCAGCTTGTCGAATCCGTAAAGGACCGCGTCTCCGACGCCGAATGGCAGATGCGGGTGGACCTGGCGGCCGCGTACCGCCTGGTCGCCCACTTTGGCTGGGACGACCTGATCTTCACCCATATCTCGGCACGCGTGCCCGATGCGCCGGACCAGTTCCTGATCAATCCGTACGGGATGATGTTCGACGAGATCACGGCATCGAGCCTGGTGAAGGTCGACCACGAAGGGCAGCCCGTGCTGGAAACGCCGTATGACGTCAACCCGGCCGGCTTCATCATCCACAGCGCAGTGCACGAGGCTCGCCCCGAAGTCGGCTGCGTGATGCACACGCATACCTCGCACGGTGTCGCCGTGTCCGCGCAGCAGGCGGGCCTGCTGCCGGTCTCGCAGCAATCGATGTTCGCGCTGACCGGGCTGGCGTATCACGACTACGAAGGCGTGGCGCTGCGCGACGACGAGAAGGCGCGGCTGGTGACCGACCTGGGCCGCTGCAAGCAGATGATCCTGCGCAACCACGGGCTGCTCACGTGCGGGCGCACGGTATCCGATGCCTTCCTGACCATGTACACGCTGGAGTCGGCCTGCCGCATCCAGATCCTGGCGCAAAGCGGCGGCACGCCGCTGACCATGGTGCCCGAGGCTGCCGGCGCCAACATGGGCCAGCAGGCGCGCCAGGCCACCAAGGGCAAGGGCTCCAGCCTGGCATGGCCGGGCCTGCTGCGCCGCCTCGACCGCATCAACCCCGACTACCGCAACTGACCATGGCCATCCTCGTTCACCTGCCGTCGTTCATGGCGGTCCCCATCACCGCGGCGCTGCGCGAAGCCGCGCCGGACATCACCGTGTGGAACGGCCGCGAAGCCGCCGTCGCGGAAGATGTCGAAGCCATCATCGCCTGGGGCCTGAAGCCGGGCGTGCTGCCGGCCTACCCGAAGCTGCGGCTGGTCTGCGCCGCCACCGCGGGCGTCGACAAGCTGCTGGCCGCGCCCGACCTGCCCGACAACATGCCGGTGACGCGCATCGTCGATCCCGGGCAGCAGGCCGGCATCGCCCGCTTTGTGCTGGCGATGGCGCTGCGCCATACCCGTGCGCTCGGCCTGTACGCCGAACAGCAGCGCCGCGGCGAATGGAAGCGCCATCCGGGGCGCGATCTCTCGCGCTGCCGCGTGGGCGTGCTCGGGCTGGGCGAGATCGGCAGCGAGGTGGCGCGCATGTTTGCCGCCATCGGCTACCCGGTCAGCGGCTGGAGCCGCAGCGCCAAGCACCTGCCCGGCGTGACGGACTTTACCGGCGACGACGGCCTGGAGGCGATGCTGGCGCAAAGCGACATCCTGGTCTGCACGCTGCCGCTGACGCCGAGCACCGAGGGCATGCTGAACCGGCAGACGCTGTCGCGGCTGCCCAAGGGCGCTTTCTTCATCAATGTCGGCCGTGGCGAGCATGTGGTCGAGCCCGACCTGGTCGCACTGATCGACGAAGGGCACCTTGCCGGCGCGGCGCTGGATGTCTTTGCCAAGGAGCCGCCGTCGGCGGACGACCCGGTCTGGAACCATCCGCGCATCGAGGCCACGCCGCATATCGCGGCGGATCCTTCGTACCCGCTGGTTGCACAGCAGTGCATCGAGAACCTGCGGCGCGCGCGCGACGGGCGTGCACTGCTGAACCAGGTGGACCGGCAAGCGGGGTATTGATCGCCCTGTGGGCATGGCTGGTGACCTGCGATAAGATGCGGTTGCCTGCCAAGCCCAGGGCCAGCGGCGGAGCCAGGCAAAGTACCGCATCCAGTCACGCTTTGCCCCCGCGTTGCCCCCCTTATGCCGACCGATTCCTTGCGCTTGCCCCCGTTGACGGCCTTGAAGTGCTTCTATGTGCTGGGCAAGGCCGGCAGCCTGCGCCGTGCGGCGGCGGAGCTGAATGTCACGCATACTGCCGTGGTCCGGCAGATCCGGCAGCTTGAATCGTGGCTGGGGGCGGCACTGGTCGAAACCAGCGCCAGCGGCACCGTACTGAATCCGCAGGGCGTGCGCTTCCACAAGACGGTATGCCAGGCGTTCGAACTGATCTCTGACGCCACCGCCGAGATCCGTCCTCCGGGCCAGACCGAAGAGCTTCGTGTCTGCGCGCCGCCGGGCTTTGCGACGTTCTGGGTGCTCCCCCGGCTGCATGAGATCCAGCGCCGCATGCCCAGCGTGGCCTTCGACATCATCCCGATGGAGGCCCGCAAGTTCGACAAGAACAGTTTCGATATCGAGATTTCCTACGGGTTTCGCGATGATCCCGAACTCGTGAACATGGCGCTGGTTCGTCCCCGACTGATGGCGCTTGCATCGCCGGCCTGGATCAGGGCGCATCCGCAAGTGAAGACGGCAAAGGACCTGCTGGCGCAGACCCTGGTCCACGAGCGCTTCACCGATGTCTGGCGCAGCTGGTTCGAAGCGCTGGGATTCCACGTGGGAACGCTGCAGGGGCCGCGCCTGGGCGCGCTCACCACGGTGCTCGAGGCCGTGCACCTGGACCAGGGGCCCGGCCTCTTTGCCGATATCTTTGCCGATGAGCGGCTGACCCGCGGCGTGCTGCAACAGGTGGTGCCGGACATGCCGCGCGCGGGCACCTATGTGCTGGTCGTACGCAAGGACCGCGCCGACGAGCCCGCCATCCGCCGCTTCAGCGACTGGCTGATCGGCACGCTGAAGGCCGCGCGCGACGCCGATGACCTTGCGGTGTAGGGCCGCGGCCCTTGCCGGCAAGCTGCCCGGCTGTCAGGCGTAGGCGTGATACCCGACCGGCTCGTGGAAGCGCGGGTTGCGATGGGCATCCCAGTAGGCTTGCCGCAGCCGCTTGTAGACCGGGCTTTCCTCGGCCAGCGGCAGGGTCTTGTCGTTGATCTGCCGCACCCGGATGACGCCGCCGCCCGAAGAGGTGATGAAGGCCTCCTCGGAGCCTTCCAGTTCCGCGCGCCGCAGCGGGCCCACGGTGAACGGGATGCCCAGTTCGGTGCACAGTTCCAGCACCGTGGCGCGGGTGATGCCCGGCAGGCAGCCGTGGTCCGGGGTCCAGACATGCTCGTTCCAGACCGAGAAGATATTGAAGCCAGCGCCTTCGGTCACATAGCCATCGGCATCGCAAAGGACGACGGAATCGAAGCCTTCGTCATGCGCCTGAAACAGCCCGGTGGTCAGGTCGTTCCACTGGTAGTTCTTGACGGTGGGGTCGACGCTGGCATCCGGCACACGCGGCACATCCGCGATCAGCAGGCTGGCACCGCGCTCCTGGACTTCCTTGGGCACCACGTCCACCCACGGGATCGCATAGGTGACCAGATGGTTCTGGCAATCCTCCGGACGCCTTGAGCCATGGATGCGCGGGCGTCCCCGCAGTGCCACCATGGCCACGTAGGCATCCCGAAGCCCGGACAGGGCCGCCACCTCATGCAGGTTGCAGCGGATCTCGCAGTTCGTCATGCCCACGTCCATGCGCCGCATCGCCATCGAACGCCTGAAGCGGTCCAGGTGCGCCTGCAGCCTGAAGAAGGCGCCGTTCACCACGTGCACCACGTCATACACCGCGTCGGAGCGCGTCAGGCCCCAGTCCAGTACTGAGATGCGTGCGTCGCCGATCGGCACGAAGGCGCCGTCGACATAGGCGGCGCCGCGGGAGAAGTCTTGTGTAGTCATGATCCGCCTGCTGGGGGGAGGGGGAAGAGAAAGGTGTCACCAGCGGTAGCGGGCTTGGAACGCAGTCTAGGTTTGGGTTTGCGGGCGGGGGAGTCCAGAAAATGATTCCACCGTGGAAACCTGAGGTTTCCACTGGCGCGATCGGCAAGTCAGTCCGCCGTGCCCGCAGGTCCCCGGCAGCGCCCTAGACTGAAAGCAGACGATTCGGACGCGAGGGCATCATGGCGTACGACAGCATCCTGGTTCATCTCGATGGCAACCGGCAGGCCATGCAGCGCCTGCAGATCGCGGCACGCCTTGCCACCGCCAGCCAGTGTCCGCTGATCGGCCTGCTGGCCGGGCGCGTGCCTGATCCCAATTGGTTCTACCTCATGAACAATGCCCAGCGCTGCCTGGCCGAAGATCAGGAGCGGCGCCGGCTGCGGCGCGAGAGCATGCGCTGTGCCTTCGCGGCGGCCACGCAGGACCTGCCGGTGGCATGCGACTGGCGCACGGTGGATCGCGACCCGGTCACGCTGGCGCTGCGCGAGGCGCGCGAGGCCGGCCTGGTCGTTTCCGGCCAGTACGATGCCGACAATGCCGAGGGGCCCGTCGCGCGGCAATTGCTGGAAGCGCTGCTGCTCGAAAGCGGACGGCCGACGCTGGTGGTGCCGTGCGCCGGTGTTTTCCCCTCGGTCGGCGCACGCGTGCTGGTGGCATGGAACGGCAGCCGCGAGGCGGCGCGTGCCGTGCACGATGCCTTGCCGCTGATGGCCGGTGCGCGGGCGTGCATCCTCAGCGCCGGCAACGGGGCAAGGGAGCCCCGCGCCGATGCCACGCCGGTTGACCACGCGGTGCGCCTGCTGGAGCGGCGGCGTGTGTCGGCCGAGGTGATGCACGGCCCGGGCGGGGCCGACCTGGCCGTCGGCGAGCTGATCCTGTCGCGTGCGTCGGACTTTGGCGCGGACCTGATCGTGATGGGGGCCTACGGCCACGGGCGCCTGCGCGAACTGGTGCTCGGCGGCGTGACCAGGGTGGTGCTGGAGTCGATGACGGTGCCGGTGCTGTTCTCGCACTGAATACGGACCGGCGCGGGCACGAGGCAAGGGGGTGACCGCTGCGCCCCTGGTGGTCTTCAGTCGACTGTGATGTGGTTGGCCTGGATCACCTTGCCCCACACGCCCACGTCGGCGTGCACGGTCTGCGCGAACTGCTCGGCGCTCCTGGCCGGCGCCATGCCCATGTTCAGCTGCAGGAAGCGCTCGCGCATGGGCGCGTCGGCCAGCAGGCGATTCACCTCCGCATTGAGCCGATGCACGATGGCGGGGCTGGTGCCCGCCGGCGCGAACAGGCCATACCAGCTGTCGGTATCGAACGGGTAGCCCTGCTCGGTCATGGTCGGCACGTCCGGCGTGACCGGCGCGCGGCGCGTGCCGCTGATGGCCAGCGCGCGCAGCTTGCCGGCGCGCACCAGTGGCAGCGACGACGAGGTATCGACAAAGGCCGCCTTTACCACGCCGCCCTGCATGTCAGTCAGGATCTGCGCCACGCCCTTGTACGGCACGTGGCGCAGCTTCATGCCGGTCTGCATCTTGAGGGCTTCCATGGTCAGGTGGCCGCCCGAGCCGATGCCCCACGAGCCGTAGTCGTATGCATCCGGGTGCTTGAGCATGTAGGCGACAAATTCCTTGAGCGTGCGCGCCGGGAAGTCCGGCGTCACCACCAGGAAATTGCCGCCCGCGCCGATCTGCGCCACCGGCACCAGGTCGCGCAGGCCGTCATAGGGCATCTTCGGCTGCAGGGTCTGGTTGATCACCACCGTGGCGGCGTAGGTGAACAGCAGCGTGTAGCCATCGGGGCTGGCTTTGGCCACGGCGTCGTTGCCGATGATGCCGGTGGCACCCGGCTTGTTGTCGACCACGATGGTTTGGCCCAGCGCCTTGCCGAGCGTCTGGGCCAGTGTGCGCGCGAACAGGTCGGTGCCGCCGCCGGGCGGGGCCGGCACCACCAGGCGGATGGGCCTGGCGGGCCAGGCGTTGCTGGCATACAGCGGGCCGGCCGCTGCGCCGAGACCGAGTGCGGCAAGCCCGCGCAGCACATCGCGGCGGCGCGCATTGCCAGGCAGTTCCGTCGTCACCGGATGGGTTGCTCGTGGCATGGGGTCTCCCTGATTAATGCATGCCGAAGTTGTCCGCCGTGTCGTCTTCCAGCGCGTCGGCGGCCGCGCCATACAGGCTGCGCGATACATAGCTGCGGATCTGCGCGGCGCGCTGGCGCAGCCAGGCGGCCTTGAGCTGGCGGGCCTCGCGCACGGTGGGCGTCTCATCCGGCGCGAGCGCCAGCACGTCGATCACGTGCAGCGCCAGCTGCGTGTCGCCGCGCGCGGCCAGGGCCTGGGCGTGGCGGATCAGGGCGGCGTGGTCGGCCACGGCCGCGGCGATCTCGGCGGCCGCCTGCTGCTGCGGCGCCGGATGCAGCGTGGTGGCATTGCGGTCCCACCAGCCATTCTCCGAGCGGTAGATGTCGCGCGCGATGTAGCTGGGGTCGCCATACGTCGGCCGCATCCAGGGCTGGTCGAACAGCTCCGCCGGCGGCTTGAGCGCGGCCAGCACCTGTCGTTCATTGCAGCCCGCGTTCATCAGCCGTACCACCTCGGCACGCAGCCAGCGCAGGGCTTTGGCAGTCTGGCACAGCACGCGCCGGCATTCCTCCTCGCCTTGCAGCGTGGCGCCGAACTCGCGCACCACGGTGCGCGGCTGCAGCCCGGCCAGGCGTTCCAGCGTGTCGGCCCAGCGCACGGTGTCGCGCATGGTGCGGAAGGGGGTGCCGATGTTCGGGATCGAATCGATGACCGCGGGTCCGCCATACAGCAGGCGCCGGCCCGGCAGCCAGACGGCCACGGCGTCGTCGGTCTCGGACGGTGCCCACAGGATTTCCGCGCGGCGCTCGCCCCGGCCCAGCGTCAGGCCGTCGGCGAAGGTTTCGGTGGGTTCGATATGGATCAGCTTGCCCGCCAGCGCGCCGGCCGGCTGGCGGAACTGGATCTCCGCCATACGCTCCTGCATGCGCCGGGTCTCGCGGTAGCGCGCTTGCCGCGCCAGCACGTTGACGTGGGCCAGCACCCGCGGCGCGGGCTCGCCGCGCGCGGCGGCGTGGTCCAGCCATTGCTGCAGGCCGGCGTTGTAGCCCATATGCCCGTGGCTGTAGCAGATGGCCAGCACCGGCAGCCCGGTCTGCGTGCGCAGCGCCTCGATCATGCCGCGCGTGACGTGCCCGCCGGGGCCGCTGTCGACCACCAGCAGGCCTTCGCCCACGTCGGCGACAAAGCTTTGTCCTTGTCCGTGCAGCAACCACACGCCGTCGCCGGCGCTGTCGATCCCCGTGCCGGTGACCAGCGCAGCCGGCCGTTCTTCGATGTCCTGCATGCCTGCCTCCCTGCGATCCAGTTCGTCTCCAGCGCCACTGTCACGCAAGAAGGCGCTGCGCAGGGATTGGGGAAAATCCCGCCGGGATGCGGCGCGCCGGCCGCAAACCGAGCGCCGGTGCGGCACGGCAGGGCTTCGGGAATTTCAGGTGTAAACCACTGGTTAGCACCTTGTCAGCGCAGGGAGTTCCCGGCCGGTGCGCGCTGCTGTAGCCCTGTGCCTTAGCCCTGGCGGCGCAGCGGGCTGTCGGCCATGTTGGACAGGTAGTGCACTTCGCGCCTCAGCAGCGTGGCGAACTGCGCGGCCACTGGTGTCATCGGCGAATCGGCACGGTAGATCAGGCTGACCGTATGGCTGGGCAGCTTGTCTTCGATCGCCAGCGGCACCAGGCCGCTGGCGGCCAGCCGGCCGGCCACCATCTGGCGCGGCAGCACGCATAGCAGGTGGCGGTCCTGCAGCAGCGACTGGATGATGCCGATGGTGTCGCAGCGCACCGCCACGCGAGGCAGCGGCAGGTCGTGCGCGCGGAAGGCGTCGAGGATGGCAGCGCCCGGCCCATGCATGCGCTGGCCGGTCAGGACCCAGTCCGAGCCGACCAGCTCACGCAGGCGGCGGGCGTTGCGCAGCGGATGCTCGCGGTGCGCCACCACCACCGAATCATTGTTGTAGAGCGGCTCGCAGGTGAATTCGCGCTCGACGCCCTCATCCGGGACCGGGCTGATCGCCATGTCCATCACCCCTGCGCGCAGGTCGTCCAGGTAGGTCGGGTAGACCCCGCTGTCGATGCACACCAGCACATCGGGGTGCTGGGCCCGGAAGCGCGTGAGCACGGCCGGCAGCAGCAAGTGGGCCGGTCCGCCGGTGGCGCCCACGCGCACCACGCCGTTGCGCGCGCCCAGCATCTGGGCCATCTCGTCGCTGGCCTTGCGCGCCTCGGTGGCAATCAGCCGCGCGCGTTGCAGGAAGGCTTCCCCGAAGCGCGACAGGACCACGCCGCGGGTGGTGCGTGTCAGCAGCGGCACATGCAGTTCTTCTTCCAGCTGGCGGATGCTCTTGGTCAGTGCCGGCGGCGACACTTCGCGCACGCGGGCGCCGGCGCGGATGCTGCCGTGCTCGGCAACGGCGATGAAGTCCTGCAGTTGGCTCAGACGCATGGATTGCTCCACTCAGACGACGTATTGGCCGCAGCATAGCGGTATTCCGGGCACCTCGGGATAACCCGAGAGTGGTAACCGACGGTTTACGCGAGCGCGGTTTTGGCATCTGTCGTGATGCACCGTGCTACCCCATGATCGACTCACATCGTCTCAACCCGCCGGCCGCGCCGGCACCTACGAGGAGTGGATCGCATGGCGAACCGGCAAGACCTGCCGCTGGCAGGCATACGCGTGGCGGAGTTCGGGCAGTTCATCGCGGCGCCGGGTGCGGCCATGATGCTGGCCGACCTGGGCGCCGACGTGGTCAAGGTCGAGGCCTTGCGCGGCGACAGCGCGCGGCGCTTTGACGGCACCAGCCCGCAGAGCCCGATGTACCTGGCCTACAACCGCGGCAAGCGCGGCATCGCGCTGGACCTGCGCACGCCCGGCGGGCTGGACGCCGCGCGGCGGCTGGCGCTGGCCAGCGACGTGGTGCTGCACAACACCCGCGCGGGCGTGATGGAAGCGCTGGGGCTGGACGCCGCCACGCTGCGCGCGGCGCGCCCTGACCTGGTCTATGCCTCCGTCAGCGGCTTCGGCACGCGCGGGCCGTCGCGCACGCGCCCCGGCCTGGACATTGCCGCCCAGGCCGAGAGCGGCATGATGTCCGTCACCGGCGAGGCCGGCGGGCAGCCGTTGAAGGCGGGCTTCGCGCTGATCGACGCGGCCACCGCGCTTGCGACCGGCAACGCCATCCTGGCGGCGCTGTTCCGGCGCGAACGCACCGGCGCCGGCGAGACCATCGAGACTTCGCTGCTGTCGGTCGGCGTGCAGATGCAGGCCCAGCTGTGGGCCGAGTACCAGTGCTCCGGCGCGCTGCCGGTGCGCAGCGGCAACAGCCAGCCCAAGGCTGCGCCGGCTGCGGATGTGATCGCGGTGGCGGACGGGCATATCGTGCTGTCGGCCTATCTGGACGAACACTGGACGCGCCTGTGCGAAGCCATCGGCCAGCCGGCGCTGGCGCACGACGCGCGCTTTGCCTGCAATGCGCTGCGGGTGCGGAACCGCCCGGCGCTGCTGGCCATCCTGCACGAGGCCATGCGCCACCTGAGCGGCGACGCCGCCCGCGCGCTGCTGGAGCGCCACCAGGTCGTGGTGGGGGTGGTGCGTGACTACCACCAGGTCAAGGCGAGTCCGGACGTTCGCGCCAACGGTATCCTGCGGCCCGTCGCTGACGGCGAGGGCGGCCAGCTGGACCTGCCCGGGCTGCCGTTCACCATGGCCAGCCTGCCGGCAGGCGGCACGCCCGCGGTGCCGCGGCTCGGCCAGCATACGGCCGAAGTGCTGGCCCAGCTTGGCTACAGCGAAGCAGAGATCGACGCCATGGCCCGCGCCGGCGCGATCGGCGTCGAGTCCATCGAGCAAGACCAGCAGGAGCCGGCATGAACGCGCCCCAGTCCCCCGTGCTCCTGCAGCGCCATGCCGGCTGGGCCGAGCTGGTGCTGAACCGCCCGGCCCGTCGCAATGCCGTCGACATGTCGCTGGCACGCGCGCTGGGCGACGCCATCGAGACCCTGGCCGCCGACGACAGCGTGCGCGCCGTGCTGCTGCGCGGCGCCGACGGTGCCTTCTGTTCCGGCCTGGACTTGCAGGCGCTGCAGGCGGAGCCCGGCGGTCTGGCCGCGTTTGCGCCGGTCTGGGAGCGCGTCCACCTGGGCCTGCTGCATAGCCGCAAGGCATGGATCGTGGCGCTGGAGCGCCATGCCATCAACGGTGGCGCGGCGCTGGCGCTGGCTGGCGACCTGCTGGTTTGCGGCGCCGGTGCCTTCCTGCAGATCGGCGAGGTCCGCCTGGGCATGGCCGCGCCACGCAATGCCGACTGGCTGGCGCTGCGCCATGCCGAAGCCGTGGCCGCGCGCCTGTGCCTGCTTGGCGACCGCGTGCCCGCGCCCGAGTTGCTGCGGCTGGGCATTGCCACCGAACTGGTCGACGACGCCGAGGTGCTGGACCGCGCGCGCGGCCTGGCCGCCACCATCGGCGGCTTTCCGGCCGACGGCGTGGCCGCGATCAAGGGCGGCATGCGCGCCGCGACGATGCGCAGGGCATCCGGTGCGCGCGACAAGGACTCCTGAGGACAGACATTCCATGACAGATTCCATCACCACCGACGACGACGCGTCGCTGCAGGATTTCCGCCGCGAGGTGCGCGAGTTCGTCGCCCGGTCTCTGCCCCATGCCGTGCGCGAGAAAGTCCGTCTCGGACTGGAAGTCAGCAAGCAGGAACTGGTCGACTGGCAGCACCGGCTGGCCGAGCGCGGCTGGCTGGCGCCGCACTGGCCGCCTGCATGGCAGGGCTGCAACTGGAGCGCCGAGCGCCGCGCCGCATTCCAGGAAGAGCTGGTGCTGGCGCATGCGCCCGAGAGCGGTGGCATCACCTTCGAGATGATCGGCCCGATCCTGATCCGCTATGGCACGCCGGCGCAGCAGCAGTATTTCCTGCCGCGCATCCTGAGCCAGGAGCACTGGTGGTGCCAGGGCTATTCCGAGCCCAACTCCGGCTCCGACCTGGCCTCGCTGAAGACGCGCGCGGTGCGCAAGACGCGGCCGGACGGCACCGAAGTCTACGTGGTCAGCGGCAGCAAGATCTGGACGTCCTACGCGCAGTACGCCGACTGGATTTTCTGCCTGGTGCGCACCGATACCGAGGCGCGCGCGCAGCAGGGCATCAGCTTCCTGCTGATCGACATGCGCAGCCCCGGCGTCAGCGTGCGGCCGCTGGTGGGCATCCATGGCTGGCACCTGTTCAACCAGGTGTTTCTCGATGAGGTGGAAGTGCCGGTGGAGAACCTCGTCGGCGAAGAGAACGCTGGCTGGACCATCGCCAAATCCCTGCTCGAGCATGAGCGGCTGAACCTGGCGCGCGTGGCCGAGAACCGCCGCCGCCTGGCCAAGGTGCGCGCCATCGGCGAGGAACTGGAGGAGGGCGGCCAGCCGCTGTCGCAGCGCCCGTGGTTTGCGCGCCGGCTGCGCGCGCTGGAGGTGCGGCTCGAAGCGCTGGCGGCAACCGTGCTGCGTTTTCGCAAGCGGGCGCGCACCGGGGAGACGCTGGGGCCCGAAACCGGCATGCTCAAGCTGCTGGGCAGCCGGCTGATCCAGGACATCGAGAACCTGGCGGTCGATGCGCTGGGGCCGGACACCCTGGCTTACGACCGCGCCGCGCACTTTGAGCCCGCCGTGCCGCAACCGGGCCAGTCGGCATACGCCGCGGCGGCATCGGCGCGCCGCTTTGTCACCCGCGGCTTCACCATCGCCGGCGGCTCCAGCGAAATCCAGCACGAGTTGCTGGCCAAGCAGGTGCTGGGCCTTTAGTGCCGTCAACCGTGCCCGCAACCCAGGACAAGGAACGAAATACATGAGCGATTCAACGGACGATCGCCGCATGCTGCAGGAAAGCGTGCGGCGCTATGTCGAGCGCGGCTACGGCTTTGAACAGCGCCGCGCGGCGCTGGCCGAGCCCGATGGCTTTTCGCGCAGGCACTGGCAGGCATTTGCCGAAATGGGCTGGCTGGCCGTGGGCCTGCCCGAAGCCTGCGGCGGCCTGGGCGACAGCGCGGACCAGGCCCTGCTGGCCGAGGAACTGGGCCGTGCCCAGCCCGCCGAGCCCTGGCTGGCCAATGCCGCGCTGTGCGCGCCGCTGCTGGCAGCCTGCGGCGATCCCGCCCATGCCGCCACCGCGGCGGCGATGGCCGAAGGTGGCGCCCTGCTGGCACTGGCCGCATGGGAAACGCAGGGGCGCTATGACGCCTTCGATATCAGCACCACTGCGCAACAGCATGAGCCGGGTCAATGGACGCTGGATGGCCGCAAGACCCTGGTGCTGGGCGGCGGCAGCGCCGGCGTGCTGCTCGTGCTGGCGCGCACCAGCGGCCTGCGCCGCGACCGCAACGGCCTGACGCTGTTCGCGGTCCCGGCCGGCACGCGCGGCGTCAGCGTCGACGCGCTGCCGACCTACGACGGCCGCCAGACCGCCAGCGTGACGCTGCGCCGCGCCACCGTGCCGGACAGCGCGCGCGTCGGCCCGGTGGATGGTGCCTGGCCGCTGGTGGAAGCCGCCATCGACCAGGCCACGGTGATGGCCTGCGCCGAAGCCGTGGGCACCATGTCGCGCGCGTTCGACCTGACCCGCGACTACCTGGTGACGCGCGAGCAGTTTGGCCGCCCGCTGACCGCCAACCAGGTGATCCGGCACCGGCTGGTGGATCTCTATGTCAGCGTCGAGCAGGCGCGCGCCATCACCGAGCTGGCTGCCCAGGCCCTGCCTGGCGATCCGGAGGCGCGCATGCGCGCGGTGTCGCATGCCAAGGCCTTTGTCTCGGACGCCGGGCGCGCGCTCGGCGAAGACGTGGTGCAGCTGCACGGTGCCGTGGGCATGACCGAAGAGATGGAAATCGGGCACTGCTACAAGCGCCTGGCCGCCCACGCCAATCTGTTCGGCGATGCCGACTGGCACTACGAACGGCTGGCGGCACTCGATCACGCGGCGCAGGCGCAAGCCTGAGCCGGTTCAGCCAGGGTGCCCGGGCCGCTGCCCGGCGCGCCCGCCCATGACCGGCCGGCAACGTACCGGCATGCGCGGCCAATGCGCCGCAACGGAGACAGCAATATGAGCAGCCAGCACACTGGCGCCCGCAGGGCCTGTATCACGCGCGCAGCAGCCCTGGCCGCGGCGCTGGCCCTGGCGGGCGCGGCAAGCGCGCACGCCGAATCGCCTTACCCCAACCGGGCTATCCGCATGGTGCTGCCCTCGGGCGCGGGCACCGTCACCGACCAGACCGCACGGCTGGTGGCCGAGCGCCTGACCGCGGCGCTCAAGCAGCCGGTGGTGGTCGACAACCGCCCCGGCGCCAACGGCATCATCGCCAACGAGACCGTGGCGCGCGCCGCGCCCGACGGCTACACGCTGCTGTTCACCTACGCCGCGACGATGACCGTGAACCCGTGGACCACGCCGTCGCTGCAGTACGACCCGCTCAAGGACTTCACGCCCATTGCGCGCCCCAGCGAACCCATCGGCAACCTGCTGGCAGTCAGCGCCAGCGTGCCGGTGCACAGCCTGCAGGAGCTGATTGCCTACGCCAAGGCCAGCAAGACGGAGCTGGCGTACTGCTCTTGGGGCGTGGGCTCGGGCGGCCACCTAGCCATGGAATACCTGAAGGCCAGGACTGGCATCCAGCTACGCCACATCCCCTACAAGACCGCCACCCAGTGCAGCAACGACCTGGCCGCGGGCCATGTCACCATCGGCATCACCGACGCGATCTCGTCGATCCCGCACCTGATGTCCGGCCGCATCCGCGGCATAGCGGTGTCCGGGCCGGAGCGGCTGCTGACGGCCCCGGACGTGCCGACCATGTCGCAGCAGGGCGTGCCCTTCCGGCAAGCCAGCTGGGTCGCGATCTTCGGCCCCAGGGGCATGCCCGCGCCGATCGTCAACCGGCTGAATGCCGAGGTGAACCGTATCCTGCAGACGCCGGCAGACCGCGAGAAATTTACCGCGATGAACTTGCAGCCGGCCGCGCCGTCGAGCCCGGCTGACCTGGGCAAGCTGGTCAGCGCCGACCTGGCAGCGTGGGGCGAGGTGGTGAAGGTGGCGGGGCTGCAGGGGAAGTAGGGCAGGTCAGCGTGAGGTCGCGGCATGGGATCAGAAAAACATGGCGCCGGGCGGATGGCCATCCGCCCGGCGCCTGCGTGCCGCAGCCTTATTTCAACTGCTGCGCAAACTCTTCCAACTGCGTAATGCAGGTACCCCAGCCTTCATGGAACCCCAGCTCCTCATGCTGCTTGCGCGTGGCCTCATCCGGATGCATCACGCGCGCAATGTAGCGGGTACCGTCGCCTTCATCAGCCATGGTGATGACCGCGGTCATCGACAGCCACGGCTTGGCAGGCCGATATCCGGCCACCAGCGCCGAAGTGGAGACGATCTTCTCCATCGGCACGATCTCGAGGAAGCATCCCGGGTTGTCGCTGGTGCCGCCGTCCGGGCCTTTCATGAGGGTATGGAAGGCGCCGCCCGGGCGCATGTCGAAGGCCAGGACCTCGGTGGTCCAGGGTTTGGGGCACCACCATTCCTTGAGCAGCCTGGGGTCGCTCCATGCGCGCCAGACCTTGGCGCGCGGGGCCTTGAGCAGGCGCGAGATGACCAGGTCCTGGTTTTCAGGGCTGGCGGCGTTTTCATTCGGCATCTGACTGTTCCTCCTGGTGTAGGGCTTCGACAAAGGCGGCCAGGCGGTCGGTACGGGCCTCCCACATGGCGCGCTGATCGGCCAGCCATTGCTGCGCGTCTGACAGCGGTTGCGGTACCAGTTCGCAAGTGCGCACGCGCCCCGTCTTGCGCGAGCGGATCAGGCCGCTGCGCTCCAGCACCTGCAGGTGCTTCATGAACGAGGGCAGTGCCATCGTGAACGGTGCCGCCAGCGCCGAGACCGTTTCCGGCCCGCGGCCGAGCACGCTGACGATGGCGCGGCGGGTCGGGTCCGCCAGCGCGTAGAACACGTCGGAAAGCGGGGAAATATCGACAGCCTGGGACACGTCTGCAAACTCGGCACAATGGTTAGCCATGTGGCTAAGTATAAGGAGTTGGCTGGAAACCGCAAGGCCAGAATGCAAGGCGCCCCGGGATCAGCCGGGGCGCCTTGCATGGACGGGAGCGGAGTGGGGGACTATTGCTGCCGCACGTATTCCGCCAACGCCTTGACTTCGTCCGGCTTCAGTCCGGCAAAGGGCGGCATCGGCACCGATCCCCACTTGCCGGTGCTGCCGCCCCGAATGCTGGCTTCCAGCTTGGCCTGCGCCTGCGCGTCGTCCTTATAGCGGGTGGCGACTTCGTGATAGGCCGGGCCCACCACCTTCTGCGTCACGCTATGGCAGCTCAGGCAGGCGTTCTTGGCCAGCAAGCCTTGTACATCCACGCTCCCAGTCGCAGCGGGGGCAGGAGCCGCCGCCGCAGGCTGGCCCGCCTTCTGTGCGATCGCAACGATCTCCGGATCCTTGATCTTCGCGCAGCCGTAGGCCACCGCCAGGTAGGCGCCCAGTTGCTCGATCTCGGCATCGTCGATCGGCGCACCATAGGCGCTCTTCATCTTCTTCATCTCGGCGGTCCACTGCGTCAGGCTCATGCCGGGCGGCTGGTAGGAGACGTAGTCGGCAGAATGGCAGATCGCGCATTTCTGCATGGCGATGCCGTAGCCCGGCAGCTTCGCGGGTTTGAGCTTGACGGTTTCCGGCGGCAGCTTGATGTCTTGCGGCGCTGCGGATGCGCTACCCGCGCCCAGCAAGGCCAGCGCGAGCAGCATGGAGGGAATGGATCGATGCATGGCGCGCTCCTCAGGCAATGGTGACCGGCGTGGATTCAATGACATTGCGGCGATAGCCGGCCGGGTTCCAGTTGGCCTTGGCGGGCTGCACCTCGCCCTGGTTGCTGGTGGCACGCACCATCAGCACCGCCGGGCCCTTGCGCGCGAACTTCACCGGCAGTTGCCAGGGGCGGAACGAGAAGCGGCCCAGGTCCTGCCCGAGCGTGGCGGCCTGCCAGCTCTGCCCGCCGTCCACCGAGACCTCGACGCCGCGGATGCCGGAGCCGCCATCGAAGGCAATGCCCTTGAGCTCCACCGTGCGTCCGGCGGGCAGCACGCCGCCCGTGCCCACGCTGGTGATAAAGCTGCGCACCGCCAGCGTCGAGATCGGCCGCGTCTTGGCCGCCGGCGTGCCGGGCGCCACGCACTGGCAGTCGTTGTCCGGCACGCGGTAGCCAGTGGTCATGAAGAAGGCATCATGGCCTTCGAAGGGGTGGTCCAGCACCTCGATCTCGAATACGTGCTTGACCCAGTAGGTGCCGAAGTAGCCCGGCACCACCAGCTTGAGCGGGTAGCCGTTGAGCAGGGGCAGGTCTTCGCCGTTCATGCTCCAGGCCAGCATCGGCTCGCCGTTCATGGCATGCGCGATATCCAGCGACTTGCGGTAGTCCGGTGTGCTCGGCAGCACCGGCGTATCGAGCCCGTTGAACGTGACTACCTTGGCCCCGGCCTTGATGCCCGCCTGTTCCAGCACCTTGCGCAGCGGCACGCCAGTCCAGCGCGCATTGCCCATTGCACCGTTGGCCAGCTGCGCGCCAAACACACGCGGTTCGGAGAAGCCGCGGCTGTTGCCTGAACACTGGTTCACGGCGACGATCTCCACCGGTTCGGCCAGCTGCTTCAGTTCATCGAGCGACAGCTTCAGCGGCTTGTCGACATGGCCGCCGACCGACAGGCGGAACGTGGCGAGGTCCACCGACAGCGGAATGTTGGCCAGGTGGTAGCGCACGAAGAAGGCGTCGTTGGCGGTGATCGGCCCCTCATTGAATGCGGAGAAGGGCGTTTCAAGGTGGGGCGGCCGGGTGCTGACGCGCACCAGCGGGCGCTTGCCCGGATAGCGCACCAGCGGGCGGGGGCCGTCGGCCAGCGTGACGCCGTCGCTGACGCGCGCGGCCAGCGCGCCGAGCGGCGAGGCGCTGAGCGCGAGCAGGCCCGCACCCTGGACAAAGCGGCGCCGTGCCGGTTGTGGCCGGGCGTGGTCGGCAGATTCCGCCGGACTGTTCTTGTCTCGCATGGGGCGTCTCCTTCAGGCGTGTTGTGTGGCGCAAGGCGCTATGGCGCGTACTTTGAGGCCCCTGCGTCAACTTGTGAAACGTGTTTTGCCGCTAGCACTTATCGATTCAATCAATATAGGGGAAGACCGCAGGCGGTGCGCAGAGAAACTGCTTGCATCGCGAATACCGATTCCCTACACTTACAAAAACGTTTTTGTTAGCGGAAATCGATAACATCTGCGGCGAATTGCGCACAGACGCAGCAAGTGGTTTTTACGCCACGGCACAACGCCCACTCACCAAACGAGGAGCAAAGCATGTCCCACCCCGCCCCCGCGCCGGTGGATGAACGGCTGCCATGGCGGCGCCTGTTTGTCTTCGGGCTTCAACACGTACTGGTCATGGCCGCGTCGCCGATCGCGTCGGTCTTCCTGATGAGCAAGGCGCTGAACTTCTCGCCCGCGCTGGCGGTGCAGCTGCTCAGCGCCACCTTTGTGGTCTGCGGCCTCGGCACGCTGCTGCAGTCGCTGGGCAAGCGCGGCCTTGGTGCCCGGCTGCCGTTCGTGATGCTGCCGGGCGGCGCGCCGATCGTGCTGTTTATCCTGATCGCACAGCAGACCGATGTGCAGACCGCGGCCGGCGCGGTGATCCTGACTGGTGTCTTCTACTTCTGCGTACTGCCGGTGTTCCGGCGCTGCCTGCGCTATTTCCCGCCGGTAGTGGTGGGGACGATGCTGTTGCTGGTGGCGATCAACCTGGCGCAGGTGTCGGGCAAGCTGGTTGCCGGCCATCCGGCCGCAGGCAGCACGGTGGAACCGCTCAACCTGCTGCTGGCGTTTGCCACCATTGCCTGCACGGTGGCGGCATCGCGCCTGCTGTCGGGCATGCTGGCGCAGCTGGCGATCCTGCTCGGGCTCCTGGGCGGTGCGCTGGTGGCGGGGCTGGCCGGCGCGTTCCAGCCTGGCCAGGTGTCGATGTCGCCGATGCTGGCGCTGCCCACGCCGTTCCCGTTCGGCTGGCCGCATTTCGATGTGGTGGCCGCGATCCCGCTGATGGTGTTTGCCGTGATCTCGATGGTGGAGGCCACCGGCCAGACGCTGGCGATCAGCGATGCCGTGGGCCGGCCGGTGGACCAGCAGCGCGACGTGCCACGCACTATCCGCGCCGATGCGCTGGCATCGTTGCTGGGCGGGATGTTCGGCACCTCGCTGATCATCACCAGCGGCGAGAACATCGGCATCGTGCGTGCCACCGGCGTGCGTTCGCGCTTTGTCACGGCGATGTCTGGCGCGATCCTGGTGGTGTTCGGGCTGCTGGTGCCGGTGTCGTCGCTGATCAGCGCGATCCCCGAGGCGGTGGTCGGCGGCACCGGGCTGGTGGTGTTCTGCATCGTCGGCACCATGGGCATCGACATGCTGCGCAAGGTGGACCTGCGCGACCACGCCAATATGTACGTGGTGGCCGTGGCGCTGGCCGTGGGCCTGCTGCCGATCCTGGTGCCCGGCATCTATGGCGGCCTGCCCGGCAACTTGCGCATCCTGGTGGGCAATGGCGTGGCCATGGGCGCCATCACCGCGGCGCTGCTCAACTTCCTGTTTTTCCATACCGGTCTGCGGGCCGCGGCAGCGAGGCCCGTAGGCCGCGACGATGCCGCCGCCACGCATTGACCCTGCTTTCTGAATCGCAATGACTGAACGTAATGCATCGATGCCGGCCTGGCCCGGCGACCTGAACCCGGCGATACGGCCGGACAGCTTCGAACACCCGCGCATCCTGCTGCCGGAATGGACCCTGCTGCGCCAGGGCGCGGTACGCGGGCACGCGGTGGTGGTGGAGGACGGCCGCTTTACGGCCGTCGGCACGGCCGAGGAAGTCGCCGCGCGCTTCCCGGACCTGGAAACCCTGCCGCTGCCGCGCATGCTGCTGATGCCGGGCATGATCGACACGCACCATCACCTGACGCAGTCGTTCGGCAAGTCGCTGGTGTTCGGCGAGCCGTCGGAGATCTTCCGGCGCGTGTGGGTGCCGCTGGAAGGCAGCCTGAAGGCGGAGCACCTGTACCTGTCGTCCAAGCTGGCGGCGCTGGAAGCGCTGCGCGGTGGCTTTACCACCGTGGTCGATGCCGGCACGCGCAGCGATGCCGGGCTGGATGCGGTCGCGCGCGCGGCCACCGATGCCGGCGTGCGCTGCGTGCTGGGCCTGATCTGCAACGACAAGCCCGGCGCGGAAACGCTCGACGCCGCGCCGATCCTGCGCCGCGCCGCCGCGCACCTGGGCAAGTACGCCAGCGATCCGCTGGTGGCACCGTCGCTGGCGATCTCGATCCCCGAGGTGGCCTCTGACGCGATGCTGCACCACGTCTACCAGCTGTGCGCCGAGTCCGGCCGCATCTTCCAGACGCATGCCAACGAGCACCTGGTGGCGGTGGAGCGTTCGCTCAATGCGTGCGGGCGCCGTCCGATCGAACATCTCGCCGCAGTCGGCGCACTGGGCCCGGCGGCGCTGCTGGCGCATGCCACGCTGGTGACGCCGCAGGAGATCCGCCTGCTGGCCGACACCGGCACGGCAGTGGCCTACAACCCCGTGGCCAGCGCCTGGAAGGGCAACGCCGTGGCGCCGGCAGAGACCATGGCCACCTTCGGCGTGCGCCTGGGCCTGGGCACCGACGGCACCCGCAGCGACGGCTTTCGCCTGCTGGACTATGCCGAGGCCGCGCAGCGCTTTGCCTTTGGCATCGGCGTGGGCGATTCCTCGTGCGGCGCGGGCTGGCGCTGGGTCGACATGGCCACGCACGACGCGGCCGATGTGGCGGGCCTGGGCGCGCTCACCGGCGAGATCGCCGCCGGCAAGCGCGCCGACTTCCTGCTGGTCGACCTGGACGTGCCGGAACTGACGCCGTCGTGGGACCTGACCTGGGAGCTGGTGCGCCTGGCCAACCGCGACCAGATCCGCGCGGTCTTTGTCGATGGCAGCCTGCGCCTGTGGCAGGGCTGGCCCACGGACTGGGACGCCCGCGCGCTGATGCGGTCCATTCACGCCATGGCCGAGGACACCATCGCCAACGCCCCGATCCGCAAGCTGCACGACGCCGCGGACGTACACCGCGCACTGCAGGCCCGTCATGTCGGCAGGGAGGCATCCTGACCATGGACATGACGTTGTTCAGCGTCGGCGTGGCGGTCTTTACCGGCGCGCTGATCCAGGGTGCGACCGGCATGGGCTTCGCGCTGATCGTGGTGCCGGTGCTGGCGCTGGCCGCGCCGGCGATGCTGCCCGGTGCGCTGCTGCTGGCGATGCTGCCGCTCAATGCCTACGTGGCCTGGCGCGAACGCCATGCCATCGATCTGCGCGGGGCCGGCTGGATCAGCGCCGGTAGGCTGGCCGGCACCTTCGGCGGGCTGTGGGTGCTGGTGGCGATGCCGATGGCGTGGCTCAACGCGCTGGTCGGCGGCAGCACGATCGCCGCGGCGGTGGTGTCATTGCTGGCGCCGGCCTTTACGCCGGGGCGGCTGACCTTTGCCTCCACCGGCCTGATCACCGGCGTGACCGAGACCGCCACGGGCGTGGGCGGTCCGCCGCTGGCGCTGGCTTACCAGCATGCGCCCGTGGCCACGCTGCGCGCCACCGTGGCGCTGTGCTTCCTGGTCGGTGAAACGATCTCGCTGGCGGTGCTGGCGCTGAGCAACCGGCTTGGCATGGAGCAGGTGCTCTATGCGATCGGGCTGCTGCCGGTGCTGATTGTCGGCATGGTGGCCAGCCACCTGGTGCACAAGCGCATCAACCAGCGCATGTTGCGCATCGGCGTGCTGGTGTTCGCGCTGGTCTCCGGTGCGGTAGTGCTGCTGCGCGGCTAGGCGTCTGGCGTGGACGAGGCCCGCACCACCAGTTCCGGCGCGGGGCCGGTGATCACGTTGCGGCTGCGGTCGCCGGACAGGTGCGCGAACAGCAGTTCCACCGCCAGCGATGCCACGCGTTCCAGGTGCAGGTTGACCGCGGTGATGGGCGGCTGCGCGCTGCGGGCGCGGATGCCGTCGTAGCGCGTTGCCACCAGGACATCGTCAGGCACGCGCTTGCCCAACCCTTGCAGGTGGGCCATGGCGCCCACCGCAAACGCATCCACCGGCGCGCACAGCGCGTCGAGCGCCGGCATCTGCGCCAGCAATCGCGCGCAGGCTTCGGCGCCGGCGGCTTCGCCGTGTTCCTCGGCCGCCTTGACGATATGGCAGGGCAGGCCCATCACCTGCGTAAACTCGCGGTATGCGCGCTCGGTTTCCACGTACGACTGCCGCGGCGCCGCGCCGATCATCAGGCCGATCTGCCGGCGGCCGTGCCCGTGCAAATGCTCCAGCAGCAACTGCGCGGTCAGGGCCGATTGCAGGTCCACGCATGGCACCGGCGTGTCGGACTGCGGCTCGCGCCCGATCGACACGATGCTGACGCCGCGCTCGCGCAGCCGCGCGATATGCGGATCTCCCGCGATCGGCTCGATCACGATCGCGCCATCGATATCCAGCGTATCGAGCAGCCCCCCGGCGCCTTCCAGGGGGGGCACCAGCACCACGCCCAGGCCGCGCCCCATTGCTGCTTCGGCGGCAATCGCCGCCACCTCCATCATGAATCCCAGCCGCGACGTGCCGCCCGCCACCGCAAACGGCATCGACGACAGCAGTGCGATGCAATTGGCCCGGCCCGACTGCAGCCGCTGCGCGCGCACGCTGGGCCGGTAGCCCAGTTCGGCGGCAACGCGCTTGACGCGCGCGCGGGTGGCCGGGTCGAGCACGCCGCGGTCGTTCAGCGCGTGCGACACCGTGGTCAGCGACACGCCGGCGGCGCGGGCGACGTCGTGGATGGTGATGCGGCGAGGGCGGTCTGGCGTGGATTCGGTCATGCGGGACGTGGGCGATGGTTCAGGGCGGAGCATACAACAGCAGCCGCTGTGCAACAGGTTCAGCGGCGTTCGTTGGCACCGCCGGCCTCGGACGACAGCTCCTTCCAGTGTTCGCGCGTGAAGCCGTAGAGCACCTCCAGCGCCGGCGACAGCGAGCGCGCCGCCATGCGTGCAATGCCATAGCGGCCGCAGCGGCGCGGATCAGGCGGCATCGGCACTTCGGCCATCAGCCCGGCGGCGCGTTCCTGCCGCGTGATCGACAGCACGCCGAACAGCAGCGTGTCGCTGGCCAGCGTTACGCTGCGCAGCATGTCGAGGTTGTCGCAATGCAGGGTGAAGAGCTTGTCGGGCGCGGCGCCTGGCCCCCATAGCTCCGCCAGCTGGCGGCTGACGATGGTGCTGAGCGTGGTGGTCGCCACCGGGTAGGCGCGGATGGTCTCGATATCGATGCCGTGCTCGCGCAGGATCGGATGCCCGGCGCGGCATACCAGGCCCGCGGGCAGTTCGCCCAGTGGTTCCACCTCGATGTCGTCGGCCGCGCGCAGCACATAGGCGTCGCCGACGATGGCGTCGATGGTCTCGTTGCGCAGGGCGTCCAGCAGGACACTGGTGGCACCGGTCTCGGTGCGCACCTTGATGCGCGGGTGGGCCTGCGCCATGTGGATCAGGAACGGCGTCAGCAGCAGCGCCGCCGGCGCCGGCGCCACCCCGATTGTCAGCGAGCCTTCCTCGCCGCCGCGCAGCAAGTCCAGGTCGCGCCGCAGCTGGCGCTCTTCCAGGCGCATGCGGCGCGCGCGGTCGGCCACCAGTTCGCCGAACACCGTCAGGCGCGCGCGCCGTGCGCCGCGGTCAAAAAGTGGCGCCTTCAGTTCGTCCTCCAGCGCGCGGATGCTGCGGCTCAGCGCCGGCTGCGTCAGATGTACGGCACGGGCCGCTTCGGAAAACGTTCCGTGCTCGACCACGGCGAGCAGGTGCAGAAGTTTCTGTGTGTCCATGCGGAAAACCATGCGTGTTGGTTATGGGAGCGGTTCAACATTTGCATTTGAATCATACCTCCGCGCTCCCTATGATGAGCGCAACACAAGAGCGGACCCCAACGAGGGATACCGCCAACCGTTTATCGGAAACTGGAGACAAGACATGCTCAAGCTGTTTATCGGCCTAGGCCTGCCGTATATCGGCGTCATCGGGATGCTGCCCTGGGTGGCGTCGGTCGATCGCTTCGTGCTCGGCGTGCCCTTTATCTACGCCTGGATCTTTGCGTGGTTCGTGCTGACCTCCGCCTGCATGCTGGCGTGCTGGCTGCTGTTCGACCGCCATGCCGCTGACGCGGCGCACGAAGCCTGAACCGGGAGCCAGTCATGACTACAGCGGTATTCCTGGGCTTTATTGTTTTCTCGCTCTACCTCGCCATCCGCTCCAAAAAAGGCCGCGGCGCGCAGAGCATGCATGATTTCTTCGTGGCGTCGCGGCAGTTCGGCGCCTTCCTGGTGTTCTTCCTGGCGGCTGGCGAGATCTACAGTATCGGCACCATGGTCGGCTTTCCGGGCGGCATCTATGCCAAGGGACCGACCTATGGCGTCTGGTTCCTCGGCTATATCCTGCTGGCCTATCCGCTCGGCTACTTCCTGGGGCCGAAGATCTGGCAGGCCGGGTCGCGCTACAACGCCATCACGCTGCCCGACCTGTTCAAGGGCCACTATGGCAGCCGCGCGCTTGAACTGATCGTGGCAGGCTCGTCGATCCTGTTCCTGCTGCCCTGGGGCCAGCTGCAGTTCACCGGGCTGGTGGCGGCGCTCAAGGGGCTGGGCTGGGAGTTCGACCCGGTGTACCTGGTGATGATCTCGGCCGCGCTGGCCTTTACCTACATCGCCATCTCCGGCGTGCGTGCATCGGCCTATATCGCCATCCTCAAGGACATCCTGATGGTGGTGGCGATCGTCGCCACCGGCGTTGCGGTGGGCTGGAAGGCGGGCGTGGGCGACGTGTTCCATGCCGCCAGCCTGCACGTCAGCAACCAGATGAACGACACCCAGCTGCGCTTCTCGATGAGCACCATGCTGTTCCAGGCGCTGGGCTTCTACGTGATGCCGTTCGCGGTGCAGAACTTCTTCACGGCCAGGAGCGCCAACACCATCCGGCGCACGCAGGTGGCCATGCCGCTGTACATGCTGATGTATCCGTTCCTGGTGCTGGCGTCGTACTACGCCATCAGCCAGAACCTGCAGCTCGCATCGCCCAACGAGGCCTTCTTCGCGGCCGCGGTGCGGCTGCTGCCGGGCTGGCTGCTGGGCCTGGTGGCTGCCGGCGCGGCGTTGTCCGGCCTGCTGGTGCTGGCCGGCATCTGCCTGGCGATCGGGCCCATCGTCACGCGCAACCTGCTGCCGGGCATGCCCGAGGCGCGCCAGAAGCGGGGCGCCAAGGTGGTGATCGTGATCTACCTGGTGCTGTCCATCGCCATGACGCTGGCCACGCCCAACCTGATGCTGACGCTGATCAACACCACCTACTACGGCGTGACGCAGTTCTTCCCTGGCGTGCTGGTGATCCTGTTCTCGCTGAAGGTGCGGCCGCTGGCGATTGCGCTCGGCATCGTCGCCGGCCAGGCCTTGGCGATCGTGCTGTATGTGCAGCAGGCCGATTTCGGCGGCATCAACCTTGGGCTGATCAGCCTGGGCGTGAACCTGCTGGTGACCGCGCTGGTGAACTACGCCCCCCGCCTGGCGCGCGTGCAGGCAGCCTGAATGACCGGACTCATGCAATTCATGACACAAGACGACACGGCGCGCACACAGGTATTCGTGGCGCGCAAGATCCTGACGATGGAAGCCGGGCGGCCGGAGGCGACCCACGTCGCGGTGCGCGACGGCCAGATCCTTGCCGTGGGCGACGCGGCCGAGATGGCCAGCTGGCCGGATGCGGTGCAGGTCGACACCTTCCGCGACAAGGTGCTGATGCCCGGACTGGTGGAGGGCCACTGCCACCTGATGGAAGGCGCGATGTGGGATGCGGTCTATGTCGGCTACTTCGACCGCCGTGACCCGGACGGCAAGCTGTGGCGCGGCCTGCGCACGCTGGAGCAGGTGATCGCCCGCCTGGCGAGCGCGCAAAGCCAGATGCATGACGCGGATACGCCGCTGCTGGCCTGGGGCTTTGACCCGATCTACTTCGGTGCCAGCCGGCTGTCGGTGCGAGAGCTGGATCGCGTGTCGGCCACGCGGCCCATCGTGGTGATGCATGCCAGCGTGCATCTGATGAACGTCAATTCGGCCATGCTGGCGCAGGCGGGCATCGACGAGGACACCGATATCGACGGCGTGCACAAGGACGCGCAGGGCTTGCCCACCGGCGAGCTGCAGGAGTTCGCGGCGATGTTCCCGGTGCAGCGCGTGCTTGGCAGTGGCCTGTCGCTGGCGGCGGCCGAAAACGCCGAGGCGGTGCGCCGCTTCGGCCGCGTGGCGCAACTGGCTGGCGTGACCACGGCGACCGACCTGGTCAACGACCTGTCGCCCAGGGGGCTGGCAACGCTGCAGTCGGTCACTGCCGAGCCCGGCTTTCCGCTGCGCATCGTTCCGGCGTTCTCGCCGCAGCGCAATGCGCAGGGCGGCCCGGCCCGCGTGCAGGCCGCCGCGGCGGCGGGCACCGGCAAGCTGCACTTCGGCCCGGTCAAGTTCATCGTCGACGGCTCGATCCAGGGCTTTACCGCGCGCTTGCGCGCGCCGGGGTATGCCGGCGGTCAGGCCAACGGCCTGTGGCTGATCCCGCCCGAGCAGCTGCTCGACGCCTTCACGCCGTTCCACCTGGCCGGCCTGCCGTTGCATATCCACACCAATGGCGACGAGGCGACCGAGGTGGTGCTGGACGCGCTCGAAGCCATGCTGTCACGCCACCCGCGCGCCGACCATCGCCATACGCTGCAGCATTGCCAGCTGGCCGACCAGGCGCAACTGGCGCGCGCGGCGCGGCTGGGCCTGTGCATCAACTTCTTTTCGAACCACCTGTACTACTGGGGCGATGCGCATGCCGGCCAGACCGTGGGACCGGCGTGGGCCGCGCGCATGAACCCGGCAGGCACGGCGCGGCGGCTGGGCATTCCGTTCGCAATCCATTCCGACGCGCCGATCACGCCGCTGAACCCGCTGTTCACGGCGTGGTGCGCGGTGCAGCGCCAGACGGCTTCCGGCCGCGTGCTGGGCGAAGCGGAGCGTCTGTCCGTCGCCGACGCGCTTTACGCCATCACCATGGGCGCGGCCTATACGCTGAAGCTCGATCACCGCATCGGCAGCATCGCGCCCGGCAAGCTGGCTGATTTTGCCGTGCTGGAAGACGACCCGACCGCCGTGGCGCCCGAGTGCCTGAAGGACGTGCGCGTCTGGGGCACGGTGCTGGGCGGGCGCGAGTTTCCGGCGCCGGCCCGATGAACGCGCGGCCTCCGATTCCGCTGGTGGTTGTCGGCGGCTACCTCGGCGCCGGCAAGACCACCTTGCTCAACCGCCTGCTGGCCAACGCGCAAGGGCGCCGCATCGCGGTGCTGGTCAATGATTTCGGCGAGATCAATATCGATGCCGCGCTGATCCGCGCGCGCAGCGACGACGTGATCCAGCTGGAGAACGGCTGCATCTGCTGCTCGATCGGCGGCCGGCTGGCCGAGGCGCTGGTCGCCATTGCGGCGCGGGAGCAGCGACCAGACCTGCTGGTGATCGAGGCCAGCGGTGTATCCGACCCGCAGCGCATTGCCCAGGTCGGCCTGCTGGATCCGGCCTTCCGGCTCAATGCGGTGCTGGTCGCGCTGGACGTGACCGGCATGCACGACAGCCTGCGCGATCCGCTGGTCGGCGACATGGTGCGGCGGCAAGTCACCGGCGCATCAGCGGTGGTGCTGACCAAGGCCGATCTGGCCCAGGCCGACGCGGCGGCGCAGGCCGCGGCCACGGCGGGCGCGCTGGCACCGCGCGCGGCGGTCCTGATCGCGCAATCGGGCGAGCTGCCTTTGTCTGTCTTTGTCGATGCGGCCGTGCCGCCAGCGCGGGGAACCGCGACGTTGCTGAGCGGCGCGGGCTGGCAGCGCTTTCCGGATGCCACGCACGCAGACATCCGCAGCGTCGCCTACCAGACCCCGCGCAGCTTCGACAAGGCGCGCTTGCGGCAGGCGCTGGCGACGCTGCCGGTGCGCCTGCTCCGAGCCAAGGGACTGGTCCGCTTCGCTGCCGACCCGCGGCTGCATGAGGTGCATCTCGTTGGCGGCAGGATACGGCTGCGGCCGGCGGAGCCAGCCGAATCGCCTGGCTCGGCGCTGGTCTTCATCGGTGCCTTCGATGCCGCGGCGGAACCTGCCATCCGTGCTGGCATGGAGGCCGCGCTGGCCTGAGCCGCGCTGCCAGACCGCCGATTCTGCAATGCGGTGTCCCCCGGACCAGCGCCTCAGGTATGCAACTCGCCCGGCGATCCGTGAGGGCCTGGCGGCCTGCCCCAGTCGCCGCGCTCGAACTCGGCAATCACCTGGGCCCCAAGCAGCAGCAAGGTCGCGGCAATCTCCAGGCTCAGCAGCACCACGATCGCCGTGGTGAGCGAGCCATAGACCCGGCTGACTTGCGACAGCGTGGTGAAGTACCACACCAGCACATGGCGCGAGATCTCCCACAGCACCGCCGCCATCAACGCCCCGCACAGTGCATGCCACAGCGACAGCCTGCCAACCGGCATCACCATGTAGATCGACATGAGCATCAGCACTTCGCCAATGAAGCCGAGCAGGTAGAGCAGGCCGGTCGAGAGCCGGCCCAGGGACCAGTCGTGGCCCAGCACTTCCACATGCCGTTCGCCGATGGCCAGCAGGCTGCCTGACACCACCGTGACCAGCAGCAGGCCCACGCTCAGTACCACGATGTAGCAGTACGGCAGCAGCGCCGAGACCAGGAAATGCCGGCGCCGGATCGCCACGCGGTGCTCGAAGATGAACGACATGGCGTTCTCCAGCACGGTGAAGGCGAGCGAGCTGAAGAACAGCATGGTGCCAAGCAGCACCCAGCCGATCGTGCCACGGTTGCGCAGAAAGGCGGCCAGCTCGGTGATCAGCGCCCTGGACTGCCCCGGCACCACCCACTCAAGGTAGCGGGCGAGCGTGGACAGCAGCAGGTCTGGTTCGATCACGTGCGACAGGGCGATCACCATCAGGATCAGCAGCGGCACGATCGACAGCAGCGCGTAGTAGGCCACCGCACCGGCCAGCAGCAGCCCCTGGTTGGCGCGGAACTGCCTGAGCGTATGCCAGGCAAAGCGTCCCGGATTGCGGAGCAGGTCGCGGACGCGGGCGTCTATTGAGATTTACAAAAAACATGACAACGGATTCAGGGCTGGCGCGTTTCATCTCTAACGGGTTGATTGGAGATACGCGCCGTGTCGAAGAAGCCGTTAGACGATGCAACGAAGAAGCGCTTGCGAGCTGGTCGGATGCTGTTGGCTGGCAAGCGACCAGCCGAGGTGGCATTGGCCGTGGGGGTAGCCCGACAAACGGTGTACACGTGGAAAGCTCTGCTCGATGAAGGCGGAATTGATGCGCTACGGGCTGTGCCAGGTCGAGGCCGCCCAGCCAAGCTCGAGCCGGAGCAATTGGCCGAATTGCGCGGGGCGTTGCTGCAAAGCCCGACTGCGCATGGCTTTGGGACCGAGCTATGGACACTCAAGCGCGTCGGCTCGCTCATCAAGCGGACGTATGGCGTCGAGTTCAGCCAAACGCAGATCTGGCGCATTCTTGGGGCGTTGGGTTTCAGCGCGCAAAAGCCAGATCGTCGCGCGATCGAGCGAGACGAAGACGCGGTGCGCCACTGGAAGCGCCACACTTGGCCTGCGCTTAAAAAAAAGCCCAGCGCGAAGGCCGATTGATTGTCTTTATCGACGAGACTGGCATCAGCGAGCGGCCCACGCGTGTGCGCACCTGGGCGCCGAAGGGGCAAACACCCATCATCCAGTTTCATTTCAACTGGAACCATGTGTCGGCGATCGCCGGCCTGAGTCGCACCAACTACCTGTTTCGGCTGTACGAAGGCAGCGTCAAGAAAGAACAGGTGGTCGAGTTTCTTAAGGCGCTCAAAGCGCATCTGAAGCAGCCGTTGCTGATCATCTGGGATGGGGCCAGGCCCCATCGCGCCGCAATGGTCCGCGAATATCTGGATTCTCTCGAGGGACATATTCATATGACCTTCCTGCCACCGTACTGCCCTGAGCTCAACCCAGTTGAGTACCTGTGGGCATGGCTCAAGCGTCACGCGATTGCGAACTTCTGCCCCGACAACCTCAACGAGTTGCATACCGTCGCCCGCAACAAGCTCAAAAGCGCTCAACACCGGCCTTCGATCATCGCCGCGTGCTGGGTTCAGGCAACGTTGTGGTGATGTCATGATTTACGGAAAGATCAATAGAAGCTGCATGGCGAACGTTGGCGGGGAGGGGGTTCGCCATTATGCGGCTTGCGGCGCCAGTGTGGTGGAACGGTGTCAATCGCTGCGCTGCACATTTCCGGCACCTGCTGCCATCGCCCGACATTCCACCGGGTTATGCCTCCATTCCGAATAGATCATTGTGATCATGTCCCGCGGCCTGCAACATGGCGCCTGCGGCCTGCGCCACGCGGGCCTGCATTTCATGCACATAAGGCGGCGCACCGTGCGTGCAGCCGCTTCGACAAGAATGGAGACAGCATGCAAGGGCAAACGGCGTCGCGCGGGACGGGATTCAGGCGCAGTCTGGTGTGGTTGGCGGTGGCGCTGCTGGTGACGCCGATGAGCGTGTCGCTGGCGCAGGGCGCCGGCCAGCCCTCGGCCGTTGCCGAGGACGAGGTCATGCAGGGCTTTCCGCCGCCGGCCGACAAGCAAGTCAGCCGCGGCAACGGCCTGCGCCCGCCATATATGCGCTGGGCGTTCCGGCATGCGCGCGAGATGTCGTTCACGGCGGGTATCCGGCACGCCAGCCAGCCGCTGGCCCTGGCGGGTCAGCCCGGTACCGGGCTGGACGGCACCACGTTTGCCATCGCGGGAAACACCATCCGGCTGGCCGACTACCTGCGCGATACCCATACCGATGGCTTTATCGTGCTGCACCAGGGCAAAGTCGTCTATGAGCGCTACTTCGCCGGCTTTGATCCCCACCAGCCGCATATCTGGGCCTCGATGACAAAGTCGGTCACCGGTCTGCTGGCCGCCATGCTGGTAGAGGAGGGCAAGCTCGATCCGCAGGCCCGGCTGGCGCAGTATGTGCCGGAGCTGGCCGGCAACCCGTTCGGCGAGGCTACGGTGCAGCAGAACCTGGACATGGAGGTGCCGGTCGGCTACCCCGAGGCGCTCCCGCCGGACCTGGGGCTGTTCGGGGCGGTGGGGATCGTGCCGCGCAAGGCGGATGCGCCCGACACCATCTATGACTTCCTCAAGGTCGTCCATGCCACCGGCGGAGGCGATGCGGGCGGCGGGGGCGGCGTCTGGTACTACCAGAACGGCTCGCCGGAAGCGGTGGCATGGGCGCTGCGGCGCATTACCGGCAAGAGCTGGGCGCAACTGGTGACTGAGCGGCTGTGGTCGCGTTTTGCCGACGATGATGCCTACACCCAGGTGGACCGCCAGGGCACGGAAATGGCGAGCGGCGGCATGAACTCCACGCTGCGTGACGCCGCCCGCTTTGCCGAGGCCGTGCGTCGGGCGGCGGCCGGCGATGCTTCGGGCGGGATCTCGCCGGCGGCGGTGCGTATCGCGTTGCAGCCCGCCGGCAACCAGGCCCGCTTTGCGCGCGGCAACGCCATTCCGGGCCGCGACGGCTATGGCTATCGCCACTACTGGTTCCAGCGCAACGACGGCGACGGCAGCATCGAGGCCAGCGGACGCTTCGGGCAGAAGATCTATATCAACCCGGCCAAGGGGCTGACCGTGGTGAAGTTCTCCGCCAGCCCCGACGGTGCCGCGCGTGCAACCAGCGCTGCCGGGGTGCGCAAGCGCGACGATCCGGCGCGCGCGCTCGAATCCGCCGAGGCCATGGTGGCCGCGGCGCTCGCGATCCATCGCGCGGTCAGCCGCTGACCCACGCCGGGCAGGGCCCGGCAACGCCTCCCGACTCACTTCCCACGCACGCCGCCAGGGCGTGCCGAGGACTGCTGCGCGCCTGCGGCCGCGCAACGCCGGACCGTTGCCGTCCGGCGTGTCCGGCACTGCTTGTGCCGCCCGCAATCCAGCCATCGGCAGCTTTGCCGTGGCGATGACCAACCACAACGAAACAGGATGGAGACCATGAGGATCAGGCTTGAGAGGCTGATGCTGCCGGCGGCGCTGGGCATGCTGGCCGGCACCGCGCAGGCGGACGTGACGCTGTATGGCGTGGCCGATGCCAATATCGAATACGTCAACCACTTGTCGGCGACGCTGCCGACGCAGGCGGGCTTTCCGGGCCCGGGGCATAGCCGCGTGGCGCTGAGCTCCGGCGGCTTGTCCGGCTCGCGCTGGGGCCTGCGCGGCACCGAGGACCTGGGCGACAGCCTCAAGGCGGTGTTCGTGCTGGAGAGCGGCTTCGGCATCGACGATGGCCGCCTGACGCAATCCGGCCGGCTGTTCGGCCGCCAGGCTTTTGTCGGCCTGCAGAGCGAGCGCGCCGGCCGCCTGACCTTCGGGCGCCAGTACACGTCGATCTTCGATGCCTTCTCCAACTTCTCGCCCAGTGGCTATTCGACCCAGTATGAGCCGATCGCGGCGCAGCTGGGCCTGGACTTCCGCTCGGACAACAACGTCAAGTACGCAGGGACGTTCGGCGGGGTGACCGCCTTCGGCAACTATTCGTTCGGCAACGGCGTGTTCGGCGCCGGCGAGGTCGCGGGGCAATCGCGCCGGGATACGGGATATGGCGCCGGCCTCAACTACTTTGCCGGTGGCTTCGGCGCGGCGCTGGCGTTCAACCGCTACAACCCGACGCTGGCGACGGGCGGCGCCATCGGCAACTTCCGCAAGGCCGGCGCCGCGCTCAGCTATCGCACCGGTCCGGTCAAGCTGATGGGCGGCTATCGCTGGGGGCTCAACAAGTCGGCCGATGGCGCGACCATCGTGCGTGACGATTACTACTGGGCCGGCATCAACTACCGCGCCACCGCCAACCTGGACCTGACGCTTGCGTACTACTACGACGACGTCAAGGCGCTTGCCGGCAGCAATGTTAAGAACCCCTGGCAGGTGAGTTTTATCGCCGACTACAGCCTGTCAAAGCGTACCGATGTCTATCTGACCACGGCCTATGTCCAGCACGCCGGCATCAACTTCGATACCTCGGCGGTGAGCTTTGCCAACGGGTATTTCCTTGGCAGCGGGCATCGCAGCATGACGGCGGTGGCGGTGGGGATGCGGCACCGGTTCTGAGCGGTGGGGAACGGGCCGCCCCGTTTTGCCGGGGCGGCCCGCAAACCATCGGTTGACGGCGGCCCGGCGCTTGCTGGAGACGACTGACAAGGGTATCGACCTGATCGCGGAGCTGGTCGGGTCTGGATCCGCCGTTTTCTTCCGGCAGCACTTCACCCAGGCATTCGCCGTTTCTCCGTCTGCTTACCGCAAGCAGTTCGGCACCGCGGTGCCGCCGGACAGGTTCAGCTGACCTTCAGCAGGGAGGAGGCCACCGCGCGGATCTCCTCGAAATTGGTGACCAGCCCAAAGCTCAGCACGAACATGCCGGCATGGAACACACCCTGGTGCCGTCTGGAGAAATTCAGGATAGGTGTGGCGATCAGCTTGCGGTACCGCGTCTGAGTCAGCAACAGGCAAATGGATACACCGAGTATGGCCCCGCCCAGCACGTCGGTCGGAAAATGCAGTCCGACAAAAACACGTGCCATGCAGATAACCAGGACGGTATACGCCAGTGCCAGCATGCCAATTCCCCTGGACGCGACCATCACGCCGGTTGCCACGGCGCACCACAACATCGCGTGGTCGCTCGGGAATGAACTCCAGGTTCGCATGCCGTCGTCCGAGGCGAGGAGAAAGCGCAGTCCTACATCGGGGTTGGCCAGGGGACGGACACGGAATGGCAGCCAGGAAGCCAGGAAGCGCCCCAGCACCAACGCGCAAAAACCAGCGACGATCGCTGTGACCACGATTTCACGATCGCGCTGCTTGTCCTCGCCGTCGCGGAACCAGATCCACCACAACAAGGCAATCATGGGCACGCCGCGCAGCATATAGAACTGGGTCATGGCCAGCACTGCGCGGTCCAAGAGAGGCCAGCGGAAAGAAAACTGGTTCAGGAAGTGAATGATGGCGCCGTCGAATTCGTTCATCCCCAGCCTTTCTTGTAAGAGGATAGTGATCGGCAGTCACTTATCCACGTTCGGCGAGTATAGATTCGGATCATGCCTTGCCCAATGTGAAATATGTCATTTTGGTTAATTGGCGCACATATGTTGCAGCGCATCGAACAAAGGGCAGGTGGGCCACTCGCAATTTTGACGTTCTGCGAAGGCGGCATGTGCGCGTTCGTGACGGAATGCGGGGGAAGTGACCCGCGCGGTGCCCCGGGGCCTGGACCCGTTATGGGCGTTGCTGGACGCCACGCCGGAAGGGCAAGGACGGGTATCCGGAACGGGACTATGCCTGAAGTATCATTCTGGCTGACAAGCAAGTTTCGCTCGGTAGGCCTGCCAGTCATGGACTGCCACATCGCCGGAACCGATGCGCCCCCGGCAACGCTGCAAGCAAAGCGACGGCAGGGACGAAGCCTGCCGCCGCATTCTCCAGAGCGCCACGGACCTTCACCAAGGAAAGAAAAAAATAATGCAAGCGATCGATCCAGCCGCTGAACCAGTGAAAATCCGGGCCGTCGAGCCGGACGACTTCCCTGCCTGGAAAGTTCTCTGGGACGGCTATAACGCGTTCTACGGTCGGCACGGTGTCACCGCCTTGCCGGCGGAAATCACGCTCACGACCTGGTCACGTTTTTTCGACGCCTATGAGCCGGTGCACGCGTTAGTTGCGGAACAAGGCGGCGAGTTGATTGGGCTGGTGCATTTTCTCCTGCATCGAAGCACCATCCAAATCAATCCGAGCTGCTATTTGCAGGATCTGTTCACTGCCGAGGGTGCAAGGGGAAAGGGCGTCGCGCGTCGACTCATAGAGCAGGTCTATGCGCGCGCGAAGGCACTGGGCGTGCAGAGAGTGTACTGGCAGACTCACGAGACAAATACGACCGCCATGCGCCTTTACGATACCGTTGCGGAGAAATCCGGATTCGTCGTGTACCGCAAGCAGCTTTGAACGGCGGCGATTATGGAGGTCAGGGCTTCCCGCGTGTGGCAGTCTTTCCCCCTGTACAGAAACCCTCTCTGCGCAGCCCATGTACATCCTGATTACAGGCGCGGCCGGCTCTGGTACTTCGACCTTGGCTGCAGCCTATGCCGATGCCACGCAGTCTAAGGCCCTTGAAACGGATGACTACTTCTGGCGCCGCACGGATCCGCCATACCAGGAGAAGTACAAGGAGGACGAACGCCGCGCCGCGTTGCTGAGGGATCTGCGAGCTTGTCCGGATGCTGTCGTTGCTGGGGCGCTGATCGATTGGGGTGCGGAGCTCGAGGACGCTTTCGATCTCATCGTCTTTCTCTATCTTCCGACTGAGCTCCGATTGGCCCGCCTCAAACTACGGGAGGAGCGCCGCTTCGGCAAAGCCGATCCGGAGTTCCTTGCATGGGCAGCGCAATACGACGAGGGCACGGCGGAAGGCCGCAGTCTTGCACGGCACCGGCACTGGCTAATGAGCCGGAAATGTCCGGTGTATTACCTGGAAGGTGACTACTCGGTGGAAGAGAGGCTGCGGAGGCTTCTTGTGGCACGTCAGTCCATTGCGGTGGTAGCTCGATGAGCAGGCACTGGCGCCAACGACAGCAGATTCAAGTGATGTTTCGATCGCACATTCGCCAGACGGTGTCTGGCAAATTCGGTGAGCGGGCGATTTGCTGGACGCCCGGCGAATCCAATTTAACGTCCATGAGGGCTGCGAGACCAGACGGTGCCGAAGCACCGTCAGGCCAGCGCACTGGCTATGCCGCGAGCGGGCCAGCCGCCATCAAGGCATCCAGCTTTGCTTTCACCATTTCAAGCAGGCAGAGCGCGCTGAAGCACGCATCCGAGCGCACGCTTTGCTGCTCCAGCAGTACGAGTACGCCTTCAATGCCGGCGCGCACTTCATGCAGGCACGCGTTGGTTTCGATTGCATCGACCATTACTGACTCCTTACCAGGTTAATGCGCGCCACTCATTTGAAGGTGAGGGTGGCGGGCCAGACAGCGAGGGTGGAAACCCGGTCAGAACAGGGAAGAACCTGGCCAGCCTTGCAGCTGCCTCGCTCGGCCCGCCATAGAACCAAACATGTTCGTGCGAGCACAGGCGTTGCCGTTTGAAAGCGCAACGCCTGTCCCTGTTCCGACCTTCGGGTTTCCACGCCCGGTCATCGGCGATCCGATGACGCAGTCAGTATTTCCTGCCGGAGTCATGCAGGCGATAAGAGAAGTCGCATTCGGAAGGGGCGGGCGAAGCTTGCCGGAACGCAGGTGGGTGGGGAATCGCTGAGTATTGAAATGCGAGGTGGTCGCTGTATGGCAGGTTGCCATGCTTGACGGGCGTGGGCTGTTTCGCCGGCGTAGCTGGCGGGCCTCCTGCTTGTTGGCTTGCTTGGGGTATGTCGGTCGGGTTCAATGTTGTCGTAGGTTTTACGGCCTGGTTCCGCCCTGCTGGGCGGGTCACTTTTTGTCCGAGCGCCAAAAAGTAACCAAAAAACGCGTCGCCTCTGGCGGCTGGCCACCAATTCCACGGCGGGGGGGCTTCGAGCGGTGGTGATTTCCGTTCAATGGGATTGGTGGTTCGACCCTGCTACGCACCCTGTCTGTGCCTGCTTCCACGGACTATTGGACGAACCCGACTTTAGGCGGTTGGCAGCCTGCTAACCAAGTCGTCGGTCGGACGCCTTCGGCTGCGCTGCGCGCACGTCCTAACGCGGCAGAACCAGTGGCCACGTCCTGATTTTTTCCTTTGGCCCGGCATCATCCGCGACAACGCCGTGCGAGCGCAGCGACGCACTCCGTGCCCGAGCCCCCGACCTACGATACTGAGTGCGCGCAGCGCAGCCGTAGGCGTCCTACCGATAACCTCGTTAGCAGGTTGCCAACAGCCTAAAGTCGGGTTCGTCCAATAGTCCCTGGACGCAAGGCACATCCCGGGAGCGTAGCAGGGTCGAACCACCAACCCCACCGAACGGAAATCACCGCCGCAGGAACCACCCACACCGAGGAATTGGTGGCCAGCCGCCAGAGGCGACGCGTTTTTTGGTTACTTTTTGTCGCTCGGACAAAAAGTGACCCGCCCAGCAGGGCGGAACCAGGCCGTAAAACCTACGACAACATCGAACCCGACCGACACACCCAAGCAAGCCAACCAGCAGCAAACCTGCCGGCTACGCCGACGAAACAGCCCCAGCCAACACAGTACACCGCGAAAGGCCGCACCGAGTTGGAGGAAGGGCGGAGAGGCCCCAGCGCCTGCGCGGTGGGGTCGACAACATGTACAAAGGGAACCTTCAGCACTGACTCAATCTCGAGCGCCACCCGGTGCAGCACTACAGCTTCCCTTCGATCGACTTGCGTTCCATCCAGATTTCCTGCACGAACGGATCCGTGACGCCATAGATGCCATGCCCTTTGCGCATGATCAAGTTCGTCGCCATCAGTTCATTGACCACCGGCTGAGCCTCCTCGATACGGACTTCTCGTCCGATTGCTGCGGAGTACGCGGCGGCGGCTTCTGCGGAGAACAATCCGCGGGCGTCTCCGTCAGACAAGGCAATGCGATTGAAGATCGCGGTGGCTAACCCACCCAACTGTTCGAGCTTCATCAGTTCCAGATCCGCGGCGGTCGATCGGAGCGTGTTGGCGATGACAGGGAGGTGTTCATCCGGATCACTGCCCGGGGGCAGGTGAAAATGCAATTGCCGTAACGCCTTGATCATCTCTTCCGGACGGCTCCCCAACGTATGGAATGCCTGGACTGCTACCTCCCGTGAAGGAAGGGAACTGAACCCCTCTGCCAATAGGCGGCCCAGCAGGTACGCGACATAGTCTTCGCCCAGTACAGGGTAAGAGACCGAGGTGGCGCCAGCGAAAGCCTGATTGCGGCGTGCCGTGAGCTCGCCCACCAGCGCCCGGTGCGAGCCAGTGCCTACGAAGAGAAAGTACCCTGGCGTGCCGGGGCGCGGGTTTATGGCGTCGCGCGCGGCCTTGAGCGCCAACAGCATCCGGTTACCCTCGTCGGACGTAATGGCGTGCTGCACCTCGTCTACGATCAGCACGACGTTGGTTTTTGCCTTGTCGACCACCTCCGCCAGCACCTGTGCCAGCGTGGCTCCTCCGGGCTCGCCTACGCTGTCCAGCTTGAATCCGAATTTGAAGCCCAAGGCGCCGACGTCAGCGCCGGATACCCGCTTGAGGTGCTTGAGTGCATTGGAGCCAGGCCGCTCCAACTCGGTCAATGTCCTTTTCACCGCTGCCAGAATGAGTGCGGCGGGGCTGCGCTGGGTGTCGCTCCAGAGGTCGACATAGATCACGATCGCGCCGTCCGCCTCAAGAGCCGGAACGAGGTCATTGATCAAGAACGTCGTCTTGCCGGTGCGCCGCAGTCCGGACAAGAACAGGCCGGAGCGCAAACCTTCATCCAAGACCCCGGGGTGCAACAATTGCCGGGCCATCTGGTCGGCCAGTGCTGGGCGGCGATAGATGTTTGTCATGATGCACTTATTGTGAATTATTGGATTTCAATAATTATAGCCAAACAATAATTCGCAATAAACCATGTGCGTGGAAGGCGTCCATCCCGTTTGAGCGACGCAAAAGTATCTTCCTGACGGATGTACTCTGCCGTTACTCCGGGTTGTGCTCGCCCACTTGCGCCACAAAATCCTCTCCCTCCGGCAAGCCCAGCGAGAACTTCACCGGAAAATTCACAGCAATCCCGCTTTCCTCAGGCAGCGGCCGCACCACCGCCCGCGCCTGCACATGCGCATCCTCAAACAACGCGCCAGCCCCCAGCACCGGCGAGAACGGAATATCCAGCGGCCCGAAGAACTCCTCCCAATCGGCCAGGTCGCGCGTGCGGAACACCCCTGCCATCAAATCATTGACCTCCACCTTGTGCCCATACCGCCCGGCCCGCGTGGCAAAGCGCGGATCGCGCAAGGCCGGGAATTCTTCGCCCAGCGCCTCGCACAGGTTGACCCAGAACTTGTTCTCCAGGATGCCCATCGCCAGATGCCGGCCATCGCGCGTTTCAAAGAGATCGTTCTCCGGCATCACGGTAGGCGATGCCTGCGGCGATGCCTCATGCCCGCGCGCTGCCCACGCGCCATGGGCCGTCCACGACAGGATCGCGTCATGGATCGAGACATCCAGATGCTGCCCCTGCCCGTTCTGCCGCGCGCTCATGATCGCCACGGCAAGCGACAGTGCCGCGTAGCCGGAGGCGGCATAGTCCGATACCCGCACGCGTGGGCGCGAGACCGTGTCGTGCACCTGCACCGGCGTCGCCCAGTAGCCGGCCAGCGCCAGGTAGTTCAGGTCATGGCCGGCATGGCTGGCGTAGGGGCCAGTCTGACCGAAGCCGGACACCGAGCACAGCACGATGGCGGGATTGACCGCCGCCAGCGCTTCATAGCCCAGCCCGAGCCGCGCCATCACGCCGGGGCGGAAGCCTTCGACCACGGCGTCGGCATTGCGGACCAGTTCGAGAAAGGCGTCGCGGCCGGCATCGGTCTTCAGGTCCAGTGCGATCGAACGCTTGCCACGGTTGAACTGGGCAAACACCGTCGGGCCAAGCTGCCGTGCGGTATCGCCGGTGCCGGGCTGTTCGACCTTGATGACATCGGCGCCCAGTTGCCGCAGCAGGCTGCATGCGTGCGGGCCCGGCAGCAACTGGCTGATGTCGATGATGGTGACGTCCTTGAGGCAGGACCATTCTGGCTTCATGTCGGGCCTTTGCGGGAAGACAGCGAGGGAGAACGCCGCACGCGCGGGAAGGTGGCGTGCGGCGGGGGCGGGCAGGAGGCTCAGCCCAGGTCGCCGACCATGCCGATCGCCTGCATCAGCTCGCCGTAGCGGGTGTTGTCGCTGGCGACCATGGTGCCGAACTGCGCAGGCGAGGTGCTGCGGCGCAGCTCGCCGGCATTGGCCTTGAGCTGAGCGTCGAACACGCCTGCCGCCTGCAAGGCGCTGACTGCAGCGTGGAACTTCTGCGTTAGTTCGGCCGGGAAATTGGCCGGTGCGAACAGGCCGCTCCAGTTGTCGATGACAAAGCCCGGGGGCAGGGCTTCGGCCATGGTCGGCACGTCGGGGAAGAAGGGCGAACGGGCGGCGGCGGTGACGGCGAGCACCCTGACCTGGTTATTGCGCACGTACTGCGTCGCGGTGCCGAGCACCGGCATGCCGAACTGGGTTTGCCCGCCCATCATGGCGGTGATGATTTCCGGCGCGCCCTTGTAGGGAATATGCACGGCTTCGCAGCCGGTCTGATGCAGCATGGTTTCCACCGCAAGATGGGCGATGCTGCCCTTGCCACCGGAGCCGTAGTTGAACTTGCCTGGCGCCTTCTTCATCGCGGCGATCAGTTCGGCAGCGGTCTTGTAGGGCGACGAGACCGGCACCACCAGCGCGGACGGTCCGCCGGACAGCGCGGTGATCGGCGTGAAGTCATGCGCCGGGTCGTACGGCATCTTGCGGTACATATGCACGTTGATTACGTGCGTATTGGCCAGGATGCCCAAGGTATAGCCATCGGGCGCGGCACGGCGCAGCGCGCTGGCGCCGATGATGCCGCCGGCGCCGGGCATGTTCTCGACCACCAGCGGCTGGCCGAGTTTCTTGCCCAGCTCCGCCGACAGCGTGCGGGCCACGTTGTCGGGCGTGCTGCCGGCGATAAACGGAACGATCAGCCGGATCGGGCGGTTGGGGTAGCTGGATGATGCGATGGCGGCGCGGGCCGGCAGCAGCAGGCTGCCCAGCGCGGCGGCGCCGGCGGTGGCAAGCCAGTTTCGGCGGTTCATGCGTGGTCTCCGAGGTCTTGTCGTATGGTCCTGATGCCGGCGGCGATCGTGCCGCCGGCACGGTCAGGCCTTCTGCTGCTGCAGCGGTTCGAGGATGGCGCGCGCAATGGTGTTGCGCTGGATCTCGCTGGTGCCGGTGAAGATGCGGAACATGCGCAGCTTGCGGAAGGTCTGCTCCACCGGGTGGCCGCGCGTGACCCCGACATTGCCGTGGATCTGCACGGCCTTGTCCGCCACCTCGAAGCAGCGCTCCGAGACAAAGAGCTTGCACGCTGCGGCCTTCATGCGCAGGTCGGCGCCGGCATCGGCCAGCGCGGCGGTATGCGTAATCATGCTTTCGCAGGCCCACAGCGCGGCGGCCATGTCGGCCAGCATGTGCTGGATCGCCTGGAAACGCGCGATCGGCCCGCCGAACTGGCGGCGCCGGCCGGCATATTCCACCGACGACTCATACGCCCTGGTGGCCAGCCCCAGCATGGTGGGGCAGTGCAGCAGGCGGTTCACGTTGATGCGCGACATGCCCAGCTTGAAGCCGTTGCCTTCGCCGCCAAAGATATTGGCGCGCGGCACGCGCACGTTCTCGAAGCGGATGTCGCCGTCGATATGCTGGCCCGACATCGGCACGTATTCATTGGTCACGGTCACGCCCGGCAGGTCCAGGTCGACCAGCACTGCGGTGATGGCCGGGGGCGTGGTGGTGGCGTCGGTCACGCACATGACGATGGCAAAGTCAGCGAACGGCGCGCCGCTGATGTAGTGCTTGCCGCCGTTGATGACCAACTCATCGCCATCGGCCACGGCCGAGGTCCTGATGCTTTGCGCGTCGGAGCCGGAATGCGTTTCCGTGAGCGCGAAGCAGGTCGATTTCTCGCCGCGGATCACGGGCTCGAAGTAGCGCTTGAGCTGGTCCGGCGTGGCGTACTTGAGCATATTGCCCACGCGCGGCGGGCCGCCCAGGTCGCCCAGCACATGCGCGGCCAGCGTGGCGCCGCTGGCGGCCAGGTCGGCCTTGAGCGCGCATTGTTCCTGGATATTCAGGCCCTTGCCGCCCAGCGATGTCGGCAGGCAGGCGGCGTAGAAGCCCAGCTCGCTGGACCGGCGCCAGACATTGCGCAGGGTCTCGCGCGGCCACGGGTCTTCGGCGCCCAGGCCGAGCTCTTGTTCCAGCGGGCGCAATTCTTCGTCGATAAATCTGCGGATGCCGGCGCGGGTTTCCAGCAGTACGGGATTGGTCAGATGATCGAACATGGCGGTTTCCTTCAGCTCAGTTCTCAATTCACGCGGCGCCCGACGCCTTGCCAGTAGCGTTCGCGCACGATCTTGCGGGCCAGCTTGCCGCTGGCGTTCTTGGGCAGCTCGGCGACAAAATCCACCGAGCGCGGCGACTTGTAGTCGGCAATGCGCTCGCGGCAGTGCGCGATCAGCTGCTGCGCGGTGGCCTCACGCCCGGGGCGCAGCGTGACCACGGCCTTGACGCTTTCGCCCCAGGTGTCGTCCGGCACGCTGATGACGCAGGCTTCGAGCACATCGGGGTGCTGGTACAGCGTCGCTTCGACTTCAGTCGGATAAACGTTGAAGCCGCCGGAGATGATCATGTCCTTCTTGCGGTCGACCAGGTACAGGTAGCCGGCCTCGTCCACGCGCGCCATGTCGCCGGTGTGCAGCCAGCCGTCGATGACGGTCTCGCGCGTCAGTTCGGGCTCGTTAAAGTAGCCGTGGAACACGTCTTCGCCGCGGATCACCAGTTCGCCGATCTCGCCCACGGCGACTTCGTTGCCTTGCTCGTCGACCACGCGCACTTCGGTCTCGCCCAGGGCGCGGCCGCACGAGGCCAGGCGTTCGGGGTGGTTGGCGATGGCGTCGGCATGGTCGATGGTGGACAGGCGCGTGACGCCGGAAGTCGATTCGCTGGCGCCATAGCCTTGCGACAGGATCGGGCCGATGCGCTCCCAGGCCTCGCGGATGCGCGCCGGCGCCATCGGGGCGGCGCCGTAGGCCAGGGTCTTCAGGCTGGACAGGTCGGCCTGCGCCAGTGTGGGTTCGGCCAGCAGCATGTTGATCATGGCCGGGACCATGAAGACATGGGTGATGCGCAGGCGCGCCACCTCGGCCAGGAAGTGCGCGGGCTCGAATTTCTCGAACAGCACCAGCGTGGCGCCCAGGTACAGGTAGGGCTGCATCAGCATACCGGAGGCGTGCGTGACCGGGCCGATCAGTGCCAGCCGGTCGCCGGGGCGGGCGGGGCGGTCCATGCCGGTCACCATCTTGCGCAGCGCCGCCATGCGGTTGCCGTAGCTCTGCATGGCAGCCTTGATCTTGCCGGTGGAGCCCGACGAAAAATGCAGCACGGCCAGGTCGTCGGCCGCCGGGGCGATCTCCGGCAGCGTGGTGCCGGCGTTGGCCAGCAGTGCTTCATATTCGACATAGCCCGCCGGGGCATCGCCGATGGTGATAAAGGTCTCGATGCTGCCGAAGCCCGCCGTGGTGCGCGCATAGCCGGTGTAGCCGGGGCCGGCGATCAGCACGCGCGGGGTGCAGTTCTCGACCACGTCGCTGGCCTCGGCCGCGGTGAAGCGCGGGTTGAGCGCCGCCTTGACCAGCCCGGACTTGTACAGCGCGCACTCCAGCTCGACCAGCTCGGGCCGGTTGCGCGACTGCACCGCGACGCGGTCGCCGGGCCGCAGGCCCAGTGCCAGCAGCGCATTGGCCAGGCGCGTGGAGCGTTCGTCCAGCTGGCGATAGGTCACCACCCGGTCCTGGTAGAGGATGGCGGGCTGGTCGCCCCAGTAGCGCGCGGCGCGGCGCAGGAAATACGCGAAACCCATGCTGTCTCCGTTGATGCTTGATGATTCTGGCGAGCGTTTTAGCGTGTGCTCATGCGCCGTAGTCTGTAAGATGGCAGGCATCACCACAATGACGCATTGGCTATAAAGTCATAACCATCAGGAATGTGAGGCAATGGAGACGCGGGATATCGAATACATCCTCGCCGTGGCGGCGCATGGCGGCATCGGCCGGGCGGCCGATGCGCTGGGCATCAGCCAGCCGGCGCTGACCAAGGCGGTGCAGCGGGTGGAGACGCAGGCCGGGCTGCCGCTGTTCGAGCGCACCGCCAACGGCATGACCGCCACCTATGCGGGCACGCGCTTCCTGGAGCGCGCACGGCGCATCCAGCTGGAATACGAGGACGGCATCAAGGAGATGCTGGGCATCCGCACTGGCGAGCAGGGCGTCCTGCGCGTGGGCTATTCGCCGTCAATCCCGGGTGGCGTGATCCTGGGCGCTTGCCGGCAACTGATGCGCGAGCGGCCCGTGGCACGGCTGCGGCTGCGGCGCCGGCTGGCGCGGGACCTGCTGGACCTGCTGGCGGCCGGGGACCTGGACGTCGCCGTGGCGCCGACACCGTCCGGCGCGCTGGCGACCGCCTTTGCGGTGCAGCCGCTCTTTGACGACCGGCTGGTGGTGGTGGCTGACGAGGGTCACGCCTTGCTGCGGCGGCGCAAGCTGCGCCTGGTGGATCTGGCGGACCAGGAGTGGCTGCTGCCCGAAGGGCATATCACGCTGCGCCAGCAGGTGGACGCGGCGTTCCGCCAACACGGCCTGCCGGAGATCAAGCCGCGCATCGAGATCGACTTTGGCAGCACCTCGCTGTTCGCGCTGATGCAGGGCACGCAGATGCTGAGCATCGCCAATGAAGGCGGCGATGCCATGCAGCACGGCCTGCGTGCGCTGCCGCTGGGCGTGGAAGAACTGGACCTGCGCCGCAACATCGGCGTGATCTCGCGCGAGGGCGCCTACCTGTCGCCGCTGGCGCAGCGCCTGACGGTGCTGCTGCGCGAGCACAGCCGCTGAGCCGGCGCCGGCGGGATTCGGCTACTGCAGCGGGATCTTTGCCACCGCCGCCAGCCGCTTCCAGCGCTGGATTTCGTCCTTCTGGTACTGCCGCATCTCGGCCGGCGACGACAGGATCAGCCTGGTCGACTGACGCGTGTAGTAGTCGCGCACATCGGGGGCACTGCCGGCCTGCGCGAACAGGTCCAGCAGCCGTTTCACCACTGCCGGCGGGGTCTTTACCGAGACCGCCGCGGCCACCCAGTTGTAGGCCAGGAAGTCCGGCAGGCCGGCCTCGACGATGGAGGGCACGTCCGGCAGCAGCGGCGAGCGCTGCGGCGCGGTATAGGCCAGCGCGCGGACCTTGCCGCCGCGGACCAGTTCGATGGCGCCGGTGGCGTCCACCACGGCAAAGTCGACATTGGCGGCCATCACGCCGTTGATGGCGTCGCCCGCGCCTTTGTACGGCACGGCGGTGGTTTTGGTCCGGGCCAGTTCGTTGAGCCATTCCGAATAGAGTGTGTAGGAGATCGAGCCCGAACCGTAGTTGAGCGCACCTGGGCGCTTGCGGGCATCTTCCAGCAGTTCCGTCAGCGTGCGGTAGGGCGAATTTGCCGGCACGATGATCACGCATGGCCCGCGCGACAGCAGCGTGATCGGCGCGAAGTCCGTCAACGGGTCATACGGCAGCTTGCGGAAGGTGGCGGCATTGGTCGACAGCGTGGAATTGCTGCCGATAAAGACGGTGTAGCCGTCGGGCGGCGCGTTCAGCGCGGTCTGCACGCCGATAAAGCCGTTGCCGCCGGGCTTGTTCTCCACCACCACGCCCTGGCCGGTCAGCTCGCCGATCTTCTTGGCGAACATGCGCGCGGTGGTGTCGGTGCCGCTGCCGGAAGGGAAGGGCACGATGAAGCGGATCGGGCGAGCCGGGAAGGCGTCGGCGGGTTCGGCGGCGAAGGCCGCCGGCGGCGCTGCCGTGCCGATGGCCGCCAGCGCGGCAGCAGCCAGTCCAAGAAAGCGGCGGCGTGAACGGAAGGAAAGTGGCATGGTGTCTCCTGAGCGTGGAAAGCCCGGCGTGTTTCCGCCGGTGCAAGGGGATAAACGCGGGCTCAGCGGCGCAGGCCGAGCAGGTCGCGGGCGATGACCCAGCGGTGCACCTCGCTGGGCCCTTCATAGATGCGCATCAGGCGGGTCTCGTTGGCCATCTGCTGCAGCGGCAGCTCCTTGGTCATGCCCATCGCGCCGAAGGTCTGCATGGCATGGTCGATCACGTCCCAGGCCATCTCGGTGGCGAACACCTTGATCATCGATACCTGCGTGCGCGCCTCGTCGCCCGCGTCGATGCGGCTGGCGGCTTCATAGGTCATCAGGCGGCAGGCGTGGATGCGCGTGGCGGCGTCGGCCACCCACCACTGGATCGCCTGGCGCTGCGCCAGCGGCGCGCCAAAGGTCTGGCGCTGCGGCGCGTACTCGCAGATCATGTCCAGCGCCCGCTGCGCCCGGCCGATGCACCACGCGGCCATCTGCACGCGGCGCGTGGACAGCCGCGCCTGCATCGGCGCAAAGCCCTGGCCTTCGGTGCCCAGCAGCTGCGCGGCGGGGATGCGGCAGTCCTCCAGCACCACCTCGTAAGTCGATGCCCCGCCGATCATCGGGATGCGGCGCTCCACGCGCAAGCCCGGCGTGCCGCGCTCGACGATAAAGGCCGAGATGCCGCCGCGCGCGCCCCTGGCCTTGTCGGTCACGGCCATGACGATGGTCCAGTCGGCGCGGGCGGCGCGGCTGATCCAGATCTTGCGGCCGTTCAGCACCCAGTGGTCGCCATCGCGCTCGGCGCGCGTGGTCATCATGGCGGGGTCGCCGCCGGCGCCGGGCTCGGAGATGGCGATGGCCGACACGGTCTCGCCGCGCGCGTAGGGGGCCAGGTAGCGTTCGCGCTGGCCCTCGCTGGCGGTCAGCATCAGCATGCGCAGGTTGGGCGAGTCGGGCGGCAACTCGTAGGGCGTGATGGTCTTGCCCAGTTCTTCATTGACGCCCACCATCGCCACCGCCGGCAGGTCGGAGCCGCCCATCTCTGTGGGCGCATCCAGGCCCCACAGGCCCAGTTCACGCGACATCCCGTCAAGCCGCGCGTGCTCTTCCGGCAGCAGCGTCATCTGCCCGCCAGCGGCTTCGCGCGCCAGCACCGCCGGTTCGAGCGGGATCAGCTGCTCGCGCACAAAGCGCGCGACCAGGTCCTTGAGCATCCGGTGTTCTTCGTCCAGTTCAAAGTTCATGACTGTGTCCTCCTGATTCGTTATCGCTGGCTGGCGCGCTTCGCGATGCCCAGTTCCTGCAAGACCTCGGCGGTGTGTTCGCCCAGCGCCGGTGCATGGCGGCGCAGCGACAGCGGCGTGGCCGAGAAGCGCGCAGCGGGCCGCACTTCGCGCAGCGGGCCTTCGGTGGGGTGCTGCGTTTCCTGGAACAGGCCGACGGCGCGCAGGTGCGGGTGGTCGACCAGCGCGTCCAGGCCGTAGATCGGCGTGGCGGGGATATCGAGCGACTCGAACAACTGCATCCACTCGCCGGTGGTGCGCGCCGGCGTCAGCTCGGCCAGGTGGCCATACAGCGCGCGGATATTGGCGTTGCGCTGCGCGCGGTCGGCCACCTCGTAGCGCTCGGCCAGGTCGTCGCGGCCCACCGCGCGGAAGAAGGCCTGCCAGTGGCGCTCGGTGTAGGGCAGGGCGCAGATCCAGCCGTCGCGGGTCGGCGCGGGGCGGCGCCCGCCTTGCAGCAGGCGGGCGTAGCCGGCGCCAGTGGGTGCGGGGTCGAAGGTCAGGCCGCCCAGGTGCTCGGCCATCACGAAAGCGGCCATGGTCTCCAGCATCGGCACCTCCACCGACTGGCCGACGCCGTGGCGCTCGCGGTACAGCAGGGCGGCCAGCACGGCATTGGCCAGCGCCAGCCCGGTGGTCTTGTCGGCAAGCAGGCTGGGCACGTACTCCGGGCGCTCGCCGGTGGTGGTGCCCAGCGCGACCAGCCCGCAGCCGGCCTGGATGATGTCGTCGAAGGCCGGCTTGTCGCGGTGCGGGCCGTCCTGGCCGAAGCCGGTGGCCACGCAGTAGACGATGCGCGGGTTGATGCGCGCCACCTCGGCATAGCCAAAGCCCAGCCGCTCGATCGCGGCCACGCGCATGTTGTGCACCAGCACGTCGGCGCCGGCGATCAGCCCGCGCAGCGCCTCGGCGCCCTCAGCGCTCTTCAGGTCGAGCACGACCGAGCGCTTGTTGCGGTTCAGCGCCAGGTAGATCGAGCTCATGCCGGGGTGCTGCGAGACGCCGTTGGCGCGCATCAGGTCGCCCTCGGGGCCTTCGACCTTGATCACGTCGGCGCCAAAGTCGGCCAGCACCTGCGTGGCCAGCGGGCCGAGCACGACCGCGGTGAGGTCCAGCACGCGGATGCCGTCCAGCGGGCCGGCCGGGGTGGCCCGGGTGTCTTGTTCGCTCATCAGGCTTACTCCCTCAACGGCGCTTGAACACCGGGGCACGGCGCGCGGCCATGGCGGCCACCCCCTCGCGGAAGTCTTCGCTGCGGAACTGTCCGTGCTGGATCGCCAGCTCACGCTGGTTGATCTCGGCGATGCGGTCGGCCAGCCCTTCGCGCAGGGTGGCGCGCGTGGATTCCACGGCCAGCGGGGCGGATGCGGCAATCTCCTGCGCCAGGGCCATGGCGCGGGCGTTGACCTCGGCCTTGGGCACCAGTTCGTCGGCCAGGCCGATCTCGACCGCATCGGCACCGGTGATGCGCCGGCCGGTGTAGAACAGCAGCGCGGCCTGTTGCTCGCCCACCAGCCGCGGCAGCGTCAGGCTCATGCCGAAACCGGGGTGGAAGCCCAGCCGATTGAAGTTGGCGCTGAAGCGCGCCTCGGCGCAGGTCACGCGGAAGTCCGCCACCAGCGCCAGCCCCATGCCGGCGCCGATGGCGGCGCCTTCCACCGCGGCCACGATGGGTTTGCGGTTGCGGTAGAGCTTCATCGCATGTGCGTAGAAGCCGGCCGGGTCGTTGGCCACCTCGCCCTGGTCGGCGCCGCTGAAGTCCGCGCCGGCGCAGAACGCGCCGACGCCGGAGGCCAGCACGATGGCGCGGCATTCGTCGTCATCGTCAAGCGCCTGCAGGGTGTCGGCCAGGCGCCGCATGATGTCGGCATCGACAAAGTTGTGCGGCGGGCGGGACAGGACAATGCGGGCGACGTGGCCCTCGCGGGTGACCTGGAGATCGGCTTGGGATGACATGCTGGGCGCTCCTCTGTGGTGTGCCGGCTGGTTCGGTTTCAGGGCCGGAATGCACACAGTATTCGCGCTGCGCCACCGCACCGCTATACTCAAATTTCACTAACTGAAATTATGGACGATGCCGGACCCTGTGCTGCCAGAGGCCTCCACCCGCCGCGTGACCCACCAGACCGGCCGCTTCACCCGCGACACCGCGGGCAGCCAGTCGCTGGAGCGCGGGCTGGTACTGCTGCGGGCCTTCCGGGTCGGCACCACCAGCCTGACCAATGCCGAGCTGGCGGCGCGCACCGGCCTGCCGCGCCCCACCGTCAGCCGGCTGACACGCTCGCTGGTGGATGCCGGGTTCCTGCGCTATGACGTCAACGAGCGCGCCTACCGGCTGGCGCCGGTGGTGCTGAGCCTGGCCGACGCCTTCCACCAGTCCAGCCGCGCGCCGGACATTGCCCTGCCGCTGATGCGCAAGGTGGCCGAGGCCGGCAAGGTCAACGTGGGGCTGGCCGTGGGGGACCAGCTGGAGATGGTGTACCTGGCATCGATCCGGCACAGCCGCGACAGCGTGTCGCGCACCCGGCGCGTGGTGCCGGGCTCGCGCGTGCCGATGGAGATGACGGCGATCGGGCTGTCATGGCTGGCGGCGCAGCCGGAAGGGGTGCGGGAGGATCTGCTGGCTGGCATCGCCGCGCGCCAGGGTGAAGCCTGGGCCGGCATGCGGGCGCAGGTGCTGCGCGGCATTGCGCAGGCGCAACGGCGCGGCTACTGCACCGCGGCCTACCAGCCCGGACATCTGCTGGCCGTGGGGGCCGCTTTCTCTGGCCCGGACCAGCAGCTGTACGGGCTCAATATCAGCTTCCCGTACAGCGAGAGCGAGCGCAGCCGCGACAACGCCCGCTATGCGGTCCAGCTGGCGCGGCTGGTGGCGGACATCCGGGAAGCCTGGCGGCGCGCCGCTGGGTAGCCTGCCCTGGCGACAAAGCCAGTCAATCCTGCACAGTGACGATGGTCACGCGACGATTCTCGGGTGCAGCGGGGTTTTGCAGATTCAGCGGCTCGGTAGATCCTTTGCCAAGCGGCGTCAGGCGGTCCGCGGCGACCCCCCCTTCGGCTGTGAGGTACTCCGCCACTTTCACCGCGCGGCTCTCGGATAGCTTCAAGTTGGTATTGGCCGAGCCGCGTGGGTCCGCATGCCCTTCAATACGGAACTTGTATGGTGAGAGCCTTTCCGAGCGCAGCGCGCGGGCGACCTTGCTGAGCGCGGCACGCGCACCTTCGGTCAGTTTCGAAGAATTGCTCTTGAATGTGATCAGCAACTGTGCGGATGGATCCTTGATCGGCCTGGCAGCTTCCGGCGCCGCATGGATATCGCGGTGCATGATGCCAAGCGTCTGATCCCTGTCGGTCTCCCCTGCCGGAGTCAGGGCATTGGTGATGGTCTCCTCGTTGATGTCCTGCTCGTTCATGATCCTGTCGTCGGCGCGAGCGGCAGGCCAGGCAGCCAGGATGCAGAGCGCCATGATCGGCATGCGCAGCCAGCGCTGCACACCGAAAGTGACATGCGTGATCTTTGCCATGTTGGATCTCCAGGTATTTGCGTGCTTCCACGCCAATGCGACGCGCCGCCGCGAACGTCGCCAATCATCAGGGGCAGCCGATGGCATGCGCCAGTCCCGGCCAATGACTCCTATTCCAGGCATTGAACAAGTGCCGAAATCTGGCGGAGTCTTGTGCCTGGCTTCATTTCCGGAACCTCAAGCGTGGAAGGCGCCGGCGCGCCTTGCCTGGCGTTGAGGAACCGTGCAAGGTCCTCTGCGCAAACAGCGACGCTGAGTTCCGGGTTGTTGGCATACCGGCCCACGATCATGCCAACCAGTACCCCGCTTGCGTCGACCACGGCGCCTCCGCTGTTGCCTTCATGCAAGGCGGCGCGCAGTACCAGAAGGCGATGGCCTTTGGGCTGTGCGGTGCCGCGCAAGTATCCACGGGTCATGACAGGCTCGAGCGGCGAGGACGGCGTGAGGCCAAAGCCGATCGTATAGACCGACATGCCCTGATGGACGGAGATGGCGAGGGGTCGCGCAGGCATCTTCACGGCGTGGTTCGTTGCGAGCAACGCCACATCCAGTTGCTCGTCGATTGCCACCAGGGTTGCATGCAGGCTCGTCATGTCGAGCGGCCAGACGTTGATCCGCTGGCATCCGCGAACAACGTGCGCGCTGGTCAGCATTTCACCAGACTGGGTGACAAAGAACGCCGTGCCACTGCGAAGCATCCCGTCGTGGCGCTTTCCCGTCCCGGCGGCGCGGCTTGCAAGCTCCGTGGTGCCCGCGGCGTCCATGTCGCCGACGAGATGCCCGTTATCGAACAGCTCGGCGCGCGCCGCTCCCGCGCACACGCTCCAGATACCGATCCACCCCATTGCCAGCAGCAGGGACAACAGTAAGGAACGTGCGTCTCGGTGCATGACCAGATGCGGAAAATGACTACTAGCTGGCAAGCACCCATTCACCGTTGGCGTTACGACATGCCTGTGAGGTCTGTTCGTACGTCTTGCCTTCTTTCACATAGGTCTCGCTGAACTTCCGGCATGTCTGGGCATTCGGTGACTTCGAATACCCACTGAGCGGCTTGATGGTGCCGGAATTTCCCGTCTTGGCGTTATGCCAGGTCCTTGGCTGGTTGTTCGGGGTGGTCTGCAAGGCATGCTTCAAAGCGGCCTCGCGCGCTTCGCGGTCGCGTTCATCCATCTCCCTGCCGATAATGCCGCCAAGCAGCGCACCGGCCAGGCCGCCCGCGACGATGGCGCCCGTGTTGCCATGGCTGAGAATGCCACCGAGCGCAGCGCCCGTACCAGCACCGATAAGCGCGCCGGAGGTGGTCTTGTTCATGCCGGTGGACTGGCCCTCCGCGCATCCCACAAGAATCGCGCTGGCGGCCGCGGCGCAGCCAATTGCGATGGTCCAATTGTTCATGGCATTCTCCCTCTGACTACCCGGTAGGATTCCCCTCAATGACTACAATGCCCAGACGCCGACGCGAGCGCGTCTTGCCTCCTGCTCGGCAGTGACGTATCGCGCGGGCGCACCGTCCCTTGAGCGCGCCCAGCCATTTCGAATGGCATGCTCGCCAATGTCTTCCCCATCCGCGAAGCACTGAAAGCCCTTGTCTTTTGCAAAACACTGCAGCTGGTTGCCCTTGCCCTTGAGGTAACGCTGCATAGCCTGGGCCGGCTTTCCGTCTTCACCGCGGATGGAGGACAGGTTGACGATCTTCCCTGAGACAATCAGTGCTCCCGAATCCAGGACCTGGGCGACCTTTCCCTCAAGGTCTGGCCTGGCTTGCTGCGCTGGCGGATTACTAGTGTTCGGTCCTCTCGGGGGCAACGACGGGCTCGCCGGGGTCGATGGCGTCGGGATCAGAGCGATCGGCGGAAGGTTGATCGGCTGCTCCTCCGCGGGTGGTTCGGGCACGGCAATCCGGTGCGGCACATCCTCGGCCGACGAGGCCGATGGGGGTGAGGGTTGCGGCTGCCGCATCAGTACCGTCATGAGTATGCCTGCGCCAACGATCAGTCCGGCGGCAGTCGCGCCCAAGGCGAAAACGCGAGACCGCGGGCGCGCCAGGACCGAGTCCGGGCTGATGGACGTGCTGTAGGTTGTCGGATGCGCAATGGGGCGCGAATGCGGTTCCGTTGCAGCTGGCGGAGGTACTGGCGCTGCCGTGGCATTGGCCGTGCGCTGCGCAGAATCCACATGGCTGGGCTGTCGGGCGCCTGTATTCACGTCTGGGTTCACGCCGGTGCTCACGTCCGGGTTCACGCCAGTGTTCACGCTTTGGTTCGTGCTTGTGTTTACGCCCACAATCCTGGTCGCCTCAGGATCAAGCGTGTTGTATGTCTGCAGCACGCCCTCGCGCACGATATCCGGCGCATCGGCAAACAGCGGCAAAGCCGCCAGTGCGCGGCCAAAGTCCTCCACCGTGTCGAAGCGCTCCTCAGGGGCCTTGGCAAGCGCGCGCATCAGTGCGCTTTCGACGCCGCGATCGAGGTCCGGACAAAATGGGGCCAGCGAGGGCGGTACGGCTTCTACCTGCGCGCGGATCAGCTCATAGTCGCTGGTCGCGTTGAAAGGCAATCGCCCGGATACCAGTTCGTACAGAACCGTGGCAAGGCTATACAGGTCGCTGCGGCCGTCGCCCTCGTGGCCGCGCAATTGCTCCGGCGAGGCGTAAGCCAGGGTGCCAACGACGTCGCCTTGTTGCGTGAGGCGTTGCGAACCCTGTATGCGCGCAATGCCGAAATCCATGATTTTCAGCGTGCCGCTTTCCGTGAGCATCAGGTTGGACGGCTTGATATCCCGGTGAATCACGCCCATCTTGTGCGCGTAGCGCAAGCCCATGATGGCTTGAACGATGACCGCGAGGCTGTCCCGCACGGGAAACTTGCCGATGCGCTGCAGGATGGTCTCCAGCGTGTCGCCGTGAACCAGCTCCATCACCATGCACATGGTGTCGCCATCCTTGAACAGCGCATACAGTGTGGTGATATTCGGATGGTTCAGCTTGGCAAGGCTGGTCGCCTCCGCCCGAAAGCGGTCCAGGAATCCCTTGTCGAGGCTGAGCTCAGGCCGCAGGGTTTTGATCGCCACATCACGCTCAAGCTCGGTATCGAAGGCGCCATAGACTTCGCCGATCCCGCCACGCCCCAGCAGGGTGCGAATTTCGTAGTGGCCGATCTGCCTGACTGACATGGCGAATCCATCAACCCGATACGTTCAGAATGCGCTGGTCTCGCGCGTCGAGCGAACTGACGCGCCAGGCGTGGGCGGTTGCTGCTGCACACTGCAGATGGCGACCGACGCGTTATCCAGCCCTCCCGCCAGGCGGGCCAGCTCAATCAGCTGTTGACAGGCCTCGAACAGGTCAAACCTCATGATCACCGATGCGATCGTCGCGTCGTCGATCTGGTCGCTGATGCCGTCAGTGCATAGCATCAGGAAATCGTCATGTTCCAGGGGAAACCCATCCAGTGAGATCGCTGGCTCGTGATCCGGCGCTCCGAGGGCCCGCAGCAGTACATTCTTGTCGGGGTGTTTGTGGGCCTCTTCTGCCGTGAGCAATCCCTGGCGGAACAGTTCACCCACCATGGAGTCGTCTTCCGTCAATTGCCGAAACTCGCGTTGGCGAAGCAGGTAGATCCGGCTGTCGCCGACGTGGACGATATAAGCCAGGTCATTGACGATGGCAAGCGCGCTGCAAGTGGTTCCCATGCCATCGCAACTCGGGTCGTCCGCGGCAAGTTTGCCGATGGCCTGATTGGCAACGGCGAATGCATTCTTCAGCGCATCCGTGGGCAGGCCCGGATTGCGGTAATACTCGTGCAGCACCGTGCTCAGCGCAATCCGGCTCGCCACTTCGCCTGCCGCATGCCCCCCCATGCCATCGGCCACGACGGCAAGCGTGCCGGCGCGTGCAAACGGATCGTCCTCGCGGGGAATCATGCAGCCGATCGCGTCCTCGTTCTGGCTGCGGACGCAACCGACGTCGCTAAGCATCGAACACCTGACCATCAGTCGGGATCGATCTGCTTGACGGGCCTGGCCGGCGCACATGGCAACGTTCCCCGTTGGACTCAGTTAAGCAGCAAGTCAAGCCCGTACTTGATCGGGACCGCGAATGTCACGCGTTCGTCGCCGCTCGAGCGAGAATAGGTAAACAGCCCGATTACCTTGCCGTCGCGGTCGAACACGGGGCCCCCGCTGTTGCCATGGCCTGTCGCGGTCACCGTAAGCTGATAGACATCACCCAGGTCATCGAACGTCTGGACATTCTTTTCAGACTTGACCGTGTCGCCGACCTTGGCAATGATGCCTTCGGTCACGGTGGGCTGAGGAATCAGTTCAAGGAGATTGGTAATATTGCCGCCTTCGCTGGATTGAACGATTGCGTGCTTCTCCTCGGATATGCCCGGATAGCCAAGCACTGTCACCCGCTCGCCCACGCGCGGACGCGAACCCACCGATGCAAGGTTGATCGTGGGTAATTTGCGGGTCGCATCAATCTTGATTTCCGCCACATCCGCTTCAGCCGACGCCTTGACCAGACGCGCCTCGATGCTGTCGCGCGTATCGGGGAAGCGTACCGACAAGCTTTCATTGCGCCCCTCGAGAAGGGCCATGGACATGGTCCCGAGTCCCATGCCGCCTGGTGCCGCGAAGTTCGGCCTGACCAGCTTCACCGGGTGGTCGAAGTCCCAGCCTTTGAGATGCCGGTAGGCCCTCGGGTTGATGCGCGCCACGCTGACTTCACCCTGGCCGCTCGTCGAGATGCGAATCAAGATGCCGCCATTCGAGTCGAAATCCATCCAGCCCGGCACCTTCCATCCTTGCGCGACATGCTTGTTCGTCAGAATGAAGCCCTGGTCCTTGACCACGAAACCGCTGCCACGGCCACCTACCTCGATCGGAATGCCGCGATGATCATCGTCGTCAGTGGTCAGCCAGCGCTGGACCGGATTGTTGTCGATCTGGAGAAAGCAGGGGAGGCGCAGGTTCTCGACGATGCAAATACGCTGATAGACAGGCCGCCCCGTATTCTTGTCCACGATGTGCCAGCGTGCCTCCACGACCACCGTTGCCGCGCCGAAGTCCGCGACGATTGCCTCGGGGCTCTTGCCAAACAGAATCCCGAAGTGCGCAAGTGCGCCGACGACAATGGCCGCGAGCGCGGCGACAGCGCCAGCGCCGATGATCAGCCTGCGCCCGGTGGAGCGCCGTTCCTGGGTCATCATGCGCAGCACGGTCTCCTTGCCGACGCGATCATCCGCGACCGGAGTCGGCTCCGCGCGGACGGCGTCGGCGTGCGGCTGCCCCACCCGGACTTCGTGCATTCCCCCCTCATGCGCTCTGGCCTGCGCGGTCGCCGAGACCGCGGAGGGCGCTGCAGCCGCGGGATGTCCCGCGCGCGTTTCCACTAACGCTTTCGCGTTCAGGCGTGTCGGTGCAGGAGCGAAAACCGGAACGGGCCGAGGTTCCAGATCGAAGGCCAGGCGCGGTCCGCCTTCGCCCAGTTCGATCGTGTCACCCGCTTGCAGTGGTGTTTCATCCTTGACCGGGCGGCCGTTAAGGAATGTGCCGTTGCTGCTGCCCAGGTCGACCAGCGTGTAGCGCGCCGCATCGTCTTGCCTGATCTGAATGGCGGCGTGCTGGCGGCTCACCAGGTCGTCGCGTTGCGGATCAAAGACGATGGTGGCGGTCGGATCGCGGCCCAGGATCAGCTTGTCGAACCGGTCCACCTCGAACTGCTCGATTTGATGGGCCTTCGAGCCAGATAGATGCGTGATGATAATGCGTGTCATCCCGGTCTCCCTTTTGGTTGCCGGGTAGCTTTTTTGAAGCTATCGATATCGCAGGACTTGCCGGGGCCGATGCTGCCGCTATTTATTTTTATTCTTGTTTTATGTGCGGGCATGGGATCGATCCTCTGCTCAGCCGCCAGGACGCTGATGCCGGTTTGCGCGCGTACCGGCATGACATGAAGTGACAATGCCTCGCCCCGTCCCATTGCCATGGAACGCGGGCCTGATACGGACAAACGCGAGGACCGCCAACGCATGCGCGCCCCTGAACGGTGCCGGCACTGCCGGCAGCCTCTCCCCGGGCACTCGAAATGCGCTTGTTGGCGCTAGAAGTGACGCTAAAGTGGTTCTTCTCGAAAGAGTATAGGTAATGCGGAATCGGTTCGCAAAAGTGCGAACTTCCCTGCATAGCCTCTGTTCACGCCGTCCATTGGAAGGCTCTCTTAGTACACCGCCGGCATCCCCTCCGGCCGGTTCTTGAAGCGCCGGTGGATCCAGTAATACTGCTCCGGCATGGTGGCGATCTGGGTTTCGAGGAAGGCGTTCATGCGGCGCGAATCCTCCTCGACGCTGCCGGAAGGGAAGCCTTCCAGCGGGTCGAATATGCGCAGCCGGTAGCCGCGGTAGTCGGGCAGCACCTCGGTGGTGAAGGGCACCACGCGCGCGCCGGTCATGCTGGCCAGGCGCGAGGCCGAGGTCAGCGTGCAGGCCTGCACGCCAAAGAACGGCACGAACACCGAGTCGGTGATGCCAAAATCCATGTCCGCCGCCAGCATGACCGGGCAGCCGGCGCGCAGGGCGCGCACCACCTGCTTGCCGCTGCCGTGGCGCGGGATCATCTCGGCACCGAAACGCCCGCGCTGCGTGCGCGAGATCTCTTCCAGCAGCCGGCTCGACATCCTGGTGTACAGCGAGGCCACTGGGTGGCGCATCGAGTAGAACATGCAGCCAGCCTCGATGCCGACGAAATGGAAGCCCATGAAGATGGTCGGATGCTCCGCGCACGAGGCCAGGTCAATGCGCGAATCCAGCTCGACCAGCTTGCCCAGGCGCTCGGCGTTGCCGAACCACTGCACGCCGCGCTCCAGGTAGCTGCGCAGGACATGGCCGAAGTGGTTCCGTGCCAGCTGCTCGCGCGCGTCCGCGTCCATATCGGGGAAGCACAGTGCCAGGTTGGTATGGACGATGCGCCGGCGGCGGCTGGGGATGCGGTACAGCAGCTTGCCGATGGCGTCGCCCAGCCGGGCGGTCAGGCCGTACGGCAATGCGGCGAAGAGCTTGAAGACTGCGATGGTCAGTGCAGTCTGGAGCCGGTGGGTCATGAAAATCCTGGAGAGCGGCAGCGGCGGTCGGGGCGGCGGCCCCGGGCAGGCGGCTGCGCGGCAATAATTCGGCGCCACGGGCTGGTGGCGAACGGGATGCGCGCAAAAAGGCGGGAAGAGCAAGGGCCGGCCCCCGGCACATGCCCGGCGCCTGGCGCGGCACGGTGTGCGCGTCGGGGGCTGACAAAGCCGGGCGGGACGCAAGGCCGGCATCCCCGGCGCGGCATAGGGAATGCCTGGGGGCGGCTTGGGTGCGCTATGCGTCGCTGCGCTGGCTTTCGCTGAGGGCGCACTGTAGCACGATGCCACGGGATCAAGGCCGACAGTTACACCCGCAGGAACTGGAAGTGGGCGCAGGGTAGGAAAATAGCGATTCATGGCGAATCGCTATTTTCACAGGCGGCCTCGCAACGACCGCGATAATGTGGGCGCTATTAATCGACCAGACTTCGACTGGAAACCACCAGAAAACGGCCGACTGAACCGGGTCAGGTTTTCTTTAGCTCGCCGAGATAATAGTTGACCTCCGCCAGCAACGCGCTGTGGAATTCAGCCGGCAGGACGTGATCATCGGTCAGCGACAGCAACTGGTCGATGCGCTGGCAGAAGCGACGCTGCGCGCGGGCGCGCTCGGCGGGCGGCAGGGCCACGACCAGCGAATACAGCAGCTCGCGTATCACCAGCAGCCGGGCGCCATACTGGATCATGGCGTCGCCCTGGGTCTTGAGGTTGTGGGCAATCTGTTCCGGCATGCCGGTGCCGCCGGCGCCGGCTGGCGCTGGCTGCGGCGCGCCGCGCTCCTGGCTGCTGGCTTCGGGCGCGGCGGTACCCAGCATCTTGCCGAGCATATGGATTCTGAACATGGGCGAGGCTCCGGGAGTGCCGGGGGCGGGGTGGTCGGATGTATCCATCATGGAAGCGTGTGGGTGGACGGACTGTGCGCCAGCAGACAATGCGGGGTCATGGGCCGGTCAGCCCGTCATCGCCTGGTGGCAGGGCCTTGCGGCCCTTGCCCGCGCGCGCCGGCGGCAGGCATAGCCCGCAGACGTAGCGATGGCGCGCATCGTTGGCACGCACGACATAGTCGCCGCGGCAGCATTGGCAGCACGCCAGTTGCAGCATGCCGCGCTCATAGAAGCGGACCAGCATCCAGGCACGGGTAAAGCTGAGTTGCGCGGCTTCGCCCGTGACGCACATGTGTTCGCGGTACATGCGGAAGCTGGACAGGGTCGCGCGGATGCCGTCCAGGCTGCCGGCGCGCGTCATGAAGCGGTAAGCGCCGAGCAGCATCGAGGCATGGGCGTTGGGGCGCCAGGTCACGAACCAGTCTGTCGAGAACGGCAGCATGCCCTTGGGGGGCGACACGCCGCACAGTTCCTTGTACAGCCGGACCAGCCGCACGCGTGGCAGCGACACCTCGGATTCCAGTACCTGCAGGCGCGCGCCCATGCCGATCATCTCGATCGCCAGGCGGGTCTGCTCCATGTCCTGCAGCACGCTCTTGCCGGCTGGCGGGAGCAGGGGTCGAGGTGCCGTCGTCGGCGTGCCGGCCATGTGGGGGCCGGCGATAGTCTGTGCGTCCATGGTCTCCTCCTGGGACATATCGGAGACGGGACGCGGGCAGGTACCAGTCAGCAACCGGCTAGTCCGACATGTCTCCGATGATCATGGCCCGCGTATCGCAGCGCGTGGCGCTGTTGATCGCGGGCCTGGGGCTCAGGTTTTTCGTAGTCGAGGAGGATTTTTTGATCGATCAGGGGCTTATAACTATGACCTGCATCAACGATCGGATTTCCACGCTTGATGGCCACGCATACTGGTGCCACTTATCGGCGGCGACGGATTGGGCCTGATGCTTCTCCTGCAAGTCACAGTCCGTGACATTGCCGTCAACATCGGCGTGGCCGCAGCCAAGCGGCGCGGCGTTGTGCTGATCGTCCAGGAAGAAGACGGCGCCCCGCATCGGCTCACCCCCTGGCCGCCTGATTCCAGGCTGTGACCAGTCTTGTGCCGTCAGAACACCCCAAGCCCCAACCCAGCCGCCAGCCCCTCGCCAAGCTCCGCGCAACGCGCCAGGTCCGGCGCTTCGATCTGCTTGGGCGCGAGGATTCGTTCGGGCGTCTGCGCATGCGTGCAGACGATCAGCCCGGGCGCCACGCAGTTGAGCCGCCACCCGGTGGCGATGCGGTCGATCTGGCGCAGTGCGTTCTGGCCGTCGCTGCCGGCGCAGATCATGGTGGCGTAGGGACGGCCGTTGATGCGGTCGAGCGCGGCGTAATAGCAGCGGTCGAAGAAGTCCTTCATCATCCCTGCCATGGCGGCCAGGTTCTCCGGCGTGGCGAAGAGATAGCCGTCTGCGGCAAGGACATCGTCGGGGCCGGCTTCGGCCGCGGTCTTGAGCACGACCGTGACGCCGGGCTGCCGGCGGGCCGCTTCGGCGGCAGCCTCGGCCATCTGCCGGGTGCCTCCGGTCATGGTGTGATAGACGATCAGCAGCGTTTTCATGCTTGCGTGTGAGCCACGTGCGGCCGTGTGCTGTACGTGGAAGACTGTATCACGCGGGTTCCGGTGCTTCGCGTACGGCACGAGGCATGCGCGCCGGCGACGGCAGTTATCGTAGAATCCGGGGCTGGCGCCCCTGCCATTCCTCCATGCCCGAAGCCAAAACCCCCATCACCGACCGCTCCGCAAGCGAGCAGGCCATCCACTTGCTGGATGCCGCCACCGATTATGTTCTTGCCAACGGCCTGGGCGATCTTTCCCTGCGCAGCGTTGCGGAGGCGCTGGGTACGAGCCACCGCATGCTGATCTACTACTTTGGGTCCGGGGATGGCTTCTGGCAGGCGCTGCTGCATCGCATCCGACACGCGGAGCAGTCGGCGCGCCAGCGCGTGGAACTGGCGGGCATGGATCCCGGTGCCGCGATGGAGGCGGCGTGGGAGCGCTATTCCGCGCCAGGTTACCTGCCGATCATGCAGCTGATGTTCGAGATCTACGGCAGGGCCATCCACGACCGCGAGCGCTTCAGCGGCTTTCTCGAAGATGTCGTCGGCAGCTGGACGACCACGCTGGCGGCACGCCTGCAGCGAGACCTGGGCCTGAGCGCGGCCGAGGCCAGGCTGCGCGCGCGGGTGGAGCTTGCCACCGTGCGCGGGCTGCTGCTGGACCTGGTTACCACCGGTGACCGCAAGGGCACGACAGCCGCGCTGAAGTATTTCGCCGCCATGATGGCGGCACCTCCCCAAACCGGCAAGTAACGGCATTTTTGCGCTGGCATCGGCGTAAACCCTCATTATACCCTTCGATGTACCACATGGTACATTCCGATCCACGCCTGCGGGAGCAGGGCGAATCGTGGCAAACCAACAGGGTGCAATATGGATCGGCGACAACTACTGGCCTGGGCGGCCGGAACCGCGGTGGCGATGGCGCTGCCAGGTATCGGCCAGGCGCAGGCCTTCCCTTCGAAACCCGTGCGGCTGGTCGTGCCGCAGGCCGGGGGTACCGGCAATGACGTTCTGGCGCGCGCGCTGGCGGAGCAGCTCAGCCGCGCCTGGCACCAGCCGGTGGTGGTAGAGAACAAGCCCGGGGCCAACGGCACGCTGGCGATCAGCTATGTGATCGGGCAGCCCGCCGACGGCTACACGCTGTTCTTTGCCGGCGTGTCCAACCTGAGCTTCAATCCCTTCTTGTATCCGAAGCTGCCGTACAACCCGGGCCGTGACCTGGCCGGCGTGGCGATGCTTGCCAACTCGCCCTTCGTCTTTGTCGCGGCGCCGTCGCTCAAGGTCGATACGTTCCAGGATTTCGTGCGGATGGCCAAGGCCCGGCCGGGCGAGATCAGCTTTGCGTCGGGTGGCATCGGCAACTCCACCCACCTGGCCATGGAGCTGGTCGCGCAGCGCACCGGCATCCGGCTGCAGCATGTGCCGTTCAATGGCACCGGCGGCTCGACCAGCCTGATGAACGGGCAGACGCCGGTGATGATGAACGTCCTCGCGGGCGTGCAGCCCTTCATTGCCGGCAAGAAGCTGGTTCCGCTGGCCGTCACCGGCGACAGGCGGCTGCCGGCGTTGCCGGCGGTGCCCACCTTCAAGGAGCTTGGCTACGACGTGCAGGTACCCGGGTGGTACGCGATCGTTGCCCGCTCGGGCACGCCCGCGGCGGTCGTCAGCAAGGTCAATGCCGACATCAACCAGATCCTGGACGACCCGCACTTCCAGGAGAAGCTCGGCTTCCAGTTCCTGGAAGCGATCAAGGGGCCGCCGTCCGAGGTCGAGCGCTACATGAAGCGCGACGCCGACACCTGGGGCCCCATCATCCGCAAACTCGCAATTTCTCTCTGAGGACCGCTGTCATGGCACATCTCACCAAAGCCGTACGCGACTATCGCCTGGCGGCCATGCACAGGCTGATGGACAAGCTGCGCGTCGACGCGCTGGTATTCGGCACGCCCGACTTCTTCCAATACGCCACCAACTTCCAGCTCGACGTCTGGCCGTGGGAGCGGCCGGTGTTCGTGGTGGTGCCGCGCAATGGCGACACCTTCGCGGTGATGAACGAACTGTCGACCAATCACATGCGCTTTGCTACCGAGAGGGGCACAGTCTGGCTGACGGACGTGACCTTCTACACCGAGCATCCGCGCGTGTCCAACCGGCTGCCGCTGCCGTCGCAATTGCCCGAGGTCGTCGCGGCATTGCTTGGCGCGAAAGGGCTTGGCATGTCGCGCATTGCGGTCGATGTCCAGCATCCGATCCTGGCTGGAGCGCAGCGCTACCTGCCCGAACTCACGCTGCGTCCGGCGATGGCCGAGATGCGCGGCCTGCGCTGGGTCAAGCATGCGGATGAACTACAGGTCATGCGCGAGCTTGGGGCACTGACGGACTGGGTGCAGGACCGGTATCGCGAGAACATCCGGCCCGGCCGGCTGGTGCAGGAACTCGACCACGCCATGGCGGCGTTGATGTCGGAAGAGGCGGCGCTGCGCTTCCCGGGCGAGGATTTCGACATCCTCAAGTGCTGGACGCTGAGCGGGCCGGCATCCGCATCGCCACACGGCGACGGGGCCGCCTGCGGCGCACGGATCTGCGCTGGCGACACCATTGTCAACCTTGTGCTGCCGCGCCTGAACGGGCTCTACGTCGAGAATGAGCGCACCTGGTTTTGCGGGCGGCCTGGCGACGAGCAGGCGCGGCTTTACCAGGTTGCCGCAAGGGCCACCGACGCCGCGGTCGCCGCGGCGGTGGTCGGCAAGCGCGTATGCGACATGGATGCGGCCGCGCAGGCCGTGATCGAGCAGGCCGGCTGCGGGGACTATGTATTTCACCGCACCGGCCATGCCGTCGGCCTGATGCTGCACGAATACCCGGAGGACATGGCCTTCAACACCCGCCCGTTGCTTGCCGGCGAGGTGTATTCGGCGGAGCCGGGCCTCTATGTCTACGGCCTCGGCGGCTTCCGGCTAGACGACACTGTGGTGGTGGGCGACCGGCCGGAAGTCATCGTCAAGACGCCGAAGACGCTGGAGTATGCCACCGTGGCCTAAGTAACAACGGCGCAGCTCAGTCGAGCGTCACCCCGGTATCCGCCGTCAGCTTCAGCACCACCGGCAAGTAAGCCTTGTAAGCAGCTTCCGCCTGTGCCGGCGTGTTGCCGAGCGGCTCCGCGCCCATGTCGACGATGCGCCGCTGCATATCGGCGCTGGCGACCAGGCTGGCGCTTTCGCGCCCCAGGCGGTCGACGATGTCCTGCGGCGTTTTCGCGGGCGCCATCAGCGTGATCGGGCCGGTCAGGCGGAACGGTTCGTCGGCGTAGCCGGCTTCGGTGAAGGTCGGCACGTCGGGCAGGCCCTGCGCGCGGCGCGTGCCGGTGACGGCGAGGGGGCGCAGCTTGCCCGTGGCGAAGTGTTGCCTGAGCGCCGTCACCGAGCCCACCGTCACGTTGACCTGGCCAGCCAGCAAATCAGTCACCATCGGCCCTTCGCCGCGATAGGGGACGTGCAGCATGTCTGCCTGGTATTGCCTGGTGAAGTAGGTCTGGATGGTATGCGGCTGCGTGCCCGGGCCCCAGGATCCCATGCGCATCTTGCCCGGCGATGCCTTGGCATAGGCCAGCAGTTCGGCAACCGTCCTGGCCGGCACGCCGCTGTTGACGGCCAGCACGGTGCGCGCGGTAGCGATGTCCGAGATCGGGCGCAGGTCGGTGCGCGGGTCGTATGGCAGCTTCTTGTACAGCGCGAGGTTGGACGTGACCGGGCCGGGAATGGTCATCAGCAGCGTATAGCCGTCCGGTGCCGACTTGGCAACGTAGTCGGTGCCGATGATGCCGCCGGCACCGCCCTTGTTCTCCACCACCACGGTCTTGCCGAGCTGGCGCGACAGGCCATCGCCGACGGCGCGCGCCAGCGTGTCGGTCAGGCCGCCCGGCGGATAGGCGACGATCAGGTGGATGGGCTTGGCCGGGTAGGCGCCCTGCGCGGCGGCCGGCAGGGGCGGAACGGCGAGGGCGGCTACGGCGAGCAGGGGCAGCGTGGCTTGCAGCAGCGTGCCGCGCAGCCGGTGCAGAACGGGGGCAGCGGTCATCATGATGGCGTTGTCTCCTTGGGATGGGGTGTCACGTGTTGCCGTACGTCGAAGGGGATGTCTCACTCCAGCTTGATGCCGCGCGCCTTGATCAGCCTGCCCCATTTTCCGATCTCCTGGTCGATGAAGGCGGAAAACGTGCTGCCCGGCTCGGGGTGCGGCTCAAGGCCCAGCCCCAGCAGCTTCTGCCGGATGTCGGCGTCGGCCAGCACGGCGGAGGCCTCGCGGTTCAAGCGCTCGGCGACGGCGGGGGGCGTGCCGGCCGGTGCGACCAGCCCGAACCAGCCGTAGCCGACCATGCCCGGGTAGCCCTGTTCGGCAAAGGTGGGCGCATCCGGATAGACCGGCGAGCGCTGTTCCGAGGCCACTGCCAGCACGCGCAGCTTGCCGGCCTTGATAAACGGCAGCGCCGAGGTGATGGCGGTCAGGGTGGCGTCCGCGCGGCCGGCCAGCAGTTCGGTGTAGGCGGTGGCGTCGCCGCGGTAATGGACATTCAGCAGCCTGAACTTGCCGACCTGCCCGAACAGTTCGGCAGTCAGGTGCGGGCCGGAGCCCGCGCCCGGCGAGGCCAGCGTCACGCCCTCCGGCTTGTCCCGCGCCATGCGCACGAAGTCGGCCACGGTGCGCGCCGGCGAGCTGGCGTTGACGATCAGGAAGACCGGGCCCAGCACGCGTGGCCCGACGGGCACGAAGTCCTTGTGGACGTCGTAGCGCTGCGCGATGCCTGCCGCGGTATTGATGGCGAAGGGCGCGGCGGCCCACAGCAGCGTGTAGCCGTCTGGCGCGGCATGGGCCACTTGCTCGGTGGCCAGGCGGGTGCCGGCGCCGGGTTTGTTTTCCACCACCACCTGCTGGCCGAGCTTGTGGCCCAGTGCCTCGGCAAGGATGCGGGCGGAGATGTCGTTGGAGCCGCCCGCGCCGTAGGGCGACACCAGCTTGACCGGCCGCGACGGGTACGTTTGCCCCTGCGCGGGGCTGGCCAGGCACAGCATCGCCAGGGCGGCCGTCAGCAAGGCCCGGGCGAAGACAGAGGGCTGATTCATGATGCTTCCTTCATGCGGCGGATGGGGGGATAGCGGAACGTGCGTTCCAGGTGAACGGTGCCGGGTACGTAGAGGCGCAATGCCACATAGAACGCCTCCGCGGGCGCAGGCAGCCAGTTGCCTGCCAGGGCGCTGTCGGTCGGGGCCTGGGCGCCAAGCACGATGCGCAGGCTGCCATCGGGCGCCGTGCGCAGGCCCGGCGAGCGGTCGCCCAGCGAATAGCGCTGCAGCGGGTTCTCGGCCAGCATGCAGTCCGATTTGCGGTACATGGTCAGCGACCAGAACGCGCCCACCTGGGGTAGTCCCTGCTGGGGAAACGCCAGTTCGTACTGATGCGTGCCGTCCAGCGGCAAGCCGTCGCCATCGCAATCGGCCATCAGGTACATGGCTTCCTCGACGCCAAGCGCGCCGATGTAGTTGCGCGCCACTTCGGCACGCAGTGCGTAGTGGGTGCCGAACGAGCTATGGATCTCCACCGGCAGGAACCAGCCGCCGCCCAGTTCGGACGCCCTGGGCGCGGCCAGTTCTGCATCGACCTGCGCCAGCGCGTTGGCCAGGGCGGTGCGCTGCGCCTCGGTCAGCGGCGCACCGCTGCCGATGCCGGCCTGCGCATAGGTGCGGACCAGTTCCGCTTCGGCGGCGGGTGGCGGGTTGTCGCGCAGCATGCGGGTGACGATGGCGGCGTAGCGGTCGGGGTCGGCCGGCCGCTCGCCGGCTTGCATGCCGGCATCGAAGATGGTGCCTGCACTGGTGCCGTCAGGCCGGCGCAGGTGGATGCCGTCCTGCAGCGCATGCGCGCCCGGCAGGTCGGCTTCGCCGTCGGCCAGGATACGGCCGATGATCCAGACCGCGTCGGTGGGGCAGGGCAGCAGCGTTGCGCCGGCCGGCGCCTCGCCCTGCCAGGCTGGTCCGTGCAACAGCCACTTTCCGCCTTGCGTGCCGGTGGTGCGGGTGCCGATATAGCCGAACGGGTTGGTATAGGCGTCGAGCAGGCCGAGCACGTAATAGCGGCCGAGGCAGTCGGGCACGTCCAGCAGCAGCGGGCCGCCGGACAGGTCGAGACACGCATTGGTGTAGAGCGTGTCGTTGTTCGGGGTCACGACCTGCCGGTGCTGCGGGCCGAGCAGCGTGCGCACGTGTGTGACGGTGTTGATCCAGCGCAGCGTGGAGTCGGGCCCGTCGCCGGCAAAGGCCCCGGCGCTGTCGCGCCGCGGGCAGGTGGCGGCACGCATGCGCGCCATTTCATACAGCGGCAGCGTGTAGCGCACCGCGTCGCATGCGAGCGTGCCGAGGGAGGTGTTCTGGTGTTCCATGGCGTGGCTCCTTCAGGCGATGCGCCGCAGCGGCGGGATCACGTAGTCGCCGGCCATGAAGCCGTCGGTGGGGTGGTAAAGGCGCAGGATCAGGTAGAAGGGGGCGTCCGGCGCCGGCAGCCAGTTCTGCTGCGCCTGTGCCGGGCGCTGGTGCGAGATGGTCAGCGTGAGGCCGCCGTCGGCATCGTATTGCAGGCCCGGGCTGCGGTCGCCCAGCGCATAGCGGCCGATCGCGTTGTCGGTGAAGAAGCGGTCGGCCCCGTAGAGCGATACCGACCAGAACGCCTGCGCCGGCGGCAGGTGGCCCGCCGGGAAGTGCAGGGCGTAGGCGTGGCGGCCATGCAGCAGTTCGCCATCGGTGTCGTAGTCGGCGGCGGCATAGATGGCCTCGTCGGCGCGCAGCGCGCCCAGGCCTTTCATCGCGGTGACGGCGCGCTGCATCCAGTCATCGCCATAGCGGCCCAGCACCAGGCTGTAGGTCCAGCTCTTGCGCGCATGGCTGCGGGTACTGGCCTCGATCAGCGCCATGCCTTCGCACCAGGCGCGGACCAGGCCCTGCCGCACCGCGGGCCGCAGCGCGTCCACGTCGACGGACTCGTCGGCGCGGATGCCGCACTTGCGCAGCAGCGACAGCAAGCCAGCGGCCGAAGGCTCCGCCGGATACTCGCGCAGCGCGTTGAAGATATTGGCGAAGAAGTCCAGTGCCGGCTCACCGCTGTCCTGCCAGTCGCGCACGCAGGCGGGCTGATGGCGTGCGCCGCCGGACAGGCGGAAGCCGTTCTCGAAGGCGCTGGCTGCCGGCAGGTCGTCGGCGCTGGTAACAAGCACGCGGCCCAGCATCCACACCAGCGACGTCGGGCAATGCACCACATGCGGCCCTTGCGCGTGCTGGCCGGGGCCGGTCAGCACGATGTCAGCGCCGGCGGCGGGCACGTTGCGCGGGCCCAGGTTCTCGAAGTTGTTGGTCCAGGCGTCCAGCAACTCCACCACGTAATAGCGGCTTGCATCCGGCAGCGCAGGCACGTGCAGCGTGACCGGGCCATCGGCCAGGTTGATCCAGGCGCAGAAGTAGAGCAGGTCATTGGCCGGCGTGACGATGTCGCGGTCCAGGTGGGTCCACGGCTGCGTGCTGGCCGACAGCGTGTTGACGGGCGCGCGCCCGTAGCCGGTGGCTTGCGCGACGGACGTTTGCAGCCGGCAGGTGCGCAGGCTTTCAAACAGCGGATAGGTGGCCACCACCAACGGCAGCGCTGCCGCGACCGTCAGGGCTTCCTGGGGCGTGTCGATGGGCGCGCCGGCAAGGAAGGGCGCAGTGGCTTGGTTCATCGCGTTGTCTCCGTCGGTTCTGCGTGCTTGTCGACTGCTCTTGTCCGTCGTGCACAAGGTCACCGCGGCATCCTCAGCTCGTCACACCCGCGCTGGCGCCGCGATTTCTGTCATGGCGGTGTCGGGACATGTTGTCATGACATGTTATGATGAGTCAACGTTGTTATGATAAGTAGATGCCCGCATGGGCCACCCCATGAACACCGCCAATCTCGTGACAACAAGCTCCCTGCCTCGCTTCAAGCAGATCGAAGTCGCGCTGCGCCAGCGCATCGTCAACAACGAATGGACGCCGGGCATCAAGCTGCCGTCGGAAGCCGAGCTGATGGCCGAGTTCGGCGTCAGCCGCATTACGGTGCGCCAGTCGCTGGCGTCGCTGCTTGCGGAGGGGCTGATCGAAACGGTCCACGGCAAGGGCAGCTTTGTCAGCCGTCCGGCGGGGCAGGCGGACCTGGGGCCCTTGACCGGCTTCTACGACCACATGCGCGCGCGCGGGCACGAAGCGCACGGCAAGCTGCTGTCGACCCGGCTGATTGCGGCGCCGGCCATCGCCACCGATGCGCTGCGACTGCCGCCGGGAACCAGGCTGTTGTGCGTGACCATGCTCAAGTCCGTGGCCGGCACGCCGGTGGCGGTCGGCATGACAATGGCGCCCGAACCCCTGATGCGCGCGATCCTGGAGCACGACCTGGAAAACCACGATGCGCTGATGATCGTCGAGGCCCGCCTGGGCTATCGCCTCAAGTACCTGCATACGGAAAGCGCGGCGATCCCCGCCACGGCGGAAGCCGCGCGCCGGCTGAAAGTGGAGCCGGGCGAGCCGCTGCTGCGCATTCGCTTCACGCCGCACGATATCGACGACAGGCCGCTGGCCTATTCCGAATTCATGTTCCGTGGCGACAAGTTCACCTACAAGGCCTGCGTGCGGCGCTAGTGTCTGTTTTGCGCACGTTTTATATGTGAGCAGGCCCTCGGGCCGTCGGCAGTGGCGGCAAGGGAACTTTTGCGCGCGCGCCGTGGCCTGAACTGCATCGGGGCCGGCGCCAGGGTGGCGCTGTCCCGCGCCGCCCCGTTGCAGGAGTCCACGATGCTTTCGCCGCTTTCCACACGTTCCTTGTCCGCCGCGCTGGTGCTGGTATTGTCAGCCGCAGGCGCGTCGACGGCGCTTGCAGCCGCAAAAGGCGAGGCGGCCAGGCCGCATGGCAAGGAAGCGGCTCCTGAGGCCGCCTGCAGGAAGGCCGTCAAGGCGGCGCTGCCAAATCCCGGCAGCTTCAAGTGGGTCAGCGCCACGACCCGCAACGTCGACAAGGACGCCTACAGCGTGGTGGCCGATGTCGAATACCTGGCGCTGGACGGCGCCGTGCGCGTCGCCATGGTCCAGTGTGACGTGCAGCGTGGATCGGGCAACCAGCTCGTTGTGCCCAGGCTGCGGCTGCCGCAATAGCTTCGTTTACCCGCCCATTTCGGCCAACCGGCTGGCCCTCGGAAATTAGATGTGGACACTGTCCATCTCGTTTGCTAGTGTATGTGTACGGCATCCACAAATACGCTTTTGAAGCGCCGGGGGAGACTGCAAATGAAGACCGAAGCACAGAAGGAGCACCGCTGGCTGCAACGGCTGGTGGGTGACTGGATTGCCGAAGGCGAGGCAGCAATGGGACCGGATCGGCCGGTGCAGAAGTGGGAAATCCCGGAGCGGGTGAGCAGCGTTGGCGACGTCTGGGTGCAATGCGTGACGCAGGGCGACATGCCCGGTTGCGGACCGTCCACCACGGTCATGACACTGGGCTACGATCCGGCGCGCAAGCACTTTGTCGGGACCTTCATCGGCTCGATGATGACCCACCTGTGGATCTATGAAGGCGAGCTCGACACCGGCGGCCAGCAACTGACGCTGCGTGCCGAGGGCCCTGACTGTTCGGGCAACGGGCGCATGGCCCATTACCGCGACGTGATCACCTTCAAGGGCGATGACCACCGCGAGCTGGCGTCCTATATGCAGGGCGGGAACGGCGAGTGGACCCAGATCATGAGCGCCAGCTATCGCCGCCAGCGGTAAGGCTCCGGGAGCAGGCGGCGCGCCGCGCTCAGTTGCGCGCTTCCGCCGTGCGGGCCGCTACGAAATGTGGCCACGCGGCAGCGCGGCGGGACGGGCGATGCCCCAGACGTCCAGCAGCGGCTCAAAATGCGGCTTGTTGTCACGCGGGGCGGGCGTGACGCGCCGCGGGGGTGGCAGGGGCCGGCCAGTCAGGACAAGCGGAGTATCGGCTTCAGGCGGCGCGTCGGGCTCGCCCTCGTAGGCCACGACGCCCATCTGGCGGGCGGATTTGAGCGCGCGGGTCAATTCCGCGGCGCTCAGGCGGCTGGCGGCGGCAAGCCGGTGCCGGGGCATGGGCCCCATGGCACGCAGGCTGGAAATCAACGCCATCACGCAATCCCGGGTGGTTCGATTCATTTCGCTGCGTCAGGAAAATGGTGCAGCGGCAGGCCCGCCGATCGGGCCCGCCGCGTACGGGTACCCATTCTTTCGCAGGGGTCATGACCTTGCCAACCGGATATGACACTTGTTCACATTTCCTAGCAGCGAAGAAAACTCGCCCGGATGGCCTTAGTGGCGCGTTTCGGGATCGCCAGCCGGAAATCTGCGATCCGTGTCGTCGCGCGGCGTCAGCATCGTGCCATGCCGGCGCCACTTGCGAGCATGCCTGGCCTGGACGTCTTCGGCAATCGCGTGCAATTCGGCAACCCTGGCGTCGAGCGGGTCGGGATAGATGTCCAGCGGACGGTATCTGAGGAGGAGGCGCATCGCGGGTCTCGGTGGATTCTGGATAGCGGCTTTCTGCCTCTTTCCAGTATTGGCGCTGGACCCGTGGTTTTCACAGCGGATGTGGGGCACTTGACCCGACTCAATGCGTTCGGCGCAATGAACCAGTGCGGCCCGCCTGCACAGCGCGCGCTGGGAGAAATGACGGGGCGGCCGGCTGGTGGATTCGTCCAGGCCGGCCAGTGCTGCTAGTGGCCGAGGCGGATATTGCCGCGGGTATCGCGGCAGTAGATCTTGCGTTCACGCACCAGGCCGTCGCGGCCGTGGATGCACAGCGGTACGCCGTCTTCGCGGGCGCGCATCCAGCCGGCTGCAATGGCGGCTTCCTGGGTCGGGAAGTGCAGCGCCGCGTCGTCGGCGCCGCTTTCGATGCCTTCGATGGTCAGCGCCCATGCGCCTTCGCTGGCGTATTCGGTGTCGCTGGTCGCTGCGGGAAGCACGTGGATGCTGCGTGACGTCATGGTGGTCTCCGGGATGGCTGGCAGTGACACTCTGCATTGTCGAGCGATACCGGTGCGCGGGGTATCGGTGGCCGTCCTACAAGCATATTCGGGGCCATGGCGGCGGCACCGCGATGGTGCGGGGCACGCGGTGGTGGCATGTCGCGCATTCTGCTGACATCGCGGTAGGACGAAAGCCGACTTTTCGCGCTGGCCCGGGTTGCTACGATCCAATTGCCGGTTGGGCAAGCGGCTGCCCGGTCAAGCGATTCCGAGCGATTCCATCCTGGCGGCACATGCCGCACCCACACGAATCAAGGAGATCATCATGAGAAGGCTATATGCACTGTTTGCGCTCGCAGGCGTGCTGCTGGTCACGGGTTGCAACACCATGGCGGGCGCGGGCAAGGATATCGAACGCGGCGGCGAGAAGGTACAGGGCGCTGCGGAAAGCACCAAGCAGAAGATGTGAGCCACGGCTGGTCCCACTCACTGCAGACGGTGACGGCGGCCCGTGCTCCAGGCACGGGCCGCTTTCATTCATGCGTGCGCTTCTCTGGTGCGGCTGAGGCGCCGGCCGGCGGCAGGACACTAGGCGCGCTTGCCCGTGATCACCAGCGCAATGCCGCCCAGTACCGCCGTCGCACTCAGTGCCAGCCGCAAGGACAACGCTTCACCGAGCAGCGCGATGCCGCCCACTGCCGTGATAACCGGCACGCTCAGCTGCACCGTTGCGGCGGTGGCGGCCCTGAGCTGCGGCACCGCGGTGTACCAGATGACATAGCCGAGCCCGGAGGTGATGGCGCCGGAGAGCGCCGCATAGGCGAGTCCCGCGCTGTCCAGTGAGCGCTGCGCGTGGATGGCCGCGCCGAGCGCCAGTGCCATGGGCACGGCGCGCACGAAATTGCCCGCGGTGGTCTCGACCGGATCCGCGGCACGCTTGCCACGCAGCGAATAGACGCCCCAGGCAATGCCCGCCGCGATCATCAGCAGCGATGAGGCCAGCGGCGGCGTGGCCAGGCTCGGGAGCATCAGCCACACCAGGCCGGCCAGTGCCAGCGCCAGGCCGCTCCACTGCTGCGCGCGCAGCGGCTCGCCGGCATAGAGGCCATAGCCAACCATGGTGGCCTGCACCGCCGCGAACAGCAGCAGCGCCCCGGTGCCCGCGCTCAGGCGCTCATACGCGAACGAGAACGTCGCCGCATAGCAGAACAGGGCCAGGGCGGAAACCCAGTTGCCGCCCAGCGAAATCCCACGCGCGCCGGCGCGGTTCACCTGCCGCCGCGCCATCACGATGAGCCACAGCACCGCCGCCGCGGCCGCCACCCGTGCCAGGGTGAATGTCCCTGCGTCGATGGTGGTGCCTTTCAGCGCCAGCCGGCACAGCAGGGAATTGCCGGCGAACGCCAGCATCGCCAACGCGGTCAGCAAGATGGTGTTGGCTTGCGGCATGCGGGCAGGCGTGGCCACCTCAACTGGCGGGAGGCTCGTCGCCGATGGCGAACGAGGACAGGTGCTCGATCGCCCGGACCAGGCCCGAATGATCCCAGCCCGCGCCGCCCAGCCCGCTGCAGACATTGAACAGTTGCTGGCACGACGCCGTATTGGGCAGGCCCACGCCAAGCTGGCGCGCGGTGGACAGCGCCAGGTCCAGGTCCTTCTGGTGCAGGGCGATGCGGAAGCCCGGGTCGAAGGTGCGCTTGATCATCCGTTCGCCGTGCACTTCCAGGATGCGCGAACTGGCAAAGCCGCCCATCAGCGCCTCGCGCACGCGCGCGGGATCGGCGCCGGCGCGGGCGGCCAGCACCAGCGCCTCGCTGACCGCCTCGATGGTCAGCGCCACGATCACCTGGTTGGCCACCTTGGCCACCTGGCCGTCGCCGGCCGCGCCCACGCGCGTGATGTTCTTGCCCATCAGCTGCAGGATCGGCAGCACGCGGTCGAACACTTCCTGCTTGCCGCCGGCCATGATCGACAGCGTGCCCGCCTTGGCGCCGACTTCGCCGCCTGACACCGGGGCATCGACATAGTCGGCGCCGATGGCCTCGATGCAGCGCGCGAACTCGCGCGTGGCGATCGGCGAGATCGAGCTCATGTCGATCACGGTGACGCCGCCCGCGGTATCGGCAAGGCCGTCAGCAACCCCTTTCTCGCCGAACAGCACGCGCTCGACGTCGGGCGTGTCCGGCAGCATCAGGATGATGGTTTCCGACTGTTTCGCCACGTCCTCGGCGCTGGCGCAGGCCTTCACGCCGGCGTCCTGCAGGTCTTGCGGCACGCCGCTGCGGGTATGGGCGAAGACGGTATGCCCGCCGTCGACCAGGTGCTGCACCATGGGCTTGCCCATCACGCCAAGTCCGATAAAGCCGATTTTGCTCATGTCAGTGTCCGGTAGTGGTCGGGCGCCAGCCCGGGCGTGCCTTGTGCACGGTGCCGGGCGCATACCCTGATGATAGTCAGTCGCACGCCAGCGCAGACAGTGGTCCCGGCGCGGGATGCGCACGGGCGCCCGCCCTGGCCACCCGCGCCGCCGCGTCGTCAAGTTGCGCCAGCGTGCCGGCATCGACCGGGACATGCCCGGCGCGGGCGGCGCGCCAGGCGCGCTCGGGTTCACCGGGCAGGCGGATGCCGTCCTGGCCGGGCTGCAGTCGCGACGCTTTCATCCAGTCGGCGAACGCCGCCACCTCATACCCGAACGACGTGCTGGTGCTCAGGCGCGCCGGATCGAACACGATCGCCAGCATGTTGTTCCAGACCGCATGCTCATGCCGCAGCGTTTCGGGGCGGATGGTGTGGCCGCCGGTGACCGCGGCGCCCAGCAGTTCGCACATCACGGCCAGCACGTGGCCCTTGTGCTCGCCGAAGGGCCGCAGCGCGCCCTGCGGTGTGCCGGCGGGCGGGTACATCACGCCGGCGTCGGTGGTGGGCTCGCCATGCGCATCCAGCAGGCAGCCGGGCGCGACCGACACGCCCTTGTTGTGGGCCACCCGCACCTTGCCCAGCGCAATCGCGCTGGTGGCAAAGTCCAGCACCAGCGGCGGCTCGCCCGCCACCGGCACGCCGATGGTGAACGGGTTGGTGCCGTAGCGCGCGTCGTAGCCGCCGTGTGGCGCCACGATCGGCTTGGACAGCACGTTGACGAAGTGGATCGAGATCATGCCGGCGGCGGTCGCCTGCTTCGCGGATGCGGCCGTTCCTGGCGAAGAAGTCGTTGATCGGCATCGCCTTCATCTTCTTCATCACGGCCGCGGTCTCGTCGGTGCCAGCGGCCTGCACGGCCTTCAGGTAGTGCGTCACCGATGAATACGCCCCCGCCTGGCTCATGTTGGGCATCTTCCTGAGCTTGTCGAAATAGCGGCGCGACCAGGCACGGGTGGCATCGTTCATGTCCCAGTAGAAAGCCTCGGTCAGCACCAGCCCGGCCGCGGTCTTCAGGCCGATGGCGTGGATGTCGTTGATATAGAGCAGCAGGCCCGCCAAGCGCTGCGTGTTGTTGCGGGTCAGGCCGAATTCAGAGGCGGCCTTGATCGCGTTGACGGTGTCGCCGCCGGCATTGGCCAGGCCCACCACCTGGGCCTTGCTGGCCTGCGCCTGCAGCAGGTAGGAGGCAAAGTCGCTGGTGCCCAGCGGATGGCGCGCGGCGCCCAGCACCTTGCCGCCGGCCTCGTTGATGACCGCGGTGGCCGATTCCTGCAGCGTGTGCCCGAAGGCGTAATCCGCCGTCAGGAAGAACCATGTCTTGCCGCCACGCTGCACCATGGCGCGCGCGGTGGTGTTGGCCAGCGCGTAGGTGTCATAGGCGTAGTGCACCGACACCGGCGAGCACAGGTCGTTGGTGATGCGCTCGGTGCCGGGGCCGGAGAACACCACGATGCGGTTCTTCTGCCTGGCCACCTCCAGCACCGCCAGCGCCGGCGCCGACGCGGCCACGTCCAGGATGGCGTCGACATTGCCGGTGTCGAACCACTCGCGCGCCTTGCTGGCGGCGATGTCGGCCTTGTTCTGGTGATCGACCACCACCAGCTCGATCTTCTTGCCCAGCACCTTGCCGCCGAAATCGTCGATCGCCATCTGCGCGGCAGTGGCGCTGCCGCGGCCGGTGACGTCGGCATACAGGCCGCTCATGTCAAGCAGCATGCCGATCTTGACGACGTCGTCGGAGATGGCGGCCCTGGGCTGGGCCTGGACGGTGCCACAGGCAAGCGCCGTGGCGAAGGCGAGGGCGCTGGCGGCAATGCGGCGGATCGGGTGGCGATGGTTCATGGTGTCTCCTGGTTTATTGTTGTTGGCTTATACCGTGGCGATGGGCGTGACCGGCGAGCCCACCGCGCCAGGCAGGCGCAGCGGCGGGGCGGTCAGCTGGAAGCGCGTGCGGCCATTGGCGCGCAGCCAGTCCGCCAGTTCGCGCAGGTACCACAGCTCGCCCAGCGGCAGGCCCAGCTTGAACAGGCAGTGGTGGTGCAGCGGCAGCAGCGGGTGGCTCTTGTCGCCGTCGGGCGCGGGGCGTGCCGGATAGCGTTCCACCGCGTAGTTGTCGGCGATCAGCGCGGCGATGCCGGCATCGGTGATCCAGTTCAGCAGCTTGTCGTCGCGGCCGTCGAGCGCGCAGCAACTGTGGTGCAGCACGGCTTCGTCGGGCTCGCGCTGCATCGACAGCACCACCTCGGCAAAGCCGGTGCGCAGCAGCAGCATGTCGCCGCGCTCGACTTCCACCTTGCCGGCCTCCAGCGCGTGCATCAGGTCGTCGTAGCCGACATTGCGGAAGTCCATGCCGAAGGTGTGCGCCAGATCCACCAGCACGCCCCGGCCCTGCATGCCCCTGACCGCGAAGTTCTCGATGCCGAGCGCGCGCGCCGCGCTGTGGTCGTGGCCGCAGGGGTGCGCGGCAAAGCTGTCATCCTCGGCATAGTCCACCGGTCCGACGATATGCTCGTTGGCGCGGTAGCCGTTGTAGTAGACGCGCTCGGGCCGGCCGTCGCCGTCGGCATCGAACAGCGCGCCCACGTGCGCCAGCGCATCCCATTGCGTGCTGTACTGCAGGCACAGCAGCACCTGGTCGTCGCTGATGACGTCGGTGGCGGCAGGATCGACCTTCGCCAGCGGGAAGTTCACATAGGGAATGTCGTCGCGGAAGGTGGGCCGCAGCACCGGCGGGTGCCGGCGCGGGTTGAGCTTGTTGCCGCCGGGGTAGTCCAGCGGCAGCGACAGGCAGAAGCTGATGCCGGCCTGCACCTCGCGCGCGCCCTTGACGACCTGCTCGGGGCCGATCAGGTTGATGCGGCCAAGCTGGTCATCAGGGCCGAAGTCACCCCAGTTGGAACCTTGCGGACGTTGCTTCCAGCGCATGAGTCATGCCTCCTGTGGTGTGATGGGTTGTACTCGTTATAGATGATGCGTCAACGATCGCGACTTTGCGAAGCCAGAAAGTTTGCCCGAGGGAATGGCGCGAGCGCTGCCGGGTGGGGCGGCGGTTCGGTCTCATGAAAGGTTGTTGTAAGTCGTCATACAACAGGCGCAACCCATAGACTCATGCAACTATGTGGAATTGGGAGCATATGCCGGTGTCCACGCTCTTGTGATGCCGCGGTGTAGTCGATGCTTCACGATGATCTAGGGGAAATCCCGGAGTCATTTGATGGCTTAACTCATTACAATGTCATCAGACAACGTAACACTGGCGGGCCGGCAGGCAGCGCCTGGCCTGGAGATGACATGGCAGTAACCGCGACAGCGGCCGGAGCAGCGGCCGCGGCTAAAACCGGCAAGACCCGATACGCCATCCTGCTCCTGATATTCATCGTCACGACGATCAATTACGCCGACCGTGCCACGCTGTCCATTACGGGCCCGGCCATGCGCGCCGAGTTCGGCTTCGACGCGATCCAGATGGGTATCGTATTCTCGGCCTTCAGCTGGGCCTATGTGCTGGCGCAGTTGCCGGGCGGCTGGCTGCTCGACCGCTTCGGCGCGCGCCGCGTCTATGCGGCCAGCATTTTCCTGTGGTCGCTGTTCACGCTGCTGCAGGGCAGCCTGGGGGCGTTCGCGTCGGCCGGCGCCGCGATGGCGGCACTGTTCGCACTGCGCTTTGCGGTCGGGCTGGCCGAGTCGCCGGCGTTTCCGGCCAATGCCAAGGTGGTGGCGAGCTGGTTTCCGACGGCCGAGCGCGGCACGGCGTCGGCCATCTTCAATTCGGCGCAGTACTTCGCCGCGGTGGCGTTCACGCCGCTGATGGCATGGGTCACGCACGCCATGGGCTGGCACCACGTGTACATCTGGATGGGCGTGCTCGGCATGTTGCTGGCGCTGGTGTGGCTCAGGCTCGTGCAGAGCCCGGCCCGGCACCGCGGCGTCAGCCGCGCCGAGCTGGACTATATCGAGCAGGGCGGCGGCCTGATCCACATGGGCGAGGGCGACGAGGCGCGCGCCGGCCGCGAGGGCGGCGGCATCCAGTGGACGCAGGTGCGCCAGCTCTTGCGCAGCCGCATGCTGGTGGGCGTCTACCTGGGCCAGTACTGCATCAACGTGCTCACGTATTTCTTCCTGACCTGGTTTCCGGTCTACCTGGTACAGGAACGGCATATGTCGATCCTGAAGGCGGGCTTCGTGGTGTCGCTGCCGGCTGTCTGCGGCTTCCTGGGCGGCGTGCTGGGCGGGCGCTTCTCCGACACCCTGCTGCGCCGCGGCCATTCGCTGACGCTGGCCCGCAAGACGCCGATCGTGCTGGGCATGCTGCTGTCGGTCAGCATGATTGCCTGCAACTACGTCGACAACGAATGGGTGGTGGTTGGCCTGATGGCGCTGGCGTTCTTCGGCAAGGGCGTGGGGGCGCTGGGCTGGGCGGTGATCGCCGATACCGCGCCCAAGGAAGTGATCGGTCTGGCCGGCAGCATCTTCAACATGTTCGGCAATATCGCCGGGATCGTCACGCCGCTGGTGATCGGCTACATCCTGAGCGCGACCGGATCCTTCAATGGGGCGCTGGTATTTGTCGGCGTGAACGCACTGGTGACCGTATTCTGCTATCTGGTCATCGTCAAGGATATCCGCCGGGTGGAACTGCAGCCGGCGTGAGGGACAACGGAAATGAGTGAAATGCATCCCGCGCAAGCGGCTGGCGCGACGGCGCGCCCCCTGTACATCACGATGCACGCGAACGACAACGTCGCCATCGTGGCCAATGACGGCGGCCTGCCGGCAGGCACGGCGTTCCCGTGCGGCCTGGTGCTGGTCGAGGGCGTGCCGCAGGGCCACAAGGTGGCGCTGGCCGACCTGCGCGACGGCGACGCGGTGATCCGCTACAACGTGGTGATCGGCTATGCGCTGAAAGACCTGCCGCGCGGCAGCTGGGTCAACGAGCGCGTGATCCGCATGCCGGCCGCGCCGGAATTGCACGACCTGCCGGTCGGCACGCGCGTGGCCCCGCTGCCGCCGCTGGACGGCTATACCTTCGAGGGCTACCGCAATGCGGACGGCTCGGTCGGCACGCGCAATATCCTGGGCATCACCACCACGGTGCAGTGCGTGGAGGGCGTGGTGGAGTTTGCCGTGCGCCGGATCAAGGAAGAACTGCTGCCGAAGTACCCCAACGTCGACGACGTGGTGGGCCTGGAGCACACCTACGGCTGCGGCGTGGCGATCGACGCGCCCGATGCCGGCATCCCGATCCGCACCATCCGCAATATCGCGCTGAACCCCAACTTCGGCGGCGAGGTGATGATCGTCAGCCTGGGCTGCGAGAAGCTGCAGCCCGCGCGCCTGATCGGGGCCGGCACCATCCCGATCCAGAAGGAGGGCGAGCCCGATGTGGTCTGCCTGCAGGACGAGCAGCACGTGGGCTTTGCCTCGATGATCGATGCGATCATGGCCACGGCGGAAAGGCACCTGGCGCGCCTGAACGCGCGCCGGCGCGAGACCTGCCCGGCGTCGGACCTGGTGGTCGGCGTCCAGTGCGGCGGCAGCGATGCCTTCTCCGGCGTCACCGCGAATCCTGCGGTGGGCTTTGCCACCGACCTGCTGGTGCGTGCCGGCGCCACGGTGATGTTCTCCGAGGTGACCGAGGTGCGCGACGGCATCGACCAGCTCACCGCGCGCGCGGCCACGCCCGAGGTGGCCGAGGCGCTGGTGCGGCAGATGGCGTGGTACGACCGCTACCTGGAGCAAGGCAAGGTCGACCGCAGCGCCAACACCACGCCCGGCAACAAGAAGGGTGGCCTGTCCAACATCGTGGAAAAGGCGATGGGCTCGATTGTCAAGTCCGGCACCGGCCCGATCCACGGCGTCAGCGGCCCGGGCGAAAAGGTCACGCAGAAGGGGCTGATCTATGCCGCCACGCCCGCGGGCGATTTTGTCTGCGGCACGCTGCAGCTGGCCGCCGGCATGAACCTGCACGTCTTCACCACCGGGCGCGGCACGCCGTACGGGCTGGCCGAGGTGCCGGTGATCAAGGTGTCCACCCGCAATGACCTGGCGCGGCGCTGGCACGACCTGATGGATGTCAACGCCGGCCGCATCGCGACCGGCGAGGCCACCATCGAGGAAGTGGGCTGGGAGCTGTTCCACATGCTGCTGGCCGTGGCCAGCGGCAAGAAGTCATGGGCCGAGCACTGGAAGATCCGCAACGCGCTGGTGCTGTTCAACCCGGCGCCGGTGACCTGAGCGTCGGCGCTGACGCGCTACGTGCGCCCGCCGCGCAACGGCTTGAGCAGATGCGCCAGGCCGTTGTGATCCAGTTCATGCATCAGCGCCAGCAGCGCGCCGATCTGGCCCGGCGGGAAGCCCTCGCGCGCGAACCAGTTCAGGTAGTTGCCCGGCAGGTCGGCGATCAGCGTGCCTTTGTGCTTTCCAAAAGGCATGGTGACTGTGACCAGCCGTTTCAGGGCGTCGGCGTCGAAATCGGTCATGGGTGGTGGCAAGTCGGAAGGCTCAACGCTATCACAGTCTTGCGGGCGCGCCGGGATACCGGCGAACGCACGCGCTCAGGGTGCCCGGGCAGCCTCTACCTCCGCAGCCAGTTCACTGGCGCGCCCCTGATAGCGTGGCGAAAAATGAAACGGTGTCACCGCGCGGGCACCGACGCAGCGCGCGATCAGTCCGGCCTGGGCAGCGGTGAGGTGGTTCTTGCGCAGGCCATGTGCCCGGTCGGCATCCAGAAACACGCTCTCGATGAAAAGCTGGTCGACGCCCTGCATCAGTTGCGACAGCGCTTGCACGTTCTCGCTGGTATAGCGCAGGTCGGTCACGTAGCCGATGCGCCGGCCGGGCTCGACGTCCAGGATCAGCCGGCTTAGCTCGCCGACGGTTCGCGTCGCCGCATGGTCGCCGCTGCGGTCCCGCCACTGCACAAGAATCGGCGCATCGCCGGCGGCCCCGGTCAGGACGGCATGCTTGAGTTGGCGCAGCCAGGCGCCGGTTGTCAGGCCGGATTCCGCCAGGCGTTCCTTGTTGATGCCGAGCCGGGCTTTTTCCTCCAGAAGGTAGGCCAGGCATGGAATCCCATGGTCGACAAAGCAGGCACGCACCTGAAACGTCGGCTCGTCGTGCACGATATCGCCGGTTCTCGCTGCGGGCGCCTGGTCCTCCCTGGCAAAGCCGTGACGGCTGGAAAAGCCGGCGCGCCGCATCTGCCCGTCCAGTCCAAGTTCTACCGCTTCAATGACCAGCCCGGTCGCGTAGCGATGCACCACGTTCCACGTATAGGCAAGCAGCTTGTGCTCGACCTGCGCGAGGAATCCCGGCCCGCCGACCAGCACGATGCGCGGCTTGCGCCCGAGCAGCACCCGCAGCAGCTTGTCAAAGCCAGAGAAATGATCCATGTGCGCATGCGTGACAAACACATGCGACAAGCGCATCAGCTCGCGCGGCATCAGCCGGCCGATGTCGCCCAGGTCGAACAGCAGCGCGCGCCGTTCGTCCAGGAAGTCTACGAACAGTCCCGGGTCGCCAAAGGCGTCGTTGACGAGGCGGGCTTCCAGCAAGGGGCGCATGATCAGTCGACCAGGGCTCAGGTAGCGGCGCGCGTTTTGCCGGGGCAGACAGTCACCGTCCTGATAGACGGCGAAGCAGCTGCTGCACGATCCGTTCGTGCTCTTCCAGCGCCGCTTCCAGCGTCTGCGCGCCATAACTGACATTGTCCTGCCCGGCCAGCCCGGTCACGCGCGTGATGAACAAGGGGGTGTCCGTCGGTGCGGCCTCCGACACGCCCCGGAACCGGGTTGTTACCATGCCGCCGGACTGCTCCAGCAGGGTGCGACGGAATACCAGGTCGTTTTCCGCCATCCAGCGGGACCATTCGTCGTGGTCGGTAACCTGGACTGGCCGGTTCTTCTCATCAAGGATATAGAAGCGGCGCCATGCCTGTGGACCGTGACGAGGCTTCATCGAACGCCCCCCATGCGGTTGTGGCCGGGTTGCCACCCGGACTCGGCGGGCAGCCCGGGGCCGAAGTGCGTGATGCTGGCCATGCTGCGCAGGAACGACTGTCGCCAACCGAATGGCATCAGTCCTACAGCCAGTCTATTTAACGTCCGCCACAAACCGGAGTAGATTTAAACGGACAGGCGCACACAGGGCTGCGCTGGCTGCCCGAATCCGGGGTGCCAGCGTGCCCCGTCGCCAGGGAGGGGGTGCATCATGGACGAAGACACTGTTGTCACCGTCACGGTACAAGACAATGGCCCGTACCGTATCAAGGGTCCGGTCAGGATCGTGACCCCGGCAGGCGCCAGCTTCGCTTTCGAGGGCGATCAGGTCTGGTTGTGCCGCTGTGGCCATTCTGACAACAAGCCGTTCTGCGATGGCTCGCACAAGCGCCAGGGGTTCTGCAGCACGCCACAGCCGAAGTCTTGAGCCGTTCGTGATCGCACAACATCCGGCGCGGCTGCCGGTCCACGCCGGCTACGGCTGCACGCGCGCGGTGCTGGCGTAGACGCTGCCGGATAGCCGGCGGCGGGGATCAGGGCGCGGCAGGCGTTTCCGGCGTGGCAGGTGCGGCCACTGCGGCGGGCACGGCCGGTGCTGCAGGTGCAGCAGGCTTGGCTTTCGGCGGGCGCGAACCGCCGGCGCGGCGGGCCTTCAGTTGCTGGGCCCGCTTGGCATCCGCCTGGGTGACGACGCCGGCCTCATTGCCTTCCAGGTCCAGCCGCTTGGCGCCTTCCACCATGCACGACCAGTAGCGTGCGCCGCTGCACCAGGTGCGGATCGCTTCACGCAGTTCCGCCTCGTTCAGGGCAAGCTTGGCCGCATGCTGGGTCAGATCCTCGAAGGTGCCGACCTTCAGCGGCACCTTGGGCGCCGGGTTCTTCGGGAAGGCCTTGGGGAAGTGCTTCTGCAGCCGGGCGATGGAATGCACCACCGGATCGACCGGCTTCGCCTGCGCGGCGGCCGGCGCAGGGCGTCGGCCCTTGGCGCCGGCGGGGGCGTCGACACCCGCGCCGGAGCGGGCGGCGGTACGTTCGCCGTCACGGGTTCCGGTACGTTCGGTACGCTCGCCGTTGGGCGTGCCTTTGCGTGCGCCCTGGCGTGCGCCTTTGCCCGATTCGGTGGCCGCCTTCTTCGCGAGTTGGTCCCTTAGTGCTGCGAGTTGTTCAAAGCCCATGATGTCTGCCGTTGTATGAACCGGGATTGTAGCAAGGCTGGGCCGCCAGCATGTCCGGCGGGATCGCGGCGGGGCGGGCGCTTACGGCCTGGGCCGCGCCTGGGCCGCCGCAGCCCGCCACTCCCGGAACACCGCATCCAGGCAGGCGGCGGAATCGCAATGGTCGCGCTTCTGGCGAAACGCCGCAATGTCTGCCTCGGAGATGGCCCCCGCCTTGAGCAGCCGCTGCTGGTCGGCATGGATGCGTTGATAACCCATGGAAAACAGCGCGGATTCGCAGATCAGCCGCTGCGCCTGGCTGGCGCCGGCGGGCCTGGCCGACGGATCGCAGTCTATGTCAGTGGCGTGTGCGGCACTCAGGAAGGTCAGGGCGGCGGTTGCCAGGCAAAGGTGGGCGAGGGGGATGAGGCGGGTCATGACACGGCTTTGGGGTGCCAGATCAGGTCCGGCGTGGGCTCCCCGCGATGTTACAGCGCATTATCCTCTGAGGGCATGCTGTTGCTGGAACAATGACGGTCGTGTCGTGGAATCGTTGGGAGTATTGCAACAATACGGAAACTGTGGTCGCGCAGGGCCAGACGGCCTGGCCCTGCCGCTTATCTCACATCCGTCCCTTCCAGGGCACCAGCCACTTGGCCAGCTTGCGCATCAGCAGGTCGAAGACATAGGCGATCAGCCCGATCAGGATAATGCCCATGATCACCACGTCGGTACGCAGGAAGTTGGAGGCATTGAGCACCATCTGGCCAAGGCCTGCAGTGGCCGCGACCATCTCGGCGGCGACCAGCGTGGTCCAGCCGAAGCCGATGGCAATGCGCATGCCGGTCAGGATATCGGGCAGCGCCGCGGGGATCACCACATGGCGCACCACCTGCCACGGCGAGGCACCCATCGAGTACGCCGCGTTGATCTGCTCGATGGTGACCGAGCGCACGCCGGCCTGGGCCGACATCGCCAGCGGCGCGAAGCAGGCCAGGAAGATCAGCAGCACCTTCGAGGTCTCGTCGATGCCGAACCAGATCACGATCAGCGGCAGGTAGGCCAGCGGCGGCAGGGGCCGGTAGAACTCGATCGGCGGATCGAAGATGCCGCGTGCGACGCGCGACACCCCCATCATCACGCCGATCGGCACCGCCGTGGCCACGGCCAGCGCGAAGGCGCCGAACACGCGCACCATGCTGGCGGCGAAATGCTCGGTCAGCGGCTGGCCGCCTTGCAGGTTGCCCTGCCAGGCATCGATGAAGGCGGTGAAGATCGACTCTGGCGTCGGCAGGAACAGCGGCGGCAGCCAGCGCAGGTGGCTGGCAATCCACCATAGTGCGAGCAGCAGCACCACGGTGATGGTGGAGATGCGGGAACTCGAGCCCTCGCCGGGCAGGCGGTAGCCTGAAACGGTCTTCATGGGCCGGCTGGGCGCGGCCGCGGCCACTGCCGGGGCGCCTGGCGGGGGTTCGATGCGTTGGACGGAAGCGGGCATTGGGGTCTCCTCAGGCAGTGGCATGGATCAGGTCGACGATCTCTTCGCGATAGCGGATGAATTCCGGGTCGGACTTGACCGCGCGGGCGTCCCCGCATTCGATGAAGCGCCGCGCGAACGGCAGTTCATAGGTATGCGCGATGCGCCCGGGCGAGGGCGTCATGACGATCAGCCGCGTGGCCAGGAAGAGCGCCTCTTCCACGCTGTGCGTGATGAAGAAGACGATCTTCTGCTCGCGCGCCCAGAGCTTCAGGATCAGCGCCTGGATCGACTCGCGCGTGAGCGCGTCGAGCGCGCCCAGCGGTTCGTCCATCAGCATCACCGCCGGATCGCAGGCAAGTGCGCGGGCAATCCCGACGCGCTGCTGCATGCCGCCCGACAGCTGGTAGACCGGCTTGGCGGCGACGCTTTCCAGCCCGACGGCGGCCAGCTTCTCATGGGCGATGCGCAGCCGCTCGGCACGCGCCACGCCGCGCAGGCGCAGTCCCAGTGCAACGTTGTCTTCCACGCTGAGCCACGGCATCAGGGCATGCTTCTGGAACACCACGCCGCGCTCGGCGCCGGGCCCGTGCACAGGCTTGCCGCTCAGCCGGATCTCGCCTTCGGATGGCTCCATGAAGCCGGCGATGCATGACAGCAAGGTGGTCTTGCCGCAGCCGGAGGCACCCAGCGCGACGACGAAATCGCCGCGCTCCATGGTGAGGTTGACCTGCGACAGGGCCAGCGTCTTCGCGCCGCCGGCCGTGCCGTAGTTGACACTGACGTTATCGATTTCAAGTTTGTACATGACGGGCTTCCGAAACAGGACTTTCGGGGCCGCCGCGCACGGATGGCTTGTGCGCGGCGGCCAGCTTCAGCGAGAGCGGCGCGCGCTCAGGGCAACGCGCGCTTTGCCCATTCCGCGTTGACGCCCGGGCTGTAGTCCGGCAGGACGGTCTGGATGGTGCCCTGCTCTTTGAGGAACTGCGCCGCCGATTGCAGCGCGCGCGCCGCGCCGCCGCCCAGCCAGCGCTCGGAGACCTGCTCCTGCAGCGTGGGGAAGCTGTACAGCGCCATGCTCGCGGGTACCGTCTCGGCCTTGGCCCCGGAGATCTTGGCTACCGCCTTCACCATGGGCGAATCCGGGGTCCAGGACGCCTTGTTCTTGCGGTAGTTTTCATCGGCGGCGGCCAGCACGCGCACCAGCTTGACCATGAACTCGGGGTTTTCACGGGCAAACTTCTTGTTGGCGATCATGCCGTCGAAGGTCGCCTTGCCGGTATCGGCGGCGATCTGGCCCGAGGTCATCAGGACCGTGCCCGACTGCTTGAGCTTGGCCAGCACCGGGTCCCAGATAAAGGTGGCGTCGATGTCGCCGCGCTCCCAGGCGGCGGCGACTTCCGGCGGACGCATATTGACGATGCGCACGTCCTTCGGATTGATCCTGGCGCGCTCCAGTGCGACCAGCGTGTGGTAGTGCGTGGTCGACACGAACGGCACGCCGACGCGCTTGCCCTTCAGGTCGGCGATGCTGGTGATCTTGCTGCCGTTGCGCGCGACCATGGCTTCGGCCGCGTTGATGTCATCCAGGATCCAGAACAGTTCAACGTCCAGGCCCTGCGACAGGGCTGATGCGATCGGCGAAGTCCCGGCCTCGCCAATTGCGATCTGGCCCGAGGCCATGGCCCGGATCACATCCCCGCCACCGCCGAACTGGCGGAACGAGACCGTGTAGCCGGTCTGTTTTTCCAGCTCCTTCATGTCCTGCGCATAGCGCCAGGGCACCACCATGTCCTGGTAAGCAATGACTACATTCTTGCTTTCGGCGTGCGCGGCCGGCGCCAGCGCCGCCACCAGGGCCACACACGTTGCAATCTGCTTGATCCACCGCATGGTTGTGCTCCTCGGAAGAGAAATAGGTTTGGGGTCACGGCTTTATAGGTGAGTGCGATTCCGGGCCTATAGGACCAGTTGCCGGAATTCGCTGGGGCCAGAGCAGGCCGCGCGGGCGCAGGCCGCGCCGGGCCGCGAAGAGCGGTGGCGCGGGGATGCGTCAATCATGGAAATCCTGTAGCGGCCTCGGACGCGGCCCTGGCCGTGCCGAAGGCACTTGCCCGGGGTCGTCAAGACGCCCGGCGCGCGGCCTGGCGCCGCCGGCGGCGGTCAGGCGTTAAGGGAGAACCCGGAGGCGAAGGTCTGCCGCACATCGAGCCGTTGCCTGAGCAGCCCTGCCTTCTGGCAGAAATCGGCCGTGCGCTGCTGTCCGGCAATCAGCTTGGTGTCGATGCTGCGCCACTGCGTGTGGCGCCGCTCGAACTGCAGCCGTGCCGCCTGCGGCGAGATTCCGATGATGCGGGCGAGCGTCGCCGGGGAACTGTCGTCGGGAAGCGGTCATGGTGTTCCGGAGGATGCAGGAACCCATGAACGTACGCCGGCGCCGCGCGAACACAAGCGAATATATCCGGCATTCGATATGCGCGGCGCCGCTGCTGCCACCGGTGCCGGCGCGCCGAAGGGAAGCGCAGGCTCTCTTGCGTCACCCAGGCCCCAATGCTTCAGGGATAATCGCGAGGACGCCGAACTACAGGGGAAGTGCCATGTCGCCGGTCCTGGCATTCAAGCTGGTGCTGCTTTCGCTGGTCGCCATCATTGGCCTGGAGCTGCTGGCTAACCGGTTGCGGCTGCCCCCTGCGGCTGCCTTCCTTGTCGGCGGCATCGCCATGGCGTTCGTGCCGGGCCTGCCCGCCGTCGAGCTTGACCCGGACCTGGTCCTGGTCGTCTTCCTGCCCCCGCTGCTGATGGACGGCGCGTACTTTTCCGTCTGGGACGAGTTTCGCCGCAACCTGCGCGGCATCCTGATGCTGGCGATCGGGGCGGTGCTGTTCACGACCCTGGCCGTGGGCGTGCTGGTCCACCTGGTGGTGCCAGGGCTGCCCTGGGCCGCATGCTTTGCGCTGGGCGCCATTGTTTCGCCGCCGGATGCGGTGGCGGCCAAGGCCGTGCTGGAACGCCTGTCCCTGCCGCGCCGGATGACGGCATTGCTGGAAGGCGAAAGCCTGCTCAACGACGCGTCCGGGCTGGTGCTCTACCGCTTCGCGGTGGCGGCCGCGCTGACCGGCGCCTTCAGCATGCACCACGCCGCGATGGAATTCGGCGTGCTGGCCGTGGGCGGCGTCGCGGTCGGTGGCGCAGTCGGTGTCGCGCTGGTGCTCCTGCTCAGGCTGCTCAAGGACGAGTACCTGGCGATCACGGCATCGGTGCTGTCGGCGTGGATCAGCTATATCGCCGGCGAATGGCTGGAGGTGTCGGGCGTGATCGCCACGGTCACCACCGGCATGCTGCTGGGCTGGCACCAGCACCAGGTCTTCTCGGCGTCGGCGCGCACGCGCGGCACGGCGTTCTGGCAGTTCATGGTGTTCCTGCTTGAAGCGCTGGTCTTCATCCTGATCGGTTTGTCGCTGCGCGGCGTGATCGAGCGGCTCGGTGGCACGGCCGATGCCGCGGCCCAGCTTGCGCTGCCGGTTGCCGCGGTGATCGCGGCGGTGGTGGTCTCGCGCTTTGTCTGGGTGTTCGCCAGCGAAGGGCTCAAGGCCGCATGGAACCGCTTGCTGCGCAGGGGCTCGCAGGGACCGGACTGGCGCTCGGCAACGATCGTGAGCTGGGCGGGGATGCGCGGCGTGGTCACGCTGGCGATTGCGCTGGCGCTGCCGGAGGCCATGCCGGGACGCGACCTGATCCTGGTGGCGGCGTTCGCGGTGATCCTGGTGACGGTGCTGGGGCAGGGCGCCACCATCGGCCCGCTGATCCGGCTGTTTGACCTGCGCAAGATGCAGGAGGGCGACGTCGAGAAGCTGACCGAGGCCCAGGCCTGGGCCCGGCTGGAGAACGTCCAGGTGGAAGCGATCCGTCCGCTGGTGTTCGACGCCAACGGCGACCTGCTGCATCCTCGCCTGTGGGAGCAGTACAACTACCGGGCACAGATCACCAACCGCTACAAGGACACCGAATTTCCCGACGACGAGCGTTCTTCCCACTTTGCGGTGGTACTGGCCGGGCTTGCCGCGGCCCGCGCTGAACTGCTGAAGATGCATCGCGCCGGGCAGCTTACCGACGAGCTGCTGCGCCATATGGAGCGCGACCTCGATCTGCAGGAGGTTTCGGCCCTGCACGTCAGGGACGGTGTCGCCGCAGAGTAGGTGAAACCTGGCAACCGACCGATGGATTCTTCGCAACGGCCTGGCTTGCCGGTAGCGCGCATCACCGCGGCTTCACCAAGGCCGCGGCGGAGATGGGCATATTCCGCCCATTGATCCGCCCATTGATCCGCGCGTTGATCCGCCTGCTGACGGAGCAGCCTGAGGCGGCAGCTGGCGAAGCCGGCCGCCCCGTGCGCGATTGGTCATGGTAACGCGGGACATCAGGCGAGGGCGCCATCCTGGTAGGGATTCACGCTGCGTGCCGGATCGGCCGAGGGACCAGTGCGGTCCATGCCGGCCACGATGCGTTCACCGTCGCCGGCCGGATTGATGCCACGCGCGCCTTCGCTGTACGGATCGCGTGCGTCCTGCGCGGCACGGGCGCCGTCGATGAACGGGCTGCGCTGGTCCTGTACTGAACGTGCCCCGTCGCTGAAGGGGTCGCGTGCACCGGGCTGCGACATGCCGGCTGCCTGGGCGCCTGCGGCGGCAGCTGCGAGTGCGATGGCGAAAACGATGCGCTTGGCGAAATGGGTGGTCATGGTCGATCTCCTGGGTATGCGTGGGATTGCGCGGCCGGGATCGTCTTGCTGCGCTTGCTGCGAAACGCCGCCGGGCCACGCGATGCATTTAAGGAGACCGGTGTATCGCGCCTGTAGCGTCTTTTTCCCATTTCTGTCAGGACACGTATCGTCCCGAGCGCTCGATACAAAACGGTACAAACAGAGCCTGGCAGGTGCCGCCACCGTCACGGCATGGATCATCCGAGCCCGGGGGACTCCGCCGGGTCTCGTTGCGAGCGGATCTCTTCGGGGCTGAGGATGATATAGCCCAGCGATTTCAGCAACTGCACCGCCTCCAGCTCTGCGTCGAGGTACACCGGGTGATCCGGGCGGCGTACGCGCGGCGCCGCCGGCAGCCATGCCGCGCCGGCGTGCGGCGCGGGCGCTGCGTGTCCATCCGGCCATCGTGCGGTCAGGATGCGGCAGTGCTCCAGGTTGGCCGTCCACGTAACGTCGACGGCGGCATTGAATCTGCCGGTGCAAAGCCGCAACCGCTTCAGGGCCTTCAGCCAGTTGACGAAGGCATCCCGCTCCGCCGGCTGGTAGCCTCTCAGCAGGGTTTCGAGACAGATCTGCGCAGTGCGCCCGTCGAGTGCCTGATCGTCTTCGAGCAAGGCAATCTCAAGCGCCACGTGCTTGCGGCCGTCGTGTTCATAGATTGCGCATTCGCCGTCCACCACGCCTTCGCGCAGCAACTCGCACAGCAATACCCAGGCCCTTGGGTTCTTGTCGAGCCGCCCGTCGAGGGTCGGGTCTATCCGGGCGAGAAGCTCCGGCATGGAGCGCGCCTCGCCAGACTGGACGGCCGCTGCAAAGGCCATCGCGTTGGCGGATGGCTTGTCACCATGTGCCAGCAGCTGCAGGGACGCTTCCTTCAGCTCGCGGATTTCCGCGGCGGTATCCACCGCATGCATCCAGGCATAGTCCTCCAGGTTTGCGCACAGCTTGCGCGCAGCCCTGGCCAGCTGGCCGGCCAGCGTCTGGACGAAACTGGTGCAAAGCGCGCAGCCGCACTCAATGCGGCCTGCATGCAGAAAGCCGGCGTACAACCGTTCCCGGTGTCCGCAGTGCCCGCATTCGAGGGAAAAGCCCCCCTGGCGCGCCGGCCGCTGCGTCGCGAGCAGCCCGTCGACCTGATAGTGCGCCAGTCCACCGCAGCAGGGACAGATCCATTGCAGCTTGTGCGCGCCGTCGCGGGGCCCGACTGCCCGCTCGAACTGGCGCTCGATGGCGCTGCGTGGAATGCCTTGCGCCCGCCCGACCACATCCGCGCAGTAGCGCCAGTAGCAGTACGAGTGGGCGGCAGCCGCTACCTCAGGCGCCAGGCGCTGCAGCTCGGGCAGCAGGCCTGTGTTGCGGCGGATCTCGTCCACCATCGCATCGACCAGCGCCGGCCCGCCCGGCATCACCGCCTCGAGGGCGGCGCGGCTCTGTTCCAGGAAATCGGGCACGTAGGCCCGGCGGATGAAGTCCTCGTTCTCGAGCCAGAACAGATGGCCGGGCAGGGCTTCCAGCACCTCGATCCCGTCCCGGACTTCGGTCATGCCGGCGCAGGCGAGAAACGTGAACGGCTTACCAAACAGGAATTCGTCTGTCATGTTGTCGTCAACGGTGTATCCCGCCCGCGAGCTTCCAACAAGCCCGCGTGCGATGGTGCCACCCCGTGACTCAGCCAAGGCAAACGCACGGGTGGCGCCATCCGGGTGGCGTCACCCGTTTCGGGGACTTTCCCCTTCTTGTTGTCAGATCGGTATAGGATCTGAGCAGATTTTTTTTATCTGCCGCACTGGACAGCATAGGCGACACTGCGGCTTCCTTACAGAGGAATCGAGCGCGCCCTTCACATTAAGGAAATCTGCGCAACAAGGCGCCCCGGTGATTGCACCGTTACCTCGGGCCACGGCCACGCATCGCAGGAACCCGCGCGGCCTGGGGCCGCCGGTTACAGCGGGGCGGGCTGGGGCGGCGCGGCAGGCGCGGCCGCGGCGGGTTTCTGGTTGCCGCTGCCGCTGTATGAGAAATACCTGGCCTTGGCACCCTTGGCCCAGTACGCCACCGTGAAGTGCTTGCTGTCGCGCCCGTAGAGCAGCTCCAGGCTGCCGTTGGCCGCCCCCCATTCGGCGTAGCCGTTCTCCGCCGCGGCTTCAGTCTTGCGCAGCGAGGCATAGCGCTCGTCCAGCTTCTTGCGCACCTCATCCAGTGCCGGGCGCTCGAACGTCATGGTGATCAGCGCCACGTTGTCCTGGGCATCGCAGTTCAGGACCACGCGCGTCAGGCCGGAAAGGTGGAAGCGCTCCAGGTGCTTGAGCTCCACGGTATCGCCGCCTGCCCACTCGGACTTGCCGGTCTTTGCATGATTCTGCGGCGGTGCCAGGCGCGAGCACTTGGTCTTGCCCAGTTCGAGTCCCAGCGGCGCCGCGGTGTTGCCGACGGCTTCAGGCTGGGCAGGGGTTGCCGCGTGGGTGGAAACGGATGCCAGCAGCGCTGCGCAGAGCAGGGTGAACTGCTTCATGTTGAGGCGGGAAAGGGATTTCACGGTCTTGATAGAGGTTGCCAGCCGGAATTCTAAGTCTTTCTTGTCGACTACCGTTCACGTTGACGCAGGTTTGTGGGCCTTGTCTCCCCAACCAGACTGCCATATAGTTCTATGTATAGAACTATAGAGATAAGACAGGAGCAAGGATGGAGACAAGGACTGGGGCGTTGGCTGGCGTCAAGGTGGTGGACATCACCGCGGTGTTCATGGGTCCGTCGGCCACGCAGATGCTTGGTGACCTGGGTGCGGACGTGATCAAGGTGGAGCCACCCGCCGGCGATAGCACCCGAGGCATCGGACCTTGCGGCAATGAGAAGATGGGGCCGCTCTTCCTGGGACTGAACCGCAACAAGCGCAGCATCGTGCTGGACCTGAAGTCGCCGCAGGGGCGGGAAGCGCTGTTGCGCCTGGTCGAGGATGCGGACGTGCTCGCGTACAACGTGCGGCCGCAGGCGATGCAGCGCCTCGGTCTGGACTACGAGACGCTGGCGCAGATCAATCCGCGGCTGGTCTATGTCGGCATGTTCGGCTTTTCGCAGCGCGGGCGCTATGCCCCGCAGGCGGCGTTCGATGACCTGATCCAGGCTGCCACCGGCTTGCCGCAGGCAGTCGCCTTGGGAACTGGCGACGTTCCGCGCTATCTTCCGTTGACGATCGCGGACCGTTCCGTGGGGCTCTATGCCTTCGGCGTGATCTGCGCCGCGCTCTATGCGCGCGAGCGTACCGGCCGCGGCCAGCGCGTCGATGTGCCAATGTTCGAAACAATGGTGCCTTACGTGATGGGCGACCATCTCTATGGCGAGACCTTCGTGCCAGCCAAGGGCGGATTCGGCTATCCGCGCCTGCTGTCTCCCGAGCGTCGGCCTTACCGGACACAAGACGGGCATGTCTGCTGCCTGATCTATCACGACCACCACTGGCGTGCCTTCCTGAAGGTAATCGGCAAGCCTGATCTGTATGACAGCGATCCCCGCTTCGCTGACATCACCACCCGGACTGCGCACATCACCGAGCTCTACCGCATGGTCAGCGACGAACTGGCCAAGCGGCCCACCGAGGAATGGCAGGTGCTGCTGAAGGAGGCCGACATCCCGGTATTCCCCATGCATACCTTTGATTCGCTGCTCGATGATCCGCACCTGAACGACATCGGCTTCTTCAATGAATCCGATCATCCGGCGGTGGGCCGCATCCGCGAAATGGCGGTGCCCAGCGAATGGCATGGCACGCCGCCGTCGCAGCGCCGCCACGCACCGGCATTGGGCGAGCATAGCCGCGAAGTGCTGCGCGAAGCCGGCTACAACGAGGCCGATATCGACAGTCTGATGGCGTCCGGGGCATCGTGCGAACCGCGCTCGGCATCGGCGCAAGCGGGGACTGACCATGCATGAAGAACTCCTGGGCGAAGTCCGCGGCGCTGTCCTCTGGCTGACCATCAACCGGCCCGAACGCCGCAACGCCATCAATCTGGCGGTACTGGACGGCCTGCACGCGGGAATCGAACGTGCCAATGCTGACGATGGCATTCGCGCCGTGGTCATCACTGGCGCGGGTGACCAGGCCTTCTGCGCGGGCGCCGACCTGCAGACTGGAACATCGTTTGCCTTCGACTATTCGGAGCCGGGCCAGCGGCTTGCGGACCTGCTGCGCCGTGCGCGGCGTTCCAATGTACCGCTGATCGCGCGCGTCAATGGCGCCTGCATGGCCGGCGGCATGGGCCTGATGGCCATGTGCGACATGGCGGTGGCCAGCGATCGGGCCGTGTTCGGCCTGCCCGAGGTCAAGGTAGGGGTCTTCCCGGCGCAGGTGCTGAGCGTGCTCCAGCACCTGGTGCCGCGGCGCGTGCTCAACGAACTCTGCCTGTGCGGCGAGCCGCTGTCCGCGCAGGAAGCGCTGGCGGCTGGACTGGTCAACCATGTCAGTGCGGATCTCGACGGCAAGCTCGACTGGCTGCTGGGCCGGCTGCTGGACAAGTCACCCGCCGCGATCCGGCGTGGCCTCTACACGCTCAAGCACATCGACGCCATGTCCTTCGAGCAGTCGATGGCATTCACGGAAAGCCAGATCGGCCTGTTCGCCATGACCGAGGACGCGCGCGAGGGGCAGCTCGCCTTCCGCGAGAAGCGCAAGCCGAACTGGACTGGCAAGTAAGCAAGGAGACAGGGCAATGCATGACAAGACAGTCCGCATAGGCGGTGCGTCAGGCTTCTGGGGCGACAGCAGCGTGGGCGCGCCGCAACTGGTGCGCCATGGCGAAATCGACTACCTGGTATTCGACTACCTGGCGGAGCTGACCATGTCGGTACTGGCCGCGGCGCGGCTGCGCAAGCCGGAACTTGGCTATGCCACCGACTTCGTGACGGTGACGATGAAGAGTCTGTTGCGGGAGATCGTCGAGCGCAATATCCGTGTGGTCAGCAACGCCGGCGGCATCAATCCGCAAGGCTGCGCGCAGGCGCTGGCGGCGATTGCCGCCGAGCAGGGCATCGACGTGCGCATCGCCGTGGTGGAGGGCGACGATGTCATGCCGATGGTGGCATCGCTGCGCCAGGCAGGCATCGTGGACATGCAGAAGGGACTGCCGCTGCCGGACAAGCTGGTCAGTGCCAATGCCTATCTTGGCGCGCTGCCGGTCTGCCAGGCGCTGGACCAGGGCGCGCAGATCGTCATTACGGGCCGCTGCGTGGACAGCGCCGTGACCCTGGGCGTGCTGATGCATGAGTTCGGCTGGCGCACGGACGACTATGACCGACTGGCGCAGGGCAGCCTGGCCGGCCATATCATCGAGTGCGGCTGCCAGGCGACTGGCGGGCTGCATACCGACTGGGAGCAGGTGCCCGACTGGCCGAACATCGGCTATCCGGTGGTCGAGTGCCGGGCCGACGGCAGCTTCCTGGTGGGCAAGCCGCCTGCCACGGGCGGGCTGGTCAGCACGGCCACGGTGGGCGAGCAAGTGCTGTATGAGATCGGCGACCCCGCAGCTTACCTGTTGCCGGACGTGACCTGCGATTTCACGCAGGTGGCGCTGCGCCAGGCCGGGCCGGACCTGGTCGAGGTGCGCGGCGCGCGGGGGCGAGCCCCGGGCAACTGCTACAAGGTCAGTGCCACCTATATGGACGGTTTCCGGTGCAACGCCCAGCTGACCATCGTCGGTATCGATGCCGTGGCCAAGGCAGAGCGCACGGCCGAGGCGATCCTGGCCCGCACGCGCAGGCTTTTTGCGGAAAGCGGCTGGGGCGACTACACCCGGACCCGGGTGGAAGTGCTGGGTGCTGAATCCTGCTTCGGGCCGCATGCCGCCGCGCGCCATACCCGCGAGGCAATCATGCGGCTGGCGGTCATGCATCCCGAGAAGGCGGCGCTGGAACTGTTTGCGCGCGAAATCGCCGCAGCCGGCACGAGCTGGTCGCCGGGGACCACGGGATCAGGCGGCGGCAGGGCCAGTCCATCGCCGTCGATCCGGCAATATGCCTTCCTGCTCGACAAGGCGGTGCTGGCGCCCACGGTGGTGATGGACGGCGCGCGGACTGCCGTTGCCCTCCCGGCGGCGCACACGGCGACGGATGAAACCAGGCCGCAGGAGCCGGCCTCCGGCACCGTCCCGGCTGGCGGCGACAGCATTGAAGTCCCGCTGATCCGGCTGGCCTACGGGCGCAGCGGCGACAAGGGCGATATCTCCAATATCGGCCTGATCGCGCGTCGGCCGGAATACGTTCCTGTGTTGCGCGCGGAAATCACGACCGACCGGGTGGCTGACTGGCTGAGTCACCTGGTGAAGGGGCCCGTGACACGCTATGACCTGCCGGGCTTTGACGCGATGAACTTCGTTTGCGAATCAGCCCTTGACGGCGGCGGCATGGCGTCGCTGCGCAATGACCCGCTTGGCAAGGGGATGGCGCAGATCCTGCTGGCGATGCCTGTGCGCGTGCCGCGGAGCCTGCTGTCATGACCCGCGCCACGGCGAATATCGCCGCCAATGACGGCATTGCGCTCCCCGACGACAACGCCGGCGGCGTCACCCGCTACCGGCAACTGGCCAGCGTGCTGCGCCACAAGATTGTCGCCGGCGAATATCCGGTCGGGCATCAGCTGCCCACGGTCGAGCACCTGGCGCAGGCGTATGGCCTTGCCAAGGTCACGGTGCGGCAGGCCTTTGCCTTGCTGACCGAGGAAGGACTGATCAGCAGCCAGCGCGGGCGGGGCACGCACGTCATCATGACGCCATCCGGACCGGGTGAAGGCATGCGCTCGGCCATCAATGATGTCTCGGTCGGCGCCAGCGACCTTGAAATCCGCATCCTGGAAAAGCGCAAGGGTGCAAGCCTGCCGCCCGGGCTTGCCACCTGCGGCGTGCTCATGGAGCGCTACGTGATGCTGCGCAAGCTGCATGTGCATGACGGGATGCCGTTCTGCCTGATCGAGTTGTATGTGGCCGAGCCTGTGTTCGCCAGGTTCCCGCGCGGTGGCGAAAAGTATCACAAGATTGCCCATCTGCTGCGGGAGCAACTGGGGGACCGGCTTGGCATGATGCGCCAGACCATGACCGTGGAGCCGGCCGACGCCATGCTGGCGCGCGATCTGGACTATGCCTTTGCGGCGCCGGTAGCCCGCATCGTCCGCACGACGCTGGATGTCGATGGCAACGTGCTCACGGCGGGCCGCTTCTGGTATCGCGGCGACCGCTTCATCCTCGACGTGGAAATGCCTGCTCAGCTGACCGAGCGCTACCCCGAACTGGCCATACCGAAAGCTGCCGCCCGGGAAGAGGGATGAGACCACCCATGACATTGCAATGCGTACGACTCGCCGCGAATGTGCCCGCCTATTCCCCGCCTATTCCCCGGCGAACCATACCGATGGGGTGACCCCCGACCCCTGTCGGCACACGAACAATCAACAGATGCCCAAGGCACGAGGAGACAACCATGATTCATGCATGCATGCGCAAGAGGGCCATCGGACTGCTGTTGCCGCTGGCTGCTGCCACGGCAGCTATCGGCACGGCGCAGGCCGCGGACGCCGGCCAATACCCTGAAAAGGCGGTCCGCGTCATCGTGCCGTTTCCCGCGGGCAGCGGCACCGACAGCAGCGCGCGCTTTGTCGGCGAGCAGATCACCGCGCAGACGGGCAAGCCCGTGGTGGTGGACAACCGCCCTGGCGCCAATGGCTTCATTGCCGCCAAGGCTGTCGCCAGCGCAAGCGGCGACGGCTACACCATGCTGGTGACGACCAACACCACGCATGCCGCCAATGCGTCCTTGTTCAAGAAGCTGCCCTATGACCCGATCAAGGATTTCGCGCCGGCATCGCTGATCGTCAAGAGCGGGCTGGTGCTGGTGGTGCCGGCCGACAGTCCTGTACACACGCTGGCGGACCTGACGGCGCTGGCCAAGGCCAGGCAGGGGGCGCTCACGTTTGCCAGCGGCAGTTCATCCACCCGTATCGCCAGTGAACTCTACAAGATGCTGGCCGGCGTGCGGGCGCTCGATGTGCCATACAAGGGGGTGCCGCTGGCGCTCACCGACCTGATGGGACACCAGGTCGACTTCATGATCAGCGATATCTCGCCAGCCATGTCGCTGATCCAGGGTGGCAAACTGCGTGCCATCGCGGTGACCACCGCGCAGCGCAATCCGGTACTGAAGGATGTTCCGACGATGGCGGAGAGCGGCCTGCCAGGCTATGAGATGGTGGCGTGGGCGGCAGCCTTCTTCCCGGCCGGGACGCCAAAGCCCGTGGTGGACCGCATGAGCGAATTGATGCGCAAGGGGCTGACCGGTCCGGCGGCCACCGACTACTTTGCCCGCAGCGGGGGGCAGCCTGCGCCGTCCACGCCCGAGGAACTGGCGGCCTTTGTACGCAGCGAAACCCTGAAATGGGCCAAGGTGATCAAGGCTGCGGGAATCGAGCCTGAGTGAGGGCGACGGCGAGGTCCTGTTGCCCGGGGAAGCGGAGGTGCGCAAGCCGCGCGGTAGGGGGAGCTTGCGGTATCGAACACTGAAGCAGCCGCCCGCGCTTTCAACACGGGCGGGCCGCCGTAGCGTTCAGCTACCCCGATACGTCCCGAAGCTCCACGGCGAACACAGCAACGGCACATGGTAGTGCTGCGCCGCGTCCGCGACGGTGAAGCGCACGGGCACGATGTCCGCGAACACATCGGGGGTGCGGAAGTAGTCCGCCACCCAGAAGCGCAATTCAAACTCGCCGGTGCGCGCCTGCGCCGGCGCCAGCATCGGCGCGTCGGTGCGGCCGTCGCTGTTGGTGCGGGCGCGCGCGATCAGCCGGGGCGGCTGGGTGGCGACGTCGAACAGTTCCACCTGCATGCCGGCCACGGGGCGGCCCAGGGATACGTCGAGCACATGGGTGCTGATGCCTGCCATGATGGGTGTCTCCGGATAGGGCCGCGGTCTCAGCTGCCGCGGTAGTAGTTGTAGCTCCACGGCCCGAACAGCACGGGCAGGTGGATGCGCTGGCTGGCGTCGGTGACGCGCAGCCGCAGCGGGATCTTCGACAGGAACGGCGGCTGCGGCAGGTTGGTCTTGCGCGCGGCGAAGTACTCGTCCGCATGCAGGATCAGTTCGTAGGTGCCGGTGCGGTAGCTGTCGCCGATCAGCAGCGGCGGCTCGCTGCGGCCGTTGGCGGCCAGCGTGATGGTCTGCAGCGGCGTGCGCTGGTCATTGTCGATGCGGAACATGTCCACGCGCATGCCGGCCGCGGGCGTGCCGTGGTAGGTGTCCAGCGCGTGCATCGTCAGGCGCGGGCTCAGGCCGCCTTGCTGCACTGGCGCGGCGGTCTGGTTGGGGGCCACGGCGTCAGGCGTGGCGCCCCAGCTGGCGCCGGCCAGCAGCGCACCGCCGCCCAGCGTCATCGATTGCAGCGCGAAGCGCCGGCGGGCGGGATCGAAAGACTGGTCGTCCATGTCAGGCTCCTTGCTTGGCTTGCTTGCCGGCCAGCTGGCGGATACCGACCAGCACCAGCACCGCGGCCAGCACTTCGATCACCGCCACCAGGTACAGGCCGGAGGTGAGCTTGCCGGTGGTGTTCTTGATCAGGCCCATCACATAAGGGGCGCCAAAGCCGGCCAGGTTGGCGACCGAGTTGATCAGGGCCACGCCCACCGCGGCGGCGCTGCCGGCCAGGTAGCGGTTCGGCAACTGCCAGAACACGGGGATGGCGCTCATGGTGCCGACCAGGGCGGCGGTCATGGCCAGCAGCGCGATCACCGGCGACAGCACCTGCGCGCCCAGCAGCACGGCCAGCAGGGCCATGGCACCGCCGCCGACCAGCGCCGCGCCGCTGAAGTGCCAGCGCACTTCGTCGCGGCGGTCGGAATGCGCGCCGTTGAGGATCATGCCGGCGGCGCCGCACAGGTAGGCCACGGCAGCGATCCAGCCCACCGCCATCGGGGTGGTGAAGCCCACATCCTTGATGATGGTCGGAATCCAGAAGGTCAGCGTCGAGTTGGCGCACAGCAGGCAGAAGAAGATCGCAATCAGCAGCCACACCTTGGGGTTGGTGAAGAGCGTGCGCCAGTCGTGGCCGCGCTCGCCCAGGGCGGCGTTGTCGCGCTTGAGGGCCTCCTGCACCACGCGCTTCTCGGCATCGGAAAGCCAGCGTGCCTGCTCGGGCTTGTCGGTCATGTAGAACCAGGCAAAGACGCCGGCCAGCACCGACGGGATGCCTTCCACGATGAACAGCCACTGCCAGCCATGCATGCCGTTGACGCCGGCCATGCGGGTCATGATCCAGCCGGCCAGCGGGCCGCCCAGCACGCCGGCGATGGCCGACGCGGACATGAAGGTGCCGAAGGCACGCGCGCGCCGCTGCGACGGGTACCAGTAGGTCAGGTACAGGATCACACCCGGGTAGAAGCCGGCTTCGAACGCCCCCAGCAGGAAGCGCAGGACGTAGAACTGCGTGGGCGTGGTGACATAGGTCTGCAGCATGCAGATCACGCCCCAGCAGATGGTGATGCGCATGATCGTCTTCTTGGCGCCGATCTTCTGCAGCAGCATGTTCGACGGCACTTCGAAGAAGAAGTAGCCGAGGAAGAAGATGCCGGCACCCAGCCCGTACACGGCCTCGCTGAAGCCCAGCGAATCCAGCATCTGCAGCTTGGCGAAGCCGATGTTCACACGGTCCAGCCAGGCCAGCACCCACAGCACCCCGAGGAAGGGCAGCAGGCGCCAGGTAACCTTGCGGTAGACGCTGTCCTCGGCGTCGTCGGCGGTGCCGGCAAATACCGGGACGCCTTGCTTTGTGATCGACATGATGTCTCCTGTCTTGTGGTGTTCTGCCAGGTCTTGCCTGGCGGCGGTGCATGCCGACCGCCGGGTTGGGAGCAAGTATATGAATGGCTCGCCAATGCGAAACGAGGGGGCTGGTATAGGGCCCATAGCAGCACCGATATGGGCCGCAATCCTTTGTCTGGCGCGGGTTTGCGGGCGGAGAGGGCGGGCTTCGGCGGACCTATGGATTACCCTAGCCAGGCCGTTTTCCGGCGGGGCTGCACGCGGACCGGGTGCGCTTGTCCGGGTTCCACCGGTTGCCGTGCGGTGCGCGACACGCTACAAAGTCGCCATTGCCTGGCACGCCACTGCCGCACGGAGCGGCGGCAGCCACACCGGCCAGGCCTTCCAGATTCCTGCCACGGACCCAATATGATTCGCGCCGACGACCCGTTCGATACCTACCTGCTGCGCGTGCTGTGCATCCTGATCGCCGAGCAGAGCGTGTCGCGCACGGCAATCCGCCTGAACCAGTCGCAGCCGGCCATCAGCGCCGCGCTCAAGCGCCTGCGCGCGATCTTCAACGACCCGCTGCTCACGCGCGAGAAGAACGTGATGGTGCCGACCGAGCGCGCGCTGCAACTGGCGCGCAATGCCCAGGCGGCGCTGAGCGCGCTGGACAACCTGCTGGTCTCGGACGACCGCTTCGATCCCGCCACCAGCGAGCAGAGCTTCGTGGTGGCGATGCCGGACTACCTGGCGCCGCCGTTCTTTGCGCACGTGGTGCGCGCGATGCGGCGCGCGGCGCCGCACGCGCGGCTGTCGGCGCTGCCGCTGGGGGCCACTTTCGATTATGAGCAGGCCCTGTCGGCGGGTTCGGTCGATATCGTGATCGGCAACTGGCCCAACCCGCCCGAGCACCTGCACCTGTCGGTGCTGCTGGAAGACGAGGTGGTGTGCGTGGTGGCGCAGGACAGCTTGCATGCGCAGCCCGGCAAGTTCACCGCCCAGGCCTATCTGGGCGCGTCGCATATTGTGCCGACGCCGTATTCGCGCGACCAGCGCGGTCTGGTCGATGCCGGCCTGAGCACCATGCGCGTGCACCGGGACAACCGCGTCAGCTGTCCCTACTTCAACCTGGCGCCCAGCCTGATTCCCGGCACCGACCTGATCCTGACCACGGCGCGCCACTTCGCCAACTACCATGCGCAGCATGTGCCGCTTGCCGTGCTGGAGCCGCCAATCGAATTCCCGTTCATGCGCTTCTACCAGCTGTGGCATCCGTCGCGCCACCGCTCGGCCGCGCATGTCTGGCTGCGTGGCATGCTGACTGCCGCTTCGCAGGAGCTGCGCGATTTGCGCGATATGCGTCGCTAGATCCCAGGGAAAGGCTTAAGCCCCCTGCTGACCCAGTGCAGCAGTGGTGAGAGCCACCTGCATTGCAATCAGTCGCCTCAGGTCCTTGCCGTCCATCGCGACAAGCTTGAACCCTCGCATGGCAGACATCAGCGTGCGAGCGACATCGGTGGCCGTGGCCTTTAGCCCGGATGCTTCGACCGCGTTGTTGAGCAGGTCGGCCAGGTATGTCTGCAGATTGCCGTACGCCTGCTCCAGAGCCGGCATGTGGCTGTCCAATGCAAGCAAGTCCTGCGCATCGGGGTTGGCCTTGACCTGTTCGTAGGGCCTGGCGATGCACAACTCCAGAACGTGCATGAGCTTGCGCTCCAGGGGCCAGTCCTCCTTCAGCGTCGACTGGATGGTCTTGAGCAGGTTGTCGCTCATCCATTCCACGACCGCCTGGAAAACCTCCTCCTTTCTGCAGTAGACGAGGTACAACGCCGGGCGCGACATCCCGGCAGCCTTCGCGAGGTCCCCCATCGTCGTGCGGGCAAAGCCATAGCGGAAGAACACGTCGTAAGCGGCCTGGATGACCTGGAGTTGTTTGTCAGTGTGCATGGCGCCATTCTGACGTTGGAATGGAAAATGTCAAATCGTCATTGACATCTTGTCGAAAAATGTCATACTGACATCCGACGTCAGAATGTCAGGGTTGCCATCCGGAGGGTGACTCAGGCGTCCCAACCGCGACTGGTGGGGCGCTCCGGCAAGCGGCGCCGCCCGGAACCAAATAGCGCGAGCAAGGGCCTGCGGCCCCTTCAACGTTCAGTGAGACATCCATGATCATTCCTTCCCGACCCGCCAAAGGGCTGCGGCTCGAGCGCATGGAGGCGTCGTTGCAGTATCGCGATGGCGCCTTTGTGAACACCTATGCGTCTACGGCTATCGAGACGGCCCCGGCTCCGTCCATGGTCGCAACCCTGGCAGAGCTCCTGTTGCAGGGAAAGGGCCGCCGGCCGGATCGGCCGCTTCCCATGTGGGACCCTCGTCCTGTCTGGGCGCGGGCAGCTGATACTGGACTCCGCGCTACGTGGCTGGGCCACTCCACGGTGTTGCTGGAGATGGACGGCCGTCGTGTGCTCACCGACCCTGTGTGGGCGCAGAGGGCGTCGCCATTCACCTTCTTAGGGCCCAAGCGGTTTCAGCCGGTACCGGTCGACATCGCCGCATTGCCTCCTGTGGATGTCGTGCTCATCTCGCACGACCACTACGACCACCTGGACCGCGCGAGCGTACTGGCACTCGCGGCGCAGGGCGCGAAGTTCGTGACGTCGCTTGGCGTCGGGCTCCATCTGGAGGCCTGGGGCGTGCCGCACGAGCGCATCACCGAGCTCGACTGGTGGGAGGCGACTGAGGTGGTTGACGGTCTGACCATCACGGCGGCCCCCGCACACCACTTCTCCGGACGTGGGCTAGGAGACGGAAACGCGACGCTCTGGTCTTCATTTGCGTTGCGCAGCAACCGCTGCAGCGTCTTTTTCAGCGGAGATTCGGGTCTCTCGGACGCGTTCGCGGACATCGGGCAACGCCTGGGTCAGTTCGACCTGGTGATGATGGAGGTCGGAGCCTTTCATCCGTCGTGGGGCAGGGTGCATCTTGGCCCGGAGAACGCGCTCAGGGCCTGGGCTGCCATTGGTAGCGGCCGTCTGCTCCCCATCCACTGGGGCACGTTCGACCTGGCCACACATGCCTGGGACGAACCGGCGGAAGTGCTGCTGATGAATGTCCCGCATGGCCGTCTGGTGATGCCTTGCCTGGGGCAGCCCGTGGAGCCGGCGCGCGCGGAGGATGTGACACCCTGGTGGCGCAGCCTGGCATGGGGCCGGCAGGACTGGATGAGCAACGCGCCGCCAGTTCTGTCGCATCTGGAGTGAGGGCGCCGAGGCCAAAGCGTTGGCAACGCCATTCGAAGACAGTATTGAGCACCTCCCTGGTGGCATCGGCGTGGTATCGGTTTCTGTTATGCGATCTATAGGGCGCGGGCTCTCGCCGCTGCGGCGGGCCGTTCCTATACTCGGCCCCGTATCCAACGATTCCCCATGCGCGGGATCCCTACGGGAGCAGCATCCATGTCTCAACCACTCGACCTGGCGTCGGTCAACGCCCTCGACGAAGCGGCGTTTGCCGATGCCTTCGGCAGCGTGTTCGAACACTTTCCGCAGGCCGCCGAGGGCGCCTGGGCGCAGCGGCCGTTCGCGTCGGCAGCGGCGCTGCACGGCGCCATGATGGACGTGGTGCGCAAGCTCGACGAGCCGCGCCAGCACGATTTCCTGAACCTGCACCCGCAGCTGTCGGCACGCAATATCCGCGCGGGCACGATGACGGCCGATTCCAACGCCGAGCAGAAGAGCGCCGGCCTGGATGCGATGTCGGCGCAGCAGGAAGCCGCGCTGGACCAGCTCAACGCGGACTACCAGGCGCGCCATGGCTTCCCGTTCATCATCTGCGTGCGGCACTACACCCGCGAAGGTATCTTCGCCGCGTTCGAGCGCCGCATCGGCCGCAGCACGCCGCAGGAACTGGACGAAGCGCTGGCACAGATCGCGGCGATCACGCGGGGACGGCTGACGGCACGCCTGGCCGGTTGAGTCCGGCGCTTATCCAAGAGCTTCAAATGCCAGCGCCAGCACGCCCACCAGGATGAGGCTGGCCGCCCAGACCGCTTCCAGGTTGAACCAGCTCCGCGACACGAACCTCAGCCCCAGGTAGCGGTAAGCCAGCCATGCCATGCCGCCGCCCACGGCGAACATCGCCAGCGTGTGGATGAAGGCGACGACCAGCGCCATGCCCAGGTTGGCGCCGGCGAGCGTGGCGGCCGCGTAGTGTCCTGGCTCCGTCCCGACACGGCAGAGCCCGAGATAGACCGGCACCAGCATCAGCCCCGCGCCATGCGCGATCGCCACCGCGAACGACCATAACGCGAGCCGCGACGGCGCGATGCGCACCAGTGCGCGCGGGTGGCCCCGCCTGAGCAGCAGCACGATGCCGCAACCGATCAGCAGCACGCTGGCGCCGATGCGGATCTGCGCCTGCCAGGCGACCAGGGCAGCCAGCATGCCGAAGGGCAGCGTCACGGCCAGTACCGCCAGCGCATGCCCGACAGCCAGATACCCCAGCGCCGCAACGAGGGCCCGGCCGCTGTGCGCCAGCAACCCGTTCGAAACCGCCAGCGGCCACCCCATGGCCGGGTTGATGCCGTGATAGAGGCCGCTGGCCAGCACCGCTGACCAGAGGCCGAACTGTTCCCAGGCGTGACCGGTCAAGCCTTGACCGACGGATAGCAAAACGAATCGGTCGAGCAGTCGCCGCCTTCCAGCCGGATCTGGTGGGCGCGGTAGCCTTGCGGAAACTCGACCCAGTAGTCGTCGGCCAGCGTCAGCCCGCCGTCCGGTCCGGCATGCGCCATGACCTGCGTGCCGGGGATGCCGTCGGGATAGAACTGGTTGTCCCAGCTGGAGTAGAGCGAATTGGTCCAGTAGACGCGCTTACCGTCGCGGCTGATCTCGACCATCTGCGGGCCGCCGGTGAAGGGCTTGCCGTTGGGATGCGGCGTGCGGCGGACGATGCCGCCGATATGGACCGAGCCGGCGAGCCTGAGGTTGCGCGGATCGCTCACGTCGTACTGCCGCATCTCGCCGGTGCCCCAGCAGGACACGTAGAGAAACTTGTCGTCGAGGGACAGATCGATATCGGTCACCAGCGGCGGCACGGCGCCGAAGCCTTGCAGCAGCGGCGGCAGCAGGCTTGCGTCAGCGGGTTCGGGCGGGATGGTTGCCGTCTTCTCGGCGTGGAACTTGCCGCCTTCGCGCCACCAGGTCCAGATCGAACCTTCCAGGTTGGTGGTATCGACCACCACGCCGACGAAGCCGTATTCGCGGATCGGGTCGTGCGCAGGCCTGACTTCCAGCGCCATCTGGTGGTTGGCACCCAGGTCGATGGTCTGCACGTTGCGCCGCGCGCGCAGATCCCAGAAATGCAGCTTGTGGCCGTAGCGGTTGCCCAGCAGGTCCTCGGGTACCAGCCCGTTCTCGAATTGCGGCGGCAGGGCCCATTCGCTGGACACCATGTAGTCGCGCGGCAGGTTCCACCAGAAGTCGTAATGCTTCTCCTGCTCGCCGCGGTCGATCTCCCAACGGCCCAGCACGTCGAAGGTCTCGCAGTCCATGATGAAGATGCCGGGGGTGCCGTCGGTGCCGTCAGGGCCGCTGCCGCCGAGCGTGCTGACATAGATGCCTTCCGGACCGCAATGCACAGTATGGGGCCGCGAGTAGCCGGTCTTGCGGAAGATCTCGTCCGGCTCGATGATCTTGTGGATGCGTGCCTGGGTCGGATGCGGCTTGGTGTCGACGATATACAGGCGCGATGACCGCATGCCCGGGATGATCAGGTAGCGCCGTTCGAGAAAGGCATGGCCGGTCAGCGGCGACAACGACGACGAGCACGCATTCCAGCCGAAGTGATGCAGCTCGTCGCCCTTGTTGGTCATCGGCACGGTATGCACGACCTGGCTGTAGGTCGGCGAGCCGGGCTTGGCGTCGATCACCGCGAGCGCGTCCGGCTGCGAGGCGTCGGGGCTGAGCAGCACCGTATAAGCAAAGGATTCCGCTGGCGCGCTGATCGCAAGTTCCGGCGAGGCGTGAAACGTCGGATCTGGCCGCATATTCATGGGGAGCCCTCCTGTTTCTGCTGGACGTCGCGACATCGCCGGTGCATCACTTGGCGCTGTGATGTCCGAGTGCACCGCAAGCCTACTTAGCCTAGGTCGTTCTCAAACCTGAGTCAAAGCCGCAAGCACTCCGGCAGGGCGGGGATTCATGCGCGCAAAAGGTCCGGTTTGCGAAATACAGATTTACGAAAAGCAGTAAATCGCGCAGAAATGATGCCTTCGGTTCGCACCCGCGCGACGCCGGCATGCGAGCAATGACGAGTGAAATGGAAGCCAAGCAATGGAAGCGGTGAAACCTGAAGGCGAGGGTGAGGAATACTGCCTGGACAATCCGGCACTGGAGAGCATCGGTGTCAGGATCACCCAGTGGCGCGACGACTATGTAGAACTTGAACTGCCGCTCGCGCCCAATATGCTCAACCGCAGCCGGGTGGTGCATGGCGGCACGATCTGCACCTTGCTCGACGCCGCCACCGGCTACGCGGGCCTTTACTCGGCACCGGGCGAGGCCCCGCGCCATGCGGTCACGCTGTCGCTGACCTCGAACTTCCTGAGCAACGGCACGGGGAAGCTGCTGACGGCAAAAGGCATGGTCGACCGCCGCGGGCGTTCGATCTTCTTTTCGCGCGCAGAGGTGTGGCTGGACGGGGAACTGCTGGTGGCAACGGGTGTTGCCACGATGAAGTACCTGAAGTAGGCGGTCCGTCTCAGGCGCCGTCCTGGCGCCAGCGCGTCGGCGACTTGCCGAACTGTGCCGCGAACCAGCGCGAGAATGCGCTGGATTCCGAAAACCCCAGCAGCGTGGCGACCTGGGTGAGCGGCCGCTGCGGATCCTGCAGGTAGCGTTGTGCAAGCTCGCGGCGCACTTCATTGACCAGCGCCGAGAAGGTTTCGCCATCCTGTTCCAGCTGGCGCTGCAGCGTGCGCGGACTGATGCCCAGGCTCTGCGCGACCTGTTCCACCGCGCCGCGGCCACGCGGCAACAGCTGGTGCAGGCTGCGCCGGACGTCGGCCGCAATCGAAGGCTTGCCGGCGCCCGGCTGCAGGTCCAGGAATCCCCTGGCGTAGCCGGCCAGGCTGGCATCGGCCATGGGATTGATGCGATCCAGGTCGCCGCTGGCGAGCACCAGCCCGTCGAACTCCGAACCGAACTCGATATGTTGCCCGAACAGGCGCCGGTGGATCTGCAGGTCGGCCGGCGCCGCATGGGCGAAGTGCACGCTGTGCGGCTTCCAGGACGCGCCCAGGATGGCGCGGATCAGGCTGTACAAGGCGGCAACGGTCAGTTCCATGGCCTGCCTGCCGGGCTGGTGCCGGCCTGTCTGCAACGTCACATGCAGCACCGCGATATCGGGATACTCGGTCACCAGGATCGAGACGGAGTCGCTGAGCCAGTGGCGGTAGCGCTCGATCTCCGCCAGCGCGTGGCGCAGCGTGGGCTGGTGCTGCAGCAGCAGGCTGACCGGGCCGAAGTCGGCCAGGCGCCATGATTCCCCCACCATCAGGCCAAGCGAATGGCAGGCCGTCACCCGCGCCGATGCCTCCAGCACGTCGGCCAGGCGCGCTTCCGGGATGCGCAGTTCCGGGGTGTAGAGGCAGGCCTGGTCCAGGCCTGCCTGGGCAACCATGCGCACCGGATCCAGGCCCGCGCCCCGGGCAATCGCCAGGTATTTGGTCAGGGAAGCGCTGCGAACAAGTACGGTCATAAGGCTGCCGCGAGAGTGGGGGGGCGTTGGTCGGGGGCGTCATCAAATGTCAAATCCTGGCGCGATGGGTCAAGGGCGCTGCGCCATGGCGGTCTGACAATCGTTCCCGTCGCGCCAATGATAGCGGCGCGGGCAGGACACGACAATCAGGAGACAGCCTTGGCGAAAGTCATTCGCATGCACGAAACCGGAGGGCCCGAAGTCCTCCGCTATGAGGACGCCGAGGTAGGCGACCCGGGTCCGGGCGAGGTACGGATCCGCCACCTCGCCGTGGGGCTGAACTATGCCGACACCTACTTCCGCAACGGCACCTACCCGGTGCCGCTGCCCAACGGCATGGGCGTGGAGGCAGCCGGCGTGGTGCAGGCGGTCGGGCCCGGCGTGACCCATGTCGCGGAGGGCGATCGCGTCACATATACCGGCTTTATCAACACGCTGGGCGCGTACAGCACGGAGCGCCTGGTGCCCGCCGCACCGTTGATCCGCCTGCCGGAAGCGATCAGCTTCGAGACCGCCGCGGCGATGACCATGCGCGGCCTGACCTCAGCCTACCTGATGCGCCGCATCTACCCGTTCCAGGGCGGCGAAGCCATCCTGCTGCACGCGGCTGCCGGCGGTGTGGGGCTGATCGTCTCGCAATGGGCCAGGCTGCTTGGCCTGACCGTGATCGGCACCGTCTCGACCGAGGCCAAGGCAGAGCTGGCGCGTGCCCATGGCTGCGACCACGTCATCAACTACAGCCATGAGGACGTGGCAAAACGGGTGCGCGAGCTGACCGATGGCGCGGGCGTGTCCGTGGTCTTCGACAGCGTGGGCAAGAGCACCTTCATGGCGTCGCTGGATTCGCTGAAGCGGCGCGGGCTGATGGTCTGCGTGGGCACCGCCTCCGGCACCATCCCGCCGTTTGATCCGCAGCTGCTGGCACGGAAGGGCTCGGTCTACCTGACCCGTCCGGCCCTGGCCGACTACATTGCGGACCCCGTCGAAAAGGCCGAACTGGCCGCCGAGGTGTTCGGCCACGTTGCCGCGGGCCGACTCCGCATCGAAATCAACCAGCGCTATGCGCTGCAGGATGCCGTCCAGGCCCACCGGGACCTGGAGTCACGCAAGACCACCGGGTCTTCGATCTTTGTGCTGTAAAGGAGCGTCAATATGCGAGTCCAATCTCTTACCTGCACCATCGGCGCCGAAGTCCGGGGTGTCAGCCTGGCCGATGCCGCGCGCGACGAAGCGCTGTTTGCCGAGATCAAGTCCCTGCTGCTCACGCACAAGGTGCTGTTCCTGCGCGACCAGGAGATCTCGCGCGCCGACCACGTGGCGTTCGCGCGCCGCTTCGGCGAACTGGAAGACCATCCCGTGGCCGGCAGCGATCCCGACCATCCCGGCCTGGTCCAGATCTATCGCAGCGACAAGCGCGAGAACTACGAGAACAGCTACCACACCGACGGCAGCTGGCGTGAATGCCCGCCCATGGGCTGCGTGCTGCGTTGCATCGAGTCGCCGCCGGTCGGTGGCGACACCATCTGGGTGAACATGGCGGCTGCCTACGAGCACCTGCCCGAGGAAATCAAGCAGCGTATCGCCGGCCTGCGCGCCAAGCACGGCATCGAGCATTCATTCGGCGCGGCGATGAGCCCGGAAAACCGCGCGAAGCTGGCCGCCCAGTACCCCGCGGTCGAGCACCCGGTGGTGCGCACGCATCCGGAAACCGGCGAGAAGGTGCTCTACGTCTGCGGCTTCTCCACGCACTTTGTCAACTTCCACACCCCCGAGAACGTGCGCTACGGGCAGGACAAGACCCCGGGCGCCAGCCACCTGCTCAACTACCTGATCAGCCAGGCGGCGATTCCCGAGTACCAGGTGCGCTTCCGCTGGGAGCCCAACAGCGTCGCCATCTGGGACAACCGCTGCACCCAGCACTATGCAGTGCAGGACTACTGGCCGGCCCCGCGCAAGATGGAGCGCGCGGCCATCATCGGCGACAAGCCGTTCTGAGGCGCGCCAGCCGCCCCCCAGGCCGGGCCTTGCCACGTGCCTTAACAAATGGAGACATGCCGTGAACTACCTCGATGGGTCCTTGTTCCCTGAAAACCAGCAGCCGTTGATCATTACCGCAGCACCGTACGCACCGGGCTGGCTGCCCTCCGATTTCCCGGAGGACATCCCCGTGACGATGGAAGACCAGATCCAGAAGGCCGTGGACTGCTACAACGCCGGCGCGACCGTGCTGCACCTGCATGTGCGCGAACTCGACGGCAAGGGCTCGAAGCGCCTGTCCAAGTTCAACGAGCTGATCGCCGGGGTGCGCAAGGCCGTGCCGGAGATGATCATCCAGGTGGGTGGATCGATCAGCTTTGCGCCGGAAAACGAGGGGGACGCCGCCAAGTGGCTGTCCGACGACACGCGCCACATGCTTGCCGAACTCGACCCCGTTCCGGACCAGGTGACCGTCACGGTGAACACCTCGCAGATGAACGTGACGGAGCATGCGGAACTCGCGGATTTCAAGGGCACCTCGCGTGAAAACCCCGCGATCTTCAACGCGTACAAGGAAATGACGGTTCCCGCCCAGCCTGGCTGGGTCGAAGAACACATTCGCCGCCTTTCCGCCGCCGGCATCCAGAGCGCATTCCAGTGCTACAACATCAACAGCTTCGAATCCGTGGAGCGGCTGATCCGGCGCGGCATCTACAAGGGCCCGCTGGTCATGAACTGGGTGGCAATCAGCGGCGGCATGGATGCGCCCAGCGTCTTCAACCTTTCCAACATTGTTCGTGCCGTCCCCGATGGCGCGGTGCTGACCGTCGAAAGCTCGGTGCGCAACGTGCTGCCTGTCAACATGATGGGGATCGCCCTGGGCCTGCATGTGCGCTGCGGGACCGAGGACTGCCTCTGGAACCAGTCGCGCACGGCCAAGATGAGCACCGTGAAGCAGATTGAGCAGCTGGTGCGCATCGCGGGCGAATTCGGCCGCAAGGTGGCAACGGCCCAGGAAGCGCGCGACATCCAGAAGATCGGCGTGTTCTACGACACGGTCGAGGAGACGCTGGAGGCCAACGGGTTCGCGCCGAACCGCAATGGCGGCAATCAAGGCTTCCTGCGCAAGGCGGCCTGAGCCGGACCGGCTGGCACTGACGATCAGCCAGCAGAAGGGCAAGGGCGGCAAGCCAACGGCTCACGACGAAGCCGGCTGCTGCCCTGATCAACCCTCGCACACTCGGAGACAACAATGAATCAAGCAGAACCGTCGGCGCGCCGCAGGGCGTCGCTGTCATGCATGTTCGGCCTTGCACTGTCGGTTGCGCTGCCGGCAGCGTTGCCATTGACCGCCCATGCCCAGGCGTGGCCGACCAAGGTGGTCAGGATCGTGGTCGGCGGCCCGGCCGGCGGCACCGCCGATATCCTCGGGCGCCTGCTGGCCGAGGGGCTGACGCAGTCGCTGGGCAAGCCGGTGATCGTCGAGCAGAAGCCGGGCGGCGCCGGTGCGATCGCGGTCAGCACGCTGCTTTCCGCACCCCACGACGGGCATACGCTGCTGTTGATCCAGGGTGGCATCGTCTCTGAAACGCCGCTGGCGCAGAAGGTCTCGTTCGATCCCTTCAAGGACCTGAAACCCATCGCCCAGGTGGCCCGCACCGGGCTTGTGCTGGTGGGCAACCCGAAGCTGCCGGCCAAGAACCTTACCGAGCTGCTTGCCTACATCAAGAGCAAGCCAGGGCAGATCGACTATGCCTCGTATGCCACCGGCATGCGCGGGCAGACCATCGGCGTCCAGTTCAACCGCCTCGCGGGCGTGAACATGACCCATGTCGGCTACAAGGGATCGCCGCCCGCGCTGCAGGACGTGATGGGCGGCCACGTGCCGCTGATGTTCGACAGCCTGGCCACGTCGCTGCCGTTGATCAAGACCGGCAAGCTCAAGGCCTATGCCGTGGCTTACCCGAAGCGCATTGCCGCACTGCCGGATGTGCCGACCTTTGCCGAAGTCGGCTACCCGGCGATGACGGAGCCTGGCTGGATGGGCGTGTGGCTGCCGCCTGACGTGCCGGCGGCGGTGCAGGAGAAGATCCGCAATGCCACCCTGGCCATCGTGCAGCAGCCCGGCTACCGTGAGCACATGACCACCATGGGCATGGACACCGGGCAACCGCTCAGCAGCGAGGCGCTGTCCAGGGATGCGCGCGCCGCCTACGAGCGCCAGGCGGAACTGCTGCGGTCGATTCACTTCGTGCCGGAGTAGCCGGAACGGGGAGGGCAGTATACTGCGGGGCTTTCACCGCTTTTACCAAGCCTGCCGAATCATGAGCGCACTCCCTCCCTGCCCGCAATGTCACTCCGAGTTCACCTATGAAGATGGGGGGCTCTATATCTGCCCGGAATGCGCGCATGAATGGTCGGCGCAGGCCTCTGCACCGGCCGAGGCAGAGGCCAGGGTCTATCGCGATGCAGCCGGCAATGTGCTGCAGGACGGCGACACCGTCACCGTCATCAAGGACCTGAAGCTGAAGGGCTCGGCCGGCGTGGTCAAGATGGGTACCAAGGTGAAGAATATTCGCCTGGTCGACAGTGATCACGATATCGATTGCAAGATCGATGGCTTTGGCGCGATGAGCCTGAAGTCGGAGTTTGTCAGGAAGGTGTGACAAGGCCCTTTGTTTTCGCCTGCGCGGGCGGGCGGCTGCGAACATCGGCATCTCGCCAGGCCGCGTAGCCCCTTTGCCCTCCGGGCTGGCCCGATCCCGGTGGCTGAGCGACGAAGAAAGGCGCATGCTGGCGACTGGACTGCATGCGCTGGCGGGCGGACATCAATCCGTCGGCCAGATGGCGCGCCATTCAATGCACGGAGAGAACCTTGGCAACACGGATCCTGCTCGCCGGCTTCCAGCACGAAACCAATACCTTTGCGCCGTCAAAGGCCACCTATGCCAGCTTCGAGCGCGGCGAGGGCTTCCCGGCGATGGTGCGCGGGGCCGACGTGCTGTCGCTGCGCGACGTCAACATTCCCGCCGGCGGCTTCATCGCCGCCGCCGAGCGGCGCGGCTGGGCGCTGGTGCCGGTGATCTGGGCCGGCGCCAGCCCGTCCGCGCACGTGACCGAGGATGCGTTCGAGCGGATTGCCGGTGAGATCGTGGCGGCCACGCGCGCCGGCGGCTTCGACGGGGTCTACCTGGACCTGCATGGCGCGATGGTGGCCGAGCATACCGACGATGGCGAGGGCACCTTGCTTGCACGCATCCGCGCCGCGGTGGGACCAGCGGTGCCGGTGGTCGCGTCGCTGGACCTGCACGCCAACGTCACGCAGTCCATGCTCGATGCCGCCGATGCGATGGTGGCCTATCGCACCTATCCGCACGTGGACATGGCCGAGACCGGCGAGCGGGCCGCGGCATTGCTGCAGCGCTTGCTGGAGGGCAGGGGGCCGCTGCATCACGCGGTGCGCCGGCTGCCCTTCCTGATCCCGATCAACGGCATGTGCACGATGCTGGAGCCGGCCTGCGCCATGTATTCGCTGCTGGCGCAGCGCGAAGGCGGCGCGGTGGTGTCGCTCTCGTTCGCGCCGGGCTTTCCGGCGGCCGACTTCCCGGAATGCGGGCCGGTGATCTGGGGCTACGGGGAAGAGGCCGGCGCGGTCGACGCGGTGGTGCAGGCCTTGTATGACAGGATGCTGGCGGACGAGCCGGCCTGGGAGGTCCCGTTCCTATCGCCCGACGAAGCCGTGCTTGAGGCCATGCGGCTGGCCGAGGGCGCGACGCGCCCGGTGGTCATTGCCGACACCCAGGACAATCCAGGCGCCGGCGGCGATTCGAACACCACCGGCATGCTGCGCGCATTGCTGCGCCACGGCGCGCGGCACGCGGCCATCGGGCTGATCTGGGACCCCGCCGTGGCAGCCGAAGCGCACCGTGCCGGGGTGGGTGCCACCATCGACGTCGCCCTCGGGGGCGTATCCGGGGTGCCCGGCGACGAGCCGCTGCAGGGGCGCTTTGAGGTGCTGAAGCTGTCCGATGGCGTGTGCCGCTACGGCGGGCCGATGATGAACGGCATGCTGGCCGATGTGGGGCCCGTCGCGCTGTTGCGTATCGACGATGTCCTGGTGGTCGTCAGTGCCGGCAAGGCCCAGATGCTGGATCGCAACCTGTTCCGCGTGGGCGGGGTGGAGCCCGAGGCGATGAAGATCCTCGTCAACAAGAGCTCGGTGCACTTCCGCGCCGATTTCCAGGGCATCGCGCACGCCGTGCTGGTGGCCAAGGCGCCCGGCCCGATGACAGCCGATCCGGCGGACCTGCCCTGGACCCGGCTGGCACCCGGCATCCGTCTCAAGCCGATGGGCAAGCCATTCCGGGGCTAGCACCGGCCGGCGGCGGTGCGACCGGGCCGGTCCGGGGTGCCAGCCGTCAGTTGAAGACGTCCTGCCGGTACCTGCCCGCGCTGACCAGCTCCGCCAGCCAGTCCGACACCGCCTCCGGGGTCATGCCCCCTTGCTCCGCGCCGATCTGCAGCAGCACTTGCCTGACCGCGGGTGCCATGTGGCGGCCGTCGCCGCAGACGTAGACGATCGCGCCTTCGTTCAGCCGGGCCCAGACCTCGGCCCGGCGCTGCCACAGCAGGTCCTGCACGTAGCGCGGCTCGCCATCGACGACGGAACAGGCCAGGTGCACCTGCGCCACGCCCTGTGCGCGCCAGCGCTCCACGTCGTCGCGGTACAGCCAGTCGTGCGAGGGGTGGCGGCAACCGTAGTACAGCTGCACCGGGACCACCGCCTGCCCGGCCGCCTGTTGTGCTGCCCGTTCCTCAAGGAAACCGCGGAACGGTGCAATGCCCGTGCCGGGGCCGATCAGGATCATGGGCGTGGCCGGGTCGGCCGCGGGTGCGAAGGCGGGATTGGGGGTGCGGATAGTGCCCGCCACCATGGCGCCGGGCGCCAGGCCTTGCAGCCAGGTGGAAGCCACGCCGCGGAAGAGCCCACGGCCCGACAGCGCCGGGGACCAGACCGTGCCGACGGTGATGGTCGCCACGTCGGGCGAGACCAGCGGCGACGAGGCAATGGAATAGAACCTGGGCCGCATCGGCACGGTGCAGGCCAGCAGGCCGGCCAGGTCAAGTTCGATGGCGGGGAAGCGGTCGAGCACGTCGGCCAGCCCAAGCCGGCGCGATGCCACCTGTGCCGCGTACCCGGCAGCGTCCTCGTCCGAGGCCAGTTGCTGCAGCGCCTGCCGCGTCACCGGGCAGCGTGCATGCTGCGACAGCAGGCGCAAGGTCTGCCGCGACACCACGTCCTGCAGCTCAACGAAATGCGTCAGCAGCTGGCGCACCGACAGCGCTTCGCCCAGCGGCAAGCCGCGCGCGGCCCCGCCAGGTGCGGACAGCGTGACGATGGCGTCCGGGTCGATGTCGATCCGCTCGCACAGGGCGGTGACGGTTTCGGGCTGGTTCTGCGGATAGACGGCCAGGTGGTCGCCCGTAGCGTAGCGCACGCCGTCGGGCAGCTTGAGCCGGATATCGCGCGTGGACGTCCGTGGCGCCTCGCGCGCGAAGTCCCACAGGCCGGCTGGATCGTTCACCAGCTCGGTGTTTGCCAGCACCGTGAAGCCCTGGGTGTTGGCCGGCAGCGTGGACGCGCGGATCTCGGCGACGTCTTTCACCTGCACGCGGACGGACGGCGTGCCGCGGGCCGGGCCGCCCGCGCCGTCACCGGCCTGCAACGCCTGCCAGAGCAGGGCCAGCCAGCGTTCCGCGGCCTGGTCGAAGTCGCCGTTGCCATCGGCCTCGCCGCGCGGCAGCAGCGGCGTGGCGCCGGCCTGGGTGAAGAAGTCATAGACCCGGCGCGGGAAGGCCTGGTAGGTCGGCCACTGCGAGTTGCCGCAGCCCAGCACGGCCACGTGCAAGCCTTGCGCGCGATAGCCACTTGCAGTGCCGCTGTCGAGCAGCGCCTCGAAGCGCCGCGCCGAGTCCGGCGCGCGCCCGTTGTAGGTGGCGGCGATGACGACGGCCAGGCCGGTCGCCGGCAGCGTATCGGCCACCTCGTCGAGATCGCGCAGGGACGCATCAAAGCCCGCTGCCACCGCGCCGGCATGCACCTGCTCGGCCAGTTCGCGCGCGGTGCCCAGGCTGGATCCGCACAGCACGGCAAGCGGCCTGCCGCCGCCCTGCACCGCCGGGCCCGCTTGCGCTGCTTGTGTGGAAGCGGCAACCGGCGCAGCGGCGATCCGCTCATGTGGCCGCCGCCGGCGGGCGCGCACCGTGAGGCCGTCCGGCTTGATCGTCAGCGTCTCCTTGATGCGGAACTGGTAGTCGTGCGCGTCGGTGAACTGGAAATTGCGCAGCATCAGCGCCAGGGCCAGCTTGGCCTCGGTCAGCGCAAACTGGCGGCCGATGCAGGCGCGCTCCCCGTTGCCGAAGGGCATGTAGGCATGGCGCGGCAGCTGTGCCTCCCGCTCCGGCAGGAAGCGGTCGATGTCGAAACGTTCCGGGTCGGTCCACACCTTGGGGTCCCGGTGCAGCGCCGTCAGCACCACCGACAGGCGCCGGTCCTTGCGGATCAGGTAGCGCCCGCCCAGCAGCGTTTCTTCAAACGGCGCCACGGCAAAGGCTGGCGCCGTGGGCCACAGGCGCAGCGTTTCCTTCAGCACACGGTCCAGTACCGGCAGCCGCGCCAGGTCAGCGTAGACCGGTGCCGCGTCACCGGGCAACACGGCATCCACCTCTGCGTAGGCCTGCGCCATCACCCCCGGGTTGCGCAGCAGCTCATACAGCGCGAAGGTAAGCAGCCCGCTGGTGGTTTCGTGGCCCGCAATCAGGAAGGTGATCACCTGGTTGCGGATGTTCTCGTCGTCAAGCCGCTGGTCGGTGTCCGGGTCCCGCGCTTCCAGCATCAGGCCGAGCAGGTCGTTCTTCGTGCCGTGGCCCGGGCCGGCGGCGCCATCCGCGCGCCGCCGGCGGATCACGTCATCGACCAGGTCGCGCATGAAGCGGGTGTCCTGGTCGAACTTGCGGTGTGCCGCGTGCATGAACCGGTCCTGCAGGGCAAAGCGCGTCAGCTTGCCCATTGCCTCTTCCAGCGCCCCGACCATGGCTTCGATAAAGGGATGCAGGTCCGCGCTGGCGAACGATTCAAAGTCGTAGCCGAAGCCGGACAGCGCGATGGTATCGAGCGTCAGCCGGGTCATGTCGTCCGCCACGGCAATATCCGCATCCGGGCCCTGCCGGTCCCATTTGTCGACCAGCCGGTTGGCCACGCGCAGCATGACGTCGAAGTAGCCCTTCATCGCGCGCTGGCTGAACGCCGGCATCAGGATGCGGTGCGCCTTGCCCCAGTTGGCCTCGTCGGAGTGCGCGGTGAACAGGCCGTCGCCGGCCATGCCGCGCAGGTACGACAGCGGCGGTCCGATGTACTTGCGGAAACGCGTTGCGTCGCATACCTCACTGGCAAGTGCCACCGACGTTACGAACGGCACGCGCCGCCCGGCGAAATTCAGCTCGAAGATGCCGTCATGGTGGCGGCTGCGCGCCAGCAGGTGCTGGCCAAGCGCGCCGGGTTTGATCTGCAGCAGGTTGCCCACCAGCGGCAAGCCCGGGTCGACCGGGATCGGTTCACGCGCAGTGCCGGCAGGGGAGAACGATGGCATGTCAGCAGCCGGCTCGGAACTTGACAACTCATTTGGCGGGGGCATGGCGGGGCTGTGTCTCCTGAACGGTTCCCGCACGCGATTTGCCACGTGCGTCCATTTCATTTAACGTAGACATCTGTCTACCGGCGCAAGCGTAGACAACTGTAGACATGGTGTCAACGCAGCGTGTCGGCCAAAAACCGAGTCCCACTACTAAAACCGCAGTCATGGAAGCCATTGCCGACGGCAAACGCCGCCTGATCGACGCCGCGCTGCGGCTGGCCGCGGCCAAGCGCAGCTTCGCCGCGCTCAGCTTGCGCGAGATCGCGCGCGAGGCCGGCCTCAACCCCAACACGTTCTACCGCCATTTCAGCGACATGGAAGACCTGGCCATTACCGCCATGGCCGAGGTCGGCGCCGAGTTGCGGCCGATGCTGCGTGCCATCCGCTGGGCGGCCGCCCGAGACAATCCGGGGGAGGTGGCCAGCCGGGCCTGCGAGGCCCTGTTCCGGTATGCCCAGCATCACCCGGATGCCTTCCTGGTCGGCGCGTGCGGCATCACGGGCCCGCAGCCCGCGCTGCGCGTGGCCATCCGCGCGGTGCTGGACGACATCGCTGCCGAAATGGCGGAAGATATCGAGCGGCTGGGGCTGTGTCCCAAGCTGTCACGCCCGGCGGTCGACGACGTCTGCGCGTGCATCGTCTCCTATCTCTTCCAGCAGTGCATCGACTATATCGAGGCCGATGCCGCGGGCAGGCGCAAGCTCATGGCAAGGTCGGTGCAGTTCTGCTGCTGGCTGTTGCAGGGGGCGGCGGGGCCGAATGCGCAGGGGGCAGCCGGTGCGGGCAGGGAGCGCAAGGCATCGGTGGCTGTGTAGCGTCTTGTGCCGAGGCTCCCGGATTGACGAACCGCAGCCGAGGCTGCGGTTCGTCGCTGCGGCGGCGCACCAACCCGCTCAGGCCTCGTCGTGCGCCGGCAGCGGCAGGCGCTCCAGCCAGTCTTCCGGACAGAGCTTCTCCGTGGCCTGATCCAGCTCCGCTTTCAGCATTGCCAGCAGGCAATAGGCGCCATGGCATGCCTCCGAGCGCTCGCTTTGTACTTCCAGCAACAACAGGAGGCAGCCCATGCCGGCGCTGATGCGCTCAAGCGAATCAATGCAGGCTACGGGAATGGCGGTCAACACAGTCTCTTGTTTCGATGTGGCGCGGTCTTGCATTGCGAACTCCTTTGAAAGGTTGGAAGACCCGCCTGATGCAAGGGAGGGGTGGCGGGCCTGACAGCAGGGGTAGCAATACCGGTCCGCCAAAGGAGTAACCCGGCCAGCCTAGCGGCTGCCCCGCCCGGCCCGCCATTGAGTGAGTGGCGTGCACGCGCGAACTTGGCCGCATGAACGACCATCCTTGACGGAAAGAACGGGTTGCTACGCCCGATCACCGTTGTTTCGGTGATGGGTCTAGTGTTCCCGTCGCCGTCGCGCCTGGCGATCAGAGGATTCGCAATTTGACTTCGGGTCTGGTGTCAGTCGATCTCGAACTGTCGCTGGCCGGCTGTGGACCATAGAAGGCGACCGGGTCGCCTTCCGTCTATCCTGTCACGCCATCGCCCCAGGCCTCGACCCATCCCGCATTCTCATGGCCCAGGGTAAACGGACCTCAGTCCGCCTTGATATCAAACTCTGCATCGAGGTGACGCAAGCGGACCTCGCAAGATCCGTTGGTGGTTCCCGCTATCGCCTGGGTCTCGAACTGAACCGGCTGGAGGCAACAGGAGTCATTGTTCTCTCGCGAGGCCGAATCGAGATCGCGCGCGAGCAAATCGAGCGTCGTCCAATGAGAGGTTCGTAGTGCCTCCGCTGACAGGATTGCGCATTGTGAGTTCGCGGACGTTCGCACGTTCGTCGCGGGCCCCGGCCCATTACTCCCCTTGGTGGCAGGGAAGTCGATCTTCTAGCATAGATACGCTGGCCAGGCGACCGACAAGGCAGAGAGCGCCTGATATGACGGTGACGAGTCAAGTGACGGTTACGAAGCTTCAGGAGGTAATGGATATGTCTGCCACAAGAATTGAGATGTGCGACCAGGATGGCGACGGGGTATTGACCATTCGAGATGACGGTGCCGAATTTTCAGGCGTCGCACTTGAGCTTTCGAATCTTTTCGGAGAAGACGTGGTCGCGGATCTTGACAAGCAGCAGTTGCTCAACTGGTGCGAGATGGTCGCGGCCCACCTTCGCAACCAGGGCGTGATGCCAAGCGGGTGCGCTCCGGAGGGCTACGTCAACAAAACCAGTCAAAGCCGGACGAAAGAGCAGCCTGGCGTCGAGGAGCTTTTGCAGTCGGCGGCATCTTGACGCTGGCGAACCCGAGACGCTCTGCTGGCAACCGAGCGTCTTTTCATTGGCGCATTGCTTGACCATCCCCACCAGCCAGCGATTCCCGTCTATCTCCAGGCCTGGCGAGATTTCAGGACGAACAGCGCCGGAAGATCACCGCCCAGGCTTTCTGTCCCGCGCAGGCCCCAGCGGGAGCCCGAGAGCCCACCGCTATCAGTGCGATGCATGATGGCCTGTCGGCTGATGCATGACCTGGATTTCCGGCCCAGTACGGGATTCGCAGGAACTTGCTACATTGCTGACTGCTGGCGAAAACAGCCCCGCGCTGCCGCCCCGCTCACCGCAAACCGACAGACCATGGAGACATCGAATGCACACGGCACTTCAACTTCGTTCGCAAATCAAGAGCAGCGGTGAACTCGAGCTGTCGCTGGACAGCATCGACACGCCGCACCCTGGCCCGGATGAAGTGCTCATCCGCATTGAAGCCTCTCCCCTCAATCCGTCCGATCTCGGCCTGCTGTTCGGCGCGGCCGACATGAGCACGGCCAGGGCCAGCGGCACGGCCGAGCGCCCCGTCGTCACCGCGCGCGTTCCGGAAGGCGCGATGCGCAGCATGGCGGGCCGCCTGGATGCGTCCATGCCGGTTGGCAATGAGGGCGCGGGCGTGGTCGTCGAGGCAGGCTCGTCCCCTGCGGCGCAAGCCTTGATGGGCAAGACCGTGGCTGCCATCGGCGGTGCGATGTACTCGCAGTACCGCTGCATTCCCGCGGACCAGTGCCTGGTCCTGCCCGAAGGCGCCACGCCTGCTGACGGCGCGTCGTCATTCGTCAACCCGCTCACCGCGCTGGGCATGGTCGAGACCATGCGGCGCGAAGGACATAGCGCCCTGGTGCACACCGCCGCGGCCTCCAATCTGGGCCAGATGCTCAATCAAATCTGTCTCAAGGATGGCATCAAGCTGGTGAACATCGTGCGCAAGCAAGAGCAGGCGGACCTGCTCAAGGCGCAAGGCGCGGTCCACGTCTGCAACACCGCGTCGCCCACGTTCATGCAGGATCTCACCGAGGCACTCGTCGCCACTGGCGCAACGATCGCGTTCGACGCCACGGGCGGCGGCAAGCTTGGCGGCCAGATCCTCACCTGCATGGAAGCGGCGTTGAACAGGACGGCCCGCGAATACAGCCGCTATGGCTCGACTACCCACAAGCAGGTCTACCTCTACGGCGGCCTGGATACAAGCCCGACCGAGTTCAACCGCAACTTCGGCATGGCGTGGGGCATGGGCGGCTGGCTGCTGTTTCCGTTCCTGCAGAAGATCGGGCGCGAGCGGGCCAACGCGCTGAAGCAACGCGTGGTGGCGGAGCTGAAGACCACCTTTGCCAGCCACTACTCGAAAGAGATCTCGCTGGCCGAAGTGCTGGACCTGGACGTGATCGCCGTCTACAACAAGCGCGCGACGGGGGAGAAGTACCTGATCAACCCGAACAAGGGCCTGGCCGGATAAATCGCCCCGGGGGCGTGCCGGAGTTGCGTATCAGGCTGTGCGCGCCGCCCTGGTCGTCAGCACGATCTTGCCGATATGGGTGCCCGAATCCATCAGCGCATGCGCACCGCGCGCATCGTCCAGATCGAAGGTCCGATCCATCACGGGCTTCACCGCACCGCGCCGCATGTGCGGAAACACTGATCGCTCGAGATCCTCGATCAACGCCGCCTTTTCCTCGTGGGTGCGCGAGCGCAGCGTCGAGCCAATGTGCGTGAGGCGCTTCGCCAGCATTGGGACCAGGTCGAGTGACGGCGCCGGTCCCTTGATCACGCCGATCTGGACGATGCGGCCGTTCATCGCAGCCGCGGCGTAGTTTCGCGCGACGTAATCGCCGGCAATGATGTCGACCACCACATCGACGCCGCGCCCGCCCGTCGCGCGCATGACCGCTTCGACGAAATCCTCGTTGCGGTAATCCACTGCGACATCGGCGCCAAGCGCAATGCTCGCGTCGCGCTGCGCGTCGGAGCCGACCGTCGTGATGATCTTCGAGGCGCCGAACGCCTTTGCGAGCATCGTCGCCGTGGTGCCAATTCCGGATGCGCCGCCGTGGATCAGCACGCTTTCGCCTGCCGCGAAATTGCCGCGCTGGAACAGGTTCAGCCATACCGTCAGAAAGGTCTCAGGCATCGCGGCCGCTTCGACCATCGAGAGACCTTCCGGGATCGAAAGTGTGTTGCTCTCATGCGCGACCGCGTACTCCGCATAGCCGCCACCGGGGACCAGCGCGCAGACAGGGTCGCCGACCGCGAACCGGGTCACGTCACGCCCGACGGACACGATCTCGCCCGCGATTTCGAGCCCGGGAATGTCAGAGGCGCCCGGCGGCGGATCGTACAACCCCTTGCGCTGCATGACATCGGGACCATTCACGCCGGCTGCGTGAATGCGGATCAGGACTTCGCCGGCAGCCGGCGCGGGAACAGGCCGCTGCACGGGCGCAAGGACATCGGGGCCGCCCGGCCGCGTGATGCCGATTGCGGTCATCGCCACGGGAATGGTATGCGTTGTATGTGTCACGACTTCATCCTTTCAGAATGCCGGATGCACTGCGAATTCGAGGCATTTGCCAAGGCGCCGCATCGGTTGATCAAAGTGTAGGGGTGCGGTTGGTACTTGACACGCAGCGATTCTCCGACCCTATGATGCAAATTTGCATCACGCGGGAGACGACATGAACTGGGACGACGCACGCGTCTTCGTTGCGCTCTATCGGGAAAGGACCTTGCGGGCCGCCGCACGCGCGCTCGACATCGACCAGGCGACGGTAGGCCGCAGGCTTGCCGTGCTCGAGCACGCGCTCGGCGCGACGCTGTTCTTGCGCACGTCGAATGGCTATGAGCTCACGCCGGCCGGCAGGATCGCGATCCGCGCCGCCGAGGCGATGGAACAGTCAGCCCACGATCTGGTGCGCCACACGCAAGGCATGGACAAGCGCCTTGCCGGCGAGGTGAAGCTCTCGACAACTGACGCGCTTGCGCAGGAATACGTGGTGCCGGCGATCGAGCGCCTGCATGCAAAGCATCCAGACGTATCGGTGGTGCTCGACACGACGACCCATGTACTGAATCTCGCGAAGCGTGAAGCAGACATTGCGATCCGGACCGTCAAGCCGCGAAATCCGGATTTGCTCGCGCGCCGCCTTGCGCGTTGGGAGGTGGGGCTGTTCGCGTCGCCAGACTATATGCGGCGCCATGGCGAACCGGTGCCGGGGGAGCGGTTCGCAGGGCACGATCTCGTCGTCTACCAGCCGTATTTCGCCAAGGCGCGCACGCCGTCGTTCGTCGGCGAACCGCTGACGGACGGTCGCATCGTCGCACGGCTAAACACGAATCTGACGCTGCGCGCGGCGCTCAAGGCCGGGCTCGGCATCAGCGAGATACCCGTGCCGATGGGCGAGCGCGACGGGCTCGTGCGGATCTGGCCAGATCGCCCAAACGACGCGCCATATGAGATATGGCTCGTCACGCATCAGGATCTGCGGCACACCGCGCGCATCCGCGTGACGATCGACGAGATCGTCTTTGCGTTCGGCAGATAGTACCTGATGCGCCGCTCTTGGCGATGGCGGCGCAAGCGAATGACACTTCATGGCCGGCACGCGGCACCGGCCAGCCGATCACCGGGCGTCTCTTCCCGGCCCCATTGCTTCCAAAGCCGACATCTCGCTCCGCCATCGTCAGCGGTTAGCGGGGCCCAGCCTCCGAGTTGAGGTAGGTCTTCAGCAATGCCGCTCCGCGCTCGCCCACGCGCGCTTGCCAGATCGCCACCGCGCTCAGGCCCGCGTCGCGCAGTGCCTGCTGCACGGCAGGAGCCGGGTCGTCCTGGATCGTTACGCCGTTGGCGCGCATGCGTGCGCTGTTCTCAGCCAGCCGTGTGTGCAAGCGCACCCACTGCTTGTCTTCGGTCGCCCGGGCCGCAGCGGCCACGGTATCCCGCTGGGCCGGCGTCAGGGCCTGCCAGGTGGCGGCGTTGACGGTGGTGAACGACAACGGCATGGCATAGCCAATGGCCGTAAAGTTGGGCAGGTAGTCCCATAGCCTGCGGCCGGCGCCGCCATCGCCCGATGACAGCGCGGCGTTCACGGAGCCTTCCTTCAGGCGCGGCATGGCGTCGGCAAACGACAGGATCTGCGCCTTCGCCCCCGCCGCGCGCATGACCTCGGCGGAGGTCTCGTCGTAGGCGCGCACCGACAGCACGCGCAGATCGTCGAGCGTGCCCACGGGATTGCGCGACCACAGGCCTGTGGGCGGCCAGGGCGTGACGTAGAGCAGATGCTGGCCCTGCTTCTCGAAGGCGCGCGTGTAGTCCGCGCGGGCCAGGTCTGCGAGCCGGTGCGCCTGATCGACGGAAGTTGCCACGAACGGCAGCGACGACAGCAGGAAAATCGGATCGACCTCGCCCAGTGCGCCGCCGAATGCGTCGCCGGCTTGCAGCTTGCCATCGCGGATCGCGGCCGGCATCTGCCCGGACTTGAAGCCCGCGCTGGCATCAAAGGTCGGCCGCGGCGCCACCGCGCCCCGCGTGCGGGCGGTAACCTCCTGCGCAAACGTGGTCAGTCCCTCGCCCGGCATCGACGTCGCCGGGTATTCGGTGGCCATCTGCCAGACCACCGGCGCGGGCTGCGCATGGACGACGGGCGCGAGCAGGGCAGCGGTGGCGACGGCAAGGCCGGCGGTCATCGCAACAGATAGTTTGGCCAGGGCGAGATGATGGCGGAGAAGGCGCATGGCAGGGCGGAAGGAAGGATAGGAGGTTTCGATGGGCCGGGCTTCACCATCGCTGGCGGTGCCGGCCGGTGCGCATTATAGGCATCCCCATGCCGGGATGATGGGGCGCTGTACGCCGCGGCGTTCCCGATCTGTGCGGTCGGCTTTATCGCCCGGCCGATCGGTCCAGCGATCGTCGGGCATTACGGCGATGTCCGCTCCCGACCCCTCTCTGCCATTAGAGGGCTTGTCAAGCCAACGGCGGGTGTTGGGGCACAGCAGCCATCCCATCCCTTGTGGCGTCGGACGCGTCGTCGACCAAGACTTGCTCAAACACATGCGGATAGAGACGGCCGGGTAAGCCGAGTAGTCAGAAGTGGGGGCCCACTCTGATGGCCTGAAGACGTGAGCCCGGCTCTTGGCGAGATCAGCGCTGCAGCAATTCGTGCCGAGGAGCCTGTGGGCAGCACGAACCGGCCTCGTGCGTCATTGGCACTGCCTCCGTATAAAGCTCGAGATTTCCTCCGGCCGCGCGAACACCACTGTGGCGCGGTCGCCCTGCATCCCGCTGCCTATCAGTACTGGCTTGCCGGCAAGCGGGCCCTCCGCGCTGCCATCCGTTTTGAATCGCAAGTTGAACTCCCAGAAGGTATGGATCTTCTGGTCCGCAGTGGTGAGCCGGTACGCGTCGCCACAGTAGCGGATGGCGATTACCAACGATGCCGCATCTGCCTTCTTCAAATTCTGCAGGCCCCGATCGGAGGCTGTGACGCGACCAGTTGAGACCGCCTCAAGGTAAGCGACCAGATCGGCTCGGGTGCGCGCGTCCGCGACGCCGGGAAATCCCATCGCATTACCCGGCACCAGCGCCGCAGGGCTCTTGAGCCACGCATCCAGGTTCTGCTTGTTCCAAACCAGGCCCGAGCGCTTGAGGGCATCGGAGTAACGCGTGAAACCTTCGGCAGTGCCGGCTTTTTGCCCCCAAACCTCAGCTAGGCTCGGCCCTGTCATGTGGCGCCCGGGCGCAAACGAATGGCAGGCCATGCAGGTGCGGGCGGCTTGCGCCCCGCGCATAACGTCACCTTCTGCGTGAACTCGCGCAATGAAAGCAAGTATGACCAATGCAGCCGCAATCGCATCTCGAGCAGGTTTTCGAATCATGGATATCTCCGGTTTGCGCACCAGATCACCCATTTCGAGGGGAAGCGATGCAGCAATTGCTCTGGGTGTCAGTCCTTCGGCTTACGTCCTGTCCGCAAGCCACGAACTGAATCTGGCATTGCAGTGGATGCCACACTCGTCTTCGGATACTGATCAAACGTCTGCTTGACGAGTTGCCTCAGCCAGACAATGACCGGGTCATGGTGGAACCGGGGGTGCCAGTACTGGCTTAGCGCATAGGCCGGCAACGCAACGGGGGGTTTTACCACGCGGACGATGCCGTAGCGGCTGAAGACGTTTGCCAACTCCTCAGGCACGGTCGCGATCAGCTCCGGCTGCTGGTCCATCAACAGCGGGATGGTCAGAAAGTGGGGCGTGTGCAAATAGATATTCCGCTTGAGCCCATGTTGTTCGAATGCGGCATCGTAGGACGGGCTCAATCGGCCGGCCAGGCTGACGGCGACGTGTGGCATCGACTCGAATTGTTCGGGCGTCAACGTATCGCCCACCTGCTTGTTCTTCTTGCTAACGATGGTGACGAAATCATGCATGAAGAGCTGTTGCTGGAAGAGCGATTCCGGTGCTGTCTGCACAGACCCTAGGAGGAGATCGGCTTCGCCTGATGCCAGCAGCGATTCGATTTGCGGAATGGGAACCTGCAAAGTACGCAATCTGCAATGCGGAGCCACCAGGCGCAGTTGCTTCATTAAAGGCGGCAGGAAGACGAGCTCGCCCATATCGGTCATGCAAAGCGTGAAGGTACGCTGCAATGATGCCGGCTCGAAGCTGGCTTGAGGCAAGACGCGCGTGCGCACCGCTGTCATCACCTCCAGGATGGTTCCTGCCAGCGATTCCGCCTTAATCGTCGGGGCCATTCCCGCAGCGGTCTTGACGAACAACGGATCGTCGAAGTAGTCGCGCAATCGGTTCAGCGCATGGCTCATCGCACTCTGCGTCAGGCCGAGCTGTGCAGCGGCCCGCGTGACGCTACGTTCACGCAGCATGGCATCAAATACCGTCAAAAGGTTGTAGTCGAAGTCCTCGATATGCATGGCATACATTCCTCGAATGTCTTGCATGAGATTGACGCATGGTGCGCCGCTGCCTAACCTCCTGTCAATGCGCCGCGAAGAAGGCGCGAACCATAGGAGACAAGCAATGTTTGTCAGGAACACATGGTATGTAGGCGCCTGGGACCACGAAGTCGGCGAAAGCAACCTGTTTAGCCGCACGATCACTGGCATCCCGGTGCTGATGTACCGTACGGAGGACGGCGCCCTTCACGCATTGGAGGACCGCTGTTGCCATCGGGGTGCACCGCTTTCCATCGGGCGACGCGAGGGCGACTGTGTGCGATGCATGTACCACGGCCTGAAGTTCGATTCGACCGGGAGGTGCGTCGAGGCGCCGGCGCAGCAGCGCATTCCGCCACAAGCGAAAGTGCGGACCTTCCCGGTAGTGGAGCGGTGCCGGTGGATCTGGATCTGGATGGGCGATCCCGAGGCGGCGAACCCGGATCTCATCCCGGACACGCACTGGCTGGATGATCCGGCATGGCGGAGTCTCGACGGCTACATCCACTATGACGTCAACTACCTGCTGATCGCCGACAACCTGCTCGATTTTTCGCACTTGCCGTTCGTGCATCCCACGACGCTGGGAGGCGGCGAGGACTATGCGGCCGCGCAACCGAAGGTTGAGCGGCTCGAAGACGGCGTCCGCATCACGCGCTGGACGATCAACACAGAACCACCACCGTTTGCAAAGCAGGTCAAGGACTGGCCCGGCATGGTGGATCGCTGGAATATCTACAAGTTCACGATCCCCGCCATTCTGCTGATGGACTCTGGCATGGCGCCTACCGGCACCGGGGCGCCGGAAGGTACCCGCAACGACGCGGCAGAATTCCGCGGCTGCCAGGCCTTGACGCCGGAAACCGAGACCTCCACGCACTACTTTTTCGCGCACCCCCACAATTTCGCGCTCGATAAGCCGGAGGTCACGCGTTCGATCCACCAAAGCGTGGTGACAGCCTTTGATGAGGACCGCGACATCGTTACTGCCCAGCAACGATCACTGGGGCTGGCGCCGGACTTCAAAATGATCCCGTTCTCTATCGACGCGGCATTGTCGCAGTTCCGGTGGGTCGTCGAGCGCAGGATCGCCGAAGAGGCTGAGCAAGCGCGTGAGCGGCAGGGCAAGGTGGCATGATGGAACTCATCGTGGCGGGACTTCGTCTTGAAGCGGATGGCGTACTCGGTGTCGAGCTCCAGGATCGCGCACGTGGAGAATTGCCGCCGTTTGAACCCGGAGCGCACATCGACGTCAGTTTCCCTAACGGCCTGACCCGGCAGTACTCGATTGCCAGCGCCGCGACAGACCGGACTCGCTATTGGCTCGGCATCGGTCTGGCAGCCGATTCCCGCGGCGGCTCTCGTTATGCCCATGAGCAGTTGCGGCTTGCCGATTGCCTGCAAGTGAGCGAGCCGCGGTCGCTTTTCGGGTTGGACGAAGCGGCCTCGGGGCATCTGTTTGTCGCCGGCGGCATCGGGATCACTCCCATCCTGAGCATGATTCGCCGATGTATCGAACGCGGCTATGCCTGGCGAGTGCTGTATTGCGTCCGGTCGCGGCGCCACGCGGCCTATCTGGAGCAGCTTGAGCCATTTGCAGACCGGGTTCTCCTGCATGCAGATGACGAGCATGACAGCCGCGCCGATATCGAAGCCGTGGTGCGGGCCATGCCAGCGGGATGGCATGTCTATACGTGTGGGCCGGGTGCCATGATGGACGCGGTGTGCGATTGCGCGCAGGCTGTCGGAATCGACGCTCGGGCGGTCCATGTGGAACGCTTTCGCGGCGAAGCAGAGAGACCGATTGATGATGGCAATGAGTTCCGGGTACGCCTGCTACGACATGGAGGCAGCTTCAATGTCTCGCAAGGTGTCAGCATTCTCGAGGTCCTTGAGTCGAATGGCGTATGTCTGCCATCATCGTGTAGGGAGGGATTGTGCCGAAGCTGCGAAGTCCCATTAATCTCCGGCGACGCGGACCACCGCGACTACGTGCTGAGCGACGAAGAGAGGATCGCAAGTAAGTCTATCCTGATATGCGTCTCCCGAGCCAAGCGCGGTGAACTGGTTCTGGACATTTAGAGGAGAAAAGCCGCAGCTCGGAAGCTGCAGTCTTTTTTGCGCCCTACAAGTTCTTACGCTGTTCACCCATTTCGGCCATCGGCCCGGCCAACTCGGATGGCTGTAATGGCTGATGTCGCGACGACGACCTTGGGTCCCTCGAATGTCTCTTATAAAAGTGGAAGGGACGTTCGAGCGTCCATTTCAAGGCGGGGGCGAACGGCTGTAGATGGCCGTTCTCTGCCGCCGGTCAATCCCGGCGTTGCCTAGATGTCGGCGTCGTTCTCTAAAACCCCGCGGCGTTCGACGAGAAGAGCACAAGATCGGCGCCCAAGGTCAGATGGACGCCGATCGGCGAATGTTGCTGGCGAACGTCGCCGCGGAAGTCGAGAGTCTACCGACGCGGGGGGCGGACGCGCGGGGAAGAACAGCCATGTGCAAAACCGCCTAGAAGCGGAAGCTTGCGCCGGCGAACACCTCGCGCCCGCGTGCCGGGTATCCCACGGCGTATTCGTACTTGCGATCGAACAGGTTGGTGGCCCGGAGATACACGTCGACGCCATAGGCCGGGAAGGACTTCTGGATCTTCACGTTGGCCAGCCAATAGCTGCCAAGCCCCATCTGGTTGGTCGCATCGCTCCGGGCGGTCACCATGCCGCCAAACTGAGCGTAGACATCCCCGGACAGGCGCCAGGTGGGTATAAACTGCCAGGCCGCACTGAGGTTCACGACATGCGACGGGCGATAGTCCTGACGGGCGCCGGTGCTGCGCGAATACACGTGCATGTACGTATAGCCGGGACGAATGGTGACGGTCTCGGTGGGTGAGAACGTACCGCTGAACTGGGCGCCGTTGCTGACCACATCGTTATTGAAGTAGCGCTGCGATGTCCGGTCGTTCTGGATGAAGTTGTCGATGCGATCGCTGAATGCGCCGACCCGTACCCGGTTTCCCTGCGAGATGGCCCACACGACGCCGCCCTCCACATTGGACGAGCGTTCGGGTGCCAGCGTGGTGTTGCCTTGCGTGGGGTCGAAGAGCTGGTCGAGCGTGGCAAACCGGACCTTGCGCGAATAGGACAGGTACGGCTGCACCTGCCGGGTCAGATCGTAGCTGGCGCCCAGCATCCACTGGTTGCCGGTGTCCCGGGCAACCGACGTGTCGAAAATCTCGTGGCTCGCGCCCGCCGTCAGATGCAGTCGGTCCACGGGATCGACCTGGTATTCGAGCCCCGTGGAGTAGGTGCGTGCGATGTTGTTCTGGTCGATGTTGCCAAACGCATAACGCTGTGTCGCACCGCTGCCCGTTCCGGCGCCGCTGCCGTTGCCGCGTCCACCGCCACTCCCTCCGCCGCTGCCGCTGCCCGCCGTGACGGGCACGTTGCGGATGTACCCGCTGACGTCGTCCTGCTCCTGGCGATAGTTGAACGAGCCGGTCAGACTGCCCAGCGTGCCAAAGTCATAGCGCGCCTGGGCGCGGCCACCGCTGACTGTCATGTTGTCGACCTGGTGATAGGTCTGGACGGTAGGGTCCGACATCGTCGAGTAGTTCGCGTTGTCGTAACGGTCCTGAACGGTGTACAGATGGTTGATGTAGCCGCTGAAGCGAAGGCTGAGCGGGCCGGCCGGCGCGTAAGCCGCATCGACCTGAAGCGACTGACCGGAGATGTCATTGAGCCGGCGGAACTGCTGCGCCGTCGTGTACGGATTCGAGGCCGTGGACGCAATCGTGTTTGGCGGCAGGCCGCCGTGACCTTCGACTGCCGTTCCCGTAATGCCGACGCGCCAGTTGCCTGCACGGACGCCAAAGTTCGCCAGAAGATTGGTGCGCAGCGAATCGCTGTTGGCCCGTCTCGGGCCGTCCGGCACCGGATAGCCATCACTACTGGTATGGCTTGCGCTCACGAAGTAGTCGATCGTGTCATTGCCACCGGAGACATCGCCCATGAACCGGCGCGCATTGCCGCTGCCGAACTCCATGCCGGCACCGCCGTGCAGCCCGTCGGTGCCCCGCCTTGTGATCACATCGATGACGCCTGCGTTGGCGCCGGGCCCGTAGAGCACCGAGGTCGCACCTTCGGTCACGCGGATCTGCGAGATCGATTCCGTGGAGATCAGCGAAGGGTCAAACTGGCCATCGGCCGCGGCGTTCAGGGGTACGCCGTTCAGGAACAGCAGCGTTTCGCGTGGAGGCAGGCCACGCATCATGATCCGGGGAACGCCCTGCGGCCCGGGGTTGACGGTAATGCCCGGTGTGGCGCGTAGCGCTTCGTCCAGTGTGCGAGCGCCGAGTTCGTCAATCTGTTCGGCGCTGACCGATTCGACGTGCTCGCCGGCGCGCTGCGCCGCCGTGGCATTCACGATCACGGCGCCGAGGGTGTACGGCGCGGTGGTCGTGTCGTCAGAAGCGGTGGCTTGGACGAGGGAGGAAGCGGCGAGTGCGTACGCGCCAGCGAACAGGTTGGCAGGATTGGGTTTCACGGAAAAGGGAGGGGGAGGAGTGCTTCGGCGTCCCGCTTTCAGGTGCGGGACGAACGTTCAGGGAGCCGGCCAGTCAGGCAGGCGACTATTGCGGGGGCATGGCAGGGGGCGATGTCCGCACCGGGCGGGCACGGGCATGCCCGCCAACCCGCGCGCCATCGCCAATGACGGTCAGCGCGGCCTGCTGCGCAGGGCCGCGAAAACGGCGAATGCGATCAGGCTGCCGCAGGCGCCGAACAGGAAGTGCGTGGTGATGGGATACCAGAACGCGCCGTCCGTGACACCCGGCACCCGGCCAGCGGCCAGCGCGGGCAGCAGCCGCGTGGCATTGGCGAGGCCACCGGCAATTGCCGCCAGCCACACGCCCGGTTGCGAGCGGGTCAGGAAACACAGGTCCAGCACGATCGCGGGGATCAGGTAGCTGAACACACCCGACAGCGGCGCGCCCCCCATGCCGGCGTTGAGTGCCAGCGCGATGACCGCCGCCCCGGTGCAGGCGAACGGGGCTAGGCTCCAGCGGCGCGCGGCAACGAGCAGGGCCATGGCAATCAGCCCGCGCCAGCCGGGCACGTGCAAGGGGGCCCGTATCCATCTGTCGGCCAGCACCAGCACAACGCCGATACCGATGCAGATGGCTACCGTCCCCCAGCGTGTGCGGGGACGGTCAGAACTGACTGAGGATTTGCTTGGGTACGAGCTTCCAGTCGATGCCATGGTCAGGATTTCCCTTTTCGATAAGCAGAACAGCTTGTCCGTCTTGCAGTACGGGGCGCGGCCAGCGGCCGACATCGATCCGATCGCTGTCGGCAATCGGCGCATCGCCCTGGTATTCCCGAATGATGTCGATGCCGGTGTGCTGGCGCAGGTATCCGGCCGTCACCACGCCCGAGGTTTCGCGCACGCCGGGCCGCCAGGCCACGCGGCCGTCCTGGCCAGTGCGGCGCAGGCCGACTGCGGACAGCGCGCCGATCATGCCGCCGTGGTCACCGGTCAGGCCCTCCAGGTGGATGGCGTGGTCACGCGCGGTGGCGGCGGCCTGGTCGAGCGTCAGGATCTCGCGCTTTGCCAGCGCCCCGAAGGACTGGATCGCTTGATTGACCGATGTCCATGGCGCGATGCAAAGGCCCGTATCCGAACCGGGTGCGCTCTCGGCCAGCAGGTATTCACGGCAGATCGACATCACGCGGTCAATGCCGCCGGGCGCCACGGCGATGCGCAGGCACAGTGAGCTGTTGTGCGAGGTGTACGGGATGCGCCGGTCGAACAGCAACTGGTGGCGGGAAATGTCGAGCAGGCGCGCGGCCCTCCCGGATACCAGTCGTCCTCCCAGTTGCCGGGCGTGGAAGCCGGTTCCGGGACTGTGCAGATTGTCGGTGTCGTCGATGCCGACCAGGTATAAGTGCTCGCTTTCGCTGTGTTCCATGGATGCTTGCACGAACCGGACGATGGGCGGCCTCGAGGCCTACGCCGCAGGACGGCAGGCGAAGCAGCGTGCAGCAATGATCCGGTCCCTGCGCGTTATTCGTTATATACGCAAGAATATAGCGGTGCCCTCGACTTTTGTAAATGCGCCGGTCTCGGCCTTCGGGCTACCTGGGCTGAGGCTTGCCGGCGCCAGAGGCAACTACCGACCCGTCTCTGCCGTTTGGCCCGACACTGCTCCAAAGTCGGCTATCGCAAGTACTACCGCCATCAAGTCAGCCGAAGGAGGCAACACGCTGAGTCAGCGGCGTGCCACCAGCGCGAAAGCGCGTGATTCCCCGATCGCCGCGCTGGCTGGCCGAGAAGGCCAGTAGAATGACGAACTGCCCTGTCTGACATCGAGGTGACTAATGGACATTGCTCCTCCCGTGACGCTGGAAGAATGGAATGCGGCCGGTGCTGACTATTTGCCTGGTCTTCTTGGCATGTGCTTTGCCAAAGTGGAGCCAGATGAAGTCGTAGCAACGCTTGAAGTGCGTCGTGCCCTGGGAGCCTGGAATGGCTACTTGCATGCGGGAACGGTAGTCTCGCTCGCGGATACATGCTGCGGCTACGGAACCGTGCGAAGCTTGCCATCAGGGGCCAGCGGGTTCACCACCGTGGAACTCAAGAGCAATATGCTTGGAACGGCCCGCGATGGCATTGTGATTTGCACCGCGCGACCCATCCACAAAGGACGCACCACTCAGGTCTGGGATGCCGAGGTCCGTCGCGGGGGCGACAACGCCCTGATCGCCAGTTTTCGCAACACGCAATTGATCCTTTGGCCTAGAGAGTAATTGTTGCGGCTCGATCGTTTTGGCCGCTGGGCATGTCTGCATGCTGTCGATGAGCCCCTCGCGAGCTATCTCGGCGGATAAAAAAACGCCAACCCGTTATGGGTTGGCGTTTTGCTTGGGGCTTTACTGGTATCAGAACTGGTTCATGGTGTTGTCTTTACCCGCCGCTTTCAGGGCCGCTTCGCCGCTGAAATACTCCTTGTGGTCGTCGCCGATGTCCGAGCCGGACATGTTCTGGTGCTTGACGCAGGCGATGCCCTGGCGGATTTCCTTGCGCTGCACGCCAGCCACATAACCCAGCATGCCCTGGTCTCCGAAGTATTCCTTGGCCAGGTTGTCGGTCGACAGTGCGGCGGTGTGGTAGGTCGGCAGCGTGATCAGGTGGTGGAAGATACCTGCTTCGCGCGACGCGTCGGCCTGGAAGGTCCGGATCTTTTCGTCGGCGAGCTTCGCCAGTTCGGTCTGATCGTATTCAACGCTCATCAGTTGGCTGCGATCGTATGCCGACACATCCTTGCCTGCGGCCTTCATCGCGTCATACGCCTGCTGACGGAAGTTCAGGGTCCAGTTGAACGACGGGCTGTTGTTGTACACCAGCTTTGCGTTCGGAATGACCTTGCGAATCTCGCTGACCATGCCGCCGATCTGGGCGATATGCGGTTTTTCGGTTTCGATCCACAGCAGGTCAGCGCCATTTTGCAGTGCGGTGACGCAGTCCAGTACGCAGCGCGCTTCGCCCGTGCCGGCGCGGAACTGGAACAGGTTGCTGGGCAGGCGCTTGGGACGCAGCAGCTTGCCGTCGCGCTTGATGATGACGTCACCGTTGCCCAGTTCGTCGGCCGACAGTTCCTCGCAATCGAGGAAGGAGTTGTACTGGTCGCCCAGGTCGCCCGGCGTGTTGGTCACGGCGATCTGCTTGGTCAGGCCAGCACCCAGCGAGTCGGTACGGGCCACGATGATGCCGTCGTCCACACCCAGTTCCAGGAAGGCGTAGCGGATAGCGCGGATCTTGGCCAGGAAGTCCTCGTGCGGCACGGTGACCTTGCCATCCTGGTGGCCGCACTGCTTCTCGTCGGACACCTGGTTTTCGATCTGAATGCAGCATGCGCCCGCTTCGATGAACTGCTTGGCCAGCAGGTACGTTGCTTCGGCGTTGCCGAAACCCGCGTCGATGTCCGCGATGATGGGAACGACGTGGGTGACGTGGTTGTCGATTTTTGCCTGGATGGCAGCCTTGGCAGGCCCTTGGGCAGCGTCCAGCTCGCGGAACAGGCCGCCCAGTTCACGGGCGTCGGCCTGGCGCAGGAAGGTGTACAGCTCGCGGATCAGCGCGCTGACGGAAGTTTTTTCGTGCATCGACTGGTCCGGCAGCGGGCCGAACTCGGAGCGCAGCGCGGCCACCATCCAGCCGGACAGGTAAAGGTAGCGGCGCTCGGTGCTGTTGAAGTGCTTCTTGATGGAGATCATCTTCTGCTGGCCGATGAAGCCGTGCCAGCAACCCAGCGACTGGGTGTACTTGGACGGGTCGGCATCGTAGGCGGCCATGTCGGCGCGCATGATCCTGGCGGTGTACTTGGCGATGTCCAGGCCCGTTTTGAACTTGTTCTGGGCACGCATGCGGGCGGCATACTCGGGGTTGATGGCATTCCACGCGCTGCCGTGGTTCTCTTTCAAACCAGCAACTGCCTTGATGTCGTCTTGATACTGGGCCATGGGAATCTCCTAAGAAGAAGGCGCGATTGAAGAAATGGTTGCGTGTGCCGCTACGGATGTCGAAGCAAGCAGCGTGGACTCATTGTATGGCCCTTTTGACGCGCCGCGACCAACTCTTATATAAGACATAAGAGTTAGTTTATCCTTATTTTTCAAGGAGATAGGATGCAAATTTTGCAATGTGGAACGACTTTTTAAGGGGCGAAAACATAGTGCCGAGGAAGTTCAGCGTGAATTCCGCAATGTGAAAAGCGCTTTCAGTTGTCGGAGGTACAGGCAAGTTGCAGTGCAGGCGTCTGGGCTGTCAGCCTCCCTTTGGTCCATGGAACGTGACGCGTTTGGTCGAGAGGGGGTGGTTTCCATGATGGTCTCCTTTCAGGTGAAGGGAAACCAGTCTGCGCCTCTGCAGATGGTCGCTGATCGACCCGTCTCTGCCGTTCGGCCCGACACTGCTCCAAGGTCGGCGATCGCAAGTACTACGGCCATCAAGTCTGCCGACGGGGAGATAACACACTGAGTCAGCGGCGTGCCACGAGCGCTAAAGCGCGTGATTCCCCGACCGCCGCGTTGGCTGGCCGGGAAGGCCACTAGAATGGCGGGCTGCCCTGTCTAACATCGAGGTGACTAATGTGACGCACCACTCAGGTCTGGGATGCCGAGGTCCGTCGCGGGGGCGACAATGCCCTGATCGCTAGTTTTCGCAACACGCAATTGATCCTTTGGCCTAGAGAGTAATTGTTGCGGCTCGACCGTTCAGCATGCAGCGGGAATGACGGGGAGAAGCAGGAATGACGCGTACTCCTCGCCCGTGTGAATGGTGGTCTGACCGGCGAATCGGTCAGGCCTGCGGTCGTCGGGGTGATCATGCAGCAGCACCGACGAGCCGCGCATCGACTTGCCATAGATCTGCGGATAGGGTCCGGGCAGGTCGTGCTCGAAGTCCGAGCTGCCCACGGTCAGCACCAGCCGGTAGCCCTTCGGAAAGACGAAGCACATGGGCCAGATCTCGACCTGCAGCTCGTAGATCTCGTTCGGTTCGAGAAGTTGGATCTCCTGGTGCGTGTGCACGGGCTGATACGGCCTGGAGGCTTGAGGATCCAGCTTTCGGTGCGACGCTCTGAGCCAGCCTTGCGCGAGGGGTGCATTGGGTTCGACCGCCCCCAGGATCAGGTGCTCCTTGCCGTCCGGAGCGAAAGCCCGCAGTGTCAGGAACAGATCCGCATCGCGGGCCGTCGTGGAGATCCAGAGCGTGGCAGACAGCGGGCCGGTCACCTCGGTTTCGCGCTCGAGGGGTGCAGTGCTGAAGCTTACCTTGCCTGCCATGCCGTCAAACGAGAAGTGGGAAGCTGTCCCGCTCGGCTCCGATCGCAGGCTCTGTGCGCCGGCGTCCAGATACATGGGCGTCCATGCGGTGCGCGCCAACGGCCATTCATGCTCGTCGCGCTCCACAAAACGATCCACGTGGCGCACCTGCATCTTGATCGGCGGCTGCCGATCCCAGCCGTTGTCCTCGTCCTTGAGGAAGCGGTCGAAAAACCGCTTCTGGAGCGCCACGCCGTAGTCCGTATAGAATTCCGTCCAATGCTCGAGCCCGTGCAACTCGAGCCACTTATGCTTCGAGCCGGCTCCCAGGTAGCCCTGTACATTGCCGCGCAGGTGCAGGCCATGGCCACCCCAGTTGCCGCAGGAAAGCACGGGCACCTCGATCGCCCCCAGATCTGCACGGCGGCCGTCGAAGTAGCTATCAGTGATAAGCTCGGCGCTCAACTGCGTCGCGTTGATGTCGACGCGATTGGCGAGCAGTTCTCCGTCGCTGAGCTCTGCCGGTCCGGAGATCGGCAACCCGTTGTGAGGGTTCACACCCCCGCGCCGCCCCAGGCCGTGCTGCACGTTTTCCACCTGCTTCGGATACCAGGCCACCATGAACGTGTTGAGGATGCCGCCGTGCCGGCAGGCGTCGCGATAGTAGTCGGAGAACCCCTCGAACGGGCAGATCGCGGCCAGATGCGGAGGACGTTTCGCTGCCACCAGCCATTGCGTGGCGCCGTAATAGGAAACACCGGCCAGGCCGATCTTCCCGTTGCTCCACGGTTGTTTCGCTGCCCATTCAATGCAATCGTGGAAGTCCTGCGCCTCGCGCGGGGAGAAGCAATCGATGACGCCCGGCGATCGGCCAGCGCCGCGGGAGTCCACGCGAATGCAGATGTAACCCAACGGCACCCACCTCTCCGGATCCGCGGTTTCCCAGTTCGCGTACTTGCCGCTGCTGCCGTTCAGAATTTCCGGGTGCTTAGTCGTGAGCGATTGCCATTGTGCGGGGAATCCCACCTGGAACGGCAGTCCCTTGGCGTATGGTCCGTACGACATCAACACGGGGTAGCGTCCTTCCTCTGTCGGACGAAAGACGTCGGCCCGAACCACCAATCCATCGTCCATGGGGATTTCAACATCCCACTCGATTTGCATGGCTGTCTCCTGATCGGTTTATCTTGTAAGCGGCTAAAACTTGTGGCGCATGCCCAGCGCAAAGCTGGTGCCGCTGCCTTTTCCGGTAACCTTGTCGAACATCGTCACAGCGTATACGTCCGTGCGTTTCGACAGGGCATAGTCATAACCACCGGCAAGTCCGTGACGCCGATAGTCCGCCATGACATCGCTACGTACGCGTGACGACACCGCGGAGGCCAGGATCTTTCCACTGCCGACGGGAATGTGTACACCCACCTGCAGCGTCTCGGTCCTCGTCGCTGCACCGCTGGTGCTTGTATGGGCATACTCGGTCAGCAGCTTGATGGCCTTGAAGTCATAGGACAATCCCCCGACCATCGCTGTCTGCGCCCAGCTTCCCGCAGGAAGTCCGGGACCGAGCCGAGTTCTCTGGATGGCAAAACTCGCCGATAATGGCCCGCGATCATAGAGCAGCATGCCGACAGCATTGTTCTGCGAATTCGTGCCCGGCTGCTCGCCAAGGCTATACAAGCCCCGGAACGAAATCCCCGCGAATTCCGGTGAGTAGTAGCCGATCGCGTTATTCCACGCGGTATCGCCGGCAATGTATCGGCCCTGCTGGGGCGTCCACAGGACGTTCTGGAGAGGCGAAAACTTCGTCGACCCGGAAAACGCATCGAAGAGCGCGGTCGCCAGGAACGTCGGATTTGCTAGCCGCCCGAGACGCACTTCGCCAAAGCCGCTCTCCAGACCGACGTAGGCATTTCGGGAAAAGAGGCCATCCGTGGGAGCGCGCCCATTGGCACCCGTGTCCATTTGGAAGAATCCCTCGAGGCGGTAGTTCGCCTTAAGACCGGCTCCCAGATCTTCGCTTCCTGTCATGCCCCAGAATGACGTCTGCAGACCTCCACTCTCCACGCCCGTTGCAGAACGCTGTCCACTGAGATGGGTAACGCCGACATATGCGTCCGCGAGTCCATATAGCTGTGCGTTGGTCGCGTAGGACGCGCAAGGCAGCGCAAAGAGTGCCAGCGCATACAATTTTGCTATCGACTGCGCCCTCCGTGAGCCGCCCGGCTCGCCACCTGCCTTGTCATAGACGGCACAGCTTGCTTGTCGTTCCTTGTACAAGATTGATCTCCTCCGTTTTATTGACTTCGATCACCTCAAATGAACAGCGTGGTCTTGGCGCATGAGCAGCCTCACTGACGGGGGCGGTCGTCCTTTTCTACGGCATTGCGAGTGCCCGTATTCGCCGGAGGCAGCTGAGCGCGAGGCCCCACTCACCACGGCATCGCAGCCCATAATCGGCGGGGAGCGGCGCGCGCGGCGGGGCACTAGTGGGTTGGAGACCGTCAGGCGGACGCAGGGGCCGGCAGCACGGTCCCATAGTTGACGCCGAAACCGATCCGCGCATAGTCATCGCGCTCGCACCAGCCACGGAACACGACGGTATCGCCATCCTCAAGGAAGCCGCGTTGTTCGCCGTCGCCGATATCTACCGGTTGCGTCCCGGATACTGTGAGTTCGATCAGCGCACCCGCCTCGCCGGGGGCGGGGCCCGAGATCGTGCCGCTGCCCAGCAGGTCGCCGCACTGTAGGTTGCAACCGCCCATGGTGTGGTGGGCAATCATCTGGCTCAGCGTCCAGTACTGATGTTGGAAGCTGGTATGGGTCAGCGTGCGCGGTTGCCGGCCCTGTGTTAGCTGGCGCGCGCTGAGTATCGAGACCTCCAGTTGGATGTCGAAGGCGCCGGCCGCGGCATTGTCCGCCGAGCGAAGGTAGTCGAGCGGTTGCGGGCGCCCTGGGGCGCGCGTCCAGCCCGTGCGGTAAGGCAGCAGAGCTTCCAGCGTGACGATCCAGGGCGACAATGTGGTGGCGAAGTTCTTGGCCAGAAAAGGCCCGAGCGGTTGCATCTCCCAGGTCTGAATGTCGCGCGCGGACCAATCGTTGAGCAGGCACAGGCCGAAGATGTGCTGCTGCGCCTTTGCCAGAGGGATGGACGTACCACGTGCATTGCCGATGCCAATCACCGCGCCCACTTCCAGTTCGTAGTCCAGACGCTGGCAAGATCCATACACAGGTGCGCTGCCCGGATCGGCGCGGTACTGCCCCATCGGCCGGTAGACCTGCTGGCCACTGACGCCGATGGAAGACACCCGGCCGTGATACGCGATCGGCAGCCAGTCAAAGTTGGGGTTCACCTCCAGCCCGAACTGGCGACAGCAGTTCACGGCGTGGTCGAGCGAAGTATAGAAATCCGTGTAGTCGCCGATGCGTACCGGTACCGCAAACTCGGCCGCCGCCTGCGGCACCAGCGTTTCGCTTACTCGCTTCTCATGCGCACTGCCAGCCTCCAGCAGCGCAAAGATTCCGTGGCGCAATGCCCGCCAGGCGCTCGGACCCAGTTCCAGCAGCGCATTCAGCGTCGGCGCTACGGCAGCCTGCAGGGCCTCGGCGGCCAGGTCTTGCAGGCAGGCCCTGCCATGCAACGCGGCCAGGTCGACGATCTGGTCGCCGATCGCTACGCCGCCACGCCAGGCCTCGGCGCTGCCTTGCCGACGGAATATGCAGAGCGGGAGGTTCTGCAACGGGAAGTCGGAGCCGGGCGCATTGGCCTGTGTCAGCCAACTGCGGCGAGCGACATCATGCGTGTGGTTCAGTTCCATGGCGTTGTCACGCGACGTTGAGCGCGTCGTCGAAGATGGCCACAGCGCGCGTCCAGCCAGCGGAGGCGCCTCGGATCTTGTGCGGGAAGCAGGAGATGTAGAAGCCATCCGGCGGCAGGGCCTCGAGGTTGTGCAGCTTCTCCAGGTGGCAATAGCCAATGTTGCGGCCCGCCTTGTGGCCTTCCCAGATCAAGGAGGCGTCGTGCGTCTGCGCATACCTCTTTGCCGTATGCACGAACGGCGCATCCCAGCTCCATGCGTCGGTGCCGGTCAGGCGTACGCCACGCTCAAGCAAGTACATGGTGGCGTCGAGTCCCATGCCGCAGCCGGAGGCGACGTAGTCAGGCTGGCCGTAGCGCTTGCCCGCTCGCGTGTTGACCACCACGATCTCCAGCGGCTTGAGCGCGTGCCCGATACGGGCGAGTTCCGCCTCGACGTCGTCGGCGGTGACCACATAGCCGTCGTCCAGACCGGTGAAGTCGAGCTTCACGCCCGGCTGGAAGCACCACTCCAGTGGTACCTCGTCAATGGTGACGGCGCGCTCGCGCTGCCCCAAGGTCTCATTCATGGAGCTGTGGAAGTGATAGGGAGCATCCAGGTGGGTGCCATTGTGCGTACTGAGCTGGACGCGCTCGATCGCCCAGCCCTCACTATCTGGCAGGTCGGATGGCTTCAATCCCGGGAAGAATGCCGTGACCTGCTCGGCGGTGGAACGATGCGACAGGTACTCGATCTGGGGGCCATAGCCGGGAGGGTCGGAAACGACATCGTTTTCAAGGTAGATCGAGAGATCGACGAAGCGGCGTGTCATGGTGACAAGTCCTTTGCGGAGATACGTGAAATGGGGGGCGAGCTCAACGGGCATCGAGGGACGGTTCGGCGCCCGGCACCTTGCGCGCGTGGGCGCCGGTGTCCTGCTCGGCAATTTCACGTGGCAGCAGGGCAACCACGATCGCGGATAGCAGGAACAAGCCGCCGCACAGCGCGATACCAGGGGCAAAGCCGAACGCAGTCGCTGCCCAACCCAGCGCCAGCGGAGCGAAGGCGGAGACGCCACGGCCGACGTTGAAGCAGAATCCGGCGCCGGTTGCCCGGATGTGCGTCGGGAACAGTTCGGCGAAATAGGAGCCCACGAGGCCGGCGAAGGCCATGAAGAACGCGAATACCGGGCCGAGGACGAGCAGGGTCGCATGGTCTGTGGCGAAAGCATAGGCCGGTAGCGTCAGTCCGGAGCCGACCAGCGACGCGATCACGGCACGCTGTTTCCCGATGCGGTCTGCGAGCAGGCCGAAGACGTTATACCCAAGGAACATGCCGACATTCAGCACAGCCACGAAGCTTGCCATAGTGGTGACATCGAGCCCCCGTTCCTTGACCAGGAAGGTCGGTAGCCAGGTCGACGCGCCCCAGTACGCGGACAGCGCCAAGGCCGAGGTCGCGGTGCCGAGCAGGGTAATGCGCAGCAGCCGGGGCCCGAACAACGCAGCAAGGCTGGCACGGCCGGCGCTTGTTCTGGCGGACTGCCCGCTGGACCGTTGCGCGCGCCAGACCTCCGATTCCGGCACGCGCAGCCAGACGTAGCCGATGGCGATGACCACGGCCGCGCCGCAGAGAAAGAACAACACGCGCCAGCCATGCGCCGGCAGCAGGTATGCCGCTGCCAGGGCGGCCACGGTTGCGCCCGCCGAGAAGGAACTGAGCACGAAGGCAGTGGCCCGTCCGCGCTGGTGCGCCGGCCAGGTCTCGTTGACATGTGCCGCGGCCGTGCTCCAGACGCCGCCCAGGCCGAGGCCTGAGAGGAAGCGCAGGAAGAGGATCTGGCGCCAGTCGGTGGCGCCGGAAACAGCCATCGTGAGCGCGCCGAAAGTCACCAGCGACAGTAGCAGCGCCGTGCGGCGGCCCATGGTATCCGCCAGCCTCCCCATCACCACGCTGCTCAGCCCGATGCCGAGCAGCGTGGCCGTGACCAGCAAGCCGGCCTGCGCCTGTGTGATGTGAAGGGACGTGGTAATGGCCGGCATGGCGATGGCAAGGATGATGATGTCCACGGCGTCGAACATATAACTCAGGAAGCAGCCGATAAGCACGCGCCACTTCAGCGAGGCAGGATTGGGGGGCATGATGGGTCTCCTGATTTGGCGCCCCCTGGCCGAAGCAGGTGACGCACCCGTTTTACACTGACTGTACGTTCGTTCAGTATGGTGCAGGACGGACTGTACGCTCGTACAGTCAAACGTTACACTGGGGTAAACGCGGATGCGAATGTGGCAAAGTGAGGTTCGCTACAATGACGCGACTATATGGAGGCAGCATGGAAGGCAGGGAAGCGCGGAAGTCGGCGGTCGGGGCGCGGGGCAGGGCGCGGGAAGAAGCGCAGGGGCTGCCGATCCCGGAAGCGAGCAAGCGCGAACGCGTGCTCGATGCAGCGGAGCGGCTCTTTGCCGAGGGCGGCTTTGACGGCGTGTCGATGCGTGATATCGCGGCGGCCGCGGACGTTGGCTTGCCGCTGATCGTTTATCACTTCGAGACCAAACGAAATCTGTACCGCGCGCTCTTTGAACGGCGCAAGACGCTGTTCGAGGCCCGGCTGGCGGCGCTACACGAACCCCTCATCGCCGGCGAGGATCCGGTGGAGCACATCGTGCGTGCGTTCGTGCAGCCAGTCATGCGGATCCAGGACACGGAGGCCGGCATTGCCTACGCCAAGCTCGTCGCACGCGAGGCATCGGATCCAAGAGAAGCTGAGCGAGGCATTGTTGCGGACTACTTCGACCCCTTTGCCATGGAATTCGTCAAGGCGATCCGAAAGGCCCTGCCAGGCAACGGAGCCAGCTATGCGCACTGGGCCTATCTGTTTGCGGTGGGGGCGCTGGTAATGAGCGTGTTCGACAGCCGCATCGAGCGCGTCTCCGGCGGCAAGGTCAAGGCCGGCGACACGCGACGCAAGTCCGAGTACCTGGTGACCTTCATCGCAGCGGGCATTCGCGCCGGGGCCGACCGGACGTCATCGAGGGGTTCCTGAGAGTCATCCTTATGACGCAATTCGCCTAGAGTACAGGTGTGGGTCCCTTCGGATCTCGAACTAACGTAGCCTTCTGTCGCCGTTATTGGATCGGGCGCTGCAAATGGCTCCTGTCCTGACGTTCAAGCTGATCATCCTGTACCTCGTTGCGATCCTCTGCCTAGAATTGCTGGCACGGAGATTACATCTTCCCTCGGCTGCTGCGCTCCTGGTCGGCGGCATCTCCATGGCGTTCGCGCCTGGCCTGCCTCGTGTGGAACTCGACCCGGCCGTCCACCGTTGTAGCGGTGAGAGGGTGGAATTGATTCCCTGAGCGGCCGCACTGTGAGTTCCAGGCAGTACTTGACCATCCTTCGGTGAATGCCGCCAGATTGTCGTCGGGCTGCGTCGGACTCATGGGTTAACATCATCACCTCGCGTTCCAAGGCGTGGGCGTTGTCCGTTAGCGCGGCCAGTCAGGGACGTCGGCCTTCAGCGAGTGGTGGTGTCCGTGTACCCTTGGCGCCGTAGGATGACATGCGTGGCCTTTTCTGACGCTACGGATTGAACGCATTCATATCCCAGAGCCCGCAAGTCAACCCCTTCGAACAGCGATTCTCCCCGGCCGAGCAGGACCGGCGCGATAGCAATGTGCAGTTCATCAACGAGGCCCGCGCGAAGATACTGCTGGATTGTGCCCGGGCCACCGCCGATCCGCACGTCCATTCCGGTAGCGGCCTCGCGCGCACGGTCGAGCGCTTCTCGAATCCCTCCTGTTATGAACTGGAACGTCGTGTCGCCTTCCATCTTGATGGGGGGACGAGCATGATGGGTCAGGATGAAGACTGGAACGTGATACGGCGGATTATCTCCCCACCAGCCTTTCCAGTTTGTGTCCGGCCAGTCCCCGCGAATGGGTCCGAACATGTTCCTCCCAAGAATCCAGGCTCCAACATTCTGAAAGCCACGGGCGGCGAAATCATCGTCAACCCCGGTCGTACCGCCGTCCTTGCCGAACAAGGCCCGCTGGAACGTACGTGTCGGGACTAGCCACTGGTGCAGTTCCGCCCCGCCAACGCCGAGCGGATTGTCGATGTCTTGATTCGGACCTGCCCCGTATCCGTCGAGCGAGATGGTGAAGCCCTCAACGCGAACTCGTGTCATCGTTTGCCTCCGTTTGGACGCCTGACAGGTAATCAACGGACGCCGGCGTCCGGACATGCTTATTGGGCAGTATGACTCCGCTGGGGGCAAGAGGGCTGGCCCACCGGTCAGGATCAGTGCAACAATGAAGCCGTCGGCGCACCTTGCGACGCATCCTCGGCCATGGAGGCAGACATGCTGGAAGTCGAGAAATCAAGGTTTACGGCAGCGGTGGGCAGGATTCCTGGGTCCATGCAGGCCCTGTTACGTGCATCGGCGGCCCTCGTGAGCGTCTTGCTCGCAGTGGCTTCGGCACAGGCGCAGTCTCCGTTGTTCGAGACCTTTGCCGTTCCCGCAGGCAGTGCGCCGCACGACGTCGCGCCGGCGCCCGACGGCACGGTGTGGTACACCGCGCAGGCACAGGGCGCGGCCGGGCGACTGGACCCGCGCAGCGGCAAGGCCGACAGGGTGCAGCTTGGCGCAGGGTCGGCGCCGCACGGCGTGATCGTCGGTCCCGATGGGGCGGCGTGGATCACTGACGGCGGCCAGAATGCGATCGTGCGTGTCGACCCGAAGACACTTGCCGTGACGCGTTTCCCGCTACCGAAGGACCGGCCGAACGCCAATCTGAATACAGCGGTGTTCGACAAGCAAGGGCACCTCTGGTTCACCGGGCAAAGCGGCATCTACGGCGAGCTCGACCCGGCGAGCGGCAGCATGCGCGTATTCGATGCGCCGCGCGGGCCCGGCCCCTACGGCATCTGCGTGAGCCCTGACGGCAGCCTGTACTTCGCGTCACTGGCCGGCAGCTATCTGGGCCGCATCGATCCCGCCAGCGGCGCGGCGCAGGTCATCGAGCCGCCGACGCCAGATCAGGGTGCACGACGCGTATGGGCCGATTCGAAAGGGCGCATCTGGGTCAGCGAGTGGCGCGCCGGGAAAGTCGGTGTGTTCGACCCGGCAACGCATCAATGGCGCGAATGGCGGCTGCCCGGCCGCGACCCGCATGCCTATGCGATCTTTGTCGACGACCGGGACATCGTCTGGCTTAGCGAATGGAGCGCCAATGCGCTGGTGCGCTTCGACCCGCGCGCCGAGCGATTCGACGTGTTCACGCTACCGCGCCCTCACGCGAACGTACGCCAGATGATGGGCCGCCCGGGAGAAGTCTGGCTGTCCGAATCCGGCACCGACCATCTGCTGCGCTACCGGTCTGGCGCGGCCAATGCCGGCCGCAACTGAGCGCACTGCCACTTGGAAGCCCGAATCCTTGGGGGACTGATGCAATGCTTCGGCTTCAGGCGACCGAACCTGGCGGCGCATGGCGTGCCAGGAACCGATCCAGCTGGCCGGCGAATGCCTTGCTATCCTGCTGGGTGTACGGTGCCGGACCGCCGGTATCGACACCCGAGCCGCGGAGCTGGTCCATCACCTCGCGCATGGTCAGGCGCTCCTGGATATTCTCGCGGGTAAACCAGCTTCCTCGTGGGTCGAGCACACAGGCGCCCTTGTCGAGGGCAGCGGCGGCAAGCGGTATGTCCGCCGTAATCACGAGGTCACCATTGCTGGCCAGCTCGACGATGCGCGCATCGGCGGCATCGAAACCCGCCGGCACTTGCAGTGCCTTGATAAAGCGGGAAGGCGGCGTGCGCAAATACTGGTTCGCCACCAGTGTGACGCACACTTCGACACGCTGCGCGGCCCGATACAACATTTCCTTGACGACAACCGGGCAGGCGTCTGCGTCAACCAGTACTTGCATTGCGGTACTTCCAATTGAGGGAGAGAGCGCTCATCTTACTGCCTGCCCGCGTCTCGATGGGAACAAACGTCGGCAGGGGGATCGATTACCGATGCTTGCGCCGGCACCGGTTCGCCAGCCCTGTGCGCTTGTCGCCTACTGCGGCTTGAAGTAGTTTGCGAGGGTCCGCTCGTCGGTACGGGGCACATAGACAATGCCCTTCCTCGCGGCCCAGGTAGTCACCTGCTGGTGGATCGGGATGATACCGCCATCGTTGATCGCGATCGCGGTGGCCTCCTGCAGCAGCCTGGAGCGCTCGTTGTCATCCACGGTTGCCAGCGCCTTCTCCATCACGACATCCATCTTGGGATTACAGTATTCGCCCCAGTTGAATGTCCCAAAGCCCCTCTTGTTGTCTTCGCAGGCCAGCAACGCGCGCAGCGGCGAGCTGACCTCGCCGGTCTGCGCGCCCCAGCCGAGCAGACCGAACGACCATTCGTGCCTGATGCCCCTGGACGAGTACATGGCCATCGGCATGCCTTCCACCCTGGTCACGAGGCCAATGCGCGTGAGGTTCTGCGCAATGGTCTCGGCAATCTTCTCGTCGTTGACATAGCGGTTGTTCGGAGTATGGAGCGTCACGCCGAAGCCGTTGGGGTATCCGGCTTCGGCCAGCAGTTTCCTGGCGCCCTCGGGGTCGTACTTGACCGTCTTCAGGTTCGGGTTGTAGCCGAACAGCGTGGGCGGCACCAGGTTGTTGGTCGGCTCGGACAGGCCTTCCATCAGGTGGTCCTTGATGCCCTGGCGGTTGATCGCCATGCTGATGGCAATGCGCACCCGCGCATCCTTCAGCGGGTTCTTGTCCATCGGCTGGCCGTCGCGGGTCGTCACATAGGGCGACTTGTCACGCTTGGCATCGAAGTACAGGTAGATCACGCGGTGCGAGATCTTGGAAAAGAACGACAACCTGGGATCGTTGCGCACCTTGGGCAGGTCGGGCGTGGGCAGGTTCTCGATGGCCTGCACTTCGCCCGACAGCAGCGCCGCCAGGCGCGTGGCCGGATTGGGGATGAAGCGCAGCGTTACCGCTTCCCATGCCGGCCTGGGGCCCCAATAGTCGTTGTTGCGCACCAGCTCGACCCGGTCATCGCGCGCATAGCTGACGAACTTGAACGGCCCCGTGCCGATCATCCCCTTGCCGCGGGCAAAATCGTCAGAGGCCAGCCCCTGCGTGGCCTTCTTCTGTACGATCGAGATCGCCGTGAGGTCGCTCAACATCAGCGGGTATGGCTGGTCGGTGGTCAGCTGGATGGTGTACCTGTCGATCACCTTTTTGTTGACGATCGCCTTGGTATAGACGTCGAACTTGCCGGGGCTGTTCTGGATGGTGGCCGGGCGCTCCAGCGACCAGACAATGTCCTCGGTGGTCAGCTCTGAGCCGTCATGGAATTTCACGCCCTTGCGGATCTTGAATTCCCAGGTCAGGTCGTCGACCAGCTTCCAGGATTCAGCAAGACTCGGGATGATGCGGCTGTCCGCGTCCCTCGACACCACCGTATCGAAAATATGCGCGGCCACGTTGTTGTTCGCGTAGACGTTGTAGAAGTGCGGGTCCATGGAGGTCGGCGCCGAACTCATGGCCAGTTTAAGGTCCGCGGCCTGCGCCAGGCCGACCAGCGCAAGGCTTATGAGCGCCGCCGCCGCAGTAGCACCAAATGCCTTCCTGAGTGTGCGAACGGACATCGTGCTGTCCTCCCTGTAAGACATCGGACGTGACCGTTCGGCGAAGAGGTCGCCGACTGCTTTAGCTTGTCAGATTCTGTAATAGGCATGCAAAAATACAAATCTGTATCGTGTCCTAGTACACACAGCCGCAATTTGGACGCCGCTCTGTGAACGACCGACGTTCGGCCAAAGCCTTCAACCGGACCCAAACGGCGGCAGGCGCCGTCGCGCCGATCTTGCAGCCGTCCTTGCGTCAATTGCCGGGAAGAATCGCCAGAATGCTCAGGGGGCGTACCCTTGCGGTGCCGGCGGCGGGGAGTAGGGCTTGTAGTTGGCTGGTGGCGTCGCGGGCGGCGCCCCGAGCATCGGGCCGTAGGCCGGAACCCGGTGTCCTCTGGCGTACATACACTGAATGTAGGCAGCGTCGTATTGGTACTGCGCACTGTATCCAGAGTCGCCTGAAGCGCTGGCACCGCCCGCCGAACTGCTCGCCGCCGCCGTGTCAGAGGCTTGCTGCGAGCTCACACCGCCGACCCTGCCCAGCGCGAACTGGCGGCAGTTGTGGTCATCACCGAGAAACTGGTCGAACGACTTGTTACTGCCCGGGAGCACCATCACGCTGGGGCCCGACGGCATGGCAGTACAGGCGCCCACAACGAGCGCGGCCGATATCAGGAGGGGAATGCAACGCGGCTTCATCAGTACCTCCGCACTACGGCGATGGCTGGGCCGGCTCCGTTTGCCAGCCACCCGGACAGTTCTTGATGTACGGGTAATAGCCGCTGGGCTGGTCGCAGCGGTACCACCACGCGTTCGCCGAGGCATCCACCGACCCATCGCCTAGCTCGATGTATTGCGCCGCGGGCGCGTAGTAAGCGGCGTAGGAATCGGGGTATGGCCAGCCGTAGTATGGATATCCCCACCAGCCCGGCCAGCCGCCGCCTACAAAGAATGCCACGTGCGCGCGCCCATGGTGAAAACCATCATGGTGAAAGCCGTCATGGTGAAAGCCATCGTGACCGTGAAAGCCGCCGCCGTGAAAGCCGCCGCCGTGCATGCCACCGCCGCCACCATGACCGCCGCCGCGACCGCCGGCCAGCGCCGGACCTCCGGCGGCCATCGCCGCTCCTGCTACCAATGCCAGGGCGATCTTGCAAAGCCTGCGCCCGTTCATGATGTGTCTCCCGTCTTGATACCAAATTCACGCATCCGGCGCCGGCCATGGAGGCCCGGGAATTGCGGGGCGTGACGGCTCACCGGCAAGGCCCCCGGGCGCGCCTGGCCTGAGCGGACTCTGTGCTGCCATCTTAGTAAACGGCTGACAGGTCGGGTTTATTCCATCGGCCAGTCCCGGACTTCCTGTCATGCCTTCATGAGGTTGCGGCAGACGATGAAGTATCTCGAAGGATCCTTTCGCGCTAACCCGCAGCGAAATATTCGGTCCAGGATGTGAGATTGGAAGACCGGGACGGGGGCAAGGGGGATACGCGGCGCACGTTTCAATTGTGAACAGGCCCTAGTTCTTCCCGGCGTCTCCTACATTCGGAAAAATGCGCTCGGCTTCGGCGAAGCGGCTGCGCAGGTAGGCGATCGTTGAGGGCGGCCGGCAACACGACTCGGCGAGCAAGGTGGCCCCCAGCGTCCAGATTGATAGTGCGTGCACAGTGAAATCCACATCGCCTAACCGCGAATCGGCCCCCCAGCGCGGATGCAGGTAGTACACGCCGCGCGTCATCCGGGTTTTCCAGGCCAGATCCGTCATGCCCGCTTCATAGGCGGAGGCCACGACGGCTTCAAGGGATGCAACGTAAGCTGGCTTCGGGACGGCAGGGGTGTCGATGACAAGATCCAGGCCGGCCTGCAATCCCGTGCTTTGCGACGGTACGCTGGCGGCCATGATGTCTCTTGCGAACCGGTCGTGAATGTAGCGGTACGTAGCGTAGAGCAGGTCATTCTTCGATCGGAAGTGGTAGCCCACCAGCGAGGTCGCCACGCCGGCTGTGCAGCCAACCACACACGCGCGGCGTCAGGGAGCGGGAGGGCTGACTGCAAAAGAATCTGCCGGGCCTGGATTGTCTGCGTTTTTCGCTTGCCTGCTATCTTGTCCTTTTTCACACGCTTTTGGGATATCCCGGTGTCGAAACGATTCCGCTGGCCGGTATCTTTAAATTCGACGGATATGTGACCAGTACCTTCTTCATGTTATCCGGATTCATTCTGGCGCATGTTTATGTCGGGGCGAGTGCCGACAGGGAATTAAGAGTTCCGGCGTTTGTATTCATCCTGAACCGATTTTTCAATATTTATCCCATACACATTATTACGCTGCTTCTGACAGTCGGGTTGGTGTCTTTGGGTTCCCATATATACGCCGTTGATCTAAGTTGGGTGGATTCGACGCCGCCGCCTCGGCACACGATGAGCCCGGTAGAGCTGGCTACAAATTTAATAATGCAAGCCACGTTGCTGCAGGCGTGGAATCCGTTTTACGCGACCTTCAACCTCGCGGCATGGTCGTTGTCAACGCTGTTCTTCTTTTACCTGTCTTTCCCGGTGCTGCAGGAAGCGTCGCAACGAACGGTAGGCTGGAGCAAGCGCCTGGGCAACGCGTCTTTGTCAATATTCGCCATCCAATGGCCGCTTTTCATCCTGTTTATAAAAATTCAAAAGACACTCGAAATAAAATACCCGCTCCTGGCCTGCGTCCACAGGGTGCACGAATGTGTACAGGCAGTAAACCTGGCTCGGCCACGGCTTTATTACTATCCGGCCTATCTGCTCGTGACCCTTCTCGTATCCGTCGTCTTCCAGGAGAGGGTGATCGCCCCATTGAGACATAGCCTGTGTCGAATGTTTGGTCGTCAACATGCCGGACCCTGATGCAGCCCGATCTCGTGCCGACCGATGACGCCGCCCGCACCCGACTGAAACTAGCGCGCATCCTTTGGCCGGTCTCCCTTGGGCCAGTCATTCGCCCGTGCCGCGTAATCTGGCCGCGGCTGCTGCGTGAAATAAGCGGCGACATCGACCGCTTCCTGGGCGGATAGCTTGCCGCCCTGGCCGAGCGGCATGTTGTGCTTCACAAACGCCGCCGCCGTGTACATGCGCGCCATCCCGGCTCCCACGTTGAACGAGTCCTTGCCCCAGACCGGAGGGAAGACATAGCCGCCTTGTGGGTTACTGGTGCCCTGGCCTTCGGCGCCGTGGCAGGACGCGCATTGCGCGTTGTAGATGGCCTTGCCATGGACCGGGTCTGGCTTCAGGGACGTATCAATCTTCTCGAAACCTCGCCCGGTCACGTTGGTGCCGGTCGGGACACCCGTGGACAGCCACTTCATGTACGCCATGATGGCGTTCATTTCGGCCGAGTCGAACGGCAGCGGCTTGCCGTTCATCGAGCGCTGGAAGCAGTCGTTGACACGCTCCTGCAGCGAGATGATCTTGCCGCTGCGCGAGCGGTATTCCGGAAATGCGCCGGCGAGGCCTACCCACGGCGATGCATAAGCGGTTGTCCCGGCGTTCAGGTGACAGCTCGTGCAGTTCAATCCATTGCCAACATTGTTCGGAAGTTGCTTGTGGGTATCCGTCAGCAACGCCTTGCCACGCTTGATGGCATCTCCCATCGGTCCCTTGGGAATCGTGGCCTCGTCAGGCACGGACATGGGCACGCCTGGCGACTGGGCCACCGCTGGCACACTTGCCGCCGCCAGCAGGGCCACCGCCAGCGCATGCACGCTAAATTTGCTCACTGCTGTCTCCTCGGAAAGGCTGCATCAAGGTATGGTTCTTCGGTTGTCCGCATTCACGCGGCCAGTGCGACTCTTTGCCTGAGGCTTGTTCCCGGCCGCTTGCCCGGTGCTCAGGCGCGCTGCACGCTGGTCCTTGTCCGCTCGATCAGTTCGAAGACGAGCATGCCGGTGACCATGGCGGCTACGAAGCCAATAGCCTTCGGATAGCCCGCACCCAGGGCCACCAATGCGGGGCCCGGGCAAAAGCCTGCCAGACCCCAGCCGATGCCGAACGTGGCGCTGCCCAGCACCAGCCGCAGCGTTACGTTCGCGCTTGCCGGCAATTGCATCGGCAAGCCCAGGAACGAGCGCTTGCGGCGCCTGGCAATGAGGAAGGCAAGCGAGCCCAAGGCAATCGCGCCGCCCATCACGAAAGCCAGGGACGGGTCCCAGGTTCCGGCAAGGTCAAGAAAGCCCAGCACCTTGGCCGGGTTGGCCATGCCGGAGACCATCAGGCCAATGCCGAACAGCAGGCCTGCGAGGAGTGCGGTAATGGCGGTCATCTCAACCTCCAATCAGGTGCCGTTGCACGAAAACCGTCAGGAATCCCGCCACCATGAAGGTCAGGGTGGCGACCAGCGAGCGGATCGAGCCGCGCGAGATGCCGCATACGCCGTGGCCGCTGGTGCAGCCGCTGGCGTAGCGGGTGCCAAGGCCCACCAGGAAGCCGGCGGCCAGGATTTCACCCCAGCTCGCCTGGATATCCGCAACCGCGGGCATGCCCAGCAGGCTCGCAATCAGCGGGGCGCCGGCCAGACCGGCGACGAAGGCCAGGCGCCAGGCCATGTCGTGGCGCGGCAGGGTCAGCAGGCCGCCGAAGATGCCACTGATGCCGGCGATGCGGCCGTTGAACAGCACCAGGACGGCTGCCGCCGCGCCGATGATGAGTCCGCCGGCCAGTGACAGGCCGGGCGTGAAGTTGGCGAGGTCAATCTGCATGTCGGGTCCTTGGGGGGGCGCAGAACTGTTCATAGAGGACCGTCATGACGGCCAGCGCCTGGGGGCTCGCTACCGAATAGAAGATGTTCTTGCCGTCACGGCGCGTCGTCACCAGGCTGTGCTCGCGTAGCACGCCGAGTTGTTGAGACAGCGTTGGCTGGCGGATGCCGAGCTGTTCCTCCAGTTCGCCGACAGACAGCTCGCCCTGGGACAGGCGGCACATCAGCAGCAGGCGGTCCGGATTGGCCAGCACCTTGAGCAGCGCACAAGCGTTTGTCGCAGCGGCTTGCATCGTGGCGAGGTCGATAGTTGCGTGGGCCTGGTCCATGGGTCATCTACACTTTGCTTGTTAGTAGTATATAAAAAAATATAATGTTTGTGAATAGAATGTATGAGCTCCAGGGAGGCAAGCATGCACCCGACCATTCAACCGTTCGTCGACCCTGCAACCTGGACCGTGACCTATGTGGTCTATCAGGAAGGGCGCCCGGAGTGCGCCATCATCGACTCGGTGCTGGAATACGACCCAAGGGCGTGACCGAAGCGCAGTTTGTTGCCATGCGGCAGGCACGCCACCAACGCTGGCGATGCCGACGCTGACTCTGGCTTCGGTGCAGGCCAACAACATCCGGGCCGGCGAGTTGCCGCCACCCGAGGCCTGGCGACGCGTCCCTGTTTGCAGACGAAGGTCGCCTCGATATCCACAAGCCGATACCCGGAAATATCTTGATCCGGCGCAAGCTGGGCTTGTTGCGCCGGATCACGTTCTCGCGCCTTCAGAGCAGTTGGCAGGCCTCGTCGAATTCCAGGCGGGGGCTGCGCGGAAACAGCTTGGCCGGGTCGCCATAGCCCAGATTGCACAGGAAGTTCGATTTCACATGGCTGTCCGGGAAATACTCGAGCTGGAAGGCATTCTCCTTCGGGTCCGCGGGAAAGAATTCGTGATCGACCTTGGCATTGTCGAAGCCGGACATCGGCCCGCAGTCCAGCCCCAGCGAGCGGGCGGCAATCATGAAATACGCGCCCTGCAGGGACGTGTTCCGCCTCGCGGTGGTGAGCGCAAGTTCCGGCGTGTCGGCGAACCATGAGCGCGCGTCCGCATGCGGGAACAGCTTGGGCAGAAGTTCATAGAACTTGACGTCATAGGCGATGATGGCAGTGACCGGCGCGGCCATGGTCTTCTCCACATTGCCCGGCGCCAGCGCGGGCAACAGGCGCTGTTTGGCCTCAGGGGTCCGCAGGAACAGGATGCGCGCCGGCGAGCAGTTGGCGCTGGTCGGCCCCCATTTCATCAAGTCATAGAGCTCCCGCAGGGTCTCGTCGCTCACGGGCTGGTTCAGCCATGCGTTGTGTGTGCGTGCCTCGCGAAAGATCAGATCCATGCCGTCTTCGCTCAAGCGCTTGCTCATGGTTATCTCCTTGAAATGGGATGGGGCACGCGGCTGCCTGGCCGGGTCGCCGCGTCTGTCTAGCATAGGCCACGCCGGTCGCTGCCGCGCCGCCGGCTTTCGCGCAGATCCGGAGGGCTTGTCCGCGCCATCGGCGTGTGCCAGCACGGGCAGGGGCTGATGTGCCAGATGGGACACTTATGCGCGCGGGGCGAAGTGGCGATTGCCGGTCCTGATACGCGGGACGATACTGGAGAACAGTTGGCGTCCCTGTGCCACGATAAAAAAGGGGGAGCAATGGGCGAGAAGACAAAGGCACCAGGCACCGGTCCTGCGCAAGCTGAAGCGCCGCTCGCCGGGCTACCGGGCCAGGTCGTGCTGGTACTGCAAGGTGGCGGCGCGCTTGGTGCCTACCAGGTGGGCGTCTATCAGGCCTTGCATGAGGCGGGCCTTGAGCCGGAATGGGTGATCGGCACTTCGATCGGGGCGATCAACGGGGCCATTATCGCTGGCAATCCGCCAGAGGCGAGGCTCTCCCGGCTCAAGCAGTTCTGGGACGGCGTTGCCCGTCGTGGCGCCGCTGGAGGGAGCAGCAGCTTTCGCCAACTAGAGGACTGGCTGCGGATGGTGGGAATCACGACCCAGGGCATTCCCTCGTTCTTCACCCCAAGCCCCGATGCCTGGTGGCTGGGCGTACGCGCCACGGTCGGCCTGGCCAGGGCGGCGTTCTATTCCACTTCGCCGCTGCGCGCGACCCTGGCCAGACTGGTCGACTTCGACTACCTGAACGCCAGGCAGACAAGGCTGACGGTCGGCACGGTCAGTGTCCGCAGCGGCCGCATGCGCTACTTCACCAACCGCGACGCGCCGATGAACGTCGACCACGTGATGGCATCGGCAGCGTTCCCGCCGGGCTTCCCCTCCGTGCAGGTCGAGGGCGAGCCATACTGGGACGGCGGCATCTATTCGAACACCCCGCTCGAAGCGGTTCTTGATGACCGCCCGCGCCGCAGTTCGCTGATCTTCGCCGTGCAGCTCTGGCCCGCCAGCGGCCCGGAACCCGATTCCATCTGGCAGGTATTGAGCCGGCTGCGGGACATCCAGTATTCCAGCCGGGCGGAGTCCCATCTGGAGCGGCAGCGGCAGATCCACCGCCTGCGGCATGTGATCCGCGAACTGGGCAAGCACATTCCGGAAAGCGAACGCGGGCAGGCCGACGTGCAGGAGCTACTGGGCTGGGGGTGTGGGACGACCATGCACGTGGTCGAGCTCGATGCGCCGCAACTCGACGGCAACGACATTCACCGCGATATCGACTTCTCCACCTGCGGGATCGAGCGCCGCTGGATGGCAGGGTACCAGGACACGCGACGCGCACTGGAACATGCCCCATGGCGCGAGCCGCTGGATCCGATAGAGGGGATAGCCGTGCATCGGAGCAGCGCGGGGATGCCGGATGCGTGCGGTTGATGCCTATGTATTGGGGGGCGGTCTGGATCCCTGCGCATGCCGGGTCAAGGTCCTTGGCGGCGGTGTCGACCGGCGCGGCGATGCGGGTCCGCGCTGTCAGGCAACCCTGCCAATGACAGGAATCACGCCGAAGGCAACGGTAGCCAGCATCATGACCCCGGCCGCCGACAGCGCCCAGAGCAGCGTATAGCGCTGGTGATCGCCAAACTCGACCTCGGCCAGGCCAACCAGCAGATACGTCGATGCGACCAGGGGGCTCAGCAGGTGAACCTGTTGCCCGATCAGCGACGCGCGTCCGATCTCCGCCGCCCCGATGCCGTAGACCGCGGCGGCCTTGGCCAGGATCGGCAGGATGCCGAAGTAGAACGCGTCGTTCGAGACAAAGAACGTGAACGGAATGCTGAGTACCCCGGTCACCATGGCCATGTAAGGGCCCATCCAGTCCGGCACGGCGCTGATGACGCTGTTTGCGATCGCGTCGACCATCCTGGTGCCCGACAGGATGCCGACGAAGATGCCGGCGGCGAAGATCAGCGAGACCACCGGCACGACGTTGGCTGCATGCGCGCTGATCCGCTCCTTCTGTTCGTGCAGGCTCGGGTAGTTGACCATCAGCGCGATCGCGGATGCGACGATGAACAGGGCGGGCAGCGGGAAGGTGCCGAGAATCAGCAGCACCATCAGCCCGATGGTCAGCAGGAAGTTGAACCACAGCAGCTTCGGCCTGGCAATCTGCGGATCGCCGGCGGTAACTTCCGGCGCGGCATGGCCGTCGTGACCGGACCCGGCTGCCATCATGGCGATGGTGCCCAGCCGGTTGCGTTCGCGGCGGCCAAGCAGGAAGGCCACGAACAGGCCCCACATGCCGGTGACGATCATCGGCAGGATCATCGGCACGAACAGCGAGCCCACGTCCACGCCCAGCGCGCTCGCGGCACGCGCGGTCGGGCCGCCCCAGGGCAGGATATTCATCAGCCCGCCCGCCATCATGATCACGCAGGCCAGCACCAGCCGGCTGATGCCCAGCCGCTTGTAGAGCGGAAGCATCGCGGCGCAGGTGATCATGTAGGTGGTCGAGCCGTCGCCGTCGAGCGAGACCAGCACGGCCAGCACGAAGGTGCCCATGATGATCTTGACCGGATCGCCGCCCACCACCTTCAGGATGGCGCGCACCACCGGATCGAACAGGCCGGCATCGATCATCACGCCGAAATACAGGATGGCGAACATCAGCATCACGCCGGTCGGCGCCAGCTTCTTGACGCCGTCGAGCATCATCGGGCCGAGTTCCGGGCCGAAACCGCCGATCGCGCCGAACGCAATCGGGACGAGGATCAGCGCCACCATGGCGGAGAGCCGCTTGGTCATGATCAGTGCCATGAACACGATCACCATCGAGTAGGCGAGCAGGGTCAGCATCTTCTTCTGTATCTCTTTGCCGCCCTGGCACGTGGGGCGCTTGGGGGCGGGTGTGTGTGCGTCCGTCTGGCGCACGAGGTTAACACCGCGGCCGGTCCCGCCGGCACGCCAGGGCGTGCCGGAAAGGGAATGACCGAGGAGGGGGGCAGTCTTGTGCGCGGGCCCGCAGGCGGGCCGCGCTGGTGTGGGTCAGCTGGCGGAAGCGATGCGTTTTGCTACCGCGTCGGCAAACTGCAGCGTGGAGGCCGTGCCGTGGAGGTCGCCGGTCTTCACCTGGTCCTGGCTGAGCGTCAGCTCGATGGCCGAACGCAGCCGCGTGGCCAGATCCTGGCGGCCCACGTGGTCGAGCATCAGGCCGGCGGCAAGCATCAGCGAGATCGGGTTGGCAATGCCCTTGCCGGCGATGTCGGGCGCCGAGCCGTGCACCGCCTCGAAGATCGCTGCCTGGTCGCCGATGTTGGCGCCCGGCGCCATGCCAAGCCCGCCAACCAGGCCGGCGATCTGGTCCGACAGGATGTCGCCGAACAGGTTGGTACAGAGCAGCATGTCGAACCGCCACGGGTTCAGCACCAGCTGCATGGCGCAGGCATCGACAATGATGTCGTCCATGTCCACGCGGCCGGCATAGTCCCTGGCAACTTCACGCGCGGCTTCCAGGAAGATGCCGGTGAGCGCCTTCAGGATATTGGCCTTGTGCACCACCGTAATCTTCTTGCGGCCGTTCCTGACCGCGTACTCGAAGGCAAAGCGGGCAATGCGCCGGCAGGCGTCGCGGGTGTTGGTGCCGGTGGATACCGCCACCGCATGCGGGTCGTCGCCGACCGGGATGTAGTAGTCGTGCGCCACATAGAAGCCGCCGACGTTCTCGCGCACCAGCACCAGGTCGATATCCTCGAAGCGGCCCGGCACCAGGGTGCGGGCCGGGCGCACATTGGCATAGAGGTTGAACGCCTCGCGCAGGCGCACATTGACCGAGCGGAAGCCGCCACCCACCGGCGTGGTCAGCGGCCCCTTCAGGGCCAGGCCGGTGCGGCGGATGCTGTCCAGCGTGTCTTCCGGCATGGGATCGCCGCTGTACTCGACGCCGGCCATTCCCGCGCGCCGGAGATCCCAGGCAAACGGGGCGCCAAGCGCATCCAGCACCCTGACGGTGGCGTCCACCACTTCGGGGCCGATGCCGTCGCCGGGAATCAGCGTGGCCGGGATCTGTTCGCGTGCACCGTTTTCCATTTGCTTTCCTGTCGTGAAGTGAGCGTTTCGCTGGCCGGCCACTGCGCTTCCGGCATTTGTCGCCGATCCGGCTGGCAAGGGGGCAGATTCTAGGGGGGAAGGCTGTCAGCAAACTGTCAAACTGCCTGCTGAAGCATTGGGGTTTACACGGGGGGGCGGTGAAGTCTTGCCGCTCGCGGCGATTCCCGGGCCGGATGTTTCCGCCAATCATATTGGCGGCATGTGGGGCCATCCGATGCTCCGGCTCCCGCCACTTCTTTGGTACGCTGATGGTGTACGTGCCGCTGTCAAAACTGCATGCGTCGTAAGCTTGAGTGACCTTTGCACTCCACCGGCTGGCAGCGGCCAAAGGAGTGATCATGCAAGAGCTGACTTTTCGCGCCCTGCTGTACCGCTACTTTTTCTTCAGCTGGCTGTTCCGGGACACCAGCCGGGGCAACCGTGCCGAACGGGCCCTGGCCTGGCACTTCAACAAGGCGCGCGCGCACTGGCTGCTGACGTACATGCGGCGCTGGCTCTGGTGCGGGGTCTTCTTCTATGGGTTGGGCAGCGTGGTGGAGATGGTGCTGTCCGCACCTGCGCTGTCCGCGCTCTTCTACGTACCCGGCGCGCTCTGCGTGCCGGTCAATGTTGTCATCGGGGTGCTCTGGGTCGGCCTGAAGACGCTGCCCGGGCCGCTGTGAGCGGTTAACGCCGCATGCGCCACCGGCCACCTGACGTGGGTGGTATCAGCCGGCCGATAGGCGATCTACCCTAGTGTCCTGAATCGCAAGTTCGTTGCATAAGTCTGCCGATAAGCTGCACGATCCGTCGTCGCGAATGCTCGCAAGGCTCCAGCCTTGCTGCGCTTCGCTCCTAGGCTCGCGCACCTTCTCGACAGACTTATTTCTGCAACGAACTTCCGACTCAGGACACTAGCCACACATGCCTTCCCGGCCAGTGACAGGCAGCACAGACAACCGGCGCGACAGCCGGGGCTAAGGAGACATCACCCATGACCACTTCCGTGTCAGCGCGCCAGCCCGTGGCGGGTTACCGTGCCACCGTTTTCGCCGAGCGCGAGACCCTGGTCGAGCATCGCCCGGACGGAACCCTGGTGCTGCGCAGCGCAGCACCGCAACCTGAACCGGCACAGCGCGGCCTGCCGGATTTCGTGGCGTACTGGGCAGATCGCCGACCGGCCGTCGCCGCCTTCTGCGAGCGCGATGGCAATGGGGACTGGCGCTCGATCACCTGGGCGGAACTGTGGTGCCAGGTGCAAACCGTAGGGGCCCGCCTGCTGGAACTCGGGCTGGGGCCTGAGCGGCCGCTGATGCTGCTGTCCGGCAATTCGATCGAGCAGGCCGTGCTGCTGCTGGCCGCAGAATACGTGGGCGTGCCGACCGCGCCGGTGTCGCCGGCATATTCGCTGGTCAGCAAGGACTTCATTCGCCTCCGGGGTGTGGCGGAACTGACGCCTCCTGCGGCGCTGTTCGTACAGGACGGCAAAGCGTTCGCGCCAGCGCTGGCGGCATTGTCCCTGCCGGGGACGCCAGTCATTGCCGCAGGCAACGCCGGCGTGTGCCAGCTGGCCTGGGCTGCGCTGGCACACGCTGAACTCAACGCGGGCCGCCGCGCTGCGGCCAGGGCGGCGAACCTTGCGGTGCGCGACGCCGACCTCGGGCGCGTGCTGTTCACTTCCGGGTCAACCGGGGTCCCCAAGGGCGTGGCTCTCTCCCATGGCAGCCTCCATGCAGTGGCGGCCTATTTCTACGATACCTACCAGGGCTTGCTGGAGCGCCACCCAGTGTTCCTTGACTGGCTGCCCTGGCACCACGGGCTTGGCGGCATCCTCAACCTGAGCCGCGCCGTCACGCTTGGCGCCACGCACTACATCGACGACGGCCGGCCGCTGCCGGGCCAGTTTGCGCGCACGGTGCGGAACCTGCGTGAGGTGTCGCCCACGATTTTCTCCAGCGTGCCCGCCGCCTGGGCCATGCTGGCCGCCGAGATCGAACGCGATCCAGAACTGGCGCGCAGCCTGTTTGCCAATGTCGTGAACTTTGCCTACGGCGGCGCCAGCCTGCCGCGCGACGTATGGGACCGCATCCACCGCGCCGCCGAAGCCACCGTCGGCGAGCGCATCACGTTCTGCTCGGGCCTGGCCTGCACCGAAACCAGCGGCATGGGCATCTATTGCGGCTGGCCCACGGAAGGTACCGGCAATGTCGGCGTGCCGATGCCCGGCGCCGAGGTCAAGCTGGTACCCCTGGAAGGAGGCGATGGCCGCTACGAAATCCGCATGCGCGGGCCGTTCCTGTTCAGCGGCTACATCAATCGCCCCGACCTGACCGCCGCCGCGTTCGACGACGAGGGCTACTTCTGCCTGGGCGATGCCGTGCGCCTCGCCGATTCCGAGGATCCGGCCAGGGGCGTTCGCTTTGCCGGGCGGGTGGTGGAGGACTTCAAGCTGGTCAACGGCACCTGGGTGCGGGTCGGCGCGGTCCGGCTGGGGCTGGTTGAACAATGCGCGCCGCTGATCAACGATGCCGTGATCTGCGGCCATGACCAGCACTACGTGGCCGCGCTGGCCTGGCCGAACATTGCCGCCTGCCGCGCGCTGCACCCCGATCTGGCCGAGCTGGATGCGCAGGCACTGGTGCGCCATCCCCGTGTCGTCGACGCCATCCGCGAACGCCTGCGCGCCACCGGCGGTGCAAGCCTCAGCGTCAAGCGCGTGCTGCTGATGGCCGAGCCGCCATCGATCGACGCCAACGAGATTGCCGACAAGGGCTACGTCAACCAGGCCGCGACCCGTGCGCGTCGCGCCGGTCTGGTCGACGAACTATTCCGGGCCGAGCCTGCGGCGCATGTGGCCTGTGCGGCCTAGGGCCTGCGTGCGAGCCGTCGCATCAGCCAACCAGCTTTACCAACGCCGGTACCGTCAGCACCGCCGTGTAGTAGCCCATGAACTGCACGCCGGTGTTGAACCCGATTGTCCTGGACAGCAGGCCGCCCAACAGCCCCATCGTCAGGATGACCAGCAGGCCAAGAAGCTGGCCCTCCCAGACGCTGATCACCAGGATTAGGCCGACGAAGGTGGCGATAATGGCTTCGTGCGAAATCTTGCGCGACACGAACCATGCCGCGCGGCGCGCATAGTTCATGGCGAACGGGTAGGACACCAGCGCGGCAAGCAGCACGGCAAGCAGCCCATAGCCCAGGAATTCCCAGTGGTTCAGCAGGTTGTGCAGGTTATGCGTCTGGCCCGAGGCGGCGTCCACGCTGAATACCGGCGGCGCATGGAACAGCGGCGCGGCAGGGCCGGCCGCGACGGGGCTCAGCGGCAAGCCGAAGGCGATCAGGGGAATCAGCGCCTCGGCAATATAGGTCGCTTCGGTCACGCCGTTGCGCGCACTGAGCACGGTGGTCAGGCGATGATAGGCATGCCTGACGCGCGCGCCGACGATTTCACCGAGCACCACGGTCATGGCCACGGGACTGAACACGAAGGTGGCACTGGACACGGCGGCGGTCGCTACCGTCCACCTGGTCTGGTCGCGGTCGAGTACCCGGAACGGGTTCGGGAAGTAGCCCGACCAGCCTTTCACATCGGGTGCGAGCGTGAACGTGCGCACCTTGTCGCGGCGCATGCGCGCGCGGTCCGCAGGGGAGATGACCGAGAACAGATCGGCAATCAGCGGGCCGATGGCAATGCCCAGGAAGTAGCTGATGCTGAGCTTCACGCCGAACTTCACCGTGAACGTCTGCAGCGCGACGATGACGACGACGAACGGCACCAGCGTGGCGATCGAGGCCCAGCGCCCGGCGGAGCTGTAGGCGATGATCACGGCGGCCGCGACAAAGATCCACGGTGCGGCCTTGGTGATCGCGGCGCCGAACGGGGCGAGCAGCACCGCAAACAGCACGGCGAGCGGCACCGCGACAAAGGCCGCGATGATGGCGCCCGAGATCATCTTGCGCAGGGCGATATGGGGCACGCCAAGGTTGCGCAGGTGGTTGGCATCCTGCAGCAAGGGCGTCGCCATGGTGTCGCCGGGAATGCCCAGCAGAGCGGTCGGAATCGCGTGGGTCATGTGCTTGGCGACGGCGCCGGCCAGGAAGAAGGTGAAGACCCCCTCGGGCGGCACGCCGAGCAACACGACGAGCAGGGTGAGCGGGGCGAGCGTGGTGGTTTCGTCGGTGCCCGAGATCAGGCCGATTGCGGCGAAAATGACGGCGCCCGCCAGGCCCATGCCCGCGGCAACGAGGACGTGGTTCAGGATTGCGGATTCAAGCATGATGTGTCTCCGATGTCGTTGGGCAGACGTTCACATCGCCGTGGATTGCGGCTGGGCCGGTGAAGTCGGGGAGGGGGCGTTGCCGGTCGGCACGATCATCGGACAATGGCGTTCGCGCGAGGCGAAGAGTTCGAACAGCTGCAGCTCCTGCATCTCGCGTATGGCGGCGGCGGGAAGGTCGGCGACCGACCCGAGGCCGCCGGATTCCGCGGCGAGCTTGTCGAGGACTTCCTCGCGCCAGCCCGGGTCCCCGGCGGCGTCTTCGGTGACTTCCCGCTTTGGCCGGAACAGGACTGCGCAGATGACACCGGCAAGCAGGCAGCCGGCAAGGCCGGCCAGCATGGCGTAGGCGCGCGCCAGCTCCGGCGTCGCGACCAGCCCGGTCAGGATGCGGCTCGCCGCCAGGAAGCCCACGATGCTGACGCTGGCGCCAATCAGGATGGACCAGGCAAGGTGGCCGGTATCCGCGGTGTCGCCCCAGACTTCGACCAGGCGCGACGCGGGTCGCGCTTCATTGGATTTCATTGGCTTGTCTCCGGAAAGTGGCCGGCATTGGCGCGCGCTGGCGCGTCAGCGGCTCTTTGTTGTGTGCTGAATGCAGTGCCTATTTGCCCCTGAGTTCAGCCAGCAGCGCTACGGCACGATCGGTGCGCACGTCCTTCTCCTCGGCCATGTGCCTGGCCACGCGATCGACCTCTTCGCCGACGGCGCCCGCCACCAGCGCGATGTTGCGCGCATGCAGCGCCATATGGCCGCGCTGGATCCCTTCGGTCGCCAGGGCGCGCAGTGCGCCAAGGTTCTGTGCCAGCCCCACGGCCGCCGCGATCTCGCCGAGTTGCTGGGCGGAATTCACGTCAAGCATCTTCAGCGCCAGGCGGGCGAGCGGGTGGGTCCTGGTGGCACCGCCCACCAGTCCCACCGGCATCGGCATTTCGATGGTGCCGACCAGGGCGCCGCTGGTGTCCTTTTCCCAGTGCGTCAGCGATGAGTAGCGCCCGCTGCGGCAGGCGTAGGCATGGGCGCCCGCCTCGACGGCACGCCAGTCGTTGCCCGTGGCCACGATGACCGGGTCGATGCCGTTCATGATCCCCTTGTTGTGGGTGGCCGCCCGGTAGGGATCGATGGCGGCGAAGGTGTACGCATCGATGATGCCCTCGATGATCTCGGCGCCGCTGCGTTCGCGCGTTGCCAGCACCGCCTCGGTCAGGCGTACCCGTGCCCGTGCCAGGCGCAGGTCGGCGAGATTGGACAGGATACGCAGGCGCACTGTGCCGCCGGTGATCTGCTCCACCAGCGGCGAAACCGCTTCTGCCATGGTGTTTACCGTGTTGGCCCCCATCGCGTCGCGCACGTCGACGATCAGATGCAGCACGATCATCGGACCCCTTGGCGTGTCGGCAAAGACGTGGACCTCGATGTCCTTGCAGCCGCCGCCCAGGCCGATCAGCACCTGGTCGCGGCTGTTCGCCACGCCGAGGATCTCTTCCCGACGCCGCAGCAGGGCCTGCCGGGCGCCGTAGGGATCGGACATGCCCAATACCTGCACCTGTGCCCGCATGAGCGGCCCGGTGCTGGAGGTCTCGAAGCCCCCGCACTCGCGCGCAAGCTTTGCCATGTATGAGGCTGCCGCCACCACCGACGGCTCTTCCACCACCATCGGCACCAGCACGTCGCGGCCATTGACCTGGAAGTAGCCGGCAATGCCGAACGGCAGCTCGAAGGTGCCCACTACGTTCTCGATCATGCCGTCGGCCCGGGCTGCGCCAAGCGCGCCGGGTTCGGCGAGCAGGCGGATGTCTTCGGGGGTCAGCGAGGTTGCGCCCGCGACATATTCGAGGCGCTGGGCCGGTGTCATGGCACGGAAATTGGGCAGCCTGGAATCGGTAGCCATTGGATGTTTCCTTCCTTGGAGGTATGGAATGGTGACACTTTAGGCTGACTGTACCCTTGGAAAAAGGTACAGTTTGGCAGGACAGTTTGGGTGAAACCTGCCGGCGCGAAGCGCCGCCCGACCATAACCCCTGCGATGAACACCAAATCCCCCACGCTTGCCGCCACGCTGGCGAACACCCTGGAACGACAGATCGTCGAAGGTGCTTACCGCGCCGGCGACAAGCTGCCGTCGCTGCGCGAACTGGCCTTGCTGCACGGCTACAGCAAGAACACGATCGTGGCCGCGTTCGAGTTGCTGGTCAGCCGCGGCCTGGTAGAGCCCCGGCGCGGCGCCGGCTATTTCGTGCTCGAGCGGCCTGTGAAGGCCCAGGCCGACGAGGACGCCGGCTCGCTGCGGCGGGCGATGGACATCGTCTGGCTGATGCGCGAGCAACTGAAAAGCAGGCCCGATGTGCTAACCGTGGGGGATGGGTTCCCGCCGGTTGAATGGCTGTCGGAAGCGCGGCTGGACAAATATCACCACAAGGTGGTGCGCACTGGTCTGGGTGCATTGTTCCGTTATGGCAATCGATTCGGATACGGGCCTTTGCGTGACCATCTTGTGCGCAAGCTGGGCGACGTCGGTATTGGCGCCGATCCCCGGCAGATCGTCCTGACCCATGGCGCCAACGATGCGCTCGACCTGGTCATCCGCTATTTTGTCCCGGCCGGGGCCACGGTTCTTGTCGATGATCCTGGCTACTACCCGTTGTTCGGCAAGCTCAAGCTGGCCGGCGCCACCATCGTTGGCGTGCCGCGCCTGGCCGACGGGCCGGATGTGGAGGTCCTGGAGCAGCTACTTGTCCAGCACCGGCCGCGCTTGTTCTTCACGCAGTCCGTGGCCCACAATCCGACCGGCTCGGATCTCTCGGCGGCCAAGGCGTACCGGGTGTTGCAGCTCGCGGAGCGGTTCAACCTGTTGCTGGTCGAGAACGACGCGCTCGCGGACTTCAAGCCGACGACACTGCCCCGGCTGTCGGCGCTGGACCAGCTTGAGCGCACCATCTATATCGGCAGCTTCTCGAAGTCCTTCTCCGCCGCCCTGCGCGTAGGCTTCATAGCGTGCGGCGCCGACCTGGCAAGCGATATCGCCGACCTGAAGGCACTGATCCATGTCAGCAGTTCAGAGTATTGCGAGCGGACCGTCGATGTGATTCTCAGCGAAGGCCACTATCAGCGCTACGTAACCAGGCTGCGGTCGCGCCTGGCCGAAGCCACGACGAAGGCGCTGGCGCTCTTCGAGAGGCTGGAGATCGGCGTACTCGCCAGGACGGAACAGAGCCTGTACCTGTGGGGCGCGTTGCCGGGTGCCGATGACTCGCTGGTCCTGGCCGAGCAGCTTCTGCAGCGGAAGGTGGTCATCGCGCCGGGCCGCGTTTTCCGCGTGAATTCCGAAGCCAGGTCGCCGTGGTCGCGGTTCAATGTCGGCGCCGTGCTGGACCCGAGGTTCGAAGCGGCGGTGCGTGGCCTGCGTTGAGGCTAATGGGTGAGGCAATCAAGGGGTGGATGGCATAGTAGCCTGCCTGGCTCGAAGCCAGTCCGCCGCGCCAACGGAATCCCTTTCCTCTGCTATGGTTAACATGCCATTTCGGCAAGAGCACCGGCGTCATGCCGGCGCCGCCGAACGACGGTATGCGGCAAGATGGGAGCCAAGGAGAACCACATGAATCCCGGCAAGCTGATCGTGGCGGCCGCGCTCGCGGCCGCGGCCTGTGCGGTGATGGCACAACCCGAAACCCGCGTGGATGTCGTGTCGGGCATGGGCGCGTCCAAGACCACCGGCACGGTCAAGGCCACCGCTACGGTGGTGGCCATCGATGCCGCCACGCGCACCGTTTCGCTCAAGACCAAGCATGGCAGGGTCACCGACATACAGGTCGGCGAGGACGTGCGCAATTTCGAACATCTCCGCGTGGGCGACAGGGTCGCCGTCGAGTACACGCAGGCCTTGTCGGTGAGCCTGACCAGGCAGAGCGGCATGCGCTCCAGCAGCGAACGCGAGATCGCGGAGCGGGCCGCACCTGGCGGCAAGCCGGGCGGCATGGTCGGGCGCGAGGTGACGGTGACTGCCGATGTGGTGGCGATCAATGCCAAGACCGGCATGGTGACGCTCAAGGGGCCCAGGGGCAGGATGGTTGACGTGCATGTCGAGGATCCGAAGCAACTGAAGGCGGTTCGCGCCGGTGAGCAGGTGCAGGCCGTTTACACCGAAGCCCTTGCCATTTCCGTCACGCCCAGGCATGCCCGCTGAGCGGCCGTAGCCGGCACGCCATCACCACCGCGCAGCCCTTGGCGCTGGCATTTGCCCTTTCCGGCGGCGTTTTCCCTACATCACCCGCCCGAACCACCACAGCGACAGCAGCCCCGCACAGGCCGCCAGCAGCGCGCCCAGCGCGGCGAAGAGCGCGGTGATCTCGACCTGGCTGCGCTTGTCGAACGCCAGCCTGGCGTTGAGCGCCCGGTACACCTTCTTCAGCTCGGCGGCATCCTCGAGACGGAAGTATTCGGCCCCGGTTGCCTCGGCGACTTGCTTCAGGACTTTTTCGTCCAGCCTGACGCGGGCGGACCAGCCGTCGGCCGACAGCACCACGCCGTCGGTCGTGCCGACGCCCACGGTGTAGATGCGCACGCCGTGCGCGGCGGCAAGTTCTGCCGCCTCGATCGCGGCGGGGCCGGCGTTGCTTTCACCGTCGGAGAACAAGACGATGGCACCGGAAGAATAGGAGCCGGGTGCCACGGCGTCGGCATCGTCGGGAGAAGCCAGCCCGCCAGGCGCGTTGCCGGACGGCCGTGATTGCCTGGACGGCGCGATGTCGTCATTCATGAGGCGCTCGGCGTCGGCGCTCGCCTGCGGCAGCAGCGTCGTGAGCGCGATGAGCAGGCCGTTGCCCAGGGCGGTGCCGCCTTGCGGCTGCAGATGGTCGATGGCCGTGGCCACGGCCTCCTTGGCGCGGCTGGGGGCCTGCGCCACGGCGGCGGTGCCGGCCACCGCGACCACCCCGACACTGACCCCGGCTGGCTGGGCGTCCAGCAGGACTTTGGCTGCCTGCTGGGCGGCGCGCAGCCGGCTGGGTTTGACGTCCTGCGCCCGCATGCTGCCGGACAGGTCCAGGACCAGGATCACGGTCTCGATGCGCGAGGGCAGCATCATCACGGCCTGGGGACGGGCGATGGCGACGGTCAATGCGCTCAGCGCCAGCAGGGTCAGCGCGGGTGCCACGTGGCGGCGCCAGGGCGCGCCGCCACGGATAGCAAGGCCGGCGGTCTTCAGGGCGGGGTAGTGCACAGGCGCGCGCCGGCGGCGCCGGTCCAGCCAGACATAAGCGGCAACCAGTACCAGGACGAAGGCGAACAGCCACAGCATGCCGGGCCACAGGAAGCTGAAGACGGGCAGCCGGCTCACCGCATCGGTCATGCCGCCCCCTTTGCGACGCCCGCCACGTTTGCCTCCCTGGGTGCTCCCTGCCGGCGGCGGCGCTCGCGGGCAAAGTGCAGCAGCGCCAGGTCCAGGCGGGCGTAGGTCGACAGCGTCAGGCACTCCACGCCGGCCCGCGCGAAGGCCAGGCGCAGCTCGGCCTCGCGCGCTTGGGCGGCGGCGGCAAAGCGCTTCCGGAAGGCCGGGTCGTGCGTGTCGACAAACATCTGCTCGCCGGATTCGGCATCCTGCAGCACGACCAGTCCCAGGTCGGGCAAGGCCGTCTCCAGGGGATCGACCAGCCGTACCGCGACGACTTCATGACGCCGGGCCAGCATGCCGAGCGATGCCTGCCAGCCCGGGGCGCTGATGAAGTCCGAGACCACGAACATCACCGAGCGCCGCTTCGCGACAGCCCGCGCGCGTTCCAGCAGGTCGCGCAAGCGTGTGTCGCCGGGGGATGCGGCGGGCGTGGCCTGCATGCGGTGGAGCAGGTGCAGCAGCTGGCGACGCCCCGAGCGCGCCGGCACCACCGACGCCGCCACGTCTGTTGCCCCGCCGTAGAGCACGGCGCCGACGCGGTTGCCGTAGCGCGTCAGCAGCAGGGCCATGACGGTGGTGAAGTCGCTCAGCAGGTCGCGCTTGCGCACGCTGCCGGAGCCGAAGTCGATCGATCCGCTCAGGTCCAGCAGGAACCAGACCGAGATGTCGCGGTCTTCCTGGTACTCACGCACGTGGGGCGTCTGCAGCCGCGCGGTCACGTTCCAGTCGATATGCCGCACGTCGTCGCCAGGGTGGTATTCGCGCAGGTCGGCAAGGTCCAGCCCGAAGCCGCGGAACAGCGTGCGGTAGTCGCCCTGCAGCAGGCCGTCGAGGCGGCGGACCACGGTCCATTCCAGCCGGCGCAGCAAGGCATCGGCCTGGCTTGCGCCGACGCTCGCAGGCGCACCGGCGGGTGCGGCGCCGTCCGGGCCGCGCCCGCGCCTAGTCCGCAGCCGCCCGAACATGGGATTCCAGCGGCCGCTCGGGGGCCGGCAGGGCCTGCGTGATGCGGGTGATGAGCTGGTCGGCGGTCACGCCATCGGACATGGCCTCGTAAGAGAGCGACAGGCGGTGGCGCAATACATCGGGGACGAGGTCGGTCACGTCTTCGGGCAGGGCATAGTCCCGGCTGCGCAGGAAGGCCAGGGCGCGTGCGCCCTCGATCAGGCCGATGGTGGCGCGCGGGCTGGCGCCGAAGGCTATGTAGCGATCCAGGTCGGCCAGGTCGTGGGCTCCCGGTTTGCGGGTGGCCGCCACCACGCGCACCGCATACTGCACCAGGCTCGGATCCACGTAGACCTTGCGACATTCCTCCTGCAGGCTTGTCAGGTGCTCGGGCGTGGCGATCGGGCTCACGCTGATGCGCGGGCCGGTGACGCGGTTGACGATGACGACTTCTTCCTCCTCGCTGGGATATCCCACCAGTACCTTCATCATGAAGCGGTCGACCTGCGCCTCGGGCAAGGGGTAGGTGCCTTCGGTTTCGATCGGGTTCTGCGTGGCCATGACGAGGAAGGGCGCGGGCACCCGATGGGTTTCGCCGGCGATGGTGACCTGCTTCTCCTGCATGACTTCCAGCAGGGCGCTCTGCACCTTGGCCGGCGCACGGTTGATCTCGTCGGCCAGCAGCAGGTTGGCGAAGACTGGCCCGCGCACGGTGGAGAACTCGCCCGTGCCCTGGTTGTACATGCGGGTGCCGATCAGGTCGGCCGGCAGCAGGTCCGGCGTGAACTGGATGCGCTTGAAGGAGCCGCTCATGGTCCTGGCCAGCGTGTTGACGGTCAGGGTCTTGGCCAGCCCTGGCACGCCTTCCACCAGCAGGTGGCCTCCGGCAAGGATGGCCACCAGCACCCGTTCGAGAAAGTGGTCCTGCCCCACCACCACGCGCTTCACCTCATACAGCAGGCGTTCCATCAGGTCGGCGCTGTCGACAGCGCCCCGGGCTTGGTCGTTCATAGGCCCCCGCGTCTAGAAAGGAGAAGATCCGATGGCGATGCCGGCGTTTTCGATCGTGGTGGCAAAGCCAATGCCGATGAAGGTGCCGGCGTTGCCGGGGTTGAGGATGGCGGTGACGATTCCCACCACCTCGCCGTCCAGGTTCACCAGCGGCCCGCCCGAGTTGCCAGGATTGACGGCGGCGTCGAACTGGATGAGCTTGTCCAGGCGGAGCTTGTTGTCTGGCGAAACGAACTCGCGGTCGAGTCCGGACACCACGCCGGCGGACACCGACGGGCCGATCCCGAACGGGAAGCCGACCGCGATGACTTCGGTACCCGGCGCGAGATCCCGGCTGGAACCGAGCGTCGCCGCGGGCAGGTCGTCGGGAATGGACCTGGCCTGGAGGACGGCGAGGTCCTTCTCGGGGATCGCCTGCAGCACCGAGGCCTCGGACGTCTGCCCGTCGTGGAAGGTAAGTTCCACGCGCCGGGCGCCGGCGATGACATGGTAGCTGGTGAGGATGACGCCGCGCTCGGTCACGACTACGCCCGATCCGATATGCAGGGGTTCTGACTTGCCTTCAGGGCGCTCGCCTGAGGCGAGCTCGTCGCGCGGTGCGGACGGGGACGGCGCGGACGATTCAGGTGGCGTGGCAGGGACATCCCGCGTGGCCTTGGGGGAGGGTGCCGCCTCCGGCACTTTCCCGGCTGACGGAAAACTGCGGATCTCCACCACCGATTCGCGTACCGCTTCTGCCGCCCTGGCCGTGCGCGATGGCAGGCTCTTGCTCTCCAGCGTGTGCAGCACCGCCGAGTCGATGTCGCGTTGCGTGAGCATGCGCTGCCTGGGCTGCAGCAGCCAGGCGGAACCCACCGCTACCGTGACAATCACCGCGACGGCTGCCGAGACCCATCCGTAGATCGTCGCCCGTTTCATCGCAGCCCCCGAGGTCCCGTCCCGCCCTGGAAAATACAGTACCATCCCCTTACCCACGCGCCAAGGAGCAGGGGATGCAGTTTCTCTGGCCGCAAATGCTCTGGCTGCTGCTTGTGCTCCCGGTGCTGGCAGCCGCTTACCTGTACCTGATCGCGCGGCGCAAGAAGGGTGCGGTGCTTTATGCAAGCCTTGCATTGCCCCGCGCCGCCCTGGGCCCGCGCCAACGGCTGCGGCGCCACATCCCGCCCATGCTGTTCCTGCTTGCGCTGGCAGCGGCCCTGCTGGCGTGCGCCCGCCCCAGCGCAACCATCACCCTGCCGGCCGACACCGTCACCCTGGTGCTGGCCATGGACGTGTCCCGCAGCATGGAGGCCACCGACGTGGCCCCGACCCGCATCAGCGCCGCCCAGCAGGCCGCCCGCGACCTGATCGTGGGGCTGCCGGCCAGCGTGCGCCTGGGCATCGTGTCCTTCGCCGGCACGGCGGCCGTGGTGCTGCCGCCCACCGACAACCGGCAGGACATGCTCGACGCGATCGAACGCTTCCAGCTCCAGCGCGGCACGGCGACCGGCAGCGGACTGTTCCAGGCACTGGCCGTGCTGTTTCCCGACGCCGGGATCGATCTGGAGGTGATCCTGTTCGGCAGCGCGTCGGACCGATCCGGGCGCGGCACATCGCTTGACGAGGCAGCCGCGGCCGACGCCGCCCGCAAGAAGCGCGAACAGGAGCAACCGGCGGCGCAACCCGGCTCGTATCGGCACGGCGCGGTCATCCTGCTCAGCGATGGCCGCCGCACCACCGGCCCGGACCCCGTTGATGCCGCGCGCATGGCCGCCCAGCGTGGCGTGCGCGTCTACACCGTAGGTTTCGGTTCGCCCCAGGGATCCGCTGCGCTGGAGTCGAGCCTGTCATTCTTCATGCAGCTCGATGAGCCCGCCTTGCGCGCGGTCGCGACGATCACGGGCGGCGAGTATTTCCAGGCCGGCTCGGCTGCCGACCTGACCCAGGTGTATCGGCGGCTCAGCGCCCGCTTTGCGCTCGAGCGCAAGGAGACCGAGGTGGGGGCGTTGTTTGCCGGGGCCTCGGTGCTGCTGCTGGCGGTGGCGTGTGGGCTGTTGATGTTGTGGTTTCGGCGGTGAATAGGGGGGCGATGCGCAGTGGACGTCATGCGGCTGCGACGACTAACTGGATCTCCGCTTCCACCCGCCCCGGCGCCCGCACAGGGCACTTGGCTGGCAGGCGCCGGGCAGAAGAGATCAGGCATTGAGCGAGCTGTTGCGCGATTTTCGACGGCGGAGCCAATTGCGCAACTGCCCGGCCACGAACGCGCTGGTGATCAGCAGCAGGTAGAGGGCCACAAGATTGTGATGCCACGCGTCGAGAGCGGGCTGATCCGCAACCAGTTTCGGATCGGGTGCCGGGAGGACGGCACTCCTCGCCATGACCGCCCGGGTCATCCGAACAAGGCCGGCCGCCGACAGCAGTGGCAGGAAAACGAGCAGGGCGAGCATGGCAGGCATCGCGCGGCGCACAATCGCATAGTGGCGCAAGCGGATCCACAGGCCCAGGCAACCGTGTACCCAGCCCGGAGCGAGCAACGCGACTTGCATACCTTGCGTGCCGCTCGTGATGAGCGATATCACGATCCGCTCATAGTTCGGCTCAAAGCCATAGAGGGAAGCGGCGAGTCGGGTTGCTACCGCATGGCGGATCAGCAGCAAAGGAAGGCTGAGTCCCGCCCAAAGGCGGATCCATTCAGTGGCCGGCAGCGCCCAGTGCTGGCGCCCGTAGACCGTGCGCAGGGCCAGTGCAAAATGCAGGGAGGCCGAACCGTATAGCAGGATCGTTCCCGGCACGCTATGCCAGAGCCGCAGAGCCAACGTGAGACCGCGCCCGGCAAGATCCAGCGACCATATCCCCAGCGCATGATTGGCCAGGTGGAGAAAGAGGTAGGTCAGCAGCACCACGCCAGATCCGAGCTGCAAGCGACGCAGAATGGGTTGCACTTTCCGTCACCTTGATATTCAACGTGGAGAGAACTTCCTGGGCGCCATTCTGGACTGCTTCGGAATGGCGTGCTGCATCGGCAATTCGCGGCAACGCCGATAACGAACCGCATACGCCCTGGCATTCCTCGCGGGGGCCGATTCTTCCCTTGCAAGACTATCGGTGGCGCTCAGTTATTCCCGAATCCGGCAGACCGCCGGAAATGCCAGGGCGACGCTCGTAGCACGCCGGGCGCCACCAGGACGGAGACGCGGTGTTTGCGGCTGCGCCTGGGATCCTCGGATACAACGATGACGGGTGCTCAGGCACTTCTTGCGCAAGTGCCTTGCCCGGTCAGATGGGAGTGGGCCGGCAAAACGCCGGCACATCAAGTGCCAGTTGTCACAACATCGGCTTTAGTGCTTCGGTTCGGTGATGAAACCGATCTTGCCGAGCCCGCCGTGCTGCGCGGCGGCCATCACCTGGGCCACGCGCTCGTAGCGCACGGCGCGATCTGCGCGCAGGTGCAACTCAGGCTGCGGTTGCTGTTGCGCTGCCTGTGCGATGCGCTGGTCCAGCGTTGCCAGGTCGACCTCCTGCTGGTTCCAGTACACCTTGCCCAGTGCATCGATCGATACGTTGATGTTCTGCGGCTTGCTTTCGTTTGGCTGGCTGGTCGCACGCGGGAGGTCGACCTTTACCGCCTGGTTGATCACGGGAATCGTGATGATGAAGATGATCAGCAGCACCAGCATGACGTCGACCAGCGGCGTCATGTTGATCTGGCTCATCACCTCGTCATCGTCTGCGTCGGTGTTGCCAAATGCCATGATGTTCTCCTTCCTGCGTCAGCTGGCGACGCTCAGTTCCTGGCGGCCAGAAGTATCGATGCGTCGTCTGCGCGGGTGGCCCCGGTGGTCGGGCGCACGCGTGCACCGGACACGAAATAGGTGTGCAGGTCATGTGCAAAGCGGTTGAGCTTGCCGATGACGCCCTTGTTGCCGCGGCTCAGCGCGTTGTAGCCGAGCACGGCCGGGATTGCCACGGCCAGGCCGAAGGCGGTCATGATCAGCGCTTCTCCCACCGGGCCGGCTACCTTGTCGATCGTCGGGACGCCCGAGGCGCCAATGCCGATCAGGGCGTGATAGATGCCCCATACCGTACCGAACAGGCCAACGAACGGTGCCGTCGAACCGACCGACGCCAGCACGGCCAGGCCCGATTGCATGCGCCCGACCGCCTCGTCGATCGCGTTCTTGAGCGAGCGGGTCAGCCAGTCGGACATGTCGAGGGCATCGTGCAACTGCGGCTGGCTTGCGCGATGGTGTTGCGCGGCTTCGCGGCCGGTGGTGGCCAGCGCGCGAAACGGGTTGGCATCGTTGGCGCCGAGCGTGTCGAGCGCATGATCGAAGTCGTCCGCGTGCCAGAAGCGTTTTTCCGCGCCATGTGCCATCTTCCTGAGGCGAATCAGGTCCCAGGCCTTGTTGAGAATCACGATCCAGGACAGCAGCGACATGATCAGCAGGATGATGGCGGTCGCGCGCATGACAAGATCGCCTTGCGTCCAGAGGTGGGAGAGTCCAAGGTCCTGCATGGTGGCTCCTGAAAGGGTAAGTGTTAGGAAGCTTCGGAAGAATTCCGCATGATCAGTCCAGTTCGAAGCTGATCGGCTGCTGGGCGGTTGCCGCCACGGCGCGGCCGTTCTCCAGATAGGGTTTGCAACGCATGGCCTGCACGGCGTTGACCGCCGCCGTATCAAGGCGCGTCGAACCGCTCGAGGTCACCACGGCAGTCCTGACCACGCGACCGGTCTCATCGGTTGTCAGGCGCACCACGGTTTTGCCGGTTTCGCCCATGCGGCGCGACTGCGAGGGATAGGTGACCTGCGGTGGCGAACAGGCGATCTCGCCGATGCCGACGGCGCGTGGCGCCGTGCTTGCCGGCGCGGGCGGAGCCGTCGGCTCCGGTGCGGGCGCCGGAGGCGTCGACAGTGCCGGCGGTGCGGGCGGCGCCTCGACCGCGTTCGGCGTCGGGGGCAGCGAGGCCACTGGCGTCGGGGTCGGTTGCGGCTTGGGCGGGGTCGGCCGCGGCGTCACCACCTCGGCCCGCTTCGGCAGCGTCTGCGGTTGCGGCCTGGGAGGTTCCGGCGCCGGGGGTTGCTGCGGCGGCTCCATCGGAATGATTCGCGCGATGATCTCGGGGGCAACGACCGCCTCGGTCATCTTGCGAGCCAGCCCGCTCTGGATGACGTATAGCAGCCCTGCATGGAGCAGCAGGACTACGGCGGTGATCTTGAGGAATCGTTGATCAAACATGGGAAGCGTGCCAGGCAAGTGGCGCCGGAGTTGGTGTGGCTCCGACGCTGGAAGGCGTTGAGTTAGTGAGGTCGCCCGACCATGAAGCCCACGGCACAGCCGTTGGCGACGACGTTGCTGTGCCAGGGGGCATTCAAAATGGCTTGGAAACAGCCAGGTAAAAGCTACGACGCGGGGAAAACTGCGGCGCGCCCACTGGATTGGGTTCCGCCGATTGGGCATGTACGGCAACGGCGAACGCCGACGCGGCGCCGGCCGCGACGGCTCGTAGCGGGAAACGGGGCATGATGGATCTCTGCGGGTCAGGAATGACGCGGCGGCAGGCCTCAGGCCCGACACCGGCGCACTAGCGGAACATTCCGATCGGCAGAGGTGGCCCGCGGCTGCGGGCGGCAGGGGTGACCGTCAGCGCGACGCGGTAGCTGACGGCCAGGGGAAAATGCCAGCGACGTGAACACGCGGCTGGAAGCAGGCAGGCAACGGTGGGGACAGCCACCGCGAGTGCTGCTAACGCCAGGCATTTCGGACAGACGTCGTGCGCGGGTCCGCAGTGCTCGAGATCGGCGGGCACCGCGCATGAGGCGTCCTGCTGGCTGGCCTGCAAATGTCCAAGCGCATGGACGGCCGCCGCCGACTGCCCGAACAGCAGGAACAGGACGAGCAGGACGGAAAGCCAGCGTTGTCGCATGGAATGAGAAGAAGACAGGTACCCCGGCGCCATGCGCACGGGCACTCTTTGCAACTTTGTTGCAAGTCTGCCATCGACCAACCCGGCTTGCAATCACTGGTTGCGCGCCACCGTTGCGCGCGCGTGGCGGCAACGCTCTGTTTTGGGATGGCCGGGGTGCGACATTGTGCTCTGCAGCGCATAACTGTGAATCCCGCCCATCCCTCCACTGGTGCTCCCTCAACATGGAAGCCCACCGCCTTGGGCGCGTCGCACGACAAGGCTTGGCACCAACCAGTGATTGGCGAAATCTCGCCAGTGACGATATATGCTGAACAACAAGCGCACTGTCACCGGGAAGCGGGATTCCTGTCATTGCCGCTGACTCCCTGTACCGGATGACGGACGCCTGAACAACGGTCAACGCTTTCAAGGGTTCTCGCCGAGGGCTGCCTCATGAATGACTACACCAGGGATTCGCTGCAATTCACGCTGAATCTGATTCCGGCGCACATCTGGTACGCGGATCCGTCCATTTCCCTCACATTCCTGAATGAACGAAGCGCGGATTACCTGGGCCTCGCGAAGGATCATCCACTTCGGTTCGGCGTCGAGACGGGCGCGGGGTGGGACTCCTATCTCGCGTTTCTCCACCCGGACGATCGCGAGGCAGCGCGCAAGGTCTGGTCAGAGTGCATCAGATCGGGAGCCGCGGGTGAAGTGACCTTTCGGATACGTAGCGCTGAAGGCGGATATCGTTGGTTCCTCAGCCGCGCTGAACCTCGCCGGGCGAACGATGGAACGCTACGTGGCTGGATTGGCATCGACCTCGATATTGAGGAACGGCAGCGTGCCGAGTTCTACCTGGCGCAAGGTCAGCGCCTGGCGCATATCGGCAGCTGGGCATTCAACGCAGGCGGCTTTGAGTACTGGTCCGCCGGGTTGTTTCAGATCCACGGACTTGAGCCGCGCGGCAAGGCACCGAGTACTGCGGAATATATGGCGCTGGTGCACCCCGATGATCGAGACTTCGTGGCGCACGAAATGCAGAAGATGCTGGCAGAGCATCGCGGCTTCGACTTCACGAAGCGCATTGTGCGGCCCGACGGCGCCGTTCGTCATATCCGCTGCGTCGGTACGCCGGTGCCCGACGGCGGGACTTTCCGAGGGTTCGTCGGAACCGGGATGGATGTCACGGAGCAAGAGCAACTTACACAGGCGCTGCGCAAGAGCGAGGAGGAACTCCGGCAGATTGTCGATCTCGCGCCGCAACACGTAGGTGTGCTGGGCCCGAACGGCGAGCGCCTCTACGCCAACCGCACGGCGCTCGCCTATCTCGGCACCGGCCTGGACGACTGGTTGCACGCAACCATTGGCTCTCACGTTCATCCTGACGATCGCGAACGGCTAATCGCGTTTGCAGGCCGCTTGTCGGTCGGTTCCGTCCCTGAGCTGGAGTTGCGCCTGCGCAAGAACGACGGCAGCTATCGCTGGTTCCTGGCGCGTTATAACCCGGTCTGCGACGAGCGCGGACGGCTGCTCCGCTGGTACGTTGCCTGTACGGATATCGAGGAGCGCAAGCGGGCCGAGGAGAGGCTGCAGCAGGAAAACGTCGCGCTGCGCGAGGAGATCGACAAAACCTCCGTCTTCGAAGAGATTGTCGGTACATCGCCCGCGCTGACGGCTGTCCTTGCGCGAGTTTCCAAGGTGGCAGCCAGCGATTCGACGGTACTGATCACTGGCGAAACCGGGACCGGCAAGGAGCTCGTCGCCCGTGCGGTACACCGGCGCTCGCGCCGCTCGTCGAAGGCATTCGTCGCTGTCAACTGCGCCGCGATTCCTCGCGAGCTGATTGCCTCGGAACTGTTCGGGCATGAGAAAGGGGCCTTCACAGGTGCCACCCACCGGCGACTCGGTCGCTTCGAACTCGCCGACGGCGGAACGATCTTCCTGGACGAGGTCGGCGAACTGATGCCCGACACGCAGCTCGCGTTGCTGAGGGTGCTGCAGGAACGCGAGTTTGAGCGAGTTGGGGGAACGGAGGCGATCCGCGTCGATGTTCGCCTTATCGCGGCCACCAATCGTGACTTGGGCGAAGCCGTGGCCGATGGAAGCTTCCGCCGGGACCTCTTCTATCGTCTGAACGTTTTCCCCGTTGAGATGCCGCCGTTGCGGGAACGGATACCGGATATTCCCCTGCTGGCGGAGTATTTCATCGAGCACTACGCGCGCAAGGCGGCTAAAACATTCAAGCGCATTAGCAAGCGGACACTGAATCGCCTGCAATCCTACCCCTGGCCGGGAAACGTGCGCGAACTGCAGAACGTTATCGAGCGGTCTGTGATTGTGTGTGACGCTGAAGAATTCACGATCGACGATTGCTGGCTACCGACACGACCACCGGCCGACAGCCGGCTCGCCCTGTCCGGCGCGCTCGCCGCGCATGAGAAGGCGATCATCGAGGACGCGCTGCGTGCCTGTGACGGCCGGGTCTACGGAGCGTCCGGGGCGGCGACACGGCTCGGCATTCCGCGCTCGACGCTGGAATCGAAAATCCGCGCGCTGCGTATCGACAAGAGCCGCTTCCGGCAACCGCCGGCCAGCAGTTAAGCCGTGATCTGTTGTACAGGAGTTCGCCATTGGCGAAAAATCGCCAATGGGCAGCCATAAAACGCCTTGTCAATTCAATAGATTGCCGTTGGCCCGGTAATTGCCTCAGAGATCGATCCCGCAGGGCGATGCAGGGAAAGGGCGTTTACTCAAGGCCATCAAGCGCGGAGGCGGACCGTGATCAAGCTGACAGTCAACGGGAAAATGCGGCAGGTGGACGTCGTCCCGGACATGCCCCTGCTCTGGGTGTTGCGGGACGAGTTGGGCATCACGGGGCCGAAGTACGGCTGCGGCATCGCTCAATGCGGCGCCTGCACGGTGCATATCGACGGCCAGGCGGTGCGATCCTGCCAGATGCGCATCGGCGATCTCGGGAAGCGGACGGTGACCACCATCGAAGGGCTGGGCGCGAAGTCCCTGCATGTCGTGCAACGGGCCTGGATCGAGCATCAGGTGCCGCAGTGCGGTTACTGCCAGTGCGGACAGATCATGCAGGCAGCGGCGCTGCTGTCGGCCAATCCGAGGCCGTCGGACGACGATATCAACGCCGCCATGTCCGGCAACCTGTGCCGTTGCGGTACCTATGAGCGTATCCGCACCGCGATTCACGCGGCCGCCACGAAACTGTCGGAGACGTGAGATGGACGAGATCCTCAGCAAGCCCGGTCGCCGCTACTTCCTGATTGGCTCGGCCGCCGTCGCGGGCGGTGTCGTGTTCGGGCCCTATGTCTTCGCCAGGGGGGCAGCCAGTGCGCCGAAGGCCGCAGCGAAGCCGGTCCCGGTCAGTCCGTGGGTCCGGATCAGCCCGGACAAGATCACCCTGATCACGCCGCACGCCGACGTCGGACAAGGCGCGGTCGCGAGCCAGGCCATTTTCATCGCGGAGGAGATGGATCTCGACCCTGGTCAGTTCGAAACCGATTTCGGCCCGACCGACAAGGCCTACTACAACACCGCGCTGGCGGATGAACTGATTCCGTTCCTCAGCATTGACCACAGCCCCGAAGCCGAGGCTGCGCGCGCGGGCGCGAAGAAGATGCTCAGGGACGGCGGCATGCAGCTGACTGGCGGCTCGAGCACCATTCCCGACAGCTACACCAAGCTACGCGAGGCTGGCGCGATTGCGCGCGAGACCTTGAAGGCCGCTGCGGCCAGGCGCACCGGCATTTCCGCCGACAAGCTGCGCACCGCGTCCGCGGCAGTGATCCTGCCCAACGGCAGGAAGATTCGCTATGTCGATCTCGCTGCCGAGGCAGCCAAGGTGCCGCCGGTGCAGAACGTCGGGCTGCGCGATCCATCGCAGTGGCGCCTGATCGGCAAGCCCACGCAGCGGCTGGATATCGCATCGAAAACCACCGGCCAGCTCAGGTTCGGCATCGACCAGTCCGTGCCGGGCATGGTTTTCGCGACGGTCAAGATGAATCCGAACAAGGGCGCGCCGTTGCAGTCATTCGACGCCAGCAAGGCCGAGCACATGCCGGGGGTGAAGAAGATCCTGCCGATCACCAACGGATTTGCCGTGGTCGCGACCAATACCTGGTATGCGATGCAGGCAGCGGATGCGGTGGAGTGCAAGTGGGCTGCGGCCACCGGCTATCCGCCCGAGCAGGCCCAGCACTGGGCCGCCGTCGAAGCCGCATTCGCGCCCGACAACGTCGACAAGGTCTGGCGCAACGAGGGCGACGTGAAAGGGGCGTTGCAGGGCGCCAGGGTGATCGAGGCCGAGTATCGCGCACCCTATGTCGCGCATCAGCCGCTCGAACCGCTGAACGCGATTGCCGTTGTCCGAGACGATGGCATCGAGCTGTGGACCAGTCACCAGATGCCGGCCGTCGTGCAGGGCATCGCCGCTTCCATCACCGGACACAAGCCGGAGCAGGTCGTGCTGCACAACCAATGGGCTGGCGGCAGCTTCGGTCATCGCCTGGAATTCGAGAACATCCGCGCAGCCGTGCAGATCGCCAGCAACATGCGCGGCACGCCGGTCAAGCTGGTGTTTTCGCGCGAGGAGGATTTCCTGCAAGACTTCCCGCGCCATATCGGCATGGCGCGCAACCGCGGCGTAGTCAAGGACGGCAAGATCGTCGCGGTGGATTTTCATGTCGCCACCAGTTCGGCCGTAGGGTCGCAGTTCAGCCGCATGGGAATGAAGGCGGCAGGGGCGGATGGTCAAATTCCGCTTGGGACAGGCAACCTCCAGTACAACATCCCGAACTTCAGGATGACGGGCTACCAGGTCAAGGGCACCTCGCCGTGCTCGTCGTGGCGTTCGGTTGGCGCTTCCACCGGCGGCTTCTTCGGCGATGCGTTTATTGATGAGTTGCTTCACGCGGCAGGGGTCGATCCACTCAAGGGTCGGATCGACCTGTGCAAGGACGAACTGCACCGCAAGGTCCTGGAAGCCGTCGGCGAGATGTCCGGCTGGAATGGCCCGCGGCCGGCCAACGGTCGTGGGCGAGGCGTGGCTTTCACCGAATCCTTTGGCGTCCCCGTAGCCGAGGTGATTGAGGTTTCCGCGACGGAGAAGGGTGCCATCCGCCTCGAGAAGGTCTGGGTGGCTGCCGCTGTCGGCAAAGTCATTGACCCGGTCAACTTCGAGAACCTGGTCCAGGGTGGTGTCGTCTGGGCACTGGGGCACGCGATGAATTGCGAGCTGACCTACGCGAACGGCATGGTGCAGCAGCGCAACTTCAATCAGCATGAGGGCATGCGCATGTTCCAGTGCCCCAGGATAGCAGTGCGTGGAATCGAAGCCGGCGCGATACGGGGGATCGGCGAGCCGCCGGTGCCCCCGGCGGCGCCGGCGTTGGCCAATGCGATCTTCGCAGTCACTGGCAAGCGCCTGCGCGAAATGCCGTTCAACAAGTTCGTCGAGTTCGGTTGAGGGGGCAAACGTGAAACGCATTCTGTTGAGATGCCTTGCTGCCGCCGTGGCCATTGCCGCCCCGTTCGCGATTTCAGCCACCGACCAGCAGAAGACCGCCAGCGACATGCCGCCTCCGGGCAGCATCAGCAAGGACGATGGCCTGCAGGCATGGCAGCGGATCCAGGCCGTTATTACCCATCCGCGCTGCGCCAATTGCCACGTTGGCGCAGACAATGTTCCGAGGTGGAATGTTGTCGGCGAGAGCAAGGCCCGGCTGCACGGTATGGACATCAATGCCGGTTTCGGTCGCGCGGGTACCCCGGGACAATCGTGCACAACGTGCCATGTGACTTCGACCGCGCCGAACGATGTACCGCATGCGCCACCACATGTCGGCATTGCCTGGCAATTGGCCCCGGTGCAATTCCAGTGGTTCGGCAAGAGCGGCCCGGAGATCTGTCAGCAGTTGCGCGACCCCAGGCGCAATGGTGGCCGGGACGCAGCAGGGTTGGTAGCGCATCTGCGTCACGATGCCCTGATGCATGGCTTTATCCCCTGGGGCTGGAATCCGGGTGGGGGGCGCAGCGCACCACCTGGCACATTCGAGTCGCATGTGAAGGATGTGGCGATGTGGGGTGCCGCGGGCCAGCCTTGTCCTGAATGATATCCGCTTGCAAAACACACTTGGCGCGTAAAGTACAAATTTGGGCGGTACAGGTCAAGTTCCCACGAGTGACCTGCGATTGAATAGGAACTGGAGATCGCGCACCGATCGCGCTGCGCACACCCAGCCCTTAACTCAATCGGAGACCCATTCCATGAACGCAGAAGCTACGCAAGCCCTCAACGATGTCTCAGCGATCGACACGGTCCATATCGGCGGAAACGCCACGCCGTGGATTCCCTTCGCCCCGATCAACGACAAGATTCAGCTCAAATACTTCAAGATCAACCCCGTCACGGGCGAAGTGGTATTGCTCATGAAAGCTGCCAAAGGCGAAGGCGCGCATATTCATCGCCATACCGGCACGGTGATGGTCTACACACTCAGCGGTCGATGGAAATACGACCAGCATGGTTGGGTCGCGCAAGCCGGCGATTTCGTTTTTGAGCCGTCGGAGTCGTCGCACTCGTTCACGAATCTCTCCGACGACGACAACGGCACGGCGCTGGTGGTGTCGACCGGTGAACTCCACTTCCTCGACGAAGACGGCAAGGTCACGTTCGTCGAGACATGGCGGACGGCTTTGAGCCGCTACCAGGACTACTGCAAAGCCAATGACTTGCCCGAGATCGACCTGATCGGCTGCCAGGGCGGCCGTTAAGCGACAACAACTGACGTGAGCCAGGCATCTGGCTCACGGAGGTCACGCAAAAGGTCCGACCCGTCCGACATTCAAAGCGCACCGCGCCCGTCATTCATGCCTTCTCATTCCCTGATGGACAATCATCCGATCGCACGCGTCATGGTGGCCGGCACTGGTGTGCTGGGCGCGCAGATCGCCTTTCAGTGCGCGTTTTCCGGTATCGACGTCGTGGCCTACGACGTCGATACCACCTGCCTGGATCGCGCGAACGCCCGATTTGACGCGCTGGGGCGCGTCTACGCTGCCGACCTGGGCGCAACTCGCGAACAGGTCGAAGCCACGCTGGCACGCATCGAGGGCGCTACCGACCTCGCTTCGGCTGTTGCCGGCACGGATCTCGTCATCGAAGCCATCCCCGAGGATCTGGCAATCAAGCAGGCCTTCTACCGCTCACTGTCAGCTTTGGCGCCGGCCGGCACCATTTTTGCGAGCAACTCGTCGACGCTGGTGCCAAGCCAGTTTGCCATGTTCACTGACCGGCCCGAGCGCGTGCTGAGCCTGCATTTCGCGCACGAAGTGTGGAAGCACAACATCGCCGAGATCATGGGCCATCCGGGCACCGACCCCGCCGTATTCGCACGCATGGTGCAGTTCGCACAGCGTATTGGCATGGTGCCTTTGCCGCTGCGCAAGGAGCAGCCCGGCTACCTGCTGAATACCATGCTCGTCCCGATGCTGATTGCCGCGCTGGGTCTGCTGGTCAACGAGGTCGCCGACGTGCAGACGATCGACAAGGCCTGGATGATTGCGAAGGCGGATCGGATTGGCCCCTTCGGTATTCTCGACGGAATCGGCATGACGACCGTCTATCACGTCACGCGCGCTCTGGCGGAACGTACGGGCGATCCGACGCATCGGCGCATTGCGGAATACGTGAAAGCGCATTGCATCGATACCGGGTATATCGGCGAGTCAGTGGGACGCGGCTTCTATCAGTATCCTGATCCGAAGTTCCTGAATCCCGCGTTCCTCGCCCCGTGATACCGAAGGCAGGCTATTGCTACCTGGCAGGACGTCCGGGGCCGTCCTCGTGACGCATGGCTCGAAGCTGCCGGGGCGTGACGCCCCGCAGTCGCTTGAACGCCCGGCTGAACGCGCTTTGCTGCGAATAGCCGAGCAGTTCAGAGATCTCGGCGAGACGCAGATCTGACTGCTGCACATACTTCAGGGCGAGATCCTCACGAACTTGTTCCCGCAGTGCATCGAACGTCGTGCGGGCCTCGGCGAGGCGACGTTGCAATGACCGCGGGGACGTTGCGAGCGCTCGCGCGATGGCGTTGAGCGAACTGTCAGTGAACGGCAAAAGCGCGCGAATCATCGTTTGCGTGCGTACCGTCCATAGCGCCTCCACCTGAGCCCTTTCTCGCCGCAAGTGTGCCTCGAGAACGCGATGCGCATTACGGCGACGTTGCGTGACCGGACGCGTCACCGTTGCGCGATCGAGGACAATCGCATTTCTGTCCTGATCGAAGCTGAGGGAGGGCCCGAACGTGCGCCTGTGCATTGCGCAGTCCGCAGGCGCCGAATGACGGAATTGCACAACGGCCGGCTGCCAGGCGGTACCACAGATGGTACGCAAGTACTGCATACCGTTGGCGAGGCCCAGTTCAACTGCCTGAACTTCTCCGGGACCGGAAGCGTTCTCGATGTCGTAGGTCAAGACCATCCCCTGTTCGTCCCGCACTGCCCGTACGGCAGACATCGACGTATGCAGCACGTAGAACTCGGCAAGCGTATCCATTGCCTCCCCGAGAGTACGCGCGCCATGCATCATCACAAGGATCGGCCCAAGGACCGCCAGGCCCTGATATTCGGCGAGTCTTAATCCAAAGTTCCGGCATTGCGCAACTTCAGCAGCCAGCGCAAGGAATCGAAGCACTTGCGTACCCCGGATCGGCACGTCGGCGGAACGGAGCGCAAGCTCTGGCAGTTCGGCTCCGGTCGCAATCAACTCGGGTTGAACGCCGAGTGCCTCGAGCAGAGGAGCTGCCCCGGTCAACACAACACTGGGTAGATAGCCTTGCATTCTATTGACTTCGCTGCGGGAGGTGGTGCACATGCGGGCCCCGATGCGCGTCGCGCGAGGGGGTTTACCGATGGTATCGCGTTGGCGAATGAAAGAGTACACACGTTCCTACGCGGTGTCTCATCATCTCGTCCTGGTCCCGCAACGAAGTGGAATGGGCGACAGCGACGCGCGCTATCGCTTACCAGCGCTCCATATAGGGGCGCAGGTCAAGCTCGAACGTCCAGGCATCGCGCGGCTGCTGGTGAAGATGCCAGTAGTTTTCGGCGATGTGATCCGGATTCAGGATGCCGTCCTGCTCCTTGAGCGCGTAGCGTTCCGGGAACGTATCACGGATGAAGGCCGTATCGATGGCGCCATCCACGACCACATGTGCAACGTGGATGTTGTGCGGCCCCAATTCACGCGCCATGCTCTGGGCGAGTGCGCGCAGGGCATGCTTGGCGCCGGCGAACGCGGCAAAGTTGGCGGCGCCGCGCAGGGCGGCGGTGGCTCCCGTGAAGAGAATCGTGCCGCGGCCGCGGCCTACCATGCGCCGGGCGGCGGCCTGGGCGTTGAGGAAGCCGCTGAAGCACGCCATCTCCCATATCTTGAAATACTTGCGGGGTGTCTCCTCGAGGATGCTGCACGGAACATTCGCGCCGATATTGAAGACCAGCACCTCGATCGGGCCGTGCTCGGATTCGATCTGTTCAAACAGTGCCGTCACGGCTTCTTCCTTGCGGGCATCGCTGCTGTAGCCGAAGGCCTGGCCGCCATCCGCGCGGATGCTGTCGACGAGCGGTTGCAGCTTGTCGGCCGTACGGCGCGTGACGCAGGCGATATAGCCTTCCTTCGCGAAGCGCCGCGCGATGGCGGCGCCGGTGGAGTCACCCGCGCCGATGACCAGGGCAACCCTGGGCTGCGATCCAGTGGATGTCATACGTCTCCTCTTTAATTAACGATCGTTTGGTAAACGTACGTTAGGCCAACGGGCGTCATGATGTCAAGCGGAAAGACGAGGGCGCGAACCCTTGCGACGGCCGCTTAGCCCTTGGTCTCGGCTGCGCTGGGTATCGTCTTGCTCAGGAAGCGCCGGCTTGCCGCGAGGATTTCCTTGCGCGCCTTTTCGCTTTCCACGGCGCGGGCCAGCACCAGCGCGCCCACGCATTGGGCGATCAGGGCCCATGCCGCGTCCGAGTCGCCGGAGCGCGCGCGCCAGCTTTGGTGCGTATGCTTCAGGCCTCGCTCGACCATCTCGCGCACCTCGGGGCCCGAGCGCGCAATTTCAGCGCCCAGCGTCGGCAGGATGCAGCCCACCTCGGGATTCATCGCGTGGAAGGAACTCAGGTAGTCCCGAATGCACTTCGCCACATGGTTGTCGGGCGACGCCTCGTCGCCGGCCAGCATGTCGCTGCTGTTCTGCATCTCCTGGCCGACGATCGCCGCAAACAGCTCCTGCTTGGATTGGAAGTGGCTGTAGAACGCACCGCCGGTCAGGCCGATGGATGACATCAGGGCGTCCACCCCGGTCGACGAGAACCCGCCTTTCTTCGCGATCGCGCTGCTGGCGTCCAGCAGCTTCTTGCGGGTCTCTTCCTTGTGAGTCTTGGTGTAGCGCATGGTGGTAAGCACGGCGTTGACATGCTTCTAACCATAGCATATGGTTCGTTAACTAAACGAACGTTTATCAAAAGGAGGAGTCTTGTGATGGCGAAGACCGTGGAGTTCTTTTTCGACGTGGGCAGTCCGGCGTCCTATCTGGCGTGGACCCAGCTTCCCGGGCTGTGCGAGCAGGCTGGCGCACGGCTCGTGTTCAAGCCCATGCTGCTCGGCGGTGTGTTCCAGGCGACGGGAAATGCCTCTCCCGGGGCCGTACCTGCCAAGGGGCGCTACGTTTCGCTCGACCTGGAGCGCTTCGCCCGTCGGTACAACGTGCCGTTACGGCATAACCCGCATTTCCCGATCATGACGCTTCCGTTCATGCGCGGCGCAATCGCGGCGCAGATGCGGCAGCCCGCGCTGTTCGACACCTACCTGGCCACCGTCTTCAAGGCGATCTGGGTGGATGGGCTGAACCTGAATGACCCGGCGCTCGCCGCGCGCACGCTGGCGCAGGCTGGATTTGCTCCCGACCTGTTGCAGGCATGGCTGAACGATTCCGAGGTCAAGGCGGCGCTGAAAGCCAATACCGACGAGGCCGTGCGACGCGGGGTGTTTGGCGCTCCCACCATGTTTGTCGGCGACGAGATGTACTTCGGGCAAGACCGGCTGGACTTCCTTCGCGAGGCCCTTGGCTAGGACGAGTCCGCAGGCAACCCCACCAGAACATTACAAGGAGACAACGTGAACGCCATGCCTGAAGACCGTCCCTGGTACCGCTCCTATCCCGCATACGTTCCCCGCGCCATCGACCCGGACGCGCAGTCCGACCTTGTGGCAGGCCTGGCCGACAGCTTCCGTGCCTTTGCGACCCGGACCGTCGCATCGTGCCAGGGAGAAACACTCAGCTTCGCCGGCCTCGACCGCCAGTCGCGCGCCTTTGCGGCATGGCTGCAGCACCGCGGCTTGCGCCGGGGCGAGCGCGTGGCGGTGATGCTCCCGAACTGCCTGCCATACCTGGTTGCGATGGCAGGCATCCTGCGCGCGGGACTGGTGGTCGTGCCGGTCAATCCGTTGTACACGCCACGGGAGGTCGAGTACCAGTTGCAGGACTCCGGCGCGGCGTGCCTGGTGCTCGGGGAGTCGCTGCTGCCGGCACTGGAGGACCTCCTGGCCCGGACAGCGGTGCGCCAGATTGTGCAGAGCGCCGCGCCGCACTGCGCCACACCTGCCGCGGGCGCAGACCGCGCCGCGCCGGCGGCTCCGGCAGCCCGGTCGTCATTCGTCGCGGCGCTGGACGAAGGGGAGGGGCTGCCCCTCGGCCCTGTGTCGATCGCGCCGGCGGACATGGCCTTCCTGCAGTACACGGGGGGGACGACCGGCGTGGCGAAAGGGGCGATGCTGACGCACCGCAGCGTCAGTGCCAGCCTCGCGCAGCTGCGTGCCTGGATCGACCCGGTCCTGGCCGGCGCCGACGTGTCACTGGTCACGCCGCTGCCGCTCTATCACGTCTACCCGATGGCCATCGCCTTGCTGTGCATCGCCTGTGGCGTGGAAAACCGGCTGATCCCGAATCCGCGTGATATGGATACGGTCATCGCCGAACTCCGGCGTCGCCCCTTCGAAGTGCTGATTGGCGTAAATACCCTGTTCAACGCCATGGTGGCCCATCCCGAACTGCCGACGGTGGACTTCGCCCGCACACGGCTCGTCACCGGCGCCGGCGCGTCGGTTCAGCATGCCGTGGCCAGCCGCTGGGCGGCAGCCGGGGCCCCGCCCATCACAGAGGGCTACGGCCTGACCGAGACCTCCCCCAGCGCGACCTTCAATCCGCCAGGACGCAATGGCAGCATTGGCATGCCCGTGCCGTCGACCGACGTGCTGATCGCCGACGACGGCGGGAACCCGTTGCCGACCGGCACGCCTGGCGAATTGCTGATCAAGGGACCTCAGCTGTTCGCCGGCTACTGGGGCAAGGAGGCGGAGACGCGCAACGCGTTCACCGCAGACGGCTGGTTCCGCACCGGGGACATCGTGACCATGGACGAGCATGGCCTGATGACCATCGTCGACCGCAAGAAGGACATGATCCTCGTCTCCGGATTCAACGTCTATCCCAACGAGATCGAAGCCGTGGTGGCGCAGCTGGAGGATGTCCACGAATGCGCCTGCATCGGCGTCCCCGACGAGCGTTCGGGGGAGGCGCCGCATCTGTTCGTGGTCCCGCGCGGCACGTTGAACGACAATCCGGAGGTGCTGACGGAGCGGATCCACGCGCATTGCCTGGCCCAGCTCGCCCGTTACAAGCTGCCGCGCCATATCACGCTAGTGCCTGTCCTGCCGAAATCCGCGGTCGGCAAGGTATTGCGTCGCGAGCTGCCCGGCAGGCGGTGAGCAACCGGCGGTCTCGCGGAAGAGCGCGCGATTCCGTCAAGTATCTGGCGATAACGTCTGCGCACCGACTGCGGGCGGCTGCGCGAGCAGCACGAGCGTCGATGCGGAAGGCGGGGCTTCCAGCATGGCCTGCAGCGTGTCAAGGACGTTGGATACGCTGTGCGCCGGCTCCCAGAACCGACCGGCAACCTGCGAGTCCTTCGCGGCCTCCCACGCGGCCCACGCTGCGCTCCCGTATATGCCAACCAGCGAGAGGCGCTGTTGCAGGATCGCTGGCGGGATATGGGGCAGCAGTCCTGCAAGGTGCTCCAGGCAGCGCCGGTAGCCGTGGTTCCACGCATCGCCTACCGCCTCGCGCAGCAGTTCGCGATCGGTCAACTGCACGCTCGCGATCATCCGGATGTAGGTGTATTGCCCGGTCTGCTCGCCAAGTTCCAGCAGCGGGTACGTCAGCGCTTCGATCAAGCCTCGTATCGACAGCGACTGTGTCGCCTCCATCTGGTCGAGCATCGCCTGGCGCCGGGCATCGATGAGCTTCGCCCCATCGAGCACCAGTTCCTTGAGCAGGTCGCGCCGGGACCCGAAGTGATAGTGCAGCGCGGCGTTGTTCCGCTGGCCCGCTGCCGACACGATTTCCTGCACTGTCACGCCTTCCATGCCGCGCAGGGCAAACAGCCGCTGGGCAGCCTGCTTGAGCCGGGCGCGCGTCTCCATACCGTCAGCACGCAGGGTTTTCACTGATGTCATCTCTAGTTAAGCGAAGTACATTAATTAAGCAATTTAACTTACTTTAGCAAGGAGCTGGCAACATGCGAGTGATTATTGCAGGAGCGGGCATTGGAGGCCTCTGTGCGGCGCTGGCGCTGCGGCAGCACGGCATCGACGCGGTCATTCTTGAACAGGCGGAAAAACTGACGGAGGTGGGCGCGGGCATCCAGATAGCCAGCAATGGCGCACTTCTGCTGCGAGAAATGGGCGTCGAGCCGGACCTGGCCGCAGTAGCCATGCAGCCCGACGCGTTCGACTACCGCGACCTGGCCACGGGCCGCCGGCTGTATTACGCGCCACTTGGCCCCGAGGCCGCCAGGCGCTACGGCGCGCCGATGTACAACGTCCATCGCGCCGACTTGATCGACGTCCTCGCGCGCAGGTTGCCTGCCGGTACGGTCCGCCTCGGCGCCAAGATCGTGTCGATCGGCCAGACTGCCGACCGGGCGTGGGTGGATCTTGTCGGCGGGGAGCGGGTGGAGGGCGACGTGGTGGTGGGCGCCGATGGCATTCACTCCGCGGTGCGTTCCGCGCTCCGAGGGCCGGAAACGACCCAGTTCGCCAACATCCTGATGTGGCGTGCGCTGATTCCCGCCCACAAGCTCACCGGACTGCCGCTGCCCGTGCGAGGCAACAACTGGTTCGGCCCGGGGCGCACGATGATCACGTACTGGGTGCGCCCGGACCTGTACAGCATCCTCGCGTCCGTGCCGGCGTCGGAAGTCCATCGCGAAAGCTGGAGCGCCAGCGGCGACGTGGAGGCCCTGCGACGCTCATTCCATGACGCCGAGCCGACCGTTACCGCCTTGCTCGATCAGGTGGAGACCAGCTTCATCACAGGGATGTATTACCGCGATCCGATCGAACAGTGGAGCACGGGACGCATCACGCTGCTCGGCGATGCCGCCCATGCCATGGTGCCGTTCCTCGCGCAAGGCGCATGCCAGTCCATCGAGGACGCGTGGACCCTGGCCGTCATGCTGGCCACGGAGGGAAACGCGAGCATCGCCGAACGATTGCTCGAGTATGAACGCCGCCGGCAGCCACGCACCACGCGCGTCCAGGCCGGTGCCCGCGCCATTGTGAAGATGGTGCACGAATCCGATCCCGAGCGTGTGCGCGTGCGCAATGGCCGCTGGAAGGGGATGGCGCGTATCGACCCGCTTGCCGAGACCTCCTGGGGCTTCGTCTGGGCACACGACGAACGGCTGGCAGCCCGGCAGGCGCCGGACGAAGTGGTCGGCATCGCCAACAGCCGCGAGGGCAAGCGCATGCGGCGGCCCGAGAGCCAGCGCGCCTACGACATATGGAAAAACACCTTCACGCCGGAAGACGTCGCACGTGGCCACGACGGCATGCGCGAGGCCTACGACCGCATGCTGCTCGCCCACTTCCCGGTGCCGGAAGACGCCGCCGTCGAAGCCGTCGAACTCCACGGCGTGCAGGCGCTCCGGCTGGAGGCCGTCGCGGCGTCAACAGACAAGCCCGTCGTGCTGCATTTCCACGGCGGCGCCTATGTGCTGGGTTCGGCGCGCAGCTCGCTGGAATATGCGTATCGCCTTGCGGCGGCAGTCGGCGGGAGCTGCTACACGGTCGACTACCGGCTTGCTCCCGAGCATCCCTATCCCGCTGCTATCGACGATGCGCTGGACGCCTACCGTGGACTTCTCGCGACGGGTGTTCCGTCCGGCCAGATCATCCTCAGCGGCGAGTCGTCGGGCGGCGGCGTGGCCCTGGCGCTGGCGATCGCAATCCGCAATGCCGGACTGCCCGCACCTGCCGGGGTGTTCGCGGTCTGTCCCTTTGCCGACCTGACACTGAGCGACCCCACCGTCCGGGCGCGCTCGGGAGACGACCCGGCAGCCCACCGCGACACCCTGAGCCTGCTCGGTGCGTCCTACTTCCAGGGTCACGAGCCGACCGACCCGCTTGTATCCCCCTTGCATGGGGACCTTCGCGGCCTTCCACCGCTGTTCCTGGCCGTCGCGGAGGGGGAGGTGCTCCAGAGCGATACCATGCGGTTGGCCGACAAGGCACGGGGCAGCGGGGTGGACACGACCTTGCGCGTGATCGACGATTCGGTCCACGTCTTCACCTTGTTCCCGTTCCTGCCCGAGGCACAGCGGACATTGACGGAATTTGCCCACTGGAGCCGGGAGCACATCGCCTGTTCGGCACAGGCTCTGGCGGCAGCGTAAACCGTAAAAGCCCGCCTGCTCGGCGCCGCGCGTCCCGCATTCGATGTGGCGGGACGCGCGGCGCAGAGGCCTCAGGCTTGCCTTGACGCAGTCTCGCCGGCGAAGGGTTGCGGCCGCGCGTCAGGGTGGGCGCTCAGATCAGCGCTTCGATCAGCATGGGCCCACGGCGCTGCATGGCAGAGGCGAACGCGGCGTCGAAGTCCTGGCTCGATGCCACGCGGACGGCTTCGACGCCCATGCCCTGGGCGAGCGCCACCCAGTCGAGCGACGGGTCTTGCAGATCGAACATGGAAGCGGCACGTGCGCCATCCGGCGCCGCCCCGACGCGCTTGAGCTCGTTGTTGAGGATCTTGTAGCCCCGGTTCGCGTAGATGACGTTGACGACGTCGACGTGCTCGCGTGCCTGCGTCCACAGCGACTGGACCGTGTACATGGCGCTGCCGTCTCCGAGGAGATTGACGACCTTGCGGTCCGGGCAAGCGATCCCCGCGCCGATCGACAGGGGCATCATGCTGCCGATGGCGCCGCCCGCCAGCGTCAGGAAGTCATGCGGCGCGGCCGCCTCGGTCAGGCCGTAGAAGGCCATGGCCATGCCCGATTCCTCCGCGACGATGGCGTGCTCGGGCAGATGCCGGGCAACACTGTGCATGATCGACTCGGGGGTCAGCGGGCCATTGCCGGAAAACCCGACGGCATGGCGCACGCTGGTTCGGGCGATGAGCTGCTGCGCGCCGAGCGCGTCGGCCAGCGCTTCGAGGGCGCCCGTGCCGTCCTCGTGCGGATGGGACAGGAGCGCCAGCCGGCAGCCTTCCGGCGTCAGCCAGCTCGGCTTGTCCGGGTAGGCGAAGAAGCTGACAGGCGGCTGCGCCCCGACCAGCACGATCAGTTCGGTGCCGGCAAGAAAGTCGACGACCTGTTCGGCAAAGTAAGGCAGGCGTTCGACCGGTACGCGCCCGGCACCGCGTTGCAGGCGGGGGGCGAAGGTGTCGCACAGCAGCCTTGCGCCGGTCTTTGCCGCGATCCGGCCCGCTGCGCGCAACCCTGTTTCGCGCAGGGCATCGCCGCGCAGCAGGAAGGCGGTCTTCACGCCGCTGCGGGCGAGGGTGGCAATGTGCCGGATGGTGTCGTCGCTGACGCGCGCAGGCACTGGCAGGGGTAAGGGCGCGGCCACGCTATCGGCCTGGCCCCATGCTGTGTCGGCGGGGAGGATCAGCGATGCGATCTGGCCCGGAGCCTCCATCGAAGCCTGCACCGCGCGCGCCGCGTCGGCGCCGACCGTCAACGCGCTGGCAGACGAGTGGATCCAGTGCGACACCGGCCGGGCGAATCCCTTGATATCGGATGTCAGCGGTGCTTCGTAGCGCGAATGAGACGTTGCATGGTCGCCAATGATGTTGACGACCGGGCTTGACGCCCGCCGCGCGTTATGGAGATTGGCCAGGCCGTTGGCCAGGCCGGGGCCAAGATGCAGCAGGGTACTGGCGGGCTTGCCTGCCATTCTCCCGTAGCCGTCGGCCGCGCCGGTCACGACACCTTCGAACAGGCCGAGAACCGGCCGCATTCCTTCCACCGCATCCAGCGCCGCGACGAAATGCATCTCCGACGTGCCGGGATTGCCAAAGCACACTTCCACGCCGCTTGCGACCAGCGAACGCAACAGGCTTTCTGCACCATTCATGCTTGCTACCTCGAAATCGAACCCATCCGTCAGGCCTTCCGCCCCGCGGTTCGATCCGGGGCGATGAGGTCGTGCAACCGAGCACGTGCTGATGGTAGGAGTTTCGGCTCCATGCAAAAATACAGTCCGTTCAGAAACTCTGTTACGTAATGCGTAAGAATCTCGACTACGGGCTGCTGCATTCGATGACGGCGTTTCTGCGGGTCGTCGACGCGGGAAGCTTTACGGCGGCGGCTTCACAGATGGCGTTGACGACGGCACAGGTATCGCGGCTGGTCTCCGAACTGGAGAAGCGCCTGCAAACCAAGCTCTTGCAGCGGACCACGCGTCGCCTGGTGGTCACAAGCGTCGGGGAGCGCTATGCAAACCAGTGCCGGAGCATCCTCGACCTGGTGGCAGAAGCGGAAAGCGGGGTGAGCGGTGCCAACATCGAGCCGACCGGGCGGCTCAGGGTGCGCTGCATGACGGCGTTCGGAGATCGCTACATCGTGCCGCTGGTGTCCAAGTATTGCGCGATGTATCCAAAGGTGAGCCTGGAGTACAGCACGTCACAGCACGCGCCCGACCTGCTTGCGGAGGGCGTGGATGTGAGCGTGTATCTTGCACAGAGCCTTCCGGACTCGAGTGCCGTGGCGCTGCGGCTTGGCGAAACCCACGCGCTGCTGTGTGCCGCTCCCGCCTATCTGAAGAAGCATGGTTCACCCAAAACAGTCGACCAGTTGGCGGACCACGCGTGCCTGCGCATCGCCAATCCGTCAACCACGCCACAATGGACGCTGACCGACGGCAGGAAGACCTTCACGTTCGACCCGACGGGGCCATTGGTCGGAGACAACCCCGAAGTCATCCTCCACGGCGCGTGCAGTGGATTGGGCATCGCGATGCTGCCCCGCTTCTCGGTGGTCGACCGGCTGCGCAGCGGCGAGCTCGTGACGGTACTGCCAGGATGGCGTTCGTCAGAAGTCGCCGTCTATATCCTGATGCCATCCAGAAAATTCATCGAAGCGAAGACGCGAGCGTGGATCGAGCTGTTGAAGGCGGAATTGCCCCCTGCGCTCGAGCGCGACGCGGGCGATCCCGGGCGCACACAGAAGCCTGAGCGGCGACGCCCTGCGCCGTGAGTTTTTTTGCTCCCGAAGGAAAGCGCTGCAGAGGCCTATCGCCAAGTTACGCCGCCAGGTATTAGATGCGCTGGCGGGGCTTCGTGTCGTGACTCAGGAGCGGATGAAGTTGAAGAAACGCAGCTGTGGCGTTGCGGGCACGTGCCGCGACTTCGCGTGAGTTCGGCCGCTCGGCGACGCCGAGCAGCAGGCTGACCATCAAACTCCCCCACAGCAGCCCGCCGAACTGTTCGGCAAGTTCAGCAGGACGACCATTGAGAAGTCCGGACGCCTGCGCCTGGGCCATGATTTGGCGCAAGGCGGCACGACTCGCCTCGCGCCCGATGGCGTCGAGCGCTTGCGCCACTTCCGGTGCGTGGACCGCCTCGGCGATCGCCAGGCGAAATACCGCAATGACCGCCGGATCGGTTATCTCGCGGACAAGCTGCGTCGCGAGAGAAGTCAGTACATGCGCGAGGGTCTCGCGATCGTGCGGCACGGGCAAGTCAGTGGCTACCTGCAGTCGCGTGGCGCGCGCGCTGATGCATGCGATCAGCATTTCCTTCTTGTTGCCCACCAGCGCGTACAGCTCTCGTTTCGAAACGCGCGCCAGCGTGGCGATCTCAAGCGTGCTGGTCGCCGCGAAGCCACGCTTCATGAACGCTGCGAAGGCTGCATCAAGGATGCGCGAGCGCACCTCGGTTTCGTCGCGGCCGTCCTGATGCTCCCTTGACAGCGATACCGTGGCCATCATCGTCTCCCTTGACATTCGGTACCGCATAGTACCATACTGAGGCAACCCTCTGGTACTCACTGGTACCACATTTTTGGGAGGCTATCATGCTCAAGCCAAGGATCCTCGTGACCGGCGCGACCGGGAAGACAGGCAGCGTCGTTGTTGCCGAACTGCTGAGGGCCGGCTATCCCGTGCGCGCCATGGTGCACCGGGAAGACGGCCGCAGCGCGCGGCTGAGAGCGCAGGGGGCCGAGATAGCGGTCGCCGACATGAGTGATGTCGAGCGCGTCGCCGAAGCGCTGAAGGACTGTCAGCGCGCCTACTATTGCCCCCCTTTTGATCCTTACATGATTCAGGGCGCGGTCGCGTTTGCCGTCGCGGCCAGGGAATCCCGGCTCGAGCACATTGTCAGCCTGACCCAGTGGCTGTCGAGTCCTTCGCATCCCGCCCTCATGACCCGCCAGCACTGGCTTGTCGATCGGCTGTTCTCGATGACGCCCGGCGTCGCGCATACGATCGTGAGGCCGGGCTTCTTCGCTGACGCCTACCTCGCATTGACTGGATTTGCTGCGCACCTCGGCGTATTTCCCTGGCTCTATGGCGATAGCCGTAACGCGCCTCCATCCAATGAGGATATCGCGCGGGTCGGCGTCGCGGCGCTGATGGATCCTGCGCGGCACGCCGGGAAGAGCTACCGTCCGACTGGGCCGGAGCTCCTTGGCGCAAGGGACATGGCCAAGGCGATCGGCCGGGCCGTCGGGCAATCGGTCAGGGTCGTGCCGATGCAGACCTGGCTGTTCATGAAGGCCGCCCGGATGGGAGGCTTGCCGATCGATCTGATCAGCGGCATTCGCTACTACATTGACGATCACAAGCGCGGGGCTTTTGAGGTGGGCGCACCGACCACCGACGTGCTCGATGTGACCGGACAGCCCGCCGAGGACTTCGAGACGATCGCGCGTCGCTACGCGGCTCTGCCTCGCAACCATCGGACGCTGAACAATCGGCTTCGTCAGTTCGCGGAGTTCGTGATCACCCCGCTCAGCCCCGGTTTCGATCTCGACCGCTACGACCGTGAACTGCGTCGTCCGTTCCCGTCAGCACCGCAGTTTGCGCCGGAGTCCAGGGTCTGGCTGCGCGAGCATGCGATGCCTCACGCGGAGCGCGGCGCTGCGATCGCAGCGCTACGCACGCTGCGCGCCTAGATTCTCACCGCCGATCGCGGAAATTCGAACCAAAGGAGAAACTCATGCTGCCCCAACTCTGGTTCTTCGTTAGCATCGCATTCAGCTTCAGCGCGTGGGGAATTGTCGCGAAGCGATACATCTGGCCAAGACTCCGCCTCCTGCAACGGGCCGAAGCGCTGCGGCCGCTTCTCATTCTGCACAGCTTCCGCTTTATCGGGTTGGCATTCCTCGTCCCAGGCGTCGTGTCCCCCGAGCTGCCGTCCGCCTTCGCGTATTCCGCCGCCTACGGGGACCTCGTCGCGGCGACTCTCGCGTTGCTCGCGCTGGCATCGCTGCCAGGCGGGGCTGGCCTTGTCATGGCATGGATCTTCAACTGGTGGGGCCTGGCGGATCTCTTGAATGCGTTCTACCAGGCCAATGCTGCCGGGCTCGTGGCAGGACAGTTGGGCGCCGCCTACTTCATTCCGACCCTGGTCGTACCGCTACTGCTGATCACGCACGGACTCGTTTTCCGGATTCTTCTGCAACATCAAGGTCAGTCCGCAATGTGGGAAAGCCGGCATCCGGGCGAAAAGCTATCAAGCGGGGGGCACTCATGATCGATCGAACAAGCTCGACGCGGCCCCGCTCGACCGGTGCGGCGATCCGTTTGACGGCTCAGGTCAGCGACATGCCCACGGTGGACTCAGCCCTGTTCCGGTGCGCAACGAATGAAGCGGTTCAGGCGTCGAATCTCGATTGCCCGTGACTCCGAACACACGTTCCGCACGAAAACGCGGTCATTGGGTGCGTGCATTACGTAAGCCGGCGGCGGGTTGCCCCAACCACACCTGGGCGGCGTCAACTTTCATGTGTCGCGGTAGGCGCTGCGTTCGGCCCTCCCGCCAAAAGGATGGTGCCCGAGTATTGGCTTGCCCGCCTATAAATATTTAGTAATCCGGGTTCATAAGGATCATTGCGGAGTGTCCTGCCGTCGCCAGTCTGCAGTCCGTCCCCGAAAGCCTGCGTGGAATGGTAGATGGGGCAGCAACCCGGCATAAGACATCGATAGCAAGGCCGTCACCGTGGGAGGTGATATCAATGTACCAACTAACGAATTTGCGGAAAAATCTGTGGGCAACAATTCTTGGTGCGTCATTGGTCGCTCCGCCCATTGGCGCGACACCAGGCCTCAACTCCGATAATGACGCCTGCTCAAGCGCGGCAGCGGAAGCCAGACTGAAGCAGCGAGAAACCGCTCTGTTAGGCCCGGGCCACGCCGAGGCCCATGCCAAGGCACGTGCCCATCAGTGCAGAGTGGCAAAGGGCCTGGAAACGGTGGCCAAGCCGGATGCCCAGGCGCTTGCCGCCGCCAGAGCCCGGCCGGGCGATTCGACTGGCCAGTGGAGCGCACCTTTCGCAATCCCTGTGGTAGGAATTACCTCGGTGTTGCTGAATAACGGCAAGGTTTTGTTTTGGTCGTATGAGCCGACGCAGTACCTGAACCCGAACGCAAGTAATACGGGTGTCGCCTACATTTGGGATCCTGTTACCGGAACAGGACACTCCATTACGCCGCCGGAGAACATCTGGTGCGGCGGACAGACGATATTAAGCGACGGCAGGGTGTACGTTGCCGGTGGTAATTTACGGTATCCAGACCCGAACGCGGCACCGGGGCAGGACGGTTTCCAAGGGTCACTTAGCAACTATACTTTCAATCCTGTTACGGAGACCTGGACCGCGCAGCCAAATATGGCAACAGGCCGATGGTATCCGACTGTCACTCAGCTCGCAGACAACAGCGTCGTGGTCACCAGCGGTTTCGACCAGACCGGATCCGGGGATATTACGACGATTGTAGAGTTGTTTACGCCTGCGGCGAGCATGGATGGAGTCGGCTCCATTAACACTATTTCTTTTCACGATCCGGCGGGCCTCTATCCCTACCAGCACCTGCTATGGTCCGGTCAAATGTTGCAGGCTGGCCCCGGCTCGACCAATACCGCGCTGCTGATGCCGGGTACCTGGTCTTGGAGCGACATCCCAAACATGCTTAGCTCACATTATGGGTTGGGCAACACTATCCTTTATACCGATGCTTCTGTGACGCCCATAGGGCAAGTAGTCATGATTGCGGGTGGCGCCGAGGGCAGCACGATAATCGCCACTAACGAATGGTTTGATGTCGCCAATCCCGACGCAGGCTGGAACCAGTATCCACAATGGCTGCAGGTTCGGCATAACGCGAATACGGTTATTTTGCCGGATGGCACGCTGTTCACGGTAGGCGGGAATAGCCTGCCTTCGACCTATGATGCCCCGCTCTTCGAAAGCGAGCTCTACAACAAGCCTGCCAATGATCCAACCGGCAGCTGGGTACAGATGAGTCCAAACACAATACAGGCTGCATACCACTCGAGCGCCATTCTTTTGCCTGACGCTACGGTCTTGCTGTCCCAGGATGACAATGATCCCTCGGCGGCCAGCACGCACCAGGCACAAATTTTTTCTCCGCCATACTTGTTCTACGGCACTCGTCCAAATATCACCAACGTGCCGAGTACATTAAGCCTGGGACAAACATTCTCCGTCACGACGAGCGCATCAAATATTGCCAGCGTCGCGTTGGTAGCTCCCGGTGCTGTAACGCATGGTAATGACATGCATCAGCGCTTCATCAAATTGCAATATACAAAAGATGGCTCCCAGAGTCTGCAGGTTACCCTACCCGAATCCAGTTCATTGGTGCCACCGGGTTACTATATGCTTTTTATTGTCGACTCCCTTGGGGTGCCGTCTGTCGCGACATTTGTTCATATTTCTTGATACCGGTGGACGCGGCAATCTCGCGGTCCGGATTGAGCGTGACCATGTCGATTGGCGACCCCTCTCGCGTGTGGCGTGACCAGCGATGCGGGTTGCGCTCACGGGCCTGGGCGTACAGCTCATGGCGCGCGGCGAGAATCATGTCATCTTGTCCGGGGTCGCGCTGTGCCGTTCTCCATCCTCGGCACTGGGCAGCGATGATGAACGGCGATGCGGGTTAGTCCGCATGCACGACTGCCAAAAGGCGACAGTCCGTACCCGACCCCGCCCAGATAATCGGCGCGACGCCTATCACTCTGGGAGACTTGGCATGGACCTGGTGCGTACTGACATCAACGAAGACGATGAACGAAGGCTGTTCCGGAAGGTGAGTTGGCGAATACTGCCGGTGCTGTGCGTGTGCTATGTCTTCAGCTTTCTGGATCGCACCAACGTGGGCTACGCCCAGCTCCAGATGCGCGACGAGCTCGGGTTCAGCGATGCGATATTCGGGCTGGGGGTCAGCGCCTTCTTCATCGGCTATGCGCTGTTCGAGGTGCCCAGCAACATGCTGCTGCCGCGCATCGGGGTCCGAAAGACTTTGCTGCGTATCCTGATCCTGTGGGGACTCGCCTCTGCGGCCATGATCTTCGTGGCAACGCCCACGCAGTTCTACATCATGCGCTTTCTCGTCGGGGTGTTCGAGGCTGGGTTTGTCCCTGGCGTCCTGTACTACCTGACCTTGTGGTATCCGAAGCGGCGCATCGCCCAGGCGACCGCGATCTTCTACATGTCTTATACCCTGGCTCCGATCCTGGCCGACCCCGCAGCCGGGGCAATCATGACCTGGCTCGACGGCGCCTTGCAGCTCCACGGCTGGCAATGGCTCTACCTGCTGGAGGGCCTGCCGTGCGTGCCGTTGGGCATCATGGCGTACCTGCTGCTGTCTGAAGGCCCGAAGGAGGCACGCTGGCTGACCGATCGTGAGCGAACTGACCTCGAACAGCTGCTGGGCCAGGATCGCGCCGGCCATGGCCACGCCCGCATGCGCGACGCAATCCTTGATGCGCGCGTGTGGCTGCTGGGGCTGATCGTGTTCCTGGTCGTGTTCGGCGTCTTCGCGCTGTCGTTCTGGAAGCCGACGCTGCTCAAGGGCATGGGATTGACCGTCATGCAGGTCGGCCTCGCCGCAACCATCCCTGCGCTGTTCGGGGTCACCGCAGCCATCCTGGTCGGCCGCCATTCGGACAAGACCGGCGAGCGCCGCTGGCACTTTGCCATTGCCGCCATGGTGGGGGCGGTTGGCATGCTCTGCGCGTCGTGGTTCCCGCAAGATCCGGTCATGACCATCGCGTGCCTGACGCTCGCGTCGATCGGCATGTCCAGTGCCTATGCGGTCTTCTGGGCGATGCCCGCGACTATCCTGTCCGGCTCCAGCGCTGCCGCGGGCATTGCGGTCATCACGACGATCGGTTCGAGTTCCGGCGCGGTCGCGCCGCTGCTCGTCGGGGCATTGAAGACGCTCACCGGCGGCTTTACCGCAAGCCTTTACGTGCTGAGCGGCGCGCTGGCTTGCGCCGCCGTCATTTTTGCGTACTACTTCAGGGATGGTGCCGGCGCACGCCGCGTGACAAGCTCGGCAAGCCATACTTCGGCGGCCTGACAAAAAGAAGCGAGGGCCATCAGGCCCTCGCCGCTTTCCGGAATTGCCGCGACGCGTCAGAGCAGGCCGAGGGCGCGCAGCTTGGCGTCCGTGGCGGAGTAGGGGCGCTCGCAAATGATCTTGTCCGAATTCGGCGCGAACTCGAAGGTCGCGGCCATGCGGACGCGGAACTTGCGGCCGGTGGGCGGGAAGACTTTGCCATTGGCCTTCAGATCGCCCAGATGCGTGCCGGAAAGCCAGAACTCGACCAGCACGGTGTCGTCCGCGGCGGCGATGGCGATGATCTCGTTGGCCAGGTCGGGGAACGAAGCGCGCGACGCGTCGAAGTAGCCGCGCACCTCTTCCTCGCCATCGAAGACCGTGCCGGTGGCGTGCATTTCATAGCGGGGATGCGCGAAGGTGTCGATCACGGCATCCCATTCGTGCGTGCATTCAAGGGCCATGTGATCACGCACGGTCTGGATGCGTGCGGCGTTCAGGGATTCGGACATCTTGTTCTCCATCAGGTTTTGCGGGAAGGGGTCGGCGACTGGCATCGGCTCGCGCTGCGCCAGTCGTCAATTGAGAATGGAATGCGGTGTCAGCGCAGCAGCCGCCAGCCGCCGTCCACGGTGAATTCGCCGCCCGTGATGTAGCCGGCCTGGTCCGACGCGAGGAAGGCGATCAGGTTGGCAACGTCCTCGGGCTTGCCTTCCTCGGCTAGCGGAATGCGCCGGCCAGCCGTCCGGGGATCGACGCCGCCCGCGGCCTGGCGCTGCTTGTACTGGTCGAAGATCGTTTCGAGCATTGGCGTGGCGATCTTGCCGGGATGGACGGAATTGCAGCGGATCTGGTGGCCGTTCTCGGACCCGGCCAGCGCTACGGTCTTGGTCAGTTGCGTCACGGCACCCTTGCTGGCGCCATAGGCGACGCTCTGGAGGGTCGGGTAATACGCACCGACGGATGCGAGATTGACAATGGCGCCCCTGCCGGTCCTGCGCATGGCCTCGACGCCTTCGCGGCAGCCCAGGAAGGTCCCGTCCAGGTTGACCGCCAGCACGCGCCGGAAGTCGGCGAGGGTGGTGTTGGCGAGCGTGCCATTGACCACGTCGCCGACAATGCCGGCTGCGTTGACGAGCACGTCGAGCCGCCCGTGGCGCTCAAGGATGGCCGCGATCGTGGCTTTCCAGCCCGGCTCGCTGGTGACGTCCAGTGCCATGAACTCGGCGCCGATCCGGTCTGCCACCGCGGCGCCGTTGCCGCTCGCAAGATCGGCAATGACGACTTGCGCGCCGCGCTCCGCCAGCAGGCGCGCGGTTGCCGCCCCGATGCCGCTCGCGCCGCCTGTCACCAGCGCCACTTGGTCCTTGAACTGAGTCATTTCGATAGTCTCCTGTGAGTTGTCCTGCAAGCGCAGCTTCCCGCATATCGCACGTTTCCGCGCAAATGAAGAAACGTTTCCACTTACACTATGGATTGTTGTTGCCGCAAAAAATACGGACAATCATGGTAAACACTATCCACCATAACTGAGTCGTGCGGCTATATTGTGAAAACGTTTCTGCATGAGCAGGACCGCAACCTTCAGACGACAAGGAGACAGCGATGAGTTATTTGTTCGGCGGCGTCCGGCAGCTTGGCTATGTGGTGAGTGACATTGAGAGGGCCATGGCTCACTGGACGGAAAAGCTGGGTGTCGGACCGTGGTTCTACAAGGAAGACGTGGGCACTACGGAATACCGCTACTACGGCAAGCCCGCCACGCCGCCGAAGCTGTCGATCGCGCTGGCCAACTCCGGAGACCTCCAGATTGAACTGATCCAGCAGCGCGACGACGCCCCGTCGCTCTACCTGGACTCGCTCAAGCGCAGTGGTGAAGGTGCGCAACATATCGCCTACTGGACGGAAGACCGCTTCGACGAAATCGTGGCCCACCTGCTGGAGGCGGGGTATGTGGAGGGGCATGGTGGCCGGATGGGGCCGCGTGGACGCTTTGCCTATTTTGTGAATCCGGAACTGCCCAGCGGCATGTTCGAGATCTCCGAACTGACCGGGGGCAAGGGCGAGTACTTTGCCGAGGTGAGGCGCGCAGGGCTGGCCTGGGACGGCAAGGGACAAGCGATCCACAACATCGGCGCGCCGCGGTAGCGCGCCACCGGGCCGGCAGGCCTGTCCCTTCCCGGCCGGGTGCCTGTCCGGCCGCTGGCGCTGAGGAGCCCGCGTCATCGGGTGAGCTAGAATGCCTGACGTCCAGGAGTGACGCGTCACGCGTCGCTGGCGCGCCGCGCAACCGCGGCGGCCAGCGGTAAAGAAGAGCCGGGGAGGGAGTCGATGTTGCAGTCTTTTGTTATGCCCGTTGCGGCGCAACGTATCGTGAAACGCAGCCGATGAAGCCACGCATCACGATCCGGGAGGTTGCCAAGGAGGCCGGCGTTTCGATTGGCACGGCGTCCCGTGCGCTCAATCGTGCCGGGCGCGTCAGCGAAGCAGCGATTGCCGCGGTGTCCAAGGCGGCCAGGCGGCTCGGGTACGAGCCAGATGCGATCGCACAGAGCATGCGTACGCGCTCGTCCGGCGCCATCGGCCTGATCGTGTCGGATCTTGCCAACCCGCTCTACGCCAGGATCATCACTGCCGTCGAGGCGGCGCTGCAGGCAGCCGGTTACGCATTGCTGATCGCCAGCACGCATAACGACGGCAAGCGCGAAAAGAACCTGATCGACCTGTTCCGCCGCCGGCGCGTGGACGGCCTGATCCTGGGTCCCTGCGAGGCCGAAAATCCCAAGCTGCTGGAGCAACTCTCCCAGGAGATGCCGGTCATCGCGCTCGACCGGGATTTCGGCCCGACCGGCACCGGCGTCTATGTGGATCACTACACCGGCGCCCTGCAGGCGACGCGCTACTTGCTGAACCTGGGCCACACACGCATTGCGCTGCTGACGCCGGGCAGCGTTTTGCGTCCGGGTAGGGAACGTATCGCCGGCTTCAAGGAAGCGTACAAGGAGCAGGATCTCAAGCCCGTGCCGAAGCTGATCCGCTGCGAGAAATCCGCGATGGATTTTGCGTTCACCGAAGCGCTGTCGCTGCTGTCCGGCCCGGAAGCGCCCACGGCCTTCATGTGCCTCGGCACGCGCATCCTGGCCGGGGTGTTGCAGGCGCTGCGGCATACCGGCAGGACCGCTCCCGGGGATGTGAGCGTGATCAGCATCGGCGACACGGACCTGTCGCAGCTATTCAGTCCCTCCATCACATCGTTGACCTGGGACCTTGAGATTGTCGGCACCGTCGTGGCGCAACTCATGCTCAAGCAACTGGAGCGCGACGCGGACATCGAACCCGAGACCATCGTGATTACCACGCAACTCGTGCTCCGCGAGTCATGTGGTCCCGCCACCGCGCGCAAGAAGGCCACCGCATAGCCACAGCGCGATCTGCTTTCAGGGTCAGCAATGCCGCCTTCATTCGAGGCGGCATTTTTTTGCCCGCTAAGTCCTTGCGTAATCTGCGAAAACGTTTCTACAATGGATGCGTGTTAGGTCGTCACGGCGGTGACACCGTGCCGACGTACCCAGACCTATTCGACAGGAGACATGCGCAATGAAAGCTGCGATTCGCGGTGAGACGGGACTTGTTTTTGCAGAGCTGGAGATCCCTCGACCCAAGCCCACTGAAATTCTGGTGAAAGTCCGGGCCAGTTCCCTGAATCGCGCCGATTTGTCGCTGGTCGACGGGAAGGCGCATGGGGCGGCTGGCGGTACCGGCACGCCGCTGGGCCTGGAATGGTCGGGCGATGTGGTGGAGGTTGGCGCGGACGTCACCGCATACAAGGTTGGCGACAAGGTGATGTGCTCTGGCCTCGGCGGCTTTGCCGAGTATGCGGTTGCGGACTGGCGGCGCGCCTTCCCGTTCCCTGACCCGGAGATGGACTACGAAACCGGTGCCTGCCTGTCCGTCGCACTGCGTACCACGCATACGGCGATGCGCCATCTGGCCGGGCTCGAAGCCGGGCAGACCGTGATGGTGCTGGGCGCCTCTTCCGGCGTGGGCCTGATGGCATTGCAGGTGGGGAAGCACTTCGGCGCCAGCCTGGTCATCGGCACCTCGACCAGGCCCGACCGCCGCTCGCGCCTGTCGGAGTTTGGTGCCGACGTCGCGCTCGACAGCAACGATCCCGACTGGGTGAAGGCCGTACTGGAACACACCGACGGCCTGGGCGTGGATCTGCTGGTCGATTTCCTGGCCGGTCCGTTTATCAACGACAGCATGCGCGCCGTGAAGATCGGTGGGCGCATCGTCAATATCGGCCGGATGGCAGGGGAGAGCGGAGAGTTCGACTTCGATCTCCATTCGTTGCGCCGCATCCAGTACCTCGGCATGACCTTCCGGACCCGCACCGTCGAGGATTTTGGCGTCATCGCCGAACGCGTGCAACGGGACTTCTGGCCGGCTCTGCGGCAGGGACAACTGCGCCTGCCGATCGATGCCAGGTTGCCGCTGGATCGTGCCGCCGAGGCTTGCGAGATGATGCGCAGGAACACGCATTTCGGCAAGATCGTCCTGACGCAGGACGCATAAGGCGCATGCGACGCCTGCCCTGGTGACATTCGCCAGGCCGCCCCAAAAACCTCACAAAGACTCACGGGTTTACCACCATTTGATTCGCGGTCTCGTCGTCCCACAATTGGTGGAAACGTTTCCTCATGTTCCAGTAAATACCTTGCCAGATGGCAAGTGAACAGGAAGCGCTGAACGCGTGAAACACAGAAGTTGGAGACAAAGATGAAGAAGTCCGCCGCCCTCGGTTTCCTTGCCGCAGTCGCCTTGTCCTTTGGCGCGCAGGCGCAGGGTGAAGCCAGTTATCCGAACAAGCCGATCCGCCTGATTGTCCCGACCGCGCCGGGCGGCGGCGGCGACGTGTTCGCCCGAATCCTCGCGGACCAGCTCGGCCGGCGCCTGAAGCAGCCCCTGGTCGTCGAGAACAATGCCGGCGCTGCCGGCACCATCGCGATCGGGCAACTCGCGCGGGCCACGCCGGATGGCTACACCATCGGCCTGGGCACGATGACGACCACCACGCTGGCCCCGGCCGTCTACCAGGCGCTGCCCTATGACCCCGTCAAGGACCTGACGACCATCGCCCGCGTGGGAACGTCACCAATCATCCTGGTCGCCACCAGGGACTTCCCCGCCAACAACCTGAAGGAACTCGTCGCTGTGGCGAAGAAGAGCGCGTCGCCGCTGCAGTTCGGCACCTGGGGGCAGGGCTCCACCGGCCACTTCTGCGCGGAGGTGCTGGCGCAGAAGACCGGCATCAAGCTGGACCACATCCCGTTCAAGGGCTCATCGCCCGTGGTGACGGCAATGCTGGGCGGAGTGGTGAAGCTGGGCTGGCTGGATATCGGCAGCGGCACGTCGGCCGTCAAGACCGGCAAGATCAAGGCGCTGGCCATGTGCACGCGCCGCACGGCGAATTTCCCCAATGTTCCCACCTACAAGGAGCAGGGGGTCGATTTCGACCAATGGACGGGTTGGGCCATGTTTGCACCGGCGGGCTTGCCAAAGCCGATTACGGAAAAGCTTGCCGCGGCCGTGCAGGACACACTCAAGGATCCGGCGGTGACGAGCAAGATGGCCGACCTCGGCATCACGCCTGACTACGTTGCCGGCACCGAACAGGCCGCGATCAATGCGCGCGACATCGAAGTGTGGAAGCGCGTCGCGCGCGAAGCCAATATCAAGCTGGACTAGAACATTCCCCATACCAACCCTTGGAGGTAGCAATGCCATTGCCGCAGGTTGTCACGCACCAGGACCGGCTGTTGTCGGTCAACATCAACGAATTGCACGAGTTCCCCGGCTCCGAGCCGGGCTCGACCATCATCCCGCTGTTCCTCGACCGCGAAAACGGCGTCTGGGTGCTCTATGGCAAGTTCGAACCGGGCACCACGCTCCCGCCGCACTTTCACACTGGTACCGTGCACTTCTTCACGACCAGGGGGCAGTGGAACTACGTCGAGTATCCCGAGGATCCGCAAACCGCGGGCAGCTACCTGTATGAACCCGGCGGCTCGGTGCATACCTTCTCCGTGCCGGCGGATGCCAGGGAGCCGGCTGAAGGCTTCATGGTCGTCTACGGCGCCAACGTGATCTTCCCGGAAGGCGAATTCCAGAGTGTCCGCGATGCCGGCGCGATCGAAGAGGGCATTCTCGCGGCCGCGCGCAAGGCCGGGATTCCCGTGCCGCGCTACATCCGTCCCAAAGGGGGCGCGGAGTTCTCCGCGGGCTGAGGCGTTCCCGGCGCTGGCAGGTCAGAACAAGTACTCAGGAGACAACTGTCATGAAGCATTCCCTCTGCGGCGACCACGCCGCGGCGCTGAAGGACACGCTGCAGGATCCGCCAGTCATGGCGAAGATGAACGACGGGGGTTTCACCCCCGGCTACCTCGGTGGCGCGGAACGTGCTGCCGTCAACTTGCGGGAGATCGAGATCTGGAAGCGTGTGGCCGGGGAAGCCAGCATCACGCTGGATTGACCGCCCATGCCAGGCCTCGCGGATGCCGGCAGCTACGCCGGCCCGGAACTGCTGTCCCCCGAACTGGAGGCCGCGTTGCGCGCCCATGTCATGCGCCGGCAGCTGGTGAAGAACGAGGTGCTGTTCACCTATGGCTCGTCGCCGGAGGCGCTATTCTGCGTGGAGCGCGGACGCGTGCGCTTCAGCGTCACGGCGGCCAACGGCCGCGAGGCCGTGCTGAGCGTGCTGGAACGCGGGCAATGGTTCGGCGAAGTCTCGCTGTTCATGGAGGCGCAGCGCGTCTATGACGCGCGCGCGGTGGTCGATTGCGAGGTGCTCATGGTGCCGGCGCAGGCGTTCCACGCCATCGTCGACCATCACCCGGCGTTCCTGATGGAATTCACGCGACTGATCTGCCGGCGCTATCGCTGGGCGCTGGAGTGGATCGACGAGACCATCCTGCAACCGCTGCCGGTACGGCTGGCGCGCAGGCTGCTGGCGGCGCAGCACGCGCACGCGTTGTCGGCGCCGGCCGGCGGGGATGGGGCGCTGCAGTTGTCCCAGGAGGACCTTGGGCACATGCTGGGCGTCTCGCGCCAGAGCATCAACCGGCAGCTCAAGGAGTGGGAAGGCCAGCGGATCCTGCGGCTGCACTACGGGCACGTCACGCTGCTGGACCAGGACGCCTTGCGGCGCCTGGCCTGACGCTCCCGCTACCTGGCGCTGGCAAACTCCGCGCCGCCTTTCGGGCGGATGTACTTCGGCATCGGCATGGCGCCCAGCTTCACGGCGGCCAGCAGGGCTTCCTCGATGGCACCGGCGTCCATGATGCTGTGGTACTCGCCATTGACGAAGTTGATGTTGGCGCCATAGACCACCATCAGGCCTTCGGCCGGTTCGCTGGCATCGGCCGGCACCATGAAGGTGTGCATGGACCCGCCAGGTTCATACAGGTAGCTGCCCGCCGTTTGCGGATCATCCGGGTACTCGGCGTAGTGCCATATGCCGCGCGTGGTATAGAAATGTACCGTGCCCGTATGGAAATGCGTTGGCAAGACCGTGCCTGGTTCGAATTTTCCGTAGAGCACCCAGACCCCGTTCTCGCGGTCCAGGAACAGCGGGGTGATGGTGGTTCCCGGCACTTCCGTCGGCAGGCGCGGGACTTCGTTGGTGTTGATGGTCAGCAGGCGTTCCTGATGCGTCGTGGCTTGCGGCAAGGGCATATCGTGTCTCCGTAGCAATCGTGATCGGTAATGGCGACTTACGCCGCGGCGGCCTGGTCTGCCGTCGTGTCCCGCAACAGGCCGGCAAGGGCCTGCGCCTTCTGCGCGGCAGGCAAGCCGGCCAGCAGCTGCTGCATCATGGACAGGCTGTCGTAGTAGATCCGTTCGCAGGTCAGCGTCTGCCCGTCGAACAGGAAGAGGGCGATCATGCGGCAGCGGAACGGCCTTCCCGTCGGTGGCAGGCCGTTCAGGTTGCCGCGATGCGTGCCAAGCAGCCAGAACTCGACGATCACGGCATCGTCGGTGTGCCGGAGCTGGATGATCTCGCTGCGCTGGTCCGGGAAGGCCACGCGACTTTGCGTGTAGTACTTCCGGACGTCATCGTTGCCATCGAACACTGCGCCGCTCGCGATGAGCTCGTAGTGCGGATGCGGAAACGTTGACAGGACTGCATCGAAGTCCTGCCGGATCTCGTCGGCAAAGTGATCGCGAACCACGCGTTCGCGAAGCGTGCGCAGGTCTGCGCCAGGGGTTGTTGTCGTCATCGAAGTCTCCGTCGCGCTTTTGTGAGGGACGCTGCCGCAACCATTGCGGATGGCGGCGCGCCGGTAGCGATTATCGGGACGGGAGGCGAAGAAGACTGTCGCGGATTGGCGTTTCGACAGGTCTTTGGATCCCGCCAACGCAATTGCGCTCCGGCCATGGTCGGAGCGCCTTTTTTGTTGCCTGCTGCGGCGGCATCAGTGAATTGGGTTCCCCTTCGCCAGCCGCATCGGGTTCACCAGCCGGTCAAATTCCTCCCCACTCAGCAATCCCAGCGCAATCGCCGCTTCCCGCGGCGAGATTCCCTGCGCGACGGCAAGCGTCGTGATCTGCGCGGCACGGTCGTAGCCCAGCACCGGGTTGAGCGCGGTCACCGCAAGCAGTGGATTGTCCAGGTTGCGCGCCAGCTGATCATGGTTGGGGACCAGCCCCCGCACCAGCCGTTGCGCGAACACGCGCGCACTGTCGGCCAGCACGCGCATCGACTGCAGCACGTTATAGATCAGCACCGGCTTGGCCACGTTCAGTTCAAAGCAGCCGGAGGCGCCCGCCATCGTCACCGTGACGTGATTGCCGGCGACCTGCATGGCGGCCTGCACCATCACCTCGGCGATGGTCGGATTGCGCTTGCCGGGCATGATCGACGAGGTCAGGCCGTCTTCCGGGATCAGCAGCTCGCCCAGCCCGCAGCGCGGGCCGGAGCCGAGCCAGCGCAGGTCGTTGGCGATCTTGGTGAAGGAGACGGCGATCACGTTGAGCACGCCGGACAGCTCGACCAGTGCATCGTGCGCGGCCATGCCCTCGACCTTGCACGGGTTGGGGCGGAAGGCGAGGCCCGTCAGCTCGCTGGCTTCCGTGCAAAACGCCTGGGCGAAACCCGCCGGCGCGTTCAGGCCGGTGCCGGCCGCGGTGCCGCCCTGCGGCAGCGACAGCAGGCGCGGCAGGGCGTCGCGCACGCGCTCGATGGCGTGATCGACCTGCGCGGTGAAGCCGTCGAAGGCCTGGCCCATGGTCATCGGCACGGCATCCATCAGGTGCGTGCGCGCGATCTTGAGCACATCCGCGAAGGCGTGGGCGCGCTCGCGCAGGGTGTCGCGCAGCAGCGCCAGCGCGGGCAGCAGCCGGTCTTCCAGCTCCAGCGCGGCGGTCATGTGCATGACCGTCGGGAAACTGTCGTTGGAGGACTGCGACGCGTTGACGTGGTCGTTCGGGTGCACCGGCGCGCGCGTGCCCAGGGCCTGGCCGAAGCGCTCGTTGGCCCGATTGGCGATGACCTCGTTGGCGTTCATATTGGTCTGCGTGCCCGAGCCGGTCTGCCAGATGGTCAGCGGGAAATGGCTGTCGAACTGGCCGCTGCGCAACTCGGCCGCGGCGGCGATGATGGCCTCGCCGATGGCGGCATCCAGCACGCCGCAGCGCAGGTTGGCCCTGGCCGCCGCCATCTTGTGCGCGCCGAAGGCGTGGACCAGGCAGGCGGGGAAGCGCTCTTCCCCGACCTCGAAGATCCCCAGCGCCCGCTGCGTCTGGGCGCCCCAGTAGCGGTCGGCGGGGATGTCGACCGGCCCGAAGGCATCGTGCTCTACGCGCAATCCGGTCATGGTGCTCAGTCCAGCGAGATGTTGGCCTTGGCCGCCACGGCCTTCCAGCGGGTGATCTCGGCCTGGGTGTGGCTGCCCAGCGCCGCGGCGGTGTATTGCTCGGGCGGCAGCATCTGGATTGCCTGTGCGCTCATCTTGCCGGTAAAGGCCTTGTCGCTCATCACCTTCAGGTAGGCCTGCTGCATCTTGTCGACCACGGCCTGAGGCGTGCCCCTGGGCGCGTAGATGCCATACCACGTGCTCGCTTCAAAGCCGGGCAGCCCCGACTCCGCCAGCGTGGGCACATCCTTGAGCTGCGCCACCCGGGTGGCCGAAGTCACGGCCAGCGGGCGCACCTTGGACTCGGTGATCTGCGGCAGCGCGGTGTTGGTCTGGTCGAACATGCCATCCACCTGCCCGCCGATCACGTCGATCAGCGCGGGGCCGGCGCCCTTGTATGGCACCAGCGACACCTGCATGCCCGCCGACGCGGCGAACAGCGCCGCGACCAGGTGCGAGGTGGAGCCCATGCCGGCGTTGCTCAGATTGAGCTTGCCCGGGTTCTTCTTGCCGTACTCGACCAGCGCGCGCACGTCCTTGGCGGGATGGCCCTTGCGCACCATCAGCACCATCGGCGTATCCGGGAAGCGGAACACGGGGGCGAAGTCCCTGACCGGATCGTAGGACAGCTTCTTGTACAGCGCGGGAGCCGCGCCCATATAGCCCATATGCCCCACCAGCATGGTGTAGCCGTCAGCCGGCGCGCGCGCCGCCTTGGCCGCGCCGACGGTGCCGCCGGCACCCGGCGAATTGTCGATGATGATCGACTGGCCGACCTCGCGCGAAACGCGCTCGGCAATGGTGCGCGCCAGCGCGTCGGTCGGGCCGCCCGCGGCGAACGGGACGATCCAGGTGATCGGCTTGGTCGGCCAGGCCTGTGCCAGCACCGGGGTGGCGGCCGCCGCCGTGGCGAGGGCAAGTGCCGCGCATGCGGCCAGCTTGCTGATGGGGTTCATCGGTTGTCTCCTTGGTTTGTTTGGCTTTGGTGTCAGATGGCTTGCGCCTTGTTCAGCGGCATGCCGGGCGAATCGGGGCGGGCCTGGGGCAGGGCGCCGTCGCTGAAGGCGGCGTCTTCAGCCGCGACTTCCGGATAGCGTTCGGGATAGAGATGCCGTTCGGCAGTGCCGGCGTCGAAGGTGCCCGACCACTTGGCCACCACCACCGTCGCCACGCTGTTGCCGATCGTGTTGCAGGTGGAGATCGCCATCGACAGGAAGCGGTAGACGCCGAAGATCACCGCCAGGCCTTCCACCGGCAGCATGCCCGTCGACGTCACGGTGGCGGCAAACACCACGAACGAACCGCCCGACACCGTGGCCGCGCCCTTGGAGGTCAGCAGCATCAGCAGCAGGATGCCGATCTGGTGGTCCAGCGTCAGCGGCACGCCATAGGCATGGGAGATGAACATCACGCCCATGGCCATGAAGATCGAGGTGCCGTCCAGATTGAAGGCGTAGCCCGTCGGCAGCACCAGGCCCACCGTCTGCTTGGCGCAGCCCAGCCGCTGCAGCTTGACCAGCAGGCGCGGCAGCGCGCTTTCCGAAGAGGCGGTGCCGAGCACGATCAGGATCTCTTCCTTGATATAGCGCAGGAAGCGCCATAGGCTGAAGCCGGCCAGCTTCGCGATCACGCCGAGCACGACCGCGATGAACACCACCACCACCGCGTAGAAGCTCAGCACCAGTTGCGCCAGCGCGACCAGCACCGCCGTGCCATTGCTGCCCACCGAGTACGCCACCGCGCCGAAGGTGCCGATCGGGGCCAGCTTCATCACCAGGTTGATGAAGGCGAAGAGCACCTCGGAGATGCTGTCCAGCCCGGCGTTGATCTTCTCGCGGCGCGCTTCGGGGATGGCCAGGATGCCGATGCCGACCATCACCGCCAGCACCACCACCTGCAGCAGCTCGCCCTTGGCGAACGCGCCGACAAAGTTGTCGGGCACGATATGCATCATGAACTCAAGGAAGCCCTGCGGCGCGGCCGCCTTGGCCGCGGGCGCGGCGCTGCCTGGCGCCACGCTGGCCATGCCCTTGCCGATCTCCAGCAGGTTGCCGGCCAGCATGCCGACCACCAGCGCGACCGTCGAGATCACCTCGAAGTAGACGATCGAGCGCCAGCCGACCCGGCCCGCGCTCCTGACGTCGCCGGCCGAGGCAATGCCATGCACGATGGTGAGAAACACCAGCGGCGCCACGCCGGCCTTGATCAGCGAGAGGAACATGTCGCCCAGCAGCTTGAGCTTGGACGCGAACTGCGGGAACAGAAAGCCGGCGGCGATGCCGAGTACCAGCGAGACCAGCACCTGCATGCCGAGCCTGCGGTACCACGGCAGCGGCCTGGGCGGCACCGGTGCGGCCGGCGCCTGAATAGTTGGGTGTTGCATGTCGTCTTCCTCCACCAGTAATGCGAGCGGATGCCTGCGGTCTCAGGCTGCGGTTTGCGTGGACAGGGCGATGGCGCGGTCGACCATCTGCGGCGCGAGGCCGAGGTAGTTGGCCGGATCGGTCATGCGGTCGATGGCGGCGCGGTCGAAGTGCCGGGTGACTTCGGGCAGCGCCGCGAGCGCGTCGGCCAGCGTGCCGCCGTGCTTGTTGACGGTGCGGCAGGCGTCGTAGACCACGTCGTGCGCCTGCTGGCGGCCGATGTACGGGGCCATGCCCATCATCACGGCCTCGGCCACGATCAGGCCATTGGAGATGCCCAGGTTGTGCTTCATGCGGGCTTCATCGACGATCAGGCCGCCGAGCGCGAACTTGGCCTGGTGCAGCGCGCCGGCGCTCAGGATGAAGCTCTCGGGGATGGCGATCCATTCCGCGTGCCAGGGGCCGGTGGCGCGCTCGAAGTCCTGCACCATCGCGTCGACCATCAGGCCGGCGTGCTGGCGCACCGCCTTGGAGGCCGCCAGCATCAGCTCGCTCGAGATCGGGTTGCGCTTCTGCGGCATGGTGCTGCTGGCGCCACGGCCCTTGACGAAGGGTTCGTAGACTTCGGCGAACTCGGTCGACGCCATGATCATGATGTCGAGCGCGATCTTGCCGAGCGAGCCGGTGATGAGTGCCAGCAGGTTCACAGCCTCGGCAAAGCCGTCGCGTGCCACGTGCCAGGTGGTGGCGGGAACGCCCAGGCCCAGTTCTTCAGCCAGGGCTTGCTGCACGGCGAAGCCCTTGTTCTCTCCTTGTCCGCCCAGCGACGCCAGCGTGCCGGCGGCGCCGGCGAATTCGACCACGGCCACGCGCGGGCGCAGCTCGGCCAGGCGTTGCTGGTGGCGGTCGAACATGGCCAGCCAGATTGCCACCTTGTAGCCGAAGGTCACCGGCAGCGCCTGCTGCAGGTGGGTGCGGCCCGCCATCGGGGTGTCGCGGTGCTTCACCGCCAGGCCGGCCAGGATGCCGCGCAGTTCGCGGATATCGGCGTCGATGCTGTCGAGCGCGTCACGCACCTGCAGCGCGACCGCGGTGTCCATGATGTCCTGCGTGGTCGCGCCCCAGTGTACGTAGCGCCCGGCTTCACCGCACATCGCCACCAGCTGGTGCACCAGCGGCAGGATCGGATAGCCGACAATGTCGGTTTCCTCGCGCATATGGTCAAAGTCGATGCGCTCCAGGCGCGACTCGCGGGCGATCACCTCGGCCGCTTCCGCCGGGATCACGCCGACCCTGGCCTCGGCCCGGGCGAGCCCGACCTCGACATCGATATAGCGCTGGATCAGCGCCACATCGGAGAAAATCTGGCGCATCTTGGCGGTGCCGAAAGCATCGCGGAACAGGATGGAATCAACGACGGTGCTGGCGGTGGGGGCAGAGAACAGGGTCATGGTGCTACCTTGAGGGGAAAGGGGCAGTCCGGTAATATGTTCGAACATATCCAGCATTAAATATGTTCGAACATATTTAGAAAATGAGGGTTAACCCGCGTCCAATGGTTGTGACGCGGCAGGCGGTCATGAACAAATCCAATCCAGCAGAGATCAGCAGGCAACTTATCGAAGGGATCACCACCGGCCGCTATGCGGTCGGGTCGCTGCTGCCCACCGAATTCGAGCTGTGCGAGCAGTACCAGGCCAGCCGCTACACCATCCGCGCGGTGCTGCAGGAGCTGCAGCAGCTGGGACTGGTGTCGCGGCGCAAGAACGTGGGCACGCGGGTGGAATCGGCCAGGCCGCGGCCGGTGTTCCGGCCGTCGCTGGCGTCGGTGGATGACCTGGTGCAGTTCGGTGCGGAGCACCTGCGCGTGGTGCAGTCGGTGGAGGAGGTCGCGGTGCCGGCCGATGTGGCGGCGGAAATCGGCTGCGCGCCCGGTGCGCGCTGGCTGCGCATCTCCAGCCTGCGCATGGATGGCGGCAAGGACGGCACGCCGATGGCGTGGACCGATGTCTACGTGGATCCTGCCTATGCGGAGATCGGCGACATGGTGCGGGAGTCGCCCGACACGCTGGTCAGCACGCTGATCGAGTCACGCTATGACCGGCAGATCGCCGAGATCTACCAGGATGTGCGCGCGGTTGCCGTCAGCGACCGGCGCGTCGCCGACGCGCTCAGGCTGGATCCCGGTGCTGCCGCGCTGAAGATCGTGCGGCGCTATATGGACGCGGCGGGCGAGACCTTTGAAGTCTCGGTCACGGTGCATCCGGCGGAGAGCTTTTCAGTATCGATGCGCTTGCAGCGCTCGGCGGGCTAGCCTGGGCCGTACCTGGTTGACGTGAATGTGGTTGTCGATCAACTCCGTCCAGCCGAGCGAGGCAAGAACACGGTGGCAGATGGCGAGTTGTTAATGCGCTTGCTATTCCTCGTCCGGGCAGCCTAGCGGGATCATGAATCCTCGTTTCCTGTGAAATCGCCATGCGACAGCTCGATAGGTGTGCCGTGAGGCGTGCGATGCGCGGCGTGGTGCCAGGCTTCGCGGTAGCGCGCCTGCGTCTCTGTGCTCGCGACGCCTTTACTTGCCATCAGGTGCTCGAGCGTGGCAAGCCAGTGCAGGTAGTAGGTCTCGCCCGTATCTGGATCGCCGGCAAGCTGTGCGCGCCTGATCTCTTCTGCCAGCGTTGCTGCCCATTCGCGCCAGGTGTAGAGGCCCTGCTGGTGCAAGACCAGGGCCAGAGCAAAAGCCTGTGCCTCCCACGGCTCGCGGAACACCGGGCCTTCCTGGTCATGGGGAACGCCCGGTACGGCCTCGGCAGCATCACGCGCTGCGGCTGGATCGACCTTCATTTCACGCTGATTCGAGGTAGGGCTCGAATGCCTCGATCGAAACGGTGAGCGTGGCGTCGGTGTCCGCTCCCCAGAGTTCGCGGCCTTCGAAGACGACTGTGTAGAGCCACTGTGGGTCTTCTCCCGTGCCTGTCACGACGGAGTCCGGAAAGACATGGCAACCCCGGATCGCCTCGATCGTTCCTTCACGGCCGCGTGCGTATCGTGGCAAGCGCGTGTGCGTGGGCGGGTTGATGTTCTTCGTGCGCACTCGCTCGCCCGGTTTGAACCTGGCCGGCTTCTTGGGCGGGCGAGCGAAAGAGCCTCGAGTGAATGCGTGTTCGATGTCGTTTGCCGTCATGACCCGTTCGACGGGCTTGCCCGGATGCAGGGCATGCCCTGCGGCGATTTCATCGGCGCCGATCAGCCCTCGTTCGACGGCGTTGCGCTCGATTCCCAATGCCCATCTTTCGTAGTAGGACACCGAGAGGTACACCTCGGCAGGCAGCCGCTCCTGCGCGTCGCGAGACATGTCGATGTTCCAGGCGCGTGTGAAACGCATGGCCCGCTGCATAGCCAGCACGCGCTCCTCCCACTGCGCATGGAACGGGGGTTCGTCAGCCTCGGGCTGGACCGCACCGAAGCCGTGCATGCCCCCCATGTCATGAATTCCGTTCATGGCGATACCTCCTCGGGACGCCGGGGCAAGCCGGTGCCGATCATGCAGTCACGGGTAACGAGCCGCGCCAGGCGCTCCTCGGGCCAGCCTTCGGTGCCGGCGGGGCGGGGTGGTACCACAAGGAAGCGGGTCTCCGCGGTCGAGTCCCAGACTCGGATCCGCGCGTCTTCTGGCAGGACGACACCGAAGTCGGCCAGCACGCCGCGCGGATCTGACAAGGCACGCGAGCGATAAGCGGCCGACTTGTACCAGACCGGTGGCAGCCCAAGCACGTCCCATGGGTAGCACGAGCACAGCGTGCAGACGACCATGTTGTGATGCCCGGGCGTGTTCTCCACCGCGATCAGATGATCGCCCACATGACTGACGACACCGAGCGCTGCGATCGCTTTGGTCGCGTCGGTCAGCAGCGCCGCCTTGAACTCGGGATCAACCCACGCCCGGGCGATTACTCTAGCCCCGATGTGAGGGCCGATCTTGGTCTGGTATCGCTCGACGATAAGGTCGAGGACGGCACGGTCGACGTACCCCTTCTCGGTCAGAATTGTCTCGAGCGCGCGCACCCGCAGTTGGATTGGCGACAGCTCGGAGTGGTTGTGCTCGTCGGGGCTCATAGATGTACTCGGACCAGAGCGACAAGTGCAGTGTAGGCTAACCGGTTCGGGATCGCGAGCCTTGAACTTCCTTCTGGCCCGAAGCCCGCTTCATTCTTCGGGGTCGAGCGCGCCCGATGAACAACTTCTGAGAGCGGGCACTCGTGTACGACCGCTCCTGGCCGGCAAGTGACTTTCCCTGGTCGCTCCTCGGTCGGGGCATCTCGCCTCAGAAATAGGTCGCCCTGTTATTGCCCCCTCTCCCGAATGGGGGGCCGTGGCATGTCGACAAGGCTTACTCGTAATACTGCGGTGCCATCTTCAGAGTGTCGCGCTGTGCTTTGTCATGATTGATCCAGAGCTGCGCTTTTTCGCGCACGAGTATATCGGCGATGCGCTGCATCGAGGCCAGCGTCTTGTCCTTGTCGAAATTGATTGAAGGAACTCGGCGATTGTCCCAGTTGCTCTTGAAGTGGACGGCATCGCCCGACAGTACGACCGCGCCGGTCTTTGGCAGCTTGACTAGCAACGACTGATGGCCGGGTGTGTGGCCGGGCGTCGAGAATATCGTGACGCTACCGTCGCCGAACACGTCCTTGTCGCCTTCAATCTTGGTGACCGGATGCCCGGGCCTGAAGCGCGGTGCGTTGTTGGCGCCGGGCCATTCGTACTCAGCTTTCTGCACCAGCAGCATCACCTGCGGGAACATCTCGACATTGCCGATGTGGTCCGGGTGGCTGTGAGAAATCGCAACATATCTAATGTCCGAGGGCTTGACACCGAGTTGCTCCAACTGGCTCGCGAGCGTTTTCGGCCGACGCCAATGTATAGCCCTTGGATCAGCCGGGACCTCCCCGTCGGGCAGGGCGGCGATGGCGTCTTCCAGGCCCGTGTCCCACAGAATCCAGCCCTGGGCGTGCTTGATCAGGTAGCAATTCTCCGCGAACGGCATGGATTTGCCGATATTGACGCCGGGCGACCACCGCGAGATGTCACCGGCGACGCCCTCGCCGCAATTGAGGATGTAGAGCCGCTCGGCACCGCTTGTCTGCTGTGCGGGCATGCCACTGCATCCAGCGACGAGGATGACAAGCGAAGCGAGCGCGCATTTGGCGGCGATGAACGGGCATTTCAGCATGGCAGACATCCTCCTGATGTGCGGCGAGTTCGGGCAAAGCCGATTGCAAAGCTTTGAGTCGGAACGTTGTTTGCGCTGCGCCAAGTGGATTCATTATCGCCAATTCTGTGGGCGACCGCTGCTGCGCCGGTCTCGGTCGGATGCACGCCGCGTTGCGATCTGCTCGGCCACCTGCTGGCGCAGCAGCGCGGCGTGGGCGATGGGCGCGCCACCGTCGGCGGCGCGGTTGGCGAACATCAGCCCGGCGTCGGCCTGCATCACCGAGTCCGACGCCGGGTAGTCGGTGGAAGCAAGGCCGCCCCTGTGTCTTGACCGATGGGGCGGCCTGTCGGTAGCTGCGATTACTTTTCCTGCATCTTCGCGGCCTTGACGATCTCGCCCAGCCGCTTGCGCTCGGCATCCACAAACTTCACGAAGTCCGCACGCGTGCCGCCGATGGGCTCGATGCCCACGGCCTTCAGCCGGGCGGCGGTGGCCGGGTCCTTCATCGCCTTGTCCACCGCCGCGGCGACCTTGTCCAGGATGGCGTCGGGCGTGCCCTTGGGCGCGTGGACGCCGGCCCAATGGGCAATCTGCAGGTCCGGGAAGCCTTGCTCCACGGCGGTGGAGAGTTGCGGATAGGCCGAGATGCGCTGCGTCCAGGTGGTGGCCAGCGCCTTGAACTTGCCATCGTGCAGGATATGCGGAAGGGCGATGATGCTGGCTTCCGATGTTCCCTCCACCTGGCCGCCCAGTACTGCCGTGGTGCTTTCCGACCCGCTCTTGTAGGGCACCGGCTGCAGCTTCGCGCCGTACTTCACATTCAGGATTTCCGCCACGAAGTGGGGGGTGCTGCCGGTGCCCGCGGTGGCGAAATTGAAGCCGTTGCCCTTCTTGGAAGCCTCGACGAACTCGCGCAGATCCTTGTAGGGCGCGTTCTTCGGCACCACGATGACCGAGGGCGCAAGACCGATCATGGCGACGGGCACCAGCGCGTCATCCTTGAACGGGATGGACTTCTTGATCATGCTGTTGGAGATGACCCCGGCGGCGCTGATCAGGAAGGTATAGCCATCCGGCGCGCTCTTGGCGACCAGGTCGGCGCCCACGGTGCCGCCCGCGCCGGGCCGGTTGTCGATCAGCACGGTCTGGCCCAGCACCTTCGAAGCCCCCTCGGCTGCCGCCCGCGCCATCAGGTCATTGGCGCCGCCGGCGGCAAACGGCACGACAAAGCGGATCGTTTTCGTTGGCCACTGTTCTTGCGCGCAGGCAGGGGTTGCCGCGATGAGGGCTGCGGTTGCCAACAGGCCCAGGGTGAATCGGCTTTTTATGATCAAGGCATGTCTCCGTTGTTGGGATTGGGATACAAGCGCCGGCCAGCAGGCGGCCTGCGGACCAGGCGCCAACTCGCGCGCCGCAACGCACCGGCGCCGTCAGCGGCAGATCGGCGATTCCCGCGCTATCTGCCATGCCGCGATTATCCCATTCGACCAGTATTGTCGTGAGTTTGCCCTTGTCATACCCGGCCATGCCGCCCGGGATCCGTGATCGCCAACTACCCAATCCGGTGATCGCGCCGGGAAGGCGGACATGGCGGCACGCATGCCGCGCATGCCGCCTGACCGGCGATGCAGTCCTCAGGTCTCAGGCACGCCCGATCATGCGCAGCACGGACGCGGCCAGGGCGCCATCGGCGTCGCCCAGCAGGTCGACCGCGTCGAAATGATGGCCGCGCTCCTGCACCACCACCTGCACGTCGAAGCCGCATTCGCCCAGCAGTGCCTGGTATTCGCGTTGAAGCCGGTGGTACTCCGGCGATTCATCTCCGCCTACGGTCAGGATCATGGGCAACTTCACGCGTGGGACATGATGGATGGGACTGTAGGCGGCAACATCCGCCTCTGTCAGCCCGACCACCTTGTTGAGGTAGCACAGGCGGATGGGCTCCAGGTCATACAGGCCGCTGATGGTGCAGCCGCCCTTGAGGACGTCAGCGGGGACGGCGAACGACTCCCAGTCCGTTCCCGCCAGCGTGGCGGTGAGATGGCCACCGGCTGAGTGGCCCGAGACAAAGATCCTGTTCGCATCGAATCCCAGTCCCTCCGCATTGCGATAGAGCCATGCCACCGCGTCGCGATTGTCGCGAACGATCCCGGCCATCCCGACTTCCGGAGCGAGGCGATAGTTCACCACGGCGACGTTGATGTCCTGCTTCAGGTACGGCGCGGCAACGTAGCTGAAGTCGGACTTGTCCAGCGATTGCCAGTAGCCACCGTGAATGAAGACCAGCAAGGGACGGTTCGGGGTGGCCGCGGGGAAGAAGTCCAGTGCCTGCTTGGCGTGCGGGCCATATGCAAGGTTCTCCTTTACCGCATGGGCGCGGCGGAACGCGGCGCTGGTGTTCTCCCATCCCTTGAAGATGTCCTGGAAGCCGGGAATTCCCGCCCTGACGTTGTACTGATTGTCCAGTTCTTGCTGATTGAAGTTTCGATACACTGACATTACATTTGGCTCCAGACTGTGGGATCGATGCCTCGATTCCATTTGATCGTTGCGACGCATATGGCGTCCGGCCAAAGATACGTATCGGCGTATGGCTGCGCGCGCCCCTGGATGACAACGACTATCGCAAAGACGCCATGTTTGGAAAGAGCGAAAACCGGGATGACTACCAGGCGATAGACCGGCCAGTTGGCGGGATGGCGCGCAAGCTGAAGGACGGCTTCTATATCGCCGCGCACTCTCACCCGCGTGGCCAGCTGATCTATGCCTATGTGGGCGCCATCCTGGTCACCACGGATTTTGGGTCCTGGGTGGTGCCTCCGCAGCGCGCGGTCTGGGTGCCGTGCAACGTCGAACACGCCATGCAGGCCTGCGGCGACGTGGAGATGCGCACGATCTATGTGCGCGCTGATGCGATCCCCGCGGAGTTGCGCGGTTGCTGTGTCGTCGCGGTCCCGCCGCTGCTGCGGGAGCTGGTCTCGGCGGCCGTGCGCATGCCGTTGGCCTATGACGAGAGCAGCCGTGACGGACTGGTGGTGCAGCTGCTGCTGCAGGAGCTGCGCCCGCTTTCGGTGGTGCCGCTGCATCTGCCGATGCCCAGGGATTCCCGGCTGAGCAAGATCTGCGCAAAGATCCTGGAGGATCCCGCCGACGAGACGTCCGTGGAGGCATGGAGTCGCTCGGTCGGCGCCAGCGAACGGACCATCATCCGCCTGTTTCCGGAGGAAACGGGCATGACGTACAGCCGCTGGAAGCAGCAGGCGCGGCTGATGGCCGCGGTACGTCTGCTTGCCGAGGGCTGCCACGTCACGGATATCGCGCTGCAGCTTGGCTATGAGAGTCCAAGTGCCTTCAGTGCGATGTTCAGGCGTGCGCTGGGCATGACGCCTACCGAGTACTTCAGGGACATGGCCGGCGAGTAGGCGACACCCTCAGGTTGGCGTCTGCGCGACATCAACTGGCGTGACCAAGCGAATCGAAGGCCTGGCCGTGCGGCACAGTCTGAGTGTCGGCGGAGGCCAGCACCGTGCTCACTCCGTCGGCACCTTATCAAGTCGAGGAGTCAGTATGTCAGTGATGGATCGTATCCGGGATGCCGGCATTGTCTTGCCCGCCGCGGAAATACCCAAGGCGCTCTATGTCCCTTACACGCTGCACCATGGTTTCCTGACGGTGTCGGGGCAGTTGCCGCTTCAGGACGGCAAGCCGGTATTCGTCGGCAAGGTGCCCGGTGCAGTCAGCGTCGAAGCCGCGCAGCAGGCCGCACGGCTGTGCCTGGCCAACCTGCTGGGCTGGGTGGCCGCCGCCACCGATGGAGATTTCGAGCGGATCCGGGGCATCGTGCGGGTGGGCGGCTATGTGGCGGCGGAACCAGGGTTCCATGATGCACCGCTGGTGATCAATGCCGCGTCGGAACTGCTCAACCGGATCTTTGCGGAGCGGGGGCGCCATGCCCGGCTGGCGCTGGGCGTGGCGAGCCTGCCCTTCGATGCCCCGGTGGAAATCGAGGCGACATTTGCGCTGGACGCGTAGTCGATGGGCACCGCGACAAAGACAGGGTATGCCGACGCGGCGATTCGGCAATCATCATCAGACGAGACCATGACGACCACGGCACCCGCCTACCTAAGCAACGAAATGCGCCGGACCGACCTGGCCTGGACCGACTGGCCGGCGATCGAGACCTTCCTGAAGGATGAGCTGATCTGCCGGGTGGCGGTGCATGACACACCGTATCCCTACATCACGGCGCAGAGCTTTACGTTTACCGGCGACGCCTTCCTGATCCACAGTTCCAGATTCGGGAAGCTCACCGCGGCGATTCGGGCGAATCCCCTGGTCACGATCGAGGTCGACCGGCCCGTGGCCTTGCTGAAGGCGCCGAAGGGGCAGAACACGAGCCTCGAATACTACAGCGTCATCGCGCGATGCGAAGTCAGGCTGCGCGACAGTACCGGCGAGGTGCGCGCCCACCAGTACCAGGCGCTGGACAAGTTCCGGCCCGAGAAGGACTACTCGCCGATCGAGGACGGTGCGGCCAGCCAGATCGTTGCCTATCGCTGCGAGGTTCGTGAGATGACTGCGAAGAAACGCATCCTCGCTGACGGACAGTACTCGCCGCCGGGGCAGCCGAAGGCCCCATACCTGCGCTATCCGTTCCAGGCCGGCGCCACGCTGTCCGGCTTGCCGCCCGAGGCGTTCGACCCCCACAGGTTTGCTTCCCGGTGAAGCTGGCCATCGCGTGACATGAAGAGGTGCTCCGGCACCTCTTTTTTTTCGTCCACGCGACACGCAAGGATGGGCTTGGCACCTGCGAGACAGAGCTTGGCGTTCCCGCGCGCGTCCCGACTGCGCCGCCACGCGACAGTAGCAGGCAATAGCGCATCGATGCGCTATTGCCTGCCGCCAGCGCCCGAGAACGCTGGCACTAGAACTACTGGAGACAAGATGAAGCTTACCCCTCTCGAGCTGATGCGCGTGCGCACCGGCGACCGGCTGGAACGACTACCCGTATGCGGGTATCACCGCCTTCTGTTTGCCATCATTGCCCTGGCCTTCTTTTTCGACAACCTCGATCTGGCCATGATGACGTATCTGCTGGGATCGATTCGGACGGAGTTCGGCTTGACCGCTGCGCAGGCCGGCATGCTCGGCAGCGCCAGCTTTGTCGGCATGGCCATCGGCGCGATCAGCTCCGGGGTGCTGGCGGACAAGTTCGGCCGCAAGCCAGTCTTCCAGGTCAGCATGATCATCTGGGGCGTGGGCAGCTATCTCTGCTCCACCGCGAACAGTCCCATGGAGCTCGGCGCGTATCGGCTGCTGCTAGGGCTCGGCATGGGCATGGAGCTGCCATTGGCGCAGACATTGATGTCCGAATTCATTCCGGCGCGCCAGCGCGGCAGGTATCTGGCGATGATGGACGGCAACTGGCCGATCGCCTTTATTTGCGCGGGCCTGATGTCGTACCACGTGCTGAACACCTATACCTGGCGAACGATGTTCCTGCTCGGCGCGGTGCCGGCGCTCTTCCTGATCGTGATCCGCCGCTTTGTGCCGGAGTCCCCGCGCTGGCTGGAATCGCAGGGACGCCACGCCGAGGCAGCCGATATCGTCGACCGTATCGAGAAATCGGTGATGCGGCGGATGAAGCTCGATGCGCTGCCTGAAGTCACGCCGGCGGCAGCGGCGGCGGAGCCGGCCGCATCGGGCCTGCGCGTGCTCTGGTCAGGCGAATACCGTAGCCGGACCCTGACCGTATGGGGTCTGTGGTTCTTCGCCCTGCTGGGGTTCTATGGCCTGAACACATGGATTGGCGCGTTGCTGCAGCAGTCCGGCCTAGGGGTAACCAAATCCGTGCTGTACACGGTGTATATCTCCACCGGCGGCATTCCCGGCTTCCTCTGGGCCGCGTGGGCAGTGGAGCGCTGGGGGCGCAAGCCTGCATGCGTGGTGACGCTTGTGGGCGGGGCCTGCATGGTGTTCATCTACGGCAGGGTGGCCGGGTCCAGTCCCGACGCCATGGCATTGTTCCTTGCCGGCGGCATGATGCAGTTCTTCATGTTCGGCATGTGGGCGGTGCTTTATACCTATACGCCGGAACTGTATCCCACGCGTGCGCGCGCCTCTGGCTGCGGGATGGCGTCGACGGTCGGGCGGATCGGATCGTTGCTGGGTCCGGCGCTGGTGGGCCTGGTCTTGCCCGTTGCCGGCCAGGCCGGCGTGTTCTTCCTTGGCGCGCTGTGTTTCCTGGCGGCGGCGGGCATCGTGTTCCGCTTCGGTATCGAGACCCGGGGCAGGGCGCTGGAGACCATTGCCGACTAGTGCCGCCCTTGGCGATGCAACCGCGCGCGCCTGGCGCCCGTCATGCAGCGCCCAGCCGTTGCGCATTTGCCATCGCACGGCCGTGGATCGGCGCGAGGATCTCCTGCATCAGGTTTGTCGCCAGGCCGGCCAGCTGCAGCGGGTTGCCGGGAAACCAGGCTGCCAGGTGCAGCAGCTCGGCCTGGCGCTCGAACCATTGCGCCGCTGAACGGCTGGACGCCAGCGTAGCCGCAGCCGCGGATGTCGCCCAGAGATGATCGCCGGTGTCCTTTACGAGGGTCATGGTCAGGTTCAACCATCCTGATCCCATCGCAAGGAGCGATTCCGATGCAGCCTCGCCCTTTTCCAGGCTCATCAGGCTGAATTCGTGCCGGTCCTGCTCGTCAGGCACCGGTCCGGCGATCGCCATGCGCGTGGTGCGAATGCTGACGACATGTATCGACGCCTGGAGCAGTTCACATATTTCACTGAAGAGGCGCGACGAGTTGGCGGAAACGTCGATGACAGGCTGCGAGAGAGCGGAGGCGGGCAAAGGGCTTTTCCTTGGGCGTCCGCTTGATACGGACACCTGGCAAATATCGGGTCAAATGGGAGGCGTGTAGCGCCGGGATCTCTTCTCGAGTCAGGCAGCCGCAAGCAGGCTGCACTCGGCGCAGGGGCTGACAGGCGCCATGTATCGCCGAAGCAGCGTATGACCAAGGATAGGTGTATATATGTTGCGCCGCAACATTTCTTTTGGGTAACTCAGCCTCTGATGTGACGAAGTAGGCATGGCTCGCAAGGGATCTGGTCGTTCGAGGCCTCGATCGGCCGCCATCCCTTGCCCTCGCTCAGGCTGTGCTGTGGACCGTCCTATAGCGCCGCTGCAACGCCTGGAAGGAAGCCAGGTGCCCGCATATCGCGCTGGCGGCCACCGTAGGCGGGCTGGCAAGCCAGACCTGCCCCGGGCCCGAGCGCCCGGGGAAATTCCGGTTGATCGAGCTGACCGTCACCTGCTCCGCCAGCTCTGAGGATCCCGGGCCGCAGTTGGCGCATGCGCCGCAGGAGGGCTGGAGGATCCGCGCGCCGACCGCCTTGAACGTGTCCAGGTAGCCCTGGCGGATGCAATAGTCCCTGACGTCGGTAGTGCCGAACTGAAGGTAGAGGGTGACGTGGGTGGGAATGCGCAAGCCACGCTCCACTGCCCAGTGCAGGACCTCGTGGTACAAGTCGAAGTCCTCCCGCTTGCCGGCGGTGCAGGAGCCACCGTAAGCAATATCCACGCGCACGGGCTGCGCCAGCGCCGCCAGCGGCAGGCCGTTGCCCGGATCGCCGGGGCGGGCCACCATCGGGCTGAGCGAGCCGCAGTCGATCTCGATGGTGGTCGCAAAGACCGCGTCGTCGTCGCTTCGCATCCATGGCTCGACCGTGAAGTCGATGCCGCGCCGTTCCCTGAGGAAGCGGACAGTCTCGGCGTCGGGCGCGACAATGCCGGTGAAGCCGCCCAGCTCGGCGCACATATTGGTCAGGGTCGCGCGCTCGTCGACGGACATCGCGCGGACAACCGGCCCGGTGAATTCGAACACCTTGCCGACCCCCGCGCCTGCCTTGATCCCGGCCTGTGCCAGCAGGTGCAGCACCACGTCCTTGGCGGTGACGCCTGGCGGCAATTCCCCTTGAAGCACAACCCGAATGCACTCGGGCATCGTCATGCGCACGGCGCCGGTCACGAACGCATTGGCCATGTCTGTTGTGCCGACGCCGAACGCCACGCACCCCAGCGCGCCGCTATGCGGGGTGTGGGAGTCGGTGCCCACAACGACTTGTCCCGGCAGCGCATAGCGTTCCGCCATCATCGCGTGCGAGATGCCTGCAACATGGCTGCCGTCATCGCTGCGGGACTCGTCCTCGGTCAGCGTGCGATGGCAACGGAGCTGATAGGTGCGGGCGAAATCCCGCTGCGCCGCGCACATCCTGGCGACGTTGTCGACCAGCGCGCCATGCACGTGCGCCGGGCTTTCCGTGACATAGGACGTGTGGTCTTCAAAGACGACGATGCGGTCCGCATCCTTGAGCTGAAGCGGTCTGTCGAAGGTGGCGTGCAGCATGTGGGCGCACATGCCGGTGTAGTACTCGTGAATGAAGCGCCAGTCGGCGCGCACGAAAATGCCGTCGCCCGGAGCCGGGCTGGCCGGCGTCACCGGCGTCGCGAGCAGATGCCGGTGGACGATTTTCTCGAACAACGTCAGCGGCCCAGGGGGCAGGGCAGGGGTCGTGGGCGCCACCTGGCTCAGATACTTGCGCCCGAACTTCAGCAGCCCGCCATGGCGCAGGATCGATGCGGCCAGCGCGTCGCGCCCGGCGACGAGGGTGTCCAGGTCGATGGGTTCGCCTTGCTCCAGCCGGGCAATCAGGCTGAAGTCGGTCGAGGTGAACAGGCCGATGTTGTCGGCGTTCTGGCGGTAGATGCGCTCGAAGCCGCGGGCGATGACCAGCTTGATGCCCGCCAGTTTCTCCGCTGCGGGACTATGCTCGCGCGAGGATCCCTTGCCGTAGCGGTTGCCTGCGACCGTCACCGAAAACCCGGCGTTGCGGATCGCACTGGCCTTGATCGGGCAGGTGCCCTCCGCCTTGTAGCCCGTATAGGGGTAGCGGCCGAGCGCGTCATCGTAGTGCGTCAGGATCGGCACTGGCGTGATTTCGTCCGTGGATACATCGTCGCGCAGGGGGCCGGCATGCTCCAGGGTCACTGACTGCCCCTGGAGCTGTCGCTCCATGACTGCCGCTGAGTCGGCTAGGAACAGGATGCGGCCTGTGGCATCGATGGCGCTCATGCAAGTCTCCGGTGGCATGCGCGGGACTTTACTGCCCATCGCGCGCGGGCATGAAGCGCTGATGCGGCATTGCGGCTATCTGCTCGCGGCATATTAGGGTAAACCCATGGGCATGCGAGTGCGCCCGGCAAGGTTAGTATCAGGCGACATTCCGGCCCGCTCGCATGGGCCCACCGACACATGCATCGCATCGATCCCGTCAATATTCAACTGTTCCTGGCTGCGGCGCGCGAAGGCTCCATCAAGCGCGCGGCCGAGACCGAGCATATCGCCCAGTCGGCGCTGAGCCGGCGCATTGCCGAACTGGAGCGCAGCCTGGGGGTGGTCCTGTTTGTCCGGTCGCCCGCGGGCGTGGTGCTGACCGATGCCGGAGCCCGTGCGCTGGAACTGGGGCGCAAGCTGAACGAGGATATCGCCAGCTTCGCGCGCGAGGTGCAGGACCTGGGCGACCGGGTTGCCGGCGTGGTTCGCCTTTCGGCCAGTCCGTCGGCCATCATCGGCTTTCTGCCGGAGCGCTTGCATGCGTTCAAGGCGGCGCACCCGCTGGTCGAGATCGCGCTCTACGAGCGCTCCACCGCGGAAACCATCCGTGCCTGCCTCGATGACCGGGCCGACATCGGTATCGGGGTCGCGGCCAGGACGCCTGGCGGCCTGGAGTCCTGGCCCTTTGCCAGCGATCCGCTCAATGTGGTGATCCCGTCGTCGCACCGGTTGGCAAGGCGCAAACGGATTCGCTACGCGGAAGTCCTGGAGCATCCGCTGGTCGTGGTCCAGCCCGGCGGCGCGCTGGATCAGGACTTGCGCGAGCAGGCGGCAAACCTGCGCCTGCCGTTCAACCAGGGCGTGGCGGTGTCCAGCTTCGAGGCCGCTTGCCGCATGGTGGAGGCGGGCATGGGCATCGCCGTCCTGCCCGCCAGTGCCAGCGCGGCCTATGCCGGCACGCGCCGCTTCGTTCGCGTGCCGCTGGACGAGCCCTGGCGCGAGCGCCAGCTGCTGATCTATGCCCCCTACAAGCAACCGCGGTTGCGGGCGATTGCCGCAATGATCCGCGCGCTGCAGCCGGACGGGGGTGTGGCAGATATGCCAGGCTGAGATACCCGGTCCAGCGGATTAGCACTCGGCCACCGCAGCGTCGCAACACTACACTCCGTCGCAAAGCCACCGTCCACGGTGCGATTCGATCAACGGAGACAAGATATGCGGACCTCGCTGTTTCGACAGGCGTGCACGGCGCTTGCCACCCTGGCCATCCTGGCATTGCCTGGTGGTTCTGTTCATGCACAGGATGCAAGGCCGGTCAGGCTGATCGTCCCGACCCAGCCGGGTTCGCAAGCCGACGCGGTGGCACGCGCGCTGAGCCAGCCGCTGGGCAAGCATCTCGGCCAATCGGTCGTTGTCGAGAATATCGCCGGCGCCGGCGGCGTGCCGGGCACCCAGCAGATCGTAAGGGCGCCGAAAGACGGTTCGACGCTTGGCCTGATCTCGTCGAATCACGTCATCAACCCGTTCATCTACAAGAAGCTGCCCTATGACGCATTGAAGGACATCACCCCGATCACGGTCATCGGCACGCTGCCGCTGGTGCTGGTCGTGAATCCTGCTGTCGGCGCGCAGACGACAAAGGAATTGATCGCCTTGCTGAAGTCGAAGCCGGGTGAACTGAACTACGGCTCGTCGGGGAACGGCACGGTCCTGCATCTGGCCGGCCAGCTCTTTGCCAGCGAAGCGCAGGTCGACATCCGGCACGTGCCATACAAGGGCGCCGGCAACTACACCACCGACCTGATCGGCGGCCAGGTGCAGATGGGATTCCTCACCGTGCAGACGGTGCTGCCGCTGATCACGGCGGGCAAGCTCAGGGCGATTGCCGTGTCCACTGCCCAGCGGGTCCCGGCGCTGCCCGATGTGCCGACCCTGGCGGAGTCGGGGCTGCCCAAATACAGCTTTGACGCATGGCTGGCGATCGTCGGCCCCGCGGGGATGCCGAAGCAGGGCGTGCAAGACCTCCAGTCGAAGATCCAGGCCGCGCTGCGGGAACGCGACGTACAGGAGCACCTGGCAGCGCAGGGCGTGGTCGTGACCGGCACGGGTGCCGAAGCGGCTGCGCCGTTCTTTCGCAGCGAACTGGACAAGCACGCGCGCATCGTGAAGCAGGCAGGTGCGACGCTGAACTGAGTCGCTGTGGGGGGGACATCGAACGTTCCGCCTCAGCTCCCGCAGGCGTGAATCAGGAATTCCCGCAGCGCATCGGCCGGCTTGTCCAGCTTGCGCCCGGGCTGCCACAGCATGCCGACCTCCATGTCCGGCACCGCATTGGCAATCGGCCTGGCCTCGATCTGCCTGCCTTCCAGGGACCATGGCCGATACACCATGTCGGACAGCACGGTGACGCCGAAGCCATGCGCCACCAGCCCGCGCAGCGCCTCCATCGAGCCGGTCCGGAACACGATATTGGGCGCGAGCCGGTGGCTGCGCCAGTAGCGCAGGGTGGAGTCCTCGGCCTCGTCCACGGTGATGAGCAGATACGGGTAGGCCGCGATATCGCGCAGCGAAGGCCGCTCCACGGCCAGCAGCGGATGGCTGGCCGAGGTCCATAGCTGGCGCCGGGAACGTATCAGCGTATGGCGCTGGAAGCGCTGGGGCCGCTCCAGGTTGGACAGCAGCGCGATACCCAGTTCGATTTCCCCCGCCAGCACGGCCCGTTCGATGTCCGGCCGGTCCATGTCGAGCAGATCCAGTTCGATGTCGGGATAGTTGGTGCGAAAACGCGCCAGCAAGCCCGGCAGGAAGTAGCCCAGCACCGTGTAGGAGGCTGCCAGGCGCACGCTGCCCTGCAATCCGTGCACCTGGAAGCGCGGCTCGCGCAGCGCATCCTCGACCGAGTCCAGGATCTGGCGGGCGTGCTGGAAGAAGAGGTGGCCTTCTGCCGTCAGCGTCACACCATGGGGTCGGCGATCGAACAGGCGCACGGCCAGGCGCTGCTCCAGCGCCAGCACGGCGTTGGTGATGGCGGATTGCGAGACATGCTCGGCGGTCGCGGCCATCGAGAATTGCCCGGTCTCGGCGGCCGCGACGAAATAGCGGAACTGCCTCAGCGTGACTTCCTTGGCCAGTCTTTCCGAGCCTTCGCGCGCCTTGAACATGGTTGTCTCCGAGGTATCCGTTTTATAGATATCAGGTGTTGGAATTCATGATTTTACGATGACGACGCGGATTTCTACACTCCCTCGGACAACAGAAAAAGCACGGAGACTGACATCGTGAATGCCCCGCTGAACCCCGCCCTGCTCGAAACCCTGGCCAGCGCCAGCCTGGACGACAAGTACACCCTGGAGAAGGGCCGCGTCTACCTGAGCGGCGTGCAGGCGCTGGTGCGCCTGCCGATGCTGCAGAAGGCGCGCGACCGCGCCGCCGGCCTGAACACCGCCGGGTTTATCTCGGGCTACCGCGGCTCGCCCCTGGGCGGCGTGGACCAGGCGCTGTGGAAGGCCAAGCAACACCTGGCGGCCAGCGATGTGGTGTTCCAGCCCGGCGTCAACGAGGACCTGGCCGCGACCGCGGTCTGGGGCAGCCAGCAGGTCAACCTGTTTCCCGGCGCCACGCGCGATGGCGTGTTCTCGATGTGGTATGGCAAGGGGCCGGGCGTGGACCGGTCCATCGACGTGCTGAAACACGCCAATTCGGCCGGTTCGTCACGCCATGGCGGCGTGCTGCTGCTGGCCGGCGACGACCATGCCGCCAAGTCCTCCACCGTGGCGCACCAGTCGGAGCACGTGCTGCAGGCTGCCGGCATCCCGGTGCTTTACCCCGCCAATGTGCAGGAGTACCTCGACTACGGCTTGCACGGCTGGGCGATGAGCCGCTATTCCGGCCTGTGGGTGGCGATGAAGTGCGTCACCGACGTGGTGGAGTCCACTGCCTCGGTCGAGATCGACCCCGATCGCGTGCAGATCAGGCTGCCGGAGGACTTTGTGGTGCCGCAGGGCGGCCTCAATATCCGCTGGCCCGACTCCCCGCTGGAGCAGGAAGCGCGGCTGCTTGACCACAAGTGGTATGCGGCGCTGGCCTATGTGCGGGCCAACCGGCTCAACCGCGTCGTGCTCGATTCGCCGAACGCGCGCTTCGGCATCATGACCGCCGGCAAGGCCTACCTGGACGTGCGCCAGGCGCTGACCGACCTCGGCCTGGACGATGACACCTGCGCCCGCATCGGCATCCGCGTCTACAAGGTGGGTTGCGTGTGGCCGCTGGAGGCGCATGGCGCCCGCGAGTTCGCCGCCGGGCTGGAAGAGATCCTGGTGGTGGAAGAGAAGCGCCAGATCCTCGAATACGCGCTCAAGGAAGAGCTGTACAACTGGCGCGAGGATGTGCGGCCAAAGGTGTTCGGCAAGTTCGACCAGCGCGGCAACGATGGCGGCGAGTGGTCGGTGCCGCGTGGCAACTGGCTGCTGCCCGCGCACTATGAACTATCGCCGGCGCTGATCGCCAAGGCCATCGCCCGCCGGCTGGACCGCCTCGACCTGCCGCAAGAGGTCCGCGCCCGCATTGCCGCGCGCGTGGCGCTGATCGAGGCCAAGGAGCGCGAGGCCGCGCAGCCGCGCATTGCGGTGGAGCGCAAGCCCTGGTTCTGCTCGGGTTGCCCGCACAATACGTCGACGCGCGTGCCGGAAGGCTCGCGTGCGCTGGCCGGCATCGGGTGCCACTACATGACCTTGTGGATGGACCGCAATACCGACACCTTCAGCCAGATGGGGGGCGAAGGGGTGGCATGGACCGGCCAGATGCACTTCACCGGTGACAAGCACGTGTTTGCCAACCTGGGCGACGGCACGTATTTCCACTCGGGGCTGCTGGCCATCCGCGCATCGATCGCGGCCAGGGCCAATATCACCTACAAGATCCTGTTCAACGACGCCGTGGCAATGACCGGCGGGCAGCCCTTCGACGGCGTGCTGACGGTGCCGCAGATTGCGCACCAGGTGCTGGCCGAGGGCGCGAAGAAGCTGGTCGTCGTCACCGACGAGCCCGAGAAGTATGGCGATGGCGCGATGCTGCCATCCGGCGTGACCGTGTTCCATCGCGACCAGCTCGATGCCGTGCAGGTGGAGCTGCGCGATACCGAGGGCGTCACCATCCTGATCTACGACCAGACCTGCGCGACCGAGAAGCGCCGCCGCCGCAAGCGCGGCACCTATCCTGATCCGGCCAGGCGCGCCTTCATCAACGATGCGGTCTGCGAGGGCTGCGGCGATTGCTCGGCCAAGTCCAACTGCCTGTCGGTGGAGCCGCTGGAGACCGAACTCGGGACCAAGCGCAGGATCAACCAGTCGTCGTGCAACAAGGATTTCTCCTGCGTCAACGGCTTCTGCCCGAGCTTTGTCACCGCCGAAGGCGCGCAGGTGCGCAAGCCCGCCGCGGCGGGTGGCAAGGGCACCGGCGCCGACTTCGAATCCCTGCCGTTGCCGCGCTTGCCGGCCCTGGAGCGGCCATACGGCGTGCTGGTCACCGGCGTGGGCGGCACGGGCGTGGTCACCATTGGCGGCCTGCTCGGCATGGCATCGCACCTCGAACGCAAGGGCGTGACCGTGCTCGACATGGCTGGCCTGGCGCAAAAGGGCGGGGCGGTGATCAGCCATGTGCAGATCGCGCCGGGCCCGGACGACCTGCATGCAACCCGCATCGCCACCGGCGAGGCACGCCTGGTGATCGGGGGCGACGCCATTGTCTCGGCCTCGGCCGAAGTGCTGTCGAAGGTCCGGCACGGACTGACCGCCGCCGTGGTCAACAGCGCCAACACGCCCACCGCGGAATTCATCAAGAACCCGAAGTGGAAATTCCCCGGTGCCAGCGCGGAGCAGGACCTGCGCGCCAGCGTGGGCGATGCCTGCGCGTTCTTCGACGCCAGTGCCTGGGCGGTGACCCTGCTGGCCGATGCCATCTACTCCAACCCGCTGTTGCTCGGCTTTGCCTGGCAGAAGGGCTGGATCCCGCTGCAGCGCGAAAGCCTGCTGCGCGCGATCGAACTCAATGGGGTGTCGATCGAGAAGAACCGGCTGGCGTTCGAATGGGGACGGTATATCGCGCACCATGGCGAGGCTGCGGTCAAGGCGACCCTGCCGACCGTTGCGGCCGCGCCGAGCGCCCAGGTGGTGGCGATGCCGCAGACGCTCGACACCCTGATCCGCAAGCGCGAGGCGATGCTGGCCGACTACCAGAACGCCGCGTACGCCGCCCGTTATCGCGAGGCCGTCGAGCGCATCCGCGCAGCGGAGCAGCAACTGGGCATCGAGCGCAAGCTGCCGCTGACCGAGGCCGTGGCCCGCAACCTGGCCAAGCTGATGGCCTACAAGGACGAGTACGAGGTGGCCCGCCTCTACACCGATCCCGCCTTCCTGGACAAGCTGCGCGCCCAGTTCGAGGGCGAGCCGGGCCGCGACTACCAGCTCAACTTCTGGCTGGCACCGCCGTTGCTGGCCAGGACCGATGACAAGGGCCTGCTGGTCAAGCGCCGCTTCGGCCCGCGCACCATGACGGCATTCCGCCTGCTGGCGCGCCTGAAGGGTTTGCGTGGCACGGCGTTCGATGTGTTCGGCAAGACTGCCGAGCGCCGCGCCGAGCGCGCGCTGGTCAACGACTATCTGGCCATGATCGGCGAGTTCGCCGGTTCACTGAGCGCGGACAACGTCGACACCGCGCTGGCGCTGGCCACGCTGCCCGACGATATCCGGGGCTACGGGCACGTGAAGGAGACCAGCATGCAGGCGGCAGCGATCCGGCGCGAGGCATTGCTGGCGCAGTACCGCGGTGCTGCACGGCGGGCTGCGGCCTGAGAGGCACCGGCGCGCCCGCCTGCTGGCGGCGCGCGCCGTCCCGGATGCCGGCTGGCCGGGCTTGCGGCGTTCGTCGTTCCAGCGCCACCAGTGCTTCAACTGGCACAGGGCGCAAGGCGGTCAGATGTCGAAGTAGAGGTAAAACTCCCACGGGTGTGGCCGCAACTTCAAGGTATCGATCTCGCGGGTGCGCTTGTCATCGATCCAGGTCCGGATCAGGTCTTCCGTGAAGACATCGCCTTTTCGCAGGAACGCCGAGTCGGATTCCAGCGCGCAAAGCGATTCCTCGAGGGAGCCCGGAACCTGCCGGATGCCGGCGGCTTCCTCCGGTGGCAGTTCATAGATGTTCTTGTCGAGCGGGGCGCCGGGGTCCGTCTGGTTTTCAATGCCGTCAAGGCCGGCGAGCAGCATTGCCGAGAAGGCAAGGTAGGCATTGGCGGACGGGTCAGGGCAGCGGAATTCAACGCGCCTGGCGCCCGGGGAGTCCGAAACCATTGGAATCCTGGCCGCGGCGGAGCGGTTGCGCTGCGACATGGCCAGATTGACAGGCGCCTCGTATCCGGGCACCAGCCGCTTGTAGGAGTTGGTGCTCGGTGCGCAGAAGGCCATCAGCGCGGGGGCGTGGCTGAGCAAGCCGCCAATGTACCAACGGCACAGCTGGGACGTCTGCGCCCAGCCGTTCGCGTCATAGAAGAGGTTCTCGGCGTCGCGCCAGAGGCTCTGGTGGCAATGCATGCCGCTCGCGTTGTCGGCAAACAGGGGCTTGGGCATGAAGGTGGCGACCTTGCCGTGGCGGCGCGCAACGTTCTTGCAGATGTACTTGTACATCATCACGTTGTCCGCCATGCGCGTCAGTGGCGCAAAGCGCATGTCGATTTCATTCTGGCCCGCCGTGGCGACCTCGTGGTGATGCACCTCGACCTGGATGCCGGCCTGCATCAGCGCGAGTACGATTTCGGAGCGGATGTCCTGCAGCGTATCGCTTGGCGGCACGGGAAAGTACCCGCCCTTGTAGCGCTGCTTGTAGCCAAGATTGCCGCCGCCATAGGCGCCTTCGTCGCGGCCCGAGTTCCATTCGCCTTCGGCGGATTCGACATGGTAGTAGCAGGAGTGCTGGTCCTGCCCGAAGCGAATGGAATCGAAAATGAAGAACTCCAGTTCGGGACCCAGGTAGCAGACCGTAGCCAGGCCGGTTTGCCGGAGGTACTGTTCCGCCTTTCGGGCGATGTAGCGCGGATCGCGCGAGTAGGGCTGGTGCAGGACAGGGTCCAGCACGTCGCAGATCAGCGCCAGCGTCGGTGCTGCGCAAAACGGATCGATGAATGCTGTGGCCGGGTCAGGCCTGACCAGCATATCGGACTCGTGTATTTCCTGGAACCCGCGAATGGAAGACCCGTCGAAGCCGATCCCGGCCGAGAACAGGTCGTCGTTGATTTCCGGCAGCGTGATCGAGAAGTGCTGCCACACGCCGGGCAGGTCGGTGAACCTGAGGTCGACGACCTGGATCGCGTGCGTCCGGATCAGGTCGATGACTTCACCGGGGTTTTGCGGCCGCGCAACGTGATAGCTGCCGGGTTCTGTTGAGACCATGCTCATGGCCGCCTCCCTCGTCTGCCCGCGGCATAGTCCAACATTAGCCTGTCAATTTCCGAATAGGAAGTGCCTCCCCAGCCCAGTGGAGCGTTGCCATACATTCAGATGCGATGTCCGCCTTCCTCAGTGGTGCATGCCGCCACCATGAAAGCCGCCATGTGAACCGCCCCCACCCTGGAATCCTCGGTGGAAGCCGCCCGGGAAGCCGCCATGGAAGCCACCGTGAACGATCACTCCCGACCTGCGGAAGAACACCCGGTGCATAGGGTGGAAGCGATGGAAGCGGTCGACGAAGATCACGCTGGCACCGAAGCCCACGCCGACCGGCGCCCAGTACCAGGGATCATAGTAATAGGCCGGGGGTGCATAGGTGACCACTCCGCTGGCGCTGTCGACCAGCTGCCAGGTCCCGTCCGGCTGCAGGCATGCCACGCCGGAGATGTCCTGCAGCTCGCCGCCGATCTCGGCCTGTCCAACCACTTGCTGGCAAGGCGTCGACTCCAATTCCTCGGCCGGCGCCGCAGCGCCAAAGCTGAGGCCTGCGAACACTGTCGCCACGGCCGCAAAAGCCTTGCCCATGATGGTTACTCCGTCCTCAACGTCCCGACGTATGCGCCCTCGCGGATCTCATGGCACGTCGGTTTGCCTGCCGGCCCGCGCCGTGCATTCGCTGACATGGCGGTCCTGCATGTTGTAAACGGCTCAGGGGCACGTTTTATTCCATGTGGCTACGCGGCGGCAGGCTTCACTCCCATGCCTGCGGATTGCCGCCCAGGCTGCTGCAGACGTCAATCGCGATGTCGCGCAGGCGCGGCTCGCTGCGCTGGCCCGAGAGTGCGTAACCGGCACCCGCGCTGGCCCAGTAGAACGTGCGCCGGTCATCCTGGCGCAGCAAACGGAAGGCGGTGCGCTGCGGCGCCGCCGCGGTGATGTACAGCGTGAGACGCTCGCCCGCCTGGTTCTGATACATCATCTGGGCCGCCGGACCGGCCGCGCCCGGCAACAGCCGCCCGCCCATCAGCGTGTAGCCGTACTCGTCCAGCACCGGGATGGTCAGCGTCCGCCCCAGGCGGCGCGACAGCCATGCCACCAGGTGCGCCTGGTCGGTTGCCGCCACTTCCACCGGATGGCGCTGGTCCGGCGCAAAGACCGCGTAGGCGAGGTCGGCATGGCGGGCGAAGTCCCAGGGATCGGCCTCGCGCGCGGGCAGCCAGGCGTTGCTGGTGCCGAGCAGCAACCCCGCACCGACGCAGGCCAGCCCAGCCGCCGCGCGCCACCACCACGCGCGGCGCGGCTGCACCAGTACATAGCGGACATCGGTCGGCAGCGGGAACAGCGACCTGAGTGCCGCGCACTGGCGCTGGTAATCCGCGACGCGTGCGCTGGCCTGGACGTCATGCGCCAGCGCGGCCACAAGCTCGGCCTGCTCGTGCGGCGCAAGCTCGCCATCGACCAGCGCCGAGAGCCGCTCGATCTCCGGCCCTGTTGGCAGGGCGGCGGAACCCCGATCGTCAGTCATGGCGTCTTCCTCACGACTTTGAATACGTTGGCCCGGCTGCCGGCATCGCCGCCGAGCAGCTCGCGCAGGTGCTCGCGCGCCCGCGACAGCCGCGACATCACCGTGCCCACCGGCACCTGCAGGATGGCGGCGGTTTCGCGGTAGCTCAGTTGCTCCAGCGCCACCAGCAGAAGCACCTCGCGCTGCTCCAGCGGCAGGCGGTAGAGCGCGCGCTGCACATCGAGCAGCAGCAGCCCGTCGACCTCCACGGCCGGCGCTTCCAGCCGCTGCCACAGCGGGTCATCGGCATCCAGTGCCAGCTCGCGGCGCTTGCGCAACTGGTCGACATAGAGGTGGCGCAAGATGGTCATCAACCAGGCGCGCGTATTGCTGTTGGCGCGCAGCAACGAGGTGCGCCCAAGCGCGCGCTCGACCGTGTCCTGCACCAGGTCGTCCGCCCATGCGGCATCGCCCGTCAGCGCGCGCGCATAACGGCGCAACTGCGGCAGGCAGGCGGCGAGGTCGTCGCGCAGGCTCACCGGGATGCGTTCTCCTCGAGGTCGACCCCGCCAGGACGCATCAGTAGCCGCTGCGATATCCGCCGCCCGTTCCCTGGCTACTGCGACCCCGGGATTGAGCCGAACTGCCGGAGGGATCCATGCCACTGTCGGTGGAGCACGCGGCCACTGCCATCACGGCAAGCAACAGGCCTGAAATCAGACGGAGCACTTTCATTTCGGTCTCCAGGGGGCAAGCCGTGCAAGCAGCACAATTGCGCCTCGAAAGCGACGCCAGGCACCCGCGCCTTGCTGCTGGCGCGATCCTGTCAATGCAGTAAACGCTTCGCGACCGCGATTTATTCCGCTGTCGCCTGCAGTGGCCCCTGGTTTGTGCCCCGGTAGCCGGCCGGATGAAAGCGGCTGGTCATGGCGATCAGTATGACCGCGTTGATGGCCAGCGCGATCCATGCCGGCGAGAAGCTGCCGCTGATATCCCGGATCCATCCTGTCGCAAACGGCGAGACCGCGGCGATCATGAAACCGACGCCCTGCACGAACGCGCTCAGCTGGCCGGCTTGTTCCGGATGGTCGAGGTGATCGAGGGTCAGGATCAGGCTCAGCGCGAAGCTGCCGCCCAGGCCCAGTCCCACCGAGCCCACCCATGCCACGGCGCCATGCGCCGGGCTGACGATGCAGCCAAAGAGGCCAACGAGCATCAGCGACATCCCCAGCAGCAGCCAGGGGCGCCGGTCGGGGTTGCGCCGGGCCAGCCACGGCAGTGCCAGCGCGGCCAGGACCTGGCACGCCGTCATGCAGGCCAGCAGTATGCCGCTTTCCTGCGTGCCGCGGCCTTGCTGCATGTAGAACGCCGGCAGCCATGCCACCATGCTGGCATAGATGCTGTTGATCAGTCCGAAGTACAGGGCCAGCAGCCACGCCCGGCGCCGGGCCACGGGCGCGCCGCGTGAGGCACTGGGAATATTGCGTGGCGCGGGGGCAGGCCGTCGCGCACCCCACCAGAGCACCAGGCCAATGGCGGCCAGGCCCGCCCACACACCCAGCCCGGCATGCCAGTCATGCAGGCGGTGGGCGACCACCGGGCTGAAAGCGGCGCCCAGTCCGCCGCCCGCCATGATGGCGGCCGAGTAGATGCCCATCGCGGTCGGCGTGCGCGCCGCATAGTGTTGCTTGATCACGCCCGGCATCAGCGCCTGGACGACTGCGATGCCGCACCCTGCCAGGCCCGCGCTGGCGATCAGCCACGTGGCATCCGTCACGAAGAAGCGCAGCGTGCAGGCCAGGCCGATGGCCACCAGTCCCGCTGCGATGCCGGCGCGCTCGCCCAGCCGGCGCCCGAGCGTGGGGCCGGCCAGCAGCGCGAAGCCTCCCATCGTCAGCACCGGCAGGACCGTCAGCATGGAAGCCAGCTGGTAAGTCATGCCGGTGGCTGCACGGATTGCCGACAGCAGCGGACTGACAGACGTCAGCGTCGGGCGCAGCGTGAGTCCAACCAGCAGGATGGCTGCCAGCAGCCCGGACGGCACGCGGTCAGGCGCGGCGGATGTGTTCATGCCAGGGCGCCATTGCGCGCCACGACACGGCCTGCCGACACCACCAGTTGCCTGGCCGGCCGTGCCACAACTGCCTCGGCCATGGTTTCCGCCGCGACCAGCACCAGGTCGGCCCGGTCGCCCGGTGCCAGGCCGTAGTGTTGGAAGCCGCATGCCTGCGCCGCCGCGTGGGTCACGCAGTCGAGCGCAACGGCGAGTTCGTCGTCGCGGCGGAAGTTGTTGCGCAGCCCGATCAGCATGGCCCGCTCCAGCATGTCGGGGGAGCCGTAGGGCGTCCAGGTATCGCGGATGCCGTCGTTGCCGCCCACGATCCTGACGCCCGCCGCGCGGCACGCGGCGACCGGCGGCACCGGGCGCGACGGCGGCGCGGTGGTGACGATGACCACGCCCAGGTCGGCGATGCGCTGCAGCAGCGCATCGCGCTCGCGTTCGGCAATGTCGCCAAGGCAGAAGGCATGGCTGACGGTCACCATGCCGCGCATGCCCAGCGCGGCCGTGCGTTGCAGGATCAGGTCGAGGGACCAGGCCCCCATGCTGCCGGGCTCGTGCAGATGGATGTCGAGCGGCCGGCCATGGCGCTGCGCGAGGCCGAACAGCAGGTCCAGCGCGCGCACCGGGTCGCCTTCGATGGCGCAAGGGTCGAGTCCCCCCAGGATGTCGGCGCCGCTGCGCAGCGCTTCGTCCAGCAGGGCTTCGGTGCCGGGGCGTCCGAGCACGCCGGACTGCGGGAAGGCGACGATCTGCATGTCCATCTGCGCGGACAGCGCGTCGCGCGTGGCGACCACGCCGTGCAGGTGGCGCAGGCCGGCATCGGTGTCGATATCGACATGGGTGCGCAGCCGCGTGGTGCCCGCGGCAAGGAAGGCGCGCGCCAGCACCAGCGATTGCGCGCGGGCATCGTGGCCGGTGGCGGCGCGCCAGTGGCGCTCGTTGTCGATGCGGTCGGTCAGGTTGGGCCCGACCTCGTTGCGATACCAGGGCATGCCCCACAGGGTCTTGTCGAGGTGGGTATGCGCTTCCACCAGGCCGGGCAGCGCCAGGGCGCCCGCGCCGTCCTCGACCCGGCAACCGGGCGGCGCTTCGAGCCCGGGGCCGATGCTGGCGAACTTGCCGCCCGCCATCAGGATATCGACCGTATTTCCGGCGGGGAGCCGGACCTTGCGCACCAACAATTGAGTCATTGCAATTCCCGTCATGTCAGGATGAAACGGCCTGCGCCGCCGGCATCATGGCCCGGTTTCGCGTGAGCGCACCGACGGTCACGAACACAGCCAGGTTGACCGCCAGCGCCACCAGCCCGGCGTTGAGCGAATGGACGGCGGGCCAGCCCGGCAGCCATGCCGCAAGGCCTTTGCCCGACAGCGTCAGATGGCCCAGCACCGAGCCCCCGGCAAGGATCCCTGCGAATGCCGCGTACTTGTTGCCGAACTGGCGCGGCAGCAGGCTGAAGAAGAACGACGGAAAGAGCTGCGTCAGCAGGCTGGAGGCAAACAGCGCCAGCGCCACGAAGGTCGCGCCGCCGCGCAGCACGAAGTACACCGCCGCCAGGGCGAACAGGGGCAGCACGCATTTGGCGATCAGCGTGATCTGCCGTTCCGTCGCACGGGGAGCAAAGCCCTGCTGGTAGACGTTCTTGGCGATCAGCGTGGACGCGCTCAGCAGGATGGTGGAACCCGGCACCAGCGCGGTCAGGATGCCGGCGCCGCCGATGACGCCGATAAACCACGGGTCGAAGGTCTGCTTGGCCAGCCTGAGCAGCGCCAGGTCGGAATCCGCGCCTTCCAGGCCGGGTACCTTCAGGATGGCGGCGAAGCCCACCAGGAACATGAAGGCGATCACAAGCTGGTAGATGGGCATCACCACCGCGTTCCGGCGTACCGCTTTCGCGCTCGAAGCCGAATACACCGAGATGAACACATGCGGGTACAGGAAATAGCCGAGCATGGTCAGCAGGATCGTCGAGTTGTACCAGGACAGGTTCAGGCCCTCTGCCGGCATCTGCAGGAAGCCGGGGTGCGCCGCCTCGATCGCCTGGAACATCTCGCCGTAGCCGCCGTAGTAGTGCAGGGGCAGGTAGATGCCCAGGAATACCGCCAGCGAGACGATCAGGATGTCCTTGAAGATCGCAATGCTGGCCGACCCATGGATGCCCGAGACCAGGATGTAGCAGACCATCGCCAGTGCGCCGCCCCAGACCGCCACCGGTTCGGAGATGGAGCCGTACGAGGCTTCGGACACGATGATTCCCAGTCCGCGCAACTGGATGATCAGCAGCGAGGCCATGCCCAGCACGGCCACCAGCGACACCAGCACGCCCAGCGCGCGGCTGTCGTACTTGCTGGCGAAGTAGTCGGAAAACGAGACCAGCTTGTGCGCCGTGGCATAGCGCCACACGCGCGGCAGGATCCAGTAACCCAGCAGGTAGGCCATGCACCCGTAGGCGAGGATGTAGAACACCGGCGGTCCCTTGCTGTAGGCCCATCCGCTTGCGCCAAGGAAGATCGTCGTGGAGAAGGATTCGCCGGCCATCAGCAGGAATACCAGGATGGTGCCGAAGCCGCGGCCCCCGACCGACCATTGCTCCAGGTTCATGGTCCGGCCGCCTTTCGCGCGGATGCCGACGAACAGGGCAAAGGCCAGGAAGAAGGCGATCACAAGAAGGGCGCTGCTCATGACTGCTCCTCGCAAGCGCTGCCGTCATGGCGGAACATCAGCGCCATGATCGCCGAGGTCAGTACGGCCCACAGACCGTTCCAGAACAACAGGAAAGGGATGCCCAGCACAAGGGAGTGAACGTGCCGGGCAATCAGGCCGCCACTGTAGATGGCGATCAGCGGCAATGCCGCCAGCCAATGGATGGGTTTCACGGTGTCTCCTCCGCGGTGTCGTTTTGGTTGACCAAGTGTAGGATATTTGGTCAACCATGATGGTTGGTGATTTCCCGGGGGAATGGGTGACCATGTCGCGCATCGCATACAATGATCAGCGCGCCGTTTTATTCTCTTCAGCGATGGCACATGCTGCTCACGTCGCTCGCCACATAGGGATCCTTCCATGCCTACATCGCTCATCCGTCACACCAGGCCCGTTGCCGCGGAGGACAGGGCCAGTGCCGATGCTCAGGCCGAGGCGGGGGTAGAGGACCGCGTCCATGCGGCGATCACGGCTGCGCTGCTGGCCGGCAAGCTGCGCCCCGGCATGCCGCTGCGCGAGCGCAGCCTGGCAGAGGCGTTCGATTGCACGCGCGGCGCGGTGCGCAAAGTGCTGGCGCGGCTGGGCGCGGAGGGCAAGCTCGACCTGGAGCCCAACCGCGGCGCCTTCGTGCCGCAGCCGTCGGTCGAGGCCATACGCGAGGTCTACAGCGCCCGGCGCGCGGTCGAAGTCGGCATCGTGGCCACGCTGTGCGGGCGTTTATCCGCCGAACAGCTTGCCCGGCTGACACAGCATGTTGAGGCCGAGGAAGCGGCATTCCACGCGCACCGCCGCGAGGAGTCCGTCCGTCTGGCGGGCGGCTTCCATGCGCTGCTGACCGAGATGGTTGGCAGTGCCGACCTGCTGGCATTCGTGCAGCGGCTGATCGCCAAGACCGAGCTTTACAAGGCGCTGTACGATCCGGAGGAATTCATCGAATGCGCGCCGACGGAGCACCGTGAACTGGTCGAGGCGCTCAAGACGCCATCCGTGCAGGCCACCATCGACATGATTACCACGCATCTGAACCACATCGAGAAGCGCGTGGTGGAGCAGGCAATCCGGGCAGAGGAAGTGCCGGATGTGAAGGCGATCTTCGCCGCGGGGCTGAAGCGGTCCTGAACCGATCCTGCGCGTTTTGATCTCCAGCCGCGCCGCGTTTTCCTGCTGGTAGCCCGTGCGTTGCGATGCACGGCCCTTGGAAGGGCCGCTGATTCAACCAGCGTTGCGCATGGACTGCGCAAGTTCGCCATACCCCCGCGCCTCCAGGGTGTCGGCGGCGCCGATGCGATCCCGCGGCTCCCTGTTCTGGCTGAGCTTGACCTTGCACACCAGCGACGTGATGGCGATCTCGATGCCGACGATATTGCGCAGCATGCTGTCGATGAACTCTGGCGGGGCGTCCCCGATCTTCCAGGGCTTCGGTTCGGCCGCCTCGTACCGCCGTGTCAGGCGTGCAACGAGTCGGCGAACGAAGCGCTCGTCGTCATGCACGGTGATCGCGCCGTGCGCGTGTACTACCTCGTAGTTCCAGGTCGGCACCTGGCGGTGCGTCTCATGCTTGCTCGGGTACCAGCTGGGCGAGATATAGGCCTCGGCGCCGCGAAAGACGACCATGACCGGTGTGCCCGTGGGGCAACGCTGCCAGAGCGGGTTGGCGCGCGCCACGTGGGCAGTGAGCACGCCGTGGGGTCCCACGTCGGCGTCGAACTCGAACGGGATGTGGTCGGCATCCAGTCCGGCGCTGCCTTGCGTGACCAGCATCCCCAGTGGGTGCTCGCGGATGATGCGGCCCAGTTCCTCGGGCCGGTTTTCAGCAAAGTGGGCAGGAATGTACATCGTGGGGAGTCGGAAGCGATGGCATGTTCGATACTCTCGCCCACAACTGGCACAATCGGAAGGTCCAGTTTTCAGGATTCTCTATGGGCCAGTTACGCCAGCCAGCCGGCAACCGTCCCGGCGCCACGGGGGCGGGGCGCCGCATCTATGACCTGCTGCGCGCCCAGATCGCCGACGGCACGCTGCCGCCGGGCGCGCGGGCGCCGTCCACGCGAGCCCTGGCATCCGAGTTGGGGGTGTCGCGTACCACCGTCACCGCGGCCTACGAGCAACTCGCGGCCGAGGGCTTCCTCGTCACGGCCGTGGGGCGGGTGGCCCGAATCGCCAGCCCGTTGGTGGCGCCGGCACCAGCCGGGGTCACCGCAGGCCGGCGCGCCAGGTCTGCCCCAGCCCTGTCCGAGTTCGGGCGCCGCGTGGCAGGGCTCGACATGCCTGCACCGCCGCAGGCTGAACCGGTGCGCTTCGACTTCCTGTATGGGGCGGTAGCTTCCCGGGACTTTCCAACCCTGGCCTGGCGGCGTGCCTACCAGGCCGAACTGCTGCATCAGCAAGACAGCCTGTCCTACGCCCCGCCCGAAGGCGAGGCATCGCTGCGACGCGCCCTCCAGGGCTATCTGCGACGTGCCCGGGGACTGGCCTGCGAGGCTGAGCAAATCCTGGTGGTGCATGGCTCGCAGCAGGCCATCGACCTGTGTGCGCGGCTGCTGCTGGATGCCGGCGATGCCTTTGCCTTCGAAGACCCTGGCTACCTGATGGCAAGGCGCTGCTTCGAAGCCACCGGCGCCAGATGCCTGGCAACGCCGGTGGACGGGCATGGCCTGGATACCGGCAGGCTGCCCCAGGACGATCGTGTCCGCCTGGTGTACGTGACGCCGTCGCACCAGTTCCCGCTGGGGGGCGTGCTGCCGATCGGCCGGCGCCTGGACCTGCTGCAATGGGCCCGGCGCCACGACGCCTGGATCATCGAGGACGACTACGACGGCGAGTTCCGCTACGGCCAGCGCCCGATCGACACGCTGCGCTCGATCGACACCGACGGCCGCGTGATCTACGTCGGCACCTTCTCCAAGGCGCTGTCCCCGCAACTGCGGCTCGGCTACCTGGTGCTGCCGCCTGAGCTGGTGCCAGTGTTCCGGCAGACCAAGCGGCTGGCCGACCGCCATGCGCCCGTGCTGGAGCAGCGCGCACTGGCGGCGCTGATCGAAAGCGGTGCCTACGAGCGCCATGTGCGCCGCACGCGCCGGGAAAACGAGCGGCGCCGGACGGCGTTGCTTGACGGCATTGCGCGCTACCTGCCAGGGGACGCCGAGGTCAGCGGTACGGCGGCGGGGCTGCATGTGGTGCTGTGGTTGCCGTCGCTGCGGCCCCGGGACGAGCCAGCGCTGGTGGCTGCAGCGCGCAGGAAGGGTGTGGGGGTCTATCCGGTATCGCCGTTGTTTGCGGGGGCTCAGGCGCATGGTCAGTCCCGACCGGCCGGGTTGGTGCTGGGATATGCGAGTTTGACGGTGGAGCAGATCCAGCGGGGGATGCGGATCCTGGGGGCTGCCGCTGAGGGCAGCCCCTGAGTGCGACACGCCCGCGCCAGGGGCAAGCCACAACGTGCTCGACGGTGCCAGCGCGAGCCGGGCGGCTACGCAAGCACCGTCTCCCATGCGCTCAGCCTACAGTGAACACCGAGATCCCGGCGTTAGGAAACGTCGCGTCTTTTCCCGGCTGGTATGGCACATAAACCTGACCCGACTTGCCGTCGACCGCAACCGAATGCGCGCCGGCGCCCACCGGCAGTTGCGTGATGATCGTCCGGCTGGCCGCGTCCACAACCGCCATTTGCGGAGTGAACCCCGAAGCCGCCGCGGTACCACTGGCCGTCCAGTGGCGTGCGGGCAGGAAATAGCGGTTCGACACGTTGTCGTAGGCAATCTGATCGACGCCGCCGAACGGAAGCTTCGAGAGCACCTTGCCGTTGGTGCGGTCGAGAATCAGGGTAATGAGTGGACTGCCCGGGCTCGGGTCGCATCCAACCATCACATCCTGGTTCGGTCCGAGCGCGAGGCCGCTGGGCGCACACGATCCCAGCGGAAACGCTTTCGTCACGGCCGGTTGCCCGGCGACAATCGAACTCGCCGGGATCACGTCAAGTTCGCCGTCCGGATTTGCCGTCGTTCCGTCGTTGTTGATGAGGAAGCTTTTCGTGCCTGGGTCGTAGGCGCATGACTCGAGGCCCGACGAGCCGGTGAATGTCAGGCGCCCGACGATGGTTTGCGTATCCGTGTTGATGAACGTCGTGTACGGCGGAGTCTCGGCTGGACTTGTAATGCCGACCAGGTGATCGTCGGAATCGAAACAGCCTCCGTCGACGCGCGTACCTGAGGTGTTGAGCGGGATCGTCTTGACAAGCAGTTGGGAGGAGGTGTCGATGATCTTGACCGAATTGACGTCTCCCACGTACAACGTGGTCGTGCCAGGCAAGCCTACCAGTCCGTTCGGCCCCGAGGTGTCCAGGCTTGCTCCGATGCCCAAAAAGCCCCCAGGGATTTGCTCGATCAGTTGATTCGTACTGGTGTCGACCACATCGATCGCCTTGTTGTTTCGGTCTGCCAGGAAATATTTACCATTATCGGCGTAGCTGACATCGAAGGTGAACGGAGGGGTTATTGCATTCGGCACCGCAATATTTGTCACCAGGTGCGGTTGAGCGAGATTGGTCTGAGCAGGGTTGTTCGCAGTGGGGTTGTCGTTCGACCCTCCGCACGCAGCAACCAAGCACGCGGCAATCGAGCATAGGGCGGCCAGCGCACCGCGGTGCGCGTTCTGACTTTTCATAACTGTCTCCTGGAACTACGCCGACTGCGGACAGGTTGGGAGGTTTCGATTTGCTTGCGCACGATATCCATCCGAACTGCCCGTCTCTATACGGCGACAATGGCAAACATCAAGTTCTATTCAGAATCTGTAATCATAAAAATCCCTAAAACATTGATTCATTAATGCTTCGATGTGCTGAATCGCGCCTGCTAGGCCAACGTGCCGGCAATCATCGGGCTGCCAACCATCTCATGCGGCCCATCGGCCTCTCGGGCCGAAGGCCGGCGAATATCGGCGGCTCTGATATACCATATGCCATACACAGTATTTCACAAGCAGTTTACGAGCATGCATGCACGAAAAGTACGATTTCCCCGTGAAGCGCCGCTCGATCCTCTATTTCATGTGGCCGAGGCGCCATGGCTGGAAGCGCACCTTCTCGCCGACGACGCAGAGGCGGAAGTGGCCTGGTTCGATGGGGATGGTGCGTATCGGTAGATCGCCAGGCCACGCCGGTTAGCGCCCTGGAGCGACTCAAGGCCCCCCTCAACGCCGCTGCGCCAGCCAGATCCCCGTCGCGATCGCTGCCAGCCCGACAGCGTGATACCAACGTGGCCAGTCTCCCAGCAGCACCGTGGACAGCAGCGCCGCGAACACCGGCGTCAGGGTGATGAAGAACACGGGCAATTGCGCGCCCGCGCGGGCGATGGCGCGGTCCCAGGCAAAGTAGGCGAGCAGCGACGGGATGGTCGCCACATAGAGCAGGATGGCCGCGACCTTGCCGCTCCATTGCAGCGGCTGGTCCAGCGTCATCAGCTCCCATGCCGTCACCGGCGCGCTCGCCAGCACGCCGGTGACGATCTGCGCGAACAGCAGCACGGGCAGGGGCAGGGCGGGGCGCTGCTTGCGCAGCAGCCAGGTGTAGGCGCTCCAGGAAATGGTGGCCGCGAGCATGAACAGGTCGCCGGGCACCAGGTCCAGCTGGGCGAGCCGGCTGAGTTCGCCGCGCACCAGGACGAAGGTCACGCCCACCATGCACAGCAGCGCGCCGGCGACGTGCCATGGCTTTACCCGCTCGCCGAAGCAAATGGCACCGATCACGATCAGAAACAGCGGCGTGGATGCGCCGATCAGGGTCACGTTGATCGGTGTCGAAGTGGTCAGCGCCAGGTACTGCAGGGCGTTATAGCTGGCAATCGACAGGATGCCCATGGCGGTGATCACGCCGGCGTGCCGGCGCAGTGCCGCGCGGTGCGCGATCACGCCGCGCCAGGCAAAGGGGGCCAGCAGCATGCCGGCCAGCACCCAGCGCACCCAGTTCAGGGTGACGGGCGGCACCGTGCCGGCGGCGAGGCGGCCCACGATGGCATTGCCGGCCCAGCTCAGCGGCGGGAAGGTAAGCAGGAACAGGGTCGTCCAGTCGATGCGTCCAGTGCTGTTGCTGCTTGCGGGCATGGGGTGGGGTGCGCTTGAGGAATGCGCATTATCGGCCATTGCGGCGATGGGCAATGAACTTGCGGCCCCCCTCTATCGGGGCAGGCCGGTCACCTGCCCGACCTGCCTGCCCTCGCAAGCGGCAGCGTCTCAAGGCGCCCGGTTACCGCGTCGCGAATTGCCCGCGGCGCATCCAGCTCATCCAGCATGCGCGGCCAGTTGGCATGCGCCAGGGCTACGGCTTCCTTGACGGCGGCGGTGGCGATCCGGCGCGGCACGCCGGCCTTCTCCGCGATCGACTCATACGTTGCCAGGGTCTCTTCGCGCTGCAACTTGTCGATGGCGACGTTCTGGCCGTACGTCGCGAAACCGGGCAGCGCGGCCACGCAGACGATGTCGTACGCCGGCGATAGTTCCGGCAAGACCCCGTTGTGGTAGATCACCGAGAAGTTCTTCAGGTGCGCGTCGCTGTTGCCGATCAGCGTGTTGACCGCCTGGCGCAGGAAGAACTGCCGGACATGCTCGACTCCGCTCGGGCTCAGCCGGTACAGGGTGGCAACGAGTTGCACGTAGCCTTCGATGCTGGCGTACTTCCTTGCCGGCATCCGGCCCAGCATCTGGCAGCCGTCTTCCGCATGCACACGCCCGGCCGGGGTGCGGTCGAAGCGGTCGACCGCAAGGTAGTGCAGGTTCGCTCCCAGGGATTCGGCGAGCCCCTCCACCTCGATGGTCGAAACCGGCAAGACCCGCGTCGCCGCAACATGCACGCCCGCAGCGGCCGCGAGCTGCATGGAAATCGATTCGTTGAATACCTGCGCGTCATCGTTCCTGGCAGGGAGCTTGGCGATGATGTCGGACAGCCTGCCTCGGGTTGGCAGGGTGTAGCGCTTGCCGTCCTGCACCGTCGACAGGGCCAGCTTGTTCTGCACGCCGGACACCGACGCGGCCCCTTGCGTGGCGCCCTCGACCACGGCGATCTCCAGGTTGTCGGCGCCGCCGGTCACGCCATAGGCCCGGGCATACGCGGGCAGGGCGCTGACGTCCGCCGGCCTGACGACAACGGCCCCCGGCAGGTCGTTGCCGGCCGATGCCAGGATGCCGAAGTCGTCCTTGTCTTCGGGATTGCTGCGCGTGACCTCCAGCCGCTTGCGCAGTTCGCCTTCGGGCAGCAGGCCGGCAAAGTAGGGCGGCAACTCATGGCCAGTGCTGTAGATCGCGGGATGGAAGGGGTTGTCCAGCACCTCGGCCGTGGCCTTGCGGCCGGCTTCAGTCGGGACGGTGATCGACAGGCTCAGCGTGGGCCGGTCCGTGTCGCCCCGGAATGCCTCGGCCGGCACGAACCGGACATTGCCGCCTGCCTCGCACAGGTAGCCGCACAGCCGGTCGCATAACCGGACCTCAAGGAAGCGGGGATGGAGTTCGTAGCTCATCAATCCTTGTCCAGGAAGATGTCGAGTGCGCCGCGGGCGCTGCGGTCGGGCCCGCTGCCTTTGCCTTCCAGGACTTGCCTGACTTCCTGTGCACGCTCGTTCGGTACCAGGACCCATTGCGCGTCCAGGGCTGCCGCCAGGGCTTCAAGGGTCGAGGCGCGGCTGTCCTTCTTTCCGAGCAGGATCGCCGACAGGTTCTGGGTGACCATGCCCAATACCCGTCCGATGTCGGTCAGGGTCTTGCCTCTGGCTTCACGCAACTGACGGCATTGGGAAACTAATGACATAGCATTATTTCATCGGTGTTTGCATGCTTTAGCATGATACATCGCCGCAGCGCTGGCGAGGCATTCTTCATTCAATAGTAGCTTTTTAGATAAAAAGTAATGCTATTAAATGATTTGTTCAGGCAAGCACTGCGCTGGGACGAAGCGGATGGGAATCCCGGAGCGGTTTGGCTGACCGCCGGTCCCGCTCTCCGGTGTCCCTCGAGCCACCCCTCTCCACAACCTCTTGCGCTGGCACCAGATACTGTATAAATATACAGTTATCGTAAACATCCTAGATCCTCGCTGTTCCCGGCGAGCGACGCCAATTTCACATGACTGCGCAATCGCACGCAGCCCCGCCCATGGCGGCGGAGGGTCTTCTTTTCCCTGCGCCGGCACCTGCCTCGCCTGCCCCGGCCTCGCGCCAGCAGGCGCTGTCGGCGCTCGAGCAGCGCTATCCCGGGCTGTGGCGGGCCGGCCAGCTGGGCCATGCCGGCAGCGCGGCGGTATGCCCGACCGGGTATGACGCGCTGTCGGCGGAGTTGCCCGGCGGCGGCTGGCCAGCGGGCGGGCTGACGGAGTTGCTGACGGCGCAGGGCGGTGCGGGCGAGTTGCGCCTGCTGCTGCCGGCGCTGCGGGCGCTGGCCGGGGCGGGGCGCCGCATTGCGCTGGTGGCGCCGCCTTACCTGCCCAATGCCATGGGGCTGGCCGCGGCCGGGCTGCCGGCGCGCCAGCTCTACTGGATGCGGCCCGCGGCCGGATCGGCCAAGGCCGCGCAGCAGGCCGACATGCTGTGGGCGGCCGAGCAGGTGCTGCGCAGCCAGGCCTTCGGCGGCGTGCTGGTGTGGCTGCCCGCGGCCCGCCCTGAGGCGCTGCGCCGCCTGCAGGTGCTGGCGCAGGCCGGCGACGCGGTGGTGTGGGCGCTGCGCCCGGCCACGGCGCTGCGCGAGTCGTCGCCGGCGGTGCTGCGGCTGCTGCTGGCGCCGCTGCCCGGCAATGTGCTGTCGATCGCCTTCCACAAGCGGCGCGGGCCGGTGCGGGACACGCCGCTGCTGCTGCGCCTGGACGGGATGGCGGCGGCCACGCGCGCGGCCGCCTGGCCTGTTCCGGCAGGCGCACCTGCTTTTTCTGAATCGTCTTCTCAGTCTTCTTCCGATGCCGTACTGGATCGCGGTGCACTTGCCGCGCCTGCCCCTGGACGCCCTGCAGCCCAACTGGCCTGAGCTGGCGCCCGCCGTGAGCCCGCCTGCCGCCACCGCCACGCTGCACCATGCGCTGCCGGTGGCGGTGATGGAGCGCGAGCAGGTGGTGCTGGCCAACGGCCCGGCGATGCAGCTCGGCGTGCGCTACGGCATGCGCCGCGGCGGCGTGCAGGCGCTGTCGGCCGACATCGTGCAACTGGAGCGCGACCTGGCCGCGGAAGCTTCGTTGATGGAGGCGGTGGCGCTGGCGCTGCTGCATTTCACGCCGGGCGTGACTGTCGACGAGGAACCGGAGTCGGCCACGGTGATGCTGGATGTCACTGCCAGCCTGCGCCTGTTTGGCGGCCACCGCGCGCTGTGCCGCGCGGTGCGTGCCTGCGTGCGCCAGCTTGGCACCTTTGCCCAGGTGGGTTCCGGCCCGACCGCGCACGGCGCCGCATGGCTGGCGCGCCAGCCGCTGCGGCGCACGCGGCGCGGCGTGGTGCGGCCGGGGCGGCGTGCGGTGGGCATGGCGCGCCTGCACCGGCTGCTGGACCGCCTGCCGGTGGAGGCGCTGCATACGCTGGCCGATCCGGCCTGGCTGGACGGCATCGGCTGCCGTACCCTGGGCGAGGTGCGGCGCCTGCCGCGCGCGGGCCTGACGCGCCGGCTGGGCCCGGCGCTGCTGGCCCGGCTGGACCAGGCCTATGGCGAGGCGCCGGCGCGCTTTGTCTGGTTTGTGGCGCCGCCCGCGTTTGCGCAGCGCATGGACCTGCCGGGCCGCATCGAATCCGCCGAGGGCGTGCTGGCCGGCGCGCAGCGCCTGCTGCTGGCGCTGGCGGGCTGGCTGGCGGTGCAGCAGGCCGGCGTCACGCGCTGCGTGCTGGTGCTGGAGCATGAGCGCTACCGGCGCGGCGTGGATACCGACGGCACCGAGGTGCCGGTGGGCCTGGCCCAGCCCAGCCGCGATCCCGCGCACCTGTCGCGGCTGCTGCGCGAGAAGCTCGACAAGCTCAACTTCCACGCCCCGGTCACCGGCCTGGCGCTGCGCGTGGAGGCGATGGCCGCGTGCGTGCCGCAAAGCGATGCGCTGTTCCCCGAGCCCGGCGGCACGCCGGAGGACCTGGGCCGCCTGCTCGATACGCTGATGGCGCGGCTGGGCCGCGACAACGTGCTGCAGCCGCGGCCGCTGCCCGACCACCGGCCCGAGCGCGCCAACCGCTGGTGCCCGGTCGACGAGCCCGGCGGCAACAAGGCCGCCAGCCTGCCGGGCCCGCAGCCGGAGCGCCCGTTGTGGCTGCTGCCGCAACCGCTGCCGCTGCCGGTGCAGCGCCACCGGCCCTGCCACGGCGGCCCGCTGGCGCTGCTGAGCCGGCCCGAGCGCATCGAGGCCGGCTGGTGGGACGGCGCGCTGGCCACGCGCGACTACTTTATCGCCGAGCGCGCCGACGGCCTGCGCTGCTGGATCTTCCGCGAACGTCCGGGCCATGGCGCGCAGGACGATGGCGGCGAGTACCGCTGGTTCCTGCATGGGTTGTTCGCATGAGCGCGCCGTCCCTGCCTGCTTCCTTGCCTGCTGCGTTGCCGGGTTTGCTGCCGGCGTTGCCGGATTACGTGGAGCTGCACTGCATCTCCAACTTCACCTTCCTGACCGGCGCCTCGCACCCGGGCGAGCTGATCGAGCGCGCCTTCCGCCTGGGCTACAGCGGGCTGGCGCTGACCGATGAATGCTCGGTGGCCGGCACCGCGCGCGCGCACGATGCCATCGAAACGCTGCGCAAGCGCCTGCACGATGCGGTGGCGCGTAGCGCGGCACGCGGAGAGGAGGGCGTGGATGAGCCGCTGCTGGACCATGACGAAGAGTCTGACGCCGGCGATGACGATCCCCACGCGCACGCCAGCCGCCACCAGCGGCTGCAGGCGCTGGCCCGCGCCGCCGACGCCTTCTCGCTGCTGATCGGCAGCCGCTTCAGCCTGACGCCGGCCGATGGGTCGGAGCGCGCGCCGCTGCGGCTGGTGCTGATCGCGCAGCACCGCGAGGGTTTCGGCAACCTGAGCGAGCTGATCACGCTGGGCCGCCGGCGCGCGCAGAAGGGCACGTACCGGCTGCATCCCGAAGATTTGTCCGCGCCCGCCGCTGACGAAGCGCACCTGCGCGGCATGCCTGGCTGCGTGGCGCTGCTGCTGCCCGACTATTGCGCCGATCCTGAACTGTTGCGCGAGCAGGCCGAGTGGTGCCGCGAAGTCTTCGGCGAGCGCGCCTGGATCGCGCTGGAACAGCTGCAGGGCCATGCCGATGCGCTGCACCGCGCGCGCCTGGAAGCGGTATCGGCACAGACCGGCGTGCCGCTGGCGGCGGCCGGCGCGGTCACCATGCACGTGCGCTCGCGCAAGCCGCTGTCCGATGTGCTGGCCGCGATCCGGCTGGGCCAGCCGCTGGCCGAATGCGGCATGGCACTGGCGCCCAATGCCGAGCAGCACCTGCGCATGCGCCAGGTGCTGTCGCGCCTGTACCCGCGCGAGGCGCTGGCGCAGACGCTGAAGATTGCCGGGTTGTGCGATTTCTCGCTGGGGATGCTGCGCTATGAATACCCCGAGGAACTGGTGCCGGCGGGCGAGACGCCGATCTCTTACCTGCGCAAGGAAGTTGAGCGCGGCAAGCGCGAGCGCTTCCCCAACGGTCTGAAGCCGGCGTGGGAGAAACAGCTGGAAGAAGAGCTGCAGCTGATCGAGGAAAAGCATTACGAGCCCTTCTTCCTTACGGTGCACGACATCGTGCGCTTTGCGCGCGGGGAGGGCATCCTGTGCCAGGGTCGCGGCTCGGCCGCCAATTCGCTGGTGTGCTTCTGCCTGTATGTGACCGAGGTCAGCCCCGAGCAGGCCAACCTGCTGTTCGGCCGCTTCCTGTCGCGCGAGCGCGATGAGCCGCCCGATATCGACGTGGACTTCGAGCACCAGCGGCGCGAAGAGGTGATCCAGTACATCTATGAGAAGTACGGCCGCCACCGCGCCGCGCTGGCGGCGTCGCTGATCACCTACCGCTCGCGCAGCGCGCTGCGCGACGTGGGCCGCGCGCTGGGCATCGACGCCAGCGTGGTGGAGCAGGTGGTCAAGGGCCAGGCGTGGTGGGACGGCGGCCACAGCTTTGTCGAGAAGATCGCCCGTTACGGGCTCGATCCAGATTCGCCGGCGGTGCAGCAGTGGGCCAGCCTGACCGCGCAGCTGCGCGGCTTTCCGCGCCACCTGTCGCAGCATGTGGGCGGTTTCGTGATCGCGCGGCACAAGCTGTCGCGGCTGGTCCCGATCGAGAACGCGGCCATGGCCGACCGCAGCGTGATCCAGTGGGACAAGGACGACCTGGAGTCGCTGGGCCTGCTCAAGGTCGACGTGCTGGCCCTGGGCATGCTGTCGGCGATCCGGCGCGCGCTGCAGATGATCCCCAACCCGGATCCGCAGCGCGCGGGGCTGCCGGCGCGCATGGAAGACATCCCCAAGGAAGACCCGGACACCTACGACATGATCTGCAAGGCCGAGACCATCGGCGTGTTCCAGATCGAATCGCGCGCGCAGCAATCGATGCTGCCGCGGCTGCAGCCGCGCAAGTACTACGACCTGGTGGTGGAGGTGGCCATCGTGCGGCCCGGGCCGATCCAGGGCGGCATGGTGCATCCCTACCTGAAGCGGCGCGAGGCCTTCCGCCGCACGCAGAAGCCACCGGTCTACTTCAACAAGGTGATCGAGAAAGTGCTGGGCCGCACGCTGGGCGTGCCCATCTTCCAGGAGCAGGTGATGCAGCTGGCCATCGACGCGGCGGATTTTTCACCGGGGCAGGCCGACCAGCTGCGCCGATCGATGGCGGCGTGGCGGCGGCGCGGCGATCTGCGCCAGCACCAGGACGCGCTGGTGCGCGCGCTGACCGGCAACGGCTACCCGGAATCCTTCGCGCTGGCGATCTGCAAGCAGATCGAGGGGTTTGGCGAGTATGGCTTCCCCGAGAGCCACGCGGCCAGCTTTGCCAAGCTGGTCTATATCAGCGCCTGGCTCAAGTGCCACCATCCGGCCGCCTTCCTGTGCGCGCTGCTGAACAGCCAGCCGATGGGGTTCTATTCGCCGTCGCAGCTGGTGCAGGATGCCCGCCGCAATGATGTGCAGGTACTGCCGGTGGATGTCACCGTCAGCCGCTGGGACAGCACGCTGGAGCCGCCGGAGCCAGTCGATGTCGCCGACACGCAGGCCCGCACGGAACCGCGCCGGCCGCCACATCCGCGCGTGCGGCTGGGCCTGGGCCGCGTCAAGGGCATGCGTGAACCCGCCGCACTGCGCATCGAAGCCGCGCGCGCCCAGCGTCCGTTCGACAGCGTCGAGGACCTGGCGCTGCGCGCCGGCCTGGACCGGCACGACATCGACGTGCTGGCCGCCGCCGACGCGCTGACGGCACTGGCCGGCAACCGCCGCCAGGCCCGCTGGCAGGCCCGCGCCGCCGCCGCGCATGCCGCGCACCGCGACCTGCTGTACGAAGCGCCCCCCGCCGAAGCCGCGCTGGCGCTGCCCGCGCCCAGGCTCGGCGAAGACGTGGCGGCGGACTACGCCAGCCTGGGCCTGTCGCTCAAGTCGCATCCGCTGGCGTTGCTGCGGCACAAGCTGGCGGCGATGCGCTTTGCCACCGCCAGCCAACTGGCCCGCAGCGCCAACGGCCGCCGCGTGCGCGCCTGCGGCATCGTCACCGTGCGCCAGCGCCCGGCCACGGCCAGCGGCACCATCTTTGCCACCATCGAGGACGAGACCGGCTCCATCAACCTGATCCTGTGGCCCGACCTGATCGAGCGCCAGCGCAAGGAGGTGCTGGGCGCCACGCTGCTGGGCGTGGTCGGCACCTGGCAGCGCCAGGGCGATGTGCGCCACCTGGTGGCCAAGGAACTGGTGAATTTAAGCCCGCTGCTGGGGCGGTTGATGGTGGGGAGCCGGGATTTTCATTGAGTGCACGGTTATCAATGGGGAAGATGCAAACGGCGCGAGTTGGCTCGCGCCGTTTGCTTTCAGCGCTGCTCATCCGTCGGGCGGGTAAGCAGGCTCTCCCTCGTCAGACCAGCGCCTGCAGACGATTGGCGCTTTCGTCCAGTTGTTGCTTGAGCGGCAAGAGCAGGGCGTGGAGGCCGATGCCTTGGGGGATGGTGTCGCTCTGCAGATCCAGCAAAGTCAGGAAGGACTGAAGGCCGGCACTGACACGCAGGATGTCATCAGTGGCTTCGAGAGTGTGGTCCTCCAGGGTGACGGCCGTTCAAGGTCGGGGCGGCGAGACCCGATCGAGTAGCGACCGGCGAAGGTCGCTTGCCGGGCCAGGAAGAGAAATTCGACGGCCACGAACAGATGAGGCAACCATCGTTGGCACATGGATGCGGCCCCAATTGCTACCCGAGCATCAGGTTCAGGTTCTGAATCGCGGCGCCGGATGCTCCCTTTCCAAGATTATCGAACACCGCGGACAGGAGGACGTGCCCGTGCTCCATGCTGGGAAATACGCTCAGGCGCATGTCGTTGGTACCGTTCAGCACTTGCGGATCCAGGTGCTTTAACACGCGCGATTCTTGCAGTGGCAAGACTTGTACGTGGTCCGCGTTGGCATAGTGGCGCGCGAGGCAGGCGTGTAACGTGGCGCCATTCACGCCGGGTGCCAGCAGCGGCAACGCCAGCGGCACCGTCAGCACGATGCCCTGGCGGAACGCTCCGTATGCGGGGACAAAAATGGGAGGCTGCGCGAGCCCGGCGTGCTGCTGGATCTCCGGCGTGTGCTTGTGCGCGAGTTCCAGGCCATAGACCTGGTATGAAGGCGCGTTAGCGGCTCCCGGTCCCTCATATTCCTCCACGCCGGCGCGTCCGCGTCCGGAGTAGCCGGATACCGCATGAATGCTGATGGGGTAATTGCCCGGTATGAGCCCAGCCTGCACCAACGGACGCAGCAGGCCAATCGCACCGGTCGGATAGCAGCCGGGGTTGGTGACCCGACGCGCGTTTGCAATTCTCTCAGCTTGCCCCGGCGCCATCTCCGGAAATCCGTAAGTCCAGTCCGGCTGTATACGGTGGGCGGAGCTTGCGTCGATGACTCGAACCGCAGGATTGACAATGGTGGCCACTGCCTCGCGCGCGGCGGCATCCGGCAAACAGAGGATGGCGATGTCGCAGGCGTTGATGGCTTCTGCGCGACGCCGCAAATCCTTGCGCTCCGCAGCGGCAAGCGTAATCAGTCTGATGTCGGTCCGGTTACGCAGCCGTTCGTGGATCAGCAACCCGGTGGTGCCTTGGTCGCCGTCGATGAAAACAACGGGAGAGCTCATACGTGAAATACTCCGCTGACTTTGGGTTGTAAGAAGTAGAACGAAGAACGAGCCCCTATGTTCCGTGGACCGCTACAATAGAGAAAGTTGAATTTCATAACGTGAACATTCAGTTTTCCTGAATCTGGACACAGACATGCGAGAGATCAGCCTGGACCGCTTGCGCACTCTGGTCGCCATTGCAGACCGCGGCTCGTTTGCCGAAGCGGCGCGTGCATTGCACCTGGCGCCGCCAACGGTCAGCCTCCATATCGCTGAACTTGAAGACCGCATTGGGGCTCCACTCCTGTCGCGCAAGCGCGGCCATGTCAGGCCGTCGGCGATAGGAGAGGTGCTGGTGGAGCGCGCGCGTCGACTGCTGGCCGATGCGGAGCAGGCGTTAGACGATATTCAACGCCAGGTGCAGGGGCTCGAAGGGCGCGTGCGGCTCGGTGCGTCGACTGGCGCGATCGCGCACCTGTTGCCGCAAGCGCTTGAGGTGCTGCGCCAGCACCATCCCGCTATCGACATTCAAGTTGCAGTGCTGACTTCACAGGAAACGTTGTCCCGACTGGCGGATGGGACGCTGGACGTTGGGCTGGTAGCACTGCCTCAGCCCCCGGTGGCTGGACTCGTGATCAAGCCCTGGAGGCGCGACCCCGTGATGGCCTTTGTGCCGGCGCATTGGCGGTGCCCGGCCCGCGTCACGCCTGAATGGCTCGCTGCCCAACCTCTCATTCTCAATGACGCGACCACGCGTCTTTCACGTCTGACTGCGGAGTGGTTCGCGACCGCGGGGTATCATCCTGCGCCTCGCATTCAGCTCAACTACAACGACGCGATCAAGAGCCTGGTAGCGGCAGGTTACGGCGCCGCGCTGTTGCCCCATGAGGCGACTGCGCCATTACCCGACAAGCGCATTGTCATGCGTCCGCTGCGCCCGGCGTTGTGGCGCCGGCTTGGCATTGCGCATCGTGCGGGGTACGTTGAGCGTTCCACGCAACACGTACTTGATATGTTGCGGGATCTGCGATTGGCGTAGGCGTTGCCATTTCCGGCTTCGGTTCGTTCTGGCCGGGACATCGGGTCCGCCAAGCTAACGGACTTTCGATGGCCAGTGACGCGCGTTGCAATTCGACGCGCATTCAGTGCGCCGCAAGATACGCCCTGGCTACCGCAGTCTCGGGACGTGCGCTGTCTGCATGCTTCGCGAGCACAAGGAGTCGCCGGTAATAGTCGGTCGCCATCTCGCGCTGCCCGGCAGCGTCCGCGGCACGCGCCGCGCCATACAGCCCGCGATAGCGATTCGGGTATTCCCGCAGCGCCGACTCGTACTCGTGCAAGGCTTCGACCGGCTTGCCTTCCTCTAACAGCATGTCGGCAAGCAACTCCCGCATCGGGCAAAGCCGGTTCTCCATCGCCACGTTCTTGATGCTGGCGTCCTCGCCGTCTGCGGCGGCTCGCATCAATTGCTCCGCCTGCGCGTGGTTGCCCTCGGCCAGCGCGATCCATGCCGAAACAGCGGTAATCTCTTCTTCGGTTCGTGCCACCCAGTACGACTCATTCTCGCTCTCAAGGTTTTGGCGCAGACTTTTCATTGCGTCGATCTCCTGCCTTGCGCTGGTCGGATCGCCGCCGCGCGCCATCCCGATGCCGCGCGCAAAGCGCGTGATCGAATCCGCGTACGCCCAGTTGTTCGAGGTGACGGGCAATGCGGCGGCGCCTTTCCAGTCTGCGCGCTCAAGTGCAAAGCGCGCCGGCATCGCTGCAACCGAGTTCTTGTTGCCCTTCAGGGTTGGCGGCTTCTGCAAGGCTTCAACCGCTCCCTGATCGATCAAGGCACGTGCCTTGACGTCCTGCGACAACTGTAGATGCGCATAGACCACGAAATCCAACGCGTGGTAGTAATCCGGCTGGACCTCAAGCGCGCTCAGGTTGGACGTGATCGATTGCTCCCATCGCCCGAGCATCGTGTAGATGTGCGACGGCATGTGCCGCGCGTGCGGCGCCGCGGGAGCAATGGTGGCGTACTTGCTGGCCGCGGCGAGACCCCTTTCCGCAAGAGGCGGATAGTCGTAGGCATGAATCAGGTAATGCGCGACGCCGGGATGCTGCGGGTTCTTCGCGAACAGCCTCTCCAGAATCTCGGCGGACTTGCGCTGGTTGGCATAGGTCCGGTCAGTCGGTGGGGCAGCAGCCTGCAGGGAGAGCGCGTAATAGATCCAGACTTCGTCGTCCTCCGGATAGCGCTGCGTCATCCGTTGCATGGCGTCCGCGTAGGCCGAAAGCCTGGCGCCGAGGGGTACCTTGTCGTAGTCACGGTAATACGCGCCGATCGCGTCGATCCAGTCACGCTCGCGTTGGGTCTTTGCCCCGACCGCACGCGCCTTGGCAAGGGCTTCCGACGCCTCCTGGGCATCGCGCTGCGGTGGCGGGCCTGCAAGGGAGTTGCCCAACAGATTTACGGCGATCCCCCAGTACGCGATCGCACAGCCCGGATCCTGCTCGATAACCGCAGCGAAGACCTTGCCCGCCTCGGTGAACCAGAACGAGTGCAGCAGCGCAACGCCACGCTCGAACAGTGGCTGGACTTTCGGGTCGCACGAGGTTGGGAAGCTGACTTTGCCGAGCTGGTCTGCGCTTGCCTGGTGCTCATGTTCGTCGGCGAGCACTGAAGCCGATCCCAAGATCAGCGCCGTGGCCACGACGCCGGCAATGTTCCGCGTGCGCATGAGGATCCTTACGATCGTCACGACAATAATGAATACTGTAGACGATTGATCAGAGCTGTCCCAGCGCTCGCACATCAGTGCCTTCTGAGTCTCGGTGTAGCAGATCCTGCGCCTCTGTTTCACTTGCAACACTTCCGCGGCTCACGCAGCGTCTGGTGTGTTGCATCGCAGGCTGAATCCACAGTCGTTCTGAGCCACCTCCGAGGGCCATGTCAACCCACCGAAAGGTTGACAGGCCCCCCCCGGAAGCGCGATCAGCTCATTGGATAATCGGATTGGCGTTGACATAGCACGCCGAATTATTGACCCCCAAGGCGCGCTGGATCAGGTATTGACCGCTGTAGTTGCCCTGGACAACGAGAGTGGTTGGCACCGGCAAAGTCACGTTGTAGTAGGAGCCGTTGGACAGCAGGGTCTGACCGGAGCCAAAGGTCCAGGCGCACATGTCACCGTTCTCACTGCCCTGGGCGTTGTACCAGGCGTTGAGCTCCGGGTCGGTGACGGTTTCGTCCAGCTCATGGGCGATCACAGATACCATGGCATCCACGCCCGGGTTGTTATTGGGCGAACTGGTGGTCTGGTAAGTACAGGAGCCGATCGACCTCGAAGGGTTGCCGATGAAGCCATACTTGATTGCCGCACTCCCGGAAGGGGTCGACATTGTCGTGTAGGTGTGCCAGCCGCAGTACTTGGTCAGGAATCCGGAGGATTCCCGGATATCAGACGAGGACAACACCAGATAGATTGCGTTTGCGTCGGGTGTGCCTCCGGAACACGAGGACTTCGCGGCAGCCTTCACCAGCGACTGTACGGTGGAATCCGATAAAGTCCTCCCGCCGTAGATTGAAGAGGCTGGCTGCGCGCACTCGAAGATCGTCGTAGACGCCACGCGGGTCACCCCACCCGCCGCCGACTGCGTGTACTGCCCGAATCCGCCGATGCCATTGGCGCCAGTGGTGAGGCCAGAGTAATCTGCATACAAGCCATAGCTGTTCTGCATGCCTGCGTCGTAGCCCAAGCCGTAGATCGCGTTCCGGATAATCTGCTGTCCTGTCGGGGTATCAGTCTTGTTGCTCTGATTCCAGTTGCCATACCAGATCAGAACCACCTTGCTGATGGAAGCCATTACCGGCCCGCCGTAGTACTGGATCGGATAGGCGTTGGCGTTCGTACCACCGGCAGGCGGCTGGTAGCCCATGGACCCCGACGGGTGAGCCTTGCCAAACGGATTAATGGTCGCCCCCATCGGTGGAGCCGTCCGGTGCACGATCTTTTGTGGAATCACGCCGTCCGCATCTGGCGCTGGCTCTTTGCCATCGCGGACGTTTTCGGTAGGCGTGGCGGCTGCGACGAGCGACAAGACACCGGATAACAGCCCCAGCAGGGCTTTGCGCCCGAATCGTGAATTGTAAATCATGTCCCCCTCCTGACTTGCAATTTCAATCTGGTCTATTGCCCTGTTTATTGCAGCCCGTTCCGTATCTTGTGCCTCATGGCACCAGCCAAAAGGTTTTAATGCCAAGACCCCAAGAATACAAAAAGGATTTGTGATTCATCATCCACGTGGCTTCCGCGATGACTAGCAGATAGCGACAAAGGAAGCCCCTTCAATATAGGAAACCGATGACAACAACATATCCTTCTTGTGGTGGAGAGCCCCCATTTTTCGGAAGCCCGGCCTACCGGCTCGGGGGCGGAGGCGACTTCCCTTATGCAAGGGTCGTGCTTCAACATACGCCGCCCGGCCGCGCGCCGTTTGACGGAATCAATGCGCCTCGGATGCACTGAATCGCCGCCTGTAGTATCCGGGACTTGTTCCAAGCCGGGTGCGGAAGTGATTGCGCAATGTGGCTGCAGCGCCGAAGCCCACTTGCATCGCAATGTCATCCATGGATAGGCCGGTCTCTTCGAGCAACACCCTGGCTCGGCTGATTCGCTCGATAAGCAGCCACTCGCCAGGCGGCATGGCCATCATGTTGACGAAATGGCGCTGGAAGGTGCGGGCGCTCATTGCGGCTTGCTTTGCCATCCTGGCAATCGGCCAGTCTTCTCCCAATGTTGCGCGCACCGAATCGAGCAGGGGGGCCAACGAAGCGCTGCTGCGCTTCGAGACCGGCTCGGCAACGTACTGGGCCTGACCGCCTTCACGGTGTGGGGGCATGACCAGCCGGCGAGCGACCTGATTCGCAGCGCGGGGGCCGAAGTCCCTGCGAATCAGGTGCAGGCACAGATCGATTCCCGCGGCACTTCCGGCCGACGTCAGAACGTCGCCAGCATCGACGTACAGGACGTCCGCCTCCACCCGCACTTGCGGATACCGCTCCGATAGCGCTGCCGCATGGCGCCAGTGCGTGGTCGCCCGCTTGCCGTCGAGCAGTCCGGCGGCGGCCAATACAAAGGCGCCGGTGCAGATCGACATGACTCTCGCTCCACGCTTGTTCGCCTTGCGCAAGGCGCCGCAAAGCTCCTGCGGCACAGCGGCTTCGATACCGCGCCATCCGGGGATGATGATCGTCTTCGCCTTCGACAAAAGCTCAAGGCCACCGTCCGCTTGTACCTGGATGCCACCCGCCCCGCGCAACGTCCCGGGATCGGCCGAACATGTCACAAAGCGATACCACGCGTCGCCCATCTCCGGTCGGGGCAGACCGAAGACTTCAACGGCGCAGCCGTATTCAAAAAGGCTCAGGCCGTCGTAGACGACGACTGCTACCAGCCCGCCATTGGCACCGGATTGCGATTTGTTCTTTGGCACGAAAGAGATCCGTTGAACAGCGATTGAGGCCACCTGGCGAACGCGCCGCGAGGCTCCGCGGGCGCCAGGTCCCGTACACCATCATGCGATTCATTTTGGCACGATCCGGTCGTTAATTGTCGTTCGTGCCACTAGTGAGTTTACCTACCGCCCCCTATTCTGAGGTCGGTGCTTCGCTGTCCGACGAGGACACGACGTACACCGCCAACTTCACAACCCATAGTGAGAGAAAACGTGAAAGACAAGCTACTGATGCTCCGCCCTGGCTTTTCTCAAGGCTCGGAAGGCCCCTTCTATTGCGGCGACGCCGTTGCTGTCGAAGGCCTGCTTAGCTTCTTCCCGCAGTTGCGCAGCCAGATCGACGTCGAATACATCGATGCGCCGCGGCCGCGCCAGGCCATCGTCGCGTTGATCGGCGAAGCAAACCAATCCGCCCCTGTCCTGGTACTCGGAGCCGGACGGGAACCGGTCGACAGCAGCGTGGAGGTCCGCGTGCACGGCCAGACACAGTTCATCGATTCACCCGACCATATCCGTCGATACCTGTCGTCGCAATATGGCGTAGCGCGCCCGGCTTCCTGATCGCGACCTGGCTCGATCTCCCAACTCTGCAAGCGTAGAGAAATATTCCATGAACGGGCTTCGCCACGCGTCTTCTTGAAATCCTTTTTCGCCAACGGATCACTACGATTTCCCTCACGATCTGTGCTGGCGGGATTTCGATGAGACGCGGGCCCAGAGGTCGACGATGGATACGTCACCGGCCAGGAAGACGCACACCACCAAACCTGTCGGGCGATGGCGCTGCCCTTCAACAATACCTATAAGCATATTGGAGACAAGGCATGAAACTTCCGCAATTGCTATTGAAAGTCGCGATACTCGCGACCGTACTCAGTTTCACCGCAACTGCCGTACATGCTGAAGACCTGCTGGACACCGTCAAAGCCAGCGGCGTCCTGAAAGTCGGGATGGAGGGCACGTACCCGCCGTTTGGCTATCGGAATGCCGAGGGCCAGCTCGATGGCTTTGACGTCGCGGTGGCCAAGGCGGTGGCAGACAAGATGGGCGTCAAGGCTCAGTTCATCACCACCGAGTGGAGCGGCATCATCGCGGGCCTGCAGGCGGGCAAGTTCGACGTCATCGTCAACCAGGTGAGCATGACGCCGGCACGCAAACAGGCGCTGGATTTCACGCAGCCCTACGTCTACTCCGCGGTCCAGGTACTTCAACGCAGCAATGACAAGCGCGAGTTCGGGTCGTTGGAGGAACTGAAGGGCAATTCCGTCGGCGTCACGCTGGGCAGCAACTATGCCGACCTGGCGAAAGCGGTGCCCGGCATCCAGGTGCAGACCTACCCGGGCACCTCGGAGAACCTGCGTGATCTCGCGGCTGGCCGTATCGATGCCGCGCTCAATGATCGCCTGATGCTGCCGTACCTGATCAAGAACGCCAACCTGCCACTACGTACCGGCGCGCTGCTGGCTGGCACGAAGTTGGAGATGGGCATTCCGTACCGGAAGGGCAATCCCAAGTTCGCCAAGGCCATTGACGACGCCCTGACCGCGGTACAGCAGGATGGCACCTTGCGCAAACTGTCGATCCAATGGCTCGGCACCGATGCCAGCCAACCCCTTGCCCAGTAATCGCCGCCACGCCTGCCCGCACGCCCGTCCTGTCAGGCATGGGCGTGCCCGACCACAGCAATGGATCGCATCATGAGCCCTTTTGATCTGATTATTCATGCCTTCCCGGTGCTCCTGCACGGCGCCGCGATTACCGTGAAATTTGCCCTGGCCTCCATGATCTTCGGCCTGCTGGTCGGGATCGTCGTCGCCATCATGGGAATCAGTGCCAATCCTGTCCTGTGCGGCATTGCCCGCGCGTATGTCAGCGTCATGCGCGGTACGCCGCTGCTGGTGCAGATGTTCGTCGTCTACTATGGTCTGCCGGACCTGGGCATCGCACTGGATCCCACCAGCGCCGGTATCCTTACCCTCACGGCCAATGCCGGCGCTTACCTCTCGGAAAGCATGCGTGGCGCGATCCTGGGGATCAGTCGCGGGCAATGGAGCGCCGCGCACAGCCTCGGGCTGAGCCACCTCCAGACGCTGCGTTACATCGTCTGCCCGCAGGCTTTGCGGCTGGCCGTGCCGAGCCTCGGCAATACCCTCATCAGCCTGATCAAGGACACCTCGCTCGTTTCCGTCATCACCGTGACCGAGTTGCTGAGATCGTCCCAGGAGATCATTGCCTCGACTTTCCAACCGCTTCCGTTGTACCTGTCGGTAGCGGCCATCTACTGGCTGCTCAGTACGGGATTGTCCTGGGTACAGCGGCGCGTCGAGGCCAGGTTGACACTGCGCGTGACGCGCTGATCCGGCGATTTGGCAAAGCCATGCAATAACAATCAGCAAGCAGGAGACAAGACAATGATTGCCCTCGATGGCGTATCTAAGTGGTACGGTCAGTTCAAGGTGCTGGATGGATGCAGCACGCGTGTAGAGAAAGGCGAGGTCGTGGTCATCTGCGGCCCGTCGGGGTCAGGCAAGTCAACGCTGATCAAGACGGTGAACGGGCTGGAATCGTTCCAGCAGGGGCAGATCAGTGTCGAGGGCGTGAGCGTCGGGGACCCGAAGATCAACCTTGCGCAACTGCGTACAAGGGTCGGTATGGTGTTCCAGCATTTCGAGCTGTTCCCGCACCTGAGCATCCTGGATAACCTGTCGCTGGCGCAGATCAAGGTGTTGAAGCGCGGCCAGGACGAGGCCCGGGAAAAGGGCTTGAGGCTGCTTGAACGCGTCGGGCTGAAAGCCCACGCCGGCAAATTCCCTGCGCAGCTATCCGGCGGGCAGCAACAGCGCGTTGCCATTGCTCGAGCCTTGTCGATGGATCCTGTCGCCATGCTGTTCGACGAACCAACATCGGCGCTCGACCCGGAAATGATCAACGAGGTACTCGACGTCATGACAGGATTGGCTCGCGAAGGCATGACGATGATCTGCGTCACCCATGAAATGGGGTTCGCGAAGAAGGTTGCCAACCGGGTGATCTTCATGGATAGCGGCGCCATCGTCGAAGACACTGGCAAGGAAGCCTTTTTCGGCGACCCGAAGTCTGCCCGTGCCAAGGAATTCCTGGCGAAGATCCTGCACTGATTCAGGCGGCCTCGCATGAAGACATGAGTTGGGGGGGATAACTCCCCTGACGGCATCTGCCTCACGTGGCATATCTCCCCGAAGTCGAAAATCCCATGAAAATCTCGGATCGTATTGCTTCCTTTTCCCGCCTCGCTCTGGTTGGGGCGGTCACCCCGCTGCAGAAGCTCGAGCGCTTGTCCGGTGCGCTCGGTCGCGATGTCTACATCAAGCGCGACGACACCACGCCACTCGCCTTTGGCGGAAACAAGCTACGCAAGCTTGAATTTCTGGCGGCCGACGCGCGGCGCCAGGGTGCCGATACGCTGGTGACAGCCGGCGCGATTCAGTCAAATCATGTCCGGCAGACCGCCGCCGTGGCAGCCCGTCTCGGACTGCGCTGCCATGCGCTGCTGGAAAACCCGACAGACACCACGGATCCTGATTATTTGCGCAGCGGCAACCGTCTGTTGCTTGATCTGTTCGACGCGCACGTTGAGCCGGTAGCCACGCTCGACAACACCGACGCACAGTTGCAATCGTTGGCCGAACGTCTGCGTGGCGACGGGCTCAAGCCGTACATCATTCCGATCGGCGGGTCCAATCCGCTTGGCGCATTGGGATACGTACATGCCGGCCTGGAACTGGCGCAGCAAGCCGAGGCGTTGGGTATTTCATTTTCGGCTGTGGTGCTGGCGTCGGGCAGTGCCGGAACCCACGGAGGCCTGGCGTTGGCACTCGCCCATGCCATGCCGGAAACCCAAGTCGTCGGTGTTACGGTCTCGCGAACCGTCGAGGCGCAGGCGCCCAAGGTGGCAGGGCTGATCGATGGAACGGCGGAGCTGCTCAACGTCGAAGTCCCCGCTGACCTGCGGCTTGAACTGTGGGACGAGTACTTCCTGCCCCGCTACGGCGAACCCAACCAGGCCGCGCTCGAGGCCATCAGGTTGCTCGCCCGCGCGGAAGGGGTGCTGCTCGACCCCGTGTACACGGGGAAAGCGATGGCTGGTCTGCTCGACGGCGTGACGCGCAAGCGCTTTCCCGGTAGCGGTCCGCTGCTGTTTCTGCACACAGGTGGCGCACCGGCGCTGTTTGCCTATCGCGACGTGCTCCAGGCGCCTCCCCGTTAGCCATCTGCCTGCACATCAGACATCCCGGCGGCACTCACAACCCTGGATGCCGCAACGTACAACCTTGGAGAGACCCAATGAAGGAAAGCACCCATCTCGTTTGTGCCGGCCGTCACCCTGAGCGCTTCGGCGGCGTCGTGAACACCCCGATCTTCAGGGCCTCGACCATACTCGCGGGTTCGATGGCCGAATGGGAAGAGATGAAGCGCGCCCGCGCTGCGGAAGAACCGGGAGCCACTACCTATGGCCGCTATGGCACGCCCACCACGCACGCGCTCGAAGAGGCCATTGCGGGCCTTGAAGGCGGATATCGGTCACTTGTCTTTCCTTCCGGCCTTGCCGCGGCCAGTACTGCGCTGATCGCGCTACTGTCTGCTGGTGACCACATCCTGGTGAGCGACAGCGCCTATTCCCCGACACGTGCCTTTCTGGAGCGGGTCATGGCACGCTTCGGCGTCGAAGTCGAGACCTATGATCCCGTTGACGGCAAGCCGATCGAAGCCCGGTTCCGGCCGAATACGCGCGTCGTCTATGTGGAATCGCCAGGTTCCGAGACCTTTGATATCCAGGACATTCCCGCCATCTGCGCGGCGGCGCATAAACACGGCGCATATGTCGTCATGGATAACACCTGGGGAACGCCGCTTTACTTCAAGCCGTTCGCGCACGGGGTGGACGTGTCGATCCAGGCCGCCACGAAGTACATCGTGGGCCATTCAGACGCAATGCTCGGCGTTATCACCTGCAATCGAGACACCTGGCCTCGGATCAAGCTGGCCACTCATGACATGGGGCAGACCGCGGGCCCGGACGATATCTATCTGGCACTGCGCGGCCTGCGTACCCTGGCCGTCAGATTGCAGCGTCACTGGCAATCAGGGCTGCGTGTCGCCGAATGGCTTGAGCGGCAGCCGCAGGTCGAGGCCGTTCTGCATCCCGCATTGCCGTCTCACCCGGGACACGCACTGTGGAAGCGCGACTTTACCGGAGCATGCGGCCTGTTTTCGGTGGTGCTGCGTACGAACTCAAAGGCGTCGCTCGCGGCCTTTACTGACGCTCTCGAGCATTTCGGCCTGGGTGTTTCCTGGGGTGGATATGAAAGCCTCGTGATCCCGTTCACACCGGGAACGGGATGCACCGGTCCACGCTGGCCCTACCAGGGACAGGCAGTGCGCCTGCATGTGGGTCTCGAGGATCCGCTGGATCTGATCGACGATCTGCGGCGGGGCCTGCTGGCAATCTCGACGGACGACTCGCGAACAACAGATGCGGAAGCCGGCTCCGACCAGACCTGCCCGGTCTGAGGATCAGCACTGCGGTCCGGCCATGGTCTGATCTCGGCCACAAACGGCCATTGCGCATTCAATCAGCTATTCCGTGGGCGACCGCACATTCTTGTGCGCTCGGCTGCGGAGAGTATGCTTGTACTATCGAGCCAGCCGTCTGCGCCAAGCCTGCCAGGTAGCCAGGCATCTCAGCTTTGTTGCCCCGGCGCTGCCGCTGATGACACATTTCCTGTTTGGAGCATTCGCGATGACCACAGACGCATCCACGCTTGAGCCAATCACAATTGGTGGCCTGACAGTGCGCTATCTCATAGACGGATCCGCCACGAAGGGCATGGGCGTCTTCGAGTTGACGATTGCCCCGGGAGCAAACGTTCCGCCGCCACATAGTCACACCCACAATGAAGAATGCATATACGCCCTGGAGGGGCTCGTCCGCTATGCCGTTGACGGTGTTGTCAGGGATCTGGCGCCGGGTCAGTGGATGCATACACCCAAGGGCTCCGTCCATGCGTTCAGCAACCCTCATCAAGCCACTGCCAAGGCGCTAATCGTCCTTACCCCTGACCTGGGCGCGCAATACTTCCTGGATGTACAGGGAGTTGTGAATGCCGGCGGACCGCCAGACCGCCAGAAGTTGTTGGCAGTGATGTCCAGCTACGGGCTCGTTCCCAGCGCCCCGATGCCGGCGGTCGCCCGACAATCGGTTGATGAGGATGTGCCGGCATCGCAGGGACGCCCCTTGACCTGAGCGTTACATGGCAGCCTTCCGCTTCGCCGAAAGGCAGCTTATCGGCAGACTTATGCAACGAACTTGCGATTCAGGACACTAGGCAAGCAACCGCAAGGCATCAGCGAGCGAGAGCACCCTTGTGCGCGAATCGAATGCGGTAGAGAAAAGATGATCGTGCACGATCTGATCCGGGTCGTAGCAGCAATCCTTGACCGTGAACAGACGGAAGTCCGCATCGCTCGCGTATGCGACTGACGACAGCACCACACCGGTCGACGCGATGCCCACCATGAGCAGGGTATCGATACCCTGCGCGGAAAGCCGCACCTGCAGGTCGGTACCAAAGAACACGCTGGCACGATGCGCGATGACGAGGGGTTCAGTGGCCTGCTGGCCGAGCTCCGGCGAGATCCGGTCGTCGACGAAAAGACCAAGTTGCTTGATTCCCTGCCCGTTCCTGTTCAGCGGGCTGACTTCCGGATAGCCTGGACGAAAGTGGATCTTGGCGAAATAGACGCTGACGCCCCTGGCCCGCGCAGCGTCACACAGCTTGCGTGTATTGGAGAGCAGAGTGGGGGCGACCGATGGAAATAACGCCAGGATATCGGTCTGATAATGCATGACCACCAGAGCGGTTTGCGCTGGAACAATTGCCGCACCAGCGGTGCTTACCATGCCCTGTTGATGGTCTGCTGAATCGACGGTCCCACGTTCAAGGGATGGCGGCATAGGGCTACGCGATAGAGAGTGATGATCGACTCTACCACGACCAATCGGTTAGCCGTTCCGGGCTGAGAAGCCGCCATTTGATGGCAATTGCTGCGTCGATGGGTTGATGCCCTCAGTCAGACTGGTCCCCAATCGGCTGCGGGGAAGGGCAAAGTTGCCCGGCAGCCAGGGTCTGGGCCGCCGGGCAACAACCTCAATCCAGCGTAATCTTCCCCGCCTTGACAATCTCCGCATAGCGTTTCGTATCGCGCTCGATCAGCTTGCGGAACTCCTCAGGCGTACCGCCCACCGGCACAAAACCCAGGTCGGTCAGCTTCTTCGCAACCTCGGGGCTGCGCGTGGCCGCGGCGATTTCCGTGGCCATGCGCGCGACGATCGGCTGCGGCGTGCCGGCCGGCGCCATCAGGCCTGTCCACGAACTCATCACGAAGCCCGGGAAACCTGCTTCCTCCATGGTCGGGATATTAGGCTCGCCCGGCCAGCGCTTGGCGGAGGCCACGGCCAGCACGTTGATCTTGCCTGATTTCACATGCGGCATCGGCACCAGCAGCGGATCGAAGGCGACCGAGACCTCGCCGGATATCAGCGCGGGCAGGATCGGTGCGCTGCCGTTGTAGGGCACGTGGGTCAGCTTGAGCCTGGATTCCATCGCCAGGCGCTCGCCCGTCAGGTGCGCGGAGCTGCCAACGCCGCTGGAGCCGAAAGTCAGCGTATCGGGATGCTTCTTGCCGTAGTCGACCAGTTCGGCGACGGTCTTGACCGGCAGCTTCTTGCTGGAGAACAGGAACAGCGGCAGTTCGGCCATTTCCGCCACCGGCATGAGGTCCGTAGGCTTGTAGCTGAGCTTGGAATACAGCGACATGTTGGCGCTGTAGGCGGCCAGCACCGAGACGAAGGTGTAGCCATCCGGCGCCGAGCGCGCGGCCACGCCGACGCCCAGCGTGCTGTTGGCGCCGGGCTTGTTCTCGATGATGATGGGCTGGCCCAGGCGCTGCGAGACCTGCTCGAACACGACGCGCGAGACTGTGTCGGTGGAACCGCCCGGTGTGTAGGGCACGATCACCTTGATTGGCTTGGCCGGCCACGCGTCGGCGGCGAGGGCAGTGGGGGCGGTGTGGGCGGCGGCCAGGCCGGCAACGGCCATGGCGGCCAGACGCGCGCTGCGCGCGACGCGATGCTTGATGCTGGACTTCAACTACATCTCCTTGCTTGGCTTCTTCGGCGATCCCCCTGGCGGGGACGCCGCGGCCGGATACTCCGGCCGGCCAATTATGGGGGGCGCAGTTTCGAAGAACCGTGGCGGCCGCGCCCAAATCGCGGATGCGGGCCATCCACTGTGCGATAGCCGCACGGTGCGGGCGGCTATCGGCGTCAGAATTCGTAATTGACCGACAGGTCGAGGACCCCGTTGGTCGCCTTGCGCGTGATCGGGCTGTTCGTGGCATTGCCGGCCAGCTGCGAGACCGCGACGTCGCTGGTGGCAAACCAGTGCTTGGTGAAATACCACACCGTGCTGACGCCGAAGCCATAGGACTTGATGCCGCCGCGCGTATGGTAGGCGGGCCGCCCGGCCCGGGCCTGCGAGTCGCTGACGCCGTACCAGGCGTTCATGTAGCGCGAGTCCGCCAGCGTCACGGTGGGGCCGGCGAACCAGAAGAACTTGTCGGTGCTCCCGGGTAGCGGCATATAGGCGCCGATGTCGCCAATCCAGCCGTCGGTGCCGCCCAGGCTGCGGCGCGCGTCGATGCGCAGCACCAGCGGGAATTCCTTGGAGACCACGTATTCCGCGAACAGCTTGCCTTCCAGCGCCGGGTTGATATTGCCCATGCCGTTCAGGATCGGGGAGTTTTCTTCTGCGCGCCGCCCGAGGTTATAGGCCAGCGCGATCCCGGCGCGCCAGTTCTTGCCCCGCAGCAGGTTCACGCCCAGCCCTTCGCCGATCGAGGCAAAGGCCAGGTCACGGTAGCGGATATCAACGCTGGGGCCCGCGATGAAGGTGTAGTCGGACGAGCCGTCGTAGCGCGGCCGCACCATGCCCGCGGCACCCAGCCGCACCTGCCAGACCGGAATCTCTTCTTCGAACAGCTTTTCCAGCGGGATACCCGCGGAGAACTGCCATTCGGCCAGCGGCGCCGGGGTCTGGGCGCTGGCCAGGCCGGGGGCCAGGATGGCGCCGGCGGCCAGCAGCATGGCCATGCACGACGGCGCACGCTTGGGGTAAAGCTCGGGCACGGTTGTCTCCACGCCCGCGTGGCGGGCAGTCAGGTGGGGGGCGCTGGGGCCCGTGGGCGACATTTTTTCATTGGATGGCGGGGCGCGCAACCCGGGCGGGCAAAAGAAAAGCGGCGCCTGACGGCGCCGCTTTGCGACTATCTGCCCGCAACGGCGGCCAGATGCATCAACGACCGGCTCAGCCCTTCAGCACACTCCCGATGGCCTTGGCCACGATCCCCACATTGCGCTCGTTCAGCCCGGCCACGCACATGCGGCCCGAACGCAGCAGGTACACGCCGTGCTCCTCGCGCAGGCGGTCGGCCTGGTCGGCGCTCAGGCCGGTGTAGGTGAACATGCCGCGCTGGGTCAGGTAGCGCGACAGGGCCTCGCCGCTGACATGGTCGCGCAGGTCGTGGTGGATCGCTTCGCGCATGCGCGCGATGCGGCCGCACATCTGGGCCAGTTCCTCTTCCCACAGCTGGCGCAACTCGGGCGTGGTCAGCACCTTGGACACCACGCGCGCGCCGTGCGTGGGCGGGTTGCTGTAGTTGGCGCGCACGGCGCCGGTCAGCTGGCCCAGCACGTTGGCGGCTTCGCCGGCGGTGTTGCAGAACACGCTCAGGCCGCCGCAGCGCTCGCCGTACAGCGAGAAGTTCTTCGAGAACGAGTTGGCCACCAGGCAGGGCACGTCCTGTGCCACCAGCTCGCGGATGGCGAAGGCGTCGTCTTCCAGGCCGGCGCCGAAGCCCTGGTAGGCCATGTCGACGAACGGCAGCAGGTCATTGGCCTTGAGCAGCGCGATCAGCTGGCGCCACTGGTCCTGGTTCAGGTCCACGCCGGTCGGGTTGTGGCAGCAGGCGTGCAGCAGCACGATGCTGCGCGCGGGGATGGCGCGCAGCGCGTCCATCATCGCGTCGAACTTCAGGCCGCCGGTGGCGTCGTCGTAGTACGGGTAGGTATTGACGGTGAAGCCGGCACGCTCGAACACCACGCGGTGGTTTTCCCAGCTGGGGTCGCTGATCCACACCTGCGACTGCGGGTAGTAGCGCTTGAGGAAGTCGGCGCCCACGCGCAGCGCGCCGGAGCCGCCCAGCGTCTGCAGCGTGGCGATGCGGCCGGCGGCGCGCGCCGGCGAGTCTTCGCCGAACACCAGTGCCTGCACCGCGTTGCGGTAGGCCGCCAGGCCCGACATCGGCAGGTAGGGGCGCGGGCCCATGTCGGCCAGCAGCGCGGCCTCGGCCTTCGCCACGGCCTGCATCACCGGCAGGCGGCCTTCATCGTCAAAGTAGATGCCGATGCTCAGGTTGACCTTGTCGGTCCGCGGGTCGCGCTGGAAGTCCTCGTTGAGCGAGAGGATCGGATCGCCGGGAAATGCCTCGATGTGTGCAAACATGGGATGCGATGGAATTGGGTCGGGGGGCAGCTGCCGCGGCGCGGGGGCGTCGCGCAGCCTGAATTCTAACCGGCGGCGCCCGCAGCCTGCAGGCGCCGCCTTTGCCGCGTCAGCGCAGCTGCTGGGCGGCCACGCCGCCTTGCAGGGCGGTGCCGGCCTTCTTCTGGCGCACCAGGTAGCTCACGCCGAGCACTACCAGCCATACCGGGATCAGGTACACCGAGATGCGCAGGCCGGGCGTCAGGTACATCACCACCAGGATGCCGGCGAGGAATACCAGGCACAGGTAGTTGGTGAGGGGATAGCCCCAGCTCTGGAACTTCGTGGCCTCGCCGGCGCGGCGCTTGTCGGCGCGGAACTTCAGGTGGATCAGGCTGATCATCGCCCAGTTGATGATCAGCGCCGACACCACCAGGCCCATCAGCAGCTCAAAGGCCTTGCCGGGCATGAAGTAGTTGATCACCACGCAAGCCGCGGTGGCTACGGCCGAGAGCGCCAGCGCCGTCAGCGGGATGCCGCGCTGGTTGACCTTGAGCAGTGCCTTGGGGGCATTGCCCTGCTGGGCCAGGCCGTACAGCATGCGGCTGTTGCAGTACACGCCGCTGTTGTAGACCGACAGCGCCGCGGTCAGCACCACCACGTTCAGCACGTTGGCCACCCAGTTGCTGTTCAGCGCGTGGAAGATCAGCACGAACGGGCTGCCGCCGGTGACCACGTTCTCCCACGGGTACAGCGACAGCAGCACTGCCAGCGCGCCCACGTAGAAGATCAGGATGCGGTAGATCACCTGGTTGGTGGCCTTGGGGATGGTCTTCTCGGGCGAGTCAGCCTCGGCCGCGGTAATGCCCACCAGCTCCAGGCCGCCGAACGAGAACATGATCACCGCCATGGCCATCACCAGGCCGCCCATCCCGTTCGGGAAGAAGCCGCCGTGCTGCCACAGGTTGGCCACGCTGGCTTGCGGGCCGGCGTTGCCGGACATCAGCAGGTAGCCGCCGAAACCGATCATGCCGATGATGGCCGCGACCTTGATGATCGAGAACCAGAACTCCATCTCGCCGAAGGACTTCACGCTCGACAGGTTGATCGCGTTGATGAACACGAAGAAGGTCAGCGCAGAGATCCAGGTCGGGATCTCAGGCCACCAGTACTGCACGTAGATGCCGACGGCCGAGAGCTCGGCCATGCTCACCAGGATGTACAGCACCCAGTAGTTCCATCCCGACAGGAAGCCGGCGAAGTGGCCGCAGTATTTGTCGGCAAAGTAGCTGAACGAGCCCGCCACGGGCTCATCCACCACCATCTCGCCGAGCTGGCGCATGATGAAGAAGGCCACGATGCCGGCGATCGCGTAGCCCAGCAGGACCGAGGGGCCTGCCATCTTGATGGTCTGGGCGATGCCCAGGAAAAGCCCGGTGCCGATGGCGCCACCGAGGGCGATCAGCTGGATGTGCCGGTTCTTCAGCCCGCGCTTGAGCGTGCCGTCATTGTTGCTGGAATGCATGCAGTTGTTTCCTCTACCCATTCTCATGGAATGCGGGCCCGCGTCTCTGGCTTTTGTCGGAGTCGGACGCTTGGGCCTGGGGGACGTCACCTGCCGCGCGGCAGGGGTGCTGCCGCGGGCGGTGTGCTTTTCCGGAGCCGGCTGCGCCTGTCAAAGGCAGCCGGTCAGGGAGGGCCGATGCCGGTCAGGCGTCGACCTTGAGCGTGCCGCGTTCGATCTGGTCGCGTTCCAGCGACTCGAACAGTGCCTTGAAGTTGCCTTCGCCGAAGCCTTCGTCGCCGCGGCGCTGGATGAACTCGAAGAACACCGGCCCGAGCGCGGTCTTGGAGAAGATCTGCAGCAGCAGGCGGGGCTTGCCGCCTTCCGTGGTGCCGTCCAGCAGGATGCCGCGCGACTTCAGTTGCTCGACGGGCTGGCCGTGGCCGGGCAGGCGCGTGTCCAGCGCCTCGTAGTAGTAGTCGTTCGGCGCGGTCATCAGCGGCACGCCTGCCAGTTGCAGGCGGTCGATGACCTCGATCAGGTTGTCGGTCAGGAAGGCGATGTGCTGGATGCCTTCGCCGTTGAAGGCCATCAGGAACTCTTCGATCTGGCCGGCGCCCTTGGACGATTCCTCGTTCAGCGGAATGCGGATCTTGCCATCCGGCGCGGTCATGGCCTTGGAGGTCAGGCCGGTGTACTCGCCCTGGATGTCGAAGTAGCGGATTTCGCGGAAGTTGAACAGTTTTTCGTAGAAATTGGCCCAATAAGCCATGCGGCCACGGTAGACGTTGTGGGTCAGGTGGTCGATCAGCTTGAGGCCGTGGCCGACCGGATGGCGGTCGACGCCCTCGATGAACTCGAAGTCGATGTCATAGATCGACTTGCCTTCCTCGAAGCGGTCGATCAGGTACAGCGGCGCGCCGCCGATGCCCTTGATCGCGGGCAGGCGCAGTTCCATCGGGCCGGTCGGGATCTCCACCGGCTGGGCGCCCAGTTCCAGTGCGCGGGCGTAGGCCTTGTGCGAATCCTTGACGCGGAAAGCCATGCCGCAGGCGCTCGGGCCATGCTCGGCGGCAAAGTAGGCGGCGTGGCTGTGCGGCTCGCGGTTGACGATGAAATTCACGTCGCCCTGGCGGTACAGCACCACGTCCTTGGAGCGGTGCTTTGCCACCAGCGTGAAACCCATCTGCTCGAACAGCGGCTCAAGCACATTGGGGGTGGGCGAGGCGAATTCCACGAATTCGAAGCCCATCAGCTGCATCGGGTTGTCAAACAGGTCGGCCATGGCTTTCTCAGTAAGAACTAGAAGGGGGACGGGAAATAATATTGTGGCGGCAGCACTTGCTCATGAGGTCGGGCCGGTGCCACCCGGCTCGGCACAAACCTGCCGCGGGACAGGCCTGTAGTGCGCTTGCTTGGGATGCAGTGTATATTCCGGACGACAAAATTGGATTTCGTAAAACAGGCAGGGAAACCCTAGATTATGAAATCGGATTGCTTGAATCGCTGAGATGAGGAAATCAAAGTGCAATCGATCGAACTGGACCGTACCGATCGCCGCTTGCTGGGGGTGTTGCAGGAGCAGGGGCGGGCTTCCAACCTGGAACTGGCCGAGGCCATCGCGCTGTCGCCGGCGCAGACTTTGCGCCGCCACCGCCGCCTGGAAGAGGCCGGACTGGTCAAGCGCTATGAAGCGCGGCTGGACGCGGCGGCGCTGGGCTTTGGCGTGGTCGCCTTTATCCACGTGACGATGGAGCGCGGCCATATCCGCGACCTGTCCAACTTCAAGCGCCTGGTGGCGGAACTGGCGCAGATCCAGGAGTGCTTCTCGGTGACCGGCGATATCGACTACGTGCTCAAGGTGGTCGCCAAGGACCTGAAATCCTTGTCCGACTTCCTGCTCGATACGCTGATGCGGATTCCGGGTGTCAGCGGCGTGAAGTCCAGCGTGTGCCTGGACGAGATCAAGTGCACCAGCGCGGTGCCGATGGAAGCCTGAAGCTGGCGGGTCAGTCCGGCTGCGAGTCGCGCCGGTCGCACTGGACATTCATGGCGCGGCACACGGCGCACCATGATGGCCGCGCGCCGGGCGTGACGCCGCAGCGGGTGCCCTGATCTGGCATGTTGCCAGGGGAGGTGGATGGGCCGGACTCCGGCGTGCTGCCCGCCGCCGGCACGGCCGCCGTGCGCGGCCGGACCCCGCCGGCGCAGGCCTGCGACACCGCGGCATCCAGCGCCTGCAGGCCAACCGGCTTGACGATCACGGCGTTCATGCCCGCGGCCAGGGCCTCGGTGTGGTCGCCGGCGACGGCGCTGGCCGTGCAGCCGATGATCGGTACGCCGCCGTGCGCGTCTGCGCGCGCCCGCACGGCGCGCGTGAAATCGAGGCCATCCATGACCGGCATGGCGCAGTCGCAGACGATCACGTCGAAACTGCCCCGGTCCAGCCTGGCCAGTGCCTCGCGCCCGTCGCGGGCGGTGCTTACGCGGTGGCCCAGGTGTTCCAGCTGGCGCTGCAGCAGCAGCCGGTTGGGCGCATGGTCGTCGATCACCAGGATGCGGGCCTGGCGCCGCGCGCAGCCGGCCATGGGCAAGGGCGGCGCCGGTTCCGCCGACTCTGCCGCGACGGCAACCGTCAGCGGCAGCGACACCACCACGCGCGTGCCCTGGCCTGGCTGGCTGGTGAGCGTGATCCGGCCCCCCATCGCGCTGGCCAGGCGCCGGCAGATCGCCAGGCCCAGCCCGGTGCCACCTGCCCGCGGGTGCGAGCGTCCGTGCACCTGCTCAAACGGTTCGAACAAGCGCGCCTGGGCGTTGGCAGGAATGCCGATGCCGGTGTCGGAGACGGTCAGCATGACCTGCTGTACGCCGTCGTGTGGTGCCTGGGCATCGAGCCGGACATGGATCGTGCCGCTGTCCGTAAAGCGCACCGCATTGGAGACCAGGTTGGCCAGGATCTGCCGGAATCGCAGCGCGTCGACCTGATGCAGCGGTGCGAGCGCGGCGCCGATGCCGCTGGTCAGGGGCAGGCCTTTCTGCGCCGCCACCGGGCCGAAGATCAGCAGGGTGTCCTTGACCAGTCCTGACAGCGATGCGGGCGCCGGGTGGATGCTGAACTTGCCCGCCTCGAGCTTGGACAGGTCCAGGATGTCGTCGATCAGTGCCAGCAGGCCCAGCGCCGACTTGTGCGCGGTAACCAGTTGCAGGCGCTGTTCCTCCGACAGCTGGCAGCGTGCCAGCGTCAGTTCCAGCATGCCGGTGATGGCGTTCATCGGGGTGCGGATTTCATGGCTGACCGACGCCAGGAAGGTGGACTTGGCGCGGTTGGCGGCTTCGGCTTCTGCCTTGGCGTGGGCCAGCTCGGCCAGCATGTCGTGGCGCTCGGTCAGGTCGACGCAGCCGCCGGCCAGGCCCTTGACGGTGCCGTCGGCGCCGCGCAGCGGGGTCAGCCAGTTCAGCACGTGGTGGGTGCGCCCGCCCAGGCGCAGGCACCGGTCCTTGTGCAGCGGCTCGCCGTCTTCAATCACCTTGCGGTAGTCGCGCGCCACTTCCGCCATGTCGACGGCAATGGGGTGGGCCTGCAGGGTGGCGTCCAGCGGCTGCCCGCGCAGTGTGTCGCGCGTGGCGCCCAGCAGTTCCTCATAGCTGCGGTTGCAGGTGATGAGGCGCAGCGAGGCGTCGCGCAGGTAGACCGGCTGGGGAATGCCATCAAGCAATGCCGACTGGATCGCGACGCTGTCCTTCAGCGCATTTTCAGCGGCCCGGCGCCGGCGCACCTCGCGGTACAGGGCCAGGATCCAGACCAGCAGGCATGGCGTGACGCAGCAGAGCACGGCGGTGGACCAGCCCAGCAGTTGAATATGCGGATGCGGTCTTGCGGGCGTGGCCAGGGCAAGCCCGGGCGTCCAGTCGGGGATCTCCGGCACCGGCTGCGGCGCCGGGGCGGATTGCATTGCCGCGGAGGCTTGCTGCGGTGCAGCCAGCGCAGCGCCGGCGCATATCGACAGCGCAACGGACAGCGCCACGGCACATGCCAGGCGCCAGGCGTGCGCCAGGCGGCGTCGCGCCGGCTCGGGCGGGCCTGAGCTGGCAGCAGGGCGATGCGGGTAGGTGGCAGCCAAAGGCGAAGCGGCTGGGAATGGTCGATGCAAAGACAAGCGGGTCGGCAAGTAAGGGGGGAAGATCCGGGGCTGCCATCGCGTTGCTTGACGCGGCGAGAGCAGGCTTGTCTTCACTCTAGGAGTTTGTCGGATTTTCGGGATCTCCAGTCGTCCGGCGGGACGGGTTGGGCGTTGATAAATTCACAGTTCGCTGAGTGAGCCCATAGATGAGTCGTTTCGTGCCCGTTGATCGTCAGACCGACTATCTGTTGCCACCGTCAGTGGAGGACTGGTTGCCGGAAGGTCATCTGGCGCGGTTCGTAGTGGAAGTCATCGAGCAGATGGACCTGTCGGAGCTGAGTGGGGCGTACGCGGGTCGCGGCATGGCGGCGCATCACCCCGAGGTGCTGCTTGGCTTGCTGGTGTACGGGTATGCGACCGGAGTGTCTTCGAGCCGCAAGATTGAGAGAGCGACCTATGACTCGGTGGCGTTCCGCTACATTGCGGCGAACACGCATCCGGACCATGACACGCTGGCCACCTTTCGCAAGCGGTTTGCGAGCCAGTTAGAGAAGCTGTTCGTGCAGGTGCTGCTGATCGCGAAGGAGATGAAGCTGGTCAAGCTGGGCCGGATTGCGCTGGATGGCACCAAGGTGAAGGCGAATGCGAGCAGGCACCGCGCGCTGTCGCACGGGTATATCGGCCGGATCGAAGCGCAGTTGCATGAAGAAGTGCAGCAGTTGATGGCGATGGCCGAGACCGCCGATCGAGAGAGTCTGCCAGATGGGATGGATGTACCGGCGGAGATCGCACGGCGCGAAGCGCGACTGAAGGCGTTGGCCGAAGCGAAGGCGAAGATCGAGGCACGGGCGCAGGAACGGTTCGAGCAAGAGCAGCAGGAGTATGAAGCCAAGGTGGCGCGTCGCGAGGCGCAGCGCAAAGACGGCAAGAAGCCGCGGGGCAAGGACCCGGAGCCGCCGCAAGGCGGTGCCAAGGAACGCGACCAGATCAACCTGACGGACGAAGAGTCGCGCATCATGCCGGTGTCCAGCGGCGGCTTCGAGCAAGGCTACAACGCGCAGGCAGCGGTGGATGTCGAGACGATGTTGATCGTGGGCACCTCAGTGACCCAGCAAAGCAACGACAAGCGCCAGGTCGCACCGATGATCGACGTGCTGGGGGCGCTGCCCGAGCCATTGGGCCAGCCTGAGATTTTGCTGGCGGATGCGGGCTACTTCAGTGCGGCCAACGTCGTCACCTGCGAGGCGGCGGACATCACCCCGCTGATTGCGATCCAGCGCGACGCCCATCATCTGCCGCTGATGGAACGCTTCGCCGACGATCCGGCGCCGCCTGAGAGCACCGATCCAATCGTCAGGATGACACACCGACACAAAACGAAGGCGGGGCGAGCACTGTACGGGCTGCGCAAGAGCACGGTCGAGCCGGTGTTCGGCATCATCAAGCGAGTGATGGGATTCCGGCAGTTCTCGCTGCGCGGACTGTCCAACGTCGCGGCGGAATGGTCGCTGGTGGCGCTCGCGTGGAACATCAAGCGGATGAACGTATTACGGGGTGCATAGGGCCGATCAGCGGGCTTCTTGTGCGGTCAAAAAGCACCCGATTGCCTTCCTCATCCACTCTCAAATACCTTCATCGCGTATCACGACTGCGATGAGCCCGCCAACCGAAGCGAACCCCGTCACGACCTGATGTTTTGAATCACGCTTCACCTCAACTCCGACGAACTCCTAGGGGCGCGGCCTCAGGTTCTCATTAAGACGAATCTGAAATTGAGGGGGAAATTTCGGAATCACTTCCGCCCGACGCCTGTCACGTCACATATCGGACACAATCTTGGCCGCGCTTCACGCGCGGCCTGCCCCTGCGGCACCGCCGGACAGCAGCGGAACGGGCGCCCCATGGCTGCAACCGGATCGTGCTCGTATCGCCGAAAAGCCTTGATCCCGAACTCGACGGGATGACGTTCCGGGGTGTGACGGCAGCGTTATGATCTGGCATGCCCGCCGTGGATCACATGCCCGCCGGTCTGCCATGGGCAGGCCGGGTTTTCAGAAGAAACGAACCGTCCCTCGGAAATTTCTGGTGCCGTCCGGCGCAAAGGCTGAGCACAATGATGTGCCCAGTCGCCCGGACGCCGAGGCGTTTTGCTATGGAGTTCAAGCTGTGGCCACAATCCTGATCGTCGATGACCACCCGCCCGTGCGGGTCGTGCTCAAGACGCACTTTTCCCAGGTGCTGGGCGTGACCCACGTCCTCGAAGCCGACAATGGCCAGGCCGCCATAGAGATCGTGCGGCAATACACCCCCGACGTCGTCATCCTGGATCTGGATATCCCCAAGATCAACGGGCTGGACGTGATTCCCCGCCTCAAGGCCAGTCATCCGGCGGTGCGCATCCTGGTCATTTCCGGCCAGGACCAGAACACATTCGCCCCGCGCGCGCGCCAGGCCGGCGCCCACGGCTTTGTCAGCAAGACGCAGGAACTGGCCGAGATCGTCCGGTGCGCGGAATCCGTGCTGGCCGGCTATACGGTGATGCCGGAGATCGATCTCGGCAAATCCGTGAATGCCGACGAAGCCGAGCGCCTGGCTACGCTTTCCGACAAGGAACTGGTGGTCATGCAGATGCTTGCCAAGGGCATGTCCAACAAGGAAATCGGCCAGATGCTGTTTATTTCCAATAAGACGGTCAGCACGCATAAAACCCGGGTCATGGAAAAGCTGGGCGCAAAATCGATCGTCGATGTCATCGATTTTGCGCGGCGCCACCATATTGCGGTCGGGTAGTGGAGATGCTGCCCATGTGTTGCCCATGAGTTGCCCATGAACGGCGCGCTGTTGCTTGCCTCAGCCGGTGACACGCGCTGGGTAGCCAGTGTCGCCCGGATCCTGCGCGACCTCGGCTTTGCGGTGCAGGCCGGTATGCCCGAGTCGGGCGCCACCGCGGACATCGGCCTGGTGATTGCCGATGCCGATACCGGAATCCCCGACACCCTGCTGGGCGCATGGCGAGCCGCCGGCGCGGTCTGCGCCCTGGTGCTGGCGCCCGAGGCGGCGCACGCGCACGCTTGCGGCGAGGCCGGCGTGGCTTGCCTGCGCGAGCCAGTGACCGAAGCGGCGATCCTCGGCCTGCTGGCCAGCCAGCACTACCGGGCACTCACCGCGCGCGAGGCCGCCGGCGTCGCGCAGGCCATCGCCGCGCACACGTTCGGCAATCCGGCGTTTGCCGCGGAACTGGTGCAGGCCCTGGTGAGTTCGACGCGGATCGACCTGGCGCAGTTGCAAGCGGCGGCGGGCGATCTGGATACGGTGCGAGGCGTTGCCCATCGGCTCAAGGCTTCCGCGCACTATGTCGGCTGCGATGCGCTGCGGCTGATGGCGCAGCGGCTGGAACACGCTGCCCGCGACGGCGACGCCGCCACCGCTGCTGCGCTGGTGGCGATCGTGGAGCCGACCATGGTACGTCTGCTCAGCCTGCTTGCCACGCTGCCGGCGGCGGAATAATCGAAAAAATCGCGCGGGGAAATACCAGGCCGGGATTACACCGAATTGGCGCAATGCCGTCGGTTGATTATTCTGGCATTTATGTCGCACCGATTTTCAAGATCCGGGAATAAACGGTGCCGATTAATTTGGTACGGGACTGATTCAATGCGGGGTTAATGTGGCGCGGATACTGGAGGCGCCGCATGTGGCCGGATTTTCAATTCCGCAGGCTGCCGGTATTTTCCGGGAAGGGAGGCGGGGGGCATGGCCCAGGTCATGGCGTCAATGCCGGATTCGGCGTTCTATTTCCACCTGGCCGCGGTGGCATTGCTGCTGCTGGGGCTGGCCGCATTTCGCGCGGTCTGGTACGTGATGGCAACCCCCGACGGACGCAGGGCCCGTGCCCGGCGCATGGCGCTGGTTACCGCCGGGCGCCTGCTGGCCCTCGGCGGTATCTGGACCGCCATCGCCTACGGCCACGGGGTCTCGGAGCGGGCCGGCGCGCATAACTGCCGCCGCCTGCCCGCGGTGGATGCGGCCGCCCGTTACTCGGCCGAATACTGCTACCTGGGCCGTGAGCGGGTGCTGTTGCGCATCTACGGCCAGGAGCGCGACCGCTTGCTGGCGCATCGCACCTTCACCAGCACCGGGCCGGTGCAGTTCAGCTGGGACGGCCAGGCGGTGGTGTTCGATCCCGCCGCACCGGGCAGGAAAGGGCGCCTGGCATTGCCGCCGACGCTGGGCGACCGCTTGCTGGCGCGGCTGCCCTGAGCGTCTTCAGTGGGGCGCAGCCGCCGGGATATCGGCACTGCAGCTGGGCGTCTCGTGGTCATGGGAATGCGGTGTCAGCGCGCCCGGTATGCGCTGGCTGTCCAGGCCCTTGCCTTGCAGCCACTGCGCGGTCGTGGCCGCGGCGCGGTCGATCAGTTCGCCGCATTTGGAGTAGTCGTAGGGCGAGATATCGAGCGGGCACAGCGGCGGCACCACGCTGATCTGTGCGCGGTCGGCAAAGTGCTGCAGGTCGTTCACGAGCTGGCGCGCGACCAGCAGCGAGAGCGCGTTGAACGCATGCTCCAGCGCGCCGCGCGGCGGGCGGCGCTCGGCGCAGGTGAAGCCCGCCGGCAACACGATCACGCGCGTGGCGCCCAGCGCGATCGCGGTGGACACCGGCGTGTTGTTGGCCACGCCGCCGTCGATCAGCGTGCGGCCTTCGAACTGCACCGGGGGGAAGACACCGGGGATGGCCGCGCTGGCCAGCACCGCGTCGACGATGCTGCCGCTGGACAGCAGGACTTCGTCGCCGCTTTGCATGTCGGTGGCCACCACATGCAGCGGCAACTCCGCCGCCTCCAGCCGCCGCGGCCCGAAGTGCTGGGCCAGCAGCCCGCGCAGCCCGGCCGCCTCCACCAGGTGGCCGCGGTTGCCGCCGAACATGCTCCAGACGCTGCGCCAGCTCCACGGCAGGATGTCCGAGCGCCGGATACCGCGCCACAGCGTGTCGAGCCGGCCGGCGCCGGCTACGCCCGGATTGCATGCAAAGTAGGCGCCGTTGATGGCGCCGGCGGAAGCGCCGATCACGATATCGGGCGTCACGCCCCACGCCACCAGTTCGCGCAGCATGCCGACCTGGATTGCCCCCAGGCTGCCGCCGCCGGCAAATACGAAGGCTGTCTTGTCCATGGCTGTTGATGCGGCGCCACATGGGCGGCGCCGGTTTTCCTTTCCTTATCCGGTGTCCTGAGCAAAGCATAGGCGACATCCAGGCCGCCGGGCAGGGCGGCGTGGCGGCGGCAAGGCGGCTGGCGTGCGCGGATGCGCATCGCGGTTATCACGCCGGCGTGATAAAACCCGCCGGCGCTTGCCCGGCCTGCCTTGCTTGTCCCGTGCAAAAGCATATGCGAAACCATTCGTTCTGTGATGCGTGACGCGTTCTTAGCATGACGCCTTTCCCGAGCCATTCCACTGAAGCGAGACAGGCGTATGACAACAAGCAGAGCAGCGTCCCTTCGAATCTCCGGCCGCGCCCCCAGGCGCCACCTGCTGGCCGCCGTGTGCCTGGGCGTGCTGACGCTGGCCGCCGGTTGCGGCAGCGACGACAACCCGCCCGCGGCCAATGCCGGCACGCCGTCGACGACGCCGCAGGCGGCACGGCGCCCCAACATCCTGTTCATCATGGCCGACGACCTCGGCTATTCGGACCTGGGCGCCTTCGGCAGCGAGATCCGCACGCCCAACCTGGACACGCTGGTGCGCGGCGGCCGGCTGCTGGCCAACCACCACACCGCGGCGGTGTGCGCGGTCACGCGTTCGATGATCATCTCCGGCACCGACCACCACCTGGTCGGGCAGGGCACCATGGCCAACACCGACGCCAACTACGTCGACGAGAACGGCAAGCCCATTCCAGGCTACGAGGGCTACCTGAACGACCGCGCGCTATCGATCGCGCAGCTGCTCAGGGACGGCGGCTACCACACCTACATGGCCGGCAAGTGGCACCTGGGCAGCGGCCTGCCCAACGCCGCCAACCAGGGCGCGGCGGTCGGCACCACGGCACCGGGCCAGACGCCGGTCTCGTGGGGCTTCGAGAAGAGCTACGCGCTGCTGGGCGGAGGCGGCGACCACTTCGGGCGCAATGGCGCCACCGCTTATGTGGAAGACGACCACTACGTCACGCCCAATACCACCAACTTCTATTCGACGGACTTCTATACCAGCACGATCCTGCGCTACATCGATTCCGGCACGGGCAAGAATGCCGACGGCAAGCCGTTCTTCGCCTACCTGACCTACCAGGCCCCGCACTCGCCGCTGCAGGCACCGGCGGCCTACCTCGACCGCTACAAGGGCGTGTACGACGCTGGCTACGAGCCCATCCGCGCCGCACGGCTGGCGCGCCAGAAGGCGCTGGGCCTGATCCCCGCCGACTTCACGCCCAACCCCGGCCGCGACGAGACGCTGGCGGTCACGCCGGCCACGCCCAACTGGGGCACGGCGCAGGCCAGCTATGTGTCGGCCACGCGCAGCGCGGCGCAGGGTGGCGTGGATACGCGCGTGATGAACGCCAACAAGAAGTGGGACAGCCTGAGCGCGGACGAGAAGAAGGCGCAGGCCCGCTACATGGAAATCTACGCGGCCATGGTCGAGAACCTGGACGACAATATCGGCCGCGTGGTGCAGCACCTGAAGGACATCGGCGAATACGACAACACGCTGATCGTGTTCCAGTCCGACAACGGGCCGGAGGCCAGCTACTACGAGTTCGGCGGCAACTACGACCAGTCGTACAACCTGCGCAATGCCGATCCTGCCGTGTTCCCTACGCTTGGCACGCCTGACTACAAGGGCCGCGCCAACCTTGACTACGGCCAGCGCTGGGCCGAAGTCAGCGCCACGCCGTTCAAGCTGTGGAAGTCGTTCCCGTCCGAGGGCGGCCACTCGGTGCCGACCATCGTCAAGCTGCCGGGCGCGGCACCGGGGGCGTCGCAGCCAAAGGTGGCTGCCTTCACGCATGTGGTCGACCTGGCGCCGACCTTCCTGGAACTGGCCGGCATCAGCGCGCCGTCGACGCCTGCCGCGCCGCTGTACGACAGCAAGGGCGTGAACCGCAATGCCGGCAAGGTGGTGTACGACGGCCGCAATGTCTATCCGATCACCGGGGTATCGCTGTTGCCGGCGCTGCAGGGCAAGGCCGAGGCCACTGGCCGCACCACCTTTGCCGAAGAGCTGTACGGCCGCACCTATGTCTACCGCGACAACTGGAAGGCGGTGTGGATCGAGCCGCCGTTCGGGCCGGCGCATGGCGAATGGACGCTGTACGACATCCGCGCGGACCGCGGCGAGACCAACGACCTGGCGGCGCAGCGGCCCGATGTGCTGGCGGACCTGAAGGCCAGGTGGAACGACTATGCGGCCAGGGTGGGTGCGGTGCTGCCCAAGGTGCCGGGAATGATCTACTGACCGGGGCAGGCATGAACCGACAGGCAAAACCCTGGCGCGTGCCGGCGCTGGCCGCGGTTGCGGTGCTGGCCTTTGCCGGCGGGCTGGCGGCGACGCTGGCGGTACCGGCCGGCGGCACGGCGCACGGCGCGCAACTCGGCACGCCGCGGCAGTGCGCGGCGTATGCCGGGCTGCCGCAAGGCTGGGGCCGGTCGCGCACTGCCGGCATGGTGCGCGTTGCCGGTGGCGAGTTCATTCCGGGCACGACGCATGGCTATCCCGACGAGCGCCCGGCTGGCAAGGTCCGCGTGCGACCGTTCTGGATCGACCAGACCGAGGTCACGGTGGCGCAGTTTGCCGCCTTCGTCCAGGCCACCGGCTATGTCACCGATGCCGAGCGCCAGGGCGCCGCCGTGGTCTTCCACCAGCCCACTGACGCCGAGTTGCGCGCGCGTCCCTATGCATGGTGGTCGATGGTGCGCGGCGCCGACTGGCGTCATCCGCAAGGCCGCACTGCCGCGCGGGACGCGGGCGGCGACGGCTGGCAGGCACGGGCCAGCCAGCCTGTCACGCTGGTGACCCAGGCCGATGCGCTGGCCTACGCGCGCTGGCTGGGGCGCGAGCTGCCGAGCGAGGATGAATGGGAGTTCGCGGCCAAGGCCGGCCGCAGCGATGCCGCGCTGGAAACCGCGCCGCAATCGGCCGAGGGCACGCCCACGGCCAATTACTGGCAGGGCGTGTTCCCGGTGCTCAACACCTCGCGCGACGGCTTCGCCGGGCTGGCGCCGGTGGGGTGCTATGCGCCCAACGGCCTGGCGCTGTATGACATGATCGCCAACGCCTGGGAATGGACTGCCGATCCCTACACCGGGCCGCGCCAGTCGCATGCCAATGGCGATACCGCGGCGGTTGCCGGCAGGCAGCGGGCAGCACGCAGCGCGGTCATCAAGGGCGGCTCGTTCCTGTGCGCGCCGGATTTCTGCGTGCGCTACCGGGCGTCGGCGCGCGAACCTGCCGAGAGCGACCTGCCCACGTCGCATATCGGCTTCAGGACGGTGTTGCGCGATGGTTGATCGACGACGGCTTTTGCTGGCCGGCCTGGCGCTGATGGCGCTGTCAGAGACAGCCGATGCGCAGGGGGAGCGCATCGTGCGGATCGGCGTGGCGCGCGACGCCGACGCCGAACTGCTGGCCGCCGCGCAAGCGGCCGGGCTGCGCAACGGCGTGCGCATCGAGCCGGTGCGCTCTGCCGATGGCGCGCAGGCCGGCGCCGCGCTGGCGGCCGGGCGCATCGACGCCAGCATCGCGCAGCATGCGCCGGCGCTGGCGCGCGTGCAGGGTAGCCGCGCGCTGGTTGCGGTCGCCCACACTGTGACCTACCCCATGGGCCTTTACTCGCGCAACGCGGGGCCGCTGGCGGCGTTGCCGGCGGGTGCCACCGTGGCGTTGCCTGCCGATGCCGAAGGGCGGGGCCGCGCCTTGTTGCTGCTGCATCACTATGGGCTGATCCGGCTGGATACGGCGGCGGGGCTGCAGCCGCGGCTCACCGACATCCGTGCCAACCCGCGCCGGCTGAAGTTTCAGCCCCTGGCGCAGGCGCGGCTGGCACCGGCGCTTGCCAGCACCGCGTTGGTGGCGTTGCCGTTCGATGTGGCGGCAGCGGCGGGACTGGCGCCCGCGCGCGATGCCATCGGCATGGAGGACGCGCGCGTGCCATTCGCCAATGTGCTGGCGGTGCGTGCGCAGGACCGCGAGGCACCGTGGGTGGCCGCCACCGTGCGCAGTCTGCACGCCGATCCGGTAAAGGGCTTCATCCTGACGCGCTTCAACGACTCGGTGCGGCGGCCATGGTGATGGCACCTGGCACCGGCGCGGCGGCGGTGTCGTTCCACTGCAGTGCTTGCGGCAAGTGCTGCAACTTGTGCAAGGCGCGCTTTCGATCGGCAATTACGCAATTAACCGCCATGAATTTGCCCCGACCACCTGCCTGGCCAGCAGTGGCATGGTCGGGATTGCGCTGGGGGGCTAGTCGAGAAACTCGTCCACGGAAATGCCGAGTTGCCCGGCCATGTGCTCCACCAGGCCTTGCAGCTTCGCCACCTTCTCGGTCAGGGCCTGTTGTTCGGCGCGCAGCTGTTCGATTTCGCCCGGCGAGGCGATGGCGCCATCGATGGCGCGTACGGCGTCGTCAGCGGCCGCGGCGGCGCTGACTTCGCCGCTGAGCAGGTGCATCCAGCGGTTTTCGCGCGCCCCGGGGGCGCGCTGCAGCCGCACGACGAAAGGCGGCGCATGGCTGGCCAGTTCGTCGAGGAAGGCCTCGACCGACGAAATATCGGCAAAACCGTGCAGGCGCGCGGTATTCAGGCGCAGTTCCGCGGCGGTCTGCGGGCCGCGCAGCAGCAGCATCGCCAGCAGGGCAACGGACTGGCTGGGCACGGCCAGCACGCGCTGCATATTGTGCTCGAAGCGCGGCACGCGGCTGCTGCTGCCTTCAAAGACCAGGCTCAGGCCCTTGAGGCCGTCGATGGCCTCCAGGATCTCGGCCTCGCTGACGTTCATCACCGGGGCGCGGGCGGTCTTCTGGTTGCAGCCCGAGGCCAGCGCGTTGAGCGACAGCGGGTAGGTATCAGGCACGGTGTGCTGTTTCTCGACCAGCACGCCGAGCACGCGGCCTTCCACGGGCGTCAGGGGGCGCAGGGCCGGGCGGGCGGGACGGTCGCCAGTCTGGCTGGCGTCGGATTCAGGGTTGGAATGCATCAAGACTGGTTATTCTGCTGAAGGTGACGGCGGATGCCGGCATGCCGAGGCGCTCATTCAATCCCAAGCCGGCGCAATCCGCAACTGCGCTGTGCAGTCCTCGCATTCTGCGCGCCGCCGTCTACTATCGATAGGCCGCGCGGCGGCAACCGGAAAAATGCGCCAGGGGCGCGCGGGTCCAGAGGGGAGCGAGCATGGCGATTTCGCAGGAAATGGCATCGGAAGCGGACAGCGGCCCGGAGGCTGGCGCAGGCCTGGAGGCGCCATACTCGACGCTTGAGTCACGTTCGCACCAGATGTTCCCGCAGCTCAGCGCCGACGACGTGGAGCGTGTACGCCGCTTTGGCACGCCACAGAACTGGCGCGCGGGCGAGAAGCTCTTTGCCGTCGGGGACACCGGCCGGGGCATGTATCTGGTCATCAGCGGGAGTGTGCGCCTGGTGCGGCGCGACGGCCTCGGGCGCGAGCACCGGATTACCGAGCAAGGGCCGGGGCACTTCCTGGCCGAGGTCGGTACGCTCAGCGGCCGCCCGGCGTTGGTCGACGGTGTCGCCGTGACCGATACGCAGGGCTATGCGATCACACCGGAGCGGCTGCGCGCCCTGCTGGTGGCCGAGGCCGAACTGGGCGAGCGCATCATGCGCGCGCTGATCCTGCGCCGCGTGGGGCTGATCGAGTCCGGCAGCGGGCCGGTGCTGGTCGGCCACGGCACCGAGCCCCAACTGGTGGCCCTGCAGGCCTTCCTGCGGCGCAACGGCTACCCGCATACGGTCATCGATATCGATACGGAACGCGACTGCTCATTGCTGCTCGACTACGCCAACGCGCCCGCCAGCGACTTCCCCCTGGTGATCTGCGCCGATGGCCGCGTGCTGCGCGCGCCGGACGAAGGGCAACTGGCTTCGTGCCTGGGGCTGTTGCCGGAGTTCGATCCGCACCACGTCTATGACGTGGTGGTGGTCGGGGCCGGACCGGCGGGGCTGGCCACGGCCGTCTATGCCGCGTCCGAAGGCTTGTCGGTGGCGGTGTTCGATTGCCGCTCGCCGGGTGGGCAGGCCGGTGCAAGCGCCCGGATCGAGAACTACCTTGGCTTCCCGACCGGCATTTCAGGGCAGGCCCTGGCCGGGCGCGCATTCGTGCAGGCGCTGAAGTTCGGCGCGCATATGGCCATCCCGCTGGAGGTCAAGGCGTTGCATTGCGGTGCGGACCCGATCCGGCTGGAGCTGACCGATGGCCGCATGATCCCGACCCACACCGTGGTGATCGCCACCGGCGCGCAGTACCGGCGCCCGGACATCGCCGCGCTGGAGCACTTTGAAGGGCGCGGCGTCTACTACTGGGCCTCGCCGGTGGAGGCCAAGCTGTGCAAGAACGAGCCGGCGATGCTGGTGGGCGGCGGCAATTCGGCCGGGCAGGCGGCGGTCTTCCTGGCCTCGCACGCGGCGCACGTGCATATGCTGGTGCGCGGGCCGGGGCTGGCGGCCACCATGTCGCGCTACCTGATCGACCGCATCGGTTCGCTGCCCAATATCACGCTGCACACCCATGCGCAGATCAGCGCGCTGGCGGGCGAAGGGTGGCTCAGTTCGGTGTGCTACGAGTGCCGGGAAGAGAGTCCGGCCCCCGTTACGCTGGACGTGCGGCACCTGTTCCTGTTTATCGGCGCCGATCCCAATGCGGCGTGGCTGCGCACCTGCAAGGTGGAGGTCGACGACAAGGGCTTCGTGCGCACCGGCGGGGGCTTGCTGGGCTGTGCTTCCGCGGTGCCGTATCCGCTGCAGACCAGCGTGCCGGGCGTGTTTGCCATTGGCGACGTGCGGGCGGGCTCGACCAAGCGCGTCGCCGCAGCGGTGGGTGAGGGCGCTGCGGTGGTGGCGCAGATCCACGACTACCTGGCGCGGGTTCAGGCCGCCGTGGCGCACTGAGCGCCGGGCCGCTCAGGCCTGTGCCTCGCGCTCCAGCAATTCGCGCTTGCGCGCCACGCCCCAGCGGTAACCGGACAGGTTGCCGTCGCTGCGTACCACGCGATGGCAGGGGATGGCCACCGCCAGGTGGTTGGCCGCGCAGGCCTGCGCCACCGCGCGCACGGCGCGAGGGGCGCCGATGCGGGCCGCGATCTCGGCATAGCTGGCGGTGCTGCCCGCAGGAATCTCCCGCAGCGCCTGCCACACGCGCTGCTGGAACGCGGTGCCGCGCACGTCCAGCGGCAGCGCCAGGCCGATCGAAGGCGCTTCGATAAAGCCCACCACCTGCGCCACCAGTTGCTCGAACTGTGCATCGCCGCCGATCAGGTTGGCGCGCGGGAACTGGTCCTGCAGGTTCTGCAGCAGCGTTTGCGGATCGTCGCCCAGCAGGATCGCGCAGACGCCGCGCTCGCTTTGCGCCACCAGGATCGCGCCCAGCGAGCACTGGCCGATGGCAAAGCGGATATCGGTGTCGGCCCCGCCCGCGCGGTAGCGCGACGGGGTCATGCCCAGCACCGCGTCCGAGGTCTCGTAGAAGCGGCTGTTGGAGCCGAAGCCGGCGTCGTAGATCGCCTCGGTCACCGACTCGCTTGTGCCCAGTTGCCGGCGCAGCTTCCTGGCGCGGTGCGCGGCGGCGTAGGCGCGCGGCGTCACGCCGGTGGCGGCCTTGAACAGGCGATGGAAGTGATAGGGGCTGACGCCCGCCGCGCTGGCCAGTTCCGGCAGCGTGGGCAGGGTGTCGGCAGTCTCGATGCGGCGGCAGGCATCGGCCACGATGGCCGCGTGCTGGGCCGCCAGCGCCGGCGCCGCGGCACGGCGGCTGGGCCGGTAGCCGGCGGCCTCGGCCGCTGCGGCGTTGTCGAAAAACTCGACATTGGCCGGATGCGGCAGGCGCGACGGGCTGCTCGGCAGGCAGTACACGCCGGTGGTCCTGACCGCATAGACAAAGGCACCGTCGGCGCCCGGATCGCGCGCCAGCACGCGGGCCCAGCGCGGGTCGCGCTCGATGGCGCTGGCTTCCGGCTGCGGTGTGTTTCGCGTCATGGATCGGGTCATGGGATGCCTCACGTGGCGTCGTGGAAGATGATGCCCAGCGTGTATCGCTGGCCCGCGTGCAGCCGGCTGACGCCATGCCTCAGGTTCACGCGGTAGCTGCCGCGGCTGCCGGGCACCGGGCGCTGGCTGACCGCGAATACCACCGCGTCGCCCTGGTGCAGCGTCACCACCTCGGCCCGCGACTGCATGCGCGGCCGCTGCTCGGTCATCACGAACTCCCCGCCGGTAAAGTCGCGGCCCGGCTCGGACAGCAGGATGGCAACCTGCAGCGGGAACACGTGCGCGCCGTACAGGTCCTGGTGCAGGCAGTTGTAGTCGCCGGGGCCGTAGCGCAGCAGCAGGGGCGTCGGGCGCAACTGGCCGGCGTCGTGGCAGCGGGCAAGATAGTCGGCATGCGCGGCGGGGTAGCGCACGTCGATGCCCATGGCGGCGTTCCAGCGATTGGCCACCGGCACCAGGTGCGGGTACAGCGCCGTGCGCAATGCAGCCACGGCGCCGGGCAGGGGATAGCGGAAGTACTTGTACTCGCCCAGGCCGAAGCCGTGCCGGCGCATGTCGATGCGCGAGCGGTACAGGGCGTCCTCGGCATAGCCGGCAGCGATCGCGTCGCATTCGGCCGCGGACAACAAGCCCCGGATCGCGGCGCAGCCGTAGTTGTCGAGATCGCGTGCCACGGCGGCCCAGTCGGTGCCATCGACGCGGGTGGCGATATCGGTTCCGGACCTGTCTTGCCGCGCCGTGCCGCGCGCCGGCGGTATCGGCCTGCGCGGCCCTGCCACGGCCATTTCCGGACGTTGTATCTGGCTGATGCTCACTGCGAATCTCCTGTCTCTCGCTTGCATGGTGCCAACTTTAGGCCGTGCGCGTGCGCCTCACACTCCGGGTCTTGCTTTTGAATTCTGCCCGCCATCCTGCCTTGACAAGACAGATCTGTCTACAAATAATGAGACAGGTCTGTATCATCATGAGCAGGCTGTTCTTGCCCGACCCCGCCCGTTTCCAGCAAAGGAGCACCCGCATGTCCGCACAAGCCGAAATCCGTCCGCCGCTGCCCCCGTTCACCCACGAAACCGCCGCCGCCAAGGTCCGTGCCGCCGAGGACGGCTGGAACAGCCGCGATCCCGAGCGCGTGGCGCTGGCCTATACCGTCGACAGCGCCTGGCGCAACCGCGCGGAGTTCGTCAATGGCCGCGCCGATATCGTCGCCTTCCTGCAGCGCAAGTGGCAGAAGGAGCTGGATTACCGCCTGATCAAGGAGCTGTGGGCACACGATGGCAACCGCATCGCCGTGCGCTTTGCCTATGAATGGCATGACGATTCCGGCAACTGGTACCGGTCTTACGGGAACGAGAACTGGGAGTTCGACGAGGCGGGGCTGATGCGCAGGCGCTTTGCCTGCATCAACGATGCGCCGATCAAGGCGGCGGACCGCAAGTTCCACTGGCCACTGGGCCGGCGGCCGGATGCGCATCCGGGGTTGAGTGAGCTGGGGTTGTGAGGCTGTCCGGGTATCGGCTCAGACGCTGACGCCCGAATCGCTTGAGGCCGGCTCCCTCTCCCGCAAGGGAGAGGGTTGGGGAGAGGGCCGGAGCATCAACGAATCGATGCGTGTCGGTATGCCAGCGCCTGCCCTCTCCCCCGGCCCCTCTCCCGCAAGCGGGAGAGGGGAGCAAACAAGCGGTCGAGGGACCACGCTGAACTCCCTTACTGCATCTTGTCCAGGTTCCCGATCCGCACCAGCATCTCGGTGAACATCTGCATATCCAGGTTCAGGTCGGCCACTTCCTTGTACTCGCGCGCATTGTGCGCGGTGTACTTCTTGCCCGGCATGGCCGGGCCGAAGTTGATGGCATTGGGCATCAGCTTGGCGGTGGTGCTGCCGGCCGTGGAAACCGGCTTGGCTTCCAGCCCGGTGGTATCGCCAAAGATGTTCAGCAGCGTGGACAGCCACGCGCCCTTGGGATCGCGCGCCATCCAGTTGCCCTGTTCGTACTTGATCTCGACCGGGCCATGGGTGGCGGCCCAGCCGAAAATGCGCTTGGTGATCTTGCCGCCCAGCTCGTCGGGCGTGCGGCCGCGCGGCATGCGCACGTTGGTGACCACGTCGACATATTCGCCGCGCTCGCGCACCAGCGTGGGCGACATGGTCAGCGGGCCCATGAACGGGTCGCGGTAGGCCACGTCCATCCTGGTGCCCAGGTAGTCCAGCCCGTACAGGTCGTTCAGGTAGCGGACTGCATGCAGGTAGTGGTTCTCCACAAACTTCACGCCGCTGGCCTGCAGGAACAGCGCCAGCCGCGGCAGCGGGTTGACCCCTTCCTCGGGGCGGGATCCATGTGCCGAGGCGCCGGTGACCTTGACTTCGACGTCGTTGCCGTCGCGCTTCACGTCGATCGAGAACTTCCCGCGCGGCGTGTAGTGGCGCAGGAATTCCGTGCGCGCCTGTTCCAGCGCGGCAGCCACCGCCGCGGGGTCGCCGCCTGCGATGCGCGCGGTCGCGGTCTCGGGGATGGCGCTGGCTGAAGCCGCGCCGCGCATTGCGACGATGGCCGGCCCCTTGTAGTCGGCCTTGCCCTGCGCGCTCTTGTCGTCCGCCGCCTTGATGCCGAACGAGACTGTCAGCGTGCCGGAGCCTTTTTCGGCGACCACGGCCGGATACTTGCTGTCGAGCACTACGTTGTACTCGGGCAGCGTGGTGTGCTGGCGGTAGTACTTCATGCCGTCGCCGCCGGTTTCCTCGGTGGTTTCGATCATCAGCCGGATGGTGCGCTCCAGCGGCACGCCGCTTTCCTTGACGGTCTTCATCGCATACATGACCGCTGCGATAGAGCCCTTGTCGTCGATGGTGCCGCGTCCGTACAGGATGTCGCCGACGCGCGTCATGCGGAACGGATCGAGCCTGGTGCCGTCGTCCAGCACCCATTCCTCGGCCACGGCCGGCACCACGTCGGCATGGGTCAGGATGCCGAACGTGTCCTTGTTGCCGCCGGCCAGTGTCACTTCGAAGACCCGGTTGTCGACATTGCGGTAGGCCAGCCCGAAATCGCGCGCCATGGCCTCGATCATCTTGCCGAATTCGATGATGGCGGGGTTCTCGTGCTGCGGGATCTTTTCGTCGCGCACGGTGCGCAGCGCCACCATCTTGCCGATGGCGTCGATCACCGCGGTCTCGTTGTGCACGCGGTTGTAGACACCCAGCAGCCGGGCGATGTTGACCAGGTTGTCGCCGGACAGCGGCGCCCTGGACTGCCACGCGGCCACCGCCGGCGCAACTGCGGGCTCGGCCTTGGCCGCGGCGGCCATAAAGGCCTGCAGGTCGGCCTGGGCAGCGGTCCTGGTGCCGCTGGTCAGCGCTTCCAGCGCCGGCTTCTTCAGGGTTTGCGCTTGCGTCGGCTGGGCCAGCGCCAGGGATAGGGCGAGCATCGGTGCCCACCGATACAGGGACGGCAGGCGGCAGTGTCGGGTCATTGCGGACAAAACGGAGTCAGGGAGGATGCCGCATGATAGGGCACTCCCCGCGGTTTTCCCGAAAAAAATGCTGTTGCGTCCGCGCGGACGCCGCCCGGTCACCGTGATAGGCGGTGCCTATCTCCCATCAATAGCTTCAGACAATCATCGTGGTTAAAACGATGAATTGTACAAATCACATCCCGGTCGACAGAATGGGGCCTTCGCTGCAACCCGCAGCCGAAACCAACCCGATCCAGACCAAGGAGTGAACTGATGCTGCAATCCCGTGAAGGCCAACGCGTTCCCAATGTCGCTTTCCGCGTGCGTGAAGACAACGAGTGGAAGACCATCACCACCGGCGAGCTGTTCAACGGCAAGACCGTGGTCGTGTTCTCGCTGCCGGGCGCTTTCACGCCGACCTGCTCCTCGACCCACCTGCCGCGCTACAACGAGCTGGCGCCGGTGTTTGCCAAGCACGGCGTCGACGACATCCTGTGCGTGTCGGTCAACGACACCTTTGTGATGAACGAGTGGGCCAAGGACCAGGAGTCCGAGAACATCACCATGATCCCCGACGGCAACGGTGAATTCACCGAAGGCATGGGCATGCTGGTGGACAAGACCGACCTGGGCTTTGGCAAGCGCAGCTGGCGCTATGCGATGCTGGTCAAGGACGGCGTGGTGCAGAAGATGTTCATCGAGCCGGACGAGCCGGGCGACCCGTTCAAGGTGTCCGACGCCGACACCATGCTGGCCCACATCGCCCCGAATGCGCGCAAGCCGGACCAGGTGGTGGTGTTCTCAAAGGTCGGCTGCTCGTTCTGCGCCAAGGCCAAGCAGCTGCTGGACGACAACGGCTTCGACTACATCGACGTGCCGCTGGACAACAAGGTGCGCGGCAAGGTGCTGGGCGCCGTGTCGGGCGAGATGACTGCACCGCAGGTCTTTATCAACGGCAAGCTCATCGGCGGCACCGAGGCCCTGCAGCAGTACCTGGGCAACTAAGCCAGATCCCTCTTCCCCATCCGGGGACCGGCAGCCGCCGGACCCGATGGCGCCCCCTTGCCCGCGAACCGGCGCGCGGCGGCGCCATCCAGCCCGCTGACTGACACCAGTTTGACGCTTCAGAAGACAAAGGAACCGACCGCCATGACCACTATCCAGACCGACGTCGCCGTGATCGGCGCAGGCACCGCGGGCCTTGCCGCCTACCGCGCCGCGATTGCCGCGGGCAAGCGCGCCGTGATCATCGAAGGCGGCCCCTATGGCACCACCTGTGCCCGCGTGGGCTGCATGCCCTCCAAGCTGCTGATCGCCGCCGCGGAGGCCGCGCATGAACTGCGCCACACCGCGCCGTTCGGCGTGCACGTGGATGGCCAGATCCGCATCGACGGCCGCGAGGTGATGGCCCGCGTGCGCAGTGAGCGAGACCGCTTTGTCGGCTTCGTGGTGAGCGGCGTGGAGAACATCCCCGAAGCCGACCGCATCCGCGGCTATGCCCGCTTTATCGACAACACCACGCTGGAAGTGGACGGGCACACCACCGTGCGCGCCAGCCGCGTGGTCATTGCCACCGGTTCCACGCCGATGCTGCCGCCTCCGTTCCAGGTGTTCGGCGACCGCTTGATCGTCAATGACGATGTGTTCTCGTGGCAGGACCTGCCCGCCAGTGTGGTGGTGTTCGGCCCCGGCGTGATCGGGCTGGAGCTGGGCCAGGCCCTGTCGCGCCTGGGTGTGCGGGTGCGCGTGTTCGGCGTCAGCGGCTCGCTCGGGCCGCTGACCGACCCGGTGATCCGTGCCTATGCGGCCAGGACCTTCAACGATGAGTTCTATCTTGACCCGGATGCCAGCGTGACCGACATGGGCCGCGACGGCGACCAGGTGGTGGTGACCTACCTCGACCGCGAGGGCCGCAGCGTGACCGAGCGCTTCGACTACGCGCTGGCTGCCACTGGCCGCACGCCCAATGTGCGCGGCCTGGGCCTGGAGAACACCGGGCTGGCGCTGGATGCGCGCGGCGTGCCGCTGTTCGATGCACAGACGCTCCAGTGCGGCAATGCGCCGGTCTTTATCGCCGGCGACGCCAACAACATCCTGCCGCTGCTGCATGAGGCCGCCGACGAAGGCAAGGCCGCCGGCGAGAACGCCGCCAGCTATCCGCAGGTGAAGCCGCTGGCGCGCCGCGCGCCGATCGCGGTGGTGTTCACGGACCCGCAGATCGCGATGGTCGGCCAGCGCTTCGCCGACCTTGCCGAAGGCACCTTCGTGACCGGCGAGGTCAGCTTCGAGGGCCAGGGCCGCAGCCGGGTGATGCTGAAGCACCGCGGGCTGATGCACGTCTATGCCGACAAGGCCACGGGCCGCTTCCTGGGCGCCGAGTGGACCGGCCCGCGCGCCGAGAACATCGCCCACCTGCTGGCGTGGTCGTACCAGCAGGGCCTGACCATCGCGCAGATGCTGACGATGCCGTTCTACCACCCGGTAGTGGAAGAGGGCCTGCGCACCGCGCTGCGCGACGCGGCGGCCAAGCTGGAAGCCTGAGCGGGTATGGTTTGCTAGACAGATCTGTCTGTCATAGTATCGACCTGTAGGGGCCGGGCGGCGCGAGGGCGCTCCCCGGCCGCGCCCGTTACCGACTCTCCCGCTACATGGCCACGCCTTCCGCCCGCGACCGCATCCTCGACACCGCTGCCCGCCTGTTCTACCAGGAGGGCTACCGCGCCACCGGCATCGACAGGATCATTGCCGAATCCGGCGTGGCCAAGATGTCGCTCTACCGTCATTTCGCTTCCAAGAACGAGTTGATCTCGGCGTTCCTGACGCGTCGTCACGACGAATGGATGGCGTGGTTCCGGCAAGACGTGGAAGCCCGGCTGGCGGTACGCCCGCACCTGGACGTGATCGCCGATACGCTGGCGGACTGGTTCGGCCGCGACTTCCGCGGCTGCGCCTTTATCAACGTGGTGGCCGAGGCGGGCGGGGACGCGCGCGCGGCGGAGCAGGCGGCAGCTCACAAGGCCGAGCTGGAAGCGTTCATTGCCGGCATCGCCACGCGCCTGGGCCTGGACCAGCCGCAAGCGGTGGCCGGGGAAGCGATGCTGTGCATCGAAGGCATGATCGTGCGCTACCAGACGCGGCCGGATACGGCGGTGATCGAGGCGGGGCGGCGTTTGCTGGGCCGGCTGCAGGGCTAGCCGCTTAGCCGCGGTGACGGTCCAGAAATGCCTGTGTGCCTTCCCGGGCGCCCGCTGATGCCGCCGCCACGCGGAACTGCATCGCCTCGATGGCCAGCCCTTCGTCGATGGGCACATTGATGCCGCGCGTGACGGCGCGCAGCGACGCTGTCACGGCAACTGCCGAATGTTGCGCGATGCGGTCCGCCAGCGCCAGGCAAGCCGGCAGCAACCCGGTGGCAGGCACGGCCCGATTGACCAGGCCGATGCGCTCGGCCGTGGCTGCGTCGATGGCATCGCCAGTCAGGATCATGGCGTTGGCGCGCTTGCGGCCGACATGGCGTGGCAGCCGCTGGGTGCCGCCGAAGGTGGGCGCAAAGCCCAGCCGGATCTCGGGCTTGGCAAAGGTGGCATGGTCCGCCGCGAGCGCCAGGCTGCAGGCCTCCACGATTTCACAGCCGCCGCCAAACGCCAGGCCGTTGACCGCGGCGATCACGGGCTTCGGGAAGTTCTCCAGCTGGCGCGTCAGCGCCTGGCCGCGTCCAAGGAACTCGCGCAGGGCGCGCTCAGGCGAAGCGGCGATATCCGGCGCAAAGCCGGCAATGTCCGCCCCCGCGCTGAATGCGCTACCCTTGCCGGTCAGGATCACGCAACGGACGGTATCATCCGCCTCGCATGCCTGCAGGTGCGCGGCCAGGGCGTCGATCAGCGCGTAGCTGAGCGCGTTGAGCTTTTCAGGGCGGTTCAGTACCAGCAGGGTATGCTGGCCCATGCGTTCGGTTTCGATCAGTGCGGTCATGCGTTGGCTTCCAGTGGTTGCGTTGAACACGGTGGCAGGGTGGCGACGGCTTGCGCCGTGCCGGACAAGACGATCCAGGCCGGCTTGCCGCACAGCGCGGAGACAAAGCAGGTGAGCGGCTCCGCGGCGCTCAGGCGAGCGCGCGGTCCCAGTACGAAGTCGCCACAGGTGCGGTCCCGATCGTGGCCCGGTTTTAAGGGTGCCTGGGTAACCCACGCCAGCCCTTGCACGCAACGCAGCTGGTCGCCGGCTGCAAGCCGGATGGCGATGGGCGCGCGGCCCTCGATGCGCCAGCGGCGAAATGGCTTCATGGCGGTCTCCTCGAAGCGCCTGACGCAATCGCCAGGCCATGACATCATTGTTGCCGCACGCCGGCCGTGGTGGCCGGAAGTGTTTTCAACCCGGGTATTCCTCGCCGTCATGCCACTTCTGAGTCCTGCTTCTGCCAACGCCCTGCGCGCGGTCTCGCTCGAGGCCCTTCGCGGTTTTGAATGCAGCGCGCGCACGCTGAGCTTCACGGCGGCCGCGCAGGAACTCTGCCTGACGCAGTCCGCCGTCAGCAAGCAGGTAAAGAGCCTGGAAGATGTGCTGGGCGTCGCGCTGTTCCTGCGCGGCGGCAAGGGGCTGAGCATGACCGCGGAGGGCCGCCAGCTCTACGATGCCACGCGTGCGGCGTTGGGCCAGTTGGGCGACGCCGTGGATCGCGTGCTGGTCGCCGGCCGGATCTCGATCGCGGTGACAACCACGCCATCGTTTGCCTCGCTCTGGCTGGTGCCCAAGCTGGCGCGCTTCCAGGCGCTGGCGCCCGACATCGACGTGCGGGTGGATGCGTCTGAAGCCTACGCCAACCTGGAGCGCGAGGGCTTCGACCTGGCCATCCGGCTTGCCGCGCCTGTTGCTAATGAAGTACCGCTGTTGCAGGAGCGCCTGATGCTGGTTGCGGCACCGGCGCTGGCCGCGCGCATCGCCACCACCGCAGATCTCGCGTCAGCGCCGCTGCTGGTGTTCCACGACCCGGCCGGACGCTTTCCCTGGATGTCATGGAGCGAATGGCTGACGCGCCTGCAACTGGCGCATTCGCCGCGACAGCCGTGCCTGTACTTCTCGCAGTATGAGCACGTGCTGAATGCTGCGGCGCAGGGTGCGGGTGTGGCGATCGGGCGCACGCCGCTGGTATTGCCGCTGCTAGCCAGCGGCAAGCTGGCGGTGGTACTGCCCGCGCACGTGGAGTACGGCATGACGTACCGCATTGTCGAGGCGCCGTCAGCGCGGCCCGGCGTGCGCCGCTTCCGGGAATGGCTGGAAGCGGAACTGGCAGCAGAGGTTCTGGGTTAGCAGCCGGTTCGTCAACGTGGCCGTCACTCTGCAGCGGCCCGTCCAGACGCGCGAAGCCAGCTTAGTCCGCATCAGGAATCGCCGCTCCCTGCACTTTGGGCGCCGGCTCGGCCTGCATGGCCACCGCCGGCAAGAGCTTCAGGAAGGTGCGAGCGACTTCCGGGTCGCGGCAGGCGAGCCAGTCGTCCCATTGTTCGCGCGGCACGATGACCACCGACCGCTTTTCGTCGCCCGGCTTGTGGAAGCGCTGCATCACCGCGTGCTGGCCGGAGTTGACGGTCAGCATGGTGAAGGACAGTGCCTGGTCCGGCCAGGCGCGCCACAGGCCGGCGATGCCGAAGGCAGGCTCGCCGGGCACCCAGACGCGCCAGCGCACCGGCTTGCCGGGCGGGCCGCCGGGCACTGACGCTTCGGGATAGGCAAACTCATAGAACGCGGTAGCGGGTACCAGGCATAGCTGGCCCTGGCGCCAGTAGCGCGCAAAGGCCGGGCGCTCGCCCACGGTTTCGCTGCGGGCATTGGTGGTGTCGTAGCGCCGTGCGCCGGATGGAATGCGCAGGCGCGGCACCATGCCGAACGAGGCCAGGTCGGCGCTGCGTGTGCCGTCGTCCCTGGCGCGCACGATCGGCGCGGCGTAGTCGGGATAGGTCTCGGCCTTGTACACGCCCGGCGGCGGTTCCACGCCGAAGATTTCGCGCAGGATGCGGCGCTGGACCGGAGCGTAGTTGGTGCACATGCGCTGCCTCCTGACAGTGATGCCGGTATCGTCGGCGGCGCGCGTCGCCGCGTCAAGGGTGGCTCACGGGGGCCTCGGCGCAACGGCAGGGATGGCAAAAACCGTCAGCCGCCGTGGCGGAATCGGTTATTGCCTGCGCGCCGGGGCCGGGCGCACACTCTCGCGGCAGCCGTTGCGCGGCACCGCGCACTGGCCACCTACTACAAGGCACAAGCCGGAATACTGGAGACACCATGCGCGACTACGCCCAAGCCTTCGACGGATTTTCCTATGACGATGCCGTGGCACGGCAACTGCACGGCAGCCCGGAGGCGATGAACGCCTGCGTCGAATGCTGCGACCGGCACGCGCAGCCCGGCCGCATCGCGCTGTACTGGGAAGGGCGCGACGGCAATGCGCGCAGCTGGACCTTTGCCGAACTGCAGACGCTGTCCGCGCAGTTCGCCGGCTTCCTGAAGGCGCAGGGCGTGCAGCCCGGTGACCGCGTCGCGGGTCTGCTGCCGCGCAACGCGGAACTGCTGGTGACGATCCTGGGCACCTGGCGCGCCGGCGCCGTGTACCAGCCGCTGTTCACCGCCTTCGGCCCCAAGGCCATCGAGCACCGGCTCAATGCGTCTGGCGCCAGGGTAGTGGTCACCGATACCGTCAACCGTCCCAAGCTGGACGAGGTGGCCGGCTGTCCTGCCATCGTCACAGTGGCCGGCAGCCAGTACGACACGGCAAACCACGGCGTGGGGCAGGGCGACTTCAGCTTCCGGGCCGAGCTGGCGCGCCAGCCGGCCTCGTTCGAGCCGGTGATGCGCCGCGGCGAGGACCCCTTCCTCATGATGTTCACCTCCGGCACCACCGGCCCGGCCAAGCCGTTGATGGTGCCGCTCAAGGCCATCGCCGCGTTTGCCGGCTATATGCGCGATGCGGTCGATCTGCGTGATGAGGACGCATTCTGGAACCTGGCCGATCCGGGCTGGGCCTACGGCCTGTACTACGCTGTCACCGGCCCGCTGTCGCTGGGCCATGCCACCACCTTCTACGACGGGCCGTTCAGCGTCGACAGCACCTGCCGCGTGATCCGCAAGTACGGTATCACCAACCTGGCCGGGTCGCCCACGGCATACCGGCTGCTGATCGCCGCGGGCGAGGCCGTGTCCGGCCCGCTGCGCGGGCAGTTGCGCGCGGTCAGCAGCGCGGGCGAGCCGCTCAACCCGGAAGTGATCCGCTGGTTCGCCAGCGAACTGGGCGTCACCATCCACGACCACTATGGCCAGACCGAACTGGGCATGGTGCTGTGCAATCACCACGCGCTGGCGCATCCGGTGCGCATGGGCGCGGCCGGCTTTGCCAGCCCGGGGCACCGCGTGGTGGTGGTCGACGACGAACAGCGTGAACTGCCGCCCGGCCAGCCGGGCACGCTGGCGCTGGACCTGAAGCGCTCGCCGATGTGCTGGTTCGGCGGCTATCACGGCACGCCCACCAGTGCGTTTGCCGGCGGCTACTACCTGACCGGCGATTCCGCCGAACTGAACGACGACGGCAGCATCAGCTTTATCGGCAGGGCCGACGATGTCATCACCACGTCCGGCTACCGCGTGGGCCCGTTCGACGTGGAAAGCGCGCTGATCGAGCATGCGGCCGTGGTCGAGGCCGCGGTGATCGGCAAGCCCGACCCCGAGCGCACCGAGCTGATCAAGGCCTTCGTGGTGCTGGACCCGCAGCACCAGGGCTCGCCCGAGCTGGCTGAGACGCTGCGCCTGCACGTGCGCAATCGCCTGGCTGCCCATGCCTACCCGCGCGAGATCGAATTCGTCGCCGAACTGCCCAAGACCCCCAGCGGCAAGGTCCAGCGTTTCATCCTGCGCAACCAGGAAGTGGCCCGCGCGCGCGAGGCGGCCGCCACCTGAGCCGGGTTCCTGGGCTGAACCGGCGGCGGACCGCTTCCTATAATGAGGAAGCGGTTGCCAGGGGCCCCCGGGGGTGAAGGAGGCTGCGGCGCCGCCCCAGGCGCGCCTGCAGGCGGGCGCGCGTCCTCCATCTCCAGACCAATCCGGCGAGGCGAACAAAATGCAGACTAGCGAAGCGGTGCTGACGCAGGCGCGCGCGGCCTTGGCGCATGTGCCTTATCAAGGTCATGTCCTCCATCCCACCATCCAGTTGCGGCTGTCCGACGGCGCGTTGATCCTGGAAGGCGAAGTGGCCGATATTGTCGACAAGACCCGGGCCGCCGCGACATTGCGGCGCGTGGACGGCGTGACCAGCGTGATTGATCATCTGCGTGTGACCGACGGCGGCATGCCGGTAGGTGACGGCGAACTGCGCGACGCGGTGTGCGAGCGCCTGCTCAATGCCGTCGATTTCCGCAACTGCAGGATCTGCGCGCGCGTCAAGGGCAAGCCCGAGGCCATGCGCGAGGCCGTGGGCGAACGCAGCGGCTGGATCGAAGTCGAAGCGCACGACGGCGTGGTGACGCTGTGGGGGCAGGTGATCAGCCTGTCGCACATGCGCCTGGCCGGGGTGCTGGCGTGGTGGTCGCGCGGCTGCCGCTGCGTGGTCAACGAACTGGTGGTGGCGCCGGCCGAGACCGACCGCGACGATGAAATCACCGAGGCGCTGATGCTGGTGCTGGAGACCGATCCCTTTGTCGATGCCGGCCAGGTCAGCGTGCATACCGAGAACCGCGTGGTCAGGCTGGAGGGCTGCGTCAGCAACGAAAATACGCGCCGCCAGGCTGAGCGCGACGCGTGGTATGTGCAGGGCGTGGAGGACGTGATCAACCACATCTCGCTGCGCACCTGAGCACCAGCGCGGCTAGCCGCGCGCGCCGCGCTGTGCCGCGGCGTCTTCCATGCGCCAGTAGCGCCGCCGCGCCCGCAGCGCAAAGCGGGCGCGGTAGTCTGACATCGACATCCCCGCGGTGCGCTGGAACAGCCGGCGGAACGCGGCCGCGTCGCTGTAGCCGCAGGCCTCGGCAATCGCCTGCGTGCCATGCAGCGTGACTTCCAGCAGCATGCGGGCGCGCTCCACGCGCAGCGTGTGCAGGTAGTCCAGCGGCGTGATGCCGGTGACCTGGCCGAAATGCCGCAACAGCGTGCGTTCGCTGACCGCCGCCGCCTGCGCCACGGCGGCCAGCTTGTAGGGCTCGGACACATGCTCCTGCAGCCATTGGATGGCGCGGTACACGGGGCTGTCCGAGGTGCGGCTGAGCCAGCGTTGCGACACCAGCGCGGGCACGCTGCGCTGGCGCTCGGGCTGGAACAGCATCAGCCGCGACGCCGCCTGCGCCAGGTCCGGGTCATGCAGGTGGCCCAGCGCCCGCAGCATGAATTCCACCTGCAGCGCCGGCGCCACGCATGAGAACACCTGCCGGTGCACGCTCATGGCCTCGTCGCTACCCAGGTCGCAATGCGGGTACTGGCGCATCATCCAGCTCTGGAACATCCACGGCGCGCCGACCCTGGCGCCATCCAGCAGCCCCAGCTGCAACGGAAATACCATTCCCGACGAACACGCCGCGATCCAGCCGCCGGCCTGCGCATGGCGCTCCACCAGGCGCAGCGCCGTGGCGTTGCGCTGCACGATCTCGCCGAGCTGCAGCGCATTGCTGGCCAGCAGGGCCGGGATGACCAGCAGCGTACGGCAGTCCGCATTGCGCGCGCGCCGGGTGGAAGACGGCAGCCCGGGCAGGACCGTTGCCAGCGTGCGGCCGTTGGCGCCGCACAGCTGCCAGCTCAGCGTGGGCGTGGCGTCGGGACGCTGCAGTCTGGCCACGCCTGCCACCGTGCGCAATACGTCGAGCGCGGTGAACAGGCTGCCCGGCATGGTTTCAGGCAGCCATAGCAGGCGGACATGCAGGGGGATGTTCTGTGACGGCGGTTCGATGATGGGGGGCGGGGTCGGGTGCATTGGCGATGGGCGGGGCGGGATGCCGTGGCGGGATCGGCATCCCGATTGGCGATATTGATCCTCCCCTTCGGTTCTGGCAAGGACTAGGATCGTGCAGTTGTGCCGTGGCGCCGCCAGTGCGCCACGGCATGGCCCTGACAAGACCAAACCGAGGAGATGACATGCCGTTTTTCGTTCGCCACGTTGCCGTTGCCGCCGCCCTGACGCTTGCCGGGGCCGGCACCCTGGCCAGCGCCGCGCAGCCAGATGCCGCGCTGCTGTCCGCCGCGCAGGCGGCCCAGCCCGCAGTCGTGCAGTCGCTCAAGGAGATGGTGTCGATCGAATCCGGCAGCGCCAATGCGAAGGGGCTGGCGCAGATGGCCAGCTACACCGAGAAGCGCCTGCAGGCGCTGGGCGCAAAGGTCGAACGCCTGCCGGTGACCAAGGGCCCGGGCACCATGGTCAAGGCGACCTTCACCGGCACCGGCAAGCGCCGCGTCATGCTGATTGCCCACATGGACACCGTGTACCCGGACAAGACGCTGGCCACGCAACCGATCCGCGAGGAAGGCAACCGTCTCTACGGCCCGGGCATTGCCGACGACAAGGGCGGCATCGCCGTCATCCTGCATGCGCTGGAGATCCTGAAGAACCAGGGCTGGCGCGACTACGCGCAGATCACGGTGCTGTTCAACCCGGACGAGGAAGTCGGCTCGGTTGGCTCCGGCGAGGCCATTGCCGCGCTGGCCGCGCAGCACGACGTGGTGCTGTCGTGCGAACCCACCGCGGCCAAGGATGTGGCCAAGGCCGAGTCGCTGCTGCTGGGCGCCTCCGGCACCGCCACCGCCACCATGCAGGTCAAGGGCCGCGCCGCCCACGCCGGTGCCGCGCCGGAACTCGGGCGCAATGCGCTGCTTGAAATTGCCTACCAGTTGCAGCAGACCCGGGACGTGGCCAGCCAGGTGCCGGGCTCGCAGCTGAACTGGACCCAGGCACAGGCCGGCGCGGTGCGCAACCAGATCCCGGAAAGCGCTGTTGCCTACGGCGACGTGCGTACCACGGCGGCCGGCGCCGCCGAGAAGCTGAAGGTAGCGTTGCAGGACAAGGTCAAGTCCGGGCAGCTGGTGCCGGAGACGCAGACCACGGTGACGATGGAAGAGGGCCGCCCGGCGTTCGTGGCCGATGCCCACGGCCGCGCGCTGGCCAAGCGCGCGCAGGAAATCTATGCCGAGCTGGACGGCCGCACGCTGGCACTGGCCGAAGGCACTGGCGGCGCCACCGACGCCGGCTACGCCGCGCGCTCAGGCAAGCCCGCGGTGGTGGAAAGCTTCGGGCTGGCCGGCTTCGGCTATCACGCGCGCGACGAGTACGTCGAGCTCGACTCGATCGTGCCGCGCCTGTACCTGATGACGCGCATCCTGCAGGATATCGGCCGCAACTGAAGCGGCTGGGCAAGGCGGCGCCAGGCTTGCGTTGCCAGCAGCCCTGGCCCTCCCCGGCAAGCCTGCTACAGTGTCATGGCCGCCCGCATGCGGGCGGCCATGACACTGGGGAGACCGAGATGAACCGCAAAGGCTTGCTCGACGCGGCCATGGCGCTGGAAGACCTGGCGGCGGGCAACACGCCCGCGGCCGCGCAGGTGGCGGCGGGGGCCGCCGCGCTGGAGAAGATCCACGCCGATTTTCCGGGTTGGCGCGATGTGGGCGATGCGCTGTTCGGCCTGAAGGCGCTCGCCGGCGGCAGCGGCATGGTGCTGGATGTCAAGGGACGCCAGCGCGCTGCCCGGCTGGCCGACGTGGTGCGCAGCCTGATCGACCAGATCTGAGGGGCCCCACCGCCGGTCGCTGGACGCACCGTTAGTGCGCAACTACCTCACGAAGCCGCCACCACCCCGCAAGCAATGCGCCCGCCCGAATTCCCGGTGGGCTGCGTCTTGTAGTCGTCCGGGTCCTTGTGTACCACGACCGCACGCCCGATCACGCCGTTGGCGCCCGTGCCAACGGTCAGGTCCGGCAGCAGCATGCTGACGCGCACGTTGCCGTTGGCGTCGGCGGTGACATTGTTCATGTCGCCGGCATGGTGGTCGGGCACGGTCACCTGGCCGTGGGGCTTGCCAGTCGGGTTGAAATGGCCGCCCGCGCTCATCGCGTCAGGCGCGGAGCAGTCGCCCTTTTCATGGACATGGAAGCCGTGCACCGAGTTCGGCGGCAAGCCCGTGATCGCGGCGGTCATCATCACGCCCCCGGGCTGCTGCTGGAAGGTCACGGTCCCCGCGGCGTCGGTGCCGCTCTTGGGCTGGAGCTTTGCCGTCGCCCTGGCGCCTGCGCTGGTGCTGGTGCTGGTGCTGGTGCTGGGCGCGGCGGTTGCGCTGGCTGCGGACGAGGAGGTCATGCCGGAGCCGGCGCAGCCGGCCAGTGCAACAGTCGCGGCAATGCACGCCGCCAGGGGGGTAAGCACTTGTTTCATCGGAATCCTCTTCTTGTCGTGATTTCGGAAGAAACAGTATAGAACGGCGGGCGTTGAACCGATTTCCGGTTTTGTCCTATCTGCCGCAGAGGACAGGCGCTGCCGGCCGATCGCGCTAGGTCAGGCCGCCACGGCCAGCCGCTGCTGTGCCGCACCAAAATGCGGATGGCGCGAGAACAGTTCCGCGGCCCAGTTGACGAACACCCGCACCTTGGCCGACAGGTGCCGGTTCTGCGGATACATCGCGGAGATCGGCATCTCATCGGTCTGCCAGTCGGACAGGATTTCCACCAGCCTGCCGCTGGCCACATAAGGCTCGGCCATCGCGCGCGAGATCCGGGCCACGCCGTGGCCCTCCAGCGTGCAGCCCAGGTAGATGTCGGCGTCGTTGGTGGAAATGGCGGAGGGCAGCAACACTTCGCTGCGCTCGGTGCCGCGCGCCATCGGCCAGGGCATTTCGCGGCCGGTGCGGTTGGACAGGTAATTGACGGCCTTGTGCTGCGCCAGCTCGGCCAGGTCGCGCGGGGTGCCGACGCGGTTCAGGTAGATCGGCGAGGCGTAGAACGCCAGCTTCACGTTGCCGATGCGGCGGGCCACCATGGCCTCGTCCAGCGGCACGCCCACGCGCAGCACCACGTCCACGCCTTCCCGCAGCAGGTCGATCGGCTTGCCGTTGATGGTCAGTTCCAGCTTCAGGTCCGGATAGGCCTGGAGGAATTCATGCAGGTGAGGCACCAGCACCAACTGCGCCAGCACGGCGGTGGTGTCGACCGACAGCGTGCCGCGCGGCGAATTGTTCTGCCGCGTCAGCGACTGCTCGGCCTCGTCGACATCGGCCAGGATGCGCACGCAGCGCTCATAGTACGCCGCGCCGTCGTTGGTCACGCTGATGCGCCGTGTGGTCCGGTGCAGCAGCTTGACGCCCAGGTGGGTTTCCAGGTTCTGGATCAGGCGGGTCAGCGTTGCCTTGGGCAGGTCCATCGATTCCGCGGCGCGCGCAAAGCTGCCGACGTCCACGACCCGGGTGAATGCCTGCATTGATACGAGACGGTCCATGATGAAGTTCCGACGATAGATCCGAACGGCGTGCCGCCCGCGCTCGTGGCGCATGCGGCGTTGCTGCTTGTTATTGTTGGAGTCTGCCGGCTGGCTGGTACCGGGACGGCGCGCTGGCCGGGCGCGGGGGTTCCGGCATGGGTTTGTCCGGGCATCCGGCGCGGCGGGGATCGCCCCGCTTCGGACCGGGCGCGCATCGGCCTGGCATGCCGCTGCGCGTGCCGAGATGCGGAGTGAATCACAAAACGCAAGACCTTGTCATGCGTGGGGATTCTTGCTTGCGGAGGCATGACAGGGATTATTTGCGATTATTCCAATCCCGAAACAGTGCGTTGGCGATCTCTCGCTTTATCCCATCCTCGTCAATCACCATAATCCGTTCCATCGCAACACTCAAGCGCATTGTTTCCGCCATGCGCCGATGCCATGTCCCAGAAGCCAGGCCAACGCCCGAAAGCAGTCAGCGCCGCCAAAGCCCCCACGGTGGCCGGGCAGCGCCAGGCGCGCGTGGCTGAGCACACGGTGACCAGCGACGGACGCGAGATCCTGGTGCGGGTGTGCTACCCGGCGGGCTATCCGGCGCCGGGCGCAGAGGGCTCGGCCCTGCTGCCCTGGCTGGTGTACCTGCACGCCGGCGGCTTCGTCGAGGGCGGCCTGGAACATGCCTGCGAACTGGTGCAGGGCCTGGCCAACACGGTGCCGGCGGTGGTGGTGACGCCGGCCTATTCGCTGGCGCCGGACCATCCGTTCCCGGCCGCGCCCGAGGACGCGCACAGCACGGTGCAGTGGGTGCTGCGCAATGCCCGGCGCCTGAAGCTGGACAAGACCCGCTTTGCGCTGGTTGGCGAGGAAGCCGGGGGCAACCTGGCGATCGCGCTGGCGCAGATGCTGCGCGACCGCGGCACCGCGCAGCCGCGCGGGCAGTGGCTGATCCGCCCGGTGACGGACCCGTGCCTGCAGCATGCCTCCTGCGCGGGGTTTGGCGGCGGGCGGGTGCCGATGGAAACCCTGAAGCGCCTGGCCGACAACTATCGCGACTACCTGCCGACGCCGGCGGATACGGTGCATCCGTATGCCGCCCCGGCGCTGGCCTCGCGCCTGGCCGGGCTGCCGCCCACGCTGGTCCAGGTGGCTGAATACGACGCGCTGCGAGCCGAAGGCGAAGCCTTCGCCGGGCGCCTGAGCAAGGCCGGCGTGCCGGCCCAGGCCATGATCATGCCCGGCGCCTGTGGCGACGGCGTGGAAGAGGCCCATGACAGCTGTCAGGCATGGGTCGACGAAGGTGCGCGGTTCCTGCGGCGATGTCTGGCCGCGGCCGACGATACCTCATCCCTGACTGAACGCCGTGCTGGCACCCCCACCAGCCGGCCTGGAGCCAAGCCCGCCGGCTGAGCCGCTCCAGACTACCGCCAGCCGGCTCTGTTTCGGCCAGAGCCAGGACCGCCGCAATACACGGGTGGCCCTAAGTCCGATCATCAGTTTGGCCATGATTCCGGCCCGCCCACGCGGACCGGCAGGCGGCGTTCGGCCATTTGCTTTTCCGGTTGAAGAAAACCCGATCCAGGAGTTTGAGAAATGCAGCAGCAGAAACGACGTACCCTGATTGCCCTCGCCATCGTCATGGTGCTGGGCGCCGGCTTGGCCGGTTCGATCCTGCGCCCTTGGCACAGCGGCGAAGCCCACGCCAACACGCCGCCGCCCGCACCGGCGATCGAGGTTGCCGCGGTGGTGGGCCAGACCATCACCGAGTGGGATGAATTCTCCGGCAGGCTCGAAGCCGTCGACCGGGTCGAGATACGCCCGCGCGTCGGCGGCACCATCGACGCCGTGCACTTCCGCGAAGGCGCGCTGGTGAAGAAGGGCGACCCGCTCTTCACCATCGACCCGCGTCCCTATGCCGCGGAAGTAGCCCGCGCCGAAGCGGACCTGGCCGCGGCGCAGGTGCGTGCCGCCCACGCCCAGAGCGAGCAGGCTCGCGCCCAGCGGCTGCTGGACGACAACGCGATCTCGCGGCGCGAGTTCGACGAGCGCATCCATACCGCCCGCGAAACCAGTGCCAACGTGCGCGGCGCCCAGGCGCAGCTGGAAACCGCGCGCCTGAACCTGGCCTACACCCGCATCACCGCGCCGGTGACCGGGCGCGTGTCGCGCGCCGAGATCACCGTCGGCAACCTGGTGGCGCCGGGCGCGACCTCGCCGGCGCTGACCACGGTGGTGTCGGTGTCGCCGGTCTATGCCAGCTTCGAGATCGACGAGCAGAGCTACCTGCGCTATACCGCGCCGGGCGCCGGAGGCGGCCAGGCCAACCTGCCGGTCTACCTGGGCCTGGCCAACGAGGAAGGCAATCCGCATGAAGGCAAGATCCAGTCGGTCGACAACCGCCTGGACCCGCGCAGCGGAACCATCCGCGTGCGGGCGGTGTTCCAGAACGAAGACGGGCGCCTGTTGCCGGGCCTGTACGCCAAGGTCAAGCTGGGCGGCGGCGCGCCGCACGCGGCGGTGCTGGTCAATGACCGCGCCGTCGGCACCGACCAGGGCAAGAAGTTCGTGCTGGTGCTCGACAACGCCAACAAGCTGGTCTACCGCGAAGTGGAACTGGGGCCCAATCATGACGGCCTGCGTGTCATCCGCAAGGGCCTGAAGCCGGGCGAGAACATTGTCGTCAACGGCCTGCAGCGTGTGCGCCCGGGCGACACGGTCCAGCCCAAGCCGGTGGCCATGGCCTTCCGCAGCGAGCTGGAGCCGCGCGCCATCGCGCCCGACCGCAAGCAGGCCGCCAGCGAGAAGACCACGGCCGAAGGCGGCGACGGCAAGCCCGTAAGCTGATCCCCGGACAGCACAACCAGCCAGACAACTTCAGCGCTCCCCTTGATGTGAATGGCGCCCGCTACGGCGGGCCGCCAGGGGACACGCTACGCCAACGCAGGCGGAGACCAAGATGAATCTCTCTAAATTCTTTATCGACCGGCCCATCTTCGCGGGGGTGCTGTCGGTGCTGATCTTCCTGATCGGCGCCATATCGATGTTCAAGCTGCCGATCTCGGAGTACCCGGAAGTGGTGCCGCCATCGGTGGTGGTGCGCGCGCAGTTTCCGGGCGCCAACCCCAAGGTGATTGCCGAGACGGTAGCCTCGCCGCTGGAAGAGCAGATCAACGGCGTCGAGAACATGCTGTACATGTCTTCGCAGGCCAACAGCGACGGCCTGCTCACGCTGACCGTGACCTTCAAGCTGGGCACCGACCCGGACAAGGCCCAGCAGCTGGTGCAGAACCGCGTCGCGCAAGCCGAGCCGCGCCTGCCGGAAGACGTGCGCCGCCTGGGCATCACCACGGTCAAGAGCTCGCCGGACCTGACCATGGTGGTCCACCTGGTCTCGCCCAACGACCGCTATGACATGACCTACCTGCGCAACTACGCGGTGATCAACGTCAAGGACCGCCTGGCGCGCCTGCAGGGCGTGGGCCAGGTGCAGCTGTTCGGCTCGGGCGACTACGCCATGCGCGTGTGGCTCAACCCCGACAAGATGGCCGAACGCCAGCTTGCCACCAGCGACGTGATCAAGGCCATCCGCGAGCAGAACGTGCAGGTGGCGGCCGGCGTGATCGGCCAGTCGCCGGCGCTGCCGGGTGCTGATCTGCAGCTGTCGGTCAATGCGCAGGGCCGCCTGAGCACCGTGGAAGAATTCGGCGATATCGTCGTGCGCACTTCCGCCGACGGTGTCGTCACCTACCTGAAGGACGTTGCCCGCATCGAGCTGGGCGCGTCGGAATACGCGCTGCGCTCGCTGCTGGACAACAAGCCGGCGGTGGCCATCCCCATCTTCCAGGCGCCGGGCTCCAACGCCATCCAGATCTCGGATGACGTGCGCAAGACCATGGAAGAGCTCAAGCAGAACTTCCCGGACGGCATCGACTACAGCATCGTCTATGACCCCACGCAGTTCGTGCGCCACTCGATCGAGGCGGTGACGCATACGCTGTTCGAGGCCATCGCGCTGGTGGTGCTGGTGGTGATCCTGTTCCTGCAGACCTGGCGCGCGTCGATCATCCCGCTGCTGGCGGTGCCGGTGTCGATCGTCGGTACCTTCGGGCTGATGCATGTGTTCGGCTTCTCGATCAACGCGCTGTCGCTGTTCGGGCTGGTGCTGGCGATCGGTATCGTGGTCGATGACGCGATCGTGGTGGTGGAAAACGTCGAGCGCAATATCGAGGAGGGGCTGTCACCGAAGGAGGCGACCTACAAGGCCATGCGCGAAGTCAGCGGCCCGATCATCGCCATCGCGCTGACCCTGATCGCCGTGTTTGTGCCGCTGGCCTTCATGACCGGCCTGACCGGGCAGTTCTACAAGCAGTTTGCGCTGACGATCTCGATCTCGACCATCATCTCGGCGTTCAACTCGCTGACGCTGTCGCCGGCGCTGTCGGCCCTGCTGCTGCGCGGCCATGATGCGCCCAAGGACTGGCTGTCGCGCTGGATGGACCGCGTGCTCGGCGGTTTCTTCAAGCGCTTCAACCGCTTCTTCGGCCGCAGCGCCGAGACCTATGGCCGCGGCGTGAAGGGTGTGATCCGCCGCAAGGGCTCGGTATTCGGGGTCTACGCGGTGATGCTGGTGCTGACCTGGGGCGTGTTCCAGATGGTGCCCAAGGGCTTCGTGCCGGCGCAGGACAAGCAGTACCTGGTGGGCTTTGCCAAGCTGCCCGACGGCGCCACGCTTGACCGTACCGAGGACGTGATCCGCAAGATGAGCGATATTGCGCTCAAGCATCCGGGCGTGGAATCCGCGGTGGCCTTCCCGGGCCTGTCGATCAACGGCTTCACCAACAGCCCGAGCGCCGGCATCGTGTTCGCCACGCTCAAGCCGTTCGAGGAGCGCAAGACCAAGGAACTGTCCGGTGCGGCGATTGCGGCCGACCTGAACCAGAAGTACGCGGCCATCCAGGATGCCTTTATCGCGGTGTTCCCGCCGCCGCCCGTGCAGGGCCTGGGTACTATCGGCGGCTTCAAGCTGATGATCGAGGACCGTGCCGCGCTGGGCTATGACGCGCTGTTCGAGGCCACCAACGCGTTTGCCAACAAGGCGCGCGCCACGCCCGAGCTGACCGGCATCTTCAGCAACTACCAGGTCAACGTGCCGCAGCTCGACGTCAAGCTGGACCGCGTCAAGGCCAAACAGCTGGGCGTGCCGGTGACAGAAGTGTTCGACACGCTGCAGACCTACCTGGGCTCGGCCTATGTCAACGACTTCAACAAGTTCGGCCGGACCTACCAGGTCAAGGTGCAGGCAGACGCGCAGTTCCGCGCCCATGCCGAGGACATCCTGCAGCTGAAGACGCGCAACGCCGCCGGCGACATGGTGCCGCTGTCGTCGCTGGTGCAGGTCAAGCAAGGCTTTGGTCCCGACAGCGTGGTGCGCTACAACGGCTTTACCGCCGCCGACATGAACGGCGGGCCCGCGCCCGGCTTCTCGTCGGGCCAGGCCCAGGCCGCAGCCGAGCGCATTGCCGCCGAAACCCTGCCCAAGGGCATGAAGTTCGAATGGACCGAGCTGACCTACCAGGACATCCTGGCCGGCAATGCGGGTGTGTGGATCTTCCCGCTGTGCGTGCTGCTGGTGTTCCTGGTGCTGGCGGCCCAGTATGAAAGCCTGACGCTGCCGCTGGCCGTGATCCTGATCGTGCCGATGAGCCTGCTGGCGGCGATGACCGGGGTGTGGCTGACGCGTGGCGACAACAACATCTTCACCCAGATCGGTTTCATCGTGCTGGTCGGGTTGTCAGCGAAGAACGCGATCCTGATCGTCGAGTTTGCGCGCGAGCTGGAGCATCACGGCCGCACCGTGGTGCAGGCCGCGATCGAAGCCAGCCGCCTGCGCCTGCGCCCGATCCTGATGACCTCGTTCGCGTTCATCATGGGCGTGGTGCCGCTGGTGATCTCCACCGGCGCCGGCGCCGAGATGCGCCATGCCATGGGCGTGGCGGTGTTCGCGGGCATGCTCGGCGTGACCTTCTTCGGGCTGTTCCTGACGCCCGTGTTCTATGTGGCGCTGCGCCTGCTGGCCACGCGTGGCCAGCGCCGCGCGGCTACGCAGGAGCAAAGCGCGCAACTGACGGCATCGGCTGAATAATGGTGATGAACATGAATGCCCCTGCATTTTCGACAACATATTGGTTGCCTAAACTGGCGACACTGGCTGCAGCACTAGTCCTGGCGGGCTGCTCGCTGGCCCCGACCTACAAGGTGCCGGAAACCGCCACCGTGCCGGCCTTCAAGGAAGCCGAGGCGGCCCAGGCCGAAGGCGCGCAATGGAAGACCGCGACGCCGGCCGAAGGCCAGCCTCGCGGCGACTGGTGGAAGATCTTCGGCGATGCCGATCTGGACCGCCTGATTGACGCCGCGGGATCCTCCAACCAGGACCTGGCAGTCGCGGCGGCCCGCCTGAAGCAGGCGCGTGCCTTCACGGGCGCGACTGAGGCGGACCTCTATCCGCAGCTGAGCGTGGGGCTGGACCCAACGCGCAGCCAGCCGTCGGCGGCCTCGCAGGGCCTGCCCGACGGCACGCGGGTTGCGCCGCAGACCGTGCTGAAGGCGCGCGCCTTCGCCAGCTATGAGCTGGACCTGTTCGGCCGCGTCGCATCCAGCGTCAATGCCGCGCGGGCTGACGGCGAGGCGGCGGAAGACCTGTACCGCTCAGTGCAGCTGGCGCTGCAGGCCGACGTGGCGCAGGCGTACTTCGCGCTGCGCACGCTGGACAGCGAGCGCGACCTGCTCAACGCCACCATCAAGCTGCGCGAGGATGCGCTGGCGCTGCTGAAGAAGCGCTATGACGCCGGTGAAACCACCGACCTCGATCCGGCCCGTGCCGAAGCCGAACTCGGCACCGCGCGCGCCGACCTGGCCGGCATCGAGCGCCGCCGCGCCAGCCAGGAGCATGCGCTGGCGGTGCTGACCGGCGTGCCGCCGGCGGCGTTCTCGCTGGCGGCGCGCCCGCTGGACGCCGCGCCGATCGCGGTCCCGGCGGGGCTGCCGTCCGAGCTGCTGGAGCGCCGCCCCGACATCGCCGCGGCGGAACGCCAGATGGCCGCGGCCAACGCCCGCATTGGCGTGGCCAAGGCGGCGTTCTACCCGCGCATCACGCTGAGCGGGCTGTTCGGCTTTGAGTCGGCGGATCTGTCGAACCTGTTCAAGTGGTCGTCGCGCACCTGGGCGCTGGGACCGCTGATCGGCTCCACCATCGCACAGACGGTGTTCGACGGCGGCCGCAACCGCGCCAACCTTGCCGGCGCCCGCGCCGCGCATGAGGAAACCGTGGCCAACTACCGCCAGACCGTGCTGGTGGCCTTCCGCGAGGTGGAAGACAGCCTGGCGGACGTGCGCTGGCTCAGCCAGCAGGCCAGCGCGCTGGACAGCGCACTCGGCGGCGCCCGGCGCGCCGCGCGGATCTCGCGCAGCCGCTATGACGCCGGCGCGGTCGATTACCTGACGGTGATCGATGCCGACCGCACCGTGCTGCAGTCGCAGCGCGACGCCAACCAGGTGGCCGGCCTGCGCGCGGCCGCAACGGTGTCGCTGGTGCGCCGGCTGGGCGGTGGCTGGGGCCCGTTGCCGGAAGCGGTGGCGGCCGTGCCGGTGCCGCCAGCCGATGGCGCGCCGGCTGCACAGGCGCGTTAAGCGGCGCGAATGAAGCGCGGGCGGGACTGAAGCGGGCGGGACTGGCGCGATGCTTCCCAGTCACTACACTGGAAGCATCGCGCCACGCGTACGGGATGCACGGGGGCGCCCCGCATGCGTCCCGTCCCGCCGCCATGCTTGTTCGACACAGGAAGCCGTTCTGGGGACTGCTCTTCGCCGCCATCACGGTGGGGATGCTGCTGGCGCCGCTGCCATGGTCCGACCGCACCGCCATCCATGACGAGGTGGTGATTGCGCGCCCGCCGGCCCAGGTCTTCGACTACGTGTCCACGCCGCTGCACTGGCCCAAATGGCATCCGGCCTCGCTCGGGGTGGCGGGAGCGACTGATCATCCGCTGGGACAGGGCGAACGCGTGACCGAGACCTTCATGGTCGCGCCGCGCGGTGGGGCGGTGGTCTGGACCGTCATCGAAAGCCAGCGTCCGCGCACGTGGTCGATCGAAGGCGTGGCCGAAGGGCGCCGGGTCGGCACCATCACTTACCGGCTGACGCCCGCCATGACGCCGTCGCTGCCCCCCGCCGCCGAACGTACGCGCATTGAGCGGGAGTTCCGCTACCGGTCGCCTACGCTGCTCTTTGCGCTGATCAACCGCCTGATGCTGCGCGCGCAAGTCCAGGCCGAATCCACCGAAGCCGTGCGCCGGCTCAAGGCGCTGCTGGAGGCGCCTGCCGCCGCCATTGCCTTGCGTGGCGGGGCGATCCGGCCTAAGTTGGAGCCATCCCACAGTGCGTCCAGCGAGGCCCGTATGCCGTTCCAGCTGCAATCGACCGCATTCGCCCCGGGTGGCGAGATCCCCGCGGAGCACACCTGCGAAGGCGCCGATATCTCCCCGCCGCTTGCCTGGACCGGACTGCCGCCCGGCACCGCCAGCCTCGCGCTGATCGTCGACGATCCCGACGCGCCGGACCCCGCCGCGCCCAGAATGACCTGGGTCCACTGGCTGCTCTACAACCTGCCGGCCCATGCGGAGGCCCTGCCGGCGGACATCGCCAAGGCCGGGCTGCCCGCCGGCACGCGTGGCGGGCTGAACGACTGGCACCGCACCGGCTATGGCGGCCCATGCCCGCCGATCGGCAGGCATCGCTACTTCTTCAAGCTGTATGCGCTGGACGTGGCGCTGCCGGACCTCGGCAAGCCCGACAAGGCGGCGCTGGAGCGGGCGATGAAGGGACACGTGCTGGCCAACGCGGAACTGGTCGGCACTTACCAGAAGCTGCAGCGGTAGGCGGGGCTGCCGGAGGTCACGACATGTCGCACCGTATGCCGCGCATCGATGCCGGCGGGCTGTCATGGCGGCTGGCGGCGGCCGCGGCCCTGTTGCTGCTGGCCTGGGCCGGCCCGCTGCGCGCCCAGCCCCATGAGTCCGGGCCGATCACCGTCGGTGGTTCGGCGCAGGTGCAGGGGCCGCTGACCGTGCATGGCAAGCTGGTTGTCGCCGGCAACGTCTTTGCCAGCGGCCCGCTCACCGCGGCGTACTTCACCGGACCAGCCAAAGCGCGGGGGTTGCCATATGGCAGTGGCTATCTCAAGGTCTTCAATGGCCCGGTGACGGTGCATGGCGACATGGTGGTCCAGGGCGACCTGACCGTGGCCGGACCGCTGACCGTCGACGGTCCCATCGCCGCCAGCGGCGGCATCGATGCCGACGGCCCGATGCGCGAGCGCGAGTACGGCCGCTGAAGCCAGGCCTGAGGCTCAGCTGAGGCCCTTTTCCCGCCTGTGCGGCACAATACCGGCTTTGCAATTCTTGCATCGACCGGAGACACCGCATGGCAAAGCAGGGCGCACTGGGCCTGAAAGGGATCGCACTGTTCGAGGCCGCCAAGGGGCTGCTGGTGATCGTTGCCGGCCTGGGCCTGGCAGCGCTGCTGCACCGCGACGCGCAGGCGCTGGCGGAGGCCATCATCCAGCGCCTGCACGTCAATCCGGCCAGCCACTATCCCACCATCTTCCTGTCGCTGCTCCAGCATCCGGGCAACGGGCGCCTGTGGGCCGTCGGCGGTTCGGCGGCGGTCTATGCGCTGATGCGCTTTGCCGAAGCGTACGGGCTGTGGCGCGGCCTGGCATGGGGCAACTGGATCGGCGTGTGGTCCGGCGGGATCTATATCCCGCTGGAACTGTACGAGGCCTTTGTCCACCCCAGCTGGCTCCATGGCGGGCTGGCGGCGGCCAATCTGCTGGTGGTGCTTTACCTCGCGCGCGGGCTGGTGGCGAAGTCGACCACCAACGGATCATGATCTGAAGAACGATAGGGGCCGGGCGCATAGTAGGCCGCCGCGGCCGGCGCGCCCGGTGCCGGGGCGTAGGAGAAGGCCCCGGGCTCGTCGGCATTGATATGCCACGCATGGACGGCCACCACATGCCGGGCCGCGGCGGCATCGGCAAGAACGTGGTCGAGATACCCGGCCTGGCCGTTGTAGACGTAGCTGTAGGCCTGCCGTCCGGCAAACTGCGCGAGCATGTCGGCATAGCCGCGGCGCGCCAGCAAGCGCAAGGGGTCTTCCATCGCGTAGCTGTTCAGGTCGCCGATCACCAGTACGCCTGCGCCGGATACGCCCGTCGGCGTGGCGCCCAGCCATCCGGCCAGGACCTCGGCCGCCTGCACGCGCGCGGGATTCCAGCAACCCTGGCCATCGCCCTGATCGGCCTGTGCGCCGGCGGCCTCTGTACAGTTCTTGGACTTGAAATGGTTCACCACGACCGTGACCGGGGTACCGCCGGCCGTTGCGCGGAAGGTGCCGGCCAGCGGCTGGCGGCTGCGCTCGCCCAGCCATGTGGTGGCCGCGCGGCCGGCGGGTACGGCGGTGCTGGCGTTGTACAGCAGCCCGACCGCGATGGCATCCTTGCCAAGGGCCGGCGTGCCGGGATCCAGCACGCGCCAGTCTGGCCCCAGCCCTGCGGCCAGCTGGCGGATCGCGCTGGACTGGCCGTAGCCGTTGTTTTGCACCTCCATCACGCCGATCACGTCGGCGTCCAGCCCACGCAGCGCTGCGACCAGCTTGGCTTGCTGGCGCGCCAGCGCTTCAGCGTTCCGCGCGCCGCGGTTGCCGGGAGCCCCGAAGCCGCCGCCCTGGCCGTCGCCATTGAAGTAGTTCTGCAGGTTGAAGGCGGCCACGCGCAGCGCGGTGGCCGGATGGCGCGGCGGCGCACCGCGGCGCGGGTTGGCGGCCTGGAACACCGGCGCACTCGCACCGGGCACCGGCTGCAGGCGCCACTGCCCGTGGCGCTTTTCCAGCACCCCTTGCAGGCCGGTGACCGTATCGCCGGCACGTACCGGATTGTCCGCAGCCAGCTGCGGGGACGGGTAGGGCACTACGGCCGGATACTGGCGCGTGGAGCCATCATCGAGCAGCAGCTGGTTGCGCGCATTGGCGGCGGCCGCTTGCAGCGCGGCTGTGCCGGGCATGGCCATTTGCGTGGGCGCGACCGGGCGGCCTTCGCTCAGCGTCAGCGTGCCATAGCGGCCCAGTTCGTGCGTATCGGCGACCGTCAGCGTCTGCGGCAGGCGCAGCAACATGCCTTCACGCGCGGCCAGGTCGGATTCGCCGGCGACCGGCAAGGTCAACGTCTGCGGCGTCACCGTCAAGCCGCCCGCGCAGACCGCGGGCACGCCTGACAGGACCAGCTGCGTTTGCCCGAACTTCTCTTCGACCCTTCCGGACACGCGCACCATGTCGCCGGCGCGTGCCGTGGTGCGCGGCGCATAGACGAACAGGCCTTCGGAGACGCCGGGCCGGTGCAGGCGCTGCGTGTCCGCGGTCTGCAGGAAGAAGCCGCGCAGCCCGCCGTCGCCGCTGAAATCCGCGGTGACGATCGCCTCTATCTCCACCACGCGGCCCGCGAGTGGCGACGCCCCGGCGTTGCCCTGGATCTCGGCGATCGGGGTCGCGGGCGTGCCGCATGGCTGCGATGACGCACGCGCGCCCGGCAGGGCGCCTGCCAGGCAGGTCAGGGCAAGGGTTGCCAATATGGTACGGGCAGGGTGGTGCTTAGGCAGGGGCAATCGCATGGCGTGATCGGCGTGTCATGGCAGGGTGGACGATGCTAACCGCCGCGTGTAACGGAATGCTTGCAGCAGGCATGGGGCGCCGCGATCGTGCTAAGGTAGCAGACACCCGCCGGTGCGCCGGCATCTACTCCACTGGTAAAACCGCCATGATCAAGGAAATCGCACAAATCACCATCAAGCCCGGCATGGACAAGCAGTTCGAGCAGGGTGTGAGCCAGGCCACGCCGCTGTTCGTGCGCTCGCGCGGCTGCCACGGCGTGCAGCTGTTCCGCTCGATCGAGCAGCCGGAACACTACACGCTGGTGGTCGAATGGGAGACCGTGGAAGACCATATGGTCCATTTCCGCGAATCGGCCGAGTTCCAGCAATGGCGCTCGCTGGTTGGCGAGACCTTTGCCGCGCCGCCGAACGTGCATCACGTGGCCAAGGTTCTGTAAGCACGCGCCATGAGCACCCGGCCGGAACGTCCCCGCCATTTCTCGATGCTGCGCGAGCTGCAGCTGGCCGACGTCTTCACGCTGGGCAACGCGGCCTGCGGCATGGGGTCGGTGTTCTTCGCCATGTTCTTCGTGGGCGACCGGCAGCTGGCGCATTTCTTCACGGCGGCGGCGCTGGCGCCGCTGGCCTTTATCTTCGATGTGCTCGACGGCCGCATCGCGCGCTGGCGCCATGCGCATTCCGCGCTGGGCCGCGAGCTGGATTCGCTCGCCGACGTGATCTCGTTTGGCGTCGGGCCGGCCACGCTGGCCTTTGCCGCCGGCATGCGCGGCGGCTGGGACCTGGCCGTGCTGATCTACTTTGTCTGCTGCGGCGTGAGCCGGCTGGCGCGCTTCAACGTCACCGCCGAATCGCTGGCGGCGGACAGCGACAGTGGCAAGGTGGCGTACTTCGAAGGCACGCCGATCCCGACCAGCGTGCTGCTGACCGCGGTGCTGGCATGGTGTGCCTGGCAGGGCCAGCTGGACGGCGAGCTGCCGGGCGGCGCATGGGTGCTGGGCCCCGCGGTGCTGCATCCGCTGACGCTGCTGTTCGCATTGTCGGGCACGCTGATGGTCAGCAAGACGCTGCGTATTCCGAAGTTCTGACCGGCCGGTGCCGCGCGCGCCGGCTCGGCGCGGCGACATCAGGCGGGCGTAGCGCCGGATCCCGGCGACAGCGGCTGCCAGGGCTGCATGGTCAGGCCGTCCTCGCGGAACTCCGCGAGTTGCGGCGCCGCCGCCACGAACGCCGGCCATGACTGGACGGGCCCTGGCTTGCCATCGTGGACGAACCCGGCAATGGCGTTCCGGAACGCGGCGCCAACGCGTTCGAACACCGGCTCCGGTACTTCCATGACCATCGGCGCGTCGGCCCACGCCGGCCGGTTGCCGAACAGGAATGGCAGCTCCATGCAATGCGGGCTCATCAGGCCGGGAACCTGGCTCTGTACTGCAAAGCGATATGGGAACACCGGTATGCCGCGGGCGCTGAAGGCACCGGCGATCTGCTCCGTGCCGGCCACGAAGACTTGGTAGCTGCTGCCGTCGATCAGTTGCGTGTAGGGAGTCGGGGGCGTGGGGATGGCACGTGCCGCGGCGAGCCGGTCATAAATGTGCCCGGCCTGTGCACCGAAGGTACGGTCGAACCAGTCCCGGACCCTGGCTTCGCTGGCGCCGGCCACCATCGGCTGCGCGTACAGGAACGCCGTGTTTTCCTCGGCCGTGAAGCCGAGCAGCGTCGCGTCGACATGCGCGGCTGCGGCCGCACGCGGCATATCGAACAGCCAGCCGGGCACCAGGCCCTCTTCCTCCACCGGGCGGAAGCCAACCGCAATCTCCCCGAAACCTGCGAGTGCGCGCATCTGTTCGGCCTGAGCCGCCAACACCGCGGCAACCGGCATCGATTCAAACGGGACGCCGTTGGCGTGCGCCTGGAACGCCGCGCTGGTGGCACGGGCCTCCTGGGGTGTCTGCGGCGGCACGGCCGGCAGGCTGAGGAGCAGGTTTCGGCGCAGCAGGCCGCGCGCGGCGGGGCTGATGCCTAGCAGCCACGCATACCACGCGCCGGCAGACTGGCCGCCGACCGTCACCGCAGCGGGATCGCCGCCAAACTCCCGAATATGACGCTGCACCCACGCCAGGGCGTGGAGCAGGTCGCGCACCGGCCGGTTGCCGCTGGCCGTGTCGTCGCCGTCCACGTAGTGCCCAAGCGCGCCAAGACGATAGTTGACGCTGACCACCACCATGCGGCCCTCGCGCGCCAGCCGTTCGCCGTCATACCAGGCTGCCGAGCCGCCGCCAGACATGAAGCCGCCGCCGTGGATGAACACGAACACCGGCATTGACTCCGCCTCCGCACTTGCCCAGACATTGAGGACGAAGGCATCCTCGGATTGCGCATTGGCGTCGATGCCGTCGCCCATCACCACGGCCAGCCGCGACCTGGCCTGCGGGAACACCGCAGCCAACCCTGTCGCATCCCGTTCACCCGCCCAGGGCGTGGGTGCCCTGAGCTCTGACAAGCGGCTCGACGGGTCGATGCGCTCGCCATAGGGAAGCCCCCGGAAAATGGCTACGCCATCGCGGACTTCGCCGCGGGCCAGGCCGCCGCTTAGCGATACGACAGCTGTCTTTTCGTTCCATGTCATCAATTCAAGCTCCTGAGGCACCACAGTGAACCGATAGTAGTGTCAGGAGGCGGGCTTAAGGCATGACAGTTCCGAGCATTGCCATGCCATGTACGCATGACCCGCCGACAGGGCGCGGCGCGTCCCGCGGCCGGTGATGGCGCGGATCGGGCAGGCCGGGGATCAGCCGCCGTGTGCCGCGTCGACAGCGTGCCGCAGCGCGACGATAAAGGCGCGGGCGGCGCGCGTGCTGCTGCGGTCGCGGCGCCAGATCGCCGCCATGGGGCCGGGATTCAGGGCGAAGCGCGCGGGTAGTACCACGACTTCTCCAAGCGATGCCAGGTGGCGTGCGGTGCTGCTCGCGAGGTGCCAGAGAAACCCGCCGGACAAGACCAGCTCGCGGCCAAGCTCGAGCGACAGGGCGCCCAGGATCTCGGGTGGTTCCAGCTCGGCTTCGCGAATTTCGGCATCGATCATTTCGCGCATGATGCTGCCAGGCGGCGCGGAAACCCATGGGTAGCGCACGCAATCGGCCATGGTCACGTCCGCCAGCCGTGTCAGCGGATGGTCCGGTGCACAGGCCAGCGCCACGCCATCCTCGCCCAGTTCCACGGTGCGATAGGTCTGACCGTTCAGTGAGCGCGGACTGCGGCTGACCAGCAGGTCGATGGCGCCGGTGTCGAGCCGCTCGATCAGGGATTCGTGCCTGCCGACTTCTACCGTGATCCGCACGCCGGGGCTGGATTTGCGAAAGGCCAGGATCGCTTCGGCCACCGGCCAGCGGGTGAACATCGAGAAACACCCGATCACCAGCGTCCCGGCACCGCCGCCGGCGACTGCGGCCAGGTCTGCCTCGGCCTTGTGCATGTCGCTGAGCAGGAGCGCTGCGTAGCGGCACATCACGGCTCCCAGCGCGGTACTGACCATGCCTTTGGCGGAGCGTTCGAACAGCTTGCCGCCGACGATGTCTTCCACCTCCGCCACGGCGCGCGACAGTCCGGATTGCGTCATGTGCAGCTGCTCGGCTGCCTTGGACAGGTTGCCAAGGTCCGCCACGGACAGGATGACCTCCAGGTGTCTCGGGCGCAATTTGCCTTTGAATGGCGTCATGGCGGAATCGGGTGGTGGCAAGGGGGGCGGGTGGCTGGACAACAGCCGCGGCGCGCCAGCATGGTAACCCAACCGCGCAGGCCGGCCCTGCCAGTTTCGCAGCCGACCCCGCCAGGTGACCGCGGCGCTATGCCGGCCGCGTGATGACCTGCCCGTTGCGCGCCCCGCAGTGTGCGCCGTGCTGCCAGGTGATGGCGCCGTTGACGATCACGGTATCGATGCCTTCGGCCGGCCGGGTGGGGGTCTCGTAATTGGCGGCATCGCGCACGTTGGCGGCATCGAAGACGACAATGTCGGCATGGTGGCCGACCGCGAGCGTGCCGCGCCGGTGCAGGCCGAAATTGCGCGCCGTCAGCCCGGTCATCTTCCAGACCGCCGTCTCCAGCGGGAACAGGCCGACCTCGCGGCAGTAGTGCCCCAGTACGCGCGGGAAGGTGCCCCACAGGCGCGGATGCGGGCTGGCGCCGACAGGGATGCCGTCGGAGCCGATCATGGTTTCGTCGAAGGCAAGGATGCGCTGGACGTCGTCCTCGTCCATCTGGAAGTAGATCGCGGTGCCCGGCTGCAGGCGCTGCGCGGCTTCGTCCTTGGGCACGCCCCATTCCCTGGCGATGTCGTCGAGATCGCGGCCCGCGCATTCGGGGTACGGCTCGCTGGCGGCGATCAGCACCCGGCCGTCGAGCATGCCGCGGTCGGTGCGGATCATGGTGGAGCCGGCCGTGTACGGGTAGCAGTCGAGCGACACGCACTGGTGCTTCATGGCCTCGCGGATATAGGGTAGTGTTACCTGGCTTTTGCCAAAGTTGGCCTGCCTCTGCACCTTGTGGTGCGACACCACCACCGGCACGCCGAGCTCGCGGCCGATGCGGAAGGTCTCGTCGAGCGAGGCCATGACGTGGTCGGACTCGTCGCGCATATGCGTGACGTAGAGCGCCTTGCGGTCACTGAGCGGCCGGCAGACTTCGATGATCTCCTCGGTCGTCGCCATGGCGGCGGGCGGGTAGAAGGTGCCGGTAGACAGCCCGATCGCACCGGCTTGCATGGCCTCCTCGACCAGCGCCTGCATGGCGGCGATCTCTCCGGCTTTGGCCGGCCGGTCCAGCGCCGCCATGGTGACCGCGCGCAGTGTCGAATGCCCGACCATGGCGGCCACGTTGACCGAGCTCGGCGTGGCGCGCAGCGCGTCGAGGTAGGCCGCGAAGGTGGTGAAGCGGCCGTGCGCCGGTGTGTCGATCAGGTTCAGCGGCATCGGCAGGTCCATGTCGGCTCGCAGCGGTGCGGCGCTGATGCCGCAGTTGCCGGCGATCACGGTGGTGACGCCCTGCGAGATCTTGAACGGCATGGCCGGTTGCGACAGCACCGCCTGGTCATCATGCGTGTGCGCGTCGATAAAGCCAGGGGCGACGATCAGGCCCGTTGCCTCCAGCACCAGGTCGGCCGTGTGCCCGGTGAGGTCGCCGATCGCGGCGATGCAGCCGTCGCGCACGCCGATATCAGCGCTGAAACGGGGTGCCTTGCTGCCGTCGATCACGGTGCCGCCGGCGATCAGCAGGTCATAGTGCGTGGCGTGTGCGGAGGTGGGGTCGGACATGGGATCTCTTTCGCGGGCAGGAGCGTATCGGTCAGCGGAAATGGCAGGCCACCTGGTGGATGCCGGTGGCGGAGGGCCGTTCGGCAAGCATGGGGGCCTGTTCCTTGCAGCGGGCCTGCGCATGCGGGCAGCGTGTGTGGAAGCGGCAGCCCGATGGCGGATTGGCCGGGCTGGGCGGATCGCCCTGCAGCAGCAGGCGCCGGGCGGGCATGCGCGGGTCGGGCACCGGCACGGCGGACAGCAGGATCTCCGTATAGGGGTGGCGCGGCGCGGAGAACAAGGTGTCGCGGTCGGCCAGTTCGACGATCTGGCCGAGGTACATCACGGCGACCCGGTGGCTGATATGGCGCACCACGGCCAGGTCATGCGCGACGAACAGGTAGGCGATGCCGAACTCGGCCTGCAGGTCCATCAGCAGGTTGACCACCTGCGCCTGGACCGAGACGTCCAGCGCCGACACCGGCTCGTCGCAGACGATCAGCTTTGGCTTGAGGGCCAGGGCGCGCGCAATGCCCAGCCGCTGGCGCTGGCCGCCGGAGAACTCGTGCGGGAACTTGCGCACGGCTTCGGGCCGCAGGCCGACCTTGCTGAACAGCCATTGCACGCGCTCGTTGCGCTCGGCACGGGACTGCAGGCCGAAATTGCGCAGCGGCTCGCCGACGATCTCGCCCGCCGTCAGCCGCGGGCTGAGCGAGGCATAGGGGTCCTGGAAGATGATCTGCAGGTCGCGCCGGCGCTGGCGCATGGCGCTTGCCGGCAGGCCCAGCAGTTCCTCGCCGTCGAGCCGCACCGAGCCTGAAGTCGGCTCGATCAGGCGCAGCACCGACTTGGCGGTGGTGGTCTTGCCGCACCCCGATTCGCCGACCAGCGAGAGCGTCTCGCCGCGCCCCACGGTGAAGGACACGCCGTCCACAGCCTGGATCGGCGGTCGGCACGGGGCCAGCCAGCGCCGCGGTGCGAGGTAGTGTTTCGTGAGGCGGTCGACCTTGAGCAGGGGCGTTGGCGAGGCGGAGGTCGTGCTCATGCGATGGCTTCCTGGGCTTGTGGGTTGCATTCGATGCGGCCTTCCTCGACAGCGAAGCAGGACACCGCATGATCGCTGCCGTGGCGCGTGAGCTGCGGGAACTCGCGCGCGCAGCGCGCGTCGGCATGCGCGCAGCGTGCCACGAAGGCACAACCGCGGCGTGCTTCCTGGGGCGATGGCACCAGGCCGGGGATTTCGGCCAGGCGGCGGCTGCTGGTGTTCATCGACGGCATCGATGCCATCAACGCGCGGGTGTAGGGGTGCAGCGGTCGGTCGAACAGCTCGGTGACGCTGGCTTCCTCGACCTTGAGCCCGGCGTACATCACGATCACGCGGTCGCAGCATTCGGCCACCACGCCGAGGTCGTGCGTGATCATCACCACGCCCATGCCCAACTCCTGCTGCAGGCGGCGGATCAGGTCCAGGATCTGCGCCTGGATGGTCACGTCGAGCGCCGTGGTGGGTTCGTCGGCGATCAGCACCTCGGGATTGCAGGCCAGCGCCAGCGCGATCATCACGCGCTGGCGCATGCCGCCCGAAAGCTGGTGCGGGTACTCGTTGACGCGGCGTTCGGGCTCGGGGATCTGCACCAGCCGCAGCATTTCCACTGCGCGCCGGAGCGCGTCGGCGCGGCTCGCGCCCTGGTGCAGCTGCACCGTCTCGGCAATCTGCCGGCCAATCGTCAGCACCGGGTTCAGCGAGGTCATCGGCTCCTGGAAGATCATCGAGACGCGATTGCCGCGGATGCGGCGCATCTCGCGTTCGCTGAGCTGCAGCAGGTCCGTGCCGCGCAGCCGGACGGCGCCCCGGATGCGTGCCGGCGGCGTGGGCAGCAGCCGCATGATGGACAGCGCCGTCACGCTCTTGCCGCAGCCTGACTCGCCCACCACGCCCAGCGTCTGGCCGGCGCGCACGGTGTACGAGACGCCGTTGACCGAGCGGGCCGGCCCGGTGAGCGTGTCGAAATGGGTATGGAGGTCCTCGACTTCAAGCAGCGGCTCGCCCGGGGCCGGTGTAACGCGGGACATTGCGCGGGACATTGCGCGCGACATCATCGTGATGGTCATGGATGCGCTCCCGGATTCAGAGTTGCCGCGCCAGGCGCGGATCAAGCGCGTCGCGCAGGCCGTCGCCGAGCAGGTTGATGGCCAGTACCGTTGCGGCCAGCAGGATGCCCGGGAACAGGATGATGTGGAAGGCCACGGCCACGAAATTGCGCCCCTCGGCCATCATGTTGCCCCAGCTCGGCGTCTGGGCAGGCACGCCGACGCCGAGGAAAGACAGCGCGGCTTCCGTGAGCACGGCGGTGGCGGCCACGAAGGTGGCCTGCACGATCAGCGGTGCCACCATGTTGGGTACGACGTGGCGCATCAGGATCACCGGCAGGCGGGTGCCGACCGCATGCGCCGCCTCGACGTAGAGCTGCTCGCGCAGCGTCAGCGCCAGCGAGCGCACCAGCCGCACCACGCGCGGGACCTCGGGGATGGCGATGGCGACGATCACCGCGCTCAGGCTGGCCTGCGTAACGGCCATCAGCGCGATCGCCAGCAGGATGCCCGGGATTGCCATCAGGCCGTCCATCACGCGCATCACAAACGAGTCCGCCCGGCGCACGAAGCCCGCGACCAGGCCCAGCAGCACGCCGGACACGGTGGCGAGCAGCCCGACCGACAGGCCCACGATCATGGATACGCGGCCGCCCCAGACCGCGCGGCTGAATACGTCGCGACCCAGCGCGTCGGTGCCGAACCAGTGCTCGGCCGATGGCGGCTGCATGCGCGCCAGCGGGTCGATGTCCTGCGGGTCGACGGTGGCAATCCAGGGCGCGCCGGCTGAGAGCATGGCGATCACCGCCAGCAGCAGTGCGCCCAGGATCAGCGTGGGGTGCTTGCGCGCCCAGTGCCAGCGCGGCAGCACGAAAGGCGCTTCATCGGCCGCCGGGACGGCAGGTTCGGTCACGGGCAGGGAAGTGGTCATGTCAGCAGGTCTCGCGGCAAGGCATCAGTACTTGATGCGCGGATCGAACAGCCGGTAGCTGAGGTCGATCATCAGGTTGATCAGCACGTAGACCCCGGCGGAGACCAGCAGCACGCTCTGGATCACCGGGTAGTCGTGGCGCTGCACCGAGTCGACCACCAGGCGGCCGACACCCGGGATCGCAAACACGGTCTCGGTCACGACCACGCCGCCGATCAGCAGCGCGATGCCCATGCCGACCGTGGTGGCGATCGGGATCGCCGCGTTGCGCAGCGCGTGGCCCAGCACCGGCAGCACGCCCAGGCCCTTGGCGCGCGCCGTGCGGATGTAGTCCTCGTGCAGCACTTCCAGCACGGTAGCGCGCGTCATGCGCGTCACCAGCGCGATATAGACCAGCGCCAGGTTGACGCAGGGCAGCACCAGGCTGTGCAGCCATGCGCCAACGCCGTCGGCGAGGCGCGCGTAGCCCTGCACCGGGAACCAAGGCAGCTGGATGGCAAAGGTGTAGACCAGCAGGTACCCCACCAGGAACACCGGCAGCGAGAAGGCCAGCACCGCGAACAGCATCACCAGCCGGTCGACCCAGCTGCCGGCGCGGTACGCGGCCAGCGTTCCCAGTGGCACCGCCACCAGCAAGGTCAGCAGCATCGTCAGCGCGGCGACGGAGACGGTCGGCTCCAGCCGCTGCGCCAGCAACCGGGCTACCGGCACCTGGGTGAAAATGGAGGTGCCGAGGTCGCCGCTGGCGAGCCGGCCGAGCCATAGCAGGAACTGCCGCCACAGCGGCTGGTCCAGCCCCAGCACGCCGCGCAGCCTGGCGATGTCGTCAACGGTCGCGAGGTCGCCCGCGATCAGCGCCGCCGGATCGCCCGGCGACAGGTGGATCAGCAGGAAGACCACCACGGCCACCACCGCCATCACCGGCAGCGTCGCGGCCACGCGTCGGAGCAGGTAGCTCATCGTCGTATCTCTCCCGGTGGTTCGTGCTTCGTGGTCATGCCGGTCATTTGTCGAGCATCCAGACCGTGGGCATGCCGGCCCACATCCTGTCGACGCCCTTGAGGCTGGCACGCGCCGCGAAGGCCGCCGAGTACTGGCCGGCGTTCACATAGGGCACCGCCTCATAGGCGCGCTTCTGGAAGGCATCGAGCAGTTCCTTGCGTTTGGCCGGCACGGTTTCGCGGATCCAGGCCGTGCGCAGTGCGTCGAGTGGCTTGTCGCAGGGCCAGCCAGGCAGGCTGTTGCCGCAGGCGGCGCTAAGGTAGGCATTGGTGATCGGGGAATCGGCATCGAACTCGCCCGCCACGGTCACGTACATGCTCCAGCCACCGGCCTCGGGCGCGTCCCGCCTGGCGCGGCGCGCGCCGATGGAGGCCCAGTCCATGTTCTGCATGTCAACGTTCATGCCCATGCCGCGCATGGTCTGCGCCGCCATCAGGGCTTCGGCATTGAGCTGGGGAACGTCGGTCGGCACCAGCAGCACCACCTTTTCGCCCTTGTAGCCCGCCGCGCCCAGCAACTGTCTGGCACGGGCCGGATCGGCCTTGCGGTAGGGCTCGGCGCCGGCGGCGGTATCGTTGGGGCCGCCGCAGATGAAGAAGGTGGCGCAGTAGTTCATGCGCATGTCGAGCGGGTAGCCCATGGCGGCGGTGAAGCGTTCCTGGCTCACCGCCTGCAGGAAGGCCTGGCGCACTTTCGGGTTGTTGAATGGCGGATGCAGCTGGTTCATCACCAGCACGCCCTGGTAGGCGCCGCCCGAGCCGATCCTGACGCTGGTGTCGCCGCGCAGCGGGGTGATGTAGTCCGGTGGCACCTGTTCGATCAGGTCGACCTCGCCACGCTTGAGCGCCGCGATGGCGCTGTTGGCGTCCGGCAGGTAGAGCCATTCGACACGGTCCACGCGGGGCCGCTTGCTGCCGGCAAGGCCGCTCGCGGGCTCGCTGCGCGCCACGTAGTGCGGGTTGCGCACGAACACCGCCTTGTTGCCCGGCACCCATTCGTCGCGCTTGAAGATGAAGGGGCCGGAGCCCAGCACCTCGGGCAGCGGCGCGGTGGCGGGCATCCTGGCCAGGCGTTCCGGCAGGATCACCGGGGGAAAGCCAGAGGGCTTGGCCAGCGCATCGAGCACCATGCCAAAGGGCTCTTTGAGCGTCAGCGTGAACGTGCGCGCGTCGACTGCCTTCCACTCCGCGCCGGCTTCGCCCATGGCACGCCCCAGGCTGTCGCGCGCGCCCCAGCGCTGCAGCGAAGCGATCGCGTCCGCCGAGGTGACCGGGCTGCCGTCCGAGAACTTCAGGCCGGGACGCAACGTGAAGCTCCATTGCGCGCCATCCTTCGAGGCGCTGTACTTCTCGACCATCTGCGGTTGCGGCTTGCCCCTGGCGTCCTGCGCGAACAGGGTGTCGTAGACCATGTAGCCGAAGTTGCGCGTGATGTAGGCCGTGGTGAAGGTCGGGTCGAGGATCTTCAGGTCGGCATGCGCCACGACCTTGAGCGTCTTGGTCTGCGCCAGCACGGGAAGGCTGGCACCTGCCAGGAGCAGGGCGCCCGCCGCGAGCGCGGCACACAGGGATCGATTTGGTGCCATCTGCAGTCTCCGTTTTCGTTGTTGTCGTCGTTGTTGTTGCGATTGCTGCCAGGTGGCCGGCGCTCAGCCCGCGGTGCTGTCGAGCGGCCACTTGGGCCGGTGAATCTTGCGATAGGGCAAGGTCGTGAGGTCGAGCGCGACGGCACCCGGGGCACCGGCGTAGATCACATGCCTTGCCACTTTCGAGAAGGAGGCATAGAAGTGCTGCGAGGACTTGACCACGATGATCTTCCTGCGCGCCAGGTCACAGCCCAGCTGGGTGAACATGTCCGTGCCCATGGCCTGGTTGCGCAGCGTGATCAGCACGATGTCGATGCCATTGGCCTCCACCAGCGCGCAGTCGCCCATCTGCATCGGCGTGTCGGACAGTCCGGTCATCACCATGTCGGGCAGCAGAGCCTTGACCGTGCAGTCCAGGTCCAGCGGGTCGCCGGATAGCGGGCTGATCTTGCCGCCGATGCGCATCGGCAGGCGCGCCCCCACGCCGGCATCGAAGGCAATGCGCACTGCGATCGGGTCCCACATCGGGCCGACCGCCGCATTGCCGATGCCGCGCTCGATCATGCGGCGCAGGATAAAGGTGGAGTCGCTCGCTGCGCCGCCGCCGGGATTGTCGGCGCCGTCGGCAAGCACCACCGGGCCGCCGTCAAAGGCCAGCGCCTCGTCGAGCGAGGTGTCAATGTCCGGATAGCGCACCATGAGCCCGTCGCGCATGGCGATCAGTTCGTCGGCCAGTTGCCGCGCCAGCGCATCGGCCCTGGCCTGGTTGCCATCGGCGTAGACCAGCACCTTGGTGCCCATCTCCGGCACATCGCCCCATGAAAACCCATGCGCCACCGAGATCGACAGCACGCCGTCGCGCCCTTCCAGCGACTGGATGCGGTCGACGAAGCCGCGCGCCGGCTCGCGCGAGGTGTGGACGGTGACGATCATCTGACAATCGACCACCGCCGCCACCGGGCGAACCTTGCCTTCCACGCTGGCCGCGCACAGGTCGACCAACTCCAGGGCGCGCTCCAGCACGTCGGTGTGCGGATACTCCTTGAAGGCGACCAGCACGTCGGCACATGCCACCATCTCGGGCGTCAGGTGGCAGTGCGGATCCAGCTCCGCGCCGATCACCACCTCGGGCCCGACGATGGCGCGCACACGCTGCAGCAGGTCACCTTCGCAGTCGTCGTAGCCATCGGCCACCATTGCGCCGTGCAGGCCGAGCAGCACCATGTCCACCGGCAGCGCCGCGCGCAGGTCGGCCAACAGTTCCTCGCGCAGGGTTTCGTAGGCATGGCGGGTCGTGGTGCCGCTGGGCTGCGCGCCGGCCACCATGCCTTCGCATAGCTGCCAGCCGCGCTCCTTGCCGCGGATCCGCGCGGCCCACAGCGGGCCCGAGAAAAACGTCATCTGGTCGGGATGCTGGCCGGCCGGGAAGTAGCCGCGATCCCTGAAGGACGACAGGCCGGTGGGCATCGGCGCGAAGGTGTTGGTTTCGGTGGCGAGGGAGGCACTGAAGACACGCACGATAGTTTGCTCCTGGTCAGTCTGGGATTGGGCGGTTGGGGGAGGGCGCGATTCAGGCCGAAGCAGCCAGGCGGCGCAGCCGTGCCGGCCCAAGCATCTCGGCGCTCAGGCCGAACGACGCCGGATGCGCCGGCACCGGCAATCCGCGCGCCAGCGCGGCACAGGTCTCGCCCATGGCCGCCGAGGTCTGGATGCCGTAGCCGCCCTGGCCCGCCACCCAGAAGAAGCCCGGCACCGCGTCGTCGAACCCGCCGACCAGGTCGCCGTCGGCGACGAAGGAGCGCAGCCCGGCCCAGGTGCGCGCGGGGCGGCGGATCCTGAGCGAGGTCGCGGTCTCGATGCGGTCGATGGCGAGCGCGATATCCAATTCCTCGGGCTGGACGTCCTGTGGCTCGACCGGGTCGGCATTGGCCGGGGAGCCCAGCAGCATGCCGGCATCGGGCTTGATGTACCAGTCCTCGTCGGCGCCAAAGACCATGGGCCAGCCGCTGGTGTCCATGTCCACGGGCGGCGCGAAGACAAAGGCGGAGCGGCGGCGGGGTTCAATCCCCAGCGGCTGCACGCCGGCCAGCCGCGCGATGACGTCGGCCCAGGCGCCGGCGGCATTGAGCACCACCGGTGCCTCATAGACCGCCCCGCCTGCCTCCACGCGCCAGTGGTCCTGCACGCGCGCCATGGCCTTGACTTCGGCATTGCACACCAGCTTGCCGCCGGCCTGGCGCATGCCGCGCAGGTAGCCCTGGTGGATCGCGTCAACATCCATGTCGGCGGCTCCGGGCTCAAAAACGCCGCCGAGCAGTTGCTCCGCGCGCAGGACCGGTACGCGCTCGCACACCTGCGCGGCGCTCAGCAGGCGGGCGTCGGGATCCACCGCGCGCACCACCTCCCAGTGCGCGTCAAGCAGATGCTGTTCCCCGGGGCCGGCGACCATGAGTGCGCCGCGCGGCGTGAGCAGCGGGTGCGAGGCAAAACCCGGTGGCGGGTCCTGCAGGAAGGCGCGGCTTGCCATTGTCAGCGCGCGGACCTGCGTGGTGCCGTAGCTTTCCATGAACAGCGCCGCCGAGCGGCCGGTCGAATGGTAGCCAGGCTGGGCTTCGCGTTCGAGCAGGATGACCCGGCCATGGGGCGCGAGCCAGTACGCGACGGAAGCACCGGCAATGCCACCCCCGATGATGAGGTAGTCGGCTGGAATCGGTAAGGGAGCGAGAGTCGGGTACATGGATCAGGTGGAAAGAGAGCGCTTGCGGGGCGCTCCTGCATTCGGAATGCGAGTGAGTGTAGGCAAGAATTTGCGGATATGCAAATTGCGGATACGCAAATTTTGCGCTAAGGTGCGCAGCAGGGGATGAGCCTTGGCGCGGTCTGCTCTGTTAGCATTCCGTGCAACGGAAAAAAGGACGCAGGCTTGAAACCACACACCGCCCAGGGGCGCGGCCGCGGCATCGGGAACGATGGCGACGAGTCGCGCACGCTCGACCGCGAAACCTTTGGCAAGCGCCTGCGCGCGGCGCGCAAGGCCTTCGGCTGGACGCTGGCGCACCTTGCTGAACTGTCGGGCGTCTCGATCACCACCATCTCGCGCGCGGAGCGCGGGCAACTGGCGCTGGGCTACGAGAATTTTGCCGCGCTGGGCCAGGCGCTGCAGATGGATATGGGCTCGATGTTCGCGGGTGCCGGCGCGAAATCGTCACCGTTCCAGGGGCCGGTCGTGACCCGGGCCGGCGCGGGCGTGACCTACCGGGGATCGTCGCTGACCTATGAATTCCTCGGCACGGAGGCCGTCGGCAAGCAGATGAGCCCGGTGGTCGGCACCGTGCATGCGCGCCGCATCGAGGGCCCCGGGGACTTCGCGCGCCATCCCGGCGAGGAGTTTGTCTATGTGCTCAGCGGCGAGGTCGAAATACACTTCGACAACGGTGAGAAGGTTCACCTGGCGCGCGGCGACGCGCTGTATTTCGATGCGCGCCTGGGCCACGCCTACATCAGCGTAAGCCGGCAGCTCGCCCGGGTCGTGGGCGTGACCACCAGCGAAAGCAACTTCATGAAGTCTGCCCAGGCGGCGATGGCGGAGGCGGTGCCGAAACGGACCGTCGGGCGGTCCCAGGGGAAAGCCGCCGTCGCCAGGGGAAAGGGCAAGGGCTGAAGGGACACGAACCCGCGCTGTGAGGTTGCGGGGTGAAGCATTGGTTGCGCAGCCCCGTGTGGCCGTGGATCAGGCGCGCGCCGCCTCTGCCGCCGTCGCGGCATGCGCGCGGCTGACCATCAGCGCCAGCAGCGCCGCTACCATGCACGCCGCACCCGCCGCATACAGCGCCGGCGTATAGGTCAGCAGCAGCGTACGGCTCAGCCCCGCGCCGAACGCCGCCACGGCCGCGCCGATCTGGTGGGCCGCGAAGATCCACCCGAACACCATCGGCGCGCGCTCGCGCCCGAAAGCGGTGGCCGCCAGCTTGACCGTGGGCGGCACCGTGGCGATCCAGTCCAGGCCATAGAACATCGCAAAGATCGACAGCCCGTACAGCGTGAAGGTCGAATGCGGCAGCCAGAACAGCGACAGGCCGCGCATCGCGTAGTACCAGAACAGCAGCTTGCGGCTGTCGTAGCGGTCCGACAGCCAGCCCGACATGATGGTGCCGACAAAGTCAAAGGCACCCATCATCGCCAGCGCCGACGCGGCCGGCACCGGGCCCATGCCGAAGTCGCCGCAGAGCGCGATGAAATGCGTCTGGATCAGCCCGTTGGTGCTCAGGCCGCAGATAAAGAAGGTGCCCGCCAGGACCCAGAAGGCCTGGGTACGGGCAGCGTTGCGCAGCACCCGGAAAGGCCCGCTCAGCGTGAACGGCGTGACCGGTTGTGCGACGGGCGGCGTGGCCGGATGGGCCGGGACTTCGCCGAACGCCGCCAGGCCGACGTCGGCGGGCCGGTTGCGCATCAGCCCGAACACCAGCAGCGCCAGCGCCGCGCAGGCCGCCAGCACCGGCAGCACGGCCACGCGCCAGCCCATATGTTCGATCAGCCAGGCGGCCACCGGCAGGAAGGCCAGCTGCCCGGTGGCCGCGCTGGCCGTCAGGATGCCGATCACCAGGCCGCGCCGCGCGCTGAACCAGCGGTTGGAGACCACCGCTGCCAGCACCAGCGCGGTCAGCCCCGATCCGACGCCCAGCATCAGACCCCAGGCGACAAAGAGCTGCCACAGCTCGGTCGACACGGTGGCCAGCGCCATGCCACCGGCAATCAGCGCCAGCGCGGCGCAGACCACGTTGCGCACGCCGAAGCGGTCCATCAGCATCGCCGAGAACGGCGCCATCAATCCGAACAGCGCAAAGCGGAAGGCCAGGATCGACGAGATCTGGTCGGTGTTCCAGCCCATCTCCTTTGTCAACGGCTTGAGGAAGGCCCCGGGCAGGCCAAGCGCGGCCGAGGTGGTGAGCATCACCAGGAAGGTCAGGGTGGCGACCAGCCACGCGTAGTGGATGCCGCGCCGGTCGAGCCGGCTGGAAAGAGCTTGCGCGAACATGGGTGTCTCGTGATCAGGGTCTGGCGGGTTCAAAGGGCGAAGCGATGCCATCGCCGCTACGTCTGGCGGTGGCAGGAGGTGTTGGTCACGCTTGGGGGAAAGCTCAAAACTAGCCGGTGCTGCCCAGCAGGCGGGTCCGCGCGGCGTTCAGCATGTCGTCGGAGAGCGGATCGCCATCGGTGGCGCGCGCCAGTGTGAGGGCGCCGACCAGCAAGGCCATGCGCACCAGCGCTTCGTCGTGGCGTTCCTGTGGATCGTCGGCGTCCACGGTCTGCGCCATGCCATCGACCATGGTCCGCAAGCCTTCCACGTAGGCCTGGCGCACGGGCTTGCCGGCGGGTTCACGGGCCACGTCCACGGCCAGCGCCGAGGCGGCACAACCCACGCCCGGGTTGGCGCGATGCGCGGCGGTCAGGTAGGGCTCAACCAGGTTGGCCAGCATTGCCTTGCGGTCGCCGTCGGCGCGGGCCAGGCGGCGTTCCCAGCGGGCATTCGATTCTTCGAACGCGCGCTTGCAGGCCTGCGCGGCCAGCGCGTCCTTGGACGCAAAGTGGCCATAGAAGCCGCCATGGGTCAGGCCCGCGTCGGCCATCAGCTCGGCCACGCTGACGCCGTTCAGGCCGCGTTCGCGGAACAGGCGCGACGACGCCTGTTCGATCGCCTCGCGGTTCTTGTCGGTTTGTTCGCGTGATGCACGTGCCATCTGAAGCCCCTCCGAAAAATCTGGCTTGACCGGAGTTTAGATGATGGCCATACTTTATTCAATAGATGACAAGCATCATCTATTTTGAGTGTCCCTTTCGCCGCATTTGTGCCGATATGCTGCCCAGGTGCCGGCTCCCCATCCTCACAGGAGTGACCAGTCATGCAGAACCTATTCGACCTTGGCGGCCGCGTTGCCGTTATCACCGGCTCCACGCGCGGCATGGGCCTGGAAATGGCGCGCGCGCTTGGCGCGGCCGGCGCCGCCGTGGTGGTGTCCGGGCGCGATGCGGCCGTGGCGCGCGAAGCCGCCAGGCAGCTTGAGGCCGAGGGCATCCGCGCCACCGGCATCGCCTGCGATATCGCCGACGAGGACAGCGTGCGGGCCTTTGCCGAACAGGCGCTGGCTGCGTATGGGCGTGTCGACGCACTGGTGCTCAATGCCGCCGCAAGCGGCCAGCCAGGGTCGATGCTGAGCCAGGGACCCGAAGTGTTCGATGCCGCCATGGCGGGCAACGTGCGTGGCAACCTGGTGCTGGTGAACGCGCTGGCCCCGCAGATGATTGATCGCCGTGACGGCTCCATCATTTTCATGTCGAGCATTGCCGCCAAGCGCGGCTCTGCCTTCCTGGGGATGTACAGCGTGACCAAGGCCGCCACCGACCAGGCGGTACGCAGCCTGGCGCTGGAGCTGGGACCGTCCGGCATCAATGTCAACGCAATCAATCCCGGCCCGGTGCGCACCGAGTTCTCGCGCGAGGCGCTGTGGGGCGATCCGGAGCGCGAGGCGCGGCTGGCGGCGGGCATACCGATGCGCCGCATCGGCGAGGCCGGCGATGTTGCGGGGCTTGCCCTCCTGCTGGCGGCACCGGCGGGGCACTTTATCAACGGGCAGAGCATCAGCGTGGACGGCGGGTTGTCGGTGCAGTAACGCCGGGCAGGGGGTAGACAATGTGCAGACATATGAACGCGCCTTCAGCACGTTGAAGCGTTTTCCCGTATCGTCTTGTCTGACGATCGCCATGCCAGCGTGCAGCCCTTGCATCACCGATTCCGGCCATGGCGGCAACCGGTAAAGACAGTGTCCAGCACAGCACCCCTCCAGTCCGCCTCCGCCGCGGACGCCGCCATGACTGCGCGCGAGCGCCGGGGCATGGCAGCCATCCTCATCGCCGTCGCCCTTGCCACCCTGGATACCGCGATCGCCAATACGGCGCTGCCGTCGATCGCGGCCGACCTGCGCGCCACCCCGGCGGCCTCGGTGTGGGTGATCAATGCCTACCAGCTGGCCATGGTGTCGACGCTGCTGCCGTTTGCGGCCCTGGGCGGCGTGGTTGGCCACCGGCGCATCTACCTTGGCGGCGTGCTGGTATTCACCGCTGCCTCGGTGGTGTGCGCGCTGGCGTGGTCGCTGCCGACGCTGGCGGCGGCGCGGGTGCTGCAGGGCATCGGCGCGGCGGCCATCATGAGCGTCAACACGGCGCTGATCAGCGCGATCTTTCCCACGCACCGCCTCGGACGCGGGCTGGGGCTGAACGCGCTGGTGGTCGGCGTTTCGTTCGCGGTGGGGCCCACGGTGGCGTCGGTGATCCTCTCGTTCGGCACTTGGCCGTGGCTGTTCGCCGTGAACCTGCCGATCGGCCTGCTGGCGCTGGCGATCGGGCGCGGCGCATTGCCGCAGACGGCGCGCAGCACGCACGGTTTCGACCGCGTCGCCGCGGTGCTCAGCATGATTGCCTTCGCCGCGCTGATCCTTGCGCTGGGCGAAGGCGCGCAGCGCGCGCCGCTGCATCTGTCGCTGGCCGCGGCGGGCATCTTCGCCGTGACGTTCGGCATGCTGCTGTGGCGCGAACGCGGCCATCCGGCACCGATGCTGCCGGTGGACCTGTTCCGGCGGCCCATGTTCGCGCTGTCGACACTGACCGCGGTGTGCTCGTTCGCCGCGCAGGGCCTGGCCTTCGTGTCGCTGCCGTTCTACTTCCAGCACGTGCTGGGGCGAGGGCAGGTCGAGACCGGCTTCCTGCTGACCCCATGGTCCGTCGTGGTGGCGCTGATCGGGCCGCTGGCCGGGCGCTTGTCTGACCGCTATCCGCCTGCCGTGCTCGGCGGCGTGGGGCTGGCGGTGCTCAGCGCCGGCATGCTGTCGCTGGCCATGCTGCCGGCCGACCCCAGCGCGCTCGATATCGGCATCCGCATGTGCATCTGCGGCGCGGGTTTCGGCTTCTTCCAGTCGCCCAACCTCAAGGCGTTGATGACGAGCGCCCCGCGCGAGCGCAGCGGCGGCGCCAGCGGCGTGGTGGCCACGGCGCGGCTGCTGGGGCAGGCCACCGGTGCGGCGCTGGTGGCGCTGTGCTTTGGCATCGCCGGGAATCACGGGCCGGGGTTGGCCCTGGCGCTGGGCGCGGGGTTTGCCGGGGTCGCGGCGGTGGCGAGCTGGATGCGGCTGGCGGCGCCACGGGCGTAGGGAGGGGGCAGCTAGCGGGCTGACCGATGCGGCCACCCGCCCAAGCCTCCCGCTACGGATCAGTTCAGGCGCGTGATCCGGTTCGTCGTGCCCGGGCTGACCGGGGACTTTGCCTTGAAGTAGGCCTCGAAGACATCGATGTCGACCGGCCCGGCCTGCTGGTTCGTGCCCTGGTTCAGCACCGTGTAGTTGTCGCCCCCGGATGCCATGAAGTTGTTCACCGTGACGCGGTAGGACTTGGTCGGGTCGATCGCCACGCCGTTGAGCTTGATCGACGCAGGGTCCACGCGATTGCCCTGTCCCGCGGGGGCGCCCTCCGGCTTGCTGGCGTCCCAGGTATAGGTAAAGCCGCTGGAAACCTGCAGCACCCGGCCGCCTGCCGGCTGCGGCGCCTCCCATTGCTGTTCCAGCAGGCGCAGGATCTGCGCGCCCGTCAGGCTCATCGTCACCATGCTGTTGCCGAACGGCAGCACGGCATAGAGCTGGCCAAAGGTGGTCTGCCCATTGCTGGCGGCGTCGTACACCAGGTTCTGGCGCAGGCCGCCCGGATTGGTAAATGCCATGACCGCGGGCCCGAACGAGGCGTCCGAGGTGCCGGCCAGGTAGGCGTCGGCCACCAGGTCGCCCATTGCCGACTCGCCCGCGGCAGTCTGGGTGCGGTCGATGCTGGCGGTGATGGCGCCCACCACGGCATTCTTGATCGGGGCGGTCAGTTGCACGTAGCGGGCGACCAGCGCATCGACGGCGCTGTCCTTGGCCAGCGCCGTGTAGCCGGCAGGCAGCGGAATCGGATTGCCCTTGCTGTCCTTGATCACGAGGTCGTTCACCGCCACGCGGTTGTTCGCCACCTTGGACGAGACCTTGCGCGTCACCGGATCGATGGTGATATCGATTTCCGAGGCAAGGCGGCCGTAGAAGCCTGTCTGGGTCAGCAGTTTTCCGTCAGGCCGGGTGCACACATACTCCTGGTGGGTGTGGCCGCTGATCACGATATCCACCGCCGGATCGAGCTTGTCGGCAATCGACACGATCGGGCCGTTCAGTCCCGGGCAGGTCTTGTCATTGACCATGCTGGCCGTGGTCGATCCGCCCTCGTGGATCAACACCACGATGGCATTGACATTCTGCTGCTTGAGCTCGGGAATCAGCTTGTTGACCGTGTCCGCCTCGGCTTCGAACGTCAGGCCGGCCGTCCCCGCGGGCGTCACGACCGTGGGCGTATCCTTCAGCGTCATGCCGATAAAGGCCACCTTGGCCCAGCCAAAGGTCTTGATCTTGTAGGCCGGCAACAAGGGCTTGCCGGTAGCCTGGTCCATGACATTGGCCGCGAGGTACTGGAACTTCGCCCCGGCGTAGGCGCCGTTGGTCATGCAGGTATCCACGCCGACAATGCCCCGCCGCCCGTCCGCCGACTTGGGGAAGCAGCCGCCGTTCTGCAGCCGCAGCAATTCATCCCGGCCCTTGTCGAACTCATGATTGCCGACCGACGAAATCTCCAGGCCCATCTGGCCCAGCACATCGATGGTCGGCTCTTCATGAAAGGCCCCGGAAACAAGCGGAGAAGCCCCGACCATGTCGCCGGCCGCCACCACCACGTTGTTGGGATTCTTCGCGCGCAGCGCCTGGATCAGCGACGACAGATAGGCCGCGCCGCCAGCCGACACCCTGGTGCCGGCGGCATTGGCGGCATCCTGCACCACCACGCTGCCGCCAGGCGCTTCCAGGTTGCCGTGGAAATCGTTCAGCCCGATGATCTTGACCGAGATCGCGGCATCGGCAGCCGGAGCAGGGCTGCCACCGTCACTGCCGGTACCGCAGGCGGTAATGATCCCGGCGAGGGCGAGCGCGCTCAGGCTCGCGATGAGATACCGTTTGCGTGTCATGTCGGCCTTTCCTTTCAGAGGGGGACAGCAGGCCGCCACTCTATTGGCTCATCGTGACTACATCATGACGCGTGGATGTCACGCAAGGACGTTACGCTGAAGCGTGACAGAACCCCTTGAGCGACCTCACATGCGTCAATATCTGATCGCCTGCACACTGGCCTGTTGCGCGGGCATCGGCCAGGCTGCCACCACCGAACCGCCGCCAGCTGTTGCCCAGGCGGCCCGGCATGCCATGGCGGCGTGCCAGGAATACATGCATGAAGATGCCGACGAATACCAGTCGTGCATCGATGCCGTGGCGCGCGCGATTCCGAGGGGGCAGGGTGATACCGAGGCCCGGTTGCTGGGGCATTACTACTATGCGTGGGTCGGGGCCAATAATTCTGCCCGGCTGTCGTTGCCTGGGGCTGAGCGTGCGGCGCAGACGTATCTGGGCAAGTTTCGTGTCCTGCAGCGCAAGCTGAGGGTTGATGACAGGGCGCTGTGTAAAGCTGTGCCGGGGGATTGTGTGCAGCGGGTGGCGATTATTGAGCGGGCGGAAGGAGAGATGCGGGCGGGGGTGCGGCGGCGCTGAGGGAGCAGCCGGCATCCTGCGCCTTCGGTATCTGCAGCGCCTCGCGCGCCGGCGGGGCCGCCAGCGTACGAGGCGCTGCAGGGCATCAGAAGCTGATGCGCAGGCCGCCATTTACGCCGACGTCGTTCTTGCCGCGGCGCACCTCCCCGTTCAGGCCCAGATAGGCATAGGCCTGCTTGCCGAGCCGCAGCGTGCCCGTGAAACTGGCCTGTCCGAACAGCCGGCCCACCTGTGGCGACACGATGTTCATGCCGATGCCGGCCAGGTTGGCCTGCACCGTGGTCTGCGCCAGGTTGCCGTTGTCGCGCCCGATACCGGCGCTGAACTGGTAGCTCAGCGTATCGGACAGCGGGTTGCGGTTGGCCGAGCGGGCCGACAGGCCAAGCGTGACGCGGTTGCCGGTGGCGGCGTACTGGTTAAGACTCAGCGCAGCCGGCGTACCCGAGCCCTCGTCCACCGCGCCGCGCGCACTCTTCTGCCACAGGAAGCGGGCGAACGGTTCCAGCGTCGTCATGCCCAGTTCCACCGGCTTGCGCACGCCGACGCCCACCTGGGTGCTGTGTCCGCCCGCGTCGGTCTTCAACGCACTGGCGGACAGGCCGGTCGGGTCGGCACGCTGAGTTTTCCAGTCGTTGCTGCCGAAGCCCGCCATGCCGTCCACCATCACCGGTCCCACGGTGGTCTGGCCATAGGCAAAGCCCATGTACTCCTCGATCGAGCCCGAACCGGCCGTGGCGCCGACATTGGTGTTGCTGTAGGAGAAGCCCATGCCCACGCGCGTCGACTCGCCACGCAGCACGTCCGCGCCAAGCACGACCTGCGTGCGGTTGGTGGTGAACTGCGAGGCACTGCCGTCACCATTCCAGCGGCCATGGTCCGCGCCGATGTCGACCCACAGGGCCTGCCTGCGCGGCGGCTCGCCCCCGGCGCTCGGCATGGCGAGGGCATTGGCATCCCCCAACTGACGGATCACCGAGCTGTTCAGGCGCTGTCCGGCCTGCGGCGCCGCGGCGGCCATGGCGCCATGCACTTCGCCCGCCAGCGATTGGACGAAGCCGGGCAGCGTTGCCGCGCTCTGGCTTGCGGCCACGTAGAGCAACTTGTCCTGCGTGGCGGTCGCCACGCCGGCCTGGTCGCTCGCCAGGATGCGGTCGAGCACGCCCGCGGCGGTGCGCGTGTTCTGGTTGCCGCCGGCAAGCCACTGCGCGTACGACGTGGGCAGCACCTTCAGGTCGATGCTGTTGCTGCCAAAGACGTTGTAGAACACGGCGAAGCGCGTGCCGTCGGCCATGCCGTCGGGCTGGGCCAGGGCAGTGAAGCGCCCGGAGATGCCGCCGTCGGCAGTCACGATGCGGAAGGTGTTGCCCAGCGCCGGCGTGTACGCCAGGCTGCCGTACCCCGCCTCGCTCGGGCTGAAGAGGTTGCGCAGCTGCGGCGACAGCGTGGTATTGGCGGCAATTGTGAACTGCCCGCCGTTGACCACACGCAGGTAGGAGTAGTAGCCGGGCGCGCCGATCGGCGTGGAGGCGCCCGCCTGCAGGGTGCCCGCAATGTCCTCGCGATAGGTGCTGCCGGACAGCATGTTCACGTTGGACGTGACGGTGAGGTAGCCCGGCGAGTTGCCAGGAGACAGCGTGCCCTGCACGTTGACCGTGCCGTTGATGGTGCCGGCGCCACCGAGCACGGCGCCCGAGGTTACCGACACGTCGCCGTTGATCGTGCCGTTGGCCAGCAGCGTGCCCTGCTGCACGCAGGTGCCGTTGGACAAGCTGGCGTTGCCCGTCATGTTCAGCGTGCCTTGGCCACTCTTGATGAAGCACCCGCTGCCCGTCGAGGCGGTGCCGATGGTACCCGACATCGTCGTGGTCGTGCCTGCGGCCGTGTTCACCGCGGTGCCGCCGCCCAGCGCGATGGTCTGGCCGGTCAGGATGTCGACCGTGGTGTTGATGGCGCCGCCATTGACGACCACATTGCCCCAGCCCAGGCCCCAGGCATTGGTGACCTCGACCAGGCCGCTATTGATGGTCATGCCGCCGGTCCAGCCGGTGTTCGGCTTGTGTGCCGGCCCGCCGGCGTTGTCGCCGGCCAGGATCAGCGTACCGGTGCCGGCCTTGGTCAGCATGCCGCTGCCGGAGATGCCGCCGTTCAGCGTCAACGTGGTGCTGCCATCGGTGTTGAAGGTGCCGCCACCGCTGCCGAGCACGACATTGCGGCTGCTGGCGAAACTGGCCATGTTCTGCAGCGTGCCTCCGTTCAGGCTCAGCGTGCCGGTGCCCAGGTTGGCATCGGCGGACACCTTGACCGTCGCGCCACCGCTGACGACCGTGCCGCCCGAATAGGTGTTGGTGCCCGACAGCGTCTCGGTGCCGCCCGTCACGCTGAGGCCGCCGGTGCCGGTGATGGTGCCGGTGTAGTTGCCGCTGGCGTTGGCAAGCCTCAGCGTGTTGCTGTTCAGGTCGACCACGCCCGCGCCCGACAGCGTCGCCACTGTCTGGTTCGCACCAAGCGCCAGGGTGCCGTTATTGCTGAGCGCGCTGGTGCTGCCGAGGCCGCCGTTCACATCATTCAGGCGGGCCCCGCTGGCGATGTTGACAGCACCGCTTTGCAGCGAGCCGGTCAGGTTCAGCGTGCCGCCGTTGACGTTGGTCGCGCCGGTATAGAGGCTTGTGCCCGAGAGGGTTTCGGTGCCGCCGGCCAGGGTGAGGCCACCGGCGCCTGCGATGGCGCCGGCGTAAGTGCCGCCGGCGTTGGCCAGGGTCAGCGTGTTGCTGTTCAGGCCGACGATGCCAGTGCCGGCGCCCGACAGGGTGGCCAGCGTCTGATTGGCACCCAGCGTAAGCGTACCGTTGTTGTTGACGGAACTGGCCCTGTCCAGGCCGCCGTTCACGTCGTTCAGCCCCGCGCCGCTGGCGATGCTGACTGTGCCGCTTTGCAGCGACCCGGTCAGGTTCAGCGCGCCGCCGTTGACGTTGGTCGCACCGGTATAGGTGCTGGCACCCGACAGGGTTGCGGTGCCGCCGGCAAGCGTCACGCCGCCCGAGCCGGCGATGGTGCCGCTGAAGGTGTCGCCGGCATTGGTCAGCGTCAGGGTCTTGCTACCCAGCGCGACATTACCGGTACCGGCCAGCGACTGGATCGACGCACCGTTGTTGGTGCCCGAGATATCAAAGGTGCCGTTGTCGGTGACCTTGCCGGAGGCAGCGATGCTGCCGTTGCCGGAGAGGGCCAACGTGGCGCCGCTGCCAACGGTGGTGGCCCCGGTGTAGGTGTTGCTGCCTGACAGGGTCTCGGTGCCGCCATTGACGTTGACGCCGCCGGTGCCGGCGATGGCGCCGGCAAAGGTGTCGCCGGCATTGGTCAGGGTCAGGGTCTTGCTACCGAGCGCGACATTGCCAGTACCGGCCAGCGACTGGATCGAGGCACCGTTATTGGTGCCCGAGATATCGAAGGTGCCGTTATCGGTGACCTTGCCGGAGGCGGCGATGCTGCCGTTGCCGGACAGGGCCAGGGTGGCGCCGTTGCCGATGGTGGTGGCACCGGTGTAGGTATTGGCGCCCGACAGGGTCTCGGTGCCGCCGTTAAGCGTCAGGCCGCCGGTGCCGGCGATGGCGCCGGCAAAGGTGTCGCCGGCGTTGGTCAGCGTCAGGGTCTTGCTACCGAGCGCGACATTGCCAGTACCGGCCAGCGACTGGATCGAGGCACCGTTATTGGTGCCCGAGATATCGAAGGTGCCGTTATCGGTGACCTTGCCGGAGGCGGCGATGCTGCCGTTGCCGGACAGGGCCAGGGTGGCGCCGTTGCCGATGGTGGTGGCACCGGTGTAGGTGTTGGTGCCCGACAGGGTCTCGGTGCCGCCGTTGACGTTGACGCCGCCGGTGCCGGCGATGGTGCCGGCGAAGGTGTCGCCGGCATTGGTCAGGGTCAGGGTCTTGCTGCCCAGCGCGACATTGCCAGTACCGGCCAGCGACTGGATCGAGGCACCGTTATTGGTGCCCGAGATATCGAAGGTGCCGTTATCGGTGACCTTGCCGGAGGCGGCGATGCTGCCGTTGCCGGACAGGGCCAGGGTGGCGCCGTTGCCGATGGTGGTGGCACCGGTGTAGGTGTTGGTGCCCGACAGGGTCTCGGTGCCGCCGTTGACGTTGACGCCGCCGGTGCCGGCGATGGTGCCGGCGAAGGTGTCGCCGGCATTGGTCAGGGTCAGGGTCTTGCTGCCCAGCGCGACATTGCCGGTACCAGCCAGCGACTGGATCGACGCGCCATTGTTGGTGCCCGAGATATCGAAGGTGCCGTTGTCGGTGACCTTGCTGGAGGCGGCGATGCTGCCGTTGCCGGACAGGGCCAGGGTGGCGCCATTGCCGACGGATGTCGCACCGGTGTAGGTGTTGCTGCCCGACAGGGTCTCGGTGCCGCCGTTGACGTTGACACCGCCGGTGCCGGCGATGGTGCCGGCGAAGGTGTCGCCGGCGTTGGTCAGCGTCAAGTCCTTGCCACCCAGGGCCACGGCGCCGTTGCCGGCCAGCGACTGGATCGACGCACCGTTGTTGGTGCCCGAGATATCGAAGGTGCCGTTGTCGGTGACCTTGCCGGAGGCAGCGATGCTGCCGTTGCCGGACAGGGCCAACGTGGCGCCGCTGCCAACGGTGGTGGCCCCGGTGTAGGTGTTGCTGCCCGACAGGGTCTCGGTGCCGCCAGTGACGTTGACGCCGCCGGTGCCGGCGATGGCGCCGGCAAAGGTGTCGCCCGCGTTGGTCAGCGTCAGGGTCTTGCTACCGAGCGCGACATTGCCAGTACCGGCCAGCGACTGGATCGAGGCGCCATTGTTGGTGCCCGAGATATCGAAGGTGCCGTTATCGGTGACCTTGCCGGAGGCGGCGATGCTGCCGTTGCCGGACAGGGCCAGGGTGGCGCCGTTGCCGATGGTGGTGGCACCGGTGTAGGTGTTGGCGCCCGACAGGGTCTCGGTGCCGCCGTTAAGCGCCAGGCCGCCGGTGCCGGCGATGGCGCCGGCAAAGGTGTCGCCGGCGTTGGTCAGCGTCAGGGTCTTGCTACCCAGCGCGACATTACCGGTACCGGCCAGCGACTGGATCGCGGCACCGTTATTGGTGCCCGAGAGGTCGAAGGTGCCGTTGTCGGTGACCTTGCTGGAGCTGGCGATGCTGCCATTGCCGGACAGGGCCAGGGTGGCACCGTTGCCGACCGTGGTGGCGCCGGTGTAGGTGTTGCTGCCCGACAGGGTCTCGGTGCCGCCGTTGACCTTGACGCCGCCGGTGCCGGCGATGGTGCCGGCGAAGGTGTCGCCGGCATTGGTCAGCGTCAGGGTCTTGCTACCCAGCGCGACATTACCGGTACCGGCCAGCGACTGGATCGCGGCACCGTTATTGGTGCCCGAGAGGTCGAAGGTGCCGTTGTCGGTGACCTTGCTGGAGCTGGCGATGCTGCCATTGCCGGACAGGGCCAGGGTGGCACCGTTGCCGACCGTGGTGGCGCCGGTGTAGGTGTTGCTGCCCGACAGGGTCTCGGTGCCGCCGTTGACCTTGACGCCGCCGGTGCCGGCGATGGTGCCGGCAAAGGTGTCGCCGGCGTTGGTCAGGGTCAGGTCCTTGCCACCGAGCGCGACATTGCCAGTACCGGCCAGCGACTGGATCGCGGCGCCGCTGGTGGTGCCCGAGAGGTCGAAGGTGCCGTTGTCGGTGACCTTGCTGGAGGAGGCGATGCTGCCGTTGCCGGACAGGGCCAGGGTGGCGCCATTGCCGACGGATGTCGCACCGGTGTAGGTGTTGCTGTCCGACAGGGTTTCGGTGCCGCCATTGACGTTGACACCGCCGGTGCCGGCGATGGTGCCGGCGAAGGTGTCGCCCGCGTTGGTCAGGGTCAGGTCCTTGCCACCGAGCGCGACATTGCCAGTACCGGCCAGCGACTGGATTGAAGCGCCATTGTTGGTGCCCGAGATATCGAAGGTGCCGTTGTCGGTGACCTTGCCGGAGCTGGCGATGCTGCCGTTGCCGGACAGGGCCAGGGTGGCGCCATTGCCGATGGATGTCGCACCGGTGTAGGTGTTGCTGCCCGACAAGGTCTCGGTGCCGCCAGTGACGTTGACACCGCCGGTGCCGGCGATGGTGCCGGCGAAGGTGTCGCCCGCGTTGGTCAGCGTCAGGTCCTTGCCACCGAGCGCGACATTGCCAGTGCCGGCCAGCGACTGGATCGAGGCCCCATTGTTGGTGCCCGAGATATCGAAGGTGCCGTTGTCGGTGACCTTGCTGGAGGCGGCGATACTGCCGTTGCCGGACAAGGCCAGGGTGGCGCCATTGCCGATGGATGTCGCACCGGTGTAGGTGTTGCTGCCCGACAGGGTTTCGGTGCCGCCAGTGACGTTGACACCGCCGGTGCCGGCGATGGTGCCGGCAAAGGTGTCGCCGGCGTTGGTCAGGGTCAGGTCCTTGCCACCGAGCGCGACATTGCCGTTGCCGGCCAGCGACTGGATTGAAGCGCCATTGTTGGTGCCCGAGATATCGAAGGTGCCGTTGTCGGTGACCTTGCTGGAGGCGGCGATGCTGCCGTTGCCGGACAGCGCCAGCGTGGCACCGTTGCCGATGGCGGTCGCGCCCGTGTAGGTGTTTGTTCCGCTATCGGTTACCGTGCCGGTACCCGCGATGTTTAGCGGGCCTGTGCCGCTGGCCGAGCCGGACAGCGCGATGGCATGCCCATTGCTGTCCAGTGTGCCGCCGGCGCTCTGCAAGGTGATGTCCTTGACGGTTGCGGTATCCGCGCCATAGCGCAAGGTGCCGCCGGCGAAGGTAAGCGTGGGCTGCGCATACGCCGAGCTGCCGGTGCTGAACACGGAGGCCGAAATATCACCGTTCGTGGTGTCGAAAATGGACGGTGCCGGGGTGCCATTCACCGGCGTGCCGCTGAAGCTGCCGGCCACGCCGCTCACGTAGAGTACCGGATCGACACCTGTGTCCATCCAGTTGTAGGCGGCGAAACCCAGTGTATAGACGCCCGAGACCGGGATGGTGAAGCTGGTGGTAACCCAGCTTGTCGACCCGTAGCTGCCCAGGATCATCGTATTGGACGAGGGGCCGGAACTGTCGGTGGGACTTGAGCCATTGCGGGCCAGCACGTCGATCGATTGGGTGCCATTGCCCGAAACCGAGAACAGGACTCCGTCGTTGAACGGTTGATAGTCCTGCGCGGCGTACGCCCACGCGAAGGAATAGCTGCCCGCAGCCAGATTGACCGACTCGTTCAGGATGCCGAAGTTGGTCGCGTTACCGCCAAGATAGGACTGCAGGGTGGTGGCATTGAGCCCGAGGATGCCCGCGGCCTGTGCGGCGAATACCGAGCTGTTCGAGGGTGCGATGCGGGCCATTGTCTGGCCAGGCGCCGGCGTGAGCGAAAACGCGCTGCCGTTGATGTTGAAAGCATCCGTGCCGGTGAGCAACTGAACGCCGCCCGAGGTTCCCCATCCGTTCAGGCCGTTCGAGAAATCGAGAACGGACGTGTCTGCCCAGCTATTCCCGGCGAAAACGAGCGAAGCGAGCGCAATCGGCTTGATGCTCAGGCGGCCGAGTTGCCGTGTCAGGGTCCAGCCCGCAGGGTGTCCCACCCTCGGCATGCCGCCCGCGCGCCGTACCGCCACGACGACCCCGTCGCCCGCGCCTTTTCCCTGGGAGCGGGCGCACTCCGATACCGCAACCCGCATCTTGAGCGCCTTGTTCCAGACAAGGCGGTAGATCTTATTCATATTATTTTCCCCCGTTCTAAATCATCTTCTTCGGCAAAAAGATGCCTCGCGATTTTCCCGTCAGTGATTAATCGCGCAAAATCGAAAGACATGGATGGGCGACCGCTTCCGCATCTTGCTTGCTGCCGGCTCGACCGAATGGCATGGCAAGGCGGGGGATGGCTGCGTTTCCTGTCGTTCGGACCGTTTTCTTGATATTTATGCCGATGCCGACTTGCTCCACCGATGCGCGGCAGCAATGCCAAGGCCTGGAAAATCTTCCAGCCTCGCGGTGGGGATGGCCGGCGTGGACCGCCGTGTCAGCCGCAGCGCCGACTCGATTTCCCCGTCACGATGTGTGGTATTCATTGCCGTACTGTAATGAATAAACGTGTGATTTTTATCACATCGCGGCTCGTATTAGGGGGGGATTTGGTCCCCACTCTAGGAGGGACGCTAGCTCCAGAAAGGCCGAACCTCCGTTGCCACTACTCCTGATGGGCAGCAGTGCGGCACCGGCAGACCTGGCCCGTGTGTAGAAGCTGCCGCTCCCTTGTTCGCCTTGCCCCAGCGAGGCGCTATGTCTTGCTCATTACGAGCCCGATTTGAATGAATTGAAAGCATTTTTGGCAAATAGCTGCCCTGGCCACACCCCATGAAATAGGAGGTGCCGGGGAAATCGCCTTGTTGTTCTGAAAGCCGTGATGAAATCCCCCAGTATTAGGGGATTATGCAAGTGCGAAGGAGCACTACAATGTTGCATCGCAGGACACACCACTACCCTAAGCGGAACAGGAAGCGGGACGCACGACAATGGCAACTTATCTTCTCGGATTTCTGCTCTTTGAGGCTCTGTGGTTCCTGCCTTTCAAAAAGGTCTTCAGGGCTGCCCACTTCAACTGGCCTTATGCCTACCTGGCGCTCCTTCCCCTCGTTGGTCCGCTACTCTGCATCTGGGTGCTTGCCACTCGTCCGTGGCCACTCAAGACAAAGCTGGTCCGCTCCGGCTCAAGTGTGTGAGCGGGTGCGGCAACGAAGGGTGGCAGTTTCGGCCAGCGGTAACGCAGAAGTCAGCCCCTGCCCCCAGCGAGAGTCGGCGTCGTTGAATCTGGCGCACAGTGCCTGATGGATAAGTATCCGGCATGCGCCGGCGAGCGCCTGCACCAAATCCGGCATCGGCCTAGAATCTCACATTCAGGCCCGGACAGGCCTCCCTGACTCGCCAGGAGCCCTCACATGCCCCATCTCTTCGACCCCCTCGCCATCGGCAACCTCACGCTCGCCAACCGCATCATCATCGCCCCGATGTGCCAGTATTCCGCGCAGGGCGGCAATGCGGGCGACTGGCACATGATCCACCTCGGTTCGCTGGCATTGTCCGGTGCCGGCATGCTGATCGTGGAGGCCACCGCGGTCTCGCCGGAAGGGCGCATCACGCCGCAAGACCTGGGCCTGTATTCGGACGAAAACGAGGCGGCGCTTGGCCGCGTGGTCAAGGCGATGCGCGCGCATTCGCCGATCGCCATTGCGATCCAGCTGGGGCACGCCGGCCGCAAGGCGTCGAGCCAGGCGCCGTGGGATGGCGGGCAGCAGATCGCGCCGGATGCGCCCGGCGGGTGGCACGCCGTGGCGCCCTCCGCGGTCCCGCACGGCGCGGAAGAGGTCGCGCCGGTCGCGCTGGACCGGGCCGGCATGGACAAGGTGCGCGATGACTTTGTCGCGGCGGCAAGGCGCGCGGCGCGGCTGGGGCTGGATGCGATCGAGATCCATGCCGCGCATGGCTACCTGCTGCATCAGTTCCTGTCGCCGCTGGCCAACCATCGCGATGACGAATACGGCGGCAGCCTGGACAACCGCATGCGTTTCCCGATCGAGGTGTTCGACGCCGTGCGTGAGGCGTTCCCGGCGGAGCGTCCGGTGTGGATGCGTATTTCGGCGACTGACTGGGTGCCGGGCGGGTGGGATATCGAAGGGACGGTGGCGTTGTCGATGGCGCTGAAGGCGCGCGGTTGCGCGGCGATCCATGTGACTACCGGCGGCGTGTCGCCGCAGCAGGCAATCAAGCTGGGGCCGGGCTACCAGGTGCCCTACGCGCAGCGCGTGAAGGCCGAGGTTGGCCTGCCGACCATTGCGGTGGGCCTGATTACCGAACCGGAGCAGGCCGAGGCCATTATCGCCAATCAAGAGGCCGATGCGGTGTCGCTGGCGCGTGCCATGCTGTATGACCCGCGCTGGCCCTGGCATGCGGCCGCGCGGCTGGGCGCCAGCGTGCAGGCGCCAAAGCAATACTGGCGGTCGCAGCCGCGCGAGCTGAAGGACCTGTTCGCCGACGCGGCTTTCGGGCAGCGCTAGACGCAGGAGGTACCCGCCCATGAAACCCCGGATTACGCTGATCACGCTGGGTGTGGACGACCTGCAGCGTGCGGTGCGCTTCTATCGCGATGGCCTGGGCCTGACCACCCGCGGCATCGTTGGCGAGCAGTTCGAGCACGGCGCTGTCGCCTTTTTCGACTTGCAGTCCGGTCTGAAACTGGCACTCTGGCCGCGCGCCAGTCTTGCGCATGACACGGGACTGCCGGTGACGCCGCGCGCACAGACCGATTTCTCGCTGGCGCATAACGTCGGCGACAAGGCAGAGGTGGATGCGGTGATGGCCCAGGCGCTGGCCGCGGGCGCCAGCGTGATTAAGCCGGCGCAGGACACGTTCTGGGGCGGGTACGCCGGCTATTTCCAGGATCCCGACGGGCATCTGTGGGAAATCGCCTGGAATCCTGAGATGCAGCCCGCGAACTGATTGCCGCCGGTGTGCGCCGTTGCGCGCCCGCGAATCCCTTGTATCAAGACATTGCTTTGCGGCACTGCACCATGACTGGTGCAGTGCCGCAAAGGGATTTCCATGATTGCCACGCTCCGCCGAAGTGGTGACTATGATTTCAACAGACAGCCATAGCACGCTGGCGACGGAGCGCCCCCCACGCAGTTCCGCAAGACCCCCGCATCACGCCCCGTCGGCAGCCCACCGAAGTAAAGCTATAAGAACAATGGCAAGGGAGACGTCCATGGAAGTCTATGACAGCCTGCTGTATGTGACTGCGATGGTGCTGGTGTGTTTGTACGTGTATCTGGGCTCGCTGTCCCGCAGCGCGGCGATCCGGCTGGGTTCCCCGGCGATCGTGGCGGGACTGGTGCTTGCCTATTCGCTGTCGCCGCTGCATTCAGGCGGCTGATGCCCCTGGCCCCGGACTGAACCGGGGCGCCGCTTACTTTGCCACGGCCGCCTGACGGCCGGGATTGTCTTCGCCCTGCGCGGCCGATTCGTGCAGCAGGGTATCGATGGCTGCCTGCAGCTCCTGCGGCACCACTGGCTTGTGCAGCAGCGCGGTGCCGGCGGCGTGCGCGGTGCGCAGGCGGTCTGCCGCCGTATCCCCCGTAATGATGATTGCCGGCACATGGCGGCCCAGCCGCTGGCGGATCGCGTCCAGCGCTTCCTGTCCGGTGCGGTGTCCGCGCAGGCGGTAGTCCGCCAGGATCAGCGCCGGTGTGAAGCTGGCCAGCGCCGCCAGCGCTTCGTCCTCGGATTCGGCTGTGCGGCATTCGCAGTGCCATGCCGCCAGCAGTTCGGACATGGCGGTGCGGATGGCCACGTTGTCGTCGATCACCAGCACATGCAGACCATCCAGCCCGCGCGCTACCGGTGGGCACGGGGCCTCCTCGGGAGGGGCCCATGCCTGCGGCATGTCGAAGCCGAAGACCGAGCCCCGCCCGGGGCGCGAGCGCAGCGTCACGCATGTGTGCATGGTGCGCGCCAGGCCGTCGACGATGGCCAGGCCCAGGCCGAGCCCCTTGCGCTGGTCACGCTCCGGATTGCCCAGCTGGTGGAACTCCCGAAAGATATCGCGGTGCTGCGCGGCAGGGATGCCGATGCCGGTGTCCCAGACCTCGATCACGGCGTGCAGCCGGCGCTTGCGGCAGGCCACCAGCACGCCGCCTTGCTGCGTATAGCGGATGGCGTTGGCGATCAGGTTGCGCAGCACCAGCTCGACCAGGGTGGGGTCGCCATAGAGCATAGCGGTGGTATCGCGCGTGCGGTACACCAGCCCGCGCGCATCGGCCTGGGGCGCGAACTCGTTTTCCAGCTTGTGCAGCAGCGGCTGCAGGCGAAACGGCCGCGCGCGGGGCGTGATCACGCCCGCTTCCAGCTTGGAGAAGTCCAGCAGCGAGTTCAGCATCTCGCGCGCCGCGCCGGACGAGTCTTCGATATGCGCCACCAGCTGGCGCTGGCGTTCATCCAGCCCGGTGCGCCCGAGCGACACCAGGAACAGCCCCATCGCATGCAGCGGCTGGCGCAGGTCATGGCTGGCCGATGCCAGGAACACCGATTTGGCCCGGCTGGCATCTTCGGCTGCGTGCTGAGCGGCCTCGGCGCGCGTGGTCTGCTCGCGCAGCTGCGAGATCAGTTCCACGTTCTCGAAGCGCAGCGCAATCGACTGCCGCGCCACGCGCGAGTAGTTGCGCGCGAAGACCAGCAGCACGCACAGGTACAGCGGCGTGCCAAGGAACATCGGCAGGTATTCGAGATCGCCGGTGGCGAGGAACACCATCCACACCGGCACGATCGCCGGGACGAAGAAGCCGATCGCCACCGGCAGGCATGCCGAGAACACCGCGAGCGCGGCCGCGCTCATGCCGGCGATCAGCGACAGGATGCAGATCACCAGCGCCGGCATGCGCACGTCCAGGTAGAGCCATGCGACCAGGCCCCACAGCGTGCCGATCAGCATCAGCATGGCGGTCATGCCGCGCGCATAGCGCGCCGCGCCGGCCTCGGTCAGCCGCCCCGGCAGCCGCAGCCGCCCGAAGTAGGCCATGGCGCAAGCCACGGCCATGGCGCAGGCCCAGGGCAGGGCGCCGGGCCGGTTGCCGGTCAGGGTCAGGCCCGCCGCAAGGATGAAGGCCGCCAGCGTGCAGCCCAGCATGGCGCTGGTGAAGCTCTGGTCGATCAGGGTCATCTGCGCGGCCAGCAGCGGCGGCGCATCGTAGCGGGGCAGCCAGCGCAGAGGCTTGCGTACCGGTGCGGGCGGATCTGCCGTCATCGCGCCGCCTGCACCAGGCCGCGGCGCTGGGCTTCCAGGATGGCTTCCAGGCGGCTGACCACGCCAAGATGGCCAAGGATGGCGGCGACATGGACGCGCACGGTGTTTTCGGACAGGCCCATATGGTAGGCAATGACCTTGTTCGAGCGGCCCAGCGTGAGCTGGTGCAGCACCTCCAGCTGGCGCGGCGTGAGCGTGCTGGCCGCGTAGGGCGCGGGGGGCGGCGCCCCGGCATCGGTTTCCCCGGAAAAATGGGTGCCGCCGGCCAGGCAACAGGCGATGGCTGCCTCGATCTCTCGCGCATCGGCGGACTTGGGCAGGAAGCCCGCAATCTCGCGCCGCACCTCGGCCGGGATGGCTTCCAGCCCCGACGTGCCCGACACGATCAGGATGCGCGCGGCCGGGAAATGCCGGCGCAGCACCTTGACGCCCTCGATGCCGTTCAGGCCGGGCATCTGGATATCGAGCAACACGATATCGACCACCGCGCCGCCATGGTCCTGCACGGCCTGCATGACCGAACCGGCCTCGATGATATGCGCCACGCTGGGGCTGTCGGCCAGCACCAGGCGCAGGCCGGTGCGGAACAAGGTATGGTCGTCGATCAGCAGCAGTCGGGCGCGGGGCATTGGCAACGGGAGCGGGCAGCGGGCGAAAGCCATTGGACAAGAATCCCGGGCGCTTGTCCATGCACCTGGTGGGGGGCGACTAGTCCGGAAAGATTATTGGCCGCGCGGTGCTGTGGTGCGAAGATGCGAGAGGTGGGCAGTTCCGCGACGTGCCCGCACCACTTTTCGTTACCCACTACCACCCGGCGGTGGGTTTTTTTTGCTTTATTGAGGGGATCCGGGGAAGGCAGCCCGGCACCTGAGAAAACGCAACGGCTCCAGGGCGTTCGACAGGCGCCTGAGCTCTTACCTGCCTCCCACGGCACCCACAAACACCCTCTCCGGATGCGGATGGCTGAGAAAGTCGTGGTGTGAGATATGCCAGCCGTAGGCCCCCGCCAGCATGAAGACGATGCGGTCGCCGACTCGCACGCGCGGCACCGTCACCTCCTGTGCGAAGACGTCCTTCGGCGTGCAAAGCTCGCCGCAGATCGTGAGCTTCGCATCCGTGAGTTCCGGGCGCGCAAACGGGTATGGCCACGTATCGTTCGGCACGACGAGGAACGGATGATTGTGTTGCCACGACACCGGCAGCCGGAAATGATGCGTACCGCCGCGCACGATGGCGAAGTGCTTGCCGTGATTGTGCTTGAGGTCGATGACTTCGGCCACGTAGCATCCGCAATCGGCACTGATGAACCGGCCGCATTCCAGCACGATGCGGCAGTCGGGCCGCCGTTCCTGCAGCAGTTGCGCCAGCCCCGCGCAGAAGCGCGGCCAGTCGAAGGTGCGGTGGGGATCGGCGTAGTCGATGCCGATGCCGCCGCCGATGTTCAGCCATTCCAGCGTCATGCCGTGCTCGTCCCGGCATTGCTGCGCCAGCGCGATGTGGCGTGAGACCAGCGCCAAATGATGGTCGGCATCGAGGCTGTTGGAGCCCGCATGCAGGTGCAGCCCGACCACGCGCACGCCCGGCAGGTCGCGGGCCAGCGCGATCAAGGCGGGTTGCTCCGCCTGGTCGATGCCGAACTGCGTCGGGCGCCCGCCCATCTGCAGCGTGGCGCCAGGGAGGCCGTAGGCCGGATTGACGCGCAGCAGCACGTCGGCGCGGCGGTCCATGCGTTGGGCGATGCGGTCCAGCCGGCGCAGCTGCAGCGCGCTTTCTACGTGGATCAGCCGGACGCCAAGACGCAGCGCGCCCTCCAGCTCGTCATCGGTCTTGCCGGGGCCGCCGAAGACGACCGGCACGTCGGCATCGACGGCGCGCACGCGTTCGATTTCGCCCAGCGACGCGACTTCAAAACCAGTCATTGTGCCCAGCAGCGCGCGCAGCACCGGCTCATCGCTGTTGGCCTTGATCGCGTAGTAAAGATCGCAGTCCGTGGGCAAGGTGGAGACCAGGGCTGCTGCGCGCGAGCGCAAGTGGTTCAGGTCATAGAGATACGCGCATGCAGGTCCCTTGCGTGGATCGAGTTTATCCAGGTAACGGGTAATGATTTGCGGGTTCATGTTGTGGCGGGGCGGCCTAATGTCGAGGACTGGGAATGGGAGTGCAGGTGCGCGGCCATGGCCCGGCGCGCGATGCCGCGGTCGTCGCCGTGCACCAGCATGCGGGTGCCTTGCCGGCGCCACTGCGCGGCGTCCTCCGGGGTGCGCGGCAGCGCGCAGAAATGCTTGCCGTGCCGGCTCGCGGCAGCGGCAATGCGCGCCACGGCATCCTGCACCAGCGGATGACGCGTCTGCCATGGCACGCCCAGCGATTGCGAGAGGTCCGCGGCACCTTCGAGCAGCACATCGATCCCGGCTACCGCGGCGATGCCGTCGAGCGCGTCGAGCGCCGCGCCATCTTCGATCATTGCCGCGACCAGCGTATCGGTGCCGGCCGCGGCGGTGGCCGCGGCAAGGTCGTCGCGGCCGAATGCGCTATGCCAGGTAGCGTTCAGCCCGCGCTCGCCGGGCAGCTGCGGGTGCTGGGCGTAGTGGCAGAGCCGGGCTGCCTGCCTTGCCTGCGTCACGCTGCTGATGCGTGGGAAGACGATACCTTCGGCACCGGCGTCCAGCGCCGGCGCCACCTGGTGCGGCGCCGCCACGCGCACCAGCGCCGCGATGCTGCCGGCGCGGGCCGCCAGCAACATCGCGTTGAGCTGTGCGCCGTCGATCAGCGTGTGTTCCAGGTCGATCACCACGAAGTCATAGCCGGCGGCGGCGATCAGTTCGACGGTCAGTGCCGCGGGCGTCGAGCAGAAGAGGCCGTGGACCGGGCGGGCGCCCGGATCCGACAAACGCGCTTTCAGCGACCTCATGCGGCCTCCGCCAGCGGATTCGGTGCCTGCCGCGTGCGCAGCCGGATTTCTGGCATGAAGCGGCGGCTGGCCAGCAATTCGATCGACAGGGTGGGCGCGAAGCAGTCGAAGCGCCGGAAGCGCTCGGCCAGGCGCGGGTGCGCGCGCTGGTAGCTGCGGATCACGCCTGCCACGATGGCCCAGAATTCTGCTTCGTCGAGTTGATAATGCGCGGCGAGCAGCGGGGCGAGCTCAGCCAGGTTGACGAAGAACAGTGCGTCGCAGGTGAAGTCTCGCAGTTCCTCCGCATCGTCGGTTTCGATAAACGAGTTCGGATTGACGCGCGCATGCTCCGCCGGCGGCGGCGTGAGTTGCGGGGCCGTGCCGGACAGCCACCGCCGCGAGAAGCGCACGCCGTCGTGGAAGTCCTTGAGCGCCACGCGCTGTGGCAGGCCGTCGACGTGCAGCAGCAGCATGTTCTGCGCGTGTGACTCTAGCGCGGTGCCGTGCTCCCACAGCAGGTGCAAGACCGGCAGCCAGGCGCGCTCCACCAGCCGCTGCAGCCACGGTCGCACCCCATGCCGCCGAATCCACAAGTCAATCAGCGGCAGGCCATCGACATCGATATGCGTGAGCGCGGTCATCGGGATGGCGGCCTCGCCGGATGCCAGATGGCCGTTGATGCTTTCGCGCCAGATGCAGGAAAGTGCGCCGTACTGGCCCTGCACCGGCGCGGCCGGTACGTGGCTGACGCCGGCCACTTCGCGCAGCAGCACGGGTGCCACCATCGGTGCGGGCCATTCGGTGCGTGCGGCCAGGCCCACCAGCCAGTCGCTCAGCACGGCAGCATTGCACACGGTGTGCGGCGCCAGCACGCGCGAGGTGGAGGTGTTGACCAGATTCATGGCCAGCTTCAGCGACAGCGCGTCGGGCTGGTCGACATTGGCGAGGGTGCGGATCGACTGCTGGGGCAGGTAGCGGCCGGGCATCTCGCCGACCACGATCAGCTCGCCGCGCGCGAACGCGCCGTGGTAGCCCGGCGCAATCACCTCGTCCCATTGCCACGGATGGACGGGCAGCGGCAGGTAGTCGGCGGGATCGGCGCCATGCTTGCGCACCGCTGCCTCGAACGCGGCGCGCGCGGGCGGCGGCAGCAGGTTTTCGGGCGAGGCCTCGACCTTGCCGAGGTTCCAGCGGCAATGCGAGCGGTGCGCGGCAAGCAGCACCGGGTGCAGCGGCGCGGCGCATTCCGGCGCGTAGCGTCGGTTGTCCGCAAGCGTGAAGCCCATGCGCGATTTATATCCCGGGTGGTAGGGATGGGCCCCCGTCAGCCGTGCTTCGATGGCATCGTAGCTGGCCTCTCGCAGCGGCTGTCCCGCATGCCCGTTGGCATGATGGGACTGCGCGTCCTTCACCTGCGTGGACAGCAGCTCCAGGCCGAACTGCTGCAGCCGCACCGGATCGGCGTCGAGCTGGCCGGCGAGTTCGGAAAGCAGCATCGCGACATTGTCGGCTTCGGTCTGCGCGCCGGCTTCGCTGCGCAGCACCGGCCCATCGATGCGGATGCGACCGAAGCTGGCCGTGCGGCGGGCCGCGCAGCGATAGCTCACGGGCGTGCCGTCGGCCGCCATGGCGGGCAGTTCGACGCCATCGTCGGTGAGCAGCACGTCACGCAGGCAGTCCTCAAATAACAGGGCTTCCAGCAACTGGCGCACCACGCGGCGGGCGGCTTGCCGGTAGTGCGGGCTCTGGATCAGGCATTGGTAGTCGGTCGTGTTCATCGGGGGCTCAGGCTTGCGGTGCGGATACGAGGAAGTTCGGGACGCCTGCCCATGCGGGCGTTTCACCGTGACGGCCGAAGCAGCTCAGCATGTTCGCCTTGGCGGGAAGGGTCTCCAGGGCCTGCAGCGACGCCAGCAGCTGGCGCAGCGAAGGTCCGCCGGCATCGAGCGCGGCGGCGGTGTCGCGCCAGAGCGTCGCTTCGTCGCAGGCGCCGGTGCGGGCCAGGCAAGCGATGAAGTGGCCGATGTGGTTGACCAGCACGTAGTAGGCAAAGCGATGCAGCGCCGCTTCCTCGGTGTAGAGCGCCGGGCTGTCGGCATCGAACTGCGCCGTCCACGCAAAGCGGGTGCGGCTGATGCTGGCGCCTTCCATGTCGCGGACATAACCGTGCACCGGCCAGCCGTCCGCGAATGCGACCATGCTGTTCTGCAGGTGCGCTTCCAGGCTGATGCCGTGAGCGGCGAACAGGCGCGCCAGCGGCAGCAGCGTGACGTCCAGATAGCGCGCCCACCACCGGCAGATATCGGCGGCGCTGGGGTGATGGCCCAGCGCCTCGTGCAGCAGGCCGTCGAGGATGCTGGTGCCTTGCGCGGGCTCTTCGAGCACGGTGGCGAGGACTTGGGCGGCGTCGCCATGCGGGCCTGTCATGCCCTGTCGGTAGATCACCGCGGTGCTGGCACGCAGGGCGTCGTCGGGCAGCGCGAGCACGGCGTAGCCGGTCTCGGCCAGCACCGTAAAGTGCGCCGACGAACGGGCCGCCTCGGGCAGCATTGCGATGGCGCGGCTGGCATCGAGCGCGCGTCGCACATGCTCGGGCGGATTGTTGCGGACAAAGTTGGTGATGCGGATGTCGAGCGCCAGCTTGAGGAAGCGTTGCTGCTGCGGCAGCCACACCGTGCGCACCGACGATGTCGGCCACGCCAGCTCGCCGAGGGGACCCAGGGAAATCATCGTGCGGCTCGCCAGCAGTGGCTGGATCCCGGGGTGCGAGAGCAACTGCCCGGCCTGCCAGGGATGGCAGGGCAGCAGGCGGTAATCGCCTTCCTTGAGCAAGTCTGCCGCGGTCTCCATGACAGCGGGGTCGATCGGCAGCGGCTGGCCATCGATGGCGCCGCTCTCCAGCTGGTTGCTGGCGACGGCGAAGTAGTGCAACTGGAAGGCGGCACCCAGTTCCGGGGCATAGCGTCGTAACGCTTCAGCGCTGAACCCTTCCGATGCCTTCGAGGTGGCGTGGAAGATATGGCCAAAGCGCAGCCCCTGCTCGGCAGCGATAAAGCGCGAAGGCGCTTGCCGTGCGGGCGCTTCGCGGTGATATTGGCGCACCTTCCGGACGCCGTTCTTCATCAGCGCGGCAAAGCGCGCTGGCCAGTCGGTGGCGGCGCTTTGCGGGTAGGTATGCGCGAGCGCCCCGGTGATGGCATCGGCCAGCTTCTCGGCGCGGCGTAGCGGTGCAAAGACACTGCCCTCGGACAGCACCGCATCCGCGAGCCGGTGGTAGCCGATGGGGGAGACGTAGGCCAGCGCCGCGGCCAGCCAGCGGTGGCCGCCATGGCGGTCTGCCAGCGCCAGCACCGCCGGTTCCAGCCCTTCGGCACGCCAGCGGCCCAGGGTACTTTGCAGTGCGGCCGGCACGGCGGCGGGAAGGTGCGTGGCACGGCGCGGATCGACAATGCCGGTTTCGCGGCAGTAGGTATTGAAGAACTGCTCGATCAGGCGGCGCTCGATGGCGTCGGGTGCGGCGATATGCTGGTCCGGGCAATGGGGGCGCAGGCGCCCTTGCGGTACCACGGATGTCGCGGGCAGGAGACTGGATAGCATGCGGTTACCTCGCTTCAGGAACGGTGGCAAACAACGATGAGCGATCAGGAACGACCAGTGCGGCGGCCAGCGCGAACATGGCGGCAATCAGCCATAAGGTGCCGGCCGGATCAGTGCGCGGCAGCCATGCCATCACCGCCAGCGGCCCGACCAGTTGCCCGGCGGTCATGGCGCTCCTGGCGATGCCGGTGGCGCTGCCGTGAAGATTCGCGGGCAGTCGGGCGCAGCAATAGGACAGCATGGATTGCGCCAGCGCCGCGAACAGCGCGCCCTGCACGATGCGGAGGGCGCCGATCTGCCAGAGCGCGTCCGCGAGCGGCAGCAACGCCAGCGCGAGCGCGCAGCCGCCGGCGGCCAGCATGAACGCGCGGACCGCTGCGCCGCGGTCGTTGAGCGCGCCCCACAGCGGGCTGGCGAGCAACGCGGCGAGCCAGCCCAGCGCGTGCAGAAAGCCGGTCTTGCTGCCGAGCATGGCATCGTGGGGGTAGCGCTGCTGCAGGTAGAGCGCAAACACGTTCACCAGCGCGAACGCGCCGGCCTGCGTCAGGCAGCCGGCCAGCAGCCACCGGCGCAGCGACGCGTCCGCCAGCATGGCGGCGAATCCCCGCGAGGTGTCCGCGCTTGCCGGCGCCTGCGGCACGGGTTCGCGCAGCCGCCACGCGAGCAGCAGCGTCAGCACCGCGTTGGCCGCGGCCACGGCCAGCAGCATCGGCCGCACCGTCCACCAGTCCTGCAGCACGCCGCCAAGCACGGGACCGAGCAAGGCGCCAGTGGCGACGGCCGATTCCTGCATGCCGAAGGCGCGCCCGCGCATGCGAGGCGTGCTGACGCGGCCGATGCAGATGGTCAGCAGGACGCCGACCGCGCTCGCGCCCTGCAGCAGCCGGCCGGCCATGAAGCCGGACACATGCGTGGACAGCCCCATCAGCAGCAGGCTGGCGGTGAAGGCTGACAGCGACAGCAGCAAGGGCCGGCGATAGCCCCAGCGTTCGCACCAGCTGCCGGCGAACGGCGCCACCAGCAGCGCGCCAACCCCGGGCGCGGCCAGCGCCAGGCTGCTCCAGTGCGCGGCATCGGGGCCGGCGAGGTCGCGCAGGTAGAGCGGCATGATCGGCACCAGCGTCGTCAGGCCCGTCGTCACTACCGCCTGGCCGGCCAGCAGCAGGGCGATGCCGCGCGACGGGCCGGTTTGCGCCGCCGGCGTCATGACGGGACTCCGCTGTCGTGCAGCGGGTTGCGCAGGCTGCCGAGCGCGCTGGGCATGCCGGTGCCGGCGGTCTCGCGCGCCAGCAGCGGCGCCAGCAATTGCTTGAACGGCCATTCCGGCGCATCCAGCAACGCGGCCCGCGCGATCTCCGCGGTCCGGTTGCCGGTGCCGGCTGGCAGCAGCGCGGCGATCTCCTCGCCCAGGATGCGCCAGCCCAGGCGCTCGTCGCTGTCGAAGGCCACGGCAATCGCTGCGGCGATGGCGTACAGGTTCACTTCGATCGCCAGGGTCTGGAAGTAAGCAAGCAGCTGCGCCGGGGCGTCGAGCACCAGCGTATTCGGCGTTGACGTGTCCACTGCATACGCGGGCACGTCCACGCCGGCCTGCGCGAGCAGCGACGGGCAGATGCGCAGCGTATCGTGATCGCGCAGCAGCAGCGCCCGCGGGCCGTCATCGTCCACCACCAGCACGACATTCTGTCCGTGCAGCTCGGGCATGACGCCGCCGGCAAAGCAGCGCAGGCCGGTTTCCAGCAACAGGGCCGCGATGCGCCGGAACGTTGCCCAGGCCTGGCTGGCATCCGTGCAGGACGACCGGCGCAGCGCGGGCAGGTCGTTGCCGGCAGTCAGCGCCGCGCACGCTGCCATGGGCAGCAGCCACGTGTGCGGGGCCAGGTCGGCGGGGTAGCGCCTGAGCACGCAGGCGAGGTCGCCCGGCTCGGCGATCAGCGAGTCGTGCTGGCGCAGTGCCCACCAGTCGCGCTCGTCGCAAAGCAGCAGGTGCTGGCCAAGCCACGGATCGCGGTCCCGCAGCCGCGCCAGGCATTGCTGTGCGAGCGCGCCGTTGTGCAGATAGCGTACGGGCAGGGTGCGGCTGGCGCCCAGCGCCTGCATTTCCAGCGAGAGCTTGAGATGCAGGCCGGGACGTTCGCGCATGACCAGCGAGCGCAGCGACGCGGTGGGGTAGGCCGCACCGATGCCGCCGCCGAGGTCGATGCACGGCGCTGGCCCGCTGTCGGTGGCGACGTGGGCCTGCTGCTGCCATTGCCACGGATGCACCGGCATCCACAGGTAGCCGCGCTGCGCGCCGGCGGCTTCCGCACGTGCCGCCAGGCGCTCGAGCTCGTCGGGCTGCAGCAGCGAACGGGCCAGCGGTTGCGTTGACGCTTCCATCGCCGAACCCGTCCGGAGCCGGTGCAACGGCACGGCAATCCAGTGCAGCCATACAGGCTGCCCGGATTCCGCGTCGAAGCCGGCGTGCGGCCCGGCCGCGTCGCCCCAGGCCTTGGCGCGGGCGAGCGGATGGAAGGGGCGGTCGCGCAGGCAGCAAACCGCCTCCCACGACAGCAGCGAGCGCGGCGCCGCCGCGAGCCGGCCCAGGATGGCCGGCTCATGCGCAAGCGTATGCGTGGCTTGCGCTTCTGCCAGCGCGAACAGCGTCTGCAGGCGCCGGCTGCGGCCTGGCCACCAGTCCGCGGACTGCAAGGCTTCCAGCGCCGCGGCGGCGCCGACTGCCATGGCGCTGCCGTCGCGTTGCAGGACGACCGGCGGCCCGTCATCGCCGGCGCCAAGCTGCAGCGGCCTGGGGCCGTCAAGGCGGCGGCCAAGCCAGAGCAGCGTTCCGGCGGCGCCCAGGTCGACGGCGAGCGCGGCCAGGGATGCGTCGTCGGCGGCGACCAGGCGGCAGTGCTTGCGTATGCCGTACAGGTCCTCCTGCCACAACGCGTCGAGCAGGTCCTGCGCCAGCATCCGCTCGCGCACCGGGTCGTTAGGCAGCACCGTCATAGCAGGGGCAGGCGGGCGCCGATGCCGCGCTGCAGCGCGAGCTGATAGAAGTGTCGCGCGCACACCATATCGTCCAGTGCCATCCCCATCGGGTTGAGCAGGATGATCTCGTCGTCGCGCTCGCGCCCCGGCTTCGCGCCGGTCACGATCTCGCCAAGCTCCGCATGCAGCTGCTCGCGGCTGAAGCGGCCTTCCAGCACCAGCTGGTTGATGATTTTCTTTTCACGGTTCGACTGGTCCCAGTCGTCCACCACGACCTTGTCGACCTTTTCATAGACGTCCTTGTGCACGTCCATGATGGAGACGTTGGCGACGAAGGCGCCTGGCTTGAGCCAGGCGTGCTCGAGGTACGGCGCATCCGCAACCGTGCAGGTCACGGTCACGTCGGCTGCGCGCACCGCGGCCTCGGCGCTGGCCGACAGCTCCCAGCCTGCCGCCGGGAAACGCGCGCCCAGCTGGCTGCGCATCGCCTGCATGGCCTCGCGCGACAGGTCGAACAGGTGGATGCAGCGGATGCCGGGGAATTGCTCCAGCAGCGTCTGCAGCTGCATGCGGGCAATAGGGCCGCAGCCGATGCAGGCCACGTCGGTAAAGCCCGCGCGCGCCAGGTGGCGCGTGGCGACCGCGGTGATGGCTGCGGTGCGCATGCCGCTGATCAGGCCGCCTTCCATGATGGCGACCGGATAGTTGGTCTGGGCGTCGTTGAGCACGATCACGGCGCTGGCGCGCTCCAGGCCGTGGCGCTGCGGGTTGTGCTGCCGGCTGCCGATCCACTTGATGCCGGCGACCGGGTTGTCGCCGCCGACGTAGCAGGGCATGGCGATGATGCGATCGGCGATATGGTCGGCGCCGGGCCAGCGCAGATAGGGCTTGAGCGGCTGCACGCATGCGCCGCGCGCATGCAGCGCCAGGCCTTCGGCGATGGCCTGCACGAAGGCGTCGGAGTGGTCGGCGCCAAGCATGAGCAAGTCGGCACGGCTGAGGTAGCGCAACTCGGCTGCGGGGGGCTGGATGGAAGCGTTCATGCGGTGACTCCGTGTGCGGGGATGGACGATCGCGCGGCGGCGGCAGCCGTCCGCGCGCGATGGATGGCGGCGACGCGCTCAAGCCACGCGTCGTCGTAGACGGTGTCGAGATAGCGTTCGCCGCGGTCAGGAAACAGCGTGAGGATGCGAGGCGGGCGTGCACTGCGCGGCAGGTCCTGCAACAGGCGGCCGATCGCGGCAACCACCGCGCCGGAGGACCCGCCGGCGAAGATGCCTTCCTGCGCCAGCAGGCGCCTGCAGCCCAGGGCCGCGGCGTGGTCGTCCACATGGATGACCTGGTCGATTTCTTCTCGGCATAGCAACTCCGGCACACGGCTCGCGCCGATGCCGGGCAGCTCGCGGCTGGCCGGCGGATGCCCGAACAGCACCGAGCCGGCGGCGTCCACGCCCACCACCTTCAGCGCCGGCCACGCCTCGCGCAGCCGGCGTGCGATGCCATGCACCGTACCCGAGGTGCTGACGCCGAGCACCAGCATGTCGGCCGGCCGGTCCAGCTGGCGCAGGATTTCCTCGCCTTCGCCGTGGTAATGGCTTTCCCAGTTGCGCGGATTGCCGTACTGATTGATCCAGACCGCATCCGGCAGGTCGCGCAGCATCTGCCGCACACGCGCGATGCGCGTTTCCAGGTAGCCGCCCTGGCTGTCCTTTTCGGTGACCAGCTCGATCCCGGCGCCATAGCAACGCAGGATCGTCAGGTTGGTCTGCGAGATCTTCGGGTCGACCACGGCGGTGAAGCGCAGTCCTTTCAGGCGGCATACCATGGCCAGCGCGATCGCCAGGTTGCCCGACGAGCTTTCGACGATGTGGGCGTTGGCGCCGATGGTGCCTTCGGCGAGGCCCTGTTCGATGATGTACCGGGCAGGACGGTCCTTGACGCTGCCGGCGGGATTGAACAGCTCCAGCTTGGCAAAGACCTCGGCCCCGCTGTCCCCGAACAGGCGGCGCAGATGGACCACGGGCGTCCCGCCGATACTCTCGATGATGCTGCTGCAAACCATGGCTTACCCCTCAATCGATGTTGGCCTGCATCGTGCCCGGGCCAGTTTGTATCGTTTAGTAAATGAGAATTATTTACATCTGAGTTTAAAAAAAATGCCGGGCGGCGAGGGTCCCGACAAGGCCGTCGCCGTCCGGCGGCTGCTTTACCAGCGGTGCTGGTACATCGCGGTCAGCGTGATGCCTGCAGCCGGCAGGCGGCTGGTGTTATTGCTGTTGCGCATCAGCTGGCTGTACAACGGGAAGTAGTAGCGGTTGAACAGGTTCTCGATCCCCACCGTGATCGTGTCCTTCTTGCTGACCTGGTAGCGGCTGATCAGGTCGACGGTGGTGTAGCTGCTGACCTCGCGTCGCCCGAAGCCGTTCTGGTCATTGAGCCGGTAGTCGCGGCCGCCGTAGTACGTCAGCTGCAGGCGATTGCTCCACGTGCTGATGGGCCGGTACTGGACGTAGGCGGTCAGCTTCAGCGGCGGAATGCGGTAGCCCGTCATGTTCTGGAAGCCGCTGCTGCCTTGCGGCTGCTCGCGGCCGTTGATCCAGGTAAACGTGCCGCCCGCGCCCCAGGTCTCGCTGTCGCTCAGGTAGTCGGCGGAAGCTTCCACGCCCGCGATGTGCTCCTTGGTGCGGGTCAGGATCAGGCCGTTGTTGAAGCTCTGCACGTCGCCCAGCTGCGAAGTGCTGTAGAACAGCGCCAGGCTCCCCATCGTATTGCCGAACGCGCCGCGCCAGCCGATCTCATAGTTGTTGGTCTTGACCGGCTCAAGATTCGATGAATTGATATCGAAGCCCGGGCGTGCATTGCGGATCTGCAGGCCGATATCGGGCAACTGGAAGCCCTGGCCGAACGAGGCATAGAACTCCTGGTTTTTCACCGGCGCGTACGCACCGCCGATATTGAAGAGCCAGGCGCCGTAGTTGACCGTGCCGCCCTGGACCGCCACCGGGTTGCTGACGCGCGATTGCGACAGCGGCACGAAGTCGTCGAACGTGGCACTGGCGCGCTCATAGCGCACGCCGCCCTCCATCGACCACTGCTCATTGAACTTGTGCTGCAGCTGCCCGAAAGCGCCGCCGCTGCGGGTGGTCAGCGGCGGCATGTAGGTCAGCGAACCGGTCTTGTTGAAGACCAGCCCGCCGCTCTGGTCATAGGCGCGCGGATCGAACACGTCGAGCGGCATGTCGCTGCGCTCCTGGTTGTAGTCCGCGCCCCAGAGCAGCCTGGTCTTCTTGTCGGCACCCAGCGGGGTGCTGATGGTCAGGCGTGAGCCGAACACGTCGCTGTTCTGGCTGACCTGGTCGACGTTGCCGCCGCGCGTGGGCACCGCGCGCGCATCGAACGGCGGGAAGCGGGTGAAGTAGTCGCGGTAGTAGATCTGTGTGGACACCGTGCTGCCCAACAGGTCCAGGTTCTGGTAGCCCAGGTTGACCACGGTATTGCGCAACTCGTTCTGGTTTTCCAGCTGCAGCCCCTTGATCGCCCGCGCGGCGGCGGTGCCCGGCGGCAGCCTGGCAACCGACGGGTCGGAGGCGTAGTCGGTGTTCTGCCTGGCCTGGTACTGGCTCACGCTCAGTTCAATGCGCTGCTGGCTGTCGATGCGCAAGCCCAGCTTGCCGCTGACGTTGTAGACGTTGGAATCGAACAGGTCCCCCTGGCTGGGCTCCGGCGCGATCCGGTTGCCGTGCGCGTCATAGGGGCTGCCGATATGCTGCGCGCCCAGGTGGAACGCGTAGTCGACCGGCCCCTGGCTGCCGGAGAAATGCTGCTGGATATTGGCGCTGAGCCCTTCCTTGCTCAGCCGCGTCAGCGGCGTGCCGAGCGTCACGGTGGTATCCGCGCTGGGTGCGCCGCCCGCGGGCCGCGTCGTGATCGAGATGATGCCGCCGTTGGCGCCGGCGCCATAGATCGCGCTGCTGCCGCGCATGATTTCGATCTTCTCGATGTTGCTGGGATCGATGGTGGCGAGGTTGCGCGCCGAATCCCGGTTGGTGTTGAGCGGAATGCCATCGACCAGGATCAGCGTGCCGCGGCCGCGCAGCGTCTGGCCGAAGTCCGTGACCGTGCGGCTGGAGTCCGCCATGCCCGGGATCAGCTTGCTCAGCATGGTTGCGAGATTGTTGGAGCCAACCTTCAGTTCCTCGATCTCCTCACGCTCCAGCACCGTGACCTGCCGGGTCGGGCTGACGAGGTCGCTCTTGATCCGGTCGACCCTGACCTCCACCGCGTTCAGCTCGCCGCCGTCGGCCTGGGTCGGCGTGCTGTGCGGCTTCGCGCCCGCACTTGAGGTGCTGGTGGAAGCGACAGCGGACCCTGTGGGTACCTCCTGGGCGTCGGCCAGCGGAGGCGAGCCCGCGCCGATGGCGGCCACAAGAAGTGCGAGCGGACGTACCCGGCGGCGGCCGGCCACCGCCGGGGTCTGTGAGCGTGTTGCGGTATGCATGGCTATGGTCAGGTCAGCGGAATGGTGTGCGTAATGTGCGGTAACAAAGCTGGTTGATTGTAATAGGAATGATTTGCATTTACAACAAAAGTTGATCAGCAGTCTCAGCGCGTCTGCAGTCAGCCGAAGCGGGAAAGAAAAAAGCCGGCACCGCAATGGCGGCGCCGGCTTGAGTTGTCGTCCGGACGTAGCTGTCCGGATTGATGCCTTGGAGCGGAACTACGGACGGTTGACCGGTGTCAGGCAGCCGCCTGCACGAGACCCGGCCAGGCGGCCGGGGGCGAGGGGGTGCGGCTGCCAGCCCCGCAATCCTCCATCAGCCGCGCGGCATCGATGCCGAACCAGTTCTGCCAGCCGCTGACCAGCGCACTGGCCGAGCGCAGGCCGGCATGCGCGGCCAGCAGGTCCAGCGCGGGCGCCGGGCCGGCGGCGCTGGCCAGCGCGTGCAGCGCATGGGCGGCACGCTGCTCGCGCAGCAGCGGATGCAGTGCCTCGCCCTCGGCAAAGAGCCGGGCGCGCACGACGCGGGCCGGCACCTGCCATTGCGCGGCCAGGTGTTCGGCGTTCCAGTCGGTGTCGGGGCGGGAAAAGACCAGGCCGGCAAGCTGGCGCGACCAGGGCCGGTCGGCGGGTTTGCCGGCCAGCCGGGGGCATTCGCTGTCCGGGACGGCCGTCAGGACGATGGCGCAGGGTTGCTGCCAGGTACCTGGCAGGTCGCAGTCGAAGTGGGCGAAGGCGTGCACCACGAACGGGTCGCCGGGCCGTACCTCGCGCCGCGCATTGGCGTCGCGCAGGCTCGCCGTGCCGTGCAGGGCTTGTACATGCACGGCAAAGGGGAAGCGCAGGCGGGCAATGCGGACGTGGTGACGGCTGACAAGCGGCATGCGGAGGACAACCCGGAAGCTAGGCGGCGGTGCGGCGGGTAACTGTCGCAGGATTCGGCGGGCCGCGCAAGGCCGCGGCCATGTTCAGTTTGACGTGAACAGCGCTCCGGTGATGGCGGCGTTACAGCTCGGACATCCCAAAGTGGCGCAGCCGCTCCAGGTCGGTCACGCGGATGCTCTGGTAGGACAGGTGCACCATGCCGGCATCGGCCAGCCGGCGCAGCGCCTGGTTGACCCGCTGGCGCGACAGCCCGGTGAGCAGGCCGATTTCTTCCTGCGACAGTTCCAGCACCGGGCTGGTGCGCGGGTACAGGTCCGGGTGGAACAGCTGCGCGATGGCCTGCGCCACGCGCGCATCGGCGCCCAACAGGCGGTCGTTCTGCACGGTGGCGATGAACTGGCCCATGCGCTCGTTGAGCTGGCGCACCACAAAGCTGGCGAACGGCAGGCTCTGCGCCAGCAGGGTGTTGAAGACCGGCTCGGGCACCAGCAGCACCTGTGAATCACGGATTGCGATCACGTCATAGCGGCGGTCTTCGCGCTTGATCACGCTGCCTTCGCCGCACCAGCCGCCGGCGGGCACGCCCGAGAAGGTGCAGCCGCGCCCGTCGGGGGTATACACCGCCAGCTTGATCAGGCCGCTGTCCACGCCGATCCAGTGGCGCGAGGGCTCGCCGCGCCGGGCGATGAAGGCGCCGGCGGCAAAGGACTGCAGCAGGGTTTCGCGCGCGGCAAGGGCCTGGTGGTCGGGCGCGAGCGCGCTGAACCAGGCATGGCCGGCAAGGACTGCGGCAGGGACGGAAACGGGGTCTGCGAGGTCGCTCATGGCATGGACGCGCGGGTCGGGCCGGGTCCCTGTAAGAATCGTGTAAGCCTTGTCTGGCGCGGGTTTGCGGCAGGTTTGTCGTCTGGATGACAGTGCGCCAGCGTGTGCGATGATAGCCTTGCAACAGAAAAAGTGACAGCGCCGGATGGCGCGGACCATGGTCACCTCGCCCCGGCCATCGCTGCATCCTTGCAGCGTAACGACAGCATCACGCGGCCTGTTGCGCGGCCCCGCCGCCAACGGCGCCAGATACGCGGAGACACAAGCAATGCCCACCGATTTCGACAGCGGCCTGGCCCGCAACGCGGCCAACTTCGTGCCGCTTACCCCCATTGACTTCCTGGTCCGCGCCGCCGAGGTCTACGGCGAGCGCCTGGCCATCGTGCACGGCCCGCTGCGCCAGAACTGGCGCGACACCTATGCGCGCGCACGGCGCCTGGCCAGTGCGCTCGCGCGTGCCGGCATCGGCAGGGGCGATACCGTGGCCGCGCTGCTGCCCAATACGCCGGCCATGGTGGAGGCGCATTTCGGTGTGCCGATGGCGGGTGCCGTGCTCAATGCGCTGAATATTCGCCTCGATGCCGCCAACCTGGTCTTCATGCTGCGCCATGGCGAGGCGCGCGTGCTGCTGGCCGATACCGAGTTTGCCGACCTGGCGCGCCAGATGGCACTGGAGATCCCCGGCCTGAAGGTCATCGCCGTGCATGACGTGCTGGGCCCGCAGGAGGCGCCGTTCGGCGACACCGACTATGAAGCATTCCTGGCCGGCGGCGACCCGGAATACGCATGGCAGATGCCGGCCGACGAGTGGGAAGCGGTTGCGCTGAACTACACCTCCGGCACCACCGGCGACCCCAAGGGCGTGGTCTATCACCACCGCGGCGCGGCCATCAATGCCGTGTCGAACATCCTCGAATGGGACCTGCCCAAGCATCCGGTCTATCTGTGGACGCTGCCGATGTTCCACTGCAACGGCTGGTGCTTCCCGTGGACCGTCGCGGCGCGCGCGGGCGTCAATGTGTGCCTGCGCAAGTTCGAGCCCAAGCTGGTGTTCGACCTGATGCGCGCAGAGGGCGTGACCCACTACTGCGCCGCGCCGATCGTGCATACCGCACTGGTCAATGCCCCCGCCGCGTGGCGCGAGGGCGTGCGCGGCCCGGTGCGCGGCATGGTGGCCGGCGCACCGCCGCCGGCAGCGGTGCTGGCGCAGATGGAGGCGATGGGGTTCGAGCTGACCCATGTCTACGGCCTGACCGAGGTCTACGGTCCGGCCGCGGTCTGCGCCGAGCAGGACGACTGGAGCACGCTGTCCGAGCAGGACCGCGCGGTCAAGAAGGCGCGCCAGGGCGTGCGCTATCACCTGCAGTCGCAGGTGGCGGTGCTCGATCCCGATTCCATGCAGCCTGTGCCGGCCGATGGCGAGACCATCGGCGAGATCATGTTCCGCGGCAATATCTGCATGAAGGGCTACCTCAAGAACGAGAAGGCCACGCGCGAGGCCTTCGCCGGCGGCTGGTTCCATACCGGCGACCTGGGCGTATGCATGCCCGACGGCTATATCAAGATCAAGGACCGCAGCAAGGACATCATCATTTCCGGCGGCGAGAACATTTCCAGCGTGGAGGTGGAAGACGCGCTCTACCGGCATCCCGCGGTGCTGGCCGCGGCCGTGGTGGCCCAGCCCGATGCCAAATGGGGCGAGACGCCGTGCGCCTTTGTCGAGCTGAAGGACGGCGCCAGCGTTACCGCGGAAGAACTGATCGCGCATTGCCGCACGCTGCTGGCGGGCTTCAAGGTGCCCAAGGCGGTCTACTTCGGACCCTTGCCCAAGACCTCCACTGGCAAGATCCAGAAGTTCGAGCTGCGCCGCAAGGTGAAGTCCGATACGGCGATCGACGTTTGACGGGCTGAGGCGGCGCTATTGCAGCGCCGCGTCCTCGGCATCGTGCAGGCCCGCGATGCGCGCGTCGATGGCCTCGCGCCCCCAGGCAATGCCGGTGCGCGTGGCGTCGGCCGCGCAGCCGAAGTGCATCTGCGCGGCCGGGCAGGGCAGCGCCAGCCTGGTGCCGTGATGCCAGACTTCCGCGCGCAGCGTCCACCAGCCGTCATGCTGCCCGCCATAGCGCAGCGACGCGACGTGGATGCGGTGGCCGCGGTACGTCACGTTCTGGTCATGCCATCCGCTTGGCATAAGCGTGAAGCGCGCCGGGACAACTCAGCGCGCCCGCATCTCGGTGTGGGAACTGGCTTTGCGCGGACGATGCCAGTCCTGTTCGATGTCGGGGAATACCTCACATTCGCCCCGTACGATGTTTTCAATGGTGGCGCATACGCACTCGGTGCCGCGCGGCCCCACGCAGACCAGGCTGCGCGGATGGTCGGTGTGTTGCGGAATGGCATAGACGCGCATGCCCTCGCGGAAGAGGGGATGCTTGGTGAGGCGCTCGTTCATCAGTTCAACGAAGCGCTGGGGCGTGACAACCGGCTTATCCATTGCATGCTCCTGCGGCCTTGCCCGCCGTGCCCGGTTTTTTTTGGATGGCAAGGCGACCAGGTCAGTTAAGGCCAGGAATATGACAGGCAGGTGGCAGGAAGCGCACCGGGCAGCATCGCTTGCCCGGGACGTGGCCGGAACGGAAAATCGCGGGCAATGCATACCCCGCGTTGCCACTGCCACGCTTCCAGACTAGGACACGCGTGGCGCCTCGCGCAAGGGTTGCGCGAGGCCGCGGACGGATCAGGTGGCGCGGAGTTCGCCTGCGGCGCGCGGGCCGTTCAGCATGCCGTTGCCGGTGGCCCAGCAGGCGGCTTCGGCCTCTGCATAGGAGCGGTAGCTGGCAGGTGCCGCTACCGTGCAATCCTCGTCAGCGGCGCCACAGCGTTCTTCCATGACGATGCGCCAGGTGAACTGGCCAGGTGCATCTTCGAGGATGTGGAGCACCAGAGTGCGGTGATCGTCAGTCAGCGTGAGGGGCAAAGTCGACATGGGTATCTCCCGGGAGTCGCCCTTTCGCGGGTGGGGAGCCTTGATGCTAGCAACTGGACGCCGCAAATGCCATGACTGTCTTGGGGCCGCGGCATGGCAAGATACGGCCTTTGCGGCTTTTGCCGTGCCCGGATTTCGTCGCCCGAACATGCCCATCTCGCCCGAGCTCAACCAACGGATCGCCGCCCTGACGGCACATTACGATGCCACCGTGCTGCCGCTGTGGACCGCCAGCGGCTGGAATACCGACCTGCTGCTCCCGTATGAGGCGCTGGATGGCGCCAGCGCCGCGCCGCTGCCGCCGGCCCGCTATCGCGCCATGGCCTGTGCGCGCCAGCTCTATGTGTTCTCGCTGGCTGGCAGGCAGGCGCATGCCGATACGCTGTTCGGCTCGCTGCAGGCCTACTTCGGCAACGGCGAGGGCGCGTGGATCTACAGCGTCGACCCGGCCGGCTCGCCGCTCGATGCCACGCGTGACCTCTACACCCACGCCTTCGTGATCTTTGCCTGCGCCACGTACTACGCGCGCTGCGGCAACCCGGATGCGCTGGACGTGCTCGATGAAACGGTCGATATCGTCGAGGACCGCTTTGCCGACGGACAGGGCCTGTACCACGCCGCGCTGACCGAGCATTTCCGGCCCAAGGGCGCCGGCGTGCTGCAGAACCCCATCATGCACCTGACCGAGGCTTACCTGGCGGCGCTGGATGCGACCGGCGATGAGTGGTACGCGGAACGCCTGCGCGAGATCGCGATGGCCGTGCACGAACGCTTTGTCGATCCGCGCACCGGCTGCGTTGCCGAGCTGCCGCAAGGCAGCGCCGATAATCGCATCGAGCCTGGCCACCAGTTCGAGTGGTTCTCGCTGGTGGCCGGCAAGCCCGATCTGTTCGGCGACCTGCCGCTGGCCGATGCCTTGCGCCGCGCCTTTGCGTTCGCGCAGCAGCACGGCGTGGCTGCCGGCACGCTGGGTGTCAGCGCTGCGCTGGATGCGAGCGGCGCACTGCTGGACGGCACGGAGCGGATCTGGGCACAGACCGAGTTTGCCCGCGCACTGGCCGTGCATGGCGAGGCGCAGTCGCTGGCTACGCTTGCCGACTGGGCCGGCCAGTTCCACAGCCGTTTCCTCCATGCGCAGGGCTGGCATGAGTGCCTGGCGCCGTCTGGCGATGTGGTCCGTGCGGAGATGCCGTCGACCTCGCCCTATCACCTGGCAACGTCCTACCAGGCGCTGGCTGCCCTGGCAGGCATGGCGTGGCCGCTGCAGGCCGGCTGAAACATCGCCGCCGCAGCCGTTGTCAATTCTTTGCAGTTGCGGCCGAAGCGCGCGTCTACACTCAAGCCCGCGCTCCGGCCCGTATTGCTTTCCTTCTCAACAACCTGGTCGTCGTTCTGAAGTAGCGGGCCGGAGCGCGCCCGGACCGGCTCAGGGCCGGGCGCCGACGGCCGTGGACGGCCGCTCCGATGGCTGGGGCTGGGACGTGGCATTCGCGCGGATCACGCCAGCACCCGCGGGTTTCACGCGCAGGGTCATTTGCTCGACCCGTTTGGCGGCCTGCGTTTGGGCGTGGTCATTCAGGATCAGGCACAGCAGTGTCAGCAGGGCTGCTGCGATCATGCTCAGCGCAATCCAGGCCAGGCAGTGCTTGCGTTCCATGGTAGGCGGGAAGGGGGGCGTTATCAGTGCGCGAAGTTTACGCGCCCGTGCGTCACGCGATTGTCAACCATTGCAAACGCACCCGCCGTGCGTCACCCCCTGCGGACGCCCTTATTCAGTCACGCCGTTCTCGCGCAATAGCCGCTCGCATTCCTCCAGCATGTCGTACGCAAACGCCGACTGGTAGTTGGGATCAAGCGCTTCCATCATTTCATGCGCGGCGTACAGGCCGGCCTCGCGTGACAGGGTCTCGGCCAGCTGGCGCGCAAACTGGTCGCTCAGCTCGGACAGCAGGCGCCGCTCGGACAGCGGCAACTGAAGCCTGGAGCGCGACAGCCACTCGCCCGCCAGCGTGGCGCCCTGGGCGTCGGTCATCCATTGCCGATGCTCGTAGAAGGCTGACAGCCGTTCGGCGGCCAGCGCGAACAGCAGCGCCTTGCGGGTATTGAAATCGATCCTGTGCGATGGGGCGAGGGTCATGCTTACGGCTTGGTGCGATGCGCGGCGCAGCGGCCGGCGATCAACTTGTCAGGGGGCGGTTCAGGACTGCGCGCTGCCGGCCTGCGCCAGACGCGCTGCCAGCCATGCCCCGATGTCGGCGATCTCTTCCAGGCAGACCGAATGCCCCATCGGGTAGGTGTGCCACGTGAGCGGATTTTGCCGCGCCCGCACGAAATCGCGTGCGGCCACACCCAATTGCAGCGGCACCACGTCGTCCTGCGTGCCATGGGCGGCAAACACGGGCGTGGTGGCGTTGGCGGCGTTGGCTTCGGCAGCCAGCGTCGCCGGCGCGGGGATATAGGTGGACAGCGCGACGATGCCGGCCAGCGGCTCGGCGTGGGTCAGTCCGGCGGTGTAGGCGATGGCGCCGCCTTGCGAGAACCCGGCCAGCACGATGCGATCGGTCGGGATGCCGCGTGCGTTCTCGCGCGCGATCAGTGCGCGGATGGCTTCGCAAGACGCGCGGATGCCGGCTTCATCGGCGCGGCGGCCTGCTTCATCCAGGGAGTAAATGTCATACCAGGCCGGCATGACATAGCCGCCGTTGCAGGTCACGGGGATGGCAGGCGCGTGCGGGAAGATAAAGCGCACGCCGGGCGAGGGCGGCAGCCGCAGTTCAGGCACGACCGGGGCGAAATCGCCGCCGTCGGCGCCCAGCCCATGCATCCAGATAACGGTGCAGCCCGGGTTGGGCGCAGTTTCAATTTCGATCGCGGGCAGCAGTTCGCTCATGGGGCCGGTTCCTGTGGACAGTGCGCCTGCGCCCTATGGGCGTCAGGCAGCGCGAGTATCGCACAGGTCAGGGCCAGCCTTGCCGCATGCCCGCTGCGTGCCCCGGCGCGGGCCGGGGCACGGGCCGGTCCGCGTCAGGCCGCGGACGGAACGATCGGGACCGTGGTAAGGCCGGGCGTGCGTGCCGGCGGTTCCTGCATCGGCGGCGTGGTGGCGCGGCGCTTGTCGACCACGACTTCCACGCCCCGGGTCGAGACATCCTCCAGGAACGCCACCATGTCGCGGTAGTAGGCAACCTGCATCTGCGCCTCGAGCAAGCGCCGTTCGGCCTGGAACAGCGTCAGCCTCATGTCTTGCAGTTCCCTTTCGGCGATTTTTTCCGGGGTCGGCGGACTGAACAAGTTTGCAAGCCAACGCATGGCAGTACCTCCAGTGCTGTCAACAGCGAAATTGCGATGCTTTTGCCATGAGGACCAATATAGACAAGAAATCAGCAAAAAGTCTCGCCGACACCTCGCCGTGGCGCCTCACCCACAAGGATGATTGCCGCTTGTGACAGTCTGCGGTAGATTAATCGGCCAGGGCCCGGCCGTGCTGTTATTGCGCTGCGACGATGCCGCGGTCTTGCCGCGGTCTTATTCCCTGTGTTCGCCGCCTGCGGTGGCCAGCGTGTCGGCACCTTCCCCGGCCCTGCGCCAGTTCCCTTCCCGTTTTGCATCCTGCCTGGTGTCGTTTCCCGCCAACACCGCTTGCGCGGCACTGCCGTCCTGCGCGCGCACGAAGCGCGTGATCGGCAGCCAGAACGCTTCAATATGCTCGGGGAGGATGGCCGCGTCATGCGGCATGGCATCCAGCATGACCAATGCGTGCAGATGTCTGGCAGAGTTGGCCACGCGTTCGGCGTGGGGCGGGACGATGACCGCATCGTCACGGCTGTGCACCACCAGCAGCGGCCGTTCCAGCTTGCTCGCGCGCGCGGCGTTATTCCACGGATCCGGCAGCAGCCACGCGATCCATGCGGGCACGCGCCCGGTCTGCTCGGCGGCCAGGCGCGCCGAACTGAAACCTGCGGCAATCACGTAGCCATCGGGCTGCGGATCGAAACGCCGCGCTACGTCCAGCAGGATGCCAGAGCCCAGCGAATGCCCAAGCACCACGCGCCGCCTGGCTTGCGGCGTGGCGGCGATGAATTGCCGGTATGCGGCCAGCGTGTCTTCGCGCAGACGGCGCACGCTGGGCCGGCCGGTGCTGTGCCCGTAGCCGCTGTAATCGAACACGTAGGAGGCAATGCCCGCGCTGGCCAGCATGTCCTGTACCGGTGCCCAGTCAGGCAGGCATTCGTTGTCACCATGACACACCATCAGTGCCGGCGCTTCAGCGTCGGCGGCCGGCCCGAACGCGGCGTGCAGGATGCGGTCGCCGCTGGCGAACGTGGCATGGCGCACGGTAGGGGTTGAATTGTCCGGTGGCGCGGCGCCGCTTGTTTCATCCGTCGGGGTGACAAAGGCTTTGCGCTCTACCGCACGAAACAGCAGATGCCGCGCAACACCGGCGGCAAGCCCGAGCCCTACGGCGGCGGCGAGCCAGCGGTAACGGGGCGGATGATCGGGGCGGGGGCCGGAAGGCATGGGCGCGGTGGCGGTCGGGTTGTCCTCTTCAGGCTAGCAGGCCATGGCATTCAAGTGAAGAAATGTTCATTTGCCGCCATGCCTCGCAGTGATGCCTGGTGCACCTGTGTAGGGAGCAGGACGTGGCTATCGGGGCGATAGAAAATTTTTGCCTTGACTATCTACCTAGTAGTAGATAGCATTGAGTCCATGGCACCGCTGCACCGCCGCAGACCAGCAACAAGGGGCGGAAACGTGGCGATTCCATCGCATGACCTGAGCGGTCATTTTTTCAGGCCCGGCAATCTATCTACTAGTAGATGTGAGCCTGTGAAGCGACCGGCTGGAAGCCACTGATACCGACTGACGAAATATCGTCCCCAAGGAGCCCATCATGAATGCCAAGTTCGCCAAGACCCTGATTACCGCCGCCACCCTTGCCGCAGCACTGGCTGGTGGCGTGGCGCAAGCCGCTGGCGTGCAGGACAGCACCGCCGCCGGCGACAAGTACGGTTACACCTTCCGCACCGGCAAGTTCGACACCTTCAGCGAAGGCGCCCGCGCCGGCAAGTTCGATCCGTTCACGGAAGGCGCACGCGTCGGCAAGTTCGATCCGTACACCGACGGCGCACGTGTCGGCAAGACCGATCCCTACACGGAGGGCTACCGCACTGTGGCGGGCCTGGATCGTAGCGGCGTCTCGGCCGAGCCGGCCCGCAGCTTCGACCCGTACACGGACGGCGCCCTGGCCTGATTGCTACCGGCCATAGGCCGGCGGCCAACAACCTTACGGCGGCGGTCCAGGGGACTGCCGTCCGATGGAGTCCATCATGAGTTTGCGTGACAGCATCCTGTTGCTTGGCGGATGGCTGGTGCTTTGCGTGACGAGTGGCTCGATGATCACCTTCGCCGCGCAGGTCCTGCCGGGCTGATTTGTATAAAGCGCATGCCCCGTGGCTAGGGAATTACCCCAGCGAGGGGGCATTTCATCTTGAGCGTCTATCTTCCCGTAGATAAACTGCTTTCATGAAAACGCAATCCGTACGCGAGCAACTGCTCGAGCACACCCTGGTCCTGATCCGCCGCCGAGGCTTCAACGGCTTCAGCTATCGCGACCTGGCGGAACTGGTGGGGGTCAAGACCTCCAGCATCCACTACTACTTCCCGACCAAGGAGGACCTGGTCCAGGAGGCGGTGAAGGAATACAGCGCCCGCCTGGCCGAGCGCATCCGGTCCATCGACACCAAGCTGCCAGTCACGGAGCAGGCCGCCATCTACCTGGCGCCGTTCCGCGCCAGTTGCGGCTCGGACCAGATTTGCCTGTGCGGCATGCTGTCGACCGAGACCCTGTGCCTGCCTGAGCCCGTGCACAAGATGCTGCAGGGCTTCTACCTGCTGAACGAGCAATGGCTGGCCGGCTTGCTGGAGCGCGCCCAGCCCCATCGCAGCGCACCGTTCCCGGTGCCGCCGGCGCGGCTGGCGCAGGTGGTGTTTGGCTCGTTGCAGAGCGGGCTGATCGCGGCGCGCCTGTTCGGGACGTCTGACCGGGTCGAGGCCGCGGCCGACACGCTGATGGCCGCCGTCGCCGGCTGAGTTACCGCGCGCGATATCAGTGGCGCGTTTGAAGCCGTCATGTGGCGCAAGCCGCATGGCGGCTTTTCTCATGGCGGGCTGCCGAGGCATCGCGCATTGGTTGGGAACGGTGGAAAACCGTTTTAAAACAAAAACATAACTCCAGAAAGGGGAAATGCTATCGGGCCGATAGAAATGTTTTTCCTTGACTCTCTACCTAGTAGTAGATAGTATAAGACCCATGGAAGCGCTGCACCGCCAGCAACAAGCAAGACAAGGCGAAAACGTGGCGATCCCATTGCATGACCGGAAGCGGTCATTTTTTCGAGACTGGTTATCTATCTACTAGTAGATGCGGGATCGAAAGAGCGACTGCAACAGCCACTGATACCGAATTGAAGCGATCCCGATACATCGCACCCTGGAGCCCATCATGACCAAGATCACCAAGACCCTGATTACCGCTGCCACCCTTGCCGCTGCGCTTGCAGGCGGCGTGGCGCAAGCCGCCGGCGTGCAGAACAGCACCTTCACTGGCGACAAGTATGGCTACACCTTCCGCACCGGCAAGTTCGACACCTTCACGGACGGCGCCCGCACCGGCAAGTTCGATCCGTTCACCGAAGGCGCGCGCGCTGGCAAGGCCGATCCGTACACGGACGGTGCCCGCACGGTAGCCGGCCTGGATCGCCGCGGCGTGTCGGCCGAACCCGCACGCAGCTTCGACCCGTACACCGACGGCGCGCGCGTTGGCAAGTCTGATCCGTACACGGACGGTGCCCGCACGGTAGCCGGCCTGGATCGCAGCGGCGTCTCGGCCGAACCTGCACGCAGCTTCGACCCGTACACCGACGGCGCACGCGTTGGCAAGTTTGACCCGTACACGGATGGCGCCCGCACGGTAGCAGGCCTGGATCGCCGCGGCGTGTCGGCCGAACCGTCGCGCAGCTTCGACCCGTACACCGATGGTGCACGCGCAGGCAAGGCTGACCCCTATACCGACGGCGCCATCGCCTGATAGCCGGCCGGCTTCCCGCCGGCCCCTGAAAACCGCCGGGGCGCAAGCGAGCGCCCCGGCCCCCGGAGTTGATCATGCGTTGGCGTGACACTGCATTGATCCTTGGTGGATGGGTAGGGCTTTGCCTTGTGAGCGGGTCCCTCATCACCGTGATCGCACAAACGCTGCCGGCCTGAACGGCGCGGTGGCAAAACGAGGAGTTGTTGCCATGAACACCCGATCCGTACGCGAGCAACTGGTCGAACATGCGCTGGTGCTGATCCGCCGCAGTGGGTTCAACGGCTTCAGCTACCGTGACCTGGCCGAACTGGTCGGGGTCAAGACCTCGAGCATCCATTATTACTTCCCGTCCAAGGACGACCTGGTGCTGGAAGCGGTGCGCGAATACAGCGCCCGCAGGCAGGCGCGCCTGCGGGCGATCGACGCCAGCCTGCCGCCTGCCGAGCAGGCGCGGCAGTACCTTGCGCCTTTGCGCGCGGGTGTCGGCACCGATCAGGCCTGCCTGGTGGGCATGCTTTCGGCGGACGTGCTGCTGCTGCCAGACACCGTGCGCGCCGCGATGCAGGACTTTATCCGCCTCAATGAGCAATGGCTGGCCCACTTGTTCGAACGCGCCGCCGCGCAGCGCAAGGCGCCATACCCGGTGCCCCCGCAGCAGATGGCTCAGGTGGCGTATGGCGGGTTGCAGCACGGCTTGATCAGTGCAAGGCTGTTCGGCACGCCTGACCGGCTCGACGCCGCGGCGGCTTTGCTGACCAGCGCGATGCCGGTAGAGGAAGCGCTAGCCGAGGCCTGACACTGCGCGCGCGACGGCATCGCATAGCCATTGCGGATCATCGTGGGGCAGGTCATGCCCGGCCCAGTGGTGCGTCAGCAGTGGCGCGCCCCAGGCTTGCGCAATGTGCGCCGAACATGCCGGGTTGACCAGGCGGTCGGCTGCCGACGCGAGCAGCAGCACCGGGCAGTGCGGCGCGCCGGCGGGTGCCCGGTAGCGGGCCGCGGCCAGCAGCTGCGCCAGCGCTGACTGCCGGGTGACTGGTGCGTCCGCGGCAATCGCCTGCCAGCGTGCGATATCGCTTGCCAGCGTATCGGTGCGCGCACAGGTGATGGCGTGGATGGTGCGCTCGCAGTACGCGCGATCGTGCCAGCGCTGCGCCACGCGCAGCAGCTTGCCCCAGTTGCGCGGACGCAGCCGCTGCGCCGGCGAGCAGAAGGGCCGCATGCTGGTATTGACCAGCACCAGCCTGTCGATCTCTTCCGGATACGCGCTGGCCCACTCGGTCGCGGCCATCGCGCCAAGCGACATGGCCAGCACGCGGTATGGTCCCGGCACACCGGCGGCCGACAACTGGCGCCGCACCGCCGTGACCATCTCCCGCACGCTCCACGGCGCCGGCTGCGCGGACAGCGCGCCGTTGCCCGGCAGGTCCGGCAGCAGCGGGCGTCCCAGCCCGGTCGCCTCCCATTGCGCCGGCAACGTTCCCCAGTGGCGCGATTCCCGTGTCAGTCCCCGCAAGAATACCCACCGGCTCATGGCGTCGGCTCCGTCCAGTGCGCGCGCGCCTGCTGCAGCAACTGGTCGCGTTGCGTGCCGCGCGGCAGCCACCGGTCCGGCGCAAAGGCGACGCGGCCCAGGAAGTCGAACAGGCTGACGTGCCGGCGCAGCACGCGCGCGGTGCGGTGCGCCTTGATCGGGTTGAAGATGCCCTCGCGCGAGAACAGCTGGCGCGGGTTTTTCTTGATCCACAGCCAGGAGCCCAGCTCCAGCGTCATCGGCAGGAACAGGTTGCCCTGCGGCGCCAGGTCATAGGCGTGGTCCCACAGGTCGCCGTGCACCAGGTACTGGTGGCTTTGCGGCTCGAAGGTATAGCCGTGGTGCGGGTGGGCCTGCTCGAACAGGGTCTTGAGCAGGTACATCTCCGGCAGGTGCGCCATCGGCCGGTGCGTGCCCGCGTACGGGAACCAGATGCTGTCGCGCCAGCCGTAGCCGGAATGGCAGTCCACCGCGAAGCTGAGCGGGCGCGGCAGCAGCTCTTCCTGCACCACGCGCAGCAGCGCGCGGCTTTCGACTTCCATCGGCGCGCCCGCCGGGCCGCGGTACCAGGGCAGCCAGGCGCCGATGCGCTGGCCGCCGGCCAGGAAGGGCACGTGCGCATCGGCATCCTGCGGGCCGTTGCGCATCAGGTCCACGCCGTTGGGGTTGGCACGCGTGCCGGCCCACATGCCGCCGGGGTTGACGATCGGCATGAACACCAGCCGCACCGCCTGCAGTTCGCGGTGCAGCAGCTCATCCCAGGCCAGGCGGCACAGCACCGAGCGCAGGTAGTCCAGCACCAGTTGCGTGCCGATGCGTTCCAGCCCATGGATGCCGCCGAAGATGCCGATCGCCGGGGCATCGGGATCGCGGCTGCCGAGCGCGGCGACATGCACGGCAAAGCGACGGCCCTGCATGGTGGTCTCGCACATCACCCGCGTATCCAGCACGTGGCTGCCCGCATCCAGCAAGGTCAGCAGCTGGTCATACTCGGGGAAGCCGGCGCGCGGGTGCATGGGATCAGGCGGCCGGCACGCCTGCCGTGTCGAACAGCTGCAGGACCGGCCAGCCGCGTGCCTCGGCGGTGTCGCGCAGGGCAGGGTCCGGATTGACCGCCACCGGGTGGCCGACGCTTTCGAGCAGCGGCAGGTCGTTGCGTGAGTCGCTGTAGAACGTGGCCTGCGCCAGCGCCGTGTGCGCAATGCCCAGCGTATCGAGCCACGCCATCACGCGCAGCACCTTGCCCGGCCCAAAGGCCGGCACGCCGGCCAGCGCGCCCGTGAACTCGCCGTGCGCGTCGTGTTCAGCCTCCACCGCCAGCAGGTGGGGCACGCCCAGCTGCCGTGCGATCGGCTCAGTGACAAAGCGGCAGGTTGCGGTGACGATGCAGCACAGGTCGCCGGCGCTGACGTGGCGGGCCAGCAGGTCCAGCGCGGCCGGCTGGATGGCGGGCACGATGACCTCGCGCATGAAGTCCGCGCGCCATTGCGTCAGGCGCTGGCGCGGGTGGCGCGCCAGCAGGCCCAGGGCAAAGCGCGCGTGGGCGGCAAAGTCCAGGCGCCCCGCCTGGTAGGCGGCCAGCCAGCGCGTGTTGTGCGCATCGATCTCGGCCGCATCGGCGCCGCCCACGGCGACGAGGTAGCGTGCCCATTCATACTCGCTGTCCAGCGGCAGCAGGGTGTGGTCCAGGTCAAACAGGGCAAGTCGGGGTGCGGCGGGCATGCGGGATGGCTCCGTTGGCGAAACCGGCAAGCTTGGCGCGGCGTGGTGACCGCGCGGTGATGAAGGACCCAAGTTTTCCGATACCGGCATCGGCGCTTTATGCAAGCGGGCTTCAGGCGGCGTGAGCCGCGGCAGCCGGCGCTTCGGGCGCCACGCACTCCAGGAAGGCGCCGACCAGCCGGGTCTCGCGACGGCTCTGCAGGCAGTATAGGTATTCGTGCAGCACTGGCGCGCCCTGTGCGAACGGCACCACGCGCAGCAACGGGTCGCGCGGCACCTCACCCAGCGGCACCACGCTCGCGCCCAGGCCCTGGCGGATGGCCTCGTAGATGGCTTCGCGGCTGCCGATCACGGTGTGCGGCGGCAGTTCCAGCCCGCACGCGGCCAGCGCCGTCTCGGTGGCCTTGCGCGTCATCGAGCCGTGCTCGCGCACCAGCAGGTGGCAGCCGCTCAGTTGCGGCAGCGCAACCTGCGGCAGCCGCGCCAGCGCGTGGTCCGGATGGACCACCAGCACCATCGCGTCCGACGCCAGCCGGACGCAGGCGAGCCGGTCGTCGTCCACCGGGTGCGACGACACCGCGGCGTCGATGCGGTATTCGAACAGCGCCTCCAGCATCTGCTGCGAGTTGCCGATGTCCAGGCTGACGTCGATGGCCGGGTAGCGCTGCCGGAACGCCGCCATCGCGCGCAGGATGTAGTAGGGGCCGGTGGCGCCGATGCGCAGGTTGCCGAAGCGCAGGTTGCCGGCGTTGCGCAGCAGGTAGTCGGCATTGCCTTCCTGCTGCATCAGCTGCTCGACCACCGGCATCAGCGCCACACCCACGTCGCTCAGGTCGACGCGGCTGGCGCGGCGGTGGAACAGTTCGACGCCATAGGTCTCTTCCAGCTGGCGGATGCGGCCGGTGACGGTAGGCTGGCTGATGCGCAACTGCCGGGCCGCCATGGTGATGCTGCCCTGGCGCGCCACTTCGAAAAAGGTCATCAGCAGGTCGCCGAGCATGGTTATCCGCGGGGAAATTGAGGGAACGGGCCGGACAGGTCCGGTCGACCGCGCAGTCTAGCGGGCCAATATGACAAAACGGCTACGCCCGCCCGCGGCCATCGGCCGGGGCGGGCGCGGTGATGCCCGTCAGGCGGTTGCAGCGTCAGCCGGCGAGGCCCATCGCCGGATCGGACACGCTGTCCTTGCCGGTCTCGATGCGCCCGGCAAAGCGCCGCGTGAAGCCGCCTTGCGCGGTGGTGACGGTGAAGTCGTACCAGTTGCCCTGGCGGGCCGCGGGCCAGTGCTGCTGCAGCTGCATGCCGGCCGGCACCTCATAGGTCCACGGACCGTCGGTGCGGTAGGCATTGGCCGTCACGGTGAAGGTGCAGGGGGCGCTGCCGGTGTTGATCATGTCCACGTACACCGCGGCGTTGGCGATGTCATAGCAGACGCGGATCTCCGGCGCGCAGGCACCCGCCGCCGTCACGGCCGCCACGTTGCCGCGGAAGGCGCGGTGGAAGCCGTTGGGGCCAAGCACCCACAGGTCGTACTTGCCGCCGTCGGTGGCAAAGACATCCCAGCTGCCATTCAGCTCCTTGCCCGGCTCGACCATATAGCGGCGCGGCACGCGGTCCAGGTGCAGGCGGTCGTAGACGTGGAAGACCGCCGCCGCCGTGCCGGTGTTGCTGAACAGCAGCCAAAGCGCGCGCTGGTCGCGGGCGTCTTCGCGGGCGCTTACGTGCAGCTCATAGGGCAGGGCGCGCGACGGGCGCGTGCCGGTGTCCTGCTGCGGCATCTGCTGGCTGCCGGCCGCGGGCAGCGGCACTTGCGGCAGCACGCCTTGCGCGGCGCGGATGGCGTCGGCGCTGGCCTTGTCGCGATTGGGCAGCGTGGGCAGCGGGTTGGTGTTCGGGCTGACAAAATTGAAGGCCGAGGTCAGGTCGCCCGCCACCGCGCGGCGGAAGCCGCTGATATTGGGCTCGGCCACGCCGAAACGGGCTTCCAGGAAGCGCAGCACCGAGGTGTGGTCGGACACCTGCGAGTTGACCCAGCCGCCGCGGCTCCAGGGCGACACCACGTACATCGGCACGCGCGGGCCGGGGCCGTAGGGATGCCTGTCGACGTGGTATTCCGGCCGGACCTGGTCGAGCGGGAGCGTGGTGGCCCCGGCCAGCGTGTCGCCGTCGAAGGCGGGCGCGCACGGCGGCGGCACGTGGTCGAAGAAGCCGTCGTTTTCGTCGAAGTTGATCAGCAGCACGGTCTTGCTCCAGACCGCGGGGTTTGCCGTCAGGGCGTTGAGCACCTCTTGCGTATACCAGGCACCCTGCACCGGGCTGGAAGGCCCGGGGTGTTCCGAATACGTCGCCGGGGCCACGATCCACGACACCTGCGGCAGCTTGCCCGCGGCGATATCGTCGCGCAGCGACTGCAGGAAGCCGCCATCGGGCATGGTGTTGGCCACGCCCTTGAGCAGCGGGCTGATGGTGTCGTCGGCGCTGGTGTAGGCCGGGTAGGGGCTGCCGTTGGCCTGGTTGCCGCGCGCGGCGTTGGCGTCGCGGTATTGCTTGAAACCCGCGAGCGGGTTGTCGGTGAAGTTGTCCGGCATGTTCTGGTAGACCTTCCAGCTCACGCCGGCTGCTTCCAGGCGCTCCGGGTAGGTCGTCCAGGTATAGGGCTTGTTCGAGCCCGTGAAGGAATCGCCGCTGTTGTCGATCACCGGGCCGCCGTTGTTCCCGCTGGGGTCATTGGTGCCGGTCCAGTGGAACAGCCGGTTGGTGTTGGTGCCGCCGTGGAAGCCGCAATGGTAGGCGTCGCACAGCGTAAAGGCATTGGCCAGGGCCGTCTGGAAGTCCAGCTCGGCCTCGGTGTAGTAGCCCATCGACTGGGTCTGCTTGTAGGTCGGCCACTTGTTCATGCGGCCCAGGTCCCAGGCGTTCTGGGCGTCCGGGTATGAGTGCGGCGTGCCGCTGACGCGCTGCGCGTTGCCGGCGCTGCTGTCCAGGTGGTAGGGCAGCACGGTGCGGGTGGTGCTGCCGTTGGTATAGGTCTGCTGCCAGACGTTCAGGCCGCCCGCCAGCGGGATCGGGAAACGGTCGCCAAAACCGCGCACGCCGCGCAGCGTGCCGAAGTAATTGTCGAACGAGCGGTTTTCCTGCATCAGGATGACCACGTGCTCGACGTCGCGGATGGTGCCGGTGGCGTTGTTGGCCGGGATTGCCAGTGCACGGCGGATGGACGGCGGGAAGGCCGCCAGCGCGGCGGTGGCGGCGGCGCTGCCGCCGGCGAGCTTGAGGAAGTTGCGTCTGCTTTGCGGGTTCATGGATTCTGTGCCGGGTGGTTTCGGGAAGGAAGGCAGGGCGGGCCCGGCTTCAGGGGGCGCAGCGCAGCTGCGGCTTGGTGGCAGGCGTTTCGCCAGGCCGGTCGCTGCCATTCCCCTGGCCGGGGTTGCCGCCGGTGCCAGGGGCGCCCGGGGTGGTCGGCGCCGCGGTGGGCGAGGCGCTCGGGCTTTCGCCGGAGTCGCCGCCGCAGGCGGCGAGCGCCGCGCTCAGCAGCAGGGCGGCCAGCCAGTGCGGCCGTGCCAGGGTGGAAAGTCGGATGGTCATGGTGTCAATCTCCTGCAGGGGATCGGGCGGGGGAGGGTCATGGCCGGTGAGGAACCCGTTTCACCACGAAACGGGTTCCTGGCCGGATTTACGGGTTCAGGGTGGACAGCGGCTGGCGTGCGCCGGTGATGGTGTTCAGCTCATCCAGCGACAGCACGCGTGTCCACATCGCCAGGTCGTTGAAGCCCATCACGCCCTTGAGCGAGCCTGGGTTGTTGCCCACGTAGTTATGGGTGGCATCGTCGTTGACGCCCCAGCCGGTGCCGAGGCCGGCCAGCTTGGTGACGTCGGTGTTGGCAATGGCCTTGTTCTCGGTCTTCTGCACGCCCAGCACCGGATCGATGACATAGGCGCTGAAGCGCTTGGCCGCCGCGTCGACCGACAGTGCCAGGTAGGCCCACTGGTTGGCCGACACCTTCATGCCGTTGATGTCGTCGCGCTTGCCGCCGCCGCTGCCCAGGTTGAAGCGGATCTCGCAGCTGCCGAACAGGGCGATGGCAATGCCGGGGTTGCCGCCCGAGATGTAGTTCTTGTTGGAGAGGATGGGCTCGCCGGTGCCGTTGCCCTGGGTGCAGTCGGTGCGGAACCAGAAACCGATGGTGAACTGCGGGCTTTGCGCGATATCGGCGGCGTTGTACGCAAGCTTGTAGCTGTCGACACGCGAGTCCAGCTGCAGCGACTGACCGCTGAAGTTGTCGGCAGCCAGCGTGCCGCCGTCAAGGCTTGCCACCCACGGGCCGAGCGTGGCGGCGTTCTTCGCGTCGGTGAACGGCTTGCTGTCGAGGCTGAAGTACGTGGCCAGCCCGTTGAGCAACGTGGGCGCCAGCGTGACCGGCTTGACGTAGTGGATCTGCGCCAGGTACGACACCGGCACGTCGTTGCGCACCAGCGTGTAGTTGAACTGGTACAGGCCCGTGGCCATGTCGAAGGCCTTGTCGGTGAACTGGCGCACGTCTGGTCCCAGCGCGGCGATCTGCACGCCGTCGCGCAGCACGCGCGTGACGCCCGAGGCAGCGGTCGGGTTTTGCCAGGTCAGCGTGATCGAATCGTTGTACTGGCCGATGGTGGCGCCGATGGCGCGCACGCCCGCGGTCGCGGTGGTCAGTGCCGAACCGTCCAGCCGCGTGGTGGCGGGGTCGAGGGCTACGCCGGCATGGGCCAGCACCGTGGGCACGATATCGGCTTCGGTCGGCAGCGCGGACAGGTCCGCCGGCGTATCCGGTGCCGCGGCGCCGGACTTTGCCAGCGCGCTGTTGAGGGTCTTGTTGGTGGCGAGGAACGCGGTGCGGTTCTCCACGGTGGGCACCGTGGTGGTGGCGCCGGTGGCATCCAGGCCGTGGCTGGTGGTGACCATCACCAGCCAGTCTTCGCCCGCCTGCGCCTGGCGGCGCGTGGCCACGGCGGCCAGCAGTTCGCCCAGCGCCTTGTCCATCGCGCTGAGTGCGGTGGCATAGGCGCCGTTGCCGAAGCCGCTGTCTTGCGCCGCCTGGGCCGGTGCGCTGTATTGCGCGAACACCACGCCATAGCCGGAGCGCACCTGCTGCAGGGCATTCTGCGTGACGCAGCTATCCACGCCGGCGCAGTCGATCAGCGTATCGAGCACGCCCGCGTCCTTCTCGCTCTTGAGCAGTACCGGCAGCGTCGGCGAACTGGTGGACGCACCTTGCTGCAGCCCGGGCTTGCCGGCCGCGCGCAGGTAGCGGAACAGGGTGGGCGCCTGCAGCGTGGCGCTGCCGGTATCGTCGTAGATACCATGGCGGTTGGCCCACGCGCCGGTCAGCACCGAGGCCCAGCTGGGCGCGTCCAGCGGCGGCTGGGCGGTGATCGTGCCAGGCATGCCGCCGGTGGCGGCCGGCACCAGGTTCAGGCTGGCCAGGTTGGGCAGCTCGCGCCGCAGGATCGCACCTTGCAACTGCGCATAGGTGGCGCCGTCCACGCCGACCAGCAGCACGCGCGGGCCGCTGGGACGGTCCGGCCCGGGAGACGGCTTGCTCGTGTTGGTATCGCTAGGAGCGACCGTCGTCGCGGTGTCACCGCCGCCGCCGCAGCCGGCCAGCGTCGCGGCCAGCGTGGCGATCACGGTGCCGGCCAGCACACGGCCGCGCGCCATCCCCGCCAGCCTGCCCGGTGCAAGGTTCCCTGCCATCTTTCATTCCCCTGTTCATCTGCGTTGTTGTGTGCCGGCGGCAAGTGCCGCGTGGCGAATTGCGTTTGCCGCAATGCGTTCGCAGAGTAAGAACCGGGGTTGTCACCGCAGTGACAGCGGGGCAAAGAATGCTGATGGGGCTATTCGGATTCTTGAGGTGACTGAGATGTGTGCGTCTTATGCCTGCGGCGTGTCGTCGGCCTCGCCCGCCTGCATCAGCAGCACCGCGTCGCGCTTGTCCAGCAGATGCTGGCGCAGGATCGCGGCAAGCCGTTTGCCATCGCGCGCTTCGAGTGCGGTCAGCATCTCTTCATGGTCGTGGATGGCGCTGTCCCATTTCGGCTTGCGGAAGTTGGAGCGGAAGCGCAGCGCCTGCAGCCGCCGGTTCACCGACAGGTAAGTCTGGCGCAGCGCCGCGTTGCGGGCCGCCAGGTTGATGCGGTCGTGGATCTGGTGGTTCAGGCGGTAGTAGCCAGGCAGGTCTTCGTTGACGCGGCAGGCCAGCATGGCATAGTGCAGCGCCTTGATTTCGGCCAGTTCGACGGCCGTGATGCGCTCGCAGGCCAGTTCGCCGGAAAACGCCTCCAGGTTGCTCAACAGTTCGAACGTGTCGCGGATCTCGGTCGCGGACAGGCGCGAGACGCTCGCCCCGCGATTGGGCGAGATATCGATCAGGCCTTCTGCCGCCAGCACCTTCAGGGCTTCGCGCAGCGGGGTGCGGGAGATGCCCAGGGTCTCGGACAGTTCGCGTTCGTTGAGCTTGCGCCCAGGCTCCAGCGCACCCTCGACGATCAGCGTGCGCAGGTGGGTGACCACGGTGTCGTGCAAGCGTTGCCGTTCGACCTTGGGCAGTACCCGGGCCGGCAAATCCGTGTCGAAACTGGCGTTAGTTTGCATTCAAAAGTCCTATGACATGATTGAATGCAATTTTAGCAGACGCTTAACAGAAACTCAAAAACGCAAGTAAACCCTTATGCAGCGTGGCAATGCGGGGTAAACGCTAGGAAAATTACCCGAAATTTCCCCTGCTTTTCCGTCGCGTCTTTGGTAGAGTATTTTGCATGCAAAACTCAACAAGAGGAGTCCAATGCTGAATCTCAACTTCCACCCCGCCGGCCGCCACTTCCTGCAGATCCCCGGGCCGAGCCCCGTTCCCGACCGCATCCTGCGCGCCATCAGCTACCCGACCATCGACCACCGCGGCCCCGAGTTTGGCGCGCTGGGCCTGAAGGTGCTGGCCGGCATCAAGAAGATCTTCAAGACCGAACACCCGGTAGTGATCTATCCGGCTTCCGGCACGGGTGCCTGGGAAGCGGCGTTGTCGAACACGCTGAGCCCCGGCGATACGGTGCTGATGTTTGAAACAGGTCACTTCGCCACGCTGTGGAAGAAGATGGCCGAGAACCTGGGCATCCGGCCCGAGTTCCTTGGCCTGCCGGGCGTGGAGGGCTGGCGCCACGGCGTGCGTGCCGACATGATCGAGGCCCGCCTGCGCGCCGATACCGCGCATGCGATCAAGGCCGTGTGCGTGGTGCACAACGAGACCTCGACCGGCGTCACCTCGGACATCGCCGCCGTGCGCCGCGCCATCGACGCGGCCGGACACCCGGCGCTGCTGCTGGTCGACACCATCTCAGGGCTGGCGTCCGCCGACTACCGCCATGACGAGTGGGGCGTGGACGTGACCGTGTCGGGCTCGCAGAAGGGTCTGATGCTGCCGCCGGGGATCAGCTTCAATGCGCTGTCGCCCAAGGCCATCGAAGCTTCCCGCTCGGCCCGGCTGCCGCGCAGCTTCTGGGGCTGGAACGAGATCATCGAGATGAACCGGACCGGCTACTGGCCCTATACCCCCAGCACGAACCTGCTCTATGGCCTGTCCGAAGCCCTCGACATGATCCTGGAGGAGGGGCTGGATAACGTGTTTGCCCGCCACCAGCGCCTGGCCGAAGCCTGCCGCCGCGCGGTCAATGCCTGGGGCCTGGAGATCCAGTGCGCGGACCCGGCCGTCTACAGTCCGGTGCTGACCGGCGTGATGATGCCCGACGGGGTCGACGCGGACGTGGTGCGCCGGCACATCTATGACCGCTTCAACATGTCGCTCGGCGCCGGCCTGGGCAAGGTCAAGGGCCGCATGTTCCGCATCGGCCATCTGGGCGACTGCAACGACCTCACGCTGATGGCCACGCTGGCCGGCTGTGAAATGGGCCTGAAGATCTCGGGCGTGCCGGTCGCTGCAAGCGGCACCGTTGCCGCCATGGACTATCTGGCCGCACACGCCACGCCGCTGCAGCTCAAGGCCGCCGCCTGACGCAGCCACTTCCATCCGCGACGGGGGCAGGCGCGTGCGCCATGCCCCCGCCGGACTGATCGCAATGGATCAGCGCAGCACTGCCGTACCCGATAAAAAAACAGAGGAGACGCTGTGGATACGACCCTGCAGGCAGGAGCAAAGATCAGGACGTTCGAGGATGCGACCTATCGCAAAGTGAGCTGGCGGCTGGTGCCATTTCTGATGGTCTGCTTCCTGATCGCTTATCTCGATCGTGTCAACGTAGGTTTTGCCAAGCTCCAGATGTCGCAGCAACTGGGCTTCAGCGAGACCGTCTACGGCCTGGGCGCCGGGATTTTCTTTATCGGCTACTTCCTGTTCGAGGTGCCGAGCAACCTGGCATTGCACAAGTTCGGCGCCAAGATCTGGATCGGCCGGATCATGATCACATGGGGATTACTCTCTGCGTGCTTCGCGTTCGTGCAGACGCCAACCCAGTTCTATACGCTGCGCTTCCTGCTGGGCCTGGCAGAAGCCGGCTTCACGCCAGGCATCGTCTACTACCTGTCGTGCTGGTACCCGTCGCACCGGCGCGCCAAGATCATGGCTATCTACTGCATGGGCTCGCCGCTGTCCGGCATCATCGGCAATCCGCTGTCGGGCTACCTGATGGGCAGCATGGCCGGCGTGGGTGGGCTGGGCGGCTGGCAATGGATGTTCTTCATCGAGGCGGTGCCGGCGGTGTTGCTGGGATGCTTCTGCTTCTACTACCTGGACAACTCGATTGCCAAGGCCAAATGGCTGACCAGCGAGGAGAAGCAGGTGCTTGAGCTGGCCAAGACGGAGGACGTCAAGGTGGCGGACCCGCAGGCACGCGTCGGCAAGGTCTTTACCGATCCGCGCGTCTGGCTGATCAGCCTGATCTGCTTCTGCTATGTCACGGGCCAGTACGGCATCACGCTCTGGCTGCCCACCTTCATCAAGTCGACCGGTGTCAGCGACCCGTTCCATATCGGCTTGCTGAGCGCGATTCCGTATATGGCGGCGATTGTCGCGATGTACTTCTTCGGCCGCAGTGCCGACAAGCATCGCGAGCGGCGCTGGCACCTGATCATCCCGTGCATGATGGGGGCGATCGGTTTCCTGGCCTTGCCCTGGGTCATGCACAGCACCGTGCTGTCGCTGGTGTTCCTGTCGATCGCCGCGGCCGGCATCCTGACCTGCACGCCGTTGTTCTGGTCGCTGCCGACGGCTTTCCTGAGCGGCGCGGCGGCGGCCACGGCCATCGCCATGAGCAACTCGATCGGCAACCTCGCGGGCTTTACCAGCGGCTATATGATCGGCTACCTGCGGGACGTGACCCAGAGCGGCAACAGCGCCTACTTCATGATCGCCGGGATGCTGATGCTGGGTGCGTTCTGCATCTGGACCATCCCTGCCCGCCTGGTCAACCGATAGCGAGACAAAGCGGGGTGCGGCGCCGTGCCGCTGCCCCGCCTGCCCGCCACCTCGCAAGCATTTCGCGCCTTTGCCGGCGCATGGAAGACTCTCTTGATGAAAAATTCATACGAACTGGCGCCGGACAACCCGGGCCATCACGCGCGGTTCAGTGTGGTGGAAGCCACCGTGGCCAGCGCGCATGCCGCGATGCGCGACGGCACGCTGACGGCGCGCCAACTGGCCAGCGCATGCCTGGACCGCATCGCGGCCTATGACCAGAACGGTCCCGCCCTGCGCAGCGTCCTTCGGATCAACCCAAAGGCGCTCGACGAAGCCGCGCACATCGACGCCGTGGCTGCGCGCAATCCATCGCAGGCGCTGGCGCCGTTGCAAGGCATCCCCGTGCTGGTCAAGGACAACATCGAGTGCGGCGGCATGGAAACCACTGCCGGCGCAGCCTGCCTGCGCGGCAACCTGTCCACCAACGATGCCTTCGTCATCCGCCGCCTGCGCGAGGCGGGCGCCATCATCCTGGCCAAGACCAACCTGCATGAGCTGGCCTCCGGCGGCGAGACGATCAGCACCTTGTCTGGCCAGACCCTCAATCCCTATGACCTGACGCGTACGCCCGGCGGTTCCAGCGGCGGCACCGGCGCCGGCATCGCAGCCAGCTTCGGCCTGCTTGGCATTGGCACCGACGGTGTCAATTCGATCCGCTCGCCGGCATCGGCCAACAACCTGGTCGGCCTGCGCCCGACCATGGGGCTGATCAGTCGGGCGGGGCTGGTCCCTTGCGGATTGACGCAGGACACCATCGGCCCGATCACCCGCACCGTCGCTGATACCGCGCTGCTGCTCGACGTCATCGCCGGCTATGACCCGGCCGACCCGGTCACCAGCGAGGGCGCGCCCCACATCCCGCAGAGCTATGCCGCCAGCCTTGACCGCGACGGGCTCAAGGGCGCGCGTATCGGCGTGCTGCGACACTTCTTCGGCGACCAGGATGTGCACCGTCCCGTCAACGCCGTGATGCAGGAAGCGCTGGCCATCATCGCTGCACAAGGCGCCGAACTGGTCGCCATTGAAGATGCCATCAGCCCGGACGAGCTGCTGGCCTCCACGCTTGTGCACCACTACGAGATGGAACGCGATCTGGATGCCTACCTGGCAGGGCTGCCACCGGGCGTGCCGGTGCGATCGATGAAGGACATCATCGCTGCCGGCTCTGTCCATCCAAGCGTGGCGGGAACCCTTACCACCGCAGTGGCGCTGAGCGGGCAGGAAGAGGAATACCGCGAACGCCTGCAGCGCCAGCAGGCCTTGCGCCAGCGGCTGCGGGACCTGATGGCGCGGCACCGGCTTGATGCCCTGGCATTCCCGCACCAGCGGCGCCTGGTGGTGCCGGTCGGCGAGACCCAGGCAGAGCGCAACGGCGTGCTGGCATCGGCCACCGGCTTCCCGGCCATCGTCATTCCGGCCGGATTCTCGGCGCCGGACGGCAATGCCCCCCAGGGTGTGCCGGTAGGGCTGGAGTTCTTTGGCCTGCCGTTCACCGAACCCGTGCTGATACGGCTGGCGTATGCGGCCGAGCAGGCCTTGCGCGCGCGCCGGCCGCCACACTCGACGCCCGCGCTGGAATAGGCGCGCTCAGGAACGAAGTTTTATCGCTGCTCTACAAGTGCCAGCCGATCACGGCGGCGACAAGGTTGCGGACACACCGCGACAACCTCGAACCGAGGAGGAGACAAAGATGGGCGCAGAAACTGTAGTTCAATCACCGAATTCGCCACAGCAGCATGAGCTCGACCGGGCCATGGATGGCATCGGGGTGACGGCTTCGCACAAGAAGATCATCTTCATGATCATGCTTGGCGTGATGTTCGATGTGTTCGAGCAGAACGCCGTCGGCCTGATCGGCCCCATGTTGCGCGAGCAGTGGGGCATTTCGGTGGCGCAGATCGGCTTTCTCAATACGCTGACCTTCAGTGCCGCCGCGCTGGGACGCATCGGCTCCGGCTATATCGCGGACCGCTATGGCCGGCGCACGATGCTGAGCGCCAACCTGCTGCTGTTCACGCTGGGCGCCATCATCTGCGCGCTGGCACCGAACTACGGGGTACTGGCGGCGGGCCGCTTTATCGTCGGCATCGGCCTGGGCGGCGAGATCTCGATTGCCGTGACCATGCTGGCCGAACTGTGCTCGACCCGCTTCCGCGGTACTGCTGTGGGCCTGGTCAGCGTGGGCAGCGGCGGATTCGGGAACATGCTGGCGCCGGCCTTCGGCCTGGCGGTCTTCGCCATGTTTCCGGGCCCGGACAGCTGGCGCTGGCTCTTTGCCTGCCTGGTGCTGCCGGCGTTCTTCGTTGTGTTCTACCGGCGCTTCATTCCGGAGACGCCGCGCTTCCTGTTGTCCAAGGGGCGCGTGGACGATGCCAACCGGGTGTTGTCGGTGCTTGCATCGGGCCGGCTGGGCAAGCTCGACGGCGAGCCGACGCCCTATATCAAGGCCGCAATGCAGGAAGAGGCCCCGCGCACCAGGGTGCGGCTGAGCGATATCTTCAAGGGCCGGCTGGGACGGCGCACGATCGCGCTGGGCATCGCCGTGTCGATGACCTACGGCGCGCAGATCTCGGTGCTGACGCTGATGCCGACCATCCTGATGTCGCAGGGCTACACCATCTCCAAGAGCTTCCTCTTCACCATGGTGATGCAGAGCGGCAGCCTGTTCGGCGCGCTCGCGGCCTCGTACTGCGGCTATCACATTCCGCGCAAGCGGGTGCTGACCGTGGGCGCCGGGCTGGCCTGCGCGGCCGGGCTGTGCTTTGGCTTCCTGACGTTTAACGTAGCGCTGGTGCTGCTGTTCGGCGCGGCCTTTACGTTCTGCGTGGTGTTGCTGAACACCTCGATCTGGATCTTCGCGCCGGAGCAGTATCCTACCCACGTGCGTGCGTTCGGCACTTCGCTGATCCTGGCGCTCGGCACGCTGGCGGGGGCGCTGACGCCGCTGGTCAGCGGGCGCGTGTTTGAAACCTACGGCGTTGGCGGCATGTTCAGCATGCTGGCGGCAATGTATGCCGTGTTTGCGCTGAGCGTGCAGTTCGCGCCGGAAACCTTCGGGCGCGCCATGGGCGAGACCGCTGCCGACGACGAAGCCGTGCCGACGGTCAGCGGCAGTACCGCCAGCGCAAGCGGCTCCTGAGACCGGTCCGCTCCCGGCGGCGTGCGGTGCGCGCTCGCCGGGAGCGGTTCACCGGGTGATATGCATCCCTCATTCAAGGAAATACCCAAGGCATGACAGCAAGCAATATTGACCGGGTCGCGCAGGCCCTGCTCAGCGCGCGGCGTGAGCACCGTTGCGCCGATGTGGAGCCGTTCGCCACCGCAATTGAGAACGCAGGCCAGGCCTACGCCGTCCAGTCCATGGTGGCGCATTCGCTGGGCTGGCAAGAGGGCGGCGCCGGCTACTGGAAATCCGGCGGGGCGTCACGCGAGGCCACGCTGACCCATGCGCAGCTTCCGTCAGCCGGCGTCTGGACCAGCCCCGCGCAAGCCGGCGACTGGCCCTTCACATGGCGCGGCATCGAGGCCGAGATCGCGCTGCGGCTAGGGCGGGGCGTGGACGCCGCGCAAGCGGCCAGCCTCGATTACGCCGGCGCGGCTGCGCTGGTCGATGCGATGGCCGTGTCCATTGAAGTCGTCGATTCGCGCTGGCAGCAGTACGTGGCCGCGCCCGCGCTGCTGAAGCTGGCCGACCTGCAGGCCCACGGCGCGCTGGTGCTGGGCGCGTGGCGCGACTATGCCGCGCGCGATTGGGAAACACAGCGTTGCCGGGTGCAGATCGGCGCGGCAACGATCGAGCGTCGCGGCAGCCATGCGCTGGGCGATCCGGCCTATGGTCTGGTGGCCTGGCTGCGTCACGCCACGCGCGAAGGCCGACGCGTGGAGGCCGGCACGGTCGTCACCACCGGCACCTGGGTCGGCATCCTGGATGCATCCGCGGGCGACCTCGTGACCGCGGAGTTCGACGGCATCGGCCAGGCCTCGGTCCAGCTCTGAAGACGACTGACCGGAGCGCGGGGCGTCAGCTGCGGAAGCCGACGCCCTGCATGATGAGCCGCAGCACCCACGCGGCCACGCCCAGTGCCGCCACGCTGGCGGCCCAGATCAGCACCAGCCAGCCGACGCGGCGCAGCCAGCTGTCTTTGCTGGCGCTCCGACCCGAGCGCTCTGTATCCATCAGTGATAGCCCTCGCCGTGGCGGACCTTGCCGCGGAACACGTAGTAGGCCCACACCGTGTACATCAGGATGAAGGGGATGATGAACAGCGCCCCCACCAGCGCAAAGCCCTGGCTTTGCGGCGGCGCCGCGGCGTCCCAGATCGAGATCCCCGGCGGGATGATATTGGGCCAGACGCTGATCGCCAGCCCGCTGTAGCCCAGGAACACCAGCCCCAACGCGTACATGAACGGCGAGATATTGGGCTCGCGCCGCAGCGCGCGCATCAGCATGACCATGCACAGCGCCACCAGGATCGGCACCGGCGAGAACCAGAACAGGTTGGGCAGGCGGAACCAGCGCTCGGCAATTTCCGGGTGCGTCAGCGGCGTCCACAAGCTGATCACGGCAATCACCGCCAGCAGCACCCACGCCAGCGTGCCGGTGAGCCGGATCATGCGCTGCTGCAGGTCGCCTTCGGTCTTCATGATCAGCCAGGTGCTGCCCAGCACCGTGTAGGCCACCATCAGCCCGACGCCGCAGAACAGCGGGAAGGGCGCAAGCCAGTCCAGCGGCCCGCCCGCAAAGCGGTGGCCGTCCAGCTTGATGCCGTCGATATAGGCGCCCAGCGCCACGCCCTGGAAGAACGCGGCCGTGGCCGAGCCCAGGATGAAGGAGGCGTCCCACACCGGACGCTCGCGGTCGTTGGCCTTGAAGCGGAACTCGAACGCCACGCCGCGGAAGATCAGGCCCAGCAGCATCAGCATCAGCGGCAGGTAGAGCGCGCTCAGCACCACCGAATAGGCCAGCGGGAACGCCGCCAGCAGCCCGGCCCCACCCAGTACCAGCCAGGTCTCGTTGCCGTCCCAGACCGGCGCCACCGTGTTCATCATCACATCGCGGTCATGCCGGTCCGGCACGAACGGATAGAGCATGCCGATGCCCAGGTCGAAACCGTCCATGACCACGTACATCATCACGCCGAAGAAGATGATGACGATCCAGAGAAGCGAAAGGTCGATGCCCATGGTGTCAGCTCCGGGTGCGTGCAGTGGTGGCGGGGGCGAGCACTTCATCGTCGTCCACCGCTGACAATGGCCGCGCCGGCGTATGCTCGCGGCCGGGGCCGCCTTCCGGCTTGGGCGCTTCCATGGCCGGGCCCTTGCGCACCAGCCGCATCATGTAGGCAATGCCCACGCCGAACACGAAGAAATACGCCGCCACGAAGATCGCCAGCGTCACCGCCAGCTCGGGCACGCCGTGCGGCGACACCGCGTCGGCCGTGCGCTGCAGCCCGTAGACCACCCACGGCTGGCGCCCGATTTCAGTCGTGAACCAGCCGGCCAGGATGGCGAGCAGGCCGGTGGGACCCATCCATAGCGCCATGCGCAGGAAGGCGCGGGACTGGTACAGGCGTTCGCCCCGGCGCAGCAGCAGGCTCCACACGCCCAGCAGGATCATCAGCAGCCCCAGCCCGACCATGACGCGGAACGACCAGAACAGGATGGTGGAATTGGGCCGGTCCTGCGGCGCGAACTCTTTCAGGCCCTTGATCTGCCCGTCCCAGGTATGGGTCAGGATCAGGCTGCCCAGGCGCGGTACTTCCACCGCGAAGCGCGTTTCTTCGCGCTTCATGTCGGGCCAGCCGAACAGCAGCAGCGGCAGTCCTTCATTGCCATGGTTTTCCCAGTGGCCTTCCAGCGCCGCGATCTTGGCGGGCTGGTGCTGGAGCGTGTTCAGGCCGTGCATGTCGCCGATCACGGCCTGGATCGGCGCGACGATCAGCAGCATCCACATCGCCATCGACAGCATCTTGCGGATGGCAGGGTTGTCGCGCCCGCGCAGCAGGTGCCAGGCGGCCGACGCGCCGACGAACAGCGCCGTGGCCAGGAAGGCCGCCACGCTCATATGCACCAGGCGGTAGGGGAACGACGGGTTGAAGATGACTTCGAACCAGTTGGTCGGCACCACGCGGCCGTTGATGATCTCGAACCCGGCCGGCGTCTGCATCCAGCTGTTCGAGGCCAGGATCCACGTGGCCGAGATCAGCGTGCCAAGCGCCACCATCACCGTGGCAAAGAAATGCAGCCCCGGACCGACGCGGTTCCAGCCGAACAGCATCACGCCCAGGAAGCCCGCTTCCAGGAAGAAGGCGGTCAGCACCTCATAGGTCAGCAGCGGCCCGGTGATGCTGCCCGCGAACTCCGAGAAAAAGCTCCAGTTGGTGCCGAACTGGTAGGCCATCACCAGCCCGGACACCACCCCCATGCCGAAATTGACGGCAAAGATCTTGGACCAGAAGTGATAGAGGTCGCGGTAATGCGGGCGCTGCGTGCGCAGCCAGCAGCCTTCCAGCACCGCCAGGTAGGCGGCCAGGCCGATGGTGATCGCCGGAAAAATGATGTGGAAGGAAATCGTGAAGGCAAACTGGGTGCGGGCGAGGTCTAGCGCGGTCAAACCAAACATGTTGTTCTCCGTGGCGCTGGCCTGGCGCACGCCTTGGACGAGCGCGGCACTGCCGTCTGGCAGGCCGGGCCGGTCGACAGGGCGCGCCGGGGCGCGGGCCGTAGGCGCGTGCGGTAAAGCGTAGTGTACGCCGCGCGCGCGGCAAAGGGCAGCGCTGCCGGCGGTGGCGTGTGGGTGACATATCGCCGCACCCGGTGCCTCCGGCGCCGCTTCACGCGGCGCGCTACCCTTGTCGATGGCAATCATGCTAACCGAGCCACGGGGAGCGGAACAGCATCACATCGTTGAGAAAATACCGTATCAGTTTTGCGCGCCGCAGAAGATCGTGCAGACACTTCTGGCCGTACCCGGCGTGGCGCTGCTGGCGCATGCCCCTTGGACGGCCCTGATTAGACGGCCCTGATCTGCGCCGCAGCCGCGCGCAGGCATTCCACCAGCTGGTCACTGCCGAGCGACGGCGCCCGCTCACGCAGCGTGATGATGCCGACCGGGGGCAGGTCGACCGGCACGGCCATCTTCAGCACCTGCAACTGGCCTTCCTCCTGCAGCGACCGGGCCACCGACTCCGCCATGAAGCCGGCCGCCCCGCGCTGGCCGACAAAAGTGAGCTGGCCAAGATAGGACGAGGTCTCGATCACATCCTGCGGCGGATGCAGGCCGTGGCGATAGAACGCCTGTTCGATCTTCACGCGCAGCGATGCCCACGGCGGCGGCAGCACGCACGGCATTGCGGCCAGGTCGGCCCAGTTCGGGCGGGCCTTGCGCGCCAGCGAGTGGCCGCGCCGGACCACGACCACCATCGGTTCATCGTAGAGCGCCTCGGTCAGCAGGTCCGGCGCGGCGTAGCCCGGCTCCAGCCGGCCCACGATCAGGTCCAGCTCGCGCAGGCGCAGCTTGGGCAGCAGGTGGGTCAGGTCGCCTTCCTCCACCAGCACGGTGGCGCGCGCGTGGCGCTGCTTGAGCGCGCCTACGGCCTGTGCCAGCAGCACTGGCAGCGCCGCGCCCATCGAGCCCACGCGGATGCGGCCGGAGGCGCCGCTCTGCACCGCGGCGATCTCGTCGCGGGTCTGCTCGTACTGGGCCAGCACCGAGCGCGCAAAGCGCACCAGCGATTCGCCGGCGGGGGTGGGCTCGGTGCCGCGGGTGGAACGCGTGAACAGCGCCAGCCCCAGCATCTTTTCGACTTCGGTCAGCACCTTGGATACCGCCGGCTGGCTCACGGAAAGGAATTCCGCGGTGCGCCCCAGGTGACGGAATTCATCCAGCGCCACCAGCAGTTGCAGGTGGCGCAGCTTGATATTGGAGCGCAGCGCGCGGTCGATCTGTACCATGCCCGGCAGTCTACCTAACCGGAAGGTTATGAAGCAATGCCGTTTTTCGATTGGATTGTTATGTTCAGGGGCCACAGAATGCGGGCATGACGTGGCTGGCTGCGCCGGTCCCGCCGATAATCAAAACATCGGAGACACCCGCAAATGACTCAAGGTTTCCCCATCGATCTCAAGCGCCGCCGCCTGCTCATCGGTGCCGCGGCGGGTGCTGCCGCGGGCACCGCCGGCGTGCTGTTGCCTGCCGCGCGGGCGCTGGCCGCCGAGTATCCCGAGCGTCCCATTACCTTCATCTGCCCCTGGCCGGTCGGCGGCACCGCCGACCAGTCGATGCGCGCGCTGTGCCAGCTGGCCGGCGGCATCCTCAAGCAGTCGATCGTGGTGGAAAACCGCGCCGGCGCCTCCGGCATGATCGGCACCAAGGCCCTGGCGCGTGCCAATCCGGACGGCTACACCATTGGCCAGATCCCCATTTCGGTGACGCGCTTTTCGCAGCTCGGCATGCTGCAGCTGGACCCGCGCACCGAGCTGACTTACCTGGCGCGCACCTCGGGCCAGACCTTCGGCATCGCCGTGCCGGCCAACTCGCGTTTCAAGACACTGAAGGACGTGGTGGCCGCCGCCAAGGCCAGTCCCGGCAAGATCACCTATGCGCACGCCGGCATCGGCGGCGCGACCCACGTCGGCATGGAGCAGTTCGCGCTGGCCGCCGGCATCCAGTTCAATGCCATCGCCTACAAGGGCGGTGCGGCCGCGCTGCAGGATGTGCTGGCCGGGCAGGTGGACCTGCTGGCCGATTCCAGCTCATGGGCGCCGCACGTGGAAGCCGGCAAGGCACGCCTGCTGGCCACCTGGGGCGAACAGCGCGCGACGCGCTTCAAGGACACGCCGACGCTCAAGGAACTGGGCTACAACGTCGTGGTGGAAGCGCCCAACGGCATCGGCGCCCCCAAGGGCCTGCCGCCCGCCGTGGAGAAGAAGCTGCGCGACGCCTTCCGCATCGCGGTGGCCAGCAACGAATTCAAGCAAGTGGCGGCGCGCCTGGATGCGCCCGTGATGTACCTGGACGGTCCTGAGTACAAGAAGTACGTGGCCAGCGTCTATGACCAGGAAACCCAGCTGATCCGGCGCCTCAAGCTGAAAGAACTGCTGCAGCAAAGCTGATAGCCGTCGAGGGCAAAGTCCAAGTGAATCCCAATCCCGTCATCCGCCTGCACGCCAACGACAACGTGCTGGTCGCCCGCAGCGACCTCAGCCTTGGCCAGCAGCTGGCCGACCCCGCCGTGCGCGTGCGCGCGCAGGTGCCGGCCGGCCACAAGATCGCGGCCTGCGCCATCGCGGCCGGCACGCCGGTGCGCAAGTTCGACACCGTCATCGGCGTGGCCGCGCGCGATATCGCCCAGGGCGACCACGTGCATTCGCATAACCTGACCCTGGTCGATTTCTACCGCGACCCGGCGTTCTGCCAGGACGTGCGTCCGGTGGACTACGTGCCCGAGGCCCAACGCGCCACCTTCAACGGCTTTGTGCGCCCGGACGGGCGCGTCGGCACGCGCAATTTCATCGGCATTCTGTCGTCGGTCAATTGCTCGTCCACGGTAATCCGCCAGATTGCCGCGCATTTCACGCCGCAGCGGCTGGCTGCGTATCCGAATGTCGATGGCGTGGTCGCCTTCGCGCAGACCAGCGGCTGCGGCATGTCGTCGCCCAGCGAGCATTTCGACGTGCTGCGCCGCACGCTGGCCGGCTATGCGCGCCATCCCAACCTGGCCGGCGTGCTGATTGTCGGCCTGGGCTGCGAGCGCAACCAGGTGGCGTCGCTGGTGGAATCGCAGGGGCTGGAACCCGGTCCCGCGGTGCATACGCTGGTGATGCAGGACAGCGGCGGCACGCGCGCCACCATTGCCGCCGGCATCCGCGCGATCGAATCGATGCTGCCCGCGGCCAATGCCGCGGTGCGCCAGCCGGTATCCGCCAGCCACCTGAAGATCGGGCTGGAGTGCGGGGGCTCGGATGGCTTTTCCGGCATCAGCGCCAACCCGGCGTTGGGCGCGGCGATGGATATCCTGGTGCGCCATGGCGGCACCGCCATCCTGTCCGAGACCCCGGAAATCCACGGCGTTGAATTCATGCTGACGCGGCGCGCGGTGACGCCCGAGGTCGGCCAGAAACTGCTGGACCGCCTGGCCTGGTGGGAGCGCTACACCGCCGGCCATAACGCGCAGTTCAACGGCGTGGTCGGCCACGGCAACCAGCAGGGCGGCCTGGCCAATATCTTCGAGAAATCGCTGGGCTCGGCCATGAAGGGCGGCACCACGCCGCTGCAGGCGGTGTACGAGTATGCCGAGCCGATCGACCAGGCCGGCTTTGTGTTCATGGACTCGCCCGGCTATGACCCGGTCGCAGTCACCGGCCAGATTGCCAGCGGTGCCAACCTGATCTGCTTCACCACCGGGCGGGGCTCGATGTTTGGCTCCAAGCCCGCGCCGACGATCAAGCTGGCCTCCAACTCGGCGATGTACCACCGGCTGGAAGAAGACATGGACATCAACTGCGGCCTGGTGCTCGACGGCGAACTGACCGTGCCGCAGATGGGCCAGCGGATCTTCGAACATATCCTGCGCGCGGCGTCCGGCGAGCCGACCAGGAGCGAAGTGCTGGGCCTGGGCGACAACGAGTTCGTGCCGTGGCACCTCGGCATCGTCAGTTAAGCCGCTTCCTGCAAATCCTTCTCCCACTACACGGATGCTGACTCTCTCCGAGCAAGCGCTGCTGCGCAGCCAGAACCTGATTGACGACCAGTGGGGCGATGCCGGCCTTGGCGCCCGCCTGCCGGTCACCGACCCGGCCACTGGCGAAACCTTTGCCAACGTGCCGGACAGCGACGCCGGCGATGCCCGCCTTGCCGTCGATGCCGCCGCGGCCGCGTTTCCGGCCTGGAGCCGCCGGCCCGCGCGCGAACGCGCCCAGTTGCTCAAGCGCTGGCATGCGCTGATCCTCGCGCACCAGGAAGACCTGGCGCGCATCATCTCGACCGAGCAGGGCAAGCCCCTGAAGGAAGCGCGCGGCGAGGTGCAGTACGGCGCGTCGTACGTCGAGTGGTTTGCCGAAGAGGCCACCCGCATCTGCGGCGACATCGTTGCCGAAGCCGTGCCGGGCCGCAAACTGCTGGTGCTGAAGGAACCGGTGGGCGTGGTCGCGGCGATCACGCCGTGGAACTTCCCGCTGGCGATGATTGCCCGCAAGATCGCCCCCGCGCTCGCTGCCGGCTGCACGGTGGTGGCCAAGCCCGCCGAGGACACGCCGCTGACCGCGCTGGCGCTGGTGTGGCTGGCGCAGCAGGCCGGCATGCCCGCCGGCGTCATCAACATCGTCACCGCCTCGCGCGAGCACACGCCGGGCGTGGTCGACGCCTGGCTGGCCGACAGCCGCGTGCGCAAGATCACGTTCACGGGTTCCACGCCGGTGGGCAAGCACCTGGCGCGCGAATCGGCTGCCACGCTGAAGAAGCTGTCGCTGGAGCTGGGCGGCAACGCGCCCTTTATCGTCTTCGAGGACGCCGACCTGGATGCCGCGGTCGATGGCCTGATGGCGTCCAAGTTCCGCAACGGCGGCCAGACCTGCGTCTGCCCGAACCGGGTCTACGTGCATGACACCGTGCACGACGCCTTTGTCGAGCGCCTGGCACAGCGCGTGGGCGCGCTCCACGTCGGCCCGGCCACCGAGGACGCCGCGCAGATCGGCCCCATGATCAATGCCCGCGCCGTCGACAAGATCGCGCGCCATGTGGAGGACGCCGTCGCCAGGGGCGCGCGCGTGGTCACCGGCGGCAAGCGCGTGCGCACCGCCGATGGCCCGAACTATTACGCGCCGACGGTGCTGGTCGACGTGACCCCGGCGATGGAACTGTCGTGCGAAGAGACCTTCGGTCCGGTCGCGCCAGTCTTCCGCTTCCGCGATGAAGCCGAGGTGATCCGCGACGCCAACGACACCCCGTTCGGCCTGGCCGCCTATTTCTACTCCAACGACATCCGCCGCATCTGGCGCGTGGCGCAGGCGCTGGAAACCGGCATGGTCGGCATCAACGAGGGCGCGATCGCGGCCGAGGCGGCGCCGTTTGGCGGCGTCAAGGAATCCGGCTACGGGCGCGAGGGCTCGCGCCACGGGCTGGACGACTACATGCATACCAAGTACCTTTGCCAGGGCCAGCTCGGCTGAAGCGCCGGGCCCATCGATCTTCGAACCGGATACCCCCATGCCCGCAAACAACCCCTTCAAGACCGCACTGGCCGCGCGCCAGGCGCAGATCGGCCTGTGGCTGTCGATGGCGACGCCGTACCTGGCCGAAGTGTCGGCCACCACAGGCTTTGACTGGCTGCTGATCGACGGCGAGCACGCCCCCAACGACCTGCGCTCGACGCTGCACGCGCTGCAGGCCGTGGCGCCATACCCGGTCCAGCCCGTGGTGCGCGCCGTCGCCGGCGAAGTGCCGCTGATCAAGCAATTGCTCGACATCGGCGCCCGCAGCCTGCTGGTGCCGATGGTGGATACCGCCGAACAGGCCCGCACGCTGGTCAGCGCCACGCGCTATCCGCCGCAAGGCATCCGCGGCGTGGGCAGCGCGATTGCGCGCGCCTCGCGGTGGAGCGCCCGCACCGACTACCTCGACGTGGCCGACGACGAGATCTGCCTGCTGGTGCAGGCCGAAACCGTCACCGCATTGCAGAACCTGGAAGCCATCTGCGCGGTGGACGGCATCGACGGCGTCTTTATCGGCCCGGCCGACCTGGCCGCTTCGATGGGCCACCGCGGCCGCCCCGGCCACCCGGAGGTGCAGGCCGCCATCGAGGGCGCGATGCGCACCATCGTCGCCAGCGGCAAGGCCGCCGGCACGCTGACGTCGGACCCGGCGCTGGCACGCCGCTACCTGGACCTGGGCTGCACCTTCGTGGCCACCGGCGTGGACGTCATGATCTACGCCAATGCCGCGCGCAAGCTTGCCGCATCGTTCCGTGACCAGCCGGCTGACGCCTCCGCCGACAAGCCCTCCGCCGCGTACTGATCCGTATCTCCTTCGCCTTGAATACATGCCAGCCGACTTCCCGATCCCCGACACCACCTTGCGCGCGATGCAGGCCATCGTCGGCGCCAACGCCTGCCGCAGCGGCGACGCCGACACGCAGGCCTATGTGACCGACTACCGCGGCATCTACCGCGGCCAGGCCCAGGTGGTGGTGCTGCCGTCATCGACGGAAGAGGTCAGCCAGGTGCTGCAGTGGTGCCATGCACAGCGCGTACCGGTGGTGCCGCAGGGCGGCAATACCTCGCTGATGGGCGGCGCCGTGCCGGACGACAGCGGCACCGCCGTGGTCGTCAACCTGAGCCGCATGAACCGCGTGCTGGGCATCGACACCATCAACGACACCATGACCGTGCAGGCCGGCGTGACGCTGAGCGCGGCGCGCAGCGCGGCCGAGGCCGAGCAGCGCCTGTTCCCGCTGCGCATCGGTTCGGAAGGCTCATGCCAGATCGGCGGCAACCTGTCGACCAATGCCGGCGGCACCGCGGTGCTGCGCTACGGCAATATGCGCGACCTGGTGCTCGGCATCGAAGTGGTGCTGCCCGATGGCCGCATCTACTCGTCGTTGCGCGGCCTGCGCAAGGACAATACCGGCTACGACCTCAAGCAGCTGTTCGTCGGCGCGGAAGGGACGCTGGGCATCATCACCGGCGCCGTGCTCAAGCTGATGCCGCAGCCGCGCAGCAGCGCAGTGGCCTTCGTCGCGGTGCAGGACCCTGCGGCCGCAGTCGCGCTGCTGGGCGAAGCCAAGCGCCTGTCCGGCCAGGCAGTGACCGCGTTCGAGCTGATCTCGCGGCCTGCGCTGGAGCTGGTGCTGGAATATCTTGGCAACGTCGCTTCCCCGCTGCAGGACAAGCATGACTGGATGGTGCTGATCGAGCTGACCTCCGGTACCGATGCCGAAAGCCTGAACGCCACGCTGATGGAGATCCTCGAATCCGGCTTCAGCCAGGGCCTGGTGCTCGACGCCGCCGTGGCCGCCAGCCTGTCCGATGCGCAGACCTTCTGGCGCATCCGCGAAGAGATCTCCGACGCCCAGACCCGCACCGGCGGCAGCATCAAGTGCGATGTGTCGGTGCCGCTGTCGCGCATCGCTGCCTTTGTCGAAGAGGCCTCGGCCAAAGTGCTGGAACTGGTGCCCGACGCGCGCATGGTGATCTACGGCCATATGGGCGACGGCAATGTGCACTTCAACCCACTGCGGCCCAGGGACGAGCCCGCCAAGGCATTCCTGGCGCAATGGTATGAACGGGTCTCGGTGCTGGTCGACGGCATGGCCCACGCGGAAAACGGCTCGATCTCGGCCGAGCACGGCATCGGCGTGGCCAAGCGCGACGACCTGACGCGCTACAAGTCCCAGGTGGAACTGGAACTGATGTGGCAGGTGAAGCAGGCGCTGGATCCGTTGAACCTGCTCAATCCGGGCAAGGTGCTGCCGGCGCCGGCCCGATAGCGCACCAGCGTTCCAGGCCACGGAACGAGGGCAGGGCGCGCGTGGCAAGAATCGCCCATCTGGGCTAAGGTGTCAGCTATCCAGAACGCGCGGAGCCGGGGTATTTCCGCCCCAGGCCACCGCGCACAGCACGGCCGGACCACCGGCCCAGACACCGATGAGCGCCCAATCCCCCGACATCGCCCTCGCAGCTGCTCCCATCTCCCTCGAAAAGCCCCAGCTTGACTACCCCTGTGGCGACGCGCCCGAACCCGGCCGGGCCCATGAGGTTGCGCCCGGCGTGCTATGGCTGCGCATGCCGATGCCGCTGGGCCTGAACCACATCAACCTGTGGGCCATCCGCGACAGCAGCGGCTGGGCCGCGGTCGATGCCGGCCTGCAGACCCCGGAAACCGCCCAGGCATGGCGCGCGCTGTTCGCCGACAGCGGCCCGCTTGCCGGCGGCCTGACGCGCCTGTTCGTGACCCATATGCACCCCGACCACATCGGCATGGCCGGGTGGCTGACCGGCAAGTTCGACTGCCAGCTATGGATGACGCGGCTGGAGTACCTGATGTGCCGCGTGCTGGCTGCGGACACCGGGCGCGCGGCCCCGGATGACGCGATCGAGTTCTACCGCAAGGCCGGCTGGGACGACGAAGCGATCGAGGTCTACCGCACCCGCTTCGGCGGCTTCGGCAAGTATGTGCACGCCTTGCCCGAGAGTTTCCGCCGGCTGTCCGATGGCGACACCGTGCGCATCGGCGCGCACGACTGGCAGGTCATCGTCGGCACCGGCCATTCGCCCGAACATGCCTGCCTGTACTGCCCGGCGCTGAAACTGCTGGTGTCCGGCGATCAGGTGCTGCCGCGCATTTCCTCCAACGTATCGGTGTTCCCGACCGAGCCGGATGCCGATCCGATGCAGGACTGGCTGGCCTCGCTCGACAAGGTGCGCGCCGCCGTGCCGGACGATGTTCTGGTGCTGCCGGCGCATAACGAACCCTTCCGCGGGTTGCATGCGCGCATTGACTATCTGCGGGCGAGCCAGATGCAGGCGCTGGACCGGCTGCGTGGGGCGCTGGTGACGCCGAGGCGGGCGGTGGATGTGTTTGGGGAATTGTTTTCTCGCCCCATCACCGGAAGCGGCGGGCTGCTGGGGATGGCGACGGGGGAAAGCATCGCCCATCTGAACTATCTGCTGATGCGCGGGGAGGCTGTGAGGGAGCGCGGCACTGACGGGTGCTATTGGTATCGGCTGAAGTAAGCGCAAATCTGTCGAGGCTCGGACACCTGGCCAGGGAAGGCTAGTTCAGGTTTCCCTGGGCTGCTCCTTGAGCAGCGCGACCGCACAGAAACTCAGCAGGCATGTCAACACCATGTACCAGGCTGCGGACATAGGATCTCCAGTCAGCTTGATAATGCCCGTCACGATGAACTGCGCGGTGCCGCCAAACAGCGCCACGTTCAGCGCGTGCGATATCGCCGTGCCGCTGGCGCGCACCCGTGCGGGAAACGCTTCCAGTACAAGAATGATGCCAACGGCGGTACTAAGTGCCACCAATGCGCTGATCAGTGCGGCGCCAAACAGGATTGGCAGCACGCTGTCTGCACGCACAATCATCAGGAAGGTCGGATAGATCAGCAGCGCAGTGCACCCCGAAGTGAAAAGCGCCAACGGCTTGCGGTGGCGGGGCAGCCGATCGATGAGAAGGCCCGATAGCGGCGGGATGATTGTCAGCATCAGCGCGGACAACGTCGACGACTGAAACGCTATGGTGGCGGGCATGTTCATCACGCGCGTCAGATAGCTCGGCATGTAATAGACGACGATATAGACCGGCACCGTCGACCCCATCCTGATCAGCGCCGCGAGCAGGACCGTGCTGCCATGCTCGCGACACAACTCAGCGAGCGGCGTGGCGATATTTCTGTGTTTGGTATCGAGGACCGGCGCCTCGCGAAGGTGGCGGCGAACGTAGATGCCGACCGGCACGATCAGAAGACCGACCAGGAAAGGCACGCGCCAGCCCCAGGAAGCCAGGTCGGCCGGCGACATCACGCTGGTGAGCAGTGCCCCCAGGGATGCACCCAGCAAGGCAGCCGCGCCCTGGCTCACAGACTGCCAGCTGACCAGGCGGCCCCGTTGCGATACGGGTCCTGCCTCCATCACGTATGCCGCCGCAACGCCGAGTTCCCCCCCGACGGCAAAGCCTTGCAGCGCCCGACCGATGATGACAATGAGCGGCGCAGCTTCCCCTATCACTGCAAACGGCGGGCAGATCGCAATGAGTGCCGTCCCCGCGCTCATCAACGTGATGGTGGCGGTCATTGCCGCGCGGCGTCCGACCCGGTCTGCATAGGTACCGATCATCGCTGCACCAAGCGGCCGGATGAGAAAGCCAACACCGAACGTGCCGACCGCCAACAGTAACGACGTCATCGGATCTTCCGCCGGGAAGAACTGGTCGCCGATCATCGCCGCAAAGAAGGCGAATACGGTGAAATCAAACGTCTCCAGTCCGCTGACGAGAGATGTTGCGACAATAAGCCTTCTGAGCTCACGGCGATCAAAGCCGTCGATGGAATGTTCTTGAGTCATGCGTTGACTGGGCACATCTGGCGGTTCCCGGTTTGTGCCCAATGAGCCATGGCGCTCTGGCCTGAAACAAAAGACGGTTCGCCGACTGGCAGCAATGAAATGCGACTGCCTGCAAATACTGCAGAGCTATCGTCGGCCTTCTTTGTCAGGGCAAGAGGTGCGGAAAATGCGGGACCGAGCGTCCAGTCCGCGCATCCATCCACCGTCAATAGCCCGCTTAACAATCTTGTCGGCGGTTAGCTGTGCCTTGTCATTCCCCAGTACCTGGTCGCTGCAAAACCTTTCCCCTCCTTGGGGTAGGGCCCCCTAAAGCGGGGTAAGACCCGCTCCTGAGCCCGTCAATAATCAGCCCCGTTGAGCAGGATTCGCTTCTTCCCGTTAGGGTGTAGGCCGTCCCCGTGTCTACACCCTTCCTTTTTTGGCTTCGGGAATTTGCGAGAACACGCGCGTCGGCCATGGCGCCGTCCAGGGCTTGGAAAAACTGTATCGATTTGAGCGCACCGGCGAGGAACACAGACTGCAGGCACGACTGGTTGGCCCAAGCCGTGAAGCGCGCATTGTCGACGGAATTTCCCAAGATCGACGAGCTACTGATTCTTGCTCAATACCCCTTCACGCACATCCCTCCCTTTGTCGGGTCCACTCTTAAGTAGGGATCGAAAACACGCTAAACACGCCCGCGTTGCCTTGAAGATCTACCCATTGGAGCCATACACTTCGCCGGTCCGCGCAGTGACGCAGCGCAAAAGAGTGCGCACCTGCGAGGAACAACACTAAGCCGCCACCGCCAGGTTAAGAATCCGCAGACATAGCAAGCAAGCGGAAGTGCCGAGCGTGTGCATTGTTTGGAAAAACGGGAAGCACCGCCGTAAAGCCGGATCAGGGACGGGGGGCAACGGGGATCTTCTGGTCGCAAGGAAATAGTCGAGTCGTGTCAAAGTTTTCAAGCATGCTGACGTTGGGCAGGGCGGTGATTTGCCTGCTGGTCGTACCGTTGCTGGCATCCTGCGCCCTCGCGCCAGGGATGCGCTTCGATCCCCAGCGTCCGCTCGATCCCGAGGATCCGGAATCGGTGCCAAAGATCACCCGGATTACGCCTGCGCTGGTGCGCAGCCTGAAGGCATCCGCGAAGCCCGTCAACGCCGGGGTGGAGGAATTGTTCGCAGAACCGGCGCCCTATACCGTTGGCGTTGGTGACATCCTTTCCATCGTTGTGTGGGATCACCCGGAGCTTGTGTTCCCCACGCAGACGTACTCGATCGGCGCGGCTTACGACATACCGAACTACAGCGGCGCAGCCAACGTACCGGGCTACGTCGTAAGCCCTGCGGGCACCATCCAGTTTCCATATGCCGGCGTGGTCACGGTTCTCGGCCGTACGCCGGACCAAATCCGCGGACAGCTCAGTACCCAACTCAAGAATGTCGTCACGCTGCCCCAGCTCACCGTGCGCGTGCTCGCCTTTCGCAGCAAGCGCGTCTACCTGGACGGCGAAGTCAAGACACCTGGCGCCCAGAATATCGATGACGTGCCCATGACCCTGGTTGAGGCGCTCAACCGGGCTGGCGGTATCAATGTCCTGACGGGGGACAACAGCCGCATCCGCATCTCCCGTGCGGGCAAGAACTACTTTGTCAACCTGCCAGCGCTGTTGCAGCAGGGCACCGACCCCGCCCGCATTTTGCTGCGCAATGGTGACATCGTGCGCGTGGAGCAACGTGAGGACAGTAAGGTATTCGTGACCGGGGAAGTCGTGCGTCCTGTCAGCGTTCTGCCGCGCAATGGCCGCCTGACGCTCAACGAGGCCCTCGGGGAAGCTGGCGGCGTCAACCCCAATTCCGCTAACGCCAAGGAACTGTATGTCATCCGCAAGAGTGGCGACGGCGAGGCCGAGGTCTTCCACCTTGACGGCAAATCCCCCGTCGCACTGGCGCTGGCTGAGTCCTTCGAACTCAAGCCCAGGGATGTCGTATATGTCGACGCCGCGGGTGTGGTGCGCTGGAGCCGCGTAATCAACCAGCTAGTCCCGAGTGGGAACTTCTTCACTTCCACGATGAATGCGGTCAAATGATCAGGACTGTGCTCGTGGTGTGCATCGGTAATATTTGCAGGAGCCCAATGGCGGAAGGGCTGCTGCAGCAGGCATTGCCGGACATGAGCATCGCCTCGGCCGGCTTGGCTGCCCTGATCGGCAAGCCTGCGGACGTGACTTCCACTGAACTCATGTCAGAGGCTGGGCTGGATATCTCGCAGCACCGCGCGCAGCAACTAACAAGCATCCTGGCCAGTCAGGCCGACTTGATCCTGGTGATGGAAAACGAGCAAAAGCACGAAATCCAGCGTAGGCACCCTGCCGCCTCAGGCAAGGTATTCCGCCTCGGCGAACTTGGCAAGTTTGATATCCCCGACCCATACCTCCAGTCGCGCGAGGCTTTTGAACGCGCCTTCGAACAGATCCAGCGCGGCGTCCAAGCCTGGGTGCCCCGAGTTCGGGCACTGGGCTGAACCAATCCGGCATCCACAAAATTTGCAGTTTGGCCTATGAACCAGAATCCTCCCTACATACCTGTTGGCGCGCCGGCGGATGACGAGATCGATCTTGTCAAATATCTGGATGTGCTCCTGAGCAATCGATGGCTGATCGCTGCCATTACTGCCGCGGTGTTGGCGCTTGGTGTCGCGTATGCGCTTTTGGCGCGACCGGTTTATGAGGCTGACATCCTGGTGCAGGTTGAGGACAATCCGAACAGCGCAAGTAGTTTGTTGGGAAATGTATCCACGCTGTTCGACGTCAAAACCGAGGCCACAGCGGAAATTGAAATCCTGCGTTCCCGCATGGTGGTCGGTAAAGCAGTTGACAACCTGCACCTGTATGTTGATGCCAAGCCCCGCTACTTCCCTATCTTTGGCGAATGGCTAGCCAGCCGGGCCAAACGTCTTTCTGAGCCAGGGCTCTTTGGTATGGGCGGCTTCACTTGGGGAACTGAATCGATCCAGGTCAGCACATTCGATGTGCCGGTTGAACTCGAAGGCGAGAAGTTTAGGCTAACCGCGCTGGGCGACGGCCGGTTCCGCTTAGAGCAGGGTGATCTCGACCAGCCTATCGAAGGCCGCGTCGGAGAGGCGCTGGAATCCAGGCAGCAAGTTGGCCCTATTCGTCTGCTGGTGACAGAGCTCAAGGGGAAGCCTGGCGCTGCGTTTAAGTTGATTCGGAAATCTGAGCTGAGCACCTTGGAAGACATGCAGGACAACTTAAAGATTGCTGAAAAGGGCAAGCAGAGCGGCATCATCGGCGCCTCCCTCCAAGGCAAGGACCCAGTGCTCACCGCCGCCATCCTGAATGAGATCGGCGATGAGTACGTTGCACAGAATATAAAGCGCAAGGCGGCTGAAGCTGAGAAGTCGTTGGTATTCCTCGGCGACCTCCTTCCTCAACTCAAGAACGAGCTCGATCGCGCGGAAGTCAAGTACAACAGCATGCGCAATAAGCGCGGCACATTTAATCTGAGCGAGGAGGGCAAGGCATATCTCCAGGAGAGCGTTACGGCTGAAACCGACCTGCTCGAACTCAAACAAAAACGCGCAGAATTGCTTACCAGATTCCAGCCCGATCATCCCTCGCTGCGGGCGCTGGACCAACAGATCGCCGCACTTAACGGCAAGGTTGGCAACCTTGGAAAACAGATGAAGTCCCTGCCCGACCTGGAGCAGGACACTTTGCGTTTAATGCGCGATGTACAAGTCAATAATGACCTGTACGTGGGCTTGCTCAATAATATGCAGCAGTTGAAGCTGGTGAAGGCAGGTAAGGTTGGTAATGTACGTCTTGTGGACAATGCGCGGGTGCCAGAAGAGCCAGTTAAGCCAAAAAAATGGCTTGTCGCTGCCCTTGCTGCATCCTTGGGCATGATGCTGGGTGTGGTAGTAGCTTTCGTCCGTAACGCCTTGTACGGTGGCATTACTGATGCGCAGGATATCGAGCAACATACAGGTCTGAATGTCTATGCCACGGTGCCGCTTTCAGACATGCAGATGACGCTAGCCAAAGAGATTCACTCGCGTAAGTCCGGCCAATACCTACTTGCCGAGCGGCATGCGAATGAGCCCACCGTTGAGAGCTTGCGCAGCCTCCGTACAGCGTTCCAGTTTGCCATGTTGGATGCAGATAACAACCGTGTGCTACTGACCGGACCCACGCCTGGCGTGGGAAAATCTTTCATCTCGGCGAATCTGGCAGCCGTGACGGCCGCCGGTGGCAAGCGTGTATTGCTGGTTGACGCGGATATGCGGAAAGGATACTTGAACCAATATTTTGGTAAGGCTCGCAATCCTGGGCTGTCCGATGTACTTGCTGGAAAGGTAGAACTGAACGAGGTCATTCACAGCAATGTGGCTGAAGGGCTCGACTTTATCGGCACTGGTACAATTCCGCCAAATCCCGCCGAGTTACTGATGAATGAGCGCATGATTCAGCTATTGGATCGATTTAGCGATCGCTATGACCTCGTGATAATCGATACACCGCCAGTGCTCGCAGTAGCCGACACTTCAATTCTGGCCGCGCGTTGCGGCACTGTATTCCTCGTCACTAGATTTAATACAAGCACGATCGGTGAAATATCAGAAGCAACGAAGCAACTTGGTCATGCAAATGCCAATGTAAAAGGGGTTATCTTTAATGGACTCGATGCGAATGCGTTTCGCTATGGCTACGGGTCGAAATATGGGCGTTACCGCTATGCATATTATGGGTACTCTGCAGATAATCAGTCGATGACTCGGAAGGGGTAAGACGCGGCTCTGCGGACGCGCAGAATGTGATTTGTATAATCATATCTTTGGGTTAAATTTTGTAGCTATCGTTCCGCAACATTTGCCACGGCGCCTAATTTTCACCTCGGCAAGATCATTTTTTCCCATGATGTGTAGCTTCATTTATTACGTAATGGCGACATTTGATGAGATTAAAGATGAAGCATGGTGTCGGTAAAGGTGATTTTTTCATTCGCCAGCGGGGCTTTGCTGCAAATGGCAGAATATTCGGGGCGCTTTTGTGTTTGGGCTTCCTGGGCCTATTCCTAATCGGCTGCATTTTAGTAAGCGGTTGCGTCTCGATGGGGGGCAAGGAGAAAAGTGGCTCGACCGCTGGAGAGCTTCAGTATTTTCCATTTTCCGTAGACGAGGATAATCTATCAGGAGCGGTAGATTTCTCCTTCCTGAATCAGCCCTTGACCGCAGCAGATCGGATTTTCACCTGTGGAAATCATTTCTGTCGCGTAGGTGCTGATTTGAAGCCAAATACAAAGGATGACCAGCGCGTTCGACTATTTGGTGTAAGCTTCACTCAGTTGGCTAATTTTCCGGCGGCCGAGGACGCAATTAGGATTGCAAGGCGACTGAGAAGATTGGGCATTAACATAGTGCGCCTTCACTACCTTGATCGGTCCCTTGCGCGCGATCTCAATGATGTGAAGGGTGTACTTACTGATAAGCCCTATCCAACGCTGAATCCGGTAGCCATCGATCGCCTGCGAGGATTTATAAAGGCATTGTCAGCGCAAGGGATCTACGTGGATCTAAATTTGCACGTAGTGTATCAATTTAGACCGAAAATTGACGGCCTGCCCGACTCCCCAATACCAGAACATAGTAAGCCTCTTTATCATTTCTTTCCAGCAATGGTTGATCTCGAGGTTGAATATGCTAAGAAGCTTATCGCAGCTTTGGATCTAAAAAGTGATCCGGCGTTGGCATTGGTTGAGATCAGTAATGAATCATCATTAGTTTATAGTTGGCTTCTCTCGACGAGATATCCGAAAAAATGGCGTCTTGACTCCGTTGTGACGGGATCCTATGCCGACAGTCTGCGAGAGCTTTGGAGTGCCTATTCCTCCGAAAACGAAATGCCGATGCGTGCCTCGGATTCGGCTGAGAGTAAGAAATTCTTGAGCTTTCTATCCGATTTAGACAAAAAATATTTTGAAAAAATGAAGGAGGTCGTTGCTTCTTCAACTAATGATTTAGTGCCAGTTTCTGGAACACAGATGTTGTATGGCAGCCTTGTCGGGCTGGATACACAACAAAATTTGGATTTTCTTGATAATCATTTTTATTACGATTTTTATATAGAGGGAAAGGATCCGCGACTCGTCTCGGATTGGAGGATTAGAAATAAGAGCTTAATTGAGCCGCAGGGGATGGAGGGACTTTCTAACCTTGCATTCTTTCGGTCCGTGGATAAGCCATACTCAATCAGTGAGTTTAACCAACCCTGGCCGAACGAGCACAGTGCTGAAATGCTTCCCATGATGGCTGCCATAGCATCGTTTCAAGATTGGGATGCCTTAATGTATTATCAATATCGTGATGATAGAGGTTGGGATGTCCCTGGCTTGCATTGGTTTAATCTCAGTGGAGATCCTTCAAAGCTTGCTGGTTTTGGACAGGCAGCTTGGCTATTTCGCACGGGGCAACTAAAAGTAGCACGTGAAGAAGTGACCTTTAATATAAGCCCATCGACCCGTGCCGAGCCGGTGCTGAAGGGCTTAAACCCGTGGCAGCTGTCGCAGTTCTTCCTTACCAAATTCGACGCCTCTCCATTATTGCCTTTGATGCATCGCGTTGGGGTTCGGCGTGCTAATAAGGATAATATTAGTACGGCTTTGAAACCTCCCGCGGGTAATGCGATTACGTCGGACACAAGTGAATTGAGATATCTTCAGAAAGAGCGCTTGTTCACGATTGTTTCAGACAGAGTCGTCGGGGCGTTCGGCTTTTTGGGACCAAACGGAAAAATCAACTTGGGTGAGATCGGTATAAAAAATCCGGACTTGAATGAGCTCGCGGTTACTCTGCTTGCAACATGCCTTGATGGTTCCACGCTAAATTCCTGTAGTAGATTATTAATCTCCAATTCCGGAGGCACATTAGGTGCGGAGAAATTTGAAGAGCGGGCACGGCCAAGGAGTTTAGACATATATCCTGGTACGTTAAATGAGCTTACCTTTTTGCCAAAAGGGAAGAAGAAGGATGGCCATGTTTCCGAAGACATTCGTGGCGAAGCGCCTGTCTTTATGCAGCGACGGAACCTTGAATTCTCCATAAGAATGAACGGGCGGAAGGCAAAAGTTTATCTCCTCGATGGGGCTGGTCACCGCGTTCGCGCATTGGAGAACGTATTGCAGGTCGGTGGGGGAGAGGTCACTTTCCAACTCGGAGGTACAGACCATCTGTCGCCGTGGTATGAGATCGTGATTCAGTGAGAATTTGCGGATACTATGAAGATTACATTTGTCCTTCCCGGTTATGCCGGACGCCCGTCAGGTGGTTATAGAGTTGTTTATGAATATGCAAATGGTTTAGCCAACCGAGGACATGAAGTCGTAGTTGCTCATCCGCGATCGTTGTTCTTTTCAGGCCCCCCCATTTCTTATCTTCGACGATTTATTCGTGAATTAAAGCTTATTCTTAGACTGATTAAAAAGGGAATGAGAACAGAGAATATATCCATTCCCTGGCAGTCCATTGACCCTAAGGTGAAGCTGATTTCAGTACCAATGCTTTGGTCCTGCTTCATTCCGACTGCAGACGCTGTTGTGGCGACGCACTGGCGAACCGCAGAGTATGTCTCCGCTTATCCCGTTAGTCGCGGCAGGGGATTTTATTTGGTCCAGAGTTATGAGACATGGGATGGCTCGGAGGCTCGCGTCAACGCGACATGGATGTCGGATTTACACAAGATCGTCATAGCGAAGTGGTTGTCTAAACTGGGCGAAGGTTTGGGGGCACACCCGATCAATCACGTTCCGAATGCCATTGACCACGAGAATTTCTATCTCACAAAGCCGATTGGCAATAGAATGCCGAGAGTGGCTATGCTCTATTCACCTGTGAAGTGGAAAGGAGCGATAGAAGGTATAGCTGCTCTTGAGAGCGTGAGGCAGCATATTCCGAATATGGAGGCCATCTTATTTGGCGTTTCTTCCAGGCCTAAGGATTTGCCAAGCTGGATTCAATACAGAGAGAATCCGAGACAGGCCGAGTTGCGGGAAGACATCTATAATGGCAGCGCTATTTATCTATGTCCCAGCTGGACCGAAGGTTGGGGCTTGCCTATTACCGAAGCAATGGCGTGCGGTTGTGCAATTATTTCGGCAGACAACGGGGGGGTCCACGATTTTGTAGAGAACGGTGTTAGTGGATTTATAGTGCCCGCTCGCGATAGTGACGCACTCGCGGTTCAAATACGTCGACTCCTGTCAGATGAGGATTTACGACAACGAATGGCTGCTGCGGGCGCTGTTATTGTAAAAAAGTTCACTTACGAGAGCTCATTAAAAAAACTAGAAAATTTATTAGCTGATAAATTTAACAATAAATAGTTGAGATAGCTCGTGAAGCTCGAAGGGAAATTATCGTCCGAATCCAAGGCGAAGGATGGCAGGTTATTGGCACAGCAGATGCTTCGCTACGGATTAGGTATTGGTGGACCTGCAATTATTTCGTCAATCTCGACAGCAGTGTTTACGAGGCTATTTGACGTCACAGCGTATGGATTGTTCACTGTCGCCCTCGCTACAATCTCAGTGGCGGCTTCATTTGCCGGACAGTGGCTGCAACAACCGTTAGGCAGATTCATGGCTGAAGCGTCCAAGCGGGAGGCCGCGGGCTTGCTACGGGCAGCCTGGTTTGGGCTTGGCATGCTAACCATTCTGATACTCATTGTAGCAACGGTCATTCCGCAAGTATATCCGTTAGCTGGAACTCCTTATGGGAAATTCTGGCTGCCGGGTGTTCTTTTTTTTCTTCTCCAACTATACCTATCTTGCGCCACTGTGGTGCTGCAGGCTCGAATGGAGGCTGGTCTTTACTCCAGGCAACAAGTTACGTTGGCACTCGCACGATTCATTATAAGTTTGTTATTAGTATGGCTGATTGCTCATGATAGTGCGATGTTGCTTTGGGGGAGTGTACTAGCAATTCTCCTTGTCTTACCAACTGCACTTCAGCGATCCGGATTGCACCAGGAACTAATACGGCCATCTCAGCCAACTGAAAGTGCCTGGCTGATTCTTCGGAAAATGTCTAGGTATGGGATTCCAATGACGGGGTGGTTTGTTGCAACAAACGCCCTATCGAGTTGTGACCGCATACTGATCGGAATGTACCGGGGAAGTGGCGAGGCCGGAATTTACGGTGCTAATTACAACTTAATGACTGGGACTGTCGGACTGGTAACAGCCCCCGTGCTTGCCGCCACTTGGCCTTTCCTTATGCGGGCTTGGAGTACGGGCAATAGCAAAGAGGCGGGCACTTGGTTGGGGAAAATCGCAAGTGGGGTTCTCGCTGGTGGAGTCTTACTCAGCAGCGTTACCGCGCTCCTGGCAACAGATGTCGCCGCGTTAGTACTTGGGCCGGCATTTCGTGAGGGTGCTATGGTAATGCCTCCCGTCGTCGCAGGTATGGTAGCACTATCGGTTGCAAACTACGCCAATAAACCATTTGAGTTTCATCAGAAAATAGGGCGAATGGTATTTCTCGGGCTCGTAATCGCGATTCTAAATGTTGTGCTTAATGTTTCTTTGGTACCTCGCTATGGCTATATGGCGTCGGCATGGATCACGTTATTCTGTTATGTACTCTATGCTCTCTGCTCCACGATTATGGGGAGAAGGCTATTGCCGTGGAGATGGGATTGGAAACTAATTGTTTTGACCGTTCTCGGCGGACTCTTAGGGTACTATCTCGGACGGATCTCTCTCAATGTGATTGGGGAAAGGCCGTCTATTCTGCGTATCTTAATGGGATTCGTGGTATTCGGAGCAACAGCTTTCGTTGTCCTCGCTTCTGCATATTATAAAGAATTGAAGATTGTATTGATGTCTCAAATAAATGGACGCTAGAAAACGTCTACTTATATCGAATGCAGCGTACTACGAGGATCTGGTTTTAGACGGATTATAAGTTGCTGCAAGATGGATTGGACAGCATTCTATGAGTGGAATAATGACGCGTATTTCGAATGGGTATGTGCAGCAAGTTGGCTATAGGTCAGCGGAAGCTGCTCTTGGGCGGGTTCTGTTCGGTGTATGGGTTGCGCTATTTGTTGTTCAATTCTTGGAGTTGAGTTTCGATCATCTACGCTACGCCATATGGAGTTTAACAATCATTCTGCTCCTATTTGTCATCCGTCGTATCCTGAAGCGAGCAAGAGTACAATTTCCATCCAAGACATTGATGCTCCCAATAGTTTTGGTGATATTGTGGCGAATGCTGGCGGTTTCGCGCTCTACCGGAGAGTTGCGAGAAATAAGTATTTCGTTTGGTGATTTTCTTTGTGTAATCCTGGTCTGTGTGATTGTTGTGCCGAACCTTTTTAGCATGAATGGATGGCTAAAATTTATAAGCCGATTCTACGTGATTGTATTTTTAATTTCGGCATTTTTGCAACCATATGTTCATGTTAACAAGACGGCGGCAGGTTGGGATAAAGGCCTAAAATGGGCCTTTACGCACCCGAACACTGCGGCAATGTTTGGTCTCACGATCTTCCTAACATCGATGGTCATTGTTTTTGCTGTGAAGGAACGCATACGCGAGAAATTTGTTGCTTTTATTTTCATTTCAATATCTTCAGTGGCAATCATTCTAACGAATGCTAGAACAGCAGAAGGTGCTGCTCTTGCGGCAATCGCCATTTGCTTGTTTGGTATTGTTTTCGGTCGTCTTTGGAAAAGCCATAAATTCGAGTGGCGGGCTCTGCGCCATATACTGGTCGTCGGGATTGCTATTATAGTTGTTGTGGCTACCTCTATTTTTGGGTACCAGATAAGCATGTCTGAGTTAGATGAATTTACTTCGGGTCGACTGCTGTTCGGGATGTATCTTATTAGTACAGTGCCGAATATTTTGTTGGGCGTTGGTTATCTAACGCCAGGTACAAACTTGCTTTATGATATCGAGGACTATGGTGCGGGTATTGATGGTTTGTATGTGAATATCTTATACACGGAAGGCGTGGTTGGTTTGCTGCTATTCGCGATGGCATTTCTGGTCCTGGTTAAGTTTGTCACCAAGTACCAGGGGAGGACGTTCCCGTATCTAATAATATTTCCAGTCGCAGCTTTCCTGAATGGGCTTACTGAAACAACGTTTTGGCTGTTGCCGAGTCCAATCACCATTGCGACACTGGGAGTTGGAGCAATTGCTGCAACGACTAGAAAAGATAGTTCAGTTATTAATGTGAAGAAAAATCGGTAAAAGGACTGTGTTTGTGATCAAGAGCGCCTAGGACATGCTTGTGCGCTCATAAATTTAGATAATGATTTGCGATCTACAAGCTTCTATCCTCTACCAAGCTGGTGAATCTGATGAAGACCGAACATTTGAATTCTAGTCATGCGCCTCTAGTATCTGTCGCGCTCGCGACGTATAACGGTGAGAAATTCCTACCTGAGTTCTTACGTTCTCTAGACAGGCAAACACTAAATAATTTTGAAGTTGTGGCATCCGACGACAATTCGTCGGACAGTACCGTACAAGTACTGCAAGACTTCGAATTAAAGTTGGCGATTAAGAGGTTAAGTCATTCAGAGCGACTGGGTGTTACAGGAAATTTTTCGCGAGCGATAGCAGCGTGCACGGGATTATATATCGCGCTTGCGGATCAGGATGATTATTGGTCTGAAAACAAGTTAGATGTATTGGTCGAAAGAATGCGAATTCTTGAGGGTGCATGGGGTGAGGCAACGCCGATTCTAGTTTTTTCGGATATCAATGTTGTTGGTGCAGATCTTTCACCTCTTGGGGGTTCATTCTTTAGCTTCGGAAAAAAATCTAACCAATGCGGTCGACTCGCAGACTTTCTATTGAGCAACCACATTCCGGGATGCGCGATGCTGGTCAATCAGGCATTGATAAAGAAATCTCTGCCGATTCCTTCCGCTGCTTGCATGCACGATTGGTGGCTCGCGATGGTCGCGTCAGCTTTCGGCATTGTTGACTACGTGGATGAGCAACTCATTAAATATCGTCAGCATGGTGGGAATGCCGTTGGATCGGATCCAAGCAGGCATTCGATCCTTCGGAGAGTCAGGAATAATCTATTTGTAGGTAGTCCTGAGTTTGCGGCAGTGCTAGCTAGCCGAAGAGCCTACGCGCAAAAGATTCGTGCTAATGCGCGTATTTTTGGTGATATCTATTGGCACGAGTTGAAGGATGATTCGAAACACTCTCTAGAGCTATTTTTTTTGGCTGGACAGACCCCGTGGGGCAGGCTGCGATTTATGTTAGGTGCGCGCCTGGGTGAGCCGTTTGTCAGAGCATGGAACACGCTATCCTTGGTTTAAGCTCAGTGGAAACTGCAGCGAACGCGCGTCGGCTGCCGTGGCGAGGAAAGCTATATCGATAAATGTGGGGGCGCTAGCAAGCATGCGCTGGATCGATCATGGTAATGCTGCCATTACTGCAAGAGAGTCGAAGCAAGGCTTGGGAGTCACTAAAGATGACGCAATTTAATTTTCTCGTGTTCCCTTATCGGGATTATTATTTTCTAAAAAAATTTGGCCCAATAGTGAGAGATTTGCACGTTCTTGACGCACTATCCAATTCTCCTCGGGTGAAGTCGATTGCTGTTATAAATCGACCAGTGAGTATATATGAGCGTATGCTTGGAAAGATTTTTATTGGTTCGCATCCGAAACTGAATGTGCACTGGCACGATAGGACGAGCATCGATATTATGGGGCCGTTGCGGAAGAGGAAATGGCTGACCCATTGCTATTCTGAGTATCAATTTGATGATTTATATGATCCGAGTTGCTGTAACGTGATTTTGGACTTCACTCCATTATCTATTATTAACTATAAAGAGGTGGGATTTGATTTTATTTGGTATGATTTGATTGATAATTTTACGAAGCACAATAGGTATGATGATGTGGAGCGTGGCTTCGTGAGAAGTAAGTATTCATCAATTGACGGGGCGGTAGATCTTGTAACCGGTGTTTCGAAAGGTGCGCTTGTCGGATTTGATGATGCTGTTGTGGTGTCAAACGGAGTGGGAATCAGTCGGGCGAGTTTTCTGTCGTCAGCTCCGCTTGTCGCGCCAAAGTATGATTTCGGTTTTGTTGGATTTATTACTGACAAATTTGATTGCGGAATCATTGAGCGGATTGTGGAGTTGGGGCATTCGTGTGTGGTCTATGGAGACAGCTATGATAAGAGCATATCGCGAAGGCTTTCCAAAATAGATGGATTGACTTTGCGAGGGAAATTTTCCGCATCTGAGACGCCGGCTATAATGGGGACATTCAAGGTCGGGCTGATACCTTACTTACGTTCTAAGCTTCATGATGAGTCTCCGCTGAAATTATATCAATACCTTGCATATGGGCATCCGGTGCTCTCGTCTGCCCAGTTCGAGGTGCAATGCGACTACGTTGCGTTATATGAAAATGATCATGAATTTCAGCAAGTGTGTCGATCGCTGATTGAAATGTATGATTTGGAAGATTCTAGGGAAAAGATCCCCGGCGTGATAGCGGACACCGATTTTTGGGATTATAAGGTGGATCGTATCTTGGATCGGATTTGTGATCGAATTAGTTCAAAATCCGTTTGTAATAATAAGTTGGTCATTTGATATTCACGTCTGAGGATGTGCAAGGTATTGTGCTAACCGACCGGGACGCTTCCGGTCGTGTTAAAGCTCCACTGATAGGAATTGGCGAGGAGTTGCTGGATAATAATTGGGCGCTGGCAAAGAGGCGTAGTAGCTAGACCACAATGGGTTTGACCACAAGTGGGCGGTGCATGTGTCCGAGTGCCCGTCAACATCTGGCAGATATATGCCGTTTATTGGAATTGGGTCAGTGTAACGCCCCAGTATTTTTCCGCCCAGTTGTTACGCCTAGCAGAAAGACACAAGGGGAGGCGATAAACCACGCCGGACCGCGGAACGCAAACTGCGCCGGTGATGAAGTCATCCAGGGGGGATAACGGTGGCGCCAGATTCGAGTGTCACAAACAAGAGCTACAGGGCGGCACCTTTCGCGCGGCAGCAAGGCCAACGATGGAGGTAGCTCTTGAGCAGACCCTGATCGGCCACTTTGGTAACGTGGCCGTCTTTCTTCGGTAGTTCTTCTGCAAGTCGGAGAACGGCCTCGTTCTTCACCAACTGCAACTACGCCGCGCGGGCGCTAGGAATTCTCGCACCCTAATCGCCGGAGCAGAACGGTAGTGTCACGTGGTTTTGGTGGGACGGGAAAATAGGACCTGAATCTTATTTCTCAATTTTCCTCTAGCGCGAAAAACAAGCCTCTTGAGGCTCCATTTAATCATCTGTGGATTAAATGTCGGGCGAGCCAGAATTTGCTGTCCAAAATCCAGTACTGGTTTTCCAGATATTTTTGCTATCTCGATCGCCTGCGTGCTATCACTTTCGATGAAAAGAACTGCATCATCAAGCGATTTATAAACTTCAGCCTTAAATTTTCCATGTATGCCCGCTTTCCTACGTTCCTCCGCGGAATTCATATTTAGCATAAAAAGGCGTTTGTAACGCAGATGATGAGTCGATAGCCACCTCTCGGTTTCAGCTCGATATTTCTCTAGTCGGCTGGTCACCAAATATCCGACCTCGTAGGAAGGCAGGCACAGCGCTTCGGCGTTTTCTAGAAAGCGCCTATAACGCGCCCCATCATCATTTTCGTCGCTTGTGGGATCTAAACATAACACCCCATCAATATCGAAGCAGAATTGCGCTGCTTCAGATCGATGCATCAGATTCCATTGAAAGTAACGGGGAAGTGGTATTGTCTTTAGGTAGTAGTCGACAAGATGCTTTGTTTTTTCTGTCGCATAAACTACTGCATAACGAACTTTTCCAGTTAGCCCTGAGGCTTCAACGCGTCTCTTGATAATCTCAAGGGAGGTTCCGGATGCTATACTATCATCAACTATTAGAACGGATTTCGCATCTTCAGGGGATTTGATATTGTCATCATTTATTTTTCGAGTGATGCCATTTGCAAGTCCCTTATTTTCTAAAAATGAATTTAGGTCGCACACCGGCAGATTTCGCTGAAGGCCGATCATGTATGCTGGGATCATTCCGCTTCGTGGAATGCCGACAATTAGATCTACGTCACGCGGAATCTTATTGAGGCAGTTGCAGATATCCAGAGAAAGATCGCTAAATGACTTGTAATTCATATTTAATCGCCTCGGCCAATGGGTAACGCAAAAAATGTTCCGTGCGGACTTGCGAATGGTGAGAGTGCAACCATACCAAGAAGGAGGGCTTCTTGGTATGGATCAATTGTAGCGGTCATCGTTGGCTCCAATAAGATCGAGCATCTATGCTTCTAGCTGTCGAACTCGCGAGTCCTCGTCGGGTTTGGCCAGAGGAAGGGCATCGTTTGCGGGGAGCCAACGAAGCAGGAGATCTTCATAATCTGACAGTACTCGATCCCAGGTGAAATGCCCTCGGAAGCGCTGAAGGCTCTGTGTACGCATGTCTTCGAGTGGAGCGCCAGGGACGAGCAGTTCGTCTAGCAACTCGGCACACGTTTTCTCTGAGGAAAAATATCGAGCGCCTTTGCCCGCTACCCATCGATTGAAGCAGTTGTCGTGTGCCAGAATGGCCGACCGTGCACCCATTGCCTCGACGAGTGATGGGTTTGTGCCACCCACAGTGTGGCCATGAACATATAGGATGCTAAAGGCGCGGAGTGATTCAACAGTTGGTTTGTCGTAGATTGCTCCGGGAAATAGTACTTCTGTACTGGCGGAGTCCAATACTTCGGTATGAAATGAATTTTCCCGACTGTAATTGCCAAGGACTACTAACTTCACTCCCCGTTGCTTTTGCGAGAAGGCCCGGACGATCTCAAGTATTGAGTTCTCTCTTTCTGGGCGCGCTATTACCGTGAGAAATCCGCGGGGTTTAAGCCCTAAGGAATTGAGCAATTTTGGATTCGGCTCGCTTATCTCGTCAGCCCCATAGGGGAGTGTTGTAATCTTGTTCTTGCGGACGCGTGTCGCCAAGTGATCTGCTATAGAGGGATGATCGGCAATCAGGTGATTACCTATCCAGCATCCAATCCGTTCATTTGCCCAAAGCCAAAGCTTCTCATGCAATTGCCATTTATTGCGTTTCCATTCAATGCCATCCATATTGATGACATTTGGAATTCCCTTAAGGCGATATGGCAGGCAGAATGACGCCGTGTTATAACCCAAAGTGAGGATAAGAGATGGCCGCTCGCGTGAGGCAAGTCGAACGGATTGCCAGTCGAATTGAACTGTCCCGAGCGCGCCGGATTTATGGGTGGGGATGGTTATGCGATGGATGCCTTGCCACATGTCACGTTGCACTGAGCTAAGGTTGGTGTCATCCTGACAATAGACGGTAATTTCCCACCCACGTTGGCGTAAGTAAAGCGCAAGCCTTTCGGCAAAGGTTTCGAAACCTCCGTGCCGCGCGGGGATGCCCCGGATGCCGAGAATGCTCAGGCGTTTCGGATTTGCGGTGGTTGATGAAGAGTTTGTCATAAGTCATCCAAGCGGACGTAACCGATCCGTTTAGAAAGGTTGATCTTCAGGCCTATTGCGTTGCCTGTTCTGGGTTCGGAGGACGACGGCGATCAGGGAAAGAGGTCCCCAGCGGTTCCCAGGGAGGGGGCGGCCGCATCCTTGGCCGCCAGAATGGGGGCGCCAGTGAGTGGCCAAGCAATGCCAATCTGCGGATCCTTCCAACTGATGCTCCGCTCATGCTTGGGGTACCAGTAGTCCGTCGTTTTGTAGAGAAATTCTGCACTCTCGGACGTGACTAAAAAGCCATGAGCGAAGCCCTCAGGCACCCACAGTTGCCGCTTGTTCTCAGCGGATAGGGCCACCCCAACCCACTTACCGAAAGTCGCCGAACTACGGCGCAAATCGACCGCGACGTCAAATACCTCGCCCGCAACCACCCGCACCAACTTGCCCTGTGGGTGCTGGATCTGGTAATGCAGCCCCCGCAGCACATTCCGTGCCGAACGGGAATGGTTGTCCTGTACAAATGTTCGCTTAAGACCTGTTGCCGTTTCAAATTGCTCGGCGTTAAAGCTCTCAAAAAAGAAGCCGCGGTCGTCCCCGAACACTTTGGGCTCGATGATGAGAACATCGGGGATGTTCGTAGGCATGACATTGAGGCTCATTTGATCGCTTCCAAGAGAATTTGATGCAGATATTTGCCATAACCGTTCTTGGTCAATGGTTCGGCTAACTCGGCAACTCGTTCCGCGCTGATCCATTTATTCCGGTAAGAAATTTCTTCGGGACACGCGACTATCAACCCCTGTCTTTTCTGCAATGTGGCAATAAAGCTGGCGGCCTCCAGCAGCGAGTCATGCGTGCCTGTGTCCAGCCAAGCGTAGCCGCGCCCCATGATCCCGACATTAAGTTGAGCTATATCCAGATAGCGTTTGTTGACATCGGTGATCTCAAGCTCTCCCCGCGCCGATGGCTTGATGTCTGCTGCGATGTCGCACACCTGGTTGTCGTAGAAGTACAGGCCGGTGACTGCGTAGTTGGAGCGCGGGTTTATGGGTTTTTCCTCGAGCGAGAGCGCGCGGAAGTCTTTGTCGAATTCCACCACGCCGTAGCGCTCGGGGTCGTGCACGTGATAGGCGAATACGGTGGCGCCTTCCCTCTGCGCGGACGCGTATTCAAGCTGGCGCACTAGGTCATGGCCATGGAAGATGTTATCGCCCAGGATTAACGTGGACGGGGCGTTGCCAATGAAGTCGCGTCCGATAAGAAAGGCCTGCGCTAGGCCGTCTGGGGACGGTTGCACGGCATATTGGAGATTGACGCCCCATTTGCTGCCGTCGCCGAGCATGTGGGCGAAGCGCGGGGTATCTTCAGGCGTGGATATGATCAGGATGTCGCGAATCCCTGCCAGCATCAGCGTGGACAGCGGATAGTAGATCATCGGCTTGTCGTAAACAGGCAACAGCTGTTTGGACACCGCGCTGGTGATAGGATAAAGCCGCGTGCCGGAACCACCGGCGAGGATAATGCCTTTGCGCATGTTGCAAATGCTCATGAGAGGATCTGGTCGAGCAGGAAACGCAGGCCTTGCCGCCAGTCGGGAAGATGGATTCCGAAGGTTTCGTGCAGCTTGCTGGTATCCAGCCGGGAGTTGGACGGGCGCGATGCGGGCAAGGGGTAGGCGGTGGTCGGGATGGCTTCGATGCGCCCCGGGTCCACCTTAAGTGCGACGCCGCGTGCGGCGGCGGTACTTAGCACCTCGGTGGCGTAGCCGTGCCAGGTGGTCTCTCCCGCCGCAGACAGGTGATAGATGCCGGTGGCAAAGTCCTCCGGCCGGCCATGCAGCCAATGCCGCGCCACGACTAGCGCGGTGACGTCGGCAATCAGCGTGGCGGTGGTGGGCGCGCCAAACTGGTCGGCTATCACACGCAAGTTGTCACGCTCGCGGGCGAGTTTGAGCATTGTCTTGGCGAAGTTGCCTCCGTGAGCGCCGGCTACCCAACATGTGCGCAGCACCAGGGCGTGCGCACCGGATGCGGCGATGGCCTGCTCACCGGCGAGCTTGCTCTTGCCATAGATGGACTGCGGGTTGGTCGCGTCGGTCTCCACATAGGCGCCGTTCTTGCGGCCGTCGAACACATAGTCCGTGGAGTAGTGCACCAGCAAGGCACCCAGCGCCTTGGCCTCCTCAGCCAACACGCTTGGCGCGACGCCGTTGATGGCATAGGCCGCCTCGATCTCAGTCTCAGCCTTGTCCACGGCGGTGTAGGCCGCCGAGTTGACAATCACGTCCGGGCGCAGTTTGCGCACGATGCGCCGCAGTTCGTCCGCCTGCGACAAGTCGCAGACGCCGCGGTCCATCGCCACTACGCGGCCAAGCGGCGCCAAGCTGCGGCGCAATTCGAAGCCAACCTGGCCGTTGCTTCCGGTTAGCAGTAGCGTCGGAATGCTGGGTCTTTTATGCGGCATATTGTTTTGCTACCCAGCTGCGGTACTCCCCAGACATCACATCCCGCACCCAGGATTGGTTGTCGAGATACCACTGCACCGTTTTGCGCAGACCCGTTTCGAAGGTCTCGGCAGGCTTCCAGCCCAGTTCACGTTCGAGCTTGCTCGCATCGATGGCGTAGCGCCGGTCGTGGCCTGGGCGGTCCTTGACGAAGATAATCTGATCGCGATACGAGCCGATGTCCTTCGGGCGCATTTCGTCGAGCAGGTCACAGAGCGTGTGGACGACGTCGAGGTTGGTCATCTCGTTCCAGCCCCCCACGTTGTACGTCTCGCCTAAGCGACCGCGTGCCAAAACCTCGCGGATGGCCGCGCAGTGGTCGCCTACATATAGCCAGTCGCGCACGTTCAGCCCATCGCCGTAAACGGGCAGCGGCTTGCCGTCCAGCGCATTGGCGGTCATTAGCGGAATCAGTTTTTCCGGGAAGTGATAAGGGCCATAGTTGTTCGAGCAGTTTGTGGTCAGCACCGGCAGCCCATAGGTATGGTGGTAGGCTCGCACCAGATGGTCAGATGCCGCCTTGGACGCTGAATACGGGCTGTTCGGTGCATACGCGGTGGATTCGGAGAACTGCTGGTCATTAGGCCCGAGCGAACCGAACACCTCGTCGGTAGACACATGGAGGAAGCGGAAGGCCTCTCTGGCGGTTTCATCCAACCCGCCCCAGTAGGGGCGTATTGCCTCAAGCAGGGTAAAGGTGCCGACGATATTTGTCTGAATGAACTCGGCGGGGCCGCTGATTGAGCGATCGACGTGGCTTTCAGCGGCGAAGTGCACCACCGCGCGCGGCTTGTAGGTGGTTAGCAGGCGATTTAGTGCGGCACGGTCGCAAATATCAGTCTGCGAGAAAACGTGGCGTCTATCGTCATCGAGCGATGCCAGGGTCTTGAGATTGCCGGCATACGTGAGCTTGTCGATGTTGATTACCCGGTCGGCACCGGCGTTGGCCAGCCAGTTCAGAACGAAGTTGCCGCCGATGAAGCCTGCACCGCCTGTAACGAAGATACAACTGCTCATGGATGAAAATGGAGGAGGAGTTAGGCGGAGACAGCCACTGACGTGCTCATTGGCAAGAGCGGGGTGCTGCTCCTGCCAACCGCGAAGTACGTAAGGCCGCTTTGCTTTAGCTCCGTGGGCTCATAGAGATTGCGGCCATCAAAGATCACCGGATAACGCAGCGCTGTACGAAGTGCCACAAAGTCTGGCGAGCGGAACGATTTCCATTCGGTCACTACTACGAGCGCGTCCGCACCTCGCAAGGCGGCAGTCTGATCCGGCGCAAAGCAGACACGCGCTGCTGCGGAACTGTCGCTTGCCAGGTCCGCGTGGATCACACGCTTGGCTTCTTCCATCGCCACCGGGTCATACGCCTGCACACTGGCACCACGCGCCAACAATTCCTTGATGATCACGCGGCTCGGAGCTGCCCGCATGTCATCGGTGTTCGGCTTGAACGCCAGCCCCCAAAGCGCAAAGGTAAAGCCGGTGAGATCCTCGCCATAATGCGCAACGATCTTCTTGACCAGGACGCGTTTCTGGTCGTAGTTGACCGCTTCCACCGCATCGAGGATGCGCGGCGTCTGGCCATACTCGGCAGCGGTGTGCTTGAGGGCTTGGACGTCTTTGGGGAAGCAGGATCCGCCGTAGCCGGTGCCGGCATAGAGAAAGCTATAGCCAATACGCGGGTCAGAGCCGATCCCTTGCCGCACCAGTTCGATATCGGCCCCGACCACGTCTGCCAGGTTGGCCAGCTCGTTCATGAACGAGATACGGGTAGCCAGCATGGCGTTGGCGGCGTATTTAGTGAATTCGGCTGACGCGATATCCATATTGAGGATACGGTCATGGTTACGCGTGAAAGGCGCGTACAGGGAGCGCATGGTTTCCCACGCTTTTTGTCCGGAGACACCGGGCTCGGTGCCGATGACAATGCGGTCGGGGCGCATGAAGTCTTCGATCGCGGCGCCTTCCTTGAGGAACTCGGGGTTGGAGACCACGGCGAAGTCCAGCGCCGGCAAGCCGCGTTCCTGTAGTTGCGCGGCGATGCAGTCCCTGACCTTGGCCCCGGTGCCGACCGGGACAGTCGATTTGTCCACGACGATCTTTGGCGTGGTCATGTATCGCCCGATATTGCGGGCGGCGGCAAGGACGTAACGCAGATCGGCGGAGCCGTCTTCGTCGGGCGGGGTACCCACGGCGATGAACTGGATATCTCCAAAGCTGACGCTGGTTTCGATGTCGCTGGTGAAGCGTAGGCGGCCGGCGGCGTGGTTGCGAGCGATGAGTTCCTTCAGACCGGGTTCGTAGATGGGGACTTCGCCGGCGTTAAGCATCTCGATCTTGGTGGCGTCAAGATCGAGGCAAAGGACATCGTTGCCTAGCTCGGCCAGGCACGTGCCAGTGACCAGGCCTACGTAGCCACTACCGATGATGGTGATCTTCATGGGCTCAATTCGAGGGAGAAATAAATTAATGCAAATCGGCTGCGTCTTTACACACCCGAACGTTCATGACTGCGTTGACGAGTGAGAGCAGGGCGATGCCGAAATGGCTGCCGCAAGGTCCGCGAGCAAGCTTGCCAGGTTGGCTGAGCAGGTTCGAAAGACGGCGCGGATGATTTCGTCCAGGCCACCCAGGTCGCCGAATTTCTGGTCGAGCGCCTGCGCCTTGCCGGGGGCGTTGCCCGCCACGAGCATGCTCGGAAGGAACACGATGGCGACAGTGGCAGCGGGAAACAGGCCGCCCCCGGACGTGACAAGCGCTGTAGCATCCTGAGCCAGGCGCGACAAATCAATACGCATTCTGCCCAGTCCACCCCTTAAACGCCGTCCAAAAAATAATCCTCAAATCCATCCAGAACGACCAGTTCCGGATATAGAAGATGTCGTGCTCCACCCTCTTGGCCATCTTGTCCAGGGTGTCGGTTTCCCCCCGGTAGCCGTTGATCTGCGCCCAGCCGGTGATGCCAGGCTTGACCCGGTGGCGCAGCATGTAGAAGTCCAGCTGCTCCTTGTACATATTGTTATGAGCCATGGCATGAGGCCGGGGGCCTACCACGCTCATCTCGCCCTTGAGCACATTGATGAACTGCGGCAGTTCGTCGAGGCTGGTGCGGCGCAGGATGGCGCCGATCGGCGTGATGCGGCTGTCGCCTTTGGTGGCCTGTGTGACGGTGCCGTGCTCGGCGTGGACCTTCATGCTGCGGAATTTGTAGACATGGATGACACGGCCATCCAGGCCAAGGCGCTCCTGTGTGAAGAGGACAGGGCCCGGGGAACTGCGCTTGATCAGGATGCCGATGATCAGGAATAGCGGCGACAGGGTGACCAGGACCAGCGCGGCAAAGGTGCGGTCGAAGATGGCCTTGACCGTGCCGCGTACGCCGAGCGAAGGCGGCCTGTTCATTTCCACGGCGGGCATGCCGAGGAAATTGCCGACCGTGTGGTTAAGCAGGTCGAAGTCGAGCAGGCTCGGCATCCACTTGATGTCGATGAAGTCATTGCGCAGGGAGAAGTTGATGTCCTGCATCAGTTGGAACTCACTCATCGGCAGGGTGAGCCAGATTTCATCGATATCGTGCTTCCGTGCAAAGTCGGCGATCTCGGCGCTGTCGGTGACGCGGTGGCAGCCCGGCGGCGTGGGCTCGCCTTCGAGGGCATAGATGCCGCTGATCTTGAACCCGGTGGTGTGGCTGGTGTTTGCGCGGCGGTGCATCTCCTGGCCGGTACGGCCATAGCCGACGATCAGCACACGCTTGAAGTTGGCGCCGGTGCCTCGCACCGCGTTGAGCACGGCACGGCTGGCCACGCGCAGGGCCAGCAGGCCGGCCAGTGAGAAGGCGTACCAGTACATCATCCACAAGCGGGACAGGGTGTCGGTCTGGTGCAGCAGGTAGCTCAGCAGCAGGCTGATCAGCCAGACCAGTGTCCAGGCGGACACCAGGCGCGTGGCAAGAGAGAGAAAACTGCGGCCGCGCCAGGATGCATAGAGGTCAAACGCGGGCAGTATGATAAAAGCGACCGCGCAGCCAAAGTACTGGACGAACAGGTGTATTGGCGCATGTGCGGTGGCAAAGCGCAGTTCGCTGGCCAGCAGCGCGGCAAGCCAGATGGCGCCGGCGTCCAGCAGGCGCACCATCAGCGCTAGCTGATCGTGATGCCTGGCAAACATATCTCGATAGACACCCACTGGCTTCCCCCCGAAAGCATCCGCGGCACTGGCACCCATTTGGGTGCCAATGCTTTTCTCCCCCGGCCGATATAAAAGGGCCGCGCTCTCTGGCGAGCCCGGCTCGACAGGAGCACGCGTCTTGTCTGCGCATGCTTCCTGGCATGGACAAAGCAAAGTCGAGCAGGACTGCTTCCGCGGCAGTCGGTTCCAGGGGATAGCTGCGCTCAGGTGGTGACCGCCACCCGCGGCGTCCTCTGAGGACGCTCCCTGGATCTGCAACGCTCTCTTACTGCCGGCACGCTGGAGGCGCCGGTGTGCTTCGTTTTATCAGGGCCGGATGATGCGGCGCGGCGCGATATGTCGGTACCCTGCAGAAGAAGGGAACGCGCGGCGATGATTGTGTGGCAGCTTTGCAGCATGCGCCGCGGTTCTGAGACGCACGGTTAAGTGCGAAGGGGAAGGGCAGCTACAGTTTGCCCGTGCATTCAGCACTAAAGCAATGCCGGTCTCATGCCGATATCCAGGCCCCTCACCCCAGCAAGAAGTAGCAGGAAATGAAAGGAAACGTCTTTACCCGCGATCAGCTCGATACCTATTTCTCTTCCTTCGTCGGCATGGAGGGCGGGAATCCGACGGCGGCCGTCTGGATTTGCGATCCCGTGCCCACCACAGCAGGGTCGCCGCTAGAGGCGCCACTGGTTCCAGAGCGAGTGCCGCGCGCCTGGGACGCGAACTTCCGTGCCGACCATGCACAGGATATGGCAAGGTGGCAAACGCACCAGCGCATCGCGCGCATCATGTCGGCAGCGTGGGAAATGGTGCTGTTCGGCCGGCACGATACCGGCGACTGGCGCCGTTATCTGTCTGAATATCTGTACCGTGCGCGCGGATGGGAATTCAAGCTGAGCCTGTTCCCGCTGCCGATTCGCGCGGACAGCGGACCGCCGTGGAAGCGGTTGTATGGCATGCACCCCGAGCTCAATCCCAAGACCAGTTACCTGGCACTGTGCCGCGATGGCGGGCGGTTCCGCTTCATCGAGGCTATGCGCCGGCACCAGCGCCCAAAGGTGGTGATCTGCCTGGGCGAGCGTTACGAGGCAGACTATCTGCACGCCTTCGGCATGCGTGGCCTGCGGTACACCGAGCATGTTCTGCAGCCGGCCGATCAGGCGCGGATACTCCGCGTCTACCAGGATCAGGGTACGCATCTGGTTGTCAGCCCCGCGGTGGCGGGAGCTGCCGGGCTGGCGTCGGACGTCCTGCTGACCGAGATGGGGCGTTTCATCAGCCAGTGGCTGACGATTGCCGACTTCCAGATGCGGCCGGAAGAGCCCGATCGGCGTCGATGGGAAGCACCCAAGGCCACGGTGTGACGGCAGTTTGCCGGCGCGGCCTGCGTGCCCTCACGAGCTACTGCGCAGCAGCCATTGCCGGAAATCCTCGCCTTGGGTTGCGTTCGCGGCTTGCCAGAAGGCGCGGTTGTCGGCGTCGGTAGCGTAGGCGCGCAGGTCACGGGGCGACATGCCGAGCGCGCGGCGGAACGCGCGCGTAAAGTCGGACGGGCTGTTGAAGCCCAGCCCGTAGGCAATATCGTTCACGGGTAGTTGGGGATAGTGCACCAGGTCCCGCGCGGCAGCGCACAGCCGGCTCCTGCGGATATAGGCTTGCACCCCGCCTTCCGGTTCGAACAAGCGGTAAAGGGTAGCGCGCGAGATTCCCAGTTTTGCGAGCAGCGTGGCAGGTGACAGTTCAGCCTGGCCGGGATTGGCGTCGATCAGGCGGCGGGCGCGCGCCAGCATGGCGCTGCGGGCAGCGGCGCGGGTACTGCCGTCCAGGCCGGCTCCCCGCCGGAAGGCCGCGGCAAGCAGTTCCACGCCGGTGCGCATCGCGTCAGCGGCAGCGTCCGGTGCCATCGTGGGGAGATCGATATTGAGTGCCATGGCGTGGGCGACCGCCAGGCGGCTCAATGGCGTGTTCGTCTCCACGATGCGTCCGTGCGCGGCTTCAGCCCCCATGAAGATTCCATCCATCATCGCGCGCGGCACAAAGAACGACAGCGCGCGCGACGCCGGGCGGCGCATCTCGATAGGCTGTCCGAGGTCGGTCAGCAGGATTCCGCCCTGAGCCGGCTGTGGATTGCCCTGGTTTCCGGAAACGACTCCGGCATTGCCTTCGACGAAAACCTGTATCACGTGGTGCCGTACGGAATCCGTCGAGATCCGGGCGAGACGGCGTTGCAGCGTGACCGCATCACAGCGGCAGTCGGTAAAAGACATAGCCCCCACAAGGTAGCGGTCAATGCCAGCCTGGAAGGGTGCGCGGATGCTTTCGCGCGTGACTTCCAGGTCCATGATGTGCCCGACGCGCTCTCGCCATGCAAGGATCTGGCCCTTGGCGGACTGCAATGCACCGGTACCTACCGCAAAGTGGCTATGCGGCAGGCGTTCGGGTTCGCTTCGGATGCGGCGGACGCCGTGCGATCTGGCTGTGGCGTTTGGCACGATCGGCAGGGGAGGGCGCTCAGGCCGGTACAGGGTGTCAAAACGCCAAGTTTACGCTAATCCCGGGCTGCGACCCTGAACGAACGGCCTTCATGCCTGCGCACTTGCAGTTTCCGTGTTGGGCGGAATGCGGGATTCGCTTGCCATCCCGTCATGGATCGCGCTATCTCGCGCGCGGCTTAGCCGCGCCATGGCGTCGAATGTTACCCCTCTCATGTAGGGAAACGCGATGACAACGAATACTTCCTAAGTGGGGAAAAGAAAGCGCGATTCGCACGCAAAATCCTTCAAGGTCACTTCGTGTCTGGCCCGAACGTGTACAAGCCTCGGCGTTTGGGTAACTCTTACTCCAACAATGCGGCAGAGGCATGGAAAAAGAACAAAAAACGGTCTTTACACGTGAGCAGTTGGACAGGTTCTTCGCGTCTTACGTGGGTATGGACGGAGGAAATCCGGGTGCGGCAGTGTGGTTTTGTGACAGCGCGCCGCATCCGAGGGAAGAGTCCCTGGTCGCGCCGCTGCTCCCGCACATGGGGCCGAGCGCTTGGGATGCCGCTTACCGCGACAAGCACCGCGACCACATGGAGCGCTGGCAGTCGCACAAGAAGATTGCCCGGATCATGGCTGCGGCGCGTGCGCATGTCCTCGGCACGGCAGCAGACGAGCCGGACTGGAAGCATTACTTCGAACATCAGCTGTATGCGCCGGATGGCGCCGAGTTCAAGCTCAGCCTGTTTCCCCTGCCGGCGCATCTGATTGGACAGACGCCGTGGTCAAAGGCGTTTCGCGGCCAGCCGGAACTGGTGCCAAAACAGCGCTACCTGGCGCTTTGCCGCGACGGTGGGCGCTTCGCCTTCATCAATGGCATCCGCCGGTACTGGAGGCCCAAGGTGGTGATCTGCCTTGGCGGGCGGCACTTCGACGACTTCGTGCAGGCCTTTGCGCTTGAGGACGTGAGCGCCACCGACTACATCCTGCAGCCCGCTGACCAGGAAAAGACCCTGCACGTGCTGGAGCACGACGGCACCACGTGGATTGTCTGTCCGGCGCTGGCCGGTGCATCAGGCCTGACGTCGGACGTGCTGCTCGATGCGATGGGGCAGTTCCTTGCTGGCTGGCTGGTGCCAGGGGATTTTCCTGAGCAGGCATTGATGCAGTTGGCGCGAAGGCGGGCGGGATAGCAGCCAGCCAGGGCGGGCCGGCGTGCATCGGTGCTGCCGCTGGCAGGTCCCGAGGATTGTCCGCAAGCGCAGGCTTTCCCCCGCCAAGTAGGGATGACGCCGATGCGAGGATTGTTTATCAAGTGGGCTGGCACGAAATGCAAGTTGCTGCCGCAGGATCCGCGTGCGTAACCCGGCCGGCGTGTCCGCGAAGCGCGGCATGACTCGACGGAGCGGGTGCGCGGCGGTGGACGGTCGCAGGATCGCCAGAGCCATAAACCATAAATCGACGTATCGAAGTATCGAAGTATCGAAGTATCGATCTCAGGAGAGAGAAGCGTGCAAACCAATTCCCGGAATATCTTTACCCTCGGCATGATGGCTGCCGCCGCGGCAGCGCTGGTTGCTTGCGGAGGGGGCGGCTCGGATTCTCCCTCGACGCCTTCCCAGCCTGCCGCCACCGTGAGCGGCAAGGCCGTTGACTTCTACCTGTCGGGCGCGACGGTCACCTTCCTTGATTGCGCAAACAAGACCGTGACGACGAATGCGACCGGTGACTTCACCTTCCCGGCCGGTTGCACCAAGAGCGCCCTCAGTGTGTCCGGTGGCACCGATATCGGTACCAACCAGCCGTTCACCGGCGTGCTGCAGGCACCGGCGGTGGAATACAAGGCAGGCGTGACACCGGTGGTCTCGCCCCTGACCACGCTGGTGGCGCAACTCGGCGCGGACCAGGCCGCGGCACTGGCGACCAAGCTCGGCCTGGCGGGCAAGGACCTGACCACGCTGGATCCGATGCAGGATGCAGCCGTGCTCAAGGCGGCGGTGGTGGTGCAGCAGTTGGTGGACCAGGTCGCCAAGACGCTGACGGGCCTGGCCACGGGCGGCACGCTGAGCGCCGGGGATGCGGCCGCCGCGGCGGCCAAGGCAGTTGCCACGGCGGTGGGCAATGCGTCCGGCACGGCAGACCTCACCAGCACCACGCTGGTGACGAACGTTGTGTCGTCAGCTGTGCAGAACGCCAAGGCCGGCCTGCCGGCAAGCCTGCAGTCGAACATTGCCGCGGTGGCGGCCAACGTGGCTGCGCTGGCCGCTCCGTCGGTGGCGAACCAGGTGTCGGGCGTGAGCACGGCGCTGAATGGCCTGACGCTGGGTAGCAGCCCGGCTGATACGTTGTCGCAGTTGAAGTCGAATGGTTCGCTCAATGCGGTGGTCGACAGCGCCAAGTCGACAACGACCACGTCGCTGGTATCGGCAGTGACGCCGGCCGCGCTGACCGATGCGTCGAACACCACCAAGCTGGGCAACCTCGGCGGCGCCGTGGCAACCGGCAACGCCACCGCGATCCAGCAGGCGGCCTCCGACCTGGGCAGCGCAGTGGACAACACCGCCGTCAACAAGGTGGCGGATGCGGTCAAGCCGACCAACTACATCCAGCTGGCGAACCTCACGATCAACGGCTCGCCGTACCCGATCGCCGATACTGTGTCGGTCACGGGCGGCACGCTGAGCTCGATCAAGGTGGCGGTCACGGAGAACGGTGACGCCTTCGCGGGCGGCGCGTCGCAAGTGCGCGCCGGCCTGAGCTACAACTACGGTGGCAACCAGGTCGACGTCATCATCGAGAACATCACGCTGACCTTCAGCGGTACGCAACTGATCAATGCGGTGGTGCCGGCCAATACGACCTACTCGTTCCGCATCAGCGGCAACCTGTCGGCCGCTGCGAGCCTGACCAACGCCACGGCGGACGGCCTGTACGACAGCGCCAATGGCGGTTCGCTGAACCTGCCGTTCACGGTGTTCCTCGCCAAGCTCAAGAACGCCGGCGCGCTGAGCCAGACCCAGATCGACTCGCTCACGCCGAAGGCGGTCAGCACCTTCCCGGTGACGTTCGCGGTGACGGGCCTGAGCGGCAAGGCGGTGAAACTGGGTACGCTGGTCAACGGTGGCGTGCAGAACGCGAAGCGGCAGTCGGTGCAGACCGCCGTGGCAACGGTGAGCGGCGACGGCATCAAGACTACGGTCACGCTGAACTAGTGTCCGGCGCGTAGTCATATCCTCTGCCTGGTTGGGGAGGGCCTTGCCCGGTCACCTGATGTCCGTCCCGAGGGGCGCTGCAGCGGGTGACCGGCTTCTTTTTGTCTGCGCGAGGCGGGCCCCCGGGGGCCGCCGCGCGCCATGCCTGAGGCCGGCCTTGGTCTCGGAGTCTCTATGCCGTTGTATCGCAAGCGCCGGCTCGCCCAGGCCGGCGCCCTGATGCTGGGATTATCGTGCGCAGGCGCAGCCAGCGCCGCCCCGGACGACGTATTCATGCAGGCCGAGCCCGCTACGGGCGAATTCACCTCGGTGCGTGTCGAGGCCAGCTACGACATGGTCAATCGCACTGTGGACGTCTTCAACCTGCGCCAGAGCCAGGGCAGCGTGCCGGACAATGCCGGCGACTATCGCGGCGGCAAGCTTATGCTGGGCTACAAGTTCTCGCCCCATTGGTCGGGCTCGGCCACCTACTGGCGCCGCGGCATCGACTACGGCCCGGACACCAACCGGATCGACAGCTGGATGCTGGCCATGCACTACGACCCGCTGGCCGAGCCGGGCGCGCGCGATCGGATCATGATGCGCTTTGCGGTGTGGGGCGACCACGCCGGCCAGCTGGACCGCTCGGCGCCGCTGAAGGTGCGCGACACGACGTTCAACAGCATCTCGGTAAAAAACGCCAACGATATCCAGGGCCAGGCAGACGTGATCTTCTCGGGTGAGCTGACTGAGCGCAACCAGCTCACAGGCTTCTTCGGGCTCGGGTTCAGCAGTGTGACCATTGGCGGTATCAATACGAGCCTGCAGCGGGGCAACTGCAATTTCAATGTCGCTATCGGCTCGGACAATATTGCCAACGGCGCGCTCGCCGCACCGTGCCGGGCAGGGGGCGTCAACCTGCAGTCGGCTTCGTTCTCGGTCGACGCCAGCCAGTTCGGGCTCAATGTCAACGACGACTTCAACTACACGGCTGGCTACCTGAACCTGGGCGGCTCATGGCGCTGGAAGTACCAGAGCTTCGCCGCGCGGCTGGGCTACCAGTTCCAGTACCTGCTGCGCAGCAATGTCGACAGCCGCGCACGAACCTATGGCTACTCGCCGATACGCTCCAACCATACGCTGGGCCTGGAACTGTCGTATGCGGTAGTGAAGAACGTGGAAGTGTTCCTGCGCGGCCAGGCGTCGCTGCACAATTTTGTCGGCAGCATCCCGTTCCTCTACAACGCCGCGACCGCTGGCAAGCTGGACCGATACTACGGCTACGGTTCGATCGGCATTCGCTTCTCGGGATTCTGACTTCGGCATTCTGGAGAGCCTCCGGGGGGGCCGCCCTCCTGGGGGCAGCCGGGATACGCCCTTCGGGTTCGAGCGTCTTGATTTCTTAGCCAGGGATGCCTACTTCCCACGACTGCCCTTGTTGCATTTTGGATACATCCAAGGCGCATTCACGGTGGGAATTGTCAGCGGGTACGTGATGAAAGAGATTTTCGTCCGGTGACGCGAGATACACAGAGCTCCGGATGCAGGTGTTTCATGGTGCGCCTGAAGAAGCAAAAGTGAAATCCCCGGCATGTTCCTATGGCTGCGCCAAGTGCCGTTCGTGCTACAGCAGCGCCCCTGGCAATTCTGCAATCCCCTATTTTGGTGAGCCGCCTTTTTCCAGCACCTGGCCTCTGCCATGTAAATTAATCACTTAAATATCGGTTCGGTAGTCAGGGGAATCTGCGGCACGCACTCGGGCAGGTATACGGCGATGCCTCAGCAAGACCGCGCTCGCATGGTTTCATCGCAGAGTTGCGCGGTTGGCCCGCAAAGATTGGGGTGAAGGACAATGTTTTCAGAGCAGTTTGGGGAAATTCTTGCAGCACTGGCCGATTTAACGACGCCCCAGTTTGAAACATTGCAGACCGTGATGGATGGGATGCGCGCCCAGGGTGTCAGCTACCCATCGGTCGAGACCAGTCAGCCTCCGGTCAATCATCACCACGCCAGCAGCACCATCATCCGCACCGCTTTTCTTGAGTGCGATCTGTTGCCGGAAGACATTGTCGAGCATCAGCCGAACGTCGTTTCGGCGAGGCAAGAGGACAGGGCAACGCAGCGCATTGCGATCACGCCGGAAGAATTCGGTCTGACCCAACGCCAGGGCGCAGTGCTGGTCCAGTTGCTGGAGGGATTGCCCAATAAGCTCATCGCTCGAAACCTGGGTTTATCCATCAACACGGTCAAGGAACATGTGTCGGCCATCCTTCTGCGGCTTGATTTGCGCACTCGCTCGCAGGTGATACCGTGGATGGAACGGCTCAGCGAGCAAGATCGGCCGTTCAGGCCAGCGCAGGGTATCCCGGTCACGCCGGAAGAACTCGGCCTGACCCAACGCCAGGGCGCAGTGCTCGCCCAGTTGCTGGAAGGATTGCCCAACAAGCTCATTGCCCGAAACCTGGGCTTGTCCATCAACACCGTCAAGGAACATGTGTCGGCCATCCTTCTGCGGCTTGATTTGCGCACTCGCTCGCAGGTGATATCGCGAATGAAGCAATTCCGTGTGCAGGCTGCTGCTGGCGAATGATCGCTTGACTTTTGGCTCGTAAGATATGTTTTACGACATGTCGGAGCTAGCCATGCGCCATCATTCCCACCCTTTTGGCTTTTCAGGCCACGGCCGTCACCTCTTGATGCGCCTTCTGCCGCACGTCGAGCGCCATTTCACCCACCACGCCATGGGCCGTCACGGCGGGGGATTCTGGGGCGGCGGCCATGACGATGGCCTGGGCTCGGGCGGTCCCGACGGCCCCGGCAGCTTCGACGGCGAAGGCTGGCGCCGTGGCCGCAAGTTCAGCGCCGATGACCTGCAGTTGCTGCTGCTTGCCATGCTCGAGGAGAAGCCGAGCCACGGCTATGAACTGATCAAGGCGATCGAGACGCGCACCAACGGTTTCTACAAGCCCAGCCCCGGCGTGGTCTCAATAACTCGGCTCTGATGCTAGACAGGCAGCCTTGTCGGCAACCACGCCGTTAGCCCGGTGATGGTCACGCTGCGCCAGGTAGGTGCGGAAGTTGGCGCCGACTTCCGGGTGCTTCAATGCAAACTCAACCGTGGCCTTCAGATAGCCCAGCTTGCTGCCGCAGTCGTAGCGCGTGCCCTGATAACGGTAGGCCAGCACCTGCTCCTGGCCGAGCAGCGACTGGATGGCGTCGGTGAGCTGGAACTCGCCTCCGGCACCCGGCTTGAGCTCGCGCAGGTGGTCGAAGATGCGCGGTGTCAGGATATAGCGGCCGACCACGCCGAGATTGGAGGGTGCATCTTTCGGCGCGGGCTTCTCAACGATGCCGGACATCTTGATGACGCCCTCGTCCCATTCGCGTCCGTCGACTACGCCATAGGAGCGGCTCTGCTCCGGCGCGATTTCTTCCACGCCCAGCACCGAGCAGTTGTAGTGGTTGTAGAGGTCGACCATCTGCTTCATCACCGCCGGCTTGCCGTCGATCAGGTCATCGGCCAGCATGATGGCAAAAGGCGCGTCGCCCACCAGCTTGGCGGCGCACAGCACCGCGTGGCCCAGGCCTAGTGCTTCGGGCTGGCGCACGTAGCAGCACTCCACGTTGGCGGGCTTGATCGAGCGCACCACATCCAGCAACGCCTGCTTGTTCTTGGCTTCGAGTTCCACTTCCAGTTCGAATGCCTTGTCGAAATGGTCCTCGATGGCGCGCTTGGAGCGGCCGGTGACAAAGATCATCTCGGTAATGCCGGCGGCCATGGCTTCTTCCACGGCGTACTGGATCAGCGGCTTGTCCACTACCGGAAGCATTTCCTTCGGGCTCGCCTTGGTGGCGGGGAGAAAGCGGGTGCCCATCCCCGCGACTGGGAAGACGGCCTTGGTAACGCGATTGTCCATGTCAGGTGTTTCTTCTAAATGTTTGATAATCCTGCCGGATCCTGCGGAGGGCCGTCTGTTGGCCGCCATCCGACGGAAGCCACGTGCCCGCAATAGTCCAGGCCGGGAGCGGCGGCAGCGGCTGCAATCGCGTGATCGCTCGCCGGACTGAAACGACGAGCCAGTGCTCTTCGAACAAATCGGGTAAGGAGGCGGGGCGCGATAGACCGTCATGGCAGCGTGCCTTACGCACGATGCCAGTATTTTGTTGCTGCCCTGTTGTTGCGGGTACCCTGCATGGTGGGGGACGTCTCCGTCAGAACGGTGTGTGAACTGCATAGCGGCGGCCGGCCGAGCACAGCAGGGCGGCATTCTGTCAAGGGCCAGCCGACGGCCTGCGTTTGCCGAAAGCGCATCTGTGCCGCACCGGTCATCAGTGGCAAGGCGCTCCTTGAGGCGCCATAGCCGAGCTGTCACATCTCAGGCCGCGAGCATCGCGGCGCGAGACAAACGCTGTCGTCCCACCTCGATTAGCCAGGGACGTGCCCTCAAATAGCGCGGGACGTAACAGCTTGTCCATCAACACCGTCAAGGAACATGTGTCGGCCATCCTTCTGCGGCTTGATTCGCGCACTCGCTCGCAGGTGATATCGCGAATGAAGCAATTCCGTGTGCAGACTGCCGCGGGCGGATGATCGCTTGACTTTGGCTCGTACGATATATATCGTAAGATATGTTTTACGACATATCGGAGCTAGCCATGCGCCATCATTCCCACCCTTTTGGCTTCTCAGGCCACGGCCGTCATCTTTTGATGCGCCTGGTGCCGCACATCGATCGCCATTTCGCCCACCACGCCATGGGCCGCCACGGTGGCGGATTCTGGGGCGGTAGCCATGACGATGGCCTGGGCTCGGGCGGTCCCGACGGTCCCGGCAGCTTCGACGGCGAAGGCTGGCGCCGTGGCCGCAAGTTCAGCGCCGATGACCTGCAGTTGCTGCTGCTTGCCATGCTCGAGGAGAAGCCGAGCCACGGTTACGAACTGATCAAGGCGATCGAGACGCGCACCAACGGTTTCTACAAGCCCAGCCCCGGCGTAGTCTATCCGGCCCTGACGTATCTGGAAGAAGTCGGCTACGCCACGGTCGATACGGAAGGCAACAAGAAGCGCTACCAGTTGTCCGGGACCGGCAAGGCCCATCTGGCGGCCAACCGGGAGCGGGTCGAGGTGATGATCGCCAAGCTGCGCCACGTGGCGCGCAAGGTGGAGTGGATGCGGCGCGCCATGAGCGGCGAGCCGCAGCCCGAGCCGGAGCAGGGCGGCTGGCTGCCCGAGCTGATGCAGGCCCGTGCGGCGATCAAGCGTGCGCTTGCGCTGCGCAGCGATGCCGGCGCCGACGAGCAGCGCCGCATCGCGGAGATCCTGCTACGCGCCGCGGCAGAGATCGAAGCGGTCCGCAAGGCTTGATACGTGGCACTGACGCTGGCCGCGGCCATCGGCAACCTGACCCGGCAGGCGCCGGGTTTGAATCTAAGGAATTCCAAGATGAGTGAAAACAACCAGGCATCCGCGCGCGACCTGACTGTGCAGCGCGTGCGCCATGCGCTCAAGATGCGCCTGCTGCAGGTGGTGCGTACCACGCAGGTGTCGCCGCAACTGCTGCGCGTCACGCTGGGCGGCGCGGACTTGCAGGACTTTGTCTCGGCGTCGTTCGACGACCACGTCAAGGTCTTCTTCCCGGTGGATGGCGCCGGCAAGCCGGTACTGCCGCAGGTCGGTCCGGATGGCATCACCTTCCCCGAAGGCCAGCCGCGCCCGGCCGCGCGCGACTACACGCCGCGCCGCTACGATGCGGCGAAGCAGGAGTTGGATATCGAGTTCGTGCTGCACGGCGACGGCCCCGCGTCGACGTGGGCGGCGCAGGCGCAGTCGGGCCAGTACCTGGGCGTGGGCGGGCCGCGCGGCTCGTTCGTGGTGCCCCCGGCGTTCGACTGGCACCTGCTGATCGGCGATGACACCGCGCTGCCGGCAATCGGCCGGCGCCTGGAAGAGCTTGGCGCCGGGTCACATGCCATCGTTGTGGTGGAAGTGGGCGATGCCGCCGCGCAGATCCCGCTGCCGACGTCTGCGCAATGCGATCTCCATTGGCTGCATCGTGGCGATGCGCCGGAAGGCAGCCTGCTGGAAGCCGCGCTGCGCAAGCTCACGCTGCCGCGCGGCGAGGGCTATGTGTGGGCCGCCGGTGAGGCCGCGGCGATGAAGGCGGTGCGCCAGTACCTGGTCACGGAACGCGGTATCGACAAGAAACGCATCCGGGCATCGGCCTACTGGAAGCGCGGTGCGTCGGCGGTGCACGAGACGCTGGACGACTGAAGCAGGCTGTGCGGTGTACGCGGGCGGGGGCATGCCATAAGATGGCGGCATCGCTACCGCCTGGAGAGACGCCGTGCTGCCTGCCATCAAGCCGTTGCGCATCGCCGCTGCCGCCGCCGCATCCGTTGCCATGCTGGCCGGGTGCGCGCCGGATTCCGTGCGCAATATCGAGGCCAGGGGCTTCAATGCCTATCTCGATTCGCTGAAGACCGCATGCCCCAATATGGTCGTCGGCTCCGGCAATATCAGCGACTGGCTGCGCACCAACGGCGGCAACGGTGACGACAACTACGTCTACTGGCTGGACCAGACTTCGCGGCTCTATTACCGGCGTATCTCGGCGGCGCAGTATCGCGACTCGGTCAGCGCGGCGCTTGGCGGCAAGTCCGATGCGCGCGCGCTCGACTGCATCGTGCGGCATCTGCCGGCGGACCGGCCCACGCATCCTCCGGGCGGCAAGCTGCTTTGATCGGCTGCACGTGCCCGTTGTGCAATCGTCGCATCCCCGCTAACATAAGTCCCCGGTGGCCGAGACAACGGCTGCCGACGTCGCTCGGACGGTTCCGGGCGCTTACGTAAAGGACCCCTCATGACTGCCGCTTCTGGCAAGCGCCGCTTCGCGCGCATCGATCGCCTTCCCCCGTACGTTTTCAATATCACCGCCGAGCTGAAGATGGCTGCCCGCCGCCGTGGCGAGGACATCATCGACATGAGCATGGGCAATCCCGATGGCGCCACGCCGGCGCATATCGTGGCCAAGCTCACGGAAGCGGCACAGCGGCCCGATACGCACGGCTACTCGGCCTCCAAGGGCATTCCGCGGCTGCGCCGCGCGATTGCGCACTGGTACCGCGAGCGCTATGACGTCGAGATCGATCCGGACACCGAGGCCATCGTCACCATCGGTTCCAAGGAAGGGCTGGCGCACCTGATGCTGGCCACGCTGGACCGCGGCGACACGGTGCTGGTGCCCGATCCCAGCTACCCCATCCATATCTACGGTGCGGTCATTGCCGGCGCGGATATCCGCTCGGTGCCGCTGGTGCCGGGCATCGACTTCTTTGCCGAGCTGGAGCGCGCCATCCGCGGCAGCTATCCCAAGCCCAAGATGATCGTGCTGGGCTTTCCGTCCAACCCGACCGCGCAATGCGTGGAGCTGGATTTCTTCGAGCGCGTGATTGCGCTGGCGCGCAAGCACGATATCTTCGTGGTACACGACCTGGCCTATGCCGATATCGTCTTCGACGGCTGGAAGGCGCCGTCGATCATGCAGGTGCCGGGCGCCAAGGACATTGCGGTGGAGTTCTTCACGCTGTCCAAGAGCTACAACATGGCGGGCTGGCGCGTGGGCTTCATGGTGGGCAACCCGGACCTGGTGGCGGCGCTGACGCGCATCAAGAGCTATCACGACTACGGCACCTTCACGCCGCTGCAGATCGCGGCCATTGCCGCGCTGGAAGGCGACCAGCAATGCGTGAGCGAGATCGCCGCGCAGTACCAGTCGCGCCGCGATGTGCTGGCGCGCGGCTTGATCGAGGCCGGGTGGCCGGTCGAGATCCCGAAGGCGTCGATGTATATCTGGGCGCGGATTCCCGAGCCGTACCGTGCGCTGGGCTCGCTGGAGTTCTCCAAGCAGCTGCTGGCCAAGGCCAAGGTATCGGTCTCGCCGGGCATCGGGTTTGGCGACTATGGCGATGAGTACGTGCGCTTTGCCCTGATCGAAAACGAATCGCGCATCCGGCAGGCGGTGCGCGGCATCAAGGCGATGTTCCGCGCGGACGGGCTGGTCAAGCCGGCGTCGGCGGCACCGGCGTGAACGCGCGCTGCGCTCAGTAGCGGCGCAGCGCCTTAAGGTCGAGCACGTGCGCAACGCCGTGCTCGACCACCAGCAAGCCCTTATCCTCCAACACCCTGAGGCACAGGACGGCGCATGCGCTCAGCCGTGCGGCGCCAGAGGCAGCGGCTGTTCTCCCGGCGCCCACCACGGCCGGAACAGCGCCTGCACAGCGGCGTCATCCACGGCGTCATAGCTGGTGATGCGCCAGTGCGGCGTGTTGTCCTTGTCGACGATCAGCGCGCGCACGCCTTCGATGAAATCCCCTTGCGAGAACGTATTGACCACCACCGCCAGCTCCATGCGGAAGCAATCGGCCAGGTCCATGCGTCGGCCGCGCAGCAGCAGTTCACGGGTGGCGCAGGCGGACAGCGGTGAGCGGGTGCGCAGGACTTCGATGGTGCGGGTGGCCCACGCGGTATAGGCCGGGTCGTCCTGGCAGGCCAGTCCGGCCAGGATTTCGGGCAGCGCAGCGTGCGCCGGGAAATGCTGCAGCAGTGCCGGCAGCACCTGCAGCAGGGGCGCGTCGGCGGCGCTGGTCACGTGCTCGCGCACCAACGCGTTGCGCAGGTCAGCAAGCGTGTCGTGGCCCCAGGCGATGCCGGCGAGCGTCTGCTCAAGTCCGGCCAGCGTGGCGCTGTCCACTGCCGCATCGGCCAGTCCGCACAGCAGCGCATCGGCCGCGCCGATGGTGACGCCGGTCAGCCCCAGGTACAGGGCCAGCTGCACCGGCAGCTTCGACAGGAAATGGCTGGCGCCCACGTCCGGCACCAGGCCGATGCCGGTTTCCGGCATGGCCACGCGCGAGCGTTCGGTGACGATGCGCAGGTGCGCGGCCTGCGCCAGCCCCATGCCGCCGCCCATGACGATGCCGTCCATCAGCGCCACCAGCGGTTTCGGAAAGCGGTGCAGGCGGTAGTCCAGCGTGTATTCGTCGATGAAGAACTGCCGGTGCAGCGGGGTGCCGTCGCGGTAGCTGTCGGTCAGCGCGCGGATATCGCCGCCGGCGCAGAAGGCCTTGGGGCCGGCGCCGCGCAGCACCACCGCGCGGATGGTATCGTCCTGCGCCCAGGCTTCCATCTGCGCACCCAGCGCGACGATCATCGGGTACGACAGCGCGTTGAGCTGGCGCGGCCGGTTCAGCGTGGCAATGCCGACGCCGTTGACCACCTGGAACAGCACCTCCGGCTCGGCGGCATCCAGGTTGGCCGCCTTGGTCTCTTCAGTCAGGCGCATGGCGGGTTCCTAGGCGTTGCGCCATTGCGGCGCGCGTTTCTCGAGGAAGGCGTTGACGCCTTCGCGCTGGTCGGCATCGTCGAACAGGTCGACAAAGCGCTCGCGTTCCAGCGCCAGCGCGGCCTGGCGCGGCACGCCCTGGCGTGCCAGATGGACCAGCCGCTTGCTGTGCGCGGCGGCCCGGGGGCTGACGTTGCACGCGCGCTCGGCCATCGCCAGCGCGGTGGCGAAAGCCTGGCCGCGCGGCACGACTTCCTCGACCAGGCCGATGCGCAGCGCGGTGGCGGCATCCACGCGCTCGTTGGTCAGGATCATGCGCTTGGCCCATCCTTCGCCTACCAGCCACGGCAGCGTCTGCGTGCCGCAGCCGCACGGCAGCAGGCCCACGGCGGCTTCGGGCAGGGCCATCTGCGCCTGTTCCTCGGCGATGCGGATATCGCAGGCCAGCGCGCATTCCAGCCCGCCGCCCATGGCATAGCCGTTGATCGCGGCAATCACCACCGGCCGCGCGTTCTGCAGGGCTTCAAAGGCGGTGCCGAACTGCTGTGCCATCACGCGGGCATGGGCACGGTCGCCCTCGGCAAAGCCGTTCAGGTCGGCGCCGGCGCTGAAGAACTTCTCGCCGGCACCGGTGACCACCACGGCGCGCACCTCGGGGTTGGCGTCGATTTTTGCCACCAGCTCGCGCAACTGCTGCAGGCCTTCGGCGGTGAAGGCGTTGGCCGGCGGACGGCTCAGCGTCAGCGTGGCGACGTGGCCTTGCAGGGCAAACTCGATCATTGCTTGCCCTCCTTGTCGGCGGCGGACAGGTACTGGCGGATCACGCCGGAGAAGTCGAGCTGGCCGTCGCCGGCATGGCTCACGGCCTGGTAGACCTGCTGCGCCAGCGCGCCCAGGAACAGCGGCTGCTTCACGCTGCGCGCGGCGTCATTGGCCAGGCCCAGGTCCTTTAGCATCAGGTCGGCGCCAAAGCCGCCGCTGTAGCCGCGCCCGGCCGGCGCGGTCTCGATCACGCCGGGCCAGGGGTTGCAGGTGTCCGAGGCCCAGCAGCGGCCGGTGGAGGTATTGACGATGCCAGCCAGCACGTTGGCATCGATGCCGAGCTTGACGCCCAGCGCCATCGCCTCGGACACGCCGATCATCGAGATGCCCAGGATCAGGTTATTGCAGATCTTGGCGACCTGGCCGGTGCCGGTGCCGCCGCAATGGACCAGGTTGCGGCCCATGCCGGCCAGCACCGGGCGCACCTGGGCAAACAGCGCTTCGGTGGCGCCGACCATGAAGGTCAGCGTGCCGGCCTGCGCGCCAACGGTGCCGCCGGAGACTGGGGCATCGGCCAGCGCATTGCCGTGCGCCTCGGCGGCAGCGGCCAGTTCGCGCACGGTGGCGGGGTCGATCGTGCTGGAGTCCACCAGCGGCACGCCCGCGCGCACGCCGGCCAGCACGCCGTCCGGGCCCAGGTAGGCGCTGCGTACATGGGCGGCTGCCGGCAGCATGGTGATGACGAAGTCCGCTTCGGCCACCGCCTTGCGGGCGGAGTCGGCCGACGCTGCGCCTTCGGCGCACAGCGAAGCCACTGCCGCGGCGTTGAGATCGAATACGGTCAGCGTGTGGCCGGCCTTGAGCAGGTTGCGCGCCATGGGCGCGCCCATGTTGCCCAGGCCGATGAAGGCGATATGCATGGGGTCTCCTTCTGTGTCGTTCTTGAATGCCGCGTGCTTATTTCAAACTGATGGTGGTATTCACCCCATCATTGACCGTGGCGTCATCAAACCACCGCGCCGTCACCGTCTTGGTCTGCGTGTAGAACTGCACCACCTGCTTGCCGTACGGCCCCAGGTCGCCCAGCTTGGAGCCGCGCGAGCCGGTGAAGCTGAAGTAGGGCACCGGCACCGGGATGGGGATGTTGATGCCGACCTGGCCCACGTCGATCTCGCTCTGGAACTTGCGTGCGGCCGCGCCGCTCTGCGTGAACACGCCGGTGCCGTTGCCGAACGGGTTGCGGTTGACCAGGGCGATGGCGTCGTCCAGCGTATCGACGCCGATTACCACCAGCACCGGTCCGAAGATCTCTTCGGTGTAGATCGACATATCGGTCCGCACATCGGTAAAGATGGTCGGGCCAATGAAGTTGCCCTGCGGGTAGCCTGGCACCTGCGCGCCGCGGCCATCGAGCACCAGCGTTGCACCTTCGCGCTCGCCGGCGGCGATCAGGCCGAGGATCCGTTCCTTTGCCGCCACCGATACCACGGGGCCGACATCGGTGCCCGCCTCGGCGCCGGCGCCGACTTTCAGGGTCCTGGCGCGTTCGACCAGGTCGGGCACCCAGTCGCGTGCCGCCCCCACCAGCACGACCACCGAGGTGGCCATGCAACGCTGGCCGGCCGCGCCGAAGCTTGCGCCCGCCAGGGCGTTCAGTGTCTGTTCCTTGTGCGCATCCGGCAGCACCACCGCATGGTTCTTGGCGCCCATCATCGACTGCACGCGCTTGCCGTGCGCGCCGGCCAGGTTGTAGACGTGGGTGCCGACGGCGGTCGAGCCCACGAACGACACGGCCTTGATGTCCGGGTGCGTGCACAGCGCGTCGACCACGTCCTTGGCGCCGTGCACCACGTTCAGCACGCCCGGCGGCACGCCGGCTTCCAGTGCCAGCTTGACCAGTTCCATGGTGGACAGCGGGTCCTGCTCCGAAGGCTTGAGCACGAAGGTATTGCCGCACACGATCGCCATCGGGAACATCCACAGCGGGATCATCGCCGGGAAGTTGAACGGCGTGATGCCGGCGCAGACGCCGATCGGCTGCTGCAGCGTGTAGGTGTCGACGGTGGCGGCCACGTTCTCGGCAAAGCCGCCTTGCTGCAGGGTGCCGATCGAGCAAGCGTGCTCAACCACCTCCAGCCCGCGGAAGATATCGCCCTCGGCATCGGCCAGGGTCTTGCCTTGTTCGGCGGTCAGGATGGCGGCGATTCGCTTGCTGTGCTCGCGGATCAGCGCCTGGAAGCGCAGCATGACGCGCAGCCGTGCGCCGATGGGCGTGTGGCGCCACGTGGCAAAGGCGCGGTGCGCGGCACCGACCGCGGCGGCGACTTCGCTGGCGGTGGCCAGCGGCACGCGGGCCAGCACTTCCTGCGTGGCGGGATTGACAACGTTGCGGAATTCGGTGGCGGACGAATCCACCCATTCGCCGTTGATCAGCAGCGGCACGGTCGGCACAGCAAGGTCGGTCTTGGGCACGGCAGTCATGGTTGTCTCCGGAGGGTCTGGTTCTGTTGGCAAGGGAAGGTGGGACTAAAGGCTGCGCGCGATCAGCATGCGCTGGATCTCGCTGGTGCCTTCGTAGATCTGGGTGATGCGGGCGTCGCGGTAGTGGCGCTCGACCGGGTAGTCTTCCAGGTAGCCGTAGCCGCCGTGGATCTGCAGCGCCTTGGAGCACACGCGCTCGGCCAGTTCGGATGCATACAGCTTGGCCTGCGAGGCTTCGGACAGGCACGGCACGCCTTCGCTGCGCATGCGGGCGGCGCGATGCACCAGCAGGCGCGCGGCATTCAGTTCGGTGGCCATGTCGGCCAGCATGTTGGCAATGGGCGGATGCTCGCGCAGCGCGCGGCCAAACTGTATGCGTTCCGATGCGTAGCGGCACGCGGCTTCGAAGGCCGAGCGCGCGATCCCGATTGCCTGCGCGGCAATGCCGATGCGCCCGCCTTCCAGGTTGGACAGCGCGATGCGCAGCCCTTCGCCGGGCTCGCCGAGCAGCGCGTCGTGCGGTACGGTGCAGTCTTCCAGGGTAATCGCGCAGGTGTCCGAGGCGCGGATGCCAAGCTTCTTTTCCGGGGCGTGGACGATAAAGCCCGGCGTGCTGGTGGGGACCAGGAAGGCGGAGATACCCTTCTTGCCGCGTTCGGGCTCGGTCGAGGCAAATACCACCGCGACGCTGGCGCGCTGGCCGTTGGTGACAAACTGCTTGCTGCCGTTGAGTACCCAGCTGTTGTCGGTGAAGCGGGCGCGCGTGCGCAGGTTGTGCGCCTCGGAGCCAGCCTGCGGCTCGGTCAGGCAGAACGCGCCGATCATCTCGCCGCTGGCCAGCTGTGCCAGGTATTGTTCTTTCTGCGCATCGGTGCCGTAGTGCAGGATCGGTCCGCAGCCGACCGAGTTATGCACGCTCATCATGGTGGCGCAGGCGGCGCAGCCGGCGGCGATCTCTTCGATCGCCAGCGCATAGGCGACGTAGTCGGTATAGGTGCCGCCCCATTCCTCGGGCACGATCATGCCCAACAGGCCCAGCGCGCCCATTTCGGCGACCACCTCGTCGGGCAGGCGGCCGTCGCGGTCCCATTGCGCGGCGCCGACGGCCAGCCGTTCGGTGGCAAAGGCGCGCGCGCTGTCGCGGATCAGGGTTTGCTCTTCGGTGTAGTCGCTGTGCATGGCAGATTGGGGTGGGGCGTTTGGAGCCGCGCGGCAAGTCAGGCAGAATGCGCGCTCGGCGTTTGACCTGTGGGCAGTGTAGGAACGCCGGGGGCGGGCTCCTATGCCAAAATCCGCCAATCTTCGTGAACTCGTTTGCCACCCGCCAGCGCCATGGAAAAAGGCAGTGTCGCCATCTGTTTCGTCCACCACGCCATTGGGGGGCTGCGCGCGCGCGGGATCGACCCCGATCCGGTGCTGCGCAGCGCCGGCATTGCACCGGCGCTGCTGGCGGTGCCGCAGGCGCGCGTCTCGTCGGCCAGCTACAGCGAGCTGTGGCTGGCGGTGGCGGCGGCGCTGGACGATGAATTCTTCGGCCAGGACTCGCGCAGCATGAAGTGCGGCAGCTTTGCCATGCTGTGCCATGCGGTGGCCGGCAGCCGCACGCTTGCGCAGGGACTGGAGCGGATCACGCGGTACTTCCGGCTGCTGCTGGACGATATCGGCGTGCGGCTCGAACGCCACGGCGACGAGGCTGCGCTGGTGCTGAGCGCGCCCTGCGCGCACCTGGGGCGGCAGCCGGGCGTGTTTGCCAAGGAAACCATGCTGATCATGCTGCATGGCCTGATGAGCTGGCTGCTGCGGCGGCGCGTGCCGGTGCGGCTGGCGGCTTTCGACTATGACGAACCGCCGTACAGCGCTGAGTACCGCGTCATGTATTCGCGCCAGCTGGCGTTCGCGCAGCCGGCGACGGCGCTGGTGTTCGATGCCGCGCTGCTGGAGCAGCCGGTGCGCCAGGACGAGCGCAGCCTGAAGGCTTTCCTGCGCGATGCGCCGCACAACGTGGTGGTCAAGTACTCCGACCGCGCCAGCGTGGGCGCGCGCGTGCGCCGGGTGCTGCGCAACCAGCGTCCGGATCAATGGCCCACCTTTGAAGATCTGGCCGTCAGCCTGAACCTGTCGGCATCATCGCTGCGGCGCCGGCTGATGGAAGAGGGCGTCAGCTACCAGGACCTGAAGGACGCGCTGCGGCGCGACCTGGCGATCGAGGCGCTGAGCCATTCCGGGCGCGCGGTCGCGGATATCGCGGCCGAGCTCGGCTTTGCCGAGCCGGGCGCGTTCCACCGGGCGTTCCGGCGCTGGACCGGATCGCGCCCGGGGGCTTACCGCCGCTTGGCCGAGGGTTGAGGCCGCGCGACTACAGCTGCGCGGCGTGGTGGCGGATGTGGTCGGCGATAAAGCTGGTGATGAAGTAATAGCCGTGGTCGTAGCCGCTGTGGCGGCGCAGCGTCAGCGGCTGGCCGACGGCCTGGCAGGCCGCGGCGAATGCCTCCGGATGCAGCTGGTTTGGCAGGAACTGGTCGTCCAGGCCCTGGTCGACCAGGATGCCGGCCGGGAACGGCGCCTGCTGCTGGCGTGCCATCAGCTCGCTGGCGTCGTGCGCGGCCCAGGCGGCGCGGTCGCTGCCCAGGTAGCCGGTGAAGGCTTTTTCTCCCCACGGGCAGCGCGAGGGCGCGGCGATCGGCGCAAACGCCGACACCGAGCGGAAGCGCCGCGGATGGCGCTGCGCCAGCACCAGTGCCCCGTGCCCGCCCATCGAATGCCCGAAGATGCCGACACGGCTGGCATCGCCAGGCAGCGCGGTGGTGACCAGCCCGAACAGTTCGTCCGCGACGTAGCTTTCCATGCGCCAGTGCTGGTTCCATGGCGCCTCGGTGGCATCGACATAGAACCCGGCGCCCACGCCAAAGTCCCAGGCATCGGCCTCGCCCGGCAGGCCCGCGTTGCGCGGACTGGTGTCCGGCGCCACCAGCATCAGGCCGTGTTCGGCGGCAAAGCGCTGCGCGCCGGCCTTGATCATGAAGGTCTCCTCGGTGCAGGTCAGGCCGGCCAGGTAAAACAGCACCGGCACCTTGCCGCCCGCCTGCGCCTGCGGCGGCAGGTAGACCGAGAATCGCATCGGCAGCCCGATCGCCGCCGAGTCATGGCGATAGAAGCGCTGCACGCCGCCGTGGCAGCCGTGTTGCGAGATCAGTTCCATGTCGGCGCCGTCCTCAGTACAGCACCACGGAGCGGATCGACTCCCCGCGCTTCATCAGGTCGAAGCCTTCGTTGATGCGCTCCAGCGGCAGCGTATGCGTGATCAGGTCGTCGATATTGAGCTTGCCTTCCATGTACCAGTCGACGATCTTCGGCACGTCAGTGCGGCCGCGCGCGCCGCCGAAGGCCGAGCCCTTCCACTCGCGCCCCGTCACCAGCTGGAACGGGCGGGTCGAGATCTCCGCCCCGGCCTCGGCCACGCCGATGATGATCGACTTGCCCCAGCCCTTGTGGCAGCACTCCAGCGCCTGGCGCATGACCTGCGTGTTGCCGATGCATTCGAACGAATAGTCGGCGCCGCCATCGGTCAGCTGGATGATATGGTCGACCACGTTGTCCACGTCCTTCGGGTTGACGAAATGCGTCATGCCGAACTTGCGCGCCATTGCCTCGCGCCCCGGGTTCAGGTCCACGCCGATGATCTTGTCGGCGCCGACCATTTTCGCTGCCTGGATCACGTTCAGGCCGATGCCGCCCAGGCCGAACACGACCACGTTGGCGCCGGCTTCGACCTTGGCGGTGAACAGCACCGCGCCCACGCCGGTGGTGACGCCGCAGCCGATGTAGCAGACCTTGTCGAACGGCGCATCCGGGCGGATTTTGGCCAGCGCGATCTCTGGCACCACGATGTGGTTGGCGAAGGTGGAAGTGCCCATGTAATGGAAGATCGGCTTGCCGTCGATCGAGAAGCGCGAGGTGCCGTCCGGCATCAGGCCCTTGCCCTGGGTGGCGCGGATCGCCTGGCACAGGTTGGTCTTGCGCGACAGGCAGAACTTGCACTGGCGGCATTCCGGCGTGTACAGGGGGATCACGTGGTCGCCCGGCTTGAGCGACGTCACGCCCGGGCCGACATCGGTGACGATGCCCGCGCCCTCATGGCCCAGGATCGCCGGGAAGATGCCTTCCGGGTCGGCGCCGGACAAGGTGTAGTAGTCGGTATGGCAGATGCCGGTGGCTTTCACTTCCACCAGCACTTCGCCGGCGCGCGGGCCGTCCAGGTCCACGTCTTCAATGGTCAGCGGGGCACCGGCTTTCCAGGCGATGGCGGCTTTGGTTTTCATGGGGGAGTCCTCCGGGATCAGGAATGTGGGGGGATTGCGGGCTGCGCGACGAAGGCCGGCGCAGCGCATGAGAGCAAGCCAGGTCCGAGGGCATGACTATACGATCTTCCTGCGGCAGGAGGCCAGGTTTGGCCGATCAGCGCTCATCGTCTGAGGGTCGAAGGTTCAGCCGCATGGCTGGCGGTACGGCCGAGTCCGGCATCCGGCGGGCCAAGCTGCCCCTCATGCCGCCGCCCCAGCCACCAGCCCAGCCCCGCCCATGCCAGCGCCAGCGCGGCACCCGCCAGCGCCACCGTGGCCGGGTGCCCCGACAGCGCATCGATTCCCGTCTTGACCCAGGCGCTGACTGCATCGCCCGCGCGGTAGACCGCGGTGTCGATCACATTCTTGGCCTTGTATTTGGTCTCGGGATCGACCACGGTGAACAGCATCTCGCGGCCCGGGCGCAGCAGGGCGTATTCGCCGACGCGGCGCAGGATCATCGCGCCGGCAAGCACGCCGAAGGTTGGCAACATCGCCAGCACGAGAAAGCCGCAGGTCACGGCCAGCGGTACTGCCGTGAGCAGCACGCCGACACCATAGCGGCGCGCCATGCGGCCGGTGAAGAAGAGCTGGACCAGGATGGTCAGCGCCTGTACGGCGGCGTCCAGCGCGCTGAAGACCTGGGTCTGGCGGGTGCGCTCGGGAAAGGCCTCGGCCACCAGCCGAGCCTGCTCGAAATACAGGAAGGTGCTGGCCGTGGCCAGCAGGATCACAAACAAGCCGATGCCGAGCAGGTAGCGCGTGCGCAGCAGCAGCGACAGCCCGGCCAGCAGCCCGCCGCCGATCGGTTTGGCAGGATCCTGCACCGCGCCGGTGGCGGCTTCGCCTGGCTGCACCACGCCTGCGCCGGCGCGGCGGCGCCAGCCGAACAGCCAGCCCACGCCAGGCAGCGTTGCGGCCAGCAGCGCTGCCGACAGCAGCATCAGGCCGGTCAGGCCGAGCCGCGGCACCAGCCAGCCGCCCAGCAGCGGCCCGGCCAGTCCGCCCGCGCTGGCGCCGGCGGCCAGCAGCGCGAACAGCCGGCGTGCCTGCTCGGGCCGGAACACATCGGCCATCAGGCTCCATGCCACCGACACCACGAACAGGTTGAATACCGACAACCAAACGTAGAACACGCGCGCCAGCCAGACGTTGTCAGGCAGGGCGCGCGTGGCCAGCGCAAAGCCCAGCAGGTTGGCGATAAAGAAGGCGTATACCCAGGGCACGAAGCGGCGCCGCGGCAGCCAGGCGCAGACCGCACCGTATAGCGGGATCGCGGCCAGCATCACAACAAAGGTGGCGGTGAACAGCCACTGCAGGTTCTTCACGCCGCCGGCAATGCCCATGGTCTCGCGCACCGGCCGCAGCATGAAATAGCTGGCGAACAGGCAGAAGAAGAACAGGAAGCCGGCGACCACGGCGCTGGCCTCGCCGGGGCGGATACCGAAGCCGCGCCGCAGCCGGGCCAGGCCGCTGGCAGGCGCATCGCGCGCCGGATCGTCCATGATCGATAGCGCTCAGCGCAGCAGCGCGGCGATACGCTCGCGCTGGCCGGGGTCGGGCATGCGGCCCAGCCCGGCCCCAAGGTTGTCGGCCATGTTGCGCGCTTTGGAGGTGGCCGGGATCGCCGCCGTCACGGCCGGATGGCTGACGATGAACTTCAGGAACAGCTGGCTCCACGAGCCGCAGTCGATATCGCCGGCCCACTCCGGCAGCGGGTGGTCCTTGACCACACGGAACAGGCGCCCGTCCTGGAACGGCCGGTTGACCAGCACCGCTACGCCACGCGCTTCGCACAGTGGCAGCAGTGTGCGTTCGGCATTGCGCTCGGCCACGGAGTAGTTGACCTGGACAAAGTCCACGCGCTCGCTGCGCACGATCTGCTCCAGCGCCTCATGCGCGTCCTCGCGGTAATGGGTGATGCCCAGGTAGCGGATGCGGCCCTGTTCCTTCAGATCGCGCAGCCAGCGCAGGTTGGCCTGCCAGTCGATCAGGTTATGCACCTGCAGCAGGTCGACCTTGTCCACGTGCAGGTCGGCGAGCGAGCGCGCCCATTGCGCCTGCGCCGGTGCGCCGGACCGGGCCGAGATCTTGGTGGCCAGGAACACCCGGTTGCGGGCATTGACCGCGCTCAGCAGATCGCCCGTTACGGCTTCGGCGCTGCCGTAGCTGGGCGCGGTATCGATGACCGAACCCTCGGTCTGCAGCAGCAGCCCCAGCACCTCGGCCAGCGGCTTGCGTTCATCGGCGCCGGTGCCGACATTGAAGGTGTCGGCTGTGCCCATGCCGATCACGGGCAGGGCCTCGGTGGTGCCAGGGATGTTGCGGCGCATGGGGACGGCGACGGTGGCGGCATGGGCCGGCAGCACGGGGCCGAGGCCGGTAGCGGCAAGCCCGGCGGCCAGGCTGAGGAATGAGCGACGGTCGATTGACATGGGGTGGTTCCCGGCAAGTCACTGACTGGTTGAACTTAGGCGGTGGGCAGAGCCTTGTAAACCGTTGCGTTGATCAGTTGCGCGGCAAATCTCGCCCATGCCGAGCATCGTTTTCACCAGATGACGCAGCGCGCGATGGTGCCGGACCGGGGGAGGGTGGTACATGCGTCGGACAGCGCTGCGCCGCTGGCGGACAAGGTGCGGCTGGATGCGCTGGTGAGCGTGGGCGGAGGGCGACGTGCCCGCGTGGCCTAGTGAAGCCTGGGTCGATGTGCCACACCAAAACGTGCTGACAAGTCGTTGAGGCGCTGGTCCAGTGTCCATAGCCGTGCGCCTGGCGTAATCAGCGTGGAAGCCAGCAATGAAACATCCACCAGGCCGCAGCCCAGTCCATGCAGTTTCTCTTGCTCGATGAACGCCATCACCTCTGTCAGGCTCGCCTGCCTTGCAGGCTGCAGCAGGCCGATGTCGCCGAGTGTCCGGACACGCGGTGCCGGGGGCGTCCCGCAAGCGAGTTCAACCAGGACCATGGGGTGGGTCAGCGCCTGATCCGACACGAGCAAGCGCACCAGTGCGTCATTGCGGCTCTTGAAATGGTCTACCCACACAGAGGTGTCGACAAGCACGCTCATTTCGCTTCAGGTTCCATGCGGCGGCGTGGCATATCTTCCATGGCGGGGGCGGCGCCACCCAGTGCCGCGAGGCGCTTGGCTGCTTGTACCCGAACGAAAGTCTTGATTGCCTCGCGAAAAAGGTCAGATTTGTCCATGCCGGGGTCTGCCATCTCTAGTGCTTGTTCATACAGGGCGTCGTCGATCGTGACGGTCGTGCGCATACCATGCTCCTTGCCTCAGATTTGATGTCATCTTGCATCAAAAATAGCATCCAGGCAAGGTTGTTCGCAGGTGTGACGGATCGTCCACCGCCACACCTGCGAGCCTCTACTGCATCTGCTCTCGTTCAGCCATCAGCCCGTCAAGCTGCCTCTTCACCATGCCCAGCAGGCAGAGCGCATTGAAGCAGCCCTCCGAACTTTCGCTTTCGTGATCCAGCAGTACGAGCACGCCATCGATACCGGCGCGAACTTGCTGCAGGCATTCGTCAGTCATTTCATCGATCGTTGTCATTGATTCCCCACTAGTCAATGCGCGCCACTCATTGCCATATGAGGGCGGCGGGCCAGACGAGGGTGGAAAGACCGGTCTAAGGAGGGGAACCGGCCAGCCTTGCGGCTGCCTCGCCCGGCCCGCCAGGGAACCAACCAGGTTCATGCGAGCACACAGGCGTTGCCCACTGTAAGCGCAACGCCTGTCCACCTTAAACATCCGGGCTTTCCACACCCGATCATCGGTGATCCGATGACGTCACCAGTATTTGCTGTCGGTGCCGGGGAATCGATGAGAGACGTCGCATTTCGGAGGGCGGGCGAAGTTTGAATCCGTGCCGCCGAGTCAGGAATCGCCGACTCTTGAAAATGCCTGCGCGCCCCCAGGGCGGGGGCGCGGGAGCGAACGCTCAGACCAGCGTGGCCAGGCCCAGCGTCAGCAGCAGTGCCACCACCGAGATGATGGTTTCGCAGACCGACCAGGTCTTGAAGGTCTGGGTCACGGTCATGTTGAAGTACTCCTTGACCAGCCAGAAGCCGCCGTCGTTCACGTGCGACAGGATCAGCGAGCCGGCGCCGGTGGTCAGCACCAGCAGTTCCGGACGCGTGCCCGGCACGCTGGCGGCGATCGGCGCGACGATACCGGCAGCGGTGGTCATGGCCACGGTGGCGGAGCCGGTGGCGATACGGATCATCACCGCGACCAGCCAGCCCAGCAGCAGCACCGAGACATGCGCGTTGGTGGCCACGTCCACGATGGCGTTGGAGACGCCCGAGTCGCGCAGGATGCGCCCGAAGCCGCCACCCGCGCCAACCACCAGCGTGATGATGGCCGTGGGTGCCACGCACTCGTTGGTGAACTTGAGGATCGTTTCGCGGTTGAAGCCGCGCGCCTTGCCGAAGGTGTAGAAGCTCACCAGCGCGGCGATCAGCAGCGCCATCACCGAGTTGCCGATCAGCTTGAGGAAGTCGTTGGCAAAAGTCTTGGGCGTGGTGATCAGGTCGGCCCAGCTGCCGATCAGCATCAGGATCACGGGCAGCAGGATGGTGAACACCGTGATGCCAAAGCCCGGCAGCTGGTGCGAGGCCTTGACGCCTTCGTCTTCTTCCGTGAACTGCGCGGCCAGCGGGTTGACGTCAGGCAGCTTCACGTAGCGGTCCATCAGCTTGGCGAACAGCGGGCCGGCAATGGCCGCGGTCGGGATGCCCACGATCAGCGCGTACATGATGGTCTTGCCGATATCGGCGCCATAGGCGGTCACCGCCAGCAGCGCCGCCGGGTGCGGCGGGATCAGGCCGTGCACCACCGACAGGCCGGCCACCATCGGGATGCCGACCAGCACCATCGACGTGCCGGTGCGCTTGGCCACGTTGAAGGCGATCGGCACCAGCAGCACGAAGCCCACTTCGAAGAACACCGGCAGGCCGACGATAAAGGCGATGGTGACCATCGCCCAGTGCACGTTCTTCTCGCCGAAGAAGTCGATCAGCGTGCGCGCGATGCGCTCGGCGCCGCCGGATTCGGCCATCATCTTGCCGAGCATGGTGCCCAGGCCGATCACCAGCGCGATATGGCCGAGGGTGCCGCCGACGCCGGCTTCGAACGACTTGATGATGTCGCCCATCGGCATGCCCACGGCAAAGCCGAGCAGGACCGAGACGACCACCAGGGTAATGAAGGGGTTGAGCTTGAAGCGCGCGATCAGCACGACCAGTGCGATCACTGCGATCAGCGCATACACCAAGAGCGTGGTTCCGGTGACGGCACCCATATTGTCTCCTTGCGTGGAATAAAGGCCGCTTGTGGCGGCAGGGGTTAGTTTTTAGTTTTTCCCCTCTCCCGCGGTTGGGAGAGGGGATGACGCAATCCGCAGGCGATCGGCTCAGGCCGCCGGCTTCTTGTAGGCGATGCAGTCCACTTCGACCTTGCAGTCCACCACCATGCTCGACTGCACGCAGGCGCGCGCGGGCGGGTTGGCGCCGAAGTATTCCTTGAAGATCTTGTTGAACGAGGCAAAGTCGCGCGTGTCGTCCAGCCACACGCCGCAGCGCACCACGTGCTCGGGGCCGTAGCCGGCCTCGGCCAGGATGGCCAGCACGTTCCTGATGGCCTGGTGGGTCTGGGGCACGATGCCGCCGTCGATGACTTCGCCGTTGACCATCGGCACCTGGCCGGAGACATAGAGCCAGCCATCGGCCGCGACCGCGCGGGCAAAGGGCATGTGCTGGCCGCCGGTGCCGGTGCCGCCTTCGACGCCGAATCGTTTGATGTCCATGGGTACTCCTGGGATGGGTTGGATAGGGGAAAGAAGTGAGGGCAGCGCCCCGGTCAGGCGGCGCCGGACCCGGGCCGCGCGCCGCGCGGCAGGAACCGGCCGGCGCGCACGCCGGTGGTCTGGCGCTGCTGCCATGACAGCTCGCCATTGACCCAGACCGCGGCAATGCCCTCGGCCGGTTGCATGGGATCGGTAAAGCTGGCCGCGTCGCGGATGGTGACGGCGTCGAACAGCACCAGGTCGGCCCAGTAGCCTTCGCGCACGAAGCCGCGCTCCTGCAGGCCAAAGCGCTCGGCGGACATGCCGGTCATCTTGTTGACGGCCACCGTCAGCGGGAACAGTTCGCGGTCGCGGGCGTAGTGGCCCAGCACGCGCGGGAAGGCACCCCAGAGGCGCGGATGCGGCAGCGGGTCGTTGGGCAGCCCGTCCGAACCGACCACCGTGGCCGGATGGCTCAGGATGCGGTCGACGTCGGCGTCTTCCATGCAGTGGTAGACCGCGCCGGCGGGCATCAGCCGGCGCGCGGCCTCGTGCAGGTCAACCTGCCATTCGGCGGCGATATCGGCCAGCAGGCGGCCGCCCATCTCGGGCGCGCCTTCGGACCAGGTCACCATGATGTCGAAGTCGCTGGTGACCTGTTTCAGGTCCAGCGTGGACGAGCTGGCGGTGTAGGGGTAGCAGTCGCAGCCCACCGGCTGCCAGCGCTGGGCGCCGTCGAGCGCGTCCAGCACCTCGGTGCTGCGGCCCCAGTTGTCCACGCCCGCGCATTTCAGGTGCGAGATCACCACCGGCACGCGCGCATGGCGGCCGATGCGGAAGGCCTCGTCCATGGCGTCGAGGATCTCGGCAAACTCGCTGCGCAGGTGGGTGGCGTAGAGCGCGCCGGCCTTGGCCAGGGGCTCGGCCAGCGCCAGCACTTCTTCGGTCGGCGCGTTGAAGGCATTGGCGTAGGCGAGGCCCGTGGACAGGCCCAGCGCGCCATGCTGCAGCGCTTCTTCCAGTTGCGCGCGCATCGCCGCGATCTCTTCCGGGGTGGCGGCCCGGTCGAAGCGGTCCATATGATTGCTGCGCAGCGCGGTATGGCCGACCAGCGCGGCGACATTGACCGCGGGCTGCGCGGCTGCCACGGCATCGACGTAGCTCTTGAAATCCGGATAGCGGAAGGCGTCGGCGTGGCCGAGCAGGTTCATCGGGTCGGGCGGCTCGCCCGCCAGCGTTACCGGCGCGGCGCTGATGCCGCAGTTGCCGACCACCACCGTGGTCACGCCCTGCGACAGCTTGGGCGTCATCTCGGGCTGGCGCACCACGTTGGTGTCGTCGTGCGTGTGCACGTCGATAAAGCCGGGTGCGAGCACCAGGCCGTCGCCTTCGACCACATGCGCGGCGGCATCGGGGTCGATCGAACCGGGTTCGTCGATGCGGGCGATGCGGCCGTCGCGCAGGGCCACGTCGGCCAGGCGCGCGGCGGCGCCGGAGCCGTCGATCAGCGTGACGCAGCGGATCAGGGTATCGAACAGGTGTGGCATGGTCAGTCTCCCAGCGGCTGGCGGCTGTCGGGGCCCTTGCCGGGGCCGCTTTCGCCGCGGTGGCTGTCCAGCACGTACTTGAGCCGGCGCAGGCGCTCCTTGCTCTGGTCCGGCTGCAACAGCGCGCATTGCGTGGCCAGCACGTCCAGCACCATCAGCATGGCGTAGCGCGATGCCGACGGCTTGAAAATGAAATCCGTCTCCAGCGTGCGCACCGGCAGCAGCACGTCGGCGCGCGCGGCCAGCGGCGAGCCCAGCGCGGTCACGGCCACCAGGCGGGCGCCGTACTCGCGCGCGATATCGCAGCTGGCCAGCATCTCCGGCACGCGGCCGCTGGCCGAGAAGGCCAGCACCACGTCGTCGCGGCCCAGCGTGGCCGCCACCATCTTCTGCAGCAGGGCGTCCTGGTAGCTCGCCACCGGCTGGCCCAGGCGCGCCAGGCGATGGCGTGCCTCGTCGGCCATGAACGATGAGCCGCCGCCCATGCCAAAAGCGTAGACCATGCGTGCGCCAAGCAACAGGCGCGCGGCCTGTTCGATGCGCTGGGCGTCCATCAGGCCGCGATTGACTTCCAGTGCGGTCAGGATGTCGGCGTGGATGCTGTCGGCCAGCGTGGCCGGGGCGGCTTCACCGGCGGGGACGGCGCCGGGCTGCAGGAAGCGCGCGCCCACCGCGGTGGCCTGGGCCAGGCGCAGCTTCAGGTCGCGCACGTCGCGGCAGCCAATGGCCTTGGCAAAGCGCGTCACGCTGGCTTCGCTGACGCCGGCCTTGCGCGCCAGTTCATTGATGCTGGCGGCGGCGGCGCCGGCCAGGTCCTCCAGCACCACCTGCGCCACCTTCTGCTCGGCCAGGCGCAGCGCGGGGCCGCGCTCGGCGATGCGGGTCAGGATGTCGAAGGGCGCGGTCATGGGCGGGCAGGTCGGATCGGCAGAGGGATCGGAAAGGCGGATCGGATCGAAATGTGACGGAAGCTGCAGTGTCCGCGGGCAAGGGCTATAACAGTGACTGGCGCCCTGTGGCGGCAGGCCGTCGCATGGCCCTGGCTAGCCCTTCCTGGCCTCTGCATGTTACTTTATAACAAGGATGAAATATCTTATTTTCAGGGCTATCATTACGTCAATCAGATTTTTTCAGGGTGATGACAAGGATGCGTGAAATAAAGTATCAGGCCGGCGTGATCGATCCGCTCAACAAGGCGCTGGGCCGCATGGAAGGCCCCATCGCCCCGGATGCGGCCGGACAGACCGGCTGGAACCTGTTGCAGGAAGAGCTGAGCCTGCCGGCCGCGGTGCTCTATGAAGACCGGCTTGCGCACAACCTGGAATGGATGCGCCGTTTCATGAACGAGTACGGCGTGCAGCTTGCGCCGCATGGCAAGACCACCATGGCGCCCAAGCTGTTTGCGCGCCAGCTCGGCGCCGGCGCGTGGGGCATCACGCTGGCCACCGCGCACCAGACCGCTGCTGCGCATGCGCACGGCGTCAAGCGCGTGCTGATGGCCAACCAGCTGGTGGGCCGCCGCAATATGGAAATCATCGCGGACCTGCTGCGCGACCCGGATTTCGAATTCTTCGCGCTGGTGGACTCGGCCGCGCTGGTCGACCAGCTCGGCAAGTTCTTCCAGGAACGCGGCCAGACGCTGCAGGTGCTGCTGGAGCTGGGCGTCGAAGGGGGGCGCACCGGCGTGCGCGACGACGCGCAGCAGCAGGCCGTGCTGGAGGCGCTGGCGCGCTGGCCGCAGGCGCTGTCGCTGGCCGGCGTGGAAATCTACGAGGGCGTGCTCAAGGAAGAAGCCGATATCCGCAAGTTCCTGCAGCGCACCGTGGCGGTGACGCGGCAACTGGCGCAGGAAGGCCGTTTCGGCCGCAGCCCGGTGGTGATGTCGGGCGCGGGCTCGGCCTGGTATGACGTGGTGGCCGAGGAATTCGCGCGCACCGAGATCGGCGCGCCGATCGACATCGTGCTGCGCCCGGGTTGCTACCTGACGCACGACGTGGGCATCTACCGCGCCGCGCAGCAGCGCATCCTGGCCAGCAACCCGGTCGCGCAGAAGATGCGCGAGGGCCTGCTGCCGGCACTGCAGCTGTGGGCTTATGTGCAGTCGATCCCCGAGCCGGACCGCGTCATCATCGGCATGGGCAAGCGCGATGCGGCCTTCGACGCCGGCATGCCGATCCCCGCGCGCCTGTATCGCCCCGGCACCGAAGCGCCGGTGGACGTCCCCGCGCACTGGGAGGTCACCGGCATGATGGACCAGCACGCCTACCTGCAGGTCAGGCCGGGCGACGACGTGCGGGTCGGCGACATGATCGCCTTCGATATCTCGCACCCGTGCCTGACCTTCGACAAGTGGCGCCATATCCCGGTGCTGGACCGCGACATGCGCGTGATCGACATCGTCCAAACCTTCTTCTGACGCAGGCCGCCCCATGAGCATCGATATCCTGGCCTATGGCGAGCCGCTGGTGGAGTTCAACCAGCAGCCCGACGATCCGTCGCGCTACCTGCAGGGCTTTGGCGGCGACACTTCCAATTTCTGCATCGCCGCTGCGCGGCAGGGCGCCAGCACCGGCTATATCAGCGCGGTCGGGGCCGACACCTTCGGCGAACGCCTGCGCGCGCTGTGGACGCAGGAGCGGGTCGACACCCGCCATGTGCACATCGACGCGGGTGCGCCCACCGGCGTCTACTTTGTCTCGCACGACAACCACGGCCACCGCTTCGACTACCTGCGCGAAGGCTCCGCCGCCAGCCGCTACCAGCATGAACTGCTGCCGCTGGGCGCGATCGCGGCGGCGCGCTACCTGTACCTGTCCGGCATCAGCCTGGCCATCAGCACCAGCGCCTGCGATGCCGGCCTGGATGCGATGGAGCATGCGCGCAAGGCCGGCACCAAGGTCACGCTGGACACCAACCTGCGGCTGCGCCTGTGGTCGCTGGCGCGCGCGCGCGGCATCATGCGCGAGGCCTTCAGGATGACCGACGTGTGCCTGCCGAGCTGGGACGACATCACCGTGCTGACCGGCCTGGACGATCGCGACGCCATCGCCGACTACCTGCTCGAGTGCGGCATCGGCCTGGTCGCGCTGAAGCTGGGCGAGGAGGGCTCCTACGTGGCCACGCCCGAAGCTCGCGCGCTGGTGCCGCCGTACCCGGTCAAGCCGGTGGATGCCACCGGCGCCGGCGACTGCTTCGGCGGCAGCTTTGTCGCGCGCCTGGCCGCGGGCGCCGATCCGTTCGAGGCGGCGCGCTATGCCAACGTGGCCGCGGCACTGTCGACCACCGGCTATGGCGCGGTGGCGCCGATCCCCGATGCGCAGACCGTGCTGGCCCGGCTGGCGCAGTCGGTGTCGGTCATCGCGTGACCCGGTCGCGCTGAATCCCTGTTTTCCTGCAACCCATCCACTCCGAGACAGCCATGCAAAACCAGATTTCCCCGCTGCTTCAACGCCTTGCCGACGTGCCGGTGATCCCGGTGCTGGAATTCCACTCGGTCGACGAGGCCCTGCACGTCAGCGAGGCGCTGGTCACCGGCGGCTTGCCGCTGCTTGAGATCACGCTGCGCACCCCGGTGGCGCTGGAAGCGATCAAGGCCGTGGCGGCAGCCTTGCCTCAGGCCTGCGTCGGCGCCGGCACGGTGCTGAACGTCGAGCAACTGCACGCCGTGCGCGATGCGGGCGCGCAGTTTGCCGTATCGCCCGGCCTGACCCCGGCGCTGGCCGAGGGCGCGCAGGGCGCGGGCATCTCGCTGCTGCCGGGCGTGGCCACCGCCAGCGAGGCCATGGCCGCGCTCGAAGCCGGCTTCACCTTCCTCAAGTTTTTCCCGGCGCAGGCCGCGGGCGGGGTGCCGATGCTGAAGTCGCTGGGCGGGCCGCTGCCGCAACTGCGCTTCTGTCCGACCGGCGGCATCGACGCCGCACTGGCCCCGACCTACCTGGCGCTGCCCAACGTGGTCTGCGTGGGCGGTTCGTGGGTGGTGCCCAAGGACGCCGTCGCCAGCGGCGACTGGGGCCGCATCCGCACGCTGGCCGAACAGGCGAAGGCGCTGCGCAACAAGGGCTGAGCACCTGCAGCGCAATGAAAAACGGCACGCCGCATGGCGTGCCGTCAGATTGCTGACAAAGCCTCCCCATCGCGGGAGGCTTTGTTCATAATGGCGTGATGCTCAAGACGCCTGCCCCTTACCAGCACGAGCTGGAGATGGTGATGCTGGAATCGTTGGTGCCAGCTAATCACCTGCTGCGCAAGATCGATGCTGCGGTCGATTTCGAGTTCATCTGGACTAAGGTGGCGCACCTGTACTGCGCCGACAGCGGACGCCCGGCGCTCGATCCGGTGGTGATGTTCAAGCTGCTGTTCATTGGCTACCTGTTCGGCGCGCGCAGCAAGCGCCAGCTGATGCGCGAGGTGCAGGTCAACGTCGCCTACCGCTGGTTTGCCGGCTTCCGCCTGACCGACAACGTGCCGGACGCCTCGACCTTCTCGCATAACCGCCGCCGGCGCTACACCGACGCCGACGATAAGCCCACGGGCTTCTTCTACCTGGACCACCGCACGGTCGACGCCAAGCACGCCATCATTACCGACACGCATGTCACGCCGGCCTCGGTGCACGACAGCCAGCCGCCATTGCCGACGCATACCGGGGCGCCGCGAGCGACCGCGCAGCCGCATACCGGAGCGCCACCGACAGCGTGACGGCTGCCTACCAGGACAGCAAAACGGGAAACCAGCGCGTGATTGTCATCGGCGCGCTTGTGGTGGTCGGCATTGTGGCGCTCGCGCCGATCATGAAAAAGGCGGCCTGACATGCAGACCATCAAGCAGCTATTTCGGGCGGGCGTCGCTACGCCCGTAGGCGTGCGGGGCACCGCGCTCCTGATCCAGTCCGCCGACCAGGGCAGCAATCTGGACGTGGCCTTCATGCAGCGCGGCGCCACCGAGTACTCCGTATCGGCGGTGGGGGCCGGCTTCAAGGCACGACCGCTGCGTGGCTTTGACGGCCTCGTCATTACGGCGACCGTGGACAGCAATGTGAAGTTCATCGTGACCGAAGGCGATATCGATCTGCAAATCACCACGCAGACCGTGACCGTGTCCAATGGCAACGGATCGCCCGTACCGGTCAAGCTGGTGGCATCGAGCGACACGGACCACATTCCGGTCGATGTGGGCGGCGCCACCATCAACGTGACGGCCACGAACATCTGGACGAATCTCGGGTTGACCGTCGCTAACCCCGTCCAGGTGGCGGTGCCGGTCGGGGAGCCGGTGGCGGTGATAGCGGCCGATGCGACGCGCCGCGCGCTGCGCATCTACAATTCAACGCAATACCCGGTGGCCATCGTGGAAACGAACGCGGGCACCTACGCCAATGCTGTGCTGGTGCTCAATCCGGGCGACTTCTGGAACGAAACCGACGCGCCGGGCGCGGCGTGGTGGGCCATCGGTGATGGCACCCACGTGCCGGCGGTCAGCACCAAACGGTGAAGGCATGAGCGAACTGAGGCGAAACTTTCTGGCGCGGCTGGCTGCAGTAGCGGGCGCGTCGCTCGTCGGCTACCTGCCGGCAGGCGCCGGCGCGGCGACGCGCACGGTGCAGGACAAGCTGCGTGACACCGCGAGTCCGTTTGATTTCATGACGGGCGCCCAACAGGCGGATGCCTTGTCTGGCGCCCCGGTGCTCGACCATACGGCCGCGCTACAGGCCGCCATTAACGCTACCGTGAATCTCACGCCGGTGGCGGGGGCTACGTATCTCATCAACACCACACTGTCGGTGCCGGGTGGGCGCAATCTCGACTTCACTGGATCGTCACTGAAGGCCGGCAACGCCAAGACTGGATTGCTCGATTCGCTGGGCATCCATTTCGATTTCACGGGCGACGCCAGCTCGCGACTCGTGGGCCTGTCGATCAAGCCATCGGCCACGGCATTTACCCTGGGTGGGTCGGGCTTCGTCTGCGCGGTGCGCCTCAATGGCTCGTCCTACAACGTGGTGCGTGGGTGCAGTATCGATCTGACCGGCAACAACATCCCGGACGGCATCAACGTCACCGGGGCGGCCGACTATAACCAGATTGTCGATAACAACCTGACCGCTTGCGGGATCCGCTACAGCGACGGGGGCGCGCGGTTCACCGTCGCGCGCGGAAACAGCATCATCAATGCGGTACAGAACGGCATGAGCGGATCAGGCACTTCGAACACCCGCGAAGGCTATGGCTGCGTGCTGGATAGCAACCGCATCGCAGCGCCGGCACGCATGGGTATCGAGGACTACATGCAGGTGGCGTCCGGGAACATTTTGCGCGGCACCCGCATCGTCAATAACACGATCATCGGAGGTGCGGCCGCGACCTACTTCGGCATTTCGGCCGTGGCCTACGGCGCCGTGATTTCCGGCAACGAAATCCTGAACTGGCCGAACGGCTACGCGATCGAGGTGGCGCAAAGCTACGGCACGATCATCACGCGCAATAACATCGCCTGGACCAACGGCAACGCGGCGGGCGTGACCGGCATTCAGGCCAACATCACCACCGACGCGTACAAGGTAGCGCCCAACATCATCACCGAGAACATGTTTTCGGGTGCGGGCGATGCCATTCGACTGCAAAACACCGGTCAGACAGTCATCAAGGGAAATACCTTCTACGGCTGCAAGCAGATCATTGTTGGACTGGTAGAGGGCACGCAGTATGTGGCGAGCGGCAACTTTATCCACGTCACCACGCAGACCGCCGCCACGCGTACGCAAATACAGGCGTGGAGCAACTGCGTCATTGCGAACAACTCAATTTTGTATGAATCTGGCTTTGATGGCGGCACGGCAGGCAGTGACAAGACCATCATCGTGACGGGTTCCAATACGGTGGTGCAGGGGAACCTCATCAACGGCAACGGCTACAAGACGAATGCCGTTTCGCCGCTCGGATTCAGCTCAAACGGCGCTACTGGGTCGGGCGTGCGGTTTCTCAATAACATCCTAATCGGCGGCGTGACAGCCAGCTACCAGTTTTTCACCGATCTGGTGGCGGAAAATAATGTCTGCGCATCGATCTCCTCGGTATCCAACGGGAAAAATCGTTCTATGACGGCCAAGGCACGCAACCGAAGCCAGCCGTAACGGGATCGGGCAGCGGTAATGCAGCTCTGCAAAGCGCGCTGCAACAGCTCGCCACGTTGGGCCGACCGACAGCAGCACGGCGTAACGATGCGCAGCGCACTCCTGCTCACGGCTGGCGCCGCTGCCTTGATGGCGGCGGCCTACAGCGCCAACGCATCGGCCACGCTGGCGGATCCCAGTGCGGACGCAGGCGGCGATACCGTGGGCAGCGAATACGACCTGTCCACCTTGTTCAACTTCGATACCTCGGACATGACGAACCAAAATCTGCGCGCCTTCCTGGACATGATCGCCATGAGCGAGGGCACCAAGGGCCGGGGCGACGATGGCTACAACATCGTGGTGGGTGGCGGCACCTTCTGCGACTACAGCGCGCATCCGCGCATCGTGGTGCAGACGCGCTATGGATACAGCTACGCCGCTGGCCGCTATCTGATCATGGCCGAAATGCCGGGCCAGATCAGAACGAACACCTGGGATTGGGTGAGCCGCTACCTGGGCCTGACGGACTTTTCGCCGGCCTCTCAGGATGCTGCCGCGGCTGAGCTGATCCGCCGCAACGGCGCGCTGTCGGACGTGTATGCCGGCAACATCGCCAGCGCCATCACCAAGTGCCGCAAGACCTGGGCAAGCCTGCCGGGGGCAGGGTACGGCCAGCGCGAAAGCGCGCTGTCTACGCTGCTGGCGACCTACCAGAACGCAGGAGGAAACCTCGCATGAAAAACGATGACATTCTGACCGGCATGGCGCTGGTGGGGCTGGCCTTCGCGGCCTATCAGTTCATGAAGCCGAGCGCCGCGCGCGCGGCGGCAGCACCGACCACCGGCACGCTGCGTCCGATCGCCAACAGCGGCGGCAAGCTGCCGGCCTGGGCGAGCCTCGCCGCCAACCTGGGCGACCTGGGCAACACGCTGTACGGCGGCAGCGCGGCAGCGCGCGGCACGGTGCAGGGCATCTTTGCACCGGGCGCCGCATGGCGTGCCGTTTTCATATCGACGCGGACCGGGCCGCGTCGGACCGGGCCGGCGGCTTACTTGTGACGGTCCGCCGAGTTTTCGAGCTTCTGGCCACCGCGCTGAATGTCCTGGCCGAGCCCCGCCATCGTGTTGCAGCCAGCCAACAGGGTGGCAAACAAAACGCACCAGATCCAACCTTTCTTCACGCCGGGCTCCTTTTGAGATGTTTGAGAATCGAGAGATTCGTCGATTTAGGGATTGACGCAGATTTTACCGCCGCTGTGAGCGGTGTTGATATCTGGTATGTGCCAATTTGTAAATCGTGCAACCGCGGCAACGGCCGGCACCCGGCACATGGCCGACGCGCTCAGGCGGGTGGCGCCAGCAACTCCCGGGCGCGCAGCTGGATCGCCGCATGGGTCTGCAGCAGCCATGCGGCAGGGAACGGCTGCGCCAGCAGGTAGCCCTGGACGCTCTGGCAACCCCAGGCGCGCACCGCGTCCAGCTGCTGGCGGGTCTCGATGCCCTTGGCGCAGACCGAGGCACCGGCGCGCCGGGCCAGCCGGCAGGCTTCGCGCAGGCTTTCGGCGCGGTCGCCGGCCTCGGGCACATGGCCCAGCCTGCGCACGTCCAGGGTGACGCTGTCCGGTTGCAGCGCTGCCAGTGCCTGGCGGCAGGCGGGGCTGTCGTCGAAATCGCCCAGCGCCAGTTGCAGGCCGCACCGGCGCAGTGCGGTAAAGCGGGCGATGATATCGGCGTCGGCCGGCACCGTGCTGGCCGGCAGTTCGATACATAGCCGCTGCGGCGCAATGCCGCCCGCATCGAGTGCCTGGGCCAGGGCTTCCACCATCTGCGGGCGGTGCAGTTGCGCGCTCGAGGCCAGCAGCGTGAACTGAAATGGGGCGATCGGCTCGGCGGCGCGCACCAGCGGCAGCACGCTTTCCAGCAGCCAGTTGCCGATCCGGCCGACCAGTCCCAGCGACTCCACCGCGGGCAGGAAATCCTGCGGCGCGACACGGCCGAGAACCGGGTGCTGCCAGCGCAGCCGCACGGTGTAGCCGCTGACCGCGGCACCGGCAAAGTCGGCGCGCGGCTGCAGCTGCAGGCTCAGCTCGCCGCGTTCCAGCGCGTCGGGCAGCGCCGCCAGCAGCGGGGCGGCGGCCGGGGAGGCTGGCTTGTCGGCGCGGGCGAGGCCATCGCCGCCCTGGCGGTTGACCCGCAGCATGGCGTCGAAGGCCTGCTGCAGGCTGCGCTCGGCTGGGATGTCCGGATGGTCCGTGGCCACGCCGATGCTGCAGGAAATAAACAGTTCAAAGCCATCCAGCGCAAACGGCCGGGACAGGTCGTCGGCCAGGCGGCTGGCTACCGACTCCGGGTCGGGCGCGCCGTCGGGCAGCGCAGTGATGATCACCAGGTCCGCCGCCGCCATCCAGTGCATCACGGCGCCCGGCGGCAGCAGGCAGGCGATGCGGGCCTGGACGATGGCCTGCAGCCTGGCCGCGCGCCGGGCGCCGAGGGTCTCGCAGGCGCTGGCAAAGCGGTCCAGGCGGATGGAAAGGATGGCTGCCGGCTGACCGGCGCGGGCGCGGCGTGCCGTCAGCGCGGAAACCAGGGCGGACGGCTGCATCGCGCTACTCGCGCCCCTGGCAGGGGGCGCGGCGATATCGTCTGCATCAGGATGCATGAATGGTCTTGCGCGCAGCCGGACAATGGCCCTTGCCCTTGCTTCGCCCGCGTCTCCGTGTACTAGTTATGGTCCTTCGGCAGTCCGCAGGCGCGGTACCGTGGCATTCGTCAGCATGGCAGCGCCATGCGTGCCGCGGCCGCATGCGGGCCACGAAGCCCGATCATAAGCCAAGGGGAGCGCACAGATATCGCAAATCGCGCCAAAGTGACTGATTCACAACCAAAATTTGATCTAGATCAATGCAGCATCAGTTGGGTTTGATCCGCGATTGACGCCGCCGCCGGAATCCGGCAGCGGCAGGCAACCGGACCCGAAGGCGCCAGCAGGGCTGGCTTCGGCCATCAGCCAGTGGTTTCTTCCTCGGGACCGTCCTGCGGCGGCAGGCGCTGGGCCAGCACCTTGTCGATGCGCTTGCCGTCCATGTCCACGATCTCGAAGCGCCAGTCGCCCCATTGCACGCTGTCGGCAATCTGGGGCAGGCGGCCCAGCAGCAGGAGCAGCATGCCGGACAGGGTGTGGTAGCGCTCCTTTTCTTCCTCGGGCACCTGGCGCAAGCCGATGCGGTCCTTCAGTTCCGGGATCGGGATCAGGCCGTCGAGGAGCCACGAGCCATCGTCGCGCTGCACCGCCCATTCCTCGCCGGCAGCGTCGGCCTTGAATTCGCCGGTGATGGCCTCGACCAGGTCTTGCAGCGTCACCAGGCCCAGCACTTCGCCGTATTCGTCGATGACAAAGGCCATCTGGCCGCCGGAGCCGCGGAAGTTCTCCAGCAGTTCCATGCCCGTCACGCTCTCCGGCACGAACACCGCTGGCTGTGCCGCGCCCTTCAGGTCGGCTTCCTCGCCCCGCAGCCGGCGTGCCAGCAGCTGGCGCGCGCTGACCACACCAATGATGTCGTGCATGCCGCCGCGCACCACCGGAAAGCGCGAGTGGTCGGATTCCTCGATACGGTGCAGGTTTTCATCCAGCGTCTCTTCCACGTCCAGGTAGACCACGTCCCCGCGCGGCACCATCAGCGACGCCAGCTGCCGGTCGTCCAGCCGGAACACGTTGCGCACCATGGTGTGCTCATGCTGCTCGATCACACCGGCTTCGGAGCCTTCGACCAGCAGCGCATGGATTTCTTCCTCGGTCACGCCGGGGCCACGGTCGACCTTGGTGCCCAGCAGCCGCAGCACCAGCCGCGTGGAGCCGGACAGCAGCTTGACGAAGGGGGTCGAGGCCACCGCGAGCCAGCCGATCGGGCGTGCCACCAGGCGCGCAATGGCCTCGGGCGCCATCTGGCCCAGGCGCTTGGGCACCAGCTCACCCAGCACGATGGAAAAGTAGGTCAGGCCCGCCACCACGATGGCGGTTGCCACATAGCCGGCTGTCGTAGCCGGGATCCCGAAGCCCTGGAGCCAGATGCCCATTGGCTGCGCCAGCGTGGATTCGCCGACCACGCCGTTGAGCACGCCGATCGACGTGATGCCGATCTGCACGGTGGACAGGAAGCGGGTGGGATCCTCGCCCAGCTTGATCGCCGCAATGGCGCCGCGGTCGCCGTTCTCGATCTGGCGTTGCAGGCGTGCCTTGCGGGCTGTGACCAGTGCGATCTCGGACATCGCAAACAGGCCGTTCAGCAGAATCAGCGCCAGTAATATGGCAATTTCCATCAGGGTGCGCGCCCTTTGCGCGCCGGGTGTTCGAAAAGACCAAGCATACCATTCGCGCATGACGACCCGGTGCCGGGCAGGCTGGCGATGGTGGCGGCTGTCCCGGCCGCGCAGCGATAACCAGTGGAGATAGCTCGATGCCAAATATTCAATAGATAGTTATCGTTGGCTGCGTCAAACTTCTGTCCGTGGCAAAGGTTGGATTCTGCGATTCCGTGCGGCAGGGGCCTATGCAATGCTCACGGACTCGCTCTGCGATGCGATCAAGCGCGGCTTTGGATCACACTTGCACAGGCACCAGTCATAGCTCAACGCCTGTTCGCGGCCATCAGGCCCCCGATTGGGCAGCCGCTCGCCCACGCAGACTATCTTGCCCGTGGTCTTGCATTTCGGGCACCAGACGGGGTCGCCCTCATACGCCAACGCCCGACCGTTAAGCATCTCGGTCCGGGAGGTCGCAATGACAATACCGCTTGTCGTAGTAGTGTCGCCATTGAGAATGTCATGACGCCGGTTCATTGTCCATTCCTTGAAATCATGTCGCGCTGCTGTCGGGTTGCCTGCCGTCATCCAATTGAGAAGGTTTGGGCACAAAATGCCATTGGCCGAACTCCGGGTCGAACATGGCGATTTGATTGCAGTCGGCAATATCACCTTGCGTAAAGGCGATAGTTTCAGCGCCACGCCCAAGCGCCGTGGTCAGGCGGGTAACGTCCCACATCAAAATTTCTCTGTTGGTTTCCTGCCAGGCAAACAGGCCCGCAGCTTCGCGCAACTTGGCAAATTCCGCCAGCGTTAGCGCATCCACTTCGAACCCTTGCGCCTCGCGCGCCCAGTGATGCATTTCGCGGGAATATCTGCCGACTGCACCGCGTGGCGTCTGTAGCAGGCATCCGTCACATGCCGGCCAGCCAAGATGGATGTTGGCGATGAAGCCGGCGCCATCCGCGTCTCGAAACAAGTTCCCATCGAGAAGCGATGCTGGCGCGACTTGGCATGGCTGCCCGAGTGCGCCCCTCATTCCTGCTTCGAGCATGGCATCGAATGGCGACAGGAAGCACGTGATGGCACGGCCATGCTCGGTGGTGGATGAGACAGCGCAGGCGTCTCCGTCATCGTCTTCGAAAATGAGCGCGTAGGCGGCAATGTTTTGAAAGAATGCCATTGCCTTATAGCATTCCCTGTTTCTGGAGACTTGCATGCCTCTCTTGATCGGTAATACGGCACTTTCGTAAGTAAATTTTCATTATTGTGGAATTTTGCAAAGTGTAAAGTGAAAAATCAATCTTGCCTCCATTCTTGGTTGTGATGATCGGATTGCATAATCTCCAGCCAAAAAATTATAATATCATGTTAAATATGTTATCTATAATTCCATAAAATCAATTGGTGGCGAACTGCATATGCATTTTTATACTTATAGGTTACTCGCCTTCCCTCGCGCACTCCATCGAATCCAATGCCGAATCGCCTGCCAAGAGAGATGTCTTCGCGTAAATGAGAATCGCCATTGATGACATCCAACTTCTCATCATATACAAATACTTGATAGATGCTTCCGCCCGTATTCAGTGCGGGAGCATCAACTCCCCATGCGACAATCACAAAAAGCTTCCTCGGCTTTCGTCCATTTGTGAAGATGCTTGCAATTCTTGGCTTGCTGCCACCATCCGGCTCATATTTGGCAACAAATATACTTCGCTTGTTATCCCGGTCTAATAAGCGAGCCTCAACGCCTTCTCCATCGGCAATTTGCTTGGTTTCAAATTCAACATCTAATTTTCCACCCATAAAAACAATTGGATAGACTTGCTTTTGTGCGACACAAATACGAGGTATTGCTAAGATAAATGCCAGCAGCAGATTGAAGATGGTCGCTCTAGAAATTTGATTCATGCCCCAGTCCTCATTGGAGGGTGTCCGAGAAAAGGCCGGCATTCCAAATGGCGTGAAAATTCTCTCGCCGCTCTCCGTAGCTATTTGTATGTAAATTTATGACCGCCGTAATTTCGTCGACAATTCCATCGGAACTCCCCTTGTCAGCGATTTCCGGAAGACGATTTGATATCCAGAAGTAGACTGCGGAGCGCACTGCGTAGCACATCTCAGCTACCAAGTCTGGAGCCTCCATGAAATTTTTATTATCCGCCGGCCATAATGATGGATAGAAACTCTGAAATCCCTGATAGTTTGATTTTCCAGTTAGCTGCTTAAGGCCTCTTCCTCTATACTTCCAGCCATCACCACTTTCCACTGAACCATTCCCGATTTTATGAGCATATGCACGATTTGCAATTGCCTCTGGTTGCGCCGAGTGGGACGTGGTCCGGCCGTAAAGCTCAGCCTCCTGAGGGTGACGGGAAAAATAGCTGAATTTTTGCAACAAAACAGATGCGCGATAATTTAAGTTTTCTGATGTATTTAGAGATGAGCCAGCCTCCTGCCTTATCTGAGCGAAGAAATGTGAAAGACGAAGCCGAGAATTGAGCTTATAATCAACTAATCTTGAATTCAGTTCATTCGAAATTGTCTTGAGATTTTCATCCGAAGCGTCAGGAAATATTTCTCTAAGCATATCGACGGTAATCTTGCTGCCAGTGCGCGTGAAATTCGCAACCAGCGCAACCGGATGAATATGCAGCACGGTCGCGCTGGCCGGAAAACCCGCCACCTTGCCCTTCACGTCATCCCACCATTGCAGCTTCTTGATCCGCTCCAGTTCGCACAGCCAGTTGTCCCTGGCATTGCGCATCAAGGGCGTGATGGAATTCCACCGGCTCATGTCGCCACCCCATTCGCTCTCGTAGCGCAGAATGACGTGCGATAGTGCCTGGGCGAGCGACGGCAGGCGCATGGCTGACTGGATGGCCCGCGCCGTGACCCTGCCGCCGCCCTTGCCTTTGCCATCCCCGGCGTCCAGTTTCGCTACCGTCTGCTCCAGCTTGAGCAACAGCGCGCTGTTGTTCACCGCCGCCAGGGACGGCTCGAACTCCTTCTGTTCCTTCCAGTTGGCAGCCCCGGTGATGACCAGATTGCGCCGGAAGGCATCGGCAATCTGGATGCCCGTGGCGTCCACGGTTTCGAAGCCGGGCCAGGCCCACGGGCTTTCCCATTTCGTGCCAGGGTGGTTCTTCTCGCATACCCAGCCCCATGCATTCTTGCCATCGGCGCTGCTGAACGGTACGTGCCACCAGTTGACCTTCTGGTCGTCGGTGGCCTTGTCTTTGGCCTCCAGGGCGTCCAGATGTCCGCGCGGGAGGATGAGCGGAAAGCCGTTGGCCGGTTCGGCGACGCCTTGCAGGTCCAGCGGGAACCGGCTCCAGGCCGGCGTGTCATCCCCGGCGTTTGCCAGCTTCGCGCGCTCGATCCAGACCGGCGGACCGTCAGACTGGTAGGCGACATCCATTCTTCCCAGATGCATCGGCTGCACCTTGACCCACGGCCCGCCGGTCGGGCTGTCTGCGGTGGGTTCTACCTTCTTTACCGCATGGTAAAGCCGCAGCTTGCGGTCGGCCGCCGGAATGGCCTGCACCGGCTTTGCCCCGGCATTGATAACCAGCAAGCTGCGCTGGTCCGCCGGCAATTGCGCAGCCCTGGCGCGGCTCTTGGCAAGGAACGCGCTGAAGCCATCGTCGGCAAAGACTTCCAGGTGCAGTATCTGGCGCCGGGCGATGGGCGGCAGCGGTGTCGCGCGCTCGTAGTCGTGGTATTCGCCAAGCTGCCCCAGCGGCGTGCCAGCTTTCACCGGTATCGGCGTGCCCGGTATGACGACCTGATCCAGCTGCCTGGGCTCCTTGGCGGGCTGGTGGCCACGCAGGTCGATCCAGCCCCAGTCGTCCTTGGGGGTGGTCGGCGCGTTGGGTGTGCCGTCCGGCGCTTCCCATGGCACGTTCAGGTCTTCCGAGCCAAATGTTCCCCCGGCGGTAGGGCTGATCATCGCGCCCATGATGATGGAACGAATATGTCCCCACTCGCCGCGTTTCTCACCGACGGTAATCTCGCAGCTTGCCGGAAGGAAAGCGACCTGCTTTCCCGCCGTGAACTGGCCCCGCTTCCTGCCCGCCTTCGGCTCAGTCCAGACGAAGGCGCCGGCCGCGGCGGGTGCGTCGCCGCCGGGCGCCGGATGCTGATGGTCCTTGCCGAGAATCCGGAAGGCGTCAACGTCCCACCAGAACGGGCGGCGCAGCTTCTCGTCGGCCAGGTAAGTACCCCAATCAGCCATATGCAGGTACAGGCTGTAGACGTCTTGCTTTTCGTCGGCGGGCTGCGGCCCCGTGCTGTTTGGCGCCGGTGGCAAGGCCAGGTGATGGCGCACCAGTACGAAGCCCGTCGAGTACGCCGCCCATTTGCCATCTGCGAATTGCAAGTGCGGATAGCGATCATTGATCCGGTAAGCGACGATCTCGCCGTCCGCGATGCAGCGCACGCCGCCAGTCTGGTCGAGGCTGGGCGCGGTGCCGCCGCCGAAATGCGTGCCACCATGCGGGAAGCCATTCACCCCGAGCGGGAAGAGGCCGTCATCCATGAGCGACAAGGCGTGATAGAACTTTTGCGAATCAGTGATTTCCTTCTTCTGGGCGTCGGCAAAGGGATACGTCCAGGTCAGTGCGGCGGGCGCTGACGGGGCCGGGCGGGGCGCCGGTGACGGGGTGGGAGCGGGATGCGGTTGAGTGGCCATGTCTTGCGGTGTGTCTTCAAGGTAGATTCAGGGAATCGCGCGGCGTGATCTCCGCCACTAGCCGGAGTGGCGGGAGCCGTGCGCCCCCGTATCGGGCAGATCGGTGCTATAAGGCAAGGACGGTTTCCGCACCTCCGCGCCCGGCTCTTGCCGCTGCCAGGACATGGCTTTCTCCCTCATGTCGCCCGGCGTCACCTGTTCGATACGGCAGGCGTTGATCCGGATATAGGAGCCACCCGCGCCAATCCAGATTTCCTTGTCCGCCGTCAGACTCAGCTTGCCGTCCGTGCTGGAAATGGTGAGGTCCTTCAGGGCTGACATGACAAGCTCATCGCTTTGCGCTTGAATCTGGACCTTGCCGCGTGCCGCAAACAGCTTGATGCCCAGGCTATGCGCGAACAGGGACAGGGCATCTCCCGCGGCCATCGCGATATTCTTCAGCGCGCTGACGGCAAAGCCGGTGCCCGTTGCCACGTTCACGCCATTCCCCGCGCCCACCGAGACGCGATCCGGCGTCGAGACCGCAATGCCCTTTGGTGCGGACAGCAGCATGACGGCCTCTTTCAACTCGTTTACGCTCGCCTTGAGCCAGGCGTTTTCGGCCCTCAGGTCGGCAATCTCCGCCTTGGCGAGCTTGGCCGCATCAGCCAGCGTCTGCGCCTGCTCCAGCGCGAGCGTTAGCTGACGCATCGCGGCGGCGGTGTCGTTCTGCTTGCCATTCGCCCGCTGCTGGATATCTGCCGACAGCAGCAGGCCGCCCCCTGCGCGTACCGCGCCTTGCGCATCGGTGCGCAATTCAAAGCCTTCACCTCTTTTCTGTCGCTTGCCGTTGACGATGTGGCCGAGGGTCAGCTGGCTCTTGCCCGAATGCTCGGTGGAGAACTTGATGTGTTCCTCGCCCGCCCAATCCTCGATCTCGAATTTGCTGTCGCCCTGTGTGCGGATGACGTTGCGCGAGAGCCAGCGGTCCTGATTCGTGATCAGGTCGGCGTGCTGGCTGTTGTGCTGCACGTGGGCGATGTACGGCTTGTTGGGGTTGCCGTCGCGGAAGGCCACGTCCACGTAGGTGCCATCGATCAGCGGGAAGTGGAAGCCCGTCTGGTTTGCCCCCGCGAACGGCTTGGCGAACGCGAGCGGCACGCTCTCGCCACTGTTGGGCCATTCATCAAAGTCGAAGTCGAAGCGGACGACATATCTGCCTTCTTGTGTGAGGTAGGCGTATTTGTACTGGCCGGGAGATGTGACGCGGGCGCTCAGCGTGCCCGAAATGCGCGGCCAGTTCGCTTCGTCCATCGGCAGGCGGAAACGCCGGTCACATGGAATGGCCTGGTAAGTATTGCGGTAGGCGGCATCGCGCCCGCCGCTGTGGATGACCTCGGTGATCACCTGGCCGTTGGGCGCATCGGGCAGCGCCCGGTCCATGCGCAGGATGCGTGCCGGGCACAATGCCAGCACGTTACTCTGGCCCGCGAAGATCAACTGCCCGGCAAGCTCCGCCTCATGGCGCAATTGCGCCTCCCACCTGGCCCCTTCGAAGTCCAAGTGGTGAGTGCCGAAGACATAAGACTGGCCGTAGGTCGTCTTCTCCTTGCGCGCGACGTTGGCCTCGCCGGTGGGGCGCTCCCAGGCCTTGTCGGGGTTGAAGTCCGCAACCCGGAATGATTCCGGTATGGTCTTCGCGTGCATGCTTAGCGAGAACACCGCTTCCTTGCCGGATTCCAGCCCGGCCGTCTCGCGATAGGGTACATGCAGTTCCGGCTGGTAAATGTAGTGGTCGATGTCGTCGCCAAACACAACCATCTCGCCAAACTTGCCGGGGGTGAAATAGAAGTAGAGTCCCTCCTGTTCGCATAGCAGTCGGATGTATGCCAGATCAGGCAGTTCGTACTGCATGCGGAACCTGTGCTGCGGATATTTGCGGCGAATCTTGAAGGCGAACTGGTGGCCCTTCAGGCCGTGGCGGCGCAGGATTGCCTCGATGATCTGCGGGGCGGTCTGCTGCTGATAGATGCGGCTGGCGCGCGTGAGCTTCAATCGCGCGACGAGCGGCTCGACTACGACCTCGTAGCCGCTGAAGTCCCGGGTCTGCCGGGTCTTGGAGAAGCGCGTGATGCAGCCCGCGAACTTGCGCGGCTCGCTGCCATCGCCGCCGTCAATCAGGAAGGTTGCGTCCTTGTTGAGGTAGTCGGCGCGATCCAGTTCCAGCGGGTGGGTAAGCTGGATGGTCACGGCATAAGTCTCGCCTATCCGCTCCACGGCCTCGAACGACACCACCGACAGCGCGGTGGCGCTTGCAATGCCGGATACTTCAAGGAAGTAAGCCTGCCGCCGGGTCAGTCCCTTGATCAGCGCATCTTCATTCGTCCTCAGTTCGTCAGGCATATCCGCCATTGCGTGCTCCCCGTTGTCAGCGTTGTCGAACTTGCTGCAGGTAACACGCATCCTGCGACGCATGGTCCCGCGCGTCGCAAGTTAGCCGCATTCCGTAAGGCTGGAAACACTGAAGGACGGCGCTGATACACCTTTTCAACCTGCATCAACGTCTACGCGTAAATCGGAGACGTCCTATATCGGTTGTATCTCTTCCGTGTTAGTCATCGGCGTTGGCGAGTGCGTCCAGAACCAGTCAGGTCGAAATACCAACCTTGTGAGTTGCTGGCGCAGCATCGCGGCGGGTCACGGCGACCACAGACGGGGCCTGGCGGGGCGCCTGCGCTGCCTGAATTGCCATCATTACCCGCCAGGTAATCGTCATCCCTCGTCATCCATGCTGTAATACCACGCATGGAAACGCTGACCCCCGCCTCAGAAGCCACCCTCGACTTCCCCGGCCTGCTGCGCTACTGGCGCGGCAAGCGCGGCTACAGCCAGCTGGCGCTGTCGCTGGCCGCAGGGGTGTCGCAGCGGCACATTTCCTTCCTTGAATCCGGGCGCGCCCGCCCGAGCCGCGAAATGGTGCTGGCGCTGGCCGAGCGCCTGGGCGTGCCACTGCGCCAGCGCAACCGCTTGCTATTGGCCAGCGGCTTTGCCCCGGCCTACAGCGAGCACGCGCTGGCCTCGCCGCCGCTGCAGATGGTGCAGCAGGCGATCGCACTGATCCTGGCCAAGCAGGAGCCATACCCGGCCGTGGTGCTGGACCGCTTCTGGAACCTGGTGGATGCCAATGCGGCCTACCGCGGCATGCTCGACACGCTGCTGGGCGGTCGTCCGCCGGCGTCGCTGGCCGAGGACACGCGCCGCATCAACCTGATGCTGACGGTGTTCGACCCCGACGGCCTGTGGCCGGTTATCGAAAACGCGCGCCAGGTCGGCCGTTACCTGTTGCGGCGCGTCTGGCAGGAACTGCAGGTGCAGGCGCACGACCAGACCGCGCGCGAGATATTCGGGCGCATTGCCGACTGGCATCCGGACATGGTGGGGCCGGGCGGCGTGCTGCTGCCCGAGGACGACGGCGCCGATGGGCCGCCGCCGCCGTTGCTGCCGGTGGTGCTGCATGCCGGCGCGTTCCGGGCGTCGCTGTTCTCGACGCTGACCACGCTCGGCATTCCGCAGGACATCACGCTGCAGGAACTGCGCATCGAATGCTTCTTTCCGGCCGACGACGCCACGCGCACCCTGTTCGAAACGCACAGCGGGCTGCGGCATCTGTCCGTCAGAAGCGGTAGCGCAGGTAGATGACGTGGAAGCCGGTGCCAGGATTGGGCTCCTTGATGCCGGCATTGGACAGGTGCTGGTAACGGTAGCCCGCGGTAAAGCTCCGGTCCTTTCCAACTGTCACGCCGAGCCCGGCGTAGTCCGAAAACTGGAACGCGGTGGAAAACTTGTGGTCATCCGAGGTACGTGTGCTGGTCAGCAGCCGCGGACCGACCGACAACTCCAGGAAGGGCACCCAGGTATGCCGCCACCATGCGACCCGCACCACCGGCGAGGCGCCGAACTCCCACAGGTTGTTCGGGTTGTTGTCGCTGGTGCTGCGCCAATGCGCAACGTTGACCTCCCATTGCAGGTCCACCTGCCAGCCCTGCGGGTTGCCCCACGCAAAGCCTGAATCCCACTGCATGGCGACCTCCGCCTTCTGCACGTGGTGGGAATCGTCGAAGCCGTAGCCAAGCTGCACCGCGGGTGCCGCGAGGGCTGGCACAGACAGGCAACAGGGCAGGGCAAGCAGTCCGGCGATCGCTGCGCGATGCGCCCAGCGGCGCCGGTGGGTGGGTGAAGTCGGGGGCAAAGAAAAACTACTCGCACGGCTGTCTTGTCTGGCTTTTTGTTCTGGTCGGCGCATGGGGAGCACGTTGAAAAGATGCTGCGTTGTTGTCAGGCAAGGCTTGGGGCGGCCGCCGCTGGTGGCACCACATGCAGTGCCTCCTCCCCCATATTTGTAGTACAGGGCACGACACATTGCAGCAACCGCGTGTGTGGCCGACGCCGCGCAGCAACGGCGACAAAGTACCAGTAACAATCGTGCTAACATTCGCGGTCCGGTGCCGGCCGCATGGCCGCATCGGTGTCGTTACGTCTTCAGGGCGGGGTGAAAGTCCCCACCGGCGGTATGCCGCGGCGCGCAGTGCGTGTCCGGCGAGCCCGCGAGCGCTCGCATTCCCGTGCGAGGTCAGCAGACCTGGTGAGAGGCCAGGGCCGACGGTCATAGTCCGGATGAAAGAAGATGGGCGGAGCTTGCCCGCGCGGCCTGGCGTCTTGCCTGGCCTTGCGGTTCGCCGTTGCCTTGCGCCTTGCGCAGGGCATGGTTGCTCGCGCGTGCGCTTCTGGCGCGGCGTGCAGGCGCTGCGGCTCCGTTGATCCTTCCCCTGGAACGCCCATTGTTGCTGAACCAGGAGCGTTTCATGTCTAGCCTTTCCACCGAAGCTGTTACACCCGAGGTGTCCGCGGATCTAGCCGTTGATACCGATGCCCGTTCCCTGGCCGTGCGCATCGCGCAGGCGCTGGACGCCATGCGCGAAGGCCGTCCGGTCGTGCTGCTCGACGATGACGACCGCGAGAACGAGGCCGACCTGATCCTGGCCGCCGAGCGCCTGACCCAGGCCAATATGGCCATGATGATCCGTGAATGCAGCGGCATCGTCTGCCTGTGCCTGCCCACGGGCAAGGTGCGCAGCCTCGGCTTGCGGCCGATGGTCGAGCACAACCGCAGCCAGTACGGCACGGCCTTCACCGTGTCGATCGAGGCTCGCGAGGGCGTCAGCACCGGCGTCAGTGCCGCCGACCGCATCACCACCATCCGCGCGGCCATTGCCGAAGATGCGGGCGCCGACGCGGTGGTCAGCCCCGGCCATGTGTTTCCGCTGGTGGCGCGCGACGGCGGCGTGCTGGAGCGCCGCGGCCATACCGAGGGCTCGGTCGACCTGGCCCGCATGGCCGGGCTGTCGCCGGCCGCGGTGCTGTGCGAGCTGATGAACCCGGACGGCACCATGGCGCGCCGCCCGGAGGCGCTGGCCTTTGCCGAGATGTACCGGTTGCCGGTGCTGACCATCGAAGACCTGGTCGCCTGGCGGCGCCTGCACGGCTGAAAAGGCCTTCCCAGCATGCATTGCGGCGCTCAAACCTGCCGGAATGCATGCATCCTGTGCGACAATGCGGATCGATTTTTCCCGTCTATACGAGGGCGATTCCATGACGTTCCGCTTTTTTAGGCACGCAGCCGCGCTGGCTGGTTGCATGTTCGGACTGGCCGTGCCGCTGGCGCATGCCGATGACGGCGCCGCGCTGGCCCCGTCCGCCGCTCCTATCGCTTCCGCTTCCGCCTCCCGCCCGGCCGCACCCGATCCCGGCGCTCCTGATCCGCAGCGCTGGCTTCCCCTGATCGGCGCCAATGGCTTGACCTCCTATTTCGACCAGGCCGCGGTGCGCCGCCAGGGCACCGAAGTCGGCGTGGTGGTGATGCGCAATTCGCCGTCCGGCCTGATCCGCACCGCCAGCGGCGACCCGATCCGCTCGTCACTCAAGCGCATGGTGCTGAACTGCGCCACGTCGATGTTCGCCGTGGTCGAGCAGACGCTCTATAGCAAGCGCTTTGCGCGCGGCGACTCGCTCTATACCATCCGCGCCCCGCAGTACGGCACCTTCCAGGTCGCCGGCCCCGGCACGATCGCCGGGGAGCTGCTGCGCAAGCTGTGCCGGTGAACTGAACGCCGCAGGGCGCTCCATCGTGCCATCTCAGGGTTTGTCCCGGTCAACGGCGAACGAACCCTCCTCGTTGATGCTGATGACGGGACGCGAGCCAATGGCGTCCGTTGTGGCAGGCATTGCTGCTACCCCTACCAGCAGGGCAAACGAGGAGATGGAAATGAAGAAATGGATCGTCATGCTGTCGATGGCAATGTTCGGCGCGGGCGCGATGGCGCAGGCACCGGCAACGCCGGCCGCGCCCGCCACGCCGGCCGCGCCGGCAGCAGCGTCGACTGACAAGGCCGCGCCGGCCAAGGCAGACAGCGGCAAGGCCAAGGCCAAGAAGACCAGCGCCAAGAAAAAGAAGAACCACACCAAAGCCCCGATGACAAACAAAGGCGCCTGAGCGCGCTACCAATGGCGGCGGGCGCACGGCTCCCCGGCAAGCGGGGACGCAGGCTGCGCTCGTGACGGCCATGCCGCCAAGCAAGTAAAGGCTGGCCGCGCCGGCAGGGCGCGGGACCGCCGTGCATAGGGCAGCCTTGCGGCACGCATTGCGTGCTGTCCGGGGGGAAAGGGCAAGGGCTGCCCGGCGGATCGAAACAGGAGGCTTCGGCCTCCTTCTTTTTTGTCTGCCGCCGGCGTCGCCACGGCACCGGCTTTGCTGGTTTCCACCTCAGTCACGCATCGCGCGCCGCCGAACACGGCGTGAGCGCGAGCGGCGCGGCGCCGCTTATTCAGCTACGTGGCGCGACTTCCATTGCCCGTTGGACTGCTTGCAGAACCAGCCGCTCCAGTGCTCTTCGGCACTGCCGCGCTTGAGGTCCGACTTCAGGCGCCGGCAGGACTGGCCCTTGTCGGTCTTGCTTTCGACCGGCGTGATGGTGCCGTCGACCTGCAGGCGGCGCCCGGCGGCCGGGAAGGTCCATTCGACGGCCTGTCCATCGGCCGTATCGTTCAGCGCCTTGCGTACTGATTTGGCCAGCGACGCGCCTTCCTTGTCGTTAAGCGTGCCGATGATGGTGCCGGTCAGGTAATTGTCGAAGTACGCCTGCGCCGGTGCGGCGGCTGCCAGCAGCAGGGCGGCACCGAGTGCGCCGGCGATGGCGGTACGCAGGGCGGGGCGGGCGATTGCGTCGGATTGCCGAGGGAGCATGACCATTCCTTATGGCGTCGTGGTGGCGTTTGGGTGGCATTGTAAGCGCAATGCGGGTGCGCGGCGCGCGCGGGGCGGTTGACACCTGCCTGGCCCTGACCTAGCGTTGATTGCTGCCCCGCGCGCTGCGTTGGCCAGCAGCGGCGCACGCTGTGCCCTATACACGGCAGGCGCCTTACCTGCGAGAGGAGATCCCCATGAAGCTGCGCTACCTCACCATCGGCCTGGCCGCCGCCTGCGCCTTCGGCACGTTGCACGCACAGACCGCGGGCAAGACCGATAAATTCAACCCGTACACCGACGGTGCCAAGCAGGACAAGTTCAATCCCTACACCGACGGCGCCAAGCAGGACAAATTCAGCCCGTACTCGGATGGCGCAAAAAGCGATAACACGAACTCGCTGAACCCGGGCGCGCGTCCCGACCAGCTGGAGCCGATCCAGGGTGGCGCGCAGAAGTCTTTTGACTCCTACAGCCAGGGCGGCATGAAGAGCGGCAATTTCGATCCGTATTCCGAAGGCGCCAAGAGTGGGAAGTTCGATCCGTACAGCGACGGCGCTAAAAAGTAACAGTGTGTTAACCAGGTCGGGTGCCACCCGGCCCGGATCTCAGCCAGGCGAGCGCGGCCGGCAGGTGCCGTTCCCGCCGGCGCCCGGGGCGGTGTGACCCCGGCGCCCGGAAACCCTTGCCCGGAGCGGCTTTCGAGCAACCTGGCCAACATTTTGTTTCAAACCTTGCGTGATCGAAACGTGACTTCTACGTTTCAAATTGCTATGGTTTATTGCGCATCGCAACAAACCGGACACAGTGCCCCGCGGGACGTCTGCCCCGGCTGTTCTTCCCCGTTTCCGGGTCTCGCCACTCAGCGCTGGGCCCACCTCTTGCTGTGTCCTCCTTCGTTCTGACCGCCGATGCCGGTCACGCCGACTCAACCGCTCACCCTGGCATACATGTCACAGATCGCCACGCCACGATTGTCCGAACCGTTTACCTTGCCCGCCGCCGGGCCGGGTGCCCGTCGCCGCGCGGCGCGGGCCGGTGTGCGGATCGCGGCCTGGCTCGGGGGCGGGGTGCTGGCGCTGTGCGCGATGGCGGCCCATGCGTTCGACTTCGACACGGTCGCGGCGCGCGCGCGCCAGTTGGCAGTCGCGCCCTACAAGGCGCCGCCGCAGAATCTGCCGCGCGAACTGCGCGAGCTTTCCTACGAGCGCTACCGCGAGATCGAATACAAGCCCGAGCGCTTTGCCTGGCGCGGCACGCGCTCGCCGTTCGAGCTTTCGTTTTTCCACGAAGGCATGGTGTTCGACCAGCCCGTGCGCATCCATGAAGTGGTGGGCAACAGCGTGCATGAATTTCGCTTTGACCCTTCCGCGTTCAACTACGGCCCGCACAAGGTCGATGCCGCCAAGCTCAAGGGGCTGGGCTATGCGGGTTTCCGCATCCTGTATCCGCTGAACCAGGGCAAGCGCAAGGATGAACTGGCGTCGTTCCTCGGCGCGAGCTACTTCCGTGCGCTCGGCAAGGACCAGTGGTACGGGCTGTCGGCTCGCGGCCTGGCGGTCGATACCGCGCTCAACTCGGGCGAGGAATTCCCGCGCTTTGTCGAATACTGGATCGAACGTCCGGGCCCCAATTCCAAGGACATCACGATCTACGCGCTGATGGATTCGCGCCGCATGAGCGGTGCGTACCGCTTCACCATCAAGCCCGGCGCCGAGACCGCGATGGAGGTCAAGGTGCGCCTCTACCTGCGCGAGAACGTGACCAAGCTGGGCCTGGCGCCGCTGACCAGCATGTTCCTGTACGGCGAGAACCAGCCGTCGGCCACGCAGGATTTCCGGCCCGAGGTGCATGACTCGGACGGCCTGTCGATCCAGCTGGGCACCGGCGAATGGGTCTGGCGTCCGCTGGTCAATCCCAAGCGCCTGCTGGTGACCTCGTTCGCGGCGTCCAATCCGCAGGGATTCGGGCTGATGCAGCGTGACCGCAGCTTCAACAATTACCAGGAGATCGGCGCCTGGTATGAGCGCCGGCCCAGTGGCTGGGTGCAGCCGCGCGGCAACTGGGGCTCGGGCCGGGTAGAGCTGGTGCAGATCCCGACGCCGGACGAGACCAATGACAACATCGTCGCGTACTGGGTGCCAGACAACCCGCCCAAGCCGAAGCAACCCTTCGACTATGAGTACCGGCTGCTGTGGCAGAAGGACGGCGAACAACAGCCGCCGCTGTCGTGGGTGACCCAGACCCGCCTGGGCCAGGGCCAGACCCGCGACAAGGAGGACACGAGCTTTTCGCTGGTGGTGGACTTCGAAGGCCCGGCCTTCCGCAAGCTGCCGGCGGACGTGCGCATCGACCCGGTGGTTTCGGCCGATGCCAACGGTGAACTGCTGAAAACGTCGGTGCAACGCAATGATGCGACCGGCGGCTGGCGCATGACCATGGTGATGCGCCGCAAGGACGAAACCAAGCCGGTAGAGTTGCGCGGCTATCTTCGCAACGGCAATACAACCCTGTCCGAGACGTGGAGCTACATCTTACCCCCAGGCTAAAGCAGCGACCGGCCCAGGCGGCGGCATGCGAGCGCTATGTCGACCGCCTGCCCGTATCGCCTGAAGTGCGCAGCGAACTGCTGGCGGACGGCCCCGGCATGGCCGCCGCACCGGTCGTGCCGGTGACTTCCGTTGCCCCGGTGATCCCCGTCACCGTAGACGGGCGCGACGCGCAGGAAGCGATCTCGCGCCTGCAGGCGCGCCTGGCCGCCAGGGACACGCCACCGGCGCAGGGCAGCAGCGCGTATGCGTCAGTGGGCCGGCGCTTCACCCTTGCGTATGGCAATCCGCAGGTTGACGGCGCGCCGCTGCTGCAGCGGCGCGAAGACGGCACCGTGAAAGTCGATACCGGCCCCGAACCCGAGCGCAGCTCGATGGTGCCGCGCCAGTGGCCGCCGCATATCGTCACGGGCTGGCTGCGCAATACCTGGCGCCGCATGCTGGGCCGCCCGCCCGTGCCCGAGACCTGGGACACGCTGCATGACGGCCCCGACGCCGAAGGCAAATGGCACCCGGCAGGCTCGCACCGCCGCTGGTTCCTGCTGGGCCTGGTCGTGATGCAGACCGTGCTGGCCACGTACTTCATGACCAATGTGCTGCCGTACCACGGCACGGACCCGCTGGAAATTGCCATCCTGGTGCTGTTCGCCATCCTGTTCTCGTGGGTATCGGCCGGCTTCTGGACCGCGATGATGGGCTTCCTGGTGCTGGCCAAGGGCGGCGACCGGCACCTGATCTCGCGCTCCGCCGCTCCGGATGGGCCGATCGTGCCCGAGGCGCGCACCGCGATCATCATGCCGATCTGCAATGAGGACGTGACGCGCGTGTTCGCGGGCCTGCGCGCCACCTATGAATCGCTGGCGCGCACCCCGCATCTGTCCAGTTTCGACTTCATCGTGCTGTCGGACAGCGGCAACCCTGACCTGCGCACCGCCGAGCATGATGCGTGGATGGAACTGTGCCGCGCCGTCGGCGGCTTCGGTCGCATCTTCTACCGCTGGCGCCGCCACCGCGTGAAGCGCAAGACCGGCAACGTGGCCGACTTCTGCCGCCGCTGGGGCAGCAAGTACCGCTACATGGTGGTGCTCGATGCCGACAGCGTGATGAGCGGGGACTGCCTGGCCACGCTGGTGCGGCTGATGGAAGCCAACCCCGGCGCCGGCATCATCCAGTCCGCGCCGCTGGCGGTGGGCCGCGAGACCCTCTATGCCCGCGTGCAGCAGTTCGCCACGCGCGTGTATGGCCCGCTGTTCACGGCCGGCCTGCACTACTGGCAGCTCGGTGAGTCGCACTACTGGGGCCACAACGCCATCATTCGCGTCAAGCCGTTCATCGAACACTGCGCGCTGGCGCCGTTGCCCGGCCGCGGCCCGCTGTCGGGCGAAATCCTGTCGCACGACTTTGTCGAAGCCGCGCTGATGCGTCGTGCCGGCTGGGGCGTGTGGATCGCCTACGACCTGGAAGGCTCGTACGAGGAACTGCCGCCCAACCTGCTGGACGAGGTCAAGCGCGATCGCCGCTGGTGCCAGGGCAACCTGATGAATTTCCGGCTGTGGCTCAAGCAGGGCTTTCACGTGGTGCACCGCGCGGTGTTCCTGACCGGCATCATGGCTTACCTGTCGGCACCGCTGTGGCTGCTGTTCCTGCTGCTGTCCACCGCGATGCTGGCCAAGCACGCGCTGGTGCCGCCGGAATACTTCACGCAGCAATACCAGCTGTTCCCGACCTGGCCGGAATGGCATCCGGAAAAGGCGCTGGCGCTGTTCTCGGCCACCGCCACGCTGCTGTTCCTGCCCAAGCTGGCGAGCGTGGTGCTACTGATGAAGCAGGCGCGGCGCTACGGCGGCGCGGTCCAGCTCTTTGCCAGCATGCTGATCGAAGTGCTGCTGTCCGCGCTGCTGGCGCCCACGCGCATGCTGTTCCATACCAAGTTCGTGATCGCCGCGTACAGCGGCTGGGGCATCTCCTGGAAGTCGCCCCCGCGCGAAGACGCCGAGACCACCTGGGGCGAAGCCTTCCGCCGCCACGGGTGGCATACGGCGCTTGGGCTGGCATGGGGCGGACTGGTCTACTGGCTGAACCCGGCCTATGTGCTGTGGCTGCTGCCGATCGTCGGTTCGCTGGCGCTGTCGATCCCGCTGTCGGTGATGCTGTCGCGCGTGTCGCTGGGCCGTGCCTCGCGCAACGCGGGTTTGTTCATGATCCCCGAGGAAACGCTGGTGCCGCGCGAGATCGTCGAGACCCAGCAACATGTCGAAAACGCAGCCGAGACACCGGACTTCGTCGATGCCGTGGTGGACCCGGTCACCAATGCGCTGATGTGCGCGACCGCCACGCCGCGCATGGTCCAGCCGGAGCCGACGCGCACGCGCCACGAGTCGCTGGTCCAGCATGCGCTCACGCACGGCCCGCGCGCGCTCACGCCCGCGCAGAAGCATGTCTTGCTGGGCAATCCGTTCGCGCTGGCGCGTCTGCATGAGCTGGTGTGGGGCTCGCCGCTGGCCGACGCGGGCTGGAAGGACACGCGCATCCTGGTGCGGCGTGCCGCCAACGTGCTGCCGCTGCGCCCGCGCGCTGCCTGACCGAAGCTGTCCGGAACAACAACGGCCCGCAGATGCGGGCCGTTGTTCATTGCGCGGGCGGCGTGGCGGGCTGCTTCAGATGCAACCGATTCTTGTTTGTGTTGGCGTCTTAACGCAGCGCGGCCGTGCAGATGGGGGCGTTGATATAGACGTCGCCGATGCGGCGCTCGCCGCGGTCCTTGCGCGTCATGTAGCGGAACATCAGGCTGACGCCAAGCTTGGTCAGGATCTCGACGTCGCGGTTCGCGCAGATATTGCGCTGCAATGGCGCGGCGTAGTTGACCTCGAAGCTGGCCAGGTCCAGCATCGGCCCGCGGTAGTTGGTGAGTTCCAGCTGGAACAGCACGTGTTTGCCCGGAATCGACTGGCACCGGCGCAGGCGCGTCTCGCCGTCGATCTCGATCGGCAGGGCGTCGTTGAGCTGGCGGCAGGCGCGCGCCAGCACGTTGTCGGGGCGCGTGGTGTTGCGCAGCAGTTCGGGCACGCCGGCGGCGCCGGTGTTCTGGCCGGTGGCGGCGCCCTTGAGCATGCGCGACAAAGGGTCGGCTTCATCGATCACGGGGGCAGGCACCGAGGCTGCGGCGTTGCGCAACTGCGCCGACGCGGCCCAGGCCGTCAGGGGCAGCGGCAACAGCAGCGCGGCCGCAAGTGCGGCCAGGCCAAGCGAAGCGGAAAGCGGCGTGTGTCGTATTCTCATGCAGGCTAACGTTGCCGGGACTGATACGGTCGTCCCTCTCTGCGAGGCCGACGGCGAGTCTTACGCCGACAGGCTGGCATTGTACCCTCCACCTTGCCGCACATGAAAGCCGCGCCCCAGGCAATGACCCAGGCAACGCTGTTTTTGTTGAGGCCATGACCGCGAGGCCATGACACCACTATTCACCAATACCGCCAGGCTTGCCAGCTTCATCGGACCCGACTTTGACAGGGGCAATCTGGCAGGGCAGTTTTTCTGAACGACTGTTTCAAAACGCTGAACTCCGGCGCCGGGCTGCTTTCGTTATCGTGTGCAACAATTGCGCCTTTGCAGGGGTTGCCTGTGCGGACCGGCCGCGCAGGACAACGCCATTGCCCGGATACTGTCTCCCATGCCTCATTCCCCGAGCGCTGCCTCTTCGGCGCGTTTTCCTGCCTGGCTGCTGATCTGCGGCTCGCTGATGGCGATCGCGCCGCTGTCGATCGACATGTACCTGCCGAGCTTTCCGGCGCTGGCGGGCGATCTTGGCGTCGACATCGGCCAGGTCCAGCTGACGCTCGGTACGTTCCTGGTCGGGCTGGCGCTCGGCCAGGCCTTCTATGGCCCGTTCAGCGACCGCTTCGGGCGCAAGCCGCCGCTCTACGTCGGGCTGTGCCTCTATGTGCTGGCCGCCGTCGGTTGCGCGCTGGCACGCAACGTGGAGTCGCTGATGCTATGGCGCTTCCTGCAGGCACTGGGCGGCTGCGCCGGCATGGTGATGGCGCGCGCGGTGATTCGCGACCGGCTGGAGGCGCATGAATCCGCGCGCGCGTTCTCGTCGCTGATGCTGGTGATGGGGGTCGCGCCGATCCTGGCCCCGATCATCGGCGGCGCCATACTCACCGTGTCGGGCTGGCGCGCGATCTTCTGGGTGCTGGCGGGGGCCGGGCTGCTGATCCTGCTGCTGGTCCACCTGCGCATGGAAGAGTCGCTGGACCGGCGCCATGCGGCGCCGCTGCGGCTCGGCACCGTGGCGAAGAGCTACGCGGAACTGCTGCGCGATCGGGAGTTCCTGGGTTATTCGCTGTCTGCGGGTTTCGGCTCGGCGGGCATGTTCGCGTATATCTCCGGCTCGCCGTTCGTGCTGATCGAACTGCACGGCATTGCGCCGTCGCACTACGGCTTTGTATTCGGCACCAATGCGCTGGGGCTGATCACGATGTCGCAGCTCAACGCCAGGCTGGTGCGTGGGCGCTCGCTCGATCATGTGCTGGGCGGCGCGCTGCTGGCGGCCTTTGCCGCGGGCCTGGCGCTGGCGGTTGCCGCGCTCGCGGGCGCGGCGGTGTTGCCGGTGCTGCTGGCCGGCTTCTTCATCTTTATCGGCGCGCTCGGCTGCGTATCGCCGAACGCGTCGGCGCTGTCGCTCGCCCATCAGGGCCACCGCGCCGGCACGGCCTCGGCGCTGATGGGCACGCTGCAGTTTTCACTCGGCACGCTCGGCGGCGCGGCGGTCAGCGTATGGCGCGACGGCACCGCGCTGCCGCTGGGCGTGGTGATGGCGGCATGCGGCGCCGGTGCGGTGCTGATGCGCTACTACGGGCGCTCCGGCGCGCGCTGATACCGGCTGTGAGCTGTCGTCAGGCCGCTTGTTGCGCGGCGGCGGCCTGCTGCGCGGCAGCCTGTTGCACCACCACCATCTGCGCCGGCATCGGTGCGGCATAGCCGGCCTGGCCGAAGCACTCGCGGATAACTCGGTTGCTGTCGAAATAGACTTGCCAGTAGTGGTCGTTGTGGCAGTGGGGGCGCACCGCCAGCACCGGGCCGACCAGCGTGAACTCCAGGATCTCGACGTCGACCGCGGGCTCGGCCAGCACGTTCGGGATCTCCGCGATCCGGGCCTTCAGCAGCGCTGCCGCATCGACCGCGTCGGTGCTGCCGGCAAGTTGCGCCTTGAGGTCCACGCGCCGGTACGGGTTGGCCGTGAAGTTCTGGATGGTGTCGCCGAAGATCTTGTTGTTGCCGACCACGGTCTGGACATTGTCCGGCGTGTCGAGCGAGGTCGCGAACAGGCCGATCTCGCGCACGGTGCCGGTCACCCCGCCGATCGTCACGAAGTCGCCCACCTTGAACGGACGCAGTACCACCAGGAAGGCGCCGGCGGCGAAGTTCGCCATCAGCCCCGACCAGGCCATGCCGATGGCCACGCCCGCGGCGGCGATCAGTGCGGCGAAGGTGGTGGTCTGGATGCCGAAGAAGCCGAGGATGCCAATCACCAGCACCACGTTCAGCGTCACGGTGACGATCGAGCCGACATAGCGCAGCAGCGTGGGATCGACCTTCTGCTTGCCGAGCGCGTTCTGCACCATGCGCACGACAAAGTGGATCAGCCAGCGGCCGACGACCCAGAAGGCAAGGGCCGCCAGGATCTTTACTCCGAATTCTGTCGCGTAGCTGACAACCAGGGTCTTGAGGTTGTCAAAGGTAGAGGCATCCATCGGCGTATTCCTTTCGTGTTGGTGTAACCGGCCAGCCGCCGACCCAACCTCCCTCAAACCAGCCGGCTGCTGCGTGAGAGCCCTGCGCGCTGTTGCGGCGCAATACGTGGCACGGCAATTATTGAGACGCCGTGCCGGGAAGTGCAAGCAAATAATTGTTAAGACAAGCTGCGTTGCGCAGCTTGTCTGTTGATATCAGATAGCGCTGACGGGCATTACCAGTTGGTTTCCCGCTCGGGGGTTGCTGAGATCCGGTGCAGCGTCAGGTCGGCACCGTTGAATTCGCCCTCGGCATCGAGCCGGATGCCAACCAGCTTTTTCAGGGTGCCGTATACCAGCGTGCCGCCGACCAGCGCCACCACGATGCCGAGCACGGTACCGAGCGCCTGCGCGCCCAGCGACACGCCGCCCAGTCCGCCCAGCGCCTTGGCGCCGAAAATACCCGCGGCAATGCCGCCCCAGGCACCGCAGAGCCCGTGCAGCGGCCAGACCCCGAGCACGTCATCGATATGCCATTTGTTCTGCGCCAGCGTGAACATATAGACGAAGAGGGCGCCCGCCACCGCACCGGTGACCAGCGCGCCGAGCGGGTGCATCAGGTCCGAACCCGCGCAGACCGCCACCAGCCCGGCCAGGGGGCCGTTGTAGGAAAAGCCCGGGTCATTGCGCCCGGCCGCCCAGGCCGCCAGCGTGCCGCCGACCATGGCCATCAGTGAGTTGATCGCCACCAGGCCGCTGATCTTGTCGACCGTCTGCGCGCTCATCACGTTGAAGCCGAACCAGCCCACGGCCAGCACCCAGGCACCCAGCGCCAGGAAGGGAATGTTCGACGGCGGATGGGCGCTGATGCGGCCATCCTTCTGGTAGCGCCCGCGCCGCGCACCCAGCAGCAGCACCGCGGGCAGCGCGATCCAGCCGCCCAGCGCGTGGACCACCACCGAGCCGGCAAAGTCGTGGAAGGGCGCGCCGGCCACGTGCGCGATCCAGTCCTGCACGCCGTAGCGCTGGTTCCAGGCAATGCCTTCGAAGAACGGGTAGACAAAGCCCACCAATACGAACGTGGCGACCAGTTGCGGATTGAAGCGCGAACGCTCGGCAATACCGCCCGAGATAATCGCCGGAATGGCCGCGGCAAATGTCGCCAGGAAAAAGAACTTGACCAGTTCGTAGCCGTTCTTCTGGACCAGTGTTTCCGCGCCGGAAAAGAACTGCACCCCGTACGCAATGGTGTAGCCGATAAAGAAGTAGGCGATGGTGGAAACCGCAAAATCCACCAGGATCTTTACCAGCGCGTTGACCTGGTTCTTCTTGCGCACCGTCCCGAGCTCCAGGAATGCAAAGCCGGCGTGCATGGCCAGCACCATGATGGCGCCAAGAAGGATAAACAAGGCGTCGGTGCCGGTCTTCCAGTTGTCCATAGTGACCTCATGCTCAAAATGGGCGCATGGGTATGCAAAAAGCGTTCCAGAGAGAGCTGCATCGTGGTGCCGATTGCACCGTGCTGGGTAAAAACCGCACCGGAATGCCGCACTCAGGCTGCTCCCCGGGGCGGAGCCCATGGGGGGCCAGGCATTTGCCGGAGTCCGGATGCGCCAGAATGGAGCCTCCCGACCCGGCAGCACCGACCCATTGTGGTGCGTTGCCCCATTTGTGGGCATTTGTCCTATGCTTGGCGATTGTGGCCGCTGCCCGGGCGGGTACGGCCCGGCCACGGCAAAGCTGACATCTGGCAAGCGGAAACAGCGTGGGAAAATGCCCGCTAACCGGCCTCAAGCAAGGATTTGCGGGTTTTTTTGTCGCATTGGTGCCACTGGGGATTGCTCAACGCGCAACGGGCAGATTAGACTGCGCCGATCGATGGCTTGCTGCGAGGCGCGCACATCGGTGACGACGACCAACAAGGGAAATCAGCCATGAATAAAGGTGAACTGGTATCGGCCATCGCCGCGGAAGCAGAACTGAGCAATGCCGCCGCCGAGCGTGCGCTCAACGCAGCGCTGGACAGTATCAAGAAGGCAGTGGCAAAGGGTGATTCGGTGACGCTGGTGGGCTTTGGCAGCTTCAGCGCCGGCAAGCGCGCTGCCCGTACCGGCCGCAATCCGCGTACCGGCGAAACCATCAAGATTCCGGCCGCCAAGACGGTCAAGTTCTCGGCCGGCCAGGGTTTCAAGGACGCGGTGAACAAGAAGAAGTAAGCAGTTTTGCGTCCAAAGTGAAAGAAGCGGCCTGGCAGGCCGCTTTTTTTTGTTGGCGGCATGGTTTGCCGGACGGCGTTGCCGCCGGCAACAATGGCGGAGATCCGGGTTAAACTGCCGGCGCCCCCATGCCGGCAATTCCGCCCCCGCAATCTTTGTATCCCGCATCATGAACGACCTGTCCCACCAGCTTTCCATGACCGTGCTGATGACGCCGGACATGGCCAATTTCTCCGGCAACGTCCACGGCGGCACCATCCTCAAGTACCTGGACATGGTGGCCTACGCCTGTGCCAGCCGCTACGCCGGCCGCTACGTGGTTACGCTGTCGGTTGACCAAGTGGTGTTCCGCCAGCCCATCCACGTGGGCGAGCTGGTGACCTTCCTGGCCTCGGTCAACTACACCGGCCGCAGCTCGATGGAAATCGGCATCAAGGTGGTGACCGAGAACATCCGCAGCAAGCTGGTGCGCCATACCAACAGCTGCTACTTCACCATGGTGGCCGTGGACGACAACGGCACCCCGGCCGAGGTGCCGCCGCTGGAGCCGCGCGACGAGGCGGAGCGCCAGCGCTTTGCCGCCGCGCAGCAGCGCCGCGCGCTGCGCCAGGAAATGGAAAAGCGCCACGACGATATCAAGGCGTCGGTGAACTGAGTATCGATGAATCCCGATCGAGCCATGAAGCGCCATCGCAACCACATCCGTGCCATCCTGGCCGCTGCCTGCGTGGCCGCGGCCACGGGCGCCAATGCCGAGGAAATCGGCAGCGTCAGCACTAATTTCCGCGTGACGGGATCCGACAAGGTCGTGATCGAGGCCTATGACGACCCGCAGGTGGACGGCATTACCTGCTACGTGTCGCGTGCCCGTACTGGCGGGATCAAGGGCCAGCTGGGGATGGCGGAAGACCCGCCGGAGGCCTCGATCGCCTGCCGGCAGGTCGGCACCATCAGCTTCAAGGGGCCGATCAGGCAGCAGGACAACGTCTTCTCCGAGCGCATGTCGATCCTGTTCAAGGCGCTGCACGTGGTGCGCGCCGTCGACCGCAAGCGCAATACGCTGGTGTACCTGACGTATTCCGATCGCATCGTCACCGGCAGCCCGCAGAACAGCGTGACCGCCGTGCCGGTGCCGGCCGGCACGGTGATCCCCGTGAAATAGCCCTTCGGTTATGGGCGGATACGAGCGTATCAGGGCGCCAGCGCCGCGCTTTCCGCCTGGCAGTCGCGCGACGGCCGCGCGCCGCTGGCGCGTGCCGCCGCCACTTCACGGCGGGCCTGTTCCAGGTCGGCGCGGAAGGTGGGATCGGCATTCAGCCGCGCCACGGTGGCCGCGGCCATCATGCGGCCCTCGTTGACATCGCTCTGCCAGTGCACGTTGCACACGACGCGGCTCTGGCCAAAGGCACGCCCGCGCGCCAGGATCTCATTGGCGCGTGCCGGCTCGACTTCCGTCAGGATCAGTGCCCAGGCCCAGCCAATGGCGCTGTGGCCGGACGGGTAGGAGCCATCCTTTTCCAGCTTGGCGGCCTCGGCCGGCGTGCACATCTGGGTCTTGTTGGCCACGAAGGGGCGGGTGCGCTGGTAGTGGTCCTTGGCCTTGTACGTGGACAGGCCGGCATCGACCAGGCTGCGGCGCAGCAGGATGTTCAGGTATGGCGTCTCCTTCTCGCTGACCGGCACGCCCAGCGCGCATGAGAAGGCGCCGGCGGCCTGCGGAAACGTCAGCACGGCATCCTCGCCAGCCATTTGCCAACGGGGCGAGCCGTGCAGCGTGCCGGCCTGCCGCGCCGCATCCACATCCAGCGCCAGCGCGGCCGAGCCCTGCGCCGGCGGCGCGGGCAACAGCTTCAGGCTGTCCGGGCGCGCGTCGGCCGCCAGGTAGCCGGCCGGCACGCCCGGGCGCAGTTCCGGCACCGCGGACAGGTTGGTGCCCCCGGCGGCGCAGCCTGCCAGCAGCGCGGATAGCGCCACGGCGCTGATGGCCCGCCCGGGGTTGGACAGGGTCGGTTTCCGCTTCGCTTGCTCCATCAATTTGTCGATCCTTGTTGTTGTGTCGATTCCGGCTTGTCTCGATTCCAGCTTAAGCCGCCGCGTCGAACAGCTTGCGCAGGTTCGACTTCATGATCTTGCCATTGGCATTGCGCGGCAGCATCTCGTGGTAGATCAAGATACGCACCGGCACCTTGAATGCCGCCAGCCGTTCGCCGACGAAATCCTGCAGCTCGGCTTCGGTCACGTGTATGCCAGGCTTCAGGCTGACCACGGCGGCTGGCTCTTCGCCCAGCGTCCTGTGCGCAAGGCCAACCACCGAGGCGTCCATGACTGCGGGATGCTCGTACAGCGCGCTTTCGACTTCGATGCAGTAGATGTTCTCGCCGCCGCGGATCAGCATGTCCTTCATCCGGTCGACGATATAAACGTAGCCTTCTTCGTCCAGCCGCGCAATGTCGCCGGTGCGCAGCCAGCCATCGACAAAGGTCTGCGCGGTGGCCTCGGGCTTGTTCCAGTAGCCGCGCACGACATTGGCGCCGCGCGCCATCAGCTCGCCGGTTTCGCCGGGCGGCAGCGCCTGGCCGTGTCCGTCGACCACCTTCATCTCGCCGATGGGCAGTGCCGGGCCGCTGCTGTCCGGGCGCAGCACGTATTCCTCGGCGCTGTGGCTGGTGAAGGTGGATGAGGTTTCCGTCATGCCCCAGCCGATGCCGGGGGCGGCCAGCGGGAATACCTCGCCGATGCGCCGTACCAGTTCGGGCGAGGCCGGCGCGCCGCCGTAGTTCACGTTCTCCAGCGAAGACAGGTCGAAGCGGCTGCGCTCCGGATGCTCCAGGATCTGCCACGCGATGGTGGGCACGCCGCCGGCCGCGGTGCAGCGCTCGCGCTCGATCAGTTCCATGCCGCGCAAGGCGTCCCAGCGATGCATCAGCACGATCTTGCCGCCGGTGGCGATGGCGCCGTTGAGGGCCGCCATGCAGCCGGTGACGTGAAAGAACGGCACCGCCAGCAGCATGGCCTTTTGCGGCGCGGCGGGGTCCGGGGCGGGAATCGGCTCGCCCCGGCGCAGCAGGTTGCGGACCGGGCTGAAGCTGCCGGCAACCGCCACCGTGGTGGAGTTGCGATGGGTGCCGAGGGCACCCTTGGGTTTGCCGGTGGTGCCCGAGGTGTAGAAAATGGTGGCGTCGTCGTCGGAATCGATATCGACCTGCGGCGACGGCTGGTCCGGCAGCGACGCCCAGCCCGACGATGGCCCGATCGCGCTTTCCAGCGCCGTCACGCGCGGATCTGCCAGCGTGGCGCCGGCACGCGATACGTAGATACGTTCCAGCGCCGGGCAGCCTGGCAGGTGTTCAAGGATGCGGTCGAGCCGTTCGGCATCGACAATCGCCACGCGGCTGCCCGAATCGGCCAGCCCGTATTCCAGCTCCTGGCCGGTCCACCAGGCATTGAGCGGCGTCACGATGGCTCCGGTCAGCAGCGCGCCATAGAATGCCACCGGCCATTCCGGCAGGTTGCGCATGGCCACGGCCACACGGTCGCCCTTGCGCACGCCATCGCGCACCAGCGCATGGGCCATGGCGATGGCGGCGCGCAGGAAGGCGTCGTAGGAGACGCGCTCATCCTCGTAGACCACAAAGGTGCGCCCGGCAAACGTGCGCGTGGCCAGCAGCAGTTCGCGCAGCGTGGGCGGTGCGTTCTTCCAGACCGTGGTGGGGATGCCGCGGATCACGCGCGTTTCGGTTTCGAACGGCGCGCCGGGCGCGGTAAGCCGGGCGTGGGCCTCGGCCAGGGACATGACCGGCCAGGTGCCGGCCGACTGCGGATTGCTTGACATGGACTGCCTCCCGGAACTGCACTGCAGGTTGGGGGAAATGCAGGAAAGCGGCGGGCGCCGGCCACGGCCGGCGCCCGCGCAACGCTTGCGTCAGAAGCTCAGATGGTCACGCCGCCGTCCACGACCATGGCTTGACCGGTCATGAAGGTGCTGGCCGCGGAGGCCAGGAACACGGCCGCGCCGGCGATCTCGACGGGCTCGCCGATGCGGCGCAGCGGGGCGCCCTGGGTGGATTGCTTGTAGCGCTCGGGGTCTTCCCACAGCGCGCGCGCGAAGTCGGTCCTGATCAGCCCCGGTGCGATGCAGTTGACGCGCACGTTGTGCGGCCCGAACTCGACCGCCAGGTTGCGCGCCAGCTGGAAGTCGGCAGCCTTGGAGATGTTGTACACGCCGATGGTGGGCGAGCCGCGCAGGCCGCCGATCGACGACACGATGATGATCGAGCCGTCCTTGCGGTCGATCATCTGCGGCGCCACCATCTGGATCAGCCAGTGGTTGGAGATGACGTTGTTGTCCAGCACCTTGCGGAACTGGTCGTCCGACACGCCGCTCATGGGCCCGTAGTACGGGTTGGACGCGGCATTGCAGACCAGCACGTCGATCTTGCCGAACGCGCGGTTGGTCTCGTCGACCAGGTGCTGCAGGTCGTCCTTCGAAGAGATGTTGGCGGGGACCGCGATCGCGGTGCCGGCGCCGTGGCGGGCGTTGAGGGCATCCACCACTTCCTGGCAGGCCTCGGCCTTGCGCGAAGAAATCACCACCTTGGCGCCCTGTACGGCCATCTGCTCGGCGATGGCGCGGCCGATGCCGCGGGAAGAGCCGGTGACGATGGCAACCTTGCCCGTCAGATCGAACAATGACATGGAGTCTCCTGTATGACTGCACCGGCATCAGGGGCCGGCCTTGTGCTGGCGGCGGGTGCCGCACTGTGGTCCAGCGGACGCGCCCGCGGGCGGCATCGCCAGGACATTATGGTGGGGCGCAAGTGCCCAAGTCCACAGCGCCGGGTGCCGTGATCAGGCCATATCAGCATTCTTTCTGCGGGCAATGCGCGCCGTGCATGGCGCGCATGCTGCAGCGCGGAACCGCATGGTTCAGTTGCCAGAGGACGGCGTGGCGGGGACCAGCAACGGAGGCAGGGCAGCCATCAGGCCGCGCCGCAGGTCGTCGTCCAGCAGCAGGCCGAAGCGGTCGGACAAGACCTGTACGACGGCCTCGGCGGACGCCAGTTGCGTGTGCCGCACGCTGCCGTCCGGCGCGCGCTCGGCCAGTTCGCCGTTGGCCAGCGTCACGCGCGTGCCGCCGTCGGTGCGCGCGGCCATCAGCTGCTGCAGGAAGATGCTGTCCGGGTGCGTCGAGACATACCAGTTGCGCGGCACGAAATCGATCCACGGCTGGGGCGTCAGGTCGAAGCGGTAGACCTTGAGCCAGCCGGCGTCGCCGCGTACCTCCAGGTCGTAGCTGTGGAACGCGGTGGCGCCTGCCTGCGCCGGCGAAGGCGACAGCCGGTACGGCAAGCGGTCATCGACAGGCTCGGACAGCGGCATGGCCCGGAACGGCGTGGGGCCGCCGAAGCCGACATCGGCCAGGTAGCTGCGGTGCGCCACTTCCACGCGCAGCAGCAAGTGCGAGGTCACGGTCGGCACGTCATCGGGAACGCCCCAGCGCACGCGCGCGGCCAGTGGCGTCACCGCGTAGCCGAGTGCGCCGAGGCCGGCTGCCAGCAGGGTATTGAGTTCAAAGCAGTAGCCCCCGCGCCGGCGGGTCACCAGCTTGTCGAACACCGCGTCCAGTTCGATCCGCACCGGGCGGCGCAGCAGCGGATCGACGTTCTCGAACGGAATGCCGGCCAGGTGCGCGGCCAGCACGGCGTCCAGCGCCTCCAGCGTGGGCGAGGGCGGGGCGGGGATGCCCAGGCGCGCCAGCCAGGCGTCCAGTTGCGCTGCATCCAGGGTAGTCATGGTGTGCGGGGCTCCGGTGCGATGCGTTCAGTTGAGCGCTTCCAGCGCGGGCAGGTCGAGCAGCTCGATGCCGCCATACTCCAGCCGCAGCAGGCCGCGCGCTTCCAGCTCGCGCAGCGCGTGGTTTACGGTCTGGCGCGACAGGCCCAGCATCTGCGCCAGCTGCTCCTGCGGGATGCGCACGCGCTGCGTGGTCCGGGCCTGTGGCAGGTTGCCATAGCCGCGGGCGATCGCGGCCAGGCGTCGGGCGATGCGGGCCGCCGGCTGCAGCAGCTGCGCTTCCTCGACATAGTTGAAGGCCTGGCGCGTCTTGGCTGCCAGCAATTGCCCGAAGGCCTGCCACCACGCCGGGTGCTGCGCCAGGCGCCGCTCCAGACTGGCGCGCGGCACGTGCCACAGCACGGTGGCACTGACCGCGCGCGCGTCATGGGTGCGCGGCAGTCCGTCGAACAGGCAGATCTCGCCGAACCAGGTGCCGGGCTCCAGCAGGCCCAGCAACGCCGCCTTGCCCGATTCGCCACTGGCGTGGATCTGCATGGTGCCGCTGGCGACACAAAACAGGCCGTCGAAACGGTCGCCGCGGGCAAACAGGGTCTCGCCGGTCACCAGCCGGCGCAGGCTGCCATCATCGAGCAGCGCCTGGCGCAGGGCCGGCGGCAACTGGCTGAACCAGGCTCCGGCGCGGACGGCTGCGAGCGCATCGTCGCGCGGCGTCACCGTGCCGGGCAGTGCGGTGGCACGGTGCGAATGGGGGCGTTGCGGCGGGCTCGCCAGTCCCATGCCGGTCTCCTTTATCTGTACGGTGCCGCGTGTCAGCAGGGGCACACGATGGCACTCGGCACCCCGCGGACTGTCAAAAACCTGACAGACCGGTCGGTGCGCGCCCACTACTATAAATCCACATCGCGCCCGCTGCGCGGCAGCCGGCATCAGCGGGCAGCAGCCCTGCAACGCCGCGCGCGCACGCCTGCGCATACAAGGAGACGTCCCCGTGAAAACCCTGATCGAACACCTGGCCAATTACGCCGCCTACCATCGCGATCCGCGCAACGTCCTCACGCATTTCATCGGCATCCCGATGATCGTGCTGGCGGTGACGACGCTGCTGGCGCGCCCGGCGATGGCGCTGGGCGACGGTTCAGGCTACCTGACGCCGGCAATGCTGTTGTATATCCTGTCGTGCCTGTTCTACCTGCGCCTGTCGCTTGGCTTCGGGGTGGCGATGGCGCTGATCCTGGCGTTCTTCCTCTACGCCGGCTCGCACATCGCGGCGATGCCGACTGCCTGGTGGCTGGCACTCGGCCTCGGGCTGTTCGTGGCGGGATGGGTGATCCAGTTCATCGGCCACTATTACGAAGGGCGCAAGCCCGCGTTCGTCGACGACCTGGCCGGCCTGCTGATCGGCCCGCTGTTCCTGGTGGCTGAAACCGCCTTTGCGCTGGGCCTGGCGCGCGACACGCGCGACGCGATGGCCGCCCGCACACACTGATCAGGGCAGGCCCGCCGGCAGCCGCAGCCGGGCCGCCAACCCGCCCAGCGGGCTCGATGCCAGCGCCAGGCTGCCGTCATACATCGCGGCGATTTCCGTGACGATGGCCAGGCCCAGGCCGCTGCCGGCGGCGGCCTCGTCAAGCCGGCCAAAGCGGGCAGTCGCCAGCGCCCGCGCCTCGGGCGGCATGCCCGTGCCATCGTCCTCGACCAGGATTTCCAGCTCGCCAGCCGCCTCCCGCAGCGTGACGCGCACGCGCGTGCGCGCCCACTGGCAGGCGTTGTCGAGCAGGTTGCCGAGCATCTCGATCAAGTCCTGGCGATCACCGGCGAAATGCCCGGCACCCTCGACCGCCAGTTCCAGCGCCCGTTCACTGTGAAGCCGCCCCAGGGCGCGCGTCAGCTCCCGCACCGCGGGGCCGGCGTCGATGCGCTGGCCCCGCGCGGCCGCGGCGCCGGCGGCACGGGCACGTGCCAGGTGCCGATCCACCTGCCGGCGCATGGCTTCGACCTGGGCCGACACTGCCTGCGCCGCGGCACCCGGCAGTGCCGCGGCCTCATTGGCCAGCACCGCCAGCGGCGTCTTGACCGCATGCGCCAGGTCGGCGGCCTGCCGGCGCGAGCGCTCCAGCGCCTGTGTATTGCGCGCCAGCAGGGCATTGATCTCGGTCACCAGCGGGTCGACTTCAGTGGGCCAGTCGCCGCCCAGCCGGGCTTCGCGCCGCGCCTGCATCGCGCCCAGCGCGCGCCGCAGCCGCGCCAGCGGCGCCAGGCCAAACCGTACCTGCGCCGCCACGGCCAGCATCAGGCCCAGCCCGAGCGCCGTCAGCGACCACGCCAGCGTCTGGTCGAAGCTGCGGCGCGCGGCGCGCAGCTCGGTGCGGTCCAGCGCCACCGAGATCTCCACCGGCGTATCGGCGGACGGCAGCAGCAGCTGCCGCGACACCACCAGCAGCGACTGGTGGCTGGGGCCCGGGCGTACGTCGGCCTGGGCGCCGGCAAGGCGGCGTTCCACCGTTGCCGGCATTTCCGTATCCCACAGCGAGCGCGAGCGCAGCAGCGCGCCGGGTGCCCGCGCCTGCCAGTAGGCGCCGGAATAGGGCAGTTCGTAGCGGGGATCGGCGGGGCTGCGGTTGAGGACAAGCTTGCCATCGGCACTCCAGTCCAGGGCCGCGGCCAGGCTTGCCAGCTGATGGTCGAGCTGGCGCACATAGGTGTTGCTGACATGGCGCTCGAACAAGGTCGACAGCAGCCAGCCGCTGACACCAAGCGCGGCGGCCAGCCAGATTGCCGCCACCGCCAGCAGGCGCAGTGCGAGGGAACGGCGCAGGCGGGCGGGCATCTAGGACTGAGCGTCCGGCGGCGGGCGCAGCCGATAGCCCTGGCCGCGCGCGGTTTCGATCACGTCCACGCCGAGCTTGCGGCGCAGGCGGCCGACGAAGACCTCGATGGTGTTGCTGTCGCGGTCGAAGTCCTGGGCGTAGATGTGCTCGGTCAGCGCGGTCTTGCTGATGATCGCGCCGGGATGGTGCATCAGGTAGTCCAGCACGCGAAATTCATGCGCGGTCAGCACCACCGGCGCGCCGTCCACGGTGACCGTGCCCGCGCGCGGATTCATCCGCACCGGGCCGCATTGCAGCTCCGGGGCCGGCATGCCGTGCGCGCGCCGGATCAGCGCGCGGATGCGCGCCAGCAGCTCTTCCATGCGGAAGGGCTTGGCCAGGTAGTCGTCGGCCCCTGCATCGATGCCTTCGACCTTCTCGGTCCAGCTGTCGCGCGCGGTCAGGATCAGCACCGGCGCGTTGACCTGCGCGGCGCGCCAGCGGCGCAGCACCGAAAGCCCGTCCAGCCGCGGCAGGCCCAGGTCCAGGATGACCGCGTCGTAGGGCTCCTCCGCACCCAGGTGCCAGCCGTCCAGGCCGTCCGCGGCGGTGTCGACGGCATAGCCGGCGTCGGCCAGGCTCGCGCGGACCTGCGCGGCGAGCGCGGCTTCGTCTTCGACCAGCAAGATGCGCATCGGTGTCTCCGGTCGGTCAGGGTTTGCGGCGGGCGTCTTCCAGCCCACGGCCCTTGGCCTTGAGCAGGGCGGCGGTACGCGCATCGTATTTCAGCTTGGCCACCGATCCGCCGGGCAGCAGCAGCTTGACCTCGTACTGCCAGATGCCGTCGTCGCGATCCAGCTCCACGCCGATCACGTCGCCCGCGTACTGGCCCGACACGGTTTCGAGAATGCGCGACAGGGGCAGGATTTCGCCCGACTGCACGGCGGCGCGGGCGCGGTCGGCGTCCTTGTCGGCGTGCGCTGCCGGCGCCGACCCCAGTGCCAGCAGCGCCAGCAGCGCGGTGGCTGCCAGCGCGCGTGGACGCGGAAGTGCCTGGAAAATAGACCTCATGGCCCGGAGTTTGCATCAAAAAGCCTGAATGCGGGCTGAACGGAAGGCTCAGGGTGCGTTCAGCTGCCGGCACGGACAATGGCCGCCATCCCTGCCAAGGCGTTCCGTCATGCCATCCGCTCAGCCCCCTGTCAGCCATCCGTCCTCGTCGCATGCCGTTGCAAAACCCGCTCGCCTGCGGCGCCTGGCGCTGGCTGCCGGGATACCGGTAACGCTGCTGAGCGTGGCGAGCGTGTTCGGCATGCAGGCCGGCTGGCCAGCGTCCTGGCACGCATGGCGGCATGCCGATGCAGGGCTGGCGATGATCGCGCTCGGCGCGCTCGTCGCCGGTGCGTTGCTGGCGTTCTGCACGGGCGAATGAGCGCGAACGGTAGCGCCCGCGCACGTCCAGGACCTTGCGCGCCGACGCCTGACGACGATGCGGCGAACGCCAAAACGGGGGGACGTAGGCCGTCTTCGCGTTTTCACTGAGGCAAAGCCGCGACAAAACGCGGGGTTTTTACGAGGTTTTGCGTTTCGCATGCACGAAAACCCCTTGACTTACGGTTCTTTCCGCTATGATTCAGTGGGCGTCGACAAGGCAATCGTGCAACGCTGAGAAGCAATGCGAAACACCTGCCGGCACCCATCTGTTCAACTTACGAAAATAGATATGGCGACCAAAGCGAAACCGACCGCGAAGACTGCAACCAAGCCCGCTGCCACGAAGGCCGCGGCAACCAAGGCACCCGTGAAGGCTGCCGCCAAGAAGGCCACGCCGGCCAAGAAGGCTGCTCCCGCCGCTGCGCCCGTTGCGCGCCCGCTGAAGGACACCTTCAACAAGTCGAGCCTGGTCGCTCACCTGGTAGCCCAGACCCAACTGGAAGCCAAGGCCGTGAAGACGGTGCTGGCCCACCTGGAAACCACCATCATCGGCGCGCTGAACAAGAAGGGCGCTGGCGAGTTCACGCTGCCCGGCCTGCTGAAGGTTACGGCGCAGCAAGTGCCGGCCAAGAAGAAGCGCTTCGGCAAGGACCCGTTCACCGGTGAAGAGCGTTGGTTCCCGGCCAAGCCGGCCAGCGTCAAGGTCAAGGTCCGTCCGCTGAAGAAGCTGAAGGACGCTGCAGCCTGATCTGCGTCACGCTGTCCTGACAAAAAAGGAGCCACTGCCGGCTCCTTTTTTTTGGGGCTCTTCGCCGATTTGCGGGGTGAGCCAAAGCAGACGATCAACGTTCAATCTGCACGCGCATCGACCGCGCGTCTGGCAAACCCAAGGCTTCCGCCGCAGCGTAAGAGAGATCGATAATCCGGCCTTTGACGTATGGTCCGCGGTCGTTGATGCGAACGACAACCGACTTTCCGGTAGCCAACGATCTGACCCGCACATAGCTGCCGAGCGGTAATGTTCGATGGGCGGCAGTCAGGGCGCCGCCATCGTAGCGTTCTCCGTTTGCGGTCAGACGCCCCTGGAACCTTGTCGAATACCATGACGCGTCGCCGGATTGCAACATCTCGTGCTCATGCCGAGGGCGACAGGAATCAGCCCTGCACGCTGCATGCCTGGGCGGAATCTCTCCGCAAGCAGTGAACAAAGCGCAGATTCCCAAGACTCCCAAAGAGCGAAGTGAAAGCAGCATAGACCACCCATCAGCGATTGAGACGTGGCTCTGACGGTCTCCAAAAGCTCGCGTTGGCAGCGCGACCGGGTTACGTAACACCTTGACAATATTTTAGGTGACAAGCGACGCCCCTGAAGGTCCGACCCAACGACAAGCTGGTTTCTGGACTATCGGTCGAATGTGGTCCAAGAGTTCCGCGTTTTGCCCGAAGCATTTGACGCGACACCATCGAGTTGACCACTCCACTCCCGCATTGTGGAAATGCCTGAAGCCAGACGGCGCCATGATTCACGGCCTCGTCGCCATTGCGACCATTTTTTGGCGTAGCCTACGCATTCAACGCCCATGGGCATGTTCGCCCCGCAGCGTCATCACCGTGCTGGCGACCTATGCCTACCTTGCCGGCAAGGCGCCGCTCGCGCTGGTGACACTCGCGCCCGAGCGCACGGTCTACGTCTCCGGCCTGTCCAAGAGCCTGGCTAGCGGATTTGCGTTTCGGGTACATGGTCGTTCCCAGTGCCTGTGCGGGCCGGGTCAAGGCCGCGATCCGCGCCAGCTACTGGAGCCTGCCCAGCGTGGTGACGGCCATGGCCACGCGCTGGATGGCCGGCGGTACAGTGGCTCGTCAGGAAGCACTGCTACGACGTGAGGCGCGCCGCAGGCAGACCGTGGCGCGGGAAGTCTTCGCCGGTATGGAGATGATCGCGCATCCGGCCTCGATGTTTCTGTGGATTCACCTGTCCGAAGACCTGCGCATGGACCGGATCGCTACCGCTCTGGCTGAGCGTGGCATCGCGGTGTCCAAGGCGGAGGCCTATGCAACGACCCGGGACGTCCCGCATGCGTTGCGGTTGGGCTTGAGTTCGGTCCCGATGGAGCACCTCAGGTCTGTGCTGATGCAGGTGCGCGAAACCATTGAGCAGTTTCCGATCTAGCTGCGCTACCAGCGTCTTGATGCGTACCTTTCTCGGCCACTCCCGGTTCCTATTCCTTCGCCTCTTCCTGGCCGATCTCGGTCGGATGCTCCCGATCCGGGCGACCTTCCCCGGAAATCGGCGATGAACCCTTTTTTATGCCAGTCAGAGCAGCCAATCGCTGCAGCGCTTAATCCAGATCAAATCCGCGGCAAGGTCCCCCACCTAGAATCGACGACGTCATGGGTGCGGGGGCGCTCCCCATGACAGGGCTTCCGGAGCATTCCGGAAGCTTCCGCCCGCGGCCGCGATGGCCGCGGGTTTTTTCCTTCAGCGCGGCGTCTCAGCCAACCACCTGCTTGGCATACGTCGCCCGCGCCATCTCGCAGACCTCCACCGATACCTGTACGTTCAGGCCGCCGTCGGCACCGGTGCGCACCGCGTCGGCGATCACGTCGCAGACTGCCTGCGCCAGCGCCTGGCGCACGGCGCTGTCGCGGCCGTCCAGGATCGACAGGCGCGCGTGGACGAAAGCCCGCTCGACGGGATCCACGCCCTGGCGGTAGGTCGACAGCGTGACGCAGCGTGATTTGATGTCAGCCTCCTGGAACTGCCCCGACGCCAGCAGCGCCGCATTGGCTTCATCGAGGAGCTCGTCCGGCGAGCAGTTCAGGCGGGTATTTTCGGTGAGTTCGATGACGAGGTGGGGCATGGCGGCGTCCTGGCAAAGGTCCTGGAAAAGCTCCGGCTCACGGCCGGCGAAAGCGAGCATGATACGGGATCGGCGCGCTGAGGTAAGCTGGGTCCTGAGTCGCGCGGTCGCGCTTGCCCTGTCAAAAAACACCATGGAAGTATTCAGCCTTGATCTCGTCCTGCGCCTGTTTGCCGGCCTTCTGACCGGTGCCCTGATTGGCCTGGACCGCAACTTGCGCGGCAAGGCGGCCGGCATGCGCACGCTCGGCCTGGTGTCGCTTGGCGCCGCCACGGCGGCGTGCCTGGTGACGCTGGGCGGGCATCCGCCGGATGCGCTGTCGCGGGTGCTGCAGGGAGTGCTGACTGGGGTCGGCTTCCTGGGCGTGGGCGTGATCGCGCGGCATGGCGTGCGGGAGCGTCCGCAGGGGTTGACCACGGCGGCGGCAATTTGGCTTGCCGCGGTGCTGGGTGCCGCTGCCGGTGCCGGCTACTACATGGTCACGGTTACCGCGCTGGCGCTCGGCATGGCGCTGCTGTGGATCGGCGGGCGCTTCGAGGCGACACTGCATCGGTTCCTGGATCGCAACAATGGCGACAAGCACCACGGGGCACCGCACGGGTCCGACGGGAACTAGCCCGATAACGGCCAGGCGCAATCGCGCGCGGGTCAGCCCGGACCCAAAGCAAACGGGGCGCCTGGTGGCGCCCCGTTTGGATCCGCAGCAGAAGCGGGTCAGGCGTGTACGGCGGTCCGCTCGCGTACTGGCGCCAGCGCGCTGCCGAAGCGGGCGGGATTTTCCCTTGCCAGTTGCTGCAATTGCGCCAGCTTGGCCTTCAGCCCGGCATCCAGCTTGGGAGCGGGCATCACCGTGGAGGGGCAGGCCACGTCCAGGATGTTCAGCGCCTGCTGGAAGTTATCGAGGGTCAGGCCGGCTGCCGGGTCGACCGTGACCAGATGCTCGCGCAGCGCCTCGGACATCGACTCCGGCGCGGCGCAGGACAGGATTACGTAGTGGACCGGCCTGGCGCCTTGCGCGAAATACGCCGCGATCTCGGCGCCGTGGCCGCCTTCGACCGGCGGTGTCATGGCTTCGACCTGCAGGTCCAGCTGCTGCAGGATTGCCGCCGGCGTGCCGCGGCGCCAGGCATCGGACACCACCACGCGGGCGCCGGCCACGCCGAACAGCCTGCGCACGAACCCAAGCGCGACCGGGTCGAAGAACCTGACGTCGCGCGGCGTGCCCGAATCCGGAATGCCGCCGAGGCGGGCGCGGGAGCGGTCGGAGTACAGGACGCCGGGTACGTCCAGCATGATCAGTCGTTCAGCCATGGTTTCCTGTGCGGGTGCCAGTTCAGTTGGTGTGAAGCAAGATTACTCGCCACAGCCTGGCTGACACGTAACCAGCGCCGCTTCAGTTGCAACATATCTGTAACTTTGTCGCGGAAGACGTAAATGCCGGTTACGTCGCCATGACAAATGTTTCGACCCGACACAACTTGGCTGCCATCTCGACAAACTCCCGCTAGAAGCGGAAGCGCGTCACGTCATCGGCCAGGGCGGCCGCCTGCTGGTCCAGCCGCGCTGCCTGGCCGGCCAGCTCGTCCACCAGCCCCGCGTTCTGCTGCGCCGTCTGCCGCAGCTGCAACACCGACTGCCCCGCGGCCTGGACGCTGCCGGCCTGTTCATCCGCCAGCGTGCGCAGGGCCTCGGCCAGCGCATGGCTGTGGCCGACGGTAGCGGCGATCCGGTCCATCGCCGCCACCACGCCGGCGCTCAGGCGGGCACTTTGCTGGATCTCGTGCGTGGCGGTGCCGACGATGCCGCCGATCTCCCGCGCCGCATCGGCACTGCGCTGCGCCAGCGCGCGCACTTCCTGCGCCACCACGGCAAAGCCGCGGCCGGCCGGGCCGGCGCGGGCGGCTTCCACGGCGGCATTCAGCGCGAGGATATTGGTCTGGAAGGCGATGCCTTCGATCACGCCGACGATCTCGGCAATATGGCGCGAGTGCCCATGCAGTGCGTCCATCGCACCGCGCATCTGGCGCACCACGGCTGTGCCGTCATCGGTGGCGGTGCGCGCCTGGCTGGCCATCTCGCTCGACTCGGTGGCCTGCGCATGCGCGTCGGCCACGCGCGCGGCCAGTGCCTGCATGCTGTCCGTGGTGGCATCCAGCGCGCTGGCCTGCTGCTGCGTGCGCGACGACAGGGCATGGTTGTCTTCGGCAATCTGCTGGCTGGCCGCGGTGATCTCCTGCGCGCTGGCCTGGATGCGCGCGAGTACACCGGCAAGCTGGTCGCGCATGCTGGCCATATGGTGCAGCATGCTGCTGCGGTCCGACGGGCGCAGCGCGATGGCGGCGGTCAGGTCGCCCTCGGCAATGCGGCGGGCAATGTCGGCGGCGTGGCGCGGCTCGCCGCCCAGTTCGGCGCGCAGGCTGCGCGCCGCGATCCACGCCAGCGCGGCGGCGGCCAGCAGGCTGGCGCCGAGCAGGGCGGCCATCCATGCCTGCGCGCGCAACTGGCTGGCCGCCACGCTGGCCACGGTGGCGGCGGCCTGCTGCTCCTGCTGGCGGCGCACGGCTTCCACCTGGCGGCTGAGCGCCTGCAGCTGTTCGGTAACGAAGTGGCCGTCGACAGAAACCGCGCTGTCGAACTGCAGCGGATCCAGCGGCTGCTTGCGCAGCAATGCCAGGTAGGCCTGCACCAGCTCGTTGGCGCGCTGCCGTTCGCGCAGCAGGGGCGCCGCCTGTGCCGGGGCGGCCCGTTGCACGCCGGCCAGCGCCGCATCCAGCTGCGCCAGGGCAGCCGTGATCTCATCAGCGGCGCCATCGCGCTCGGTACTGCTGGTGGCCATGGTCAGCGCCAGCTGGGCACGCCCGAGCGTAGCCAGCGCCGATTGCGCCCGCTCCGCCGAGATGGCGCCGTGCATATCATGCTGATACAGGGTATCGGTGCGCGCCTTGATCGAGACCAGGTTGGCGATGCCGGTCAGGCCGACCGCGGCGCCGAACAGGTAGACCAGGGCGAAGGCGGCGCACAGGCGAACCACCAGCGGCAGGCCGCCCAGCCGTGCCAGCAGGCGCACTGGGGCAACTGCCCGGCTGCGGCCGGGCAGGCGTGTCTTGAGGACTTGCAACACGGAGATGACTCCAAACGGGCGCGCTGGCATCGCAAGCCTGCGCGGCCCGGGGTTGACCCGATTTGCCGCATACGCTGCCCTCTGTACGGGGTGGTCGCCGCGGCGCATGGATGGTCGTGCATCAACGTGACGCCGGCGTGACATGGGTAAAGATGGATTGTCATCGTGCCGTCATATCCATGTCATGCAATGTGGGCCGCGCCACGCCCTTACCCCATTCCCCGGATTGCCCTTCATGAACGGCCTGCCTGCCGCCACGCCTTCGCACGACCCTGCTCCCGGCGCCTCTGCGGCCCCGGCCGCGGGCGGGCTCGCGCTTGCGCGGCTCCCCCATTTGCACGCGGTGTTCCAGCCGATCGTGCAGGCGGACAATGGCGAGATCCTGGGCTATGAAGCCTTGATCCGCGGCCCGGTGGGCTCGCCGTGGGCGGTGCCGGAGGCGTTGTTCCGGCTTGCGCAGGGCGCCGCCGCCACCATCGCGCTGGAGATCCGCGCGGCGCGCACCGCGCTGGCCGCCTGGCGCAGCCTGGACCTGCCTGGCCAGCTCTTCCTCAATTTCAGCCCGCTGACGTTGCGGCGCCTGCTCGCCGACCGCGGGCGCCTGATGGCCGCGCTGGTGGAAGCCGGCATCGCGCCGTCGCGGCTGGTGGTCGAAGTCACCGAGCAGACGCCGATCGGCGACGCGGCCAGCTTTGGCGTGGCGATGTCGGTGCTGCGCGAGCTCGGCATGCAGTATGCGCTGGATGACTTCGGCACCGGGCACGCCAACCTCGACCTGCTGGCGCACCTGTCTCCGCAGTTCGTCAAGATCGACAAGTCCCTGGTGCGCGGCATCGCGTCCTGTTCGCGCCGGCTGGAGATCCTGCGCGGGCTGCTGCGCATGGTGAGCGCCTTTGGCGGCCGCGTGATCGCCGAAGGCATCGAAGACGAAGACGAGCTGGCCGTGATCCGCGACCTGGGCGTGACGGGCGCCCAGGGCTATTACGTGGGCCGGCCCGTGGCGCAGCCCGCCGCGCAGGCGGCCCAGCACGTACGCCAGGCGCTGGCATCGCGGCATATTGCCGTGTTTCCGCAGATGGTGCGCTCCGGCTGGTCGGGCATCACCGCCGGGCGGCTGCTGCGGCCCGGGCCGACGGTGTCGCCCGCCTCCAGTAACGATGCGGTGTTGCGCAAGTTCCAGGACCAGCCCGAGCTGCAAGCCGTGGCCGTGGTCAATGATGACGGGCGGCCGCTGGCGATCATCAGCCGCCAGGCGTTTATCGACCGCTATGCGGCGCCGTTCCATCGCGAGCTGTATGGCAAGAAGGCTTGCATTGCCATGGCCAACCGCGAGCCGGCGTGCTTCGACCAGCGCGCCAGCCTGGAGGAAATGGCGCAGATCCTGTCGGGCGAGAACACGCGTTCGCTGGCGGACGGTTTCGTCATCACCGACCACGGCCGCTATATCGGGGTGGGTACCGGTGCGGACCTGATCCGGGCGATCACCGAAGTGCGCATGGAAGCGGCGCGCTATGCCAATCCGCTGACCTTCCTGCCGGGCAATATCCCGCTGAACCAGCATATCGAGCGCCTGATCGAGGCCGCGAGCGAGTTCCATGCCTGCTATGTCGACCTGAACCACTTCAAGCCGTTCAACGACAAGTACGGCTACTGGAAGGGCGATGAGATGCTCAAGGGTGCGGCTGCGATCCTGGCCGAGGCCTGCGACCCGGCCCGCGATTTCCTCGGCCACGTAGGCGGCGACGATTTCCTGGTGCTGTACCAGAGCGATGACTGGTCAGAGCGTGTGCAGGGTGCGATCCAGCGCTTCAACGATGCCGCGCGCGCCATGTATACGGCGGCCGACTGTGCCGCCGGCGGCATGCATGGCGAAGACCGGCACGGGCGATCGGTGTTCTTTCCGCCTGTGTCGATGGCGGTGGGTGTCGTGTGCGTAAGCGGCGAGGGGGTGGCCGGGCTGCAGCGCCTGGGCAGCCAGCATATCGGCGCCGCCGCGGCCGCGGCCAAGCGCGAGGCCAAGCGTTCGCCGACGGGCATGGCGGTGCTCGATTTCCTGGCGCTCGCCGCGACGCTGCCGGCCTAGGGCCTGTTCCCATATAAAACGCGCGTACGTTTTATATGGGAACAGGCCCTAGCGTCAGTTGCCGGGCAGCTTGCGCCCGCCGACCCGGCGCCTGGCCCCGGGCAGCCGCGGGGCAACGTCTTCTTCGAGCACATCGAGGCGGTAGCCGTGGGCGTAGACCACGGTGATGACGATGCCGTTTGCGATGCCGATCCGCAGCGTCTTGCGCAGGCGCGAGATCAGGCCCGCCAGCGCCCGCGACAGCGGCGGCAGCTCATGCCGCCAGATCGCCTGCTGGATGCGGTCGCTGGCCAGCACGCGGCCGACGTTGGAGAACAGCATCATCGCCAGGTCGAACTCCTTCGGCGTCATTGCGATGCGTTCGCCGCGCAGCGTGGCAAAGCGGCCCACGCTGTTGAGCTGGTAGGGACCGGCCTGCACCACCAGGCCCTGGCGCAGGCGCTCGCCGGTGACGCGCCGGCGCAGCGCCGTGATGCGCGCGATCAGCACGCGCACGTTGAGCGGTCGCCACATGTAATCGTCGGCGCCGGCATCGAGCGCATCGACCAGGTTGTCTTCGCTGTTGTCCGCCGCCAGCATGATGATGGGCACGTCGCGCGAGCGCGCGCTGCGCACCGCGCGGACCACATCGATGGCCGGCAGGTCCGGCAGCTCGTCATCAATGAGCAGCATGTCGTAGGGCGCCTGGCTGATGCCGTGAATCAACTCCCGGCCCGATTCAAACACGTTGCAACGATAGCCGGTCTGGTCCAGCATTTCGGTCACGGTACGGAGTTGGGGCGAGTTGCCCATGAGCAGCGCGATATTCATCGAAGGCGTAAGACTGACGCGAAATGCAGACGAGTTACGAGAGCCGTGGCAAGGACGGCTGGACCGTGGCCGGGCAGCAGCACTGCAGGGCGCAGACAAGAAGCGTATAAAAGGTGTGGTCGACAAAACAATCAGACGTTTCTGAAATATCTGTCGTTTCTTTGGTTTCGCGCGCGTCGCAGAGGGGAGGGGCGTATCGGGACTGCCGTCGGGCCCGGCCGCTACGGAAAGTTGTCCACAGATCCTGTGGAAAAAACGGCAGGCAGTCGCCGGACAGCGGCCTGGTACCGTGATGCCGTCGGCCTGCTGAAAAAGAAGGCAGTCCTGAGGGCTGCGCACGCCCGATGTCAACATCCTGAGCGCGGTGTGCCAAAATAGCGCGCATCGCGACCCGGTCAGGGGACACAAGCCAACCGATGCTGCAGAGCCCGAGTGTCATCGCCATCATCGTGCTGGCCTTTCACGCCGTAGGCGTGGTGGCCGCCCTGCATGCCGTCATGACGGTGCGCACCGCGCCGGGTGCGATCGCGTGGGCGGGATCGCTGGTGATGATGCCGTACTTCACGCTGGTGCCTTACCTGATCTTCGGGCGCAGCACCTTTGCCGGCTACGTCGATGCGCGCCGCTTCAACGACGACCGGCTGCGCGAGATCCGCCATGGCATGACCCCGAGCGAGCGCGAAGCCCGCAGCGCCTGCGTGGTCCACGCGCCGGCGCAGGCCTGCATGCGGGCGCTGCCGCGGCTGACCGGCATGCCCTGCCTGTCCAACAACGATGTGCGGCTGCTCATCAACGGCGAGCAGACCTTCGAGGCAATCTTCGCGGCGATGGCGCGTGCCACCCAGGTACTGATCGTGCAGTTTTTCATCGTGCATGACGACGCGCTGGGCCAGCGCCTGCAGGCCCTGATGTGCGAGCGCGCGCAAGCCGGGGTCAAGGTGTATTTCCTGTTCGACCGCATCGGCTGCCATGCGCTGCCGCGCCGCTATATGCGCACGCTGCTCGATGCCGGTGTCGATGCGCGGGCGTTCTCCACGCACCGCGGCTTTGTCAACCGCTTCCAGCTCAATTTCCGCAACCATCGCAAGCTGGTCATCGTCGATGGCAGCGAGGCCTTTGTCGGCGGCCACAACGTTGGCGTCGAATACCTGGGGCAGCGCCCGCCGCTGGCACCGTGGCGAGACACCCATATCGCGCTGCGCGGCAGCGCCGTGCTGGACCTGCAGATGGCCTTTGCCGAAGACTGGTACTGGGCCGCGCGCGAAGTTCCGTATTTGCTGATGCCGCCGACCGAGGCTGGCGGGCGCATGACCTGCCAGGTGGTGCCGTCCGGACCGGCGGACTCGCAGGAAACCTGTTCGCTTTTTTTTGTAGAGGCCATCCAGTCGGCGCGCCACCGGCTGTGGATCACGTCGCCGTATTTCGTGCCGGACGAGGCGGTGTTCGCGGTGCTGCGGCTGGCGGTGCTGCGCGGCGTGGATGTGCGCATCCTGATCCCGGCGCGGCCCGACCACCTGGTGGTCTATGCCGCCTCGACCCTCTACGCGTACCAGGCCGTGGCCGCCGGCATCAAGCTGTACCGCTACCAGCCTGGCTTCCTGCACCAGAAGGTCATCCTGATCGACGACGAAGCCGCGGCCGTTGGTACCGCCAACCTGGACAACCGCTCCTTCCGGCTCAACTTCGAGCTGATGGTGATGACCGCCGACAAGGGCTTTGCCGCGGATGTGGCGGCGATGCTCGAAGCCGATTTCGCGCAGGCCCGCCATGTCGGGCTGGACGAGTTCCTGAGCGCTCCGGCTCCGCTGCGCGTGGCCATGCACGTCGCCAAGCTGTTTGCGCCCATCCTCTGAGCGCACGGCCTTCCTGGTCCCGCAACGTCTTCGATGCAGCAAGCTTGTGACAGTTTAGTTGTGTACACTGTTCACTATAAGAACATACACATCATGAACTGTTATTCCGATCACAGGGGGGCTGCATGAACCGGGCTGCCTCCGCACCGCCGGCGCGTGCGACCTACCGCCATGGCGACCTGCGCCGCGCGCTGCTCGATGCCGGCATCGACCTGGCGCGCGAAGGCGGTCCCGACGCCATCGTGCTGCGCGAAGCCACGCGCCGTGCCGGCGTGGTGCCCAACGCGGCGTACCGCCACTTCGCCAGCCGGCAAGACCTGCTGCAGGCAGTGCGAGCCTGGGCCCTGTCGTCGCTGGCCATTGCCATGGAGGCAGAAATCGGCGGGCTGCGCCCGGGACGGGGCGCCGCCGCGCATGCACGCGCCTGCCTGCGCGCGGTTGGCACCGGCTACCTGCGCTTTGCCTTGACCGAGACCGGCCTGTTCCGCACCGCGTTCTCGGTGCCGGACGAAGTGGAGGACGACGCCGACCCGGCCAAGGCCGGCAACAGCGGCCTCAATCCGTTCCAGCTGTTGTGCGCGGCGTTGGACATGCTGGTGGAAGCCGGCGTGCTGCCGCCGGACCGCCGGCCGGGCGCAGAGTATCTGGCGTGGTCGGCCGTGCATGGCCTTGCCATCCTGCTGATCGACGGCCCGCTGCGCAGCCGCGCCAAGGAGCAGGCAGATGTCCTCGGCCAGCGCCTGCTCGATATGGTCGAGAAGGGCTTGTAGGAACCCGAGGCAACCGCAATAAAAAAAGATGCCACGATGGCTGGGCCATCGTGGCAGCACAAGGAACCAGGAAGGGGGGCAACCTGGCTCTGTCGGGGCACCCACGGGTCGGGTGCAGGGACAATGTATTCCGTTGATTCTTATGTGAATATCGGACCCTTCTTAAATATGTCCTTGAATTGTCCCGAAACAAGCACTCAAATTCCGATCGGCGCGCGTGGCGCGGCTGCCTGCCGCGCCGCTTCGCGGAATTGCAAGGCTTGCGGCGCGGTCTAAATGCTGTGGCCTGACCGGGTCCGGCGGGCCGAATGCCGACGTCACGCTGAGGAGCGGATCATGCGATATGGAACGGGAGTGATCCTTGCCGCGGCGGCCCTGGCGGGCTGTGTGGCTTATCCGTATGCCGGCGACCCGTATGCGGCATATCCGGCATATCCTGACTACGCCGTGTCGGCGCCTTACTACGGGGGGTATCCAGCCTATCCGGTGTATGGCGCCTATCCGTACTACAGTCCATGGCCGGCCTATGGCAGCTTCGCCTTTATCTATGGCGGCGGCGGTGGCCGTCACTGGAATGGCGGCGGGCGCGGCGGCGGCAGAGGTGGATGGGGTGGTGGCAGGGGCCATTGATCCAGGCGCGGCCACGGTGGCAATGGCGCGCGTGCGGGATTACCATCCGCTCATGGTTGCCAACGGAGCCAGATCGTCATGAGCAAGCCCGCACCGATGCACCCGCCGCAAAAGCCGACGCCCTCCCGGCAAAAGGAAAAGGACGAACTGATCGAGCGCGAACTGGATGAGGCGCTGGAGGAGACCTTCCCCGCCAGCGATCCGGTGGCGGTCGATACCCGCGTGCCGCACCGGCCCGCGGGCGCACCGAAGCAAAGGAAGTAACGCCTCCGGGCGTGGCGGCGCGCTATGGCAACTGGCGCAGTTGCCCGATGACCGACATCAGCCGTCCGTGCGCCACGATGACGCCGGACTCATCCTGCAGCGCTTCCTGGTAACGCTTGCGGAAGCCCGCATCGGCGCCGTCGCTGAAGAGTTTCTCCGCGGCACGGCCGACCGCACGGCAGGTGTCGTCGTGATGTTCCTTGGCTTCCAGTTCTTCGTCGATCTCGATGATCAGGCGCGACAGCGGGTCGAGCCAGCGAAAGTAGTTGTCTTCGGTCACCAGCTGGACAAACAGGCCTGCCGGAATCGGGCCATTCAGGCGCTCATACTGCGCCCTGTCATAGCCGATGACTTCCTTGTGAACCTGCAGCAAGGCCGCCCGCAGGGCCTTCAGCCCCAAGCGGCGAGTTTCCTGTGTGGCGAGGAATTGTTCGTTGGGCATCCCCATCTCCGCGTTTCCACTGGTTCGGGTCGGGCAGCGGTGCGTCATCGCACCCAGGCTCCACCGGCGTATCGTGCTGGTGGTTCCTGGCTGCCGGATTGTCCGGGCGCCTGCCAGTATAGGCACCGCCGCGCAGCCCGCGCCAGCGCCGGCAGCTAGCGAAATACCCGCATTTGCGCCGGCCGCGGCGCATGATTGGCGCACATGGCGAGTCCCTCAGTTGCCCTCGGCGGATGGCGGCGCCGGCGCGAGCAAGTCAGCGGCGCGCGAACGCCGCGCGTCGGCCGCACGGAAATAGCGCACCACCGTCGACACGCTGGCATGGCCGGTCATGGCCATGGTCTCGGCCAACGGCACCTGTTGCGCAGCGGCCTCGGTGACGAAGCCAGAACGCAGCGAATGCGCCGAATAGTCGCCGTCCAGCCCGGCCAGCGCACAGCGCGCCTTGACGATGCGGCTCACCGCCGCATCCGACAAACCTTCTCCCACATGCCCGCCACGGCGGATGCGGCGAAACAGCGGCCCATGGTCGATGCCCGCGGCGGCCAGCCATGCCTCCAGCGCTTGACCCGCGGCCCCGGTCACCGGCTTGGCGGTATCGGCGCGCTCGCTGCCTGACTGGTTGGTCTTGGACCAGCCCAGCGCATAGACGAATTCACCCGGACCCAGCCGCGTGAGGTTGTCGATGGTGGCGCGTGCCACTTCAGAGCGGCGGCGCCCGCCGCTGGCCCATGCGAACAGCAGCAAGGCGCGGTCGCGCAGCCCGGCCAGCGAGCTGTCGCAGGTATCGAGCAGCCGCAGCAGCGGCGCGCGGGTCAGCGCCGCCTTGCGCGCCTGGCGTTGGCCGCGGCGCGCATAGGCGCGGCGCGTGCCGGCCATCAGTTCGCGCACGGCGGCATCCGCGCACGGGTTGGCCAGGCCTTGCAGGCGGTGGGCCTTGGCGATGACCGCCAGGCGGTGGGTCAGCGTGGACAGCGCGGGCGGGCCGGGTCGTGCCTTGTATCCGTCAGCGACCAGCGCCTGGTCGATGGCCGCTGGCATCTCGCAGACAGGACCTTGCGGCGTCTGGCGCGTGGCGTGGTCGACGATGAACTGGATAACGACGGCAGGCACGAGCGGGAGCCGTACGGGTTGACGGTAGCGCAGGGCGTACCAGGCAGACCAGTAGCGCAATGCGGACCGGTAGCTCGCCACCGTGTTTCGGGACTCGCCTTCGCGGCGCAGGGCATTGGCCGCCTGTTCGGCAAGAGGATCCAGTTCGGACGGACGGAGCGGCGCCGGTAGTTCGACATCAGATGCGATCGGTGGAAAGTAGGCCTCGTGGGCGTCTCGGATCTTGATCATATTAAATATGATGTATGCTGTAATATATCATACGTAAATAAAGAATAACAGCCGATAAGTCTCCATTATCGAACCTTATTCCTCATCCTCACCGATTTTTGCCGGATCCCATCATGGAAACGCTCCGCAGCCGTGGCATCACCCGAGACGACGTATGGCAGGCCGCCGACAGCCTGCTCAAGGCTGGCCAGCGGCCGACCATCGAACGCATTCGCCTGCACCTGGGGCGGGGGTCGCCCAACACGGTCAGTCCCCACCTGGATGCCTGGTTCGCGGCGTTGGGCGGGCGGATCCAGGACCCGCAGGGCTTTGCGCCCGCGCCGGGGTGCCCGGAGCCGGTCACCGAGGCGGCGCGCTACCTGTGGGAAGCCGCGCTGCAGGTGGCAAAGGCGTCGGCCGAGGCGGCGCTGACGCAACGCGAAGCCGCGCTGGCCGAGGCCCGCGCGGCGCTGGCGCTGGAGCGAGAAGCGCTGGCGCAGGAACGCCAGGTCATGCAGGCCCGCCTGGAAGGCGCGGAAGCCGCCATGGCGGAACTGGCGCGGGCACGCGATGACGCCACGGCGCACGCCGCGCGTGCTGAAACAGCAGGCGCCGGCTTGCAGCAGCAAGCGGAAACCCTGCGTGCCGAGCTGGCTGCGGCGCGCCAGGCCCACACCGCCATGCAACAGGATTTCGCCACGCAGCGGGCCGCGTGGGACCAGGAGCGCGAGACCGTGACCCAGCGCGCCGCCGCCAATGAGCGCCGGATGGCGCTGGAGCTGGATGCCGCGCGCGTGGCGGCCAAGGAAGTCCAGAAGCTGCTGGAGGCCGAGCGCAAGGCCGCCGTCGAGCGGCTGACGCGGGCCGCGGAGGCGGCGTCGCGGCAGGGCAGCGAGATGACCCGCCTCGGCCAGGCGATCGCCGTGCTGGAAGAGCGGGTACGGCAGCGGGAAGACCTGCTCGCGGAGTATCGCGACCAGGCGGGGGCGGCTGCCACGGCCACCGCCGGCTCCGCCAATCCGGCAATCCGCCGCGCACCGCCGGCCCGCGCTGCGCTGGCTGCCGGCAAGAGCAGCCGGCGGCGCATGCGGGGCTTGTAGAGGGATGGCCGGGATGCATCGGTGGTTCGCCAGCGTCCACATAAGCACGCGACACCAGGCCGGTGTTGCGCGGGCCGACTGTTCAATCCGCCGCGCTTCGCTTATTGTGGCAAGCTTCCTGCCCACGTGGCTGTCCGCCCGGCGCGGCGGCCGCCGTTGCCGGCCTGGTCCGGCATTGCCATTGGCTTAATTCATGTACCGCTTCACCTGGTGCCGGGTCACGCCCCGGCGATGGCTGCCGCATACCTGGTTGCTTGCGCTGGCCCTGTCGTTTGCCCTGCCCGCCGGCGCAGCACAGCCGGACCCCGGAGCCCCGACGACCGGGCCGAAGCGTCCGCGCATTGGCCTGGTCCTGTCTGGCGGCGGCGCGCGCGGTTACGCGCATATCGGTGTGCTGAAGGCGCTCGAGGAGATGCACATCCCGGTGGACTGCATCGCCTCCACCAGCATGGGGGCCGTGGTTGGCGGGCTGTACGCCAGCGGCATGTCGGCCGCCGAGCTGGAGGCCCGGCTGCTGCATACGAACCTCAGCGATATCGTGTTCGACCGCAACGAGCGTGCGCAATTGCCGCAGGCGCTGCGGGAAGACGACATCCAGTATCCCATTGGCATCTCCGCCGGCTATGGAGACGGCAAGCTCAAGCTGCCGAGCGGGCTGGTGCAGGGCAACCGCTTGCTGGCACAGCTGCAGACCTGGACGGGACAGTTCCCGGCGAACATATCGTTCGACCAGTTGCCCATTCCGTTCCGCGCGGTGGCGACCGACCTTGGCAATGGCGATCCGGTGGTGCTCGCGCGCGGATCGCTGCCGCTGGCGATACGCGCCAGCGTGGCGGTGCCCGGCCTGTTCGCGCCGGTCAGGGTAGACGGGCGCACCCTCGTCGACGGTGGCCTCGTCAGCAACCTGCCAGTACAGCTTGCGCGCGACATGGGCGCCGACATCATCATTGCCGTCAATATCGCCTCGCCGCTGGATGACCCGGCCAGCCTGGCATCGCCGGCGGCGGTGACGCAGCAGATGATCACGATCCTGACCAACCAGAACGTGGCCGCGCAAAAGGCACTGCTCGGGCCCCGTGACATCCTGCTCGAGCCACAGCTGGGACAGCTCTCGTTCACGGACTTCTCGCGTGCCGGGGACGGCGTGCAGGGCGGCTGGGCCGCGGCGCATGGCGCCGCTTCCCGGCTGGCCGCGCTGTCGCTGCCGCCCGCGGCATGGCAGGACTATCTTGCCGCGCGCAAGCCGGGCCCGGTGCTGGCCGTGCACACGCCCATCGACGCGATCGAGATCCACACCCATGGGCGCGTGCCCGCTTCATACGTGCGCCAGTACCTGGGGCTGCACGAGGGCGATGCCTACGATGCGGGCGCGCTCAACCGGAACCTGGCGCAGCTGTCCACCACCGGCGACTTCGAGAGCGTGACCCAGGAGCTGGTCAACGAAGATGGTCGCAATGTGCTCAAGGTGGACGCCCAGGAGAAATCGTGGGGGCCGCATTTCCTGCTGGCCGGATTCGGTGTTTCCACGACGTTCAACGGCCAGGGCGGCTTCAATCTGCAGCTTGGCCACCGCTACCCGTGGATCACGCAAAGCGGGCTGGAGTGGCGCAATGACATCGTGCTGGGCAGCAACCAGGCCAGGTGGCATACCGAGTTGCGTCAGCCCGTGCTCGACCGGCAAGGGTTTTATGTCGCGCCTTATGCGGAATACAAGCGCAAGCGCGTCGACCTGTTTTCTGACAGCGCGCCCGCCGACAATACCGTGCCGCTGACGGCGGTGCGGGTCGATACGGCCATGGCGGGGATGGACCTGGGTGTGCCGATCGGCAGGCTCGGCGAGTTCCGCGCCGGCATGAACTACCAGCAGGTCCGTTACTCGGCGGCGTACAGCCTGACGCCCGCGCGTGGACGCCTGTTCCCGACCGGCTACGTGCGCCAGCCTACGGTACGGGCGCAATTGACGATCGACCAGCTGGACGATTCCCTGTTTCCCCGCAAGGGCTACTACCTGTTCGCGATCAACCAGCTGGCCCTGGGCGGCACCGACAACCGCTACAACGACGTCCGGGGCAAAGCGCTGTGGGCGACCAGCTACGGCCGCCATACCTTCAACCTGGCGGCCGAAGGGGCGCTCACCTACGGCGACCACCGAGGCGACAACGCGCTGACCGGTGGCCTGGGTTTCACCCTTGGCGGCTTCCAGCACTTGTCGGCTTACTCGCCCGATCAGTTTTCCGGCAACTACCTGCTGTACGGCCGCATGACCTACCTGAACGACCTGCGCGAGTTCATCCTGCCAGGCTTGCGCACCACCGTGGTGGGGGTCAGCCTGGAGGCCGGCGACGTCTGGCTGCGCCGCAAGAACTTTGGCAGCGGGCCGTACAAGTCCAGCGCCAGCCTGTTTATCGGGGGCAACAGCGTGATCGGGCCACTCTACTTCGGCTTTGCCGCAGCGCCGCAGGGCGTGTGGAATCTCTATCTGCAGTTAGGCCGGGTGTTCTGACCCCTGGGGGCACGATGCCTTCAGGTGGTGGCCGTGTCGGCGCTGACCCCGGCCGCGGGCCGGTATTCGACAGCCGTGATCCTGCCGTTGCCGCATTGGAGGAACTGGGTGCCTTGCCACGCGACGGGCACCCCGTCCGCCACGAAGGAAACCGCGAGTCCGAACTCCGCGGTCTGGCCTTCGATATGGGGGGTGCTGGTGGCGGCGATGCGTACCGGCTGGCCGGCGGCGAGCTTGCCCAGCCGCGCGAACATGGCGACCACCGCATCCCGGTCGTCGTAGGTGCCTGCCAGCGGATGGGCGGCCAAGTGGCGCCATTGCACCGTGGGCGACAGCAGCGGGAAGACTGCCTCGAAGTGCTGCGTGGTCAGCGCCGCAATATATTCGCCGACCAGCGTGGCGATCGCCTCCGCCTCCATCGGCACTTCGACCATGCGGCGGGACTGGCGGCGCGCGCGCGCCGGATCGAAGCCGAAGAAGTCCAGCACACTGCTGACGACCTGCTCACGGTCGTTGTCGACACAGATCATGTGATAGCTGTCTTCCAGCACGACCTTGCGCACATCCGGTACCGCGGCCTCGAGGAAGTCGGCTGAGCGCAGGCTGGTCAGCTCGTCTTCGCGTGCATGCACGACCAGGGTGGGGCAGGCGATCCGGTGGGCTCCGCCCAGTACCCAGCGGCGCAGCCGGTCGACCTGCCTCACGCACGCCAGCGGGACCCAGCGATAGTGGAAGTTGTCGCCGCGCTCGAACTTGGCCTTGACCACGGCCCGCACCAGGTCGTTCTTGATGCCGAAGGGTTCGTCCTCGTCCACCCTGATGCGGGCGGCCATGCCGGGAATGTGATAGACGGGGTAGCGCAGCAAGCGGTACCAGGGGGTCGACCAGCCGTCGATGAATACCGGCGCGGACAGTGCCACCAGTTGGCCTTTGCGATGCTGCCGGCGCTCGCAGAGCGCCAGGGCCAGCAGCGCGCCCATGCACATTCCCATGACATGGAAGGTTTCATACTTGTCGACCAGCTCGTCGTAGGCGCGGGTGACCGACTCGAGCCAGTCCTCGGCAACGACCGGGAGCAGATCCTCCGGCTGGCCGCCGTGGCCGGGCAGCGTGACGGCATGGGTTTCCACGCCGACGCGGCGCAATGCCTTGTGCATGGGCCCCAGATCATACTGGGTGCCGCCCAGGCCGTGGATCAGCAAGGCGCCGGTGCCGGCGCCCTTCGGGGCTTTCATGCCGCGTTCCGTCCCTCAGCCAGCGCGGCTTCCTGCAGGCGCCAGACGCCGGCGATCACCGCGACCGATTCGTCGCCATCCAGCAGCGGGCCGCTCATGTCGACCACCGTGGTCGTGCTCCCGGGCGGCAACTGCAGGCGGAAGCGGAGGTCGCCGCGCGCTTCGCCATCGCTTTCGCGCAGCCAGCGGCGCCGGACCCGGGCGCGATCGTCAGGATGCACGCTGGCGAGCACCTGGTCCAGATCGGCGAACGCCGCTTGTGCCACGCCAAGGGCGCGCTGCAGGTTGCCGCTCCAGCGGAGCTTGCCGCTATGCGGGTCCAGGCGGTAGATCAACTGCGCGCTGGCGGCCAGCGCCAGCTCCATGTCGTTTTGCCGGCAGGCGGCCTGTTCGTGCAACTGTTCACGGCTGGTCTTCAGCGTGTTGATCAGCAGGGTGAGCAGGGCGGCGACGGCCAGGTAGATCTGGGCCTCCAGCAGCGAGCGGCCGTGGTGCGCGGCGCTCTCGGCAAATGGCCCGTCGCCCTGGCTGGTGTTGAGCAGGACAAAGCCGGCGAGGATGGCCACCGTCACCGACCCGGCGCGCCCGCCCCACAGCAGGGTGACCACGGCGGTGAAGAAAAGCGGGATATAGGTCAGCGCGAATACGATCCCGTGCGGCAGCACGGGCAAGGCCGAACCGTCAAAGATGACGATGGTGGTCAGCACCAGCGCGGCGAAGGCAGCCAGGCCGAACAGGAAGTCGCCACGGCTCATGCCTCCCGAGCGCATCGCGTGAAAGTGCGACCAGCCTGCCAGGACCGGCGTCACGATCAGGATGCCGACCAGGTCCGCGGCGGCCCAGATGCGGGCGGTCGCCCAGAAGGGGACGCCCAGCACCAGGTTGAACCAACCGGCCCCGACGACGGCGCCGGCGGTGCTGCAGATCAGGCCGGCCGTCAGCAGCCCGCGCACAAAGGCCAGCCCCTCGGTGGAGAATCCGGTCAGGCGCACGACGGCCACGGCTACCGCCGCGAATCCGATCTCGTCAAGGGAGAACAGCAGCATGCGCCAGGCTTCACGTCCTTCTACCCAGCCCAGCAGCATCTGCGCGGCAAAAAAGGCAAGTCCCAGCGGCAGCCAGCGCGACGCGCGCGCAAGCATGAAGGCGGCCACCGTGACGCCGGCCGGCAGCCAGATATAGCCGGTGGCGGCGAACGGCCCGTTGATCTGATGGGAGACATAGCCCGAACAGAAATACAACGCCGCCCACAGCAGCAACGCGGCGGCGCTATGGCTTGGTTTCACGATGGTGCTCCTTGGCTGGCTGCCGGCTTGCGCCGATTCTGGGCGCCAGGTGTGATGTTCTCTTCCCGAATGCGCCGTCCATGTGATTTTTGCATCATTTCACGGCCAGGGCAGGGTGCGGCAGACGGCGGTCCAGGCTGCAAAAGGATCGTACTTTGCCAGAATGGCCGGCTGGCGTCGATGCGCAGGGTGGAAGGCAGCACACGCCAATGGAGTGGCACCAGCCTGGGCAGGCCGGTGCCGGGGGCGACAGGCAGCCCCGATTCGCTAGCGGCGGGTGTTCGCGGGCAGCACGGAATTGCGATTTGCCTGGTTGGCGGTCTTGGCCGACTGCCGGCCTTGCTGCTGGCCGGTTTTCGCCGGCGCGGCGAAGGCTCCGGACACGGCCAGGCACAGCACCGCGGCCAGCGAGGTCCGGATTGCACGCATTTTGATCATGACAAGCTCCTCAAGGCGGCCGGCGCAACCCGCGCCGGTCCGCGCAACGATCAGAGATCAGACACCTTCGGCCGGGGTCAGTGAGACCGAATCCGGCCCTCCCGGACGGGCCCGATTACGGTTGACCCAGGCGAACACCACCGGCAGCACCAGCAGCGTCAGCAAGGTGGTTGTCACCATGCCGCCCACGATCACCAGCGCCAGCGGGCGTTGCGCCTCGGAGCCGATACCGTGCGACAGGGCCGCGGGCAACAATCCCAGGCCGGCCAGCATCGCCGTCATCACCACCGGGCGCAGCCGCAGGGCGGCACCCTCGACCACGGCTTCGTGCAGTTGATCCTCGCGAGCCAGCCGGTTGATATAGGAGATCAGGATCACGCCGTCCTGGATCGCGATGCCGAACAGCGAGAGGAAGCCGATCCCCGCCGAGATGCTCAGCGTCTCGCCCGCGATATGCAGCGACAGCAGGCCGCCAATGGCCGCGAACGGCACGTTCAGCACCACCATCAGCGCATCCTTGAAGTTGCCGAAGGTGCTGTACAGCAGCAGGAAGATGACGAGGATGGTCAGCGGCACGATCACCGCGAGCTTCTTCTGCGCGATCTTCATCTGGTTGAACTGGCCGTCCCAGAACATGGTGTACCCGGCCGGCAGCGACACCGATCCCGCCACCTTGTCCTGGGCTTCGGCCACCGCGCTGCCCAGGTCGCGTCCCCGCACGCCGAACTTGATCGCGATATAGCGCTTGCCGGATTCCCGGTAGACGAAGAACGGTCCGTCGGTGGCCTCCACCTTGGCCACCATCGACAGCGGAATGCGCTGGCCGTCGGGGGTGTCGACCAGCAGGCGGCTGATCACGTCGGGATTGTTGCGGGCGGCATCGTTCAGTCGCACCGACAAGCCGAAGGTCTTCTCGCCCTCCAGGATCTGCGTGACCGCGTCGCCGCCAATGGCAAACTGCACCGCTGACTGGATATCGTTGACGTTCATGCCGAAGCGCGCGCTCTTTTCCCGGTCCACGGAGATATTGAGCGTGGGCTGGCCCAGTTCCTTGAAGATGCCGACGTCAGCCAGTCCCGGCACCTTCTTCAGGATCGATTCGACTTCCTTGGCCTTGTCCTGCAGCGTCTGCAGGTCGGCGCCGTAGATCTTGACCGAGTTCTCGCCCTTGACCCCGGACAGCGCCTCGTTGACGTTGTCCTGGATGTACTGGGAGAAGTTGTACTCGATGCCGGGGATGCGATCCAGGTGCCCGGACAGCCGCTCCACCACCTGCTGCTTGGTGGCGCCCTTCGGCCACTCCGCCGGTGGCTTGAAGTACAAGGCGTATTCCTGGTTGAAGACGCCGGTCGAATCGGTGCCGTCGTCCGGGCGGCCGATCTGCACCGAGACGGTCTTCACTTCCGGCTGCTCGCGGAAGTACCCGCGCAGGTCGCGCGCGATCGAAGCCGAATAGTCGAGGTCGACCGTGTTGGGCAGCGTGATCCGCAGCCACAGGTTGTTCTCTTCCAGCGTGGGCAGGAACTCGGTGCCAAGATAGCGCGAGCTGTACAGCGTGGCGGCCAGGCCGAGGAAGGCCGTCAGGAACACCAGGCCCGGCTTCTGCAGCAGCTTGCGCAGCAGGGGCTTGTAGCCGCGCAGGATCACCTCGATGAACTTCGGCGAGTGCGGCCGCAGCGCCCCGCTGAAGACGAATGACGTGACCCCCGGCACGAAGGTGAGCGCCAGCACGATGGAAGCCAGCAGCGCAAAGCCCATGGTGAACGCCATCGGCTTGAAGATGATGCCTTCGACGCCGCCCATGAAGAATAGCGGCGAGTACGCCACGATGATGATGCCGGTGGAGAAGATCATGGCCCGCTGCACTTCGCTGGTGGCCTTGACGATGGCGTCCTCCACGTTCGTGTTCCCTTCCTCGAGGTGGCGCATGATGTTTTCCATCACGATCACCGCGGCGTCCACGATCAGCCCGAAGTCGATTGCCCCGAGCGAGATCAGGTTGGCCGGCACCTTGAAGTGGTCCATGTTGATGAAGGACACACACAGCGCCAGCGGAATCACCGCCGCCACCACGGCCGCCGCGCGGAAGCTGCCGAGGAAGATGAACAGCACCACCAGCACCAGCGAAATGCCGACGAACAGGGCGTGTTCGACCGTGCCCATGGTGATGTCGAGCAGGTTCTGGCGGTCGTAGAAGGTCTTGACGCGGATATTGGCCGGCAGCACGTGCTGGTTGACTTCCGCGATCTTGTCGCGCACGCGCGCCAGCACCTCGGTGGCGTTTTCATCGCGCTTCATCAGCACAATGCCTTCGACGATGTCGTCGTGATGGTCGAACTGCACCATGCCCAGGCGCGGGTTGTTGCCGATGCGCACCTCGGCGATATCGCGCACGCGAACCGGCACGCCGTTGACCTGCGTCACCGTGACGTTGCGGATATCGTCAAGCGTCTGCAGCAGGCCGACGCCACGCACCACGAACTGCTGCTCGCCGGCTTTCATCAGGCCGCCGCCGGTATTGGCGTTGGCGTTGGAAACCGCATCCACCACTTGCTTGAGCGACAGGCCGTAGGCTTGCAGCTTCTCCGGCGTGGGCACGATCTGGTACTGCTTGACCATGCCGCCGAAGGCGGTGATGTCCGCCACGCCGGAAACGTGCTTGATTTCCTTGTAGACGCTGTAGTCCTGGTAGGTCTTGAGCGTGGTGACATCCACGCCGTTGCCCTCGATGCGGTAGCGCAGGATCTCGCCGGTGGCATCGCCGTCGGGCGAAAGGCTGGGCTGAACGCCCTGCGGCAGGTTTGCCTGCGACAGGTAGGTGACGAAGTTCTGGCGCGCCTTGAAATTGTCCACGCCCTCCTTGAACTTGACTGTCACCACCGACAAGCCGAACAAGGATACCGAGCGGAACGACTGCACGTCGGGCACGCTGGCCAGCGCGTTCTCCACCGGGATGGTGATCTGCTGCTCGACCTCGACCGTGCTGCGGCCGGGCCACTGCGTGATGGCCTGCACGGTGACCGGCGCCACGCCGGGATAGGCTTGCAGCGGCAGGCGCAGGAAGCTCAGCACACCCGCGGCCAGCAGGCCGCAGGCAAGGAATACGATGACCAGGCGGCGTTTCAGGACGCTGCGGATCGGCGAGAAGACCATGATCAGGACTCCTGCTTGAGCAGCATTTCATTGAGCAGCATGCCGCCCTGCGTCACCACTTTGAGCGGTGCACCGAACGGCACGCCGCCGGTGACGGCGAAGGTGCCGTCGCTGCGCGGCGTGCCTTGCACCAGCACGCGCTCGATGTGCTTCTCGTCGGGCATGGTCATCAGCACCAGCTTGCCCTGGTCCTTGACAATGGCTGACTGCGGCACCACCAGCGCCTGCGCATTGCCGGTCACGATGCGGGCGGTGGCATACATCTCGGGCTTGAGCATGCCGTCGGGGTTCGGCACGTCGCAGCGCACCTGCAGGGTGTGGGTGTCGGCGTCGACATTCGGCGCGATAAAGCTGACGCGGCCGGTGTAGCGGCGCCCCGGGTATGCCGGGGTCTCGACCTCGATGGTCTGGCCGAGGCGCACACCCTTGATGTCGGTCTCATACAGGTTCCCGGTGAACCAGATCACGCGCGTGTCGATGATGCTCATCAGCGAATCGCCGACGTTGAGGTACGAGCCCTGGTCCATGTCGCGCTTGACGATGGTGCCGGCGATCGGCGCCCGGATCGTGAGCGTCTCGGAAATCGCGCCGCGCTCGCGAATGCGGGCAATGTCCGCGGCGGTCGCACCCAGCACGCGCAGCTTGTTCTCGGACGACTGCATGGTCAGCCTGGCGTCATCCAGCAGCTCCTTCAGGTCGCTGCTGCTGAGCGTGTGATAGGCATTGTGCGAAAGCAGGAACTCGTTTTGCGCCGCGATATATTCCGGCGAGTAGAGTTCCGCCAGCGGCTGGCCGGCACTCACCTTTGCGCCCTCATAGACCAGGATGCGTTCGACGCGGCCGGCCACGCGCGCGGAGGCCAGCTTGGCTTGCTGCACGTTATAGGCGAGCTTGCCGGGCGTGGGCGTATCAAGGGTGACGGTCTGCGCGCTGAAGGTGGCGGTCTTGACCACGTTGGGGTCGAAACCTGCCGGCGGCAGCGCCAGCACCGTGGGTATGGGTCGGGGCTTGGCCGGTTCAGTCTTGCCATAGGGGCGGGTAGCCGGGGCTTCGGCTGCCGCCGCGGTCTGGGCTTGTTGCTGTGCCCAGTATTTTCCACCCCAGATTCCGCCCGCCAATGCCGCCACAAAGCCGGCGCCGACCATCAGTTTCTTGTTCATAGGCTTAAAGTCTTGCAACCGTTATAGTTTGTCGCGCCCAACTGCCGCGGCCAGCGTGTAATAGGCCTGACGTGCCTGCGCTTCCGCCTGCGTGACCGCCAGTTCGGCAGTCTTCAGCGCCGAGCTGGCGGTCAGGAGATCGGCAAAGTTTGCGTTGTTGTTGGCGTAGTTGGTGAACGCCATCTTGTAGGCCGCCATCGCTTCCGGAACCTGCCGGCTGCGCAGGAACTCGGCCTGCTTGACCGCCTGGTGCAGGTTGTTGTGGGCGGTGTCCACAGCCAGCAGGGTCTGCTGGCGCACCGACTGGTCGTTGGCGTCGGACGCCACCTTGTTGGCCACCGCTTCGTCCACGCCGTACTTCTCCTTCGTGAAGAAGAACAGCGGGATGATCACGTCGAATTCAATGCCGTAACTGGCCGGCTTGAAGCCAAGCGGCGGGTTGTTGCCATTGAAGGTGCCGATGATCTGGAAGTCAGGCAGGTAGGCCTTGCGGGCCAGGCGCACGCCTTTTTCGGCCGCCTCCACCTGGAAGCGCGACGCGCGCACGTTGGGGTGCTCGCGCAAGGCCATGTCTTCCAGTTCGGGCAAGAGCACGGGCGGCATGCGCACGGCGCTGGCATCGGGGCGCAGCTCGAGCGGGAACTCCGGGTTCTTGCCGATGAGGGCATTGATGGTCTTGAGCGCGTTGTCGTACTGGCGCTCAAGCCCGAACACATCGTTCTGCGCGCTGCTTTGCGCCACCTGGGCGTTGAGGTAATCCACATAGCCGGCCGCGTTGTTGGCATAGCGGATGCGCGCCACCTGCTTGACCTGCTCGAGGCGCTTCAGGTTCAGGCGTAGTACCTCAAGCTGGGCCTTTTGCGACAGCGCCTGGAAATAGCCCGTACTCAGCTCGGCATAGAGCTGCAGATAGAGCGCATCGCGCTGCGCGTCGAGCGACTCGGCCTGGGTGTTGGCGATGTCGGCGGCCAGCGCCTTCTTGCCCGGAAACGGGAACGATTGCGTCAGGGTGTAGCTGAACGACTCGGCGCGCGCCAGCGCCAGCGGGCTGTTCTTGGGCAGGTTGCCCCAGATGAAGCCCACCTGCGGATTGTTGGGCGCGGCAATCTGCGGCACCGTGGCCTTGGCTGCCTGATAGAGCGCGCGGGCCTGGATCAGCTGCGGATTGTTGGCGCGCAATTCCTGGGACAGCTCCCAAAGCGAGAAACCGGGGCCCGTGACACCCTTGAGTCTTTCCTCGTCGCTGATCGCAGCGGACGATGCCGCAGGCGCGCTTGCCCCGGCCGCGGACCGGGCAGGCAGCCGGTCCCAGCCGCTGCCGGAGGCGGCGTCCGCCGGCAATGCCTTCTTTGCCGCGGGCACCAGCGGCAGCGGGTTGGTGTCGCCGCTGAGCTCTACGCCCGAGGCGGCCTGCATCCCCAATAGCAACAACGGCAACAGCGGCAACAGCACGGCGGCGCCGGCTTTTCTTTGAACTGGAATTAGAAGCATGAGACGCTCAGGTGTGATGGGCGCATTTATGACAGCTTGTTCTTTCAAATCGCTTTCCGGTTCGTTGCGGGCAGCTTTCAGATGCGCTCGCGCAACTGCCGGCTGGCGTCGTGGGAAGGAGTCAGATGCCAGGGCGCCATGGGGCGCCTGCTTCCCGCATCGCAGTTTCACAAGCCAGGAAGATCCCCTAGCCGGCGTGCGACTGCGACGGATGTCCGGTCTGCTCGCAAAGCGGGCAGACTCGCAGGAGGGCCGGCACTTCGTCCGTGGCGCCCGCCTGCGCGGTACCGCAGCGGACGGGAGCGCATCGGCATCCTGGGGTGGTCAAGGGCGCACTGCCCGGGCGGTCCGCGGGTATTACCGCATAACGGACAGCAAGGTGAACGCGCTGCTCCCAGCTTCCTTGCGGGTCCAGCTCCAATAACCACAACCGCGTCTGGATGGACCAGCGAACCACCGTCTCCGGATTGATGCCGAGTCTCCGGGCCGCTTCGGCGACCGGGATGGGCTGCGAAGCCAGGCTGAAGAACGCCAGAACCTTGCTCTGCTGCGGCCTCAGCCGTGCCATGGGGGTTCCGGTCAGCCGATTGAAGCGCCGTTGGCAGCGATGGCAGTGGAACTGAGGCAGGCCCCTGTGATCGGTGCCGTCACAAGCCGTTGCGCCACCATGGCAGCGCGGACAGCGGGGCGGGCGGCGGCTGGCGCTATGAAGCTTGCGCCATGCCGACACCAGGAAGCTGGTCAAACCGGCATCTTCGTCATGCGGGGCATTGGACGGCCAGATATGAATCAGCGTCGTCGCTGCAGGCCAGACGTCCGCAAAGCGCGCGGGGCTTGTGCTCCCCGGTGCTGCCGATCTGCCAAATTCCGCTTGCATTACTGACAGCTTCTAAGTGAATGATTGGCACAAGGCGACGCCTGCGCTGAATGACTCGGCCCCGAAAATGAACGGGCTACTGCTTCGCGGCGTGTTCACGTCGCAAATGGATACGTCGACAGCCATCTAGCCGGCCCTGGCTAACGCCCGGTCGGACGTGCACATGATCGGTCAATGATGCATTTGCCGTGATTCTATGGGTGGAGGTGCTTTTTGCGTACTGTGATTAATCACAGTAGACTTCGCTTCGAAGGCGCCCACCTTGCTTCGTATGTGATCCTCGCCGGGACGAACTGGCGCTCGCTGCCGCCGCGAAGGTGCCCGGCGAAGCAGTCTGTCAGGGCTTGATGATGCCAACCGAGGTGGCCTTGACGACCGCCTCGATCCGGGTCGCCACGCCGAGTTTCTGCCGCGCGTTGTCAATATGGAAGTCGACCGTGCGCTTGGACAACCCAAGAATGGTCGCAATTTCGCCCGAGGTCTTGCCGCGCGCCGACCATACCAGGGTGTCGATCTCGCGCTGGCTCAGGTGGACGTCCGAGTGGCCAGGCCGCGTTCGCGCGACCCGGGCCAGGCGCGTTTCGATGATGCTCTCCAGGATGTCAAAATCGACCGGCTTGGTCACGTAATCGTCGGCCCCGAGCCGGCGCCCCCTCAGTTCGGCATCCCGCTGCGCCAGGGCTGTAAGGAAAACGAAAGGCATGTCGGCAAAGCGCGGTGCCAGGGCGCTGATCTTCTCGAGCAGTTCGAACCCGGTCATCACGGGCATGCTCACGTCGCACAGGACAAGATCGGGCGCCTCGCGCAGGATGGCGGCAAAGCCTTGCTCGCCGTCATGTGCGATGCTGACCTCGAATCCTCGTTCAATCAGTTCTTCGGCAATCAGCTCGGCCGTTTCGGAGTCATCCTCGACGCAGAGAATTCTCCCGCTTAGTTGGTTCATAATTGCCTCGCTTGCGGTAAATACGGTCGTGCCGTGCCAGCCCGTGCCTTGCACCGGCTGACGCTCGGCAAGCCCCAGGATTGTTTCTCATGAACCACTCGACGCGCTCTCCGCTTGGCGCCACCGCCGCGCAAGCGGCAAAATCGGCGCTGCGAAAGCCGGCTCGGCTGCCTGGCTCGGTGCCGCTGCTGCGGCCGATCCGCGTTCGTCTGTCGCTGGTGTTCGTGCTGTTCCTGCTGCTGGTGTTCGGCGTCGGCGCCTTCGGCATCAACCGGCTCAGCCATTTCCACAGCGTCTCGGCCCAGATCAGCGGACGCTGGCTCCAGAGCAACCGTATTCTGGGCGACCTCAATAATTATATTTCGGACTTCCGGGCCACCGAAGCCGACGCGCTGATTGCAGTCTCGCGCAGCGCCGACCAGCGCGCCGCCGAGCGTCAGGTTACAGCACTGGATGAGACCATCGCAACGGTCGCTGGCCGTTATGGCAAGATCGAGCACGATCCCGCCGAGCTCGAGCTTTATCAGCGCTTCGCCAGGCAGTGGGCCGAGTATCGCGTGCTTGCCACCCAGGTCATGGCACTGGCCCGGGCCAACGACAAGGCCGCGGCGATTGCCTTGTATCACGGAGACTCGCATCACGCCTTCGAGCAGGCCAACGCCACGCTCGGCGTGCTGACCGAGCACAACGTTGCCGGTGCCACCGAGGCAACCGAGCGCGAGGCCCAGGCCTACCTGGATGCGTGGCACCTTATTGCCGCGGCCATTGTGGTTTCGGGCTGCCTGGTGATCGCGGCGGTTGGCTACCTGCTCAAGGCGGTATCGAATCCCATCGCAGCCCTGGTCGAGCGCATGCACCGTATTGCCGACAACGATCCGCGCGTCGACATTCCCGGCGCCAAGCGGCAGGACGAGATCGGCGATATTGCGCGCGCAGTGGTGCGCTTTCGCGACAACACGATCGAGCTCGAACGCAGCAAGGCTGCCCTGGCGGCGCAAACAGAAGTCCTTCAGGAGCTGCTGGAGAACGAAAGGCGCACGGCCGAGCTGCAGCGCAACTTCGTCTCCATGGCATCGCATGAATTCCGTACGCCGCTCAACGTCATCGACGGACATGCGCAGCGGCTGGTGCGGATGAAAGAGGCGCCCACCGCCGCGGTTCTTGGCGAACGCTGCGCAAGGATTCGCGCCGCGGTACTGCGCATGACCAACCTGATCGACCATTTGCTTGACTCCTCGCAACTGCTTGACGGCAGCAGGCTGAAGTTGCTGCACAGCACCGATTTCTCGCTGCGCCTGCTGGTGCACGAAGTCTGCGAGCTGCATCGCGACAGCTGGCCTGCACCGGTGATCGAGGAGATCATCGACGCCGACGCGCCGGAGATATTCCATGGCGACGCCAGGCTGCTGTTCCAGGTCTTCAGCAACCTGATTGGCAATGCGATCAAGTATTCGCCCGAGCGTTCGCCGGTCACCGTGCATATGTCCGGCGATGCGCAGACGGTATGCATATCGGTCACCGACCGTGGCATCGGCATCCCGGAAAAGGATCTTGACCACTTGTTCGAGCGCTATGTCCGCGGCGAGAACGTGGCGGGCACGGTCGGTGCCGGAGTGGGCCTGTACCTGGTCAAGCTGGCGGTGTCATTGCATCAGGGGGAAGTCTCCGTCACCACCAGGCAGGGGCAGGGATCGTGCTTCATGGTTCGTCTGCCGCGGCTTGCCATGGCCCCGTGAGTCAGGCTGCGCATGCCGTCGCGATACTGTATATTCATACAGTCCATGCCGCGCCCTGACTTGTGTCCGCCGTCCTTCTGCCCCCTGACGTAATCCCTGCACCAGCCACCACCACGGCCGGGCCGGCCTATGTGGTGGCCGTGCGCGCGCTGTGCGAGTTCACTGCCAAGGCCGGCGACCTGGACCTGCGCTTCGTGCCGACGCCGTCGGCGCAGGAGGGCGTGGCCGGGCATGGCGTCGTGACCAGCCGGCGCGGCGAGGGCTACCAGGCCGAGGTCGCGCTGGCCGCCGATTTCGGTCCCCTGCACGTGCGTGGCCGCGCCGACGGCTACGATCCCGCCGCCAACCGGCTGGAAGAAATCAAGACCGTGCGCGGCGAAGCCGCCGTACCCGACAACCACCGCCACCTGCACTGGGCCCAGGCCAAGGTCTACGGCTGCCTGCTGTGCCGCAAGCTGGGGCTGCCCGGGCTGGAGATCGCGCTGGTCTATTTCGACATCATCAGCCAGCGCGAGCATCCGGTCGCGGAGCACTTCACGGCGCAGGCGCTCGAGGCTTTCTTCGCACAGACCTGCGAGCGCTTCCTGCGCTGGGCGCAGGCGGAACTGGCGCACCGGCAGGCGCGCGACGCCGCGCTGGCGCGACTGGCCTTTCCGCACCAGAGCTTCCGCCCGGGCCAGCGCGAACTGGCACATGCGGTCTACAACGCCAACCGCGCGGGCCGCCACCTGCTGGCGCAGGCGCCTACCGGCATCGGCAAGTCGGTCGGCACGCTGTTCCCGGTGCTCAAGGCCATGCCGGGGCAGGGCATCGACAAGGTGTACTTCCTCTCGGCCCGCACCACCGGGCGCGGGGTGGCGCTGCACGCCGCCAATGCGCTGCGCGGCCAGGGTGCGCAGCCGTTGCGCGTGCTGGAACTGGTGGCCCGCGACAAGGCCTGCGAGCATCCGGAGCTGGCCTGCCATGGCGAGTCGTGTCCGCTGGCGCGCGGCTTCTATGACCGGCTGCCGGCGGCGCGCGAGGCGGCGCGCGGCCTGCCCCTGCGCGACCGTGCCGCGGTGCGTGCGCTGGCGCTGGAACACGGCATCTGCCCTTATTACCTGGCCCAGGAACTGGTGCGCTGGAGCGACGTGGTGGTGGCCGACTACAACTATTACTTCGACCGCAGCGCGTTGCTGTATGCGCTGACCGTGGCCAATGGCTGGCGCACCAGCGTGCTGGTGGACGAGGCCCACAACCTGGTCGAGCGCGGCCGCGCCATGTACACCGCCGAACTCGATCCCCACTCGCTGCGGGAGGTGCGCCGCGGCGCGCCGGCCATCGTGCGCAAGCCATTGACGCGGCTGGCCCGGCAGTGGAGCGCGCTGGCGCGCCAGGGTGAAGACGCTTATGAAGTCCTGCCCGAAGTGCCCGCCGCCTTGCGCCGCGCGCTGGACGAATGCTGCGCGGCGGCACTGGCGCACATGACCGAGCATCCCGGCGCGCATGATCCCGCGCTGCAGCGTTTCTATTTCGATGCGCTGCATTTCGGCCGCCTCGCCGAGCAGCTCGATGCGCATTCGCTGTTCGATATCCAGCGCGTGCCGCGCAAGCGCGGTGGCCACCATGCGCGGCTGTGCCTGCGCAATGTCATCCCGGCCCCGTTCCTGCGCCCGCGCTTTGCCGCCGCGCATTCGGTCGTGCTGTTTTCCGCGACCCTCGATCCCGCCGCCTATTACCTCGATACATTGGGATTGCCGGCGGATTGCCCGCGGGTGCAGGTGCCATCGCCGTTCCGCGCCGAGCAGCTGTCAGTGCGGATTGCCTCGCGCATCTCCACCCGCTATGCGCGGCGCGAACACTCGCTGCCGGCCATCGTCGCGCTGATGGCCGGCCAGTTCCGCGCGCGGCGCGGCAACTACCTGGCGTTCTTCAGCAGCCACGAATACCTGCAGCAGGCCGTGGCCCGCTTTGCCCGGTCCCACCCGGACATCCCATACTGGGCGCAGTCGCGCGGCATGGACGAGGCGTCGCAGGCCGCGTTCCTGGATGCGTTTGTGCAAGGCGGCGAGGGTATCGGCTTTGCGGTGCTCGGCGGTGCCTTTGCCGAAGGGGTGGACCTGCCCGGCGAGCGCCTGATTGGCGCCTTCGTTGCCACGCTGGGGCTGCCCCAGTTCAATGCCGTCAACGAGCAGTTCCGCGCGCGCATGCAGCAGGCGTTCGGGCAGGGTTACGCCTATGCCTACCTGTATCCGGGCCTGCGCAAGGTGGTGCAGGCGGCGGGCCGGGTGATCCGCACGCAGCAGGATCAGGGCGTGGTGGTCCTGATCGACGATCGCTTTGCCGCGGCCGAGGTGCGCGAGCTGCTGCCGGCATGGTGGGACATCGCGCCGGCGGCGTAGAAATTACACTACGACAATCAAATGCCACCAGCACCGTTGAAAGGACCAGACCCATGCCGATGACCCAACACTACGCGGCCACCGAGCCCACCCGCGCTGAGGTGGATACGCTGGCAGGCGCCACCGTGCTGGAATTCGGCGCGCCATGGTGCGGCTACTGCCAGCGCGCCCAGCCGGAGCTGGCCGAGGCCTTTGCGGTGCATCCGGACCTGCGCCATCTCAAGATCGAGGACGGCAGCGGGCGCCGGCTTGGCCGCTCGTATCACATCAAGCTGTGGCCGACGCTGGTGTTCCTGCGCGACGGGCAGGAGGTGGCGCGGCTGGTGCGCCCGACCGGGTCGGAACCGATCCGCGAAGCCATGCGCCGCATTGCGTCTTAGGGCACATCCGTCACCGGCCGCCGGGCAGCACCATCGTCACCAGCACCGAGGCATCGGAGATCGCGGTGACGTCGTAGCGTACGCTCGGGCCCAGGTAGAGCAGGTCGCCCTGGTGCAGCTGGCACTCGGCGCCGTCCACGCGCACGCGCACTTCGCCCTCCAGGCATTGCACGGTCATCGGGCCATCCACCGCATGCGGCGGCACATGCTTGCCGGCTTTCAACACCAGCCGCATCACCTCCAGCGGGCCTTCCTTGAACAGGGCCTGGGTGGCGGTCTGGTCCAGCCGTGCGCCCAATGGCAGCACGCTGGTGATCTGTCCGGATGCAAGATGGGGAAGGGACATGCGCGGCTCCTCGCTCTTCTGGTGGGGTGGCTTGTCAGTCACGGCCGGCGCGTGGCGGCGGCACGCCTACTCAATCTAGCACCGGAGCGCGCGTGTCAGTAGGAATCAGCGTGACGTAACCGGCGAAGTGACCGGCGCGGCGACGTCCGCTTGTGCGCAAGGCGTTGCATTGCGGGCTGGTGCGGTGCGCCCGGCCGCGGCCCTGGCAGCGGCGCGGCCGCGCTCGATCACAGCCCAGTCAGGGCCGGCGGCAGCGGAGAAAGACGCCGCCAGGGTGCCAAGGCCGAGCAGCGCGAACAGGATGGTTTTCATGGTGAGGCTTCAAGGGGAACGGGAGAGGAGACGGGGCCTTGCGCCCCGTCGGCACGCCACGGTGGCAGCCGTGGCGCGGGTTGGCGCCGGTCAGGCTGCAGCGGAAACGCGCGAGCCGCTATGGGCCGGCGGTGCCGACACGCCACTGCGGTCGAGGCCCGCCACGTTCATGCCGGCGGCAGCGCTGTTGGCGCCGTCGGTGAACGGGTCGCGACGGTCGTTGATGCGGGCGCCATCGGTGAAGGGGTCGCGCTTGCCGTTGACGTGCGCGCCTTCGGTGAACGGATCGCGCTTGCCGTTGTGCAGGTTGTAGCCGTAGCGGTCGGCGTCGATGCCGCGGTTGTTCAGGCCCTGGGCCATGGCAGGGCTGGCCAGTGCGGCGGCACCGAGTGTTGCGATCGAGAAGGTCGTGGCAAGGAGGGCTTTGAGAGCGTTTTTATGCATGTCTGCTGTTTTTGAGTAGTTGGACGGCATGGCCCGCGAGGGGCCGCGCGGGGCTGGCGGATCTGCCTCCCGCGCCGTCCGGGTTCGCCTTTTGGGCGGTGCCGTCGCGTGGGAAGCACGCGGCACGGAACGAAGTTTAGTCACGCTGATACATTCCTGGGATGATTTAATCGGAGGGAAATCAGTCGTTTTTTTCATCGGATGATGTCGTGGCGGCAGTCACCTTGCGGCCGGCCTGCCAGCCCCCGCCGAGCGCGAGGAACAGGTCGACCTGGCGGGCCGCGACATGGCCTTCAGACGCGGCCAGCGCGGCCTCTGCGTCGGCCAGCGTGCGCTCGGCATCCAGGTGCGCCAGGTAGGGGATGCGCCCCGCCTGCTGCAGGCGGCGCTGCAGCCGCGCGGCTTCGGCGGCCTGCTCGCGCGCCGCATGCAAGGCTTCATGCCGTTCCAGCTCGCGCGTGTAGGCGGACAGCGCCGTTTCCGTTTCCTGCAGCGCGCGCAGCACCGCGCCGTCAAAGCGCGCCAGCGCGGCGTCGGCCGCGGCCTCATGCCCGTGGATGCGATGGCGTACGCCGTTGGTCGGCAGCGACCAGCTCAGCAGCGGCCCCACGCTCCAGCGCGCCGTCGGGCCGCTGCCAAGGTCGCTCAGCACGCCGGTCAGCCCGGCGCTGGCGCCGATACGGATCGATGGATACAGGTCCGCCGTAGCCACGCCGATGCGCGCCGTGGCCGCGGCCAGTTCGCGTTCCGCCTGGCGGATATCGGGCCGCCGCCTGAGAAGAGCGGTGCCGTCGCCGACCGGCAGCGGCGCGCGCCGTGCCGGCTCCGCATGGCAGGCTACCTCTGCCTCTGGCAGTGCCGCGGGTGGCTTGCCCAGCAGCAGGGCCAGCCGGTGGCGCGCGGCGGTGCGAGCGGCTTCCAGCGTGGGCAGGGCCGCGCGCAGCGCTTCCGTGCGAGCGCGCTGGCGCGCCACGTCGGCGGGCTCGCCGCGGCCGGCGGCGGCCAGGCGGCTGGTGGCGTCGAGCGTGCGTTGCTGTACCGCGAGCTGCTGCGTGGCGGCGGCCAGGTCATGCGTGGCGGCGCAACCCTGCACGTAGGCGCGCACGGTCTGCGCGGCCACGGTCACGCGCACCGTGTCCAGCGTGGCCTCGCTGGCTTCGGCGCCGGCCAGCGCGGCTTCGTCGGCCCGCGCCAGCTTGCCGAAGAAGTCGATCAGGTAAGACACCCCGAAACCGAAGTCGCCCAGGTTGAATACCGGCGGCTGGGCGGTCTGCAGGAAGCTTTCGCCCGACAGCTGCGCGCGCGACACGCTGGCGCCGGCGCCGCCCTGGGGCAGGTTCTCGGACTCCACCTCGTGCAGCAGCGCCACCGCGCGGCGCAGGTTGGCACTGGCGGCGCGGATGTCGGTGTTGGCGGCCAGCGCCTGTTCGACCAGCCGGTTGAGCCGGTCGTCGTCATAGAGCCGCCACCAGTCGTCCGGCACGGGCGCAATGGCGACGCCGTGCGCCGCGGCGCCCTGCAGCGGGCCAGTTGCCGCTGGCGCGCGCACCGCCGCGTGATCGGGCACGCGATAGTCCGGGCCCACCGTGGTGCAGGCGCACAGGCAAGCCGCGGCGCACGCCAGCCAGGGATGGTGCCGCCTCATGATCGCGGCTCCGCACGGCCGCTGGCGTCATCGTCGCGGCCGGGTTCGCGTACGGCCACCGTCGCGGTGCGGCCCGAGACCAGCCGCACATCCGCGGGCACGTCTTCCAGCACGATGCGCACCGGCACGCGCTGGGCCAGCCGCACCCAGTTGAAGGTCGGGTTGACGTTGGGCAGCAGGTTCGAGCCCGCGCTGCGGTCGCGGTCCTCGATGCCGGCGGCGATGCTCTGCACATGCCCGCGCAGGTGCCGGGGCTCGCCCATGATATGCACGTCCACCGGGCTGCCGATGCGGATCCGGTGCAGCTTGGTTTCCTCGAAATAGCCTTCGACGTGGAAGGAGCCGGCATCGACCATCGACAGCACCGGGCGGCCGGTGGAGACATAGTCGCCCAGGCGCGGCAGCCGGTCGTTGAGATAGCCCGCCACCGGGCTGCGCACGCTGGTGCGCTCCAGGTTCAGGCGCGCCAGCCGCACCGCGGCCTCGGCTTGCGCCAGCGCGGCCTCGCCTTGTTCCACGCGGGCGCGCCCCTGTTCCGCAACTTCCGTGGCGACCAGTCCGTCAAGATTGCGGTTGCGCGCGGCCTCGCGCCGCGCCTGTGCCAGCACGGCGCGCTGGGTCGCCAGCGTGGCCAGCGCCTGCTGCAGCGCCAGCGCGTAGCGGTCGCGGTCGATCTCGAACAGGACGTCACCTTGCTGCACGTGCTGGTTGTCGCGTGCCAGCACGCGCGTGACCAGGCCTGAAACATCGGGCGCCACCTGGACGATGTCGGCGCGCACATGGCCGTCGCGGGTCCATGGCGCGGCCGTGTAGTAGTCCCACAGGTGGCGCAGCACCAGCAGGGCGGCGATGGCGGCCAGCAGCGTCGGCAGCAAGGGAAGCAGGGGGCGGAGTCGGAGGGTCATGACGGCAGTCCCGGCACCGCGACAAAGGCTGCGGCCACGGCACCCAGGACGATCACATAGAGGGAAAGGTTGAACAGCGAGCGGTGCCAGATATGGCGGTAGCAGCCCAGCGCCGCCAGCACCGTGCGGATCGCAGTGGTGGCGGCGAAGGCCAGCACCATCAGCACCAGCACGCCTGGCACGAAGACGCCATAGAGGTCGATTTCACTAAGCATGGGGCGACGGCACGGAATGTGGGAGATCAGCGGGACGGGGCCACGGCGGTCCCAGGCAGCAGCGTGACTTGCAGCACCACCAGCGCGCCGAGCGCGCCGCGATGGTCGGCGCGGCCAGCGGCCGGTGTAGCCGATGTGATCGCTGTGGCGGCCACGCTGGCAATGGCCTCGGCCACTGCCGTGGCCAACCCCACCGGCGCCGGCCCGGCATGGCCGGCGCGCAGCCGCGCCCGGAAATGCCGGGCCACCGCGGCCAGCACGCGGCGCACCGGCTTGCGTGCCGCTGGCGGCAAGGCCGGCAGCGATTTCTGCAACGCCAGCGCGCAGTAGCCGACCTGCAGCGCATGGAAGCCGTCGGAAGACAGCGGATCGCCGGCTGCGCCCAGGCGTGGCACCAGCTGGCCGAGCCGATCCAGCATGCGCGCGCCCAGGCGGGCATCGCCATCGGCCGCCCGCAGCGTGGCCGCCTGCGCCAGATCCCGCCAGCTGGCGCGCACCAGCCGGCGGGCGGCGGCGCGCGCGCCGAACGGGCGCACCGCCATCGACCACAGCGGCGCGAACAGCATCGCCGCCGCGCTGGCCAGGCAGGTATTGAAGGTGCCGAGGAAATCCACGTCGAACACCGTCTGCACGTTGGCGAACGACGCCGTGTTGACCGACAGCAGCATCGCGATCAACTGGAAGCCCGGGCGCGCGATCAGCAGGCCGATGCCGAGATAGGGCAGCGCCAGCATCGCGGCCAGCGCTTCAAAGGTGTGCGCGCGCGGCACCACCAGGAACAGGTAGCCCGACGACACCAGCAGGCAGACCGTGCTCCAGCGCACGAAGGCGCCGGCCATGCGGCGCGGCTCGTCGATGGCGGCGAAGAAGCAGCAGGCGATCGATGCCACCGCGACCGCGCCGGCGCCTTCCTCCCAGCCCGAGACAATCCACAGCAGCCCCACGCAGAACACCGCCAGGCCGCTGGACACGGCGCCGAACAGCAGCATGCCGTGGTCGTGGTGATGGCCGGCGGCCTCGGTCGGCGGTTGGCCGCGTACCAGCGGCGCGCCGGCGCTGCGGTCGCCGATGCCTTGCTGCAGGGCCCGGCATTCGGCGTACAGGGCGCACAGGCGCTGCAGCTGGTCAGCCGCCGTGGCGGCGAGTCCGGCATGCCAGGCGGCCGCGCCGGCGCGGGTATCGGCCAGCCAGCCGCCCGGGGTCGTGGGAGGCGGCGTGGCCGCATCGGCACCCAGCCAGGCGGCTGTTGCCGCGAGCGCCTCGCGCAGGGTTGGCGGGATGCCGTCAGGATGGCCGCGCAGCGCCTGCAGCACGCTTTCCAGCGACGACAGCAGCGGCATCAGCATCGTCATGCGCTGGCGCAGCGCGCGGGCGTGGCGCAATGTGTGGCTGCCCTCGGTGTCATAGGCCAGCTGGCTGACCAGCTGGTCCAGCGCCAGGATGTCGGCGGCCAGCCGGTGGCGGCTGTCGTCGGCGCGCGGGCTGCCGGCGAGGATGTCGGAGGCCCAGGCCGCCGCATCCGCCAGCCAGGTGGCTGCGCGGGCCCGCAATGCCGGCGCGACCTTGGCCGGAAACACCACCGAGCCCACCAGCCCGGCGCAGACAATGCCGAGCACGATCTCCTCGATGCGCGCCACGGCAATATCGAAGATCTGCGCCGGCTGGCTGACCGCCGGCAACGCCACGATCGGCAGGGTGTAGGCCGCCAGCAGGCAGATATAGCTGCGCGGCGAGCGCTGCAGCAGCGACAGGTACACCAGCACGGTGATCCACAGTGCGATCGCGCCCATCAGCACGATCGGCATATTGACCAGTTGCGGCACCGTGGCCACCGCGGCGGTGGCGCCCAGCACCGTGCCGGCCACGCGGTACGCGGCCTTGGACCGGGTCGCGCCGGTCAGGGGATGGGAGACAAAGTACACCGTCGCCATGGCCCAGTAAGGCCGCGGCAGGCCCAGCGCCAACGCGATATAGAGCGCGAGCATCGCGGCGGCGAATGCCTTCAGCGAGAACAGCCACTGTCGTGCATTCGGCCAGCTAGCCATGGAAGCGGGGTCTTGAAGTGGAGTTGGGGGCGCACACCGCCGCCTGCCGCTCCACGCTTCACAGGGGGCGCAGTCGGGCAGGGTCAATGCGTGGAAGCGAAGTGTAGCCAAACCTTTCGCATTCCATTCATGATTTAATATTGGCCTGTCCATTCCCTTTGTTCATGGATGGCGGAGATCCGGCTGTAGCCGGGTGCGTTCGCCGTCTCTCAGCACCATGCCCATCGATATCCGCGCGCTGCGCTATTTCGTCGAGACTGCCCGGCTGCGCAGCTTTACCCAGGCCGCGACCTCGCTGTTTGTCACCCAGTCGACCATCAGCAAGATGGTCAGGCAGCTCGAGGATGAGGTCGGCCAGCCGCTGCTGATCCGCGAAGGCAAGAGCGTGCGGCTGACCGACGTGGGCCGCGTGGTCTACGAGCGCGGGCAGGAGGCGCTGGGCGTGGTGCACCGGCTGACGCTGGAGGTATCCGACCTGTCCGCGCTGGGGCGGGGGCAACTGACAGTCGGCATCCCGCCGATGGTCAACCTGTTCTTCTCGCCGGCGGTCAGCGCGTTCCGGCAGCGCTATCCCAACCTGTTGCTGACGCTGGATGAGCACGGCGGCCAGGTCGTTGAGCAGCTGGTGGCCGGCGGCGAGCTGGAGGTCGGCGCCACGGTGCTGCCCGGAGACAGCGGACTGGCGCTGGAAACGCGCCAGTTCGGCCGCTACCCGATCTGGGCCGTGGGCCCGCGCAAGGCTGCCTGGGCGCGCGGGCGCACCGTCACCCTGGCGGCGCTGCGCGAGGAGCCGCTGGTGATGCTGACCGAGGACTTCTCACTGACGCGCAAGCTGAGCCAGGCCTTCCTGGAAGCCCGCATCGAGCCGCACGTAGTGGCGCGCAGCGGGCACTGGGATTTCCTGGCGTCGATGGCGGCGGCGGGGCTGGGCACCACCTTCCTGCCCCAGCCGCTGGCCGAGCGCCTGCAGGACCAGGACACGCTGGCCATGGCGCGGCTCACGGAACCGGCCATGGACTGGACCATGGCCCACATCTGGTCGCCGGGGCGCTACCTGTCGCACGCGGCACGGGCGTGGCTGGCGGTCTGCGAGGAGGTGCTGGGAGGCGAGGTGTCGGGAGGCGGGCAGGGAGCCTGAGCTGGCGCGGCGGCCGGCCTCACTTCCTCGGGCACTGGTCAGGGGGAATATCCAGCAGGACCAGCTGCTTCTGCCCGGCCACATAGTGATAGCGCAGCGTGACCCCCAGCTTGCCGAGTACCGGCACATCCGGGTTGCGGCAAATGCCGCGCTCCAGGATCGGCTTGGCCGACACCATGAACTCGCGGGTATCGTCGCGCGTGGCATCCACGCCCGAGACCTTCAGGTGGAATTCGACAATCTTGCCCGGCCGCGTCACGCAGCCGACAAAGCGCGTGGTGTCGTCCAGGTCGACCGGGCCGGCGCGCATCAGCTCCTGGCAGGCCAGGTGCAGCTGGCGGTCGACATCGCCGGCGGTCAGGCGGGTCACGCCGTTCATGCCGGTGGGCTTGCCGCGCACCGTGCCCAGCAGCAGCGCGGCCAGGCCGGACAACTGCGGGGACCGCGCAGGCGGGGCAGCCAGGGTGGCGGCAATGGCAAGTGGCCCGGCCAGCAGGGACAGGCACAGGCACGCAGCGGCGTTGCGCAAGGGATGACGATTGGGAACGGCAGGGGCTGGGGGCATGGCGCAACGGGAACAGGATTGCCTGGGGCTTGCGCTGCTACTTTAGCCTTGGCGCCTTGCCGCTGTTGTCAGGCGTTGTCCTACGGCGCAACGGTGGCTGGCCCTGCCGGGCAGTGAACGGCCCCTCCGCCTGACGGGGCGGATGCTCAGAGCTCCAGCACCAGCCGGCCGCCGCCGCAGGCGCGCGAGCAGCAGGCCATCATGCGCTGGTTGGCCTCGCGCTCGCTGCGCGTGAGGACCACGTCGCGGTGGTCGACCTGGCCGGCCAGCACGCGCACCTCGCAGGACCCGCACAGGCCTTCCTCGCAATCGCTCTGCACGTCGATATTGGCGCCGCGCAGCGCGCTCAGCAGGGTCTGGCCGGCAGGGACTTCCATGACCAGGCCGGAGTCCTTCAGCTCGACGATAAAGGGCTGCTCCTTCGACGCATCCAGCGTGCCCAGCTTCGATACAAAGTGCTCCACGCGCAGTGCGTCTTCCGGCCATGCCGCGCAGCAGTCGGCCAGCGCGTCCAGCATGCGCTGCGGGCCGCAGGCGTAGATCTGGGTCCGTGGGTCAGGCTGCGCCAGCAGCTTGCCGAAGTCGGCACGCTGGCCTTCATCGCTGGCATGGACGTGCAGCCGTGCGCCGTGCAGGGCCTGCAGTTCATCCAGCATCGCCATGGCCTGCCGCGAACGGCCGCAGTAGTGGAATGCGTAGTCGATGCCAAGTGCACGGGCGCGCCGCGCCATTGCGCTGACCGGCGTGATGCCGATGCCGCCGGCGATAAAGATGGCGCGCCCGCAGCGTTCGTCGAAGCGGAAGTGATTGCGCGGCCCGCGGATGCGCAGGCGGTCGCCGGCCTTGACGCTGCCATGCACCCAGGCCGAGCCGCCGCGGCTGTCGGGGTCGCGCAGCACGGCGATCTCCAGCGCGCCGGCATCGTCCGGATCGCCGCACAGCGAATACTGGCGCGACAGCCCGGTATCGCCGCATTCCACGTCGATATGCGAGCCCGGCGCCCAGCGCGGCAGCGGCTTGCCGTGCGGCGCCGCCAGCCGCAGGCGCACCACGTCGTCGGCAGCGCGCGAGACGCGCTCGACCACCACCGTGCGGGCGATGGTGTGGGCGGACGGCTCGCCGATGCGCACCGGCTGGTGCACGTCGAGCCGGGCCGGGTCGCGGCGCTCGGGGTTCTGCGCGGGGTCCCATTCCACCAGCAGGTGCTCAGGGCCGCGGAACGAGGTGTTGGGCACGTAGGTGAAGGTCTGTTCCGCCAGGCGCATATGCGGCAGCCGCCGCGTCAGTTCTTCCAGGAAGACCTGCATCTCCATGCGCGCCAGGTTCTTGCCCATGCACTGGTGCGAGCCGTAGCCAAAGGTGAGCTGCTCGCTGGCATTGTCGCGGCGGATGTCGAACAGGTCGGCATCGGCGAAATGGCGCTCGTCATGGTTGGCGGAAGACGTGACGATCAGCAGCTTGCTGCCCGCCGGCAGGCGCATGCCGCCGACTTCGGCGTCGCGCGTCACCAGCCGCCGCCATGCGGCGACGGAGCCGTTGTGGCGCAGGCATTCTTCCACCGCATTCGGGATCAGCGACGGGTCTTCGCAGATCTCGCGCCATGCATCCGGATGCTGCAGCAGCAGTTTGATGGCGTTGGCCGAGGCATTGGCCGTGGTCTCGTGCGCGGCCACGATGCCCGCCATCATCATCGAATGCAGGTAGGAGTCGGTGACCACCTCGGGCAGGTCCTTCTGCTTGCGCAGGCCGTACTGCATCCAGCCCGGGCCGGACGGGTTCTCGCGCATCTTGTCGAGGATGCGGCCGGCCAGTTGCCAGAAGTTGCCGACGGCATGCGCCACCGCCACCTGTTCCTCGGGCCTGGGACGGCCCCAGGTGTTGACGGTATGCGCAATGGAGTACTGGCGCAGCAGGTCCATGTCCTCTTCGGGCACGCCCAGGAAATGCAGCGCCACGGTCAGCGGCACTTCCCACAGCATCTGGTCGACCAGGTCGGCGCGGCCATCGTCGATAAAGCGGTCGACGTACTCGCGCGTGAGGCGGCGCACCAGGGGCTCATGGTGTGCCAGTTCCGCGGGTGTGAAGGGTGCCATCAGCGCGCGCCGGCGCGGCATGTGGGCGGGCTCGTCCTCGTTGACCAGCGTGCGGTTCATGGCATAGCCATAGGAGGCCAGCACGGCATTGGCCTCGTCGCCGGTGGGCGTGATCTTCTCCAGCGCGATCGACGGGCTGAAGGTGAGGTTGTCGCGGAAGATGGCCTT